>OY970264.1:810000-4559501 GCA_963715685.1 uncultured Acidobacteriota bacterium | reverse complement strand
CGCTCCTCCCGCGCGAGCACAGACTCCTTCGACCATTCAGGGGCCGGTGAAGATCACGCTCGATGACGCCATTCAAATGGCGCTCGTGCACAATCACACGCTGCTGGCCGCGCGCACAACGATCCAGCAGAGCGAAGACGAGGAAACCACCGCGAACCTACGGCCGAATCCCGTGCTGCTGGGCGACGCGCAATTCCTGCCGATATTCAATTGGAATCAGTTCGATTCCACTTATGTCGACAATTCAGCGCAGTTCGACCTCGGCGTCAGCTACCTGTTTGAGCGCGGGAAGAAGCGGCAGCACCGGCTGGCGGCGGCGAAGGACCTAACGGCCGTGACGCGCTCGCAAGTGGCGGACAACGAGCGCAGCCTGACGTTCCAGGTCGCTTCGCTCTACACCAACGCCGAACTCGCTGAATCGGCGCTCGATCTCGCCCAGCAAGACCTGAAAAGCTTCCAAAACACGGTGGACATCAGCCAGGAACGATATAGGGCCGGCGACATCGGCGAAGACGACCTCCTGAAAATCAAACTGCAGTTGCTGCAGTTCCAGACGGACGCTTCGCAGGCGCAGCTCGCGAAGGTGCAGGCGCTGTCGGATTTGCGGCAATTGCTCGGATACGAGTCTGTTCCCGCCGATTACGACGTGGCCGGGCCATTCGAGTATCAGACGGTCAGCGGGAACATTGAGGACTTGCAGGCCAAAGCCCTCTCGACGCGCCCCGACCTGCGAGCGGCGCAGCAGAGTGTGACCGCGGCGAATAGCCAGTACGCGCTCGCGAAAGCGAACGGCAAACGCGACGTGACCGCGCAGATCAATTACACGCACATCGCCGCTCTGAGCACCACTTCGCTTTTCGGCCAGATTCAGCTTCCGATCTTTGACCGCAACCAGGGCGAAATCGCACGCACGCAGGTTGTCATCACGCAGGCGCAAGAGCAGGAAAAGGCCGCGAGCGATCAGGTGCTGACTGATGTCAAAGACGCTTACGAAGGGCTGCGGTCGAACGATCAAATCATCAAGCTCTATCGTTCGGGCTACCTCGACGAAGCCCAGCAGGACCGCGATATCAGCGAATACGCCTACAGGCGCGGCGCGGCCAGTTTGCTCGATTTTCTCGACGCCGAGCGCAGCTACCGCGCCACGCAGCTCGCCTACCGCCAGGCGCTTGCGTCGTACTTGCTCGCGCTCGAACAACTGCGCGAGGCGGTGGGAACGAGGGCATTGCCATGAGCACTGGACGAAAAACGCCGCGTGGGAACCCCACTAATCAAAGGACTCGAAGCGAATAGTCCTCATGCGCCGGTGCGCGGCAGCAAGCGGGCCGAGTTGAGGATGAATGTCATTTCCGAAGATACGTGAATGAAAGCGGCCAGCAGGGGATTCAGAAATCCAAAAGCAGCCAACGCGACACCGGCCGTATCAACGAGAAGAGTGCCCGCGAAATTTTGGAAGATAATGCGCCGGCACCTCCGGGCGATCTGCAGCGTATCGACGAACTTGGATAGGTCATTCCCGATCAGGACGACGTTCGCGCTCTCCCGCGCCACGTCTGTGCCGGAGCCCATGGCAACTCCGACGCTTGCCTGCATCAGGGCAGGAGCATCGTTGATTCCGTCTCCCACCATCACGACCGTCCGGCCCTGCGACACGAGTTCTTTGACACGGTCGAGCTTTTGGGAAGGCAGCAATTCAGCGCCGACTTCATCGACTCCAAGCTCGTCACCCACCGGTTTCGCCACGCTGGCTGCGTCCCCTGTGAGAAGAATCGTTCTGAGACCCATGGCCTTAAGCCTCGCAATGGCGCTGCGTGCTTCCGGACGCAACACGTCGCCAACGCGCAGCGCCCCTAGAAAGCATCCATCCTGCGATACGCCGACTTCGCCGCCCGACTCATTCGAATTCCAGGCCGACAGATCAACTCCTCGCTCCTCCAAGAGCAACCGGTTTCCGACTACAATCGTCGCGCCGCCGAATTCGGCGATCACTCCCTTCCCAGGGATATAGTCGAACCGATCCGGCTCCCGGCAGACGACGCCAAGTTCTTTTGACTTCCTGAGAACTGCCTTCGCGACAGGATGCTCCGACCGCGCTTCCGCAATCGCGGCCACACCAAACAATTCCGCAGAGGAGACGCCCGCCGCTGGACGCACATCCTGAACTTCAGGAGTGCCATAGCTCAGCGTTCCGGTCTTGTCGAGCAATACGGTATCGACGCGAGCAAGGGTTTCGAGGTGAAGACCGCCTTTGATGATCGCTCCTTGCCGGGCCGCCCGCCCGATCCCGCCAAGAATCGCCAGTGGTGTGCCAGCGGCGATTCCACATGCGCCCGCAACGATGACAACGGAGATGGTGGAACGCATGTTGTGCGTCAGCAAGAAAGTCAAAGCTGCCGCGCCCAGCGCGAAATACACGAGATATCCGGCGAGCCGGTCGGCCGTCTTCTGTATTGGGGCTCGCGACCGCTCGGCGCGCTCAACCTCTTCGACGATTCTGCCGAAAGTTGTGTCGCGCCCTATCCGGTCAACTTGGATCTCGAGCGCCCCCGTTTGATTGATCGTGCCGGCGTAAACGCCCGCGCCCGGGAGTTTCTCGACGGCCATGGATTCGCCGGTGATCGCAGCCTGATCGACAAAAGAATGTCCGCCCACTACGGTTCCGTCCACGGGAATTTTGCTCCCGGGCCGCGCGAGAACGATTTCGCCCGTTCGAACCTTCTCGATTCCCACGTCTCTCCAGCCATCCACGCGCTTTACCGTCGCAGAATTCGGGAGCAATTCTAGCAAGCGTTGAATCGCTTGCCTTCCGCGGCCCACGGTAAGGCCTTCGAGTATCTCCGCTGCCAGCACGAAGAGCGTAATGATGAGCGCCGTGAATACTTCCCTAATTGCCAGAGCCGCCAAAAGGGCGATGGTCATGGACAGTTCCATCGTCATGCGGCGCTCAGCGATATTCTCGTAGGCCTCGCGAAAAATTGGCAAACCGCCAACTAGAGTGCAAACCACGCCAACGACTGTGACGTAGGGGTTCGATGCCCGGCCCAAAAACCAGACGAGTCCCGCCGCCGCGGCAACGAACAAAACGCGACTGATATCCCGCCAATTCAGAGGGTGCGCGTGATCGTCGTGGCCTTCGTCTCGCGCGTCTCGCGGCGGCGGATTCATAGCGCTCGCGGCTGGCGGTTTTCTCTGTTCTGCCTCTGTCACGTTGTATTGGGTCATCGCAATGCCACCCTTCGAAAATTCTGCGATTTTGTGCAGTTATTTCAGGTAAGACCGGACCACGTCGATCAATTCCTCGGCCGCCTCCGCCTGCGGAGAGTTCTTGTCGCGGTCAGTCGGCAATACGTGGAACCAGATGTGCCCCTCGATCACTTCCGCCATCAAGCCGTTCAGCGCTCCCCGGCAAGCTGCCATCAGTTGCAGGACTCCGGTGCACTCCTGTTCGGATTCGAGCGCACGTTCGATGGCATCCAACTGCCCCCTGATACGGCGAACTCGAAGCTGAAGCTTTTCCTTGTCCTTGGTGGTGTGAGCCATGGGAACCTCGCCGCGGCACTATACTATACCCCAGTATATTATTAACAAAAAAGATGGCCGATGGCCGCGACGGTACGAGCGGTGTTGTGTCATCAGTAGAAAACGCAATGGAACCATTGTTGATCCGAGAGCATCAGAGTTAGTTACAATAACCACGGGGGTCCGATCAGGTTGGGCATGGCGAAGCGAATAAGTCGGTATCTACTGGCGGGAGTGCTCGTCCTAGCGGTATTCGCGCTGGGCACGCACGCCGCTGCCCACTGGCACGCTCACGACTACGACGAGCAGCACTGCCAGATATGCCATGTCGGTCACGCCGCAGCGCCGCAACCGGTGGTGCAGGCAAGCGTGCAGGCACCGGTCCCAATTGCCAGATTTGCGCCGTCTGAACACTTCGCTCCGGATCTCGAAGCGGTTCGCACTCTCAGCATTCCGCGCGCTCCTCCCGCGTAACGCCCCTTTCAAGCGCAATCATCCCCGGCACGCCTGGCCGTTGCGCAGCGCGTGCGGATTTCCATATCCATTCTCAGCCGCCGCCCGGCAAAACGCCGTGGCCGCACTCATATGGAGAGAAAAGATGAGATTCGCGAGAGCGTTGATCGGAGTTCTACTTCTTGCCTTATTTCTGGTTGGGGCCGGACCGAACCTCTGGGCGCAGAATGCAGGAAATTCCACCAGCATCGGGGGAACAGTTACCGATCCTACCGGAGCAGTGATTCCCGGCGCGACGGTCACGATTCATAACCCCGTCAGCGGACTTGAGCGCACGGTCACGACCGATGCATCGGGCAACTTCAGCTTCCAGAACGTGCCGTTTAACCCCTACCACACCACGGTCACCGCGCCGGGCTTCACCAGTTGGGTGCAGGATGTCGACGTGCGGTCGTCACTGCCCATCAACCTGAAAATCAGCCTGCAATTGGGAACGACGAGCAGCACCGTCACCGTGACGGCCGCGGGCGACCTGCTCGAAAATGACTCGACGGCGCACACCGACGTGGACCGCCAGCTGATCGAGGATCTTCCTCTGGAAAGCGCGTCGTCGTCCGTCAGCTCGCTTGTGACGCTCGCGTCACCCGGCGTCGCGGCGGATTCGAACGGCCTCTTCCACGGGCTCGGCGACCACGCGGAAAATTCATTTTCGGTGGACGGCCAGCCGATCACGGACCAACAGAGCAAGGTATTCTCGAACCAGATCCCGGTCGATTCCATTTCATCACTTGAGGTGATCGACGGCGCGCCGCCCGCTGAATATGGCGACAAAACGAGCCTGGTAATCGACGTAACCACGCGTTCAGGCCAGGGCATGACGACGCCGCATGGAGCCGTAACAGCCTCCTACGGCGCATTTGGCACCTCGAATCTTGACTTCAACTTGGGCTACGGAGGGCAAAATTGGGGAAACTTCATCTCAGTGAGCGGCTTGAACAGCGGCCGCTTCCTTGATCCGCCCGAGTTCGTGGTGATGCACGACAAGGGCAATGAAGAAAACATCTTCGACCGGTTCGACTATCAGCTCACGACGGCTGACTCGCTTCACCTGAATCTAGGATTTTCGCGCTCGTGGTTCCAGACTCCGAATTCCTTCGATGCCGAATTCGCGACACCGTGGAATGGGGTTGTGGTGGACAATGGCGGTCTCGGACCCAATGGCGTGCTCGTGGGCTCAACGGACCAGCGCTCGCAGATCCGAACCTTCAACGTCGCGCCGACGTGGACCCGGCTGATCAACTCCAACACTGTGCTCACCGTGGGCGCTTTCGTGCGCCACGACCAATACGACTACTATCCGAGCGGTAATCCATTCGCGGATCTTGGTCCACCCAGTCTTCAAAGAGAAACCGTCTCCCAACTCCGGTTTCTCACGAATGCCGGCGCTCGCGCGAGCCTTTCCTACGTGAAGGGCATTCACAATATTAAAGCGGGCGTCACGTACCAACAGACGTTTCTGACGGAGCACGACCGGCTCGGAATCGTCGATCCGACCCTCAATGCTCCGTGCCTAACTCTCAATACGGCTGCTAATCCGGACGTCCCGGTCGCTGGATTCACCGATCCGTCGCAATGTGCCGCGAAGGGATTCGCGGAGAATGACCCTACGGTCAATTCGTTCGCCCCCAACACGCCTCAGTACCCGGCGTTCAACCCTGTCCTGCTGCCGTTCGATCTGACGCGTAGTTGCAGCGAACTCCCCAGCCCTTCGCCTACTCCGTGCCTCACAGGAGGAGGCTTGTTCGCATTCCATGGGCACACGGACGTGAAGGAACTCGCGCTCTACGTGCAGGACACGATCACTACGGGAAATTGGTCATTCAACGTGGGTATCCGAGGGGACATATATAACGGGCTATCGATTGCCCATCAAGCGGAGCCACGGCTTGGCATCGCCTATAACGTCAAGCAGACCAACACAGTTCTTCGCGTTTCCTACGCGCGAACCCTGGAAACACCATTCAACGAGAATCTGGTGCTTTCAAGCACTGGCTGCAACTCGGACGTCCTGTCCCCGCTTCTTCTCTGCACGCCAGGCGCGAACTCCATATTGACTCCCGGCTTTCGCAACGAATTCCACGCGGGATTGCAGCAGGCGTTCGGGAGCCACGTTGTGTTCGATGGTGAGTACATTTGGAAGGAGACGCACAACGGTTACGACTTCAGCGTGCTCGGCAACACGCCGATCACGTTCCCGATCGAATGGCACAACTCCAAGATCCCCGGATTCACGGCGCGCACGAATCTCACGAACCTTCACGGATTCACGGCCTACGTGGTGATGTCCGGCGTCGCCGCGCGTTTCTTCACTCCCCAAATCGGCGGGGCCGGCGCCGTTCCCGTCGCGTCCGTTGCCGGAGTGTTCACGCCGTTCCGCATCGACCATGACGAGCACTTCAACGAGACAACGCACATGCAATATCAGCCGTGGAAGCGCGGGCCGTATCTGGGCTTCAACTGGCGGTTTGATAGCGGACTCGTAGCTGGCGCAACGCCGTGCTTCGGGTTGCTCTCATCCAACACTTGCCCCGGATCCGTGATGATCGGAGGCGTACCCAACGTCAGTATGATAGCGAGCAATGTGGGAGGGATTCCTCTAAGCGCCGATCAGGAGTTTGAAGCGGGGTTCACTTGCAACGGCGTGCATGCGACACCGACGGTGGCCCTGCCGTTCAACTGCCCGGCATCCGAGTTCGGCTCCACCCTCATCACGGTACCGGCGCCGAACAAGGAACAAGACGACAAGAACCCCCCGCGGATCAGGGAACGCAACCTGTTCGATGTGTCCGTTGGTGACGACGACCTGTTCAAGGGCGACCGTTACAAATGGAGCGCCCGCGTGACGGTCATCAATCTGGCGAACAACTACGTCCTGTACAACTTTCTCTCGACGTTCAGCGGCACGCACTACGTCACGCCGCGCGCGGTCACGGGGGAGATCGGCTTCCACTTCTAGGCTGTCGCTCGCATAAAACGGAGGGGCCGGTCTTGCGGGCTGCCCCCTCCGTTTCACCTGACAAGAAGGTCACGCCATAGTATTCGCTCACTCTTGCACGACCCGCTTGGCTGGCACAAATCACGCCTAAACTCTTCCTCTGACTGCTGACGACGTAGACGAGCACCCCCCAGACACGCCAACCTTAGCTGATGGGTTTTTGCAAATACTAGTTGACAAGCGTTTGCAACTGAAATACCTTCGTCGCGCTTCTGATAACGCGTTACAACTAGAAAGGCGGTGCGGTCTTCATGCGAGCTCGCTTTTGGCTATTCAATCGGTCTCGCTACGCGGGGATTCCGCGAAGCTCTCGGGCTTTCGTCTTCGGACTTCTCTGCCTCGCGAGCGCTGGGCTGGGTTTTCCCTCCCGCACAGCGGCACAGGAGACACCGTACTTCGTGGCGTACTCGCACCACCTCGAAGAGCCGGGCAATCTTGAGATCGAAACATATTCGATCTATGGAACGCAGAAGGGCGGCGGCGACTTTATCGCACCGTGGATGGAGCTCGAATATGGCGTGACTGCCTGGTGGACCACCGAGTTCTACATCGACTCGCAAACGACTTTCGGCGACAGCACAGTCTTCACCGGTACCCGGTGGGAGAACCGCTTTCGTCCGCTGATGCGCGAGCACTGGATCAATCCAGTGCTCTACGTCGAATTTGAAAACACGACGGATGCGGACAAGACGCTCAAAGAGGTCGTGGGTCTCGACAACCAATTTGACGCGGCCGAGCCGAACTCGGAGGCGAACCGGTCACATACGCATGAGCTGGAGACCAAGCTGATCCTTTCGAGCGACTACAAGGGCTGGAATTTCTCGGAGAACTTCATCGGGGAAAAAAATCTAGGCCACGAGCCGTGGGAATTCGGCTACGCGTTGGGAACGAGCCGACCGCTGCGTCTGGAAGCGACGCCGCAACCATGCAATCTCTGCCGCGAGAATTTTATCCTCGGCGCCGAGATGTACGGCGGGCTGGGCACGGTGAAGGCCTTCTCGTTGTCCGGCACGTCGCACTACGTTGCGCCGATCGCCGCCTGGCAACTTCCCAACGGAGTCACGTTTTCCGTTTCGCCCGGCTTCGGGCTCAATGACAACAGCCACCGATTCCTGTTGCGCTGGGGGATGTCCTACGAAATCGGCGGTTTCGGCCGCAAGCTAAGGAGTCTCTTTTAATGCGACGCCTGACAATTTGCTCCGCGCTCCTGTTTGCGTCTCTGGCTGCTGCTGCCGGGGCCTCCCGCACTCAAATGGGCGACGATCGCGGCCTCCTGGCTCCGATCGCCAAAGCTCCCGCGAAGACGCGAGGCTGGAAGAATCCGTACGAAGGCCAATCGGACGCCATCGCCGCCGGTGAAAAACTCTTCCGCCAGCACTGCGCGGAATGCCATGGCGACGACGCTCGCGGCAGAGGCCGCGCCGCCAATCTCCGCTCCACAGGCGTCCAGCGGGCGACCCCGGGCGAACTCGCGTGGTTCCTCCGCAACGGCAATCTGCCGAAGGGGATGCCGCCGTGGGCTGGGATCCCCGAGCAACGCCGTTGGCAGATCATCGCGTATCTGAAAAGCCTGGGTGCGGATGGAGGCGATGCAGCGACTAGCGCGGCCACTCCCGCTCAAGCGAACGGACGGTGACGCTTTGGCGGCATTCGCGGGCGCGGAGCTAATGGTCATTCCGAAAGCGGGCCACGTCGTGCCGTTCGAGAAGCCCGCCGAAGTGATCCGCGCAATCGCTCGCCTGGCGTGAGCCGAAGCTGCACCCTCTCTCGCGCAAAACTGTCGCGCTGATGATTCCTGCTACAATGAAACTTGGAGATGGCCTGCGACGCAGGTGACGTTGCGAAAGCCTTTTGAACCAACACTGGATCCCAGGGAGTCCGAGTCGTCCTGCCCTTGTGCACTACCCCAAGTCGGCTTGCCGATGAGGGGGAAGCCTTAAAGCAGGCGCGGGGCACCCACCTATTCGTGGGGTTCAGGGCCTAGCACCGCACGGCGAAGTGGACCGCTCCTCACGATGCGACGAGCATCGCGATCTCCGGTTTTGGGAGTCCGGTGGACTCCGCTGGAGTCCCGACACCGGACCCGCGCGAATCCGCCGCGGCGGATGAGCCGAGGGACCAAACTCCCCGGAAAGGCCCTGCTTTGAAAATTCTTTTCATCGGCGACATCGTCGGCTCGCCCGGCCGCAAGATCGTTCACGAGCGGCTCGCCGACATCCTCGCACAACGGGAAATAGATCTCTGCATTGTCAATTGCGAAAACGCCGCGTCCGGTTTCGGCGTCACGCCGCGGATCGCGGAAGACATTTTCGCGGCCGGTGCCGACGTCCTTACCAGCGGAAATCACATTTGGAAGCGGAAGGAAATCATCGAGTATCTTCCGGGCCAGCCGCGCTTGCTGCGGCCGGCGAATTTCCCGATCAGCTCGCCTGGCCACGGCCTCTACGTCGGCCGCGCAAAGAATGGCGTCGGCTACGCCGTCCTGGATCTGCAAGGCCGCACGTTTATGACGCCCATCGAGGATCCCTTTCGCACAGCCACGCTCGAGCTCGCGCGAGTTCCGCCGGACGTGAAAGTGATTATCGTCGACATGCACGCCGAGGCCACGTCGGAAAAGGTCGCCATGGGCTGGCATCTGGATGGCAAAGTTTCTGCGGTACTCGGTACTCACACGCACGTTCCCACTGCCGACTTTCGCGTGCTTCCTGGCGGCACGGCTTACATCACGGATGTGGGGATGACTGGTCCGCACGATTCCGTGATCGGCATGGAAAAGCGCGGCATCCTGGAGCACTTTTTCGACAACACCATGCCCTCGCGCTTCGTGGTCGCCGAAGGCGACATTCGGATGAACGGGGTCCAGATCGATGTCGACGAATCGACCGGCCATGCCCGCTCGATCGACCGCCTGACGTTCCGGCTGGACTAGACGTCATGTCGGACAGGTTCGTTTGGAGCAACGCTCGGGTGCGGCCCAGCATCTCTTGCCACTTGCAGCGAATAGAATGATCCAGCGCGTATTCCCTCCCATGATTCGCCGCGCACAATTCGGTTTGGCGATTGTAATTTTGGCTGGCGTCGTTGCCGGCTGGAATCTTCCGCGCGTTGCCGCTCAGGACCAGGCGTTCTCTCGCGAGATACTCGCCCGTGCGCGTGTGTTTCCTGAGATCGGCCCTGGTGTGACGGCGCTGAAGCGCGATGCCGCCGGGCGTTACTACGTTCTCGCTGCGCCCGCAACCGCGATCCAAATCTACGGAGCGGATGGCAAGCGCCTCGGCCAGATCCCCAACTCGAATTCGCATGGCGCGAAGATCACCTACGCGCAGGACATCGATCTCGATGCGGCTGGACGTCTGCTCGTCGCGGACCGCGGCGCGAACGCCATCAAGATCTTCGAGGCGAATGGCTCGCTCGATGCGACGATCCGCGTGATTGCTCCGATGTCCATCGCGGCGCTCTCAAACAACGAAATTGCCGTCGCCTCGCTACGCTCCGCGAATCTGGTGCAAATCATTGACGCGAGTGGAGCGTTGGTACGCGGGTTCGGTGAGCCTCCCGCGGCGCCCCAGGGCGCATCGCGAGACGAGTCGCTCAGTCACGGGCGGCTCTACGGCGACTCGGCAGGCCACATCTATTTTGCGTTCACCGAACTGCCCGACCCAACGATCCGGAAATACGATCGCTTCGGCTACGCCGCCTATGAAATTTCGCTGCCCGCATCCGAGTTCAAACCTCAGCCGGGCGAGAAACATTGGACCACCGTCGTGATTGACAAGGGCGGGACGACAACCTCGGAAAAGCCCGTCATTGGCGCGCTCGGAGTCGATCCGGAAACGCTGGAAGTCTGGGTGGCGATCGGCGGCGAGATCGTGCACTTCGACAAGGACGGCAATCGCCGCTCGTCCTACCGCGCCTCCACGAAGGAAGGCGCGCCCATCGAGCCAACGGCGATTCTCGTCGAGCACGATCGGCTGCTCATCGCCGGCGATCCCTTTGGAGTTTTCGATTTCGCCCTGCCGGAACCGCGCCATGCGGCTGCCGTAGTGCAATAAATTCGAATAGCCTGTTGAAACGGTACCTGTGGAAAACCGCGAGCAATTCGACTGCGGCCATGTATCGCTCCGGTCCCATTTCTTGCAGTTGATACGCGATTTGCGCCCGCGATCCACACGAAAATAACGCTGTGGAAAAACTGTGAATTGTTTGTGGAGGGCACGCAGATGATTCGCATAGTTTTCTCTTGCTCATCGCGCTTCGTTTAGGCAGAATCCCCGCTCGCGCATTCGACGGGATCACAATCGAACGCCAGATTTCATGAGTTGTTGCACACGCCGGATGCGATCCGGCACATCGGGCCTGAAACGATAGACCACTCAAACACCCTTCTCGGAGCGGGAGGGGATTTCCACAGCATTTCCACATCAGTGGAAATTGCAGTAGGGATTGATTTTTGCCATGAATCTTTGGGACAAGGTCCTCCAGCACACCGAACGGCGCGTCAATCCCCATAGTTTCGCCACCTGGTTTCGTCCCACACGGCAGGAGCGGGCTGATGACGAACGCCTGGTGGTTCGCGTGCCCACACGGCTCTTCTGCAAGCGCCTGACGGAGACGTACGGCGAGCTGCTGCAAGCGGTGCTGAACGAAATCGGGCGGCCTGGGCTGGCTCTCGAGTTCGTTTGCGTGGAAGCGGAGCCGACCGCTGCAAATCAGGCAGCGTCTTCGCAGGCGAAGCTCGACTTCGACTCGTCCAACAACCAGCTGAACCCGCGCTACACGTTTGACAAGTTCATCGTCGGCTCTTCGAATCAGTTCGCGCACGCTGCGGCAGTCGCCGTGGCCGAGCAGCCCTCAAAATCCTACAACCCGCTTTTCCTGTACGGCGGTGTGGGACTCGGCAAGACGCACCTGATGCAGGCCATCGGCCACGCGCTCAAGCGCCGCAACCCGTCCCTGCGCCTCACCTACATCAGCGCGGAAAAGTTCACCAACGAAGTGATCGCCTCGATCCGCTTCGAGCGCATGGCGGCGTTTCGCGACCGCTTCCGCAACATGGACGTGCTCATGGTGGACGATATCCAGTTCATCGCGCGCGCCGAGCGGACGCAGGAAGAGTTCTTTCACACATTCAACGCGCTCTACGATCAGCAGAAGCAGATCGTGATTTCGTCGGACTGCCCGCCGAAGGAGATTTCAGCCATCGAAGAAAGATTGCGTTCGCGGTTTGAGTGGGGGCTGATCGCCGACATCCAGATGCCCGACCTCGAAACGAAGATCGCCATCTTGCAAAAAAAGGCTGATAGCGAGCGCGTCCAACTGCCGGATGACGTGGCTGAATTTATCGCGCGCTCGATCAAATCCAACATCCGCGAGCTCGAAGGCGCCCTGATCCGCCTGATGGCGTATTCCTCGCTGACGGGGATTGAGATCAATCATTCCACCGCGCAGCAGGTGCTCAAGAACATCATCGAGACGCAGGACAAGAAGATCACGATCGAGCAAATCCAGAAGCGCGTCGGGGAACATTTCGGAATGCGCGCGCAGGATCTGAAGATCCGCAGCAACTCCAAGGTGATTGCGTTCCCGCGCCAGGTGGCCATGTTCCTGGTGAAGCAGCTCACCACCGCTTCGCTTCCCGAGATTGGGAAGCAGTTTGGCGGCAAGCATCACACCACCGTGCTGCACTCGATCAACAAAATCGAGACGCTCCGCCAAGTAGACAAAGATTTGAACAAAACGATCAACAGGCTACTCGATTCGTTTGGATAGACTTAAGTGTAGTTAGCTCACTAAGTGTCGTTGCTAGCTGTGGATGCATTGTGCAACCTGTTCAAGACTGATGATGCGATCACTCAAGGTGGGATTAATGGTTGGTTTTTGCACGGATACCGCAAAGCTTCCACAGGATGTATGAGGGACCAAGCACCGTGTTCGCGGCACTTTATAGACTTTTCCGCAATATTCACAATTGCGGCGACGACGGCGGTTTTCTTATCTTTATACAAATACAGAAAAGCAGTACAGTAGCCGCATCCAAAACATGAGCCCAGAAACCAGCGCAAGGACTGCACACGAGATGGAATTCAGCGTAAAGAAGTTTGATCTGCTCGAGGAATTGAATTTGACGCAGGGCGTCGTCGAGCGCAAGACGACGATCCCCATCTTGTCGAATCTTCTCTGCGAGGCGGACGGAAACCGCCTGACGATCACGGCGACCGATCTCGAGCTTAGCATTCGCACATCCTGCGAAGCGAAAGTGAAGAAAGATGGCGCCGGAACCATTCCAGCGAAGAAACTACTCGAACTCGTTCGCCTGTTGCCCGAGGGGGAGATTCACTTCAAACTTCTCGAAAATCACTGGGTCCACATCACCAGCGACCGCAAGAATTACAAGCTCGTGGGTATGTCCAAGGATAATTTCCCGGCGCTCCCGGATTTCCCTCACGCGTTGATCAAGATTCCTGCGAAGCTTCTTGCTGGCGTGATCGCGAAGACGACATTTGCGATTTCGCTCGAGGAATCGCGCTACACACTGAACGGTGCACTTCTCGTCCTGAAGCCGGGATCGCTCACCATGGTCGCGACCGACGGTCACCGGCTTGCGATGGTTGAAACCGACTACAAATTCGAGGGCCTCCCGACCGAGACTCGCGTGCTCATCCCGAAAAAAGCCATGAACGAAGTGCAGCGCCTCGCTGCAGAATCGGGCGACGAGAGCCTCGTTTCGAATTCGCGCAGGACGAGAGCCATCTCTTCTTCCAATTCGGCAACCGGTTGCTCACCTCGCCGCAAGCTCACCGGCCAATTCCCGAATTACGAAGCCGTCTTGCCGCGGGACGTGAACAAGACCGTCACCATCGAGCGCAGCGAACTTCAAGACGCGCTCCGCCGCGTCTCGCAGCTCGCCGATCAGCGCTCGCACGCCGTGAAGTTCATGCTCGCCAAGGAAGGCCTCGAAATTTCCGCGTCGAGCCCGGAGTATGGCGAAGCAAAAGAAGCGATCGAAAAGGATTATAAAGGCGAGCCTATCGCAATCGGTTTCAACGCGCAGTATCTTCTCGATTTTCTCGCCGCCGCTCCCGATGGTCCCATCAGCTTCGAGCTGAAAGACGAGCAGTCCGCCGGGCAGCTTCGCCCGCTCGGTGACGAATCCAGCCGCTACCGCTACGTCGTCATGCCCATGCGTATCTGATTTCCCGTGTCCTCAAAAGTTGCTTCCGAACCTGTTTCTCAGGGGCTTCGCCTTGGGCGATTTTCGACCGTAGAAATACGCCCTGTCACCAAACGTAAGCGATTGAAAATAAAAGGGCTATCCACATCATCCGCTCTCACAATCGCCTTGTGATTTCGCGCACATTCCGGTAAAATTTTGATGTTCCGGATTCTTCCTGAACGGCACTTTGTTCGCACCAAACTTGCGCCGCGCCAAGCCCGCCAGCGCCAGAACTGGCGGCTGAAAATGGCACGGTGCAAGCGACGAACATCCCCTTCCGCGGGGAGAAAAAAGCTTCGCCGCGTCCGCCCGAAATTTTCGGAATAGGACGGGATGGAGCTCTCGAAAAACCCTTCGAGTCCCAGCTCGAGCGAAAAAAATTCGCGAGCGTGGGACCAATGGGCAAGGCAAGTGTCGGGCACATTCCGCGCGACCGCCTTCCCGAAATGAATCGCATCCAGCTCGGGCTCGCCCTGAGAAACGAAGGGTGTAGCGGCCCGGGGTTTTCTGCGCGAAGCCGCGCCACGCATCTGAGGAGACGCACGATCCATGGCTGACAAAGAGACTCCGGCCGTCAAGGGCTCCGGGCACAAGTACGACGCGACTTCGATCAAAGTCCTCGGCGGGCTTGAAGCTGTCCGCAAACGCCCCGCGATGTACATCGGCTCGACCGGCGAACTCGGCCTGCACCATCTCGTATGGGAAGTGGTCGATAACTCGGTTGACGAAGCGATGGCCGGCTACTGCGACGAGATCAACGTCCAGCGTGCACGACGACAACAGCGTCACCGTGATCGACAACGGCCGCGGCATTCCCGTGGACATGCACGCCACGGAAAAAAAGCCCGCCGCCGAAGTCGTCATGACCGTGCTGCACGCGGGCGGAAAATTCGATAGCGACACGTACAAGGTCTCGGGCGGACTCCACGGCGTGGGCGTTTCGGTCGTCAACGCGCTCTCCGACTGGCTCGACCTCGAAATCTGGCGCGATGGCGAAGTCTGGGAACAGTCCTACGAAAAGGGCGATCCCACCTCGAAGCTGAAAGCCTCGGGCAAGACGAAAAAAACCGGCACGAAGATCACCTTTCACCCCGACCCGTCGATCTTCACGACCATCAACTACAGCTTCGACACGCTTTCGCAGCGCCTGCGCGAACTCGCCTTCCTGAACAAGGGCCTGAAAATCACGCTGGATGACGAGCGCATCGAACAAGAAAACCGAATTTCGCTTCACCGGCGGCATCACCGAATTCGTCAAGCACCTGAACCGCGGCAAGGAAACGCTGCACGATTCGCCCATCTACATGGAGGGCAAGCGCGACCAGGTGGACATGGAAATCGCGTTGCAGTACAACGACAGCTACGCGGAAAACATCTTCGCTTTCGCGAACACGATCAATACCGTCGACGGCGGCACGCATCTCTCTGGCTTCCGATCCGCGCTCACGCGAACGATCAACTACTACGCGAACTCCTTCGGCATGCTCAAGGAGCAGAAGGACGAAGTCTCGATCAACGGCGACGACGTGCGCGAAGGCCTCGTCGCCGTCGTTTCCGTGAAGCTGCCGCAACCGCAATTCGAGGGCCAGACCAAGGGCAAGCTGAATAGCGACATCAAGGGCCTTGTCGAATCGCTCGTCAACGAAAAGCTCGGCGAATATTTCGACAAGCACTCCTCGATCGCGCGCAAAATCATCGGCAAATGCATTGAAGCGGCGCGCGCCCGCGAAGCGGCCCGCAAAGCCCGCGAACTGACGCGCCGCAAGTCCGCGCTCGATTCCAGCGGCCTGCCGGGCAAGCTTGCCGACTGCCAGGAACGCGATCCCGCGCGCTGCGAGATCTTCATCGTCGAGGGCGAATCGGCCGGCGGCTCGGCCAAGGGCGGGCGCGATCGCCGCTACCAGGCCATCCTTCCGCTCAAGGGCAAGATCCTCAACGTCGAAAAGGCGCGCTACGACAAGATGCTCGGCCACGAGGAAATCCGCGCCATCATCACAGCACTCGGCACCGGCATCGGCAAGGATGATTTCGACGCCCACGAAACTCCGCTACCACAAAATCATTCTCATGACCGACGCGGACGTCGACGGCAGCCACATCCGCACGCTGCTGCTTACGTTTTTCTTCCGCCACATGGGCGCGCTGATCGAAAAAGGCCACATCTACATCGCCCAGCCGCCGCTCTATCGCGTCAAGCGCGGCAAGATGGAGCGCTACATCCGCGACGAGCGCGAGTTCTCCCGTGAGCTGATGAAGCGCGCCACCGAAGAGCACGTCGTCAAGGGAAAGACCGGCAAATCGCTCGAGGGCGGCGATCTGACGCAGTTCCTCCTGAATATTCAGGAGTACGACCAGGTCTCAGCCAAGCTCGCGCGCAAGATCGCGCGAACCCAAACTCATCGATCTGCTCGCCGAGAGCGACCTCGAAAAGAAAACCGACTTCGCGGACAAGAAGAAACTTCAGGAGCTGGTCAAGGCCATCGAAAAGGCCAAGCTCGACCTTGAAGCCAAGCTTGAATACGACGAGGAGCACAGCCTCCACGAGCTCGTGCTGAAAAATGGCGGCGAGCGCCGCGTCAATTGGGCGCTTGCGGCTTCGCCCGAGTACAAGCGCCTCCGCACGCTGCATCAGGCAATAGTGGAAAACGACAAGCCGCCGTTCACGATCACGCACAACGGCGACAAAGCCACCAAAGAAACGGCGCTGCAGCTCCTGAACTACGTTCTCGAAGACGCGAAAAAAGAATTCACCATCACGCGTTTCAAGGGCCTCGGCGAAATGAATCCCGAGCAGCTCTGGGCCACCACGATGAACGCCGAGACGCGCACGCTGCTGCAGGTGCGTCTCGAGGACGCCGTCGCCGCCGAGGATATTTTCTCGACGCTGATGGGCGAAAACGTCGAAGAGCGCCGCAAATTCATCGAGGAAAACGCACTGGACGTCGTCAACCTCGATATTTAAAGGAATAGGACCGGTTTTTTTTCACAGCATCAGCCGTGCCGATGACTGACTTCTGAGGGGTCTAATGGCAGACGAGCAAAACCAATCGATTCTTTTGCCGGTTGATATCGAATCGGAAATGAAGAAGTCGTACCTCGATTACGCGATGAGCGTAATCATCGGCGCGCGCGCTGCCCGACGTGCGCGACGGCCTCAAGCCCGTCCAGCGCCGGATATCTGTTCGGCATGTACGAGCTCGGCCTGACCTCGAATCGAGGCTTACCGCAAGTGCGCGAAAATCTGTCGGCGAAGTCCTCGGCAATTATCATCCGCACGGCGAGCCGCCCATCTATCGACGCGCTCGTCCGGCTCGCGCAGGATTTCAACATGCGCTATCCGCTTGTCGACGGCCAGGGAAACTTCGGCTCGGTCGACGGCGACCCGCCCGCGGCCATGCGTTACACCGAGGCGCGCCTCTCCAAAATCGCCGAGGAAATGCTGGCGGACATCGAAAAAGAAACCGTGGATTTCGTTCCCAAACTTCGACGAAACCCGGCTGGAGCCGACAGTTCTCCCCGACGCGCATTCCGAATCTCCTCGTCAATGGCGCGAGCGGAATCGCCGTCGGCATGGCCACCAACATTCCGCCGCACAATCTGAAGGAAATCGTCGAAGCCGCATCCTGCTCATCGAAAATCCGGAAGCCACGCTCAAGCAGGTGATGAAGATCGTTCCGGGCCCGGATTTTCCGACGGCGGGCTACATCTACGGCCGCGAGGGAATCGAGCAGGCCTACAAGACCGGCCGCGGTTCGTTTCAGGTGCGCGCAAAAGCTGCCATCGAGCAGCGCGGCAAGGACCGCCAGGACATCGTCATCACCGAGCTGCCCTATCAGGTGAACAAAGCCCGGCTGATCGAGCACATTGCCGAGCTGATCCAGAACAAGAAAATAGAAGGCATCGCCGACATCCGCGACGAATCCGACCGCGACGGCATGCGCATCGTCATCGAGGTCAAGCGCGACGAAGAACCGCGCTTGTGCTCAACCACCTTTTCAAGCAAACGCAGATGCAGGAATCGTTCGGCATGATCCTGCTCGCCATCGTCGCCGGGCAGCCTCGCGAGATCGGCCTGCTTGCCCTGTTGCAACTGTTCATCGACCACCGCGTGGATGTGGTGCGGCGCCGCACGCAGTACGAGTTGCGCAAAGCCCAGGAGCGCGAGCATGTCCTGCTCGGCTACCGCATCGCGCTCGACCACATCGACGACGTGATCAAGATCATCCGCGGATCATCCAGCCGCGCGAACGCCCGCGAGAACTTGCACGAATTTTTCGAGAATAAGTCGATCCGCGTCCTCGTCGGCGGGAAAGAAACCGCGATCAAGGGCGTCAAGCTCGACGCCAAGAAATACGGCATCACGGTCGCCAGCTCCGGCGAGGGCCTCGGCCTCAGCTACATCCAAATCGACGCCATCCTCGAATTGCAATTGCACCGCCTTACGCAGCTTTCGGTGGATGAAATCCTCAAGGAACTCGCGCAAATCCGCGAGCGCATCGCCGAGCTGCAGTCAATCCTCGCGAGCGACAAGAAGCTGAAAGCCGTGATCGTCGCCGAGCTGCGCGAAGTTATGAAATCCTACGGCGACGCCCGCCGCACGCAGATCGTCGATCGCGTCGAGGAGATCAAGCTCGAAGACCTGATCAAGGACGAAGAGATGGCGATCACCGTCAGCCACGCGGGGTACGTGAAGCGCACTTCGGTTGAGACCTACCGCCACCAATCGCGCGGCGGCAAAGGCCGCATCGGCGCGAAAACGCGCGAAGACGATTTCGTCGAGCACTTCTTCGTCGCCTCGGCGCACAGCTACATTCTGTTGTTTACGTCGAAGGGCCGCGTCTATTGGTTGAAGGTGTATGAAATTCCAGAAGCCGCCGCGGCCACGCGCGGGAAAGCCATCAACAACCTCGTGCGTTTCCAGGAAGGCGAGACCCTTAAGGCCATCGTCCCCACGCGCAATCTCGAGGAGGCCGGCCGCTATGTCTTCCTCGCCACGAAAAACGGCACGGTGAAAAAGACCGATCTCGCCGAATTTTCAAACCCGCGCCCGTCCGGCATCATCGCCATCAATCTCGATTCCGACGACGAGCTGATCGGCGCCAAACTCACCGACGGCAAGCAGATGATCTTCCTCGCGAGCCGCGACGGCCAGGCGATCCTCTTCCGCGAGACGGAAGTCCGCTCGATGGGCCGCGCGGCCGGCGGCGTCAACGGCATGGACCTCGCCAAGGGCGATTACGTCGTCTCGCATGGACGCCGCGCAAGTGGACTTCGGAATCATCCAGAAGGAATATAAGAAAGAGACGCAGAATCTCGACGAGCTCGAAAGCGATCAGATCCGCGAGTCGCTCACCTCGCTAATGCTCACCGTCGCCGAAAAGGGCTACGGCAAGCGCACGCCACTCGCCGAATATCGCGTCACCTCGCGCGGGGGCAAAGGTGTCATCAACCTGAAATCGACCGACCGCAACGGCCCTGTGGTCGCCGCGCTACAGGTCCGCGAGGATTCCGACGTCATGATCATCACCGGCCACGGCAAGGTGATCCGCGTCCACGCAGGCGAGATTCGCGAAGCCGGCCGCTCGACGCAGGGCGTCCGCCTCCTGCGTCTCGATGAAGGCGACCGCATCGCAGCTGCCGCCGCCATCCTCGAAGAGGAAACCGGCGCGCCCGAACCGGAAAAGAAATGATTTCCGACACGATTCCGATGGATCTGTCATTCCGAGCGGAGCGAGGAATCTCTCTTCGTGTGATGCTCTCACCGAACGGTGAATTGCGATGAGTCATCGGGAAAAACTCGCGAATCTGCTGCGCGCGAAATCGATCAAGCGCGGCGACTTCACCCTGGCTTCCGGCAAGAAGAGCCATTACTACCTCGACTGCCGGCTGACCACGCTCGACCCGGAAGGCGCGCGGCTCACCGGCTACTGCGTTCTCGAGCTGCTCGACGAAATGGGCGTGAAACCGGACGCGATCGGCGGGCTCAGTATGGGCGCTGACCCCGTGGTGTCCGCGGCGATCGTGGTGAGCGCGATCGAAAAGCGCCCTCTGCAAGGATTTCTGGTCCGCAAGGAAGCGAAGGGCCACGGCCGCAAGAAGCAAATCGAAGGAATTGAAGAAACACAAGGCAAGCGCGTGGCGATCGTCGACGACGTGTGCACCACCGGCGGCTCCACGCAGGAAGCCATCGACGCCGCCGAGCGCGAAGGCTGCGAAGTCATCGCCGTCGTCAGCCTGGTGGATCGCGAAGAGGGCGGCTCCGAAATGCTGCGCACCAAGTACAACTACCGCTCGATCTTCACCGCGCGGGAGCTGCTCGCCGAAGATTCCGCCTCGGCCCGCAACGCCGCGACTTCACGTTGACCTGCCCCTGCTCGCCGGCCGCGCCATCCAATCATCGCCATATTCGCAGGGCGTTATGCAATCGCACATCGGCGCGCGAAGTGGGGGCGCGGCGGCGCACGCGCCGGGCTAGAATGGATTTCTGCATGTTTCGTGAGGGGGAGTGATGAAGCGTTTCGGTCATTTGCCGATGTCCAGCCTTGCCTATCAGGATCCCGTCTTCATGGAGAGCCTGCCGGCGCGGCCGCTGCGCATCCTGGCGGAGTATATCGATCCGATCAACCGTCTGCGCCGCGCGGGCGTGGGCGACACGATCGTGATGTTCGGTTCGGCGCGCATTCAGCCGCGCGACCGCGCCATCGCGCAGCTCAAGAGATTGCAGCGCGCCGCGAAAGGCCGCCGCACCCACGCGTGGCGGACGAAAATAACCGCGGCGAAATCCATCGTCGGGATGTCGCGTTACTACGAAGAGGCGCGCGAGTTGTCGCGCCGCATCACGTCCTGGGCCATGACGCTCGGCGCCCAGCCGAAGCGCTTCGTGATCTGCTCGGGCGGTGGCCCCGGAATCATGGAGGCGGCGAACCGCGGCGCGGCCGAAGCGGGCGGCTCGTCGATCGGCCTGAGCATCCAGCTTCCGCACGAACAGCGCCCGAACCCTTACATCAGCCCCGAGCTGAATTTTTGCTTCCATTATTTCTTCATGCGCAAGCTGTGGTTCGCGCAGATGGCCAAGGCGCTGATCGTCTTCCCGGGCGGCTTTGGCACGATGGACGAGCTATGGGAAATGCTCACGCTGATGCAAACCGGCAAATTGTCCTCACGCCATTTGATTCTCATCTACGGGCGAGAATATTGGGACAAGGTCTTGAACTGGCGGCACATGGTCAATGCTGGCACGATGAATGAATCCGACTACAAACTGCTCCAGTTTGCAGACACCGTGGACGACGCTTTCCAGCGCGTCCGCCTGGACATGGAGAAACACCACCTCTCGCTGGATGTCGATTAGCTCTCGTATCGCCCACTTTTTCAGCAGGATGCAAGGATGGGCAACCCGTTCGCGACCCCAGCCATCCCCTATGCAGGCAGCAAATTAGGCTAAGCCACCAGCAGGCTTTGGAGCTGCCTCGGAGGTTGGCCATGATAACTACAATAAAAGCGGTTGGAATGGGTCTACTGGCTTCGGTCCTGCTTCTCGTAGGCGCGGGAACCGCGAGTGCGGAAGATTGGTGCGCCCGGCAGTTCGCGCATGAGCAGCACGAACTCGATCGAGCCATCGCGCGCCACGGTTTCAAGAGTCGGCAAGCGGATCACGAGCGCCGCGAGCTGGCGCGCCTGCGCGAGGAATGCCGTGATCGCGGAGGGCGTTTCCGCTAATCGCGGGTCAAAAGTAGGCGTAGGTCACTCAAAGGCGAGGGGGCGAAATCTCCCTCGCCTTTTATTTTGCTCCGATCGCAGCCGAGAAGGGACAGGGTGCGGACACACCATTAATATAAAATCCGCGCAGCGGGAGAAACGGCCAAGCCAGCTTAGTTCTTGGAGACTTCCAGATCAGCCAGGAAGACGGCGTTGAAACGCCGCTCCTCGCCTTGGTCGTGGAGCAATACCACGGGCGAAACCCGGATTGACTGCTTGCATCCGCGGCACGTGCTCATCTCACCTTGCAGGTCCTGCACGAACCCGTCGGTGAAGTGATACTCCGAACGCGGGCGCCGGGCAGCCTTGGCTCCCTTCACCCCACAGTGCGGACACGTGTACTCGACGAGATCCTCGAGCGGGTCGCGATTCAGCGCGGCCCAACCCGTGTAGCGAACTCCCACAGTTTCAATTGAAGAACGGCTCATGATGACCACCTTTATGACCCCAATTGGGGCAATTCCGAGTTGTTAGACGCGCGATCGGCCCGAATCGATGCATGCTTCGCACTAAATTCGTAACCCGCTATCTCAGGCGGCATTAGCGGTACAAAGCCTTTAGACCCCGAACGCCGGGGAACCTCTGGCGCGGCGCGGTGTCTATCTTGGGAAGAGATCGCGCGAACTTTAGGTCAAGCCCTTCGCGGCGTCGGCCCAATCAAGACCAGGGTCGAGCAACCGCGAATTGATTTCCAATCGGTTCACTTGAATGGAGGAGGTGTGTCTATGAGCGACCTCGGAAGTCTCACGCGCTGCATGGTGGATAGTGACGCCGGAGCCATTGGACGAGCGCGCTGGCTGCGACGAAAGGCGTTAGTGATCTCGGTTTTCCTGGAGGTGGCCGTTTTGACGGCGATGGTTCTCTGGCCGCTCATCACGCCCGCGGTGCTCCCAGCGCAGCTGGTTCTCACGCCGCTGCCTCCCTATCACGGTGAGCCACATCCCGATGCCGCGCCTCCACGCAGCACGCCGCATCCGGCCACGCACAGAGACTCGTTGCGCCCATTCGTGTTCCAACCGGCAGCCATTCTCGCGCATGTTTCCCAGGTTCCGGATGCTGCTCCGCCCGACATTGACCAAAGCTCTACGTGGCCCGAACAATCAGGCACCGGCCCGGGAATCCCGTTTGGAAACGACGGCGGAGAGCGGCCACGCATCGAGCCACCGGAAACGCATGCGCGTCCGAACCGGCCTGTAGTGATGAGCACGGGAGTGATGGCGGCGCTGCTGATAAACCGAGTACAGCCCGACTATCCACCGATCGCCGAGCAGATGCGTCTTTCCGGCACGGTGGAACTGCGAGCGATCATCGGGACGGACGGCGCCATTCGCCAGATCGAGGTCGTCAGCGGGAACCCGATCCTGGCGCGGGCCGCAGTCGAGGCCGTTCGTCAGTGGCGTTATCGGCCGACACGATTGAGCGGCCAGCTTGTCGAGGTTGAGACGCTCATCTCCGTGAATTTTGTTCTCGACTAGCCATGCGGCCCGGGCGTTCCCTCTCGAGATCGGAGCGGGAACACCCGGGCACACGCGTGCTTGTCCTGGCACTCCGCGACTGATCTCTCAGAACCGGAACACGATTCCAGTTGAAAGGCGGCCGTTGTTTTGCGTCCCGCCGGAGAAATGCGTGGGAAGGTAGTCTCCCTCGATGATGCGCCAGTAGATCCCGTGCACCAGCCTCGAATCAATACCGCCGCCGATAGCCATCGCAAATGCGCTGTTCCCGACGCCGCCGGAGCTGACGTGCGCGCCTCCGATCAGCACGTGCGCAAACGGCGAAACTCGCGCTGGGAACGAGACCTGCGGCCCAAAAAGAAATGTGTGCAACGACGAGCTGAATCCATCGGGAGAGCCGTAATGGCCGTCGAAATCAGCCACGCCGCCGAGCCACTCAGCGAATTTGTAATTGCCCGACAGCTCCCAACCATTCAGGTTGGCCGAAGGCGAATTGTTTATGCGAAGGAAGGAGTAGCCGCCGAAAACCTCGAATTTGTCATCGAGGCCTTGCGCCTGAGCGGAGAGTGACACCAGCAGAACCACGCCAGCCAATAAAGACAATCTACGCACCATAGAGATTTTTCCTCCTCGGGAGAATTTGGATTTCTTGGCGCAGGCTCCGAGAAAGCAGGAGTACGAAACGCCAACTGCCGTCCCCGCGTGTCGGAACTGAGCGCACGATTTGGGCAGAATCCTAGGCTGGAGTCAGTTGTGATGCGCCGGGCAGTCGAAGGGGTTAGCCGCCGGAGCAAGACCGGTTGGCACGGTCCAACCGTGTGAGATCTTCTCGCTCAATCCAATTTCTCGGTCGCGGACGATTTCGCATACGCATCCGTATGGTTCTAGTCTACTGGCGAGACCGCAGCGGAAACTCGAGGCGGAACGCTAAGCATTAAGACCACGGTTCCTCTCAAGAGGATAACTTCCAATTTACATATACGTGAAATCGTATCAGGCGCTAAATATTGCAATTCGGACGATTCCATCCCGCTGGCAATAAATAGTTTAGCGCGTCTACTCAATGGACACAGACGTGCCATTGTTCCGGCCAGGCGTGTGTCCTTCAACGGGGCGATTCTTGCGGTTCGAATTCTACAGGACTTGCCGGGCGCCGAGCCTTTGGGAGGCGAGATATGAATCGAAAGCTCTTGGTTGTGATTACGCTTTTGGCTGCGGTTCTCTTGGGCTACCAGCCAGCTTGGTCGCAGGCAACCGTCGGTACTGGCAGCATTCAGGGGACAGTTACTGACCCCTCCGACGCTATCGTTGCGAATGTCCAAGTTACCATCACGAATAAGGCAACGGGCCAAGTTCTGAACACAACCACAGACTCGGCCGGTGTGTACAGCTCAGGCTCCCTAACGCCAGGGATCTACACGGTTCGCGTCGCGTCACCGAATTTCAAGATGGTCGAGACGACCTACACGGTCCAGATCGGAGTCGTCAGTCCTGGGAACATCAAACTCGAACTCGGCGCCGCCTCTAGCGTGGTGGAAGTTACGGGCGAAGCACTGGTCGTAAACACTGAGCAATCCGCAGTCTCGGGGACATTGACGGCCGATCAAATTGAGAATTTGCCTATCAATGGCCGCAACTTCCTGGATTTGGCACAGCTCGAGCCAGGCGTCCAAATCCAAGACGGGAGTAATTTCGACCCCACGAAGACAGGTTTCTCCTCGATTTCGTTCGGCGGCCGGTTCGGCCGCACGGCTCGGATCGAAGTCGACGGGCTGGATGTCAGCGACGAGACGGTTGGAACTACCACGACGAACATTCCTGCGAGTGCCATTTCCGAATTCCAATTATCGCAATCGAGTCTGGATCTTTCGAACGAGCTCACGTCTTCGGGTGCCGTCAACGTGGCAACAAAGTCCGGGACGAACACGATCCACGGAGGGGCATTTGGAGTATTCCGGGATTCGAGCCAAGGAGCGGTTTTACCGGGCGCCGGAACCTATCAACGCAATCAATACGGCGGCGACGTGGGCGGAGCGATCATCAAGGACAAGCTTTTCTTTTTCATAGACGCCGAACGGATCCTTCAGCACGAGGCGGCTGGCCTTACTTTCGCCCCGCCGTTTTCGTCTTTCGACGGCACGTTTAGTTCGCCCTACAAAGACATTCTCGGATTGGGCAGAATGGACTGGCAAGTCACAAAATCCATTCATTCCTTCTTCCGCTACAACTATTTTCAGAACGCACTGGTTCCCACGTACGGCACTCCTTCCTATGCGGCTTTTGGGAATAAGGACCGCACAAGGAATTTTGCAGGCGGCGTGGATTTCAATACCGGCTCGTTCACGCACAGCTTCCGAGTTGAATATCTAAAGTTCATCAACAATATCGTGGATGCGACGACAGGTGGCCCCACCCCGCTCGCTAATTACCCGGTGGCTTTGGATTTTACCAGCAACGGTTTGGCGACAGGAGCGAGCAGCGACGCACCCCAACATACATACCAGAGCAACCGCCAGGTCAAATATGACGGCAGCAAAGTTTGGGGCTCGCACGTGATCCGTTACGGAGTGGCGTTTAACCATATCCAAGGGGGTGGATTCGCCAGCTTCTTCGGTATTAAGGCGACCATTTATGACTTTCAAAACACTATTGCCAGCGGCGCGACCTACAATTCGTACGTGGGAGCTATTGTGACCTGTCCTGGAGGGCAGACGGGCACGGCGTGCCCCCTGAACTACACGCCTGATCTAGCTTATATCGGCAACGGTTTGGGATACTCCTCGGAGTTGCCAGCCTTTGGAAAACCCTTTGGTGGCAGCGGTCCTGACAACCGGATAGGTCTGTACGTCGGAGATACCTGGAAGGTTAAACCGAACCTGACTTTCCTGTATGGGGTCCGCTACTCACGCGACACGGGACGGACAGATAGCGATCTGGATACCATCGAGGTTGTGAATAACTATCTCCCAGGCTACGGGAATCGCGTTAAGCAGCAGAATGCCGACTTCGGCCCACAGATTGGATTCGCGTGGGACCCGAAGAGCAGCGGCAAGACCGTGATTCGGGGAGGAATCGGAATCTACTATGAGAATGCCATCTGGAACAACGTGCTGTTCGATCGTCCCGGCCGGTTGGCATCGGGAGCTTTCCTTAGCTATCAACCAGCTTGCAACTCCGAAGTGGTAGAGCCGATACCGTTTGCGGATGGTTCTACACAATTCCTACCCGGTGGAGACGCAACTTGCTCATCCGCAATCGGCGCTACGCTGCCGAGCTCGGCCGTTACCCCGCTTCTTAGCTGCAGCGGCATCACGGTAGCGCAGTGCGTCGCCGATTTCGAAGACAAATTCCAAGCAGTGGCTGCGGCGAACCCCAAGGGAGCCAACGCGGCTTATTTGCCTAACCAGATTGCAGCCGGGGAACCGCTCACCGGCGGCGCTGGTACGTTCGCTCCAAACTACAAGGTGCCGCGCTCCGTGCAGATGAACATCGGATTTCAGCGTGAAATTCGACCGGGAATGGTGATAACCGCGGATTATCTGCGAAACGTAGGCACGCACTTTCTGCTCAACATTGATGCCAACCACACCGGCGACGCGGCGTACTTGAATCTGCATGCGGCTACGCAGGCGATCAGCCGGACGGATAATGCGTTCGGTTGCGGATACGGGGTTAGCGCGGCCTCAATTAACTGCGCCATTGGTTCAGAGACCGACAGCTCGTGCGCGACGGATGCGTCAGGCAATCCGCTGCCTGGAGCCCACATTTGCGATTTCGCGAAAGACGGCTTGGACTCAAACTTAGACGTTGCCGGAGGAGCTCAATGCGGTGGCGGCCTGGGGGCCAGCTACAAATACGCATGTGCCTTCGGAGGGATTAATCCCCTGATCGGCGAAGCGCCGTTCCTCGAGCCGGTCGGCCGGTCTGTCTACAACGCACTCGATGTGAAGTGGCAGGAGAACGCAAAAAATCCCCTGCCGGGTCTGCGCTACTTGAACTTCCAGGTGGCCTACACGCTGTCGCGATTCCAGAACACCGGATCCACCAGCTTTGCTGCGGCTGGCACGGCGGGTGCAGAGGACCAAGACTTCATCAACAACGCGCTCGACAACCGTAATCCACTGCGATATATGGGTGATAGCACGCTCGACCGAACACATCAATTCAACATGGGAGGCTGGGGGACTTTTCCCGGCGGGTTCCAGCTGGGGATTATTTCTCACTTCTGGTCTCCCTTGGCAGTGACGCCGGTCACCAGTACGTCGGGGGCTGGAGCAATTTTCCAGTCTGACTTCACTGGATCCGGAGTGGTGCAGGATCCGCTCCCAATCGCTCAAACCAGTTCGAACTGTGGCACCGTGGGAGGCAACTGCAACTACACCACTTACAAAGTGGGGGCGTATGGCCGCAGTCTAAGCCCGACGGGACTTGCCAATGCGATCGCGAATTACAACTCAATGATTGCGGGCAAGACAATTACCCCGGCTGGCCAGGCCCTCGTGAATGCCGGCTTGATGACCGAGGCCCAGCTGATCGCAATGGGCGCGACGCCGCAGGCTATTGCGGGTCTTCCGTCTGGCTCGCCTTCATTTTCCTCATTGGGGTGGCTGCACGCATTCGATCTGGAATTCAGTTACCATCACAGCTTCTTCAACGAGCGGCTTACACTTACTCCTAGCGTCTCGATATTTAACCTGTTCAACTTCAGGAATCTTGACTCGCCAATCAACGAATTGAGCGGCCTGTTGACTGGCAATTCGGAAACGATCAATGGCACGTTCAATGCGAGCAGAGCCGACCAGGTCGGTACCGGGACTGGCGTATTCGCTTTCGGCGCGCCTCGTGCAATTGAGTGGGGGCTGAAGTTCGACTTTTAGCCCCTCAGTTAAGAAAGCAGTTTCAGGGCGCTTCGGCAAGTCCGGGGCGCCCTTTTTGTTTCGTGGGCAAGAGACGTGGCACGCTTGGGCGTCCCGCCGCTATCTTCCCTCGCCCCATCCCGTCTAATGCTGCAACTTCGGGTGTCGCCGGAGCGTATAATTCTTAGACCGAGCGAGATACCAGAATGCCTGCAAAGACCTCCATGACGCTGGGCGAGGCGGCGCGAATCGCCGCGGCGAGCCTTTGGTCCCATAAGCTGCGCAGCGCCCTCACGTTGCTGGGCGTTGTGATCGGCGTGATGTCCGTCATCGCCGTGGTCAGCCTTGTCAGCGGCCTGAACAAGTACGTGGCCGAAAAGGTCGTTCAACTGGGCTCGGACGTCGTCATGATCAATCGCTCGCCTTCGACCATCACGGACATATCCCAATGGGAGGAGGCCCAAAAGCGCAAGAAATTCCACTACGACGACTATCTCGCCCTGCGCGATACCTGCCGCAGTTGCGTTGCCGTCGGCGGAAGCCTGAACCGGCGCGGCCAGGCGAAGTACGGGACCGACTACATCTCAGACGCCGACATCATCGGCTTTACGCATGAGATGCCCGAAATGAATAGCCGCGAGCTCTCCGAGGGGCGCAACATCACCAGGCTCGATGTCGAGCGCGCCGCGCCCGTTTGCGACGTCGGTTTCGACATCGTCGATAAGCTCCTCCCGGGAGTCGATCCCGTCGGGAAGGAGATCCGGGTGGACACGGGGATGTGCGAGATCGTTGGCGTGGGCAAGAAGCGGGGATCGGTGATGGGGCAGTCGCAGGACAACTGGGTGATCCTGCCGCTCACCACCTACCAGCGGATGTATGCGAGCGATGATTCGGTCCGGTTGTGGGCGAAAGCGCCGAGTACACCCGCGCTCGACTACACGATGGACGAAGTGCGTATGATTTTGCGCGGGCGCCGGCACGTGGCGTACAAGGACGCGGACGATTTTGCGATGGAGACGAATGGGTCGTTTCTCACGCTGTGGGGCAACATCTCGAACACATTCTTCGGTGTGATGATCGGGATTGCCTCGATTGCGCTCGTCGTAGGCGGCATCGTGATCATGAACATCATGCTGGTATCGGTCACGGAGCGGACCCGGGAAATCGGCCTGCGGAAATCGCTCGGCGCGCGTCAGAGCGATATCCGGATGCAATTCTTGATCGAATCGTCCTTGCTGGCGGCCATCGGGGGAGTCGGCGGCGTGATTCTGGGGATTCTCGTGGCGAAGGTCGTGACATGGACCACCGCGCTGCCGAGCTCGGTCCAAATCTGGTCGGTTCTCATGGGACTGATCGTGGCGACGAGCGTGGGGCTTTTCTTCGGTGTGTACCCCGCGACGAAGGCGGCGCGGCTCGACCCGGTGGTGGCGTTGCGGTCGGAGTGAATGGCAGAGGTCAAGCGTGCGGAAAACGAACAAATTCGGCGAAGTGAAAGAAGCGGTCACGCTGGCGCTCGACGTCCTGCGCCGCAACCCGCTGCGATCGCTTCTCACCATCCTGGGCATCATGATTGGCGTGACCACGATCATCGTGATCGGCGCCGTCGTCAACGGCCTGAACTCCAATGTCCTCGGTCAAATCCAATCGCTCGGTTCGAGCACCATCATCTGCTACCGCTTCTCGTGGGCCACGCTCGGGCGCCTCTCCCCAGAAGTGCTTCAGCGCAAGGAGCTGAAAGCGGAGTGGGCGGATGGACTTGCGCAATTGCCGCACGTCGTGGCGGCCACAGCCGAGGCGCAAATCGAAAATTACGAGGTAGGTGCGGGATCAAGTGAAGTGCGCCGCGGCAATCTCCGCGCGAAAAACGTCATTCTCGAAGGCGATATGCCCGACATCGCGAAGATCGCCGATTTCGGTCTCGCCAGCGGCCGCTTTTTCAACGATACGGATGAATTGCACCACTCCCCGGTGACCGTGATCGGCAACATCACGAAGAAGACGCTCTTTCCCAACGGCGAGGATCCCATCGGTAAGGAAGTGCTGCTCGAAGGGCAGGTGTTTACGGTCGTGGGCCTCCTCGAAGAGCAGAAACAGGCCCTGGGAACCGGAGAAAACCCGGAAGACAACATCGCCCTCGTCCCATTCTCGACGATGCGAAAGTTGCATCCCGAGTTCAAGGACTTTGTGTTGTTCGCCAAGGCCGACAGCGCAGAGAACCTTCCGCTTGTGGTGGATGAGGCGCGCGAGTATCTGCGCCGCATGCGGCGGCTGTCGTCCAATAAGGATGACGATTTCGCGATTCTGACCACCGACACGTTCGTCGAGCTCTGGAATCAGATTTCCGGTGGGATTTTCATCGTGATGCTGGCGGTCGGCTCGGTGGCGCTGCTCGTGGGCGGCATAGGCGTGATGAACATCATGCTCGTCAGCGTGACGGAACGGACGCGCGAGATCGGCGTCCGCAAAGCCATCGGCGCGCGCCGCAACAACATTCTCACTCAGTTTCTGCTCGAAGCCGTGACGCTCGCTGCGGTCGGCGGCATCATCGGAGTCCTTTTCGGGGCTTCGATCGTCCTCGTCATTCGGTTGGCCTTCCCCTCGTTTCCGGCCTCGATTTCGGTCTCTCTCGTGACGCTTGGCGTTTCCGTAGCGAGCGCAATCGGCGTATTTTTCGGCGTGTATCCCGCTTGGAAGGCAGCGCGCCTGAATCCCGTCGAGGCCCTCCGCTACGAGTAAATCCAGGGGCGGGGGCGAGGAGCAGAGCTCAACTCAACACCGGCGGCATCCTACCGTGCTGCCAGCTCCGCAAGCGACTTCTCGAATGGCGGCCTCGCCACGCCTCGCTCCGTGATAATCGCGGCGATAAACTTTGCGGGCGTCACATCGAACGCCGGATGCGCCGCGCGAACATTCGCGGAGATGCGCACTCCGGCCAGATGCGTCACCTCCTCCTGCGAACGCTCTTCGATCGGAATTTGCTCTCCCGAGGGAATCGAAAGATCGAGGGTCGAAATCGGCGCGGCCACGTAGAACGGCACATTGTGTTCCCGCGCGAGCACCGCGATTCCGTACGTCCCGATTTTGTTTGCCGTGTCGCCGTTGCGCGCGATCCGGTCCGCGCCGACCACGACTGCTCCCACGTCCCCGGTCTTCAGGAAGTGTGCCGCCATATTGTCGGTGATGAGCGTCAGGGGAATGCCGACTCGGTCGAGCTCCCACGCCGTCAGCCGCGCGCCCTGCAGGTAAGGCCGCGTCTCCGGCACGAACACCTCGATTTGATGGCCGGCTTTGACCGCCATGCGGATCACGCCGAGAGCGGTGCCGATTCCGCCGGTCGCAAGCGCGCCGGCATTGCACTGCGTCATCACGCGGCCGCTCTGCGGCATGAACTCCGCGCCGAAACGGCCGATGCGCTCGTCGGCTTCGCGGCGCTCCTGATGCACTTTCTTTGCCTCTTCGACGAGCGACGCCTTGATGCGAGCCAGTCCACGCGCACCATCTTGCTCCGCGGCAAGCGCGAGCTCGTTGAAGCGCCGCGTGAATCGCTCGATGGCCCAGAACAAATCGACAGCAGTTGGGCGCGTCCGCGCGAGCGTGTCGCAAATCTTCGCAAACTCGGCGCGCAATTTTTCGAGCGTCTTGGCCTTCGAGTGTCGAACGCCCAGCGCCACGCCCATTGCCGCAGCAACGCCGATCGCAGGCGCCCCACGGATGATCATGTCCTTGATCGCCTTCGCCACGTCGCGGTAATCGGTGTACCGGTGGTAGATCACCTTGCCGGGCAGGCGCCGCTGGTCGAGCATGACTACGCCCTTGTTCGTCCATCGGATTGGTTCAACGCTGCGCAAAGGAATTCTCTCCGTGTGGGATACGCTGCGGCCGCGCTCTCATCTCAGCGCGGGCGCAATCATTCATTCTAACCGATACCATCGCCGGCCAATGAAGCCAAGAGTTCGCCGTCATGCGAAAGCATCGCCGATTCTTCTCGTAGGGGCGCAGCACGCTGCGCCCGGCGCAGATTCTTGGCGCGATTCGGGCCATCCATCTGCCATTAGTGGTCGTAGCCTCGATGCGGCCCGCGTTCACGGGCCGGGCGTAAGCACGCGCAGACCATGAGATCCGATCAAGAAGGCGAGCGCGATCGACAAATTGTAGCTCGCGTGTATCAGATAGCTGGCGAACACTGTGTGCTTCACCGCGCGCGCGTAGCTCAGGACGACGCCAACCAGCACCAGCAACGCGATTTCCACCCAGCCGCCCCACAACTGCGGCGCGTGGAGCAGCCCGAAGAGCGTGCCAGTCGCAATGATGCCGGCGCTCACGCCAAAACTCCGCGCGATCACCGGATAGATATAGCCGCGAAAAACGGTCTCCTCGACCACCGGCGCGACAAAAACAGCCAGCAGCAGCACCAGCAATGCCGTTCGCCGGTCCTGAAACAGCTCCTCCATGGGCAACTTCGCCTTCGAGCCGAACTCAGCCGACAGAATCTGGACGACCAGCGAGAGTACGAACCCTCCGGCGACGAACCCGAAATACGCGAGAGCGCGCGGCGCCCGGCCCGTGTCGAGCGGGCGCCAACCGATCGCGCGCCAAAACGGCACGCCGAAGCGCACCCGCATCTGCACCGCCAGGTAGGCGAGCAGCGCGAGGAACATCAGTGCCTGGCTCACGACGGCGAATAAACCTTCGATGCTTGGGGAGCCTCGGAGCTGCGCGAGTTTGACGCCAAACGCCGCGAACACGATCGTCACCAGCAGGCTGATTGCAAATGCTCCTGCCACCGCCAGGACCGCAAAGACCAGCAGATCGAGCCAGCCCCACGGCGCGCGCAAATCCTCCGGAACCGGCGCGCCTGCCGGTGCAGGGAATTCGCGAGCGAGTATCGCCTCTTGGTTTGGGACATCTTCGTGCCGTGCGGCCGAGCCAATCGACGCTTGCTCGGTAGAATCCGCCGTAGCATAACGCGGCGATTCGGGAGGAGGAGGCGTGCTGTTTTCGTCGATGCTCATCGTCTGCGCTCAGCCCCCGTGATTCCCATTCGTGCCGCTTAGTGCGCGAGAGAGAATTTGGCCGGTGTACGATTTCTTGCTGCGCGCCACCTGTTCGGGCGTGCCTTGCGCGACCACGCGCCCTCCCGCCTCGCCTCCTTCGGGGCCGAGATCGATGATCCAGTCGGCTTGTTTGATCACATCGAGATTGTGCTCGATGATCAGCACGGTGTTACCGAGAGAGACGAGCCGGTTGAGCACGTCGAGCAGCTTTTTCACGTCGTCGAAGTGCAAGCCGGTCGTCGGCTCGTCGAGGATATACAGCGTCCGCCCGGTCTGCCGCCGCGAAAGCTCGCGCGCGAGTTTCGTGCGCTGCGCCTCGCCGCCCGAAAGCGTGGTCGCCGATTGCCCGAGCTGCACGTACCCGAGCCCGACGTCGACCAAAGTTTGCAGCTTCTGCTGAATTGCCGGGATGTTCTCAAGGATTTTGACTGCCTCTTCGATCGGCAGATCGAGGAGGTCTGAAATCGAATAGCCCTTGTAGCGCACGGCGAGCGTTTCCGCGTTGTACCGCTTGCCCCGGCAGACCTCGCACGTGACGTACACATCGGGCAGAAAATTCATCTCGATGCACCGCTGGCCGCCGCCCTGGCACGCCTCGCACCGCCCGCCCTTCACGTTGAAGCTGAACCGCCCCGGCTTGTAGCCGCGTTCGCGCGATTCCGGCAGCATCGCGTAAAGCTCGCGGATCGGCGCGAAGACGCCCGTGTACGTCGCGGGATTCGAGCGCGGCGTCCGCCCGATCGGCGCCTGATCGATCTGCACCACCTTGTCGATGTGCTCGATTCCGAGGATCGCGCGGTGCGCGCCCGGCTTCTCCATCGAGCGGTAGAGTTTTGCCGCGAGCGCGCGATAGAGAATGTCGTTCACCAGAGTCGATTTCCCCGAGCCGGATACGCCGGTGACGACAGACAGCAGCCCGAGCGGAATCGCCACGTCGATATTCTTCAGATTGTTGCCGTGCGCGCCAAAAATCGTAATCGCTTTTCCGTTCGGGCTCCGGCGCTCCGTCGGCACGGCGATCTTCATCTGCCCGGAAAGATACTGCCCCGTGAGCGACGCCGGATTCGCGGCAATCTCCGCTGGCGCGCCCGCAGCCACCAGATATCCCCCGGCCTTTCCCGCGCCGGGCCCCAGATCGACCACGTAATCCGCGCGGCGAATCGTCTCCTCGTCGTGCTCGACCACGAGCACCGTGTTGCCAAGGTCGCGCAGCGTTTCGAGCGTGCTCAGCAGGCGTCCATTGTCCCGCGCGTGAAGGCCGATCGAAGGTTCGTCGAGCACGTACAGAACGCCGCGCAGCCGCGAGCCGATTTGCGTCGCCAAGCGAATTCGCTGCGCTTCTCCTCCCGAAAGCGTTGCCGCCGATCGTGCGAGCGTCAAATAGCTCAGCCCGACCGCCAGCAAGAAATCAATCCGCTCGGCGATCTCGGTGAGCGGGCGTCCCGCGATCTTCCGCTGCCGCAGCGTGAGCTTTCCGCGGATTTTGTCCACCGCCGCGCGCGCTTCGGCGAGCGCGAGTGCCGTGAAGTCCGCGATCGAGAGCCCCGCGATTTTCACGGCCAGGCTTTCCGGGCGCAGCCGCTGCTCGCTGCAGGCCGCGCACGGCGCCGGAGACATGTATTGCGTCAGCCATTCGCGGTACGTGTCCGAACCCGATTCGTCGAGGTTGTTCTCGAGAAACGGCAAAACGCCCTGAAAATTCAGGCTTTTGCTCGATCCGCCATTCGACGGATTGCCCCGCAGAATCAAATTCTGCACTTTGCGCGACAAATTCTCGAACGGCGTGCCGAGATCGAATCCATACGCCGCCGCCGCGATTTGCAGCGTCCGCTTGAGGGCCGCCGAGCCGGAACCCGGCCCGAGCCCGCCTTCAAAAAGCGGCTTCGTCCAGTCGACGATCACCTTCGCGGGATCGAAATCATACTTCGATCCGAGCCCGTGGCATTCCGTGCATGCGCCATAAGGCGAATTGAAGCTGAACGACCTCGGCTCGAGCTGCGGCACCGAAACGCCGCAATCGGGGCACGCCAGCTTTTCCGAGTACACGTGCTCCTCGCCGCCCACCACCGCGATCGTCACCAAGCCGCCCGTGAGTTTCAGCGCCGTCTCGATCGACTGCTCCAGTCGCTGCGCGATTCCGCCTTTCAGCAGCAGCCGGTCGACGACGATCTCGATCGTGTGATTCTTCCGCCGGTCGAGCGGCACCGGCTCATCGAGATTTACAAGGTCGCCATCCACACGCGCGCGGACGTAGCCCTCTTTGGCGTACTTCTCGAGTTCCTTCCTGTACTCGCCCTTCCGCCCGCGCACCACCGGCGCGAGGACCATGATGCGGTCATCCGGCTTCAGCGCCATCACCGTCTGGACGATCTGTTCGGTGGACTGCCGCGCGATGGGCTTGCCGCATTTCGGGCAGTGCGGCGTGCCGATCGCGCTGTAAATCACGCGCAGGTAATCGTAAATTTCCGTGATCGTGCCGACCGTCGATCGCGGCGAGCGCGTCGTCGTCTTCTGCTCGATCGCAATCGACGGCGAAAGGCCCTCGACCGAATCCACTTCTGGGCGCTCCATCTGGTCGAGGAACTGCCGCGCGTATGCGGAGAGCGACTCGACGTACCGCCTCTGCCCCTCGGCATACAGCGTGTCGAACGCAAGCGAGGATTTGCCGGAGCCGGAGAGGCCCGTGACCACCGTCAGTGTGTTGCGCGGGATTTCCAGACTGATGTTCTTGAGGTTGTGCTGCCGCGCGCCCCGGATGATGATCTTCTTGAGACCCATGGATGGAGCGCCCCTGTACAGTGGGGCTCACTCTACACTGGGTAGAATGGTCCCAGCGTAATCTATCAACTTAGCAAGAGCGCGTCGCAATGGTCAAGACAGCTAGGGGAGAGAACTGCGAGTGGACTGGCTTTCGCTCCATGGTGCGAAGCCGGCTCGGGCCGAGCCGGAATTTTTACTGGTGCCGGGGAGTTTTTACCGTGGGCCCATCAGTACAAGCCTAGTGCTTTCAGTAGCTTAACTTTGGTTTTTGGCGTGCCCTATGTTTCCTGTCAGGGGGAGGAAAGCCGAGGATCCCTTTAGGGGATTGAGGGCTGGGCCGGCTTCCTTCCCCCGGCCACTTCTCGCCGCGTTGCAATTTCTACCACCCCCTCTCTCGAAAACACGGCGGGAGTGCGCCGGTTCACCTCTTATTCGCCGCAGCGCCGGGCGGAGTCCCGACGAAATTTTTCGTCGCGCATTCACGCGGGCGCAAGATTCGTGTAAATTCAGGTAGAATAATTCTCCACAGAGTTGGGGCGTGGTCCAATCGGTAGGGCACCTCACTGTTAATGAGGACGGTGTTGGTTCGAGTCCAACCGCCCCAGCCAACTCTCCCCGAGCGGGAAGCAGCGGCAAATTTCAATCCCGGATGATGGGAAAGCCTGCCTCGGTCCACCCGCGCCAGCCGCCGTCCATCGAAATCACGTTGCTGTAGCCCATCTTTTGCAGGTTTTCCGCGGAGAGCGCGGAGCGGAATCCGCCGCCGCAGTACAGCACGATGGCCGTGCCCTTGTCGGGGATGGTCTTCTCGATGTCGCGCTCGATGATGCCCTTGCTGAGATGAATCGCGCCGGGAATGTGGCCGCGCGCCCATTCCGCGTCCTCTCGCGTGTCCACGAGGACGATCTTTTCTCCGGCATCGAGCCGCTTCTTCGTCGCGCGATAATCCTCTTCCTTGATGCGCGTCTTCGCGTCTCTCACCAGCTTCAAGAATCCTTCGGGATGATCCGGAGCCATCGTTTCACCTCGTCGGTTGGGTTGGAATGCAAACACATTATCACAGGGTGCCCGGCGAACGCCGAGAGCCCACGGGGACAAGCCAAATTTGGCGCTACTTCATGTCGCGCCAGTTCGCTCCCGCCTTCGTATCCACCACGAGCGGCACGCTCAGTTTGTGCACGCCCTCCATCACTTCCTTGACCAGCTGCGTTAAGCGCGGCAATTCCGGCTCGGGCGCTTCAAACAGCAACTCGTCATGCACTTGCAGAATCATTCGCGATTCGAATTGTCCTTGGAGACGGCGATCGAGTTCAATCATTGCGAGCTTGATCAGGTCGGCTGCGGCGCCCTGCATCGGCGTATTCATCGCGGTGCGCTCGGCAAAGTTGCGCATGGCTGGCTGCGGTGAATTGATCTCCGGAATCGGCCGCGTGCGACCGAAGAGCGTCTTCGTGAATCCCGTTTTTCGGACTTCGGCGATTTGACCGTCGAGATATTTCTTCACGCCGCTGTAGCGCTCGAAATACGCGGCAATAAATTTCGCAGCTTCTTTCGTATCAATCCCCAGTTGCTGTGCGAGCCCAAATGCCGAAAGGCCGTAAATCACGCCGAAATTGATCACCTTCGCGACGCGCCGGTGCTCGCGCGTCTGCGCGAAAGGCGCGATGCCGAAAACTTCCTGCGCCGTGCGCGAGTGGATGTCCTCACCGCGACGAAACGACTCGACGAGAATCGGATCCTCGGAAAGGTGCGCCAGGATGCGCAGCTCGATCTGCGAATAGTCGGCGGAGAGCAGCAGGCTGCCCGGCGCTGCCACGAACGCCGCGCGGATTTCGCGGCCCAGCTCCGTTCGCACCGGAATATTCTGCAAATTCGGATTCGACGAGCTCAGCCGCCCCGTCGCCGTGCCGGTCTGGCTGAATCGCGTGTGCAGGCGGCCCGTTGCGGGATGGATCAGGCGCGGGAGCGCGTCGGCGTACGTCGATTTCAGCTTCGCAAGCTCGCGATGCTCGAGAACCTTCCTGGGCAACTCGTGAACCAGCGCCAGCTCTTCGAGCACTTCCGCGGCGGTCGAGCGAACCTTCGTCCTCATCTTGCGCGGCGGCTGCAAATTCAGTTTGTCGAAAAGCACCTCCGCGAGCTGCTGCGTGGATTTGATGTTGAATTCGAAACCGGCGAGTTTGTAGATCTCCCTCTCGAGCCTGCTGATTTCCTCCTGCGCCCTTGCCGAAATTTTCTCGAGCTCCTGTTGGTCCACGCGGACGCCGGCCGCTTCCATCCGCGCCAGCACCGGCGCGAGCGGCAGATCGATTTTCTCGTATAGCTCGCTGAGGCCCTGCTTTTCGACTTCCGCGCGCAGCGCGGGCGCAAGGCGCAGCAGGAAGTCCGCGCGTTCGCCGGGCGCGCCCGAAAGCGTGCGGTTCAGATGCCGGAGGATCGCTTCGGCGAGCGCGTGATTCGCCGTCGTCGGCCGCAGCAAATAGGAATAGAGCATCGTGGCGTGCCGGATTCCGGCGACCGCCTTCGCATCTCCCGGGGAATCCGGAGCGGCCAGGAGATGAAACAACTTTGGATCATGCACGATTTTCGGGCGCTTTGCGTCGGCGAGCCATTCTCCGATCGCCGCGAGCGTTTTATTTTCCACGTCGTTGGCAGCCGTGCGGGCCGAATCTGGCTTCGTTGAAACTTCGAGTCCCAGAACGCGCGTGCCGAAACCTTCTTCCTCCGGGTCCTCGGAATCGAGTGAAAGCCAGATGGCGGTTTCCTGCCCGCGCGGCACGGCATCCAGAAATTTGCGCAGCGCAGCGGGAGAATCGAGTGCCGCGTAGTCCGTGGTGCGGTCGTCCGTCAGCGGCGCAACTTCCTTCAGCAGGGAAGTAAATCCCAGCTCGGCGTACAGTGCGCGGAGCGCCGAGGCGTCCGGATCGCGCAGCTTCAGCGCGTCGAGCGAAAGCGGCACGGGCGCATCCGTGGGAATTTTGGCGAGCTGTTTGCTCAAGCGGACGAACTCGCCGTACTTTTCGAGGGCTTCGCGATAGCTCGCGCGCTTCACTTCGCCCGCCCGCGCCACCGCTTCCTCGGCGCTGCCGAACTGCTGGATCAATTGCCGCGCGCCCACTTCGCCGATCCCCGCCTTGCGCCGCTCGCCCGGAGCCGGTTTTTCGTTCGGATCGCGCGCTCCGGGAATGTTGTCGATCGAATCGCCCATCAAGGCCATCACGTCCGCCACTTTTTCCGGCGGGACGCCCATGATCTCTTCGACCTTCTTTTCGTCGATCAGAAGATCGTTTTTCGCCGGATTGAGCGCGCGCACGCGCCCGCCGACGAGCTGCATTAAGTCCTTGTCGCTCGTGACGATCAGGACGTCCAGATCCTCTTTCGCCGCCTGCCGCGCCAGCGTCCCGATGACGTCGTCGGCCTCGTAGCCGGGATATTCGAGAATGGAAAGGCGCATCGCCGCGCAGTACCTCCGCACGAACGGGATCTGCACGGCCAGGTCTTCCGGCATCGGGGGGCGCTGCGCTTTGTACGCGGCAAACAGCTTGTCGCGGAATGTGGGCGCCGAGACGTCGAACACGACGGCAACATAATCGGGCCGCAGGTCCTTGCTATTTAGCAGCCGCCGCATCATCGTGGCAAAGAGGTACGGCACCTTCGTGGGGATCCCCGCCGAGGTCTGCAAGCGGTCCATCGGCGCGTAGAAGGCGCGAAAGATGTAACCCATCGCGTCAACGAGGAACAGGCGCTTTGGCTCTTTGGCGGGCATGGCTGTCGGGTCGGCTTCTGCGTTGCCTGCCGAGCGAAACGCAATCGAGCGGCGGGCGGCGCGCAGGCACGCGAGTATATCAGACGCCCGCGCGGCTCTTCCGGTCTCATGGCCGGCCGTGGCTGCGGGCCGCTCGGCGGACCCTGCCGGGGAGACAAGTGCGCTGGTTTGTGGTAGTTGTGAAATATTCCCAGGCGGCCCTGCGTATTAATCGATGGACAGACACCAGACGACCGGGGCGATGAGCGAAGCCGAATTGGCGCAGTTGCTGTCCCAGGTCCGGGCGGGCGATCCCGACGCCTGGGGCGAGCTGTATCGCCGGTACGCTCCGGCCATTTTCCGTTTTTGCCGGCGGGTGCTTCCGACCCGCGAAGATTCGGAAGATGCGACGACAGAAGTGTTTATGAAAGTGCGCCAGAAACTCGGAACGTACGATTCCTCGCGGCCATTTACCGCGTGGCTGTACAAAGTCGCGAGCAATCACTGCTGGGACACGCTGCGCCGCCGGCGCATTCGGCAGGATCTCGAAACGGGCGACCTTGATACGCTTCCGCTCGAACATCCCGATCCGAGCCAGATCGAACGCCTCCAGGCCGAGCACACCGGCAAGGAAGTTCGCGGCGGCCTCGCCAAACTGCCGGACCGCGCGCGCATGGCGCTTGTCCTGCGCTACTACGCGGACATGAGTTATGACGAAATTGCGGACACGCTCGGCGTGCGCCGAGCTTTTGTGGGCGTACTGCTGCTGCGCGCCCGGCATCAGTTGCGCGACGCGTTGAGCGGCACCGCCGCGGCCGGCGCGCAGAAGGCTTCTGCGGGGGGAAAATCATGAACCGTCTCGACGACCATTTCGACGAGGTGACGGGACTCCTTTACCTCGAACACCAGCTCGATCCCGAGCACACGCGGGCGGTCTCCGAGCATCTCGCTTCATGCGCAGCGTGCAGCGGACTGGTTCGCGCGCTCGAGAGCGAAAGCCTTTGGCTGCGCGAATCTCTGACGGCGGAAGAGGAGTCAATTCCTGCTCGACTGATTGCGGCGCCGGGGCGCGGAACCGTCCAGTGGGGATGGGTCGCGGCATTCGGGCTTGCGGTAGGTGGCGCCTACACGCTCTGGAGCGGAATCGTCGAGCCGTGGGTCGCGCGGGCGCAGCAGGCCGGCTTCACGCAGGGATATCTTCTCACCATGCTCTTCTTTAGCGGCGCTTCTTGGAAAGGATGGGACGCGATGCGAAGCCTCACGGAGTTTCTGGCGCTGGCAACTTTGGGAACCGTGGCGATATGGTTCCTTAGGAAGCACTGGCAGCGCTTCACGACGATTGCGTTTGTGATGGGCGCTCTCGTCCTCGGCGCTCTCGCGCTGGCTCCTTCCGCTGCGGCCGCGGACATCGAGCACGGAAACCCGAGTTATACGCTCCCAGCAGGGCATGAGGTAAAGACCGATCTCATCGTCGCGGCCGACCGCGCGCGGATCGACGGAGACGTGGACGGCGATCTGATCTCGTTTTCCAGCAGTTTGACCGTGAACGGTCACGTCAAAGGAGACATTCTCGCGTTCGGGGCGGAAATCCGTGTGAACGGCCCGGTGGACGGCAACGTCCGGGTGTGGGGCCAGTCTCTCACTCTCGGTTCGGCCGTTGCCAAGAACGTGATGGCTTGGATCGGAGCAGCAGAGTTCGATGAGAAGTCCACGGTAGGCGGCACGCTGACGATGCTTTCCGGCGCCGCCGAACTGAATGGCAAAATCGCCGGGGACGTTCTCGCCTACGTGGGTGACCTGAGCATCGGCGGTTCGCTGGGCCACGACGTCATCGTCCGCGGAGGGCGGCTCACCGTAGGACCCAATGCCGAAATTGTGGGTCAGACGAAATATACGGGCGATCGCGAGCCGGAGGTTTCTCCCGGCGCAAAGCTGGGAAGCGCGATTCAGTACACCGTTCCGAAGCGAGGCCCTGACTACACGCGCGCCAACTATTACCTGCATCGGGTGTTTTTCTGGGGAGCGAGCTTCGTGTTTGGCCTTGTTCTGCTGCTCGTAGCGCCCGGCTTTTTCGCCGACACGGAGCAAGCGAGCAAGAAAATCGGGCCCGCGATGGGATTTGGCGTGCTGTTTCTTTTTGCGACGCCGATTGCGGCGCTCATCGCCTGCATCACCATCGTCGGACTCGGCATCGGCATTAGCGCGTTGTTCCTCTATCTGATTGCGATTTACTCCGCGCAGGTTTTTGTCGGCTCGTGGCTGGGAGAGCAACTGCTCGGCTCTAGCGTGGGTATCGGTGCTGCGGTGGGCCGGCTGGCCTTGGGTCTGGCGATCGTTCGCTTGCTGACGATGGTGCCGTTTGCTGGCCCGTGGATTCATTTCGTCGTGATCATCTGGGGCTTGGGCGCGCTGGTTCTGGCGTTGCACAAGCGCATGGGCCCGCAGGTTGCCGCCGCGACCTGATGGAGCGGTTTTGGTGCACTTTTTCCAAAGTGCCAATTTGTGCGCCTTAACCGGGCCTTAACTGTCAAAAAAAGCCAAAAATTGCACGTAATTTGGTCGCGCTGCGTACCCGGCAACCTCGTCGGGCGACCGCCTAAGAATTCAGCGCCGAATCGCACGGCCCTCCATTACAATCAGCGCCGGCCGCACCGCGAACTCATTCGCTGCCGCCAAACTGATCGGCAGACGAAAGGAACGCCCGTTGAGCTTGGCGCAGCGCCTCAGCGAGATCCGCTCCGGTTTCGAACGCCCCTTCTGGGTTGCAAACTTCACCGAAATTTTCGAACGCGTGGCCTACTACGGCACCACGGCTGTTCTCGCCATCTACCTCACCGAGCAGCTCCACTTTTCTCTCGAGCTCGCCGGAACAATTCTGGGCATTGCTGGCTTTGTGGTCTATGCGCTCGCGATTCTGGCCGGGACGCTGGCTGATCGATTCGGTTTCCGCCGCACGCTGATGCTCGCCTACCTGCTGTTGACGGTGGGCTATTTCCTGCTGGGCTCTCTCGAAGCTTCATGGATGGCGCCGTTGCGCAGATCCATCGGCGATACCTGGCTTGTCTCCATGGTCCTTCTGATTCCGTCGCTCGGTCCGGGATTGGTGAAGCCCTGCGTGGTGGGCACGACGGCGCGCGCCTCCACGGAAAGCGTCCGATCGCTCGGCTACTCGATCTACTACACACTCGTGAACATTGGCGGCGCTCTCGGTCCGATCGTGGCGTGGCTCGTGCGCCGAAAGCTGGGATGGGGAATCGAAAACGTATTTCGCGTGGCTGCGTTGAGCGTGTTCCTGATGTTTTGGGTGACGCTGTTCTTCTATCGCGAACCGGGGCGGCCGGATGACGTCCGGGTGGCAACCGTTTGGAGCGCGCTCAAGAACATGTTCGTCGTTCTTGGTAATCTGCGCTTCGTCACGTTCCTATTGATCTCCTCCGGCTTCTATATCGTCTACTGGCAAATCTTCATATCCGTGCCGATTTTCATGCGGAGATTTGTGGATCCCAACGCGGACGTTGACCGGATGCTGTCGATCGAGGGCATCACGGTCATCTGCTTTCAGATTCTTGTCGCCTACCTCACGCGGAAAGTGCCCTCGGTGCAAACGATCGCCATCGGCTTCCTGCTCTCGGCTCTCTCGTGGATCTTTCTGGCGGTGCATCCCGCGATGCTCACGCTCGGAGTGATGCTCATCGTTCTGGCGCTCGGCGAGCTTACCCAGGCCTCGCGCTACTACGAATACTGCTCTCGCCTTGCGCCGCCGGACCAGCAGGGGCTTTACATGGGCTACGCGTTCCTGCCGATTGCGATCGGTTACGCGATCGCCGGACGGCTGGGAGGGTATCTGCTGCACGAGTTCGGCGACGTGCTGCACCGGCCCGCGCAAATGTGGTGGGTGATTACGGCAATTGGCGCGGTCACGGCGGCGCTGATGTGGGTCTACGACAAAATCGTGAAGCCGGCGGGCGCCGCGGCGAGCGCTTAGTTGACCATCCTGCGGATGTTTCCGAGCGCCTGCGCGGCCAGCATGTAACGCGGCTCGAGGCGCAGCGCATCCTGAAAACACTGCCGCGCGCGGTTGAACATTCCCTTGGCGTAATACACGCGGCCGAGATTGAAGTAAGCGAAGTGACGCGGCTCGTATCGCGGAGCGGCGATCGCGCGCTCGAGCCAAGAAATTGCTTCCTCGTGGCGCCCGAGTTCGATGAGATACGCGCCGATGTCGTTGTAGGGGTTGCCGAATTCTGGATCCACTTCGATCGCGCGCTTGCATTCGACGATCGCGGCTTCCACTTTTCCCTGGAAGTGATAGGTCCACCCGAGAAATGTGTACGCCTCGGCCGTCGGACAGAGCTCCAGCGAACTCTTGTAGAGCTCGGCGGCGCGGCTAAACTCACCTTCCATTTGAGCGCGGTAGGCCTGCTGGAAAAGGTCCCAGGCCTGTTCTCGCTTGTCGGTTGACATAATTATTCTTCGCGGTCAGCGTGCGGCGTGCTGGCCAACGTTCGCGAGCGCTTCGTCCGTCGTGATCAGCCGAGCGCCTAGCGCTTTCATCTCATCGAGGGCGCGGCGGCCTGCTTCGGGTTCGATCGCTTCGATCGCATCCTTCACGATCGCGACGCGCCGGCCGCGCTCAAGCAAACCCTTCGCGGCGCAGCGCACGCAAAACTCCGTGACCACGCCGAAAACCACGTATTCCGCATCGCTCGGCAACCGCTCGACCAGTTCGCTGGCGTGCGGATTGTCGAATACATCGAGTGTCTGCTTTTCGAAAATGATCTGCGGGAAACTCAGAACATCTTTCGGCAGTGCGCGAGACGCGTCATTGGGAATCGTGCAGAATTTCTTCGCCAGCCCCTCGGGGATGATGCGCGCGCCGGGCGTTCCGCGCAGGCAGTGCGGCGGAAACCGCTGGAATTCGGGATCGCCTTCCGGATGAGCGTCGCCGCTCGAGACCAGAAGCGCGCCCGCTTCCGTTGCGGCCGTCACCAGACGCCGAATGTTCGGAATCGTTTTCTCGGCGCCGGGGACGTAGAGTTTCCCGCCCGGCAACATGAAATCCGCTTGCGCGTCCACTTCCCAGAAAATGGTTTTCAGCGATGCCATGCGCTCCGATCCCCTGGAATCCGAGCCCCTATCTTATCGCAGAGCGGCGCACGCGCTTGAGAACCTCATCGCGCAGTGCCGTAAGGCGCTTGCTGTAGCGGACCGGATACGCGACGCTGCGATTGATCGCACGATAGCGCTTGGGCAGCCGGGCGAGGTTCGCCATGCACCGTTCGCGTAGCGCGCTGATCGGTTCGGGCGGCACGACCCGGCGGCCTTCGTGCATCACTTCGACGAGCAGCGGCTCGCCACCGTCTGGCGGCTCATCCTCGAGCGCGATCGTGTCGCCTTTGAATTCGCCTGAAGCGCTCAGATGGCGGAATACTTGTTTCCGGCCGGGGTACGTGGCCTTTGCGTGGCTGAATTTCGCGGCCTCGCGAATCTTTCCGCCGCGCTCGACTTCGACGAGCTTGTAAATCAGATTCATGTGCGGCGCGTCACCCGGCGTGCCCAGGGCCGTTCCAACACCAAACGCGTCCAAAGCAGCGCCCTTGCGCAACATTTCCGCGATCCTGTACTCGTCGAGATCGCCGGAAGCGAAGATTTTCACGTCCTTCCATCCCGCGCGATCGAGCGCTCCCCGCGCCCAGCGGCTGTCTGCCGTGAGATCACCGCTGTCCAGCCGGATGCCTGCCGGCTTCCTCTGCATCGCGATGATTTTCTTGACGGCGCCGCGCACGTCGTAGGTGTCCACCAGCAAAACGGAGCCTTCCGGAAAAACATCGAGGAAGTGACCGAACGCCTCGGATTCCTCCTCATGCGCCATCACCCAAGAGTGCGCCTGCGTGCCATACGTATTCATTCCGAACTGCAGTCCGGCGAGAACATTGGACGTGCCCTGGCAGCCGCCGATTTCCGCCGCGCGCGCGGAAAGGAGGCTTGCCGTAGCGCCATGCGCCCGCCGCGCGCTGAAATCGACCACCTGCCGGCCTTGCGCGGCTGTGGCGATGCGCGCCGCTTTGCTCGCGATCATCGTCTGGTAGCTGAGCGTGGCGAGCAGGTACGTCTCCATGATCTGCGATTGAATGATCGGCGCGGTTACGCGCATCACCGGCTCGCCCGGAAACACGAGCGTTCCTTCGGGCATCGCCCAGATGTCGCCCGTGAAGCGGAAGTTCGCGAGATATTCGAAAAATTCCGGATGGATGCGGCCGAACATCGGATGCCGGCGCAGGTAATCCACTTCATCGCGCGAGAAGGATACGTTTTCCAGGTATTCGAGCGCCTGTTCGAGCCCGGCGGCGATCAGGTAGTTCCGCCGCGGAGGAAGATGCCGGACAAACAGCTCGAACGTGGCCCGGGCGTCGAAGTGAGTTTCGAAATAGCCCGCCGCCATCGTGAGTTCGTAGAGATCGGTAAGAAGACCGGAGTGTTCACGCATGAGATCGGCTCTGCTGATGGTGGTAAAAGGTGAGCTTAAAAGACAAAACCCCCAAGCATCCTCTCCCATTTTGGGGGGAGGAAGCACGTGGGGGTTTCGTCGCGAAACCTTTGGCCAAATTGAGCGCCGAGCCGAGCTACTTCAAAACGGCGTCTTTGAACGCCTTCGCCGCGCGCAGCCGCACAACCGTCTTGGCCTTGATCTTGATCGCCTCGCCCGTGGCGGGGTTCCGGCCCATGCGCGCCTTGCGGTGCGCCTTCACGGCTCGGCCGATGCCGGGAATCACGAACTTGCCTGAGCTCTTGGCCTCTTTCACCGCGAGCTTGAACAACTCGTCGAAGAAGGCAGCCGCCTGCTTCTTCGAGATCGGCTTGTCGGGAGTGCTGACCTTCTCGGCGATATGGGCGATGATTTTAGATTTGCTCAGCGGAGTTGCCATCGAATTCTCTTTCCTCCTCAGGTGTAACTGCTTGTCGGCCCCGGATTCCCGGAGACCGCGGGGAACTATAGCCGTCCTGACATGCGAACGCAAGCACAAACGTCAAAAAAAGCCCGCAAAACAAGGTTTTTTCGCGCAGCTCGGCGGACCGCTTTGAAACGCTAAAGTGTCGCGAGCTGCTCGTAAAAGAGAGCCACGGCCTTGATGCCGCCAAAATAATTTTCCAGCGCGATATGCTCGTCCGGCGCGTGCGCGTTCTCGTCGGGCAGGCCGAAGCCCAGCAGCACGCAGGGAACCTTGAACGTATCGTGCATCTGCGTGACGAAGGGAATCGAGCCGCCCTCGCGAATGAACACCGCCTTCTTCCCAAAGCCGGTCTCGAGCGCATGAATCGCTTTCTGAAAGATCGGGTGCGAGTACGGAGCGACCCACGGCTTGCCAGTGCTGAGCACCTCGAATTTGAGCGTGACGGACTTCGGTAGCAGTTTGCGGATTTGCCGCTCGACCAGCTTCGCGATTTTCGCGGGATCCTGATTCGGCACAAGGCGCGTCGAAAATTTCGCGTACGCTTTCGACGGGATCACGGTTTTTGCGCCCTCTCCGGTATAGCCGCCCCAGATCCCGTTCAGTTCCAATGTGGGACGCACCCAGACCTGCTCGACAATCGTAAAGCCTTTCTCGCCGCACAGCGCGGGCGCTCCCACGGTCTTGCGGAATTCCTTTTCTTTCCACGGCAGCGAATTGAGCGCCTGGCGCTCCTGCCGCGATAGTGCGGCAACGTCGTCGTAGAAGCCTGGAATCGCAACGCGAAAATTGCTGTCGTGCAGTTTCGCAATCATCTCCGCAAGAATGGTGATCGGATTCGGCACAGCGCCGCCGAATACGCCTGAATGCAGGTCCTGCGACGGCCCGGTAATTTCGATCTGGTAGTAGTTCAGCCCCCGTAGCCCATACGTGATGGACGGGACGCCCTTTGCAAGCATCGCGGTATCGGAGACCACGAGCGCGTCGGCTTTCAATCGCTCGCGGTTTTGCCGCACGAAATCCCACAGGCTGACGCTGCCGACTTCCTCCTCGCCCTCGATCATCACCTTCACATTGATCGGCAGCTTTCCGGCGGTGTTCCGCAGGGCTTCGAGCGCCTTCAAGTGAATGTGAACCTGCCCCTTGTCGTCGGCGGTTCCGCGGCCGTAGAGGTTGCCGTTGCGCACAGTCGGCTCAAAGGCAGGACTCGTCCACAAGTCGAGCGGCTCGGCCGGCTGTACGTCATAGTGCCCGTAGAAAAGGACCGTCGGCTTCCCGGGGGCTTGCAGCGACTCGCCATAGACAAGCGGGTGCATCTTGGTAGGGACGATTTCGACCTTGTCGATGCCCGCGGCGCGGAGTTTTTCCGCCACCCAGTGCGCGGCCCGCTCGATGTCAGGCTTGTGCTCGCTCTTCGCGCTGACGCTCGGAATACGCAACAACTCCTTCAGCTCGTTCAGATGGTCTTCGCGCTTCGACTCGATGTAAGCGATCAGGTCCATTCAGGACTCCTGCCCCCTGGGGAATATGCCCGCGCCGCCCACTCGGCACGGGGAAAGGCACGTTCCATTCGCCGTTCTACAAACACTTAATCTTGCATACTACCGAAGCACGGAGGTTTTCGACAATCTTTTGCGAACTGCTTCTTTGGGCACGCGCTGCGACCCCGCGATTGACTCACCGTGCCACGCACTGCACCATGGTCTTGACGATGCCAGAGACGCAAACCACGAGCGAGCGGCGCAGTTCCCGCGTCTTCACGCGTATCCCCGTGCAGGCAAAGGGGAAGAATCTGCAAGGCCGCAAATTTCGCGCGAAAAGCCAGACGATCGTGATCAATGCGCACGGCGGCCTGTTGTATCTGAATGAAGAGCTCGAACTCGGGTCCGATCTCGTCCTGATCAATCCCGCGACCGAAGAAGAGCAGGAGTGCCGCATCGTCTATCTTGGCGATACGTCCGACAAGGGAACGCGCGTCGGCGTCGAGTTCCTTTCGCCCAGCCCGCACTTTTGGGGCGTCGAGTTCACCCAGAAGGACTGGACTTCGAGCGCTCCCTCCTCACCGGCAAATTAACCAGTACTCTCAACTCGGCTAGCTCTTCCTTTTTACTTCTCCCTGCGAAAACCGAATACAACATCCGAGACGTGACTAGCCTCTAACTCATCACCGAGCCTCGGCTCAACTGCCCGGCGCGAGGGGCGTCGCGGCCGGTTCGGCTTATCCAACAGATGACCATCGGGCCGTTCGGGAGCGGTCCGGGAAAGTTCGGAGGAAAACATGTTGAAACTCGAAGGGTGGGGGTGTGTCTTGGCAGTGTTGGTTTTCACGATTTCCGCTCACGCGGCGCCGCAAGCGAACTCGTTTCACCCCGCCGCGCGTCGGGCCGTTTCCGAACAATCAACCGCGAGCGACGAATCGGCCGCCGCAAAACTGCCCGTTCGCCGCGTGATCCTCTACAAAACCGGCGTCGGCTATTTCGAGCACGTCGGGCGAGTCCAGGGCGACCAGAGCGTACGAATCGATTTCACCAGCGGACAGCTCAACGACGTTTTGCAATCGCTCACGATCCTCGACCTCAACGGAGGGCGCATCGCGGGCGTGAACTACAACTCCGAAGCTCCCCTGAGCCAGCGTTTGGGCACCCTGCGCCTGCCTCTTGAGGAGACCACCGACATCTCGAAATTTTACGGAGCGCTGCGCGGCGCGCGCCTCGAAGTGAGTAGCGGGACGAGCACGGTCACCGGCCGGCTCTTAAGTGTGGAGCGCAAGACTCGCGTAAGCGGCGGCACGACGCTGGAAGTCGATCTCGCAACACTCGTGAGCGATTCAGGCGAAGTGCGCAGCATCGAGATTACGCCGGCCGTGAGCGTGCGGCTCGCGGACCACGACGTGAACGCCGAAGTCGGCCGCTACCTGGGGTTGCTCGCTTCCGTGCGCCAGCAAGACATCCGGCGCATGACGATCGACACGACGGGCTCAGGCGAGCGTCAGCTGTACGTCAGCTACATCAGCGAAGTGCCGGTATGGAAGACGACGTACCGCATCGTGCTGCCGTCAAAGGCCGGCGACCAGCCTTTGCTGCAAGGCTGGGCCATCGTGGACAACACCGTGGGCGAGGACTGGGGCAATGTGGAGCTGTCGCTGGTCGCAGGCGCGCCGCAGTCGTTCATCGAGCAGCTTTCGCAGCCTTATTATGCGCGGCGTCCGGTGGTGGCGCTGCCTGAGAGCGCGCAACTTGCGCCGCAAACGCACGAGGGCGCGATGATGGGAGGGCTGGCCGCGCTCGCCGGAACTGTTACGGACACTTCGGGCGGAGCGATCGCTGGGGCACAAGTGAAAGTGTATTCAGAGCGAGGCGAGTTGGTTGCCTCCGCGACCACCAACAATCTAGGGCGATACGCGGTGGAAGACCTTCCTGCCGCCAATTATCGCGCTGAATTCAGCAGTCCAGGATTCAGTACGACGTCCGTCCAAGGGCTGTCGCTCGGCGGCGGCCGTGAGTTTCCGCAGGACGTGAGGCTCCAGGTGGGAGCCGTGACTCAGCAAGTCGTCGTCAGCGCCCAACTGTCGACAGTGGAAACCGAGAACTCGATGGTCGGCAGCACGGATGGCAATGTCGGCACGGGTGGCGAGCTCGGCTCCATCACGAATCGCAATTACGACCAAACGCTCGCTCTAAGCAGAGGGATGGGCCACGGCTCCGGAAATGGCGTGGGTCCCGGCGCGGGCTACAATATGGGCGGCGGTGCGGCGATGCGTGGAAACGCGCCCAGCTTCGAGGCACTTAATGCGGCACGTGCGGGGGCCGAAACCGTAGCGCAGGGCGCGGACTTGGGCGATCTCTTTGAATACAAGCTGAAGGACCGCGTCACGATTCGCAAGAATGAATCGGCGCTCGTGCCGATCGTACAGGCGCACGTGGGCGCCGAAAAAGTCTCCTTGTGGAACGCGGGGCTGGGATCGGCTCGGCCGTTGCGGGCGCTCTGGCTCACGAACTCGAGCGCCCTCACGCTCGACGGCGGCAGCTTCAGCATCCTCGAAAATGAAGCGTTTGCCGGCGAGGGCCTCACCGACTCGATCAAGCCGGGCGAGAAGCGCCTGCTTTCGTACGCAGCCGATCTCGGCGCGCGCGTCGACAAAATGTCGGAGAGCAATCCGCAGCGCGTCACCCACGTGCGCATCGACCGCGGCGTGATGACGCAAACCTGCGAGCTGCGCGAGGACACGACCTACACCGTTCGAGACGACGATATCACCCCGCGCGACGTGATCATCGAACACCCCCTGCGCCCCGGATGGCTGATCGCCGCGGACGGTCCCAAACCGGACGAGACAACTTCCGCCCTATACCGCTTCCGGATCGCCGTCGAACCGAAGGCCTCGGCGAAGCTGACGGTGCGCGAATTGAAGCCGCTCGAAACGACCTACGAGCTGACGAACCTCGACGACGATGAGATCAAGCTGCTCTTGCGACAAAAATCCATCAACGCCGACATCGAAGCCGCATTTCGCAAGATCGTCGAGCAGAAAGATCGCGTCGCCGCGCTTGAGGATGAAATCTCGAAACGCGATGACGGGACCAAGAAGATTTATGACGACCAGCAGCGCCTGCGGGAAAATCTGAAAGCTCTTAAAGGAAGCCAGGAAGAGCGTGCTCTGACGCAGCGCTACACGCAGCAACTCAACGATCAGGAGACGCGGCTCGAAGCCTTGCAGCACGAGTCCGCCGATTTGCAAACGAAGCACGACGACGCGCAAGCGCAACTCGACAAAATGATCGAAACGCTCACGCTCGACGCAACCATCTAGCTCATCAGGAGGCCGGTTTCCCGCTGACGGGAGGCCGGCCTCTTTCCATTTGCTGTGTGGCGTGTCTCTGATGTATTTTCGCCCCGCGCTTCGTAGTAGCGGTATGCGCTCGCAAGCGAGCGCGACGCGAACGGGGAGAATCGATCATGAGGCACGTCAAGGCAGCGGCAATCGTTGGCTTTTTGGTTTGCCTGGCGCTCGCAGGCGCATCTGCGTCCTACGCTCAGGCGACGAACAGCGCGGGAATCGCTCCCGCCGGAAAATGCGGCGACTTGGTGAATCTCAAGATCGCCGGTACGAACGTGCAGATCACGAAGGCGGAGGCTGTTCCGACCACGCCAGCGGGGACGCTGCGCATCCCTACGATTTCCCCGGAAACGATACCCGTCCCAATCCCCCCGTATTGCCGTGTCGATGGCGTGATGGACCCACGCACGGGCGTCGACAACAAACCCTACGCCATCGGCTTCGAGGTCGCGCTGCCCGACAATTGGAACGGCCGCTTTCTCTTTCAGGGCGGCGGCGGACTCAACGGATATATCCTTCTTCCCCTTGGCTCGCAGGCTGCGGGCGACACTCCGGCGCTCGCGCGCGGCTTCGCGGTCGTCTCAACCGACACCGGGCACAAAGGCGCGGTATTTGATGCCTCCTTCATGAAGGATCAGTTGGCGAGCCTCGACTTCGCCTACATCGCCGTCGGAAAAGTGACTGTGCTCGCCAAGCAGATCATCGCGCAGTATTACGGCCAGCCAGCCAAACACTCCTATTTTGCGGGTTGCTCGACCGGAGGGCGCGAAGCAATGCTCGTATCCCAGCGCTACCCCATGTACTTTGATGGGGTTGTCTCCGGTGATCCCGCCATGGAAACGGGCTATTCAAACATCGGGCTCGCGTGGGCCATGACCGCATTCGCCCAGATCGCTCCGAAAGATGCATCCGGCAAGGCCATCCCGAGCCAGGCTTTTTCGAGCAGCGACCGCAAGCTGCTCGCGGATGCGATCCTGAAAGCCTGTGATGAAAAGGACGGCCTGAAAGACGGCCTGATTTTCAATCGCCGGGCCTGCCAGTTCGACCCCGCTGTCCTGAAATGCAGGGGATCAAAAGCAGACGGGTGCCTCTCGGCCGGCCAGGTGAGCGCTCTTGAAAAAGCCTTCAGCGGCCCGAAGGATTCCCGCGGCAATCAAGTCTATCCCGCGTTCCCATACGACGCGGATATGGTCGCCGAAGGGCCTGGCCTGAGCTTCCTTCCCACCGCAGGTCCCAACATCCTCGGCAGTGTCCTGCCATCGTTCACCGTGGACGTGGACCAGCAAGTTGCCACCGTTCGTGCGAATGCCAACCAATTGCTCAGCGACACCGCATCTTGGACAAATCTTTCGACATTCTCGGAGCATGGTGGCAAGCTCCTTTTCTATCATGGCACCAGCGATCCCTGGTTCTCTCCGTACGATACGATCGATTACTACGAGCGCATGGGGAAAGACAACGGCGGCATGGATCATGTCCAGAGCTGGAGCCGCCTCTACCTTGTCCCTGGGATGAGCCACTGCCAGGGCGGCCCGGCGACGCTCGATAACTTCGATATGCTCACCGCCGTCGTCGATTGGGTTGAGAATGGCAAAGCGCCTGATTCCGTCGTCGCCAAGGGCAAATCGTTTCCCGGGAGAACCCGTCCGCTGTGCGCCTATCCCAAGTACGCGCAGTACAAGGGCCAGGGCGATCCTGAGGACGCGAACAATTTCGAATGCATCCAGTAACGATTTTTGGAAACAAGGAGGCCTCGTCATGAAGAAGAATCGTTGTGATTTGCCCGGAGCTATCTCGGAAACTCTCATCGACCGCCGCTCGGTTCTGAAGGGTTCCATGCTGGGCGGAGGCGCTGCGCTTGCCGGGAGCCTACTCGCGGGACTGCTCCCCAAGGCGGCTCTTGCCGAAGGTGCTCCGTTGATCGGATCGCAAGACGCTACCAAGCCGGCGGACGCAGGCGCGCCGAAGCCCCTCGGGGAAATCGAGCAGATCAAGCTCGAGTACGTATTTCAGATTCGCATCGACTTCCAGGAGCGAGTGTCGTTCAAGACCCCCAACGGTCGCCGCGCGTACGTCCCGGCCGTCTCGGGCGTAATCGAGGGACCGCGGCTCCAGGGCCGCGTAGTGCCGCATAGCGGCGCGGACTACGCCGCGAACGGCCGTCTGAACGCGCACTACATGCTCCAGGCCTCAGACGGAACGATGATCTACATCAACAACACGGGATATCTCTATCCGAGCAACGGCAAGCAGATTGATCGGAGCGATCCGAGTTGGGGCGGAGACAGCGATTTTTATTTCCGCTGCACGCCCGTGTTCGATACGCCCGTCGGTCCGCACGATTGGCTCACGCGCACGGTGATCGTGGGCACCGGCAAACGCCACGCCAATCCCGACCACACGATCTTCACCTATTACGCGGTTTTGTAATCGGGAGGCCAGCACGATGGAATCGAATCGTTCGCATTCTCTTCGGTCGGCATTTTCCCTGGCGCTCGCGGTTGCTCTATTTGCCGCAACGGCCGGCACGCTGTTTGCCCAGACGTCGGCCTCGGCCCCGGTGCCGCACGGCACCGTCGAGCGCGTCAAAGTGCACGGCACGTCGCTCGAAGGAAACCTCGAGGGCGATTCCCCCGATCGCGATGTCTCCGTCTATCTGCCGCCCGGCTATAAGACCCATCACAAGCAGCGCTACCCCGTCGTCTATCTGCTGCACGGCTACACGGACAACGACGACAACTGGTTCGGCGCCAAGCACGTCTTCGTCGACGCGCCTGCAGCGATCGACAAGGCGCTCGCGAGCGGCGGCGCGCGAGAGATGATTGTGGTCATGCCCAACGCCTATACGGTGTACATGGGCAGCATGTATTCGAACTCGGTCACCACGGGCGACTGGGAAGCTTTCATCGTGCACGATCTCGTCGCTTACATGGACTCGCACTACCGCACGATTCCCGATCGCGCCAGCCGTGGACTTTCCGGCCACTCGATGGGCGGATACGGCACGATCCGCCTAGGAATGAAATATCCGGAAGTGTTTTCGAGCCTGTACGCGATGAGCGCTTGTTGCTTGGCGCCCAATCCGAATTTGCAGGGACCGGCGATGGAAAAGGCCGAGGCCATCCGTAGCGCGGCGGATCTCGCCAAGGCCGACTTCGGCACGCGTGCGATGATCGCTTCGGCGGCTGCGTGGTCGCCCGATCCGAAAAACCCGCCGCTGTATTTCGATCTGCCCACGCAGGACGGAAAACCTCAACCGATGGTCGCGGCAAAGTGGGACGCCAACGCGCCCCTTGCGATGCTCGATCAGTACGTGCCCAACCTCAAGACGTTTCACGCGATCGCGCTCGATGTGGGCACAAAGGACGGCTTGATGGGGTCCATCCAGCAACTCGACGCGAACCTGACAATGTTCGGAATCGAGCACACTTATGAAACGTACGACGGCACACACATCAGCGGAATTCAGGAACGCCTCGAGAAAAACGTGATGCCGTTCTTCTCGAAAAACTTGTCCTTCGCGAGCAAGAAGCACTAAGCCGAGACTGACTGCCGGTTAGCGGTACGCCGCCCACATATCGTCGATGAAGGTGTACTGAGGAACCTCTCCCTGCAGCCAATAGCGCGTTTGCATTTGGCGTTCCCAGTTCGCGCTGTAATCGAACCCGGTCTGCGCCAGAATTTCCGCGATGGCCTGCGTGTCATCCTCCGTCATCCAGCGATCAACGTAGTCAAAGAACGCGGGATAGTTCCACACGCTTTCCGCGTGCAGAATGTGAATCGCCAGCGCTTCGCCCACCCACGAGACGGACGTGCAGCATCTTCGATAGGCCTCGCCCAACTGCTCGTTGCCGTTGATGAGGGGCCAATTTACGGGTTGGAGCTGCTCGTAGGGTCCGTACAGGCCGGGGCTGACCGGCTGGCCACCCACGTCCACACCGTAGTGCCCGCCATAGATCACCGTCGCGCCCTGCCACGCCTGCTGATACGTCCCCGCCGGAGGAAGTTGGTTGATGTACACCGTTTGCATGTCTTCGCCGAATTGGTTGGGGTAGAGTGACGAAACATTCTTCATTCCGTCGTTGTTCAGCAAAATCCCCGCGAAGATGATCGGCAATTTTCTGCCGCTGCGATGCCCGCCGAAGGCCGGCCACCCATATCCGGTTTGCACGCAGCCGTACAAATCGATCCCGTACTGCACGAAGTAATTCGTAAGATTCACTTTTTGATCGGCCGGGAAATTCAGCATCAAGACGAGCGAGGCGTAGGAATCGGCGAACGCGATGTGCTGTCCGTAGCTCGGCATGTACTCGGCAGGTGCATCGAAAAGAAACGGGTTCATGTCGATCCACGGGCGCCGGTAGAGCGCCTCGAATTGCGCGAGCGTGGGAGTGCCCGCGTTCGGGTCGGAAGGCGTGGGAGGCGCGAGAGCCGGCAACAAATTTCTTTGCAGGGAATTCGCGTGATAGATCGTCTGGCTTCGGTCGCAATAGGAAGGCCGGAACGCGTCCGCCGATGGCGCGGCCGAGAGCACGGTGAGCACGGAAACCGTCGCCACCGGGCTTGCGCTCATGTCCGACGCGCGCATCACCTCGGGGAGCGAGTGAATCTGCGCGAGGCTGATCGAGGAAACCAGCGAGTCTCCCGGCTTCAGCGCGATCGGCGGATACGATCGCAGCGTCGCGTCGAACCACCACGATTCGTCCGTGCCGTCATTGAGCCTCGAATCGAATCCGCTCTTGCCGTTGGATGTCGGCAGGTCCACCACCGATCCGTTTTCATACGGCGAGGAAGTTGTCGGAGCTGGATCGATGGCGGTGACCGTGACCGGTCCAACCACGTAGTAGTCGCCGTTGACGAACTGGCCCACCGAGACCGCCTGGCCGAAGGTCCACGTGATTCCGTCTTTTGTGATCGAGGCTGCTGTTCCGGAAGGAGGCGGCGGAGGCGGAGCCTGCGCTGCGGTCACCGTGACGGTCGCCTGGTCCGACTTCGAGCCATCCGCCACGCTCGTGGCCGTGACGCTATAGGTGCCTGTGGCGCTTCCCGCGGTGTACACGCCGCCCGCGGAGATCGTACCTCCGGTGGCTGACCACGTAACGCTTGTGTTGGACGTGCCGGTCACCGTTGTGGAGAAAAGCTGCGAACTCCCCGACTGGACCGACGCAGACTTCGGGCTGACGGAAACGGTGATGGTGGGCGTGCCGGAGGGACCGCCGGAATTTGACGGCGGCGTGCCCGCGAAGCCGAGGCAACTCGTGAGGCTCACCGTCGCCAGCACTACGGCAAATAGTTCGACTGCCAGGCCGCTGCGCCACTGCCAATCCACCGCGGCGCGAGCCGCGGTGATGTTTGCGGCGAGAATGTTTTTCCGGGGAATCATGGGCTTTCACTTCAGGCGCACAGGCTAGCGCCGCGTGCATCGAGGGTCTACTGTCCGGAGGGCCGGATTTGGCACAGCGCCCAGATTCGACCGCGGCGAGATAGCGTCGCTCGTCCACTTCACTTTTGTTTCGCTGGATGACGTCGCTGCGAAACAGCGGAGCCACCACCAGCGCGCCGTTCTTTGGAGGCATCCCGATTGCCCGTTCGGGTCATCTCTAGTAGTCTCTACGATTGCGCTTAGGCCGCCGGCTTCGACCTGCGGGATCAGGGGTGAGTGATTGTTGGGCAAGTCTCGTTTTTTCCTATACGCTTTGATCTGCGTCCTCGCGACCGCCGTCGTCGGCTGCCAGCAGCAGATCAATTATCCGGCTCCCAAGCTGAACGCGAAGACGCCCTTGGTGCCCGCCGACATACAGGCAGGGAAGCCCGCATTCACGTTGCAGGTTTTTGGCGGGAATTTCACGCCATCCTCGGCCGTCACTTGGAACAACGGCGCACTTAGCACATTGTTCGTCAGCACCACAGAATTGGACGCGCAGATCCCGGCGAGTCTTATCCAGAATGCGGGCACGGCGCTCGTCACGGTCACGACGCCGCAGCCCGGCGGCGGGACCGCTCTACCGCAGGCGACGTTCACGATCGACCCGGCTCCCAGTCCTGTACCGCAGATTACTTCGCTATTTCCTTCAGGGGTCTTCGCCGGCAGCGCTGGGTTCACGCTTACTGTGAACGGGACGAACTTTACATCGGTCTCCATCGTAACGGTGAACGGCATCAACCACTCCACGGGGTTTCTGGATTCCACGGCGCTCCAGACGACCATCCTTGCCTCCGATGTAGCGAGCGCCGGTACGCTCAACATAGCCGTAGTGAATCCGGCGCCGAATGGCGGCGCTTCCAATGCATTTCCGTTGAGCGTCAAGAATCCGACGCCGACCAGCACATCGGTTTCCCCGACCTCAGCCACCGCCGGAGGTAGCGCCACGACGGTGTCGGTGACTGGCTCCGGCTTCGTGCCCACTTCCGTGGTCCTCATCAACGGAGCGCAGCGCGCGACTACGTTTGCGAGTTCGACCTCGGTTCAGGCTCAGCTCACGGCGGGCGATCTGGCGGCTGCGGGTATGGATCAGATCCAGGTTGCAAACCCGACGCCAGGCGGCGGCACGTCCAACGCATTGACGTTCGCTGTCAATCCGACCGAATTCTTTGGCCTGCCCGTGCTCGTCGATGTGGCGCCGGACGCCACTCAGGCGAACAATGGAGTTTGCGGCGCAACCTGCACAGGCGGAATTCCCACGCTCGCGACAGCCGGGCCCGGCGTCAGCCAGACCGGCGAGTTTGTCGCTTTTGCGTCCAATTCGACGAACCTCGTCACGAGTCAGACGAACGGCCTCAGCGACATTTTTCTTCGCAACACGTGCATGCCCTCCACGACCGGGTCGGCGACCACCGGCAGCAGCACCTGCGTTCCGAGCATGCAGGTGCTCTCCGTTTCATCCAATGGCGCCGCTGCGGACGGCCCGAGTTCCGAACCTTCGCTCGACTCCACAGGCACGCACGTGGCCTACACGTCCACGGCCAGCAATCTGGTGAGTTACGTTACGGTTCTAGGAGGCACGCGCCAGGTGTATTGGGAGCCCTCGTGCTCTACAGGTACGGCTTGCACCCCTGTTCTCGTCTCCGCGTCCTCGGACGGGACATCGCCGGGCAACGGCGACAGCTACAATCCGGTGGTTAGTCCCGATGGGCAATATGTAGCGTTCGTTTCGCTGGCCACAAACCTCGTAACGAACGTGCTCGCGGACGGCGTCACTCCCCAGGTTTACATCCGCAGCACCTGCGGCGTGATTCCACCGGTGGCGCCGGGTAGTTGCACGCCCACGACGTTTCTCGTCTCCGCGCCGGATGGAACCACGCCCGGCAATGCCCCGAGCGCGCACCCCGCGATTTCAAACACCGGTCTTTTCGTTGCGTTCGAGTCGACGGCGACGAATCTCGGCGCCACCGCGCCGAATCCGGATGCAACGCTGGAGGTATTCGAACGCTCCACATGCGTCACGACGGGCGGCCTTGCAAGCGGCACTTGCGTCCCGGTAACTTCCATCGCGTCGACGCCGGATGGCGCAACCCCCGCGGATGGCGCGAGCAGCGAAGCGGCGGTCTCCAACGATGGCCGCTTCGTGGCGTTTGCGTCTACCGCGAAGAACCTAGTCGCGGGCGTGGGCCCCACGCAGGAAGTCTACGTGCGCGACACCTGCAATGGAGAAGATGTTCTCATAACGGCGTGCTCGCCTTCGACTCAACTCGTCTCCACGCCGGACGGCGTGACGGCGGCAAATGCCTTGAGCGAGCATCCGAGCATCAACGGGTGCGGCGTCACAACGACCTGTACGACGGGCCAGGTCATCGCCTTCGCCTCCTTCGCTACGAATCTTGGTCCGCTCGCTTCCAATACGCAGAATGGCATCGAGAACATCTTCGCGCGGAATTCCTGCGCGGTTCTGCCGACCTCGACGACCCTCTGCGTACCCTACACGCTGCTCGTGAGCCAGCCGGGCGGCACAGCGCCTCCTCCGGCAAACGGCCAGAGCGTTGCGCCCGCCATCAGCGGCGATGGCCAGACCGTGGGATTCCTCTCGTTCGCGAATAATTTGGTGGCGCGAGACTCCAACGCCCTCGAAGACGTGTTTCTCGGGAGCGCAAGCCTCGTGTTCAATCTCACGGTGACTCTGGAGGGAACGGGTTCCGGGACCGTCACGGACAACACGAGTCAGATCAACTGCGTCCAAACCGCCGCGACATCCACCACGCCGATTACGGAATCGGGAACCTGCACGGCCCGCTACATCAGTGGAACATCGGTCACACTGACGGCCACCGCGGGCTCCGGCTTCAGCTTCACGGCTTGGGGAGGCACGGCCACCAGCGTGAGCGATGAGGTTTGCAGCGTAACCGCCGGGACCACGACAACAGGGACATGCTCGTTTTCAATGATTCAGAACAACACCGCTACCGCGACGTTCAAGTAGTTCTGCGCTCCCCGGAACACTTTCAAAATCCCGCAATCCTCGCGCGCAATCGTCGAACTGAGTTCCGTCATTGCGCGCTGCTTGCCCCGATTCGCTTCAGCATCGCGCTCCGCGTGGTCGCGAGCGTGAACGTCAGCGATTCCCGAGGCACGCTCGTCACATACGGCCCGACGAGCCAGCCGAGGCCCGTCGGGATGTCGCGCGTCAGTGAAATCGACTGGCATTCGACATACGTTCCGCCGTCCTTCTCTTCGAAGCGCCAGTACGTGTTCATGCGCCAGAGAAAGCCGCGGTCGTGGCCGGCGGGTTCGAGGCGCTCGTCGCGCTCGTCGGCGTTATCGACTTCCTGGATTCGGGTGGTGCGCGAGCGGCTCCACGCGTGCGTCGAATCGACGAGCGCGTACTGGACTTGGTGCTCGGTGTCGAGCACCGTCGTGATCACTTTCTTCTTGTAGAGGCGCATCTCAATCACGAAGTCGTTCCCGTCGTGCCGCAGGATTTTCGAGCGCATCACGTCCGGCTGGAAATAGTCTTGGTGGTGGTCGTAGTCCTCTTCGAAGGCAAGCGTCTGCGCGAGCGTTGCGCCGGGGATGAAGACGGTCCCGATCCAATGGTGGATCATGCCGTCTGGAACGGCGAATGGCTTTCCGCGGTCGCCGCCGTGGCTTGGATCGAGCGTGTCGAGCCGTTCGATCACAACTTGGCCCGCGCGCAACTGCGCCTCGGCCGCCGCGTGACGGTCTTCCGGCAGGCTCTCAACCCAGAGGTACGGCCCGCGGCGGGCAATCTCGGAATCGACCTGCGTCTCGGTGGCCTGCACGTAGCGGTTAAACGCATCCAGCGTCTTCTGCTGAAGGTCCGCCGCATTCGTCGGTGCGGCAAGAGTGCAAAGCGCGGCGAGCAGCGCCGCGAGAATCCTGCGCGCAATCCTGTCCGGTTCCGCCGTCACCTGTCGCAATCCCACGCCTCTTGAAAATCGCGCCATCGCCATCTGCAGACTGATTCCTCGGGAGTTGCCCATGAGCCAGCGCGAGCCTCGTCTTCTTGTAACGCAAGGGGTCTGCCAAACAATTCTATGGGGGGAGATTGAGAGCGGGTTCTTGCCGGGAGATTTTGAGCCCGTCCTGCTAACGGGGGTCTGGAGGTAACGTCAGCAGGAGGGCTTGGGCGGGTTGGTCAGCGTGCTACGATTCCTCTCGGAACCGTCGTCCCCGCAACGCAGCTCCCAACCCGCATCGCCAGTGTACGGAGGTGTGCCAAAGAGAACCAATGGCTCCGATGGCATATTCTTTTGAGTACCGGGGTTTTAGTACCCGCTAGTCCAGGCTCACTGCTTCGGCTCTGGAGGGCCATTCGGCACCGTCACGGACACGTCCGCCGGAGGCGGCAGGCGCAGCGTGACTTCGGTTGTCTTGCCGGAGCGGATCGAGATGCGCTTCGTCCAATCGGAGAACATGCCGTTTGAGTAGGCGCGCAGATCGTATTGCCCCGTTTCGTAGCGCACGAACTGGAAGTGTCCGTTCGCATCAGTATGCGTGGCGTACGGGCGTGTGCCATCGGAGCTTTGCATCGTCACCGTAGCTCCAGCCACGGGTCTGCCGTGCGAATCGAGCACCATTCCAGCCATCGTGCCGATGGCCACCTTGGCGCTCCCCGCCGGAGCGCCGCCCAGCGCTACAAGCAGCAGCACGACGATCGACAGATTCCTCATAAGCGTCCCTCGCTCATTCCATTCTAGTAGGCGGCTGCATCGCCGAGCCGGATTTCAACGTTCGGTTTTCAGCTCGGTCACCTGTACGGCGGTTCAGCTGTTCGGTGACCCGGCGGACCTAGCCGCCCCCGCGAAAATTTGCTTTTTGCCTACGGACCATGTATTCGATGTCTTCAGCGATTGCAGCGCATCATCACGATCGAATGGGAGACCGAATGCCTCGTTACATCTCGCAACACACTCTTGCTTGCCTGACGCGCCAGGGCGCCGAAGAGCTTTCCCGGAGGCTCCGGGCTGGCCAGCCGATCTCGGCGCTGCGCGTCCTCTTCAACATGCAGGAGGGCAAGATGCTGGTCGAATTCGAGTCGCCCAGCCGCGAAGAGCTCGAGAAGTGGCTGGCTGCGGAGAAGTTTCACTTCGACTGGCTGCTGCGCGTCGAGTTCGAGTCCGCCAGCGATGGCTCGCTCCAACTCGTCTAGGGGATGTTGCCGCGCGGATGTTTCGGGTGTATCCTCCGTGAAATGAAAGTTTGCCACCAGAGTCCGGCACAACGCTGTTGTCGCCCATGTTGTACGAGTGTGTCCTCTGGCACGGGAGGCCAAGCGATCTAGGTAAGCGAAGCAAGCTACGGATTCTTGAGACCCACCGCCAGAGAGGCTGGCCGGTGGGTTTTTCGTTTTATGGGACTCATGAGAGATAAACGACATCTTTCGAGGAGGAAATCACATGTCTGAATATGCGCATCCGGAAGTGCTGGTTTCAACGCAGTGGGCGGCGGACCACCTGAACGATCCAAAAGTCCGCCTGATTGAAGTGGACGTTGACACGACGGCCTACGACCAGGGCCACATCCCGGGAGCCGTGGGCTGGAACTGGCAGACGCAGCTTCAGGACAACGTCCGGCGCGACCTGATCGACAAGGCCGCGCTCGAAAAGCTGCTTGGCCAGTCTGGAATCTCCGAACGACACGACCATCATTCTCTACGGCGACAACAACAACTGGTTCGCGGCTTATGGCCTCTGGCAGCTGAAGTATTACGGCCACAAGGATGTCCGCTTGATCAACGGCGGCCGCAAGAAATGGGCGGAAGAAAAGCGTCCGCTCACGACCGACGCCGCCAAGGTCGCGTCCGCCACCTACCGTGCGGCCGGCCCGGACGAGACGTATCCGCGCCCGCAAGGAACAGATCTTCTCGATCATCGAAAAGAAAGGCAGCGGCCAGCTCGTGGACGTGCGTTCGGTCGATGAATTCACCGGCAAGATCATCGCACCGCCGGGCATGACCGAAACCGCGCAGCGCGCCGGGCACATTCCCGGCGCCGCGAACATCCCGTGGGCGCAGGCTGCCAACGAGGACGGCACGTTCAAGTCCGCGGACCAGTTGAAGCAGCTCTACCAGGGCAAGGGCGTGACGGGCGCGGGCGAAGTGATCGCCTACTGCCGCATCGGCGAGCGTAGCTCGCACACGTGGTTCGTGCTGAAGTATCTTCTCGGCTATGACAACGTGAAGAATTACGACGGCTCGTGGACCGAATGGGGCAATCTCGTCGGCGCGCCGATCGAAAAGGAACTCGCCGCCGCCGCGCGGTGACCGCGAATCGCTGACGCGGGCCGCCCCTGCGATTCGGGGCGGCATCCTGGCCGGGAAGAACATTCGCAGCTCGAGGTGCGCCCGAGCGGCATCTCGCTCAAGGGAGCTGATTCGGAGGTACGCCGTTGCGGCGCGCCTGGTCTATCAGCGCGTCGATCTGCGCCGCGATGCCGTCGCGTTTTTTCTGAAGCTGATCCAATTCCAGCCGCCAATCTCCGCCCTTCACGCCAGTCGGTCGCGTCGAAGTCTTCGCGTCGCCCGTGAACTTTCCATCGATGGCAGCCTGAAGCTGCGCGATCTGGCTGTCGATCGGAGGGAGTTGCGCCTGTAGCTTGGCGATCTGATCGTGGTACGACTTCGCGTCCTTGGTCTTGGAGGTGGCCGAAGGTCTGTCGCCCGGTTTGCCTGACCCGCCGCGCGATGCTCCGCCGGCGGAAACTACCGAGTTCTCGCGGAGATCGCCCACGTCGTCATTGGTCCACACTTTTTTCGCGGACGCCTGCGCAGGCGCTGTTGTTGCCGAGGAAGTCTGAGCGGCCGGAGCCGACGATTGCGTGCCAGGCGTGGCGGACGAATTGGCCTGGGCCTGCGCCGTCGAGGCGGCACCTGCTGCGAGGAACAACGCCGCGAGCAAGATCGGTGTCCGGTGACTCATGGAAACCTCCCGTGGCTGGCACAATCGAGCTTCTTCCATTTAACACCGGGCGGACCGGAAAGTTATGGATCTTCGCTGAAGGTTTTCCCACTCGACAACTCGCTCTGCACGAGCGCCAGGGCTTCTTGCGGTGGACCGACGCGGCGGAAACGGCTGAGGTCGATGATCTGGTGCTGTTCGAACGAAAACAGGAATTTTCGGCCCGAGAAATCGTACGTGTAACGCGTGGGAAGCCAGATACCCGGCGCCACCTCCGCCTGATCCATCGAAACGGTGCCGCCGCGGTAGAGCTTCCCGAGGATGCCCCCGCCGAAAGAAATATCGCTCGTCACGTACGCTTCTCCGTGCACGATCTGAATCGTTTCGTGATCCACCCAGATTTTGGCTGTTACATGGACGAGCGCATCCAAAAACATTGAGTGTGGGTGGAAATCGGGGTTGGGATCGAGCTCGAATACGTCGCAGGGGTGGCCATTGCACGTGGCGGTTCCCAGCATTTTCGGAATGAAGGCGTTCTGCGCCGCGTCCACGAACTGCGCTCTCTCTCGTTGCCGTTTCTCGCGCTTGGCGAGAGCCGACTTGGCCCGTGAGTCGTTGGGGTTCGCCATCGCACGGAGTACATCCGCGAGCGCGCGCATCTGTTCGCCATACGCGGCCGCATTCGTTCGTTGGTTGCCGTCGCGGAGCAGTATCTTCTGATTTCCCGCGCCCGTCGGCACCACTCGGTAACTCTTGTCCTCGAGAGTGCGAGGGTTCGCACCGCTGGTGCGGTCGATGTGCCGCTCGACCCGTTCGTACATCTCAAGGGCTTCGTCGTCCCGATGTTGATTGGCCAGAAGCTTTGCGGAGCGCTCGCGCATCTCCGCATCCGTGGGAGGCTTCGCTATGGAAATTGTCGGCGAGATACTCGTCTGCGAGCCGGACTGCACGTCGTCAGTCGGCGGCGTAGCGGCATGGCTCGAGCCGGCAGGCAGCACCAGACCCGCCAGAGCCAGAGTTGCAATCGCCACCCGGATTGGAAACCGCTTCAACGTCTTCATGGCCGCCTTAATGGGATTCTCGTGCTCGCGCCGCGGTTGTAAGACTCCATTCTAACTTCATTCGCGAAGGGGGCGATTCGCACGAACCGGCTACTTGGTCGGAGGAGGTGGGCCTTTCGGCTGCTTCGGAATCTCCACCGGGCTTTGCGGGTTCAGCTTGGATTTTCCGTCTGGCCCGATGACGTAGGGATAACCCTCCGGGTCCACGGGAATCCCTGGAAGAAGTCCGGCCGATCGCAGCTCGCCCGTCGAGGCCGGATAGCGTCCAAAGCGCTTCTGATATTCCGCGGAGAGTTCGTCGAGATGCAGTTCGTCTTCTTCCGCCTTGAGGCCCCTCAGCATCTTCGCGGCCCTGTCCCTAATCGTGGGGTCTCGGGTGCCATCGTAGATTTCCGACCAGATCATGCGCGACGTTTCAAGCGATCCGCCCTTTTCCTCCACGCGCGCAGCCATCATCTTCAGCCATGGTGGCGCTTTCGGGTTCTTGCTTCCTTCGAGATATGCCACCGAGGACGCGTGGTAGTCGCGCATCCGCCAGTAATACAAGAACCCGAGGTCCGCGTTCAGATGCCATTCGGTCGGATTCGCGGCGATGCCTCGCTTCACCAGTTCGATCGCGAGGTCGGGCCTTCCCGCGCCTCCTTCGCCCGGCTCCGAAAGAAAAATGGCGCCGAAGCGATAGGCGACCACGAGCTTTGGATCGAGAGTCGTGCAGATATCGAGCATCGGCCAGAGCGAATCGAACGTCGCGCCTTCCGTTCCCACCCGCGTGCCGTAATACTGGACGGCGCGCGTCCAGTAAATGTCGGCGACCAGCGCGTCGTACCCCAGGCTTAGCTTTTGCACGGCGGCCGGCGAGCGCAGCAGCAACTCCTCTTTTTGCTGTGCCTCCGTGCGAGTACGCGCGTCGATGCGCGTCTGCAAGGCGGTGATCGCCGCGAAGAGCAGCGGCACGCCGACGATGGCGGCCCACAACGCGCGTTTTTGGCTCGGGAGGCTCACTTCAGATTGCGCCCGGAAAATACGGCGGAGGCCGCCACGAGCAGCAACGCGACGTACAGCGCGGCATAGAGTGTATTTTGCGCGACGAGCTGGAAGGGAATCGATCCGCCGTGCGCGGCCGTCGCGATCGCGTTGAAGTTGTGAAAGTTCGGAATCAGATAGTAGAGCGCTTTCGTCGCCGCCCGAAGCGCTGGATTGCCTGTAAGCTCGCCGAAATTGCGAATGTCCTGGGCGAACACGCCCGTAATGTAGATCCCCAGCGTGAAGAGCGTCGAAAGCATCGGACTTGAGAAGCACGAAAAAAACAGCGCGAGCGCCGTCACCAGCGCCAGCTCCAGCAGGATGAAATACACCGCCACCAGCACCGTTGCGTCCGACCGCACGTACGGAGGCCCGACGTAGAAGAGCGCGGCGGCCAATCCCAGCGTCATGAACGAAGTGTTGACGCCCAGCGTCAGCAGCAGGCCCGCATATTTCCCCACCAGAAATTCCCAGCGGCGGATCGGCTTCGCAAGCAGGCTATAGAGCGTGCGCTTCTCCATCTCCTTGGAGACCAGCCCCACGCCGATGAAGATCGCCATCACCAGACCAACGATGGAAATCGCTGAGAGTCCCAGATTGATGATCACCAGCCGCTCGATTCCGATCGAAATCTGGCCCACGATGATTGCGGCGCCGATCATCACGAGAGCGAAGAAAATCAAATTGTAGAGGACGCGATCGCGCACCGCTTCCCGGAACGTATTGATCGCCACCGGACCCGTTGTCGCGCTCATCGGGATATCGCCTCCACCACGTCGTGCGAAGCGGCCTTGCCGCTGTCGACCAGGCGCAGAAAGTAGTCTTCCAGCGTCGGACGCACCGGAGTAACAGAGAGAATGCGCGCATCGAATCGGCGCAGCTCGTCGAGCGCGGCATAGAGTTCGCCTTCGGGCACCTCGACGCGGCACCGCCCTCCGATTTGCGTGGCGTGCTGCGCGAGCGCGGGCGGCAGCGCCCGCCCCGCCGGCGACTCAAACAGAATCTCCATCGCGTGCACCTCGATCGAGACAATCTCGCTGGGCGCGCCCACGCCCTGCAATTTGCCGCCTGCCAGCACGGCCACGCGATCGCAGAGCATTTCGGCGTCGGAAAGAATGTGCGTCGAGAAAAATACTGTTCTCCCGTGCTTCTTCAGCTCGACGATGATGTCGCGCACCTCGCGCCGGCCCACCGGGTCCAGGCCGGACATCGGCTCGTCGAGAAACACGACCTGCGGATCGTGCAGAATGGCCTGCGCGATCCCAGCACGCTGGAGCATGCCCTTCGAGAATTTTCGCAGCTGCACGTCGGCCGCACTTGCCAGCCCCACGCGCTCCAAAAATCGCCCCACGCGCTCGCGCCGTTCGGCGGCGCCGAAGTCCGAAAAGCGCGCGTAGTAATCGAGCAGCTCACGCGCCGTCAGATAATCGTAAAAGTAGGGCTGCTCGGGGAGATAGCCGATCTCGCTGTGCATCCGTATGTCGTCGATCGACTTGCCGCGAATGCGCGCGGTGCCGGCGGTCGGAAAGATCAGCCCCATCAGGAGCTTCATCGTCGTCGTTTTTCCCGCGCCGTTCGGCCCGAGGAAGCCGAAGATCTCTCCGTCCTCGACCTCGAGGTTGAGATTGTCGAGCGACCGGCGCATCCGCTTGCGCCAGAACCCGATCGCGTAGTCTTTCGTCAATCCGCGGATTTCGATGGCTGGGGTACTCATGGCTTCATTATTTATTTTTTTTCACTCCGCCGCTCATGTCAATTCGATGATGTTGCTTCGAAGAGCACACGCGTCCGCGTCGCGCCGTAGTGGAAGAGTAGTGCTTCGCCGCGCATCTACCACTACTGATAGACAACTTCGACACGAACACCCAAATATTTTGTGGTCGCGCCGCGATTTCCTCTTGACAAGTTTTCCACAACCCCTGATACTTCGCACCCAGACTCGGGCAAAACGTGCACGTCGCCTGGTGCAGCGCCGGCGGCCTTCACGCGATGACCGGACCGGGTTCAATCGAATAGCCAGAGGGAGCGCCTCACTTGGGACCGCGCTTTCACCTAACGCGGCTTAGCTGCGCTTTTCTCTTTTTTCGATTTTAGACGGCCGCTTTCGGGGGTCGAAGCCGGCTGTTCTTCCGGTCAGGTTCCCTCTAATCCGTGTATCTACCGATACACGCAACAACATTCCGGGTTCCGGTTGGGAGGAGTAGAATACAAGCAGGCTTCCTCCCGCTTGGCACCCCGGCCAACTTTCGGCGGCACGACTGCCGGCGCGGAGGCAGAGATGGCGGAAACACGTACGGCTCTGAACGTTAATATGCAAACGGAAAAAATTACTAAACGGGCGACCGGGCTGGAATTCCGTCGACGGTTTACCGACGGGAAGGTGGCTCCGTTCGACAAGGTCGAATGGGAGCGGCGCACCGCACTCATAGGCAATGATAAAGGCCAGGTAATCTTCCGCCAGGAGAATGTCGAGGTCCCCAAGGGCTGGTCGCAGACGGCGACGAACATCGTCGCTTCAAAGTATTTTCACGGGAAGCCCAATACGCCCGAGCGCGAATCCTCGGTCCGGCAATTAATTCGCCGCGTGGCAGATACGATCACCCGCTGGGGCGAGGAGGGCGGCTACTTCGCGACGGCCGAATCCAAGAATGCTTTCCACGACGAGCTGACGCATCTCCTCGTCGAACAGAAGATGGCCTTCAATTCGCCGGTCTGGTTCAACGTCGGCGTCCAGGCCAAGCCGCAGTGCTCGGCCTGCTTCATCAATTCCGTCCAGGACAGCATGGATTCGATCATGAATCTGGCCAAGACGGAGGGCATGCTCTTCAAGTGGGGCTCCGGCACGGGCACAAATTTCTCGACGCTCCGCGGCAGCCACGAGTCGCTTTCGGGCGGCGGCATCGCTTCGGGCCCCGTGAGTTTCATGAAGGGATTCGACGCGTTTGCCGGCGTCATCAAGAGCGGCGGGAAAACGCGCCGCGCTGCCAAGATGGTGATCCTCAACGTCGATCACCCGGACATCCTCGAATTCATCGAGTCCAAAACCAAGGAGGAGCGCAAGGCGCGCGTCCTGATCGAGCAGGGCTACGATTCCTCGATCGACGGTGACGCCTATTCTTCCGTGTTCTTTCAGAATGCGAACCACTCGGTCCGCGTCACCGACGATTTCATGCGCGCCGTCGAGGAAGACCGCGACTGGTGGACACGCAACGTCTCGGACGGCGAGCCCGCCGAAAAGTTTCGCGCGCGAGATTTGATGCGCAAAATGGCCGAATCCGCCTGGCAGTGCGGCGATCCCGGAATGCAGTACGATACGACGGTCAACCGCTGGCACACCTGCAAGGCCACCGACCGCATCTACGCGTCGAATCCGTGCTCGGAATACATGTTTCTGGACGATACGGCGTGCAACCTCGCGTCGCTCAACTTGCTGAAATTCCTCGGGTCCAACGGCCAATTCGACAGCGACGGTTTCCGCCATTCGGTCGACGTCACGATCACGGCGCAGGAAATTCTGGTCGATAACGCCAGCTACCCCACCGAGAAAATCGCGCGCAATTCGCACGACTATCGCCCGCTGGGCATCGGCTACGCCAATCTCGGCGCGCTGCTGATGTCGATGGCGCTTCCGTACGATTCCGACGGCGGCCGCGACTTCTGCGGCGCCATCACGGCCCTGATGACCGGCGAATCCTACGCGCAGTCGGCGCGCATCGCCGAACGCATGGGGCCTTTCGGCGGCTACCTCCGTAACCGCGAGCCCATGCTCGACGTAATCCGCATGCACCGCGATTCCCTGCGGCCGATCAAGGAAGAGAACGTCCAGCCGTCGCTGCTCCGCGCCGCGCAGGAATCGTGGGACACCGCGCTCGAGCTGGGCGAAAAATTCGGCTACAAGAACTCCCAGGTCTCCGTCCTCGCTCCCACCGGCACCATTGGCTTCATGATGGATTGCGACACCACCGGCATCGAACCCGATCTCGCGCTCGTGAAGCAGAAGAGGCTGGTCGGCGGCGGCGTCATCAAGATCGTCAATAACACGGTGCCCCAGGCGCTCATGAAGCTCGGCTACGCTCCCGAGGATGTTGCCAAGATCGTCGATTACATCGACGCGCAAGGCACCATCGAAGGCGCACCCGGCCTCAATCCCGAGCACCTTCCCGTCTTCGATTGCTCTCTCACGCCTGCAGGCGGAGGCCGTTCGATTGCCTGGCGCGGCCACCTGCGTATGATGGCCGCGGCGCAGCCGTTCCTTTCAGGCGCCATCAGCAAAACGATCAACATGCCGGAAGAATCGACGGTCGAGGACATCATCGAGGCCTACACGGAATCCTGGAAGCTCGGACTCAAGGCTGTGGCCATCTACCGCGACAATTCCAAGCGCTCGCAACCGCTCTCCGCGGCGGGCAAAAAGGAAGAGGAGAAAGCTGCGGTGCCCGCGCTGGCACCGGCCCTTCCTTCGCCGGAGCAGCAAGAACTCTTTGCGGGCGCAAAACGCCATAAGCTGCCGGCAGAGCGCAACTCGATAACGCACAAATTCTCGGTGGGCGGCCACGAAGGCTACATCACCGTCGGGATGTACGAGGATGGCCACCCTGGCGAGATCTTCATCAAGATGGCCAAGGAAGGCTCCACTCTTTCCGGCATCATGGACGCCTTCGCGCTTTCCGTCTCGATCTCGCTCCAATACGGCGTTCCTCTCCGCGCGCTCGTGGACAAGTTCGTGAACTCGCGCTTCGAGCCTTCGGGCTACACCGGCAATCCGAAGATTCGCTACGCCAAGTCGGTCGTGGACTATCTCGGGCGCTGGCTCGGTGGGAAGTTCATCTCGCCGGACTATCTCGACCATGACGGCGTAGAGGTTGAGGAAGGGGTTGCCCCAGCGGCGGCTCCGGCTGCCGGATCTGTAATTGCGGCTAAGGCCCCTGCTCCCATCGCGGCGGCGAAACCGGCGGAGGTTGAAACCACTACGCGTCCCCGCGCCGCGATCGATGACGCTCCCTACTGCTCCGAATGCGGCATGCTCATGACGCCCAACGGCAGTTGCTACAAGTGCTCGAACTGCGGCAGCACTTCGGGCTGCAGCTAAGACGGAGCTGGAATTGGCAGGAATCCAATGGGCGCCCGGCTGGGTTGGGCGCCCTTTGGTTTTTTGGACCGGAAAAACCTCAAGCAGCCGAACGGTCGTGCTTGGCAGGCCCGCAGACAAAAAAATAGGGGGCCCACCCGGCCCCCATTTGCTCTACCCCCAGAATTCCGGCCTCGGCGCGACGAGACCGGCCCACCCCGGGATAAGAGACAGCCGTTCCGTTAAGTAGCAACCACAATGCCACCTTCGCTTGTATTTCGAAGCAGCGCTATCTCATTGTGCAAGCGAGACTTAGATTATCGAGAACCTGAGCTAATCGCTGAGCGATGAATAATGAATCCAGTTTCTGAAAACTTTTGCCGCCCTTTTCTATGTTCTTTGGAAGAATCCAAGGACGCTGATTCATGACCCGATGGCGGAGCGAAGCGCCGAAGCCAGCGATTCGGTCCAGCGGCGGACGTCCTCGTCGCGCTCAGCTTCGACCATCACGCGCGCGAGCGGCTCGGTTCCGGAATAGCGCAGCACAACGCGCCCTGACTTGCCGAGCGCTTTCTCAGCTTCCTTGAGCAGGCGCGCGACCTCAGGCAGGGAATCGATCGGCGGCTTCGACTTTACCGGCACGTTCACGATCTTTTGCGGGAAAATCTTCAGGTCGGCCACGAGGCCATCGAGCGGTCCGGCAATCGAAACCAGCGATGCGATTTTGACGGCGGTCAGCATGCCGTCGCCCGTCGTCGCGTCGTCGAGAAACAGAATGTGCCCGGATTGCTCACCGCCGAGATTAGCGCCTATGCGCTGCATCTCTTCCAGCACGTAGCGGTCGCCCACGGCAGTGCGAGCCAGCTTCAGCCCGGACTTTTCGAGTGCGCGCTCGAGCCCGAGATTGGCCATCGTCGTACCGACGATCACGTTGCCTTTGAGTTTCCCCGTCGATTTCAGGTAGCGCCCGGCGGCAAGGAGCACGCCGTCTCCATCCACAACTCTTCCCGAGGCGCTTGCGAAAATCGCACGGTCGGCGTCGCCGTCGAACGCCACGCCTAGCGCCGCTCCCGTTTCCACCACGCGCTTCTGCATTCCCTCCGGATGGAGCGAGCCGCCCGCCGCGTTGATGTTCCGGCCGTCCGGCGCATCGTTCATCGCGATCGCGTTCGCGCCGAGTGAGCGGAAAAGCTGTGGCGCGAGTTTGCTCGCCGCGCCGTTCGCGCAATCGAGCACGATCTTCATTCCCGCGAGCTTCGCGCCCGGAAACACGGCCGCGCGCAATCCCGCCAGATAGTCTTCGTGCAGCTTTTCATCGCCGTGGTCGGCAATCGTCCGGGCCGGTTGCGCCGGAGGCTCGGCGCCATTCCGCGAAAGGATCACGCCTTCGATCACGGCTTCGACCGCGTCCGGAAATTTCATTCCCGAGGACGAGATGAGCTTCACGCCGTTATCGTGATACGGATTGTGCGAGGCGGAGATCACCACGCCCGCGGCGAATCCCTCGCGGCTCACGAGCCACGCCACGCCCGGCGTGGTCAGCACGCCTGCGGAGACCGGCTCCGCGCCAGCCGCGCGCAGTCCATGTGCGATCCGCTCTGCGATGTGGGGTCCGGATTCGCGCGTGTCGCGGCCGATCAAGACCCGCGGACGTAACTCCCTCGCTTGCCCGTGCGACACGACGTACTCTCCAAGCGCCACCCCCAGGCGGTCGAGCGTCGCGTCGTCGAGCGGATATTCGCCCGGAATTCCGCGTACGCCGTCCGTGCCGAAGAGTTGTTTTGCCATGTAAATGGAATCCCCTACCGCGCCAACGAGAGCAAGTGATTCTACCATTGCGAAACTTGCGCTTTGATTCTCCCCGTGCGGGAGATCACCCCAAGCGTTACCTTCGCGAAGATGCTGCTTTTGCGTGCGCTTGGCGCGGCGAATGCTGTGCTATGGTACGTGCATGCCCGCCGAAGAAACGAAGATTGTCGCCACCGGCAGTTCCTCCAGTGCGCGAATCATCGCCGCTGGAATCGTGATCGCTTTCTGCTACTGGGCGTCCACCGTGCTCGTCACGGTGCTCGTAGCGGTTCTGATGGCCTATTTCCTCGACCCGGTGGTCACGTGGCTTGAGCGTTTGCGCGTCCCCCGGGCGCTGGGCTCGCTCATCGTCGTGCTCGTCACGCTCGCGATTCTGGCCGTGCTCGGATATTCGTTGATCGAGCGCGCTGATCAATTTGGCCATGACTGGCCCAAATACCGCGCTCCTCTCAGCGCTGCGACACTGGCCGTGGAAACGAGGCTCGAGAATTTTGAAAAGCACGTTTCGGAGATCGAACCCGCCTCGCATCCGGGCGAGCATGTTGTGGCGATCGCGGAATCACACCCGGTTCGTGACGCCCTGGTCGGCAGACTGAACTCGCTCTACGTGTTTATCCTGGGCGCGACATTCGTGCCCTTTCTCGTTTTCTTCATGCTCGCCGCGAAGCGCCAGGTCTGGCACGCCACGATGCAGCTCTTTCCGGCGGGCGAACGCACGCAGGTGCGCGACGCGCTCGCCGACGTCACGCAGGTGCTCCGAAGCTATCTGATGGGTACGGCGCTGGTCGGATTGATACTCATCCTCGCCAGTTGGCTCTTCTTTTGGTGGCTTGGTCTGGACTTCCCATTTCTCACGGGACTCGTCTCCGGCCTGTGCAATCTCGTACCGTACCTCGGCGTGATTCTCTCGTGGTTTCCTCCGCTGCTCGTCGGGCTGAAGCAGTTCCACACCGTGGGACCATTTCTCGGCATCTTCACGATGCTGACCTTCTTCCACATCGTCACTGCCAACCTGCTGATTCCGGCGCTCGTCGGTTGGCGCGTGCGCCTGAACGCGCTCGCGCTGACGGTGGCCCTGCTCTTCTGGGGATGGATGTGGGGCGCGATGGGCCTCATCCTGGCGATTCCCATCACGGCGGTCATCAAAGTGATCTGCGACCACGTGGAAGGCTTACAGCCCGTCGGCCGCTGGCTCAGCGCATAGCGCAATTACGCAACCAGTTCGTGCATTCGCGCGACCGCCTCTTTCAGCGCGACCGGTTCGCGCGGCTCCTGAAACAATCGTATCGCCGCGATTCCCGCCGCTCCCGCACGGATGCATTCCGCGCCGTTTTCTTCGTTCACGCCGCCGATCGCGATCACTGGGATTCGCACCGCCCGGCAGGCTTCAGCGAGCCTCGCGACGCCCTGCGGCGGCCCGAATGCCCTCTTCGCGGGACTGTCGAAAACGGGTCCGAAGAAGACGTAGCTCGCGCCGGCGCTTTCCGCATCGCGGGTTTGATCAAGATCGTGACAGGAAACTCCGACGAGAAATCCCGCCGGAGCGTTTCCGCTGCGGCACCAGCGGACGACCTCGCGCACCGGGACCGATTCACCTCCCAGATGCACGCCGGCAGCGCCTGCCGCGAGCGCCACGTCCAGGCGGTCGTTGACGATGATTCGCGCCTCTCCACTCGTGGCTTCGATCGCGCCGCGTGCCATCGCCAGCAGGTCCCGCGCGCACATATCCTTCTCGCGAATCTGTACCCAATCGACGCCCGCGGCGGCGGCCGCGCGAATCTGGGCGGGCACGTTTCCCGATTTCCGGTCCGTCACGTAGCAAACGATCGGCTTCATGGGCGAATTTTCCTGCGAACGTCGCGTGCCGTTTTCATGTGCGCCGGGCGGCGGAGGGCGTCCGGTGGCGAAACGCCTCGAGCGACAGCAGCACGTTCATGAATCCCAGTCCGGAAATCGCGCCGCGCAGAAATGGGTTTTTCAGGAAAACTCCCAGCGCCGGATACTGATAGAGAAAGTAGTTGGCTTCCCAGATGTCCGACCATGGCACGAGGATTAGCGCCAGCCCAAAGGCGAGCCAGAGCAACAGGAGTATGACGCGCGCGATGCGGCTCATTATCGAGCAAGGATTATGGGAGATTCTTGCGGGAGCCGCAACAGCTAGTGGCAATTAGTGTTTTTGCAGCGTCGCGATGCGGTCGGCCACGTCGCGATAGTCGATGTTCATCGCATAGACCTGGCGGAAGCTGTCGAGCGCCGCGCCGGCTTCACCGGCCATGTCGAGAGACACGCCGAGGTCGTACCGCAGCGCGAGAATCGATTCCTGATCAAGCCCCGGCACGGCGAGCGCGCGCTGGTACCACAGCGACGCGATTTTCGGCTCGCCCTTGTCCATGAACGACAGCGCCAGCAGCGTCGAGCAGTTCATCGCATACGCAAACGGCTTGCCCTGCTGCACCGCTTTCGCCACTTTCTGGAACTCTCCGATGGCCTCGTCGAGCAGCCCCATCTCGCGATAGGCGATGCCCAGGTTGTAATGCGTCTCGAGGTCTTCGTCTTCGTCGTTCAGCTCCCCCAGCTCGTTTCGAAAATCCTGGAAGACGCCCGCCAATTCGTTCAAGCTGTCCGCCGTCGGCTCGGGTACGGGCGCAGGCGCGGCAGGCGCCGCGGCAACAGGCACGTGCGTCGCGGCAGCCGAAGGCGATTCCATATCCTCGACTTCCGCGGCAAGTTCGCTCAAGAAATCCTCGGTCGTCGCGGCTTCAGCCTTGCCGTGGGCGACGGCAGGTTCCGGGGTCAGCTCTAGCTCAAATTCCTGGCTTCCGGAAGCCACCGGCTCGGCGGCGGGAATCTCCCCGGCTTTGTCTTCGACAAATTCGAACGTCGGCTCCGCGGCGCGCTGCACGGCGGGCTCGGGCACTTCCACAATTTCTAGTTCCGGCGCGGCTTCCGCTTCGATCTCGGCGGGCGCCTTTTCGGCATGAACGGGTTCGGCAACGGCCGGGGCTTCCTCCGCTGGCGCTGGCGGCGGTTCGACCACCTCCTGCACCATGGCCTCCCATTCGTCGGACAGGTCAACCTCTGCTTCACCCGCCGTCACGGGCTGCGGTTCAACGGGCGCGGCTTCCGCCGGTGCGGCGGCAGCAACTTCCTCGGTCGGTTCGGGCTCGACCGGTACGAGGGGAATCTCGAATTCGACGGTTCCGCCTTTTGTCGGCGCGGGAGCTGTATCCGCAGGCGCGGCGATCGACGCCGACTCCACAGCCACGGGCGGTTCCACGGCTTGAGCCACCGGCGCGGCGGGAGGGGGCGGCAATTCTTCGGCCGTAAGTCCGGCCACTTTCTGGAATCTCTGTCGAAGCTCCGCGAAGCGATCGGCGTTGGCGGCGTCTCCGCGCTCGCGGTGAATCTGCTCGAGCTGCGAAGCCAGTTCCGCCGTCCGGCGCTCGTTGCTCGCGCCGAGATGGAGGTCGAGCAACCGCTCCAGCGTCGGCGTGTGCCGCGGCGCGCGCTGCAAAACATTCTCGAGAAGGTGGGTGGCCTTTTGCGTCAGCCCGTAGCTCGAGAAGAGGTCCACGTCCGTCAGCGCCTGTGCGATATAGCGCTGGGTTTCCTCGTCGAGCGACTCCTCGGCAATCTCCGCGGACGTTGCCGGAGCGGCTTCGGTCAACGCGGACTCCATGATTGCCGCTTGCTCTGACCCCTGGTCCGCCGGAGCTTCTTCGCGCAACGTCACCTGCGCCGTCTGCGCCCGGCCTGCCGTTGGCGCGGGCGACCCGCTGCTCCGTGCCCGGAGCTGCTCCAGGCGCGCGATCAAGCGCTCGTCGTCCTTATTCCGCTCGATCATCTCCTGGAGCATTTCTTCCGCGCGCGAGTAGTTTCCCGCGTCGGCGTAGGCATCTGCGAGTCGGCTGAGCGCCGCGCTCAATTGGAACGGGTCGCTCGAGTGCCGCGAGAAATCGGCGAGCATTTCGAGCGGCTCGGTGTCGCCCGGCAGCTTCTCGACGGCGCTCGACACCAGTTTCAGGTACTTGTCCTGCTCGCTCGCTTCGATCAGGGGATCGCGGAGTTCGCTCAGCAGCGGAAGGGCCTCGCGGGCCTTGCCGCCCTCGATCATCGAGTCCACCACTCGCTGGAGCAAACCGGAATGCGCGCTCCCGCGCAGCAATTGCTTGCGCGCGCGCTCCGCGGCCTTCTCCATCTGGCCGGAGTTGATCTCCAGATCCACGACGAGGTTGGTCACCTCGCCGCCGGCGTCGGCATCCGGATGGCTCTCGAGAATGGCGATGGCCTGGCTTTCCTTGTGCGCTGCGCTCAGCACCTTGGCCTTCAGCAGCAGCGCATTCGCATTGGCGCTGTCCACGCCGAGCGCCCGCTCGATCAGTTTTTCCGCCTCGCCACCTTCGCCGCGATCGACCAACCTTTGCGCGTACGAGAGATACGTCTGGGCCGCCTCTTTCTTCTGGCCCATCACGTTGTAAAGCTCCGCCAGGCGCAACTGCACGCGCGGATTATCCGGCTCCACGTCGAGCAGCCGCTGCAGCACTTCCACGGCTTTCGGCGCGCGGTTGGCCTTCAGGTGTGCTTCCGCAATTTGCAGAAACAGCGGCCGCGCCTCGCTCAGCACCCCCTGCTGGACGTACAAGTCCGCCAGCCGCTCGAGAGGCGCGAGTTCCGCCGGAGCGAGCTTGGCGATCTTCTTGTAGATCGCGATCGCTTTGCTGTTGAACCCTTCGTTGAGGTAAACCTGCGCGAGCCGCTCGAAGTATTCGATCGCTTGCGGCATGTCCCCCTGGCGGGCGAAGAGATCGCCCACGGTCATTAATGTCGCTTGGTCCTTGGGATCGTGCCGCAGGATTTGCTGGTACTCGCCGATGGCCTGGGCGACCTTGCCCTGGTTGAGAAATTTCAGTGCGCTCTCAAGCGCTTTGCTTTTGTTGAAGGCCATTGAATTTTGGGCGCGTCCGGTCTCGCTTGCCCAATCGCGCGAGAGCGGGCCGCAAACGCGACTCGAACCTGAAGGTTAGCACGCGCTGAAAACCACGGTCTATCCAGCGCCACGGGGATGGTGCCGAAGGGGATAACAGGGAGAAGGTCGCATGCAGTACTAGGGTACTACTCCGCGCGCCACGCGGCCGGTCCATGGCCGCGCCGAAAAACCCGCGCCGCTACATTTTCACTTCGCTGATCTGGACGATCGGCTCGATATCCGTGTAGTTCGGAATATCCGCCATGATCGAAGGCGACTGCGCGCCAAACGCCGCTTGAAACGCATCGACCGAATCAAATCCCAGGTGACAGATCGCGACATACGTCAGCGGAGCGCCCGGCGCATCCCCGGAAAGCCCCTGCTCGATTGCGACACTCTTTAGCGCTGGCCCCATTTTCTGTCTGATCATGGGAATGTGCTTTTCGAGGTAGTACTTCATGTCGAATTTCTTCCCCGCGCCCTGAGGATAAAACACGCCCACCTTGATCATTTTTGTTTCCTCCCAAGTTGAAGTGCGTTCCGCTCAGTCGCTCACCGCATTCGATGGCATCTCGAGCGGTAGCGGCGTCTGCTCGGCGCCGGTCGCCCAGCAGCGCGCCTGGCGTACTGGAGCGTACGAAAACCGGTGCAGTGGCGACGGCCCATGCCGCCGCAGCGCTTCAAGATGTTCGGGCGTGCCGTAGCCTTTGTTCTGCGCCAGCCCATATTGCGGATAGAGCTGGTCGAACTCTTCCATCCGCCGGTCGCGATCCACTTTGGCCAGGATCGATGCTGCTGCAATCGAAACCGATCGCGTGTCGCCGTGAATCAGCGACTTCTGTTCGATTGGCAGATCGATCTCGATCGCATCGAGCAGCAGATAATCGGGGACAGGATTGAGCTGCAAGACGGCAGCGACCATCGCCTGCCGGCTCGCTTGATAAATGTTCCAGGCGTCGATCCGCTTGGAATCGATCTCCGCCACCGCCCATGCCAGCGCGTGCGTGCGGATGCGTTCGGCGAGTTCGCTGCGCCGCTCCGGCGTCAGCTTCTTCGAATCATCGAGCCCGACAATCCGGCGCCGCGGATTAAGGATCACGACTGCGGCAACCACCGGCCCGAATAGCGACCCGCGTCCCGCCTCGTCCAATCCAGCGATGCGCCGCCATCCGTGCTGGCGCGCCTCGCGCTCGTACCGTGCAGAGCAGAGCCGTCCCATCGGCCACGGATTCTAGCACACGCTTCCTGTGTGCTGTGACTCCGGCGCGCGTTATTGAGCGCGGAATTTCACTTCATGGACGAAATGTCTTGCTGAGGACTTCGAAGGGAATCGAGCGCCACAAACAAAAAGCCCGCGCCGGGCGTACCGGGGCGGGCCAGAATTGTGGGGAAAGTTCGGTTTACTCGGCGGAGTGGGTTGCGCCGACCGTCTCAACCGTCTCGACGCGCTTGATGCGGGCGGCTTTGCCTCTGCGCGCGCGCAGGTAATTCAGTTTCGCGCGACGAACGCGGCCCTGCCGCACCACTTCGATCGAGCTGATCATCGGCGAATGCACCGGAAAGATCCGCTCGACGCCGATGCCGAAGCTGACGCGCCGCACCGTGAAACTTTCTCCCACGAGCTCGCCGCGCCGGCTCATCACTACGCCTTCAAATGGCTGGATGCGTTCCTTCTCGCCCTCGGCCTCCTTCAGGCGGACGTTGACGCGGATGGTGTCGCCCGGACGAAACACGGGGTGGTCCTTGCGAAGCTGTGACGACTGCACCTTGGCGATTATCGGTTTCATGGCTGTTTTTCCCGGCAGACCCGCTCAGGTGGGGCCAGCACACAACGCACAATCTGCGATTATAGCGAAAACGCCTAGCCCTGCCTACACGAATTTGAATGGGCATGTCCGGCCCAAGAGGTTGCGTCTCGCCGCAAGCGCTACGGCTGTTCTATGGTCGGTCTATCTGCGGCATCGAGCAAATCGGGCCGGTTACGCCGCGTCTTTTCGAGCGCCTGCTCGCGCCGCCAGCGGCGAATTTCCTCATGGTTCCCGCTCATGAGCACGTCGGGGACGTCCCATCCTCGAAACGATTGCGGCCGCGTGTAGTGGGGATAATCCAGAATGCCCCGACTCGTGATTTGTGGCGAGTGACTCGTGGCGCTCGCAGCTTCGGGCTCGCTGAACGATTCATTCACCGTGGAATCTTCGTTCCCGAGCGCGCCCGGAATCAGCCGTGTCACCGCATCGAGAATCATCGCCGCCGGCAATTCGCCTCCGGACAACACGAAATCGCCAATCGAAATTTCATCCGTCGCCAGATGCTCCGCCACGCGCTCATCCACTCCCTCATACCGTCCGCACAACAGCACGATCCGCTCCAGCTTCGCAAACCGCCGCGCCGTCTCCTGCCGGAACAGTTTGCCCGCTGCCGAGAGCAGCACGATTGCTGTGCCACCGCTTCCAGCCGCACCGTCACCATCTTTGCGCGCACTCACCAGCGATTCCACAGCCTCGAATATCGGCTCGGGCTTCATCACCATGCCCTCGCCGCCGCCGAACGGACGGTCGTCCACCGTGCGATGGCGGTCGTGCGTGAACTCGCGCAGATCGTGGACGTGCGTCTCGATCAGCCGCGCCTCGCGCGCGCGCCGCACGATCCCGTAGTCAAGCGGCCCCGCAAAGAACTCGGGGAAAATCGTAATGATGTCGAATCGCATTGGCGTCAATCGTACCGCAGGCAGGAACTCGGTCCTACTGGTTCAAATCGCGGAGCCCTTCGGGGAGCATGACTTCAATCGAGCGCCCAGCGGTGTCCACCAGCGCGCAAATCTCCTGCGCCAGCGGAATCAGCAGCTCGCCGCGCGTTGAATCGACCACGAGTATCGGCGTCCCGGCCACGCCTTCTCCGATGAACTGCACCTCGCGCACCAACCCGATCACGGCGCCGTCCTTTTCGCGCACCTCGCAGCCGATTAGGTCCGTGACGTAGTAACTCCCGGCGGGCAATGCCATGCGCTCGGCGAGCGGAATCCGCACTTCGTAGCCCACCAGTTTCTCAGCGTCTGAAATGGAGTCCGAGCCTTCGAAGTGAAAGATCGCCTGCCCGCCGCGGCTCTGGCTCAACCAGCAGGACCGAATCGCGACCCGGCGGGGAAGCAATCGCTCTTTCCACAATTCCGCGGAAGCAAGTGTCTTGAGGCGTTCGGGAAAGTCCGTGAGGATTTCGGCGGCCACTTCGCCGCGCCGTCCGTGCGGGCGCAGAATGCGCGCAACGGTGACGCCAGCCGCCTGTGATGGTTGCTGCTCTGCCACTTATTCCAGGATTTCGAGCGTGAACCGCTTCTTCAATTTCATTCCCGTGGCGCCCAGAAGCGTGCGGATCGACTTCGCCGTGCGTCCCTGCCGTCCGATTACCTTGCCCAGATCCTCAGGATGAACTCGCAGTTCGAGAACCGTAACCTGCTCGCCTTCGACCGCATTCACTTGCACGTCTTCCGGATGATCAACAAGAGCCTTCGCAATCGCCTCCACCAGATCCTTCATTACGTTTCCTCCACAGCTGGCCGTGCTCAGCGGAGAAACTCGCTCGAGCGTGTACAAGAGCCGTCAACATGGCCACCATGGAGTAGGACGCTTCAGGCAGGTTTCGGGTTGCGTATGAAGCTGCGGACAGTGTCGCTCGGCTGCGCGCCTTTGCTAAGCCAGTACTGTACGCGCTCGTTATTGAGCTGCACCGCGGCAGGCTTCTTCTGCGGGTCGTACGTGCCCACAATCTCGACAAAACGGCCGTTGCGCGGCCGCGTTTTCTCCGTCACCACGACGCGGTAAAACGGATGCTTCTTCTTGCCAATCCTGGCAAGCCGGATCGTCAACACTAGCAATTCCTCCTTATTTCAATCCAGCCAGTATAGCGGACGCTGCCCCTTTCACCAATCGCTATCTGTCCCGGCAGCACGTCAGTTTCCGGCTAGCACCGGATCGTTTTTCGCTTCTGACCCACGCGCCCGGCAGCCTCGATCTTTTCGATGTGCGCGGTGGCAAGAGGTACGTTGCACGCCGTGTCGCCCATATCCACCGATACGGCGCCCATCTGGCGGGCCGAAGCCTTCGCTTGTTTCAACAAAGGCCTCACGTAGGTTCCGACAGCGATGACGAAACCATTCATCGTGTACCGAACGCGGTTTTGCGCACTTCCGATTTCCTTGACCACGGTTTTGAGGAGGTCCTCGATTTCCGCGAGATCCAAGGCTTCGTCTGCTTTTGTGGCGACGAGTCCCGCGTATGTACACCAGCCCGAGGACGCGACGTGTTCCTTCTTCGATTTGATCCACTGGATTGCCAAGTCGCGAGCGTCTGGATTCTCAACCGCCACCCAGGGAACCGTGTATTCGGAAATCATCGTCAAGCCCGCCGCGCCTTCGGCCCACCCGTTCAACTGCTTCTTGGTCATTTGCGACCCGTCCGCAACCATACCAGCGAGATACATCGCGTCCACGTTCCCCGTTTCATAGAGTTCGCAAGCGAGAGCCTGCTGTCCCTTGATTGTTTTCGCGATGACCTTGAGATCCGCGATGCTCACGCCGAACGTGCGGTCGGCTGGCATCCCGTGGCGCGCATACGTCTTGCGCGTCCTCTCGCTGCCCTTCTTTTTTAACTCAGCCATGATAAACGTGACGCTGGCCATAACTCCTCCCTCAGAAGATGCTACGAATTAGGGGCCGCAGTTTACAAAAGGAGGCGCAGCCTGTCTTGACATTTCTTGCGGTGATCGCGCGAGCAGCGCATTCGTTCCAACCCAAACTCAAGCTATCATGTTGCAGAGAGCCAAGACATGCCCGCCATTTCCATTCGCCCTGCGGTTCGCGCCGATTTGCCTCGCCTGACGGAGATCTACAACCATTACGTCGTCAACACACCCGTTACCTTCGACATCGAGCCGTACACCGTCGAGCAGCGCACTGTCTGGTTCAGCCAATTTGGGGCAACGGGGCGCTACCGGTTGCTGGTGGCCGAGGAGAACGGCTCAGTGCTCGGCTATGCGGGCACTACTCGCTTTCGTCCCAAGGCCGCGTACGAGACCACCGTCGAAACCACCATCTACTGCGCGCAGGAAGCGATCGGCAAGGGAATCGGGTCGCTCCTGTACTCCGCGCTCTTCGAAGCGATCAAGGGCGAAGATATTCGGAGGATTGTCGCAGGTTATACGCTGCCGAATCCGGCGAGCGCCGCATTGCACGAACGCTTCGGCTTCAAGAAAGTGGGAGTTTTCACGGAGAACGGGCGGAAGTTCGGCCGCTACTGGGACGTAGCCTGGAACGAGCGGCCGGCCGATCTCAAGTAAGCGCCCGCGCCGCTGCGGCGATCAGCGCAGCAGCCAAAGAGGCAAGGCCGCTTGCGCGCACTGCTCGATCAATTGCTGGTCGCGCGCGGAAAACGCGTTGGCTTTCTCGCTTTCGACGTCCACCGTTCCAATCACGCGATCTTCTCCAGGCGCGAACACCGGCACGATGATCTCCGACAGCGTGCTGCCGAATGCCGTCAGGTATCGCGGGTCGCTTCGCACGTCGCCTACGACCACCGCCTTCTTCTGCTGAATCGCCGCGCCCGTCAGCCCTTTGCTCACTGGAAACGTCGGATACTCCGGGGCGCCCGGGCCGCTCCACGCAATGATGGAGACCGACTCCGCACCCACGTCGTAAATTCCGACCCAGCGATAGTCGCCGAGTTTCCGGATCAACTCGGCCAGACGTTTCGCGCGCTCCGCGCGATCGCCCCCGCTCGCCGCCGTCGAGCGAATCTGATTCAGCGTGTTGTCGACAACAATCGGCATCGCTTTTCCTTTATTTCAGTCGTGCTCGCCGATCGCAAGCTCGAACGCGCCTCGCACACGCTCTGTCATTCCGAGCGGAGCGAGGAATCTCTCTTCGTGCGACATTGCAAGAACGCTGTAAAACCGAAGAGAGATCCCTCGGGGAAAAGCGCCCTCGGGATGACGATCCGATGAGAATCGTCATTTCAATCCTGCCAGCTTGCCGATGCCGCGCATCTTCATTTTCGCCATGCTGCCGTACTGTTTCATCATGCGACGCATGTCCGCGTACTGTTTGAGCACCTGGTTCACTTCCTGCACGGACGTTCCGCTGCCGCGCGCGATGCGTTTGCGGCGCTTGCCGTCGATGATGTTGTCGTTGGCGCGCTCGGCGGCGGTCATCGAATTGATGATGGCTTCGGTGGACTTGAGCTGCTTTTCGTCGATCTGCGCGTCCTTGGGCAGCTTCGCGAACGGCCCGATCTTCGGCAGCATTCCCATCAACTGCTCGATCGAGCCCATCTTGCGGATCTGCTGGAGCTGATCGCGGAAATCCGCGAGCGTGAAATCGTTTTCACGCAGCTTGCGCTCGAGTTCGCGCGCCTTTTTCTCGTCGACGTTCTTCTGCGCCTTCTCGATCAGCCCGAGGACGTCGCCCATCCCCAGAATTCGCGACACGATTCGATCCGGAAGAAATGGCTCCAGCGCGTCGTATTTTTCGCCGACGCCCACAAATTTCACCGGCGCGCCGGTCACCTTGCGGATCGAAAGCGCCGCGCCGCCGCGCGCGTCGCCGTCCATTTTCGTCAGGATCACGCCCGTGACGCCGAGGCGCTTGTGAAATTCTCCCGCGGACCGCACCGCGTCCTGCCCGATCATCGCGTCCGCCACGAACAGAATCTCCGCGGGATTCAGCTCTTTCTTGAGCATCGAAAGCTCGTTCATCAGCTCGTCATCGATGTGCAGGCGCCCCGCCGTGTCCACCAGAATCACGTCGCACGCCGAAAGTTTCGCTTCGCGCGTCGCGCCGCGTACGATTTCGAGCGGCTTGTCCGTGCCCGCGCCGGGCCAGAGCGGCGTGCCCGTCGTTTTCGCGACCTGCGCGAGTTGTTCGCGCGCGGCCGGGCGATACACGTCCGTTGAAACCACAATCGGCCGATGGCCGTGTTCACCGAGCCATTTGCCGAGTTTTCCGGTCGAGGTCGTCTTGCCCGAGCCTTGCAGCCCGCAGATCAGCCACACCGACGGCGGCCGCGAAGAAAATTGCGGCTTCGCCTCGCGCCCCAGGAGCTCGGCCAATTCGTCGCGCACGATCTTCACGACCTGCTGATCGGGGGAAAGCTGCAAAAGCACCTCGGACCCGAGCGCCTTCGCGCGGACGTGCGCGATGAATTCGTCCGCGACCTGCAGGTTGACGTCGCCTTCGAGCAGCGCCTCGCGGATTTCGGCGAGCGCCGCGTCGAGGTGCTCCTCGGTAAGCTTCCCCTGCCCGCGCAGATTCTTGAACGCGCGCTGCAATTTTTCGGTCAGTGTTTCAAACATGCTTCGTTCTCAGCCTTCGTAGCGGCCGCCCTTGGGCGGGCCGATTTACCGTTCTCGTAGCGGCGGGTCTCAGACCCGTCCCTCTTTGCGCGTTGTCTCGCCGCGCCGTGATTCATTCTAGGTGACGGGCAAGAGTCGGTCAAATTCGCGATGCAGCGGGCCCGGAAATATTGGCGATTAGAACGATGCGCCGCCGTTTGTTTTCCGTGACTTAGGGTGGGTTCTAATAGTGGAAGTTGGCGATTAGAAACGACGCGGCGATGGCCGAGCGGGAACACGCGGTGAGACACGGGCCGGAGTGCGACGGCCGGACGTGCCGCGTCCGAGCTTGAGCCTCGCCACCGTTTTCCGAGTTTGTTCGCGCCTATCATAGCGTTCGCGATCAGGCTAGCAACCTGCGCGGACATTGCAAGCGCGAAACCTGTGGACTTTTTGGGAAGGGGAAAGGCATGCACCTTGCCGGGAGTCGTGACGGCGCGTCAGGCGGTCACTATCGACAGGCGCGGAAAGGCAAAACGATACAGGCGATCATCCAAGGTTAGGAGCCGGTAGCCGCGGCGCAGCGCATGAGCGCCAATCAGAAAATCTGCGAGGATGCGGCGCGGCCCGGCGTCCTCCTGTTTTCGCCGGCGCTTCGCATAATTTTGAAACGAACGGCCCGCGATCCGCCAGATTTGTTCTTCAATATCCCAGTCGACGGCGATGCCTGCTTCTTTGAGAAAATACTCGATGAAGGCCTCGGTTCGGGTGGGGGCAGCGAGCAATTCGGCAAAAACTGGCGCGGAGATGACCAACTTGCCGCGCGCCATTGCGGCGTCCATGGCGGAGAGCGCGAGCATGTTGAGCGCGTCATCTTTGTACCACAGCGCAATGAGAACGTTGGTGTCGATGGCTGTGGTCATCGCCCGCGCAGTTTGCGAACCCAGCGGACGATACCTCTCCTACCGCCGGAAATGCCGGGAGTTCCAATACCACGGAACTTTTCGAAGGGGCTTTCGGTTCTCTCAGGACGGATGTGGACTTCGGAGCCTTTCCGCTCGAACAGCAGGTGATCGCCGGGGCGCAGGCCGAGGGCGCGCCGAATCTCATGCGGGACAGTGATCTGTCCCTTGCTCGTGATCTTGGCCCGTTTTGTCATATCGCCCTCCAGATTCCTTACTCTAGCATATGCCTCCTTACTTTTGGCAGCGACGTTCGTGCGGAGAGGATGGTGACACGCTTAATCGAGGAAAATCGGGAGGCAGAGCGGGGGCTCAACGTGGAAATCGAGCTGAGCGATTTCGGCGAGCGCTCGATTCAGGACGGCGCTATCGCAGGCCTCGAGCGTCATCACGAACGACAGCGCCGAATGCGGGAAGCCCGGCTTTTGCAGCAGCGCGTCGATGCTGATGTCGTAGCGGGACAAAATGGTGGCGAGCGCGGCGACGATTCCGGGCCGGTCGCGCACGATGAAGCGCAAATAGTGCGGCACGGTGAAATCGCCGCTCACCGAATCCGGGGCTTCCGACGCGCCCGGCAGCGCCTCGGGCGGCGCGCCGGTGCTGCGCGCGATCGAGTACAAATCCGAAATCACTGCGACGGCCGTAGGATCGCCGCCCGCTCCGTAGCCCGAAAAAATCATGCGCCCGGCGAATTCGCCCGTGGCCATCACGATGTTCTGGCTGCCCTGTGCGTGCGCCGCGAGCGACGCCGAGGGAATCAGCGCGGGCTGGACGGCCGCCGCGAGCCGCACGCCATGCGAATTATCGCGCTGCGCGAGCGAAATCTGCCGGATCGCGCACTTCAACTCGCTCGCGTACATGAAGTCCACGGCCTGAACCAGCGAAATCGAGCGGCAGAGAATCTGCTCGCTGCGCACGCGGAGGCGCAGGCCCGCCTGCGTGAGAATCACGAGCTTGGCGCGCGCGTCGATGCCGTCGACGTCCGCGCTCGGATCGGCCTCGGCGTAGCCGAGCGATTGAGCTTCCTTCAGCGCCGCTTCAAAGCTCGTGCCCGTGGCTTCCATTTTCGTGAGGATGAAATTGCAAGTGCCGTTCAGAATTCCCGCGATTTTGTAAAGGCGGTCGCCGGCAAGCCCTTCCTGAATTCCGATGATCGCCGGAATTCCTCCGGCGACGGACGCGCCGAATTCGAGGCGCTTGCCCATTTTTCGCGCAAGGTCGAGGAGCTCGGGGCCGGATTCGGAGATCAGCAGCTTATTGGCGGTGACCACCGACTTGCCCGCGCGCAGCGCCTTGCGCACCCAGTCGCCCGCGGGCTGGAGCCCGCCGATCAGCTCCACCACTACGTCCACGTCGGACGAGAGCACGTCGCCGATCTTCGAAGTCCAACGGATATTTTCCGGAAGCCCCGCGATTTTTTTCTTCTCGATATTGCGATTGAAGATGTGCGTGAGCACGAGCGGGCCGTTTACGTCGCGGCTGAGGATCTTCGCGACCGAGCGCCCCACCGTGCCGAAGCCGACAAGCCCGATCTTCAGTTTGCGGCTGCCGCTCGCCGCCTTCGCGACCGCGCGCTTTTTCGCAGGCTTTTTAGTTTTGGACGAACGCGATTTCGCCAACGCTCGATTACCTCGCCTAAAATCTCGTTTGCTGCCCGTCCGCCCCGGGACGGCAGCGGGCAGAGCCCGCGTGGGCGGCCACACATCGTACCAAAGGCTGCCGAAGACCGGCAGGAGAAAGGCAGGCTACTGCTGGGATTTCTTCTTATAGGCCCCGGATTCGATGTAGGGCTAGAACCGCTCGAAGAGGGCGATCGCTCCGAATTTCTACTCCGCGTCGAATTGCACGGCGCGGATGGTCGTACGCCCTCCGGCGCCGTCCGACGCCTGAAGATCGAGGCGATACGATCCCGGCTGCAACTGATCGACCGGAACCTTCAGCCCGACGGGCAGCACCGGGCTGCCTTTGATGATGTAGGCCGACGCGTCGATATCGTGCCCTCCGATCACTGCCTCCCCCGTTTTTACGTCCACGATGCGGTAGGAGAGCCGCACGGCCGGAGGATTCGGGCCGGCCAGTCCTGTATTGTAGATCTGCGCGTACATCGCGACCGGATCGGTTCTCTTGAAGTGATTGCTGCCGGACGGAACGATTTCCATGTCCTTGACGACCAGCGGCGCGCGGTCGGAAAGCAGATCGGCTTCGAGCGCTCCGCCGAGGCCCGCGGCAGGCTCGACGTCATTGCTGAGCGCGATGGCGCTCATCGTAAACGTTTTGCCGTCGAAGGGATCGATCGCAAGCGGCGCTTCGTATTTTCCAAAACTCTGGCCGCCGGCCGACAACACCACCGCGAGCTTGTATGCGCCCGACGCGATTTGAAATTGATTGTCGTAGTGCATCGGTTTTTCGGTGAAGTGCTTCCACGCGTCCTTCTCGAGATCGAGAATCACTTCGTCGCTGAATCGCGCGCCCACCGATCCATCCGGGCGATAGGCGATGCCGAGCACGTTGATATCCGCGTGATATTTCCCCTTTTCCTTCGAAAATTCCACGGACGACGACGGAATCTCCATCGCTACGTTGACGCGCGCCTCGTTGGGCGCCGTGTATACAAACGGCGTTTCAAGCGTGCCGCCGATGCCGCCCGCCGCCGCGCCGCTCGCGTGAGCCTCAAGGTCCTTCTCGATCGGCTTGCCGATCAGGAGATCCTGCGGCTTGGCGCTGCAATATCCGGTGCGCGAACGGACGCTCGTCCCGCCGCGGTCCACCTTCACGCGCAGCGTGTGGCACGTGCCGTCATCGCTCGCCGAAGGCGCGTAGCCGAGGAGATAGTATTCGTCCTGCTCGTGCGCGATCTTGGCGAGCCCGCCGAGCAAATCGTTCGTGTTGTAGATCGGGAAGCCGCCGGTTCCGACCGCGAGTTCGTAGAGGACGCTTTGATTCGCTACGCCGGTCTCGGGAAGCGTCGGCAGCAGCATTTGGGGCGACGTGTTACCGAAAGGCTGCATTCCGTACATACCGGGATTCATGCCGCCACCGCCAGCCGGTCCGCCCGTTGTGCCGCCTCCCCTTGATCCGCCGCCGCCGGTTCCGCCACCAGTGCCGCCGGTTCCACCGCCCGTGCCGCCACCGTGGCCGCCGCCTCCGCCAATGCCACCACCGCCTCCAACTCCGCCGTGGCCGCCACCACCGCCGCCGCCCTTCTGAGATGGCTCGGGGGACGCTGCCGCAGCCGGCACGGGATATGCAGTTAGTACGAGGCGCGGCCGCGCGCTCGATTCATCCGTGGCGCGCGCATGGGACGCGGCGAACGAACGAGGTGCGGAGCCATCGTCGCGCCGCAGTTGGGCGCCAGGACCTGGAGCTGCCGCGATCAAGCCGCGCACGTCCAGCGGATACACTGCGACGTTTGCCTGGTTGCATGTCGAGATCGTTGCCGTCAGCTCGGCCTGCTGTTCTGGCGTTGCGGGAAAGCCGTCCGTGAAAAGGATGAGGCTCTTGCGGCCCGGAACCGGCGCGAGATTCCTGGCGAGGCTGCGGACTGCGAGCAGGAAAGTGTGGACGCCGAAATCGTTCTGGGCGTCGGAAATCGACGGGTTCGCAGGGCCGGGTAAGTTACTGGGCGTCGGCAAATCGTCTGTGCCGTTGGTTGAAACCGCAGAAGGCTTGTAACTCGCGGCGGCCCTCTTGAGGCGGTCGGCATCCATGGTGAAATTCTGCATGATGCGCAGCGTGCCGGTGAAATCCGCGACGGCCATCACGCGGTCGGGTCCGGCGTTGGCATCGATGAATTTCAGCGCGGCCTGGCGCGCGCGCGGCTGGTCGCTCATCTCCATCGTCGCGTCGTCAAAAAGCAAAACCATGTAATGCCGGTCCTGCGCCGCCGCTGCGCCCGCGGAAGCACCGAAGGAGAAATTGACGATCGGCTGCTCCTTGTCGTTGTCGAAAACGTGAAAATCCTTGGCGGCGAGGTCGGGGATGTAGTGGCCCTTCTTGTCGGTGACGATCACGTCCACGCGGACTACGCGCGACTCGGCGCGCAGCACCGGCGCTCCGCCGGCGGGCGCTTGCGCGGCAGGCGCCGCCGGAGCAGAGTCCTGCGCGCGAACGATGGCCGGGGACACGATCGCGCGCTGCGCCGACCATCCGGCCGCGGAGAGAAGTGCGACAGCGAGAACGTATCGAACCTGCCGAAGCTTCATAGAGCACCTGCCTCAGTACGGAATTTCTACGACGCCATTCTCCGCCGAAACCAGCGCGGCCGTGGAGTCGCGCACGACCAGCCGCACGACGTAATCTCCCGGCTTCACGTCGAAGCTGGTTCGCACCGTCACGCCGGAGTGGCTGAGTTTTTCGAGCGTTTCGTCGCGGAGCTTCATCTGGACCACGCGCTGCGTTCCGGTGATGAAGTTGCCGTTGCGGTCGAAGAGCGCGGCGACAACCGTCAAGTCATTCTGATTCCGGCCGCCCGATTTCACGAAGCGAATGTGCGCCAGATCGACGTGAGCGAGCACGGAGAGCTTCGCATCGGACGCATCCGTCTTGTAGTACTGCGTCTGGAGCGCCACCGGCAGGCCGTGCTGCTCCTCCTGCGAAAAAATGGCGTCCTCGATATCCTGCTTCGCGGCGTCCACGGGGTTGTCGCCGTGCAGCGGAGCGTAGTATCCGCGCCGCGCCTGCACCGTGTACTTTTCCTTGGAGCGGATTGTCACCTTGAGCGAGTGCAGCTTGCCGTCGTACTTGAGATTTTGCGGAACGAACGCGATGTAGTAGTAGGTCTCGGGCGCGGCGGCAACCTGCCGCAATCCCTCGCCGAGATCGTTGTTGCCGTGGAACGAATACCCGCCGGTATCCGTCGCGAGAGACATCAGCACTTCCGTTTGGCGGCTCTGGCCCTCCAGCCGCAATGAGGTGCGAAAACCTGCGGCGGTCGGAGTCGGGTCGTTCGTCGCCTCGCTGATGTCTCCGCCGAGATCGGGCACGTACAGCCCTCGCGCGTCCAGCGTATTGATGAACACGCTTGAGCGGATCGCGCGATCGATGATTTCGGAAAACTCGACTTCGCGGTTCGGATAGATAAACCCGGGAGAGATCAGCACGATGCTTCGCTGACCCGGCAGATTCGCGAGCCGCTGAATCACTTCCTTCAGGCGGCGAAATGCGTATTCGGTTTCTTCGGTGCCTTCTTGTTCCACGCGAAGCGCCATCGCGGTGACGGCTGCCTGCGCCCGGGCGACCGCGGCCGGACTCGGCTGCCCGGTCAACGCCTCAGCCTCGGCATCGCTCGCATTCGATTGGCAGGTCAGGGCGTCAGACATGGCGAGACCAATCGTCGTTTGATCATTGCGGTTCTGGATCGCGTCCGCTTCGTAGTAATCCATCGGCGGGCAATCGGTAGAGGTAGATGGAGCCCCTGCCGTGACCTCGCGAGGTTGCAGCTTCGCCAACGTGTCGCGCAATTTCGCGTGATCTTCCGTGAAATCCACCTGCATCTGCCCGGAAATCGTGTACACGGCCACGCGGTCGGTGGGGGTGACCGACGAATCGAGGTAGCGCATCGCCGCGAGCCGCGCCTGCATCAGGTCCTGCAGGTTCAGGTGCGGATCGTCGAACAGCAAAGCGATAAAGCGCGACGGCGGCAGAAATGCGGGAGCAGAGGGGGGCGCCCCGGACGTGCCTGCGGCGGGGCTGGGCTGAACCACCTGCTTGGCGAGCGATGCCGGCGTCTCGACAGCGAAATTCGAAATGATCTGGGGCTTGCCGTCCTCGAACAGCTGGAAATCGTCCTTCTGGAGGTTCGCTACGGTGTGCCCGGTCCCGTCGCGGACGACCACGCGCATGGGAACCGCGCTGACCCGCGTCTGCAGCGGAATGGGCGCTTCATGGGAATCCATTTCGGGTGCGTCGGATGGCGCCTGCGGCGCCGCGCTCGGCGACTGGATTGCCCGAGCAGCCGGCGGTGGGGCTTGGGCTGCGCCGTCCTGGGCGGGGTGCGCGCGCAATGGAGACACCGTCCCGCCAGCCCAGACCAGGAAAATCCCCAGCAGGATGGCGACAGTGGTTGGAAGATGCTTTGCCGCTGGTGCGCTCATTCGGAATTCCCACCTTAAGGAAGCCGAGGTCGGCGATACCGGGTCGTACCGTATCCTGGCTGAGCGGGAGTTTACATCGAACTTATGTTGCAGGCTTGGACTTTCTTTTTTCTTGACGTGCCTGCGGGCTTCACGTACTTTCGCGCGAAATCCAGCCGGCATATAGGCGCGCAAGGCAGCGGCGAGGATCGCGAACGGCGGAGAGATCCAGCCGAATTCGCGCACAGGAGGTCACATGCAGCGTCCCACGGGCGTGACGATTCTTGCGGTGCTGGCTTTTATCGGAGCGGGGCTCTCGGTTTTGGTGGCGATCGGGGCGTTTTTGGGCGGCGCCGTGATGTCGAGCATGATGGCCAACCCAAGGTTTGGAATGCTGGCGGGTGTCGGTGCCGTGATTGTGGGTGTCTTTCTGCTCGGTATCGCGGTCATGGACGTCGTCATCGGATTCGGCCTTTGGAAGCTGCAAAACTGGGCGCGCATCCTGACGATCGTGCTCGCCGGGCTGGCTCTCCTCAGTTCCGTTCTCTCCATCGTGAATCCGTTCGCTCACATGGTGCACATGTTCTACTTTGCATTTCTGATCCGGCACTTGATCACGGCAACGATCGAGGTCTGGATCCTGGTGTACCTCTTCAAGCCGCACGTGAAGCAGGCCTTCGGCGCCACCGGCTTCTGATTCTCGTTCGCGTCCAACGAATATCACTTCCTTCCGGCAACTCCCGACGCGTCGGATTTTTGGATTTGTCCGGTCGGCGCGTTTAATTCTAAGACGGGCGAGGGGCACGCCACCGGCGAGCCAGCGCGGGAATGATGGCGCCTCCGAGATTGGCGAGGTTCGCGTCGGGGAACGGGGCGCGATCCGCGCGGGGATTCAGGGACCTGATGAAGGTCTTCAGAAATCGCCCGAACGCGTCAAGTTTTGTGCCGAAGCTGAAGTGGAGCGAGCCGCCATTCGCGCGAACGACGAGGAGGGTTACGTCGTCGGCAGTGAGATTTTCAGGGTAGCGCTCGGTGATTTCCTGGAGGAGCGATGGGATGAGTTTCTCTGCAGGGACGTCGCCGAGCAGATTGACGATATGCAGCAGGCCTTCTTCGCCGAGCATTTCGCCGTCGGCGTCGCAAGATTCAATAAACGCGTCGGTGTAGCTGATGAGGCAGTCGCCGGGGGCGAGTTCGACATCCATCTGCTCGTAATCGGCGATCTGAAACAGGCCGAGGGGAATGTTGTGCGGGCCCTTCTTTTCGAGGTGGTCCCTATGGCCGAGAAAGGACCAGCGGCCATCGACTGCGCGAAAAAGTATCGGTCGGGGATGGCCGGCATTGCAAAGAGAGAGGCGGCGAGTGGGCGCGAAGAAGGTGGTGACAATAGCGGTGGCAAAACTGCCGTTGCGGGAGAGCGCGGTGAACTGCTCGTTGAGCAGGCGAACGAATTCTTTCTGGTCGAGGCGATTCACAAAGCGGCGCATCAGGGTGCGCAGGTCGGCTGCCGTTGAGGCGACCGCTTGGCCGTGGCCGGAAACGTCGGCGAGCAGCAGGCGGCTGATGCGGCCGGTGGCGCAACTGGAAACGTAGTAGACATCGCCGCCGCGCTGGGCCTGGCCGAATGGCTTGCTGTAGACCCAGACATCGAGGCCACCCAGTTCGACACCACTGGAGGTAAGTTGGCTGCCGCCCCATACCTCCATGCACTGCATGTGCTGCGTGGGGGAACCCGTCATGGAAGGATTATAACGGTTCGATTCGCGCCGCGATCCAAAAACCCCGTCGATTGAAGTATCGACGCCATTCGCCTGCAATCGGCGGCACGCTCCAGGTATACGTTCAAACTTTCTAAGAGAGTTGCATTTTATGAATTCAAATGCTTCAATACCGCCCGATCGCGCGGGTCGCCACGAGGCGACTCGACAAGCGCCACCTTCCAGGCAGTGACTTCGGTCGATGCAAAAAGAGACCATTCGGAAGTCCTCTCCACAACACCCGTCGAGCAAATTGTGTCCGCCGAACGACCGAGCGTTCGACGACGAATCTTTCCGCACGCTGGTTCAAGATTTGCGAGTGTGTGTCGTTCTAATCGGGCTCCACGGAGAGATCCAGTTTGCCAACCAGGCTGCGCTCGACGCCTTCCGAATGACGAAAGAACAAGTTCTAGGAAAGACAACCGAAGAGCTGGGTTTGAACGTGATCCATGAAGACGGATCCGAGTATCCGATGTCGATGCGTCCTGGCGCTAGGGCGATCAGGTCCCAAGGGCCGGTTCGCGATGAAGTTTGGGGGCTTCGTCGCTCGGACTCAAACGAAGTCGTCTGGCTGTATGGGGCTGCTGTGCCGCAGTTTGACCGTGGAGGATCTCTTCGACGGGTTGTCGTCACGGCTACGGATATTACCGAGCGCAGGAAATCGGATGCGGCACTCCAGGCGGCCAACGAACTCAATCGGCAGATCCTGTTGAGCGCCCAAGAGGGAATCGTCGTCCACGATCGTTCGCTTCGGTATTTGCTCTGGAATCCCTTCATGGAGCGAACCACGGGGATGAAGCAAAAGGATGTCTTGGGGAAACATCCTCTCGAACTATTCCCCTTCTTGGCCGACTCTGAAATCCATGCCTGCCTCGAGAAAGCGCTGAGGGGTGAGACCGCTTCCCTGCTCGATGTTCCTTACACCATCCCTCAAACCGGGCAGAAGGGGTGGTCCAATTACAATTTTGCTCCCCTTCGGGGCGAGAAGGACGAAATCGTCGGCGTCCTTGGCACGGCCACTGACGTTTCCGAGCGAAAGAAGCGAGAAAGCCGATTGCAGGAAAGCGAAGCTTTGCTTGCTCAGGCTGAAGAGCTCGCGAACATGGGGAGCTGGGAACTGGACGTCGAAACGCAAATGCTCACCTGGTCGGCGCAGTTCTACCGCATGCTCGGCCTCGAACCTGAAAGTGGACCTGTGCCCTACGCTCGCGGGATAGAAATTGTTCATCCCGATGATCGCGGGCGCGCCACGCGCGACGCCGACCGGATGCGTATTCGGGGGATGCCGTTCGACAACGTGTTGCGCTTTGTCAGGGCTGACGGCAGCGTGCGTATTTTTCATTCACGCGCCATTGATATAACCGATGAAAAGGGGCGCGTGGTGCGCACCCGGGGAATGTCTCAAGATATCACTGAGCGGAAACAGGAAGAAGAGAAACTGCGGAAGAGTGAAGCGCTGTTGTCGCAAGCCGAACAGATGACCAATTTCGGCAGTTGGGAATTCAATCTCAAGACCGGGAAGTCGACGCTCTCCAAGAACTTGCTTCGGATTTATAGTCTTGCCTCGGAGGCGGAATGGGACCGCGAGGAGTACTGGGCGAGAATTCATCCGGAAGACCGTAAACGTGCCCGCGCAAACGTTGAACGAGCGATCGCCGAGTGCACACCGTTTGAGCACGTCTTGCGGCATCGAGCGCCGGACGGTACCTACCGCGTCCACTTTGCGCGGGCCATTCAGATTCCAGGGCCGGATGGGAGGACGGAGCGGTCGATTGGCGTCGCACAGGACATCACCGATCAAACACGCAAAGAAGAGGAGCTGCGCCAACTCTCAGCGCGTCTGCTCCAGTTGCAGGACGAAGAGCGCCGGCGCATTGCGCGCGATCTTCATGACAGCGCTTCCCAGAAGCTGCTGGCTATAAGCTTGGGCCTGCTGCAAATCGGCAAATCAACCGATGTCCGGAGCAAGCGAGGAAAGCAGGTGCTGACGGACACGCGAAAATTGGTCAGGGATTTGTCCAAGGAGATTCGTTCGCTCTCCTACCTTCTGCATCCGCCGTTACTCGATGAACTTGGATTGGCTTCCGCACTCGAGGAATACGTCAAGGGCTTTAGCCAGCGCAGCGGCATCGATTTGGAGTTTGAAATGCCAGCGGATATCGGTCGCCTTTCGCCAGAGTCCGAAACGGCGCTTTTTCGAATTGTGCAGGAGTCTCTGGGAAACATCCAGAAACATTCAGGAAGTTCCAAAGGCAGGATTCGGCTGACAAAAGAGAACGGCGAGATTGTCCTGGAAATAACGGACAGTGGACGGGGAGTGCGCGCCGGACATCAGCACGAGCGGCACGTCAGTCCAGGCAAACTGGGAGTCGGCATTCTGGGCATGAGAGAACGAATGCGGCAACTCGGCGGCCGGTTGGATATCAGTTCCGAAAGTCGGGGAACTACGGTGATGGCGACGCTCTCACTTGGCGTCAATTTCGCCAACACGGACGCGAATCACCACGGCGGGTGACGGTGGCGTCGGCCATCCTCGCGCACTTAACAAACAGCAGCTTCTAAATTTTCATCGCGCAGGGGCGAAGAACAAAACACAACATCGTCCGTCGCCCAATGCGCGGCGCGAGTTTGGCCGGCCCGACTGTTTGGCTCTACTTTGACGGTTCCCAAAGTTCGACGAATCCACCGACGTCCGGGTCCTGCATGATCACAGCGCGGCCGTCCTTCACCTTCACGATGCCGCCGTCGGACACCGTCTTGGCGCCGGCAGCTTTGGCTGCAGCGTACACGGCGTCGATGTCGGTCACCTGGAAGCCGACATAGTTGACGTTGATATCGGCAAAGTGCTGGCCTGGGGGTTGCTTGTCAGCGTTTTGCGGAGACCCGAGCAATTCGAGCCGCACGTTTCCGCTTGTAGTCGCCTGGGGGAACCAACCATTGAGCATCGTCATCCGTGGCGCAGCACCAGCGGGAGCGGGCGGGGGCAACGGCGGATAGTCTCCACTCAAAACGCCCTGATAAAACGAAAGCGCTTTCGCCGGATCAATCACGTTCAAGCCGATGTGATTGAAGCCGGCCTGCTTGCCGAGCCGCTCGATGTTCTGCGCCGTCGCACTGGAATTGGAAACTTTTGGCTCCGCAGGCGGGGCTCCTGGAGCCGGGATGGGCTTCGCAAACAATTCGATGAACCAACCGTCGGGATCCTGCACGAATACGAACGCGCGCTTGCCGTCGGGTGAGGGACGGTTAGGAAAGCCCATCTGGGGCACCTTCAGCATGTCGGCGGCCTTGAGCTTATCCATCACCGGGTTGCAATCGTCCATCACCGTCAGATCCATGTGGCCCGCGCCGAGAGCTGCGGAATTCAGACTGCTCCAGTCCTTGCGGTCGATGCCGCGATATTCCGTCAGGATCAGATTGAAAGGCTTGTCGGAAACCGAGCTCTGTCCCGTCATAACCGCGGTGCGGGACTCAGCGCCGGGCGTGTTGCCGAGCTTGTTCAAGGTCTTATCGACATGCCAATCAGTCTTGCTCGTCACGTGAAAATCGAGCACTTCGTAATACTTGATCGAGTTGTCCAGGTTCGCGACCTGGTGGCCATCGAAGGCCATGCCCAGGACCTTACTCGATGCGCTGCCGTCCGCACTGTTTGGCGTGCGAGCCGATCGCGCGAGACCTGCGGTTGCGATCGCGAGCGTAAGAACTCCAGCCGCAACGACGACGCCAAGATTTCTCGACAACAAAGAATTCAACGCCCCAAGCTTTTTCATGAGAACTCCCCCGTTTCCCTTTTCCGCAACCGTGCTCGCGATACCCGCGCGGGCCGATCCGGATACTATCGAATGGCTCGGAAAATCCTGAAGCTTTGCTTCGCCTGCTCGATCGTTGGTTGTCTCTCCGGCCGCTGGATTCTACACCGAGTCGCCCCAAGTTCTAGAGACGGCTTTTTGCTCTTCTAGGTTTCAATTCATCCGCCCGGTCAAGCCGCGATGAGCCAGAGATCACCCGGAATTAGCTCGCTGCCGTCTCAGTACCTTCCTTGACCGTGCTGCTGCGGTCGCTTACACTAAGCAATTCGCTTAGGTCCGCGATGTGTGCTGGGTGGCCGAGATTGCAGATGCTCCCGCCGGCCTGACACTTCGTTTGCGCCCATGCTGCCGCTACAAGCCGAGGGTGAAATCGCGAGCGGCGCGGCGCGTATTAATTCATTAGAGGAGAGAGATCGTTGCCGAAACGTACGTTTCAGCCCCATGTGCGCCGCCGTCACAAGAAACACGGCTTCCGCGCACGCATGAAGAGCCAGGGTGGACGGAAGGTCCTTGCGCAACGCCGCAAAAAAGGACGCCACAGTCTCACGCGCGTCTGATGGGCCGCAGCTCGGCTTTCCCCGCGAATGCCGCTTGCTGCGCCGCGTCGAATACGACGCGGTGTATCGCGAGGGCCGGAAGCGGACGAGCCGCGAGTTCACGGCTTTTCTTCGCCCTAATGGCCTCAATCTCAGCCGGTTTGGCTGGAGTATTAAAAAGGCGCTGGGCAGCGCGGTCCGGCGCAACCGCATCCGCCGCCGGCTCCGCGAAATTGTAAGATTGCACCGACAGGAGATCGCTCCGGGATGGGACATCGTCATTCATCCGCGCAGCTCGGCGGCGACGGCGAATTTTTCTCTACTCACCGCCGAACTGCTGAAGCTGTTTCCGCGCGCGCCCTTGCCCCAGGCGGCGCCCGTGAAGCCGGCGGAATAGGCGCGCACGCGAAGTCCGCGGCCGCGTGGGTCTTGCTCTTGGTCGTGCGCTGCTACATCGCGTTCCTCTCTCCGTTTTTCGGAGGTGCCTGCAAGTTTCATCCCTCCTGCTCGAATTACGCCCACGAAGCCATCGCCCGCCATGGCGCGCGGCGCGGTTCCGTGCTCGCGCTGAAGCGCCTGCTCCGTTGCCGCCCGTTCACGCGCGGCGGATTCGATCCGGTGCCCGAGGAGCGCGCGCAGTGAAGGAAATGTCGGACACAGCGCGCATGGTAGTTTTCGTCGCCTCGGTGGTGCTGATCACCTTTATCTGGGTGCGTTTCTACAAGCCACCCGTTCCGCCGCCGCAGACTTCCAGCCAGACTGCGGTGCAGACGTCGCCCGCGCAAACCGGCGTTGCGGGCCAAGCCGGAGCAGCGGCGGCCGCGGGCGCCGCGCCATCCCACCCTGCGAACGTCTCAGCCGTTCAGGCATCCGCGGAAAAAACATTCGTCGTGGAAAGCCCGCTCTATCGCGTCGAGCTTTCCAATCGCGGTGCCGTGGTGCGAAGCTGGAAGCTGAAGAAATATTTCGACGATGCGAAGCCGCCGCACCCGCTCGACCTCGTCAATCCGGACGCCGCACAGGAACTCGGCTGGCCCTTTTCGCTGAAGCTCGCCGACGCGCAACTCGAGTCGGATGCGAATTCCGGCCTCTACCAGGCCACGGCCGCATATCTTCGCGTGGGTGCGCCAGGCGCTACGACCGCAGCTCCGCCGCAGGCGACACAATTCGACGCGCCCGTCTCGATATTATTTCACTGGAGCGACGGCCGCCTCGACGTCACCAAGAAGCTGACCTTTAACCTGGACTATCAATTGTCCATCGAGGAGTCCGCGTCGCTCGACGGCAGGCCGCTCGCATCCGCGATCACCTGGCAGGGCGGCTTCGGCGACAAGGGCGTGTACAAGGCATCGCAGCTCGTCACCGTCTTTTACCAGCAGAACACCAAGCTCAACATGCTGCAGTACACGAAGCTGGGCGTCCCTGGAAACCAGATTCAGGCGCTCCAGCAGCCGGGACTCGTGGATTTCGCGGGCATCGAAGACCAGTTCTTTACGGCCACGTTTATTCCCGATGGCACGGACCTCTCGCTCTGGCACTGGACGCAGTGGCACCACTACGTGGACAACAATCAGCAGACGAGCGAACCCGAGGTCGAAGTCGCGGCGGGTTCCGCCGTCGCGGGGCCGGTGAAACTGCGCGCGTATGTGGGGCCGAAAGACCTGGCGCTGCTCAGCAAGGTGCAGCCGTCGCTCGAAGGGCTCGTGAATTTCGGCTGGACCGGCGTGATCGCGAAGCCCTTGCTTTTCGCGCTCCAGTGGCTGCACCGCTACATCTCGAATTGGGGCTGGGCGATCGTCGTGCTCACGCTGATCATCAACACCGCCGTGTTTCCTCTGAAGATGAAAAGCTGGCGGTCGATGCAGGTGATGCAAAAAGTGGCGCCGGAAATGCGCTCCATTCAGGACCGCTACAAGAAATATTCGATGACCGATCCGCGCCGCAAGAAAATGCAGGAGGACATGGCCGAGGTCTACCAGAAGCACGGCATCAATCCCCTGGCGCAGATGAGCGGCTGCCTTCCGATGCTCTTGCAGATGCCGATCTGGTGGGCTCTCTGGCGCGTGCTGACGGGTGCGATCGAGCTGCGCCACGCGCCGTTTATCTTCTGGATTCACGACCTCTCGGTCAAGGATCCGTATTACATTCTGCCGATCTCGATGGCCATAACCATGTATTTCATGACGAAAATGACGCCGCAGTCGGCCGCCGTCGATCCGGCGCAGCAAAAAATGATGCAGCTCATGCCGCTTATGTTCGTGGTGATTTTCTTCCGCTACGCGAGCGGATTGAATCTCTACATGTTCACGAGCAACCTGGTCGGCGTGGGCCAACAGTATTATTTGAACCGGACGCGGCCGCTGCCCTCGCGAAGCCCGTTCAAGAAGAAGCAAAAACAATGAACGACCGCTCGACGAATGCAAGAAGAGCGCCGGCGAAGCAATTCACCCGCCGCGAACATGCCCAGCCCGAGCCCCCCCTCGACCGGGAGCGCGCCGTGGGCGAGCTGAAGCGTTTTCTCGATCTCGCCGTGCGCGAGATGGGCCTCGCCGTCGAGTTTGACATTTCCGTGGTGCCGTCCGCCGATGCGGGCCGCGAGGAAAGCGACGTGGTCGTCGCGTTTCGCGGCGCCGATCAGGATCTCCTGCTCGAACACAACGCCGAATTGCTTCTCGCGCTCGAGCACATCGCGCACCGCTGGTTGCGCCTCGATCCGCGATTGCACGACCGCGTGCGCTTCGATTGCGGCGATTATCGCGCCACGCGGCTCGCGGAATTGAAGCTTTCAGCGCGGGTCGCTGCGCAGCGCGTGCGCGAGACGGGCCAGCCTCACCGCTTCAATCCGATGTCCTCGCGCGAGCGGCGCATCGTTCACCTGGAACTCACCGGCGCGGCCGGGGTGCGCACCATGAGCGAAGGCTCGGGCGACCACCGCCAGCTCGTCATCTATCCCATCAGCCCCAACAAGAAGTGACAATCCGACCAGGATTGTCATCCCGAGGGAACAACGTGACCGAGGGATCCCTCCTTGTCGTTGCATCTTGGCGACGATCCTAAACGAAGAGAGATTCCTCGGCCAAATTTCGGCCTCGGAATGACAGCAATAACTAGGGCACAAGGCAAGTTGTAGCGAAATTGCGAGCCTAGATTTCGATCGTATAGCCGTATTTTCCCACGTTGATGCATTCGGTCGAGCCAAGGCGCTCGGAGAGCCCGGCGGATTCGTGGATGTGGCCGCAAAATACGTACAGCGGCTTTTGGCGCTCGATCCATTCACGCAGTGCCGTGCTGCCAGCGTGCTTGCCCGGAGCGAATTCGTCGAGCTTCGTATTCGCGGGCGGGCAGTGGGCGACGAGGTAGAGCGGGCGCAGTCCATCGAACGCGGTCAGCGCGCTCGCGATTTCCGCCTCGGAGTACTCGCCGGGCGTTCCAAATGGAGTGATGTTGCTGTAGCCGAGCCCGGCCCACTGCGTCTCGCCGCGAGCCGAGGGAAGCGCGCGCACTTGCCGGTGAAAATCGACGAAGCCGAAGCGCTTGCAGAGTGCGCGCGCGGCTTCGTGCGATTCGTGATTTCCCGGCAGCACCCAGAGACGCTCGCCGAGCGATTTGAGCGCCTCGCCGCAGCGGTCGAGCCCTTTGCCGAATGTCGCGAGATCGCCCGCGCAGATATAGAGATCGGCCGGCTGCGCGACGATTCGCTCCAGCGCACGAACGTCGCCGTGGATATCGCTGAAGATCAGGATCTTCACTGGCAATTCTTTGCTGCTGCGCCGGGCAGGCACGGTTGAGGCACCATCTGCCTCATGCTTCGCTGCATCATGCCGCTGGTGAGCCAGCCTTCCTCGAGAACTTTGCCGGTCTTGTCGAACACCACCTGGTACGTGAAAGGCTGCGGGCCGCGTCGCCGCCCGTCCGAAAAACGGTTTTCGCCGAGTTCGACCACGTGTGTGTTTCCGTCGACGAAGCTCATAATCGACGGGAAGCGCGCGAATTGCCAGTACAGCTGCACCTCCGGCATTTGAAATGCGCGGGCGATGAAGGGATCGGGAGGAGAATCCAGCGTCACGCGGAAGTCCGGCGGCCTCGGGTCGCGCAGATCGAATTGGCTTTCGTACAGTCTGTCGGCCGAGCGGATCGCGTCGCCCCAATCGAGCAGCGACGGCGGAATCGGCAGCGCTCCCATGCGGTCGATCACCAGATGATTTTGATCCGCGAACGCCTTGGCGCGCAGAAGCGCGGAGTGATGCGCCGCCGCGCAGCCCAGTAGATACGCCACCATCACCACAGTTCCGCCCTGGCACCACGCCGCGCGCGTCACGCGATATCCCCAGCCGCCCGCCGCCGGCCCGAAAAATACCAACGCGAGCAACACGCTGATCAGCCCCGCGACCCACAGATGGAACGGATATCCCGCGGCGTGCGTCATCAGCCACGCGACGAAGGTGCCCGCGGTGAACACGATCCACATCCGCACCGCGCGCCCGCGGCTCTTCGCGACGTCCGGCGGCGCGTCAGGCCGCGCGTGCGGATATATCCACGCGATGATCTGCGGCACCAGAATGACCGTCGTGAATGCGAAGTCGATGATGAACAGCAGGTCCCACGCAACGCGCGTGCTCGAAATCGGAAACCACATGCGCGTTCCGAACGAAGTCATTCCGTCGAGCACGATGTGGCTGGCGATGCCGATGCCGTAAATCAGCGTGAGGACCAAGAGCGGCGGCGATTCGATATCGCGGTATCGCTCCCACTTTCGTTTCACCCAGGGAAGAGCGGCGCGGGTCAGTAGCGTGAGCAGCAGCGCGAAAAACGGCAGCGCCACGAACGAATGCGTGATGCTGCGATGGTATTTAACGATTGCCAGCGGATCGTGCTGGACGAATTCGGCGAAGCCTTCGTACGTGACGTCGATGTCGGGAAAGACCGCGCCGAGGACAAGGGCGAATGTCGCCACTTTGCCGTAGCGTTCGGAGAAATATCCCTTGCCGAGGAGCGCGCCCGTGATTCCGTGGGTTACCGGATCCATGAAGGATGCAAAGCGGGAGAAGTGTACACGATTCTTTTCACTCAGGCGATCTCGACGAGCGGATGGCGTTTCGCGACCACTTCGCCGATCCGGCGGGCGGGAATGCCGCGGCGCTCGAATATAGCCGCCGCACGGGAGGCTGCCTCGGGCGCGATGGCCGCGAGCAGGCCACCGGAGGTCTGCGGGTCGAGGAGCAGCGAGCGAAATTCATCCGTGATCGAAGGGAGAAATCCCACGCAGCCCTCGACGAACTCCCGGTTGTTCGCAAGGCCGCCGGAGAGGAAACCGCCGCGCGCGGCTTCGATCGCCCCGGGCAGATACGCGATGCGCGTGTGGTCGATCCGCAGCGATACGCCCGATCCAATCGCCGTTTCGCGCGAGTGGCCGAGCAGGCCGAAGCCGGTAACGTCCGTCACGGCATGGACCGGCTTCTCGCCGCTGGCCGCGTCGTCGATTTCGTGCAGCGCGTCCGCCGCTTCGCGGTTAAGCCGCGTCATCGAAGCGGTCGACGCCGCGACCGACTCCTCGCTCGCCTGGCCCTGCTTGAGCGCGGTCGAGATCACTCCCGTTCCAAGCGCCTTCGTGAGGAACAGAACGTCTCCCGGCCGCGCGCCGACGTTGCGCCAGATTTTTTCGGGATCGATCAGGCCGGTGACGGCGTAGCCGAACTTGAGTTCGTCGTCGCGGATCGAATGCCCGCCGACCACCGTGCAGTTCGCCTCGGCCATCTTCGCGAGGCCCCCACGCAAAATTTCTTCGAGCAGCTCCGGCGGGCGCGCCGCGGGAAACGCCACGATCGTAAGCGCCGAAATCGGGCGCCCGCCCATCGCATACACGTCGCTCAATGCGTTGGCCGCGGTCACCTGGCCGAAAAGAAATGGGTCATCCACAATTGGCGTGAAAAAGTCCACGGTCTGCACGATGGCGAGATCGTCGGTGATGCGATAGACGGCCGCATCGTCGCTCGTCTCGAAGCCGACAATGAGATTTGGATCGGTCTGCGGCGGCAGGTGCTTCAGCACGGATTCGAGAATGCTCGGGCTCAGTTTCGCCGCGCAGCCCGCAGCCTTCGCTGTGGCCGTCAATCGAATGGTTTCCGCCAACGGAACGACCTCCTCCAGCAGCAGACGAACTTTATTATAGCGCCGCGCGCACGCAGCGCCCGATCAGAGGACTTCGAGCAGCACGAGAGACATGTCGTCAGACGGCGGCCCCTCGCGCCACGCCGCGATGCGGTCGAGGATGCTCTGCTTCATTTCGCTCAACGGCAACTGCGACGTTTCGCGCACGATTTTCTGCAGGCCCTCGACGTCCAGCATTTCGCCGCGCGAATCGAAAACCTCGGTGAGCCCGTCCGTATACAGCACCACGCGGTCCCCGGGCTCGAGATCGAGGTCGAGTTCCGCTTCGCGGTCGACCGCGTCCGGCAGCGCGCCCAGCACCATGCTGCGCGATTCGAGCAGGCGCGGCTGCTGGCCCGGCGTCACGATCATCGCGGGCGGATGCCCCGCGCCGGCGAACACCATGCGGCGCCCGCCGCGGTCGACTCGCGCCACCGCCGCCGTGAAAAGAAAGACCGAGCTGCCGATACTCTGCATCACAAAGCGGTTGAGCCGGTCCAGCATCTCGCCGAGCCCGACGCCGTCGCGCAATTCCGCCAGGACTTCGGTGTAGAGGCGGTTGGCGACCAGCGCCGAGCCGATGCCGTGGCCCGAGACGTCGCACACAAGCAGCGTCAGATGCTCCTCGTCATGCGGGCTTACCAGGCCGAAATCGCCCCCGATCGTCCGCACGGGATGCAGGTACGTTTCGACGCGCATGCCGCCCCACACGAGCGATTGCGGCGCGAGGCTTTGCTGCACGCGCGCCGCTAGCGCCAGGTCCTCGTCGATCTCCTTTTGACGTTCCTCGAGCTGCGCGTTGGCATCGCGAAGCTGCGCTTCCGCGCGCTTCTGGTCCGAGATGTCGGTGAACGTCACGATGGCGAACATGCGGCCGTCGGGGTCCTCAACCCTCCGCGAGCTGATGACGACCGGCATCCTGCCACCGTCCTTTTGCGGCACCACGAACTCATAGCGGTTCTGGCCGGTCCGGTTTCCCTCCTCGGACCGCTCCATTAGGAACTTATATTCTTCCTGCGTGTAGAACTGGGCGGCGGTTCGGCCAATCACCTCGGAAGCGGGGACGCCGAGCATTTCCTCAAAGCATTCGTTGATGAAGACTATGTTCTGGCAGTCGTCGGCAATGAGCACACCCTCGTTGAGCGTTCCGAGGATGCCCTCGACCTGCAGCAGCCATTCCGGCTTTTCCAGTTCCACGGGAATCTCTTCTTCGGGTGCCTGAGAGTGCGTGATCATCTTACCTAATCCCCCGCGAGCGCCATAACGCCGCCTCACTGTAGAATGAGATGACGTAGGAGGACGCGACGACGCACGCGAATATGCCTGCAAACGGAAATCGGGTGCCGCCGGGGCCGAAAGGCTGGCCGGTGGTCGGCATGGCGTTGAGCCTTCGCAGCGATCCGCTCGCGGGGATGCGCCAGATCGCACGCGAATACGGGGACATCGTCCGTTTCCACGTGATGATGCAGGAGCGCATCCTGCTCAACCACCCCGACCTGATCAATCAAGTACTCGTGATCCAGCACGCCAAGTTTCACAAAAGCGAGCTTACGCGCCGCATCACCGTGCGAATGCTCGGCCAGGGATTGCTGATCAGCGAGGGCGAATTCTGGCGGAGGCAGCGCCGCCTCGCGCAGCCCGCATTCCATCGCAGCCGCATGGCCGGATACGGCGCCACCATGCTCGAAATCGCCCAGGCGCACATCCGCGAATGGCGCGACGGCGATGAGCGCAACATCGCGCAGGAAATGACAGCGCTCACGCTCGACATCGCCGTGCGCACGCTCTTCGGCACCACGCTGCCCGGCGAGGCGCGCCAGGTCGGCCACGCGATGACTTTCCTGATGCGCTATTCGCTGCGGCGCCAGCGGCTGCCTTTCCGCATCCCCGAAACTTGGCCCACGCCGAGCAACAAGCGCGCGAACCGCGAACTCGAATTCATCGATTCGCTCGTCTACCGCATCATTTCCGAGCGCCGCGCGGAAGGGAATTCGAATCACCACAGCGACCTGCTCGCGCTTCTCATGGGCGCGATGGACGAAGACGGCAGCCAGATGACGCCGCAGCAGCTCCACGACGAGACGATGACGCTCTTCCTCGCCGGCCATGAAACCACCGCGCAGATGCTCGGCTGGACGTGGTACGCGCTCAGCCAAAATCCCGCGGTTGAAGCGCGACTCCATGAAGAATTGTCAGGCGTGCTGGGCGCGCGGCCGATCGACGCGGCGGATTTGCCGCGGCTACCGTATCTGCAAGCGGTGATGAATGAAGTCCTGCGGCTCTACCCGCCCGCGTACATCATGGCGCGCGAGACCGTGGAGCCTTGCGAAATCGGCGGCTACGAGCTTCGCCCCGGCTCGACCATCATCTTTTCGCAGTGGGTGATGCACCGCGATCCGCGCTACTTCGACGACCCGGAAGAATTTCGTCCCGAGCGCTGGCTCGATGGCCTGATCGATCGATTGCCCGCGGGCGCTTATTTCCCTTTCGGAGACGGCCCGCGTCGCTGCATCGGGCAGGGTTTCGCGCTGCTCGAGGCGGCCATCGTCATCGCGACGCTCGCGCAGAATTTCAGTTTTCGTTTGCTGCAGGGGCATCCGGTGGTCGCCGAGCCGCTCGTAACGCTCCGCCCGCGCCACGGCATCCACATGACTCTCCGCGCGCGGAATTAGTGCACGAACTCGCCCTGCCCGCCGTTTGACCACGGATCGTACGTTAGGCTGAAAATAACTCGATCGCGAATCGCCGGGTGGTCGTACGTCAGAAACACGTCGATCGGTCCTGGATTCGGATATTCGAGATCGACCTCGCCGAGCACCTGAAACGCCTGCGCCGCCACTTGCCCTGAATCCGGCGTCAGGCCGTGCGTCACTTCGAGCGAGTATTGATCCGCTTGATGCTCGAAATAGCGGCTAATGACATTGGTCACCGGCGTCAGGACCAGCGTGAAGGTGCTGAACAGCAGAAGCAAAGCCGCCACGGAAGCCAAGTCTTCCGTTGCACGGATCCCCCAGGCTGCGCCGCGCCATGCCAGCAACCAGCCGATGCAGCGATAGAGGAGATAAAGAAGAACCAGGCTACCCAGCGCATAGATCGTCAGGCCTTTTGGAATGTGATTCAGCACGTAGTGGCCCATCTCGTGGCCGGCCACGGCAACGATCTGCGGCGTTGTCATCTTCGCGATCGTGGTGTCCCACACCACAATGCGCTTCGATCCGCCGATCCCGGTCACGTAGGCGTTCAACTCGTTCACTTTTTCCGAGGCGTTCATCCAATACATTCGCTCGGGCGGAATGTTTTGCCCCGCGCGCTGCACCATCTGCTCGAGCGCGGCCGTCAGGGCGGGGTCCTTCTGTTGCAGCGGCTCGAACTTGTGGAATAACGGATCGATGATCAGCGGCTGTACGAAAATCAGCAGCACTACGAGTGGCAGCGACGCCAGCCAGAAATAGAACCACCATAGGCGCGGGCTCGCGCGAAGCACGGCGTACAGGATCAGGATGAGGATGATTCCGATAATCACGTTGACGAGTTCACCCTTGGCCCAATCCCACGTCCACGATCCCCACCCCTGCACGGAAAGCCCGTAGTTGCGCAGCTCCCAATTCTCGAAGATGCCGACCGGGAGACTGAGAATATCCAAAGTCAGAACGAATAGCGGCGCAAACACGAGAATCTGCAGAAACAGCCTCGGTGAAAATCCTTCCGCCCAATTTCGATACTTCGGCCCAAGCTTCCAGCGCAGGAAAAGCCACAGCACGACCAGCCCGTAAATCGCGCTGACGGCGAAGAATGTCAGGCGAACCTTTTCGAGGTGTTGGGTCTTTGCGTACAGATCGGGAGGAAGCGTGTAGGCCGTAATCCTTTGTGATGACACTTGCGGCGTCGCGCTCGGAGGAGGCGGCTGTTGTTGAGCAGCCTGTTGAATGGGCGGCCCAGTGGCGGGTGCCTGCTGCCCGCGAACGAAAGACGGGCTCAGCGCAAACGCGAATGCCAGGGCCGTGAGAAAGAGCGTCACCTTTTTCATAGTCCCCTCTGATCTCGGATCAGACGTTGCGCGGGAGTATCTCGTTAGCGCCGCCGATACACAAGAGACTTTGCCTCTCAGCGAGACGAACACCTGACAGCCGGCGCCAGCCTCTGGCATAATGCGCCCATTATGACAGCCAGCACAGCAAGCCCGCTTCCCAGCGTCAATCGACAATTCGTCCTCGCCGCGCGTCCGGTGGGGATGCCAAAGGAATCCGACTTCCGGCTCGTCTCCGCGCCGATTCCCGCGCTCGCAAGCGGCCAGGTTCTCCTGCGCACGATTTTTCTTTCGGTCGATCCGTACATGCGCGGCCGCATGAACGGCATCCGCACGTACGCCGATCCCGTCGATATCGGCCAGTTGATGGTCGGCGGCACGGTCGGCAAAGTCGTGCAGTCCTCGAATCCTCAATTCCAGGTGGGCGATGTCGTGGTCGGCTATTGGGGCTGGCAGGAATTCGCCGTATCGGACGGCAAGGGTTTGCAGAAGCTCGACACGAGCCTTGCCCCTGCTTCGACCGCGCTTGGCGTCCTCGGCATGCCCGGCATGACGGCCTATTTCGGCTTTCTCGACATCTGCCAGCCGAAGCCCGGAGAGACCGTAGTCGTTTCCGGGGCCGCAGGCGCGGTCGGCTCGCTCGTCGGCCAGATCGCAAAAATCAAAGGCTGCCGCGCCGTAGGCATCGCCGGAAGCGACGACAAAATCGCGTGGCTGATCAACGATCTCGGCTTCGACGCCGCGTTCAATTACAAGACCACAGAGGACTACATCGCCAAGTTCAAGGAACTCTGCCCCAAGGGCATCGACTGCTATTTCGACAACGTCGGCGGCCCCGTCACCGACGCCATTCTGCCAGTGCTCAATGTGAAGGCGCGGATTTCGGTCTGCGGGCAGATTTCGCAGTACAACTCGGCCAGGCCGGAACCCGGCGTGCGTCCTTACGTCTTTCTGCTCAGCAAACAGTCGCGGGCCGAGGGCTTCATCGTATCTCAATTTGCTGACCGCTTTCCCGAAGGCGTCGCGCAGATGGCCCAATGGATTAAAGAGGGCAAGCTGAAGTACCGCGAGCATTTCGTCGAAGGCTTCGAGAACGCGCCCCGCGCCCTCATCGGCGTCCTCCAGGGCGACAACACCGGCAAGATGATTGTGGCGATCCGATAAGGATCGCCATCCTGAAGCCGACGCTTCTAGTGTTAGTCGGCTGAAGGGTGGGCGTTGACGGATGAGCCGAAGGGTTGCGCTCGCCCGCCTTTCGCCCGTCAAAGCGTACAGTTGCCTCTTTGGATTCCTCGCCGGACGTGATTTGCCACAGCGTGCCTCCCGCGACTACTATGGACGCGTAGACGGTTGCCGGCCTGGGAGACGCACGATGAGAATCGCAAAATGGGGACTCTTGATTCTGCTGATTTCGCCGCTGGGAACCGCCTCGGCGCAAGACCAGCAGACTCCGCCGTCATCGGACCAGCAAGGCGACTCGCTCGCGGCTGCCGCGCGCCGCACGCAGGAACAAAAGAAAGAACAACCGAAGGCCGCCAAGGTCTGGGACAACGACAGCATCCCGTCGACGCCCGGTGGCGTAAGCGTCGTCGGACAAGCTTCGCCTCCCGCCGAAAATGCTGCTGCACCTCAGAATCCGCCGCCCGCCCATCCTGCTACCGCCGAGGATAAGGCCGCGATCCAAAACGACCTCACGGCCGCCAAAGCTGAACTCGACAGCCTGAAAACCGATCTCGATATCGCCCAGCGCAAGCTCACCCTTGATCAGCAGATGTATGACGTCAAGCCGGACAAAGCTTCGGACAAGGCCGGCGCGGCGGCGCTCAAGGACGAGCAGGACGACATCGACGCCAAGAAGCAGGAAGTTGCCGACGCCGAAAAGAAGTTGGCCGACTTCCAGGCCAAGCTCGACGCCGCGAATAGCGACAACTCGAAGTAAACTCCAGCCTCAAAATCCCCCGCCGGAATGGACCTGCGCCACCTTGGAAGCGCACCCCTACTAATTGTATATATTTTCCTTGACACACTAGAATGCTCGGAGCACAATCCGGCCTGTTTTACGGGGCGTTTCTCTTTTTCCTTTACATGCTGGGCGGCGAGCGCGTTCTCCCGCCAACTCACACTTCCTGCGAGGCGATCGCATGCAATATTTGCCCGGATGGACGGTGCAGTGCTTGAACCCGGAATGCCCCGCGCGCGGACACTGGCTGCGCGTCGAAGGCGTGCGCGTGGATCATTGCAGCAACTGCGGCAGCCCATTGCACAACGTGCCGCCGCCGCTGGCGCCGCGATTCCGGATGCGGCCCCGGTCGCTGGTCGGCTATCGCCCGATGATGCGCCGCCCGCGCTGAGTTTTTTCGAGCACGGTGATTCAGGATTGGTTTCGTCCCCGCCGCGGCTCCCAGCCTGCAGCGGCAACACACAAGGCCCGAGCCCGCGTGCACCAGCCAACGCGGGCTCGGGCCTTTCGTGCGTTACGACACAGAACAAACGAGTTCGGCTAGCCGGCAAGTGGGAAGCAGCAAAAGGGGGAGCGGCCGGTGGGGGGACCGGCCGCTCTTGGGCATGGGGGTGATGGAGGTGCAGAAGCTCGGGGTTCGCGCCCCGAGTCCACAGCCATCTTGCCGGTGACCTCCGCCAGCGTCGATAGCCCTATCGTCCACTTCTTGCCGGTACGAACGTACCGCCCGCGAAATTCGCGCCACTTTCGCCCATCTCCGCCGCTAGCATGATCGTCCGGTCGCATCGCTTCCTTTGCGGCGCGGGCAGCGGATGTACTACGATAAGCTCCCGCTGATGAACGACTCGACTCTGCCGAATCCGAGCAATCCCGTAGGCGACATGCTTTGGGGCTTCTGGTATCCCGCGCTGCGGAGCGAGCAGTTGCGCGCGCGCAAACTCGAGCGCGCCATGCTGCTCGAAGTTCCGCTCGTCCTGGGCCGCGACGCTGCCGGAAAACCGTTCGCGCTGCGCGACGTCTGCCCGCACCGCGCGTTTCCGCTCTCGTTCGGCGGGTTCGACGGCACGTCGGTCGAATGCGCCTATCACGGCTGGCAATTCGATGCGCACACCGGCCAATGCCGCCACATTCCCTCGCTCACCGCCGATTCGAAGCTCAAGTGCGACCGCATCTACGCCGGCAGTTTTCCCTGCGAGGAGCGCGACGGCTACATCTGGGCGTTCATGACGAATCCCGAGGGCCGCGCGCCCGCATCGTCTGATGCCAAGCTTTCGATTCCCGCCGCGCCTGAGCTGCCCACGTTCAGCCCGCGCTACCAGATCGCGCATCTCTGGGCCGACCTGCCGTGCAGCGTGGATCACGGCATCATCGGCCTGATGGACCCCGCGCACGGGCCTTTCGTTCATCAGGCGTGGTGGTGGCGCACCCGCCGCAGCATCCGCGACAAAGCCAAGCAATTCGAGCCGATTGCCAACGGCTTCCGCATGAGCCCGCACGCGCCCTCGGCCAATAGCGCGCCGTACAAAATCCTCAAGCTCATCACCGGCGAGCCTGCCACAACGACGATCGATTTCGTGCTGCCGAATCAGCGCTTCGAACAAATCCGCGCCGGCAAATATTGGCTCTCGAGCCGCACCACCGTCACGCCCATCCGCCGCGATCTCTGCCGGCTCGATTTCGTCGCCGCGTGGAACATTCTTCCGTGGTTCCCGATCGTCTCGTTCATCCTTCACGTACTCGGGCCACGATTCATCCGCCAGGACACCGAAGTGATCGAAAAGCAGGCGCTCGGCCTCAAGTACGAAGACCGCATGATGCTCGTCGACGACGCCGACCGCCAGGCCCGCTGGTATTTCGAGTTGAAGGCCGCGCATCTCGAGTCGGTTCGCACCGGCGAGCCGTTGCGCCACCCCGTCACCGGCCCCGTCACGCTTCGCTGGCGTTCGTAAGCCACTTTCGCCTTCTCTTGCCCTGCACCAATTTTGTACCTGCGTCCAGTTGTTCGAGGCGTCTCCGCCGCTCATATTTGTTGAGTCGATTTGCGGGTTTCTTTCTCGCCCGCTTGGGAGCGTGGGAGGGAACATGAGTGGTCGTGCGCGATATCTCCTGCCGCTGGTAGGCCTCTGGCTCGTTCCGCCCGTTTTTGCCACGGACATCGGATCCGTGAAATGCGCGGTGAATCAGGATCGCGTGTGGGTGTACGAGTCGCTCAACAGTTTTGACGTGGAAGCCCGCCTGCGATGCGGGGAAGCGGTCGAAATCGTTTCCCGCGTTAAGGGTTTCGTGAAGATTCGGACTGCGAGCGGCGTGGAAGGTTACGTTCCGGACAGCGCCTTCCCCGATTTGCCCGCGCTGCCGGATGACACGGACAAAACGCCCGCCGACGCGTCCGTTGCACGTGCCGCCGTGGCGGTGAAGCCCTCGCCCGCTGTCGCGCCCGTCGCGCCCGCGCCGCAGCCCTCTGTGACGCCAAGTGCGCCGCCAGTTGCCGCGCAACCGAGCGCGCCGACAATCGCCGCGCAACCTGCCGCTGCCGCGTCGGCAGCACCATTGAATCCGCCATCTTCCGCAACTGCGTCCCCTGAAGTGAAAACCCCGGTCGCTTCGGTGAGCGTTAAGCCGGCCTCGGCGCCCGCACCGCCCGCGCATAAGGCGCCAGTGAAATCTGCATCCGCATCGACCGCGCACACCTCCGTTGCGGCCTCGACTCCGTCCACATCTGCGAAAGCGTCGATCGCGCCCGTCAGCGCAACAATAAAAACGAGCGCACCGAACGCATCGCTCGCGCGCGACGTCACAACCTTGCAGCCTGCGGCATCCGCCGAAGATCCGGACGACTATCCCGACGCGCAGCCTGAAAACGAAAGTGCGGACCCGGCCTGCCACGTCTTTTTCTCGGCGTACGGTCTGACGCCATCTCAATACAAATGGCTCGCCGAAAATCGCAAGAAAGAATTCGCCGCAATTTGCCCCGCGCCCGATCTCGCGCGCGTCGATTACGTGATCCTATTCGCGCACGATTCGGACAGCTACACCGACGCCATGCCCACGCCGGTTCACATCGACCGCAACGGATTCTCCGATTTCAGCCCGTTGACCACCGTCGATACGGCGCTCGTTTCGGCTTCCGAGTTGGACAAGGCGCGCTACGAATTCGTCTGGGTTTTCCGCATAAAGCGCGGCGAATTCGATCCTTCTAGATTCTCGCTCCGTCGCCGCCCGCAATTCACCACGGACGCGAAAGGCTCGCACGCCTCCGTGCGCTCCGTCGAGGACGCCTTCCACTTCATCGAGCAGCAGACTCCCAGCCACTAAATTGTGCAGCGTTGGATTTCGCGCTAACGAAGTTCGTTTAGCTCGAACGTCGTTTCCACCTGCTGTCCGTCAGGCGTATCCACTTCGACCGTCGTAATGTCGCCCGCATCGATCTTCTTCACGTTGTAGTCGGTGTCGATGGTCGCTCCGATGTATCCGCTGATTGTCTCGTCGTTGTAGATCGGTTGGCCATGCACAGTAAGCGGCTGGACTTCGGCGCGCTGTTTCAGATGGACGTGGAAAGCCTCCCAGAAATTGCCAAGCCTGGCGGCCGTGTCAGTGGCCTTCGGGTAGGTCGGCGTGAAATAGATTTCCACGTGCACGCGAAATTTGCCCGGCTTGCCTAGATAGTCCTTCTCGGCGTCCTGGGCGTAATAGTTGAGTGGCTTTTGCGCGATCTCATCCACGAGGCAGGCGAACGGCGTCTCGACTTCGATTAAGCCAACCTGCGGCCCGCTCTCGGGCACGGGCAGATTGTGCTGGTACTTCTTAAAGAACGCTTGTTTCTTATCCAAGTTTGCTTTGCCGAGAAAATACGCTTCGCGGATCGCTTCGGGTGAAAGCGGGTAATCGAATGCGAGGAGCGGCTGCGCGGCCATTGCAGCCAGCAGCAGAATCGAGAGTGCGGGACGCGCAGAGGTGTTCACGGCGGCCTCCGAATCCTAATGCATAGGATGCGCCGCGCGAGAGTCAGAGTACAGGTATCTTTCTAATTGGTAATCCCGCTCAAGAACGGGTAGTGCTCCGCAGCCGCCATGAAGAAAAGCATCGGCAGCGACATCCAGAATCCCGTGCGTGATGCGAGAAACGCCCACCGCGCCAGCCGCGCGGCTTCGGGCGGCATCGGCGTGCCCTGCTCGACGCTCGCGCGCGTCCACGCAATCAGCCGTTTCTGCGCGCGCCAGATAATTCCCCACGCGTTGAGCAGCATCAGCAATCCCATTCCGCCGCCCACGCTGATCGCCAGATGCCCGTTCGACGATTCCGCATTCGCATTCAGCCGCAGCACCGCCAGCGACGCGGCGATGGCAATCGCCGAAATTGCGATTGCGCGCACCCATGCGCTGTCGAGAATTCCCGTGTGCGGCATCTGAAACGGATAAATCAGCGCGAACGCCACGAGCCATACCAGCAGCCACCATCCCATCCATTGCCACGCCAGCGCCGGATTTCCGGCGTTGCGCGCATCCGCCGCAAGCAGCATCCAGAAATACCGCAGCCCGCTCACCACCGTGATCAGCGCCGACCACCGAAACCACCACATCGCCCGCGACATCAGCGCCGGGAACACCTTCGCGCGCACCGGCGCGTCCAGCCCCTTCATCGTCGGCGTGCCCACGAGGTTGAAAAAATAGAGCAGGCCGATCCAGACGATGCCGAAGAAAAAGTGCATCCACCGCAGCGCAATCTGCTCGTTCGCCAGCGCACCCTGCGCGAAACTGAACGGCACTTGCACGGCATTCATCACGAGTGCGACAAACAAAAACAACATCGCGCAGCCTCCCGGCGGCTCGACTTCGCCCGCCTTCGTTCTACGCCAAAAGTGGGCCCGTCGGCGCTGCCGCGCATACTATCGCAAAACGCCAGCGTGCGTGTTGTAGACTTGCCCTTCTGGCGGCGAAGGATCGATCGCATAATGCGCCGGTCTGGCAGGGGACAATGCCGATAGGGAAAATCTACGCCGGGACCTCCGGCTGGGCATACGCGAGCTGGAAGCCGAAATTCTATCCGGCGAAGCTCACTTCCGCAAAATTCCTGAATTACTACGCGACGCGCCTCAATTCGGTCGAGGTGAATTACACATTTCGCAGCCAAGTCACAAGAAAACTGCTGGCAGACTGGATCGTCGCAACGCCCGCGAGATTCCAGTTTGCTGTCAAGGCCCATCAGGAAATTACGCACTTCAAGCGCTTGCGCGGAGTCTCGAAACTGACGGCTAAGTTTCTTGCGTCACTCGAGCCTCTGCGCGACGCGGGCAAGCTCGGCCCGGTGCTCTTCCAACTCCCGCCGAATTTCAAATGCGACATCATGCGGCTCGAAGGCTTCCTCGCCGGATTGCCCCGCGGCACGCGCGCCGCCATCGAGTTCCGTCATCCCTCCTGGTTTGCGGACGACATGTATACGCGCTTGCGCAAGGCCAACGTCGCGCTCTGCGAAGCCGAAAGCGACAAGCTCGAAACGCCTGCCGTCGCCACCGCCGACTTCCGCTACTTCCGCCTGCGCAAAGAGGAGTACTCAACCTCCGTGCGCAAATTGCTATCGAAAAAGGTGGCGGACGCCGCCCGCGTCGGCGACGTCTTCGCCTACTTCAAGCACGAAGACACTCCCGACGGCGCCCTCCATGCCGAAGCGCTGCTGAAAATGTAGCTCGGGTCGGTTCTGCCGCCCCGAGGCAAGCCGCCCCCCCCAAAGTTTCGATCTTCCATATTTATGGCATCTGTGCGATACTTCAAACTATGAAGAAGGCATCGGTACGAACCACCGTGGATATTCCCGCGCCCCTCTATCGGAAACTCAAGACGCAGGCTGCCGCGCGCGGAAATTCCATCCGGGAACTGATCCTAGCGGGAGCAAGAAGCGTGCTGCTACAGAGCGAGCGTCCGCGTCCAAAGCGAGCGCGCTTTCCTCTCATCACATCCAAAGGCCCCAAAGTTAACGTGACCAGCGAACAGATTTATGAACACGTTGAATTTCCTTGACGCCAACGTCTGGCTCGCTCTCTTTTGGAACCGGCACGTTCATTCCGAACGGGCCAGGCGATGGTTCGAGGAATCGAGCGAGGAGCGCTTCTTTTTCTGCCGGTTTACCCAGCTGACCGTCCTGCGGCTTCTCACTACCGAGAAGATCATGGGAGCCGACGCGCGGACGATGTCCGAAGCCTGGCGTCTATGGGATCAAATCTGGGCAGACGACCGCATTGAGTTTCTCCCGGAGCCGGAAAATCTCGAACGAGAATTCCGCTCGCGCTCGCGGCTTGCTAGCCGGTCTCCCAAGGTCTGGGCCGATGCATACCTAACTGCGTTCGCGGCCACGGCCGGTCTAAAAGTCGTTACCTTCGACCGTACCCTGAAGACGCGCGGAGTCGACGTGCTTGTACTTTGAAGCGGACCATTCCCGGGAGTTCCGCTTGAATAATGTGAAAGTTGAATGGTGCCCAAGAGAGGACTCGAACCTCCACTCCCTTGCGAGAACTAGCTCCTGAAGCTAGCGCGTCTGCCAATTCCGCCACTTGGGCACTTCGTGCGGCTAAACGAGGCTCTTCCATACTGCCGCGCAACCCCTGGTTTGTCAACGCGGCACCCCCTGCGGCGGAGTACCATTGACCTGCGCTGTGCCGCTTCTTACATTAATTCTCGGTGGGTCGCGGGGAAGAGGAGGACACTCATATGGCCAGCGCCCGCGCGATGCTGGAACGCCGCCGTTCGAGCCGCGTTCCGATTCGCATCCCTGTAAAAGTCCTCGCCGCCGAAGCGCAGGGCGACGTGCATGATGCGCCCGCCGAGGCCCTCTCCGTCAGCCGCTACGGCGCACTGCTCCGCGTGCCGTTTCTGCCTGCTATGGGTTCCCGCATCGAAGTGCAGAACGGCGTCTCGCAGGAGGTGCGCGAATTTCGCGTGATCTCACTCCGCTCGCCGAAGGAGCACGCCCCGTTCGATCTGGGCGTTGAGATCTTCTATCCCGCGCGGAATTTCTGGGGAGTCCAGTTCCCCGACGAGCGCTACCCGGCTTGACACCCTTTCTGCCCAGCTAGTGCTATAATCCCGGCCAAATCGACCCATTGGGGCCCGCACGGGCCGGTTCACCTTCCGGCATCCCCACGACCCGCGGGCAAGGGGAGGCAGCTATGGGAATGCTCGAGATTCTGTTCATTGTTTGGGGTGTGATTACCGTGGTCTTGGTGTGTGCGATGATCTATCGCAGCACGCTCGCCTCGCGCGAGGAAGACCAGATCTTTCTCGACTCCGCTGGAGATTCGATGGCTCAGGAGCAGCGCGAGATCGTGGCGCGGCTCGAAAAGCTGGGCCCGCCCATCACGGTGTTAATGGTCATTTCGGGCGTGCTCCTCGTGGCCATCTTCGGGATGTGGCTCTACCAGGGCTTTAGGAACTTTTGATCGCTGCGGCACTCCGCGCGTTCCCGCCGAGCACTAGGCCGGGCGCTACGGTCGAGGTGCATTTCCGGCCGGAGGCGCCTGCTGCGGTGGTACCGGCGAGGCCGTGGGGATAACTTCCGAAGTGTGGTTGTGCACGATCAGCCAGTTCCCGCCCACCTTGTTGAATATGAGCGTCGTCTGCCCGCGCACCGAATACGGCTGCCCGTTGTACGTCGAATCGAATTCCCACTGATACATCGCCCACGCAACGTCTCCGTGCGTGAAAATCAGCGTGTTCTTCCGGTTAAGCTGCATCGCCGGGAACGAAGAGCGCTCGCGCTGGTACACCGGCACGTAGTTCTGCCAGCCGATCAGCGGCGGCTCGTAGGCGCCACTCACGAACGTCACGTTGTCCGCATAATACTTGTGCATCATCTCGACGTCGCCGAGCTGAAATCCGGCCAGCATCTGCCCGATGTCTTCTTCGAGTTCCTGCGTGTCCGGAAGGGCTGGCGCCGGCGCCGCGGGCTGGCTCGATGTGTCCGCATTCTTGTTCTTTTTGTTTTTCTGCGCAGATACGCTGGGCGATATGACGAGAATCAAGACTGCAGCGAGACACCATATGAAACCGCGCATGTAAGCGAATCCCTCGAAACGCCTGCTCATTCGCTTCCCCCTCCTAAATCGGTTTGGAGCATAGCACGAAGCGAAAAACGTCAGGCAAGCGGAACTCGCGCCGTGTGTCGCAACGGCGCACAGTCGAGCGATTTGCGATGGAAGTCTTTTATCGCCGAGGCGCCGCGTGTCGCGTCTGGCTCAGCAGGTTGACGAACAGCCTGTACGCGCCCGGCACGCCGTCCGGCAGCTCGCGGAAAAACGACAGCCCCGTGTAGATGTACACGCCCTTGCCATCCCGCGCGTACACCAGCCCGCCTGTCGCTTCGGCCTCGCCCGGATCGGTCAGCGCGAGCACAGGCTCGTAGTGCGAATCCCACGTGCTCCAAAAATAAAGCCCGCGCTCCTGGCTCCAGCCCTTGAAATCGTCGAGCGTGATCTTGTTCGGCGAATTGAGCAGCGGATTCTGCGGCGCAAGAAATCGCACGGGAGAATTCTGGTCGGTCACGCGCACCGCCCCCTTCGGGTCCATCCCTGCCGGAAACGGCGCGGGCAGCAGCTTGTTCCATGCGAAGTCGCGCTCGTACTGCACCAGCAACGTCCCGCCGTTCTTCACGTAATCGAGCAGTCGCGGATTCGCCGCCATCGCATCGGGACGCAGTTCGTATGCGCGAATGCCCACGACGATCGCGTCGTAGCGGTTCAAATCACCGAACGCAAGCGCCACTTCGTCGAGCAGATCCACCTGAATGCCGATCTGCCGCAGCGTCTCCGGGATCAGATCGTTGTCGCCCGCGATGTATCCAATGCGCAGTCCCGCCGGCACGGTGAGATCGAGCACGTGTACGGTCGCGTCGTCCGGCTCGCTCCAGTCGCGCGTCGGCAGCGTGGGGATCGGCTCGAGCGACGTGCGAAACGTCTCGTCGCCGACCCGCGCGAAGGGATGCAGGGTATACGCGCCCGGCGCGATCTTCGCCGGCGGCGTCACCACATACCGGATGAGCTGATCGCCCGCGCCCGAAAAGCTGAGCGCGGAAATCGGCGCGACGCTCCATCCCTCCGGCGCGTCGAGCCCCATCGACACCGTCGCTGGCTTCGTTCCGTGATAGCGCACGCGCGCCATCAGCTCGATGGGCGACGCCGCGCGCTTCAACGGCTCCATCACCTGAGCCGGCTGTACGGTGAGCGTCACGGCCGGAACAAGCTCGAGCTGGTACGTTTCAATCCCCGTGGTTTTCGCCAGCGAAGACTCGACCGGCTTCTCGATTGTGAACTCGTAGCCTCCCACCTCCACTCGCAGCGCAAGCCTCACGAGCGGCGGCGGAAACGGCAGGATCGCATCTTCTGGAGAACTGGGCGCCTTCGCGCCAGCGGGCACGGCAACATTGAAGTGATAGCTGGTGCCTCCGCCCTTCGGTTCATCGAGCGTCGCGGTCCATCCCGCGGGTACCAGCAGGCTCGACTTGTCCACCGTCCATTTCACCGGCACCGCGGGCTTGTCCAGGAAGTTGACGTTCACCGAAAAGTTTTCGCCCGCGACGAGTTCGTGCCGGTCTGCCTGCCGATCCACTGGCAGCGCGATGTCGTCCGCGAGCGCCGCGTCGATCCTTTCCCTCACTCGGTCAAGCTCCCAAAGCGCGGCGGAGCGTTCGTTGTTGCCGGAGGCTGAGATTCCCTCGCGCAAAGCCGCGATGTCGCTCCCCGCTGCCGCCAGGGATTCCGCCGCCGCCACGCGATCCGGTTGCAAAGCCAGTTTCGATGCGGACTCTAGCTCGTTATCCACTGCCTCCAGCGCCGGACCCATCGTATTTTTCAATTCCGGGAACCGCTCCGCCAGTGACGTGATCGGCTCGGCCAGCAGCTTCGCGTCGAAGCCGTCTCCGGCTTCCTGTCCATGCTCAGTGAAAAGCACTACGGGCCGGCGGAAGAATGGGTTGCCGAAAAGAGACGGTGTGCCCTGCGAGCGGTGCTGCCCGTGCCCTTCCATTCCCATCTCGACGTAGCTCTTCCCCCACAGTGGTGATACATCGTTCATCGCGAGTTGCACGCCGTTTCCCGTGCCCCCTACTGGGCCAAATCCGCCGCCGCGCAATTCCAGCGCGACCTTCCACGGCGGAAGCCCCTCTGCGATCTGCTCGGGAAATTTTGTCGGATCGGCTGCCGCTTCCACCGCCTGCGGCGTCAGGATTCCGCTCGCCTGGTGCTGCCCGTGGCCAAAACGCACGCCGCCCCATTCGTTGATCACCACCTGCGGACGGTACGTGCGGATCACGCGCACCATATCCTCGAGTGGAATCCGGTCGCCCCAGATTTTCATCGTCCGCTCCGGGCTTTTCGAAAATCCCGGATCGACGGCCGTCGTGAAGAACTGATGCACGCCGTAATACTCACCCGCGGCCAGCAATTCGGTAGTGCGGATCACGCCAAGTGGGCCGTCCTGTTCCGGGCCGATCGCGTTTTGCCCGCCCTGTCCGCGCGTGATCGTCAGCAGCGCTACGTCCGCACCCAGCCCGCGCGAGAGATACGCCAGCAGGCCCGCCGATTCGTCGTCCGGGTGCGCCGTGATGTAGAGAATTCGCGTCGCGACGCGCGACTTGTTGATCGCCTCGACCGTTTCTGGCAGCGACTGCGCCGAAACGTGCACGACCCACGGCAATCCCGCCCCGGCCGCCAAAATCGCCGCCAGCAGAATCGGCACCCACCGACTTGCCCTTCGATTCATCGTCCTTCCACTCATCCGGCGATCTCCTGAAAGGGCCATTGATGCAGCCAGCGCGCGCGCCCCAAGTATACAAGTGTGCCTGCCGCCGCCGCCGCGAGTGACGCCAGCATCGGCCTTTTTCCTGTAGCGATGAAAATCCCCACCCACCCGGCGATCGCGATTACCACCGGCAGCGGGTACAACCACATTCGAAACGGCAGCCGTTCGCTCGCCCATCGCCGCCGCAACAGTATTAGCCCCACCCCCTGGCCGACGAATTGGATGATACAGCGCATCGCCAGGATGGCGCGAATCGTGTCTCGCAGATGGAGCGACAGGCAGAAGATCATCGCCGCCGCTCCCAGCGCCACAAGCGAAACATTCGGGAATCGCTTCGTGGGGTGCACGCGCGCGAAGATCGAAAGGAAATTTCCGTCCAGCGCCGCGGCGTACGGCACGCGCGAATACCCCAGCATTGCCGCGAACACCGATCCCAGCGCGGTCAACAGGATGAGCGCCGTCGCCAGCGTCGCCCATTCGCTCCCATACACCCGTTCGATGAACGTGCTCGCAATGAAACTCGATTTCGCCGCCTCTCGCCACGGAATCACGCTCAGGATGCTCGTCTGCATCGCCAGATACAGCGCCGTGATGCCGAGAATCGAAATGAAGATTGCGCGCGGAATATTTCGCTCCGGATTTTTCATCTCGCCGCCGAGGTTGCAGACGTTGTAATAGCCGAGATAGCTGTAGATTGTCTGCACCGTCCCGTGGCCGAGCGCGCCAAACAACAGCCACGAGAACGTACCCCCGCCACCCGAAAAATCGAACACGCGGTGCGCATCAAAATGCGTCGCCCCGCCCCATACGATCCAGAGAATCGTTCCGATCACGACCGCGCTGAATACCACCGAAATCCGCCCGATCTCGGTGATCCTCCGGTAGAGCAGGAACACAACCAGGATGATCACGCCTGCTGCGATCGCGTTATCGCCGTGCTTCCCGAGCGCGCCCAGAACTGCCGAGAGCCAGTGCGACTGCTCCCACAGATAACGCGAGTACGTCGCGAATCCGAGCGCGCCGGATGCGATGCTCAGCGGCCCCTGAAACAGCGTCTGCCAGATGAACAAAAACGACAACAGCCGTCCCCATCGCTCCGGCCCGTACGCCTCGCGCAGATAGACGTAGCTGCCGCCCGCTTGCGGCATCGCCGCGCCGAGTTCCGCCCAGATGCAGCCGTCGAACAGCGCCAGCAGCGCTCCCGCCGCCCACGCCAGCAAGCTCCCCGGCCCGCCCATCGCCTGGATCACGAACGGGATCACGACGAACGGCCCGATCCCGACCATGAACGTCATGTTGAGGGACGTCGCTTCGACCAGCCCCAGCCCGCGTTCGAGTTTTTCCGGCTCGCTCATCTCGCTTTTCCGCCGCGAAAGCCCCCGAGCATAGCAAGAAACCCCGCGCTGCCGCCCGAAAACTCCGGTGAACTGCGCTACCATACGCGTTGACGTTCCGATGACGACTTTCTAGGACACGGACGCGCTCATGCTCCCGCCACGAGCCGCAATCGGCATCGCCGCCACGGCCGCAACCGTCACGGCCCTCGTTGTCGGATATTTTCGTACGCGACGCCGTCTTCCGTTTCCTCCGCACGGCTGGCTGGGACTCATTACCCTCGTGGGCGCCGAATGGATGCTCCTCCGCGGCGTCGAGCCTGTCACCACGTATTTCACTCCGATCGCCTGGAGCGCCTATATCCTGATCGCCGACGCGGCCGTGCTCGCCCTCACTCGCCGTTCGCGCCTTCATGACGCTCCCGTCACCCTCGCGCGAATGGCACTGCTCTCGATCCCGCTCTGGCTGATCTTCGAAGCCTATAATTTCCGCCTCGCGAATTGGACCTACGTCGGCGTCCCGCGCGGCTGGGCCGGTGCGCTCCTTGGATACGCCTGGTCGTTTGCGACGATCACGCCGGCCATCTTCGAAACTTCCGATTTGGTGCAAGCGCTGCTGCCGCCGCTTCCCGCCGAGCCCTGGAAAGTTTCCCGCGCCGCGGAGAATGCGATGATCGTCTGCGGGGTCGCGTGCCTCGTTGTACCGCTCGCCGTTCCCGTGCGAATCGGCGCCTATCTTTTCGGCCTGATCTGGATCGGATTCGTGCTCGTGCTCGATCCCGTGAACCACCGGCTCAGGCTGCCTTCTTTTCTCGGAGATCTCTCGGAAGGGTTCGCGCGCCGCTTCTACGGATTTCTCTTCTCCGGCTGGATTTGCGGCTGGCTGTGGGAATTCTGGAACTACTGGGCGCGCGGGAAGTGGCACTACACGTTTCCCATCTTCCAGCATGAAAAAATATTCGAGATGCCGGCGCTCGGCTATCTGGGTTTTCTGCCTTTCGCGCTCGAATGTTTTGCCATGTACGTAACCGCCGCGTGGCTCGCCGGCTGGCTCAAGAGGGTGAAATGACGCGCATCATTCTCATTAGCGCTCTCGCGGCGATCTTCGCCGCTCCTGCTCGCGCCGGAGGCATCACGCTCTCGCCGGAAGCCTCGCAGGCCCTCGACAAAATTTACGATGGCGATTCCGACGCCGCGCTCCCCATCGCCCACGACATGGAAAAATCCCAGCCCGCAAGCCCCGTCGGCTATCTGCTCGAAGACGAAGCCCTGTGGTGGAAAATGTACTGCGCCGCGTGCGAAATCAAATGGGGCATGTTGGATGCTTGGAAGCGCGGCAAAATTGCGGACGATGACGTCTATCTCTCGCGCGCGGACACGGCCATCGACCTTGCCCGCGCGCAGATCGCGAAATCCGACTCAGCCGAAATGCACGTGTACGCAGCGATGGGCCTTGCCTTGAAAGCGCGCCTCTACGGCCTTCGCGATGAGCGCCGCGATCTGGCTCGCGCGGCTGTCGCGGCACGCTCGGAATGCCTGCTCGCCTTGGAGACCGACCCCGACATGGCCGACGCCACCGCCGGCCTGGGCCTTTACAACTACTACGTCGACACCCTTTCCTCCATGGCGAAATTGCTGCGCTTCTTCATGGGCATTCCCGGAGGAGACAAAAAGGAAGGAATCCGTCAGATGAAAGTCGGTATGGAGCGCGGCGCATTTCTGGCGGTCGACTCCCGCTTTTACCTCGCGAAAAATCTTCGCACCTACGACCAGCGCTACGAAGAAGGTCTCGAAGCGGCCGAGCCGCTCGCCGCGCGTTACCCGCATAATCCCGTTTTTCTTTTGCTGCTCGGCAATCTCAACGCGGAGCTAGGCCGCAATGCGAAGGCCACTGAATATTTTCACGCCGTGCTCGCGTCATCCGAATCGGATCCTGATCCGGCTTGCGCCGCCCGCACCCACGATCTCGCAAATTCCTTTCTCACTTCCTTGCACTGAGTTGACACGACCAGGGACGAAGGCTACGCTTTCCTGCAAATTAGTACTCCAGAAGCCGAAACGGCGATTAGGGTGGCGTGAGGTACGTATGAAAAGAGCGGTCGCTGCCCTGGTGGGTATCAGCATGCTGTTGATTGCGAGTTCGGCCCTCGCTCATCACTCCCGCGCGATGTTCGATCAGACGAAGCAAGTTACCCTCGTCGGCACCGTGAAGGAATTCCAGTGGACGAATCCGCACTGCTGGATTCAGGTTCTCGTACCAGATACCAAGAATCCGCAAGCCGAGCCTGTTGAATGGGGTATTGAGATGGGTGCCCCGGTCGAACTGATGCGTAAGGGGTGGAAGCCGGGGAGTCTGAATCCCGGGGACAAGGTCAGTATTGTCATCAATCCGCTGCGTGACGGCCAGCACGGCGGCCTCGTTGTCTCCGTCACCGGCCCGGACGGAAGAGTCATCGTCAGGCCGGCCGAGGTAACAGAATGATCGCGAACCTCACCGGTGAAATTGTGACGCGTCGAGCTGTATCGGCGACCGTGATCGCGCTGCTTGCCGGCTGCTTGTGCCCGGCGCGCGCGCAAACTTCTTCGAAGGAGCGCATCAAAGCGTTCGCCAAGCTGCCCGATTGGTCGGGCATCTGGGAGCTCGATGCGTTCGTCGGACAGTCCGACGGTCAGCAATTTAGCGCGGAAGGCCAGCGCAGATTGAAAGAGTATGCTGCAGCCCTGCGGCCTTCGTTCAGTCCCGAATATCAGGCAAAGTACGACGAGATTCGAAAAAAAGTCGAAGACGCCATTGCTGCCGATCCGGCCCACCCGCCCGTCACCCATCAGCCGCTGTGTGTTGCGCCCCCCTTCCCCGCGACCTCTTCGCCGGGAATGTTTGAGTGGCGCGTGACGCCCGAGGAGACCACTTTCATTAGCACCGTAGGCGCAGTGCGCCACATCTACACGGACGGCCGGTCGCATCCTCCGAAAGACGAGCTATGGCCCACGCTCATGGGCGACTCGATCGGGCATTGGGAAGGCGAGACGCTCGTCGTCGACACGATCGCAACGAGAAAACGGCTCTATATGGGCGAGCTTTCCGGATTCTTCGTCCCAATGAGCGATCAACTCCATTTCACCGAGCGCATTCGCATGGTCAATCACGATCAGATGCAGATCGAGTACACGGTCGAAGATTCGGTCGCGCTGACAAAACCGATTCACGTGACGATTACGCATGTGCGCGTCACCGACTTCAACCGCATGATTGAGGAAACCGACTGCGAGGAGAACGAACGCGATCCCGTCGTAAACGGCAGGATTACGACCATCGCTCATTAGAGGGCTTGCACTGCCCAGGGATCTAAATACGGCACCGCGGGCTGCAGTGCGGCATTTCCTACTCCAATCTCATGTCACCCCATCAGCCGCTCGGAGCATCCAACCAAAATATTGGGTGCGAGTTGGGGGCCGCGCGCGATTGCACAATGGAGGTCGATCGCATGAATCCCACTCTCAGAATCGCCGCATTCCTCGGCTTGATCGGCTTTCTCGCCCTTGCCGCCGCGCTGCGCGCGGACAACTCAATTCCGGCCGGGACTATTCTCCCGGTCAGCTTGAGTTCCACGCTGTCTTCGGCAAAGTACAAGCCGGGCCAGGTCATCACCGCGCGCATCATGCAGGACGTTCCGCTGCCCGATGGACGGACGATTCGCGCCGGCGCGACCGTGATCGGTCACATTACGAGCGTCACTCCCGCGTCAGCGGGCAGCGCCAGGATTTCGTTTCGCTTCGACACGCTGAAGATCTCGCACCAGCGAATTCCGATCGCGACACATCTTCGCGCCATTGCGTCGCTCATGGAGGTTGAGCAGGCCCAAATTCCGATCACCGGTCCCGACCGTGGGACTTCCGAAAGTGCCTGGACGACCCTCCAGATCGGTGGTGACGCTGTCTACCGTGGAGGCGGCCCGGTAGAAGGGGAGCTTGGAAATGTCGGAGAGCCGGTTCCTGGCGGCGTGCTCGGTCGCTTGATCGCGAATCCGGAGCGCGGCTGCCGCGGCGCGATGGACGGCAATGACGCTCCGCAGGCTCTCTGGCTGTTCTCATCGGATGCGTGCGGGATTTATAGCCTGCCGCATTTGAAAATTGCCCATGCCGGCCGGACGAATCCCGTGGGCGAGACCATCCTCGAATCAACGAAGGGCGAAGTGAAGGTTCACAGCGGTGCCGGTATGTTGCTCCGCGTGAACTCCGCTGGCCATGCCGGTACCTGAGAGGTGTAGTGAATCAGCCGCGCGCGGCCTCTTCCTGCTCGAAGGCGTGATACGACGAACGAACCAGCGGCCCGGCTTCCACGTGCTTGAATCCCATCTGCTCGCCGAGTCGCTTGAATTCCGCGAACTCATCCGGATGGACGTACCGCTCGATCGGCAGATGTTCGTGGGTGGGCTGCATGTACTGCCCGAGCGTCAGGATGTGCGTGCCCTGCGCCGCGATCTCTTCCATCGCGTGCAGCACTTCCTCGCGCGTTTCGCCAAGCCCCAGCATCATTCCGGTTTTCGTCGGTGTGCCCGGCGCCATTTCCCGCGCGCGCCGCAGCAATTCGAGCGACCGCTCGTACACTGCTCCCTTGCGCACACGGCGATAGAGCCGCGGCACCGTCTCCATGTTGTGGTTCAGCACGTCAGGTTGCGCCGCCATCAGTGTCGCAAGCGCGTTCCAGTCGCCGCGAAAATCCGGAATCAGCACTTCGATTTTGCAATCGGGCACGCGCTGGCGGATCTCCGAAATCGTGCGCGCGAAAATTCCTGCGCCGCCATCCGGCTGGTCGTCGCGGTTCACTGACGTCACCACCGCGTACCGCAGCCCCATCCGCGCGACTGCTTCCGCCACGCGCTCCGGTTCGTCCTGCTCCGGCGGACCCAGCGGTTTTCCACTCGGCACCGCGCAGAACCCGCACGCCCGCGTGCAGATGTTGCCGAGAATCATGAATGTCGCCGTGCGATGCTCCCAGCATTCGCCCATGTTCGGGCATCGCGCGCTCTCGCACACCGTGTGCAGATCGAGGGTGCGCATGATCTGGTCGAGCTCGCGGTGGTTCGATCCGCCGTGGAATCGCACTTTCAGCCACGGCGGCCGCGCAAGCCCTTTCGATGGTGGCGCCGGGTTATCCGGCAGAATGTTGAATGGAGCGGCCATTTCAAAGCCATCTTACCCGCACGCACCGCCCGCGAACAACTACTTGCAGACGACCAAATTTCGCGCCGATTGCATCATTTCGCTCCGGCCGCGCGGGCCTGAACTGTTCATTGTGGACCACATACGGATCAGGTGAAGTGTTGTGTTTCTACAACGCACGCATGTCGCGCCCCATAAAATCACCTGTAACTTACTGAAAATAAGCCTACAAAATAGATGCATTCGGCAACGAAAGTGCCATTAAGATAGTTCCTCTCATGCCATTTCAGCTTACGATTCAGCGGCCGGTCGAAATCGAGGGCATCGGCCTTCACACGGCCGTTCGCGGCAAGCTGCGGCTTGTGCCGGCTCCGGCGGATACAGGTATCGTATTTCGCCGCGTCGATTTGGATGGTTTTGAAATTCATGCACACGTCGACAACGTCGCGCGCGTCAGCTACGCGACGAGCCTCATGCGGCAGAGCGTGCTCATTTCCACCACCGAGCATCTGCTTGCCGCGCTGTACTGCTGTGGAATCGATAACGTGTACGTAGAACTGGACGCCCTCGAGCTGCCCATCCTCGACGGCTCGGCCAAACCGTTCATCGATCTGCTCACGCAAGCGGGAACGCGCAGGCTGCGCCGCAGGCGCCGCTACATCCGCGTCGTGAAGCCGCTCGAGTTTTCCGACGGCGACCGCCGCATCGGCATCTATCCGGCGGACGAATTTCGCGTGCACTGCTTCGTGGATTATCACCATCCGGCCGCCGGCCCGCAGGAAGTTGAGATGACCGTGGACCGCGAATCGTTCAGCCGCGAGCTGGCTCCGGCGAGAACGTTCACCTTTGTGAAGGAGCTTCTGGCCCTGCAGAAGATGGGGTTGATTCGCGGCGGATCGCTCGCGAACGCCATCGTGATGGATGATGAATGCATCCTGAACGGCCCGCTGCGTTTCCCCGACGAGTTCGGCCGTCACAAGGCGCTCGACCTGATCGGCGACCTCGCGCTGGTTGGTAGGCCGCTTCAGGCGCGGATCGTTGCGCACAAAGCTGGACACGCCCTGCACACGCAACTGGTCACGCGCCTTCTGGCCGACCGTTCTCTTTGGATAGAGACCACCGACGAGCACGCGCACGCCGCGCCCGCTGCGAGCGCCGCCGATACAAACGTCTCCGCTGAGTCCCGAATCGAAGGGGACTGAAGTCTTGCGATTACTCTCCTAGCGGTGGGCTGTCTGCCGTTGCCGTGTCCCTCGTCTCAAAGCGAACCACGCCCGTTTGATCCGTGAAAAAGCTTCGCTGTCCCGTAGTTCCGCGTGTGATCGGAACGGCAGTTACGGCATAGGCGATTGCGCCGCCAACGGTGCATCCGTTCGAAGCTGCCTGCGCCGAAATCGGCGCCTGCTTTCCCTCCACTGCGGGAAGCGCGACGTACGTGAAAACATAGCCGCTCCTCTGTCCAGACGCGAGCACTGCACCGATGAGTTGCGCGTGATCGCAGCTTGCGCTGCCGCTTTCGACTCCATCCATCGTAATCAGGCTCGGCGGAAAGCCGTTTCCATACTCAGACGAGTACGTGATCGCCGCTGTGTTAATCGTCCGCAGCGATCCAACGGCGGATGCCTCATTCGCGGCCATCCTCGCGCGCAGCAAATTCGGAATCGCAATTGCAGCGATGATCAGGACGAACGGGATCAAGCCCACAACGCCGAGATATCCGAGCACGAGCCCCGCCGTCGCCATCCCGCGACCTGCCAGCCGGCCGGCGGACCTGCCGATTTCCGCTAGCGAAAGATGCCCCAGAATGATCGCCGCCACAGCGGCCGGAAAGATCAAAAAGCAGATTCCGCAAATCAGGCTGGCGATCGCCTTTCCGCTGGTTTCGACGGGCCCCACGCCTGGAGGCGGCGGGGTGGAAACAATCGGCGGCCGAGCGGAAGCGATTGGGGCCGCCGGAGTGATCGGCGCCTGCTGCGCTTGCAGCGGCGCACCGCAACTGACGCAGAACTTGCCGCTATCCGGATTTGAAACTCCGCAGCGCGTGCAGAACATCGCATCACCTCCGGGGTAATGCCGAGCGAATTTGCCTACTTGGTTATCGTTTCAACGGCGAAATGTCAATGAATTCCGCGATTGCCAAAGCCACATGCGGGCGCGACAATAGCCGCGCCGATGGCTTCTCCCGACACAACCATCATTATTCTCGCTGCTGGCAAGGGAACGCGGATGCGTTCCAACCTTGCGAAAGTTCTGCATCGCGCGGGTGGTCGCCCGCTGCTCGAACACGTTGTGCGCGCGTGCCAGCCGCTCAAGCCCGCGCAGATTCTCGTCGTCGTCGGGCATCAGGCGGAGGAAGTCGGCGCGGTCGCCGAGCGTCTCGGCGCGCAGACCATCGTGCAGCAGCCGCAGCGCGGCACCGGGCACGCCATGCAAGTCGCGCGGCGCGCGATTCGCAAGAGCGCAAAGCTCGCGCTTGTGCTCGCGGGCGACGCCGCGTTGCTGCGCCTCGAGACGCTTGCCGCTTTGCTCGATACGCATCGCCGTGGCGAAGCCGCTGCGACAATTCTCAGCGCCGAGCTTCCCGATCCCTCGGGTTACGGACGGATCGTGCGCGACGCCGAGGGCCGCGTCGAGTCGATCGTCGAAGATTCGAGCGCAACGCCAGAGCAGCGCGCGATTCGCGAAGTGAATTCCAGCATCTACTGCTTCACGCTCGCAAAACTCTGGCCGTGCCTAACGGCGCTGCGCCCCGAAAATGCGCATCGCGAACTGTATCTCACCGACGCGATCGCACTTTTGCGCCAGCGCAACGAGCGCGTGCTCGCTCAGATTGCGCCCGACGCCAACGAGATTCTCGGCTGCAATACACGCGCCGATCTTGCGGATGCCGATCGAATCTTTCGCGCGCGCAAGGCCGCCGCGCTGATGGAATCCGGCGTCACGATCTATCTGCCGGAAACGACCGTGATCGATCCCGAAGTGATCGTCCGCGAGGACACCACGATCGAGCCGGGCGTGCAGCTTCTTGGCGCGACGCGCATTGGCGCGCGTTGCAGCATCGGGACCGGAAGCATCCTGCGTGACATGCGCGTAGATGACGATGCCGTCGTGCTGCCGCACTCGAACATGATTGCGAGCCATCTGGGCGAGGGATCGCGCGTCGGGCCGTTCTCGCGGCTGCGGCCGGGCGCGGATATCCGCGCGGGGGCGCACATCGGAAATTTCGTCGAGGTGAAAAATTCGGTGGTACACGAGGGCGCGAAGGCCAATCACTTGACCTATCTTGGCGACGCGTCGATTGGACGCGAGTCGAACATTGGCGCGGGCACGATCACATGCAACTACGACGGCGTGGCGAAGAATAAAACCACGATCGGCAGCCGCGTCTTCATCGGGAGCGATACTGCGCTCGTCGCGCCGGTGCGCGTCGGCGACGGAGCGTATGTCGCCGCCGGCTCGATCATCACGGATAATGTTCCGCCGGACGCGCTGGCCGTTGCACGCGGCCGCCAGGTCAACAAGCCCGGTTGGGCACGCAAGCGCCGGCTCGAAATGAAAGCCGCGAAATCGAAGTCGCGGCCGAAGCGTCGGACGAACTCGCGTACTTCCCGTCGCAAGGCATCTCGCCGCAGCAGATCAAAATCCCGCCGCTGAAATTGTCCTAAAGTCCCGTCAGTCAGGAATGCGTCTGACTCCGCTTACACTTTCGGCGGTCCGTCGCTCCGAGGCGCGTTGTTCGCTATTGGGGCCGCTCGTGAGCACGGGGTAGGAGTATGATGGGGCGGTTTTGAGAGGCAGAGGGACAGTCGGCCTACGAATTATTCTCGCGGCGGGAGGTAAGCGGATGCGCGGACTCAAGGCTGAAACCGTGAGACTGGTGTTGGGCGGAATTCTGGTCGTTGTCATCGGGGTGTGCGCGGGGGCGGGGCGGATTGTCCTCGGGGCTGGCGCGAAGGGCGCAGCCGGGGGCACGGGCGATGCGCAGGCGGATCCTTGGACCGCGGCGCAGACCGTGCAGCCAGCCGATTTTGCCAAGGAACTCGGTGACTCGAAAGGCGCGGGGAAGCCGACGGTGGTTTGCGTCGCGCCGCACGTGCTGTATTTGGGCGGGCACATTCCGGGCGCGCTCTACCACGGTCCGGGGAGCACGGCGCAGGGGATCGACGACCTGAAGAAGTGGGCGCAGGCCGAGCCGCGCTCTGAGAATATCGTGATCTACTGCGGCTGCTGTCCGATGGACCATTGTCCGAATCTGCGTCCGGCGTTCGTGGCGCTGCGGGACATGGGTTTCACGCATTTGCGCGCGCTCATCATCCCGACGAATTTCTACACGGACTGGGTGAAACCCGGTTATCCGTACGAGAAAGCGCCCGCGGAGTAAGACGAAGCGCCCGCCTTCCCGATAAAAACCTTCGGGACGCAAACACCGCGGAAGGCGGCCGCTACGAAACCATTTTCGGCGCGTGAGACTGCTGGATGGGCGGCGTTGCGCCAAGCATGTTCGCCGGGCACAGCGTGCTGTGCCCCTACGGAGACAGAGACAATCGCGGCGAGATTGCCAAGAAAGAAAAGACGCCGGCAAGATGCCGGCGTTGCGAAAATCGGATCGGGCGAGGCGGTTGAAAAGCACCAGCGTCGATTGAAATCCACCACCGGACGGTAATTCCGCGAGCGGCATACGAGTCCGCAGCACGCTGCACTCCATTGATAATAGAGGGCTTAGAGAGTTATGCGCGCTAGGCCAATGTTTGGCAACGCTTGTGCATTTGTACATATCGCAGGCCGCTCGAGACGGGCAGGCTGAAGCGGCTTGGAAGGTGGGATCGAGATGGGCTTCACGGGAATCATACGGAGGTCGAAAATGAGATACCTAAGAATTCTGGCGTTGGCTGGTATTTGCCTGGTTTCAGCGTCGTTCGCGCACGCGCAGGGATTTGCGGTGGGCGTGGGAGTCGCACCGGCTTACGGTCCAGCGTACGTTGGCCCGGCTCCGGTGTGCGCCTACGGCTACTATGATTATTATCCGTACGCGTGCGCGCCGTACGGCTACTACGGGCCGGAGTGGTTCTCGGGAGGCATTTTCATTGGCGCGGGCCCGTGGTTCCACGGTGGCTATTGGGGCGGACGCGGTTACTGGGGCGGTCATGGATATTGGGGACGCCCTGGATTCGGGCGCGGCTTTAATGGACGCGGACCTGGCTTTGTCGGACGCGGGCCGGCCGGCGGATTCCACGGCAGCGCCGGCTTTCGCTCATTCAACGGTGGAGGCGGGTTCCATGGTGGCGCCAGCGTTCGCGGCGGTGGAGGGTTCCACGGCGGAGGTGGCGGTGGATTCCACGGCGGTGGCGGACGTAGGTAGAAGCGATCTGTAAAAGAGAAGTTCTGACGGCCGGCAGCGTACCCTGCCGGCCGGTTCTTTTTGAATTAAGGCGCGAAGATGAGTACCGCAGCGACTGCAGCGATGATGCACACCAAGACGGCCAATCTCTTGCGACTGCCGGGGAACCGGCGTTTGTGAGCCAGCAGAATGCGAAACGAAAAGAAAGAAGTGAAGAACGAGGTTTTATCAGTACGGGGCAGGCCCGCGTTGGCTTCGTACCAAATACATACAAACAGATATCCGATTGTCGCCACCAGAATGCTCATCGCTAGGTCGAAGGCTTTCATGTTATGGCAAGTCCTGCCTCCGATCATCCCACCAAGACGCACGGGCCTCCTGATGAAAAGAATTGATGTGCTAAAATGCGCACATGAAATTCGGCGTGGTGCAATTTCCGGGGTCGAATTGCGACGACGACGCATACCACGCGATCGGGTCCGTGATCGGACAGCCGGTCGAATTCATCTGGCACCAATCTGAAAATCTCTCCGGCTTCGACGCGATCATCCTTCCCGGTGGATTCGCGTTTGGCGATTACCTGCGCACCGGAGCGATTGCGCGGTTTTCTCCGGTGATGAAGGCGGTGGGGCGATTTGCGCGGTCGGGCGGGCTTGTCCTCGGAGTTTGCAACGGATTTCAGATTCTGCTCGAAGCCGGTTTGCTGCCCGGCGCGATGCTGAGAAACAAGCGGCTGCGTTTTTTGTGCAGACAGGTGCATGTGCGCGTCGAAAATACCGAGACGCCGTTCACGTGCGCAGCGCGTCCCGGGCAGATTTTGAAAATGCCGATCGCACACATGGAAGGAAACTACTTCTGCGATGCGGCGACGCTGGCTGAGCTCGAGCGCAACAAGCAAATCGTTTTCCGGTATGTCCACCCGGATGGGCGCGCCGCCGGCGTTGACGATTTCGAAGCGAACCCGAATGGGGCGCTGGCCGCGATCGCCGGCTTGTGCAATCGCGAACGAAATGTCGCGGGCCTGATGCCGCACCCCGAGCGCGCGGTTGAGGCCGGGCTTGGTTCGACCGATGGGCTCGTGATTCTGCGCTCGATGGTCGAGAGTTTGTCGCGCCGCGCCGTCGAGCGCGTATCAGCGTAGCGCGAGAGTTGGGGTGGCTAGTGAGTGAGAACACTCCAGCCCGCGGCCAAAGTTCTGAATCGGACCGTAGACGCGGCGTTGAGTATGAAACCTTCGTACGGGCTCGCAAACGTTACTGGGTGGATGAGGCACGGAGACTCGACCCCAAACTTACTGTGCCGAGTTCTGAAGCGATCGATGTTAGCGATAGTCAATACATAGTCAGCGCCGATGGGCCTGACCCCATCATTGCCATCTTCGAAGATTCTGGAGACGTGGGCTGGTTTTATCTGTACGACTCTCTTGAACATCGCATCCTTAACTGCACGCACGTCTACAACGGCTCGGACGTTCAAGTGGAACCCGCAGACGTTGTTCTGTTCTGGTCGGATGATCGCGAAACCAGTGCTGTCGCGGTTTGGGACGAAATGCGCGCGTTTCTGGGAGTCAAGAATGGAGTTCGAGTCCGCGCGCCCATCCGGAGTCGCGATGCGCCCGGAATCCCGGCCAACCAGTGGCCAGGAGGCTTTGAATACGCACTGCTGAAGTAGAATTTCCGCCAAGAGCGGTTGTCCTGTGCTCGCGCTTGCGCGCGCCCGGATTTGCTGCGAAAATTTGCCCTCACCATATTGGCTTTCATGCCGATGATCGAGACCGAAATTAAAGTCACCCCGCAAATCGCGGCCGAGCACGGCCTCACGCCGGACGAATACGCGCGCGCGCAAAAAATCCTCGGCCGCGACCCGAACATCACCGAGCTGGGAATTTTCAGCGTGATGTGGAGCGAGCATTGCTCGTATAAATCGTCGCGCGTGCACCTGAAGCGGCTGCCGACGCGCGGCGCGCACGTGGTGCAAGGGCCGGGAGAAAACGCGGGAGTTGTGGATATCGGCGACGGGCTCGTGGCCGTATTCAAGATCGAGTCGCACAACCATCCGAGCTTTGTCGAGCCGTTTCAGGGCGCGGCGACGGGCGTCGGGGGAATTTTGCGGGACATTTTCACGATGGGCGCGCGACCGATTGCCGTGCTCGATTCGCTGCGGTTTGGGCCGATTACCTCAGGGGCTAAAGCCCCCCCGCAAACAGGACCCGATGCGGCACGGCTAAAGCCGTGCCCTGACGAAAATCAAGAGACAATCGCGCGGAACCGGCGGATTCTGGACGGCGTGATTCGTGGGATCGGGTTTTACGGCAACTGTTTCGGCGTGCCGACGGTGGGCGGCGAAGTGATGTTCGAGCCCTGCTATTCGAATAATCCGTTGATCAATGCGCTGGCGCTGGGCATCGCGCGGCGCGACGACCTGTTTTTCGCGCGGGCGAGCGGCGTGGGGAATCCGGTGATTTACGTGGGCGCGAAAACCGGGCGCGACGGAATTCACGGCGCGTCGCTGCTCGCTTCGGCGGAATTCAGCGAGGAGTCGCAGCAGAAGCGGCCGAACGTGCAGGTCGGCGACCCGTTCATGGAAAAGCTGTTGCTGGAGGCGTGCCTGGAAGCGATGCGCACCGGCGCGGTGGTGGCGATTCAGGATATGGGCGCGGCGGGGCTGACGAGCTCGAGCGCGGAGATGGCTTCGCGCGGAGGCGCGGGAATCGAAATCGATCTCGCGCGCGTGCCGCAGCGCGAAACCGGCATGACGCCGTACGACATCATGCTGAGCGAATCGCAGGAGCGGATGCTGCTCGTTGCCGAGCGCGGGCGCGAGCGCGAAGTCTTCGAGGTCTTCCAGAAATGGGGGCTCGACGCCGTCGAGATCGGGCGCGTGACCGACGACGGAAAGCTGCGCGTGCTGAATCACGGGCGGGTGGCCGCGGAAATTCCGGCGCACGCGATTGCCGAAGAGGGGCCGAAGTATGACCGCCCGATTGCGAAGCCGCCGGCGCCGGCGCACGGGCCGCTTGTTGAGTTTGGGCGCGAGGGCGCGGACCTGACGGACAATTTCCGGCGATTGCTCGCGTCGCCCGCGATCGCGTCGAAGGAATGGATCACCGAGCAGTACGATTCGATGGTGCGCACGAACACCCGCGTCGGGCCGGGCGCGGGAGACGCGGCCGTGGTGCGGCTGAAGGAATCGAAGCGCGCGCTGGCGATCAAGACGGACGGCAACGGGCGGTGGGGCGTGCTTGCGCCGCGCGTCGGCGCGATGCATGCGGTTGCCGAGGCGGCGCGAAACGTGGCGTGCACCGGAGCGCGTCCGATTGCCGCGACGAACTGCTTGAATTTCGGCAATCCGGAAAAGCCGGAAGTGATGTGGCAGTTCACCGAGGCGATTGACGGCATCACCGAGGCCTGCACCGTGCTCGAAACGCCGATCACGGGCGGGAACGTCAGTTTCTACAACGAAACGCTGGGTAAGCCGATTTATCCGACGCCGATACTGGGCGTGCTCGGGCTGATGGAGGATGCGGAGTGCGCGCTTGGTTCCGCATTTCGCAATGAAGGCGATGCGATTGTGCTGCTCGATGCTGCTGCGAGTGCGGCTTCGCGCGAGGAGACCCAGCCAGCGTTTTCTTCTTCAGAGTATGCGAAGACGATTCACGGCGTGGTTGCGGGCGCGCCGCCGTCGATCGATCTTGCGGCGGAGAAGCGGCTGATCGATTGCCTGGTGCAGCTTGCGAGCGAACGCGCCGTTTTGTCTGCGCACGACGTGAGCGACGGCGGGATTGCGGTGACGCTCGCGGAATCGTGCTTCGAGAGCGAAGGGCTTTCGGCACAGGTCGATTTTGACGCTGCGGGAGAGCCCGCGGAATCCGCGCTTTTCGGCGAGCGCGGCGCGCGTGCTGTCGTGTCGGTTTCGGCCGCGTCGCTTGCCCGCGTCGACGCAATTGCGGCACAATGGAAAGTCAAGGCGCAGCGCATCGGAACGGTCGCGCGCGGCGACTTTCGCATCCAACTTAAGGGTGCTCCCGTGATACAGGGCAACGTGGATTCGTTTCGGCAAATCTGGAGCGAATCGCTCGGCAAGGCAATCGAGGGAGCATGATGGGCCGGCTGCTTAATTGGGGGCATTGGCTGATAGGGGGCATTTTTCTAGCGTTTGGCTTCCTCACCCTGTTGAGCATGGGCTTTGGATTGGTGACTGCCACGAGACGCGCATTCATCGATGTTTTCGCGGACGCATTCGGGGCCGCAGTTGCTTTGGTTTGTTGTTGGGGCATTCTCAAATGGCGTCGGTGGGGCCATTACTTGGCGTTGTACCTTTGCATCACTGCTTTTGTCGCGTTTGCCCTCGGAATCTATTTCACCCGTGGAAATAGCTTCGGCGTGGTGCTGGCTTCAGCGGAAGGGGTTACTAGCCTAATGTTGGCTTGGCTCCTGCTTCCTTCAGTACGAGCGAAATATTCGGGGAAGACGGTGCGAGCGTGAGCAAATTGATTCAAATCAGGGACGATCATTTCCACGATCACTGCGGCGTGTTCGGAATTTTTGGGCATCCCGAGGCGGCGAAGCTGACGTATCTCGGGCTGTACGGGCTGCAGCATCGCGGGCAGGAGTCGGCCGGGATTGCGTCGTCGGACGGCGCCGATCTGCACATCTACAAGGCGCTCGGGCACGTGCAGGAAATTTTTACGCCGCAGGCGATGCAGCAGCTTCCCGGACCCGCGGCGATCGGCCACACGCGCTATTCGACGGCCGGCGACAACGTGCTGATCAACGCGCAGCCGATCGTGATCGACTGCAACCGCGGCAAGCTCGCGCTGGCGCACAACGGCAATTTGACGAACGCGATCGAGCAGCGCCGAAAACTCGAACACCGTGGCTCGATCTTTCAGACCACGAGCGACACGGAAGTGATCGTGCACTTGGTCGCGCGCAGCGCGGCGCGGAATCTGCCGAGCGCTCTCGCCGACGCGCTGAACCAGGTGGAAGGCGCCTATTCGCTGCTGCTGCTGACGCGCGATGAAATGTACGCGATCCGCGATCCGCGCGGATTCCGGCCGCTGGTGCTCGGGAGGCTCGAAGGCGCGTGGGTGGTTGGATCGGAGACTTGCGCATTCGATTTGATCGACGCGGAATACGTGCGGGAAATCGAGCCGGGCGAGATGGTGCGGATTTCGCGCAGCGGCGTCGAGTCGATTCACTTCGCGCCCGAAAAGCAGCATCAGCAGTGCATTTTCGAGCATGTATATTTTTCGCGGCCCGACAGCGTGGTGTTCGGGCGGCCGGTGAACCAGAGCCGGGAGCAACTGGGGCGCCTGCTTGCGCGCGAGCATCCGGTGGAAGCGGATATCGTGACGCCGGTGCCCGATTCGGGTGTGCCCGCCGCGGTGGGCTACGCGGCCGAGTCCCGCATTTCGTTTCGCATGGGGCTGATCCGCAACCACTACGTCGGGCGGACGTTCATCGAGCCGGAGCAGGCGATCCGCGATTTTGGCGTGAAGCTGAAGCTGAATCCGATACGGCGAATGCTGGAAGGCAAGCGCGTGGTGCTGGTGGACGATTCGATCGTGCGCGGGACGACGAGCCGCAAGATCGTGCGGCTTGTTCGCGACGCGGGCGCGACCGAGGTTCACGTGCGCATCAGCTGCCCGCCGACGATTTCGCCGTGCTATTACGGCGTCGATACGCCGCGGCGCGACGAGCTGATCGCCTCGCACAATTCGGTCGAGGAGATCAGGCAATTCCTCGGCGCAGATTCGCTTGGATATCTTTCGCTCGAATCGTTGCGCGAGGCCGTCGAGGATTCGGACAGGAGATTCTGCACGGCGTGCTACACCGGCAGCTATCCGACCGAGCTGGTGCAACTCGAAGTGGAGGCTCATCGTGAAGGCTGAGGTGGAGGACGCCGTGGCGCAAGAAAAGGACGCGAAGAAATTCGCCGCGCCTCCGGCCGAGCTTACGACGGAGCAAAAGGTCTGGCGCGAGGTCGTCTCGTGGTTCTGGGTGATCGTGGCGTTTCTACTGATTGAAGGAATGCTGGTGCAGGCGCGCGTGATTCCCAGCGGCTCGATGGAAAACACCGTGCTGGTCGGCGACCATTTGATCGTGAGCCGGCTGGGCTACGACGCCGGTATTCCGTTCACCGCGATCCACGTGCCCCTGTGGCGCAATCCGAAGCGGCAACAAATCATTGTGTTTCGCGCGCCGCTGCCCGAGCAGGGCAATCCGGATTTCATCAAGCGCTGCATCGGCGTGCCCGGCGATCACATCAAGATCGTGCAGGGGCGAGTCTTCGTGAATGGTGTGGCGCTCAATGAGCCGTACGCGGTTCATTATCCTGAGAGGCTTGCCGGGGCGGCGGAGAATTATCCGCCGGCGAGCGTCGATGAACTGGATGCGGGGCTGACGGCGGCGTGGGCGGACGATTTTCACAACCACGTGGTGAATGGCGAGCTGGTGGTGCCCGCGGGCGAGTATTTCATGATGGGCGACAACCGCGACAATTCGAACGACAGCCGCTTCTGGGGATTCGTGCCGCGCGCCAACATCATCGGAACACCGCTGATTATTTACATGTCGATCGACGCGCCGGAGGAAGTTTGGGGACCGGGCTTCGCGATCGAGCGCTTTGAAACCTACGCCAGCGTGCTGATCCATCCAGGCGAAGTGCGGTGGCGGCGATTGTTTCGCACCTTTTAGATTTCCGAGCCGCCGTTTCCCTTCAGAAGACGAGAAGCTGTTTCATGAGGTTCTCGGGCCGCAGTCCTAGGGAGCTTCAGGGGCTGAAGCCCCGAATCTGCCGGCCTTGTATGTCGCGGCTGAAGCCGCGACATACAAAGACGTTTTGCGAGATAGGTGGGAGCTTCGCTCATGCGCTACTCGGACGCTGGCGTAGATATTTCGGCTGCGGATGAAGCCAAGCGGCGGATCGCCGCGATGGCGGGGAAAACATTTCGCCGTGGCGTGCTCGCACCGATCGGCGGATTCGGATCGCTCTTTCAACTCGATAAGAAGCGGTGGCGCGACGCCGTGCTGGTGGCGAGCTGCGACGGCGTGGGCACGAAACTCAAAGTGGCGTTCGCGACCGGCATTCATTCCTCTGTCGGCGCGGACATTCTGAATCACTGCGTGAACGACATACTGACGCAGGGCGCCGAGCCGCTTTTTTTCCTCGACTACATCGCCATGGGCAAGCTCGACACGCGTGTCGTGGAACAGGTGATCGAGGGGATGAGCGCGGCGGCGAAGAAGGCGGGCTGCGCGCTGATCGGTGGCGAAACGGCCGAGATGCCGGACGTGTACGCGGCGGGCGAATACGACCTGGCGGGATTCATCGTGGGCGCGGTCGAGCGAAACAAAATCCTGGACCCGCGCAATGTGCGTCCCGGCGACGCGCTTCTGGCGCTTCCTTCGAGCGGGCTGCACACCAACGGATACTCGCTCGCGCGCAAGCTCGTGTTCGGCGTGGCGAAGCTCAAACCCGATACCTATGTGGCGGAAGTGCGGAACAAGATCGGAGCGGAGCTGCTGAAGCCGCACCGCGCCTACTGGCCGCTGCTGAAAAACATTCTCGCGCGTGGCTGGGTTTCGTCGATGGCACACATCACCGGCGGAGGCATCACCGGGAATCTGCCGCGCGCGCTGCCACGCAACGTGCAGGCCGCGATCGACCTGAGCTCATGGCCTGTGCTGCCGATTTTTCGCTACCTCGCAAAGCTCGGCGGAATCGAGCGCGATGAATTGCTGCGCACGTTCAATCTGGGTGTGGGAATGATTTTGGTTGTGCCCGCGAAACATGTGGCGCGCGTCGAGGCGGAATTGAAGCGGCGACGCGAGAAATTTTATCTCATCGGGCGAATCGAGGGCGGCGTTCGCGGCAAGCCGCGCGTGGCGTATTCGGGAGAGCTGGGGCTCTAACGCGGAGCGACTTTATCTGCGTGTCGCGAATATCGACATTCTTCTCAAACAGGCCGGCCGTGATGCGCCACGTTCTGGTGAGGCCTGCGCTGTTCAACAAGGGCGAGGCCTGACGGGGTGATCCTGACAATGCATCGCCCGTCCACATATTCACGCGCGACAAGGCCGCGATCATTGGCGTCCTCCCAAACCGGAAGTCTGGGACAGGACGTGCGCCAAGCGTCCATCACTTCTTCGTAGCTCCGCTCGCCGTTTGCGACCCACTCAAGGAGATCAAGGATCAGGGTTTCGACTGCGTCGATCATGCGTGTTTCTTCCTGCCTGCCATTCCAATTGTATCGCAACGGGGCGGACGAGTAGGCGTGCGTTCACGACGCGAGAGGATCCATCGTCAATCGCACTGGTGAATTCGCGGGCTACTTCGTATTGGCGCTGGTGTCCGCGAGGATCTTCCACGAGCCGTCCGCCTGCTTTTTCCAAACGAGGACGTATTGGCTGGTCGAAGTCTTCGCTTTGCCTTTCTTGTCGGTGACGGTGGTGTCCACGGAGCCGCGGTCCACGGCGAGATCGCCAGAGCGCGCGACGTCCACGCTCGAAATATTGATGGTCAACTGCATGTTGGGAACAGCGAGAAGGCCCTGGATGAACTTGCGAAGGCCGTCCTTCCCCGATATCGCAGGCTGGCCCGGAGCGATCGCTATCGCGTCGTCCGCGTAATACGAAACGCACTTATCGAGATCCTTCGCGGCGGCGGCCTTGGCCCAATCAGTATCGTTGGCGCGGATCGCGGCTTCATCTGCAGCGCGTGTGTCGGGAGAGGCCGCAGGGGCGGCGGGCTGCGGCTGCGAACAGGCGGCTACGAAGCAGGCCACAAAAGCAGAAGCAATCATCAAGGAAAGGGAGCGGTGTCGGAACATGTGGAATCCTCCTCGCGGTCGAGTGTGAGGGAGGAAGATGCCTCTGTTGCGCGCGGCTGTCAAGAGCGGCAGAGGATGCCGCGGCCGTTTCGTCGATCGGCGGAACTGTGTTAATTTCGCTTGCTCATGAAACAACGCATTGGCGTGCTGCTTTCGGGGCGCGGATCGAATTTCGAAGCGCTGGCGGCGAGCGTGGCCGAAGGGCGTATTCCCAACGCCGAAATTGCGATCGTGTTGAGCAACCGCGAGAATGCGCCCGGAATCGAGAAGGCGCGCGCGCGCGGAATCGAAGCGGCAGCGATCGCGTCGAAAGGCCTGGAGCGTGAGGCGTACGACAGGCTGGTAGTGGCGGCGCTGCGCGAGAGGAACGTCGATCTGGTTTGCCTGGCCGGATACATGCGGCTGCTTTCGCCATATTTCGTGAAGGCGTTTCCGCAGCGAATTTTGAATATTCATCCCTCGCTGCTGCCGGCGTTCCCGGGACTCGAGTCGCAGCGGCAGGCGCTCGAACACGGCGCGAAGTTTTCGGGGTGCACCGTGCATTTTGTGGATGAGAATCTCGACGCGGGGCCGATCATTTCACAGGCCGTGGTGCCGATCGAAGACAGCGACACGCCAGACACGCTCGCGGAGCGCATTCTGCGCGAGGAACACCGGATTTATTCCGAAGCGGTGCGGATCGTGCTTGAGGGCCGCTATCGGATCGAAGGCCGCCGCGTGCTGGTGAAATCATGAAAGGCCCGGAGAAAAAATAGGTGACCGAGGGAAAGTTCAAGCCGGTTGACGAACAGCTTTCGCTCATCAAGAAGGGCGCTGCGGAAGTCATCCGCGAGGACGAGCTGAGGGCGAAGATCGAGCGGTCGATCGCGACCGGGAAACCGCTGCGCGTGTATCTGGGCGTCGACCCGACCGCGCCGGACATTCATCTGGGGCACACGGTGGTGCTGCGCAAGCTCAAACATTTTCAGGACATGGGCCACACGGCCATTTTCCTGATCGGCGATTTTTCGGCGATGATCGGCGACCCCACGGGGCAATCGGAAACGCGTCCGCCGCTGACGCGCGAGCAGGTGGACGCGAACGCGCAGACGTATCTCGCACAGGTGTACAAAATTCTCGATCCGAAGAAAACGGAGGTTCGCTACAACAGCGAATGGCTCGGGAAGATGCCGAGCTACGACGTGGTCCGGCTGTGCGGGCATTACCGGCTGGCGCGCATGCTGGAGCGCGAGGATTTTCGTTCGCGGCTGCAACAGAATCAGCCAATTTCGGTGCACGAGCTGCTGTATCCGCTGCTGACGGCGTACGACGCGGTGGCGCTGCAGTCGGACGTGGAGATCGGCGCGACCGAACAGAAATTTAATTTGCTGGTGCATCGCGACATCCAGCGCGAGTACGGGCAGCCTTCGGAAGTGGCGCTGACGATGCCGATTCTCGTGGGGCTCGATGGCGAGCGGAAAATGTCAAAGAGCCTGGGGAATTACGTCGGCATCACGGACGAGCCGGGCATGATGTTTGGCAAGCTGATGTCGATTTCGGATGAGCTGATGTGGTCGTACTACGAGTTGCTGACTGACTTTGCGTGGCCGGTGATTACGCGGCTGCGCGAAGAGGTGCGCACCGGCGTGCTGCATCCGATGGAAGCGAAGATGCAGCTCGCGCACACGATTATTGCGGGGTTCCATGGGGAAGAAGCTGCGAAGAAGGCGGCTGAGGAATTTCAGCGGGTGTTCCGTGATCGGCAGGCGCCTGAGCGTCCGATCGAGTGTCACATTGGAGAATTGCTGGGCGGCGCGGTAAATATCAAAATCAGCGGCCCGAGCATCGTTGAGATCTCCAACTACGCTGTCGGGCCGACCGGTAAGGCACGACTCTCGGGGTTGCTTGTTCCGCTGGCGGATATTTCGTCGAAGTCTGAAGCTGAGCGCCTCATCAAGCAAGGCGGCGTCGAGATCGACGGCGTGCGGGTGGACGACGTGCGACGCGAGCTTGACCTGTCGAGGCCGGGCGAGTTTCTTCTTCGTGCTGGGAAAAAGAAATTCCTTCGCATCGTTGTTGGGTGATGTGGCTGGCTGCCGGTTTGCCGAGTCGGTGAAAAGGCCTCGGGTCTTCCCGACACAATTCGCCGGGAAGACCCGAGCTACATTGTCGAGAATTTCCGCGGAGACTTTGGGTATTTACGAGCGTTGGCCGGCGGCCGAGCGGATCGTCATCGTGATGGGCTTGAGTGCTTCGGTGGGGGCGGACATTTGGCATTGGCCGTCGAAAATTGCGCCTGGCTCGATCACCAGGCAGGGCGTATGAATCTCGCCGGTGACGATGGCGTTCGGCTGGATTTCCACGCGGCCCTTGGCGCGAATTGTTCCGTCGAAGCGGCCCGCGATGACGACGTGATTGCCGAGAATCTCAGCCTGCACGGTGGAGTGCTCGCCGAGAATCAACGTGTCCTCGGAAACGAGCGTTCCCTTGAATGCCGAATCGATCCGGAAGGTGCCGGACGATTCGAGCCTGCCCTCGACCTTGACGCCCTGCTCGAGGAAGCCGGTCCACTCGGCGGGATCCTGCCTCTTGCGGTCAAACCAACCCCATGCCATGCGATTCACCCGTCCTATTCTCTCATTCTTTCATCAGCTGATCGTATAGGCGGGTCAAATCACTAGCGTCGTAGTATTCAAAGGCTAAATGCCCGGGTTTGCCCGGCCGCAGCGGGTGCAGCACGATTTTGGTCCCATATTTTCGCTGCAACTCTTCGATTGCCCACTTCGTGTTCGGGTCCTCCGAGGCGGGCTCTAATGTGGTTTTCGATCTTGGGCCGCGGGCAGCGAGACGTTCGACCTGGCGGACGGTCATGCCGCCGCGGGCGATGCGGCGGGCTAGCTCGATGCGGGCCTTTGGCTCTGCGATGGCTAGCAGGGCGCGGCCGTGACCGGCGGTCAGGCGGCCCTCTTCGAGGAGTTCCTGGATCGGCTCTTCGAGTTTCAGCAGGCGGACGGCGTTTGCAATGGTGGCGCGGTCTTTGCCGGTACGTTCGGCGACCTGCTCCTGGGTGAGGTGGAATTCGTCGGTCAGGCGCTGAAATGCGTGTGCCTGCTCGATGGGATTGAGATCCTCGCGCTGGAGGTTCTCGACGAGCGTCATTTCGAGCGCCATCTCATCACGAACGTCGCGAACGACGGCGGGCACACGCGCGAACGCGGCCCGCTGGGCAGCGCGCCAGCGGCGCTCACCAGCGATCAACTGATAGCGTTGGCCGACTCGGCGAACAACGAGCGGTTGTACGATGCCGCTCGCCCGAATCGAGCGGGCGAGCTCTTCGAGCGCCTCCTCGCGGAAGCGCGTTCGCGGCTGATAAGGGCTCGGATCGATCAGGTCGATGTCGACTTGCAGCAGGCCTTCAGACTGAATCGGCGCCAGTGCCACCGCCGCTGCCGCTCCCGCCGCCGCTACTACTGCCTGCGGCGGCAGCGGAGGCTGCGGCTCCGGCTCCCGTATCAGCGCGCTCAGTCCCCTGCCCAACGCGTTTCTGGGCATTCGATATAACCTCCTTGGCAAGTTGGATATAGCTTTCTGCGCCTTTACTATGAATGTCGTAGAACATCACTGGCATACCGTGGCTGGGGGCCTCAGCGAGGCGGACATTTCTTGGAATTACGCTTTCAAAGACCTGAGTGCCGAAAAAACTGCGCAGATCGGCGGCGACCTGCTTCGAGAGCGTTGTTCTGTCGTCGTACATCGTTAGCAGGATGCCCTCAACCGAGAGCGACGGATTTATAGTCCGGCGGAGGCGCATCAGGGTGTCGAGGAGCTCGGATACGCCCTCCAGGGCGAAGTACTCGCACTGGATGGGGACCAAGACGGCGTCGCTGGCCGCGAGCGCATTGACCGTCAGCAGATCAAGGGATGGGGGGCAGTCGATCAAGACATATTCGTATTTTTCTCTGGCCCCTCGAATAGCCTCCCTGAGGCGGTACTCGCGATTTTCCATGCCGACGAGCTCAACGGCGGCACCTACGAGGTTCCTGTCTGATGGGACAAGGTCGAGACGGTCTATTTGGGCATCGATAGTTACGCGCTCGATTGGTTCGCCGAGGATGAGTGTCTGGTAAAGAGTGCGGCGGGCAGGGTCCTTCGGGAATCCCAGAGCGCTAGTGGCGTTTCCCTGCGGGTCCGAGTCGATGATCAGGGTGCGCCTATCAGAAGCGGCTAGAGAGGCGCCCAGATTGACTGCCGTCGTGGTTTTCCCAACGCCGCCCTTTTGGTTGGCGATGGCGATGACTCGTGCCAAGCAGATCCCCCAGGATGAATCGCGAATGTAACAGATGAATTTCGCGAGATGCAAGATGTTTCACGTGGAACAATTTTTCGCATCTATGTTCCACGTGGAACAAATTGCGGAACTCACTCTTCGAGAGAGCCAACAAACAGGCATTTGCGATTTGATTTGGGAATGCGGTGAATTGCGTCCCACTTCCATTGCGGATTTCGAGAAAGCTGCTCGGCGTCGGGCTCGCCGAGCCAGAGGACAACTTTTCCGCCCTTGGAGAGGCGCTTCAAAGCCCAATTTAGAAGATCTTCATATTGGCCCAAGGCCCTGGCAGTTATGAAATCGAATTGGCCGGCCTCCTTCGGAACATCTCCCATGCGGGAGCGGATTACAGTGATGTTGTGAAGTTCCAACGCGCGGGCGACCTCGGAGAGAAACGCGCATTTCTTTGCATTTGACTCGATCAGGGTAACGCTAAGAGAGGAATTCGCGACTGCGAGCGCCATTCCAGGGAATCCAGCACCGGACCCAACGTCGGCGAGCCGACCATTAGCGATCGGTACCTCAGAAATGGCAAAAACACTCTCTCCAAAGTGAATTTTGAGGATTTCCAGAGGTTCCGTGACGGTTGTCAGCGAAATAGCGCGATTCCAATTAAGCAAAAGGGAAATGTAGATCCTGATCTTCTCGCAGAGTTCGGCGGAAGCCAAAAAATGATAGGGCTCAAGAGCCCTTACGATTACTTCATGAGAAATTTCGCTCATAATACTACATCTATAGTAAATGTCCCATCAGCATTCTAGGCCACTGATTCAGAATGGCTTGTCTCAGTGGCAGAACGGCTTAACGCCTGCTTCAGACGGGGTGGAGCGAGCAATCCGGCTGTCATGTCGGTGACGAAGTGCGCGATTAGCGGTGCGAGCAGACTACCAGTCCAAGATCGAACACCCGAAAATATCAACCCAACTACGAATGTAGCGGCAAGGCCGCGGCGGCCCTGATAGAGATGCGCAAGGCCGAAAAGAGCGGCCGATCCAGCGATTCCAGCGGCGACGTAGCTTCCGGACCAGTTTTCAAAGACCCGTTGCGCGAAGCCGCGATAGATCAGCTCCTCACAGACGGCAACGGTGACGACGAGGGCGAAGAAAACGAGGCGCTCGACGTTGTCTTGCGGGAAGATTTTCAGGGCGAGCTGCGGCAGGGTCCCTTTGATCTCTTCGGGACGCAAGGCCAGACGGCGCAGGCTGAAGACCTGGTTCGCAAACACGAACGCACCGAGCACGAATGCAATCACGAGAGTGAGGGCGAGGTTTGGAACCGCGAGGCCGAGCTCGGCGGCCGAAATTCCGTGCGCGGTTGCGCGCCACAGGGCCACGGCGCTCGCAAGCCATTGAAAGGTGATGGTCGAGGCGTAGAGCGAGAGGCGATCGCGCTTCGTCGTTTCCGGCATCGCCATGAGCTGGCGGATACGGCGCCGGCCGAGCAGCGGAACTGCGCCGCCGAGGAAAATCAGAATGAGAGCGAAGTCCCAGTGCATGACGCCCGATCAAATCATCTTTATCGCGCAAGAGCAAGCGGGGCGGGTGGCCCGCCGCCGACGCGGCAGTCAGGATTGCCAATCGTCGGTTGACAGCGGCGGAGGGGCCGCCGTATCGTGCTTGATTCTCTCGAACGAACGCAGACGCACATGAAAATACTGGTCATCGGCGGTGGTGGGCGCGAGCACGCGATTGTATGGAAGCTCGCGCAAAGCTCGTCGGTCGAGAAAATCTGGTGCGCGCCGGGGAACGGCGGAATCGCGAACGATGTGGAGTGCGTGCCGCTGGATTTGAACGACGTAAAGGCGGCGGCCGATCTGGCCGCGAAGCTGGGGGCTGACCTGACGATCGTGGGCCCGGAGCTGCCTCTGGTGCTCGGGATCGCGGACGAATTCGCAAGACGGGGAATGACTCTTCTTGGCCCGGCGGAGAAGGCCGCGCAACTCGAGGGAAGCAAAATTTTCGCAAAAGAGTTCATGGAGCGGCACGCAATTCCGACCGCCGAGATTTACGACATTTGCGACGACCCCATCGATGCGCACATGGCGCTCGATTCGGCGGATTGGCCTCTGGTGATCAAGGCGGATGGTCTGTGTGCGGGCAAGGGAGTCCTCGTGACTTCGTCGGCGGAGGAAGCGGGCGCATTTATCACGCGGGTGATGGAAAGGCGCGAATTCGGCGATGCGGGGCGGCGCGTGTTGCTCGAAGAAGGGTTGGCTGGCGAGGAGCTTTCGTACATTGTTTTGACGGACGGCAAGGATTTCATACGGATGGCGCCAGCGCGGGATCACAAGCGCGCGTACGACAACGACGAGGGGCCAAACACGGGGGGAATGGGCGTCTATTCAACCGACGATATTCTGCCGGCCGATCTTGAGAAGACGATTATCGAGAGGATTGTGACGCCGACGCTCGACGGGCTTCGCGCGGATGGATTGCCGTACCGCGGATTTCTCTATTTCGGGCTGATGCTGACGGCGGATGGGCCGAAGGTGCTCGAATACAATTGCCGGCTCGGGGACCCCGAGACGGAGGCGGTGTTGCTGCGCGCCGATTTCGATCTGGCGCAGGCGTGCATGCGGGCGGCGCTCGGGAATCTGGATGGGTTCGAGGCAAAATGGCTTCCAGGTGCGAGCATTTGCGTGGTGATTGCGTCGAAGGGTTATCCGGGCGACCCGCAAACGGGGATTCCGATTCATGGGCTTGAGGATGCGGGGAAAGTGCCCGGCGCGGTTGTGTTTCATGCGGGCACGCGGCGGAGCGGCCCGGTGATTTCGACGAGCGGCGGCAGAGTGCTGGTGGTGAGCGCGATGGGAGACGACGTGGCGGGTGCGCGGCGGCCTGCGTACGAGGCTGCGAGCCGGATCAAGATCGAAGGCTCGCACTATCGCACGGACATCGGGCGCAAGAATGCAGAAACGGCGCAGGCAGGGAAGCGCTAAGGAGAACGGCAAAGTGGCGACTGGTGGAAAAAAGCATGCGGCGCTTGTGGGAATCGTGATGGGCTCGGACACCGACTATCCGACGATGAGCGAGGCCGGAAAAACGCTCGAGAAATTCGGCATCGCGTACGAGATGGAAGTGCTCTCCGCGCATCGCACACCGGCGCGCGCCCACGAATACGCGACGACGGCGTTGAGCCGGGGGCTGAAGGTGGTGATCGCAGCGGCGGGCGCTGCCGCGCATCTCGCCGGGGTGATGGCGGCGAATACGACGTTGCCCGTGATCGGCGTTCCGATGGCGACGAGCACGCTGAATGGACTCGATGCGCTGCTCGCGACGGTGCAGATGCCGGGAGGAATTCCGGTTGCGACGATGGCTATCGACAAGGCCGGAGCGGCGAACGCTGCGATTTTCGCGGCCGAGATTTTGGGGCTGTCCGATCCTGAGATTGCGCGGAAGCTCGTGGAGCACAAGGAAGCACTCGCGCGCGCAGTAGCCGAGAAGAACGCCCGCCTGCAGAAGCAACTCTCCGAGCAAAAATAGATACTCGCGATCAGGAAGTGGTTATTGAGGCGGGTGCATGAGGGTGGGTGCGTTGGGCGGGCGCTGCGGATTTTTCAAGGGTGGGGCGGCTGGTTCGGGCGGCGGCGGAAGAATCCACTCGAAGCCTTTTTCCTGCGAAATGATCGCCATGGTCTGGCGGGCGTTTGGCGGCGAGGTGGCGTCCAGGGCGGCGCGCAGGAACTGCGTTGCGTCATCAGGCAGCACTTTGCTCGTTTCTCCTTGGAGAATGCGGCCCGCAACGAACGCCATTTTCGCGTCTGAGGCGATCAATTTTTCGAGGCGCGGATCTTTCTGGCGGAGAAGATCGAGCAGGGTGGGCGGCGGATTCTCCGGCGGGTAATTGAATTCTACGGGCGTCCTCGGCTGGCCCTTTTCGGGCGGCCAGAATTGCAGATAGGCTGGGCGGAGTACGCGCGTGGTCCAGTAGTCAGCCTTTTCCTCCTGCTGCTTGATTCCGTAGGAAAGTTGCCAGACTTCCGGGCCGTAGCTCGGGAGATAGTCGACGAGGACGAGTTCGGCAAGAGGCTCGTTCGGCGGCAAGTCGACTCTGGCGTGAAGGCCCTGCGCGACGTCGTTGAGGCGCTCGAGGAATCCTTGGCCGATGTTCTCGATGTCGGTGGCCTCCGCACCGGCCTCCGAATCCTGAAGATGCGGGCCTGCAGCGATGAGGCGGCCGCGCATCTGCGGGAGCTCTTGATCGAAGCGCGCAAGATCTTGGCGCGAGGACGGCGACGACCAGCGGGCGGCGCCGAGGATCACGCCGAGGCGGATGCTCGTGAGCGCGACGGGAGTCGGAGCGAGCGAATCCGCTTCGATTGGATTTTCAACCGTGCCGACGACGATGGCGCCCTTCACCACGACGATTACGACACGTCCGGCGGCGAGATTGGCGACCGTTTCCTCCGGCTCGTCGGATGCGCCGGACTGGTCCTGTGCGACAGAGCGGGGCACGAATGGCCAGAACGCGGCGACCAGCAATGAGACGAGAAATGCCGCGAGTATTCTGGTACGCGCTGGTGAGTACAGCATTGCCCTACGGTAGCACAGACGCGCGAGGGCACAGCACATTACGGTCTCACGCGGATTTCTAGTAGAATTCGGGTGTGTGTGCTGAGACTGGGATTTGGAGAAGGGACTGCATGAGTATTCTGAGTGCGTTGACGGGCCGGGGATTGCGATCGCCGCAGAGCATTCGCCACAACGGAAAGCGGCTTTCTGAAATCCTCGAGGCGCATGCATTGTTCGTGCGCGGCGACGAAAAGGGTGTTCACGGCGAGCTGGCTGGCGCGGACCTCTCGCGCGCGAATCTCGAGAAGGCGAACCTCGCGTATGTGAATTTTCAGGGTGCGAACCTTGAAGGCGCAAACCTCCGCAACGCGAAGCTGGCGTCGGCGGATTTAAGCAAGGCCGTGCTCCGGAAAGCGGACTTGCGCAAGGCCGATCTCACCGAGGCGAATCTGAGCGGCGCCGATCTGACGGAAGCGCAGGCGGGCGGCACCGAGTTTTTCCGCGCGAACTTGAGCCAGGCGGTGCTGCGGGGCGCAGATTTTGGCGCGGCGAACTTTCGCGATGCGAACGTGCACGGAGCGGACTTCGAGGGCGCGAGCTTGCAGACCGCCATCCTGCGCGAGACGAATCTCGAGGGAGTGGATCTTTCGCGCGTGGACCTTTCGACGACGCTGCTGCCGCGCGGATACACGCGGCCAGGATCATCGAAGAATTAAGGCGTGCGGCGAATGGGCGGCGCGGTGCCAAGGATGTGCGCCGGGCGCAGCGGGCTGCGCCCCTACGAAACCGTTGGGGCGTGCGCACCGAGATTGATTGAAAACGAGGAGGGGCATGCCGAATTTGCCCTGGATTCTAGTCGAAGATTACCGCAGGCCGGTTGGCTGGGCGCGTGCCGAGGAGCGCGATGCACGGTCGCGGGCCTACTGCGAACTGCTCGAGCGCGGGCAGATTCTCTTCTTCCGCGAACCGCCGTTCGATCTGCCCTTCGAGGACCGCAAGTTTCTGCTCGCGCAGGAATGGGCAGAGCTTCGGCTGCACAAGAACGTTTCGTATCGCCCGGCCGAGGACATCTTGAAGGGTGTAACCGGAGACGCCGCGACAGTCGAGCGGTTGCACTCGATCATGCGGAATTACTCGAATCAGGTGATCGAGTTCCTGACGAAGTTTCTCGCGCCGTACGCCGGGAAATGGACTCTCGATTTTTCAAGCTTTCGTCCGTTTGAGGAGGAGAGGCGCGGACTGCCGCTACACAAGCGCAACGACCTGCTCCACGTGGACGCGTTTCCGAGCCGACCGACGCGCGGCGGCCGCATTTTGCGCGTGTTCACGAACCTGAATCCGACGAAGCCGCGGATCTGGCAGACGACCGAGGACTTCGAGACGCTGGCGCGGCGGTACGCCGAAGACGCCGGGCTTTCGCGGATCGCCGCAGATTCCTGGGTGAGCCGGACGGTGCAAGACTGGGGCGAGAAGCTCGGATTCCGCGGCATGGGCCGGACGCCGTACGACATGTTCATGCTGGGATTTCACGACTACCTGAAAGAGAACACGGCGTTCCAGAAGAATTGCCCCAAGGTGCGCCTCGAATTTCCGCCGCTTTCGACATGGCTCGTATTCACGGACGGCGTTGCGCACGCGGCGATGTCCGGACAGTACGCGCTCGAGCAGACGTTTCTGATTCCGCCGAAGGCGCTCGTCGCACCGGAACAAGCGCCGTATCGCATCCTTGAAAACCTCGTTGGACAGCCGCTGGTTTCGTCCTGAGATAACCGCAGACTTTTCCGAAGAAGAGTGTAGCGATACCTGCTACTTTCCGACGGAGAATCCGGCGGCGTCCTCGCCATAGGCCATGCCGCGCGGCGCGCCGGGGCGGCGGCGAGTCTCAATGCCGAGGCGCTTGATCTTCTGATTGAGCGTGGAAAGCGGAATCTGAAAGCGCTCGGCGGCCTCGGTCTGGTTCCAGTTGGTGCGCTCGAGCATGTCCATGATGATGCGCCGCTCGACCTCCTCGAGGATTTCAAAGAGCGAAGGCGGCGGAGCGGTGCTGCGCGCGCCGATCTCCCCCGGTAGCGGCGGCAGGAATTCGGCGAGCTGAAGGCGAACGCCCTTGACGATTTCGCGGGTGCGAACACTTTCAGGCAAGAGATCGGCGTCCATCGATTCGTGCGTGGAGAGCACGACGGCGCGCTCGACCGCGTTTTCAAGTTCGCGGATGTTGCCCGGCCAGTCGTAATCCATCAGCAGCCGCATCGCGCTCTGCGTGAAGCCGCGCGGCGGCTTGCCATTTTCCCGGCAGAAGGATTCGAGGAAGCGGTCAACCAGCAGAGGGATGTCTTCCTTGCGCTCGCGCAGGGGCGGCAAGTGAATCGAGATCACATTCAAGCGGTGAAATAAATCCTCGCGGAAGCGGCCCTCGCGGACGAGCTTGCGGAGATCCTCGTTGGAAGCGGCGAGGATGCGGACGTCGACTTTGATCGTTTCGGTGCCGCCGAGGCGCATGAACTCGCGCTCCTGAATCACGCGCAGAAGCTTGGCCTGCGTTTCTGGGCTGATCGGTTGAAATCTCGTCGAAGAAAATCGTTCCCTGATCGGCGACCTCGAAGAGGCCCTTCTTCGAAGCGATGGCGCTGGTGAAAGCGCCCTTCACGTGGCCGAAGAGCTGCGACTCGAGAAGATCGACGGGAATCGAGCCGGTATTGATCGGGAATGAAGGCTTTGTCCACGCGCGTCGAAGCACGTATGGATGGCCTTGGCAATGAGTTCCTTGCCGGTTCCGCTTTCGCCGGAGATCAGCACGGTCGAGCGCGACGGCGCAACCTGCGTGACCAGATCGAAAACGGCGAGCATCTTCTCGCTCTTGCCGACGATGTTGGGAAAGTTGTAGCGCTGCTTGAGGGCGCGCTTGAGCTGGACGTTTTCCTCGCGCAGCCGGCGGCCCTCGATCGCGAGCGACACTTGTGCGATGAGCTCGTCGTTCGACCAGGGCTTGGTGATGTAGTCCTGGGCGCCGCCTTTGAACGCCGCGCGCGCCATATCGATCGAGCCGAACGCCGTGATCAGAATGACGGCCAGATGCGGATCGCGGCAGCTTGATTTCGCGTAGCATTTCGATGCCGTTGCGATCGGGCAGGCTCACGTCGAGGAGCATCAGGTCGTACGGACGATCTTCGAGCTTCCGCAAACCAGCCTCAGCCGTTTCCGCCAGAGTGACGTCGAAACTTTCCGAGGTCAGCAGCGCTTCGAGGCCCTCGCGGATTTCGGCTTCATCATCGACGACAAGAATCGAACCTTTAGGCATGTACAGCCTTCCTGGCTACGGGGAACTCGAGCCGGAACGACGTGCCCTTGCCCGGCGTCGAGCGGACGTCAACCTTGCCCGCATGTTCTTTGATGATCCCATAGCTTACCGAGAGGCCTAGCCCGGTGCCCCGGCCGGTGGCCTTGGTTGTGAAAAATGGATCGAAAATGCGATGGATGTGTTCCGGCGGAATGCCGGCGCCGGTGTCGCTGACTTCGATTTCGACCGAGCCGTTGTGAGCGCCGGTGCGGACTTCGAGCATGCCGCCGCTGGGCATGGCGTCGCGCGCGTTCATGAAAAGGTTGAGGAAGACTTGCTGGAGGCGCGTCGTTGAGCCGAGGACCGGCGGCAGCTTTTCCGCGTAGTTACGGACAACGTTGACCTGCGCGGTCTTGAACGGATGCTGGACGAGAGTGAGCGTTTCTTCGAGCACGGAGTTCAAGTCGACTTCGACCGGCGCGGCGCCGCCCGTACGCGAGAAATTCAGCAGGTTGTTGACGATCTCGCTCGCGCGGAAAGTCTGCTTGACGATGCGCTCGATGGTTTTCTGCCGGGGATCGTCCACGGGAATTTGCTTTGCGAGCATCTGGATGTAGTTCGAAATGACGGCAAGCGGCGTGTTCACCTCGTGCGCGACGCCGGCGGCAAGCAATCCGAGCGACGTGAGCTTCTCGGTCTGAACCATCTGGTCTTCGAGGCGCACACGCTGGGTGATGTCGTCGAGCAGAATGAGGCGGCCGAGACGCGCGCCATTTTTGCTAAGCAGCGGCGCAATCGAGGCGTTGATGACGAGATGCCGGTTGCCGCGCGTATTCAGGTGAAAGCGGTAGATGCCGGAAACATGTTCGCTCGCGGCGCGCGCGCCGACCTCGCCGGCGAGGTCGCGAGGAAGCACTTCGTCAAGCTTGCGACTGATCGCTTCGTTGCGAGGAATTCCGAGCAGGTCTTCAAGCTGCGGATTCCACGATTCGATGCGGTCCTCGAGATCGACGGTAAGCACGCCGATCTTAAGCGATTCGACGATATTTTCGCTGAAGTCCTTTAATCGCTCGATTTGCAAGGCCTTCTGCTCAAGCGATTGATAGAGGCGCGCGTTTTCAATGGCGATGGCGACGTATCCGGCGATAGTCGAGAGAAGCTCGAGGTCTTCGGTCGAGAGATAGTCGCCGTCAACCGTCTTACCGAGGCCGAGAATTGCGGCGGTGCGGTCGTGGAAGCGACAGGCGATGAAATAGTTGAGGTCGAGTTCCTCGAGCGTATGACGAACCGAATCGGATTCCCGCGCGGCGCGGGCGGATTCAAAGAAGAGGCAGCCACTCGCGAGCGCCGGCCGCGCCGGGTCGAGAAAACTCAGATCGAGGGGGCCTTCGGCGCGGAGTCCCATCGAGCGGGACAACACGAACCGGCCGGGATGATCCGAATCCTCGAGGAAAACGGCGAGGCGATCGACGAGCAGCGTCTGGGAAAGCCGGTCGAGCACGGAGCCGAGGAGAGGATCAATGCGGACTTCATTCGTGAGCGTGCGGCCGAACTCGATGAGTGTGCGGCGATAGTCGAGGCGATCGCGATAAAAGAAGTGGTCGAGGCGCGCCTGCACCCAGTCGCGCAGAGGCTGAAAAAGAAATGCGGCGACGACGATGGCGACCACCGCTCCGAAGGAGCCCGGCGGCAAGGCGCTGTGCGAAAGCTCACCAATGAGCGCGATCGCCGAGAAGTAGACCGCAACGACGCCGGCGGTGGCGAACGTGTAAGCGAGGCCGCGCTTGAAGATGATGTCCACGTCCATCAGGCGGTAGCGGATGATGGCGTAGCCGAAGCACAGCGGAATCAGCGCGAGCGAATAGACGGAAATGTTCATCCACGGCTTGGGAACGACGCCGAAGACGTACGGCAGGAGATAGAAGAGCAAGAACGGCAGGATGCCTGCGAACGTGCCGCCCGTGACCCACTTCAGCTGCTGACGCAGTATGCCGCTGGGGGCGCGGCGATAGCTGAATAGAAAAATGACGGCGGCGACGAGGAAGTAGATTCCGAGATCGGCCTGTTCGACTTTATCGAGAAAGTAGCGTGTGCTGAACGCCGGAAGGAAATCGAGCGTGCCGCTGGCAATGAAGGCGTGAAGCGTGAGCAGAGCGGCCGGGGGAGCATAGGTGGCAACGAGTTTCGGCCAAAGCGTGCCGCGACGCTCGGGAAACACGAGAGCGAAGTGCACGAGCAGGGCCGGCTGCAATAGCAGAGCGACGACGTTGCCCCAGTAAATCGTCCAGTCGAACGAGTTCAGCTTGCCGCTGTAATGAAAGCTGTAAAAGATGAAAGAGACGAGGCAGAACAAGTAGAAATGGATGGCGCGGGGTGCATTCCAGCGGCGAACGAAGATGAAGAGGCCGATGAAAAGGTAGAGCAGGGCGGTGACTCGAAGGTAGTTTTCGAGCGAGGTGGGATTCTCCTGCGGTGCGGTGACGAGAGGAACTTCAAAAGACTCACCGTCGCGCAGAATGCCGTAGCGCAGCTCCATCCACGGGCCAGCGCGGTAGAGCACCTTGGTGACGTCAGTGGCGCGGTGAATCGCGACCCCGCGCACGGTCTGGACGGTATCGCCCTGCTTGATGCCCGCGCGATCGGCAGGAGCGCCTGAAACGACGTGCCAGGCGACAACTCCTTGCGGAGAATCCATCCAGGTGACGCCGTCATCGGGGAGGATGAAACGCGAACGCTGCTGGAAATTCAGAACGGCGAAAATGACCGCCGCCAGCGTGAGAAGGGCGAGTGTAACCGCCCCCAGCCGCATTCGGAGTTGATCGTTCATCCCATTCCACCCGGACCACTGGTTAATGCCCTATGCTAGCACGTCAGCTTCCAGCGAGCGATTGAAACCGTATGATGCAAGCCTCTTCTTATGTGTGGTATGCGAAGGACCGAAATTTTAATTTTCGAGGCGATCCCATTTGTGGAAGGCGTATTTCCAATTTCAGGATTGGAGCGGAGCGTCAGAACTGAAGGCTCAAGCCTCCCTTAAAGTAGCGATACGAGGGGACGAGAATCACGTAGCCGTTGCTGGAGGCCACCGGAACATATCCCTGGGCCAGCAGATTGCCGATATCGGCCTGAACCTCCATATGACCGGGAATCATACTGGGCAAAGGCTGGCGGATACGCAGGCTGAGATACGGATCGAGGTGATAGACCGACTCACCGTAGGGATCTTGCTGGGAGACGGCGGAGCCGCTGAGCCATTTGTAGCTCGCCGTGACCTTGGTTCCCACGCGGGGAATAGCGGTGGTCACGTCAGCGGCCAAGCTGTGGCGATCACGGGTCTGCAATTGCTCGCGCAGCGTTCTGGCCGAGGAATCCGCGTCTGGAGCGAGCGCGCCCGCGTAGGCGTACACGATGGTCGTCTTAAAGTTGTCGGTTATTCTTTCGCGATAGACGAGCCGGGCACCTGTCGAGCTGGAAGAGCCGCCATCGTAGGCAAACGCCTGCGAGAAGTAGTCGCTCAAGAAGTCGGGACCGGAGGAGCTGCCACGGCCGATCACGGCCGTATGCGTCGAGAGGTCGTGGAATACGGAGGCAGTCAAATCCGCGCGCTTGCCCAGGGCGTGCTCGATGGCGGCTTCCTCATGGAAGCCATTTTCGAAGACGGGGCGACCGTGGCGGACAAGCAAAGTTGGGAACGCATCGAGCGTGTTGAGCGTCGACTGCAGCGCGTTCTCCGGGATGCTCGTGTCCTGCCAGGGGTCGGTTGCGACGATTGCGGAAGCTAGCCAGCCGTCCGCAATCTGGACGGCTACTTCACCGCGCGGGCGAAGAGCGGATGTGGTGCCGTTGAAGCCGGCCATCAGGAATTCGGCGCCGTAGCGAACGCTGACCTTATCGCCGAGTTGGAACGCGTCGTCGTGCGACATGCGGAGACCGCGGAACGTGGGACCGAGTGGCCCAAGCTGCGACTCGCGGACGAGGAGCGTGGTGACCGGTCCGGTGCCTGTGTCGCCATAGGGCAGCCATTCCGCCGCGAGCCCTGCGGCAGAGGATGCATCGTCGTAGCTATACTGGCCGGCCATCAGGAGCTGGCTTCTGGCGCCGATTCCGAGGTCGTACACGAAGGCAGTGCCAGGAGCATCGGCAATATCGGCGATTGAACCGGGATGATCCGCGCCCGAGGTAAGCTCGAAGCGCCCATGCGCGGATTGCGCTCCCGAGGTTTCGCCGGGATTCTGCTGGGCGATGCCGATCGAGGGATCATCCTGCCAGCGCAGGACCGATCGTGTAGCCGCCGAAGTTCGCAGAACCCAGGTCCAGTCATCCTGGGCGACCGGCTGATCGGGCTGGCGGCGCAGCTTCTCGAACGAGGTGAATACCGTACCCAGGACGATCTCGATCAGAGTTGCGTGTTGCCCATCGACTTGGACGTTTTGTTCGACGACCGGCAGGAAGCCAGCCAATGTTACGTGAATCGAGTAGGCGCCGGCGGGAAGCGCATCGGTCGAAAAACGTCCGCGATCGTTCGTGAGAAGCCGGATCGGCGAGGCGGCGAGGATCGTTTCGGAAGCGACCAAGACGGTAGCGCCCATCTGCGGCGTGCCGGCTGGGTCGAGGACGATGCCGGAGATCTTACCCGCGTTGGGCGCCGCCAGGACAGGCAAGGCGCACAGGCAAGCGAAAAATCCAAGCCCCATGGCGCGAATCGAACGCAGATTCAAACGCGTGGCCTCCTTTAGGGAGTGCTCACCGCCGCGGGCTTTACGGTGAAGTCCGCGACCGGCGTAATCGTTTGCTTCGCGAGATTGTCGGTTACAGCGATCTCAAGCTGGTACTTCCCCGGGGTCAACGATCCGAGCGTGATGAGCTGTTCGAGCGTCATTTCTTCGCCATGCTGAGGCAGTTTTTCCGCCGGCACTTCGAACTTCATCATCGGTTCGGCTTCTTTGTCCTTCTTCAGTCGATATTCGACGGAAGCATCGGCGCGGTGGGTCTTATCATCCACCTTGAGGTTATACACCTGAAGGTAAACGCCCATTCTGTCCTTGGGCGTGAAGGTCTTGTCCATCTTGGGCCGGACCTTCACGTCGCCGAGAACGAATTGGCCGAGGCCGATGTCCTTGGACGAGACGGGAACTATATCGTCGGCGAGAATCAGGGAACTCGCGCTGAGCTGATCATCCTGAAAACGTGGTACCGCAAGCCGCGTATCGACGACGCCGACGTTTCCGCTGTTGACGTCCTTGATGACGATGTCCAACTCATACAGTCCCGGTGAAAGCGGCACGGCCTTTTGATAGATTCTCGAGGTACTGGCCGATTGCTTGAGGAGCGCGGACGGAAAGTCGGCGCGGAGCGTGTCTTCAAACGTCTGAACGATACGCCCGCTCAGGCTCGTGATCCGCGCGAAAAGGTCCATCGAAGCCGAATCCACGCCGTCCTTTTCCAAGAAATTCAGCTGGGCAACCGGAATCTGCACGGTGATGGGCACGAGCACGGTATCGGACGTGATCCGGAGGAAGTCGTAGCGATAGTCGAACTTCACCTGGTCGCGCACCAGGCGCGATGTGGAGATAGCCTCAAGATCCTTGAACTTCACCGGCGGGGGTTTCATGATGTTGGCATAAAGTTCGAGACGGGTGAATTCATTATTGTTCTCGGACTGCACACCCGTCATGCCCCCTTCGTTCTCTGCCATGTGCGTCCCGTCGGTGTTGCTGAAGCGAGAAGACTTGTCCGCCATTCCCATCGACTCGGCCATGGTGAGGCCAGCGCCAGGGACCATCAGCAAGGCGTCCTTTTCGCTTGGGTCCATGGTGAGGTGATACTCACCCGTGGAGGTGGGGTCGACGAATTCGAGCTCGACGTTTTCACCCATGCCCTCGAGGTAGCGGTAGCGCCAATCTTCGTAAGGATACGTCGTAGTTGACCCGCCGCCCTGATCCATGGGCCGGTCCCAGTTTCCGCCGGTCGGATGGGAATCCACTTCGTCCGCGGGGCCCCACATGATGTAGATCTTGCCTCGGTCGGTTTTCCAACCCGGGATGCCGGAGGCGTAGTGCTCGTTGGCGTACGCGATTCGGCGATAGTGTTCCTCTTTGAAGGTGTTTTCCGGAGAATCGGGGTCGGGATTACGGCGCTGCCAGAACGCCTCGATGAATTGCTCGCGTTCTTCGTTTGTCGAAAGGTGCAGGAACGAGCGGCGCTCCTCGGGAGTGATGATGTAGATCACATCCTCGTTCAGCCACTTCTTGTACTGGGAGTCGAGTTCCTTGTAGAGGTTGCGTTCGTTCTGCTGCTTGTTCTTATCGGACTTTTTGGAATGCTCGGGCTGGCTCGGCTGGGCCTGTTGGTCCTGCTGATCGGGTGCCGATTCCTGTTGTGCCGCCCTGGCATAGCCCACTGCCGACAGGCAGAGTCCCCCCGCAAAAAAAAGACAAAGGAAGGTCTTAGCGGACCGATCCATAGTTGCACCTTTTCTGATGCGAAATCTTAACCTGTACTAACGTACAGGTCAATCAAAGCTTTCCCCCGGCTGCCTCTGACCCGGTTGGAATCGCCTGCAATCGCAAGGGTTGCCTTGCGCCGAAGCACCGCGCGGCTCGTCCAACCGGCCACAGGCTTTCGTTCGCGTTCGAGACAGTCATCGTGGCCGAGCGGGGCCAATTATTTCCCTTTTGCTGCCGGACGGAATCGACATAAAATGCTCGCCTCGATGATTGCGCTGTGGGTGGATGGCGGCCGCTGAGCGTGGAATGGAAGAAGCGAGCCAACGAGGAGTAAGACCGGTTTAGCCCGTAGTTTTTTATACCTCGCCTGTTTGCCGAGAAACTTTGTGTCCCGCCCAAGCGTATGTATCAAGTGGTGGGTACATTTGTCAATCCGGGACGTCTGAATCCAGAGGTCGGTCTATGAAGATGTGGCAGAAAGTAGGTATCGGGGTGGGGGCCGCTCTCGTGCTCGGGGGCGTGACGTGGTACAGCGTCTATAAGTCGAACCAGAACGTGGTGACCGTGCAATCGGGACGCGTGGCGCGGCAAGACCTGACTTCGATCGTGACGGCGTCGGGCGAGGTCCGTCCCAAGAACTATACGAACGTGCTGGGCGAAGGCATCGGGAAAATCACGGACATCGTCGTGAAGGAAGGCGATTACGTGAAGAAGGGCGATGTGCTTCTCCACTTGGAGAACATCCAGCCCGGTGCGGACGTGCAGGCCCAGCAAGCCAGCATCGAGGCGGCGGAGTCCGGAATGAAAGCCGCCGGCTCCAATTTCGACATGGCCGTCGCCACAGCTGCGCAGCGCCAGTCCGATTTCACCAAGGCGGGACTCGATTGGCAGCGTGCCCAACTGTCCTATAAGGAACAGCTCATTTCCAAACAGGACTACGATACGGCCAAGGCGGCGTACGACAGCGCTTCTGCCGCAGCCACCTCCGCCCAGGCCCAGGTGGATCAGGCGCGCGCCTCGCGCGAACAGGCGCGCTCCAATCTCGAGCAAAACCGCGCTGTTCTGCGCCACACGCAGGACGTTCTGCGCAAGACCACGTACACCGCGCCCATTGACGGCATCATCAGCTACATCGCGGTGCGCGTCGGAGAGAACGTTGTCCCCGGCATTCAGGGCACCGCGGGCAGCTCTATCCTGACGATCTCGGACATGAGCGTGGTGACCGCGGAGGTGAAGGTGGACGAGACCGACATCACGAGCGTGCGTAACGGTGAGCCGGTGGACGTGACGATCGACGCGATTCCCGACAAGATATTCAAGGGCCACGTGACCGAGGTGGGCGAACTCGCCATTTTGCGCACGTCCGGGCAGGCGGCGATGACGGAAGCGACAGCGAACACGCAAGAGGCCCGAGACTTCAAAGTGGTGGTCACGCTGGATAATCCGCCCGATTCCTTGCGCCCGGGCCTTTCCGCCACGGCGAAAATCCAAACGGCGCAGAAGCAGAACGTGCTGACGATTCCGATCCAGGCGATCGCGGAGCGGACCCAAAAAGAGCTGGACGAAGCCAAGAACGGAACCAGCAGCAGCGTGACGCTCGCGGCATCGAAAAGCGAGAACAGCGACAAGAAGGACATCCAGGGAGTGTTCGTGATCCGGAATGGGAAGGCGCAATTCGTGCCGGTGCAGACGGGAATCACGGGCGTGACCGACATCGAAGTGACCGGCGGCCTGCAAGAAGGCGACACGATCGTGACGGGCAGCTTCAAAGCGATTCGCACGCTGAAGCCCGGCTCAAGCGTCAAGATCGATAATTCCACGCCAAAGACCGACCAGTCGTCCAGCAGCAGCTAAGACGGTTCAAACCGAGGAGCCCAATGCCCATGGCCGTCGAAGAAGCCGCGTTGCCGAGCTACCGCCAGGACCTGGTGGATTCGGGCGTCGTCATCCTGACCGAGGAACTCTGGAAGACGTACGAAATGGGAACGGAGCAGTTGCACGCACTGCGGGGCGTGAGCATGGAAATCCACAAGGGCGAGTACGTCGCCATCATGGGACCCTCGGGCTCCGGGAAATCCACGCTGATGAACCTGATCGGCTGCCTCGACACGCCGACCAGCGGAAAATACTGGCTTGCCGGGCGGCTCGTGAGTCAGCTCGATGACGACGAGTTGGCCGCCATCCGCAACCAGGAGATCGGCTTCGTGTTTCAGACGTTCAATTTGCTTGCACGCGCGACGGCGCTGCATAACGTTGAGCTGCCGATGATTTACAACGGCACGCCCGCCGAGGAACGCCTCGATCGAGCGAAGAAGGCGCTCGCGCAAGTGGATCTCTCCGACCGCATGATGCACAAGCCCAACGAACTCTCCGGAGGCCAGCGGCAGCGGGTGGCGGTCGCTCGCGCGCTGGTGAACAATCCGTCCATCCTGCTTGCGGACGAACCGACGGGCAACCTCGATTCCGCCACCGGCGAGGAAATCATGGCGCTTTTCGCACGGCTGCATGCGGGCGGAAACACGATCATTCTCGTCACGCACGAGCAGGACATCGCTGCACACGCCCACCGCGTGATCCGCGTGCGCGACGGCAAAGTCGAAAAAGACGAGCGCACGCGCTAGGATCTGCCCCTAGAAACGAAAGAGATTCGGCAGCACATCTCCTGCGTTTCCCAGAAAACATTTTGTGAAGGCAAGTTCGTTGGCTGGTTCCTCGGGGCCGACGTAGAAAGTCCGCGCGCGGACGTGCGCGACGAAGCTGGCGGCGGGCTCTACCACGCCCGAGGTACCGATCGCGACGAACAGAGTGCACTCGTCGAGCGCATGGAAGATTTCATCTATGCGGTACGGGACTTCGCCGAACCAGCAGATGTGCGGACGAATCCGGCCGCCGCATTCGCAGCGAAGGATTTCGGCGGGAGGTTCATAGGTGCTCGTGTCGTCGAAGGGTGCGAGACGGCAGGCGTCGCAGCGGCTCTTGAAGAGTTCGCCGTGCATGTGGATTGCGCCGCGCGAACCGGCTTGCTCGTGCAAGTTGTCCACGTTCTGCGTGCAGAGGAAGAGACGATTCCGCAACCTGCCTTCGAGTGTGGCGAGCGCGAGGTGGCCGGGATTCGGTTTCGCTGCTGCGGCAATGCGCCGGCGCATGGAATAGAACTCCCAGACGAGCCGCGGATCGCGCTGCCAGGCGCGCGGGGAAGCGACTTCTTCAAAGCGATAGTTTCTCCAGAGGCCGCCTGCGCCACGAAATGTGGGAATGCCGCTCTCGGCGCTGATTCCCGCGCCGGTGAGAATGAAGACGCGGTCTGTGGATGAAATTTCGATCATCGGTTCCGAGTGTACCGCTTTGACGCCGCCGGGTATGATGGGCGTTTGAGATCGAGCGCAATCATCTTTTGCGGCACCGCGCTGCTGATACTTGCGGCGGGTTGCGGAGAGCCGCCGCCGAAGACCGACGCGGAACTGGGCTTGAACGCGCAACAGGCCGGCGGACGGCGCGTCTTCGAGCAGTATTGCGCCGCTTGCCACTACGCGTACTCCTCATCGGGCAGCAAGGGCCCCAGCCTCAAGAAACTCTACCGGAAGGAATTTCTGCCGAGCGGGTTGCCGGCGAACGATCGGTTCGTCGAGCAGACGATCGTGGGTGGGCGAGGGATGATGCCGGCGATGGGCCCATCGCTGACCGATCAGCAACTCGAAGATCTGGTTGCGTACCTACACACCCTGTGAGCGTCGATCCCAGCGGCTCCGGATTAATCCGAGAAGAGATTGCGGATAAGGAAGAAGACGTTTGCGGGACGCTCAGCGAGTCGGCGCATAAACCACGGAAACCAGTACGAGCCGTAGGAAACGAGCACGCCACTTCGATAGCCCTCGCGCGCGAGGCGCAATTGTTCCGCACGCTGTATGCCGTAGAGCATTGCGAACTCGAGCTCGTCTTTTGCAGTTCCCTCCTGCGCTGCCCAATCAATAATTCGCGCGATCAATTTCAGATCGTGCGTCGCCATCACGGCGCGAACACCCGCACGACGCGCGTCGGCGCTCAGCAGCGTCTTTGCGAGCCGAAGAAAGTTCTGGTCGACGTCCGATTTTCTTGAGAACGCGATTTCGGGCGGCTCGCTGTATGCACCCTTGACGAGGCGAATGGAAGAGCCCATCGCAATGAGTGCCTCAACGTCCTTCTCAGTGCGGCGAAGGTACGCCTGCACGCAGACGCCGATGTTCGCATAGGTTTGGCGCGCACGGCGGTAGAGATCGAGCGTGGCTTCGACGTATGCGCTCTGCTCCATGTCGATCCAGAGTGTTTTGACGGCAGGTCCGCCGGTGGAATGAGACGCATTCGAGCGCTCGATCAGCTTCAGGAGATTCGCGTAGCAGAAATCGCGATCGAGATCGAGCCCGAGTTGCGTGAGCTTCACGGAAACTTCGGAGGGTAGCCCGGCGGCATGGATGCGATCGAGCAGGTCAAGATACTCCGCGGTGACGGAAGCAGCTTCGGCACGGTCGCAAACGTTTTCGCCAAGATGCGTCAGCAGAGTGGCGATGTTGTTTTCGGCGAGGCGGCGCGCTGCGGCGAGCGCGTCGTCAACACTTTCGCCGGGCAGGAAGCGCTCGGCTCCGCGGCGGACAAATCCAAGCCGCAGCGCCTGCTCGCGCAGCCATGCGCTTTCGGAAGCCTTCAATAGCGCGCTACGGATCAGGTTCATCACGCATCATCCGTGAGAAAGGCGAAAATTCCCGGCCGCGTGCAGGGCATAAAAGGCGAAAACTCCCGGCGTCATCCGCACAGGACTCCACATTGGGGTTGCGAATGACTCACGTTAGAATACACTGTGTCCACCGGGAATCGCGCAAGCGCGTCGATTCCCGCGGACACGCGCCGCACATGGCGTGCGGCTGGCGTTCCTGCCCAGCCCTGAGGGGTCGCAGTGGCTTTCATGGACGCAAGTCTGTCTGCACAGTCGATCGTTGTGGCCGCGCCCGAGCAGGTTTCCTGCCCACTCGGCGAAGAGTCAGCCATCCTTAATCTCAAAAACACCGTCTATTACGGATTGAACCCGGTGGGAACTCGAATCTGGGACCTCCTGCAACGGCCGCGAAGCATCGGCGAGCTGCGGGATACCTTGCTCAACGAATATGAAGTGGAGCCCGAGCGCTGCGAAAGGGATTTGCTGGAGCTGCTCGGAAAGATGCGGGACGAAGGACTGATTCAGGTGCAGAGCGCGGCGGCACGCTGAAATCCCGTTTTGTTGTTTCCGCGCGATCGTCCATCTAAAAAAAGCCGAGGCAGTCCTTGGACGAGCGGTTCCCCAGCCCAGGGCCAATTGCGAATTAGCGCCGCGACTTTCTACGAGGAATTGGGTTGAAAGCGAAAATAGAAACTTGGCGGAGATTCTGGCGCCTTAGCCCGGATTCGCGGGCTTTGGTGTTGAAGTCCGCCGCGGCGCTCGCGGCAACTTGGCTTGGCTTGCGCATTGTGGGATTCCGCCGCTGGAAACGCGCGCTCCTTTGGCTCACGCCGCGCACGGCAGGTCGCGTCGGCGCGACGGAATCGGCTTCGGCCGAAGCGGCTCGCGCGATTGCGCGAATGCAACAGACGGCGGCGCGGCATCTCTTTTTCCGGCCGAATTGTCTGGAGCAGTCGCTGGTGTTCTGGTGGCTTCTTCAGAGGCGAGGGATTCCCGCGGAGCTGCGCATCGGAGCCCGGAAAGCAGAGGGGCGATTCGAGGCGCATGCGTGGGTGGAATCCGAGGGCGTGGTGCTGAGCGACGCCGACGAAGGGCATCTGCACTTTGTGCCGTTCGAAAGCTCGGTCATTTCGATGGAGACACAAACGCGGTGAGCGGCATCGTCGGAATTTTTCGAAAGGACGGAGCTCCAGCGGATCGCCCGCTGCTGCAGTCGCTCGCCCACTTTCTCGCCTATCGCGGGCCGGATGGCCGCGAAGTGTGGGCGGACGGGCCGGTCGGATTCGGCCACGCGCTCCTGCGAACCACGTACGAATCGCTCGGCGATCGGCAGCCGACGAGCCTCGACAGGCAATTCTGGATCACGGCCGATGCCCGTATCGACTGCCGGAGCGAACTCCAAACAGAGCTTGAGCAGAAGGGCCAAAAGGTCCGGAATGGCGCGCCGGATTCTGAGCTGATCCTTCACGCATACGCGGCGTGGGGCGAGGCGTGCGTCGAGCACTTACGCGGCGATTTTTCGTTTGCCATCTGGGACGCGCGGCGGAGGACGCTTTTCTGCGCCCGCGACCATTTCGGCGTCAAGCCGTTTTATTACGCCGATCTGGACCATTCCTTTATCTTCAGCAATACGCTCGATTGCGTGCGGGCCCACCCGGATGTTTCCGGTGAACTGAATGAGGCTGCGATCGGCGATTTTCTCCTGTTCGGACTCAATTACAACCTGGCGACCACGACCTTTCGCGACGTCCAGCGTTTGCCGCCCGCGCACACGCTCAGCGTTTCCGCGGAGGGATTGCGAGTTTCGCGCTATTGGACCGTGCCGATCGACGGGCGAATCCGCTACCGGCACGCCGACGAATACGTTGAGCACTTTCAGATTCTTCTGCAGGCGGCGGTGGCAGACCGGCTTCGCATCAGCCGCGCCGGAATTTTGTTGAGCGGTGGGCTCGACTCGTCTGCCGTTGCGGCAACCGCGCGCGAGATCGCGGGGCAGCCGGCGGGAACGATGGATCTCCGCGCGTACACGATTACGTACGAGACATTGCTTCCGGACCGTGACGGCGAGCACGCCCGCAAGGTTGCGGAGTTCCTTCACATTCCGCATCGCTGTTTGCCCATGGACGATCTGCGGCCCTTTGAGCGCTGGGACGATCCGGAATTGAGGTGGCCAGAACCCGTCGACGATCCGTTTTTCGCAGGCTTGTTCGATCAGTTCCGAATGATTGCGGCGGATTGCCGCGTTGTGCTCGAAGGCGAAGGCATTGACAACCTGATGATCTTCGAGATGTGGCCTTACGCCAAGGACCTATTGAGGAACCACGAGTGGATGCCCTTTTTGACGCAGGGGGCGCATTATCTGCGCCTTCGACGCTCGCCGTGGCGCGGCCTGCGTCGTCGCATGGGTGCTTTCTTCGGTAGTAAGTCCAGCGGACCAGGCTTTCCAGGGTGGTTCGCGCCAGATTTCGCTCGGCGCGCGGACCTTGCGGGGCGTTGGAAGGAAGTGAACGATACTCAGCCGTCGGCGACTCACCCCCTGCTTCCCAAGGCTCACGCGTCCCTCTCGCAGCCTCAATGGTCCCAATTTTTCGAGCTGGAGAATGCGGGCGTCACGCGCTGCGCGGTCGAAGTGCGCCATCCTTATCTCGATTTAAGAATTTTGAACTACGTACTCGCCCTTCCTCCTTTCCCCTGGACGTTCGAAAAGACGCTTCTGCGCGAAGCCATGGTGGGCCATCTGCCGGAGAGCGTCCGGCGGCGGCCGAAAACGCCTCTGGCAGGCGACCCCTTTGTGGAGATACTTCAGCGGAAGGAGTCAGCCTGGCTGGATCAACCGCACTTTGGCGATGAAATCGAACGCTACGTGAATCGCTCAGCGATACCCGCATTGTGCGGAGAGCGAGATTCCCAGCGCGCTGATGTGGCGATTCGGCCGCTCTGTCTCAACTTTTGGTTGCAGTCTGTGCGGAGAGTCCGGTATAACTTGAGTGCGGAGGTCTGTAATGGATAAGTCCGTTAAACGGGATCTCAAAAAGCCCTATTCACCTCCCCATCTGATCGTACATGGCACGGTTCGCGATCTCACTCAGGCGTTGATAACGGGACCTGCGAAAGATTCGGGGAAATTCCCGCACACTCACGCAACTCGAGTGGGTTAATTGGTTTGCAGAACGCGTACTCTGTTTACGGCCTCCTCCTCCGATCAGACCGCCCTATCCCCAGCCTGGACGTTGCAAAATGCCCCGATGGACCAGCCGACGTCGAAATTCACCTAGGCGCCGCACCTGATACTCAAGATGAGGATTCCTCTCACACAGATACGCTTTTTTTCGTCAGCTCCGATTTGGTCGAATCGGGGGAGCCTTCTCTTCGAATTTGGAAGGTGATGGACGGGGCGTTTCTGCGCATGGATTATTTCGATGGAATGCAGTTCTGGTTGAAACCGGATGGGACGGGGATCTGGGCGCGTTGGCCGGAAAGCTCATCGCTCGAAGATGCGGCCATGTACCTCATGGGGCCGGTACTCGGTGTGGTGCTTCGGTTGCGCGGCATAACTTGCCTTCACGCGAGCGCGGTCGCATTCAGAGACCGCGGCGTAGCTTTCGTCGGCGACCAGGGAGCCGGAAAATCCACAACCGCTGCGGCGTTCGCACGCCGCGGACACGATGTTCTATCAGACGATATTGTCACCATCGTGGAGCGTGATGGAGCGTTTTACGTGATGCCCGCGTATCCCTATCTTTCCTTGTGGCCGGATTCGGTCGAGATGCTCTTTGGCTCCGACAAAAGCTTGCCGAGCCTTTCCGAGACCGTCGAGAAGCGAATGCTTTCACTGCCTACGAATCACCTGCGACTCGCGGAGCAGCCTCTTCCGTTGGCTGCAATCTTCCTGCTCGGCGAGAGAAGCTCTGATCCCGCAGCGCCCTTGCTGGACGCGCCGACACCGTCGGAGTGCCTGATGTCTCTGGTTGCCAATTCCTACGCAACGCGAATCTTGAACGAAGAAATGCGAGCACGAGAATTCGCCCTGCTGGGACGGATGCTCTCGGCCGTGCCCGTCCGGCGCCTGCGCCCTCCTGCGGACCCGTCGCGAATCAACGTCCTTTGCGATCGGGTTGATGCGGCATTCAGGGATCTGCAGGTTCATCCGTCGCTGGCTCGCCAATTGGCCTAGCGACCGGCCAATTCTAAAGGCTGCCCCCCTTATTCGGTTCACATCTGCAACATGAATGTGCGTATGTCGAGCCGTTCCCAATTCGGCACATATGCAACTCTTTCCCGTTTTGGCGCTTCCATCTATGTGCCAGCATGGTACCGTAACTATTAGAACCGCACATGGGGGCTGGAATAGCAGGTAGTGGAGCAAAGACCTTCTGAGGAGGAAGTCCGAAATGAGAAAACTGCTGGGACTAATGACATTTCTTCTGCTCGCCAGCCTGCCGGCGATGGCGCAAGGAACGCCAGCGGGGGAGGTGGGTGGTGGTTACACATTCCGCTCGTATGGCCTCCCGAGCTTTGAACAGCCGCCTTCGCGGATCAGCATGAATGGCTGGAACGCGACGGGAGATTATAATTTCAATCCGTGGTTCGGTGTGGCAGTCGATGTCGACTGGACCACCAATTCCACGGACGGCGCAGAGACGCACATTTCCACGGCCATGATTGGCCCCCAAATCTATCCCCTTGGCCATCACAGGTTGACTCCTTTCGTCCATGGCCTGGTTGGCGCCGGGCGTTACTACTTCAATGTTCCGGATTGCGGGTGCTTTGGTCCGAACTTCACTAATGATTTTTCGGAGTACGCAGTTGCGTGGGCCGTAGGTGGCGGTGTGGACTACACCGTAGCGCCGCATGTGGCTGTCCGCCTTGGGCAGATTGATTTCGAGCAGGTACGCTTCGAACTTCAGGCATTCCAAAGCGGCGCGGCGGCGGCTCAAAACAACTTTAAGTACTCGGCCGGGATTCTTTTCCGCTTCTAACAGAAAACCCTTTCTCTCATGAAGAGGCCGGGCGCGCGAGTGCCCGGCCTTTTTCTTTTCTGGAAACCGCGATCTTGCGATAACCTCCTTCGGCCAAGACCTGAACGAGTCTCGAAATGAGCTGGCGAGGCAATCCAACCCCGGCGGGGTGTTTGGCCTTCCAAGCAACGACGCTACGCGCTCGAATTCCCGAGGAGGCTGCTGGAGATGAAGAAGCATTTGGTGATTTGCAGTTTGCTTGCGCTGTTCGCCGTGCCGGCAATGGCGCAAGACCAGCCGCCCGCTCCACCTGCTGACCAGAACAATCCGCCTCCAGCCGAACAAAACAAGCCCGCCGCGGCACCAAGCGAGGCGCCGAAAGCGGTGAAGCGCACATACCCAGCTCCGAAATGGCTGATCTCGGGAGGTTTCACCTACCGCACCGATTACGTCAACCCCGCTTATACGCTGGGCATGATCGGTGGGTATGGCTCCCTCGAACGCAGCTACAAGCCCTGGCTAAGCGTCGAGGGCGAAGTATTGGGAGTGAGAGGAGTGCTGAGCGCAGCACAACTTGGACCTCCTGCGAGAACCTTGAACATTTTCACGTTTCTAGTCGGACCGCAAATTTACCCGTTGGGCCACCGCAAGCTTGCGCTGTTCGGGCACCTCCTGGGGGGCGGCGGCGCCTACGTCGAATCGGTTCCCGCCTTCAGCGGTTTCGGCGCCAACACGATCACGCACTTCACCTATGCGTGGGAAGGGGGCGGAGGTCTCGACCTGAATCTGAAACCTCACTGGGGTTTCCGTCTGATTGAGGTTGACTATGTGCACGCCAACTTTTTAGGTTTGAACACGGGTGCAGGAAGCAAGCGCGTCTCCGTTGGCTTCACCTACCGTTTCGGCAACAAGTAACGATCCAGCCGACAGCATTCTGAGGTGGGTCCGTGCGATGCCGTCCGCGTCGACCGATCACGTCACGAGGTCACGCGTGATGAAAGCCGCTGGATCGTTGGATTCAGAAATATCCTGAGATCAATTTAGAATCAGATAAGAAAAGCACCCCGGACGTGTGGAAAAGGTGCCCGCTACCGAGATAGTAAAACTCGTTCCAGCCGTCCGCGCGCTCACGTAAGGTTGCTGCGGCAACGTATTGCAGGTCACTCCCAGCTTGGTGCCTAAGGAACTGTCGAACGTCACGACAATTTGACTGTTGGCCGTCACGGCAGTCGTGTCCACAACCACGTTCGAAGAGGAGGCTGCAATCGCCACGCTGCCTGCCGATGCCGATCCGCACACGGCAGGTGACGCACGGGAAGTGCAATTTGTTGTGGTTCCGAGCCGGGAGGATGCGATTCCTCCATCATTCACGTTTACAAGATTCTTGGTGGAAATCGCTGGTGAGAACGTGCCACCGTTTACAATTACAATTCCTGGAGTCAAGCCACCCCAGATACCGGTCCCGCCTGTGTACAATCCGGGCTGGAAGATAAGGCTGCCGATGCCATTAGAAGTGCCGTTTGACAGAGTATAGACGAGGTATGCTTTGCTGTCGGCTGTCCAGTTTCCGCCGTCGAATTCAATTGAGCTCGGAGCACCATTCGTGCTCGGTAATGTTTGCAGGAAGTTGACGTTGCTCGTTCCGTTATCGGCCAACTGGTTGTTTTTGAAGATCAGAGAAGCCACGGAACCGAAGACGTTGCGCGCTCCGACAGGAGTGGCCGAATTGACCATCCAGCTTCCCGTCGGGCCTTCCCATAGGCAGCCATCGAATGTGACTGCCGATGTGTAGCCGAAGGTATTGGGAATTCGCACATCATGCCAAACGGCCGATCCTGTTCCCGAGAACCAACAGTTCTTGCTGATTTGGAATCCCTGAAGCGTGGATGCAGGGGAACTGTCGATGCACCAGTCCTGTGTCTGACAGTAATTGTTCGCCAGACTCCATTGAATACCATTGGCCGAGGCACGTAAACCAACATAACTCTGCCAGAACACGCCATCGGTCTGAAGATTCACCAGTCCGCCCGGAGATACAGAATCCACTCCGATGCGGCCACCGCTCAATAGAACATTGCTGAGTTTCACTCCCGATACCAAGGAAGGATTGCCAGCTCTGAATATGTCAGCACTGGGATTGAGTTGGGAAATCGTGCACGACGGAACGATGATCCCGTATCCGGCTCCCAGCACGTTGAATCCACTTGGAATGTTGAGGTCGGAAGAGATCGGGTAGGTTCCAGACGGACAATAAATTGGCGTCGAATTATTCAGGGCCGCCACTTGAGCTATCACAGTCTTCCACGCCGCAGTGTCGTCATGCCGCACGGTTTGGCCCGAGGCATTTACGGTCGGGGCGGTACTTAAGCTGACCGATGTGGTGCCGCCGCCCGAAGTGATTGTGGCCGTGAAAATGTCGTTCGTTGTCGTGGAACTGACGCTGAGATTGTGCGGCAACGGATATGTGGTCCCAAAATCAAAGAACGTCGGGTTGACTGTTACCGTGCAGCCGGTTGCGCTAGAGTTCGATGCCGTCTGGCTGTAGTTGAACGTATTCATTCCCGTCGATGTAACTTGGAATATTCCGTTGAAACTCGTATCCGAGCACGTAGAGAGAGTCACATACCACGTAGCGAAGAAACTCAGAGTAGTGGTCGGCCCCGTCACGGTCACCATCACCACATTATTTGTGCGTGAGGCAGTGGCCGTATAGCTCGTAGAGTCTTCCCACGGCATGTATTGGAGCACGGTCGGCGAACCGGATGAACGCCCGACCAACGTATAGCCGCGAGCACCGGATACAGGTGTAATGTAGATCGCGTTGTAATTCATGCCTGAAAGCGTGGCATTCCCAGTAGATGTCGAAACGAGCGTGCCATACCCAGAGTTCCCGCCGCCTGCATCCATCGTGGCGACCGCGTAGCTGTAAGTCGTTGACCCGGCTGTTCCGATATTGGCGACACTCACATTTGGGACAGTAACTGTCGGTGCAGCGCCGCATCCCAGAATGCTTAAGCCTTCCCCGTTCACGAAATCAATCGCGGATGCCAAGGTGAGATTCGACACGCCGGCAACGCAACTGGCTGTGGTAGATAGGCCGCTCCCGGAGGCCTTGTAGCACGTCACGTCAATCCAAGGGCGCACTCCCTGAAAGCACCTGTTCTCGGTGACCGTCTTTCCCGCCTCGGCGTGACCTTCCGCGTTCCGCACAACGCCTCTGAATTCAGCCGCTTGGCCGAAAGCGGGAAGAGTGAACGTCAAAAACACTGCAGAGAGAAACGCCTTCCTCAAGAAACGACTCCCCTGATTGTGATTGGACCACCCGCAAGGGCAGTTACCGAAAACTTGTAGAGACAGTTGGGCATTGGATGGGCAAAAAAAGCCGGTTCGCGGCCGTGGGTATCCATGTTTGAAGCCCCCGTGAACTAAGCGTTCCACGTCACGCCGCCATCTTGCGACCAATAGAGTGTGCCAGTCGTTTAGACCCACGTAAACACTGATGAAGGATAGCGCCCGAACGTTCGCCGAAAAGAATTCGCCTTAGGAATGTGGTCTTAAGACCGCCGCCGGTCGAATTCGAGATTACACTTGCGAAGAAGCGAAGGCTCATAGCAGATTACTTCTCGATGGAGATTCCTCTCGGAGGCGCGGGACGGCCGATCGGCGTGTTGCTCGCGTCCATTGCCGCAGCCGCGGTGATTATTTTTCAAGCCGGCCAGATCTGGCTGGCGCACTACTGGCTCGAGTCTGACGACGTCACACTAATGGAGCGCGGCGCTGCACTCGTTCCAGGAGATGGCACCGGCTGGGACCGCGTGGGGCGTTTGCGGCAGTGGGATTTCGTCCACTCGGATCTATCGAAGGCAATCGCCGAATACCAGAAGGCGGTCCAGGATGATCCGCGATCGGCGCACTACTGGATGGACCTGGCGAGTGCGTACGAAGCCGCCGGAGATAATGCACGCGCTCAGGATGCATACGCGCGGGCGCAGGCCGTCTATCCGCTGTCCGCGGAGGTCGCATTCAATTACGGAAATTTTCTGCTCCGCGAGCAGGAGTATTCCGCCGCGTACAAGGAACTCCGGCAAGCGGTTGGAACAGATCCTACTTTCTTGCCGCTGACGATTTCGCGCACATGGCGGTCGAGCGAGGATATCGATCAGCTTCTCGACCAGGTACTTCCTGCCGATGCTGATGCGTATCTGCAAGCGCTTGATTTCTTCGGTTCGATCCACAATGCGCAGCCGGGCCTCGCAGTTTGGCGGCGCTTAGTCGCGCTCGGGAAACCCTTTCCCCTGCCACGCACGTTCGCGCTTTTGGATGAACTGATCCGCGAGAACCGCGCCGACGATGCTCGGCGCGTGTGGCTGGAAGCGCTGGCCGCCGCAGGCCTGCCTCACGAGAAGCCCGCCAATGGATCGGTGATTTGGAATGGAGATTTCGTCGGTGATTTTGCAAATGGAGGATTGGGCTGGCGCTGGAACCCGTATCTTGCGGGCGTGACATGTGGTATCGATCCACATGCGGCGCCCGACGGCAGGCGGGCCTCACGGCTGGACTTCAGCGGCGGAAGCAACATTCCCTTGGATTCTCCGTTTCAATACGCCGCGGTCGAGCCGAATCAGAGTTATCACTTCCACGCGTATATGCGCAGCCAAGGGATTACGACCGAAAGCGGCCCGCGGTTTTCAGTCACCGATCCGAATCACGCAGGAGCGGTAAACGTGATAACAGACAATTTCATCGGTTCGCACTCGTGGACTGCGGTAGAGACGGACGTCGCAACGGGACCTGACACGCATTTTTTGCTCATTAGGCTGGTGCGGAGTCCCAGCCGGCTCTTTGACAACAAGCTTGGCGGAACGGCGTGGATCGCGGATGTGTCGCTGATTCCGTCGGCCGCGAGCGCAGGGCGGGCATCGCAATGAAATTGCTGCGCGTCGGATTGTGCCTTCTGATCACGTTCAGCGTGCTGTCGTTCGGCGCGGTCGAGGTGTGGTCGCAGTCGGTGCTGGAAATTGGGGCGGCCGTGTTTTTCGTCTTGTGGGCGCTGATCGCGTACCGCCGCGCCGATGAAACGATTGGGTGGAGTCCGCTGAATTGGCCGGTGCTGGGCCTCATCGCGATCGGCTTGCTCCAATTGTTGTTTCACGGCACTGCGTACGCGTTTCTCACGCGCACGGAATTGCTGAAGTTGGCGAGCTATCTGATCGTCGTGTTTCTGGCGGCTCAGGCGTTTCGGACGCGCGCGGAGCTGTCCAAGCTGGCATGGTTCATCATTCTGTTGTGCTTCACGATTTCACTTCTCGGCATCATTCAGCACTTCACGTCCGGCGGCACGATCTACTGGATGCAGGAATTCAAGACCGAGGGTGAACCCTTCGGGCCGTTTGTGAACCGCAATCACTTCTCGGGTTTCGTTGAACTCACGCTGCCAATAGGTCTGGCGATGATGGCCTTCCGCGGCGTGAAGAGAGACCTGCTTCCTCTCACCACCTTACTAACCATCGTCCCCATCAGCGCGGTCGTTCTCACTGGCTCTCGCGGCGGAATCATCAGCCTCGTGTTTGAGGTGGGAGTCCTCGGGTTGCTGGTGCGCAGCCGCCATGGACTGTCTTGGAGGAGCCCGCGCACGATCGCTTTCGGCGCCGTGGCGCTAGTGGCGCTGGCGCTGATTGCCTGGGTGGGCGCTGGGCGAGCAATCGAGAGGCTTTCAAATCTGAACCCGCACGAGGTATCGCTCAGTCGCCGTTTTTCCATGGCGCGCGGAGCCGCACATATTTTTCTGCACCACCCGGTCAAAGGATGCGGCCTGGGTACGCTTGTCGACGTGTATCCGCTCTACGAGACGGTCTATGACGGCAAGCTTGTCGATCACGTCCACAACGATTACATGGAGCTACTGGCTGAAACAGGGCTTCTGGGCGGGTTTTGCGGCGCGGCTTTCTTGTGGTTGCTGTATCGTGATGCGAGAAGGAACTATGGCGCGGAGCAGGGGCATTTCTCCCGTGCACTGCACGCCGGGGCGATCATCGCGGTGAGCGGACTGTTGCTTCACAGTCTCGTGGACTTCAACCTACACATACCTTCGAATGCCCTCCTCTTTCTGCTGCAAGCTTGCAGTGCAACGTCACCACCCCTGCCGTCGGATGTTTCGGGCTCCCGGACGGAGCAACCCGCGCATAGATAAAGCGAAACTAACAGAAGGAGTTACTGGCTTGGGGCAATCCCGGTTGACACCAGCGCGCCGGCTAAGCCATAGTGTTTGCGGGGTCATCTCTCACGATGTTTGAAACCGTCCGCGGGGTCTCGGACTGGCTTCGGGCGAAGCCTTATTTGTTGCTTGCCGTTTTGATTGTCGGGGTTTCTCACCCGACTTACGGCCAGGACAAGTACGAGACCACGCTGCAGACCAACGACAAAATCCAGCAACTCGCTACGTTAGTCACCACGCGCCCAGCGGACCGAGCGGTGGGCAGCGGCGATGTGTTACACGTCGACGTGTTCGATGTTCCGGAACTTTCGCGCGACGTCCGGGTTAGCGATGCCGGTGATGTCGGTTATCCGCTGGTCCCCGGTAAGATCTCCGTGGCCGGCATGACCACGTTCCAGGTGGAATCCAAGCTGGAGCAACTGCTGGTCGAGAACGGACTGGTGGCGCATCCGCAAGTTTCCGTTTTCGTCAAAGAGCAAAATAGCGAGCCGGTTTCGGTTGTAGGCGCGGTGGCCCACACGATGGTTTACCAGGTTGTGCGTCCGACGACGCTGCTCGAGGTGCTGTCGGCTGCCGGCGGAATTTCGGACGACGCGGGAAGCGTCGTGATTGTTACGCGTCCGGTTCACTCGGACGGCCCCAGAACTGAACCGGCCAGCGCGACGACCGGATCGGCCCCAGACGAGCAAAAGATTACGATTCGCTTGCAAGACCTGCTCGAATCGGGTGACTCGGTTTACAACATACCGATCTACGGTGGCGACACGGTAACGGTGCCGCACGCGGGCATTGTGTACGTCCTAGGATTCGGCATTGCTCAGCCCGGCGGATATGTCTTACAGAGCCACGGCGAGCAGGTAACGGTGCTCAAGGCAGTCGCGCTGGCGCATGGTTTAACCAATTTTGCGAAAGCAGATGAGGCCGTGATCATGCGCACGAATCCGGCGACTGGGGGAAAGGATCAGATTCCGGTCCACATCAAGCAGATTGAGAATCGCAAGGCCGACGACGTACCGCTGAAATCAAACGACGTTCTATACATTCCGGACAGCAGGGGGATGAAGGTTCTGGCAAGAGGCGCCGAGGCTGCATTGGGCGTCGGCACCGGCATTGCAATATATCGCGCACCGTGATGATCGGCAGGGCCGGACTTTAGGAGCTAGCTGAGCAGCGAGGGTTGCCACATTCATGGAAGAAGCCTCCAGATTTGCGATTCGAGAGCGCCGGGCGGCAGAGCCGCTCACGGTAATCCCTGCTCCCTCGGTGCTTCCCTGGGAGCAAATGCCCCGGGAACCACACCTTCTCGATTACCTCATCGTCCTCCGGAAGCACCAATGGCTGATTCTGACGTTTTTGTTGACGGTCGTGACGGTGGTAACCATCGCGTCCTTCAAGATGAAGCCGGTATTCGATGCAGCCGCGCGCGTTGAGGTGGATAGGGAGTCCCAGAACACACTCCAGTTCCAGGATGGGAATTCGTACGACGCGTTTGAGGACATGGACAATTACCTCGAAACGCAGACCAAGATTCTGCAAAGCGAAACGCTGGCATTGCAGACGATCAAGTCGATGGACCTGGAAAAATATCCGGAGTTCGGCGGCACGCCGAGCACGGTGGCCTTCGGACAGGGGGGGCGGCGCCGAAGCGCCCGGCGATTCTGGGCGCGTTCCTGGGCAGCCTCAGTGTCAAGCGGGTGCCCAACAGCCGGTTGATCGAAGTGAGCTTTGAGGCCGAGGATCCCCAGCTCGCGGCCCAAGTCGTCAACGCCCATCTGCAGAACTATATCGAGCAGAATTTTAGAAGCAAATACGATGCGACGACGCAGGCGTCTAATTGGCTCTCCGCGGAACTCGAAGAACTACGGATCAAAGTCGAAAAGTCCGAGGACGCGCGCCTCGCCTACGAACGCGAAAATCAGATCTGGCAGATTGATGAGAAGCAGGACATCACGACGCAGAAGCTCGGAGATTTGAGCAAGGCAGTGACGGAGGCTCAGACTCAGCTGGCGGAAAAGGAAGCTTTATATCGCATGGCCACGTCCGGGAATGTGGACGCTCTACCAGCCGCCCGCGATAACCCTGTCGTCCAGGACTTGCTCAAGCAAAAGACCGATCTGGATCAGCAGTACGCCGAGGCAATCAACCAATTCGGCCCGAATTATCCAAAGGTCCAACGTCTGGCGGCACAGATCCAACAAGCTCAGGACGATCTGGCAAACGCCCGGGAAACGATGGTGAAGAGCATCACTGAGGAATACAACACGGCCCGCAGCCACGTTCAAATCCTCCAAGATGCGCTGGACAAGCAAAAGGTGGAAGCAAACGACCTGGCAGAAAAGCTCGTGCAATACAATATTCTTCAGCACGACGCCGAAGCCAACAAACAGCTCTACGACGGTCTGCTTCAGAAACTGAAAGAGGCGGGCATCACGGCGGGCCTGCGCTCGAGCAATATTCGCGTGGTGGACCCTGCGCTGGTGCCGTCAAGCCCGTCTCGACCGCAGAAGGCGCGCAACATTCTGTTGGCGTTTCTCGTAGGGCTGGTCGGAGGAGTCGGTCTGGCGATTTTCCGGGAATACCTCGACAACACGGTGAAGTCTCCGGACGACATCGAAGCGCTGACCGGGCTCCCGTCGCTGGCCGTGGTTCCGTCCCTGCCGGGATTGAACGGGCATCATCAGGGCAGCAGGTGGTCCCGGTTGATGCGGGACGCAACGCCGCAAGCCGCAGGGGGCCCGCGGGTGGAGCTGCTTTCCTACGTGCAGCCGAAGTCGCAAATCTCGGAGGCCTTCCGCGCGCTGCGCACGTCGCTGCTGCTCTCGCAGGCTGAACACCCGCCTCAGGTGATTCTTGTGACGAGCGCGTTGCCGCGCGAGGGGAAAACGACCGCGGCCGTCAACCTGGCCGTGACGCTAGCACAGCTGGGCGATCGCACGCTGTTGATGGATTCGGACCTGCGAAAGCCGGGAATCCGCCGCGCGCTGAATTTGACAATCGGGAAGGAAACAGGTTTGAGCTCGTATCTCGCGGGCGTGTGCAGCCTCGACGAAGTGACGATCCCGCATCCGACGATCAACAACTTGACGGCACTGACGACCGGACCGGTTCCTCCGAGCCCGGCTGATTTGTTGTCGTCGCACCGAATGCGGGAAGCGATTGCGGAGCTGCGGCGGCGGTTCAAATTCATCGTGATCGATTCGCCGCCGATCATGGCCGCAACGGACGCAGTGATTCTCTCGGCGCTCACGGACGGAGTGCTGCTTGTGGTGCGCAGCGGCGAGACGCCGAAGGAAGCATTTACGCGTGCGCGGGATCTGCTTGCGGCGGTGAAGTGCCGCTTGCTCGGTGTGGTCCTGAACGCGGTGGACTCGAGCGCGCCCGATTACTACTACTCGTATCGCTACTATCCGTACGCATATGGCTACGGATACGGAGAAGACGTGGGCAAGAAGTCGGGATTGTCGGCTGGGCCCGGCGAAGGCGTGGAATCTTAGGACCAGGAGGGAATCTTGCGTCACCTGATAACCGGCGGGGCAGGTTTCATCGGGTCGCATCTGTCGGAAGCTTTGCTGCGGCGTGGCGACGAGGTTTTCGTCCTAGACGATCTTTCGACGGGGAGCGTCGAAAACGTCCGCCATTTGAAAACGCACACGCGCTTTCATCATTTTTTTGATTCGATCACGAACAAGCACTTGCTGGCCGAGCTGGTGGATGAGGCGGACGTTGTTTTCCACCTTGCCGCCGCTGTCGGCGTGCGCCTGATCGTCGAAAGTCCGGTGCGCACGATTGAAACGAACGTATACGGCACGCAGCTGGTGCTCGATGCAGCCTCCAAGAAGAAGAAGCTCGTGTTCACGGCGTCGACTTCGGAGGTGTACGGCAAGAGCGACAAAATTCCGTTTCGCGAGGACGCCGATTTGGTGCTGGGCGCTACCACGATAGGCCGGTGGAGCTACGCCGCTTCGAAAGCGCTCGATGAATTTCTGGCGCTTTCCTATTGGAAGGAGAAGCAGCTACCGGTGATCGTCGTCCGGCTGTTTAATACCGTGGGGCCGCGCCAAACCGGCCGGTACGGCATGGTGCTGCCGAACTTCGTGCGGCAGGCGCTCGAAGGCTCCCCGATCACCGTGTTCGGCTCCGGCAAGCAATCGCGATGCTTTTGCGACGTGCGGGATACGGTGGAAGCAATTCTCCGGTTGATTGCAAACGATCGGGCCGTCGGCGAGGTGGTCAACATCGGCAGCGACGAAGAGATTTCCATGGAAGGACTCGCGCGGGTCGTGAAGCAGCGAACGAAGAGCGAGTCACCGATCACCTTCATTCCGTACGACCAGGCCTACGAACCGGGGTTTGAAGATATGCCGCGCCGCATCCCGTCGCTCGACAAACTCGTGCGGCTCACGGGCTTTCGTCCGAGGACGTCGCTGGCCGAGATCGTGGACCGCGTGGTCGCACACGTCCAGTCGAAAACGGTCGCCGAGTTGGCACCCCCTGCCAGTTCGATTCCGGCCATCGCGGCACCCAACTTCTAGCGCGTGCGTTGCTGAGCCGCTTACGGCGTTTGCATCGCAAGTTGTCGTTGGAAGCGGCCGTGCCAGGGTGCCGGGAAACGCCGATCGCCCGCGGCCGATATCAACTTGGCGCCATGTCGCGCGCAAGCGAGCAAAATAATGGGATACTCAAACTTCCAACTTGTGACTGAACGATGAGCATCTCCTCCTTAAGCAATCGCGCCGACGAAGCGGACTCGCGAATGCGAGCGAAGCAGGCTGCGTTGAATTTCGAAGGGCGTGGCGGGAACGGCCGCACCAGCACGACGCTCTCTGTGGTCGTTCCCGTCTATAACGAACAGTTTCTGGTTGAAGCAAGCCTCAATCGACTCCGAGTGCTCGGCGACTCCCCGCTGCTGGATTCGATCAAAGTGATCGTTGTGAACGACGCTTCCACCGATGGCACCGATGAGGCGATCCAGCACTTCCGCGAAGCGCTCGATTCCGAAGGAGGGGATGGTAAGTTTTCGTGGGTGTGGCTCCGCCACGAGAAAAATAGCGGCAAGGGAGCTGCGGTGCGGACCGGACTTTCGCACGTCGATACCGAGCTTGTGGTGATCCACGACGCCGACCTCGAGTACCATCCGGCGGACTTATTGAAGATGGTGGAAGTTTTTCTGGTTGAGGACGCGGATGCGGTATTCGGCTCGCGCTTCATGGCAGGCGGATACAAGCGCGCGCTGTTCTTTCGTCACGCGCTGGGAAATAAATTCCTGACGTTTTTGTGCGACGTGGTCTGCGACCTAAATCTTACGGACATGGAGACCTGCTACAAGATGGTGCGGGCCGACCTGCTGAAGAGCATCCCGCTGCAGAGCTCCACATTCGACGTCGAGCCCGAGCTGGCGATCAAACTGGCCAAGCGGGGCGCCCGGATCTTCGAGGTCGCGATCAGCTATTCCGGGCGGACGTACCGCGAAGGGAAAAAGATCGGCTGGAAAGACGGCGTGCACGCGCTTTGGGCGATCCTGAAGTATTCGCTGTCGGATCGAATCTACGCGGGGGACGAACACGGCGGTGAGATTCTCGAGCGGCTAAACCGGGCGCCCCGCTTTACGCGTTGGATGGCGGACGTCATCCTGCCCTATGTCGGTGACCGCGTTCTCGAAATCGGTGCCGGCACGGGCAACATGTCCGTGCACCTGATGCCGCGGTCGATCTATTGGGCCACCGACGTCAACGCGCACTACCTCGACTATCTCGTCACGCTGCGATCCACGCGGCCTTACATGAAAGTCGCCCACACGGATGCGATGGATGGAGAGACGTATCCAGGAGGCCAGTCCTTCGACACGGTTGTGTGCCTGAACGTGGTTGAGCACGTTCCAGATGATTTGGGCGCGCTCCGAAATATCTGGAATGTGCTGAGGGATGGTGGACAGGCGATCATTTTGGTGCCGTGCGGGCCGGGACTCTATGGCACGCTGGATGAAGTGCTGGGGCATTGCCGGCGCTACACGGAGGACCAGCTTGTCAGCGTGTCGCAGCAGGCGGGTTTCCGCGTGGAACGAATCCTGAAGTTCAACCGGCCGGGCGTGGTGGCTTGGTGGTTGAACGGGCGCATCTTGCGAAGAAGGACATTCGGACTCGGCCAGATCCGGATGCTAAACGTGCTGACGCCGGTTTTCCGGCTGGTGGACTCGTGGCTACCGCTGCCGCCGCTTTCGATCATCGCGATCCTGCGAAAAGAGGAGCGCGGCGCTACGGGGGCGTCCGATGCCGCGGTGCAATCTGATGCGAGCACGGCGTCGTAACGCGTGCTTCTATCGTGTCGACGAGCGCGTCATACCCGGGAATAAGTGCGGGTCGAGGAATTAGAGACATCGTGTTGAAGTTCGCGAAATGCGAATGGGCATTGGTGGTTCTATTTTTACTGTCGCTGCCGCTCAGTAATCCCTGGGTGCGGGGCGACGGCGTGGGTTATTACGCGTTCACGCGCTCGCTTTTGATCGAACACCGCTTGGACTTCACGAAAGACTGGCAGAGGGCCAATACGAGTTTCCGTATGGGCCGGCTCGGAGCCGACGGGCGGCCGCTTCCTGACCAGTACACAGTTACCGGACATCTGGATAATCACTTTTCGGTCGGCCCCGCCATTCTGTGGTCGCCGTTTCTAATTGTGGCGCACGTGGGCGTGGTCCTTTGTGATCGTCTTGGCGGGCACATTCCGGCGGACGGCTTCTCAAAACCCTACCTGATGGCGATGGCACTGGGAACAGCGGTGTACGGGTTCCTGGCCCTCGTGATTTCGTTTGTTCTTGCTAGGCGGTACCTCGCAGAGCGCTGGGCTTTTTTTGCCACATTGGGCATTTGGTTCGGGAGTGCGCTGCCGGTGTACATGTATTTCAATCCGTCATGGTCCCATGCACATTCCGCGTTCACGGTCGCGCTCTTTGTTTGGTACTGGACGATCACGCGGCCCACGCGCACGTGGAGCCAGTGGGCGATCCTAGGGGCGATCGGCGGTTTGATGCTGGACGTGTATTACGTGAGTGGTGTCCTGCTTCTGTTACCGCTGCTGGAATCACTCGGGGATTACTGGAATGAGCGAAAGGCGGCGGGGATCAAGCAGGTCCGCGATCTTTTTATCGGGAATATACTCTTCGGATTGGGGCTATTTGTAGCGTTTCTCCCGTCACTGATTGCAAAGAAAATCATCTATGGCGCCTATTTGAAATCGGGCTACGAACATCTGTGGAATTGGAACTCTCCGGCGCTGCTGAAGGTAGCTTTATCAGCCGACCACGGACTTTTCAGTTGGCATCCGATTTTGATTGCGGCGGCCGTGGGTCTCTTCTGTTTGGGCAGGTACGACAAAACTCTGAGCTTATATTCAATTGGTGTGTTCGCTGCGCTTCTGTACGTTATCGGGTGCTATGCAGATTGGGACGGAGTTTCCTCCTTTGGAAACCGCTTCTTTGTCCTGATGACGCCGCTCTTCATACTGGGCCTGGCGTCCTTTTTCGACTGGTTGGCGCGCGTGTGGCAGGAGCGGCGCGCGGCGATCCTCGCTTGGAGCGGGACGACGGTCCTAGTCCTTTGGAATCTTGGCCTCATCTTCCAATGGGGCATGCACATGATCCCAGAGCGAGGGCCGATTTCTTGGCGTGTGGCAGCCTATAATCAGGTGGCGGTGGTTCCGGCGCAGGCCACATGGGCCGTGAGAGGCTATCTCATGCACCGGAAGGACATGATGGATCAAATCGAACAAGAAGACGTGAAGCAACTTCGGCGCCAATGACCGAGCAAAGACCCGCGGAGATTCTCGATCGCGAACCCGCCGTGTCCACTCAACCGGGCATCGTTGTGCCGGAAGTGGTTGCTGTTACGCATGCCGAAGCGCTTGGTTCTCGAATCTTTCAAAATATAGCGACCCTCGTCGGCGGCCAAGGATTCAATCTCGTTCTTTCGGGCGCCGCCACCATTCTTTTGGCGCGCTATCTCGGTAGCGAACAATTGGGGGTTTTTGGCGCTCTTTACGCGTACCTCGGGCTGTATGGATGGCTGGCGACGTTCGGACTCGAAACAATCCTTGCGCGCCAGGTGGCACAGGATCGCGCGCGTGCGGGCAGCATCCTGCTGACAGGCGTTTGCGTGAGCGCTTTATTCGCGCTCGGATCGACCGCGATAGCGCTCGCTGTAGCGCCGTACTTTGGTTATGGGGGCGCGCTGCGGGCGCTGACGGCATTTGCGGCGATTGACACTCTGCTGCTCGCGCCACTCCGCCTGCCGGGCATCGTCTTTCAAGTGGACTTACGGCAGTGGTATGGCGTCGGCATCAGCTTGGCGCGGCAACTTGCCTGGCTGCTGGTGCTTGTTGCGCTGGCTGTGGCCCGGGCGAGTCTTTTGTGGATTATCGTAGGCCGCTCGATCTGCGCCGTGCTGGAAGTGGGGCTCATTTTTTTGGCGGTCCACCGCAAAGGCTTCCTCGCCCGCCCGTGGCGCGTGCTGGCAACGGAGGCCAGGAAGTACGTCAGATATGGATTTCCCGTGGCGGTGAGCGCGCTCGCCGTGGGGATTTACCACCGGATCGACCAGGTGATGCTGCACAATATGGTCAACGATCAGGTGTTGGGCAACTACGTGGCTTCGGTCCGGCTGGCGGAGCTGGTGAGCTTGTTTCCGATTGCGGTGATGGCATCCATGTTTCCGGTTCTCGCTCAGACGGCCGGAGACGAGGCGCGTTTCCGACACTACCTCCAGTTGAGTTTTCGCTCCCTAATGGCCATCGCGTTTGGCCTGTGCACTCTGATGACGCTCTTCTCCGGACCGATCGTGCATTTGCTCTATGGATTGAAGTACGCGGCCGCTGCCCCGCTGCTTGCTGTGCTGATCTGGTCGGAAGTGCCCGTTTTTTTCGGGGTGGTCATGTCAAACGCGCTGGTGGCAAAGCATCTCCAGAACTATCTGCCGCTCTCGACTGTGGTGGGCGCTGTGGTCAATGTGGCGCTGAACTTGTACCTGATTCCTCGCTGGGGAGCGCTGGGGTCCGCCTGGGCGACAAACGTTAGCGAGCTGCTCGCTGCCGCGCTGCTTTTCTTTGCTTTTCGAGCAACTCGTCCGATCGCGTGGCCTGGACTTCGCATTGCGGCCGCGCCTGCGCTGTTGGCACTTCTGATCGTGAGCGCGCTATTCACGCTGTCTCTACCGGTATCCGTTGCCGTGCCAGTTGTTATCTTGTCTTATGGATTCGGTGCTTTGGTGACTGGGGCCGTCCGGCGAAGCGAGCTGGTTCAGGTGTGGCAATTGATTGGGAAAACTTTTGTGGCCGTGAAGTCCAGTGTTAGCCCGGCAGCGTGAAGCGGATGAGCACATCAAAACGAGGCGAGTGCCGCATCCGTTGGGAGACGGATGATCAGGTGCTCGGCACGAATCCCGTTGTGCGGTCGGTCAAGCGCTTGCTCTACTTGCTTCCCATTTATCGCTATGGCGGGAGTACGGTTCTCTTGGTTTTTGAGAAATGACCATTCTCTTTCTATGCCGGGAACGAGACCTGTTGCGCGAGCCCCTTGGCTATGTGCGGGCTTTCCGCCGGCGTGGCATCCTGCCCGTATTTGCGGCGGATGGCTGCGTGGTGAACGAACATGTTGATCGCCTGCTGGATCGCTTGCAGGAGAAACCAGCGCTCATCATCCAGCCCGAAACAGATTTCCCTCTGTTGCCGCGAGGCCTTACGGAAGCCGACATTCCGACCGCATGTTTTCATCACGATCCCTACGCTTACTTGCACCGCCGAATTCGATGGGCCATGCTTTTCGATTATGTCTTTCTCTTTCACCATGGATTCGAAGATGTCTTCCGCCGGGCCGGGCACTCCAATCCCGTGACAATCACGCATGCTGTTGACGTGGATTTCTTCTCATCACCATCTGAAAAACGCCTGTTGGACATCGGATGGATCGGCCGAAGTGCCGGTCCCAGATACGAGGCGCGGAGGCGCATTTTGGAGATGTTGGCAGCGCGGTTTCGGATGAACGAGTGGACCCGCCTGCATTCGTACGAAGAAATGGCGCGCATCTACTGCACGAGCAAAATCGTGGTGAATGTGGGCCGCGACGACTACCCTGTGGATGTGTCGTTGCGCTTCGCCGAAGCGATGGCAGCCGGTGCCCTATTTATTACACGCCTGCCGTCTGAGATAGGCCAGTTGGGTTTTGAGGACGGAGTTCATTTCGTGGGCGTGCGTTCGGAAGCGGAGATTTTGGAATCCGTCCGGTATTACCTGGATCATGAAGCGGAGCGGCGCAAAATTGCGGAGGCGGGCCGCGAAAAGGTTTTGCGGGAGCACACATACGATTGCCGGGCGGAAGAACTTTTGCGGAAAGTGGAATGCAACAACGGAAAACTTTTCGCGCCAGCTCGTGACTGGCCGGAGGAACGCGTACACCTCGCGCGCCTCGACTATTATGCGGCAAATGCGCGGCTTGATTGTGCATGCTCTGAGCTTGCTCACCTTGCCACGGACGATTTCCGAAGTGCCGTTTCGGGAGGAGCCCTTCTGGCGCGCGCCTTGGCGGCTAAGGCCCGGAGCCAGCTTAACTCTCTCTGGCAACGGAGCGGCTGAGCTTGAAGGACTATCGACTCATGGATACCTACGGGCAAAGCGCGGCAACGACTATTAAGATGTTGTGCAACAAGCTCTCCTATGCGGTCATGCGCAGCACCACAAAGCCGCCAAAAGACGGCTGGTTACACAGCCGGTGGCATTGGTCTAGGTCACCGTTTTCTCTGCGAAATCAGATTCTTTGGAGCCGGTCCTTAGGAGCATGGTTTTACGTGGAAGACGAAAGCACGATCGAGAACATGCTCAACATGCCGGCGTATGAGCCGGTCACATGGGTTGCGCCTCAACCGGGGAACGTGGTCGTGGACATTGGGGCCCACATCGGTTGGTACAGCATCCAGGCTGCCAAGGCTGTTGGCATTGCGGGCCGCGTGATCGCTCTCGAACCGGACGAATCCAATCGCAACCAGCTCGAACGAAATTTGACGCTCAACCAGATTGCGAATCACACGATCGTTCCCCTGGCTGCATGGTCAGCGACGGGGCCGGTTCACTGGAGCCCCAGCGAAGTCTCTGTCTGGAACAAGATCGACGAGACCCGAGGCCCCACAACCGTTAACGCTATTTCGTTGGACGACCTGGTATCGCGTCTCTCCCTTCCCCGTGTGGATTGGATCAAGATGGACATCGAAGGAGCCGAGACGGAAGCCTTAGTAGGAGCAGAAGTGACTCTCAGGCGATTCCACCCGGCTCTGTTCATCGAGGTTCACGAATGCACGGAGCAGGTACGTAGCATGCTCGCCGGATTCGGGTATTCGATCGAACGGGCAGCGTTTGACCAGCCTCCCGAGCGGCACGGTTGGGTTTTGGCCCGGCACCTGTGATCAAGACAGTTTTCATTCTGACTCCGGAGAGTCCCGAAGTTCTTGGAGGCGCGGAACACTTCGCGCGTGAACTGATTTGTGGCGTGAATGCGAGGGGCTATCACGTAGAGGTCTTTCACCGGGGCAACTGCGAGCCGGAGTGGTTTGCGAAGCGGACGGGGCGCTTCGGCAGGAAGCTGGCAGGAACCTTGCGCGGATATTGGATAGGCAGAAACGCCCAGAAAAACATAACCGATGAAGTCGTTGCAGTGATCTCGAACAGCGACGTCGGTTTTTATCCGTTACGCCTGACGACTCACGTTCGAAGAATTCATTTCTATCACGGGACGTATCGGGGGCAGTCCGAAGCCATCCGGCCGTTTATTAAATACAGTGGCTATCTTTATCTCAAGTGGTGGAACTCGATGGTGCTGGAACGGCTGAGCGGGAGGGGCAAGTTGGTTCTCACAAACTCGGAACAGTCCCGCGACGAAGTGGAGCGCTTTTTCGGCCAAGAGGCCACCATAGTATGGTTGCCGATCGACACGGAGCGTTTCAAACCGGGGAACCCGTCTGCGAGACGGAAGGCTCTCAATTTGCCAACAGACAAGCCCGTCGGCTTGTTCGTGGGTAGCGCGCATCCAATGAAGGGCCTTTCGATCGTGCGCTCGTTGATGGGCAACTTGCCCGGCGTTCATTGGATTCTTGCGCTACGAGGCGATCTGCCACAGGACGAGGTCGCGAGACATGACGTGACAGTGCTTCAGAATGTATCCCCCGAGCAAATCCCCCTCTTATACAACGCGGCAGATTTTTCCGTATGCCCGTCGCTATATGAGCCGTTTGGCTATGTTGTGGCGGAGTCTTTGGCTTGCGGGACACCGGTAATTGCCTCTCCCGGAGGAGCGAGCCGGCTTTTTCTCCGAGAGCCACCGCTCGACCGGCTTTTCATCCCAGACCCGAACGCCGTGAATGAGTTCCTAGCGGCTGCGCGGGAAGTGTTGCGCGATCCGGGCTTCTACCGGAGGGCCGTGATTGAACGAGTGCGGCCGAAGTTAGAAGAGCTGATGGCCCGTGACAACTGGTGGCGGCGATTCTTTGAGGTAGCCGGTTTATGAGAGAGCAGCTCTGGCTCGCCCTGCGCAACTCAGCTGCACTTCGCAAGTTGTATAACCTTCGCGTGTTCGCGGCACCGATGCGAGTCGCGAGCGGTTTCCTTTTGCCGTCATCGAGTCGAAAACTTTTACGAGTGCAGGCGGGGCCGGCCCGAGGATTATTGGTCGAGGTTGACCCGCGGTGGGAGCACGCCGTGTGGGACGGCAGCTACGAATTGAAAAACGCCGAGGTATTTCTGGGACTCGTCACACGGGACGCGGTTGTCTTCGATATCGGCGCCAATTTTGGATTTTACGCCATGATCGCTGCGCGCGCCGGCGCAAGGGTAGTGGCGTTCGAACCATATCCTGACAACTCGCGGAATCTGAGGAAACACGTGGATCTCAACGATCTTGGAGATCGCATCCACATCGTTCCTCAGGCAGTATTTTCGGGCACAGGCCACATTAGACTTGAGATACCCACAGACGTGTCGGCGAATCGGAACACGAAGATGTGCGCCGACGATATTTCGCCCGGAATTGAAGTGGCTTGCACTAGGCTCGATGATTTTGTTGAAACAAGCCTCCAGCCTGGAATCATCAAGCTTGACGTGGAGGGCGCGGAATCCGATGTGTTGCGAGGAGCAGATCACATTTTCCGGGCATTTCGACCAGTTCTTCTTTGCGAGGTGCACGATGACGCCAACGCGGCCTTTGCCCAGGAGTGGCTGAAAGAAAGACACTACGAGCACATCTGGATAGAAGAAGGATCATTTCCGAAGCACTTGTTGGCTTGGCCTTCCGGGAAATCTTTAGCATGTTTAGCTCCGAGAGAACACAAGAGCCACTAGGGGAGGTGGGAATGGTAGTTGGTGATCTGGTGTTCGGCGAACGCAGTGATATCTGGATTGTGCTACTCGATTGGCGGGATGCGCCGACGGACGGCGTGGGAGACTACTGTACGTTTCTAGGCGTTCTAGGCCAGGTGTTGCGGCGGCACAGTCCTAGAACTCTCGGGTAAAGGCACGCCGATGGCCTGGTGCTGCGTGAGAAAACTGGCATGCTCTTCTGTGAATGATGCGAGCTCATGACACTGCACCGGGGGAAGTTTGGCAAGGCCCATCCTTGGAAGTGGAGCGATAATGATATCCCGGCTGCTTTGTTCTCCGGCGCTGCAAGAGTCTTACGCTCGCATTCGACGGGTGCCAGTCGTTGGAGATCTCGCGCACAGTCTCGTCAGGAAGGTCTTGCCTGCAGGAGCGCGCGTCACCGTCACGGTGCGTTCCAGCCTCGCAGCAGGCCTGTTGTTGTCGGTGAACCCCCGCTATGAAGCAGGGTATGCGGCGGGTGTGCATGAGATCCCTCTATTGAAGAGTTTGGCGTCACATCTTCAGCGCGGAGACGTTGTCTATGATGTCGGGGCGCACATTGGTTTCATCTGCTTGGTCGCTGCACGGCTCGTTGGTTCGGAGGGCAAAATCTACGCATTCGAGGCCGACCCTGAGAATGCGCAACGAATTCTTGAACATAAACGGATGAACTCTTTGCCGCAAATTGAGCTGGTACATACGGCCGTGTGGTCCGAATGCACGACGTTGTCCTTCCGGCGGGATCCAGACTCGTCGAGCCGAAACACCGGAGCTGTCTCGGGAATTGCGGGGGATGATACGAATCCTGGCGCCATTGCGGTGGAAGCTGTGACGTTGGATCATTTTGCCATCGAGCATCGGCCTCCTGCGGTGGTTAAAATCGACGTGGAAGGCGCAGAGGAACGGGTTCTGGAAGGCGCTGAGGCTCTGTTTCGCAAATCGCAGCCGAAATTGATCTGTGAAATCCACAACGCTGAAGCGGCCGGGGGTGTGTCCAAGTGGCTGGCGGCGCACGGATACGGATGGAAGTGGCTCACGGACGGAGAAGGTTTTCCCCGGCATCTCATGGCTCAGGTGCAGCGCTAGGGCGCGCGAATGGCGGAACCACAGCAGCGGTGGGTGGCAATCCTCGGCAGGCGCGATTTTCCAACGGACGGCGTGGAGGACTACTGCACGTTTCTGGGTGAGGCGCTGCGCCGACACGGAATCGACCTCGAGCAGATGCGCGTGCCGTGGGCCGAGAAGGGCTGGATCGGCGCGCTGAGACAACTCTCGCAAGAAAGCACCGGCTGGCGCGGCCGATGGGTGCTGCTGCAATACACGGCGCTGGCGTGGTCGCGCCGCGGGTTTCCGTTGGGTGCACTCGTAGTGCTGGCGATCCTCCGCCGCGGCGGCGCCCGCGTCGCAGTAGTGTTCCACGACACGCTGCCGTTTGCGGCAAGGGGTTTCTACGGCGGGATGCGAAACAAACTCCAAACCTGGGTAATGCGGCGGCTGGCACTGCATTCCGACCGGGCCATCTCGGTTTTGCCAACCGAGCGGATGCCGTGGGTTCAGGCTGATCGGCTGCGCCGGAAGATCGTGACCATTTCCATCGGCGCCAATATCCCCGAGATTTCGCGCGGCGGCGCAGGCGAGCGTGCTCGAGCGGGGATCCCACCGACGATCGCGGTTTTCGGGGTCACGGGGAGGGATCGTGAGACAATCCTCGGCGAAGTGACGGATATCGCGCATGCAGTGAAGCGCGCGGCCGAAAGAGCATCGCCTCTTCGCCTTGTCGTGTTAGGGCGAGGCTCGAAAGAGGCCGAGAGGCCGCTGCGGGAAGCGCTGCGGAACGTTGACGTGAAAATTTCTGTCCTTGGATTGCTGCCTGCCGAGAGGGTGGCTTGTCTTCTTGCGGATGCCGACGTGATGCTTTTCGTTCGAGGGTGTCTGTCGGGCCGTCGAGGCAGCGCCATTGCAGGGATTGCCTGCGGTCTGCCGGTGGTCGCCTATGCCGGGGCGGAAACAGGTCTTCCCGTTACCGAAGCAGGCGCGGAATTGGTGCCTGAAGGCGACCGCGAGGCACTCGCGATTGCGCTCGCTCGTGTGGTCGCAGACGACGGGCTGCGGCGTGAACTACAGAGGCGCAGTGTGCGGGCTCACGCAAAGTACTTTTCATGGAACGGGATTGCGCAACAATTCGCGGCAGAGATGACAAAAATATGATGCCTGCCATGAGAATTTGCGAGGCGGCTTGTCCGTTTCAGGGCGAAGCGCAGAGGATCATGCGGTGCATCCAGTAAACGAGATACTGTTTTATTTTGGCATGCGGCTCTCGCGAATGAAGGGCGTCATTCGGCCGCCTTCTGATTTTATGGCGGCGTACAGACGCAACCTGGAGGAGCTGGAAAGAGAGCCAAAGGGGTTTCGAGTTTTCAAGGACTTGCAGTACGACGTAGGCGCGCATCCGGAGAGTTATGTGGAGCGCGAGTGTACGTTCGCAACCCGGCAAATCGCCGCGGTCAAGCCGGATTCGATTCTAGATATTGGGTCGTATCGTCATTTCGTTCTGGGGTTGCTGGCGCACTTCGACGTTACAACGGTTGACGTTCGAAGCAGAGCACCGATATCAGGCAAGGAAACCGTGATCACCTGCGACGCCAAGAAGCTTTCTCTTCCGGACGATGCGTTCGACGCCGTGTTGTCGTTGTCCACGCTCGAGCACCTGGGACTCGGGCGATATGGCGACGAGTTCGATTTTGAGGCTGACCGCAAGGCGCTGCGAGAAATGGTCCGCGTGCTGAAGCCCGGCGGCCACCTAATTCTTACGACAAACATCACGCGAGCGGAGCCGTCCGTCGGATTCAACGCGCATCGCATCTACAGCCACGAGATGCTCAGAGAACGCTTCCTAGATTTGACATGTGCCGAAGAGGCGTTTTACAGCGTGGCATTGCAGAGATTCTGCTCATTTGAGCAAATCACGGCGGCGCCTGAGGCGTGGGACGTTTACTGCGGCTGCTGGAAGAAGCCGTAGAGGTTCGTTTCCATGCGAGTGTCTTCGAGAATGCCGCTCTTGGGCGCGATTGTCGCCGCCGCCGGCACGTGCCATAATTCGAACGCAGACTGCAAGCAATCCCTTCACCTATGATCCGCCACGGTGGCCACACCCAACGCAACCGAAAACTAGAAGCCCTGGTATGGCTCGTGGGAACGCTGGCCCTGGCCATGTTTGCGGTGAACTGGCTTTTGCAGGGAAACCTGAGTTCACAGGCTGTGGACGCGATGGTGCTCGCGGGGGTGGCGCTTGCGATCGTCATTCTCTCCCGATGGCGTCTGGGCCTGCACCTCTTTTTCGTCTGGCTTATTTTTGAGGATTTCGCGAGAAAGTATTTGGGCAACAGCATTTATGCCTTCTTTGGGAAAGATATCCTGGTGGCCGTGGTCTATGTGGCGTTTTTCTTCGGGCGCAAGCAGCGGACGGAGAGACTATTCCGCCCCCGCTTCTGGTTGCCTTTGCTGGGTTTCTTCTTGTGGGCGACGATGGAGGCGTTCAATCCCAAGACTCCCAGCGCGATCTATGGGCTTTTGGGTATGAAGCTCTATTTCTATTACGTGCCGCTGCTGTTCGTTGGTTACGCGATGGTCCGCTCGGAATTGGACCTGCGCCGATTCCTTGTGTTCAACCTGCTCGTTGCCGGAGTCGTCTCTCTGCTGGGCATCGCACAGGCGATTTTTGGGCAGCAACTCCTGAATCCCCAGAGTTTGGACGAGAACCTGCGCGAACTCGGAAATTTGAATCGTACGGCGCCCATCTCAGGTCTGGTGTTCAACCGTCCGACATCGGTTTTTGTGAGCGACGGCAGATTCTCGGCGTACTTGATTTTGATGTACGCGCTGGGCTTCGGAGCGATCGGCTACCTCTCACAGAGAAGTTGGAGCGGCCGCAAAGTCGTTTACGCGTGCTTTGGGCTGGTAGTTTCGGCGATCATGCTCACTGGCGTGCGAACGGCATTTGTTTATTGCCTCATCGCCACGCCCGTATTGATCGCGGGGTTCGCTTGGGGCATGCCTCACCGCCAGGAACAACTACTACGCACGCTCAAAGCGGTTTCCCGTTTTGCGCTGCTGCCCGCGGCGGGCGTATTGTGCCTGGCGCTGCTCTACCCTTCTGCGCTGGCCAGCCGGTGGGCATTTTATACGGAAACGCTTTCGCCCACGGGCCGGGGGTCCGAACTCGAGAGCCGTGCATGGGCCTATCCGATCAGCGAGTTTCTGAAGACATTCACGCTGCGCGATTGGCAGTGGGGACGGGGCCTAGGCACCGCATCGTTGGGCACTCAATATGTCACTCGGTTCCTGCATGCTGCGCCGCCGGGTATTTCGGTGGAAAACGGCTATGGGCAGCTGCTGCTCGAAATCGGCATTCCGGGATTCATGCTGTGGCTCTTGTTCACCTCAGCTTTGCTCTATGCCTGCTGGGGCGTTGTCAAGCGTCTCCGCGGGACCCCCTTGTTTCCGCTCGCGTTCGGCATATTCTGGTACGCCTTCGTGGTGCTGTTTCCGCTGACGTACATTGGATTGTCAACATATGAGAATTATATCGTTGCGGCCTTTCTGTGGATTTTGATCGGAGTTCTTTTCCGCCTACCTACGCTCTCACAGTCTCTGTCCCCGTCATGGGATACGACGCAGCCCCGGCGACATCGCGCGGGCATTCCTGCGCTTCATGGTGAGCACCCTTTTTCGCCGTCAGCGGCTTTCGATCATCCCGGGAATGCGGTCAAGTGACGGTCCATCGCATCCTACGCATTTCCAGCGCAATGTGCTGAGCCTGAAGATGATCTCCGACTACCGCTGGTCCCCCTGGAAGCGTTTTTGGAGGCATGTCCTTGCGCACAGGCTGGCAACACCTGCGAAGAAAGTTGGTGCGTACCTGCTTTCTCACACCAAGTTCAGGGCCTGGGCCACATTGAAGACAGGCCAACAAATCAAGGTTGATCTTTCTTCCTCAGTGGGCCGCTCCATCTGGTTCCGCGGTGCCTATGAGCCGGAGGTGGTAACCCATATTGTGCGAATCCTGAGGCAAGGAGATGCCTTTATTGATGTTGGCGCAAATGTTGGCTACTTCTCCCTTGTGGCGGCAAACTTGGTCGGAAAGGAAGGCGAAGTTCATGGTTTCGAACCCAGCCGGTCAGTCTATGAATTGTTCAAGGCCTCGATCGCCGCGAATGCGGCGCATAATGTCCACGCCAGTCCCATTGCCCTATGGAGCTCATCGGGTATGGTCCGTTTGGCCAAGCACCACAATTCTGGTCTTACCCATGTGGTTTCGGGAGCGGCCCCTAGCGGAGCCCGTGGTTTGGAGGATGCGGCGGCGATGACACTAGACGAATACGCACGATCCTTCATTCATCGACCCATCAAACTTGTGAAAATCGATGTGGAGGGAGCGGAGGTTCACGTTTTGCGCGGGATGACTGAGATACTAGGATCGCAGAGGCCACACTTGATTGTAGAGGCCGCGGACTGGTTACTTTCCCGCCTGGGTCACGGATTGGAGGATATGTTCGCATTGCTTGAGGGCTACGGATATCAAGCATTTGACTTGGAGGGTCACGCCACTCGTTCTGCCGGAGACGCGCGCAAGGTACTCGGTTCCAGGGGCGTGTGGAATTTACTTTTCACACCCGACACGAGGCTCGGCTAGGCGAAGGACCGTGAAATTAACGTAACGTCAGAGATCTTAATAAGCTCACGCGACCAGTCAGCAAAGGAGTTGTAGTGTGCGAATCCTTCTCAACGCGACCAGTGAAGAGCTCGTGAAGTTGGGGGGTGACTTCACACTCTACCGCGACTGGCGCCGCTTGCCGGGACGTGGTCTCGAATTCGAATTCCTTGCCCCGCAGCGTGGGCGTCAGTCGAACGTGTTCTTGCGCAAGGGATTCGAAAAGCTTTGCCGGACGTGGGAACCTCCTTCCCTCCGGCGGCGGTTATTTCTCATCTCGCGGTATCTGTATGTTCCGCGGCACGCGACCCAGCGGGTGGACTTGATCTTTTCGCACGTGCTGTTCCCGTGGACCACGGACGCTCGCATTCCGATTGTCTGGAGCTCGCAAGGTATTTCTCCGGCTGCTTACTACGAGCGCTATAACCGAAATCAATGGACGGCAGAGGACGTCGCCTGGATGTACCGCGAACTTGGCCGCAAGGCGGATGCCCTTGTAATCCCCACGCACGCTTGCGCGCGGAATGTGGCGGTGCAGTGTCCCGAGCTGGCGGACAAGATTTATGTGGTGCCCGCGCCGATCTTTGCAGATCCGGCCAATCCCCCGGCTAAGCCGTCCCTGCGCGACGGTATGCTGCGGCTGCTATTTGTGGGCGTCGATGCCGAACGCAAGGGGCTGCCGGAGGTTATAGAGGCTTACGGCGCGGTCCGCCAGCGCGTCGATGATGTGCGCCTCGACATCGTCAGCCGGCCTCCCGCGTTTCTACAGGAGAAGATTGCCGGACTGGAAGGCGCTCAACTGCATCTTTCCTCGCCTAGTATCGATATCAAACCGCTCATGGAACAGGCTGACATCTTCGTCCTGCCGACGCACGCCGATACGTATGCTCTTGCGGCGGTCGAGGCGATGGCGCACGGCTGTGCCGTGATCATTTCCGATTTGGAACCTCTTCCGGAAGTTGCCCCGGACGGAGAAACCGGTTTTGTGGTTCCGGCAGGGAATGCCCGTGCACTTGCGGAAAAACTGGCTCAGCTCGCTGGTGACAGGAACCTTCTGAGAGTGTTTCAAGAAAACGCGCGGCGGCGATTCGCGCGTCTTCATGCGCCGGAGGTTGTCGTCGAGCAGCTGGGAGAAGTGTTTGCACAGGTTCTTCGCCGTCGTACAGCCGCCGGTGCGCGCGTGTATCCAAATCGCACGGGTGTCGACGAAGCCTAGCGTATGTCACCGACGCACGACGGCCTGTTTTGCCGAAACTTTTGAACCCACGTGAGCGAATCCGCTAAACATCCAAGCGTGACACGAAGCCTCATCGGGCTGTTCCCTGAGTTGCTTGGCCCCGGAGGCATTCAGGAGGCCGGACGCCTGACGGCGGCAGCTCTACAGAATCTTGCTCTTGAGCGCGGATGGTCGTCCGAGTTCCTGAGTTTCAATGATCCGCGAGGTACGCGCTCGCTTGACACGGGCGCGGGCACCGTTGGACTCCGGGGTTTTGGGCGCGCCAAGATTCGCTTCGCACTTGCCGCGATGAGGCGGGCGCGCTCGGTTGAAAAGACAGGCGCGGCGATTGTGCTCGCGGCTCATCCTCATTTGGCGGTCCCCGCGCGCTGGATGAGGACCGTCTCGCCGCGTTTGAGGGTCATCGTAATGGCGCACGGTGTGGAGGTATGGAAGACACTGCCATCTTCCCGGCGGAGGGCGTTGGTGGATGCGGATCTCGTGCTGGCCCCAAGCCGCTACACGGCCCAAAAACTTGTCGAAGTGCAGGGTATCGCGCCCGACAAGGTCCGCCAGCTTCCTTGGCCACTCAACCCGGGTTTCCTTCGCATGGCTTCTGCACCAGACGCACTCCCTTTGCCGGCGGACTTCCCGCAGGGCCGGATCATTTTGACGGTTGGCCGCTGGGCTGCGTCCGAGCGATACAAGGGCGCGGACGAATTGATCGGCGCCGTCGCGCAACTTCGTGCCTCCGTTGCGGGTTTACACCTAGTGGCCGTTGGCGGGGGCGACGATCTACCCCGCCTGCGCAAAATTGCCCACGAACTTGGAATGACTGATCGGGTGCATTTTCTTGAGAACCTGTCGCGCGAACAGATCGCAGCCTGTTATGCCAGCGCGGAGATATTTGCGCTGCCAAGCACAGGCGAAGGATTCGGGTTGGTCTTTCTCGAGGCGATGTCCTTCTCGAAACCGGTGGTCGCTGCCGCTGCCGGGGGAGCGACTGACGTGGTCGAGGACGGCATCAATGGCCTACTCGTGCCGCCGGGAGACACCCCGCGGCTCGCCGAGGCCCTCGGCCAATTGTTCGCCGATGAAGCACTCCGCGCAAGGCTTGGCAGGGCAGGCGCTGAAATCGTCCGGCAGAAATATCTATTTGAGGTTTTTCAAGGCGCATTGGAGAGAATTCTCTGCGACTGCGGTCTGGATTCCACGAATTGAGCGTAGTACTCTCAACAATCTCCCTCTACGCGTTGCGATTCGACCCGCGAAGGGAGCGAGGACTGAATCTCGAAACAGCGATGCGTGAGATTGCATGCGTATCCTGAAGACAGTCCAATCGTACTACCCCTTCCGGGAAGGTGGTGGGCCGGTCATGAAAGTACGCGCACTCGCCCGAGGTCTCGCGCAGCGCGGGCACCAGGTGACCGTGCTGACGGCGGACTTGGGACTCGGCAACGGGAACGGCTACGAGATCAAGGCCGAGCGCTGTCGATGGGGCTGGCATTCGGAAGAAGACGGCGTCGAGACGATCTACCTAGCGACGGCCGCACATCGACGCGCTCTGACGGTGAATCCCGGTGTGATAGCATTCTGCCGGGCGTCCGTTGCGCAATTCGATCTTGCTCACATTTACGGTCTCTACGATTTGCTGGGTCCAGTTGCGGGACACTTCTGCCGTCGCGAGGGAATTCCTTATGTGGTCGAACCCATGGGAATGTTTCACCCGATCATTCGAAGTCTCTGGCAGAAGTGGCTGTATCACCGGCTGATGGGGAATGCGCTCGTTGGTGGCGCGCAATACTTAATTGCGACATCGGAACAAGAAAAGCAGGAATTGATCGAAGGCGGGATTGTTGCTTCTCGGATTGTCGTTCGCCGGAACGGAATCGACTTCCCTGAGAGGCAACCGGTGCGGGGAGATTTTCGCCGCCAATGGAACATTCAAGAGGGGGCGAAGCTCATTCTTTTCCTGGGGCGCATGGTGTCAAAGAAGAGCCCTGACCTGTTGCTCGAAGCGTTCGCTGACTGGCGCGCCAAAACCGCCAACGGCGGCAATGCTGTTCTCGTATTGGCCGGTCCTGAGGAGGGCGACGGCTTCGTGCCCCGCCTGAAGAAAATGATCAGTCAATTCGAGTTGGATCGGAGCGTTCTTATTACAGGTCCGTTGTACGATGACGCGAAGTGGCAGGCTTACCGCGATGCGGATGTTTTCGTGCTGCCCTCGCAGAATGAAAACTTTGGCAACACCGCCGCTGAATCGGCTGCGTGCGGAACTCCGGTGATTGTAACGAACCGATGCGGAATCGCCGCGTTCGTTGGGCGAGCGGGACTTGTGATCCCTCACGATCGCGTCGAGTTGGGGCGAGCGCTGGGCCAGCTTTTGGATGCCCCCGACCTGCGGAAGCAATGGCAAGACGGTTGCGCCGAGATGGCGGGGAAGCTTTCTTGGGCGGATCCTCTTGGTCAGAACGAGAAAATCTACGAGCAGTGCCTAGCGGAGAGTTCAATCGGCTGAGAGGTCGCTAGTGGAACAACAACTCTGTCGAAGGAAATCACAATCTGTGGGGTCATTGGCCGCGGAGGCCATCATCACCGAAACCTCAGGAACCGCATGAAGGAGAATCGCGCCTTAACAGTCGTGTTCGACCCCGCATCTGCCGCCCCACAGGCCGGCAGGACGTCGGAAAGCATTGGTGACCTCCGTTCCCAAGCAGGTTCGCGAGCGAACAACCGCCATCGCCTTTTCCGAGCTGTTTGGTACGCGGGGAATATTCTCCTGATTTTTGCGCTTCTACTGGCTGCTTACTCGGTGGTTTGGGAGTACTCGACTCGCCGCTATTTGAAGGGATTCTCGGATGCCGTGGTGCCGGAGTCTTCTCCGGCGGTCGAGAAGGTCGAGGCGATCTTGAATTGGATGTCTCGAGGTCCGGCGCGACAGCATTCTAGTGAGATCGTTTCTGGTCCGGATCGCGATCCCACGGACACACTCAACTATGCTTCCCTTCTGAGAGTCTGCGGCTCCGCCACAAACGCTTTTATCAATTTGGCTGATAGCGCGGGGCTGACGGCTCGGCGGCTCCTGCTGCTGAACTCTCAACGGGTCACGGCCCATGTTGTCGCAGAGGTTCTGATCGATGGGAGATGGATCGTTGTCGACCCTGCGTTTCGGCTGATACCGCGCGGCAGCGACGGCAGGCTTCTGAGCCGCGAGGATTTAATGGATCCCGCTATTCTGTCGGCGGCCACCCATGGAGTCCCCGGATACAGCCCAGCCTACACGTTTGACCGCGCCGTCCATATCCGTGTTTCTCGGCTGCGCTATGTAGGCCTACCTTTGCGAATGGCGCTCGACCGGTTTATCCCAGGGTGGGAAGATTCCGCGGCGGCGAGCTTGCTTCTCGAGCGCGAATCGTTGGCGACAATGGTCCTAGCACTCGCGGCTGTATTTCTTTTGGCAATTCTTCGTGTTGCGTTGCGCTGGTATGGAGAGAGACGCCTGGGAATCCGTCCGGTGCGAATCCGTCAACAAGTGCGGCGGGCGTTTTACGCTTTCATGGATACGGCCGGCTGACGCAGTGCGCTGCCTCCGTGCGCCACCGGCATGAGACCAAGGAAGACAAGCCACGAAGGCAAAATCACACCTATTCGCGAATCCTAAGGGATGCGACCGTGAAGTCTCGTGTGGCAATCAGCGCAAAGCGTGATGAGATTATTCTCCTGGTCGTTTCCGAGACGGCCTCGGGACTGAACATGATGTACCTGAAGGTTTTTCCGACTACCACACTGCTGGCAGCGCCAACCATCGCGGTCCAGGATATCCTTCCATAGTTTTTTGTATGATTTTGTCTCAAGTCTCAGTCTAGGCCGTTTTCCGAGACTATTCATGGGGCTACGGGCATGCGTTGCTGGAGTTCTGCCTTCAACGAATCCGGAAGAAACTCAATAAGTCGACACACCGCCATAAGCAACGTATCGGGATTGCCCTCGACAAGGTGGGCTCCAGCCAGGAAATCCGCACAGATCATCTCGAGGCAGTAACCTCGTGATTTGTCGGTTCCCAGCATGAGGGCTGCCGTATCGAGAGCTTGCTCAATCACCGGTAGCTGGCTCTTGTAGAACTTGAAGTAGATGATTTCCCAAGGCTCCGTATCTCGTCCCGTCAGGTGACGGTCGACCTCCCGCTTGAATTCTTCCTTGGGAAGCTCCATGGCTTTGTGCAACCAGGTTGCACAGTCGAACTCGCTTCCATCCTTGCGCGCCACCTTGGCCATTTCTGCTGCTTTGCTCCAGCCCACTTCTCGGAGTTGCCGCTTCGGGATTCGGGTCAAGTTTTCGTGGATCGCCATCAGGTAATAGGCCTTCCGACGTGATTCAGGAAACCGCTTTTCGAGAAACTCATCGAACGACTTCAGATTCTCGAGTCTCCAGTACTGCCCCGACCGGGTTTCGCACAGAAATTGTCCTAGCTCGACGAATCTCTCGTCTCGCTCTAGGTCTCTTCTCCGCTCCCACGCGAGGATCTCATCGATCTTGTCGAGAACGAACAGAGCCCGCCGACGATTGAGTTCCGGTGCCACGAGCGGCACTCCGTTAATCCGAAAGCTCGTCAAGCCAATCAAGGTCGCTTGCTCCTGGCCTACGAATCAAATTCGCACTTACCAACTCCGTGTCGTCTAAGCACAGCCCTATGTGGGGACAGCTGACGCAACCGTTCTGAGGGAACCGGATTCCGCTGCGGGCTGGAAAGTGGCCTGATTCGACCTGTTCCATCGTCATCTCGACCAGCCGACCGAATTCACGACGCTGTTCGTCCGAGATGAATGCTTTCAGATATTGAATTTCGGGTAGTTGCTTTCGCACGAACACCACGAGAGCTACGTCCGAAATGCCGCTGATCCAGGAGTAGCAAATTAGCTGGGGATCCAAGGTAAGGAGTCCTTCCGGCTCTTCGGCATATCGACTCGTAGTGGTCTTCCAGTCGATGAGACACTCTTTGCCATCCAGCGTTCCGATCGCATCGATGTAGGCAACGAACTCGCTGTTTCCGGGAAGAGTCCGGAGCAGCTTCACTTGCAAATTCTCTTGAGGGCGGAGAACGTGAACACGGTCATCCTGGGCGAATTTCTGAAGCAGATGTACTCCCTGGTGGACCAAGCGGTCCCAGGAATCGCCTTTCCTGTACTCAAAGGGAGCATCTCGAAAGGCACCCCATTCCTTGAAAAGAGCAGCGGTCGAGTCATCGCGGCGAAAGTACGCGCCGAGTGCGGTTTCGAAGCACCGACCGAAAACCATTGCCGCACGCGTATCTTTTTCGCGCCAGCCATCGAGGTACCGGTAGCGGTAACTGCGCGGACAGCGAAGATACTGGCTAATCTGCGTGTAGCTGTAAGTCATCTGAGACCGTCTCCTTACGAACTCTTCCACCGGCATCGCGCGACAGATGTTCCCAGTCGCAGATCGGAGCAAACCCGTCGAGATTCTGAAAACTCCGACCAGCCAGGGTCTTGTGGGAAGTGCGGATCACCCCTTTGAGTCCAAGCAGAGCTTTCTCATCCACCTCGTCGCGGCCAAGCAGATCCCTGTCGTATTCGAAATCGCGAAGGAACCAATTGAGCCTCCACAGGGCTTTCGGAGTGCAATAGATTCGCCCTGAAATGTAGCGGGAGCGAAGCTCCTCCGGTTCGAGAATGGCAAAGCGGATCAAAAAGCACGGCTTTTGTGGATGCCACCGGTAATTAACGCGATCTACGCGAACTAGAAACAACCCTTCGAGAAAATCGTCAGCGCCTTTGGTCCCTGTATTGAGGCCTGGAATATGGCGCTTCATGGTTTCACCGCCTCGGCATGGCCATAGCTGTTTAGTTTGCAAATCAGGCCTTCCCGGTCCCTGGCTGCTTGGTTGGCCAAGGTAGTGATGAAGGACTCGACTAGGTCCCGGCCAGCATCGCGCAAAGTCTCAGTCCCGCAGAAATCGGCGGCATAGCGCTTCACCTGCGTTGGATCGAGATCGTACTTTCGGATAAGGAGGCAGAGTTGGTCTCGGAGGCGGGGATGTCCATTGTTCGAACCATTTGGACCGTGGGACCCATTAGAACTCGGCGCCGCGGCGATGGGTCTCGGCGGCGCGGAGAACGACCCTAGTTCTTCTACAGAACAAATGCCGATTCCATAAGCTTTCCGAAGGGCCCGATCGACTGCTCGGGTCTCCGCCATGCGCATCTCGGCTCCCCGAACGATCGCGGAGACGTTTGAGGGGTCAGCATCCCCGTAGCCTACGAAGCCTCTTGCACTCGGAGTTTTGTAAACCGTCGCCTTAAACACCCACCGGCTGGTAATTGGGTCAGATACCTCCTTTTGAAGAGAAGTCCGGATCGCGTGACAGCGCCTGCGTTGAGCAGTGCGGAGCAAACCAGCGTGCGTTACATACCAACGCCCATCAATTTGCTGAAGGTCCCCCAATGCTACGGACAGGCCGTACCGCTCCGTCAGGTCTTTGAGTCCTTGCAGTAACGTCGGCGAAAGCTCTCCCCATGTTCTCTGCGCCAGACTGCAGTTCAGTCGCAGTGCGCGTGTTTGTTTTTTCATAAGTAGCTCCTGCCAAGCACATGTGTGATTTCACTCCACGATCTGATGCGAATGTGCGTACCCGCCTACGCACAAGCAATTATGCGTAGGCGGGTACGCATTGTCAAGTCTTGGTTTTTGCTTGATTTCCCATGGCCCTCTAGGCATAAAAGTTGCTCAGCCATGCAAAAGAAGAATCCTCATGCCGTTGCCTTGGGAAAGTTGGGCGGCGCAAAGGGAGGGAAAACTAGAGCCGCAAGACTAACCCCAGAGGAACGGAGTGCTGGCGCGCGAAAGGCTGCCCTCGCCAGGTGGGCCCAGGAAAGAAAGAAGAAGCAGCCTTCAAGCTGACCACGTTGGAGCGTCTATTTCGTCCCGAAGGCAGTGGATACTCATGATGGCTACATGCCTGGCCGCGCTGAGTTTGGCGTTCAGAGTTAAGTCCTCGTAGGAGACCACAGAATCCCTTTAACGACGAGGGGTTTCATGTCGGAGTAACAAAACAAGAAGTGAATTGTGCATCGAATGCCCCGCTGTCCAGCGTGGCAGCACGATACTGGTGTCGTTGATTTAGAGCTTAGCTGGCTCGGTTACCCTGATGCTTTATCGGTGCTACTTCAGGTGCTAGCACCGATAACCCGGCGTCCGACCTTTCCGCACCTGATCTCTCGGGAATCTCTTTGTGTTCCCGGCGCGCCTAGGCTCGCGCGTCGCCCACGCCGAATGATTTCGCCTTCGACGGCGAGCACGACCTCCAACTCTGCTACGACCGTGCCAGAAGCTGCGCCGCTGGCAACTAGCGGCGTTCCAGACTGATCCATTGGGCACAGGGTCTGTACCGGTTCGCTGCCCTCCAGCCTACCCCTGCTATCCTTCTAATAAATTGAAAAGCACATTTGAACTGGCTTGCTGAAGGAGGAACTCAATGCGCATGTGGAATCGCTTCTCTCTGTCAATGATTCTGGCAGGCACTCTTTCGGGCGCTGCGGGGGCGCAGGTGGCCGACCGGACGCAGCCCCAGGCCAGCAATTCGACCGCCGCTCCGGTGTTGACCGTGAATCAGGCCGTTGACCGCCTTATCGCGCGCGAGCATGACGAGATTGCTGTCATCCGGCGCTATCGGCCGATCGTCGAGTCATACGTCCAGGATATGAAGGCCGATCCGCAGATGGGCTTCGTGCCCATCCGCGACCACTACTATCTCGGCCAGGCAAGCCTGTCGAACGGCGTCGCCGAGGATTCGATGCTCGACAAGAAGAAGAAGGGGAAAATGGGGGACCTCAACCCCGTGTCGCACTTGGGCGGGTCTTCCTCCTCATATGATCCGATGGGCTTCCTACAGATGATCTACGTCGACGCGAGCGCCTTTGACCGAGAGCATTATTCGTTCGACTACATCGGCCGGGAATTCCTCGGCGAGGTTCGCTGCCTGGTGTTCGATGTGACCCCACTGCCGAAGTCGGGCAAGGATCGATTCTACGGCCGCATCTGGGTGGAGGAGCAAGGATTCGCGATCGTTCGGTTCAACGGAATGTTCACTTCTGGCGGAGAACCCAACGGCTTCAATCTGCACTTCGAAAGCTGGCGACTAAACGTTCAGCCGGACCTCTGGTTGCCTGCGTTTGTCTTCAGCCAAGAATCCGACTCGAAGAATTCTCTCGCAAACAGCATCCGCTTCAAGGCGCAAACTCGCCTGTGGGGGTACTCCCTGAAGAACGCGGGCCAAGAAGCGGTCCTTGGTGATCGGCCGATTGAATCAGCCTTGCCGGCTGACGTTGGCGATTCTGCTCAGCCGGATCGCTCTCCTATCGAGGTAGAGCGCGAATGGCAGCACAGGGCTGAGATCAACGTGATCGACAGACTGGAGCGCATCGGTCTGCTCGCGCCCGTCGGGGAAGTGGATAAAGTCCTCGAAACTGTAGTGAACAATCTCGAGGTGACGAACAATCTCGATATCGAACCCGACATTCACTGCCGCGTCTTGCTCACTGGTACCCTCGAATCCTTCTCGATCGGACACACGATCGTCATCAGCCGCGGCCTCCTGGACGTCCTTCCGGACGAGGCCAGTCTTGCCACCATGCTGGCGCAAGAGCTTGCCGCGATCGTAGTGACGAAGCCGTCCACGGATCAGTGGGGATTCAACGACACGACGAACGTCACAGCCGCAGAAGCGCTTTCGCGCTTCTCGTTCAAAGCCACGCCGGCGGAAACGGAAATGTCAAACCAGAAGGCCATCGAATTCCTGAAGCATTCCCCTTATCAAGATAAGCTCGGAAACGCGGCGCTTTTCCTTAAGCAGCTCCAGGCAGACTCTGCTGCTCTCCCTTCGCTTATCGCGGCCCACCTCGGGAACAGCGTGGCGCTCAGCACAGCGCTATTGAGTATGGGTCCGCCGCTCCAGGCAGATAAGGTCGATCAGGTCGCTGCGCTGCCGCTTGGCGCTCGAGTTAAGGTCGATCCCTGGAGCGACCGCGTAGAGATGGTCAAGTCGAAGCCCGTTTCGCTGCATTCGGTCCGCGAAAAGATGCCGTTTGAGATCACGCCCTTCATGCCTTTCCTTACGCGGTATCACGACTCGAAGGCCTCTGGAAAGCAGGAGGGTTCTGCCTTGGCCAGCAAAGAGGCTGTACACCGCTAGACCGCGCGAACGATCCCCACGCACACCGGTCGTGGTAGCGCAGAATAAAACTCCCGCACGTTGCTGCCTTCGTGCAGCAGAGTTTTTCTCCCCACTTCCCCCGTCGTGGTGTCTAGCATCGTCACGGCTTGCTGGCAAGTGTGCAAGTCGCATCCTATAATTTGCATCTCGGCCTCCTTCGGTCCGAGCACTGTCAGGGTGAACACCGAAACAGTCTACTCGGGCCGTCGCGAGACCGGCGTCGTTATGACATCAACTGGACAACTGGGGTCCTAGAATAAAGATGCGAGGCACCGTGTTGTAGGTATTCCTACTTTTTCGGATACCCCACCGATTGCGCCAAGATGATTTTCTGTTTCGGCAGCAAATGCAAGGTCTTGGCCAGTGCGGGCTTAACAGAAACGCTCGGGCGCCAAGTTAAGGTGAACCCCAGGCCAGATCAACAGCTTCTCCACGTCGCGCAGTATTCGCCAGCCGGCAGAAAGCCTTTCGCACTAGACCCACGCCAGCACTCGGTGGCCTTGACCTACGCATTGGAGATGAAAGGCACGCCGACTCCGGGCGGGGAAGCGGTCCCTTTCGAGTGGTTCGAGATCGCGAAAATCCCTCGCGGCAAAGACCTTGGGTTCGGACAAGGCGCCGTCTTGAAAGCCTGTCTCCAGCTTCTGAAAAACCGTCACACCATGCGGTCTTGAGGGCGGCCAATATGTAGCCACCGTTCTGGCGCCATGATTTCTCCTAAACGTTGGAATCCCACATCGACCCGAGAGATTTGCCATCATTCTCTCCAGCTGGACATGGGCACATTCACGCTTGCGGCGGCAAACAGTCAATTGAAACCCCACCCCTGGGGAGAAGAAAGCTGGGAGGGCAAAGAGATTGGAAGACACCGAGAAACTGAGGGAGGAATTCGTTTGCTCGCTCGGCGGAGGCGGATTAGTTAGAGCCTCTCCCACACAAGAATTGATGCTTTGTTTTTCAGGTGATCCAGCGCCTGTGTCGTCGAATCCACCTGATCGTCATATTTGCTGCCGGGAAAAGATGTTAGCTCTCGTACGTATTCGTCCAACCAGGTGGCCGAACGTGGCAGAACGACTCGACCGCTCTCAAACTCCGTCGTCTGGGCATAGAGACGCAAGATCTTGTCAGATCCAGGAGGTGGGTCATAAGGTTCGATGCCACACATCCCTTCGGCCTTCAGATCTTGGATCAGTTGCGTTCCTGAGGCCTTGTCTTCGATCAAAACGATATTGGCGTGGTGTTGGCGGGCCTGCTCGTGCACGGCGCGCTCAAGATCGGGGTAGTCGAGGCGCCGGCGAAATACGGCTAGTAGGTAGTAACGATCGTGGATGGCGCCCCAGGTAGTACAGACACTGAAATCGTTCAGCTCACCGCTCTTGTTCGCGGTATCCCAACTTTGAAGTACGCAGGTGAATCTTTCGGGGAAGTCGCCAGGCGCGTAATACTTAAGCCACTCGGTCTTTACAATGGCGCCGCCCAGCGGCATCGGATTCTGCTGGTACTGACTCGCGAAGTTATATTCGCCAATCGTTCGGCGGATGGCCGCGAGTATGAGTCTGGATTCACGTTTTGGCTCCAGGACTTCACCGGCCTTGCGCTCGAACCGCCGCCGACCCAATGGGCTCTCTATGAGATGAACCTCGTCTTTCTCAGCGATCGCGGGGAATGATACGAGTTCCCATTCTTCCTGATTCAATACATGGCCAACAAGGTCGTCCTGATGCAGCCTTTGCATGACCACGACAATCACGCCGCTTTTCTTGCTGTTGAGCCTGCTCACCAGCGTGTTGTCGTACCATTCATTTACACTGTTGCGCTTGGTTTCAGACAGAGCATCATCAGGCTTCAGTGGGTCGTCGAGAATGATGACATCCGCTCCACGACCGGTTAAGACCCCGCCCACGGAAGTCGACATTCGGAAGCCCTGCTTGGTCGTCATGAACTCGCCGACAGACTGTTTTTCCGGAGAGATCTGCGTTTCGGGGAAAAGCCTTCGATAAAAGGGGCTTGCCATCAATAGCCGACAATCTCTGGCATGTTTATCGGCCAAATCTTGGCCGTAGCTGGCACAAATGATCTGCATGGTGGGATTGTGACCGAGCAGCCACGCTGCGAACGCAACGCTGACAGTGTGAGACTTCAGGGAACGCGGCGGTAGATTGACGATGAGGCGTCTGGTAGTGCCTCGACGGCACGCCTCAAGTCGGGACGCCATAACTTCGATGTGGGGACTGGTTAGGAAAACAGTCTGCGAATTAAGTTCGCAGAATGAACGTTGGACGAAGCTCATCAGGTCATTCCGCAAAATAAGTTCGTATTCGGCCGAGGAAAGCTGCATTTTCACGTCTCCCGTTGGGATGGATCTGAAGCATCGGTTGTGTCTGACACGACGTTCTGTGAATCCCGGATCCGTTCGACGATGCTTTTCATGACGGCCTTGTCACTTTCATGCGGGACAGCACAAGCGAGGGCAGTCTGGTCGGAATCGGCAAACGATTTGATCCAGTCAAGAAGCTCCGCGATCGCCTTGAGATCACCAGAGGCGGCTTTGTTTAACAGCTGCAGCATGCTTGCTTCGAATTTCGTGACGTGGCGAGTGCGGCCGTTCTCGGTTATTCTGACGCGTTGTCGGCCCGCCTTGGCCAGAACAGTAGCAAGATTTTGTGAGCCCTTCGGTCGTCCTCTTGGATTTCCTGACTGGCCTTTGGCGAATTGCGTATGCCTTGGCGGTTTGCCATATCCCAGTTCGTAAGCATCGCCGGCACTAGCCATGTCGCGCCTCTGAAGAAGTTGCGAGATCGTCAAAGCGCTTGCCCGTGGCCGCATGAATTGCGCGGTCGCCTGTGTGCCGTTGCCAGCGACGGATTGCAACATCGACGTAAAGTGGATCAATCTCGATCCCGTAGCAGACTCGACCAACACGCTCTGCCGCGATCAGAGTGGTGCCAGAACCTAGAAAAGGGTCGATCACAATCTCGCCGCGGGTGGAGCAGTCGAGCAAGGCATCGGCCACCAATGCAATTGGTTTTAGAGTCGGATGGAGGGCGAGAGGATTCCCTTCATCGCCCTGTTTCGAGAGTGTGTTCACATTCGGGTACTCCCAGACGTTTGTGCGGTTACGCCCCAATTGCCCATTGTTTCGGTGTGAACCTTTTCCGTGTCGGAATACAAAAATCAGTTCATGGCGGGAGCGGTAGAGCGAATCCATGCCACCGTTGGTCTTTGTCCATACGCAGAGGTTCAGGAGTGATTCATAAATCTGCTTGCCGGCGGCGAGTAGCTCACCCATGTGTCGCCAGTCCATGCAGATGAAATGAACCGAGCCACTCGCGCTGTGTCGTGCCAGCAGGCGCAGACTCGTGGTTAAAAACGCGACGAACTCAGCTTCGGTCATTTCGCCGGACGCCATCGCAAATTCCCGAGGGTGAATGGAGCCATTTCCGCAGGCGTTGCTGCCTATGGCTACGCTGTAACGAGGATCAGTGAAGGCCAGATTGGCCCGGCGGCCGGCCATCAAGATTCCATAGGATGCATTGTCGAGCGAGTTTCCGCAGAGAAGCCGATGCTTGCCTAACGACCAGAGGTCCGCGCATTTGGTGATGGCATGATAATTCTCATCAATTTCAAATGTGTCATCTTTATCTTTGTCGTGGTCAGCCGCTCCTTCCAAGATCAGATCAATTTCGGGGATCTCGAAGCCGGTGATGGTGACATCGAAATCTGCCTCGACTGTTGTCAGGTGTTGAAGTTCAATCGCCAAGGTGGCCTTATCCCAACCAGCCTTCTCGGCTAGCCGGTTGTCGGCGATCACGTATGCACGAATTTGGTCCTCAGTGAGAGATTCGAGCCGAATTGTCGGAACCAGTTCGATGCCCAGCAGCTTGGCCGCCTCCACACGGCCGTGGCCCGCAATGACGGTATTGTTGCGATCGATAAGAATAGGGTTGGTGAAGCCGAAGGTCTTTATGCTGGCAGCAATCTGTCGAAGCTGATGTTTGGAATGTATTCGGGTATTGCGGGAATAGGCTGCGAGGGAATCAACTGGCTGATAGACGATTGCTAGTGCGGTGAAACGATCGCTATTCACGGAGGCTCCTGTCGCTGAGATTTGACGATCCGCAGAAATCTCAACGGTCAGGAGTGAGGTTAAAGCTCCCAGTCTCGCGGTATCCGGTCAACGCGAGGTTATTTTTTTCTTCGCCCTCGATAGCCGGTCCTTCAAACCAGAGACAGGCGCCGTTTTGCTGGTTCCGTTGTGATCCTCAAAGTGAATCCTTCTGCCCTCGCCAGCCAGCGTTTGGCATTTGCCTTCAATCGAAACAACGACGCCTTCCCCCTGCCTTCTCATCAGTTCTCGGAGCAATTGTCTTACGGTAATACCCGGGTCCCAGAAAGCGACTTCTCGAATTAAGTCCTGGAGGGCATCGCTTTTGGGCATCTTTCCTCCCCTCCGCGAAAAGGCACTCTGAACAATGCTGCGCGCCCCCTCAGCGTCTTCCAGCGCCTGCTCAAAGGATTTTTGTGATCTTACAGGGACTGCTCTGGCGATTTCCGAGCGCATATCCTTCATTGCGAGGTTAAAGATTGCATCGTCGGACATCCGTTTATCCCGCAAAACGGATTGCCCAAGCCAGAACTGCCGATGCCTCTCGTTGATTTGCTTTAGACTCTTAGGTCCCTCGAATGGATGAGTTCCGCCATCTATTTGCATATCGATTGCCTCCTTAGTAGCACCTTGCTCATCACGCCGCTTCCGGTTCGCATAAACAAAAGGCCCGCTAACTCGGCATGTGCCGCGTTGCGGGCCATCTGGGTCGGTCCCTCACCAGGAGCTCAGATCGAGGCCGGTCGAACATCTCAATTCGCTTTTAAACCTCCTCGGCCACTAAGTCAATGTCGACGATGTCGCGGTCTTCGAAAGGGTCACCAGCATTTGCCAAGAAATTTCGTATCAGGGAATTCTATTCCCTGTTAGTTCCCTGATCGCTCCCTGTTCCGATTCATGTGAATAAACCCATTTGTTGCACCAAATTAGTCTCCGGCAGGGACTTATCCACTGAAGGCCGCTTCCGAAACTGCAATATTCCCTGTATTTTTCCCTGTTAACAGGGAATTGGGCTGGGAGAAAACTTCGCGCGCGATTGCCCCCTCCCTCAACGAGCTCGAACGCGTGCAACGGATGAGCCACGACAGCATTCGTTGGCTTTGGCCTACACGTTGCTTCGCATTTGCAGGACCATACAGTGATGTCCTCTGGGGCACTTGCATACCTTAGGTCGAAGGGGATAGCCAGGGAAGGTCTGTTCTTCTTACCCGTTTAATTCGCACTAGTCTCGGGGGAACGTAGCTAACAACTCCACCGAGATTCAAGAAATCGTAGAAACGACGTAGCACGCCCAAGTAGCGGTAGGTTGTCTCAAGTGTCGCGCCGGATTCGGAAATGTGCGTCAGAAACTGCCGAATTTCTGCGTATGTGACGGCAGTAGTCGATCGTTTCCCTAGGAACTGGTTAAATTTTCCCAGAACCTTCCGATAATAGGCCTTGGTGTTCTGAGCGTAGTGGAGCGCCGCCATCCAGTCGTCGTAGCGCTTTGCGAGCTGTCGGTTGTGGCGTGCAAATGACCGCATGGATTCATGTACTCAAGTCTTACGGATCGACGACGACTTTCTGCGGGCAGTCTATGAGTCATGCATCCCGCGCCGCAATGAGACGAAAGTCTCTATGTAGGAATTACGTACCTGATTGCGGTCACTACGAATTGACAGCCAATGAGGAAGAGCGTTAGAGAGTGGAGAGTTCCGAACGCAAATTGCGGTTGGAACTGCCCCCAAGGCAGGCAACCGAGTTTAGCGCTGCGGTCGCTGGGGTCACTGCCGGCTAGGAGTATGTGGCCCCAGTTTCTCCCGTTTCCTTAAAATGAGCCACTACCTCCCGGTAAGTCGGATATCATTCGTAGATTGTTCATGATAATCAAAGGAGACGCGCATCTTTATCAGCTGAACGTGCCATTCTTGATGTGTCTGTTCCGGCCTTGGGATCACCAATTGCCGGTGAGCGATAAGTCGTGCACCTGTTGGCTGCAACGTGGGCGAGCCACCACTGTAGGAATGAATGCGATGCGGAAAGTAGGCAATCAATGAAAGCACGAGAATTCGAGTACAGATTCCGCAAACCGCTGGGTGCGCCCGCAGAGCGCGGCGGCGCGCCGCCCGTCTATCGACGCACGGTTGAAAACGGCATGGTGATCGAGCGCGATGTTGCTGTTGCGATGCGTGATGGAATCAAGATTTACATCGACGTGTTCCGTCCCGCCGACGAGAAGCCTGCGCCGCCGCTGATTGCCTGGGGGCCATACGGCAAACACGGACACACGAACTACCACGAGGTTTTCCCGAACTGCGGCGTCAAGCCGGAGATGCAATCTCGATATGCGGCATTTGAGGCGCCCGATCCAGGACACTGGGTGCCGCAGGGCTATGCCGTCATCAATGTGGATATTCGCGGTGCCTGGTACTCGGAGGGCGACGCAACGTATCTCTCCCCGAAAGAGGCTGAAGATTATTACGATCTGATCGAGTGGGCCGGCTTGCAATCTTGGAGCAACGGCAAGGTCGGTTTGTCCGGTGTTTCTTATCTGACCAGCTCTCAATGGCGGGTCGCAGCTCTTAACCCGCCGCATCTGGCGGCCATTAATCCATACGAAGGCTGGACTGACACATACCGCGAAGTTGTGCGTCACGGCGGCATCCCGGAGACCTATTTCTGGCCGTACCTTCCGGGTCGCTGGGGCAGAAGCACCACGCGTGTTGAGGATCTGCTTACCGAAGTAAAGGAACACCCCTTTTTCGACGCGTTCTGGGCTTCGAAGGCCGCCGACTTTTCGACCATTAAGGTCCCCGCATACGTGGTTGCGAGTTGGACGGATCAGGGTCTGCACACGCGGGGAACACTCGAGGGCTTCAAGAAGATTGCTTCCACGCAGAAATGGCTCGAAGTACATGGACGAAAGAAATGGGCCTACTTCTACGAACCAGAAAATGTGCATCGGCAGCAGGAGTTCTTTGACTGCTTTTTGAAGGGCATTCCCACATCGGTCACGGAATGGCCGAAAGTGCGACTTGAGGCGCGGGAGAGGTTCTATGTGGGATCGATGAAGCCTGAGAACGAGTGGCCGATCTCTCGCACCCAATACACGAAGCTTTATCTCGACGCCCAAACGGGGTCGCTCAAGCGCAGGGCGGTCTCGGAGGAGCAATCCTTCTCATACGACGCCCGGTCCGAGGGGCCGGGTCCTCATCGCGCGCAATTCGATTTGGCGTTCGAAAAGCCGACGGAGTTGATCGGTCATATGAAGCTGAAGCTGTGGATGGCGCCCGACGGGGCGGACGACATGGATGTCTTCGTCGCGATTCAGAAGCTCGACTCAGCTGGGAACCTCGTGCCGTTTGCTTTCTGGAGCCACTTCGACGACGGTCCCGTTGCATTGGGTTGGTTGCGAGCTTCCCATCGTGAGCTCGACGAGACGAAATCGACGGCGTACCAGCCGGTTCTTGTCCATCGCCGAGAGCTCAAGATCGAAAACGGCGCGATCGTGCCGCTCGAGATCGAAATCTGGCCCTCAGGCACCCGTTTTGAGGCTGGCGAACAATTGAGGCTTGTCGTCCAGGGCGTCGACGTATATCAATACCCCAAACCGACGATGGCGGATCGCCACGAAGACACGGTAAACCGGGGGCGCCACGTGATTTACGCCGGCGGAAAGTATGATTCGCATCTCTTAGTGCCGGTCATTCCAGAAGAAACACGATAGCGAGATCCTGGCGTACCGTTCAATGCGTCCGCGACGTGATTAGGCCAGAACTGCGGCGGTCAGATTGCTGAGTGGCCGCGTGTACTACGGCAGGCCCAAACTTCCGAATGACCTCGGATACGTAACGATTCCCCAAGGCAGTTTGAACCCTTCGATCGTCCGTATAGATTTATACGAATTGGCGTCGATCACTACCACATTGTTGGATCGTCCGCAGGCCAACAAAATCTTCGAATCGTCCGGCGTAAACGTAAAATGCCAGCAACGCTGGGCGGTTGGCGTCTCAGCGATCAGCTGCAGCGAATCAGCGGCAAATACCTGCATCTTTCTCGCCGTGGACGCCGAGACGAAAATCCTCTTCCCCTCCCGATCAAACGCTACCCCATAAGGCATCGCCGCAGTCTGCACGGTTTTCGTCACGTTAAAGCTTGAGTCCATCTTGACCAGGGTCCCGGACAATTCCATCGTCACGGCGTAACCCGACCCGTCGGGCGATACCTTCACTCCCCGCGGCCTCTGCCCGTAAGGCGTCAAATCGATCGTCCGGACCAGCGTGCCGGCATGCGCGTCGTAGACGCCGATCGCATTTTGCGCCTCCTTCGCGACCAGCAGGTACTTCCCGTCGCGCGAGAACTCCAACCCTTCCGTTTCCGTGCCCGCCGCAAAGTCGAGCCCTTTCGTCCAGTCCGCCACATGGCACTGCACCACATGAGAAGGTGGTTCCTCCACGTTGTTGTCTGCGGCCGCCGGAAGCCCGCCTGTTGACCGCGCCTCATACGATGTGAAGAGTTCGTCTCCTGCGGGGTTCAGCTTCACGAACTCCGGATTATCGCCTACGTGAAATTGCTTCACCAAACGCATCCCTCGCGTGTCAAATACGCTCGCATCGGCCGTATCTTTGTCCGCCACAACGACGTACTTTCCGTCATGAGTGATATCGATGCCGCGCGGCGCCACATTGTTCGGATGCGCCTTCCGAATCACCTTCATCGTGCCAAGATCGATCACGCTGATTCCGCCGTCCTGTTCGCTCACATAGGCCACATTTGTGGGGACCCGCAGGTATCGCGCATAACCCACCGCCGCTGCAGCCACCAGCAGCGATGCAGCCACCCATCCCACGATCTTGCCAGCGCTCATCTCTCATCCTTCCCAACCGGATTTCACAGAATCTTTCGCCGAATCTCGAATCAGCCAAACGATCTGGTTCGCCAACGCGAGCATCTGCGGGACTGCCACTTGGTCATTGGCCGGATTCCGCCCTTTGCTCCGTCCGTGTTTTCTGCCGTGAATCTTTGGGTTCCGTTGCAAGCGGATCGGGCAACTGGTCACACACACCGGCGTAACGCAGGCGGGAACGAAGCTTAGTTGCGCGACAGATACTGGTCAAAAAATCGGAGGAACAATTCGATCGCCACTAGCCACACGATACCTGCAAACACCAATGCGAATGACGAAAGCAATCGGAAGGTGCCTTCCAAACTTCCCGTGAGAAATCGCATTTGCGGAAGCCCCAAGATCGCAAGAACCATTAGGAGCCAGCCCAGAATCCTGGCAACGACCACGATGAAGCCAATCGCCCCTCGTTTGAGTGCCATATGCGCTGCTCCTGAACTCGCGTCCACTCCATCCGCTCATCTAGCAACTGCCAGGGTTTTTACATCCCATGCCAGGTCAATCACAGTGATCGGGATCACACCATCCTAATTTTGGCTAGCGATGGATGTGGAAGTGTCAGGACGAACTCGAAGTCTCGTTCAACGTCATTCACATTGCTAGGGGGAGGTTCCGGCTGGTCCGGCGCTTTGAATTGTACAGGGCTTGGTCCGCTGCGCCGATCAAGGCTTCAAGTGTTTCTCCGCCCTGCGCGTAGGCGGCGACGCCCACGCTTACGGAAATTGGGGGCAGCTCCCCGTCTCTCGCTACATGGTCGCAGATACGACGTGCCACTTCTTGCGCTTCATTCATTGACGTCTCTGGCAAAATGAGTGCGAACTCGTCGCCTCCGTACCGCGCGGCCGTGTCAATGGAGCGGCGATTGACGCGAAGTACGTTGGCTACTCGGCGGAGCGCCTCACTGCCCACTAAGTGTCCGTAGTTGTCGTTTAGTTGCTTGAGCCCATCGAGGTCAAACAGCAGGAGAGAAAAAGGTCTCCCTGTCCGTCGAGACCGCTGGATCTCGCCTTCCAGCGCTTCTACCAGCCGCCTATAGTTGGCCAAGCCAGTCAGAGGATCGCTCACCGCCAGGTGACGGACGTTTTCAAATAACTGTACGTTATCGAGCAGCGCTCCCCCCAGCAGGACCGCGTAACTGCTGAATTGAAGGATTTCCGCGAAGGCAAAAGGCGCATCCAGTCGATGCTCGGACTGGCTGGCAGCAAGGCAGCACGCTACATTCAATCCCGCCGTAAGGTAAACGGAACGATCGAACGGAGAAGTAGTGTGCTTCAAGCGGCGATGATATCCAACCGTTGCGAGAAGGAAGAGTCCCGCTGGAAACAGGTTTCCGAGCCGCGGAAAAACTCCCCCGGGATGAACTACGAAGTCGAGAGGCAATCGCCCGTGGGCAGTGCTGAGTAACGACGCCACGAAGACAACGATGACAAGAGCCACGCCTATCTCGCGACTGGGGTTGCGTGCTGTCGGAAGACGCTGCTCCACCACCAGTGCTGCCACGAGTAACACGGCCAAGGATGTCCGGCCGAGCACCCACGTCATTGGATCTCGCAGGCTAACGTCGGAATCCACGACAGGGAACGAAACGAGGCTCGAACTGACCAGGGTGATACCCACGATGACGAAACCACAGGCAAGTATCAGCGGAAGACGATCGCGCGTTCCTCGAAACCTCACCGTCGCAGAGGCTCCGATAATGAGTGCAAGGAGCCCAGTCGTAATTTGGAACTGCCCGTACAGTAAAGGATCAAGCGCAAGTGGGATCTGTCTGAGCGTCCAAGCCAATGCCAGAGCACCACTCTCCGCTATGAGGAACAGCCAGACGGCGCCAGATCTCCTCAGAACCCCCAAGATCCTCTCGGTTCTGTTCATGCCCGCTCCACCACGCCCAGTGGGGCCATCTAAGTAGAGATTACTTCCAACTGCTGATTAACTCGAAGACCGATAGCAGAATTAGTTTCCTGTAGAGCAGTGATCGAGATCACATCTTTGCTTTCAGCCTGGGAGAGCCGCCTGTCTTGGCGAAGCAGGCGTGAGATGGCGAAAAGTGAATGCAAGGCTTCCGGGTGTCCGGAGGGGCATCTGAAGCGCCCCGAGAAGAATCCGGGGGGGGCAAGAACGAGCAACCAAGTTGCAGTATACTCGGCGGGTTCCAGACGGCTTCTTCCTATTGGCGTCAAACGTGCCCAGCACACCGTCGGGGCCGGGCTTTCTTTCAATTAGATTTAACCAACGGGCGCGGTTACCCTCACGCCATCTGCAGCGGCGTCTGCTAGCGCGAAGCCCCAGGCGTCGAATTGGTTTTCAACCTTGGCCACCCAGCACGTTTGTACTCGCCGTAGTGCAAATCGAGGATTTGGGAATTCCTTGATGTACGACCAGATGTCACGCGTCCAGCCGATCGCTTATGATGCCACCCGGAAGATGGGCCTTCCGCGCCAAGGTGCATTGAGCGAGTTTGAAAGATATACTTACGCTCAGACGAATGTGCGGAATCTGCGGAGCGATCGGCATTGAATCAAGGGAGCAGAGCGAAGCCGTCATCCGACGCATGATGGCCTCCATGCTGCACCGTGGGCCGGACGAAGAAGGGATTTTGCTTTCGTCGCGCGTGGCGATGGGCATGCGCCGGCTCAGCATCATCGATCTCGCCGGGGGGAGCCAGCCGGTATGGAACGAGCGCGCGAGTCTCGCGGTGGTATTCAACGGCGAGATCTATAACTTCCGGGAGCTTCGCGAAGAGCTCGCGGCCGCCGGCCACCGGTTCCACACACGTTCCGACACGGAAGTGATCGTCCATGCGTACGAGGCATGGGGCGAAGGCTGCGTCCGGCGGCTGCGCGGAATGTTTGCGTTCGCGATCGCCGAGATGCCGGATGGAAAGGACGGCGGGGTCGCGCGAGTTTTTCTTGCCAGGGACCGCCTCGGAATTAAACCCCTCTACTACGCGCTGGTTGATGGAAAGCTCTTATTCGCTCAGGAAGTGCGCGCGCTGCTCGCGAGCGGTTGCATCCCGGCGCGCCTTTCCTCCGCGGCGATTCCTGCTTATTTGCTCTTCGGCTCGATGTGCGAACCGCTGACGCTGATCGACGGCGTAGTTTCGCTGCCGCCGGGCCACTCGATGAGCATCCCTGTCGCGGCGCCTGCAAGCTTTGTGGGGCCGGCGTGCTATTGGGATGCCAGGACGATGGCAAGACCTGAGTCGCGCGAGCCAGAAGCTTCTCCCGTACAGCGTGTTCGCTCGCTGTTGGAAGACGCCGTCGCGAGCCACCTTGTTGCCGACGTCCCCGTCGGCGTGTTCCTGAGCAGCGGACTTGATTCGACGACAATCGCGGCGCTGGCGAGCCGCGCGCAAGGCGGAATTCACACGTTCACCGTTGCGTTTACGGATGCCGATTTCAGCGAAGCGGAAACGGCCCGCCGCACGGCAGGCCGCTTAGGGACGACGCACAGCGAGCTTACACTTTCGGACGCGGAGATGACGGAGCGTCTCGACGAAGCCGTCGCGGCGTTCGATCAACCCAGCATGGACGGCATCAACACCTATTTCGTTTCCTGGGCCGCGCGCCAGGCGGGATTGAAGGTTGCGCTGTCGGGTCTCGGGAGCGACGAAATCTTTGGCGGCTACGGCACATTTCGCGAGACGTCCAAGGTGACGAGCATTGCGGCACTGGCGCGCTGGTTTCCGCGAACGCTCCGAGAATTCGCCGCGGGTGCGCTCGGACGAAGCGGCGCGTTCCAATCTTCGCCCGACCGCTTCCGGAAGGCTTCGGCCGCATTTCTCGACCCGGACGCACTGCCTCACGAGTATTTCTTCACGCGCCTGCTCTTCACTCCACAGATGTTCGCTTCGGCCGCTGGCAGGGAATTTTCTTCCTGGGACAGCCTGCCGTGGTGGCGGTGGCTCTCGGCTTCGGCGCTCCAGGTGCATTCGTTGGACCGCTTCACGCAGATCTCCTGGCTCGAGTTGCGGTCTTACCTCTTGAATACGCTTCTTCGCGACACAGACGCGATGAGCATGGCCAATTCGCTCGAGGTGCGCGTGCCGTTCCTGGATGCGCCGCTCGTCGAATACGTTCTGTCGCTTCCGGAATCCGCCAAGCTCGGATCCTCCCGTCCGAAGGCGCTGCTGATTGCTGCGCTCGGCGATCTTTTGCCGCCCGAGGTGGTCGCGCAACGAAAACGCACATTCACGTTTCCCTGGGAAAAGTGGCTGCGAGGATCGCTGGGCGAGCGCATCGCGGCAGGGTTTGCGGATTGGTCGCCGGCCCTCGAATCCCATCTTGGCAGGGACTTCGCTCTCGGCGTGTGGCAGGATTTCCAGAACGGGCGCACAACCTGGTCGCGTCCGTGGAGCCTCTATGTATTGAACGAATGGGTGAAGCGGAATCTTCGCGAGGGTCGTGCGAGCGCGATCGATTGCTCCAGAGCCGCTGCCGTATCAATTTCATGATTTGCATATTCAGCGGCTCAGGAAAGAAGGCTGCATCTAACGCACGATGATCATTCTCGGAATCAACGCGTATCACGCGAACGCCGCAGCGGCGATCTTGGTCGACGGCCGCCTCGTTGCCGCCGTGGAGGAAGAGCGCCTCAACCGCGTGAAGTATGCGGCAGGCTTGCCGGCGCGCGCGATTCAGTTCTGCCTGGACCAGGCTGGCGCGAAGCTGACAGAAGTGGATCACATCGCTATTCCGCGCGATCCGTGGGCCCGTCTTGGAACGAAGCTGCGATTCGCCGTGCGAATGCCGAAGTTCGCGCTCGACCGCGTCCGAGTGATGCGGCGTTTTACGGGCGTCCGCGAGGACTTAGCCGGCGCATTTCAGCTGCCGTCCGAAAAGATTCGCGCGCAATTTCATCGTATCGAGCACCACACGGCGCATCTTGCGAGCGCGTTTTTTATCTCGCCCTTTGACAGCGCGGCGGTTCTCTCTGCGGACGGCTTGGGAGATTTTGCAAGCTCGATGTGCGCGGCAGGCGAAGGGCCGAAAATGCGCACGCTCGGCGAGGTCACCTTCCCCCACTCGCTCGGGATGTACTACACGGCACTCACGCAGTATCTGGGTTTCTGGAAATTCGGCGACGAATATAAGGTGATGGGCCTGGCGGCCTACGGCAAACCGGAATTTCTCGACGAGTTTCGCCGCATCGTGCGAGCCGATGGACCGCTTTCCTTCCGGCTCGGTCTCGAATACTTTTCTCACCAGACACAGGGCGCCGAGATGACGTGGCGCGACGCGAACAGCACGCCAGTCCTGGGTAGACTCTTTTCGCCGTATCTCGAGAAGCGGCTCGGCGCGGCTCGCAAGGCCGACGAGCCGCTGACTCAGCGGCACCATAATCTAGCGGCGAGCATGCAGGCTGCGCTCGAAGAAGTATTGGTGGCGTATTGGAATGGGCTCGCCAAGCGGAGCGGACAAAAGGCGCTTTGTCTGGCGGGAGGCGTGGCATTCAATTGCGTCGCCAACGCGAAGGTTTTCGACGCGACGCCATTCGAGAAGGTTTACGTGCAGCCTGCCGCCGGGGATGCCGGGCTTTCGGTTGGTGCGGCCTTCGCGGTAAACCATCAAATTTTGGGTCGGCCGCGCGAGTTCACCATGGACCACGCGTACTGGGGCCCGAGATTCTCGGCACCGGAGATTCGCGCGGTCGTCAATCAGGCCAGATCCACGGACGAAGCGGAGATCGCCGAACTGGACGAAGCGGCGCTTGTGAAGATGACGGCGCAGCATATCGCCGACGGAAAAATCGTGGGCTGGTTTCAGGGAGCGGCGGAATGGGGGCCGCGCGCCCTGGGCAATCGCAGCATCCTTGCCGATCCGCGGCGGCCTGAGATGAAGGAAATCCTGAACCGCCGAATCAAGCACCGCGAGATGTTTCGCCCGTTCGCGCCGTCGATCATCGAAGAGGCAGTCGGCGAGTACTTCGAGAAGACACACCCCTCGCCTTTCATGACATTCGCCTATCCGGTGCGCGCGGAGAAGCGCAGCGTGATACCGGCACCAACGCATGTGGATGGCACCGCGAGACTGCAAACGGTCAGCCGCACGGCAAATCCCCTCTACTGGAAACTGTTGCGGGCGGTCGGAGACCTGACGGGCGTGCCAGTCGTGTTGAACACATCGTTCAACGATAACGAGCCGATCGTCTGCCGTCCCGAGGAAGCGCTGGAATGTTTTCGCCGGACCCGGATGGACGTGTTGGTGATGGGGAATTTTCTGCTTGAACGAAAGCAATCACCCGCCGATCGCGAGGAGCCTGCCCAACGCTTCGCCAAACGCGAACACTAAAACCGCATGCACATTCTGCTCTTGAACGAATACTATCCGCCCGACACCTCCGCAACGGCGAAAATGGCAGCACAGGTGGCCGAGACTCTCGCGCAGCGACACAAAGTCACGGTGGTTGCAGGACGGCCCTCGTACGATCCAGACGAGTTTTATCCGTTCGCGTTCCTGCGCCGGGACACGCGCAATGGTGTAATCGTCGAGCGAGTCGGATCGACCGCCTATCCGCGCCACCGGATGCGCCGCCGAGTTTCGAACTACCTCACTTACCTTGCGCTGGCGATTCCCCGGGCGCTGGTCATTCGTCCCGACGTGATACTCGCGATGACGGACCCACCCATCGCCGGCATTGCCGGAGCGTTTGTGGCGCGGTTCACGGGGCGGCCGTTTGTGTACAACATCCAGGACCTGTATCCGGAGATGGCTTTGGGTGGTGACATTGTTCGCCCGAGCGTTTGGGTGGACCTCTGGGAAAAGATGCATCGCCGCGCGCTTCGGCAGGCGGCTCGCGTGATCGTGATCGGCGACGACATGCGCGACCGAATTCTTTCAAAGGGTATTGCGCCGGAACGGGTTGTCGTCGTGCGCTCTGGCACTTCATTCCCGGCGTCGATGCCTGCGCAGGACGATCCGACCGTGAGGGAGATCCGCTGCGGCTTTCCGTTCGTTGCCGTGCACGCCGGGAATCTTGGGTTTTACGGCGCGTGGGGCACGCTGCTCAAGGCTGCGGAAATGCTGCGCAACGAAAATGCAGGGCTTGTGTTCATAGGGGATGGGGCAAATCGCGCAGCACTGGAAGTCGAGGCAGCGGGCGCTCCAAATGTACGTTTTCTGCCATTCCGCCCCGTCGAGCAAATTCCGCACGTGATGATGGCGGGCGATGTACACATCGTCACCGTACGACGGGGACTGGAAGGCGTCGTGGTGCCGAGCAAGCTCTATGGGATTTTGGCGGCGGGAAGGCCGGTGCTCGTCGTCGCGCCGAAGACGAGCGATGCCGCGCGCATCGTGGTTGAGTCTGGATGCGGCCTAGCGGCCGATGCGGACGATCCGGCCGCAGTGGCCACAGCCATTCGCGAACTGCGCAGCGACCCCAACCGCCTCGCGGAGATGGCCCGTCGCGCGCGAGTGACGGCGGAGAAATATGCTAGAGTGACCGAGCTAGAACGATTTCTCGGAATCATGGAAGAGGCAGCGCCTGAACAGACTGGAAGCAGTGATTGAAGATCTTGAGAGAGTGCATGTGGCGAGCCCTATCATGACAGGAACTGCAGCCAAACTATGACTGTTCCTCCCGATCTGATCGCCTTCGCAGTAGCGTTGGTTGGCTCGCTCATCCTCACGGTGCCGGTTCGCCACTTTGCGTTGCGGTACGGGATGGTGGATCGTCCCAATGCTCGCAAGGTCCATTTGCGGCCCATTCCATTGCTGGGCGGCATCGCAATCTATCTGGGATTCGTCCTCGCGATCCTGCTGACGCTCCGCGCCGTTCCGCAGCAACAGATGGTGGGCATACTTGCGGGTGCGACCCTGCTCGCGGCAGTCGGTTTGATGGACGATGGCGGTCTGCTGCATCACCAGGTGAAGCTGTTCGTCGGGATGCCGGTTGCGGCTCTCTTTCTGCTAGCGGCGGGAATCCGCGCTCAGTTATTTTCGGAGTTTGTCCCTGGAGCAGCCGGCATCGTTCTGGACGGCTGTCTTACCGTGCTGTGGGTGGTAGGCATCACGGCATCGTTTAGCATCCTCGATCACATGGACGGTCTCTGCGCGGGGATTTCCGCGGTCGCGGCGGGTTTCTTCACAATTTCCGCCGCACTGAACGGGCAGACGCTGGTGCGCACGCTCGGAGCCGCAACACTCGGCGCTGCTCTGGGTTTCCTGCGCTGGAATTTCAATCCGGCCAAAATCTTCATGGGTGACGGTGGCGCCATGTTTCTTGGTTTCCTGATGGCGACGCTCGGCCTAAAAATACGCCCTGAGGGAACGCACTTTCCAGTCAGTTGGCTCGTTCCCGTCTTAATCCTCGGCGTGCCGATCTTCGACACAACGCTCGTGTCGATTTCTCGCGCTCGGCGAGGATTGCTGCCGTTTACTTCACCGGGAAAGGATCACGCGGCGCATCGTCTATCGAACCTCGGGCTGGGCCACCGCGGGGCCGTTCTCGTGCTTTATTGCTTGGCGGGACTGTTCGGCGCGCTCGCGCTCCTGGTACCGCATCTCTCGACGGCTACGGCCTATCTGCTCGCGGGGGTTGCGGCGGCGTGTGGTTTGATAGGAATCTTGCTTCTTGAGAGCGCGCCATTCGAGCGCCAAGCCAAGCTGGAGAAGTCTTCTTCCTCGCTTTAGCGCGTTTCCTGTGAACGGAAACGGTGCACTTTCGCACATTCCAGCCTCTTTTATTGGTCGGCCATCGGCCGAGTGTGCTAGATTGACACTTCCGTTCGAGTGTAAACAATCCGCATGAATCGCTCCTTCCTTCGGCTCATAATCGGTTCGGTGCTGTGCCTCTGCGGCGTTCCTCTGGCAGTGCTTTCTTCGCCGCCGCGCCCCGACGTTCTGCTGGAAACGATGCAGCGCGAACTGGCGCGCGCGACGACATCTCTGGCGAAGGCGGATCCCGCTCCGTATTTCCTGACATACGCCGTTACGGACACGAATGCGCTGACGATCGCCGGGCTCAATGGAAGCTTGGTCGCCTCGACGACCGTCCACGGGCGCCAGGCGGACGTGATGATGCGCGTCGGCTCGTCCGCCCTCGACAACACGCACAGCCAGAGCCGCCCTTCAGGCATTACGACCGGCACGCTACCCCTGCAGGACGACGCCGATTCGATCGCGCGCGTTCTATGGCAATTGACGGACCGCGAATACGAGCAGGCGTCGGGCGCATTCCTGAAAGTGAAGACGAACCAGGCCGTCCAGTCGGAAGAAGAGGACAAGTCGCCGGACTTCTCGCAGGAATCGTCTGAGAATCATATCGACGAATCGCGGCCGGCGATTGCGCTGAGCCAAAAGATATGGGAGGACCGGATCCGGCGAGTCTCGGGCGGCTTCCTCAAGTATCGAGACGTGTACACTTCGCTCGTGCTGCTGCAGGGCGGCACGAGCCATTCGTACCTCGCCACGAGCGAAGGGACGGCTTTGGCGCAGCCGGCGGCGATGTTTCGCCTGGTGATCGAGGCGGAAACGCGCGCCGATGACGGGACAAACTTGCTGCGCGTCGAATCCTATCAGGCGGCGTCGCCTGATCAATTGCCTTCCGAGCCAGAGCTTGTAGCGGCGGTGAATAAAATCGCCGCGGATTTGCACGCGCTGCGCAACGCTCCGGCAGCCGAACCATACGCCGGGCCGGCGCTGCTTTCCGGCCGGGCCGCAGCCGTGTTTTTCCACGAGGTTCTCGGACATCGCCTCGAAGGCCACCGGCAGCGCGACGAAAGGGAAGGACAAACCTTCACGAAGAAAGTGAACCAGCAGGTGCTGCCCACGTTCTTGACGGTCGTGGACGACCCGACGATGCATGAGATGAACGGCGTGAAGCTGGCTGGGTATTACCAGTTCGATGATGAAGGCGTTCCCGCGCAACGGGTGGTGGCGGTCGAGAACGGCATTTTGAAAAACTTTCTGATGTCGCGAATGCCGATTACCAACTTCAGCCATTCGAACGGCCACGGCCGCAGGCAACCGGGTCTCATGCCAACTGGCCGGCAGGGAAATCTGATCGTCACGTCAACGAAGACGGTGAAGGATCCCGAGCTTCGCCAGAAGTTCATCGAAGAGATCAAGCGGCAGGGCAAGCCGTACGGCCTCTATTTCGAAGATATTCAGGGCGGCTTCACGCTGACGGCACGAGCACAGCCGCAAGCATTCCAGGTGATTCCGGTGATGGTGTGGCGGGTATACGCCGATGGGAGGCCGGACGAGCTCGTACGGGGCGTGGATATCGTCGGCACGCCGCTGCTGTCTCTCAACAACATCATCCTGACGGGCGACACACTCCAGGTTTTTAACGGCGTCTGCGGGGCCGAGTCCGGTCAGGTTCCGGTGGCTGCGGTGGCGCCTGCCATGCTTTTTTCGGAGATCGAAGTGCAGAAGCGCGAAAAGGGAACGCAGAGGCCGCCGCTGTTGCCGCCTCCGGGTTTCGAAAATGCCACAGCGGATGCGACTGCGAAGTCCGGAACCGCGACGCAGGCCAAGCCATGAGCGCGCTCACGAAAGCAACGCCGCGCTGGTCCTCGATTCGAGTTCTCTCGCTGCTGGTATTCGTGTGGGCCGTTCCCGCAAGCGGGCAGCAACCGGCAGCGGAAAGCAGTGCCACGGCATCGTACGCCGTATCCTCCGACCCGCTTTTGCAAGCCATGCGCGAGGAGCTCGACCGTTCAAAATCGCAGCTCAAAATGGAAGACGTCCCCGCGCCGTATTACATCGAATACCGTCTCTCGGATACGGACGAGTACTTCGCGGAGGCCGCGTTCGGAGCGCTGCGGCAAGACCAACGATTCCACGCTCGCACAATTCGGGTTGTTGTCCGCGTCGGAGACTACAAACAGGACAGCTACTACGGGCCGGGAATTGGCGCCGTGAACATTGCGCCGATCGATAACGACCCCATCGCGCTGCGCTGGCAGTTGTGGACCGCGACCGACCAGGCCTATAAAGCGGCCAGCGAGGCTCTCGCGACGAAAAAGGCCGCGCTTCGCCAATATACGGCGGACCAGCCGTTCGACGACTTTGCGCACGCTCCGGCTGTGGAATCGATCGGGCCGCTCGCGAAGCTCGATTTCGACCCAAAGCCGTGGAAGGAAATGATCGAGAAGTCTTCGAATTTATTCCGCGGCGACCCGAAGATCGAATCTCTCACCGCCGGGCTGCGATTTAGGGCCGTGAATCAGTATTTCGTGAACTCTGAAAGAACGGTCACCCGTCACGGCTACACGGTCTATTTTCTTACCGCGAACGGCACAACCCAGGCGGCCGACGGCATGCTTCTCAGTCGCGCGCCGTACTATACCGCCGGAACGTTGAAGGATTTGCCCACGCCGGAGCAGTTTCAAGCCGACAGCGCCAAGATGGTCGAGACGCTCAAGGAATTGCGTGACGCTCCCATGGTGGACGAAGACTATCGCGGTCCCGTGCTTTTTTCCGCCGATGCGGCTACCGATCTCTTCAACGGGATGGTTGGCAGGAACGTACTCGGGATCCGGCCGAAGCCGGGGGACTCCGCGCGCACAACGGGGGACTACGCCTCCAACTATAAGAGCCGGGTTTTGCCGACGTTTCTGTCCGTGAATGACGATCCGACGATGAAAGCTTTCGGAGGGAAGACCCTGATCGGGAGTTACGAGACAGACGACGAGGGCGTGCGCGCGGCGAAAGTGCCGGTGATCGCGGACGGCATGCTGGTGAACTATCTGATGGGGCGCGAGCCGATCCGCGATTTCCCCGAGTCGAACGGCCACGGCCGCGCGGGTTCGGCTCAGTCCACATCGCCCAACATCGGGAACCTGGTCGTGGAGTCCAAGCAGTCGCTCTCGCCCGATGAGCTCAAGCAGAAGCTGATCGAAATCTGCAAGCAAAACGGACAAGCCTTCGGGTATTACGTGGAGACGCTCGGCGGTCCCGGGTACGAGCCACGCCTGCTCTATCGCGTGTATGCGAAAGACGGCCACGAGGAACTTGTCCGCGGCGCCGTGTTTGACGAGCTCGACACGCGAGCGCTTCGCAATGATCTGGTCGCGGCGGGCAACGACCCTCTGGTAAGCAATCGGGACGGACAGGTGCCGACGACCGTGATCAGCCCCTCGATCCTGTTTGATGATCTTGAAGTGAAACGCACCGACGCGAAGAACCAAAAGCTACCCGAATACCCGCCTCCCGACCTCATCGCTGCCCACTGATTCTGATTGGGTTGGCCGGCTTCGAAGCGAGCGACGTCAGGAGCGGCGAGTTAGGGGAGTAATTCAAAGCGGAGCCGAGCCGCCCGAGTTTGTTTCGTTAGAAAATCAGCTTCAGCCCAAATTGGATTTGTCTGGGGTTAGTGGCCAGCGTCGTAATCAACCCCGCCGACGCGCTCAGTGCTCCACTCGCGAATACAGTTGTGTTTGGGGGGCCGAAGTTGACTCGGTTGAATATGTTGAAGAACTCCGCGCGAAACTCCAGGTTCGTTCTCTCGGTCAGAGAAGTGTTTTTGAACAGCGAAAAGTCCACGTCGGCTAGACCCGGTCCGGTGAATGTCCCTCTCCTCAAATTGCCGTACGTTCCCGCAGCTGGCAGCACGAAGGCATTCGGATTGAACCATTCCTTCTGGCTGTGAAGAATGATAGGGCCGGAGAAATTCGGATTCAGGGAAGGCCGGTCGGGATTTCTAGTATCTCCGTCTCCGGAGCGGTTTGAGCCCACCAGCGGCGTGAACGGAAACCCAGTCAAGAACGTCGCGATTCCATTCAACTGCCAGCCGGAGACGAGTTTGCCTTCAAGCCCTCGGGTCGCATTGAACCACGGCTTGCCGCGGCCGAACGGCAATTCGTATCGCGCGGAAATACTCGCTTGGCTGGTGACGTTCAACGCGGAGGGTCCCCAGTCCCGCCGCAGGTCATTCCGATCCAAAACCATCTGCGCCTGATTGCTGGCCTGTGCGCCTGTGAGCCCGGAGTTTATGTCGAGGTTTTTAGACCATGTATAGTTTGCCCGGAACTGCAGCCCCCGGCTCAGCCGATGGGTCACTTCCGTTTCCAGCGCGTTATAGCTGCTGTTGCCCTCAGTGAACCAGAAGAACCCAGCTCCCAGAAATGGATTCGGCCGCGTTCCCACGGGAATGTACTCCGCACCATCAGCTACGTGGCTTTGATTTGCTACCGAAGCGGGAGTGCCATTTGTCGCAACGCCGCCCGCCTGGCAGCCGCTCGGATTGGAGCAAATCTGCGCGGGGATTGTATTCGGATCAATGCTGAGAAAGCCGTGGTATCCATGCGATCCCACATAGGCTACGCGGAAAGCCGTGCTCGGGTTCAACTCCTGCTCAACGGTGAGATTCCATTCCTCAACGGTCGGAGTTTTGGCGTCGGCCTGAATTCCTTGTGGTGCATAAGTGCTGCACGGCGCCGGAACACCCGGTCCACAGGAGGGCGGCGGCGGCACGCCGGGCGCAATCGGGACAATCGAGGACAATGCGCCCGAAAACGATAGCGACCCATTGTAGGGAGGAAGCGAGTTGAGCAGAAAAGCGAGATCGTCAATCAGCGAATAGTACGTCCCGAATCCCGCGCGAACCGCCGTCTTTCCGTTTCCGAAGACGTCCCACGCCAGCCCTACTCGAGGGCTGAACAGCCACTTCGCATTATTCTGCGTGAAAACCGAGTCGGCGACACGCGGGTTGGTCACGAGCACACCCGACGAGCCAACCAGGTAATTGGCGGCTCTTCCCAATTCCTCGTTCCAGCCCGTGGTGAATTCTTGTCGAATGCCGAGCGCGGAACGTGAGGTTCGGCGTGATCCGAATCGCATCTTCGAAGTACCACGCCCCGAAAAGACTTCTCCAATCCAGTTCGTTGGGGCTCGGTACAACCTGAAATGTGCTCACGGTCCCTTGAAGGAACGTTGCCAGGCTGGCAAACGAGGCCTGCCCAAGGCGGCGCGAAGCGCTGTCTTCGTTGTCCTGGACCCGCTGAAACCACGCACCGAAACTGATCTGATGAATGCCCTTGCTGATCAGCACATCGTCGGTATAGGTGAAGAGATTTCTGCGATTCGACACTCCCGCCGCATTGTTAGGACCAGCCGAAGTAAGAGCCGCAAGGCCGGTGGTTGTGACGCCACCTCCAATGACGATTCCGCCAGGCCCGGCGCCGGTTACGAAGTCGAGGTTTGCCGGAAAGGAAGCCAATAGAGAAGAATCCAGATTGAATCCCGCGCGAGAGAAGCCGGCGCGGAACGTGTTGAGAACATCGGGCGAGAAGATATGTGTTTCCTGCACGCTGGCCACTTGCATTCGCAGCGTGCTGTAAGACGCGAACAGGGGATCTGACAGCGGCACGAGGCTATTGCCGTCATCGATCGTGTAGGCTCCCGAGAGAGAGTCTCGATCCCTCAAGGTGTAATCCATTCGGAGAGTGCCAAAGTCTTCACGGATGTATTGCTTAGGGCTGTTGTACGACAACGCCGTGCCGCTCGGCAGGTTAGTCGTAGGGACGTACAACTCGCCACCGTTCGGCTGAGGCCAGAAGGACATGTACTGCAACATCGACGGATTCAAGATTTTTAACCGTCGCATAGACGCCAGTCACTGGGTTTGGCAAAGAACCCTGGCGCGCTTGTTGATCGGGGACCACAGCCACGTTGCTGACCGTCAATGCTTGGCGAAATCCTTCGTAATTACCGAACAGGAACAAGCGGTCTTTCTTGAGCGGCCCTCCCCCCGCTCCTCCGAATTGGTTCTGCTTGAAGGGCGGATTGGGTCCCTGGGCAAAATAGTTGCGCGCATCGAGCGCGCTATTCCGTAGGAACTCGAAAATCGAGCCGTGCAGCGCGTTGCTTCCCGACTCGGTGACAACGCTGACTTGTGCTCCCGCTCGTTTCCCATATTCGGCAGAGTAGGTATCCGTCAAAACGTTGAACTCCCGGACAGCATCGATTCCCAAAAGTTCGCCGCTAACGCCGCCAGGCGTTATCGCAAGCTGACTTGATCCCGTGTATTCAATGCCGTTCAGCAAAAACAGGTTCTCGGCGGTCCGCCTCCCGGCCACGGTGAATGTGTTCCCATTGCTGGTGCTCGTATTAGCGCTCTTCATCGCGCTGTAATTGATCGCTCCGGGGTTGAGAGTTATCAGGTTATCGAAGCTCCGGCCGTTGAGAGGCAAATCCTTGACTTCGCGCTCCCCTACAACTCCGGAGATGGGGGCTGTCGTCGTATTGACCACGGGAGCCTCTTCCGAAACTACGATCTCTTGAACCAATTCGCCCACTTCGAGCCGCAGGTTCACCGCCACTTGCTGCCCTACCTCTAAACTGATTCCCGTCCGCACTGTAGCCTTGAAGCCTTTCTTTTCTGCTTTCACCTCCTGCGGCCCAAGGGGCAGCTCCAGCACTCTAAAGTTGCCGGCCTGGTCCGTCGTCACGCTCCGAACGGCCCCCGTTTCCAAACTCTTTACTGTAACGGTGGCGCCAATCACTGCGCCGCCCGATGCATCCTCGACGGTCCCAGAAATGGCGGCAGCTACCTGAGCCCACCCCAGCCTCGGACTCCCAAACAAGGCCAAAACCGCAAGAAAGGCCGACACATAAATTTTTGATCGCGGCAATAACCTTTTCCTACGCCCTTTTGCGGGCTTCAACATGCCCAGCTCCAAATTCACAGCTTCAGGTCTCGATTCCCGGACGCACATAACCGCGTATCATAACCCGATTGAGTTCGAATGATCGCTAACTTCCAACCCAAATTGAATGTTCGTTTGCCTTGGCTGCAGCTCGTAAGATATACTTTTTGCGCGCACATAGGCTCTTGACGCAAGGCGTTATTGTTTTCAATTCGGAGGCCACAACCATGGAATGGACCACACCCCAGCACGAAGAGATTTGCCTGAGCTGCGAAGTCAGCTCATACGCGAACGCCGAACTGTAGTTTGTAAATGCGTGTAAAGGTTCTGGGCTCCGCCGCCGGCGGCGGTTTCCCGCAGTGGAACTGCGGATGTTCGAACTGCAGCCGCCTTCGGATAGGTGTGTTGAAAGGCCAGAAGCGCACACAAGCTGAAGTTGCCATCTCTCCTGAGCCCGGCAGTTGGCTCCTGTTGAACGCCTCTCCAGATCTCCGGCAGCAAATCTCGCAAGACCCCGAGTTTTTCCCGACCGAACAAACACGCAGCACGCCAATCGCTGCCTTGATACTCACCAGCGCGGATGTGGATAGCGTGCTTGGCCTACTGCATCTCCGCGAGTTCCAGCCCTTGCGCATCTACGCGACCGCATCCGTGCGACGTGTGCTTACCGAGGAGAACACACTTTTCCGGGCGCTCGACCGATCGGTGCCGCCGGTTCATTGGGAAGACTTGCCGCTGGATCGGGCGACACCTGTTTTTCAGAGATCGAGTCACGGGTCGGATGCGAGCCTGGTTTGCACGGCTGTTCCACTTGGAGGAGAATTCCCGGACTACGTCAGCGATCGGCTACGAAAGAGCCTGCCAGTGGAAGAAGCGGTGATCGGACTCGCGTTTGCGCAGAATGGGAAGCAACTTTTTTTTGCTCCGACGCTGCCGGGCCGTGGGGAGGAATGGAAGCGGCGCGCGGCGGCGAGCGACGTCGCACTCCTCGACGGGACATTTTGGACCGACCGCGAACTCATCGATGTCCGGGGCGGCGGCAAGACGGCCCGAGAAATCGGTCATGTGCCGCTTTCAGGAGCGGGCGGATTGCTTGAACAGATGCGAGACGCCAGAGACGTGCGCAGGATTCTCGTCCATCTCAACAACACGAATCCGGCGCTCGATGAAGAGAGCGCCGCCCACCGCACGCTTCGAGACGCGGGCTGGGAAATCGCCTATGATGGAATGGAGTTTGAATTATGAGCGGGTCCGATCCCACAGCGATGCTTCCCGAAGCGGAGTTTGTCGCGAGCTTTCACGCTATCGGCCGGGAGCGCTATCACCACAAGCATCCCTTTCACCTTTTAATGCACGAGGGGAAACTCACCCACGGCCAGCTACAGGCTTGGGCGCTCAACCGCTACATGTATCAGAGCCGTATTCCGATCAAGGACGCGACGATTCTCGCCCGAAGCGAGGATCCCGAATTCCGGCTGGCGTGGCGCAAGCGCATTCTCGATCATGACGGCGACGGCACCAAGCCCGGCGGAATCGAGAAATGGCTGCGGCTGGTCGAGGCGACAGGCCTCTCGCGCGAGCAGGCAATTAGCGGCGAGGGAATTCTCCCAGCCACGCGCTATGCCGTGGATGCGTACGTCGATTTCGTGCGCTCGCGAACGCATCTGGAAGCGGTGGCCTCGTCTCTTACCGAACTCTTCTCAAAGGACCTGATTACGCTGCGTGTGGATCGGTTGCGGGTGTACTACCCGTGGTTATCGAGCGGCCTGGACTATTTTCAGGGGCGCATGACGCAGGCCCCGGAAGACGCGAATTTCGCGCTCGCCTATGTGGTGAAGCACGCAAAGACCCGCGAACAGCAGGAACTGGCGCTCGGCGCGCTTCGCGCCAAGTGCGATATCTTGTGGGCGATGCTGGACGCGCTCTATTTTGCATATGTGGCGCCGGGCTGGCCGCCTCCCGGGGCGTTCAGGCCCGCGGAGACACCTTCGTGATTCCTGGGCCCGAGAGCCGGCCACGCCTCGTGCCGGGTTGCCGCCTGAACGAGAAGAGTCAGGCGCAACGCGTTCTGCTGATGCCCGAGCGCGCGCTCCGGCTGAGCGGCCCCAGCCTTGAAATCGTGGAGCGTTGCGATGGGAAACACACGGTGCGGCAAATCATCACCGAGCTGCAAGCGATCTACTCGAAGGCGGAGCCCTCGAAAGTCGAGCAGGACATCCTCGAGTATCTGGCTCGGCTGCAAGAGCAGCGGGCGCTGGACTTCGAGTGAGTGCAGACAGCGAGCACCCGGCTTCGCGCGACTCGCGAAGGCATTTGCTAGACCGAAGTTCGCCGGGCACCTAAGGCATAGTCTGCGATGAGCACTCCAATTTTGAGCCCGCTCGCTATGGTCGCGGAGCTGACGCACCGCTGCCCGCTCCACTGCGTGTACTGTTCGAACCCGCTGGAGCTGACAAAACGCGAATGCGAGCTTTCGACCGCGTTGTGGATACGCGTGCTTCGCGAGGCTGCGGAACTTGGCGTTCTGCAAGCGGACTTCACCGGGGGCGAGCCACTCGCGCGTCCCGATCTCGTCGAGATCATCCGCGCCGCGCGCGCAGCAGGTCTCTACGCCAGCCTCATCACGTCGGGCCTCCCGCTCGATGAAAAGCGCCTCGAAGAACTCGTAGCCGCAGGGCTCGACCATTTTCAGCTGAGTTTTCAGGGCGCGGACGAAGAGAGCGCCGCCGAGTTTTCGGGTACGCACACTCACGCGCAGAAACTGCGCGTGGCCGAATGGGTGAAGCGGCATCGCATCGCGCTGACGCTCAATTTCGTGATTCATCGCCTGAATCTGCACCAGCTTGAAGACATGATCGCGATGGCCGAAGCGATCGGGCCCGGACGCGTGGAGTTCGCGCACGTCCAGTATTACGGTTGGGCGTTTGAAAACGTGAAACGGTTGTTGCCTACTCGCGAGCAGCTCGACCGGTCGCTCGAACTCATCAAGAAAGCCGAAGAGCGCCTGCGCGGACGGATTCGCGTGGAGTATGTGGTGCCCGACTATTACGCGAAATATCCAAAGGCTTGCATGGGCGGCTGGGGGCGAAAAGTTCTGCTGGTGAAGCCCGATGGGGACGTTCTGCCGTGTCACGCGGCGAATGTGCTGCCGGGAATGGCGTTTGAAAATGTCGAGAAGCGGCCGCTACGCTGGATCTGGGAAGAATCGGATGCATTCCAGAAATATCGCGGCGTGGATTGGATGCCGGAACTCTGCCGGAGCTGCGATCGCCGTGAGCAGGATTTCGGCGGCTGCCGCTGCCAGGCGTTTCTGTTGGCGAAGGATGCGGCGGCGACGGACCCGGTTTGTTCGAAATCTCCGCAGCGCGGGATCGTGGATGCAATCCTGCGCGGAATTAGCGCTCCACCGGCGCAGGCGCCGGCCGAATGGATGTACCGGGCGAATCCCAAGTGAGCCTGCGAGTGTCTCGCAAACCAACCCGATATGTTATCTTGGCGGCAGGGGAGTCCATTTTCCAGAGGAGGACCGAATGGCGTCGGCGTCGCTCCGCCGTACCGACCGTGTCTCGCTGACTTTGCTCCTGGAAGTTTCCGGCACCGATAGTCGCGGCAAGGAATTCAAAGCACCGGCCCGCACGCTGCTGCTCAATCGCGGCGGCGGCGTGATTATTTTCGAGGGCGAACTGGCGCCCGAGCAGCGGATTCATATCCAGCGCAGGGCGGCCAGCGAGTCGCACCGGAAAACCGAGGTGCGCGTGGTAGGCCAGTTCGGGAGACAGCGGGACGGTTTCCTCTACGGCATCGAAATCATCGATCCCGAAGTGGATCTCTGGGGAGTGGAATTCCCTCCGATTGCTGATTCCCTGGAAGCCGTGGCGCGCATGCTGCTCGAGTGCAGCTACTGCCGCAGTCGCGAGGTAGTGCATCTCAACGAGCTTGAACTCCGCGCGTTCGAAACCAACCGGGGAATCGCCCGTCATTGCAAAACGTGCGGCGTTCCGAGTATTTGGACGCAGGCCCCGCACGAAGACGAGAAGAAACTTGGCGCGCGCACTCCGCGCGGGCGGCGATCGAGCGATGCGCAGGGCGCAGTCCCAGCGCAGGGCGAACAGCGGGAGCGCCAGCGGATGCGATTGCAAACAAGGCTCACGGCGTGCATCCGGCAGGCGGGCGCCGACGACGAGCTGGCCGTTTGCGAAGATATTTCGCCGGTCGGAATGTGCTTCCGCAGCAAACGCCGCTACGACTCCGATGCCGCGGTCGAGGTCGCGGTTCCCTATTCACCGGACGCAGCGAATATTTTCCTGCCCGCGCGCATCATTTATTCGGAGCAAATGCCGAAGGCTGGGTTATTCCGCCACGGCACCGAATATCGCCGGATAGGCCAGCGAGCACGGTGAACCAGCGCGTCGGTTCTTAACTTAGTCGGCGGGGATTTTTCCTTCGTTAGCCCACGGCAACAGGCGTTCGCTCGCGAGAACGGCGCGCGTGGTAACGCATTGCGATGTTCAAGTACACTTTTCCGCTGGTGGTCTCGAAGCAGAGGATTGTCGCTTCCGAATCCTGTCCTGCTTTTGCGCAGTGTTCCTCGGCTAGCAAGGACGGTGGAAACACTTTGAACTGGAAGCCGCGATCGTTGAGCTGGGTGACGGCGTTGCCGATCACCATGTTGGCAAGCTCGCAAACCGCTTCTTGGACGATCTGCTCCGCGGGATCCACTTCCGTGCCCGGCGAGAAAGCTGGCTACTTTTGCCGCTGCGGGCGGTTCCATGTCCAGAACGATCCGCCCTTCGATCTGGCCTTTGAAAGTCACAACCGCGGCCAGGCCTTTCTTGCGATAACCGTCCTCTTCCATTGTCAGGTCCGCAATGGTTGCCGGGGCCTGCATCATTTCAGCCAGAACGGCGTCGAGCGAGCCGATAAAGGGCTGGATCAGATCCATTTTCATCGAGACTTCTCCCCTCCCGCCGCGACGGGCGCCGTGACGCCGTCGTCATTGAGAACGTAGCGGATGATTTCGTAAAGCGCGTCGGGCTTCACGGGCTTCTGGACGAAATGGCGCGCGCCCTTCTGGAGCGCAGCGAGAATGTTGTCCTGGTAGCCCACCGAAGAGACCATGACGACGCGCGCCTCGGGATGCTCCTGGACGATGCGCTCGACCGCCTCAATCCCCTCCATCTGCGGCATCGTGATGTCCATCAGGACGATGTCGGGTTTGGTGCGGGCGTATTCCGTGATGGCCGTGCACCCGTCGCCTGCTTCACCCGCCAACTGGCCGCCGAACGACTCGACCATTTTCGCGAGGCTCTTCCGCGCGAAGACCGAGTCGTCCACGATCAAATAGCGGACGGGCTGGCTGTCCTTTCGAGTCAATGCTTCAAATTGTTTCATGACGCTCTCCTTCGCGAAGACCCTTCTCGCGGCAGACCACGTCCGCCGGCGATGCTGCCGCGACCGGCTCGGCCGGATGGCCGGTTCGTGCACGCATTTCGCTTGCAGAACGCTCGCGAGATTCGCAAGCGAAACGATCCTCGCGGCAAATCCACGCTCGATCGCTGAACGCGCGGCATGCTGTCGACGACGCAGGTGTCTGGGCTCTGCGCGATCGTGTAACCGCCGGCGGCCTGCACCGCGCCCAGCCCGGCGGCGCCATCGTCGCCCATGCCGGTCATCAGCACGGCCACCGCTCTGTTGCCGAATTCATGCGCTACCGAATGGAACAGGACGTCGACCGAAGGTCGGTGGCCGTTTACGCGCGGCTGGTCCACGAGAACGGCGATGTCGCCGTGCTCCATGCGCCGCACTTTCATGTGCCGGTTGCCGGGGCAAATCAGCGCGCGCCCGGCAAGCAGTAGGTCGCCCGATTGCGCCTCCTTCACTTCGATGGCGGAGGATTCGTCCAGGCGCTGCGCGAACATTTCCGTGAATCCCTCGGGCATGTGCTGCACGACCAGCAAGCAGCCTGGGAAATCCTCGGGAAGCTGAGAGAAGAGATACTGCAGCGCGTTGGGACCGCCCGTGGAAATGCCGATGGCGACGACGCGCGAGGGCCAGCGCGGTTGCGTCGAAAATGTCCGCGGCCCTCTCCGCTTGGACGAAGGCAGCGTAATAATCATTTTCGGCGCGCCGGATGCCGGCCGCGACCTTGATTTTTAGCGCGAGTTCAGATGGCAATTTGCGCGAGACGCCCCGTGGCAGCCTCTTGCGGCTTGGTGACGAAATCGAATGCGCCAAGGGAGAGCGCTTTCAGCGTGAGCGAGGCGCCTTCTTCCGTGTGCGCGCTCACGATGATGACGGGGACGCGATGCTTGCGCGTGATCTGCCGCAGCATCTCGATGCCGTCCATGCGCGGCATTTCAAGATCAAGCGTCACCACGTGCGGACGCAGCTCTTCGATCTTCCTCAGTCCGATCAAGCCGTCCATCGCCGTGCCCACGACCTCGATTTTCGGATCGCGAGCAAGGATTTGCGGGAATCAGTTTGCGCATCAGCGCCGAGTCATCCACCACGAGCACGCGGATTCTATCGCTCATGCCGTGGCCCCCAGCGCCGGAATGCGGGAAAGATGCGAAACCACGGCGGGAACATTGAGGATCAGCACAACGGTTCCATCGCCGAGGATAGAAGCGCCGCTCACAAGCGGAGACGTCACCAGCTGATCTTCGAGAGCCTTGATCACCAATTCTTCTTCGCCCATCAGGCTGTCGACGGCCAAGCCGAACCGGCGGCCGCCCGAGCCGATGACGATCACGAAAATACGGTGCGCACGCGTACCCACGGCCCGCGGCTCGAGCCGGTCGAGGCGGACGAGAGTCATAACCTGCTGGCGCAACTGGAAGACCTCGTGGTCATCGACCTGATGGATTTCTTCTTCCGTGATTCGCGTGATTTCCGCCACGGCGCCCAGCGGCACTGCGTAGAGCCGGCCGTGGACGCGGAACAGAAGCGCCTGAATGCTGGCGAGTGTCAGCGGCACCATAAGGCGAAACGTCGTGCCCTTGCCACGCTCGCTTTCGAGTTCGACCGAACCCTTCAAAGCATCGAGCGCCGATTTCACAACGTCGAGACCGACGCCGCGCCCGGAAATCTCAGTCACCTCGTCCGCGGTGCTCAGGCCCGGCGCGAAAATCAGCTGCAGCGCCTCGGATTCGTTGAATTGGAGCGTCGCTTCGGCCGCAATGATTCCGCGCTCGACGGCGCGCCGCACAATCTTTTCGCGATCGAGTCCGCGGCCATCGTCGGACACTTCGATCACAACTTGATCTCCATCGTGGTACGCATTCAGCCGAATCGTGCCGCGCGCCGGCTTCCCAGCCGAGATCCGTTCCGAAGCTGTCTCAATGCCGTGGTCGGCCGCATTACGGACGAGGTGCGACATCGGCTCGGCGAGAGCATCCAGAATTCCCTTGTCGAGATCCGTGTTTTGCCCGGCAATCTCGATACCGATATCCTTGTTGCGCAATCTCGCTACGTCGCGGACGATGCGCGGGAAGCGGCGAAAGAGCTGCTCCACCGGCACCATGCGGATTTTCATCACTGACTTTTGCAACTCTCCGAGTACGCGTGACTGAAATCCGAGGGCGTCGGCGAGTTTGCCGCGCAGCGGATCCCTGGGATGCTGCCGATCGAACTCCGCCATCGCGCGTTGCAGCATCGATTTCCCGATGATCAGCTCGCCGACCAGATTCATCACGATATCGATCCGGCCCGCGTCGACGCGAAGCGTATTTTCCGCGGCGTGTACAAGGCCCGCAGGCGCAGCTACGTCGTGAGAGTCTTCCTCCTCGTTGTCGGCGGCTGAACCCGCAATCCCAGGCTTGACGCCAGCGGAAACGGCAGCCGCTTCCGATTCGAGGAGAATTTGCAGCAGATCGCGCGGCGCCGATTCCGGAGCGGTGGCACGCTCGACGGAGATGCTCTGGACGACGGACGGAACGTGGCAGCGGTTTCGGATCCAGTCAGCAGGCTTGTTGCTCGATACGGCCGCTTGAATCAATCGAAGATCGTCCCCGGAAGCGGCGCCTTCCGGCCGGAGCGCCAGGACTTTGCCGGAGGCTTCGAGACCTTTTCGGGCCAATTCGAAAGCCGCCGCTGGAAGAGGCGCTTCCGGATCGAGCCGCAGCGTGACGTTGTAAACGTCCTCACCTTGGCGCAACGCTTCCGCGATCATGAGGCGTTCGTATTCCGTCCACTCGATCTTGATCTCGGACGATGCCTCCTGCGGCCGCGTGGCCGGTTTGTTCAGCAGGCGCCGGATGTGCTCGCGCAGGGCGTCTCCGGCGGGCGGCTGCAGATTGTTTCGGTGAGCCGCCAGCATTTCGTGAAACGTGTCGGCAGCCGTCAAGATCACTTCAGCGATCAGGCCGGCATGTGTCTGGACAAGTTCCGGCGTCAAAACGTCTTCGAAGTCGTGAGCAAGCTCGCTCAACTGGCGATAGCCGCAGGCAGCCGAGTCGCCTTTCAGCGTGTGCACGGCGCGGCGGACGTGGCGAAGCTGTTCGGCGTCGCCCGGGTGCGCTTCGAGAGCGAGGCCCGCCTCATTCATGCCTTGGAGAATCTCCTCGGCACTCTCGAAAAAGAGCTCGCGAAGCTCGGCGGCTTGCTCGTCGGACGGAAAACTCACTGCGGCCCCTCGATCTTTTGGTACACGGTCGCATTATGCTGATGAATCATGTGGAATCTGGTCGTCAGCCCGAACAAGCTCTCGGCGTGGCCGACGAAGAGGTAGCCCTCCGGATTCAGGCAGCGATGGAACTTTTCGATGAGGCGCTTTTGCTCCGCCTCGTCGAAATAGATCATCACGTTGCGGCAGAAAATGGCGTCGTTTCGCTGCGGGAGATATTCCGTCTTCAGATTGTGAAAATCGAACTGCACGAGGCTTTTCAGCGAGGGCTTCACGGCGTACTTGTCGCCGACTTTGTCGAAATAGCGCAGCCGGCAGGTGTAATCGACGGTGTCCATCTGCGCCTCGTTGTACACGCCCTGTTGGGCCGTGAGCAGCGCGGAGTAATTGATGTCCGATGCGATGATTTCCACCTTCCAGGGAGGCGGAATCAGCGGCTTCGGTGTCGGCATGTCGAATGGCAGCGGGTTGCGCAGGTAGTAGTAGGCGAGCGCGTCGCAGACCAGGATCGCGAGCGTGTACGGCTCCTGACCGGTCGAGCAGCCGGCGCTCCAGATGCGGATTGACCAATCGCGGCGCTCCTGTTTTCGCTTGAGGATCTCCTCGAGCACCACCTTTTGAAATAGATCGAGCTGCGGGCGAATGCGGAAGAAACTGGTTTCGTTTACAGTCAGATTTTGAAGCAGCGCGGTGATTTCGGTCTTGCCCTCGCGGCTGGTCAGTAGGCGGTAGTAGCTGTAAAAAGTGTCCGTCTGGCATGCCTTCATGCGGCGGTGGACGCGATCGCGCAGGAAATGCGTGCGGCGTTCGTCGAAATACATTCCGCATTCCTGGTAGACCATGGTCTGCAAGAGCTTCAGTTCGGCATCCGTGAGTTCGACCTGCGTCGTGAGTGTCGTGGACATTCGTTCCTCGGTAGTGCCTCTGGTCCCGCCTAGAAAACGCGTGCCGGAGTGCCCGCGGCCACCTCGGCTGAGGAATCAGCAGCTTCGTCGAGACGTTGGAGTTCGCCGCGCTGCAGAATCCGGTTCAGATCGAGCAAAATGACGAGCCGCCCGTTCAATTTACCCACGCCCGTGATGTAGCTGAGTTCGCCTTCCTTGAAGACATTGTGCGGTTCTTCGATTTCCGAAGGAGGGATCCGCAAAACCTCGGATGCGGAGTTCACGATCAGGCCGATGGCACGGCTATCGATCTCGACCACGACGATGCGGTTCCTCTTATTCGGCTCGAAGGATTTCTCGCCGAAGCGTTTCCGCAGATCGACGATGGGAATGATCCGCCCGCGCAGGTTGATCACGCCCTCGATGTAATCCGGCGCATTTGGCACAGAGGTGATTTCTGGGACGCGCACGATTTCGCGGACGATCGAAATCGGCAGGCCGAACGTCTCGCGCCCGATCCGGAAGCCAACGACCTGAATTTCTTTTTCCATGATGGTTGTGTTGGCTGTCAGACTCGGACCACTTCGGCATATTCCGGCGCGGCGTGATGCTCCGCGGGCCGACGCCCGCCGTGGCGACGGTTATCACCATACGTTTCTTCGAGCGCGAAGCGATCCATCGAGTCAAGCAGCGCTCGGGAAAGCTTGGACATCTGCTCGGCCGCCGCAGCTAGTTCGGTTGAGCTCGATGTGGACTGCTGCACGAGTTCGCGCATCCGCTCCATCGAACGAACGACGGCCTGCGCGCCCGAAGCCTGCTCTTCGACCGATGAAGTAATCTCCTGCGTGATTTCGGTGAGACGGTTGGTAGCCTTGGCGATCTGCGCGGACCCGCTCGACTGTTCCATCGTGGCCGCGCCGATCTCCTGTGAGAACTTGTAGACCTCCGAAACGACATCGGAAATTTTATCGAGTGCAAGGCTGAGATCTTTGTTGAGAGTGAGGCCTTCCTGAACCATGGTCGTGCTCTTTTCCATGTTCTCGACGGCTTCACGCGCTTCTTTCTGAATTCCCTGGATCAGCTCGGATATTTCCTTGGTCGATTGCGTGGATTTTTCAGCGAGCTTTCGAACTTCCTCGGCAACCACGGCGAAGCCGAGGCCGTGCTCGCCAGCGCGCGCGGCTTCGATGGCCGCGTTGAGCGCCAGCAGGTTCGTTTGCTCGGCGAGATCGTCGATCACTTCGATGATCTTGCCGATGTCGTCCGCGCGGCGTCCCAAAACGTCGATGATTTCAGACGAAGACTGGATCGCCTGGCTGGTGCGATTGAGCCCTTCGGTGGCCTTGTCCATGGTGATCATGCCGGTCCGGGCCTCTTCGCGGGAGCGATGCGAGATGTCCACCAGCAGTTTGGCGGTGTCCGCCACGCGCTGGATCGAAGTCACCATCTGGTCGATCGAAGCCGAGGTTTCGGCGACGCTCGATGCCTGAACCTGCGTGTTCTTCACGACGTTTTGCACGTTGACGCTCATCTCGTGCATCGTGCTGGTCACCTCGTCGATCGCGGAGGCTGCTTGCACGCTGACCTTGGCGGATTCATCGGAGGCGCTTGCCATTTGAGTCGCGCCGCTGGCTACCTGAGAGGCGCTGTCGCGAACCTGACGAACCAGTTCACGCAGACCTTGCGTCATCCGCGTAAACGCCCGTGCCATGGTGTCCTGCTGCGATCGCGGCTGGACGGCGACGAACAACTGGCCCTCGGCGATTGCCGCCGAGACGGCGGCCATTTCTTTCAGGTGGGAGATCATCTTGTTGAAATTGTCTGCCAAGATTCCCACTTCGTCCTTGCGATGAATGTCGATCGTCTGATCCAGGTCGCCGGTATCGCCGATCCGGTGCGCCACGTCGATTAGGTGATAGAGCGGCTCCTTGATGGTTTTTGCCGTGTAAAAGGCAATGCCCACGCCGAGGATGACGGCAAACAATGTCCCGACGATCGTGAAGATCGCATTCATGAGCGTCGCCGATGCCGAAGACGCATTGGATTCGTCCTGAGCCTTGCGCACGGCCTCGCTCGCCTGGTCGAGAATGGTCGTGGACTTGTTGATCCACGACGCCGGATCGCGTTGCAGGTAGAAAATCTGTAGATCGGAGACAGTGGCGTCGCCGGAATCGACTTGATGCCTCTTGGCGATCATCTGTTTCGCGAAATCTTCGGCCCAGCCATGCTCGTTTTCTTCGACCTGAGAAAGCGCTTGGCGGAGGTTCGTATCGTTGGCCTTGGCTTCGCCCGATTTCAGGAGTTCCTCGAGCTCGCTCACACCTTTGTTGGTCTTGTCCTCATCGCGCAAGTCGCCGCTCAGGAGATAGTTTCCGAGGGAAAGGCGATTTTCGATCATCCGGTAGCGGACGTTTTCAATGGTCTGCACGTCGGTTAAAGTCGCCCGGACCGCATCGCGCGCAGCGTATTGGCGGGCGATCGAGATGATATTGATAACGAGGAGAACCGCCATGATCGCCAGAATGGTGCCGAACCCCCAATAGAGCTTCTTGCCGATCGTCATTTTAGAAAGCCTCCGCTCCCTGCCATCTGAATCCCCCCGGAGCCCTTACTCCACATTTTGCCCGTTGAACTCAAATTCGATCACTTCCGTCGTGTCTCTCGAAGCCGGCTCGAAGCGCCACTTCTTCAGGGCGTCGAGCGCGGCGTTGACCAGCAGCGGGCTGCCTCCGACTATTTTCGTGGTCAGCACGTGTCCGTCGGCAGCAATCGTGGCTTCGATCTTCACCTTGCCCGTGACGTTCATCTGTTTCGCCAGGGCTGGGTACTCCGGCACGACCCTGGTCCGCACCTTGCGTTTGCTCGCATCGCTCGAGGCATCCTGCGCGGAGGCCTTTGCCGGCAGAATCGCCGAACCTCCCAAAAGCAGTGCCAACCCCAGGCCCGCAAACATTAGCTTGTGTTTCATTTCTTGCTTCCTCCCCAGAGGGACATCCCCACCACAAGAAAATGCACGGCAGATGCCATGATGACGATGCCTTAGGCCAACGGGTTCAAGCCGCCAACTCTTCAGGTAAGCTGCTGATGATAGGAGAGTTAGAGATTACGCCCGGCTCATTCGACACGGCTCTTGCGGCTCTTGGCGTCTCAATGACCCTGCGGAACCAATTTTGAAGTCTCAGGTTGCGACGAAGTCCGGATTACCCCTACAGCAACTGCCGGGAGCACGCGCCTTGACTCAAAATGAGATAGCGCCGTAACGTCTTCTCTTGTACAGGCGAAGCGCGCGCAAGCCCCTCAACCTCCATGCGTGCACTGAAACGAATTCGAGAATCTCCGTCTCATCTCGACGGCTCCCCTGAGAGCCTGCTTGCCCAGTTCTCCGCCACCACGCTCGAACTTAACCCGTCGCTGGGCACCGCAGAGTTTGGCCGGCGGCTGACAGCCCGCACGGCTGAAATGCTGGGTGCTCGCTCGGTTGTCCTGGCATTGGACCGAGGTTCCGAATGGGAAATAGCCGCGCTCAGCGGTCCTGCGCGCCGTTTGGAGCAGCCGATCCCGAAGCGGCTTGCTGCCGCACTCGCCGAACTGTCAACCGTGCCCACTGTTGGGTTGCGCTCAGGGACAGCGTCCGCGCTCCTGGGTCGGGAACTGGCCGATGCTATCGAGTGGCGCGATGTCACCCTTCTTCGACTAGTAGGTAGCGATGGGGCGCTGCTCGGTGCGCTGTGCGTGGTGGACCTCGGACGCGATCTCTCCGCGACCGAACGCCAACTCCTGGAAGCGCTCGCCGGTCACGCATCCGTTGCACTCGAAAATGTCCGCCTGTTTTCGCGCGTGGAGCGGTCGCGGAAGCAATGGGTGGAGGACGTCGATGCAATCTCGGATTTCATTGTTGTTCATGACCACGCCGGCGCCGTGCTGCGCCTGAACCGGGCGCTCGCCGACCTATTGGGGGCGCGTCCTACCGAGGTCATCGGCAGGGACATCGGTCAACTGGAGGTCCTTGACGCACCGGTGCAGCCCGGGCGATGCCCTTTCTGCCGTAACGCACGGGTCGCGGTGGAGGAATTCATTCACACGGCGGGCGACCGCACGTATCTCGTGTCCACATCCCGCATTCATTCGGCGGAAGAGGAAGACGCGCGAACCGTGCACGTGCTCAAGGACATCACGGATCGCCGCGAGGCCGAACGTCGCTACCGCCGCGAGCGCGATTTCAATCGCAACATTCTGAACAACACGCAAAGCATGATTCTCGTGTTGGACACCGCGGGACTCGTCAGCTACGCGAACAAGCGCTGCTTTCAAGCGGGGTACAGCGAGCAGGATCTGGTGGGCCATTCGCTAGCCGAAATGGTCCCGGGGGCGCGCCGCCCCTTGCTCGTTGAGGCGCTGGAGCGGACTCTTCAGGGAGTGGCGGTCGACAACCTCGAGATACCAGTGTTTCGCGGCGATGGCAGCGCCGGACAGTTTTCAATCAGCCTGAGCCCCATGCGGGACGAGCGTGGCGACATCAACAGTATCGTCGTGGTGATGACAGACATTACCGACGCCGCCGATCTGCAGGCGAAACTCATGCACACAGAAAAAATGGCGGCCCTCGGCCAGCTTGTCTCCGGAGTGGCGCATGAGGTGAATAATCCCCTTGCTGCGATCGTGGGTTTCACCGACCTGCTGCTCGAAAATCCGTCGATTGCTGAGGAGGCAAAAGAAGATTTGCGCGTGATCCTGCAGGAGGCGCAGCGGACCCGCGTGATCGTGCAAAACCTTCTCAGCTTCGCGCGTCACGTGCCGGCGCACCGCGAACCCGTGCGGGTGAATTCCCTGTTGCGGCAGACACTGAAGCTGCGCGCGTACGATCTTTCGAGCCACGGTGTCGAGATTGCGGAGCGGTATGAAGAGGACTTGCCTCTGACGATCGGCGATCCGCACCAACTTCAGCAGGTGTTTCTCAATATTCTGAATAACGCCTACGATGCCATCCAAGAAGTCGGACGCCCCGGGCGAATCGAGATCGCCACATCGCACGTCGACGGTCAGCTCGAAGTCGCGTTTCGCGACAACGGCCCCGGCATTTCGCACGCCGAACGCATTTTCGATCCCTTCTTCACCACAAAGGAGGTCGGGAAAGGCACCGGCCTCGGGCTGAGCATTTGCTACGGCATCGTGCGCGCGCACCGCGGCGAGATCGTCGCGCGGAACAATCTGGACAGCGTCGGCTGCACGTTCTTCGTGCGGCTTCCCGTGGCATCCCAAGCGGTCGAACTATTCGCAGCGGAGGTGGCACCATGATGGCCGCGAATGCGGAAGCGACAACGACCCGCCTGCGGATTCTGGTGATCGAGGACGAGCCCTCCGTCGCGGCATTCTTGCGCACGGCGCTCGAGCGGCGCGGCTATGAAGTTGTGCCGTCGCCGTCGGCTGTTGGCGGATTGCAAATGCTGGTTTCGGGTGATTTCCAAGGCGTGATTTCGGATTTTCGCACTCCGGGCGGGATCAATGGCGCGGACCTGCACGATTGGCTCCGCCGGCACAAACCCGAACTTGCGGCCCGCATCATTTTCATTACCGGCGATACAGCCAGCGTCGAAACCGCCGCTCTGCTTGCCCGAGATGGCACGCCGTGCGTCGAAAAGCCTTTCCGTGTCCGCGAACTTATGGACGCGGTCGAAAAAACCATAGGAAAACCATGAAAGATGAACCGCGGCTTCGATTCTTGATTGTGGACGATGAACAGAGCATCCGCCGGTTGTGCATGACCGTCGGCCAAGGCCTGAATTTCGCGTGTGCTGAAGCGGAAACTGCCGAGGCAGCCCTCGCATTAGTGGAGACAATGCCTCCCGACGTCGTCGTCACCGATTTGAAACTTCCAGGCCTATCGGGGACGGACCTGCTTCAGAAGATCAAGGAGCTGCTGCCGCGCACCGAAGTCGCCATCATGACCGGGCACGGCTCGATCGAGTCAGCCGTCGAGGCTATGCGGCAGGGCGCCTATGACTACATTGAGAAGCCGTTTCGCGTCGAACGGCTTCGCCAGCTTTTGCAGCGCATGGCGGAAAAAGTGCGGCTCGTCACCGAGAATCAATTTCTGCGGGAGCGCGTGAATGCGGAAACGCAGCTCGACGGTATCATTGGCACATCGGCGAAAATTCAGGACGTCCTGCGGATGGTTTCGCGGCTTAAGGACATACGCACGCCCGTCCTGGTGACGGGAGAGAGCGGCACGGGAAAGGAGCTCGTGGCGCGCGCGATCCATTTCCGCGGCGCGCTGGCCCCGATGCCATTCGTTGCAGTGGACTGCGGTGCGCTGGTCCCGACACTAATGGAGAGCGAACTTTTCGGCCACGAGAAAGGCGCTTTCACGGGCGCTTTGAAATCGAAAGCCGGGCTTTTTTACGCTGCGAACGGCGGCACGATTTTCCTGGACGAAATCGGGGAACTTCCGCTGGAGATGCAGGCGAAGCTGCTTCGCGTTTTGCAGGAGAAGGAGATTCGTCCCGTTGGAAGCAACGAAAAGATCGCGGTGGATGTGCGCGTGATCGCCGCGACAAACCGCGATCTCGAGGTTGCCTATCGCGCCGGAACATTTCGCAAGGACCTGTATTTTCGGCTGAACGTCGTCACGCTTCATCTCCCGAGCCTGCGCGAGCGTCGGTCCGATATTCCGCAGCTCGTTCACTCGTTCCTCGACCGTTACGCGCCAGGCGAGAATATTCAGGTTACTGCCGGGGCGATGAAGAGCTTTCTTCAGTATGAATGGCCGGGCAACGTCCGCGAACTGGAGAATTGCATCGCCCGCGCCGTCGCGCTCGGCGACCATCGCACGATCGACGTCGGGGATCTGCCGCCCGGAATCCGTGGAGCGGAAGACAGCGGATTGACGCGTGAAGAAACGGCGGAGCTTTCCACGACCGCGCTGGCCGACCTGGAGCGCATGACGATTCTGCGTGTTTTCGAACAGACCGGAGGTGACAAGGTCCTCGCGGGCAGGATGCTCGGCATCAGCCGCGCGACACTTTATCGCAAACTCAAGCTTTACAATATTCCGCTCCGCGCCGCACAAAAAGAACTCGTCGACGTTGCGCCGTAGATCGCGCTGAGACGATCCCACTCACCCGGAATCCGCAGCGAACTCTGGTACTCGCCAGTGCAGACTTGAGACGCATCTGTGTCAGCCTGAGACGATGCGCGTGAGGTGGCCGCGATGGTCTGCCGCAAGAACAAGCAGGGGAACCACTTAGCGATCCCTAACCTCAAAATGCTTTGGCTACCCTCGTGCAGTCCTCGCAGTACTCCGTATCGGTCCGTGTTTGTCTAGTTCTTTCACGTCGGTATTGAGGGGCCGGTTGCGGGGGAAAGGATCAGGAACCCTGTGTCGAGCGAAACGGAAGTCGCTGCGCTCCTTGTTGAACAGAGCCCAGTGGAGAAACTGGCCCAGCTTTTTCCCAACGCCTCGGCGGTGCGTATTCCGGTACGCGTGGCAAATGCGGTAAGCGGACGGCGCCGATTGCAGGAGGAGACGGTGATTGAATTCGGCACGGCTCATGAAGTTCTGTTTGCTTCCACCCTGCCGCTGGAGTTCGAAGACCGCGTGCGTCTTTCGAATTCCGACGGTTCGCTCGACGCCAGCGCCACGGTGATCGCTGTGCGATACCACGGCGGCCGCAAAGCGGTCGCGGCGCGCTTTATCGGCCCTGTCGAGAACTGGATTATCAAATCATGACTCCAAAGACCCCCGTCACGATGGCGAAGCCTCCAGCCAACACACTCAAGCTGGACGCAAACTCAGCCGGTCCCGCAGATTTGGCTGGCCAATGGAAGGAGGCGCGGCTTGTGTACCCGCTCTACGCCGCGCTTGCAACGCAGTTCGAACTCGCGGCGCTGCCATACCCGCCCGGAGAACTCCCGCCGACGCGGCCCACGCGCAGCGTCTTCGACGCGGACCTGAAGTGGCTCGACTCGGTTGACGAGAAGATACTGGCGTTCCAGATTCGCCAGATCCCGTCGGAGATTCTCAACGCCAGCGAGGAAAGCCTCCGTGCGCTGATTCTTCGCCAGTTGAGAAAGCCAAATAAAACCAACGCCGATCGGGACAAGATTGATCTGCTCCTCGTTCAATACTTCGTGATGTGCGCCTCCGAAGACCTGGTTCACAAGGAAGTCACGCTCGACGATGTCGCGCGCGTGTTGCGCCCCGTGCTCGCGGAAGCCGATCCGACTCCGCTGGAATGGTGCGAGCCGCTCGAACAGATTCTCGAAAAAGCCAAGCGATGCCAGAGCCTGCGCGACATGATGGAAGACGGTTTGCTCGAGCAGGGCCGGATGCTGAAGGATGCGGCCGGCTGCATGTTCTACGATCCGGCTGCTCTCGTGGCTTTCTGCCGCTTCAATTTTCTGCTGAGGCGCGCGTTCATCCGGATGCTGCACACGGATCTAAGCGCAATTCGGGCAGCCATCAACGCGCTCGAGGCCAAGGGCGTCAAGAGTGTGGATTGCCGCGGCGCCGGCTTCTCGGCTGCGGAAGCAACCACGCAGCTTCGGCAATACTGCGAAAACTGGCGCCAGCCATTTCAAAAGGATTACACACAAAGCTCCGTCCATCGCGCGTTCGAACAGCTTCTGGCTCTCCGCGCCGATCTGGAAGAAGCGCTCGGCCACAAGCGATCGCCCGCCAAACCGGTCTTCGGCGGTGCAACTGCTGTACCCGCGGAAGAAGACACGACCGCGATGATGGCGACCACTCCGGTCGTGAGCTCCAGGAAAATCCCAGCGCCTGTGCCGGCCGCGCCGAATCCAGAAACGCTCACGGCTGCCGATTCACCTGCGGCGAAGGCAAACACGGCTGCCGCGCCGAGCCATGAGGCTTCGAAACCATCTGCGGATATCCCTGCTTCGCCCACGGGTGCGGCGGAGGCAGAAAAGTGCCTCGAAGCGATTTGGGAGCAGCTGATTGCGGCGCCGCCATCGCGCGGCCGCTCGATGTCCACGGTTGTCTTGCAGGATACGAAAGTGCTTCTCTCATCCTGGGAAGTCGCCGCATTCGTGGCCGAAGGCGGCCAGGAATCGGAGGATCTGCGCCGCGCCGTGGTGGCGCGCGCGTTGCTGGCCGTGGCAAGCGACAAGCGCAAACGTTCTGGAGACGAGGCCGCACTGGCTTCCGCACTCGCGCTGGCGCGGACCGAAGTGTCCTACTTCCAGGGCCGCGTCGAGCAATCCAAGCAGGCGAAGAAGACGGAAGCCGCCGTGAATCTGGGGATCAGCACGAAGCGGTTGCTCTCGTTCATCGAAGAAGCGGAAAAACTTCAGCCCTGAGCCGAGCGAAGGAGCAAGTGAAGCTGTGAACCACGCGAGCGTCTTGATCGTTTCGGACGACACCGAATTCGCCCGCACCATCGCGGCGCGCTGGCAGTCCGAGCGGCGTGTTCCGGAGATCACGCTTGTCACGAGCGACGTGTGGCACCGCACCAGCGCTTCGGGTTACGGCCTGGTGATCATCGGGCCGGTGCGCAACGGGAAGCAATCATCGATTCTCGGCGACGTGAGCGCCACACCTGGTACTGCGGCGGTTTACATCCTCGAAGAGCAACAAGACATTTCGCCGTTGGTGCTGGAGCATCCGCAATTGCTGGTCGTGCGACGCCAAGACGGCTGGGCTTCCACGCTGATCCTCGTCTCGATCGAAGCGCTTCGGCGTGTGGAGGCGCTTGAACGCGCGCAACGTGCGGAACGGGTGGCGCTGGCGGCGCAGCTTCACGCCACGCTCGGCCGCTACATGCTCGAAATGCGCCCGAGCGTCAATAACGCGCTTACTTCCGTGCTCGGCAACGCCGACCTCCTGCTCCTCGAGCCGGGGCAGACATCGGGCGAAAGCCGCGAGCAGATTCAAACGATTCATACGATGGCTCTTCGCTTGAACGAGATCATGCAGCGATTCTCATCGCTCGCGACCGAAATGCGGGCCGGTGAGACGGATTCTCAAGCTGAGACGGAAGGCGTCTCGCGGCGCCTCGTGGCCAAGCCGTGAGCGACGCGCGCACGTCCGTAAACCTTGTGGATACAACGAGTTTGCAAAGAGTGCGCAGGTCCGCAACGCCGTGCGACACGTGGCCGCGGAGTTGCAATCTTTTCCTTGGGGAACTAACCGTGGAGGTGTGGAAGTGCTCAAGAAAGTCCTGGTAGTGGATGATTCGCAAGCGGAAATCCGCCTGCTTCAATCGGTTTTGCAACAAGCCGGCTTTCATTCGGTTGGCATTTCCGATCCGACGAAGATCGAAGAGGCCATCGAGGAAGAGCGGCCCAACGTAATCCTGCTCGACGTGGTGATGCCGCGGCGGAATGGTTTCCAGGCCTGCCGCGACCTGAAGAGCCAGGAGCCGTACGCACAGATTCCCGTCATCCTCGTCACGTCGAAGACGGCGCCGAGCGACCGTTACTGGGGCGAGCAACAGGGCGCCAACGGCTATGTTGCAAAGCCCTTCACGCCGGACGAGTTGATCGACGCGGTGAAAAGGTTCGCTTGATGGCGCTTGAGCCGGAAAACACGGGACTGATCGCCGATCTCGACGCTGGCGAATTTCTGGAGGGCGAAGCTCCGCAGGAAGATCGCCGCCCGGAGCGCCAGTATTGCGTTTTCCGCGCGGGCCGCGAGCGGTTTTGCCTCTCTGTGCTCGAGGTCGAGGAAGTTGTGGATTGGCCGATCGTAACGCGGATTCCGCTGGCGCCCGCATTTCTGATGGGCGTTTTCAATCTCCGCGGGACAATTGTCCCGCTGATGGACATTGCGTTCACCGAAGGCCGCCGTCCGGGCCTGCTGCCGAAGCATGTGGTCGTGGCCGCGATCCAAGGCGACGCTCAGCGCGACGATTTGCGGCTCGGCATCGCCGCCGACGAAGTGGTTGGAACATTTTCGGCCACCGAGGATGCGCTGCTCGATCAGGCCCCGGCGGAGGTGCCGCACTGCCGCGCACTGTTGCGGCATGAGGACCGCCTGGCGCTGGTGGTGGACCTGCGCCGTCTGACGGATGTTTTTCCCGTGCCGGTGATCTGACCCGGCGCGGTGACGCATTTCTTTGTGAATGAATTTGGGCCCCGCAAGTTTGAAGGCTTTTCGCGTGCAGTCTTAGGCGAGACCGGCTGCTCGGAGTGAATGAGAGCGCACGTTCTTGGGAGGAAGTCATGAAAGCTCGTTTGAGTTCGACGATTTGGCTGCTGATCTTCTGGATCAGCGTGGCCTTTTTTGGAGTTCTCGGCCTCGCGTACCACGCCGGCAAGGCTTCCGGCACGGGATCACCGCTCGACCCGTCTTCGCTGCCGGGCGGCGCGAGCGGAGCTCTGCTCGGCGCCATCGGTCTCGCGGTGGTGGCCGCGCTCTCCGCGATCTTCGTGCTGAGCAAGCGCGTACTCGCGCCGGTAGGCGAACTCGCGAAATTCTCCGAGCGGCTTGCGGCAGGTGACTCTCGCGCGCGGGCGGACGTTGACAGCAACGACGAGTTCGGCTTCATCGTCGAAAACTTCAACCGCACAGCCGCCAAGGTCGCCCACGCCGCCACGAACCAGCAGGCGCAGGACTCCCTTCAGCGGAGCATCACCGATCTGCTCAACACGATCAATCAGGTGGCTCGCGGCGATTTGACGATTCGCGGCAAGGTGACCAACGATGCGCTCGGCAACGTCGTCGATTCGGTCAACTTCATGCTCGACAACTTCACCAAAGTTCTCGAGCGCGTGCGCAAGGCCGCCATCGACGTCAGCACCAGCGCGAACCAGATTCTTGACGCCGCGGACGACATGACCGCCGGCGCCACGCAGCAAGACCAGGAAATCACCAACACGTCGTCGGCCGTGGAAGAACTGACGGTTTCGATGAAGCAGGTGTCGAACAACGCCGAAGCAAGCGCCGAAGCGGCACGGCGCGCGCTCGACGCCGCCGAACAGGGCAACCGCGCCGTGAGCGATACTCTGGAAGGTATGCAGCGCATCCGCGCTTCGGTGCAAGCCACCGCGAAAAAGATCAAGTCGCTCGGCGACCGGTCTCTCGAAATTTCCGAAATCATCAACGTGATCAACGACATTACCGAGCAAACCAACCTGCTCGCGCTGAATGCCGCGATCGAAGCTGCCCGCGCGGGCGACGCCGGCCGCGGATTCGCCGTCGTCGCCGATGAGGTCCGCAAGCTGGCCGAGCACTCCCGCAGCGCGACGAAGGATATCGCGGCGCTCATCAAGGCGATCCAGGCCGAGACGAACGAAGCGGTGGTCGTCATGGAGGACGGTACGCGAGAAGTGGAAGTGGGAGCAAGTCTAGCCGATCAAGCCGGAAAAGCGCTGGAAGCCATTTCCAGCGTGGTACGGCAGTCCGCGGAACTCGTGCAGGAAATTTCGCTGGCTTCCAAGCAGCAGGTGCGCGGCACGGAAGGCGTCGCGAATGCCATGCAGATCATTTCCGGCATTACGCGCCAGACCACGCAGGGAGCGCGGCAAACGGCCTCGACGGTCGGAAACATGGTGAAGCTCTCCGAGCAGCTCAACGAGGCGCTGGCGCAATTCCGGTCGCAATCGACGCGCCAGGCAGATACATCGCCCACTGCGCCTTCGGCGGACGATGCGCGCCCGGCAGTGCCTGTGGGGGCTCATCGCTGACGGCAACCTCTGCGATCCGGTGCGAGCGTGCCGGAGCTGAACGCCGAATATGAAACAGCATCCAGTCGCGGCTGCCAGGCTCACCGAGTCGGAGCTCGATCAGATTCGAACTCTCATCGAGCACCGCTCCGCGATTCTGTTCGATTCGTCGCGCGAGCGTTTTTTCTCCACGCGTTTGCGAGAATATGTGGAGGAAAAAGGCTTGGCTGGCGGCACCGAGCTCCTGAAGCTCATTCGCGCCTCGAGCATCGAGTACGAGGCGTTGCTCGAACGCCTGCTGACGCAGGAAACGTCCTTCTTTCGCTATCCGGCTGTTTTTGAAGCGCTCGAGAAAACGATTCTGCCGGAGATGCAGGAGCGCAAGTTCTGGCAAAATCCGCGGACGCTGCGCATCTGGAGCGCGGGCTGCTCGACGGGCGAAGAGCCGTACTCGATCGCAATCGCTGTTTCCGATGCGTTGAAATTTGCGGAGGCCTGGGAGATCGAGATTCTTGCCACCGACATCAGCCGGCGCGCACTGCGACATGCCGAACGCGGCGTGTATTCCAAGCGCTGCCTTCAGGACCTCTCGCTCGGCCAGGTGGCGAATTATTTCGCGGCCACGAAGCACGGATTTCAAGTGAAGCCGCGCGTCCGACGAATGATTTCCTTCGCGCAGATGAATCTGGTCGAGCCGGTGTACGTCGGCAAAATCGACTGCATCTTTTGCATGAACGTTCTCATGTATTTTTCCGACGAGCGGCGGCTCGCGATTCTTCGCCGATTTTATGACGCACTCGAGCCCGGCGGATACTTCCTGCTAGGCCACGCGGAAACCTTGTCCAACGTTCCGATGAAATTCGAGCCGGTGGTTCTGGGCGATTGCCGGCTGTACCGGAAGCCGGGCGCTGTGGACGCGCGCCGGATGCCCGCTCTCGCGGAGGGAGCGCAGTGAACGCGCCGAATCAAGAATCGATCGAGCTATTTCTGCAGGAGGCTTCTGAAAACCTCCAGTATCTGCGGGAGTACTCCGGGCTTTTGCAGGAGCCTCAGGCGAACGCCGAGGATCTCGAGAAGCTTTACATCGCTTCACACACGCTCGCGGGCACCTCGGCGAGTTATGGCTTTCCGCAATTCTCCGAGGTCGCGGCCAAGATGGCGCATATTTTTCACTACGCGATGAATGCGACGCTCACCGCGGACATGCACGGCCCGCTCACTGAATTCCTCTCCGACGCGATTTCCGTCCTCGAGTTCGATCTCTTGCAGATCAGTTCCAGCGGATCGGAGACATCGAGCGATCTCGCCACTTTCCGCCAGCGGTACGCATTTGCGTTTCCGGCCGCGCCCGTCGCGGAAGCGGCCGATGAGGCGGTCGCGGAGACTGCCGGTGCGGGCGAACCCATCCCAACCATCTTCCCGGGGCCTTCCTTCGTTGACGGGCTTCCCGCGGATGACGAAGTGCCCGATGAAGTCCTCGAATTTTTCGTCCCCGAAGCCGAAGAGCACTTGCAGGCCGTCACCGAATGCCTGCTCGCTCTCGAGGGCAATCCCAATGCGGACGATATCAACCGGTTGTTTCGATCGATGCACACCGTCAAAGGCTCTGCGGCGCAGGTGGGTTTGCATCGGCTATCGGCGGTGGCGCATCGCGTCGAGGATTTGATTGGGCGCTTGCGCGACGGCCTTCTCCAGCCCAGCGCCGAGATCGTGGACTTGTTCCTTCAGTCTGTCGATGTGCTGAAACAGTTTCTCCACCGCCAGTGGCCGAGCGATGCCGAGATGGCTGCGGCGGTCGATCCGCTCCTCGCGCGGATCGCTGAATTCGCACCTGAAGAGACCGAAGAGGGAGCCAGCCCGGAAGCATCCCGGCCGGAAGTTGTCGCGGGAACCGTGGCGCCGTCCGCCGAAGCAATCTCCGTATCTGGCGCACCGCGTCCCGCAGCGGCTCAGGCCCTGCCGCAAGCGAAGTCCGTGCGAATTTCGCTCGAATGGCTCGACCGCATGATGAACGCGGTCGGGGAACTCGTCATCAACCGGACGCGAATGCTGGGCCGCCTCACCGAACTGTCGAGGCTCGTCGAAGTGCTCCAGTTCTCAAAGGGCCGGCTCTCCAGCAAGGTCTCCGAATTCCAGGAAAAGCACGAGTTCAGCCGCATTCGCCCGACGCTTGTGCCCGGCAGCCACCCGCCGCAGATGGACACGTTTCGCGGGCATGTCTCCGCGCTGCCACCTATCACCTCGAACGATCTGCTCGAGTTCAGCGACCTCGAGATGGACCGCTACGACGACGTCAATATTTTGTCGCGTTCGCTTACCGAAATTTCCGCGGACGTGACCGAGGTGTTGACGCAGCTCGAAGGCTTCATGGGCCGCGTCGATTCCGATATCGACGAATTCACGAAGCTCGCGCACCACTTGCAGGATGAAATCACTGCCGCCCGCATGGTGCCGATCGGAAATCTCTACACGCGCCTCTCCCGCACCGTCCGCGATGCCTCGAAAGCTGTCGGAAAGCCGGTCGATCTTTCGCTCGACGGCGCTGACACCGAACTCGACAACAACATCATCCAGCATATTTCCGATCCGCTGATTCACCTCGTTCGCAATGCGGTCGCGCACGGGATCGAAAATGCCGAGACGCGCCGCGCGGCTGGAAAGCCCGAGAAGGGCCGCGTGGCTGTGCGCGCCTATCATCGAGGCAATCACATTTTCATCGAAGTGGAAGACGACGGGCGTGGAATCGACTATGAAGCCGTCCGCCGCAGCGTCGTCGAATCCGGCGCGTTGTCGCCGGTTGCAGCGGCCGAGCTGACCGAGCGCGAACTCCGCGAATTCCTCTTCCGGCCTGGCTTCTCTACCGCATCCTCGACGTCCGAGCTTGCGGGGAGGGGCGTCGGCCTTGACGTCGTGCGTGCCAACGTACACGCGCTCAACGGCGAAATCGAAGTGCGGTCCGAACTGGGCAAGGGCGCGTGCTTCACCGTGAAGTTGCCGTTGACGCTCATCATTTCTCAGGCGCTATTCGTCCGCTGCGGCACGTCGGTATTCGCGTTTCCGCTTGCCTTCGTCGAAGAGATCCGGCGATTGCGTCCGGCTGAAATCGAAGACGTCGGCGGAAAGCTTCTCACACGCGTTCGCGACGTCGTCACCGAAGTCGTTCGCCTCGATTTGCAGCTCGGGCTTCCGCCGCTTGAACCGCTCAATGGCTACTTCCACATGGTGATCGTGAAAGTCGCGGGGCGGCAGGTGGGTGTGGTCGTGGAGGAAGTGCTCGGCAAGGACGAAATCGTTATCAAGAATCTGGGCGATTATCTCCGGCGCGTCAAACTGTTCCCCGGCACGACGATCGCTCCGGATGGCAGTCTGATCCTCTTGATCGATTTGAACCGCCTCGTCTCTGCGGACACGGCTGAACGCCACGCCCTGCCCGCTTCTTCGCCCGCGGCGCGCGTATTCGCGCCGGGCGCGGAGGCAGTCGCGGCAGGCAGCATTCCGTCGGAAGCGGTGGATGCGATCGACAACGACCGCGTCGTCGTTGTCGCGGACGACTCGATCAGCGTGCGGAAGTTTGTGGGGCGGATGCTCGAGAAGGCCGGCTACCGCGTGAAGCTCGCGTCGGACGGGCTCGAGGCTTCGGAAATTGTCGCGCAGGTCGGCTGCCACCTCGTCGTTACTGATCTTGAGATGCCCCGGATGAACGGCTACGAGCTGATGGCCCAGCTCCGGCAGAATCCCGCGACGCAGCGGATTCCCGTGCTTGTAGTAACGTCGCGCGCCGGAGCGAAGCACCGCGACCGCGCCATGAAGGAAGGCGCGATGGCATTTCTGACGAAACCCGTGCAGGAAGATCAATTGATTGCAACCGTCGAGAGCCTGATCGGTTCGGAGGCGCCAAAGGGGCGGCCGGCAGCCGGCGCGCCCGTGAGGCAGAGCTGAGATGACGAAGTCGGCAGAAAAGAAGATCCGGGTGCTCGTGGTGGATGACTCTGCCTTCATGTGCAAAGTCCTTCAGCAAATCATCAACGCCGACCCGCAGCTTGAAGTTGTAGGCCAGGGGCGCGACGGTCGTGACGGCGTGGCGCTCGCCGAGGCGCTTCGCCCGGACGTGATCACCATGGACATAAACATGCCGCACGTGGACGGCTTGCAGGCGACCGAGCTAATTATGTCGCAGCATCCGCGGCCCATCGTAATCGTCAGCTCGGAATCGCGCGAGGGCGCGGCGAGCACATTGAAGGCGCTGGAGCTGGGTGCAATCGACTTTGTTCCGAAGCCTTCGAGCGGAATCGACCTCGACATGAAGTCGGTCGGCGATGAATTGACGCGCAAGCTCAAACTGGCAGCCAAAGTTCGCGTTGTCCGCACTGCAACGCGTTCGAAGCTTCCGATCGCGCAGACGCCCATAACCGCCGGAGCCGATCTGGGCGGCAGCGCGGCTCTCTCCGCTCAGAACGCAGGCAAGTTCCCGATGGTCGTGATCGCCGCCTCAACCGGCGGACCGGCCGCCGTCACGCGCGTTGTGGCGGGACTGCCCCGCGAGTTTCCGGCAGCCGTGTTCCTTGTGCTGCACATGCCCGCGACGTTCACGAAACAATTTACGTTGCAGCTTTCCGAAGTTGCCACGCTTCCCGTAAAGGAAGCGGAATCAAACGAGACGCCCCAGCCCGGCACCATCTACTTGTGCCCGGGCTCGCACCACTTGCGGCTCTCGGCGAACGGCAAAATCTTGCTCGATCCGGGGCCACGAATCGACGGCTATCGCCCATGCGCGGATGCGGCCCTCGAAAGTGTCGCAGCCTATGCGCGCCTGCTGACGATCGGCGTCGTGTTGACGGGCATGGGGAACGACGCGGCCAAGGGCGTGAAAGCCGTGAAGGCCGTGGGCGGTTACGTTCTCGCGCAGAATGAAGCGACCTCGATGATTTTCGGAATGCCGGCCGAAGCGATCCAGACCGGCGTTGTCGACGAAGTGCTTGCGCTCGACGATATCGGCGCAGCCCTCGAAAAACGCGTCGCAAAACTGTCCCGCCTCGTCCCGGTGGCCGTGCGATGAACGCGATCGCCGAACGCGCGGAAAAGCAGCGCCCGCCTCGCAAGGCTGAGACCGTGATTCTGTTTATTGTGGCGAACCAGATGTTCGCGATTTCAGCCGACTCCGTGCAGGAAATTCGGAGCACGGACAGCCTGGCCGGTGCGGCCAATGAGATTAACCAGCAGGAAGTGCCCAAAGTGCGCCACACGCTCGAGCGCGGCCGCCGGACGTATTTCGTGGTGAACGCCGGAATGCATTTCGGCCTTCCGGTCACGCGCCCTGCGCTCGTCCTGATCCTGCGCCAACTGCGCGTCGCCGTGCTTGTGGATCGCATCGACCGCATGGCGGAGATTTCAGCCGTGCATCCGCTGCCTCTCGCATTCGCGGGCGAGGAGCGCCGTTGGTATCGCGGCCTGGCGCATTTGGATGACGTCGTAATTCCAGTGGTTCAGCCAGGCGGATTCCTCTCTGCCAGGGAATTCCAGCAGCTCGATCGAGCCGCTATCGCGGCGGCGTCACAGCACGAAATGGAAGGAGCGGTCCAGGCGTGACGGTTGCGGACAACTCGGCTCAGCGCTCGTTCGTGCTGCTCCAGATCGGCCGGCGCCGTGTGGCCATGCCGGCAGGCAACGTGGTGGAGCTCGCGCCTCCCGTGCGGCTGCATGCATTTCCGCACACCGCCCCTTTCATCAGCGGAGTCATCGTTCGCCGCGGCCGGATCGTTCCTGTGTACGACGCCGGTTCGGTTCTCACCGGCAAGAGTTCCTCAGTTCACCGGTTCTATTTGATCGCGCAACGCCAGATCGGCGAGGGCAGCGAACTGGGCGCGATCCCGGTGAATGGCGAGTGTGAGTTGGTGGCCGGTGAGATGGAGCCGCCCGCGGCCGAACGGCCCGCATACGTCGCCGGGACGATTGACGTGGACGGCGAGTCCGTGGACGTGCTCAGCCTCGAAGCCCTGGTCGCGCCGGGCGCTGCCGCAAACGATGCTCGCTCAGCGGAGGCGCGGCAATGAACGCGCCGGCGAATCTTCCGCGAATTCTCTTGATCGATAGCAACGTCTATTTTTCAAAGCGGCTCAGCGACGCGCTGACACAACAAGGATTTGAAGTCGTTCCCAGTACTCAGGCAGCCTACGCGCTCACCATGCTGGAATGGAACGCGCCAACCGCAATTATCTGCGCCACGAATCTCCGCGAGATGGGTGCCTTCGAAATGGCTCCGATTCTTCGCGCCGATCCAAAAACAGCGGGAATTCCGCTGATCGCGGTCGGCGGCGAAGGAGACCAGGCCCTACTCGAGGCCTATCGTGCCGGCTGCGATGACTACGTGGATCGCCGTCGGTCGCCTGCGGACATTGCGGCGCACGTGCGAAGTTTTCTGGTGAGCCGTCAGGATGGGTTTCAGCCCACCCAGATGCTCTCCAACGCGGAAACCGCGCTGAGCGGCAGCCTTTCGCACCTCGATCTTCCCGGCGTGATTCAGATGCTTGGACAGGCTCATCAGACCGGCGCGCTGCATATCAATGCACCCGAGGCCGATGGGATCATCTTTTTCGAAGGTGGTGAAATCTTCCACGCGGAGTGCGGCACGTTCTTCGGAGACGAAGCCGTCACACAGATCGTGAAGACCTGCCAGAACGCGTCTGGCGGCGTTTACAAATTCGTGTACGGCGCCACGGCCGCGCAGCGCACTGTGCTTCGCTCGGCCACCGATCTGCTACTCGATGCAATGCGCGAGTTCGACGAAGAAGAACGCGACCTAAAAGACCACGCGGAGAAGGAGTCGTCATGAGCGAAACCCAGACCCTCACGGCTGCCCGTACCCCCACGGTCTATTTTATCGACGACAGCGCCACCATGCGCGAGGTGATCAAGATCGCCTTCCGCAAGGAGAACATTCACGTCATTACCTGCCCCGACGCCGCCACTGCATTGGCCCAGTTCGGCGAAGCCGTGCCGGACGCCGTCATTACGGACGTCATCATGCCCGACAAAGACGGCTACGAAGTTTGCCAGTTCATCAAGCAGCACGATCAGTTTGGCAAGACGCCCGTCATCCTGATGTCCGGAGTGGTGAACAAGACCGTCGCCGAGAAGGCGATGGCCGTGAAGGCCGATGAACTGATTCGCAAGCCGTTTCAGCCGCAGGATTTGATCGTTCGCGTGAAGAATCTGCTGAACCCGAAACGCACTATTGTATTGGCGAACGAAGCCTCCGCCGACGACTCGGCTGAAGCTTCGCGTGCCGCCGCGCAAGTCTTGACCAGCCTGTTTTCCTCTGGCCCCGCGCCCGCGCCGCCTCCAACTCCCGTGGCTCCGCGCGCGGCCGTTTCTCCCGTTGCGGTTGCCACCCTGCAGCCACCCGCCACTCCTGCTCCCGCGCTGCGCTCGATGCCAGCCGCCCCGGCGCCAAATGCGGCGGAACTTCAAAAGTTACGCAATGAAGTTCTCCGGCTCGAGCTTCTCGTCAAGAGGCTCCAGGCAGAGCTCGAAGCTCAGCATCAATATTGCGCGGCCCTGGAAGCTCATTTCAAAGTGCTCCAGACCCAATAACGCCAGCCTTTCCCAATTTGGCTCGGGGCCAGCCACTCGCACGATCGTCTTCGTTACTCCCGCGAAAAACACACCTCCCGCTGCTTGACCCGCGCTGGAACGCGCTTTAATCTCTAGTTACCTCTCTGAGTCAGGCGGTCAGCGTTTAGCTAGGCGCATTGTGTCGGAGGTTTGATGGGGCGCCGGAGCGAACAACGCATCGCCATTTCCTTTCCGGTCATCGTCCGAGGGATTGATCCCCGCGGATCTTCGTTTTCCGTGACCACGGATACGCACGACATTAGTTTCTCCGGCGCGTCTCTCCGCGGTTTGGAGAGCGTCGCTGCGCCCGGCATGAAAATCGAAATCGAGAGCGGCGGCCAGAAGGCGTGGTACCGCGTTCAGTGGGTGGGCGCGAACGGCAGCTCGAAAGCCGGACGCATCGGCGTTCGATGCCTCGATCAGGGGCGGTACATCTGGGGCATTGCGCCAAAAGGTTGGGAGCCAGACACCTACGAACCGTCGATGTCTTTCGACGCTGAGGCCACCCCCGCGCCCGCTGCCGCCGCGTTCAGTTCCTGGGCGGGCCGGGAGCGCCGCCAGTTTGCGCGGCACCCTTGCCGCCTTGAGGCCGAAGTGACGGTTGATGGTGATTCCACCGGCCTGCCGGGGAAGGTCACGGACATTTCTCTGGGTGGCTGCTACGTGGAAATGCTCTCGCCGCTGCCGGTCGATACATTGGTGCGGGTGTCCATCAATCTCGAGGACACTACCGTTCTGCACGTGTCTGCCAGCGTGCGCTCCTCGCAGATGGGATTCGGTATGGGCGTGGCGTTCACGGGAATGGGCCCGGACGATTTCGAGAGGTTGCGGAAACTCGCCCCGCCGGTGGTGCCGCCCGCGAGGCACCCTCAACCGCCCGCGAAATCACCGCCATCCCAGCCCGCACCCGCGCGGCAGTCTGGCTTGACGCCGCCGAAAATCAATTCACGTTCCTACGCCGCGCCGGAATTCGAGTCCCCCGATTTGCCCGCCGCGACAGAAGCGCTCGAAGCCATCGTGCGTCTGCTCCTCCGCAAGGGACTGCTGACGCGCGCCGAACTCTTGGCGGAGCTCGAAAAACTGAAAACCGCTAAAGCGTCGTGATTCGGCGCGCCACGTCAATCAAGTCCTTTTGATCGCAAGAATTCCCGCGCTACCACGCTCGCATCGCGGCCCTCGCCTGCCACCGCGTAATTCATCTTCTGCATTTCCGCATCCGAAATCTGCCCCGCCAGTGCGGAAATCGCGTCGCGAACCTCCGGATACCGCGCGAGGAAATCCTGGCGCGCGATGGGCACTGCTTCATACGGAGGGAAATAGTGCTTGTCGTCCTGCAGAACGACCAGGTCCCTCGCGGCTAGCAATCCGTCGGTCGAGTTTCCGGCGACGAGATCGACTTGCCCGTCCAGGAGTGCCCGGTAGAGCAGGCCGAGATCGAGAACGCGCGGCGGCGCGGCGAATTTCAGTCCGTACACGCGCGCCAGACCCGCGTATCCATCCGGCCGCTCCATGAACTCGTATCCAAAGCCTGGGCGCCACTGCGGCGTGTAGCGAGCGGCGTCGGTGAGGGTCTTCAGATTCAACCGGCGCGCGTCCTCGCCGCGGACTACAATCGCGAAGGTGTCGTTAAATCCGAGCGACGGTAGCACTTCAAATCCAAACCGCGATTCGTACTGGGCTTTAACCTTCCCGAAAACAGCGGACGAATCGCTTTCGATCGGATCGTGCAGAATTGCGGTGAGCGCGGTGCCGGTGTATTCGACGTACGTGTCGATGCGGCCGGCGAGCAGCGCCTGCTGGCATATGTAGCTTCCCGCAAGATAAAAGCGCCGCTCGACGCGCAGGTGCGTCCGCGCCTCGAGGTGCTGCGCGAGTATTTCTCCGAGCAGAGCCTGCTCCGGAAAATTCTTCGAGCCGACGACAATCGTATCGTGCGGCCGCGTGCTGCAAGCCGCCAGCAAAATGGCCAATAATGCAGCGGCCGATGCGACGGCCCACGATCGGAGCGGCGCCAATAGTTTCATGCCTGCCTCATCGCGCGGGCCGCAGCCGGCGTTCGAGCACGCTCAAGACGAAATCCGCCGCCAGCGCGAGCGCGGCCGCCGGTATCGCTCCCGCCAGAATCAATTGGTTGTTGACCATGGCGAGTCCGCGAAAAATGAACTCGCCCAGTCCCCCGGCGCCCACCGCCGCTGCAATCGTTGCGACTCCGATCGTCAGAACCGTTGCGACTCGCACCCCGGCAAGCACCGTCGAGATCGAAAGCGGCAGCTCGACCTGAAAAAGAATCTGGCGTGGCGTCATGCCCATTCCGCGCGCCGCCTCGCGCACGGCTGGATCGACGCCGGTGATTCCTGCAGCCGTGTTGCGAATGATTGGGAGCAAAGCGTAGAGCGTCAGCGCCGTGATTGTAAGGCGGTCGGCGCGGTCGCCGAGCCAGGGGACCGGCAGCAGGAATCCGAGCAAAGCGAGGCTCGGGATTGTTTCCGCCACGTTGGCGCTGCCAAGGATCGGCTTTGAAAGCCACGGCCGCCGAGCCACGAGGATTCCCAGCGGCACGCCGATGGCAATGGACAGCAGCATCGTCGCTGCCACGAGCCATACATGCTCAATTGTGGCTTGCAGAATTTCGTTCCCGTGCTGCTGCAAGAAATCAGTCAGGTTCATTTGCCCCTCTCGAATTCTTCCAGGGCGCGCAATTGCGCCACGTATGCGGATGCGACGGGCTCGTTCGAGTGCAGAAAGTCTCCCGGCGAATACAGTCCCTTGAGTTCGCCCGCCTCCATGAGCGCAATGCGCGTGCCGAGCAGGAGAGCTTCGCTCGTGTCGTGCGTCACGATGACGATCGTCTTTTGCAGCCGCTGCTGCAGCGCCTGGAACTCTCCCCGGATTTCCGCGCGGGTAAGCGGATCGAGCGCGCCAAAGGGTTCGTCCATCAAAAGAATCGGCGGATCGGCAGCCAGCGCGCGGGCCACGCCCACCCGCTGGCGCTGGCCCCCGGAAAGCTCGTGCGGATAGCGCTTCAGGAAATGCGCCGGATCGAGACCCACGAGAGCGAGCAATTCCTGCGCGCGCTCGCGCACTTGCGGGGTGGGCCAATGTTCGAGCCGCGGAATCAGAGAAATGTTTTGCTCCACGGTGTAATGCGGGAAAAGCCCTGTTTCCTGGATCACGTAGCCGATGTGGCGCCGCAGGGCGATTGGATCCCAGTCAAGCGTCGAGCGGCCGTCCACGTTGACCGCGCCGTCGGTCGGGTCGGCGAGTCGATTGATGAGCTTCAACGCGGTCGTCTTTCCGGCTCCGCTGCGCCCCAGCAGCACCAGCGTCTCGCCGCGGCGCACGGCGAAGCTAACATCTCGCAGCAAGACCTGCCCTCGCGGAAGTGTGTAATGGACGCTGCGGAATTCGACGATGGCATCGCCGTCGGCAGCGGGTTTTGTTTCGACGTTCACGGTGATGCACGCCTCTCGAGGAATAGCCGGATTTCGTTCAACACGCGCGCCATCATCGCTTCGGTAAGCTTGCCTGTAAAAGTGTTTTGCTGGCTCGGATGATAGGAGACGAACAGGCGGGGTAAGTCCGCGCCCAATTCGTAGCTCGCGCCGTGGCGGAACACAATCGCTGCGGGGCGCTTAATGCTTCCGTGGTCTTTCAGCAGGCGCAGGTATGCGCGCATGGCGATTCCGCCCAGGGCCAGGATCGCCCGCGGGCGAAGCAATTCAAGCTCTTGTTCAAAGTACGGACGGCAATTTGCCAGCTCTCCTGGCAGCGGCTTGTTTCCGGGAGGCGCACAGCGAAGTGTCGCCGCCATGTAAGCCCCCTTTAGGGCAAGTCCGTCCCCGCGGCTCACCGACGTGGGCTGGTTTGCGAATCCGGCGCGGTGGAGCGCTTTGTAAAGAAAATCGCCGGAACGGTCGCCCGTGAACATCCGGCCGGTGCGGTTCGCTCCGTGCGCGGCGGGCGCGAGGCCTAGGATCAGCAACTCCGCGTGTGGATCGCCGAATCCGGGCACGGGCTTGCCCCAGTACTCCCACGTGCGGAAAGCCGGCCGCTTCTCGCGCGCGATCTTTTCGCGATAGCGCACCAGCCGCGCGCACTTTCGGCAGCGGATGATCTCGTCGTTCAATTGCTGGAGCGTGTCAGGCATGGTCCATGCAAAAGCTACCATGAATCCTCCCGTCCGCTGAAAACGTCAAACAATATCAGGTGAGGGGGCAGGCCTGGAGCCTACAGGTTCCCATGCTTGCACTTCCCCGCTGGTACACTAGGATGGGTACGGTCCAGCAGATCGTCGGCTCGGTTCGAAACTATGAATGACACGCGCGAAAAGATCGTCATTGTCGAGGCGGATACGGCAGACCGCGACGCTCTGCGCACATTGATGGAAGACGGGGGGTATGACGTCTCCGCATTCCCCACGGCTCACGAGGGGCTCGACGCCGTGCGCCATGCGGAAGCGGACCTCCTTCTGCTGAACGCGGGTCTCCCCGCCGCCGGCGCGTACACGGCGCACGAAGCGATGGCCGCGATCCGTGGCTCGGCCGTGACGCGCAGGGTCCGCGTGATTTTGCTCGTCGGCTCCGGAGCGGAGGACCGCGCCGCGGGGCTCGATCTCGGTGCGGACGATGCCGTCTCGCGACCTTGGAACGCGGCCGAGCTACTGGCGCGCGTTCGAACGCAATTGCACGCGCGCAGCGTGCAGAGCGAACTCCTCGACAAAACGCGCATCGCCGAAGAAGGTCAGCAGATCGCGCACACGGCATTCGATGCGCTGGCCGTCACGGAAAAAATGGCGCACGACGCTTCGTCGCTCGACCGGCGCCTCAAATTCGGCCTGACCGGTGTGTTTCTGGTCGCCGCGATAATGGCCGGGATCTATTTGCTCTTCGTCCGGAACACGCAAAAGGATATGCAGCGCACCACGGCCACGATTTCGCGGCTTGAACGCGGCCTGACCCATCAGGAAGATCTGATGGCTCAGGCGCGGAAGCTTCGGCAAGAGCAGGAGGCGGCTGGCGCGGCACCCGTGGTGGCCGATGAGGCCGTCGCGAAGAGCGCCGAAAAAAACGGTGATTCCGCCGACAACTTCATCCGCGCGGATGTGACCAGCGTTTGCCTTTTGCACATCTCCGTAGCTTTTCGCAATCAACAGACCGGCCAGCGCCTGCGCTACGCCGGATTGAACCAGCAGGGCGAGCCATTGCAGGGTAGCGACGGCAATCCGGTTTTGACTCTCGAGGGAAACGGGCCGGAAGTGAAATTGGATGTGTTCGGCACGGGATTTCCGGCAGGTCCCGGCGGACGGATCATCACGAATCGCCACGTTGCCGAGCCGTGGTGGAACAACGACGAGCTCGGCGACCTCACGAACCAGGGTTTTCAGGCCGAGATTTCTTCGATCCACGCGTATTTTCCCGGCGATCCGCGCGCGTTCACGGCCGAGATTCAGGATATTTCAAAGGATGCGGATTTGGCCACCATGCGCATCAATCTCCAGGGATTGGATCGTCCGGTGCTATCGATCGACGCGAGCAAAGAAGGTGCGGTCACGGGCGAGCCGGTTGTCTTGATGGGCTATGCCACCGGATTGGCCGCGATTCTCGCACGCACCGATGAAACGACTGCGCAGCAGATCGTTGAGCGCGGCGGCGGCGACGTCTCGCAGGTTCTGGACGAGCTGGCGCGCCGCAATTTGATCCATCCGCTTATCACGCAGGGGCACATCGGCGATGTCCTCCCGGACAAAATAGTCTTCGACGCGCAAACCACGTCCGGCGGCTCTGGTGGGCCGCTTTTCAATCAGCATGGCAAAGTGATAGGGGTGACCTACGCGGTTCTGAAGGGCTTCGGAGGCTCGAACTTCGGAATCCCGATTCGATTTTCGGAGCCACTGCTCTCGACCGAAGCATCGCACCCGGCAAATTGACACCCCGCGGAGGCCCGGCTAGCATGGAGGAAGCCATTCATCCTCCATTTATGAAAACTGATTCGCGCCAACAGACCATTCTCGACCGGATCGTCGAAGCTCGCCGCGAGTCGGTCGCGCATCGCAAGCGCGTGCTCCCGGAAGTGCCGCTGAAGATGGCGGTCGAGAAGGCAGCGCCGCCGCGCGACTTCGCGGGCGCTCTCACGCGGGATGGCGTGAACGTGATCGCAGAGTTGAAAAAGGCATCGCCTTCGCGAGGCGTGATCCGCGAAAACTACGCACCTGCCGCGCTGGCCGCAGGGCTGGAACGAGCGGGGGCCGCGGCGCTCTCGGTGCTCACCGAGGAAGAATTCTTTTTTGGCTCCCTGACCGATTTGAAGGAAGCTAAGAAGGCGGTGCAGATTCCGATTCTGCGGAAGGATTTCATCATCGATCCCTGGCAGGTGTGGGAAGCACGCGCGGCGGGCGCCGATGCGTTTCTGCTGATCGTGGCGATTCTGAACGACGACGCGTTGCGCGAGCTGCTCGATTTGGGACGCTCGCTGGGGATGGAACCGCTCGTCGAAGTGCATTCGGGCGAAGAGCTTGACCGGGCAATCGCCGCGGGAGCGCGGATCATCGGCGTGAACAACCGCGATTTGCGAACCTTCGAGGTGCGCGTCGAGACCTCGCTCGGCTTGATCGATGCGATCCCGGACGAGTGCATCGCCGTGAGCGAGTCCGGATTGCGCACACACGACGATCTCGAGCGTCTGCGCCGCGCCGGATTTGACGCGTTTCTGATTGGCGAGCATCTGATGAAGGACGCCGATCCGGCCGTGCCGCTGCGCGCGCTGACCGGGGTTGTTTGAGCGCGGCGCCTCCACGGCCATGGCCAGGGTAAAAGTGAAGATTTGCGGGATCACGAATTGGACGGACGCGAAGAGGGCAATTGACGCGGGAGCAGACTTGCTTGGCTTCAATTTCTATTCGGGCAGCCCGCGATACATTACGCCGGCTAAAGCGCGGCAAATCGTGCGGCGGCTGCCGAAGGGCGTGGCTGCAGTGGGAGTATTCGTGAACGAAACGGAAGGTCGGACGATCGAAATCGCGCGCATGGTGGGGCTGGATTACGTGCAACTACACGGAGACGAGTCTCCGGCGAGTGTGGCGCGAATTGCACGCGCGTTGCCTGTGATCAAGGCTATACGCGTGCGAGAGCCTTTTCGCGGCTCGCAAATTGCGCCATTTAAGCGCGCCGGTGCGATTTTGCTCGATGCCTTTGACCAGCGCGCACGCGGCGGGACAGGCAAGACGTTCAACTGGGCCCTCGCGCGAAGCGCAAAACGATATGGTCGGATTTTTCTGGCGGGTGGGCTGACGCCGGAAAACGTCGGCGAGGCGATCCGCATCGCGCGGCCTTACGCGGTCGACGTTTGCAGCGGAGTGGAAGCAAGCCCGCGCAAGAAAGACCCGGTTCGGATGAAGAATCTGATGCTCGCCGTAAGAATGGCACAGAAGGTGGCGCGATGAGTTACGTCGCACACGTCGTGCGCGAACGCGGGCGGTACGGCCCCTATGGTGGCCGCTATGTGCCCGAGACGCTGATGGCCCCGCTCGAAGAACTTGAGCGCGTGTACGCAGAAGCCCGCGCCGATGCCACTTTCCAAGCGCAGCTCGATGACCTGCTGCACAACTTCGCCGGGCGCCCGACGCCGCTCCAATTTGCTTCGCGGCTCACCGAGCATCTCGGAGGCGCGCGAATCTACCTCAAGCGCGAGGATTTGCTCCACACCGGCGCTCACAAAATCAACAATTGCCTCGGGCAGGGCTTGCTGGCCGTGCGCATGGGGAAAACGCGCGTGATTGCGGAGACGGGCGCGGGGCAGCACGGTGTGGCGACAGCAACCGTTGCGGCTCGCCTCGGTCTTACGTGCACGGTCTACATGGGCACGGAGGACATGGAGCGCCAGCGGTTGAACGTAAATCGCATGCGCCTTCTCGGCGCCGAGGTGATCGGTGTCGACGCCGGCAGCCGAACCCTGAAAGATGCCATCAACGAAGCCATGCGCGATTGGGTCACGAACGTGCGAACCTCGCACTACCTCCTAGGGTCGGTCCTAGGCGCGCATCCGTATCCGCAGATAGTGCGCGATTTTCAGAAGATTATCGGCGAAGAAGCGCGCGCGCAGATTTTGCGGGCGGAAAATCAGCTGCCGGATCATCTTTTCGCCTGTGTCGGCGGGGGCTCGAACTCCATCGGACTCTTTCACGCGTTTCTGGGCGATGCGTCGGTGAAAATGGTGGGCGTCGAAGCGGGCGGCCGCGGGAAATTGCTCGGAGAGCACGCCGCACGTCTTGCCGCTGCGCGCGGGTTCATGGGCGCGCGTCCCGGCGTCTTGCAGGGAACGTACACATACGTGCTTCAGACCGAGGATGGCCAGATCGCCACAACGCATTCGATTTCCGCCGGGCTCGATTACGCCGCGGTCGGCCCGGAGCACGCTTGGCTCGCGGATCAGGGCCGCGCGGAATATACGGCTGTCACCGACGAAAATGCCATCGACGCGGCGCGTTCACTCGCGCGCCTCGAAGGGATCATCCCCGCGCTAGAATCCGCCCACGCGGTCGCAGAACTCATCGTGCGCGCGCCGAAAATGAGAAAAGACGAAATCGTCATCCTCAATGTCTCGGGCCGCGGCGACAAAGACATGGAAACTCTCTCGCGCTATGTCTGACGCGGCCATTCCCAAGCGATCTGCTCCCACGCAAGCGCCCGGGCCACCCGCCACGCGAATCGCGCGCCGCTTCCGCGAACTCGCCGAATCCGGCGAGATGGGACTCGTGGCTTACATCACGGCGGGCGATCCCTCGCTCGAGGCCAGCGAACAGATCGTATTGGCGGCGGCCGAGGCCGGGGCGGACGTGATCGAGCTCGGCGTGCCGTTCAGCGATCCGGTGGCCGACGGGCCGACGATTCAGCGCGCGAGCGAACGGGCGCTGCGCAGCCACACGACCTTGGCGGGCGTAATCGATCTGGTCCGCCGGCTCCGCAAACACACGGACGTGCCGCTCGTGCTTTTCAGCTACTTCAATCCCATACTCCAGATGGGCCTCGAAAAGTTCGGCGACGCGGCGGCTGCGGCAGGCGCCGATGGAGTGCTGGTAACAGATGTGACGCCGGAAGAGGGTGGCGAGTATCGTGCGGTAATGCACGCGCGCGGCCTCGATACGATTTTCCTCGCCGCGCCGACTTCCACCGACGAACGCCTTGCGCGGATTGCCGAATTCTCGAGCGGTTTTCTGTATTTGATTTCGCGCACGGGTGTGACCGGCGCGCGCGAAGCGCTCCCCGAGGATCTGCCGGCACTGGTTCGGCGCGTGCGGCAGGTCACGAAGCTGCCCTTGGCGGTCGGCTTCGGCATTTCGCAGCCGACTCACGTTTCCGTGCTCGGCGGCATCGCGGACGCGGCCGTCGTGGGCTCGGCGCTCGTCGCCGAAATCGAAAAGGCCACATCGCCAGGCGCTGCCGCAAGCGCCGTTGCCGAGCGCATTCGCATCCTCAAGGGCGCCGCGCGTGAGGGAATCAGCCGCCGAAGCTCGGAATCGCAGTAGAATCGCGCCTCTGGGAACCGCCCAAGACGCGAGCGAAATTGTAGTAAACTCAGCGATTCCTTCCGCAGCAATCATGATTTGAGGAGAGATGGATGGATAAGCGCGTTGCGAATGCCGATGCTGTCATTGGCCGCGTCAAGGACGGCGCGACGATTCTGACGGGCGCATTCGGCACTTGCGGAGTTCCGGAGAACTTGATCGATGCGCTGCTCCGGCAGGGGACGAAGAATCTGACGGTTGCCTCGAATAATCCCGGCACGGATGGCTTTGGCATCGGCTTGCTGATCGAAAATCGTCAGGTGAAAAAGCTGATCGCGAGCTACGTGGGAAGCAATAAGTTCTTCGAGAAGCTGGCGCTGAACAACGAAATCGAGATGGAGCTGAATCCGCAAGGCACGCTTGCGGAGCGGATGCGCGCCGCGGGGGCGGGAATTCCCGCGTTCTTTACTCCCACTGGCTACGGCACAATGGTCGCCGAAGGCAAGGAAGTGCGCGAGTTTAACGGCCGGCCGCACATCCTGGTTCCGGCGCTGCGTGGCGACTTCGCGTTCGTCAAGGCGTGGAAGGGCGACCGCTGGGGGAATCTCATCTACCGCAAAACGGCGCGGAATTTCAATGCGGTCGTGGCCACCGCCGGCAATTACGTGATCGCCGAGGTTGAGGAGATGGTCGAGCTGGGCCAACTCGATCCGGACGGGATTCACACGCCGGGAGTTTTTATCGACGCAATTTTCCAGGGGCGGAATTACCTAAAGCCGATGGAGCCGGGTCCGAGGCGGAAGCGTTAGGAGGGACGATGCCACAGGAAATGGACAAACGAGAATTCATCGCCCGGCGCGTCGCGCAGGAGTTGAAGGACGGTTACTACGTCAACTTGGGCGTCGGGATTCCCACGCTGATCCCGACTTATCTGCCGCCCGGCATTGAAGTCATCTTGCAGTCGGAGAACGGCATGCTCGGGATTGGGCCGTATCCCTACGAAGGCGAAGAAGATCCCGATCTCATCAACGCGGGCAAGGAGCCGGTGACGGAAATTCCCGGCTGTTCGTATTTCTCGAGCGCCGATTCCTTCGCAATGATCCGCGGCGGGCACATCGACGTGAGCGTGCTCGGCGCGCTGCAAGTGGACGAAAAGGGAACACTCGCGAACTGGGCTGTGCCGGGGAAAATGCTCAAAGGGATGGGCGGGGCGATGGATCTTGTGGCGGGCACGAAGCGCGTGATTATCGCGATGGAGCACGCAACGAAGGAAGGCGGCCCGAAGATCATGAAGAAATGCACGCTGCCTTTGACGGGCGTCGAGGTCGTGGACTTGATTGTGACGGAACTCGCCGTCATCGAAGTCACGCCGCAGGGCCTGCTGCTGTGCGAAGTCGCGCCCGGCGTGACACCCGAAGCCGTCCAGAAGCTGACCGAGCCTACGCTGAAAGTGGCCCCGGACCTCAAGACGATCTCGGTTGCGCCCGAAATGGTTCGGCGATAAGCGTGCGGGCCGTGCGCGAGCGCGTATGATCTGGCGCAGCCGGACGGTTGGCACGAGATGCTTTCAGGAGGCGCGATGCAGCCGCGTTCGATCGTGGTGGTGAGTTTGCACAGCCCGAAAGAAAGGCTGTGGGGCGAATTGGTCGAGATGTCGCACGCCGGAGTAACGTTGCGCGGCATCGACCTGGGTTCGTTCGACGATTTCATTAGCCAGGTGCTGCACCCGGAGGGCGACCGAATCGGCTTGCCGACGTTGTTTTTTCCCATGCTGCGGATTGAGCGAATTGCCCTCGATGAAGCGCGAGGCTCGATACCCTCCCTTGCCGAAATGTTCGAGAGAAAGGTGGGCCGGTCGCTGGCGGATTACCTTGAGCAGTTCGCCTGACCGAGGGTTGCCGCACGGGTTGCCGGATGAGACCCATATGAGGTTCCGCAGATCTCGGAAAAAGCGATGAAGAGCCGGATTCTCACAGTTCCCAACCAACTCACTTTTCTGCGCCTGGCATTTCTGCCCTTTTTTATTATTGCGATCAAGTACGGGCGTTACGGCCTGGCCCTCGGAATTCTCGTCGCCGGCGGGCTCACCGACGCTCTCGACGGCCTGCTCGCGCGCAGTTTGAATCAAAAGACGGCGCTCGGTGCCTATCTCGATCCGATCGCGGACAAACTGCTGCTTTCGTCCTCGTACCTGGTGTTGGCGCTTAAGGGCGAAATCGGCTGGTGGCTGGCGATTCTCGTTCTTGGGCGCGACGTCCTGCTGCTGGTCGCGTGTGCGGTGATCCTGCTCACGGTCGGCTACCGTCCGTTTCCGCCGAGCATATGGGGAAAGGCGACCACGTTCTTCGAGATTCTGCTGATCGTGCTGGTGCTGCTGCTGGCCGTGTCCGGGCAGCACGACTTGTCAATCTTGCGTGAGTACTGCGGTTATATCGTCGCGGTGCTGGTGGTCGTTTCAGGGCTGCACTACAGCATCGTTGTTTCGCGGCAGTTGCACGCGGGACAATAGATTCGCGCGAGCCCGCGCCTCAGATCCCCTGAAGAATTCCGAAGATCGCCATGCCAAAACTCGCCACGACGATCAGCGCCGTTCCCCAGCCGAGAATATAGGCGCGCTTGCGCTCTTCAATCGTTGCCGGCGGCCGGTCGGCCATAATCTTGCCGAGCGCAAAGCCGGTGGCCAGTCCGGCCAAGTGCGCGGAATTATCGACGGCGCCAATGAATCCTCCCAGCGGCAAAAACCCGATGATCGCCACATAGATGAGCAACCGTATGACCGAGGAGCGCAGCATCTGTGCAGGACCGCTCCGCGCTCCCATCGTGACCGCCAGGACTACGCCGCAAAGACCGAGAATGGCTCCGGAACCGCCCACGCTGAAATGCCACATCGCGCTGCTCAGCACAAAGCCGCCGACTCCCGCCATCACGTAAACGAAGAGGTAGCGCGCCGAGCCGTACAGCTCTTCGATTTGCGGGCCGATGTCCATCAGCACCCACATGTTGAAGAGAATGTGAAGCAGGCTGCCGTGCATGAATACCGCCGTGACAAGGCGCCATGGCTGCCAGCGATCGACAGGCCAGGGCAGCGACGCGCCCACTACCTGCAGCACGTCTCCGCCGATTCCCCCAAAATTTCCGAGCCCGAATAGGCCGCCGCCCGGAGGCGCGAAACCGCTGCGGCGAACCGTCAGCGCCAGCGTCACCGCATAGACGATGCAGCTCAGCGTGAGGATTCCGTAGGTCGCTGGGGACGTGGCGGGCATAAGTTGCTCGAGCGACTTGCTCGCTGCGGCCAGCGAAAATGTAAGGCTCGCACCGCACTGGTGGCAGCGCGTCGCCGTCGCACCCACGAGAGTTCCGCACGCGGGGCAGAGCTTGGGGCGCGGCGGTTCCTTACGGCCGCCGAAGCTACCGCTCAGCTTTTTGCGGATTTGATCGATTCTCCAGCGCAGACGCGGCGAGAGTTCCAATCGGGTTCCTTGCGAGAATGTGGCAGCGTTCCTATAATACCGAACTTGAGTGCAAACAAGTGAATCAGGACGCCGCGTGAAGGTCTCCCTCCGGCCGGCAGATCTTCAGCAAAACTCGAATTGGTTTTGCCACTGCGTGGAAGTTCCCGGGCGGCTCGTTTTTGCGCTGGCATTTTCAGCAATCGTTGCCGGGGGCTGCGCGCACCGCACGCGCACAACGCGGGCTCCAGCACCGGTCCCCACCGAGCAACCGTCGCCACCTTCTCCCGGACAGGCTCCGGCACCGCAGCCGTCTCCGCCTTCCGGTCCGCCTCCCCCCGTTGAGCGGCAGCCCGCCGTGCCGGGGGCGTACGTGGAGGAAGGCGTTGCGTCGTGGTACGGGATTCCGTTCAATGGCCATCGCACGTCAAACGGCGAAATCTACGACATGTATCAATTTACCGCCGCACATCGGACGCTGCCCTTCGGCGCGGTCGTGCGCGTCACGAATCTTCGAAACGGGAAGCAAACTGAAGTCCGCATCAACGACCGGGGCCCCTTCGTCGCGAATCGCGTGATCGATCTTTCGCTTTCGGCGGCGCAGGCGATCGACATGGTCGGCACCGGAACGGCGGCCGTCCGGCTGGAAATTATGGGTGGGCCGAACCCGCAAATTGGTTTCTTCGGAGTGCAGGTCGGAGCATTTCAGTTGCAGGCGAATGCTGAGCGGCTCCGCGCCGATCTCTCCACGCGCTACTCTCCGGTGAGCATCGCGCTATACGATTCCCCGAACGGGTTGTTCTATCGTGTGCGCGTGGGACGATTGCCGAGCCAGGATGCCGCGCGGCAGCTCGCGGACCAACTGCACTCGAACGAACAACTGACGACGTTCGTCGTCCGTCTCGACGACTGACGAATCATGAAAACTTCGCCACATAGCCCCGCGGCCGCAATCGCGTTTGCATCCCTGATCATTCTCTGCGCCGCTCTATTCGCTCCGACGGCTCCGCTTCGTGCGCAGATTCAGTCCACGCCGCTCACAACCTGGCGAGTGACGATCGTGTTGCCTCCGAAGCTGATGGCAGGCCATCCCGCGACGCTCGCTGTTCTCGGCGTGGATGGAAAGCTCGCATCAGGCGTGGCGGTCGATCTGGGCGGCGGCGAGAGCGTCACGACCGACCGCACGGGACGCGCATTGTTTAACGTGCCTGCGTCCGGGGACTACCTCATCGCGAAAGCTTCGGGCACATCGGTAGCGGCGCTCGTCGATCCGGCCGTAGGAGCGAGCGAGCCGGAGGCGATTCGCCTGCCGGCCATTGCGTCAGTGCGCGATGGCTTCTGGATCTGCGCCGCAGGATTGCGCGGCGATGCGGACGCAAACACCGTGCGAGTGAATGGCCAGCTTGCCTTGGTGCTCGCCGTGTCGCCTGAATGCCTCGTTGCATTGCCCGGACTGAACACAGCGCCCGGTCCCGTGTCGGTAACGGTCGAGGCTCCAGGAGTGCAATGGAGCGCCACTACGACGCTCGTGTCACTCGGATTTGAGTCACCGAATCCCCCGCTGCAACCCGGCCAAAAAGGGCAACTCGCCGTGCATGTGCGCGGCTCGAACCAGAAGCTCGGGATCGTGGTGCAGAACGAATCGCCCGGAGTGCTTCGGTTCTTGAAACACGATGTGCAGGAAGTTGTCACCAGCGGCGGGCCGGACAATACTGCGACTATAAAAGTGCAGGCCATCACGTCGGGCGATTTTTCGTTTCGCGCGCGCCTCGTCTCCGCGCCTGACGTTGCGGCCGCAGAGCGGTACCTGTTGGCGGCCGAGGTTCTCGCACCGAAGGATTTGCAGCGCCCGTTGCTCGAATTCGCCCGGCGCCTGATGCGTCATCCGCGGGACGTGCCGGTGGTGCGGGCGCAATTGCAGCAGATCGCTACGAGCACCATGGCGGGAGATTTTCGCACGCTTCTCGATGCGGCTGAGTCTGCTCTTTGAACGCGCGCAGGCCCGGTGCGCGGTTGAAATGGGGCTCGCGAGGAAAGCTACTCGCTGGAAAGAGGCTCTAGGGCTTTCGGCGCGTCCTCGGGCAACGCTCCTTGCGACATCTGCTCGAGTGAATTCCGCGCCCGATTGAGCTTGCTGTCAGCCTCCTCGTAGCTCTTCTGCGAATTGCGAAGGTGCGTGCCGAGCTTGTCGTAAACATCCGCGAAGGATTCGAACTGTTTTTTCAATCCGGCCAGGCTGGTGAAAAGGTGGCGCGCATTTTCCTCGATCTGCTGACCGCGCAGGCTGACGGCGATGGCGCTTAAGCACGCATAAAACGTGTTCGGCGAGACCGGAAACACGCGTTTGCCGCGGCAATATTCGTCGAGCCGTCCGTATTTCGAGTCTTCGGTCATCAGCAGTTCGTAATAGACGCCTTCGGACGGCACGAACATCAGCGCGTAATCAAAGGTATGCTCGTCGGGCAAAATGTACTTTTCCGCGATGGAGTCGGCGTGCTTGCGCACGGCCTGCGAGAAATCGCGCCGCGCATCGTCTCCGGAATCCAAGAGCCTGCGGTAAGCGTCGAGCGGAAATTTGGAATCGATTGGAAGAATGCGGTCGGCGCTGCGCACGATCGCATCCACGATGGCGCCCGTGGAGGCGAAGCGGTATTGCATCGAGTACGCGCTCTGCGGGAGCGCGTCTTCGAGAATGCGATCGAGGCTGATTTCGCCGAGCGACCCGCGAGTTTTCGCCCCGCCGAGAACCGACTGAAGCGTCTGCGTGGCTTTCGACAGGTCCTGGCTGGCCTGATGCACCTCTCCGATCTTCTGGCTCATCTGCAGTAACACGCTGGTGGAGGATTCGAGACGCTGGGCGACGTCGCGAGACGCCTGCGAAGCGAGATTTCCGCTGGATGCCACGCCCGTCTGCAGCTCTTGCCGGACTTGGCCGAGCTGTTGCGTTACCGATTGCATGAGGTGGTTGATCTGCGCCGACATGCTCTGAGTTTGCGTGGTGAGCGAGTTCTGCATCTCCTGGCGCACCGCGGATAACTGCGCTTCCGAGCGGCGGCTCGCCGACCACGCAGCGAACGCAACTACCACCGCAACCACTCCGAAGACGCCGGCCGCAATCCAAATGACGAAGATCATCGATACCCGCCCCTGAAGAAGCCATTCGGCTGCCAGATCATCGCGAACACTGTAGCGCGAACGACGTTCGCCGAGAAGCCGTTGATTGCGCGCTGAAATGGCGCGCCGGTTTCGCTATACTGTCTTTCCTGGCGCGGTACCCAAGTGGTAAGGGAGAGGTCTGCAAAACCTTCACTCGTGGGTTCGATTCCCACCCGCGCCTCCAAAATATCGGCCTATGTTTGCTTTTAGTTGGCCACTTCACTCTTGCCGTGTACCTGTGGTGTACCCTTCGTTTCGAGAAGGACGACGGGATCGCGCTCCTAAGTACGTTTCAGATCGTCCTTAACCTGGCGCTGCCTCGCCTCAGTCCACGGTGAGTAATATTTCTCGGATAAGGGTCGGCTGGGGATCATCTTAGATTTGCTCGACACGAATGTAACACTTCGCGGTCTGCTATCTCCTACGTCATCTGACCAATACTGCCACCATTGACGCCACCATCTGCATGATCTAGCATATTGGAATAATTGCATATTCGCATGCCACACCAAGTTGCCAACTTCAAGGCGGAGTTCTTTAAGGCGCTCGCACACCCGATCCGCATCCGGATCGTGGATTGCCTTCGAGGCGGCGAAAAGGGCGTAAACGAATTGGGCGAGATGCTTCAGCTTGAACCAGCGAACGTTTCGCAACAGTTGGCAGTACTGCGCGTGCGGAACATCGTGGCGGGACGGAAGTCTGGATCGAGCGTGTTCTATTCGATTTCAGACCCGGCTCTTTTCAAGCTCCTGGACGTGGCAAAAGACATCTTCAACAACCACTTAGTGGGCGTGCGAGAAATGCTGAAAGAAATAAGAGAAGGACGGCGCCGGAAATAAGCCATGCTGACGGGACCTATTGGCGCGGCGTTCGTTTTTCTGTTAGCTGTCCTTTCCGTCTTAGTACCTCTGATCCTGATTGCGAGCCGTGCGGAGGGCGCGCGGAGGCTCGCGGTCGCGCTAATTGTGACTGCCAGCTTTGCGGGCTGTGTGGTCGCTGTGTCCAGTTTCTTGCGGCAGCCCGGTCCTGTGCTGGACCTCTCGCGGGCGACGCCCTTTCCGTTCTCTTTAGCCGTCGACCGCCTCAGTGCATTCTTCCTGCTACTGGTCTGCGCGGTGGCGATTCCGGTCACGATTTTTGCCGCTCCTTATTTCGACCTCCACTACTCCGAGCGACGCCGTAATTGGACGTGGGGGTTCTTTTCCATGTTTCTCCTGTCGATGATCGTCGTGGTTACGGCGGCTACAGGATTTGCATTTCTGGTGGGCTGGGAGCTGATGACGCTTGTGTCTGCCGGGTTGATCCTGATCGAAGGAGATTCGACGGAACGCCGCCACAACGTCTTCATCTATTTGTTGATGATGCATGTGGGCGCAGCCGCCGTTGCGGCTTGCTTTTTCCTCTTCCTTCCTTACTCACACAGCCTGGATTTTGGAGCGATTCGCGCGGCATGTCTCGGGATGCCAGGCGGAATTCGGGCTGCGATCTTCCTGGCGGCATTCGTTGGATTCGGAGCGAAAGCAGGGCTGATCCCGATGCACTTGTGGCTGCCCCGGGCCCATCCCATCGCACCCAGCCCCGTCTCAGCGCTGATGTCCGGGATCATGCTAAAGACGGCGGTCTACGGATTTGTGCGCTTCGCGTTTGACTTTCTTGCGGGCGGTCCTTGGTGGTCGGGCTACGTTGTCTTGGTGGTCGCCGCTGTTACCGGCCTTCTCGGCATCCTCTATGCAATCGCCGAGAATGACCTGAAGCGGCTGCTAGCTTACAGCAGCGTGGAAAATATCGGTATCATCTTCCTCGGGCTGGGGACCTCGCTCATGTTTCTAGCCCACGGTGCCCCGCTCGGGGCAGCTTTGGCCCTCGTCGCAGCGCTGTTTCACGCGTTTAATCATGCGCTCTTCAAGAGCCTCCTGTTTCTCGGCGCTGGCGCGATTTCGAATTCAACCGATTCTGTGAACCTGAACGAGCTGGGAGGGCTGCAACGTCGAATGCCGTTCACGGGCGCGGCTGTTCTCATTGGTTGCTGCTCGATCGCGGGGTTGCCACTCTTCAACGGGTTCGTCGGCGAGTGGCTCACGTTTCGGAGCTTTCTCGCCGGCTCGACGCTGATCAACACCAAGGCGCAGATTATTTTGCCCTTGATGGTGGGCATTTTGGCCCTGATCGGTGGCCTGGCTGCGGCATGTTTTGTCAAGACTTTCGGCATGGCCTTCCTGGGGCGGCCTCGTAGCACGGGCTCCGAACAAGCGGAGGAAGCGCCCATCGGTATGCGCGTCGGTTTGGCATTGCTGAGTGCCGGCTGCCTCGCGATTGGAATCTTGCCGGGGCTTCTGCTACGTCCGCTGGTGACGCTGGTTCAAGTGCTGGTTCCTGGCGCTGGCGTGCCAGAGGAAACCCTCAGTATCGCTCGCATCATTCCGTGGACCGCTGCGATTGTGTTGGGGACGGGCGCTTTGGTGGCCCTGTTCAAACGCCGGGAAAGAATTGCCCGCACATGGGCATGCGGCTTGCCGGGGCTGACCAGCCGCATGCAGTACACATCCACAGTTTTCTCGAAGCCGATCCGTTTTGTGTTCGCCCGAGTCTACCGGCCGGATCGCAAAGTCGAGGAACTCCCGGCCGATCAGCATTACTTCCCTGTTTCGATTTCCTACCGATCGGTGCGTACGACTTCCTACGAGCGGGCCCTCTATCGGCCGTTTGTTGACGGAGTTGTTTCGCTGGCATACCGATTGCGCCGGTTGCAAACGGGGAACATCCAGGTCTATCTGCTGTACATCTTTCTGGCTCTCGTGTCGTTGCTGACGTTCCTGAGGTTCCAGAGATGAAGATCACACTCGACATTCTCCAGGTGTTGATGCTCATCCTGGGTGCGCCGTTGGTGCACGGGATCATCGCCCGCCTGAAGGCGCGGCTGCAAAGACGCCGGGGAGCCAGCATCTGGCGTCCCTATGCCGAACTCTTCAAGCTCCTTCGCAAGGAAGAGTTGGTGCCCCCCACGTCGTCCGCGGTGTTTCGTCTCGCACCGATCGTGTTGTTTGGAGCCACCGTGTGTGCAGCGGCATTTGTGCCGGTCGTGCACGCCTCCGCGCTCCTCGGGTCTCGTGGAGATTTCTTTTTGTTTGTGTACATGCTGGTCCTGGGGCGGTTTTTTCTCTCCCTTGGCGCGCTGGATGGGGGGAGCGCGTTCGGCGGGATGGGTGCCAGCCGCGAAGCATTGGTCTCGAGTCTGGCGGAGGCTCCATTCCTGCTAGGACTCGTGGCGATCGCCGTTCTGGCCACCCGCGCCGACATAGCGGGAATGGTCGCGTGGACTCTCGAGCAAAATATCTTCAACATTTCCGCGGTACACATCCTGGCGTTGACGTCTCTTGCGATGGTGATCTTGGCTGAAACTGGCCGCATGCCCGTGGACAATCCGACCACCCACCTCGAGTTGACGATGATCCACGAGGGAATGGTGCTCGAGTACTCGGGTCGCAGCCTCGCGCTGGTCGAATGGGCAAGCGCGATTAAGCTCCACACGATGTTTGCCCTGCTGATCGCGCTGTTCTTTCCGTGGGGGATGGCCTTCAGCGTCTCCGGGTGGGGAGTAGTCGTGGCGCTGCTCCTCTACTGCGCAAAAACCGCGGTTCTCATGATCCTGCTGAGCGTGATCGAGAGCGCCGTGGCCAAGCTCCGGATGTACCTGGTTCCGGATTTCCTTGGCGTGGCTTCCGCACTGAGTGCGCTTGCCGTGATTTTTACGATGTGGGTGAAGAGGTAACGCGATGGGTTTGGTCGGGATTGCGACAGAGAAGATCCTGAGTTCGTTCTCCGTCTTCTTGTTTCTTACGATTCTTTTGCTGGCTGTCGCACGCCGGATCTCCAGTAGCGTGCTTCTGTTCGGCTTGCAGTCCGCGATCATTGCAGCGGAAGTTCTTGCGACAGCATTCCAGGAAAAGCTCCCGGAGATCTACATCGTCGGCGCGCTGGTGTTTGTGATTAAGGTGGTCGCGATCCCGCGCGCCTTCTTCCTGCTGACTAAGAGGTTGAAAACCGTGCGCGACGTGAAAGCTTCCACAACACCGACTCAGTCGGTGTTTATCGTCGCGGCGATAATCTACCTTTCGTACGCAGCCGTCCATTCCTATGGCGGGGCCGTGCACGTTCCGGACGACCCTCTCGCGGCCGCCATCTCCCTGATTCTTACTGGCGCGTTTCTGATGGTCAGCCGTAAGAAGGCGCTCATGCAGATGCTCGGGCTGCTGGTTCTGGAGAACGGCATTTTTCTGGCCGCTTTGATCACAACATTTGGCATGCCGCTGGTCATCGAAATTGGAATCTTCTTCGACATTCTCATGGGACTGCTTCTAATGGGAATCTTCACATTCCGCATCAGCGACACGTTCGAGCACCTGGACGTGTCCAAGCTGCGAAGGCTCCGGGGCTGAAGAGATGCTCCTCCTGCTGCCACTGGCGATCCCGGTTCTCGGAGCTGGACTTATCCTTCTTTTCCATAATCCGCGAGCGGCCACTCGTCTTGCACTTTTGCTGGGAGGAGTGGAAATCGCCGTGCTGGGCACTGTGGTCTGGCAGGTTCACACGCACGGCGAACTGCAACAGGGACGATATTTGCGGGCCGATGGCCTGAGCGCCTTTTTCCTGATGGGCATCGCGATCGTTTCCGGCCTCGTGCTGGTATATGCCTCGGGCTACCTGCGCCACACGGGAGAAGGCCGCTTTTCTTCGCCGCGATGGTTTTACGCCCTGGTTTTCCTGTTTCTCTTCACGATGATCAGCGTCTGTCTCTCCGCGAACCTCGGTTTCCTGTGGATCATGATGGAAGGAACGACGCTGGCATCCGCCCTGCTTGTGGGCTTCTACAATACGGAAGGCGCAGTCGAGGCCGGCTGGAAGTATCTGATCGTCTGCACCGTTGGAATCGCATTCGCGCTGTTCGGGACCATCGTGTTGTATCTCGCTGCCGTCAAGGCGGGCATGAATCCGGCCTCGGCACTTGATTGGGTTTCCCTGATGAATGCCGCGCCGCGCATAGCGCTCGACCCGCATTTGGTGAAGCTGGCATTTGTTTTCGTCATCGTTGGCTACGGAACCAAGATCGGGTTCGTTCCCATGCACAGTTGGTTGCCGGACGCACATGCCGAAGCGCCCACGCCTATCAGCGCCTTATTGTCCGCGGTTCTGCTCAACTGCGCCATGTACGCCTTGATGCGCTACGATGCGATCGTCTCGCGCTCCGTAGGACCGGCATTTCCCCATGTTTTGCTGCTGATCTTTGGAGTGATGTCCATGGTCGTGGCCGGACTCCTCATTTTGGTTCAACGGAACCTCAAGCGCCTAATGGCCTATAGCAGCATCGAGCACATGGGAATCATTGCAATCGGGCTAGGATTGGGAGGGCCCTTGGGGCTCTTCGGCGCGCTGCTGCACACATTCAATCATTCCGTGGCGAAATCTCTTCTCTTCTTCAGCGCCGGCAACATTCGCCACAACACGGGCACGCTACGCATGGATGAGATCCAAGGTATTTCGCGCACCCTGCCGCAAACGACCGCAGCTCTCATTGTCGGCGGGTTGGCGATTGTGGGGCTGCCACCGTTCAGCCTGTTCATCAGTGAGTTTGCCATTTTGTCCGAAGCGTTCGCGCAGGCGCGCTATCTTGTCGTGATTCTTTTCTTGGCCATGCTCTCTGTCGTTTTCGGCGGCTTCGCTTTCCATTTCTTTCGCATGCTCTGCGGAGAGCCTGATCGGCGCCCCGAGAATTCAAAGCTCATTCCGTCCGAATACATAGCAATGGGGATGGCCGCTCTCTGCGTATTGTTCTTTGGTGTGCGAATTCCCCATGTGTTCGGTCGCCTCCTGCAGGAAGCCATAGCGGTGTTGCAATGACAGAAGACACGCCTTTACTCTTCCCGAATAGCGAACGCGGTTCTTTAGGACCGGCACTCACGCTCCCTCAATCCAAAGACGGCGGTCCCGCCCGGCTTGTCGCTATTTTCGGAAGCCTTGGTCCGCATAGGACGAGACGAGTTCACTACGTTTTTGATGTGGGAAAGCCCGCCTACTCTGAGATCGTGCTGCCGGCAGACGGCGCGCTTCGGTCCATTGCACGTGAACTCCCCGGAGCCGCATGGCATGAACGAGAACTGCGCGACCAATACGGCATCGCCGTCGTAGGTCACCCCGATCTGCGGCCCTTGCTTTTCCACGACAACTGGCCCGATGGTGTGTACCCAATGACAGATCGGGTGGATGACGTGCCATGGTCAAAGCGCGAGTACCACTTTTTGCAAGTTCAAGGTGACGGCATCGCGGAAGTCGCCGTGGGACCCGTTCACGCGGGCATCATCGAGCCCGGTCATTTTCGATTCAGCGTAGTGGGGGACACAATTCTCCATCTCGAGTTGCGGCACTTCTACACTCACAAAGGCACCGAGAAACTCTTCGAGGGCAAATCAGTCGACGACGGAGCCATGCTCGCGGAATCCGTCTCTGGCGATAACTGCTTCGCTCATGCGGTGTGCTACTCGCAGGCTGCGGAAAATGCCTGCGGAATCGAAGTTCCGCCGCGGGCCTCAGCCGTTCGTTTGATAGGGCTCGAATTCGAGCGTCTTGTCTGTCACATCTCGGATATCGGTGGACTGTGTACGGACGTCGGGTTCAGCGTGGCCGCAGCGTATGCGACGCGCCTCAAGGAATCCCTGCTTCAAGCATCTGTGCAGTGCTGTGGAACGCGCTACTGGCGCGGAGTCGCGGTTCCGGGCGGTCTGCGATTCGATTTTGACTCCGCCAAGGTGGCCGAACTCGCCCAAGCTGTCGCGCGAGCTTCCCGTGACTTCTCCAAAATCGCCCGCATGATCCTAGGGACGCCTTCGATCCAGAACCGATTTGAGACGGCTGGGGTCCTCAGCCAGGAAGCAGCTCGGGATCTCGCAGTCGTCGGACCCATCGCGCGCGCCAGTGGCATCGACCTCGACGCTCGCCGCGACCATCCTTACGGCGCCTACGGCAAGCATCCGATTGAAGTTCCCGTCACGCACTACGGCGACGTAATGGCGCGGGCGCGAGTTCGTGTTGCCGAAGCGACGGTCTCCGCGCGGCTGATTCAGGAAGCCGCGAGAGATCTTCCGGATGGAAGCGCGTTTACTCCCGTAACGTCGCAAGGTGACGTCCAGGGATTTTCTTCCGTGGAATCGCCCCGAGGGGAGCTTTGCTACTGGTTGGAGGCCGGAGGCGGCCGAGTGACTCGGTGCCACATCAAGTCTCCCTCGTTCCAGAACTGGCCTGCAATGTCCGTCGCCGTCGCGGGAAACATCATCGCGGACTTTCCATTGATCAATAAGAGCTTTAACCTTTCCTACTCGGGATGTGACCGATGATTGGCGATGTGATTGAGCGGAGCCTGCGCCGACGCAGCCCGGTGATTCCTGTCGAGACACTGCTCGGAAATTGCGACGGCAGCCGCATGCCTGAGATCATTGCGGATCGCTTGACGCGAGATATTGCTCAGAAGCTCGTCGATGCGTGCCCTACGTCGGCGCTGGGTGTGGAGGAGCGCGAAGGTCGCCGCTGCCTAAGGCTGTCGTACGGTCAATGCATTGGCTGCGGCAAGTGCGCGGAAGCAAGCCAAGGAGCAGTACTCGTTGCGAAGCATTTCACCCGCTGCGGCGTAACAAAAGAGCAGACGATACGTCTCTGGGACATCGACGGCCGCGCAGAGGTGACGCCTCTCGCCCCAAGCCCCCAGGAAGCGCGCGGACAAATTCATTCGCTGCTGCAAAGGGCTCTGAACGTTCGCCAATTGGACGCTGGCTCCTGCAACGGTTGCGAGGCAGAAATCACAGCCCTCACAAACCCGTATTATGACTTGGAACGATTCGGCATTCATTTCGTGGCGTCTCCAAAACATGCCGACATGCTTCTTGTCACCGGACCTGTGACGCGCAACATGGCCGAAGCGGTCAAGGCCACGTATGAAGCGGTTCCGGCACCGAAGTTGGTCGTAGCTGTTGGGGCGTGCGGATGCAGTGGCGGAATTTTTGCGGGAAGCCACGCCATTGTTGGCGCTGTTGATGCTGTCATACCTGTTGATGGATTCATTCCCGGCTGCCCGCCGACTCCGGCGATGTTGGTAACCGGAATACTTGAGGTTTTGCGGCGACGCGTTGCGAAATGACCTCTATCCAGCGGTCTCTAGCATGTGGTTCACGAGTGCGGAAACTGGCCGACGTGCGTTCCGGGGGTTGTCCAAAATCCTCCTTTCGTCTTGCCTCGCAAGTACCTGAATTCGCGTGTCTGGAATTCGCACATTGTCTTGCGCACGAACGGACGTCTTCTATTACTCAGAGCGACGCCGAACAGATTGACCTGCGAACCGATGAAGGCTGGAGCGGGCGGCAGAGTTGTCGAAGGCCGATCCAGGACCGCGGATGCAGGATCTGCAACGAAAAATGGAAGCGCAACATGCGCTGACGGGCCACTGGATATAAGGGTCGAGACGTCCTCGCCCGAGATTCCCGCCCGGCGCCTAATTCCTGCAGGCGGCGCAGTCCCCACTCCGAACTGCGCCCCGATCGCTTCGGATCTTCAGTCTCTCGCTGATTGTGACTGAGAAGCGGCCTGCTGCATTTGCGCCATCATCTTGCGCATCGCCTCGGACGTTCCCGGCGATCGCTTCTCGCGCCAGGCCTCGAGACGATTCACGTGCTTTTCGAGGTTTCCGTACTGGTGCGGATTCTTGCTCCGCTCGCGCATTGCCGGGACAAAGGCCCTGATGCGCTCCCAGACCATCCATTGCTCCCCGGTGTTTTCGAAGAAGAAATCTTCGTCGATGAGGCCGCGGTTCACGATGCTCGCCACCATCTCCCAGTAGCTGATCACCATGCGCATCGAGGCGCTTTCCGGGCTGGTCATCGGGTACTTGCTCATGTCTTCGAGCGTGGCTGGGTGGAACTTTGAGAAGTACCAATCGCGGGCCTCGCGCATGCGGGGCTCGCGCCGCATCTCGTACAAGTGCAGCATCAGATTCACCTGCTCGTGCGTCACTTCTCCCATCATTTCCTCCTTGTGTAAGGTCGGATGCAAAGCGTTTTAAAAAATATTTTGGCAAACGATTACATTTGGGGCGGCGCTTCGGCGCCCTGCAATTCAACCTTGTGCGTGTGGCGCAGCGGAATGCGCGACTCTTCGAAGCCGAGCTTGATTCGCCGCCGCAATTCCCGCGCCACGTCGTCTTTTCGATTGAGCGCAGTCCGGACTTGTAGCCGCAGGACGGTGCCATCCAAGGCCAGCGATTCTACGCCGAGGACGCGCGGGCCATCCAGCAGAGCGGGCGACCAATCAGCATCGTTGCGAAAATCCCCGGCGATTTTCTCGAGTGTGGCGAGCGCGCGGCCGACCATCTCGTCCGATGGCACGGTCACGTCCACAAACGTCTGCGACCAATCGCGGCTCAGATTCGACACCTGGCCGATCAACGAGTTCGGGATCGTAACGACCGCGCCGCTGACGTTGCGCAACACCGTGCGCCTCAGGGTGAGATATTCGACACGGCCCGTCTCGCCGTTTGCCTGGATCAGATCGCCCACGACGTATTGGTCTTCGATCACGATGAAGAATCCGTTGATAAAATCCTTCACGAGATTCTGCGCGCCAAAGCCGAACGCCAAGCTGCCCACCGCCGCCGCTGCCGCGAACGGGGTGACGTCGAAGCCAAACTCGGGAAGCGCCATCAGGGCGGCTACGGCAAGGACGATTGCCGCGGCCACGCTGTAGACGATGCCGGCAATCGTGCGGGTCTGCTGTTCGCGCATTTGCGCCCCGCGCGTCTGGCCCTTCGAGATATGCACGAGCCGGGTCGTCAGGGCTTTCAGGATGCGCATGACGATGAAGGCGCCGACCAGGATTGCCAGAAGGCGCAAACCGCGCGTTCCGAAAATCTCCATCCAGTGTGTGAGCGAATCTGTCATGGAATACAAGGAGCGGAATTATACCACTCGCGGCCCCGCCGCCCGGCAACGCGAACGAACTGCGTAAACTAGCGCCGGGCGCGTCCGCGAGCAGCCGATTGCTTTGCTACTCTGCAAGCGGCAAGGTAAAATCGGACTCGCAGCTCAAGTGCGCGCCCGTAGCTCAGATGGATAGAGCGTGTGCCTCCGGAGCACAAGGTCGGGGGTTCGAACCCCTCCGGGCGCGCCACTAGTTTGCCAGTCCCCCAAAGGTCTGGACCTGTGTCGGTTACAGTGCACCGCCTTCATGCATTTTCAATCAATTAGCGACGTTTCTAATCGGCGGTGCGTCGGTTGGATTTGGGTTTGGGGGCAGCAAGGGAGCAGTCAGACAAGGGTGCACGGGAGTTCCCGAAGTCATCGAGCGCAGGTGCGATCTGCAAACGCCAGCGCTCGCCTCGCTGACCGTCGGTGCTGGCTCCGCAAGTTAGAAAGTCAACTTCAGCGCGAACTGGATCTGCCGCGAAGTCGTGGCCGTGGAAGTGATCACGCCCGCGGTTCCGCTGGTATAGACAGTGCAATTGACTTGAGGACTTAAGGCACATCCGCTGTCGTTGTTGGCCAGACTACCGCGCGCACCTGCGAATACGCCCAGGGCCGGCTGCCCCAGATTCGTGTGATTGAGAATGTTGAAGAACTCCGCCCGGAACTCGGCGTTCAATCTTTCCGTAATCTTCGTCTGCTTGATTATGGAAAAGTCCAGGTCCAACAGGCCAGGACCGGTCAACGAGTCCCTCCCGACGTCACCAAGAGTACCGAACGGCTGAATGACATAGCAGTCCGGGTTGAACCACGCCACTGTCTTCTGCGCGTAGTTGGCTTGATCCACTATCTGGCCGGGATGGCAGCCCGCAGCGCCCGAATAGTTCGGGCGATCGCCGGTCAATCCGCCCGTGTTGGATTCCTGAGGAGTGAGCCCGGTCATCACGTCGACGGGAAAACCGGTGGCGGCGCTCAGGATTTCGCTGAGCTGCCAACCGGAAACCACCCGGTTGCCGTGGAATGGCAGGGTATACACGCTGTTAACGCGCAGCGCCTGCGTGACATTGAAGGTGCTCGGTCCCCGGTCGTAGCGCGGATTGTACACATCGGTCACTTCGAAAGAGCCTTGCTCCAGACCGGAACTGGCGGATCCGTTGTCGATCGATCTGGCGTAGGTGTAGGACACTTGGCCTTGCAAATTCCGGCTGATCTGGCGAGTGAGACTTGCCACCATTCCGTTATAGGTCGAATGGCTGGTTGGCGCGGTGAAGTCCAAGCCGGCAAAATTGGGATTCGCTACGGGCCCGGTGAACGTACACGACGCGCTGATGCAGTTGGTGGGCGCGAGCGTGGACGTATAGTTCAGCGTAGGAGCGGGAGTATTGTAATTTTGCTGGCTGTACAAGTGGACGCCTTGCGCGCCGACGTAGCCGAGCGAAGCCACCATGCCCAGCCCTAGGTCGCGCTGCACCGTCAGGTTGTACTGCATCACGTAAGGAGAAACATTCGACCGATAGTCGAGTCCATAGACTGCGCCATAGGGCGGGGTGCAGCCCGGGGCGCAAGCTTGGGGAAACGGGAAGAGCGGAACGGCGCCGGGACCGCTCAGGACCACCGTGTTCGACGGGGGATCCTCGGAATATGCGTTGAGGTACGTGCGGGCCGCCAGTTGCTCGTGGAAGATGCCGAATCCGGCGCGGACCGAGGTCTTGTGGTCGCTGAACGGATCCCACGCGATGCCGATTCGAGGATCGAAATTGAACGCGTTCGGATTCGCCTGAAGAACGTGATGAACGTTTGTGAACGTGGACGATGCCAAGGGATTGAGCAGGTTCGTGCATGAAAAGCCCGCGCCCCAGCAGATCGGGTTCGTCTCGAAGTCATATCGCAAGCCGATATTGACCGTGAGGTTGCGTCGCACCTTCCAATCGTCCTGGATATATGGGAAGAAATCGATCGAGCGAGCGTAACGCGTCCGGTTGAACGTCGGGGACGGGTTGGCCTCGCCTTGGAATTGGACTGGGGATGCCGTCAGCAACCCCGAAATGCTGCCGAAAACGAAAATCCCGCCTTCCCGGCCCACGGCGATATTGTCTTGCACTCTGGATATGGATATACCTGCGCTGAAGCTATGGGCACCCCGAGACCAGGAAAGGTCGTCCCCGCCCGTGTACTTGTTCTCAATCAGATGAAATCGCGCTGTCGCGCCCGGGCCGACGGGGGAAGTGCCACCAGCGACGATGAGGTTGCCATCCTCGCGCCCGGCCCCGGGATAGAACTGCAGCGGGTCGGATGACGGATTCGTCAGGAATGACTGGTTCGCGCGTTCGTTGGTTCGTGAGAAGCTGACGTGAACTGTGTTGACGGCCGTGGCCGAAAGGAGGTGCTTTTCTTCCAAATTGAAAAACTGGTCTCCGCCGTTGTCCACCACCGGCCAAAGGGGCAGGTTCGAGAAGGGCACCGGTAGGCTCAGATAGGCCGTGTCGGAAATGTAGCGCCCATCCAAGGTGTCCTTCGAGCCGAGCGTATAATCTATGCGCGAAAGCACGTAATTCTCGCTCTCCGGCTGGCTCGCGAGTGTCGTAACGAGCTGGTTGCCGCTCAGGTCACCTTTGAACGGCCCCGCAGCCACCGTCTGCTCAGGTGCTGTCGCAGATGGAACCGGATATAGTTTCAGATACGGCACGATGGCTGGCTTAATCAATACTTGGGTTTTCGACCCGCCGCTACAAGCGGCCGCTGATATGGTGTTGCAGGGAACGTAGCCGACCTGGTAAGGCACTTCGCTGGCGCTATAGGTACCCATGCCGATCGCATCGAGGTCAGGAGCAAATTGATTTCCGGTAATGCCGAGGGTCGATCGCAGGCCCTCGTAATTCACAAAAAAGAACAGTTTGTTCTGCTTGATCGGACCGCCCAGGCTGCCGCCAAACTGGTTTCTGCGAAACGGCGGAATCTTCGCGCCGTCAAAGAAATTGCGTGCGTCCAGAGCGCTGTTGCGCAAATACTCATAGGCCGAGCCATGAAGGTCATTCGTTCCCGCCCTGCTGGCGGCGTTGATGGCCGCGCCGGTTCCCCCGAATTGGGCGCTGTACGTATTCGTGAGCACTTGGAACTCCTGAATCGCCTCGACCCCCAGCGAATTGCCGGTAATGTTCGAGCCCGTGCCCTTGGCCCAATATCCTTGCAGGTCTTGGTTGTCGAGCAGGAACACTTGTCCGACAGGCCTTGATCCGGCAACCGAGTAGGTTTGTCCCGGGCCGTAGAAACCCGAAGAAATGCCTCCGCCGCCTCCTCCCGTGATGTAGCTCTGTTGTATCTGCTGAACACCGGGCGCGAGCGAAAGAAGCTGCTCGAAATTCCGGCCGTTCAAGGGCAATTGGCTCATCTGTTCGGGCGTCACCAGAGACGATACGGCGGCCGTCTGCGTCTCGACCCTCGAGACTTCGCCTTCCACGTTGACCGTCTGCGTTACCTGCCCCACGGGCAGCGAGAAATCAACGACCAGATTGGCGCCCACCGTGAGCGTGATGCCCTTGTGCACGACCGTCTGGAAGCCTGAGATCGAGGCCTGCACTTCATAGCCGCCGATAGGCAGATCGGGGATTCTGTAGCGGCCTGCTGCATCGGACAGCGTCGACTGAGTGACGTTCGTGCCCACGTTCTTGGCCTGAACGGTTGCGCCGACCAGTGCCGCGCCTGAACTATCAGTCGCAGTGCCCGAGATGGTCGCGGTCTCGACCTGCGCAGCGACACGATTCACACCCACCACACTAAACAGGAAAACGCCCAGTACGCACGCGAAGACAGACCTAAATAGTTTTCTAGTGTTTGCCATTGTCGGGACCCCCTCCCAATACCCGATACCCCAACCCGCTTAATTACGTGCGGGAATACTACAAGCGCATGAGCGTGTCAAGTGAGACATGATGTACATACGTCCTCTCAACTCCAGCGAGCCATCAGCAATAGTTGGTTCACGTGGAGCAAAGTCCCACAGAGTCGAGTTCAGAACTGATCGGAACCTCGATCGAGGTGCAGATCGGCAAGTATTCTAATGAACAGTGGAGAGGGGAAGTCCAAGTACACGTTGGCCTGCTATGCCGGGTCAACGCGGGCGCCTGAGAGTGCGGTTAGAGCGCCTCCTACGGCGCGGAAAGGGGAGGCCCAGTGACGGACCGGGGCGCGGAAGCCTCCGGAGCACCGAGCGGCGCGGATCGCGGGCCGTAGTGAGGCAGAGGCTGGTCCAATTCGTAGGCGCCGAGATCCGGCGCGCGGCCGGTGAATTCGTCGTTGATCGTGGGGATCAGGATGCCCGCATCGACGGCTGCCGAGCCTGGCTTCAACCGGAAATTAAAATCTTCGGGATTATAGAGACGCTGGGGGTCGAACTTATCCGGAATCCTGGCGTCCACAAAAACATCGTAGTCGACGAGGACGCTGTGCTGTTCCTGCCCGGTTGCCTCGCTGTATTCCTTGAGCGATTTGAAGTGGCGCGTAACGAGCTGGCCCTGGTAGTCGGCCGCGACTTCGAATGCGGGAGAATTCCACTCGAAGGCGTCGTCAACGCGCGGATTTGGCCGGAAGCCGTTGTAATCGGACGTTGAGTAGTTCGTGTACGTACGCAAATTCAGGATCGGATCGGCCCATCCGTCTCCCAAAATCAGATTGTTCAAGAAGTGGACGTTCGACGCGGGGCCCATGAGCCGGCCTTGGCCAACAAGTGTATTTTGATAGATCAGGACGCCGGCGGGCGTATCGATCAATTTCAAGGGGCCGCCGGTCGTCGTGTCGTAAACGAGATTCTGGTAGAAATACAGCGGCCCGCCGAACGTGGGCTGCGCGCTCAGCGCTCCGCCGGCCGAGTTGAAGCAGCGATTGCGAAACACGCGGATGTTATGCGCGCCGCCGTCGGCTTCGATGCAGTTGTCCGCCATGTTGTAAATGTCGTTGTTGTAGAAATCGATGGAGACCGGCACGCGGTCCTGCAACTCATTCGGCGTGCCGTCGGGATCTCCATAGGTGGCGATGTCGATGCCGTCGTGCCAGTTGGCAACGTAGTTGTAGGCGACGACGTGGCCCTGGCCGTAGATCTTGATCGCATACTCGGAAGTGATGGGCGCCGGATAGCCGGGGAATTTGGCCCATACCGCCGGCGTCCACCAGCTCTGCAATTTATTGGGATCGTGCCGCCCGATAAAGACGTTGTCCGCGATATAGAAATTCTTCGACCCCGACCAATCGTCTTCGACGGCACGGCCGATATTCTCAAGCCGGGAATGTTTCAACGTGAAGCCGCTCGATCCGGTGATGTTCTTGAACCCGAGCAGAAAAGCGACGTTGGTGTTTCGAACCGTGATGCCTTCGAAATAGTTGTAGTTAGCCGCCATCAGGTTGAACAGATTCTGGCAACCATCGCCGTCGAAGATCACTTCGCCGTCGCCCGCACCCTTGATAACGATCGGTTTGTCCGGCGTGCCGCTCTGCGTCAGATAGTAGGTGCCGTCGAACGGCGTGCCGTATGCGGCGAGCGTCCGGTCGAAGCCGCTATAGACGAATCGATTGTCCTTGTAGAGCCCGGCGTGCACGAGAATGATGTCGCCCGGTTGCACGCGTGGAGGCATCACGTTCGAATGGTCGGATTCGTCGGCACCCATGTAGTACGCGGAAAGCAAGCCCGTGAAGGAAGGCTCCTGCTTGGTTCCCTTGTACCCGAATGGATAGACGTGATAGACGTGGCCGCCCTCGGCGGGTTGAGGTTCCTTGCGCGTGCGCACCGTGACGGTCTTTTCCGCTTTGCCTTTCACGCCGTCAGGATCGGACAGAACGAAGTGGCATTCATATCCGGTATCAGGCTCCAGATTCAGGAGGCTGCCGGCGAACATATTGGGTGCCACGTAGCTGAAATAGTGGCCGCCGCCGTCGCGCGGAATCCCGCCGGGCACGGACTCATGCTGCAAACGCAAGAGCGGCAGCGCCTTTCGCCACTCGCGATCGCCCTTCTTGCGATAAGTTACATCCACGCGAGCGTTGCGATTGTCGTCTCCCGAAATCCGCCACTCAAAGCCAAGCGAAACGAGCGTAGGCGGCTCGATCGTGAACTCGCCGGGAACCGTATTTGTTTGAGACCAGGACGGCGGGCAAACAGTGGTCACCACGAGCAGGACAAAAAGCGCGTGCCGGCGCCAAGCTGAAAGCGTGGACACGATAGTTTCCAGCGCCGCGGATCGTTGCGATTGCGGCAGAGTAGGCATTCCAAGCTGACGCAAGGTAGTCTCCCGGGGTCCAAACGTGCCTCTGACAGCTTGCTTTTAGCATAGTCTTGCGAAACAGTCTCGGCGAAGACGAGAAATGACATTGAATGGGAGCAGCGCGACGGAGAGAGCTCGACGAAGAGGTTAAAGAGATTGTACAGAACCGCGCTTGAAAACGAGCAGCTTGGCCGTGAACACTTGCACTGCGTCGCCATTCTGATTGAGCGTAGTACTTCGCATCTTCACGATGGCCTGATTCGGTTTCGAGCGTGATGGCAAAATCTCGATGATTTCGGATTCGACGCGCAGCGTATCGCCGGGACGCGTGGGCTTTGACCACGCAATCTTGCCGCCCAGGCCTATGAGTCCGTTGGCGAGCGGCAGCCCGCCGGTCACCAGAAGCCGCATGGTAGCAGCAGCCGTGTGCCAGCCGCTTGCGGAGAGTCCGCGGAAGAGGCTGGCCTGGGCAGCAGCCTCGTGCAGGTGAAAGGGCTGCGGGTCGAATTCCGCGGCGAATGCTTTGATCCGATCGGCGTCCATCTTGTAGATGCCGGACGTGAAACGCTGGCCGACCTGCAAATCCTCCAGATACAAGGTTCTTGGGGCATCGGATCCCTGATGCATGCTCGCTCCTCAATTCCGGCACAGGCTGGTATCAAGATTGTTTTCCAGCTGCATGCGCATTGCACGCCGCAGTTCGCTAGTTCTTGATCGCGTTTGCAACGAGCATTTCCACTTTCTGATCCAGCCCCTGGGCGACTTTGTCCACTTGAGCTGAGTGGAATCTTCCGAAAATAGTCGACGGGAGATCGTAATCGATGTGCGTCAGGTTATCGTCGCTGACGTAAACGAAAATTCTCAGCGGCGCATATTCACCGGCGCGGACGTCCCACTGAGTCATTTCAAGAGCGACGAGCGGATTGCCGATTTCATATTGCCGAGCCAAGGTCTTCTTGCCCTTCAACGCCAGTAGCTGTCCATGATCTCTCACCGCAAAGAGCAGCAGGCCGCTGCTTCCTTCCATGGCGTGGATCTTCGATTCGACTTCCGCCACGTTCACCGGAGGCGTCAGCAGCGCCCCGACGGCCTGAGCCTCGTATTTTCCCAGCTGGCTTTCGATGGCCTTGGTCACCGTATCGAAGGATTTCGACGACTTTACATTGATGTGGGTCACGGAACTGACCGCTGGCGCTGGAGCCGCGTCGTCAGAGCCCCGGCTGGGAAACGCAACCAAGCCCAGAACAATCAGCGCAAGGAGCGCAGAGGAATGAAGAGATGGCGACGCCATGGTGTTTCCTCCTTCGGAAGGCGATCTGCCTCTCTATTTAGATACATTTGAGACTGAACGGTCGCAAGCCGCAATTGACTGAGGTTCGGCCATCTGCTCCACACGCCTAGCGACGCGCGCGTACCATTGCCGAAACTGTGCCAGAAAGGCGCATTCAGGGAACTGATTGGCCACATACAAACATCTTTGGCGCGCTTTTCCCGGACGGTGGCAAGCTACGAGGTCTAGTCTAGGAGCGGGTACCGGGCGCTGGTGGTTTCGTCCTATCGAGGTGGACAATGCAGCCTAGGCATGCCGTTTCCATATGCGAGATCTGGTGAATTTATCGAGCTGGGATCGCACGCTACGATTGGTCCTCGGACGGCCTCCTATGTTCTTGGTGTAGAATAAAGGGTATCGGATTATGGACAACGAAACTTTTGCGGCACTGCGTAGCCTGGACGACAATGAGATTCAGGAGTGGCTTGAATCGCTTGACTCCGTGCTCCAGTCGAGCGGTCCCGAAGTCGCCATGGAGATTCTCGAGCGACTTCGCGCTCACGCAATTGTAGCCGGCGTTAATCTCCCTTTTTCCGCGAATACGCCCTATGCCAACACGATCCCGGTCGATCTTCAGCCGCCCTTTCCCGGTGACCAGGAATTAGAGCGCCGTATCAAGAGCCTGATTCGCTGGAACGCGCTGGCCATGGTGGTCCGTGCCAATAAGCACGAGAACGGCATCGGCGGCCACATTTCCACTTACGCTTCCGCCGCCACTCTCTATGAAGTTGGCTTCAACCATTTTTTCCGCGCTCGCACGGACGAGTTCGAAGGCGACATCATCTATTATCAAGGTCACGCCGCACCCGGCATCTACGCTCGGGCGTTTCTCGAGGGCCGTCTTTCGGCGCAGCAGCTCGAAAACTTCCGCCGTGAACTGAAACCCGGCGGCGGTCTTTCATCCTACCCGCATCCGTGGCTTATGCCAGATTTCTGGGAGTTTCCGACGGTTTCGATGGGGCTGGGGCCGTTGATGTCGATTTATCAGGCGCGGTTCAGCCGCTATCTCGAAAACCGCGGCCTGAAGCCGGTTTCCGATGCTAAGGTATGGGCGTTCATTGGCGACGGTGAAACCGACGAACCGGAATCGCTCGGGGCGATCACTCTTGCCTCGCGCGAGAAGCTCGACAACCTCATTTTTGTCGTCAACTGCAATCTGCAGCGCCTCGACGGACCCGTTCGCGGCAACGGCCAGATCATCCAGGAGCTCGAATCGGCCTTCCGCGGGGCTGGCTGGAATGTCATTAAGGTTCTCTGGGGCAGCGAGTGGGACCCCATCCTCGCCCGCGACACGGAAGGCTTGCTGGTGAAGCGCATGGGCGAAATGGTGGACGGCGAATACCAGAAGCTCACCGTTTCTTCCGGCGCTTATTCCCGGCGGCATTTCTTTGGTTCCGACCCGCGCCTGTTGAAGCTGGTCGAGCCTCTGTCCGATGAGCAGCTGCGGCGGCTGCGCCTTGGCGGGCATGACCCGCGCAAGGTCTACGCCGCGTACAAAACCGCCGTGGAGCATAAAGGCTCGCCAACCGTGATCCTGGCTCGCACGATCAAGGGCTACGGTCTGGGTGAAGCGGGCGAAGGCAAGAACGTCACGCATCAGCAGAAAAAGCTCAATGAAGAGGAGTTGCGCGAATTCCGCTCGCGCTTTCAGATTCCTCTCAACGATGAAGAGTGCATCGATGTGGCGTTCTACCGGCCTCCCGAGAATAGCGAGGAAATCCAGTATCTTCGCGCCCGGCGCGCGGAGCTTGGCGGCTACGTTCCGCAGCGCAAAGTGCGTTCGAAGCCTCTCGTTGCGGACAATGACGAGCTGTTCAAGGAATTTCTGCTGGGCAGCGCAGGCCGGGAATTTTCCACGACGATGGCTTTCGTGGCTATGCTGCGAAAGATGCTCAAGGATCCAGAGATCGGGCATCTCATCGTCCCGATCGTTCCCGACGAGGCGCGCACGTTCGGCATGGAATCGCTCTTCCGCACCGCAGGCATCTATTCGAGCGTCGGCCAGAAATACGAGCCCGTCGACAGCGACATGCTCCTTTACTACAACGAAACGAAGAGCGGCCAGATTTTGGAGGAAGGGATTACTGAAGCTGGATCGATGGCTTCCTTCATCGCCGCGGGCTCGGCATACGCCACGCACGGCGTGAACACGATTCCGTTCTTCATTTATTACTCGATGTTCGGTTTCCAGCGCGTCGCCGATTTCATTTGGGCCGCTGCGGACATGCGTACCAGGGGCTTTTTGTTTGGAGGCACCGCGGGGCGCACCACTCTTGCCGGTGAAGGTCTCCAGCATCAGGACGGCAACAGCCATGTTCTCGCGCTATCCGTTCCGAATCTTCGCGCATACGATCCCGCCTTTGCCTACGAAATCTCGGTCATCGTCCAGGACGGCATCCGTCGCATGTATCGGGACGGTGAAAGCATCTTCTATTACGTGACGGTGATGAACGAGAACTACGCGCATCCGCCGATGCCCGAGGGCGTCCAGGATGGCATTCTGAAGGGGATGTACCGCTTTCGCGCGGCAGCCGACACGAAGTCGAAGCTTCGGGCGCAGCTTTTCGGCAGCGGCGCAATTTTGAACGAGGCCCTTCGCGCGCAGGAAATTCTCGCGGAGAAGTACGGCGTTGCCGCGGACGTCTGGAGCGTGACCAGCTACAAGGCGCTATATGTTGACGGCGTCGAAACCGAGCGCTGGAACCGTCTGCATCCCGGCGAAAAGCCTCGCGTGCCCTATGTCACGCAGTGTCTTGCGGATGCGCCCGGTGTTCTCATCGCCGCTTCGGATTACTTGAAGACGCTGCCGAACATGATCAGCAAATGGATGCCGCGGCCGCTGACCGCGCTCGGGACCGATGGTTTCGGACGCAGCGAAGGCCGCGCCGATCTCCGCGGATTCTTCGAAGTGGACTCGCGCTTCATTGTTCTAGCCACGCTCCACGAGCTACTGCTGGCGGGGAAAATCGAGCGTGCCACGGTCGACAAAGCAATCACCGACTTTGGAATCGACGCGGCAAAATCCAACCCCGTCACGGCGTAACCTCAAACCTGTTCCGTGGTTCCTACCGGCTCGCGCACAGAATCTGCGAGGTCGGCTCAGCGGCGTAGAGTTGTTCCACGAGACTCGCGCGCCGATCGAGCACCACTCGCTGATTGAATGATCCTTTATCCGTAATCTCACCGGCATCGAGCGACGGAGGTTCCTCCGCGAGAATCGCGCGCACAACGCGGTTCGAGCTTCCCGTGGACAGCGCGAAAAAGCTCTTGAGCAGCGCGTGAAATCGCCCGTGCACGGCGCTATGCCGGACGATCTCGGCGAGCAGCGTGCCTTTGGGCAGCTCGGGAGCGAGCGAGCGGCACGCGTCCGGATCCACGAAAATGATTGCCGTGACGTAATCGCGATTGAGGCCGGCAATCACGGCGTCGCGGACGAATGGCGCAAAATGTCCAAGCATTTTGGCGCGGAGAGGTCCCACACTGACCCACGTTCCATTCGCGAGCTTGAAGTCCTCGGTCAAGCGCCCGTCGAAGAGCAGCCCTTTGTTGACGTCCTTCGGATCGATCAGTCGCACCGCGTCGCCGAATGAGTAGAAGCCTTCTTCATCGAAGACGTTTTGCGTCAGTTCCGGTTGACGCCAGTAACCGGGAGTTACGTTGGGCCCGCGAACGCGGGCTTCGAGTTTCGTGTCGCGCGGCACGAGCTTCAATTCGACTCCCGGCACGGGAATGCCGATCGTGCCTGCTGTGTCCGTTTCCCAGGTTGTCTGGATCGACATCGGCGCGGTCTCCGTTGAGCCAAGACCCGTGGCCATGATGATGCGCTCGCCGCACGTTTCAAGCGCGAGCTCGCGGTACGCGTCCCAGACGGGCTGCGAAAGGCCCGCGCCCGCGTAAAACATCAAGCCGAGGCGCCGGAAGAAAGTTTCACGCAGCTCGCGGTCGGCGCGCAGAAAAGGCAACAAATCTTCATATCCCTTCGGTACGTTGAAATACACGGTCGTCGAAATCTCGCGCAGATTCCGCACCGTTTTCTCGATCGAGCCAGGGCCTGGTTTGCCATCGTCGATATAGAACGTGCCGCCGTTGTACACCGCAATTCCCACGTCGTGGTTTCCACCGAACGTGTGGTTCCACGGCAGCCAATCGACGATCACCGGCGGCTCATCCTCGAGGAAGCCGAAGATTTGCGCGATCATCTGCAGGTTGCTGCAAATCATGCGGTGCGTGTTGATTACCGCCTTGGGCATCGCGGTCGAGCCAGACGTGAACAGAAATTTCGCCGCGCCATCCGGATCGATACCGTCGTGAGCCGCCTCGACGGCCGGCGTCGGATCGGTTTCCACGAGATCGGCGAAGAGGCCCGTTCTTCGCCGGTCCGGAGGCGCGGTCGTGGTGATGACTTCCACGTGTTCGCCGACCGCCGCTTCGATGGCGGGCGCGTAGCGCGTGCCGTCCGATGCGAACACCAATCCCGGAGTGAGAATGTTGAGCGTGTGGCGCAGCTTTCCGAAATCCTTTGAAACGAGCGAATAGGGGGGCGAAATCGGCGCCGTTGGAATCCCGACATGCTGCCCGGCGAGCGTCAGAAGAAAGTGCTCGAAATCATTCTCGGAGAGAATCGCCACGGGGCGTTCGGCCGAGAGCCCGCGGTCGAGCAATGCCTGGCCGATGCTGCGCACCGAGTTCCAGGCTTGCGCGTAGGTGAGGCGGCGCCATTGATCTCCCGCGCCGCGCCGGGCGATGCAGGTCTTTTCCGGAGACACTTTCGCCCAGTGAGCGAGGCGGTCGGTCAGGACTTTTGGATAGGGCCTGAGCGCTTCGTCCGGCTTGATTAAGATTACGCCTCCGGGCAGGGACTGCATCGATGCTCCGGAAGTTCGCATGCGCACCTGGCGCACACCATTTTCCGAGTCGCGTTGGCGCACGTCATGTATTGAATCACTCATGGGGAGAGCACATTTTCCCACACTCTCTTCAGGCGCTCCATCCCGGCCGCCACTGGAAGATCGCCCGCTGTCGTCACGACCGCGGGCCGCAGCGCCGAAATAACCCGGCGAACGGATTCGTCGAAATCCGCGGACGATGATGCGCTCGCATCAAAAGCCTCCGTTGGCAACGCGATCCCCAGCCCAGCAGGTTCAAGCTCGGGGAATCCTCCCGGTCGGTCGAGCGCCGCGCCCTCCAGCACGGGGCAAATGACGCAGTCCCAGTGTTGCTGCAAGATCGCATCGCGGTTCGTAGCGAACGAACACGCCTGGCTCAGGAGCAGCACGGGAAGCGCCTGATAAAAGCGGATGATATTGATTGTCGTGCCGAGGCGCGCGGCCCAATTCTCTGCATCTTCCGCCGAAAGCGCCGGCAGAATATCCTCGCGGATGAAGATGACATTGGCGCCCGCTTCCAGGAAAGCCGTCGCAATTGGCGCGATCATGGCCGCGGCAAGATCGAGCGCGGCATCAGAAACGTTTTCCGGGTGTGGTGCGTGGCCAGGACTCTGTTGGGTAAGGAGAGCGCCCAGCGTGTATGGGCCGGTGACTCCGGCCATGAGTAGACAATCGTCCCGCAGCAAAGACTTCATCCGCCGTATGACGTCCACGCCGATGGCGACGCGCCCTTTCTTCGCCAACTCCTCGAGCGTGCGGGAGTCTTTTGGCCATTCGCCTCGCGCAATGTTCGGCGGCCAGCGAAGCATTGGCGGGCGGTCGTCCGCTTCCCACTGAAGGATACCGCCGAGCGCCTCCGCCTCGACGTACGGATCGAAATAGCAGGACACGCCGTCCGGATGCAGATACGCGCGGATTTGCCTCAGCGAGTTGGAAATCTTGGTCGGGTTTGCAACGAAGGCGCGCAGCGGCACGTTTTCGATGCGTGCCCCGTGGGCAAACACGATCGGCAGGAAAAGCGGCCGCGGCGGCGCGATTCCCTGCAAGATCCCGTCAACCATTTGCCGGGGCGTGGCGACTTCAGACATTGCGCGCTAGCGGATCACCGGTCCCAGAGGTTTCGCGTCCGGCCAGGAGCCGTACCACTGGAGAATTTCCTGCGGCGGGCTTTTCTTGCTCCATTCGCGCTGGAAGTCGTCGAATGGTTTGCCGCGAGCCAGGCGCGCGCGGCGCTCCTCGTCCCGAAGATGCTTCGTTTTCTCCGCGTCGAGCTTTCGGCGCTCGGGCTCGTACGCAATGCGATAGATGTTCTGCGCCGTCCAGTCCGAAATGATGTTCTTGCGGAGATCTTCGAGCACTTCGGCTGGTTCGCGCTCGAGCGGATCGCCGTAGCCCGGTCCCCCTCCGCTGAAGCCGAACAGCAGATCGCCCTCCTCGTAGACCTTGGGCCTTCGTGCGACGAGCTCGTAATTCCAGTCTCCGTGAATGGACGTGTGGTCGAGAATCTCGCGATTGTCGAGCGTGAGCTCGGGATTGCCTTCGCGCATCTGTTTCAGCAGGTCGGTATGGCGGATTGTGATGCCAGGAATCGGCGAGGAAGAGTATCCGCCAAAGAGCGGCTGTCCGAGAGGCACCTTGCTGCCGTTGCCCATGCACATCGAAACAATGTCGTGAACCTTGTGGACCATCCAGTGCTGCACTCCGCCTGAACCACCGCGATGCAGCCCGGCTCCGCTGGAGTCCTTCCAGTGCTGTGAAAGCGTGACCGTAACCGGGAGTTCGCTCTCCACCTGCTCCGAATCCGGCGCCCGGCCAAATGCGCACCACGCGAAGCCGTATGAATCCATCCCATCCTGCGCAGCGCGCCCGCCCTGCCCCATCGTATTGAGCGCGAAGGAGAGAACGTCCGAATACGCAAGCTTCCACTGCGAAAGTCCGGCGCAAATCTGAGACGTGTGCTGGCTGCCGGGAGGCGCGGCCACCTGATGCCAGAGCTGGGAGTTCGAAAAGATCATCTTGGCGAAGCTGTTTTGAGTTGCGCAGCGCGCTTGCATTCCGATGTACACGCAGCAGCTCGTGGCCGCCATTTTGTCCGGATAGACGATGCTGCCTTCCGGGAACACGAAATCGAGCGGAGCAAACGTGGAGCTGCAAATCGGTAGATCGTGAAACATGTATTCGTACATGAAATTCGCAATGTGGCCCACGACAGCCTGAGGGTGAATGTTGTAGGAGGAGGGATTCTCGGGCGAGGTTCCGTGGAGATCGAAGACGATTCCGCCGCCCTTCTTCGTGAGCGTCAAATAACAGGAGCGCACCAGCGCAGGCGTCATTCCGATCGCATCACTGAAGACTACCGCTCGGAATTTGCCGTCGGGGAGATCGCGGATCTTTTTCCGCGCTCCCGCTTCGGCCGTGTCGGACATTTTGCGGAACAATCCGGTAACGAATTCCGGGCCGCGCTTTTCCGCCAGCTCAATCAGGCGCACGCGGACGCGGTCCGCCGTGGTGCAGCGCGCCCGCAAGTCTGAAATGAACATGGCCGGAGCGCGCATTCCATAGGCGGAATACATTTCGAGGAAATCGTTCCGGATTTCGAAATTCTCCGCAATCTTGATGGGCGGGAGGTTGAGGCCTTCTTCGAACCTCGTTTTTGCGCTGACCGGCATGCCGCCCGGCTCAATCGCTCCGGTCTCGGTCGTGTGCAAAGCTGCCGAGGACCACGCCAGTAACTGACCCTTGTAGAAAATCGGCATCAGCGCAACCTGATCCGGATTGTGAATGCCGCCGTAGAGCGCATCGTTCGTGTACCAGATGTCGCCGTCGTGAATCCCGGGGTTGTCCTGGTAATACTTCCGGATAAATTTGATGATGATCGGTTGAATAATCGCGTGCAGATAGGTGCCGCAGGAGCCGTTGATCAGGTCTCCATTCGCCGTGAACATGGCGACCATCGAGTCGCCGGAGACGCCGAAGTAGCTCCGCGAGGAGCGCACGAAGACTTCCATCGCCTCGTCGAGAATGTCGTTGGTGATTTGCACGCCGATTTCGTAGTCACCCTGCAGGACCTTGGCGGCGCACTCTTTTTCATACGGCGTCGCCGGCGCCGGCTTCAGCCACTCGAGCTTTTCCGCCAATGTCGGGATAGGCATAAATGTTCCTCGATCCTGTGAACGACCTACGCTTCCAGAATTCCAAGTCCCCGCTCGTCGATCGAAAATCGCATCTGCGGCGGGACGACCATAGTTGTGTACTGCCCCTCGACAATGGCCGGACCCACGACCACGTTTCCGGGCCGCAGGGATTCGTACGCGAATGTCGGAGTCGGCCGGAAATCCCGCGCCTCCGGCCAGTACGCCGGGCGCTCGCCCTTGCGGGCCGCCGAAGGATCGCTTCCTTCGAGCGCCATCTTCGGCATCTGAATTTTCGGCGTGGTCACGATGGCCTTGAGAATGAAACTTTCGATGAAAATGCCGCCCTCCGGGTTCACCACAAACGGGCTGAACGCCTCGCTAAACTCCTTATTGAACGCGTCACAGACCGCCCGGACGTCCTCGGTGGTATGAATCGAAAGGTGTGGCGAGAGCATGCGTTTCACGTGGAACTGTCCGCCATAGAGCATGTCCAGCTCCAGCACAAACGCCGCTTTAGCCGGATCGATTCCATCGCCGGTCAGGTCTTTCCGCGCCTGCTCCAAAAGTCCCTCGACCGCGGTATTGTAGGCCGCGTATTCGTCTGTGATTTTCTGCTCGCCGGGCGTCATGAGCGTCAGTTTCTTCGACAACTCGTACACGTGCATGATGTCCATCGTGGATGAGCCAAACGCGCAGAAAACCGGCGAGAAAGGAAACAGCACAGCCTTTCGAATGTCGCCCTTGAATCCCTCGGCGTGTGTTGCGCCCGCGCCGCCGCCCACGAAGAGGATGAAGTCCTCAGGGCTGTGCCCGCGCAGGTGCACTTCCTTCATGATCGCGGACGACATATTTCCATTGACGATTTTGCGGATGATCGTGGCGGCTTCCTCGACGCTGATTCCGAGCGGCTTGGCGATTTTGTCGCGGACTGCCTGAATCGCGCGGTTCTTGTTGAGCCGCATTTTCCCGCCGAAGTAGTAATCCGGGTTGATGTAGCCCAGCACCACGTCCGCGTCGGTGACCGTCGGCTCCGATCCTCCCAGATTGAAACACGCTGGGCCCGGCATCGAACCGGCGCTGCGAGGGCCTACCTGCACGCGATTTTGAAGCAGGCGGTCGATCGACGCGATCGATCCTCCGCCGGCGCCGATCGACAGCGTCTTGATCATCGTGATGCCGACCATCCAGCGGTCGATGATCGGTCGGAAATCGTAGCTGCGCACGCTGTCCTTTACCACCAGCCCCACGTCGAAGCTCGTGCCGCCCATGTCGGTCATCACCACGTTTTGATAGCCGAGCGATTTTGCCACGTGATGCGCGCCCATGAGTCCAGAGACGGGCCCGCTGTTGAACGTGCGGCTGGCCGACGTGCGAAAAACCTCGGCGATTCCGCCCGAGCTTTGGATCATCAGCAGCGGTTTTTTGTAGCCGCGCTCGCGGAGCTTGTCCCACATCGCCGAAAGCTCGATCTGCATCGAGCGCTGAAGATAGGCGTCGAGAATTGCCGCCATCGAACGTTCGTACTCCCCGAGCTTGCCGACCACCTGGCCTGCGAGCACCACCGGCATGTAGCCGATGTGGAATTCCTTGTACTCGTCGCGGATAATCTCCTTCACGCGCCGTTCGTGGATCGGATTCAGAAACCCCCACAGCAGCGACACCACAAAGCCGCGCGCCCCGCGGTTCACGAGATAGCGGACTTTTTCCCGGACGCTCTTCTCATCGAGCGGGCGAATCACGTTTCCGCGCGAATCAACGCGCTCCTTCACGCCGACGATCAGATCGCGCGGAATCAGCGGCTCAGGTTTTTTCTGGATCGCCAGATTTCTGCGCTCGGCCACGCGCGTGCCGTCGATCCACTGCGCGCCGCGCCCGATCAGCACCACGTCCTCGTGCCCCTCGGTCGTGATCAGCGCAAGGCGCGGCCCTTTTCTTTCGATCAGCCGGTTCATGGCGATCGTCGTCGAATACCGGATCATGTCCACGGCAGGCAAGAGTTCTTCGATCTGCAAGCCGAGGGCGCTCGCGCCTTCCTCGATCACGCGCGAAAAGCACACGGAGAGGTCGTACGGAGTTGTCGGAACCTTCTTAATTAACGTCTGGTCGCCGAAATTGAGGACCAGATCGGTGAACGTCCCGCCGACGTCGATGTCGATCGAGTTCATTCGGCCGCCTCGAGCCGCTTTTCGCGGATCACAAATTCGCCCTTGCGCAACCGCTCCTTCAGGCTATCCAAGTCGATTTCGATGTCGTGCGTGAGCGGGTGTCCGGGCGGCAAATACTCCGTTTCGATCTGCGTGCCGCAGCCCGGGCAATAGCATTCAACGATGCGCACCCACAGCGGATCGGGAGAAAAGTTGAAGTCTGCAGACACGATCCGCGGGTGGATTTCCCTCGGGTCCCGGTCGTGGATCAGGCAGCCCTTCTTATAGTCTTCGCGCGCGGGTCCGAGGACGCGATTGCACCGGTTGCACATCCACTGTTCTCGATCGATGTCCAGATCGAGATACTCGGTCACGCGAATACGGTTTTCTGTGTCGGAAGACATTGTCCTATTTTTGCCTGCCTTGCTTCTGGAAGCGATGCAGCCTGTCTATAGCCGATTCAAGCTCCCGTTTCCATAGCTATCGATGAACATCATCCAGCCGTCGGGAATGAAATATGTCGTGTTCACACCTTCGAGCACCGCGCAGCCCTCGACGCGGTTTCCGGGCCGCAGCGATTCCCACCGGTACACTTGCGCTTCGCCGCTTCGGCTGCCCCAGGAGACCTGCCGCTTGCCAATTCGCGCGTGCGCCGAATCGGCTCCCTGCAAGGGCTGCTCGACAAGCCGGGGCTTCGACATTTCTTTCTTCACGCGGAGGCGAACCAGATCGAGAGCGATTGCGTCGCGCGACGCTCCCGCTGCGGGTTCCAGCGCCCGGCGTAGATCGGCGGCCGAGCCCAGCGCGGATTCGGCGCATGCCACGGGAACCGAATGCCGGCCCGTTCCGGAGACTTCAAATTCGATCGCGTACGTCACGTTTTCGGGCCGAATGCCTTCGCCCAGCAGGTCCTGCGTGCCTTCGGCCTTCATCTCATCCACCATTTGCCCGATGCGCGCGACGACCGCTTCGGTGATCGCCGGCTCGGGCAAAGCGCGCTCGTACACATGGCATATGTCTGAAACAGACGATCCAAACGCGCTGAATACAGGCCCCAGCGAAAACACCTGAACGTGGTTCAGTCCGGCCTTTTCCGCCACGCTGCAAGCAAACAGTCCGCCGTTTCCTCCATACGCGAAGAGAGTGTGCTTCGAAAAATCCTTCTGAAGTTCCGTCTGCGCGCCCGCGATCACGCCCGCCACCATTTCAAACGCTTTGCCGATAATCGCCCGGCTCGCCTCCTCGACGGAAATACGCAGCGGCTGTGCCACGGCACTCTCGATTGTTTTCCGGGCCAATTCGCGGTCGATCGGCTTCGTTCCGCCGAGAAAGTAGTCCGGATTGATAAGCCCCGCTGTGACGAAGGCATCGGTCAGCGTAGGCTGATCGCCTCCCAGGCCGTAACAAGCGGGTCCCGGATACGACCCCATGCTCTCGGGGCCAAGCTGAATCGCGCCTTGCGCGCCATCCACCGGCTTGACTACGCTGCCGCCGCCCAGCGCAATCGACCGCAGGTACGGCAGCGACAGCTCGACTGGAATGCCGAACAGGTCGGACGGCTTCAGGTAGATCGGCTCGCCACCCGCGAGCACGCTGATTTTGGCCGTTGTGCCCCCGACGTCCATCGCAATCACATCGCTCAAGCGGTGAGCTTTCGCGAGGTGCGCGCTGCCGAGAATTCCCAGCACCGGGCCCGATTCGAGAGTGTCGATCGCGCGCGTCTTCGCAATTCCGGCGACGCCGCCGTTAATATGGCTTACGAGAAACGTTCCCGCGTATCCGGACGTCTCGCGCAGGTCGTCTTCCGCCTTGAAGAGCGTAGCCGCCAGCGCCCCGTGCGTGTACGCGTTGATTGCGGCGCAATAGGTGCGCGTGCGGTCATCGGCGCTCTTGGAAATATCGCTTCCGGCCAGCACGGGCACTGATCCGAGGAAGTGATCGGGGTACTGCTGATCGATGATTTTCTTCCACGCAATTTCGCGCTCGGGATGGCGGTGGGATCCTTGGAGGCTGATGCAGATCCGGCGCACTCCGCTTTCGAGGAGCCGCCGCGCCGCGTTCATGATCGCGGTCTCGTCCGCCGTGCCGTTCAGGCCGATCACGTCGTGGCCCGAGATGAGCCGGTTCAGAATCCCGCTGTGCGCCTCGCTGCCGTAGAGGTTCTCCTCATGGCCCGCGGAAACGAGCAGCCCGATTCGCGGCCCGCGCAGTTCGGCGAGCACGTTGGACGTAATCGTCGTGGACCACCGGATGAGTTCCACATTTTCGAGAAATGTCGCCGTGTCTGGAAATTCGAGTTTCGTCGCGCCCTGCGCCAGGCAATCGAATAGACACACGGTGAGATCGTGTGGCGTCGTGTCGACTTTCACGCACGTCACGCTTCCATCGCCCGTGAACAGGCCGTCGGTCAGCGTTCCACCCACATCGATGTCAACGGTCCACATGGATCCCTTGCTCGGCGTGCGCCACGAGGCGCGCGCGCAATTCCTCCGATTTCACGGTCCATCCGAAAAAAGATTCTACATTGAACATCGTTGCTTCGTAAGCGCTTCGGTCGCCCGCGGGCATCGTGCCGTCCGCCAAAAGAATCGGCCAGTAATCGTGGAAGTATGCGTCGCGCAGCGTGGATTCGACGCAAACATTCGTGGCGATTCCCCCGAAGAACAGATATTGGATGCCGCGCACGCGCAATTGGGAATCGAGCGTCGTGCCGGCAAATCCGCTGTATCGCGTCTTCGTAATCACCAGGTCGCTGGCTTGCGGCGCGAGTTCATCTACGACAGCGAAATCCCACGATCCCTCGGTAAGAAGCTTGCCCTTGAGCTCCGGCTTCGAGCGCATCAGGTGCATCGCCAGCTCTTTATAACAGTTCGGCGAGCGCGGGCCGCCCGCGTCGCTCAAATCCGGCTTGTATCCCATTTGCAGAAAAACGATCGGCACGTCTGCATGCCGCGCGGCATCGATGACACTCCGTATTGCTCGCACCACGCGCGGCGCGTCGGATAAATCGACTCCTGCGATGTCGAGCGTGCCGCCTTTTTTCACGAAGGCGTTTTGCATGTCCACGACGACAATCGCCGATCGCTCGAATGCGACTTCAACCGGCTCGGGCTTGGCGCTCAGTTTCGGCATCGTCTCGATCGGTTTACACCCGCCTCAGTCCCGCCCTGCTTCGATGATCTTTTCCGCCAGGCCTGACGGGTTCGTGTAAATCACCTCATGGCTTCCGGGCATTTGGACCAGCCGGTAAAGGCCTAGCCGGCCGGACATGCGCGGATGCCAGCCCCATTCCCCCGGCGGAAGCGCGATGTCCTCAGTGCAGTTGATATAGCTCTTGGGGATGTCGAGCAAGTAAAACTTCTTCAGGTCGAGCTTGTCCAAGCAGGTCTGATATGGCTGCGGGGACAATTTTGCATAGGTCCGCTTGGCCGTTTCGAGGTCCGCGTCGTTGAGGAACGACTCCCGCCAAATCGCAAACGGAATCATGACCGTGTGATCCTTGGATTCCTTGGACAATTGATCGAACAGCGCGACATAGTGCGGAGGCGACTCGTCCATCAGGCTGTTGCCATCGCGCAAAACGAACGCATTCAAGAAGACCAGGCGCTTGATCCTGTCGGGGATGGCTTCCGCCACCTTCGCAATCACCGTGCCGGCGAAGCTGTGCCCCAGCAGCACCACTTCTTTAAGTGCGTGATCGGCAATGAAACGCACGATGGATTCGGTGCAGTCGGCGTGGTTGACCTTCTTGGAGGCGGACTTGCCATGGCCGGCCATTGTGGGCGCGTAGGCCTTGTGCCCCTTCTTCTCCAGATGCCGAACGGTTAAATCCCACGCGGCTCCATCATGCCAGGCGCCGTGCACCAAGACGTAGGTCCCCAAGAACGATTCTCCGGTGTGGACTCTTCTATCCGGACAGCAGATGACCCTGCCAACCGGAACTCACGTAATTTTTCAAGAGGCTGGAGGATACTACCAGACTCCCCGCCGCACAATAGGAGGAGCCGAACACGACTCGCTTCTGGCCTCAGCGGGCTGAAAAGCAAGAAGGCCGGGCGTGAGCCCGGCCTTCCGCACTGCTTTCTGTTTGCTCAAGCGTTAGAACGAAAACTTCGCCGAGAATTGGAACTGCCGCGGATTGAACGCCGTCCTCGGCGTTCCGAAAACCGCATTCGGAACACTCGGGATGGAGGGGGGTATGAGTCCGTCAGCAACGAAAGCTCCCCCCGGGAAATTGAGGGAGGGGGCGGGGCCAATACTCGCCGCTATCTGTGGGCCGCAAGACACCCCGCCGTTTTGAATGAGGCGCGTAATCGCGTCATTGTAATGGCGCGGGATTACGGGGGTGCTGCCGCAGAAGACCGGCGAGCCGTAGACCGAAGTGACTTCGTCGATGTTGCCGCGGTTTAGCATGTTGAAAGCGTCCACGGCAAGACTAAGCCGGACACGCTCGCTCAGCTGGAAATATCGGGAAAGCCGGAGATCCCACGTATACAGCGGGTCGCCGATGTAGGTGTTCCTGGAAATGATCGTGCTGCAGTTGGATACCGTGGAGCAGGTGCCCGTATCCTTCACGGGAGTGCCACCCACGCGATCCGTGCTAAGACCGGCTACGTCTCCAAAGGTGTTTTCGCCCGCGAACAACGTAAAGGGGCGGCCGGACTGCAGCGTGATGATGCTGCTGAACTCGAAGTTCCGTGCGAAGCTGTCCTTGGGCGCATCCGCCGTGAAGTTCGCCACAAAGTGATGGCGCACATCCTGGTTCGAACTGCCCCGTTCGGAAGAGTAGTCAAACTGGTTCGGAGGCAGGTTGATGAACGTTGTGAAGTTACCGTTGTCGATCACGTGCGAGTACGTGTAGTTCGCGGTCAAGTTAAAGTACTTGCCAACCTTCTCGATGGCCGAGACAGTCAGGCCGTGATAGGAGGAATTGGCCACGTTGTTGTTGTAGTCGAGAAGACCGCCACTGATCGTCGGCGAGGGGTCCGCAACGCTGGGCACGCCGAATTCCAAACCGGCAGGGTTGGACAGCGTTCCAAAGAAAGGACCGAGGCCGAACGGCCCGAGTGTTGGTGCTCCCGTGCACGGCGTGAGCGATCCGCTCGGATCGAGTATCCCCTGAGCATCCGCTGGATTCCCCGGCTTGCTCGTGCCGAGAGGGCAGGGCACGTTGATGTTGTTTCCGCGAACGAGTCTGTGAGCGCCCACGAAGAGGTAAGCAAGATCGACGGTAAGTCCTCCTCCGAGTTGGCGATCGATTTCAAGGCTAGCCTGTTCGGCGTAGGGCAGCTTGCCGTTTTTCTGTATGCCGCCGGAACCGACGCCGCAAGCGCCCGTGGGCCCAGCCAGTCCCAGCGTGCAGGGGCCTGACAGCGACTCCTGTGGGTAGGCAGTGGGGCTGCCGGCGAGTACGCCGTAGGCCGTCAGAGCCGCAAAGCTAAGGGTTCCTCCGGGCTGGTCAGTACAGAAGAAAGAAGGGAGAGGGCCGCTCTCCCCGCATCCGAGCGCCGGTGTGCCCGGGAATCCCGGGTCTCCAGCGAGCTGCCAGCCGCCGTTCTGCGCTCCTTGGCGGATCATGGGAACGGTTACGGGGGCTAGTCCCGTGCAACTCGCGGGCGTCGCACCATTGCCGCAGAAGTATCCGGGAATCGTCTTCTGGTTACCCGTGGTGAAAAAGAAAGTCATGTTGTTACGATCGAAGAATATTCCAAAGCCGGCTCGCACTACGGTTTTTCCATCCGGAGACCAAGCAAGCCCAATCCTGGGTTGGAAGGCTCCGTAATACGAGTCGATCACGTTGCCCAAGCCTGTTTCGACGTCCCACCGCAGGCCATAGTTAAATGTGAGTTTGGGAGTGACTCGCCACTGATCCTGTGCGTAAAGTCCCCAGTAACCGTGATTCAAATTATAGGCAAAATTCTGATACTGGCTCGTCGGAAAGGCACTGGGCCATCCGCTGCCGAATCCAGCCCCGGTCGGGGGAAGCGGCTGGTAACCGTTGTAAAAGCCGTTGGCACAAGCCACGTTGACGTCGGGGCAATTGGCTCTGGGTAGTGCAACCCCCAAGTACAAGAAGGCCACACCGTCGGCAGCGGGATTTAGAGGGCACGAAGTAGTCGGCAGCGTTCCATACGTGCCTGTGTTTATGGCCTCTACAGTGTCTGCAAATGCGTACATGCAGCCGAGGTCCGGGAGGAGTATGCGCTCGGGGGTGAAGCCGGGATAATTGTTTTGGTCCCAAATGTAGTTTCCGTCGAACCCGAATTTTGCGACGTGATTCCCCTTGACCCAAGATACCGAGTCGGAGCCTTCCACGCGGCTCTCGTAAATAGCGTCGTAGGTACCGAAGTTGTGGCCAAATTCGAGGTCATTGACGACGCTCAGGTCCGGCTCACCCGTGGATCCGGGGAAATTGTAGTGCCGCCTCGCATACTGCACGAGAGCCGTGTTGACTAGGTTCGGCGTGATGATCGAATTTAGCGTGCCAACAAGCGACTGGTCCCGGACTAAGAGACTGCGCCCGCCGCTCGGCGTGCCGATGCCGCCGCCGTCTTCGGTGTTGCCGATCAATTCGCCCAGGTCGCGCGCATCCTCCACGCTATAGCGGATCGCCAGTCGATTGTTATTGTTGATCTCATGGTCGAGTCTTGCAAAGCCGTAGTCGTTGTCCGCCGTCTTCAGCACGGAGTTTAGATAGGAGGAGGGCGCTGCCGTGCACTTCGCTGGTGCGAGATAGCAACCCTCGGGCGAAAGGCCCAAGTACGACTTCGCCAGATCGATCTGCGCTATGTTGTTGAAAAGATCGGGCGCATACGTGGGTGATTCTCCGCGGCGCTTTCCCTCATAGTTCACAAAGAAAAAAGTCTTGTCTTTTTTGATAGGGCCGCCAATGGTGCCGCCGAACTGGTTTTGCCGCAATGCGTGCGGCAGCGGCGCGGGTTGCAGAAGCGAGCTTGCATCCGTTGCGCTGTTCTGCAAGTAGTCGTAGATCGAACCGTGTACGTCATTCGTGCCCGACTTGGTGACGACGTTCACGATCCCGCCGACCGCGCGGCCATATTCCGCTCCGAAGCTATTGTTGACCACGCGGAATTCCTGCACGGCTTCTTGGGGAGGTGTCGCGCGCTGCACGCCGCTCAGTTCATTGACGAAGTCCGCGCCGTCCACCGTCACTTCATTGCTAAAAGAGCGCATGCCGCCGAATGAGATTTGCGTCGTCTCGAACTCGGTAAACGTGGTTCCCAGGCTGGTCCGGCTCGTCGCGACGCCGGGCGTCAACAGCGCGAAATCCGTAAAGAGCCGCCCGCTGATCGGGAGGGAAGCGATCTGCTCGGTGTTCACGACCTGGCTGATTTCTGTTTTGGTTGGCTCAATCGTCGGCGTTTCGGTGGTCACGACGACTCGTGCGCCCTGCGACTCGACCTGTAGGCCGACATTGATGGTCGCGGCTTGGCCGACTTGTAGCACGATCCCCGTCTGCGTGTAGCTGGCAAACCCGGTGAACGTCACTTTGAGTTCGTAGTTGCCGGGCGTCAGATTCGCAATGACGTAGAATCCTCGATCGTTCGAGGTCGCTGTGTAAGTTGTATTCGTGTCCGTGTTGCGCACGGTGATCGCCGCGCCTGCGACGGATCCTCCGCTCGCGTCCGTCACCGTACCGTTCAGTTGCGCCGTCGCAACGCCTTGCGCGAAGGCCGAATTGGTGCTCCCGATAAAAATCGCGACTGCAAGGAAGAACATCAGACCAAAACGTACTTTCATAAACCACCCCCCTGAGAGATAACTCGGCCGGACGGCGTTCGTGAATTCCGCCGTCTTACTTCTAACCCTCGAATCGCCACGCGCGGAACTCCCGCGCCGCGCTTTCTCATGTTATCGGTTGGTCGGTCGCACCATGTCAGGCGCAACCCACCCCAAATTACGGCGTATGGTATAGGAAACGGCGGAGGACTGTCTAGACATTTGAGAAAAATGTTGCGCCTATGTCTCTGTGGGAATCTTGGAGTCCAAAACGACCCTAAAGGACGCCGGCTGGGATTGTCGGATGGTGGAAGTATTCTGCTCGCAATAGCGAGCGGCTTGGCTGGCTGAGGGTAATCCCGACAAATTTAGAGCGCGTGACGCGGCCAGAGTCTATAGCATCTGCATCGCGGCCGGGTGAGCCTTGCAGCGATCTTAATGTCCGAGTTCCTTGCGCATGATCCGCGTGCCCTCGACCATTGCCCGCAGTTTCGCGAATGCGATGTCGCGCGGCAGGTGGAACAGCCCGCAATCCGGCAGCACGACGACCTTTTCCGCCGGAACGGATTTCAAAGTCTTCCGGATGCGCTCGGCCACGATCTCCGGCGTCTCGACCGCTTGATCCTTCACGTCGATCACTCCCGCGCCCAGCTCGAACGGTGGAGAGAACTCGCGGAATAGTTCCAGGTCCTCGCCGCCGCGCCGCGCGAATTCAAGGCTCAGTTGGTGCACCTTCGCGCTCAGGATTGCCGGAAAGAGATACCGGTAGCTTCCTTCCCACGACGGCTTGCCGTACCGGTTTCCGTAGCAGATGTGGATCGCAATTTTCGCCTGCACTCCCTCGACCAGCGTATTCAGCACTTTCACGCCCCAGGAAATGTCCTCCGGGAATCCCGAATAATATGGTTCATCGATCTGGATGTTCTTCGCGCCTGCCTTCACGAGTTCCTTCAGTTCCATGTTCATCACGCGGGCGATATCCGTCGCCAGCGCTTCTTCGGTCGGATAGTGCTTGTTCCGGATGCGCTTCGTCAGCGAGTGCGGCCCGGTGATGGAAATCTTTGCCTCACGCTCCGTGTTTGCGAGCAAAAACTTGAAATCCTCGGAAAGTCCCAGCGCCGCCATCGGAATTTTTCCCAGCACTTCGCTGTCGTAAAAGTCGTAATAGAACTTTTTCGACGAGCGGTCGATCTGGATCCCCGGCAGCCGTTCTACGAAATAGTCGATCATATTGTCGCGGCGAAGCTCGCCGTCCGTGACGATGTCGAGGCCCGCCATCTCCTGATCCTTGATCGCGGACCGCACCGCGTTGTCGTGAATCTCGTCCAAATCGTGACGGCTGATCCGCCGCGAAAAGTACTCCGTCTTGAGCCGCTCGAGCCAGCCTGGCATCGAGTAGCTGCCAACCATCGTCGTCGGAAGAATTGGAAGTGTCATAGGGTCTTACTCCCTTTGTGTCGTATACAGGACCGAGGTTTTCGAGCCTACCCGGTATTTGAATTGTGCGAAGTGCAGGTCGTAGCCTGCCCGCTCCGCGACCTCGCGCAAGAGGGCGCCGTTCACCCAGTTCACGATCGAGCCGCCCAGTTTCCCGGGTCCGTGGAATCCCATGCAATAGTCATGGAGATCCGTCACAAAAATGTCCTGCACCTGAAGATATCCCCGGGGGTGAAGCAGCGGCAATGTATTGCGGAAGCTTTCGAGCGCCCCGGAGCTAAGGTGAATCCGCAAATCGCCGGGCGCCTCCTTCAAAATATCCTCCATCTGTGCCGAACTCAATCCGGCGGGGAAAGATGCGTCCGGCAAGTCCACTGCGTCCACCAGTCTCTCTTCCATCCGGATGGCCTTCCAGATCTCCATCCAGAACGTCATGCCCTTGGCGCGATCCGGGAGCGCGTCGGCGCCGACTTCGAGTAAGCGATGCACGGTTCTCTCGATGTCAGCAACCTCGATGCCGCACGCGCCGGCAATCCGCGCGGCGTCCGCCGGCGGCACGTAGGCGCGCACCTGCACCCAATACACCCGATTATCGCGCCAGACGATTTCCTCGTCCGGCAAATTGTCGTACATGTTGGTGGAATGAACGTGGAGGATCTTGTGGCGCAGAAACGAGAGTGTCTTGATCGGATCGAGCGCATCGAGTGCGATAAAACTGCACAGCTCGATATGCTTCATCACGGCGGGCCGGGAACGTTCCAGCGTGGAAAGAGAATAGTCCCCCAGGAGAAACCGCAGCCGCGGATAGTAATTTGTCCCGCGCTCCTGATCGAGCACGCAGAATCGGTCCAGCCATCGGGCCGCCCGCGTCGCCAGCCCCACTCCGATTTCCAGAATGAAGACTTCTTGCGGAAGTTGGTTCTGCGACTCCAAATCCTTCAGCAAAGTCCAGAAATCGCCCACGGAGTCTGAAATCGCCTCCGGTTGATGCCCGTCGGAAACGCCGCCTGGAAGCTCTTTCTCGTAGCCCTTGCCCGTCGCATGCTCCCAGTCTTTTAGCCGTTGCCAGTAGAGCCGGTTGAAGTCCCATGTGATGCTCGAACGGAACGATCGAAAATCTTCGAGATAAATTCTGCCCGCGCTGTCGCGCTGTTCCGAGCCGCGGGGGCCGAGCGCCTTTTGCACGAGCTCGCGCAGCGAGCCCTCCGGCACTTGTCTCGAATCGATCCGAACGTCCAGGCGCACCGCCGCGCCGCTCTCGTCTCCCGAGCTTTGCATCACCGTTACGGGTTCACGGAAATTTTGCTTGTACTGCAGCCAGTCGAGGTAGATCTCAAGCCGCGCGAATTGCGCGGGCGTCAGTTGCCCCTCCTCCAGCATCGTGAGAAACGTGGCGACCACCTCGCTGGTGGCCGCGGCGGCCGAGTCGCGCCGGGTGTGATTGAGATGAAGGATCATCGGTTAGGCCCAAGGACTCCGATGTCGCGGGCGAGGCATCGCTTTACTGGCTCGCACTGAGCTCGCCTCTGGAACGCGCTGCATGTCTGTCGGGTTACAGGTCGATCAGCCCCAAACCTTGCGTGCCGTGTCCGCCACGAGTTTCAGTTTCGCCCACTGCTCGTCCTCGGTAAGAAGATTGCCTTCCGCGGTCGATGCAAACCCGCATTGCGGGCTCAGCGTGAGGTTCTCGAGCGGAAAAAATTTCGCCGCCTCATCGATGCGTTTCGCCACCTCGTCGCTCGTTTCGAGTTGTGGCTTCTTCGTGCTGACGATTCCCAGCACCACGATTTTCGACTTCGGAACCCGGCGAAGCGGCTCGAACGTTCCGGAGCGCTCGTCATCGTACTCCAACAGAAAACGGTCCGCGTCCAGTGTCCCGAAAAGTTTCTCCGCAATCGCGTCGTAGCCGCCTTCGGCGTACCAGTGGCTGCGATTGTTTCCGCGGCACAGATGAATGGCCAGCGTCACGCCGGGCTGCCGCGCTGCCTTGAAGCACGCATTGTCCGCCGCGATCGCCTCGTCCAGCGCCGATTCAGGGTCCTGGTTCATTTCCTTCTTGATCCAGTCGCGCCACTTCGGATCCAGATAGTAGCTGTAGCGTGGAGCATCGATCTGAATGTACTTCACGCCTTCGCTTGCGAGCTTCGCGAAGTCCTTCTTCATGATCTCGACGATGTCCCGGAGCAGCGCGGAATGATCCTTGTAAATTTTGTCGCTGACGCCCCGCTTGAACGCGATGGCCGGGAACTGCGTTGCGCTCGGCAGCGTCATCTTGATGTCGCCGGGGCTGGTGGCCCTGAGAAATGGCAGTTCGAGCCCGGTCAACGGACGCACCTGGCGAAGCTTCTTGACGACGATCCCCGTGACGGAGCTGACCTTGGGTTTGCCTCGCGTGGCGTCCCAGTCGCGCGCGATTTCGCCATCGAGGTCGAAGCCTTCGACCGCGTCTGTGAAGTTGCTCATGAAATTCCCGCGTCGCAGCTCGCCGTCGGTAAAGATATCGAACCCAAGATCCTTCTGCTTCGCCAGCATCCGCAGAATCAGTTTGTCCTCGAGGGCCCGCAAATGCACCGGGTCCAGCCGGCTCGTCCGTGCTGCAAGCAATTCCGGTGGCCGCAGAAGACTCCCCACATTGTCGGCTCTATACTTGACTGCCATATCGTAGTTGTCCCCTGTTTGAATCTTCCGTAGCGAGCCTGATTCAGTTCACAAGGGAATCATAGACGATTCGTAGTTGCCGAGGCTCGCCGAAATGCTCGCCGCGATCTCTTTCGTCAACGCGATCTTCTCCGCAAGCTCTTTCCCGCGGAATCGCGGCGTCGGCCCCGCCAATCCCACGGCCGCGATCACGCGGCCTTCCCGTGTGCGGACCGGAGCCGCTACGCCGCTTAGCCCGCGCTCGGTTTCCTGGTGGTCCATCGCGTATCCGCGCTGCGCCACTTTGCGCAGGTTCTCCTTGATGTCCGCGAGGCGAGTCATCGTGAACGGCGTATACCGCGTGAGCCCGCTCATCGCGAGGATCGCGTCCATCTCCTGGTCCGGGAGGTGCGCTAGCGCCGCTTTCCCTACGGCTGTGCAATGCGGTGGAAACAACGCTCCCACCGTCGTGCGCACCGTAATCATCGTATCGGGCGAATCCACCCGGTCGAGACACAACACCCCTCCGGGAGACGGCACGGCGAGGCTGGCGGTTTCGTGCGAGCGGCGCGACAGCGCCAGCAGAAAACGGTGAGCTTCGGTTCGCAGCGTCCGCGATTCGACGGCTTTGCTTCCCAGTTCGTGCAGCTTCAGCCCCAGGCGATACCGTTCGCTTTCCGGATTCTTCTCGATCAGTTCGAATTTCTCCATCGCATTCAACAGTCGATGGACAGTTGTCTTATTCAAACTCAGCGCCGAGGCGAGTTGCGTCACGCCCATTTCGGGCCCGTGCTCCCCCATGTGAAGAAGAATCCGAATCGCCTTCTGCAGGGATTTACTCGCTCCAACCGACTCTCTTCCCGGCTGGCTCGCTCTGCTTTTCGGCATCAATACTGTCGGCACTGCTCCGCCTCCGATGGCTGAATCGCGGCCGGACTGTTCTCGCGCTCATTGCTAATCCAGCAGGGATCTCGGGATGTTCCGCTTAACGTTCGCGGCATTGTAGTTTGTGTGGCGCCGATGTCAATATGAAAAGGCATTTCATATTGTAAAACGGAAGGCGGCCATCCGGCGGCCGGATAACTCATCAGGGGTTAATCAAATCGGGAATTGAACCCGCGACCGCCGACGCCCATTCAGAAGTATGTGTCGGGATGCGTAGTGCGGCCTGGCGGTGAAAATTCGAATCGTGAGACGGGGACGGGCCGGTTTCGGCGGCCCGTCTCGCCTTCATCCCAATTGCCGGCCGCGCCTTGCTTACTTCACCGCCTGCGCCGTCCGCCAGCCTTCGGCGTACGTCTCGCGTACGACCTTCGAGTATGGCACCGGGCTGACGGTCGCACGAACCTCTAGCTGCTTGTGGCGCTCGACAGTAACTTTCTTCGTCCCGCCGTTTTCCTCGCCCCACACCAGCGTGAGTTCGGTGCCGACCTCGACGTCGTGGTCCACCACGCCGAGCGACAGCACCGACCGCTCGTTGAAGCTGTAGCCCGCGAACATCGACAGGCCCACAGTCTTCCCGCCCTTCCCCACCAGCTTGTCGTACGACGCCGAAGCGTAATTCGAAATCGGCAGGTCGATGAACTTGTACGGATCGCCGGGCTCGAGCAGCGACTTGTACGCCTTCAGGACATCCTCGCCGTTCCACGCAAACGTGACCTTCTTCCGCTGAGTCTTCTGGTCGATCTTCTCCAGAGCCTCGCGGCCGATGAAGTCGTGGTCGAACTTTACGAAGATCCCGTATCCGAGTTCGTACGGCGTCGTGTAGTAGTCTTCAATGTTGTTGGAGACGAAGCTTCCGGCGAGCGAGCCGGTGGCCTCGTAACCGTTTGCGGGCAGCCACTGGCGATAGGACTTCATCTTCTCGCCCGTGTAGACGGCCGGCAGCGGCGAAGGAATCCAGCCGGACTCGCAGGTATTCGACGCGTACGCGCGCGAGCCCACTTCCTTGATCCCGAACTCCCTGCCCGCTTCCACGATCGCGGCGCGGATTTCGTCCCGCTCTTCGTAAGGTCCCCAGATCTCGAGCCCCGGAGCGCCCGCCATTCCGTGACGCAGCGCGCGCACCGTCCGTCCCTTGATCTTGATCTCGCCCATGTTGAAGAATTTGATGTCCGGGAACGGCCCGCCATTCAGCTTCTCGATGATCTGCTTGGCGTTCGGTCCCTGAATCTGGTACCGGTAGCACGTCCGGATCACCGCTTTACCGCCCGGATTCGAGGGCGACCGGTCGTCCCGCGTGACCTCGACCTTGTAGCCACCTGTCTTGGCATGGAACTCGAGCCAGTTCGCTGCTGGCGCGCGTCCCACGTAAACAAGGCTGTCCTGTGCGAGGTGAAACAAAATTCCGTCGCCGATTACGTAACCGTCGTAGGTGCAGGGCGCGAATTGCTTTGCGCGATTCACCGGAAAATTCGCGAAGCTGTTCGTCGCCAGATGCGAAAGCAGTTTCAGGGCATCCGGCCCTTTCACGTACAAGTTCGCCATGTGGTGCGATTGATCGAACAGCACGGCCGTGTCCCGCCAGGCCTTCTGCTCGTCGCGCCAGTTCGAATATTCGGAGGGAACCACCGGATACACGTACGCTCCGATCGGAGAGTTGCGGAGCATCGTTACCGGATTCCCTGCGCTCTTCAGCACATCCTCTAGATTCTGACTCATGTGTTCCCCCTCCTAATGATGATAGCTTTCGATTGTGCCCCGGCGGGGCCGCGGCGAAAAATGCATCGGATACGCTACAGAAAGTCGAGGGCATTTGCAACTGGAGGTTGGCCAGCGTCTCTGCGGTGACTTGGTCCCGATCCCGCGCCAGTGCGCCTCAAGCGATTGATAGCAGTTTGCTGTTCCGCCCTGCTGCGCGTCCCGTTTTTCCGGTGTGCGCGCCGTCGCAGCGACCGGAAAGGGTTCCCCTTGATGCGCCCGGCATTGTAGTTAAAATGAGGCTGCGATTCAATATGAAAAGTTATTTCACATTATAAAACAGTGGCGCGAAAGGAGGGGGCGCCATGCCCCTGCGAGATTTCTGGTACATCGCAGCAGCAGAACGTGTTTGCTGCGTCCCGATCGCGACCTTCGCAATTTGAAAATTGATGCGGGCGGCGTCCACGCTCGCAGAATTATCGAACGCGAACTCGGGCGCCAGGCAGGCGGCCCAGCCCGCTGAGCGTTGCTCTGCACACTGAGGGCTCAGTGTACGGAGCGTTCGGTTCCGGCCCAGAAAGGCGCGCGGAGAACTTTGCGGTCCGTTTTTCCGGCCGGCGTCTTGGGAATTTCCGTGCGGAACTCGACGGACTTGGGCGCTTTCATTCCACCCAGCTTCGCTTTGCAGTGCGCGATCACGGCCTGCTCGTTGGGCAACGCGCCCCTGCGCAATACAACAATCGCCTTCACGGCTTCTCCCCACGTATCGTCCGGCACTCCGATCACCGCGCACTCAGCTACATCCGGCAGCGCCATGATGCCCGCTTCGACTTCCGCGCAGAATACGTTGAAGCCGCCGGTGATGATCATGTCCTTCTTGCGATCCACGATGTAGAAGTAGCCGTCCTCGTCCCGGTAGCCGACGTCGCCCGTATGATGCCAGCCGTATTTGCGAATCTCAGCCGTCGCGTCCGGCAGATTGTAATAACCCGGCGTGATCAGCGCGCCGCGCGCGACGATTTCACCCGGCTTGTTCGGCGGCAGCAGGTGCCCGCCATCGTCCATCACGCCAACGCGCACAGCCGAGGTCGGCCTGCCGCAACTTCTCAGCCGTTCCGGATGATCTCCAGCCGCCGCGGCGGCGACGGTTTTCGGGTCCAGCCACGTCAGCAGCATCGGCGCTTCCGTCTGCCCGTAGCACTGGCACATGCACGGCCCAAAAATCTCCACGGCCTTCTTGAACGGGTCCGGCGAAACCGGCGAACCCGCGAGCAGAAAAATGCGTAGGCTCGAATAGTCGAACTCGCCCACTTCCGGCTGCGCCAACAGCTTATAGAGCGCCGTCGGCGGCAAGTAGAGATGCGTCACCTTGTGGCCTTCGATCGCCCGCAGCACCTCCAGCGGCTCGAAATTCGGACTCGACATGACGATGTTGGTTGCGCCGAGCGTGAACGTCGCGAGCGCCACAACGCCCGCCGCATGCGAGAGCGGGGCCGCGCTGAGGCAAACCGCATCGCGGTCATCGCAACGCCAGTATTGCGACGCCATTTCGAGCATCGTGCCCCACGCCAGATTCGTCACTCGAACGCCCTTGGCTGGCCCGGTGGTTCCCCCTGTCGGGACCAATCCCACGAGCCCATCGAGGTTGCCAAATGCATCGCCCCAATCTGTTTCCGTCGCGCCCGCACCCTGCTCCATGAACGCTTCGAGCGAAGGGTATTCCCGATCTTGTGCATCGATGCAAACAAGATGCCGCAGCGTGGGAACGCGCTTTTTCAGTTCGTCAGCCTGCCCGGCGAAGTGGCTATGATAGAAGAGCCAGGACACCTCGACGTAATTCATGTACTCAACGCTCGCATCGATGGCATTGCGGTAGTTCAGCGGCACCCACGCCGCGCCCGCACGCGTGAGCCCGAGCATGCAAAGCAGCACGCCCGCATGATTGGAGGAAAGAATCGCCGCGCGCCCCTCTCGTTCCAGGCCTGCCGCCTTCATGGCCGCGGCGATTTTCTGGCTCGCGACGCGAGTCTCGGAATACGAGTACCGCACGCCGCGATCCATGATCGCTGTACGTTCCGGATATGCGTCAGCAGCTTTGTCGAAATAATCGATGGATCGCATCTATGGTCAGGCTATCGCCAAACCGTCATTTTTTCCGCAGTCCGCATCCTGCGCTCGGGTCACCGAGCATGAACGTGGGCGCCTTGGCTCCCTGGGCTGGGGTTGGGTCCCGGAGGATTCCGCCGTGCTTGCTGCACTCCACTATGAATAGACTTTGACCTTGGAAAGGCCATGTGATTCGAGAACCTTCAAAAGCTCGCGGTGCCCGAAAGCAGCGGCGGGTGAAGCGTATCCCACCTGCCGCGGAGGGCAATGAATCAGGCTGTGCGCCGCGTACGCCTGCATCAACCCGGTCTGCTTGTAACAGCAGGTGCCGAACAGTACCACCTGCGCCGTTTCGAGCGAGCCGCGTCCCACGATCACGTCGATCGTACGCTGTTCGCGCGTGTTCTCTCGCGGAGGCGTGCTCCCCTGCACCGCGTTCGCCATCTCCGCCAGCTTTTTCTCCTGCTCGGCTTTCGGCAGCGGACGGATCGCTTCCTCGAAATGCCTTTCCGTCGCCAGCACGCTTTCCATAATTTGGCGATTCAGCAGCCCGCCAAACGACCGCACGTTCGCCGCCTGCGGGTGATCCTTGTACCAGACAGGGTGCGGAAATCCGCCCCAGCTCAGCGCGAGCTGCGTCCGGATGTAGCCCGGCACCACCGCTTCGTATCCCACCGCGCGGGCCCATGGCTTGTACTTGTTCTGGTCGAGGTAGAATCCCTCGGTCTGGATCACGGCAAAAATCGTCTGCGTCGAACCGAACGTCGGCATCCCGTCGAACATCGTCAGTATCTCGAGGCTGTCGATTCCTCCGTTCTCGAGGCACAGCCGCGCGGCCGCGTCGCTCGGTGCGGACATGAAAGCCATTCCCGCCGCGATCAATAGCCCCTTCTCGGCGAACTTGCCGCTCCACTCTTCCTGCAATTGCCGGTGCCACGCTTGCTCGCCCGAGATATCCAGATAGTGGCATCCCGCCTTCAGGCACGCCTCGGCGACCGTCGGGCCGTAGTAAATGAACGGGCCCACCGTGTTGCACACCACCTTCGCGCCCGTGAATAATTTGAGGAGGTCGCTTGCCGAGCCGCCCGTCTCGACAACTTCGTAGTCCGCCGTCTCGATTCCAGGAACGCGGCTCATCACGTCCTGAATCTTGGCCTTGTTTCGGCCCGCGGCGATGAATGGGACGTTGTACTCGCGCAGATACTCCGCAGCGAGGCGCCCGGAAAATCCGCTCGCGCCGTATAGAACCACAGGTTTCTTGCTCGCCATTCCTTCTCCCCCCGAATTAAATCGACTCATCGATGAAGCTTTGCCTAGCTTACCTCGATATCGGCCTCACGCGCCGATTTGCGAGCATACGTATTCTCTATAGCCAAGTGCCCGATTTTAGGCTAAAGTCCTTCTCCGGCTAGTAGGCACCTTTTTCTCACCTGGTATCAGCGGAGGATTCCGTGGACGGATATGATTGCCCTGTCAAGCTTACGACTGAAATAATCGGGGGCAAGTGGAAGCCTCTCATCCTCTTCTATCTCGAGGACAAGACCCGCCGCTTCAGCGAACTTCAGCGCCTCATCCCCGGTTCCACCAAGAAAATGCTCACCAAGCATCTCCGGGAACTCGAGAGGGACGAGGTGATCCACAGAAAAGTATTCGCGCAAGTGCCTCCTCGCGTGCAGTATTCGCTCACGCGGCACGGGCAGAGCCTGCGGCCCATCTTGCAACTGATGTCCGCATGGGGCAAAAGGCATCGCACCCGCTACGGCATCCACAAGAAGTAGCTTCCGCGCACTCGAAAAAGTTCCTGGTGGTCCCTCGCGAACTGTGGTGTACACTTCCGCCCGCACGCGGGGCAGGTGCTTTCGGCGAAGCCGAACCGCCTTGCCTTCGCCTCAGTTACGCCGGGTGCGAAAGTGTCGATTCGTGCGCTTCGCCCGACCGGAAACGAAATCTTTCATTCGCGGGAGGCTTTTATGCAAGCTGTCGCAGTTCGTGAAGAAAAATTGTTCATCAATGGCCAATGGATCGCGTCGGCCGACGGGAAAACCTATCAGAAGAAAAATCCGTACACGGGTCAGATCGCTTCGCAGGTTGCTGCAGGCAAGCGCGAAGACGCTCGCCGCGCCATCGAAGCCGCTCATACCGCGTTTCAGACCTGGGGTGTTACTGCGCCGGGCGTTCGGCGCGGCCTGTTCCTGAAAGTCGCTGACGTGCTCGAGCGCCGCATGCAGGAAGTCGCGAAGATCACTGCCGAAGAAACTGGCCAGACCTTCGGCTGGGGCATGTTCAATTGCATTTTCAGCGTCGGAACGCTTCGCGAAGCCGCCGCGCAGGCCTACGCGGCCGTCGGCGAAGTAATTCCCACTGACTTGCCCGATACCACCGCCATGGCCATTCGCCAGCCCGTCGGCGTCGTGGTGGGAATCGCCCCATGGAACGCGCCGATGATTTTGGGAATTCGCGCGATCGCCGCGCCACTGGCCTACGGCAACACCGTAATCCTGAAAGCATCCGAGGAGTGCCCGGCCACCCATCTCATGATTGCATCCATCTTCGAAGAAGCCGGTTTCCCCAAGGGCGTCGTCAACGTCATCACCAATGCGCCCGCGGACGCCGCCGAAGTGGTGGATGAATTGATTGCGAATCCCAAGACGCACCGCATCAGCTTTACCGGATCGACGAAAATCGGCCGCCTCATCGCCGAAAGCGCCGGGCGTCACCTCAAGCGCGTCGTGCTGGAGCTGGGCGGCAAAGCGCCGATGATCGTTCTGGGCGACGCGGACATGGACGCGGCGGTCTCCGCGGCGAACTTCGGCGCGTTCATGAATCAAGGCCAGATCTGCATGTCCACCGAGCGTATCGTCGTCGAAAAATCAATCGCTGAGGAATTCGCGAAGAAACTCGCGGCCAAGGGACAGACGCTGAAAGTGGGCGATCCGCTCAGCCCCGATTCGCAGCTTGGCTGCATGATCAATCCCGGCGCCATCAAGCGCGTGCAGGAGCTTGTGGACGACGCCGTCGCCAAAGGCGCGAAGGTTCTCTGCGGCGGAAAAGCGAATGGGCCGTGCTATCCGCCGACCGTGGTTTTCGGCGTCACGCCCGCGATGCGCATGTACGGCGAGGAATCATTCGGTCCCGCAAAACCCATCGTTGTCGCGAACGATGCCGAGGACGCGCTGCGCATCGCCAACGACACTCCCTACGGCCTCTCCAGCGCCGTCTTCACGCGCGACATCAACCGTGCCCTCCGCATCGCCGAAAAACTCGAATTCGGCATTTGTCACATCAACGGCGCCACCGTTCATGACGAGCCGCAGATGCCCTTCGGTGGCATGAAGGACAGCGGCTATGGCCGGTTTGGCGGCAACGCCGGCCTCCAGGAATTTACGGAGCTGCGCTGGATTACCATCCGGCGCTCGCCCAGTCACTACCCCATCTGACGCGGCGGCTGGGCAGTAGCGCATATCAAGGGGCCGAGCCGCGCGAACGCAGCGGCGCCGCCCCTTTGCATTTTCTCCCGCTCAAACCCGAGATGGCCCGGTTCGCGCACGAAGGCACGCGCCCAGAAACGTATCAAGTCATCTTGACATGGCGAACTTAAACGTATTAGGAAGATTGCATCACCTCCCCTGGCCTCGCGTGGATCCCGTCGGCGGCGGTGAGTTTTACTCTCGTTCGTTGGGGTCGGAGATGAGCGCTGTGACCCTTTGTGAATACCGTTTCGAGGTCTTCGACGCGCGCGGCACCGACGACTACCTCGACGGGTTCGCGGAGCGTTTGGATGAATTGTTCAGTGCGGGTTGGACTCTGCCCGATGCCGAGCGGCATCCGGCGTTATACGGCTGGTGGCGCCTCTGCCTGTTTAGAGAACGGCCTGCGTAGCCGGGCACGCCCGGCCCTTGTGCGGCCTTGTACGGCCTATTGTCAAAACAATATTGTCTGGCCTATGATACGCGCGCTCGGCCACATGGCGTGGTCGGCCCTGCGGCCAGCCGGGAAGGCGGCTCCGCCGGATTAGTTGTCCCCGCAGAAACGCATCCTACGATTCGTGGATCGGCCTGTGATCTCGATCATGATGAAAAGGCAGAGGCACTTTCGCCCACGCGCCCTCGATCCCCAAAAATTTCAATGGTGTGAACTGTAAGGAGGAATAGAGATGGCCACCGCAACACAAGCAGTACCGCTCGATGCGAATGTAAGTCGCTACGTCGCCAAGCCGCGGCAGATGTTGATCAACGGAAAGTGGGTCAACGCGGCCTCCGGCAAAACCTTCCCCACGTACAATCCGGCAACCGGCGATGTGCTCGCCAACGTCGCTGAAGGCGACGCCGAAGACATCAACCGCGCAGTCGCAGCCGCCCGCGCTGCATTCGATACCGGCCCGTGGTCAAAGATCACTCCTTCCGAGCGCGGAAAGCTGATCTGGAAGCTCGCGGACCTCATCGAAAAGCACGCCGAGGAATTCGCGCAGCTCGAATCGCTCGACAACGGCAAACCGCTCACGATCGCCCGCGTCGCGGACATTCCCGGCACCGTTGATATGTTCCGCTACATGGCCGGCTGGGCCACGAAGATCGAAGGCAATACGATTTCGCTCTCCGCTCATGGTGCGAAGTTCCTTGCGTACACCTTGCGCGAGCCGGTGGGCGTCGTCGGCCAAATCATCCCTTGGAATTTCCCGCTCATGATGGCTTCGTGGAAACTCGGCCCGGCGCTGGCAACCGGTTGCTGCGTGGTTCTGAAGCCGGCTGAACAGACGCCCCTCAGCGCCCTGCTTCTGGGCGAGCTGATTCAGGAAGCGGGCATTCCGGACGGCGTCGTCAACATCGTTCCCGGCTACGGCGAGACGGCTGGTGCGGCCCTTGCGGCGCATCCGAAAGTCGACAAGATCGCATTCACCGGTTCGACCGAGGTCGGCAAGCTCATTCTCAAAGCCGCTGCAGGAAACCTCAAGAAAGTTTCGCTGGAGCTTGGCGGAAAGTCTCCCAACATCGTTTTCCAGGATGCCGACATCGACGCCACCATCCCCGGCGCGGCGATGGCCATCTTCTTCAACCACGGCCAGTGCTGCTGCGCGGGCTCGCGCCTCTACATCGAGGACAAGCAGTTCGATAAAGTCGTCGATGGCGTATCGCAGCTCGCGTCGAAAATCCGCATCGGCCCCGGCCTCGAGCCGACCACCGATATGGGCCCGCTCGTTTCTGAAGAGCAAATGAATCGCGTCTGCGGCTATCTCGAATCGGGCTATAAGGAGGGCGCGAAGGCCGCCGTCGGCGGCAGCCGCTACGGAGACAAGGGCTACTTCGTCAAGCCCACGGTCCTCGTCAACACCAACGAAAAGATGAAAGTGGTGCGGGAAGAGATTTTCGGGCCCGTCGTCACCGCCACTCCCTTCAAGGATGTTGACGATCTCATCGCCAAAGCCAACGATAGCGAATACGGTCTCGCGGCCGGTGTTTGGACTCGCGACATCGCCAAGGCGCACCGCACTGCTGCGCAGCTCCGCGCTGGAAGCGTCTGGATCAACTGTTACAACGTCTTCGATCCGGCGCTGCCGTTCGGAGGCTACAAGCAGTCCGGATGGGGCCGCGAAATGGGCCACGAAGTACTCGAGCTGTACACGGAAGTGAAATCGGTCTGCACTCCGATTTCATAGAACGCACCTCTTGCTGTCATCCCGAGTGAGTCCCGGTGGCCGAAGGCGGCGCCGGGACCGCGAGGGGTTTGCTCTTCGCTCTCCGCAGGGTCGCCCGCCCTTCCTGGTTCGCCGGGAAGGGCGGTTTTTTTCTTTTACTCCCAGCCTGTTTTCGATCCGTACGGCAGAATGAATCCCATCGCTTCAATCTCGTGAATCTTGCCGCCGCGAATCTTGAACATCTCTCCCGCTTCCAGATCGCTCGTTCCCAATCCTTTCATCTGCAACGTATCCAGTCCGGGGATGCCGACAATTTTGATCTCCCGGACGTTTCCCCGATGGACAAACATAGGGAATCCGAAGACCAGGCCCTTCTCTTCGTCGATGATAATCAAGCGCCGCGGCCGAATTTTCGTGATGTAACTCAAAGCGCGGGTGTTGATATTGTCCCGGCAGCCCTTCATGCGAATTTGAGCGTGCAGGGGGTCGATCGGCGAATTGGGTGGATCGGATGGGTCGTGCGTCAGCACCGTGTTGCTCGTCGTTTGCATGCCGTTCTCGCGCCGCACGCAGTCGTCCGCAAACGGGGCGATGCTTCCGTCGCTGTGCTCGATAGCCTCAAAGTAGGAATCAGCGATGCGGTACATCTCGTCGCGCGACACGCGTTCCGCCAGTGGCACGGTTTCGAGCAGACCTGGCCGGGGCGTCGTTAGATTCGGCATCGAACTGTCCCGCACGTTCCGCGCAATCACGTGCTCGATCTCCGCGATCTTTCCGTCCTCGATCTTCAATCGCAGCGCCAGGATCACGGGCTTGTCGAACTCCTTCATCACCGCGAACAATCCCGCCTGCTGCGACGTCGGATCGAGCGCGTAAATCTTGAATGTCGTCGGCGCCTCGGACGCGCCCACCCACAGCCCGTCGCCGATCTCGATCGCAGCCGTATTCTCGGTGTACTTGTAGCCCGGCGCGAGCGGCAGCCCCGTCGCATCGTGTTTCACCATCGCCGCAATATATTGATCGACCATACCCTGCAAGCACGCCCGATCGCATTGCGCCGCCGGGCTTCCCGCCCGAGCCGGCCGGGCGGAGATTGCTCCGAGCAGCACGCCAACAATCGCGGCCATCGCGAGTAACTTTGCGCGCATCTTTTTCTCCTCCAAATTCAGCGGCGCGTTGATTGAAGCATGAGGCACTCGTCGCCCGCCGTTCCTTAGGGTGTCGGAGCTTCAGCTCCGACATAGGTCGGTCAGAACGAGAAGGGCTTTAGCCCCTGAAGAAGACTCTTTGTGCCTCGCCCAACTTAGCGCACCGCAGCTCAGTTACACGCCCTTATCGCTCGAAGCTACTGCCAGCCCGTTTCGCTGCCGTACGGCAACAGGAATCCCATCGCTTCGATCTCGTGGATTTTCCCGCCGCGAATCTTGAATACCGCGCACGCCTCCATGTTGATCGGCCCGAAGCTGATCGGCAGCGTATCGACGCCCGGCACTCCGACGATCTTCATCGACCGCACCTTGCCGCGATGAAAGAACATCGGATAAGCGAAGACGATCCCCTTCTCCTCGTCCACGATCAGCGAACGCCGTGGTTCGATCTTGGTGATGTACACCCAGCTTCCCGTGTTCATGCTCGCCTCGCAGCCGAGAGCCAGAAGCTTCGCCATCGTGGGACTCAGCGGGCCGCCATCGGGCCCCTTCTCCGGAAGAACTTTGTTGGTCGTCGTCTGTACGCCGTTCTCGTGGCGCTCGCAGTCATCCGCAAATGGCGCGAGCTTGCCGTTGTTCTGGAGAATCGTATCGAAGTAGGCGTTCGCGATCCGCCGCATCTCTTCGCGTGGCGTTCGCTCCGACGCCGGCACGGTCTCAAGGAATCCCGGTCTCGGCGTCACCAGATTCGGCATGCCCTCCGGACGCGGATCGCGCCGGACGATATGCTCGATTTCAGTGATCTTTCCATCCTGCACTCTGAGCCGGATCGACACGATTACCGGCTTGCCGAATTCTTTCATCACGCAAAAGATGCCGGCCTGTCCTGCCACCGGATCGAGACCATAGATTTTGAAAGTCGGCGCCTCGGACGCGCCCACCCAAAGCCCGTCGCCAATCTCCACCGCGGCGGTGTTCTCGGTGTATTTGTAGCCCGGCGCAAGCGGCAGCCCTGTTGCGTCGTGCTTCACCATTGCCGCGATATATTGATCGATGACGTTCTTCAGACAATCGCGATCGCACTGATTTTGCGGCTGCGCCGGCCGATTCGCCGCTCCCGCCGTAACCACCGTTAAATGGCAGAAAATGGCAAGAAATGTCGCGCTAACGAGCGTTAACACGCCTAATTTGACACGCATTTTGACTCCCCCGTTCGAATTTCCCAGCAAATCGCTCAAATTTGCCCGGATCATAGCACGCCGCGCCGAAGCGCGCATCGCGGCCAAAAATCTCCACCGAAATTCGAGTCTGCGCGTTTTCGCTGTGCCGTGCTTGGATGTAGAATGCCGCTCTCGATTTGCAATGAGTGATTCCGCGAGGTGCGCGCCGTGAAACAAAACGCCGATCCCTGGCCTTGGCCCGATTCGCTCGACGCTGTGATCGCAGCGCCGCAGCATCACAAGCTGATGTTTGAAAACGAGCGCGTCCGCATTCTCGAGGTGCGCATCCCGCCCGGAGCGTTTGTTCCCGTGCACACGCACCGCTGGCCGAGCGCGATCTACGTGGCGAAGCAGAGCGATTTTCTTCGCCGCGATGGCGAAGGCAACTTGCTTTTCGACAGTCGCACCGCTGGTCCTCCGCCTTCGCAGCCCGTCGTGCAGTGGGTGCCGCCGCTGCCGCCGCATTCGGTCGAGAATATCGGCACGGCAGAAATTCTTCTCATCACCACGGAGCTGAAAGAACCCATCTGAAATTGCGCGAGCGGTCGTGGATTTCGAGCTGGTCTGCAAGCCCAACGAAATGCGTCATTTATAGCCGCTTACCGCACGGGACCCTCGGCTTGCAGGCCAATCAGTCGGCAAGTACCAGCCCCGCATTGTCAATTGCGAAGCAGGGGCGAGCCACCACGTTTGCGGTGGATGGGGCCTGTGCTATAAGTAATAGGCTTCCCGATTTTGAGGAAATCGTGCCATTTATTAACTTTCCCGCTCGCGAGATTAACTGCAAGCTCGTGTATTACGGTCCCGGCCTTGGCGGAAAAACCGCCAACCTGCAGTGGATCTACGACCATACGGGCACGACTCAAAAGGGCAAGATGGTTTCGCTGGCCACCGAAACCGATCGCACGCTCTTCTTCGATTTTCTTCCGCTCGATCTCGGCACGGTCCGCGGGTTCAAGACGCGCTTCCATCTCTATACCGTTCCCGGACAGGTTTTCTACGAAGCGAGCCGCCGCCTGATTTTGAAGGGCGCTGATGGAGTGGTGTTCGTCGCCGATTCGCAGGAAGAGCGGCTCGACGCGAACCTCGAAACGCTCGACAACCTGCGCGAGCATCTCAAGGATCACAACCTCGATTTCAATACGATTCCCTACGTGTTGCAGCTCAACAAGCGCGACCTGCCCAACATCCTCCCGGTCGAAGAACTCCAGAAGCAACTCGGAGTGAAGGGCGAGCCCGCGCTCGAAGCCGTCGCCATCACGGGCCAGGGCGTCTTCGACACGCTCAAGGAAGTCGCCAAGCTCGTCCTCGCCGAACTCAAGAAAAACGCCTGAGAAAAAGCCCCACCCTTCACACACCGAAGAATGGGGCACCCAGCGGCGTGGGTTAAACGCGCGTGAAGCTGGCGAAGTGGTATCATTCCGCTGCGTTGCGGTCAAGGCAACGACAGAAATAGAAAAGGTGGGCCACCCGCCGGTATCCATTGCCGCACGGCTTCACGATGTCTGCGCCGAGTAGAGTAGAGGAGTTGAACACTATGTCTTGGCGGAGTTACAGGGTAGCGCTCGGGATACTTTTGACAATGGCGGTGATCGCTGCGTTTAAGCATACGCCTTTCACGCTCGGCTTTAGATTGTTCGCAATCGCCTATCTGTCATCCGTGAATTCATTGCCTTGGCTCACCATCCGGCTGCGGATTGGATGGCGTATCGCTGGATGTGCCGGAAGTTTCGTAGGATTCTTTGGCGTGCTACTCTGGTGTTTTTCAGGACACGTCGATTTTGTCAATGCTGCCAGCGTCGCCGCCTTCTCCGCCGTCGCGCACTTCTTGGTTCTTAGGTATTTGATACCTGAGCGGCAAATGAGAAGCGCGGTCCTAGCGCACACTATAACTACGATCTATGCAGCGTTCGTCTGGGTTTACTTGCAAGACAAAGGAATTATTTTGGACTCCTCGTCGAAATACTTCTACGATGCCTTCTTTATGTTCATTTCGCCGTTTCTTGCGGCTGTATTGTGGGCAGCTAGCGTGTTAGTCAAGCGGGGCATCACAGTTCAGATTGGTCTGGCTGTCGCCATATTGCAACCCGCCATTGGTTTTGTTGACCTAGAAAAATATTGGGGAGTACCTTGGGCTGTCACTGCACTGTGGCTTTCGTTGCTTGGCTCCTTCGGTGCTGCGGTGTATTGCCTGAAATTGAAACGGCCGTCCGACTTCCCGCAGACGCAGGCCGGTGGCCCACGCTTCTGATCGTCTGACCTAATACGGCGCAAACCGAGGGCGCCACTTGCGCTCTGTCCGCGGATTCCAATTCACGCCGGAGGGTGCCCGCCCTTGGCCTCGCGCTCGGATTTCTGCCCGACAATGGCTGCCGGACAGAATCGCGTCTAACTCACAGAAAACAAAGAACTGCGCACACGTCTAGCCGACAATGAAATCCGGGTGTCTGCGCAGCCGTACCGCGGGGAAGAACCTGCGGACAAAATAAAACGGGAGGCGAAAGCCAAAGGCTTCCACCTCCCGGGGTGGGTGGGGTTTGTTGCCGCGCACCCAGCAGGAATTTTGGTGTTCCCGCGCCTGGGTGCAACAGCAAACCGGCGTCTAGCCGGTGCCACGTATGCTCCATGCTTATCACGTGCTGCAAACAGGTGTCAACCTTATTCGTGAGATTTAATTTGAGGCGCCAGGCGAACGCGCCGGTCGAGGGTTTCGCGTACGATTCGCGCCAGATCGCGCGAGGTATAGGGCTTTTGGAGCACGGGCCAGCGCTCTTCGCGGACTTTGTCGAGGAGGGCGATATCCGGACTGTAGCCGGTGGCGAAAATGACCGGCAGGCCCGGCTTCTGCTCGCGGATGCGCTCGTACACCTCCGGGCCGCTGAGTTTCGGCAGGACGACGTCGAGCAGAGCGAGATCGATGCGGTCGCAGCAGGCGTGGAATTCCTCAAGGGCCTGTTCGCCGTCTCCCGCGAGCACGATCTGGTAACCGAGATTGGTGAGCGTCTCGACGGCAAGCAGGCGCAGGCCTTCGTGGTCCTCGGCGAGGAGCAAAGTCTCCGACCCTCCGCGCACCGGTCCGGAGTCTTCAACCCGCGGGGCCGGCATCACCGATTCGGTGCTGACGGGGAGATACGCGCGGAAGGTGCTGCCCATGGCCAGTTCGCTGTAAACGTGCAAGAATCCGCCGTGCTGCCGGACGATGCCGTACACCGTGGCGAGTCCAAGGCCGGTGCCCTTGCCCGTTTCCTTCGTCGTGAAGAACGGCTCGAAGATGCGGTCGAGCGTGGCCGCGTCCATGCCGCTGCCGGTGTCAGTGACGGAAAGCCGGGCGTACTCGCCGGGGTGCGCGAGGGGCTGTAGCGCGCAGAATCGTTCGTCGAGGGTGACGTTGGACGTTTCGACCATGAGCGATCCGCCGGCGGGCATCGCGTCGCGCGCGTTGATGCAAAGATTCATCAGGACCTGCTCGACCTGAGTTGGATCGGCGCGAACGAGAGCGAGATTCGGCGCCAGATCGGCCTTGATCTCAATGTTGCTGCCGATCACTTTTTCGAGCAGGCTGAGAGTTTCGATGGCCGCCTGATTCAGGTCCATGTTGCGCGGCTCGAGAATCTGGCGGCGCGCGAAGGCGAGCAACTGGCGCGTTAAAGCGGCGGCGCGCTCGGCCTGACTCCGCATTTTTTCGAAGTAGCGATGCAGGGTCGATCCGGACTCGGTTTCGTCGATTCCAAGATCGGCCCAGCCGAGAATCGCGCCGATCATATTGTTGAAGTCGTGAGCGATGCCGCCGGCGAGCTGGCCGATGGCTTCGAATTTCTGCGCCTGCACGAGCTGTTTTTCGAGGGCTTTGCGCTCGGTGATGTCTTCCACCATCACCTCGGCGCATTCCGGCGTTCCTTCGGGGCCTCGCGTGCGCCGGCCGTTCATGGTCACGGTGATGATTTTGCCGTCCTTGCGTTTCCAGTCCACGGTTGCGGTCGCCCGATCGCGCCTCATATATTCGGCGACGACTTTTTCCCGGTCGGCGGGATTGCAGTAGAGAGTTCCGGTGTGCTGCATGGTGAGAAGGTCTGGAACGGAATCGTATCCGAGCATCCGTGCGAGAGACGGATTTGCGTCGAGGAGTTTTCCCGATGGCTCTTCCGCCCAAAATATCCCGTACGTTGCGTTTTGAACGAGGGCGCGGTAGCGCGCCTCGCTTTCGCGGAGCGCCCGGAGGGCGTGCGTCTCGGCTTCGCGCAGCGCCTTTTCTTCCTGTGCGCGGCGCAAGGCCATCGGCAAGCGGGCGAGCTGCTCCTTGAGGACATAGTCGGTGACGCCGAGCTTGATGCACTCGACGGCGAGCTCGTCGCCCAGAGTTCCCGTGAGCAAGACGACGGGAATGTCGGGGCGTATTTCCTTGACTGCGGCGAGGGCATCCATCCCGGTCCAGTCCTTCATGCGGTAGTCGGAGAGAACGACGTCGATAGTCTGCGTGCGAAGCTTGTGAACGAATTCTGCGCGCGTGCAGACGATTTCCGCCTGAAAGTCGAAGCCCGATTTTCGGAGGTCGTACAGGCACAGATCGATGTCATCCGGATCGTCGTCCGCGATAAGCAGCCGCATCGGGTATTGCGAAGCGGGTGTTTCCTGGGGTGATTTCGGTGACATGGGGCCCCTGGTTCCTAGCGCGCGATGAATGCCGCGGCAGGTGGGTTGATATTCACCAGCAGCCAGTACATGCCGAGCTGGCGCACGACGCCTTGAAACTCGACGAAGTTGACGGGTTTCTGAATATAGCTGTTCACTCCGAGCCGATAGCTGTCGACGAGATCCCGCTCCTCTTTGGAGGAGGTGAGCACGATGACGGGGATGGCCCGCGTGTGCGCGTCGCGCTTGACCTCTTGCAAGACCTGCAACCCGTCCACCTTGGGAAGCTTCAGGTCAAGGAGGATGAGCCGCGTGGTCGAAGGTGCGGCTGGAAAATGCGCCCCGGCAGAAGAGAAAATCGAGCGCTTCCTCGCCGTCACGCACCAGATGGATCTGGTTGGCAAGCTTGCTTTTGCGCAGTGCATGCAGGGCTAGTTCCGCGTCCGAGGAATTGTCTTCGACCAAGAGAATCTCGACGGCATCAGGCTCGCTCAAGGCTGGCCTCCTTGTTTGTGATGACTACCGGTTTCTGTGGCTGCGGACCGAGCGTGAAGTAGAAGGTAGCGCCGCAGTCGACGGCGGACTCGGCCCAAATTTCGCCGCTGTGGCGATGGATGATGCGCTGCACGGTCGCGAGGCCAACACCCGTGCCCTCGAAATCCTCCTGGCGATGCAAGCGCTGGAAAACTCCGAACAGCTTATCGGCATACTTGGAGTCAAAGCCCACACCGTTGTCACGCACGAAGAAAGCCGTGACGCCGCGGGTTTCCTGCGTGCCGACCTCAATGACGGCGGAGCGGCGAGTGCGCGTGAACTTGGCGGCATTGGAGAGAAGATTGGCAAACGCCAATCTCACCAGTCCGGAATCGCAATCCGTTTCCGGGAGCGGTTCGATGGACCATTCGATGCTGCGATCGCCGGTCTCTTGCGACAGCTCGGCAATCACTTGGTGGACCAACTCCTTGAGTTTTACCTTCTCGCGGACCATTTGCCTGCGGCCGATGCGCGCGAGGTTCAAGATGTCGTCCACGAGATGGCCCATGTGATTGGCGGCCTCGATGATGCGGCCGACGTAGCGAAGCCCGTCTTCGGAAAGCCCCGAACTTTGCTCCTCTTGCAAAATTCGGGCGAAGCCGTCGATGTGACGCAGCGGCGCGCGAAGGTCGTGCGAAACCGAATAGCTGAAGGACTCGAGTTCCTTGTTCATGGCGCTAACCTCGGCAAGCTTTTGGTTCAGCTCGGCATTGAGATTGCGGATCTCGGTCTCGATTTTCTTGCGATCGGTGACGTCTCGAATGGCGCTCAAAATGAGAGTGCCGCCAGCGGTCTGGAGGGGACTCAGACTCACTTCGACCGGAAATTCCGTCCCGTTTCCACGCCGGGCGTAAAGCTCCAGTCCGGCGCCCATGGCCCGCGGATGAGGGGATTGCGAATAGTTATGGCGATGCACGACGTGCCCGGCCTGGAATCGTTGTGGCAGCAGGAATTCGACAGGCTGACCGAGCAACTCCTCGCGGGAGTAGCCGAAGAGCTTTTCGGTCTGAGCATTCGTCAGGACGATCTGGCCCCCGCCGTTCACGATCACCATGGCATCGGGCGCCGACTCGAGAAGGTTGCGGAACTTGTCTTCTTCTCGTTTCCGATGTGTGATGCCGCGGTTGCTCTCAAGGATGGCGGTCGGCTTGCCATTCGGGTCTCTACGCAACACCCAGCGGCTGGAAACGATTACTTCAGAGCCATCGCGCCGCTTGTGAACCAGCTCGCCCTCCCACGAGCCGCTGTTGAGCAATTCCGAGTCGATGTCGGCCAGCGGTTTTGGAAAGATGGTTTGGAGGAGCGTGTGAGCAACTTTGCCGCGTGCTTCTTCCTCGCGCCACCCATAGAGCCGCTCGGCGCCAAGATTCCAGTAGAGAATTTTGTTTTCGAGGTTCCGAACAAAGATGGCGTCGTACGTGAGATCCAGCAATTCTGCCTGTTCGCGGTACCCAGCTTCGCGGGTCCGCAGGTCGAGTTCAATATCGCGGCGCTCGTGTATTTCTTTTTCCAATAGCGCATTCGCTTGGGCCCATTGGCTCAAATTCGGGAGGTCCAGAACCGAGGGCGCGAGTTGGGCGAGCAGAATTGCGGTCGAGACGGAGGCTATGGCGGTGATTGCTTTGATGGCTCCGGCAAGCCAGTAATCGGCATGCCACAGATTCCAGACTTCCATAAGGTGCGTGAAACCGCAGGCGACGATGAATACTCCGAAAACCCAGAACATCCAACTGAAAGGCAGATCGCGGCGCTTGCGCACAAACCAGAAAAGGATCACGGGAATCGCGAAGTATGCGAGGGCGATCAACGAATCGGAGATGACATGCAGGGAGACCAGCCGCGCGTTCCAGAGGTAACAATATCCGTGCGGCATGAAGCCGCTTGAGCCGAACCACTGCTGCAGGAGCCGCACAACAGTCCTCCCGCGGGGCGCGGAATACGCCGCCGCATCGTTCTTTGAATGCAATTTGGGGCTAAGAAGGAGAGGACTTCCCGCGCCACAATCGGGTTTTTCTACAAAGGGCGGCCGGACAAAAAACCGGACCGCTTGGAAGGGAACTCTATTCTGCGCCCGGGGCAGTCAATGTCAAGAGCGGCGGGCGGCGCAATTGCGGTGCAGTCAACCCCGGTACCGCCGGATCGGAGAATTGGATGGGGCTAGCGCGACGCCGCCTGCTGCGGCGGGTGAGTGGCGAAGTATTGGCCAAGCGCTGAGGTGAGCTGTGCCATGCCGGTGCCGACGTTGCGGTCCAGCGCCTCAACGACGTCGGCAACTTTTTTCCCGGTGACCGGTTCGTCATGCATGTAGGTATCGGTCCAGATCGTCTGGCCATTCTTGGGATCATACAACTCAATCTGGAACGAAAAGCGCGCCGCAAGCCCCGGGCTATCGATCTCGTCGAGCGCGATGAGGTGGCCGCGGACGACGTAATCTCCACGCAGATTGCTCGAAATTCGCGAAACGGATTTATAGGTTCCAGTCGAGCGGAGGGAATTGACGAGCATATCCTGCATCATCTCGGCCGGCGGCTCGGCCCAGCGCTCGTACTCATACGTGCCGAGTTGCACGGGTCCGCTGCCGTAAACGAGGCGATCGTCGTGATACAAGTGCGAGCTGGTGACGCGGGCGACGAGAATCGTGACGGGATCGGCCGGCGCGGAGGCGACAGGTGGTGCGGCAGGGGCATCGATAACGTAAAACTTCACCGGCGGCGAAGCGCCGCACCCCGCGGAAATTCCCGCGAGCAGAAAAACGAGCATGGCTTGCTGGATGCGGCGCTTCGGCACTTGGTTCCCCCTCTCCTATTTTGGCGGAGCCTGGCCGGGCTCCCGCGGCTTTTCACCGGACGCGCGGATCAGCGTGTACGGCCGCGTCTTGATCGTCTCGGTGAAGGCGTCCATGTTTTCGGTAACGTGGCGCAGATTATCGATGATCTCGTCGAGGTTTTCCGCGTTGGTATCGAGCGAGCGATCCAGCTGGCTGGTGAGTGTGACGGCTGAATCGAGCGACTGGCGAAGATCGGCCACGGCCTTGTGAATATCGGGGCGATCCTCGGCGAGCATGGCGTCCACGTGCGAGAGCGTGTCATCCGCCTGCTGTGCGGTCTTTTGGAATTTGTCGAGGAGGGGTCCGAGTTTCGCGCTCGAGGCGCTCACGTTGTTCAGAGCTGAGTGGATCGCGGGCCTGTCCTCATCGAGCATGCCGTGAAGATCGGCAAGGCTGGCAGAGATATTGGCGCGGTTCTGGGGATCGAGCAGGTCATTGACGCGATCGAGCGTGTCTTTCAAGGCGACTACGCGATCATTCAAATTGGCGATCAGAGTATTCGCGTTCGGGCCTAATTGAGCGACGATCGTCGTGACGTCCGCAAAACTCGTGTATTCGGTGGACTTTAGCGTGGCGCCGGGGGAGGCTTTCGGTGCGCCGAGCGTGCCGGGAAGAATTCCAAGAAAATTGTCACCGAGTGGGCTGACGCTGGTGATTTCGACCACGCTGTCCGTCTTTACCGGAACATCCGGCTTCACGGAAAAATCCACTTCCATGCGGGTAGAATCTCGCGGATCGCTTTTAACTTCCTTCACGCGTCCGACCGAGGGGCCGCCGGCATAGCGGACGTCCGATCCCGGACCCATGCCGCCCGCATTCTTGAAGTAGGCCCGATACGTGACGTTGCCGCTGCTAAACGTACCCGACAGAAGAATCACGGTGATAATCAACAACGCGGCTGCCACCAAAACGAATAGCCCGACGAAGGCCTGTTCCCGCTTTGCTTCCACTTGTTCCCTCGATGATTCCCGGAGCGGTTCGGCTTGCAAAACCTACCGGGCAGCTACCCGCACAGTGCGCGGGAGTATATCACGCGTCCGCGATTTCGCCAGTGTCAACGCCGCTGCGGAGGACTCTCTCCCGTCAGCATCTGCAAGTAATCGATTTCGCCCGCGAGTTCCGGCTCAGGAACGCGGTCGAGAAACTGGCGCACGCGAGGCTCGGCGCTCCCTTGGAGTTCCTTCGGCGTGCCATCTGCGACGATATGCCCCTTATCCAGAAGAATCATGCGGTCGGCAATCAGGAAGGCGCTGGCGAGCTCGTGGGTGACCACGAGAATCGTGATGTGGAACGCCTTCTTCAGCTTCAGAATGAGTTCATCGATCCCTGCGGCGATGATGGGGTCGAGGCCGGCCGAAGGCTCGTCGAAAAACAGGATTTCGGGGTCCATGGCGAGCGCTCGGGCAATGGCCGCACGCTTTTTCATTCCGCCGCTCAATTGCGCGGGCATGTAACCTTCGAACCCGGAGAGGCCGACCTGATCGAGTTTCAAGCGCACGACGATGTCGATAGTGGATTCGTCGAGGGGCGTGTGCTCGCGCAGGGGAAGTGCGACGTTGTCTCCGACGCTCATCGAGCCAAAGAGTGCACCGCCCTGAAACGACATGCCCATTTTCTTGCGCAGATCGTTGCGATCGGCTTCGGGCATCGCGGCAAAATTCTTTCCCTGCATCCAGATTTCGCCGCCGCTCGGCTTCTCGAGGCCAACGAGCGTGCGCAGGAGCGTGCTTTTTCCGGAGCCGGAGCCGCCCAAGATCACAAGGGTCTCACCGGACTGGACTTCGAAATTGACGCCGTGGAGAATTTCGCGGGTGCCGTAGCGGACGCGCAGGTTTCGCACGGAGACGGCGACCTCGTCGGCTGCGGCGTGCGGTTTTTCGTCCGGCATGGGTCCGAGTGTCTTTCCTCTACTGCGGCGAAGTGAAATAAAAGATGGCCGTGAAGACGAGATCGACGGCGATCACGAAAAAGATCGAGTTGACGACGGCGGAGGTGGTGGAACGGCCTACCTCCTCGGAACCAAGGCCCGTCGAGAATCCCTCGCGGCAGCCCACGGCGGTAATCACCAGCGCAAACATCACGCTCTTGACCAAGCCCGTGAAGATGTCGCGCATGACCAGGGAATCGAGCGTGGCGTGGAGATAGGTGCCCCAGGTAAAGCCGGCGCTGCTGACACCGAAAAGGCCGCCGCCCATGATGCCCATGAAATCGGCCCACGTGGTGAGGCAGGGCATCATCAGGAGCATCGCCAGGAATTTCGGAGCGACGAGAAAGCGAACGGGTTCGAGAGCCATCGTCTCGAGCGCGTCGATCTCTTCATTGACCTTCATCGTGCCGATTTCGGCGGCGAATGCCGAGCCGGAGCGGCCGATTACGACGATCGCGGTCATCAGGGGGCCGAGCTCGCGCGTCATCGAAAGCGCGACGGCCTTCGCGACGAGCTGAAGAGCGCCGAGAGTGCGAAGCTCGTAGGCTCCTTGAAGAGCGAGGATCATGCCCACGAAAAAGGAGATCAGGGAGACGATCGGCAGGGCTTCTACGCCGACGGACATCGCCTGATGCACGGCGCGGTGCCAGCGGAGCTTGCGCCCCCAGAATCCCTCAACGAGCACGGCGCGCGCGGCGCCGCCGGTGAGCCGCGCTAGGCTTCCTACATAAGCCAGACCGTCGATTGTGGCTTCGCCGATGGTTTCGGTGAATGACATTCTGGAAAGGCCGGGAAGGCAGGAGCGCTACCTAGCGGGAGCGGCACCGCCTCCGCCGAGAGCTTCCTCTTCGGTGTTGTGGACTTCAAAAACTTTCAGAAGGCGCGTGAGCTCAAGGACTTCCCGCGTCCTGCGGGTCAGGCCATAGAGAGCAAATCCACTCTTCAAGTCCCGCGAAACCTTCAGGCCCTCGACCAGAGAAGCGACACCGGCGCTATCGATGTATTTCACGTTCTCGAGATTCACGATGACGCGCTTGACGCGCTTATCCTGGAGCAGGCCGAGCAGCATTTTGCGAATTTCGGGAGAGTTGTAGAGTGTGATGTCGCCGGTGACGTCAACGATCGCGGCATTCTCAAACTGACGCGTGGAAATGCTCATAAGACACGGTCCCCGTTTGCCGTGCCAGTGTTTTGCCAGAGAACGCGCCCGAATGCAATCCCTTTTCGATTGAGACAGGGACTGAGAACTGCCCCAAAAGAGGGCGAAAGAAAACCGCAAACCGCGGAGAAATGGGGCCGAAAGCGAGCCGCCGCTCAGGGTGCGCTGCGATGATCGAGCGGGATATAACTGCGGAGATCGTAACCCGCATAGAACTGCCGTGGCCGGGAGATCTTCTGTTCGTGGTCGAGCAGCATCTCCTCCCACTGGGCGATCCAGCCCGAAGTGCGAGGGATCGCGAAGAGGACGGGGAACATCGTCACCGGGAAACCCATCGCTTGATAGATGAGGCCGGTGTAGAAATCGACGTTGGGATAGAGGCGGCGGGTGACGAAGTAATCGTCTTCGAGCGCGATGCGCTCGCATTCGAGCGCGATGTCGATCAGCGGATTGCGCCCCATCACGTCGAAGACTTCGTAAGCGATGCGCTTCACGATGCGGGCGCGCGGATCGTAGTTTTTATAAACGCGATGGCCAAAACCCATCAGGAGCTTTTCGCCGGCCTTGACGCTTTTGATGTACGCCGGCACGTTGTTCACCGAGCCGATTTCGAGGAGCATCCGCAGCACCTGTTCGTTGGCGCCGCCGTGGAGCGGGCCGTAGAGAGCCGCGGTGGCTGCGGCGGTAGCGGAATAGGGATCGACGTGTGAGCTGCCGACGCCGCGCATCGCCGTGGACGAGCAGTTCTGCTCGTGGTCCGCGTGCAGGATGAAGAGGATGTCGAGTGCGCGTTCCAGAGTCGGATTGGGGCGGTATTGCAGCTCGGTGGTGCGGAAGAGCATGTTCAGAAAATTACCGCAATAGCTGAGATCGTTGTCGGGATATACGAACGGCATTCCCAGACTGTGCCGGTACGCAAATGCGGCGAGCGTGGGCATCTTGCCGATCAGACGGTAGGTCTGCTTGAGGCGCGATTCCGGGTTGAAGATGTCTTTTGCATCCGGATAAAAAGTCGAGAGCGCCGCGACGGTCGAGATCAACATGCCCATCGGATGGGCGTCGTAATGGAAGCCGTCGAGAAATTTCTTGATGCTCTCGTGAATGAACGTGTGGTGCGTGATGTGATAGCTCCAGTTCGTAAGCTGGGCTTTGGTGGGTAGCTCGCCGTAAAGAACGAGATAAGCCGTTTCAGGGTAGGTGCTTTTCTCGGCGAGTTCTTCAATCGAATAGCCGCGGTAACGAAGGATTCCCTTATCGCCGTCGATGAACGTGATCTTGCTTGTACACGTGGCTGTGTTCGAAAAAGACGGATCGTAGCTCATCATTCCGAAATCGGATTCGTGAGTCTTGATCTGACGCAAATCCATCGCGCGAATCGTATCGTTCTTGATCGGAATCTCGTACTGGCGACCGTTCCGGTTATCGGTGATGGTCAGCGTGTCTCGCGGAGTTCCCGCAGGAGTACCGCTGCTGACGGTTGGTGCTGACTTGGTCGGATTCATTGCCTGACCCCTTCCCGCGATAGCGAATGAGTGCGAGCGCCTCTGGCGCAGGTAAGAATGTACACCAAAACGCCGCGCATGCGAATGAGTTTGCAGTGAGAACTGGGAATTGCGAACGAAAAACGTACCATACGCATACGTATGGTAAGGCAGCCAGTTCTGGTGGTTCAGCGAAGTTGGGATTTGGCCGGTGCTAAGAGGTGTGCCGACGAAACGGTAACCGACTGAGGTACCGGGGCAGTCTCCGAACGGTTGCGGCCAAGATCCTTTGCTCGATAGAGCGCTTCATCTGCAAGACGAAGCAGGCTCTCCGGATCGAACGGCTGGCTGGGACCGCTGACGGCAACGCCGCAGCTCGCTGTGATGGTCACGGCGTCCGCGTCCATCAGGATGGGTGTGGCCTGAATGCCGTTTCTCACTCTTTCAGCCAAGGCGAGCGCGCCGGCAGCGTCGACAGAAGGCGCGACGATCAGAAATTCCTCGCCGCCATAGCGTCCTACGGTGTCGTATGGGCGGACGCATGCGACCATCCGCCGCGCCACTTCCTTCAATACGGCATCTCCAGCGAGATGGCCCAGGGTATCGTTGACACGCTTGAAGTGATCGATGTCCGCAATGATCACGGCGAATGATCCGCCTTCGCGAGCCCGCCGCGCGTGTTCGCGCCGGATCGCATCGAGGGCAACGCCGCGATTTGCAATGCCGGTGAGCAAATCATGCGTTGCCCTGAAGCGAAGTTCCTTGTCGGCCGCGAGCAACCGGTCTTGCAGATCGAGGATCCTCTGGCCCACGCGGAGGCGCGCGTGGAGTTCATGCGCGTCGAAGGGCTTGGTGAGGTAATCGTCCGCGCCGGATTCAAGCCCGCGGAGCAAATCTTCCTTTTGAGTTCGCGCGGTGAGCAGCAAGATGTAGGTGTACGGGCGATCGCTCCGCTCGCGGACGCGCTTGCAGACTTGCGGGCCCTCGATGCCAGGCATCATCCAATCGAGCACGGCGAGCGGCGGGGCGTCCTCGCGTTCGAGCAAGCGAAGCGCTTCGAGCCCGTCGGCAGCGGACACCACCTGATACCCCCACTGCGTGAGGAATGTCTCGAGCATGCGGCGGGACACCGGGTTGTCCTCCGCTATCAGGATCTGCTTATTGCGTCTTTCATTGTCAGCCATATTCGCATCCCGCCCCGCGGGAGACTTCATGGTGCTTCGCGCCATATTTCAAAATAGGCTCCGGAAAAATGTCACCCCTGACGCAAGACTTCCAACTCGCCGAACAGCCTCTCAATTTCCTCCTGGAGGACTCTGAATTGCTCGCTGACGTTGTCTACGTTGTCAGATTGAGCCAGCTTCTCGATCTCTCCAGCCGCGTGGGAGACCGCGAAGGCGCCAAGACTGGCAGAGGATCCCTTCAACTGATGCGCGTGATGCTCCAAACCCTTTGCATCGTGATGCGCGATAGCGCGGCGCATTTCTTCGAGGAGTCTCGGGCAATCCTCCTCGTATATGTGCGTCAGCTCGTCAAACAGAGCGCGGTCTCCATCGAGCCTCTCAAGAGCAGTCGCTAGATCGACCGCATTTGCAGAGGAACTTTTCGAGGGTGAGTCAGCAGCGCGGTCAGCGCTGACCTTGCGGCTCCTAATTTCATCCAAGATGGCAAGCAAATTCCGCGTTTGGACGGGCTTCGTCAGGTAGTAGTCCATACCTGCAGCGAGACAGCGCTCTTCGTCGCCCTTCATGGCATGGGCGGTCATCGCCACGACCGGGATGTGGACTCCGCTCGCTTTTTCTTTCTCCCGGATGGCGCGAGTTGCATCCCAGCCATTCATCTCCGGCATCTGGATGTCCATCAGTACGGCGTCGAAGTCCTCCTTCTCCATGGCGTCCAGGGCTTTTCGCCCGTTTGCGGCAACGGTCACCATGTGACCGTGCTTCTCCAACAGCCGGAGTGCGACCAATTGATTCACAGCGTTGTCTTCGGCGAGGAGGACGCGGAGACGACGCCGGTTCTCCAGCAACGAACGGCGCGTAACCAGGGTGTTTGAGGCGTCACTCTGTGGACCCTTGCCCAGCGCCGTCAAAATGGCGTCCATGAGTTCCGCTTGGCGGACTGGTTTCGTAAGATAGGCCGCAATTCCCAGCTCACGACATCGCATGGCATCCCCGCGCTGGCCCGCGGAACTCAACATCATCACGGTGGCAGCCCTCCAATCCGGGTTACGTCTGATGACCTCTGCGAGTGCGAACCCGTCCATCTCGGGCATCTGGGCGTCGAGCAGAATAAGCGGGAAAACCCTGCCCAGGCCCTTGGCTTCGCCCAGAGCAACCATCGCCTTTGCTCCGCTCTCGACGGCCGTAGGCTGCATGCGCCAGTTTTGAAGCGTCTTAACGAGAATGTGCCGATTGGTAGCGTTGTCGTCTACCACGAGTACCCGCATGTCGCGCAAGGTCTCCGGATCTCTCGGCACAATGTTTCTGGCGGGCGTCTTCTGCAACGTAAAGCGAGCAGTAAAATGGAAGCGGCTGCCCTTGCCGGGCTCGCTCTCGACCCAGATGCGGCCTCCCATCAGGTCCACGAGCCTGGATGAAATCGTCAAACCCAGCCCGGTACCGCCATACTTACGAGTCATTGAACCGTCCGCTTGATTGAACGCCTCAAAGATGGCGGCTTGCTTCTCCAACGGCACGCCGATCCCCGTGTCGGTGACCGTGAAATGGAGTTGGACGTGATCCTCCGCCCGCAATTCCGTACTCACATACACCACGACTTCACCCTGCTCCGTAAACTTGATGCCGTTGCCCACCAGGTTGACGATAATTTGTCTGAGACGTCCGGGATCTCCGATGAGCGCGTCGGGAACATCCGGCTCAATCTCAAAGGCAAGCTCCAGTCCCTTCTGGTGCGCGCGGAGACCCAGCGTCTTCATCGTCTCGCCAAGGCTGTCTCCCAGATTGAACTCAATCGAGTCGATCTCCAGTTTGCCCGCCTCGATCTTGGAGTAATCCAGGATGTCGTTGATCAAGGAAAGCAACGAGTCGGCTGACACCTTCGCCAAGTTCAAATAATTGCGTTGCTCCGGCTCCAGTTCCGTGTCCAGAACGAGCTCCGTCATTCCAACGATGCCGTTCATCGGAGTGCGGATTTCATGGCTCATGTTGGCGAGGAACTCGCTTTTGGCGCGGCTGGCCGCTTCAGCCGCGTCCTTCGCACGGAGAAGCGCTTCCTCCGCTCGCTTGCGTTCGGTGATGTCTTGATACAGAAGCAGAGCGCCCGTGGCTTGACCTTCAGGGCCGAGGGGCACGGAGAACGCTTCGACATCCACGAGGCTTCCATCGCTGCGTTGGCGCCGCGTGACGAGATGGGTTGTCTGCCCTTCCCAAAGCCGGTTGGAGTTGGCCTCGACCTCCGCGCGAAAGTCCGGCGGAGCCAGCATGTCGACCAGAGGATGCCCGACGATGTCTTGCTGGCGGTAACCAAAGAGGTGTTCGAACGCGGGGTTGCACATCTGCACCGCATGGTCGGGGCCGATCGCGACGATCCCAATGGGCGTGTTTTCGATGAGGGAGTTGAGAAAGGATTTCCGCTCTTCGAGGTCCCGTTCCGCTTGCTTTCGTTCGGCGACTTCTTTTCTTAATTCGAGCGTCCGCTCGTCCACGCGCGCTTCGAGCTGGTCATGCGCCGATTGCAGCGCAACTTCGCGCTCCTGAATGCGGGTCAGCATTTCATTGAAGCGGTCGACGAGAGACCCGATTTCATCGTCGTTTTGCTTCGCGGCCCGGAGAGAGTAATCCTTCCCGAGCGAAACGGCGGAAGCCGTAGCTGCAAGATTGAGGATCGGCTCTGAAATCACGCGCTGGAGCCGCGAGGCCAGCAGGTACGCGGTTACAAACGAAATCAGGATCGCAACGGCGATGATTCCGGCAAAGCGCGCGGTGCGCGCGTGCAACTCTTCCAGGTCGGACTTCACGTAGATTGTCGCGATCGTTTCTCCGTTGAGCCGGATCGGCCTGGAGACGGTCGCGTAACCCGTCGTGAAAAGAGACCCGTTCGAGGAGAGTGCAGACAGCTTGCAGTCAGGCTCGCCGCCGCGCGCGTAATTTGCAAAAACGCTTCCGTCGCGCGAGTAAATGCATGCTTCGACGATGTGGGTTTGGGCGCTGAGCGAAGCCAAGGTCTCGCCGGCGGATTTGGGATCGCCGAAAGCCAGCGCGGCGGTGGTGTTCGATCCGGTGATTTCCGCGACGGTAGCCAATTCGCGCGACAACTCCTTGCGGAAGGCCGCGACGTCGTACAGGGCGATGGCGGCGCAGGCCATGAGGATGGACACACCGCAGGTGATAAAGACGATGCGCGTGAGCTTCTGCCGGATCGAGAGATCGCGATGAACGTGCATTTCAGTTCCTCACTCTTTCGGCTGGGCCGCGGACGATTTTCGCCAGCGCGAGCAGCTTGGAACTGATCTTCAAGCCGGCGCTTTCGGCGGCGACGGTATTGATCGCGAAGCGGATGTGATTTTGCTCGAGCATCAATCCGATGGTGCCGCCCGAGTCGGCGAAATGATCGGTGTCTCCGACGATCAATACGCTGGCGCCTTGGAGGCTCGATAGGATCTCCGGGAGGCGGCGGCTCTCCGAGGAACTGATGAAGACAATCTGGCAGTGCCGCACCTCTGCTGGCTCGTTGGTGCGCTTCACAACGACGGGGTGATCGCCGATGGTCTTGTCGCGCAGAACGTCGTCGATCACCTGTCCGAATGGATCGGCTCCGAGGATACAAATGGAAAAGGGAGCCTGCGGGCTCGCAAAACTATCTGGAGGCCAGTCGACAAATTTTGCGAAGCTGAACAGGAATGCAGCCTTGAGCTGGTATTCGCTCGGCGAATTGTCCTGCGCGCAGACCCAGGGCGCGTTGAACAGCAGAACCAGCAGCAGTGGAACGAGGACCGACGGTTTGCCCGAGCCGCACCGGGGACACCGGCCGCGCATTCGCACGAATCGGAACCGGGGAAAGCGTCGGATTATTCGCGGAGCGGTCAAAGGTATTTTGCTCCGGTGTCAAAACCGCCAAGTAAATTTGGCGAAAGCGCTGCGCTTGACCAGGGTTGTCCTCGCACTGCCTGTCGCATCGGCAAATTCTTCGTGGTGGTCCTGTGCTAGATTCTGGCCAATCAAACTAAGGGTTGCTCCCTCCAGGAACTGCCAAGACAAGCCCGTGTCGAGCCTTGTGTACGACGGCATTACAGGATCGGTGAGACGATCGACGAAGTAAGCGGAGGTATCCCAAGCCAAGCCGTGCGGCAAAGCCAGACGTGACCGAAGCTGCGCGGATTGAACCGGGCTGCTGCCTTGCGCCTCGCCGACCGAGGTTGTATCCACACTGGTGGGAGCCAAATGCATGTGAATCTGTTCGAACGCATATCCGGGACTTAGCGTCCAGCGGCTCATTACGTGCCAATTGGCCGTGATCTCGAACCCATGTGTTTCTCCATGCATGAGGTTTTCAAATGTGACAGGTAACACCGTGTGGGGCGGCGTCGGCGTGTTTTCCAAGAAAGGTGTCGCGGGCTCCACTGTGTACAGATGGTGGTAGTCGTTGTAATAGGTGGCGAAATCGATCGAGAGCCGATCGCGAATCGTCCTCCGATAGCCGAGTTCGTAGGAGATCAGAGACTCGTCATTGATGCGGGGATTTCCTACTACAGCGAGGACGGCCAACGCGCCATCCGGTTCCGTAAACGACCCGACGTTGTTGCGGAGCCCGACGTCGAGGGCCGAAGGTGAACGGACGGCGTCGGAAATGGCAAACCACAACGCCTGATTAGGGCTCGGTGTCCAGACAGCACGGGTGCTGGGCATCACGTTCAGGCCCGTATAGTAGTTGTGCTCGAGTTTAATTCCTGCGGTCAGGTACACGCGGCTCGGCACAATCGCGATTTCGTCTTGAATAAAGGCGCCAAATAGCTGCGTATTGAGATCAGCGGGAGTCAGGGAGATAAATAGGGTCCCGTCTGAGTGGGAATTTGAGTCGCGATAATTCAACCCCCAAACGAAGTTCTGCCGCAGGCCCCATGCAAAATGATGTTGGAAGTCGATGTCGAGCGTGCCGCGATCTTCGCGGAGCTGGTCGTCTCGGTCGTACCGATCGTACGAAACTTGCAGGGAGGTGTCGGATCGAGGGGAGTACACGTGATTCCAGACGCCCTGGAAAAAACCGCCCGTCATATTGACGAGTAGTTCAACGTTGACGGGGTTGGCGGATGTGATCGACGGAAGTGTGAACGTGGGAATTCCCTCGCGAGCGCTGTAGATGTTTCCCTGAAGCATTAATGTGTCTTTTGGCGAGAGCGTGGTATCGGTTCGAAAGCCCCCCTGAAACATGTGCCAGCCGTCTCCGCCGTCCTCGCCGGTGGGACCGGGGAAATGGCCGTTGTCAAAATACTTTGTGTACACACGGTAGTCGGTTGATTCGGCTACTTCGCCGCCGTATTGGGTCGTTTCGAATCCCTGATTGACGTTGCCGCCCCCCGCGACAATAAGTCCGCCATGTGTTTCGGAAGCCTTTTTCGTAATGATGTTGATGACGCCATTGACCGCATTCGCGCCCCAGATTGACCCGCCAGGGCCCCGGACCACTTCGATTCGGTCGATGTCTTCGAGCGGAAGATCGAGCGTGTCCCAGAAGACGCCGCCGAAGGTTTGCGTGTATACGCTTCGCCCGTCGACGAGTACGAGGAGCTTGTTTGCGAATCGCCCGTTGAACCCTCGGATGCTGATTGCCGTGGTGTTGGCATTGATCTGAGCCACATCGACTCCCGGAACCATTCGCAAAAGATCGGTGAGGTTCGTTGCGTTGGAGCGGGCTATGTCGTCCTGCGTGATGACGAAAATCGCCGAGGCGGCATTTGACAGTTTCTGTTCCGTCTTCGAGACAGACGTCACCTCGATGTTCATCAGATCTTCGATACTGTGGCTGGCGAGGTCGTCCGTTTCTTGCTGCGGCCATGCAGGAGATGACTTACAAAGAAGAATCGCGAGGAGTGCGGCCGCGCGAACGCCTTCCCATGCGCGAAGGCGCATCGGAGCGGCACACCGGTTTTTTCTCCGCATCTCTCGATTCCCCCCGATTGGATGCAACGACCCCAATTTGCCTTTGGGCCCGCGCGGGGCAAAGAGGCGCTGCACGCTCGTCAGGTTTCGCGACGAGTGGGTGTTCACTCCCGACCCTTACAGTCGAATCGGCCCGACTCAGCTGGAGCTTGACGAACTAGTTCAGGGCATAAAGAGCACGGCGGACGCCAGAGGTGGGCGTGCAATCAGCGACACAAATCCAATAGAAACAGAGTGTTGGAACGACGATGGGAGTTCAATTAGGGTTGGTCCGAAGCGGGAATGGTTCGCGGACGATGGAGCAGGACCGTTCTGGGACATGTTACTGTAGCATTAAAACCACAGCAGCTGTTCAGCAGCTCCTTGCTTCGGAGGCGCAAGTTCTCGTATGTTGGGGTTCCATGGAAGAAATGGAAGAAGAATATCGATGAAGCGCATCCTGGTTATCGAAGACGACAAGGATATTGTCGAGTTGGTGAGATACAACTTGGAGAAGGACGGCTTTCAAGTCGCGGTAAGTGGAGATGGCGCGACTGGCCTTGCGCAAATACGGAAGACCCCGCCGGACCTGCTCATTCTCGACCTGATGCTGCCGAAACTGTCCGGTTTGGAAATCTGCAAGGAAATTCGCAAGGACGTAGGCTTGAACCGCCTGCCGGTGCTCATTTTAACGGCGAAAGGCGAAGAGGCGGATCGCGTCGTAGGCCTCGAACTTGGCGCGGACGACTACGTGACGAAGCCGTTCAGCCCGCGCGAACTCGTGGCCCGCGTCAAGGCGCTCTTGCGACGCGCAGAGCCGGGAACTCCTTCCGAGAAACCGCTCGAAATCGGAGTGCTGCGAATCGATCCGGCCGCGTACCGAGTGACGCGCGGCGGAAAGCCGGTGCCGATGAGCACGCTCGAGTTCCGGCTTCTTTATTTTCTGGCGGCGCGGCCAAACCGCGTGTTCACGCGGGATCAGTTGCTCGATGGCGTTTGGGGGACGGAGCGCTTCGTGACGCCTCGCAGCGTGGATGTCTACGTGCGCCGGCTGCGCGAAAAGATCGAGATGGATCCGCAGCATCCCGCTTACATGAAGACCATTCGGGGCGCCGGCTACCTTTTCGAAACCCGTGCGAGCTAGGCTTTTTTGGAAGCTGGGGCTGACGTATCTGGCCCTGCTGATAGGAGTTCTGCTCGCGGTTGATTTCTACTCCTCGCGCGTTCTCCGCCGCGAGTACATTCGTTCGGCCGACGACAAGCTCATCTCCCTTTTGAGAATCGCGCAAGCACGTCCCCCGCACACGAACGACCCGAGCGAACTTCATGCGTGGACCGAATGGATGGCGAGGAGCGGTGCGCGCGTAACGATCATCGACCATACGGGTCAGGTTGTTGCAGACTCTGCGCGCGACGGCGGCGCGACGAAGGAAATTCCACCCGAAGGTCCTGAAATCCAGCAGGCATTTGCCTCTGGCGAAGGGCAAGCGGTCCGCCGTAGTGCCACGATGGGACGCGATCTGGTCTATCGCGCGGTGCGCTATCAGGAACCCGACGGCTCGGCCGTCGTGATCCGTATGGCCCTGCCGATGACGCAAGCCGAAATTTCGCTCGCGGAGCTTCGTTGGAGGCTCTATGAAGCTTCGCTCGTAATCCTCCTGCTCGGTGGTTTGAGTTCCCTGATCTATTTCAGGATGTTTTCCGCGCGCGTCGAACGTCTGAAGAGTTTTTCGCGCCGTGTGGCGGAAGGAGATTTTCGTCCGCTGCCCGCCGAAGGACCGCGCGACGAACTGGCCGATCTTGCGGACGCTCTGAACGAAACGGCGGCGTGGATGGACCAGACGATCCGTTCGTTGAGCGGCGAGCGCAATCGTTCGAGCGCAATTCTGCGAAGCATGGTGGAAGGTGTTGCGGTGATTGATGCACAGGAGAAGCTGGTCTTCTGCAATCGCGCGTTCTCGGAAATCCTGAACGTGGACTCGACGACCATGGAAGGGCGCCCCGTAATCGAGGTGGTCCGCAATTCGAACCTGCTGGGGCTGATCCGCCGGGCCCTGCGCGGAGAAGAAGGCGTGCGCAGCGACATTGCGATGGGCATCGTCCAGCAGCGGAGCTTTTCCGTAACCGCAACGCCGGTGCAGGCGCTGGATGCCGGTCCACCAACGATGGGCGGCAGCGAGGCCGGCAAGCCGTCTGGAGCCGTCGTGGTGCTGCATGACGTGACCGAACTTCGCCGGCTCGAACGCGTGCGGCAGGATTTCGTGGCCAACGTCTCGCACGAGTTCAAAACGCCGCTCACTGCGATTCAGGGTTTTGCCGAGACGCTGTTGGCCGGGGCACTCGAAGATCCGCGCAACAACCGGCGCTTCCTTGAAATCATCCGCGATCATGCATCGCGTCTAGCCAGCCTGACGAATGATCTGCTCAAGCTGGCGCGGATCGAGGCGGGCAAACTCGAGGTCGAGTTCCTTCCGGTCGGGCTGGTGGAGCTGATCGAGGGCTGCGCCGAGACGACGCTGCTCAAAGCCAGCCGGAAGCAAATCACGCTTGAGACGGATGTCCCGCCCGGAATGCCTGCCGTCCGCGGAGACCCGAGCCTGCTGCGCGAGGTCTTGCAAAACCTGCTGGACAACGCGGTGCAGTACACGGCGCCGGGCGGGCGCATCACGGTGAGCGCCACGGCCGGGGCGCGCGAAGCGGTGATCACCGTTTCCGACACAGGCATCGGAATCCCGCTTGTGGACCAGGAAAGAATTTTCGAGCGCTTCTACCGCGTGGATGCCGGGCGCTCGCGCGAGGCGGGTGGGACCGGGCTCGGATTGTCGATTGCCAAGCACATCGTGGAAGCGCACGGCGGACGCTTGTGGGTCGAGAGCGAAGTCGGGCGCGGCTCCAGCTTTTCCTTCTCCATTTCACTCGCCACTTAGATCCCCCCGTAGTCTTAAAGGATTCACGTGCGCTTTACTTGCTTGCAACACTGGCGAGTGATGGTGCAAGCGGCGGCGTAGGGTCATGCCGTCGATGGCTACCTGGGAGATGACCATGGCGGGAACCCTAAAGGCGAATAGCGAAGCGATCTTTCAAACCGTGCTGATGAACTATCTTACGTCCCAAGCGCGCACTGTGGAGGCATCCGTCAACCGGTCGCTCGGGGCCTTGCTCGATCGAAATGACCGGCTGGCGAGCGAAGTCTTTCTCACCGAGCCGCGCATCAACGAAATGGAGATCGTGATCGACGAGCACGCGATCCGCATGCTGGGGCAGGGCGATCTTCTCGACTCGGACATTCGCCTGATCGTGGCCACCCTCAAGATCAACAACGATCTGGAGCGCATGGGTGACCTTGCGGTCAACCTGGCCGAACGCGCGATTGCTCTGGCGGGGATGGGTGACGTGCAAACGCCGGCGGAACTTGCGCCGATGACGGCCGCGGTCCGCGCGATGGTTTCGAAGTGTTTGGGCGCGCTGATCTATCAGAATGTGGACCTGGCGACGCAAGTGCTCGAAAGCGACGATGCGGTCGATCAGTACCGCGATCGCGTCTTCGACGCGCTCCTGGCTGGAATCGCCGAAGATTCGACTCAAGCCGCTCCCAACCTCCAGTTCGTTCTTGCTTCGCGCCATCTCGAACGGATTGCCGATCACACGACAAACATCGCCGAAGACATCCTCTACTGGGTGCGGGGGCTCGAAGTGCGGCACGGGCGGGGGAAACAAATCGATACCCGCTCGGAGGGAACCGCAGTCGCTGACGCGTAGTCATCGCATTTTCACAGTTCCGTCACCGGGCATTTAGATAGGGCGTTCATGCTGCCACTCCGTCGATCAATCTGCGGCGGGTCCTTCCCGCACCTCGAGGTGGACGGACCCGGTTCGCTGTAGGTTCGTAGGATTCGGCGGAAGCGCTCGCGAGGCTCGGCGATTTCATCTCCGAGTAGCGGTGACGTAACACGGCTGTAACAATTCAGACAGGATAATCAAGGGAGGAGAGTCCCCTACACATGCGAAAGATCGTGCTTTCTCTATTGTTAACGCTCGGCTTAGCCGTCACGGCCAGCGCTCAGTCCAGCAACATGTTGCTGAACGCGGCCGGAGCCACGTTCCCGTACCCGATGTATTCAAAGTGGTTTGACGTGTACCATACCGTGCATCCCAATATTCAGATCAACTATCAATCCATCGGCTCCGGCGGCGGGATCCGGCAGGTTCTGGCTGGTACCGTGGATTTCGGCGCGTCGGACGGCCCGATGACCGACGATCAGATCAAAGAATTCAAGGACAAGCGCGGCGTGGACATCCTGCACTTCCCGACTGTTATGGGAGCTGATGTGCCCACCTATAACATCCCGGGCGTGACTGCGGAACTAAACTTTACGCAAAAAGCGATCTCTGGAATCTACCTCGGCACGATCACCAAGTGGAACGATCCCGAGATCGCGAAGGCGAATCCGGGAGTAAAGCTCCCGGCCGACGACATCATCGTCGTTCACCGCTCCGACGGCAGCGGCACCACTTATATCTGGACCGATTTTTTGTCGAAGGCCAGCGATGACTGGAAGAATAAAGTTGGCAAAGGCACGTCCGTCAACTGGCCAGTGGGTCTCGGCGGCAAGGGCAACGAAGGTGTTGCTGGCCTGGTAAAACAGACGCCGGACTCCCTCGGGTACGTGGAACTGATTTACGCCATTCAAAACAATATGCCGTACGGCAAGGTGCAAAACGCGGCGGGAAAGTTCGTGAAGGCGGATCTCGCTGGAGTCACCGCGGCAGCGGCCGGCGCGGCGAAAGACATGCCGGAAGATTTCCGGGTTTCGATCACGAATGCTCCGGGAGCCACCTCGTATCCGATTTCGAGCTTCACGTGGCTGCTGATTCCCGCCCAGTTCCAGGATTCAGCGAAGCGCGATGCGATCAAGGATTTCCTCAAGTGGATGCTCGGCGACGGACAGAAAATGACCGAAGCCCTGGCATACGCACAATTGCCTAAGCCCGTGGTAACGAAAGAACTGAAGGCGATTGCACTTATTCACTAAAGTGTTTACTTCGGCCACCACGATAGATGGCGCGGTCCCGCCTAAAGCGGGGCCGCGCGCGTTTATTGACCGCTTGCGTGATGGCGACGAGGTGGCGCATGTCATCACTCTTGTATTTGCAGCAACGATTCTCCTCATCACCTCCCTTCTCGTTTACGAGCTCTGGGTAAACTCGCATCTATCTCGCGCGAAGTTCGGATGGGGGTTTTTCTGGACCTCGACGTGGGATCCGATCTTCGATCATTTCGGCGCGGCGCCGTTCATTTATGGGACGCTCGTCACGTCGATCGTATCTCTGATCATCGCGGTGCCACTGGGGCTTGCCGCGGCGGTGTTTCTGGCGGAACTCGCTCCTCGAAACCTGAGCGATTCGATCGCCTTTCTGATCGACCTGCTGGCCGCCGTGCCAAGCGTCATTTATGGTCTGCTCGGCATTTTCATCGTGGTGCCGCTGATGCGGACGGTGGTTGGACCGGCCCTCAAGGATACGCTCGGATTCTTGCCGCTATTTCAAGGGCCGAACTATGGAGTAGGTTTCCTTACCGCGAGCATCGTTCTCGCGATCATGATCGTGCCTTTCATTATCTCTGTTTCGCGCGAAGTTTTGTTGACCGTTCCGCGTGAGCAGCGCGAAGCGGCGCTGGCGTTGGGCGCGACGCGGTGGGAAGCGACGTGGCAAGTAGTGGTCCCGTGGGCGCGCACCGGGATCATGGGTTCGATTTTTCTTGCTCTGGCGCGCGCTCTGGGCGAAACGATGGCCGTGACGATGGTGATCGGCAACGATCCCAAGATCCGGGAATCTCTTTTCGCGGCGGGCTACACGATCGCGGCGGTTATCGCGAACGAATTCACCGAAGCCACCGGCGACCTGTATTTGAGCGCGCTGATTGAGCTGGGACTCGTTCTCTTCCTGATGACGTTTATTCTGAATGGGCTCGCCCGCATCCTCATCGTCGCGACCGAGCGCGGGGGAGGCCACCCGTCATGAGCCGAGTGCGCCTTCTCTGGCGGAAGTCACTGAACGCGGTCATGCTCACGCTGACCGGCGTGGCCGCTTTCGCGGTGGTTTCCGTGCTATTTCTGATTCTTGGCTACCTGATCTGGAACGGCGGGCGCTCGCTCAACTGGGATTTCTTTACGCAGCTTCCGAAGCCAGTCGGCGAAGAGGGCGGCGGCATGGCGAATGCCATCGTGGGCAGCCTCAAGCTGTTGCTGCTTGCTGCCTTGATGGGTCTGCCGGTCGGATTGATCGCCGGCGTGTATCTGGCGGAGTTTGGCGGCAAGACTTTCTCGTTTGTGGTTCGCTACACGACCGACCTATTGAACGGCGTGCCATCCATCGTGATCGGCATTTTCGCCTATTCTCTCGCCGTGCTGCCGGTGAAACACTTCTCGGCGCTGGCTGGCGGAGTAGCTCTCGGGATCATGGTGATTCCGATTACGGTTCGGTCGAGCGAAGAGTTTCTGCGCGCAATACCTGGCAGCTTGCGCGAGGGCGCCATGGCGCTCGGCGCGAGCAGGTGGCGGACGATTGCTACCGTGGTGCTTCCGGCTGCGAGCGGCGGCATTCTCACCGGCATGCTTCTTTCTCTCGCTCGTGTGGCGGGCGAGACGGCGCCGCTTTTGTTTACGGCGTTCAGCAACCGCTTCTGGAGTCCCGGTTGGGGCCAGCCCATCGCCTCGCTTCCGGTGATGATTTATACTTACGCGATTGCGCCCTACGATGACTGGCACCGGCAGGCCTGGGCTGCTGGCCTTATATTGTTGGGTTTGGTTCTGCTCGCGAATTTGGGCTGCCGGCTGGCGTTGAGCGGCCGTGGAATGGGCCGGAGTTGACTAACAATGGCTTCGCTCGACACAAGGAAATAACGCCGCCGCCGCGCGCCTCGCTCCGCAAATGAGGGTCGCCGAAAAGATTTCAGCGGCATCGGAGAAGGAGGCGCTGGTGCGCTTTGAGATTTCCGACCTCAACTTTTACTACGGTGCGAAACAGGCCGTATTCGGATTGAACCTGAAGATTCCGAAGAACCGCGTGACGGCACTAATCGGACCTTCCGGCTGCGGGAAATCCACTTTCCTGCGGACGCTCAACCGCATGAACGAGACGATCCGCCACACGCGGGTGTCTGGGAAAATCCTGCTGGACGGGCAGGACATCCTGCAGATGGACGTCGTGGGGCTCCGGCGGAGGGTCGGCATGGTCTTTCAGCGGCCGAACCCTTTCCCGAAGTCGATTTACGACAACGTGGCGTACGGGCTGCGCATCAACGGCTACAAGGGACGCCTCGATGAACTCGTCGAGCACAGCCTGCGGCGCGCGGCGCTGTGGGAAGAGGTGAAGGACTATCTCAAGAAATCAGCGTTCGCGCTTTCGGGCGGCCAGCAGCAGCGGCTTTGCATCGCGCGTGCGCTGGCGGTTGACCCAGAAGTATCTGCTCCTCGACGAGCCGTGCTCGGCGCTCGATCCCGTGACAACGGCAAAGATTGAAGAGCTGATGTTTCACCTGAAAGATAGCTGCACGATGGCTATCGTGACGCATAATATGCAGCAAGCCGCGCGGGCGAGCGATTTCACGGCTTTCATGCTCGATGGAAAGCTCATCGAGCACAGCGAAACTTCGAAGCTGTTCACGACGCCGACCGACCCCCGAACGGAGGCGTACATCACGGGACGGTTTGGATGATTCGCGTTTGAACTGGCCTGATCGTTTAGAAGGGACCGAGCATCCATGGAACGCCATTTCGAACATGATCTCGAAGAGCTAAAGCAGCGGCTGCTGTGGATGGGCAGCCTTGCCGAGCGGGCCGTGCACCAGGCCGTCCACGCGGTGCTCGACGCCGAGGAGAGCCTGGCGGAAGCCGTCCTTTCCGAGGAAGACGCCATCAACGAGATGCAGATCGAGATCGACGAGCGCGTCCAGCGCCTGCTGGCGCTCCAGGCGCCGATGGCGGCCGACCTGCGATTTCTGCTTGCGGTTTCACGCATCAACGGCGACCTTGAACGCATCGGAGATCAGGCCGTGAACATCGCGCAGTCCGCGATGCGCATCCTACGCCATCCGCAAGTGAAGCCCTATGTGGACCTGCCGCGCATGAGCGAACTGGCGGAAGCGATGGTCCGCGACAGCCTGAATGCCGTGGTGCGCGGCGATCAGGAGCTGGCCCAGAGCGTTCTGCAGCGCGATGATCAGGTAGATCGCTTGCGCGATCAGCTCTTCCGCGAACTTCTCACCTACATGATGGAGAACTCCTCGGTCGTCTTTTCTGCGTTCGAGCTGATCCTGGTTGCCAAGAATCTCGAGCGCATCGGCGATCACGCGACGAACATCGCCGAGGATGTCATCTACTTCGTGGCCGGCCGTGACGTCCGCCATCCCGCCCTCGACCGCCGTTAGCGGTCTCGGGGACGCGATCCTCAGATCTGCTTTGCAGGACTCAAACTAGCCGCGTCAAATAATCTGCGAGAAGAGAGTTAGCAGGTGCTGTATATTTATTGGCTCGGGGGGGGGCCTATGACTGATTCCGTTGCCAGTTCACTTAGTGTCGCGCAGTTGCTGCGCGGTTATTCCGTCGAAGTGAATCCGAAAGAATCCAAGGTGATCGATGTGTGCGGGGCTCGCCTCGATCCCGGCACCGAGGTATTCCTCACGTGGATACCCGGCGAAGACCCGATGCAGATCGTCCCGGCGGCCGCCAAGCTGAAGCGCGAGGGTTTGAATCCCGTCCCTCATGTCGGCGCACGGCACGTCCAAAGCGCCACGCAACTCGAGGAATTCGCGGCGCGCCTTACCGGCGAAGCGGGGGTCGATCGCGTCCTGATCATTGGCGGCGATCGCGAGCAGCCCGCCGGGCCGTACGATTCGAGCCTTCAGGTGATGGAAAGCGGCCTGCTACAGAAGAGTGGGATTCGGCGCATTGCCGTCGGCGCGTTTCCTGAGGGTAACCCCAATATCCCGGACGGTGTCCTCCGCGAGGCGCTGAACGCCAAGGTGAAATTCGGTCGTAGCACAGGCCTGGATCTTTCCATTGTCACGCAGTTCTGTTTTGCCGCCGAGCCGATTGTCGATTGGCTCAAGCACATCCGGGCAATCGGAATCGACGTTCCCGTGCGGCTCGGATTGGCCGGACCTGCCAGCATTGTGACGCTCACGCGCTACGCGATCAAGTGCGGCGTGGGCAATTCGCTGCGCGTTCTCACCGAGAAACCGACCTTTGCGCGTCTGCTTACCGACAAAGGCCCCGAGCCGCTCATCCGCGGAATCGCCTCTGGCATTGACGGGAACGCAGCGGCGCTCGGGATCGCCGGCCTGCACTTTTTTGTGTTCGGCGGATTCAACAAGACCGTCGACTGGATCAACGCCACGAGGTCCCAGTAGACCGATCGCTTCTCCGTCGAATTCTGACGAATTGTGCAGCCCCGGGCCTGCGGGTTTGGAAACCGCTTGTAGTTTTTCTCTGCTGTAGTATCTTTCCGCCGACCCATCGGGAGGGGAAGCATCATGCAAAAGAAACTACTTGGCGCGGGAGCCTGTTTGTTCATTGGCGTTTTCTGCGTTGCGCTCGCACAGCCGGGCCGCGCGCGTGCATCGAATGGCGGACCGAACGCAGCAGTGTCGAACTGTGACCGGCAGTGCCTCTACGGCTTCCTCGATCAATATCTGGCCGCGCTGAAAATGAAGGACCCGTCGCGCCTGCCTCTCGCGAAAGGGTTCAGGTATTCAGAAAACAACGTGATGATGAATATTGGCGATGGCGTGTGGGGCACCGTCACGGGTCTTGGCACATACAATCTCAGAATGGCCGATCCGGTAAACGGCGAGGTGGGGTTTTGCGGAATTGTCGATGAGACGACAGCCACATCGGTATTCGCCCTGCGCCTGAAGGTTGAAGACGGCAAAATTTCCGAGGCCGAGACTTTGATACGCCGCAGCGAGGGCGGCGGACCCTTCCCCGTCCACCCGGTGATGGCCGATAAGCCCATCCTGAATGAGATCGTGCCTCCAGCGGAGAGGAGCCCACGCGAGAGGATGATCGCCCTCGCCGACGGTTATTTCAGCACCCTTCAGCTCAACGACGGCGTGCTATTCACCCAGTTCACCGACGATTGCGACCGGGTGGAGAACGGCCTTCAGACGACCCACAATCCGGATCTGGTCAAGACGATTCCCGTGTCGACGCTGGGATGCGCGCAGCAATTCAAGCTGGGGAATTACCGGTACGACGATCGCGTCCGCGACCGCCGCTTCTTTCTGGTGGACGAGGAGCGCGGCTTGGTGATGACGGCCGCCTTCATCGACCACGCAGGCAGGCTGGAATCGTTTACGCTTACCGATGGAACGCCGATGAAGTCTCCAATGAGAATTCCCAGCACGCTTTGCCTGCTCGAATTGTTCAAGATGCGAGGCGGGAAAATTCAGCAGATCGAAGCGGTGTTCATTGGCGTGCCGTACAACATGCCATCGCCGTGGATTCAATACTGAGAACGAATTCAATCGTAATCGGCAGAGGAGAAACGCCAGGATGCACGTGAAGGTGCGAATTGTGTCCGCGATGGTCGTTGCGGTGGTTGCTTGTTCGCTTGCGGGTTATGGCGCAAGAAACGCGCTGGCTCGAGGCGGTCAGGAAAAATCTGGCGCACGCGGCGAGATCGACCTAAAGCGCTTGATGGGTGCGGATAAGCATCCAGGGGACTGGCTGACCACGGGACGCGATTTCGGCAAGGGCCATTACTCTCCCCTTACGCAGATCAACAAGCAGACGGTCGAGCGGCTCGGCTTTGCGTGGGACTACGACACGCACACGATTCGCGGCCTTGAAGCAACTCCGATCGTTGTGGATGGCGTGATGTACACGTCTGGCTCGATCGGCCAGGTGTACGCGCTCGATGCAAAAACCGGCAAAGAGCTTTGGAATTTCGATCCGAAAAACGATCTCGTCGTGAACCGCGAGGCCTGCTGCGATGAAGTGAATCGAGGCGTCGCGGTTTGGAAGGGCAAGGTCTACGTCGGCTCGTTCGACGGCCGTCTATTTGCGCTCGACGCTGGGAGCGGGGCCGTCGTTTGGCAGACCGACACGATTATCAACAGGAAGGTCGGCTACACGATCACCGGCGCGCCCGAGGTGGCCGGAAATGTCGTGGTGATCGGCAATTCCGGCGGCGAATACGATGCGCGAGGCTACGTCACCGCCTACGACCTGAATACCGGAAAGCTCGCGTGGCGATTCTTCACTGTTCCCGGCGATCCCTCGAAGCCGTTCGAAAATCCCGAGCTGGAAATGGCGTCCAAGACGTGGGACCCGAAAAGCCGCTGGGATATGGGCGGCGGCGGTACGGTCTGGGATTCGATGGTATACGACCCGGAGTTGAATCTTCTCTATTTCGGCACGGGCAACGGAACGTACTACGATCAGTCAAGGCGCAGCCCCTCCGGCGGCGACAACCTTTTCATTTCATCGATTCTCGCCATCAATCCCGACACCGGCAGGCTCGTGTGGCACTACCAGGAAGTGCCCGGCGACCAGTGGGATTACGACACGCTCCAACCGATCATACTGACGGACCTGAACATTGGGGGAAGGGGCCGCAGGATAATGATGCAGGCTTCGAAGGACGGTTTCTTCTACATCATCGACCGGAAGACGGGAGAAGTCCTCTCCGCCGAAAAATACGTTCCTGTCACATGGGCCGATCATGTGGATTTGAAAACCGGCCGCCCGGTGGAAATGCCGGACGCGAGAACCTACAAGTACTCTTCGAATGGGAGGAAATTCATTTCCCCTTCGCCGATGGGCGGACACAGCTGGAATCCGATGTCGTACGACCCTCAGACTGGACTCGTTTACATTCCCGAGATTGAGAACGGCCAGACGGGACTGTTTTCGGGAAAATCGTTTCTGAGGGCGTGGGACCCGATTCGCAGCAAGATTGTCTGGGAGGTCCCGATGTCCGATTGGTGGGACCGTCCGGGCGTGCTCGCGACCGCGGGCGGACTCGTCTTTCAGGGTACAGGCCCAGGCCACTTTTGCGCCTACGATGCGCTGACCGGCGCGAAACTGAAGGACATTGATGTCGGAACCACGATCATGGCCGCGCCGATGAGCTACGTGATCGACGGGGTGCAATACGTGGCGGTGATGGCCGCTTGGGGCGGCGGCGGCTGGAGTTTCTCGCACCCGGAAAGCGCGGCTTACCAACGCGGAAACGAAGGCCGCATCATCGTCTTCAAGCTCGATGGCGGTCCGACGCCGAAGCCGGCGCTGCTGCCGCCGATCCCGGCGATACCGCAGCCTCCGCCGCTCACGGCTTCCGCGGACACAGTCAAGCAGGGCGCGACGATCTTCAGCGCGAGGTGCGGGTCCTGCCATTTGAATCAGCCCGGCACCGGGGCTCCTGATTTGCGCCGGATGTCCGCTGAAACGCACGACGCGTTCAAGCAGATCGTCCTCGGCGGATTGCTTAAGAACGCGGGAATGCCTCCGTGGGATGGTGTTCTAAGCCCCGAGGACGTCGATGCCATTCACGCTTACCTGATTTCCATCTCGTGGGACGGGTACAAGGCGCAGCAGGCCGCGCCCAAGAACTGAGGAACCCGCCCCAAGGTGCGGCAGCTGGGGTTCTGGGTTAGAATGATCCACCGGATGGCTTCCGAGACAAGAAAACCGGTCATCGCAATCTATCCGGGCTCGTTCGATCCGGTGACGAATGGTCATTTGGATCTGATCGCGCGCGGCGCGATGATCTTCGACAAGCTGATCGTTGCGGTGGCGCGCAACCTCGAGAAAGAGCCCCTCTTCGCTGTGAAAGAGCGCGTCGAAATGCTCGAGGCGGTCACCTTCGACTGGAAGAATGTCGAAGTGGATGTGTTGGACGGTTTGCTTATGGACTACGCGCGCGCACACAGTGCGAGAGTCGTCTTGCGCGGCATCCGCGCCGTCTCCGACTACGAGTACGAGCTGCAAATGGCGATGATGAATCGCAAGATCGAGCCGCAGATCGAAACCGTTTTCATGCTGCCCGGAGAGGCGTACAGCTACTTGAGTTCGCGGCTTGTGAAGGAGCTGGCGGCATTGGGCGGCCCGGTCAAAGGCCTGGTGCCGCCGCTGGTGGAGGAGCGGCTGCGCGCAAAAGTCAGCTAAAATAGATCATCTCAGGGACCCAAGGAACAGAACATGGAAACGGCCACAGGAGTGAAAGTGGAAGAGACGTATCAGTTCGCGGACCGCGTAAACCGCATCAGCGCGTCGCCCACGATGGTGGTGTTGCAGGCCGCCGATCAATTGAAGTCGAAGGGCATCGACGTCGCTGACTTCGGTGCGGGCGAGCCGGACTTTCCCACGCCCGAGCACATCAAGCGCGCCGCGATCCAGGCGCTGGACGAAAATCGTACGAAGTACACGCCCGTCCCGGGTATTCCGGCGCTGCGCCAGGCCATCTGCGAGTGGCACGCGCGCGAGCTGGGTTCGTCCTACGAGCCGGCGGAGTGCATGGTCAACGTGGGCGGCAAGCATACGATTTTCAACGCGATTTGCTCGCTGATCAATTCGGGTGATGAGGTTGTGATCCCTGCGCCCTACTGGGTGAGCTATCCGGATATCGTGAAATACGCGGGCGGGAAGCCCGTGATCGTGAATACCACCGCGGAGGACAATTTCGTCCTGCGCGCCGCGGATTTGGAAAGAGCCATCACGCCGCGAACGCGAATGGTGATCGCAGATTCCCCAAGCAATCCGTCAGGAGCTGTGATTCCTCCGGACGAATATGCCAAGGTTCTGGCGGTCTGCCAGCGCCACCGCATCTGGCTGCTTGCCGATGAGTGCTATTCGCACTTTACTTACGATGAAGCCAAGCCGTTCTCGATCGCGAGCGTGCGCGGATCGAAGAACAAGCTCATTGTCGTCGGCTCGTTTTCGAAGACGTTTGCGATGACCGGCTGGCGCGTCGGCTACGCGCTTGCGCCGCAGCCGCTCATTGCCGTGATGACGAAGCTGCAGAGCCAATCGACGTCGAATCCGACCTCGATCGCGCAATACGCCGCGCTGGCCGCCATGCGTGGTCCGATGGACTCCGTGCCGGCGATGCTCGCGGAATATGCGCGCCGCCGCACTCGTATCGTCGCGGGCCTGCGCGCCATTCCGGGAGTCACGTGCACGGCGCCGCAGGGCGCGTTCTACGTCTTCCCGAATATCTCGGCGCACTACAATGCCGAGATGCCGAACGACATAGCGGTGGCGAAGCTGTTGCTCGAACGCGAGCACGTGGCCGTGGTTCCCGGCGAGGCATTTGGCGCGCCCGGATTTCTGCGCCTTTCCTACGCCACCTCGATGGACCGCATCGAGGAAGGCCTGCGGCGAATGGCGCGATTCTTTGGCCGAGCGAAGTGACCGCCCGCGCAATCCAATGAAGCTATGCCCGGCGCGCCTGGAGCCCATCTTCAGTCCGCGGCCGTGGGGATCGCTCTCGCTCGCGCCGTTCTTTCCTGAAAAATCGAATCTCACGGAACCGATCGGTGAAGCCTGGATGACCGGCAGCGAGTGCCGGTTTGCCAGCGGGCCGTTTGCTGGAGAAAGACTCGGCGACGTCTGGCCCGCGATGACGGTGGAATGGGCTGGAACGGCGATCGAACGCACGGGCGTATTCCCACTTCTCGTGAAATTCATTTTCCCGGAAGATAAACTCTCCGTGCAGGTCCATCCGGACGACGATTATGCCGCCCGCAACGAGCAAGCTGCTGGCGGCCGCGGCAAGACCGAGATGTGGTACGCGGTGCGTGCGCGGCCCGGAGCCGAGGTGATGGTTGGTCTAAAGCCGAGCGTGACCCGCAAAGATTTTCAGCACGCCATCGAGAATGGAACAGCCGAAGATTGCCTCGAACGTGTTCCGCTGCGCGCCGGAGACGGAGTTTTTGTCCCTGCCGGCACGGCGCACACAATCGGACCTGGTCTGGTCCTCTGCGAGATTCAGGAGCACTCCGATCTCACCTACCGCGTGTACGATTACAATCGCCGCGACGCGCAGGGCAAAACGCGTCCGTTGCACATCGAAAAGGCGATGGACGTAATTCGTGTCGGCAAGCAATGCGGCGGAAGGATCGACCCGGTGCGCATTGAACGAAGCCGCGTGGCGGAGACTCACTACACCGCATGCCGCTATTTCGCGACTGAGAAATGGGAATTTGCCAAGCGGATCGAAGTTGAAACGTCGCGCGAGCATTTCGATTTGCTGATTGTCTTGGACGGCAGAGGCAGCATCCAGTGGGGTGCGGAAAGCGCGACTTATGCGCCGGCACAAGTGTGGTTGATTCCCGCGGCGCTCGGGAAATACGAGTTGGAGCTTGCTTCCGGAAGCACCACGCTCTTGCGAACGTACCTTCCGCCGAATCTCGATGAAATTGAGCGCGAGCTTGCCTCCCGGGGCGTGAGCGAGCCTGAGCGATCGAGGTTGGTGCATCGATGAGCGGCTCGGAGCGCGCATCTCTTCCGGTATGTGCGGTCCTGCTCGCGGGAGGGCGCGGCACGCGCTTCTGGCCGCGCAGCCGGACACGCACTCCGAAGCAACTTCTCAACATCGTGGGCCGCGAAACGATGCTGGCCGCGACGGCTGCGCGGCTTCAGCCGCTCATCTCGCCGCGCCATATCTGGGCCGTCACAAATATCGAGCAGGCGGCCGCCGTCAGGCGCGAGCTGCCCAGCGTTCCAGCCGCGCAGGTGCTGGCCGAACCTGTTGGGCGCAACACGGCTGCGGCCATCGGTCTCGCCGCAATTCACCTGGCGCACGAACATGGCGACGCGCTGATGGCTGTGCTCCCGTCCGACAGTTACATCGCCGACGTGACTGGCTATCGCCGCCTCGTGCGCGCCGCGCTCGATTTGGCTCGCGCTCCGGGAAATCTCGTCGTTCTTGGCATCCCGCCGGCGCGCCCCGAAACTGGCTACGGATATATCGAGCGCGGTCCTATCGCGAGCCGGCCGCGCGGTGCGGCAGCCTATGTCGTACGGCGTTTCACGGAAAAGCCCGCGCTGCCCCTCGCGCGAAGATACGTCGCCTCCGGAAAATACCTCTGGAACGCGGGGATGTTTTTCTGGCGCGCTTCCACGTTTCTCGAGAGCTTGCAGCGATTTCTGCCCTCGACGCACGACGCCCTCGCGGAACTCGGCAAGACGATCGGCACTCGCCGCTATGCGTCCGCGCTGCGTCGCATCTATCCGCGGCTTGAAAATATTTCGGTGGACTACGCCGTGATGGAGCCGGCGACCCGCATGAACGGCCAGCCGCGCGTATCCGTGATTCCCGCGAAGGTCGGCTGGAGCGACATCGGCTCTTGGGCCGCCGTATACGAGTTTCTCGCGGCCAAGCCCGGCGCGAACGTCTCGGCTGGGCCGTCCTTCGCGCTCGACGCTGAGGGAAACTATTTCTGGAGCCCAAAGAAATTCGTGGCCGCGATCGGCGTGCGGAATCTCGTGCTGGTTGAAACCGACGATGCATTGCTGCTTTGCCCGCGCGATCGCTCGCAGGACGTCGGCAAGATCGTGAAATGGCTCGAGCAGCAACGAAGGAATGAACTTTTGTAAGGCAGGCGTGCCATATCCATGGCTGAAATCAAATTTGGAACCGACGGCTGGCGCGGCGTAATCGCTGAGGATGTCACGGAAGAGAACGTGCGCAAAGTAGCGCACGCGATCGCGCGATACGCCGTGCGCGCCGAAAAGCCCGGCAGCGGAATCCTCGTGGGATTCGACACGCGCTTCGCGTCCGAGCGATTCGCGCGCGTGGCTGCCGAAGCTGTGGCCGCGACGGGAACCCCCGTGTGGCTGGCAGCCGACGCGTGTCCGACGCCAGCAATATCCCTGCTCGTGCGTTTGCGCGGTGCAGCCGGCGGAATTCAAATCACCGCGAGCCACAATCCCTTTCGCTGGAACGGAATTAAGTTCAAGGCCAGCTACGGCAGTTCGGCGTCGGCCAGTATCGTTGCGCAGATAGAAGCGGAACTCGCAAAGGTCCTGCGCGACGGCGTACCGGCGCTTCCACCGCGCAAGGACCTGATTCACTCGATCGATGTCCGCGCGCCCTATCTCGAGACTCTCAACGGACTGGTCGATTGGGACCGGTTGCGCGCGTCGAAGTTTCGCTTCCTGATCGACCCGATGCACGGAGCGGGCTGCGGCCTGTTGCGCGAGCTATTTCACCGGAACGGAATCGAGGCGGGCGAAATCCGCGGCACGCGCGACCCTCTTTTCGGCGGCGTGAACCCGGAACCGATCGAGCCTCATATTGAAGCGCTGCGCAATGCGGTGCGAGAGGGCGGCTACGACGCAGGCTTCGCGTCCGACGGTGACGCGGACCGTATCGGGGCAATCGACCGCGACGGCTCATTTGTCACGCCGCACCAGATTTTCTCGATTCTCTTGTGGCACCTCGCAGGCACGCGGAAGCTCACGGGCGACGTCGTGAAATCATTCACCGTGACGAAGATGATCGACAAGATTGCGCAGAAATTCGGCCGCAGGATTTGGGAGACGCCGGTTGGCTTCAAATACATTTGCGACCGGATGCTCGAAGGTGACGTCCTGCTGGGCGGCGAAGAGAGCGGCGGCATCGCCACGAAGCTGTATCTTCCGGAGCGCGACGCGACCGTGAGCGCGCTGCTGCTCGCCGAAGTGATGGCGTGGCACGGCAAGCGATTGGGCGAGCTTGTCGCGATGCTGCACCGCGAATTTGGCGAGCACCACTACGGCCGCGTGGACCTCACGCTGAAAGCGGGCCAAAAGGAGAAGGCCATCGAGCGATTTGGAGACGCGAAATTCAAGCAGATCCTCGATTGGCCGATCGTGCGCCGCGAGGATCTCGATGGCGTCAAAGTCTATCTCGGCGATATCGGATGGGCCATGGTGCGGGCGTCGGGCACGGAACCGATGCTGCGTGTGTATTCGGAGACGACGCGCGCGGAAACAACCCGCCGCGTACTCGAGGAAGTGACGGCTCTCGTCAAGCGGCTCTAGGCGGACGCGCCTTTTTCAAGGTTCTTGAACGCGGCGTCGAGGATGCCGTTCAAAAACGCGGGCGCTTCGGCCGAGGAAAATTTCTTCGCGAGTTCGAGGGCCTCGTCGATCACGACCTTCGGCGGAGCTGTGCCGGAGCGCAGCTCGTAGATCGCCAGCCGCAGAATATTTCGGTCGACGGCGGCGAGGCGGTCAAGCCGCCAGTTTTCCGCGAGCCGTCCGACAAGCTCGTCGATTGCGCCGGCCTGCGCGACGGCGCCTTCGAACAAATCCTCCGCAAACTCGCGCGTCGAATCCGCAGCGCGTGCGGATTTCCAGAAAAGCTTTTCAACGCGCTTCGGTTCCTGGCGCGTCATATCCCATTCGAATAGCATTTGCAGAGCGAACTCGCGGGATTTGTGGCGAAGGGTCATCGGCGGCGCGGGCGGCGATCGGGACGCGAGGGATTCTTTGAAAGTGTTTGCATGAGGCGGGCCATTTCGACCGCTCCGAGTCCGGCTTCGTATCCCTTGTTGCCGCCCTTCAGCCCCGCGCGGTCGATGGCCTGCTCGAGAGTGTCACACGTGAGCACGCAGAACGCCATGGGCACTCCGGTATCGAGCTGCGCTAGCTGGATGCCGCGCGCCGTTTCAGAACAAACGTAGTCGTAGTGCGACGTTTCGCCCCGCAGCACGCAGCCGATGCAGACAATCGAATCGAAACGGCCGGTCGCCGCGAGCTTCTTTGCCGCGAGAGGAATCTCGAACGAGCCCGGAACGCGAACAATTTCGACCTGATCGTCCCCGGCGCCCGCGTGTGCGAAAGCATCAAGCGAGCCTGCGAGCAGGCGGTCCGTAATAAAATTGTTAAACTGGCTCACCACGACGCCGAAATGCAAGCCGGACGCATTCAGGTCGCCCCGCGCGCCGGGGCGAGGGTTCAGTTTTCCGTTTCCTGCCATCAGTTATCACCCATGATCCTTACGGAGTCGCGAGCGGCACCAGAATGTTTCCGCCGCGTTGGCGCGCTTCATCGAGGCCTGCCTCGGCGCGGTTAATCCATTCAGTCACTCGGTCTTCTGTTTCGTCGCCCGGCCGCGAAGAGGCTTCAGCCACGATCGCGCTCGCCGTCAAATCTTGTGGGCCCCACGACGGATGCACCGTCGCCGCGATCTGGCGCAGCTTTTCCGCGATCGAGCGCGCGTTGTCGATCGACGTGTTGGGCAGCACGAACACGAGCGACCATGCCGTATATTTCACGGCGATATCGGTCTGGCGGACGGCCGATGAGAGCGCGCGCGCCAGTTGCTCGACGTATTGTTCGACAGCGGCGTCGCCGTGCTGCCGCAGGAGTTCGCCGCCGTGGTCGATCTGCAAAATCACGAGCGAGAGCGGTGTGCCTTGTGAGCGCGCGCGGTTCGATTCCACCAGCAGGCAGTCGATGTACGCGCCGCGGCTCAGCAGGCCTGTTTTTTCATCGGCAACGGCAAGCGAACGCACCAGCGAGCGCAGCCGCGTGTGGCTCACCGACAGCACCAGCTGGTCCCCCACGGCCTGAAGAAAGAAACTCTCGTTCGGCTTCCATTTTCGCGCGGCCGCGTCTCCGACGAGCAGGACGCCCGCGGAAGCTTGCGTTTCCTTATCCGTCAGCGCGACAGCAAGCGCGGACTCGAGCCCGAGTTCGCGCAGACCGGGTGCCCCGGCAGAATTAAGCTCGATCCCGCCTAATGCGTCCGGCGACGCAGCCGAAACCAGCGCGAGGATTGACGGGATACGCGATGCGCCCGCCGCGGCAGTGCCCGGTGCGAAATATTCCGCGGTTAGCTGTGGAGCTTCGCCCGTCGTACCCACCGCGACCAGGCAGCGAGTCACGCCGAGATACTTGCCGACCTCGGCCGCGGTCATCGCGAGAATTTCGCGGGGTGTTGCCTGCCGGTACATCAAGCGGTTGATTTCGGCGATGGCGGCCAAATCGCGATGCGTCTCTGCCGGCATAGGTGCTGCCGCCGGGGGCGGCGCCGGAACTTCAGCGGGCGAAGTTCGCGCCGGAGCCGGCGCAGGCGCGGTCGGTTTGCGCACCACTCCTTTGGGCCACCAATTCGCGCGCTCATAAAGGGCTCGCAGGCGTTCGTTCTTGTCTTCTTCGCCAGGAAAGAGTTCTGCGATCCGTTCGAGCCGCTCGACGGCTTTCGTTTGGAGCGAATATTGGAGAAAGATTTCGACCTGCACGACCAAATCTTCCAGGGCCTGCTGGGCGCGGGCTTCCTCGGAAACCGGTCCTGCGGTGGCGGCCACCTCGGAACCAGCGCCCGAAAAACCGTCCGTGCGCGTCGAGACGGTAGCGGCCTTCGCGGCGCGACCGAGCACGCTCTGCAGGAACGCCGGGTCCACTTTGCCTTCGAGCTGAGCGATGCGCTCCTGATTCCGATAGTCGTACGGATCGATATCGACGAGGCGGTCCAGCGCTTCGCACGCCTCTTTCATTTGGCCCGCGCGCAGGTACAAATCGAAAAGCTTGACCAGCGCGTCGAAATATTTCGTTTCGCGATTCAACTCTTCGTAGGTTCGCGCGACCGTCTCGGCCAGCGGCAGCGAATCGGGATAGGTCGCGGCCAGGCGATCCATTTGACCCGCGAGTTCCGCGTCTTTTCGGCCGGCGCGCATCCAGTCTTTGATCGCCGTCAGGAGCAACGCGGCTTTCGAGTCCTCGCCGGCGCGAATGTAAGCCCCCGAAAGCTCGAAGAGCTTTTCGAAGCGGTCCGGCTTTTGCCGGTAGTAGGCTTCGAAGACTTCGCGCGCGCGGTCCAGACGCCCCGTGCGCAGCAGCCCTTCTCCGAATAGCGCAAGAAACGCCGTGTCCTTGTCGTTGGGCGCGAACGGTTCGAGAAGCGCGACGGCGCCTTCCGAGTCACCTTTCCGCAGCTTCGCTTCCGCAAAAAGCAACGCGCCGCTGCGATCCTGAGGCAGAAGGCGGTGGGCGCGTCCGAAGTATTCCAAGGCATCGTCCAGCCCGCCGACGGCTTGCGTCAGTTGCCCCGCGCGGAGGAAGCTTCGCGCCGCGAGATCGGCGTGGCGAAGCTTTTCCGCCAGTTCGCCGAGTGTCACGTGGCGGGAAGCGTTTTCCGGATCGAGCACCGCCATGCTTTCGTAACACGCCAGCGCTTCGATGTCACGCTGGTGTTGCAAGAAGATCTCGGCGGCAGCGCCGAACTGCTCGAGGGCTTCCGGCGCGTGATTTTGCCTTTGCAGGAGCGTCCCATAGCGCATAAGGCGATCGGGCGGCTGGGGAAAAGAACGCAGAAACCGCGCGAAGATTGCGGAGGCTTTGGCCGCGTCTCCTGCTTCGAGCAGACGGTCGAACTGCGCGCCGTAATATTGAGCGGCCAGGGCGGGCTCGTTGAGGCGCGTGTAGATGTCGGCAAGCGCCTGCAGCGCCTCTTGATGAGAGGGCGCCTCGTCGAGGACGGCCTGATATTCGGGGACGGCCTCGCGGAGCTTGTTCTTTTCCAGGCTTCGCCGTGCTCGCTCGAGATGTTTAATGAGGTCCGAAGCCATTGGAACTCGTTGTCCTTCGTGCGCCGCGGTCCCGCTCGACGCAGAAGCCCAAACATAAACTATATAACGGAGGGCTTGCAGCCCTTCAAATGAAATGAGTCGAATGTGCCGATGATGACGCGGCTGCGGCAACTGATACTTCAGCGTTACTGGCCCGATTTCAGGGGTTGCGCGGACATGCCGCTTACTTTTTCCCGCATCGACTTGAGGGACATGCCGCTGCGCAGTAAAGCAGCGAATCCGAGAAACACCATCGGGAAAGTGAGCGCCAGAAACGCAAAGATCGAAAAACCCGTGGCGGTGCTTTTTTCGATCTGGAATACGCTCAATCCTAGGACGCAGAAGAACTGGTACGATCCCACATTCGCGGGCGCGTTGGGGAGCGACACGCCGAGATTGATGATCAGCAGCACTACCACTACGGCCAGGAACGGCAGAGGGAGACCATCGGCCCGCGCAACGGCCCATAGGCCCAAAACCTGGCAGAACGGAACCATCACCGACGCGAGCACCGCTGGATAGAAGCTCGGGGCGGTGCCCATCGCGTGCAGGTCCGTCAAAACGGCCATGGCTTTCCCCGGCAGGCGCCGCCGGGCGGTTTCGGGTCCTGGAGCGCTCCCGAGCTTGATCTCGAGGTACAGAACGAGCAGCACAACGATGCTCAAAAGAACGAGTGTCACAATGCCAAGAGTGTCCGCAACTCGCTGGAAACGGCGCGGTAACTCGACCAGTAGGGACACTGTCGCGAGCGATGCAGTGGCGATCACCAGATCAATGAAGCGCTCGACGCCAACCGATCCAAGCACCCGTCCCAGCTTGATGTCCTCGGAATCCGCGAGCAGATAGCTCCGCAGCAGTTCCCCCGGGCGCAGCGGGAAGATAAGGTTGGCGAACAGGCCCGCGAAAACCGCTCGTATCGAGCGGGTCAGCCTCACTTTTCCGAACGGAGTCAGCAGCAGCTTCCAACGCAAGGCCTGAATGGCGTAGCTCAGGGCGTCGAAGGCCATCCCTAAGACGACCCAGTGCCAGTCAAGGTTGGCGAGCTGCTGCAGCGCCTTTACGAGATGGAAATCGCGCAGCACCCAAACCAGGCACACCAATGCCAGCCCGTAACCCACGATGAGAGGGACTCTGGATCGTCCTCTCACCCCAGGCTGAGTATTGGTGTTCAACGCGAGAGTTCCGGGAGGCATCGCGCTTCTTTCCTCGTGAATGTCTTCTTGTTTGCCGGTTCGATCAAACCAAATTGTTGCGTGTTTGCGCAGCAGCCTCTTGTGTAGCGCAGGCTCAAACAGTGCATCGTAAGTCCTCGCGGAATGTGACTCCGGGATGGCTCTCGGGTCGGCCGATCCGGAGCCTTCGCACCGCTGGATTCGGGTCGCGTCCGGGACCTTACTTCAGTCGCATGCCTCGCATCCTCTCTGGCGGGCACGCCGGCCAAAACGGCAAAACTGCAGGCACGGCCTCCCGGAGTCCCGGAACCCGGTACAGCCTACGACATCGGGCTCCGCCGCGCAATCCGGGCTAGTCCGGAGGCTCCTTTGCGGCACGTCGGTGCGGTGTGCGACGGGCGTATAATAACAGCCTAGATGAATGGCAAGCCTCGAAAACGCCACGCTTCGCCCCAAAGCCCAACGGGATGAAGACCGCACAATCACTTGATCGCCGCGAGCGAGTGCTGCTCGTCGGCGTAGCGTTAAGAAAACCCTCGCGCACGCAGTCGGGCTCGCCGCTGGTGGCCAGCCGCGATTCGCTCGACGAGCTGGAAGAGCTGGCGCACAGCGCCGGCGCCGATATTGTCGGCAGCCTGCTGCAAGTGCGCGATGCGCTCGATCCGGCGACGCTTGTCGGACGCGGCAAACTCGAAGAAATCGGGGCCGAGGCGCAGGCCCGGCACGTGCGGCTCGTGATCGTCGATCACGATCTCACTCCGGTGCAACTCCGCAACATGGAAAAAGGGACGGGCTGCCGTGTCATTGACCGCACGCAGCTGATTCTCGATATTTTTGCGACCCATGCACGGACTCGAGAAGGCCAGCTTCAGGTGGAACTTGCACAGCTTAACTACCTTCTTCCCCGGCTAACCGGGCGGGGCGAAGATCTGTCGCGGCTCGGCGGCGGCATCGGGACGCGAGGGCCCGGCGAGCAGAAGCTCGAGACGGACCGCCGGCGAATTCGCGAAAAAGTCCGGAAAATCCAGGACGCCATCGAGACGGTTCGCAAGCAGCGCTCCACGCGGCGGCGCGCGCGCCAGGCCGTGCCGCTCGGGATGATCGCCCTGGTTGGCTACACCAACGCCGGGAAATCGTCGCTCTTCAATGCCCTAACCGGTGCGGGAGTGCTCACCTCTTCGAAAATGTTCGCGACGCTTGATCCTACGATTCGCGCGATCCGCCTGCCCTCGCGCCGCCGGGTATTGCTCTCGGATACGGTTGGATTCCTGCGCGATCTCCCGCCGGACTTGATTGCTGCCTTCCGCGCCACGCTCGAAGAGGTGCAGGAAGCCGCCCTGATCCTCCATGTGACGGATATTTCCAGCCCGCACCATGCGGAACAGGACGCTGATGTCCTCAAAGTTCTCCGAGATCTGGGTGTCGAGGACCGCCCGAGGCTGCATGTGCTCAACAAGATCGACCGGCTCAGTGAGGAAGAGATCGCGAATTTAAAAGCGTCGAGCGGCCACGGCCGCGACACCGTCCTCACTTCCACGCTTACCGGCGCTGGGCTCGATGACTTGATTGCGCGCATCGATCTGGCGATGCCCGTCGATCCGCTGGTTCGTTTGAAGTTGCGCGTGCCCGTGTCCGATGGAAAGCATCTCTCGATCGTGCAGGCTCGGGGACGCGTGCTCCATTCCGAAATGACGGACGGACATTTGTTGCTCGATGCTGAGTTGCCGCAGTCCGCCGCGCGACGCCTTCAGGAATTCGTTCTCCACTAGGGATTGGCCGAGAGACCGGCCAGCAACCGCCCCTTTTATTGAAACACCCGCACCAACTATCTTCTCCCCAGGAAACAAAAAGTCCACAGGAGCTCAAACGCAAAACTGCGTAACGCGGCGATAGCCTTTGGTGTGTGCACGAACGAAGTGCCATCGAAGGCCGCCTGGAAAATTTCAGGCAACGAAAGGAGCAGTTATGAACCGGATCGTTGCAACACTCGCGCTCGCGCTGAGTTTCGGCGCGCTGCCGGCGCGCTCGCAATACACCGCCAAACTCACGTGGACGCCCAGCCCGGACGCAGCGGGCAATCCCTCACTGACCTACAACGTCTATCGCGCGGCCACCTGTGCCGGCCAATTCACGAAAATCAATGCGGGGTCCGTCACAACGACGACCTACGTCGACCCGAGCGTGGCGGTCGGAGCCGTCTACTGCTATCGGGTCACGGCATTCCTCAACGGCGTGGAGAGCCAACCATCGAACCCGGCAATTGCAGCGGTGCCGCCTCCGTCAAACCGCCAGTCGGTCTGCGGGCATCATGGGCCGATCATTGGGTGGCTCCGTTGTCTGGCCGCTCGACCCAAGAAGGGCCTCTCTTAAGCGACGTCGTAGCACAAGGCGTCGGCCACGCCGACGCCTCATAATGTGGAAATCCCTGTGGAAAAGAGATGCCAGCCTGATGCCTGGGATTGGAGGTCGGTTCGTTAGGATGTGTCTGGCCCTTGATTTCGGCATTCGTAACCCATGCGTTGTCAGTGACTTATTCAACGCCGACCTGCGGTTGAAGGCCGTCCTGCGCTCACGCGATGCCTCAGAGCACCCTCCCTGAATTTGCACAGACCTGAGGCAATCTTTGAGCTAAGAGTTACTAGCGTAGGGATTTGCCTCTCTCGTCAAGGGTCACGACCGCAAGCGCCGGATGCGACTTTACCGAACTGGGCGCAGTACCGTTGACTCCCTGCAAGCGGGGTACTATAGTCGTTAAGACGTCGCCCCGGTCCCCAGTCGGGCTCCGTCGGCTTCTTTCCGAGAACGCAATGAATCTGCCGAACAGCCTCACGGTTCTGCGAATCTTTTTCGTTCCGGTCCTTGTCGTCATCCTGCTGACTCGCCAACCGAACTGGAATTTTCTCGGGGTTCCCATTCATTTCGAAGTGTGGGGCGTGCTCATCCTTTTGATCGCCGCGGCAACGGATGCGGCGGACGGTTACATCGCGCGGAAGCGCCGTGAGATCACCACGCTGGGAATCCTTCTCGATCCGATCGCGGACAAGCTCCTCATATCGGCCGCATTCGTTCCGCTCGTGTGGATGCATCTGGTGCCCGCCTGGATGGTGGTGATCATCATCGGACGGGAGTTCGTCGTTGTGGGTTTGCGCGAGATCGCTTCCGTCGAGGGATTGGTGATACCCGCCTCGGCGTTGGGCAAGACGAAAATGATTTTGCAGGTACTGGCCGGTTGCGCCGTCATCCTCACGGCGAACCATCCGGCTTTGAAGACGCTGGGGACAACTCTGCTGTGGCTTGTGGTCGTCAGCGCGGTGCTGTCAGCGATTCATTATTTCCAGATGTTTTGGAGCCAGATCAATTCTCGGGTGCAGGAACGCCATCGCACCAGCCTTCTGATGGTTGAGCCGAAAGAAAAGCCGCAGGATGCCGTCACTCGCTAGCCGGGACAAGCAGCTGCTTCTTGAAGTCGCGCGTCGCGCCCTGATAGCCGCGGTCGAACGCCGCGATCCCTTCGAAAACCTGCCGGATGAAGCAAGCCTTCGGCAGCCTGCGGGAGCATTCGTCACGCTGCGCTGCCGCGGACGCCTCCGGGGCTGCATCGGTCAATTGGCGCCCGGACAGGGGCAGGGGCTCGTCCACGTTGTGGCTCATGCCGCGAGGTCAGCAGCGCTGGAGGATCCACGCTTCGATCCGGTTCGTCCTCATGAAGTTGTCGAAATCGAGATCGAGCTTTCCGTGTTGTCGCAGGCGGAGGCTATTGCGCCCAGCCAGATCCAGGCGGGCAAACACGGCCTGATCGTGGAGCGTGGCTGGCAACGCGGCTTGCTGCTGCCGCAAGTCGCGATCGAATGCCGTTGGGGAGCTCAGCGCTTCCTGGAAGAGACTTGCGTGAAAGCAGGTTTGGAGCGGGATGCGTGGCAGCATTCCGCCACGCGGATTCTTGCGTTTACCGCGGATGTTTTCAGCGAATCCGACTTCAGACTCGAGATTCGTCCAAAACCGGGCTATTCGATTTCGACGTAATCGCCGGGATAGATTGCGCGCAGACTGAATGTGATCAGCATGGTCGCGGAATTCGGCCCGGTCCGCAGCACGATTCCCTCGCCCACGTCTTCCCGCGGCACATTGCTCCAGTTCCATTTCTTGGGAACCCAGCCGAATCCCCAGGTCGGACCCTGGATCCCTTCCACGTCAAAGGAGCTTCGGGGAACTTCATACGCTGTCTCGTGCTCCGTGCCCTGGTAGTGGAAGATGCGGAAGTAATCTCCGACTTTTACGCCCTGCGCATTCCCGAGGTTGACGTACACAATATCGTTCTTGCCGGTCATCTGTTGGAACTTCCTGCCGGTAATGATCATCGCGAGCTGCTTGCCGTTGGCGGGTGCGAACCGATCGAAATTGTCCTCGGGTTTCAGCGGAGGAGCCGGGCGCTCAAAGAACGGCAGGACGATATCGCCGCGATGCATGGAATCGCATGCGTGCTCGACTCGTGCGATCGACACGCCGGGCCGGGCAACGATCACCTTCGCGCGCCCTTCGTCTTCCCAAACAGTGCCCATTTTCTTCAGGATTGCCGATTGCCACTTCGTCCAGTCGATCTGGATGGTGTCCGTAACCGGCCGGATCACGAAGAATTCGTCGCCTACTTTTGCGCCCTGATCGGAGCCCTTGTTGATATAGATGTAGTCGCCTTCTTCGAACGTAATCTTGTCGGCCGACTGCTCTCCCGTAATGACGTAGGTGTCGCGCGGCACCGATTCGGACGTGACCGTTCCCGAGCAGTAGAGTTCGCCAGGTGTGGGAACAACAGGTTTATCCTGCGCCGACGCAACGCCGGCAGACAGGCTCAAAATCAGACCCGCAAGGACGGTTTTCCCGCGCATAATGCTCGCTCCTTAGTCGAAACTGTTAGTGCCGCAGAGCTGGCAACTATCGATGAGCCGACCGTAACAGACCCCCGGATGGGGCGTCAAGACAATGGTCTGCCGGGCTTTACACATTGTGCACCGCATGGTAGAAGCAGGAATTCCCTCTTTTGCAGCGGGTCAGGGTGCGGTGGGAATAGTCCGGAAAAGATTGGAAATACAGGATGTTAGGGCGAAACAAAATATGCGCCGTCGTGGCGGCGCAAGACGCGGCGTCCATGCGCAGGCAGCTCGGTATGGCGCTCCGCCTAACCCGCACCGTGGAACTCCGGCTCGACTGGCTTCGGGACGACCGCGAAATCGCCAATTTCTGCCGGAACCTGGCGACTAGGCCACCGAGAGCGATCCTGATTGCCACGTGTCGGCGCATCGATGCGGGTGGGCGATATCGCGGGACGATTGCGAAGCAGTTGGTTCATCTCGCCGAGGCGGTCCGAGCGGGCTGCGCGTGGTACGACCTTGAAATCGAATCCATCCGGAAGTGCCCGCCGGAGCTTTTGGACGTGCTTCTGGGCGATGGCCATCGATTGGCCTCCGCTCATTTCTTTCGGCGGATGCCCGGGAATCTCAAGCGAGTTGCCGCCGAACTTCAGCGCGCCGATTCCGACGCCATTAAGATCGCCGCGCATTGCGACTCTCTGGCGGACAGCCGGAAGCTGCTGGATTTCGCTCGCGGGCAAAAGAACATGGTCGCCATCCCAATGGGCGAGGTGGCGCTTCCCGCGCGTTTGCTTGCGCTGCGGGCCAGAACGGGCTTCGCCTATGCCCCCGTGGAAAATTCCACGGCGCCGGGCCAGACTTTGCTTGAGGACGTCAAGAATCTCTATCGCGCGGATCGCATCGATGCGAGGACGCAGGTATACGGAGTGATCGGTGACCCAATCGGGCATTCGTTATCGCCCGTAATGCAGAATGCCGGATTCGCGGCGCGGCGGATGAACGCCATCTATCTGCCGTTTCTGGTGCACGACCTCAAGGATTTTGTGAATTCGATCGAGCCGCTCGGCGTCCGAGGCTTCAGCGTGACGCTGCCGCACAAGGAACGGATCCTCCGTCACCTCGATGGCTGCGATCCGCTTGCCGAAAAAATCGGCGCCGTAAACACGGTCGTCGTGCGCGGCGGCGGAAAACTATTCGGGTACAACACGGACTACGTCGGCGTGCTGCGCACACTGGAGCAGCGCATGCCGCTCCGAGGCAGCCGCGTGTTGATCATCGGCGCGGGCGGCGCGGCTCGTGCGGTGGCGTTCGCGCTTGCAGAGGCTGGCGCATCGGTCTGCGTTTGCGCGAGGCGGCAGCATCGGGCCAAGGCGCTGGCGCGCGCGGCAGGCGGCGAAGCAGTTGCACGCTCTCAATTGCGCCGCGAGTTTTTCGATGCCATCGTGAACGCGACGCCCGTCGGGATGCACCCGGCGTTCGGCCAATCGCCGCTTGAAGCGCGCGAATTGAATTGCCGGCTGGTATTTGACACCATTTATCGACCGCGCGTCACGAAGCTGCTGGAGCTTGCGGCGCGCCGCGGCATCGAAACCGTTTCGGGAGTGGAAATGTTCGTCGCGCAGGGCACCGCGCAGTGGGAAATCTGGACGGGCCAGCGCGCGCCGATCGACGCCATGCGCCGCGCGGTCGTTCGCACTCTTGATGTCGAGGAAAAGCGCGCGACCCCGCGTGCGAGCAGGCGGAAATTGCGAGCCACGAGATGATCCAACCCGACTTCAAAACATTCTGCCAATTGGCGCGCCAGGGAAACCTCGTGCCCGTGTACGAGACCTATACCGCCGATTTGCTCACCCCTGTCGGCGCGTACCTCCGGATCGCGCGGAACGCGAAGTACTCGTTTCTGCTCGAGAGCGTCGAAGGCGGCGAGACGATCGGGCGCTACACGTTTACCGGCGCGGATCCCGAAGAGGTTTTTCGCGCGCGCGGCCGCTCCTGCACGCTCGAATCTCGCGGCAAGAAAACTCATTTCGACGAAAATCCGGTCGAGCAGTTGCGCCGTCTGACCGCGCGATACCGCCCGGTGCGCGTGCCCGGATTGCCCCCGCTGATCGCGGGCGCGATCGGATATTTCGCCTACGACATGGTCCGGCTGATCGAGCGCATTCCGGACACCGGCCGCGACGACGTCGGCGTGGACGATTGCGTGATGATGTTCTATTTGGGCCTGGTCGCGTTCGACCACGTGCAGCATCGCGTCTGGGTGATTCGCAACGTGTTCACCGAAGGGCCAGGGCAGCCTGCGCGCGAAATACGACGCGGCCGTCCGCGAAATTCGGCGCACGCGGCGCACGCTCGAAGGGCCGCTTGCCGCAGCAGCGTAGCGCGCGGCGCGCGAGTCCGGTGCGCGTCGGCTCGAACATGACGAAATCCCAATTCACCGGCGCGGTGGAAAAGGCCAAGGAGTACATCCGCGCGGGTGACGCATTTCAGATCGTCGTCAGCCAGAGGCTCTCGGCGGCAGACCCGCACCGATCCGTTCGAGATTTATCGTGCACTGCGCGTCGTGAATCCGTCGCCGTATCTCTATTTCCTGAAGCTCGATGACCTTTCGGTGGTCGGGCAGCTCACCCGAGATGCTGGTGAAAGTCCAGGGTCGCGATGCGTTTTACAAGCCGCTCGCTGGCACGCGGCCGCGCGGGCGCAACGATAAGGAAGATCGCGAACTCGAGGCCGAACTCCTCGCCGATCCGAAAGAGCGCGCCGAGCACATCATGCTCGTCGATCTCGGGCGCAACGATCTCGGCCGCGTGTGCGAATACGGCTCGGTTAAAGTCGATCGGCTGATGTTCGTCGAGCGGTATTCCCACGTGATGCACCTCGTATCGAGCTTGCATGGAAAGCTGCGCGAGGGCGTGGACTGTTTCGACGCGCTGATGGCGTGCTTCCCCGCGGGTACACTTTCCGGCGCGCCGAAGGTGCGCGCGATGGAAATCATCGACGAGCTTGAGCCCACGCGTCGGGGAATCTACGCGGGTGCGATTCTGTATCTCGATTTTTCCGGCAATCGTGGATTCCTGCATCGGGCTGCGCACGCTCGTGGCCAAGGGCGGACGCGTTTACATCCAGGCGGGCGCCGGGATCGTCGCCGATTCCGTGCCCGAGCGTGAGTACGAGGAGTCGCTGAACAAAGCACGCGCCCTCGTCAAGGCGCTCGAAATTGCCCAGGGCGGCGATAGCGGAAGCCGCCGCGAGTGACGCTCCAACCATGCGGACGAAGCGCGCGCGGCTGGTATAATCATAGAGAGCGATTTTGCGCTCTGAAGAACTATGATTTTGCTGCTCGACAACTACGACTCGTTTACCTACAACCTGGCGCAGTACCTGGGCCAGATGGGGCAGGAATTCGAAGTGCGCCGCAACGATCAGATCACTCTCGATGAAATCGAGGAGCGCCGGTTCGAGCGAATCGTGATTTCCCCGGGCCCGTGCACTCCCAAAGAGGCGGGCGTGAGCGTGCCGCTGATCGAACGCTTCGCGGGGGAAATCCCGATTCTGGGCGTCTGCCTAGGGCATCAGGCGATCGGCGCGGCTTTCGGCGGGCGCGTGATCCGCGCGCCACAGGTGATGCACGGCAAGACGAGCAAGATCCATCACGACGACAAGACGATCTTTCACGACCTGCCGCAGGATTTTCCAGCCACGCGCTATCACTCGCTGATCGTCGAGCGCGAGTCGCTGCCGGACACGCTCGAAATTTCCGCCGAGACGACCGATGGCACGATCATGGGCTTGCGCCACAAGAAACTGAAGGTCGAAGGCGTGCAGTTCCATCCCGAATCGGTCCTCACCGAGCCGGCTTTCGCCTCCTCCAAAATTTCCTGAGCATTTAGCTACGAAGCAAGGTTCGCGCGGTCCTTCTCGGCTTTCGAGAAAGCGATGAGCGCTTCAAGGCGCTCGCGTGCGGCGCCTGTGTCAATCGAATGCGCGGCGAGGCGCACGCCATCGAGGAAATCTTGTGCGCGGCCGGCGGCGACGAGCGCCGCGGCGGCATTGGCGAGCACGATATCGCGATGCGGGCCGTGATCGCGGTAGAGCATCGAGCGGCCGAGAACTTTGTGGATGATCTCCGCGTTTTGTTTCGCGTCGCCACCGCGAATCGTATCGAGCGGTGCGCCACGCAATCCGAAATCCTCAGGCGTCACGGTAAACGTGCGCACCACGCCGTCCCGTAGCTCGGCGACGTGCGTCTCGCCGGAGATCGAGATTTCATCGAGGCCGTCGGCGCCGTGGACCACGAACGCTCGCCGGACGCCCAATTCGCCGAGCGCCTGCGCCATTAATGCCGTAAGGCTCGCGTCGTAAACGCCCACGACTTGCGCGGAAGCTCCCGCCGGATTCGTCAGCGGCCCGAGCAGATTGAATACGGTCCGCATCTTCAACTCGCGTCGCGCCGCCATCGCATGCCGCGTCGCTGAATGCACCGCCGGCGCGAAAAGGAATCCGATGCCGACTTCCTCGATCGCGCGCGCGACGCTCGCCGGCGGCATATCGATCCACACGCCAAGCTGTTCGAGTACGTCCGCTGAGCCGCAGCGCGAGCTGATCGAGCGGTTGCCGTGCTTCGCCACGCGCACGCCCGCGCCCGCGACAACAAACGCCGCGGCGGTCGAAACATTAAATGTGCCCGACGCGTCGCCTCCGGTTCCGCAGGTGTCCACCAGCGCCTCGTCCGCTAGCGGGTGACCCGGCGGGAAAATCGGAGTCGCGTGGCGCCGCATCGCGGTCGCGAAGCCGACCAACTCATCCACCGTCTCGCCCTTGAATCGCAATGCTGTCAAGAATGCGGCGATTTCGGCATCACCGGCGCGACCAGACAGGATTTCTTCCATGGCGGCCTCCGCTTCCTTGCGCGACAGGTCGTTTCCGCCACCGAGAACTACCTGAGTGATAATGCTTAGGTCCGGCGAATGAAGGCTGGTTTCCTCTCCGATGGTGCAAGTCGTCGGAACCTCGGCTGCAGCTCGTTGCCGTTCCTCTTCAATTACAGCAGATTCGTCGCTCGTCATGCCTTTCATGAAAAGCGCTGTGAAGAGGGCGACGAATTGAACATGGGTGGCCCGGCCCGAGGAGAACTCGTCCATCGCAGCCCTCATCTCGTCGCGCGATAGATCATGCCCCGCAACCACTTTTTCAAGCGCTTCGTGAATCATTTAGCTCCCGAGTTTCTGCGCCTGCTCTCGTAGAGCACGCGACTCCGCCTTGCCCGACCGGCTGGTTCCAAGTACACTGAGGTGCTTTTATAGTTGCATAAATTCTAGCATTTCTAAGGCTGTCTTCTTACCAGCCGCGAAGCCTGCATGAAGATTCACGAGTATCAAGCCAAAGCTATCCTCGCGAAATTCGGCGTCCCTGTGCCGCGGGGCGAAGTCGTCTTCAAGAAAGACGAAGCGCGCGCCGCAGCGCAGCGGCTCGGCACGTCGGTCGTCGTCGTGAAAGCGCAAATTCACGCGGGCGGACGCGGCAAAGCCGGCGGCGTGAAAATCGCGAAGTCGGCCGACGAGGCGGCCGCCCTCGCCGAGCGCATGCTCGGCATGAAACTCGTCACGCCGCAGACCGGTGCCGAGGGGCGCATCGTGCGCCGCCTGTTAATCGAAGAAGGCCTCGACATCAAGCGCGAGCTTTACCTGAGCGTGCTCGTCGATCGCGCGGTGGCCGCGCCCGTGTTCATGGCCAGCGCTGCGGGCGGCATGGAAATCGAGGAAGTTGCAAAGGACCGACCGGAAGCGATTCTGCGCGAAACGATTCGCCCGGCGGAAGGTTTTCAGGCCTACCACGTGCGCAAGCTCGCGTTCGGCTTGGGGCTTTCGTCCGAACTCGTCGGTGTCGCCGTGCCGTTCTTGCAGTCGCTCTATCGCGCGTTTCTCGAAACGGACGCATCGCTGCTCGAAATCAATCCCTGTGTCGTCACGGGCGATGGCCGCCTCGTTGCGCTCGACGCCAAGGTTAATTTCGACGACAGCGCCCTCTACCGCCACCCCGAGCTCAGGGAATTGCGCGACCTCGACGAGGAGACGCCCCTCGAAGTCGAAGCCTCGAAGTACAAGCTCAACTACATCAAGCTCGACGGCACGATCGCGTGCATGGTCAACGGCGCCGGCCTGGCGATGGCCACGATGGACATCATCAAGCTAAGCGGCGGCAGCCCGGCGAATTTTCTGGACGTGGGCGGCGACGCGTCCGAAGAGCGCGTGAAGAACGCGTTCCGCATCCTGCTGAGCGACCCGAACGTGAAGGCCGTGTTCATCAACGTTTTCGGCGGCATCTTGCGATGCGACATGCTCGCGAGCGGCATCGTCGGCGCGGCGAAGGAGCTGAAGTTCAAGACTCCTGTCGTCGTGCGCATGGAAGGCACGAACGTCAAACAGGGACAGGAAATCCTCCAGAATTCGGGACTGAATTTCACCGTCGCGGACGGAATGAAGGATGGGGCGGAAAAAGCTGTCGCCCTCGCCGGAGCTGCGCGATGAGCATCTTGGTCGATAAAACCACCCGCGTCCTCGTCCAGGGCCTTACCGGTCGCGAAGGCAGTTTTCACGCGCAGCAGATGATCGACTATGGCACGAAGATCGTTGCGGGCGTGACGCCCGGCAAGGGTGGAACGAACCACCTGGGCGTGCCGATTTTCGACACGGTAGCGAAAGCCGTTCAGGAGACCGGCGCGAACGCAGCGATGGCGTTCGTTCCGCCGCCGTTTGCCGCCGACGCGATTCTTGAGGCCGTCGACGCGGGCCTGCCGCTGGTCATTTGCATCGCCGAAGGCATTCCCGTGCTCGACATGGTTCGCGTTGCGGCCACGCTGAAGAATTCCAAGACGCGGCTGATCGGACCGAACTGCCCGGGCATTATTTCGCCCGGGAAGTGCAAGCTCGGCATCATGCCGGGCTTTATACATAAGCAGGGACACGTCGGGGTCGTCAGCCGCAGCGGCACGCTCACCTACGAAGCGGTCGGCCAACTCACGGGGCTGGGCATCGGGCAATCGACCTGCATCGGGATCGGAGGCGATCCGATCATCGGGACGTCCTTTCTCGACGCCATCCGGATGTTCAACGACGATCCCGAGACGCACGCAATCGTGCTGATCGGCGAAATCGGTGGCAATGCGGAGGAGACTGCGGCGGAGTTCATCAAAAAACATGTGAAGAAACCGGTCGCGGGCTTTATCGCCGGACAAACCGCACCGCCGGGCCGCCGCATGGGCCATGCGGGCGCGATCATCAGCGGAGGCCAGGGCACGGCCAAGGAAAAATACGCGGCCCTGCGTGCTGCGGGAATTCACACCGTCGAAAGCCCCGCCGAAATCGGCCAGACGATCGCGCGCATCCTCGGGAAGCCGAAATCGAAGCCGAAGGCCGCGGCGAAGGAAAGTACCGCTCGTCGATCAAAGAAGCGTTAGCTCGTAAATCCCAGAAGGAGCATTCTTTTGGCAATCGAACGCACTTTTGCAATTATCAAGCCGGACGCCGTCAAACGCGGGCTCACGGGTGACATCTTGAGCCGCATCCACGCGGCGAAATTCCAGATCGTGGCGATCAAGTCGCTGCGACTGACCAAGACGGAAGCCGAAGGCTTTTACGCCGTGCATCGCGAGCGGCCTTTCTTCGGCGAGCTTACTGATTTCATGAGCTCGGGCAAAGCAGTCGTGATGGTCCTGGAGGCCGAGAGCGCCATCTCGAAATGGCGCGACACGATGGGCGCCACCGACCCCGCCAAGGCCGCGCCGGGCACGATTCGCAAGGAGCTTGGCACCAGCATCCAATACAACTGCACGCACGGCTCGGATGCGCCGCAAACGGCCGCGTTCGAAATTGGTTATTTCTTCGCAGGCCTCGAGCTGATCTAGGTCGTCTCGGGCATCGGGCTCTATCGCGGTAGCGCTAGAATGAACGGGACAGTTTGATGGACCCGTCACGCGAACTCGGAAGGCTTCTGCTGATCGTGGGCGTGTTGGCGATCGGCGCCGGAGCGCTGCTTTATTACGGCGGCAAGCTCCCGTTCCGCCTGGGCCACTTGCCGGGGGATATCGCCTATCAAGGCCGCCACGGCAGCTTCTATTTTCCGATCGTGACGTGCATCGTCCTTAGCATTGCGCTCACCCTGCTGTTCTGGATCGTTAATTTCTTCCGCCGTTAGAACGATGAGCCAAACATCACTTTTCGATTTGAAGCCCGAAAAGCACATCTGGAAGGTCAGCGACCTGACCGAGCGTATCGGCGATCTGCTCGAGCGCGAGTTCCAGGACGTGTGGATCGAGGGCGAGGTCTCAAACTATCACGCCGCGCAGTCGGGGCACCTCTACTTCACGCTCAAGGACGCTCGCTCGCAGATTCGCTGCGTCTGCTTTCGCGATCAGGTGCGGGGGCTGAAGTTCCGCCCCGAGGACGGCTTGCACATCACCGTCCGCGGCTCGCTTGGCGTCTATGAGCCGCGCGGCGAATATCAGGTTTACGTCAGCCACATCGAGCCAGTCGGTGCGGGCGCGCTCCAACTCGCCTTCGAGCAGCTCAAGAAGAGGCTCGAGGCCGAGGGGCTCTTCGACGAAGAGCGCAAGAAGCCGCTCCCCGTGCTGCCGCGCTGCATCGGCGTTGTGACCTCGCCCACCGGCGCCGCCATTCGGGACATCCTGCGCGTGCTCAAACGCCGCTTCGCCAATGTCCGCGTGCAGCTCTATCCGGTGAAGGTGCAGGGCGAGGGCGCTGCCGGTGAAATCGCCGCGGCGCTCGGGTATTTCAACCGTGCGAAAGTCGCGGACGTGTTGATCGTGGCGCGCGGCGGTGGCTCGCTCGAAGACCTGTGGGCTTTCAACGAAGAGGCAGTCGCGCGGGCGATCGCGGCCTCGGATATTCCCGTAATCACCGGCGTGGGCCATGAGACGGATTTCACGATTGCGGATTTCGTCGCCGATTTGCGCGCGCCCACGCCGTCCGCCGCTGCGGAAATCGTGGTGCGTTCGCGGCAGGAGTTCGAAAATCAAATCGCCGCGCACTACCGCGATCTCGTCCAGCAGATGCGCTATTTGCTTTCCGAGCGGCGCCACCGCATGCGCGATTTGCAGACGCATCGCGGCTTCCGCCAGCTTGAGATGCTGGTGCGTCGGCGCCACCAGCAGTTGGACGAGCTCTCATCCTCGCTCGCGGTCGTCGCACGATTCCGGCTTTCCACGGCTCGCGAGCGGACGGCTCGTGCGAGCGCCCGCATTGCGTCCTTCGATTTGAGAAGCCGCGCCGTCGTCCTGCGTCGGAGGATTGCCCAGCAGGGCGACGCGCTGCGCGCCGCGCTCGAACGCGTGGTCACGCGGAAGCAGCGCAGATTCACCGTCGCGCGCGTCCGTTTTGCGGCTCTCGATCTACGAGCCAGGGTCGGCAAATTGCGCCGCGGTCTCGATGAACGCTCGCGTGATCTGCGCGTTCGGATCGACCACGCGCTCATCGCCAAGCGCCGGCGCCTGGAGGCTGGGACGTTACAACTCGAAGAGCGCAGCCCGTTCCAGCTTCTCGAGCGCGGCTATGCGATTGCCTACGACGCCTCCGGAAAAGTTCTGCGCTCGCCCGACCAAGTCGCGTTGGGCGACGACATCTCTGTCCGCCTCGCTCGCGGCCAGCTCGACGCAACCGTCCGCCGCAAACGAAATTCCTAGCCCTCGGTTTTTCGGCGAATCGGAAAGTCCACAGGCCTTCTCACTTGCAGTGCGGTCTGCAGACCTTAACCATGGGTGTATGGGCCGATGGTCCAGCTTTGGCGGACGTTGCGGCGGCCTCTCACTTGAGACTGCGGCAGTCGCGGTGCGCGCATTTCTACCCGACAACGGCTGCCGAACAGAACTGGTCGTATCTCACACAAAACAAAGGCCGGTGCTGTCGCCTGCCCGACAACGAAACCTGGGGTTAGCGCAGCGTCAGATTCGCGGAATTCGAGCGGAATTACTCGTCATCGTCGGAGCCGCCAGCGACTTTCAGCACCGCGAGAAACGCTTCCTGCGGGATGTCAACGCGTCCGACGCGCTTCATGCGCTTCTTGCCTTCTTTTTGCTTTTCGAGGAGCTTGCGCTTGCGCGTAATGTCTCCGCCGTAGCACTTGGCGATGACGTTCTTGCGGATGGCGCTGATCGTCTCACGCGCGATCACGCGGCTGCCGATCGCGGCCTGGATGGGCACCTCAAACATCTGGCGCGGAATCAGTTTCCGCAGCCGGCTGACGAGATCGCGGCCGCGTTCATAGGATTGGTCGCGGTGGCAGATGATCGTCAGCGCGTCCACCGGCTCGCCGCCGACTAGCACGTCGAGCTTCACGAGGTCCGACTCGCGATATCCGGACAGGTGGTAATCGAGCGATGCGTAGCCGCGCGAAACACTCTTCAGCCGGTCGTAGAAGTCGAGCACGATTTCGTTGAGCGGCATCTCGTAGGTCAGCATGATGCGTGTCGGCGAGAGATATTCGAATTTCTTCTGCACGCCGCGCTTCTCTTCGCAAAGCGCCAGCACTCCGCCGACGGACTCCTCCGACGTGATGATCATCGCCGTCAGGATCGGCTCCTCGATTTTCTGAATCGAACTCGGCGGCGGAAATTTCGTGGGGTTATCGACTTCTTTCACCACCCCGTCAATCGTCGTGATGCGGTATTGCACGCTCGGCGCGGTCGTGATCAGGTCGATGTTGAATTCGCGCTCGAGGCGCTCCTGGACGATTTCCATGTGCAGCAGGCCGAGGAAGCCGCAGCGGAATCCGAATCCGAGCGCCACCGAGTTCTCCGGCTCGTAGAAAAACGCGGCGTCGTTGAGCTGCAACTTTCCGAGCGCATCGCGCAATGCTTCGTAGTCGCTCGAGTTCACCGGGAAAAGGCCTGCGAAAACCATGGGCTTGACGGCTTCGAAGCCCGGGAGCGGCTCGGCCGGGCGATCGGCTTCTATGACGGTGTCGCCCATGCGCGCGTCGGCCACGCGCTTGATATTGGCGATGACGAAGCCGACGTCTCCCGCGGCAAGCTCATCGAGCACGACTGGCTTCGGCGTGAGCGCGCCGAGAGCCTCCACCTCATATACCTCGTTGCCCGCGCACAGACGAATCTTCATGTGCGGGGCGATCCGGCCTTCCATCACTCGCACCAGGACGACCGCGCCGCGATAAATATCGAACCAGGAATCGAAGATCAGAGCGCGCAGCGGCGCATCCGCCGACCCTTTCGGCGGCGGGACGCGCTCGACGATCGCGTCGAGCACGCTCTCAACGCCGAGGCCGCTCTTCGCGCTGATGAGCAGCGCATCCTCGGCCGGGATCGCCAGTACGTTTTCGATCTGCTCCTTCGCATACTCGGGCTGCGCCGCAGGCAGATCGATCTTGTTGATCACGGGAATGATGGCGAGATTGTGGCGCGACGCGAGAAACGCGTTGGCCACGGTTTGCGCCTCAACGCCCTGGCTCGCGTCCACCACCAGCAGTGCGCCCTCGCACGCGGAAAGCGCGCGAGAGACTTCGTAGGAAAAATCCACGTGGCCGGGCGTGTCGATCAAATTCAGGCGGTATTCGTGGCCGTCCTTGGCCGTGTAGTGGAGGCGGATGCTCTTGGCTTTGATCGTGATGCCGCGCTCGCGCTCGAGGTCCATCGAGTCGAGCACCTGCGCGGTCATCTCGCGCTGGCTGAGCGCGCCGGTCAGTTCGAGCAACCGGTCGGCCAGGGTGGATTTCCCGTGGTCGATGTGCGCGATGATGCAGAAATTTCGGATGTACTGGGGATCCATAGGATTTTACGCCGCCGCGGCTTGGCGGAAGTTGCACGCGCTCAGTGCGCGTCCGCTGCGTCCTTCAAACTATCGAGTGTGCCACAGTTCAGAGCGCCCGGCCAGCAGGTCGCTTCCGCGCCACGACGGGACGATCGCCAAATGGAGCGTCGGAATTTGACGGCACGTGCACTGTTCAACGATGCGAGGCTGTCGTTCGTGCGGAGGCGGCCAGAACCATCTCCGAAAGCAGTTCTCCGAGCCCCCGATTCGCCATTTGGTACTGCGGATCGCGCGTCGCGCGATCGAGCCACCCAAGGCAAATCAGCAAAACCATGTCCGACCACGATTCCGCCGCGGATGGCCCAAAACCGACGTCGCGCAGCACGTCCGCGATCAGTCCGGCGCGCTTCTTGTCGACCTCTGCGACTCGGCGGGCAACGCGCTCGTCGGCCCGTGCCCATGCGCGCAGCGCCACCTCATGGCGGATGCGCGCAGGATCTGTCGTCCGTTCGATGAGCTTGGCCCAGCGCGTGGCCGCGTTGGTGCCGTCTTCCTCCCGCTCCAGCCAGCCGAGTTCGCGACTTTCCCAGTCGGCCAACAGTCGTTCGAGGAGGTCGCCCCGATCGCGGAAGTGCCAATAAAAGCTGCCTTTGCTTACCTTTAGGTCCCGTGCCAGGACCTCCACGCGGATGGCGTCGACTCCCTCTGCGGACATGCGGTCAAACGCAGCTTGAAGCCAGTCTGTGGGCCGAAGGCGAGCAGCGCCGGGAGTCGAGGATGCGGCCATACGGTACCGTATGTCATTATAAGAATAGTCGAGTGCTATCGCGGCGTCAAGTCGTTAGGGTTGCTGGCCTGCGCGATGTCAAGGGCGGCGGTCAGCATATCCGGATCGTCGCCAAACGCATTCAGCCAATGGACGTCGGAGTCCTTGCGGAACCATGTGATCTGCCTCTTGGCGAAGCGCCTCGTGGCTTGCTGGATTTGCGCGATGGTCCCAGCGGGGATTCGGCCGCTCCCGATCTGTGCGCGCAGTTCCGAATAGCCAATGAACTGAAATGGCTTGGCGTCGTCGGGTACGCCGCTACGAACCAGATCGCGGACCTCGTTGACCCAGCCCGCCTCTATCATCTGGTGCACGCGCGTGTCGATCCTTGCATAGAGATTCGCTCGCGCCGGGAGGAGTCCGACCTTACGAATGTCGTAGCCCTCGAGTCCGCTTCTCCCGCTGCGGTGAATCTCGCCGACTGGACGTCCGGCAATTACGCGCATCTCGATGGCGCGGATGATTTTCTGCGTATCGCGTGGGGCGATTCGCGTCGCGGTTTCGCGGTCCAGCCGCGCGAGGACGCGGTGGAGATTTTCGGGGCCGTGCCGCGCTACATTTCGGCGAAGCCGTGCGCGCAATTCTTCCGATCGCTCCGGCGCGTCGGCCAGGCCTTCGAGGAGTGCGCGCAGATAGAGTCCGGTTCCCGCCGTGAGGATTGGAATCTTGCCGCGTCGGCGCACGTCTTCGAGAACTTCGAGAGCGCGCCGGCGATACTCGCCAGCCGTGAAAACTTCGTTGGGTTCGACGAGATCGACCAGATGATGCGGGATGCCGCGCTGCTCCGCGACGGGAACCTTTGCGGTGCCGATGTCGAAGTGCCGATAGACCTGCGTCGAATCGCAAACGAGGATTTCGCCGCCGAGTCGCTCCGCGAGACTGATTCCGAGCGCCGACTTGCCCGAAGCGGTCGGCCCGAGGATCACAACGAGCCGCGCGAGATCGTTCATCCCGGGAATTTCCAGTACCGCAGCAGAAGAATCAGCAAGACGATCGCGGCCAGCAGAAGGGCCCCGACGACTTGGGCGCGGCTGAGTCTCAATGGAGGTTAACTTGTTCCGGCGGAATATTGTAAATGAATACGATTCGCAGCCTCAGGTAGGGGCCGTGAAACTGCGAAGGCAGAGGCTCGAAGGGATTCGACGCGTGAATGGCGGACATGGCCGCGTTATCGAGCGGCTCTTTTCCAGACGTCCTATCGAGAAGGGGATCCGGAGCCGTGACGCTTCCATTGGGGTAGATTTGAAAGCTTGTGAAGACCACGCCCTTGTCTCCCATGCGCGCCGATTCGGGCATCACGTACTCCCAGTTGCGCCTCAGTGTGGCGAGGAGCCTGTTGATGTAGTTTGTGAAGTCCACGCCCTGGGTGTCCGAAAGTATCTGGACTCCGTAGCCCATCCCTGTCCCGCCGGTGCTGGGCCCGCCTACGCCACCGCTATACGTTCCGCCGCCCTTGGGGCTGCGCCGAATCGCATCGTCCAGTTGGCTGTCGAGCATTCTTCCCGGAGAAGACTGCGAAAGACCGAGATTGAGATTCTTGTTCTGCGGCGTCGCGGGCAGCACCGGCTCGAGGTGCGTTGGAGCAGGCTGCGCGGGCTGCGCCGGTGCAGGCGCGACGGAAATGTTCGGTCTCGGCGCTTCCGGCAGATCCGAAGGCGCTTTTTCGGGCGCCGCCGGCGCCGGGATTTGCGGCTGCTCAACGGGTGGAGCAACTCGTTTCAGCGTTTCGCGATTGACCTGGATCTTCGGGGTGGGCGGCGCCGGCTCGGGATGCTCCGGCGGCATATAGACGAAGTTCAGTTCCTTTCGTGCGAGGTCGAGTTCATCCTGCGTGGGGACGTGCGCCGGAAACATCTTCGGCCAGGCGAGCAGAAAGATGGTCAGTGCGACGTGCGCCGCGACCGAGAGAACCCGCGTGATGAGGTCCGCTTTCGAGTCTTTCTTTGTCTCCGGCTCGATCAGCAGGTTCGCGTCGCCGGTCGTGAAAATATCGGGCGCGACGACTTCGCGCAACTCGGCGGTCATCTCCGGCGCGTGCTCGGGTGCCTTCGCCTCTTCAGCGGTGAGCGGTTTGATGTCGGTGGGCACGACGACGCGGGTCTCGAGAATGTCGAGCGGCATCACGGACCGTGCCTGCAAAAGCTTGTCGAGTGGCTTGGCCTCCATGCCGCGCGGCACAAGCGTCCGGTTGACGAGCACACCGAGCGGCAGGTGCGCCGGAATCGAAGTCTTGCCGTTGAGAGGAGGCGCATCGGATAGACCGGAGGGCACCACGGTCCGGTCATCCATATAGGTTTCGAGACGCCGGGGCGGCGCCTTTTTCGCCTCGTCCTTATCGACGGGGCGCACGTTGACTGGAACCAGTGTGCGCGGGATCATCGAATTTCCTGCGGAGTGAAAGCACTTAATTGGACGCGCCGGGCGTGCTCTAGGATGCCTGCCATCACGCGGTCCGCAAGTTCGAGCGCGCGCCGCCCCGCGGCCCCGCCCACAATGGGCGGCCTACGCGTGCGGACGGATTCGGCAAACGCACGCAGTTCGGCGCGAAGCGGTTCTTCGGGCGCGGCCGTCAACTTCTCGAACCCAATCTCGGGTTGCGTCCCGCCGCCGGGCTTCACGCGAATCCGCAGCGCATCCTGCCGCGCGAAATCGAGGGAGATGTATTCGTGCTCTTGGAAGAAACGCATCTTCCGCACCCGCTCGGTGGAAACGCGGCTTGCGGTGACGTTGGCGATGGCTCCGGTCGCGAACTCGACGCGCGCGTGGGCGATGTCCACTTTGTCGGTAATCACGGGAATGCCGACGGCTTTCAGATCGGTCACCGGCGCATCGACGAGCGAAAGCAAAATGTCGAGGTCGTGGATCATTACGTCGTATACAACGTCGATGTCGAGGCTGCGCGGTGTGAAGATGCCGAGACGATGGACCTCGAAAAACATCGGCCGCGACACGATTTTTTGCGCCGCCGCAACTGCGGGATTGAACCGCTCGACGTGCCCGACCTGGAGGATGCGGCCGGAACGCTTCGCGGAGGCAATCAGGCGATCGGCTTCATCGAGAGAAGCGGCCATCGGTTTTTCGACGAGCACGTCCACGCCAGCATCGAGCAGGAGGCAGCCGACTCGGGCGTGCTCTCTCGTGGGCACGGCGAGGCTCACGGCGTCAACGCGCTCGGCCGCCAAAGCTCCGAGATCAGGAATCACGCGCGTTCCGAACTCGGTTGCAATCCGCCGAGCGCGCTCGGCGTTCGTGTCCACAATGCCGGCGAGTTCGGCGCCCTCGATCTCGCTCCACACGCGGACGTGGTTCCGCCCGAATTCTCCGGCTCCGACGACAGCAACGCGAATGAGCTTTTCAGTCATTGCTCTTTTTTGTCGCGGCCGGCTCCGGCGCAAACGCTTGGATCGCGATGCCCGCTTCATCGGCGGCGCGGATCAGCGCCTCGCGGTCAAAAAGAAGTGTGCGCCGCGCATCGATTCCGAGCGCAGTGGCATTGCATCGGTGCATCACTTCGATTGTCTTCGTGCCCACAACCGGAACATCGAATCGCATGTCCTGCTTCGGCTTGCTCACCTTGACCACGACAAGCTGCTGCCCGCCCGTGATGCGCGCGGCGCGCTCGATGGTTTCGTCGGTGCCTTCCATCGCCTCGATGGCCACACACGCGCGGTCGCGAACGACGACGGTCTGTCCAAGGTCGAGGCCGGCGAGTTGCCGCGCGACTTGGCGTCCGTACGCGATGTCCGCGGCTTCCGCCTCGTCCGGTGCGCGGCGAGTCAGAAGTCCCTCCGCCGGAAGCAACGATCCGAGGAATTTCGTCGAATCCACGAGTTCGATGCCTTCGTCTTCCAGAACGCGCGCCACGGCGCCAATCAAAGAGTCCGTGTTCTTCGCCGGGAGCGAAAACAGCAATTTCGCCAGACGCCAATCGGGCCGGATCGAACTGAAAATCTTGTTGTGCTTCACCTGCCCGGCCATCACGGCGTGTTTCACTCCCTCCTGATGCAGCAATTCAATACCCCGGCTGAGTTCTCCGAGGCTGATCCAATGAAACTTCTTGGCCGCGCGCTCCAGCGCCGGAGACGCCTCCTCGCGGATGGCGATCACAGCCATCTCGATGCCGCGGCTCCGGGCGCCCTCCAGCACCAGAAAAGGAAAGTCGCCGTTTCCCGCGATGAGTCCCCACTCTCCCGGCTTGTTTTCTGCGTCGGCGGCCATACGTGCTCCTATTTCGTCAAGCCGCGTTCGGTGGTCGACTCGATGAACCGTATGAGACTTTGGACGTCTTCAGAGTCGTCGAGGGTTCCACGCATTTTCTCGACCGCCTGCGAAGTATTGAGCTTCGAGCGCAGAAGATACCGGTAGGCTTTCTCAATAGTCCGAATCCGCTCGGGTGAAAATCCATGGCGCTCGAGGCCCACCTTATTGATGCCGTAGCAGCGGGTCTCGCGCGGCCCCACGATGAGCGAGAACGGCGGCACGTCCTGCGTAATGACCGTTCCCGCGCCGATGTAGGAATGGCTGCCAATGCGAACGAACTGGTGGAACAGGCAGAACGCGCTAATGCCGGCGTAGTCCTCGACGACGCTGTGCCCGGCGAGCTGCGCGCCATTCGTGAGAATTACGTGATTGCCGATGATGCAGTCGTGGCCGATGTGCGCGTAGGCCATGATGAGATTGTGGCTGCCGATGCGCGTGGCGCCGCCGCCCTTGATGGTGCCCCGGTGCACGGTGCAGAACTCGCGGAATTCGTTCGCGTCGCCGACCTCGAGCCTGACGCGCTGTCCGGTGTACGTCAGGTCCTGCGGATCGCCGCCGACAATGGCAAACGAATGGACGTGATTGTTGCGGCCGAGCGTGGACGGGCCTCGCACCACGGCGTGAGGATCGAGGACGCAGCCATCGCCCAATTCGACTTCGTCTCCTACGATGGCGTATGGCCCGATTCGAACTCCACTGCCCAACCGCGCCGAGGACGAGATTGCGGCGCGGGAATCGATCTCACTCATTGAGCCTTCCCGGCAGGCTCGGCGGCCGGCGGCTGTTCGGTTTCAAGGTCCACCATCTTGCACATCAGCGTGGCTTCGGCGGCCATTTCTCCGTTCACGGTTGCGCGGCCCTCGAGTTTGCAAAATCCTCCGCGCCATGCGAGGACGTTCATTTCCAGTCTCAACTGGTCGCCGGGAACCACGGGGCGCCGGAAGCGCGCATTATCGATCGCGACGAAGTAGAGCAGTTTCTTCTCGCGGTCCGGCACTTCCTGAAGTAGCAATAGGCCGCCCGTCTGCGCCATGGATTCGATGATCAAGACACCCGGCATGATCGGTTTCCCCGGGAAGTGGCCCTGAAAAAAGTTTTCGTTTGCGGTGACGTTCTTGATTCCGACAATGCGCTTCAATCGTTCCATTTCTTCAATGCCGTCAATCAGAAGGAATGGGTAGCGGTGCGGGAGTATCTTTTGTATCCCGATGACGTCGAGGAGCATCGTTTGCCTCTTGGCAGTCTGTTATTTACGCGCCGATGAATCAAACAATTCTATACGAATCGAGCGCACGTGGGAATCCGGGGTGCTTCCTGTGAGAAGCGCAACCGTTGCCGGTGCTGGACGCGGCTGCTACGATACGCCGCGATGAGCGAGAACCGGCCGATGATGCAAAGCCTGCTGCGCGAATTGCGCGGCCGCGAGAAAGCGATGGTGCGGCTCCTCGGCGAGTTCGTGCGCTGCGAATCGCCGAGCCACGACAAAGCTGCGGTGGATCGGTTCGGGCGAATCGTGACACGCGAGTGGCGCCGGCGGGGAGCAAAGGTCCGCATACTGAGCCAGAGCGGTCGCGGCGATCATGTGCGCGCGGAGATCTGGCTGGGAGCGGGCGATCCCTCGGGCCAAATCCTGAACCTTGGCCATCTCGACACTGTGTATCCGATTGGCACGCTCGCGAAGATGCCGTTTCGCGTCGCGAGCGGGCGCGCTTGGGGACCGGGGACATTCGATATGAAGTGCGGAATCGTGCTGGCGCTCGCCGCAGTGGATGCGCTGCGAGCTGTGGGAGCCAGACCGCGCAAGAGGCTCGTTTTCCTCTGGACCTCGGATGAAGAAATCGGCAGCGAGACTTCGCGGCGCGAGATTGAGCGGGAAGCGCGACGAAGCGACGCCGTGCTTGTCCTCGAGCCGTCACTGGGCCGCGATGGGCGGCTGAAAACGGCGCGCAAGGGCGTGGGCACAGCGGAAATTATCGTCACGGGGCGTGCTGCCCACGCGGGCATCGATCCGGGAGCGGGAGTCAACGCCGTGCACGAACTAGCGCTTCAGATCGCGCGACTCGCGAAGACGAATGATTCGCGGGGCGGCATCACCGTACAAGCGACGGTGATCGCGGGTGGCACCGTTTCGAACGTGGTCCCCGATCATGCGCGCGCGGAGGTGGACATTCGCTACACGCGACTTGCGGATGCGCCGGGGATCGATCGAAAGATTCTCGGTCTGCGTCCGATCCTGAAAGGCGCGCGGATCGAGGTGCGCGGCGGAGTCAATCGGCCGCCCCTCGAACGCACTGCTGGTGTGCGTAAACTGTTTCACCGCGCGCAGGCTCTGATGCGTGAGATCGATGTGCAGCTCGGCGAGGGCTCCACGGGCGGAGGCTCAGACGGGAATTTTACCGCTGCGCTTGGCGTACCCACGCTTGATGGTCTCGGGGCCGTCGGCGACGGCGCGCACAGTCCGCGCGAGCATGTCGTCATTCGCGCATTGCCCAAGCGCTCCGCTCTTCTCGCCGGGCTACTCGCAACCCTGTAATGTGTGCGATGGCGATCGCAGCGAATTAGCGGGATTGGCGAGACGTCTTTTTGGCGACCTTAGGACAGGCCGAATTCAGCGTAGATAAGCGTGCTTCAGGTATGCGACGGTCTGCTGATTCAGGTCGTCGTAGCTCAGATGCAGAGTCTCTTTCACGGCGGCTTCGGTGGAAGGCGCCGTCGCGACGCGATCGAGCAGGCGGCTGATGTCGGCCACGCCGCCGGCATCGATAATGGATTCGACGACCGCGAGTGACCACGCATACGCGAAGGCCGCGGAGTTGCCGGAAAGACCCATCCACGACCCTTCCATCCCACCCAGCGGCGGCGCCATTCCTTGCCCGGCGGCGTCGACCAGCGCGCCCGCATCCTGGCTGCTGCGGCGACCTTCCATCCACTGCGCGACGCCTTCTTGAAGCCAGGTCGGCGCGCGGCCGTGCGATTTTTGCCCCACGAAGCTGTGCGTCAACTCATGCTTGAGCACGTGCGCAAGTTCGGGAGTCACCTGCGTCAATCCCTGCACGGGAATGCGGAGGCGGCCGTCGTTGAGCGCACCCGCCCATCCCGGCGCGCGTGTGATATCCGCGAACGACTGCTCCGTATATAGGATGACGGCGATCTGCTCGCGCGGCGTGTAATCGAGCTGCGATTCGAGGTCGCGGAAATCGTCTTCGAGCGCGCGCAGGATGCCCTGTGCGAGGTCTGGCGCCGCGTCGCCGTAATATTTCAAATCGAAGTGAGCGGTCTCGCCCTCGCGATAGCTTTCTTCCTCGGCTTTGTCGCGCTGGGCCTTTTCGAGGGCTTGCTCGACCTCCGGGTCAGGGTGCAGCCGCTCGGCGCGCTTCCACTGCTCGATGGCCAGATCCATTTTGTTGGCGCCGTAGTAGGCCCATCCCATCAATTTCGCAACGTCCGCCGAATCGGGCGCAATGCGGCGGGCGCGTTCGAGTGGATCGAGAGCCGCGGTGAACTGGCTTTCGCGGAGATCGAGGACCGCCAGGTTCACGAGCAGGCCAACGTTTTCGGGGGAAAGGATGAGCGCCTGGCGGTATTGGTCGATGGACGCATCGGTGTCGCCCTTGCCCAGGAGAAACTGCGCGGCCGCATGGTGCGCGGCAGCGTCCTTGGCGACGGCGATTGCGGAGCCCGATCTGGCATCGGAATCGAGGCGCGACAAATACCGGAAGTCGATGGCGTCGTCGTGAACGGCGAACGCTGCTACCTCCTCATAGCCTGGAACGGGTGCGATTTGCGGCGCGGAAATTGGCGGCTGCGACGAAGCGCTCTCCGCGGAGGAGTATTTGAAATCGTCGTGCTCGATCCGCGCGACAATCGATTTCGGAATCGATAGCTGGCCCGAGGGAGTTTGATACGTCACGCGGTCGCCGTCTTGCGTCACGCTTTCCGCAACGATGCGGCGGCCGTTCTTGAGCACAATGGTGTCAGCGCCTGCGGACGACGACACGACAAGCACCAGCCAAACCACCCATGGCGTTGCGGAACGCACACTCGAATTTTATCAAGACGGCGTGAGGCGCATGAAACCTCGTCGCCTGTCCATGTCCTAAGTGGCACAGCGCGGAGCCTGCGGGCGTTTCCGGTTCACATCACGGGCTTTTCGCGGCGAGAATTTGCAGACTCTAATCGATTTTGCCGGATGCAAATTTTTTTCGATTTCAACTTGCGTATCGACGTCTCCGGTCTTATGCTATTGCGTCTTAGCGGGGTGACTTATGTCACTGCCGGGCGTGATCGGCGTCACTGCAATTCAGCCGACGCGCCAAAGTGATCCACGGGGTGGCAGCGGAGAGACTGGCCCTCGGGGGAATAAAAGTAATCAGTACGATTTGCAATTCATATGTTGCTTCGCAGTATGGGTCATGGCCTTCACGGGGTGTGAGGCGATGATCCCCAACGTACGACACCCTTTCTAGCATTTTGAATTAGGCGTTTTTACCGGCAGGGGAAACTGAGTGGGTTCTGAAGGTTTGCGAAACAGAATCGGGGTTGGCGAGCCCGAGCCGATTATTGGTCCGGGCCATACCTTCGAAACTGTAACGGATAAGATCAGCTCGATTGTGCTGACTCGCGGCACAACTCCGGGCTGGGTGTTCGGTTTTCTCATCGCGTTTTCCCTGTTGATGCTGTTGAACTTGGTCGTCACGCTCCTGATGGTGAAGGGCGTGGGGATTTGGGGCATTCGGATCCCGACGGCCTGGGGCTTCGCGATCGTCAATTTCGTCTGGTGGATCGGAATTGGTCACGCCGGAACGCTGATTTCCGCCATTCTCCTTCTGCTGCATCAGAAGTGGCGCACGTCGATCAACCGTTTCGCCGAGGCCATGACGATTTTTGCCGTCATGTGCGCCGGCATGTTTCCCCTGCTCCACATGGGCCGCCCGTGGCTGTTTTTCTACCTGATGCCGTATCCGAATCCGATGTGGTTGTGGCCGCAGTTTCGCAGCCCGCTGGTTTGGGACGTTTTCGCGGTTTCCACGTATTTCACGGTTTCCTTGTTGTTCTGGTTTGTAGGAATGATCCCCGACCTTGCAACGCTGCGCGACCGCGCGAAGAACAAGGCCTCGAAGATCATTTACGGGATGCTGTCGATGGGCTGGCGCGGCTCAGCCGTCCATTGGTCGCGCTATGAGACCGCATCACTGCTGTTGGCTGGCCTGGCAACGCCGCTGGTGGTTTCCGTTCACACCGTTGTGAGCTTCGATTTCACGATTGCGCTCGTTCCCGGGTGGCACAGCACGATTTTTCCGCCGTACTTCGTGGCGGGAGCCATCTATTCCGGATTTGCGATGGTGCTGACGCTGGCGATTCCGGTGCGCAGGATTTATCACCTCGAGGATTTGGTCACCGACCGCCATCTCGACATCATGGCGAAAGTCATGCTGGCGACGGGCATTATCGTCGCGTACGGCTACGTCGCGGAAACGTTCATGTCGTTCTACGGCGCCAACGAGTACGAACGCTACATGATGATGAACCGTCTCGTCGGGCCGTATGCCGGGCTCTATTGGATGCTGGTCGCTTGCAACATTGTGCTTCCGCAGTCGCTGTGGTCGCGGCGGTTGCGACGAAACGTTGCGTGGCTATTCTTCATTTCACTGGTCGTGAACGTCGGCATGTGGCTGGAGCGGTTTGTGATCGTTGTGGTCAGCCTGTCTCGCGATTTCGTTCCCTCGGCGTGGGCGATGTACTACCCGACGAAATGGGACTGGGCTACCTACCTCGGTACGTTCGGGCTGTTCTTTACCTTGTTCTACTTATTCATTCGTTTCCTGCCGATGATCTCGATCGTCGAGGTGCGGTCGCTCGTGCATGAAACGAACGAAGAAAAAACGCATTCGTAGAAAGAGCGGCACAGAGAATCGATGCCACAGATTTTCCATCGCAGCACGAACCTGATCGCGCGGGCCAGCATCTTTGGCGCGGTGGTGATCATCGGAGCGCTGGGCTTCGGGCTGTACACGATTGCGTTGTCTCCGTGGTACACGGGGCAGCACGAAAAGCTTCAACAGCCTGTGCCGTTCAGCCACCGCCACCACGCGGGCGAGCTCGGAATCGACTGCCGCTACTGCCATACGTCGGTCGAGAAATCGTCTTTCGCGGGCGTGCCGCCGACGCAGACTTGCATGACGTGCCATTCGCAGATCTGGACGAACGCATCGATGCTCGAGCCGGTCCGGGCAAGCTATCGCAACGACACATCGCTCGAATGGGAGCGCGTGAACGCCCTGCCCGATTTCGTCTATTTCGACCACAGCATTCACGTGGCGAAGGGCATCGGCTGCACGACCTGCCACGGACAGATTGCGGAGATGCCTTTGACCGAGCGCGCGGGCACGCTCTATATGTCCTGGTGCCTGGATTGCCACCGCCAGCCGGAAAAATATGTCCGGCCGAAATCCGAGGTGTTCAATCCGTTCTACGAGCCGCCATCGGCCGCGAAGCAGGAAGAGCTTGGAAAGAAGCTCGTGGCGGAATATCACATTCATAACAAGCAGTTCATGCAGTCTTGTTCGACGTGCCACCGGTGATGAAAGCGAAACGATGAGCGAAGATTCCAACGCGAAGAACTCGATCGACCTCGCAGCGGCGCGCGCCAAGCTCGCCGGCGAGAACGCTCCGCGTTTCTGGCAGAGTCTCGAGGAATTGTCGGAAACCAAGAAGTTCCGCGAATTCCGGGATTACGAATTCCCTCCGAGCGCGGGAAAAGGCAACGACGGAATTGACCGCCGCGACGTGCTGAAGCTGATGGCCGCTTCGGCGGCAATGGCGGGCCTGAGCGCGTGCACGAAGCTCCCCACCGAAAAGATCGTTCCGTACGCGCATCCGCCTGAGGAGATCATCCCGGGCCGGCCGCTCTATTACGCCACGTCGTTCCCGCATGCGGGCGTTGCGACGGGCGTGCTTGTCGAAAGTCACATGGGCCGTCCGACGAAGATCGAGGGGAATCCGGAGCATCCGGGCAGCCTCGGCGGCACGGACGTCTTCACGCAAGCATCGATCCTGCACCTCTACGATCCTGACCGCTCGCAGGCCGTGATGCACGACGGGCACGTGAGCTCCTGGAGCGATTTTTCCGCCGCGATGGCAGACGCGCGGACGACCCATGCCAAATCGGGCACAGGGTTGCGGCTTTTGACGAAGACGGTAAATTCTCCGACGCTTGCCGCGCAGATTCGCGCGCTTCTCGCGCAGTTTCCATCCTCGAAATGGCACCAATACGAACCGTGCAGCGGAGATTCCGTGCGCGAAGGTGCGCGCTTGGCCTTCGGACGGCCGGTCAACACCGTGTATCACTTCGATCGGGCGGACGTGGTCCTATCGCTCGATGCGGACTTCCTTACAACGGGTGCCGGACACGTGCGCTACGCTCGCGAGTTTGCTTCGCGCCGCGATCTTGCCGCGGGAGCGTCATCGAATCTGAACCGGCTGTACGTTGCCGAGAGCATGGCGACGAGCACCGGCGTTGTGGCGGATCATCGCCTGCCGCTGCGCTCGTCGGATGTCGATGACCTCGCACGTCAGCTTGCCGTCGCCGCGGGGATTGCCGTGCCGCCCAGCGCGAACGCGAGTGCAAAGCTTTCGGCGGAGTGGATCAGCGCCGTTTGGCGGGACCTCAGCGCCCACCGCGGATCGAGCATCGTGATTGCTGGCGAGCAGCAGTCGCCGTTCGTCCACGCGCTCGTTCACGCGATCAACGCGGCACTCGGCAACGTGGGCAAAACAGTCGTTTACACCGAGCCGGTCGAGGCGAATCCCATCAATCAGACCGAGTCGCTGCGCGATCTGGTCAACGATTTGAACGCGGGCCAGGTAGGTTTTCTCGTGATCCTCGACGCCAACCCGGTGTACGACGCGCCCGCCGATCTAGATTTTGCGAACGCGCTAGTGAAGGCTGGGCTGCGCGTTCATTCCGGCCTATACAAGGATGAGACGGCCGAGCTTTGCCACTGGCACGCTCCGGCGGCGCACTATCTCGAGTCTTGGAGCGACGGACGCGCGTTCGACGGCACGGTCGGCATCATCCAACCGCTCATCGCGCCGCTGTATGACGGCCATTCGGCGCACGAAGTCATCGCTCTCTTCACGGGCGACGCCGGAAAATCCGGGCACGAGCTCGTGCGCGACTACTGGCAGACACAGCGCCCGGAGAAAGACAAAGCGTTCGAAACGCTTTGGGAGACTTCGCTGCACGACGGGCTGGTCGCGGGAACCGCGCTTCCTGCGATTACGGTTGCGCCGCGCGCGGATTTTGTGAGCCAGGGACGTCCGCAGGCGGCGAGCGGCGATGCAAACGCGCTCGAGCTGGTCTTCCGGCCCGATCCGTCGGTCGGAGACGGCCAATTTGCAAATAACTCGTGGCTGCAGGAGACGCCGAAGCCGGTTACGCGGCTGACCTGGGACAATGCGGCGATGATCAGTCCGGGCACCGCGCAGCGCCTCGATCTCACCTCGGGTGATTACGTCACGCTCAAGCTCGGCGGCAAGAACGTGCAGGCCGGAGTCTTTATCGTGCCGGGCCATGCGGATAATTCCGTGACGCTGCATTTGGGCTACGGCCGGCGGCAGGCAGGAAACGTGGGGACCGGGCCGGGTTTCAACGCGTACCTCGTGCGCACATCGTCGTCGCCCTGGATTGCGAACGGCGTGCAAATCGAGAAAACGGGGCAGAAGTACTATTTCGCATCGATCCAAGAGCAATACGCGATCGGTCCCGAAGGGCATCAGGAGGACGAAGAGAGTCAGGCGGCGTTCAATCCCAAGCGCGACCTGGTGCGAATTGCCACGCTCGAAGAATTCCGCAAGGATCCAGATTTCGCCCGCAATGAGGAAATGGAAAAGGATTTGACGATTTACCCCGGCCACAAATACGAGGGCTACGCCTGGGGCATGTCGATCGATTTGAATCGCTGTATCGGATGCAATGCGTGCGTGGTTGCGTGCCAGTCGGAGAACAATATCGCGGTCGTAGGCAAGGATCAGGTGATGCGAGGCCGCGCGATGCACTGGATTCGCATCGACACGTATTTCCGCGGCAGCCTTGAGAATCCCGAGATGTATTACGAGCCGCTGCCCTGCATGCAGTGCGAAAACGCGCCGTGCGAATACGTCTGCCCCGTCGGAGCCACCACGCACAGCTCCGAGGGTTTGAACGACATGACGTACAACCGTTGCGTCGGCACGCGCTACTGCTCGAACAACTGCCCGTACAAGGTCCGCCGGTTCAATTTCTTCCTCTATTCGGATTTCAAAACGCCGAGCCTGTACGGAATGCGCAATCCGAACGTGACCGTGCGCAGCCGCGGCGTGATGGAAAAGTGCACGTATTGCGTGCAGCGGATCAACGCGGCGAAGATCCGGTCCGAGGTGGAAAATCGGACCGTGCGCGACGGCGAAATCATCACGGCGTGCCAGAGCGCTTGCCCGGCCGAAGCGATCGTCTTCGGCGACATCAACGATCCTGCGAGCCGCGTTTCCAAGCTGAAGGCGCAATCGCGCAATTACGGCTTGCTCGAGGATTTGAATACGCGCCCGCGTACGACCTATCTCGCGCGCGTGCGGAACCCGAACCCGGAGCTTCACGGATAACTGGAGTGCGATCGAAGAAATGAGCAAGAAGGGCATGTACGGTCTGATGGCGGAATTCGAGACACCCGAACAGGTGCTCGCAGCGGCGCATCGCACGCGCGAAGCCGGCTACAGGCGCATCGATGCGTTTTCGCCGATTCCGGTGGAAGGATTAGCCGAAGCCGTCGGCTTCGATTGGACGGCTCTGCCGATCCTTGTGTTTCTTGGAGGATTGGGCGGCGGCTTGACCGGCTTTGGGATGTGTTGGTACGCCAACGTGATCAGCTTCCCGTTGAACATCGGCGGCAAGCCGTTCAATAGCTGGCCGATGTGGATACCGATTACGTTTGAGCTGACGATTTTGGGTGCGTCTCTGGTGTCGGTGTTTGGAATGCTCGCGCTGAATGGCCTGCCCACGCCGTACCACCCGACATTTAACGTCGAGCGATTTGCTCTCGCGTCGACGGACCGTTTCTTCCTCTGCATCAAGGCTCGGGACAAGAAATTTGAATTGACGCAGACGAAAGCGTTCTTGGAAGGTTTGCACCCGCATGGAGTGTACGAGATTGAGGACTGAACTCAGCCAGGGCACCGTCTCGCGTTCCGGCCAAGCCTTATCCGGCCGCGCGTTTGCGCGTGGGTTGCGCCTTGCCGGCTTGGGCGCGGTTGCCCTGTTGCTGTTGGGCTGCCGCTTGGATATGCACATCCAGCCGAAGTACCTGCCATACGAGCCAACCGACTTTTTCGCGGACGGCCGGTCGGAGCGCCAGCCCGTGCCCGGCACCGTTGCACGCGGCCAGTTGCGCGTCGATGAGCTGTTCTACACGGGAAAGGAAAACGGCGTGGTCGTGGACAAGTTCCCGTTCCCGATCACTCGGGCGGATTTGGATCGCGGGCGCGAACGCTACAATGTCTACTGCACCCCCTGCCATGACTACACAGGCAGCGGCCGGGGCATGATCGTGCAGCGCGGCTTTCCGCAGCCGCCTTCGTATCACATTCCGCGGCTGCGCGAGGCGTCCGCGGGACATTTCTTCGAGGTCATCACGAACGGATTTGGGGCAATGTATAGCTACGCAGCGCGCATCGAGCCGGCGGACCGGTGGAGAATCGCCGCGTACATTCGAGTTCTTCAGCTGAGCCAAAACGCGACCGTACAGGATGTGCCGGAATCGGATCGGCAGAAATTGACGGAGCAGTCCGCACAACAAACACAGGAGCAGCCGATAGGGCAATCGCAATGAGTTCGTCGGACACATCCCGGCCCGTGATCGATCGCGCGCAAAGCCGCGCGCTGGCGATTGGTGTAGTTTGCTTCGTCGCCGCCATCATTTGGGGTTTCATACTGTCGAAGCGGCCTGATGAGGGCGGGTGGACGCACTTCTTCCAGTCGTATCTTTTTGCCTTCGTGTTCGTCGTGGCAATTCCCCTCGGGAGCCTCGGATTTTTGATGCTTCACCATTCGACGGGCGGCTGGTGGGGTCTTCCGATTCGGCGGATTCTCGAAGCGAGTACTCGGACGATTTGGGTGATGGCGATTTTGTTTATCCCGATCGTGCTGGGAATTTCGCGGCTTTATCCGTGGTGGCGCGCCGATGAGTTTCCCGACGATTCACTGAATCATTTTAAGCGGGGGTACTTGCATCCGGGATTCTTCACGGTGCGCACTATAATTTACTTCGCCATCTGGATTGTCCTGGCCTACCTCTTGAACAAATGGTCGGCCGAACAGGATCGAACGGGAGACCTGATCCTTAAGGACCGCATGGTGAGCCTGGCTGCTCCCGGTCTAGTGCTTTGGGGGCTGACGGTGAGCGCGGCCGCAATCGATTGGGTCATGTCTCTTGAGCCTCAATGGTCCTCGACCATCTATGGAATGGTTTTCATGGTGATTCAGGCTCTGGCGGCACTTTCGTTTTCGATTGTCGTGCTGCGCAGGCTTTCCGATCGCGAGCCTCTGAAGGATTGCGCCGATCCCAAGCAGTTAAACGATCTCGGCAACCTGATGCTCGCATTCACGCTGCTGTGGACTTATATGTCCTTCTCGCAATTTTTGATCATCTGGGCAGGCAATCTGAAGGACGAGATTCCGTGGTACCTGGTGCGCGCGCGAGGGGGTTGGGGAGCAGTGGCGGCAATTCTGCTGATCTTCCATTTCTTTGTCCCGTTCTTCCTGTTGTTGCAGCGGCGCTTGAAGAGGCGCCTGCATTCGCTTGCAAGGATCGCGGGCTGGATGTTGGTGGTAGCTGTTATAGACATTTATTGGTTGGTTGTCCCGGCCTTCGATCCTAAGCAAACAGGGCCGCATTTCCACCTATTGGATCTGCTCGTTCTAATTGGCATCGGCGGAGTGTGGCTCGGCGCGTTCTTCGGTCAGCTGAAAAAATTGCCGCTGCTGCCATTGCACGATCCGCGATTTGAAGGCGTTTTGGAGCATCAGCATGGCGACTAAGAAGCCGCAAGACAATGCTCCGGTCGACCGCGGGCCCGGCTACGAGCAGCGCGACGCGAATATTGGCGCGCTGGTCCAGTTTGCCTTTTGGATGGCGGTGGTGCTGGCTGTCACCATGCTTGCGATGAGATGGTCGTTTGATTACTTCAAGAAGGTGACGCCGCTCGGGCCGCCGGCGTCGCCGATTGCAGGCATCGCGCGCGAGATTCCACCAAGCCCGCTCCTTCAGGCTCATCCGCACCAGGAGCTGGTGGATTACTGCACGACGCAGGAACAGAAGGTCAACACGTACGGCTGGGTCGATCGGCAGAGCGGAGTCGTGAGAATTCCCGTCGATCGCGCCATGGATTTGATTTTGACACGGGGATTGCCCGCGCGCGCGGCTGGCGACGAGCCTCCCACGACGGCGCCCTTGTCTGCGGTTGTGCCGGGGGTTCCCGGCGGCGCAGATGTCGAAGGACAGTGCGGCTACTTGACCGAGCCGCCACCTCCGGGACCGGCTAGCGAAAGCGCGGAATCGAAGCCGTAGGTTTTTTGGCAAGACCGAGTTATTGATTGGTGCGGGAAAAAGGGGACGAAGGGCGAATGAAGTTCAAAGCCAATTCGATGCGGTCGTGGCTGGCAGGCGCGGCAATTGCGTCGGCGCTTCTGTTGCATCCTCCCGCGGCGTCCGCGCAGTTCACCGACCCCAATCAGGGCATCGGCGTGCGCCCCGATCTGCTCAAAGACGTCGGGATCGATCAAAAGCTCAACCAGCCGATTCCACTCGACGCAACCTTCCGAGACGAGCACGGCAATCCAGTCGAGCTGGGGCAGTATTTCGTGGGCAAGCCGGTGATTCTCACGCTCGTGTATTACAACTGCCCGATGCTCTGTACCCAGGTGCTCAACGCCCTGGATCGCAGCCTCCAAGAAATTCCGATGACGATCGGGAAGGACTTCAACGTCGTTACCGTGAGCATCGATCCGACCGACCGGCCGGTGCTCGCCGAAGCCAAGCAGGCGGTCTATGTGGGCATGTATGGGCGGCCGGGCGCGGCAAACGGCTGGCATTTCCTGACGGGCGAGCAGCCGGATATCAAGCGGCTCGCGGATTCCGTGGGTTTTCGTTACGCGTACGATCCCGATTCCAAGCAGTACGCACATGCTAGCGCCATTATGGTGCTGACGCCGGAAGGGAAGCTTTCGCGCTACTTCTACGGCGTCACGTATCCCTCGCGCGACCTGAGGCTCGGGCTGGTGGACGCATCGGAGGGAAGGATCGGCTCGCCGGTCGATGAGGTTCTGCTTTTCTGTTACCACTACGATCCCCATACCGGCAAGTACGGGCTGATCGTATCGCGAGTGCTTCAACTTTCGGGACTCGCCACGATTTTGATTGGCGGACTCGGTTTGCTGATCCTCTTCCGCGGGCATCAGCCGGCGTTGCACGGGAAGAGCGTATGAATCAGATGGAGCAGCAGACGCAGGGCCCGCGAAGGGTTGTAACTAACCAATGATGATTGGCTTCATTGAATCCGGATTGAATTCGGTCAGGGGCGCAGCGGCCATGTTTCCGCTGCAGCCGCCGGCGGCATCGTCGATCGCCGAAGGCGTGGACAAGCTGTATCTTGCGCTGACGGGCATCACTCTGTTTTTCAGCGTCTTGATCTTCTCCATCATTTTCTATTTCATGGTCAAGTACCGCCGGCGGTCCGATGACGAGATCGCCGCCGAAACTCATACGTCGATGGTGCTCGAACTCGGTTGGACCATCATCCCTTCGCTCATCTGCGTGGTCCTGTTTGTGTGGTCGTCGACCCTCTACGTCCGGAACTCGCGCCCGCCCGCGGCTTCGACGGAAATTTTCGTCATCGGGAAACAGTGGATGTGGCACCTCCAGCACTCCGAGGGGCCGCGCGAGATCAACGAACTCCACGTGCCCGTGGGCGTTCCCGTGAAGCTTACGATGACTTCGCAGGACGTAATCCACGACTTCTATATTCCCGCCTTTCGCGTGAAGAAGGACGTACTGCCCGGCCGCTATTCGTCCGTATGGTTCCAGGCGACGGAAACGGGCACGTACCACCTCTTCTGCGCGCAGTACTGCGGCACGAACCACTCCGAGATGATCGGTTGGGTGTACGTCATGACACCGACCGATTACGCGGCATGGCTCGCCGGCGGCGAGAAGACCGAATCTTTGGCCGAACAGGGCCAGCGTCTGTTTATCCAGTTTGATTGCGGAAGCTGCCACGTCGCGGGCGGCGGTGGCCGAGGGCCGTCCCTGGCAGGCCTTTATGGCAAACCGGAAAAGCTGGCGAGCGGCGAAACGCGAGTCGTGGATGAATCGTTGATTCGCCAGGCGATCCTGGTTCCGAATTCCGTCCACATGCCCAGCTATCAGGAGATCATGCCGACCTATCAGGGGCAAATCGACGAAGAACAGATATTGCAGCTCATCGCTTACGTGAAGTCGCTCGGCTCGGAAGAGAGGAACGGTAAATGAGTACGGCCCAGGCAGTGCCGGCCGAATCCAGCGTGAATTATCTAAACGCGAATTACGGCATCAAATCATGGCTGTTGACCTTCGATCACAAGCGGATCGGGCTGCTGTATCTCGCCTCGATCACGCTCATGTTCTTCGTCGGCGGAGTGCCGGCGGTTCTGATGCGCTTGCATTTGATTGAGCCGCAGGGCGCGCTCTTCGAGCCGGAAACTTACAATAAGTTGTTTTCGACGCACGGCATTATCATGGTCTTCTTCTTCCTGGTTCCGTCGATTCCCGCGACGCTCGGGAATTTTCTGATTCCGCTGATGATCGGCGCGCGCGACGTGGCCTTTCCGAAACTCAACCTGATGAGCTGGTACCTCTTCATCATCGGTGCGTCGTTTGCTCTGTACGCGACGCTTTCGGGAGGGGTCGACACCGGCTGGACGTTCTATCCGCCGTACAGCAGCTCGTACTCGCAAACGCACGTCGTAGCCGTTGCGCTCGGCGTCTTCATCGCCGGATTCTCGTCGATCCTCACGGGCCTGAACTTCATCGTGACGATCCACAAGATGCGCGCACCGGGACTGACCTGGTTTCGCCTGCCGCTGTTCATTTGGGCCATGTACGCAACGAGCCTTATTTTCGTTCTGGGCACTCCGGTGATCGCCGTGACGCTGCTGCTGCTCGGCGCGGAGCGGATCTTGCACGTTGGAATCTTCGATCCGGCCGTCGGCGGCGACCCTCTGCTCTTCCAGCACCTTTTCTGGTTTTATTCGCATCCCGCCGTGTACATCATGATTCTGCCGGGCATGGGCGTCGTCAGCGAACTCGTCACGGCGTTTTCGCGAAAGAAAATTTTCGGGTACAGCTTCGTGGCGTTTTCAAGCTTGTCAATCGCCGTGATCAGCTTCGTGGTGTGGGGCCATCACATGTTCGTCACGGGCCAGTCGGTTTACGCAGGGTTGGTCTTCTCGGTGCTGAGCTTCCTTGTGGCGATTCCGTCTGCGATCAAGGTGTTCAACTGGACCGCAACGCTTTACAGGGGTTCGATATCCTATGAGGCGCCGATGCTGTACGCGCTGGGCTTCATCGGCCTGTTCACGATCGGCGGGCTGACCGGGCTGTTCCTCGCATCGCTTGCGACCGACGTCCACCTGAACGGCACCTATTTCATCGTCGCTCATTTCCATTACGTGATGGTCGGCGGCGCCGTGATGGCCTATCTAGGCGGCATTCATTACTGGTGGCCCAAGATCACCGGACGTCTCTATCCCGACCTCTGGGCGCGCATCGCGGCGGCGATCATTTTTATCGGTTTCAACCTGACGTTCTTCCCGCAGTTCATACTCGGCTATCTTGGGATGCCGCGCCGCTATGCGGTGTATCCAGCGGAGTTTCAGGTGCTCAACGTGATGTCGTCCGCGGGCGCATCAATTCTCGGCATCGGCTATCTGATCCCTCTGATCTACCTGACGTGGTCGATGCGCTACGGCCCGGTCGCGGGCCCAAATCCTTGGAAGGCCAAGGGGCTTGAATGGACGATTCCCTCGCCGCCGCCGACCGAGAATTTCACGGAGATACCGATCGTGACCGAAGAGGCGTACAACTATCCGGTTGCCGAGCCGCGCAAGTATCCCGATACTCCGGGGGTGGCCCGTGTCTGAATTGGCCGCGCACGGCGCGCATCCGCCGGGATTCGCCCATCAGTTCGAGACGGTCGGCCAGCAGCGCGAGGCTGGCCGGCTGGGAATGTGGGTTTTCCTGGTCACCGAAATCCTGTTCTTTGGCGGGATGTTCGCTTCGTACACGATTTACCGTGCGCTGCACTATGAGTCGTTCGTCACGGGCAGCCATTTGCTTGAGGTCAAATTCGGCGCCACCAACACATACGTGTTGATCTGCAGCAGCTTGACGATGGCGTTGGCGATCCGCTCCGCGCAGACCGGCAAGCGGAAGGGCCAAATCATCTTCTGGCTGATTCTGACGATGATTTTCGGCGCGCTGTTCCTGGGCCTCAAGCTCAGGTTTGAATGGTATCGCGACTATATTGACGGCATCGTTCCGGGAATCAACTGGGCCTACAACGGTCCGCATGCCCCGGGCGTTCAGATGTTCATGTGCTTCTATTTCTTCATGACCGGTCTGCACGCCCTGCACATGGTGGCTGGGCTCGGCGTCCTGACTGTGCTCGTGATCATGACGGCGCGGAACAAGTTCTCGCCGGAATATTACGCGCCGCTCGAAATCAGCGGGTTGTACTGGCACTTCGTCGATATCGTCTGGATTTTCCTTTTCGCGCTTCTATACCTGATTGGCGGGCGCTACCCGGGGAGTTGATCGCTAATGTCTGAGCATACCGAGCAGGGCGGCAATGCGGGGCACGTGGTGCCGGTCAGCACTTACGTCTTGGTTTTCTTCGCCTTGATGGCGGGCACTGCGCTCACGACGGGGGTGGCCTATATTGACCTTGGGCGATGGAACACGGTCGTGGCGCTCGCGATCGCGGTGACAAAGATGATGCTCGTGGTGCTTTTCTTCATGCACGCGAAATACGCCACCGGCCTCACGCGCATCGTAATTCTTGCCGGATTCTTCTGGCTCGGAATCATGATCACACTCTCCTGCTCCGACGAACTGACCCGCACTTGGGAAATAGTCCCCAAGGGCTGGAACATGATCGTTCCGTTCGTTTCCCGCCTCTTCTAGTCTGTTTCAATCACTGGTTTGCAGCACGGAAGGCGATGACGGCGTTTAATCCGCCGAAAGCGAATGAGTTTGAGAGAGCAGCTTCGACGCGCTGCGCTCGCGCATGGTTGGGAATGTAATCGAGGTCGCATTCGGGGTCGCGCCCGAGGTAATTCGCGGTCGGCGGCAGGATGCCCTGATGGAGAGCGAGGACCGTTGCGATGGCCTCGAGCGCTCCTGCCGCCCCCAGGGCGTGTCCATGCATGGACTTCGTCGAACTTACGCCGAGCTTATCCGCATGCGCGCCGAAGACTTCGCGGATAGCGCGCGACTCGACCGGATCGTTCCCGATCGTTCCCGTGCCGTGCGCGTTGATGTAGCCCACCGCCTCGGGCGCAAGGCCCGCTTCGCGCAGAGCGCCGCGCATCGCTCGCGCCGGCCCTTCGACGGAAGGCTGCGTCAGGTGGTGCGCGTCGGACGTCATACCAAGGCCGCAGATCTCCGCGTAGATTTTCGCGCCGCGGGCCCTTGCCGCGTCGAACGGTTCGAGAATCATCATCGCGCCGCCCTCGCCCAGGATCATGCCGCGCCGGTCCTTGCTGAACGGGCGGCACGTATCCGGCGAAATGACGCGCATCGCCTCCCACGCCTTCAGCATTCCAACCGTGAACATCGCCTCGGCGCCTCCGGTGACGGCGAGTTCCGCTTGGCCGTCGCGCACCAGCCGGAAAGCCTGCCCCATGGCATGGTTAGCTGACGAGCACGCCGTAGAAACTGTATAAGTAGGGCCGCTAAGGCCCAGATCCATCGAAATGTGGCTCGCGCCGGCGTTTGCCATCGTCTTGGCGATCGTCAGCGGATGCACCCGGCCGCGGCCATTCACCCAGAGGTCTTCGAACCCAGCCTCGATTGCGGCCTGCCCGCCGACCGCCGAACCGCACACGATCGCACACTGCTCCCGCAAATGCGGCGTCAACTCGATCCCGGAATCGGCGAGGGCCTGCCTTGCCGCCACGACGGAAAACTGTGCAAAACGGTCGAGCTGGGCGTCCTTGCCTCCCTGGAAGTGTTGCAGCGGATCGAAGCCATGCACTTGAGCGGCATTTTGAATCTTGAGTCCAACGCGCGAGCCGTCGACGGACTGGAGCGGCCCGATTGCGGACCGTCCTTCGCGCAGTGCGTTCCAGGTGTCGGCGATGTTCAGGCCGAGGGGGGATACGATTCCGAGGCCTGTGATTGCGACCCGGCGCGCCGCCATTCTTCAGTCCGCCGGGCTGGCTGAACCCACGGACGCGTCGGGCGGCGCAGCGGCAAGAATCTTCTTGATGCCTTCGACGATGTCGTTGACCGTCTGGATGGATCGGACGTCGTCATCCGGGATCGAAATCTTGAAGGCGTTTTCGAGCTCGAAGAGCAGGGTGAACACATCGAGGGAATCGATCCCCATTTCGCGCAGATTCGAGTCCACGGTGATCTTTTCGGCGGGAATGCGCTTCACGGACGCCAGCGTCGCAATCACCTTCTCCGCTACAGCGTCAGGCATCGAGCGCACCCCCGAGGTGTTTGAGGAATTTTCTTTGCACGATCAGACCCTAGCCCAAACCATTCGGAAAATCAAATTCTAGCAAAAGTGGCCGTCCCGGCAGCCGGTCTTTTTATCACTTTGCACGACACCACGGACGCGCAAGCCGGAACGGGAACGGCGTCTCGATGTGGCATAATAATTCATCAGGAAGGGACCGGAGTGCCTTCCTTCGCGGAATCCGTGACATTTCGAAAGAAAATTCGCAAGGGTCTTCGCGGCGTGCACCGCCGGTTGCGGGAGATCGGCATGGTCGCCAAAGGGTTGGCTTCCACTCGCCATCCACTCCTCGTGCATATCATTCCGATGCGTCGCTGCAATCTCGCCTGCACGTACTGCAACGAATTCGACGATTTTTCCAAACCGGTGCCGCTCGAGGAGATGTTCCGCCGGATCGACCGCTTGGGCGCGATGGGCACTTCCATTATCACGATCAGTGGAGGCGAGCCGCTGCTTCATCCCGATCTCGATGCGATCATCGCGCGAATCCGGAAGAACGGCATCCTGGCCGGGCTCATCACCAACGGCTATTTGCTGGTGGCCGACCGGATCGAGCGGCTGAACCGCGCCGGCCTTGAACACCTGCAGATCAGCATCGACAACGTGCGGCCGGACGACGTCTCGAAGAAAAGCTTGAAGGTGTTGGACCAGAAGCTCCAGCTTCTGGCGGAGCACGCCGAGTTTCACGTGAACATCAATTCCGTCCTAGGCAGCGGCGTCCGCAATCCGGAAGATGCGCTCACCGTCGCGCACCGGGCACTCGAGCTGGGCTTCACGTCCACGGTAGGCATATTGCATGACGGTAATGGGCAGCTTCAGCCACTCGGCCCGCGCGAGCAGGAAATCTTTGAAGAGATCATGTCGCTCGGGAAGCGTTCGTTCACCCGCGTGAACGGCTTTCAACACAATATCGCCGCGGGCCGCGAGAATCAGTGGCGCTGCCGCGCCGGCTCGCGCTACCTCTATGTTTGCGAGGATGGCTTGGTGCACTACTGCTCGCAGCAGCGCGGCTATCCGGGCATTCCGCTCGACCAGTACACGGAAGAGCGTCGCCGCCGCGAGTTCCTCACCAAGAAGGGTTGCGCACCGCACTGCACCGTGTCCTGCGTTCACCAGATCTCGATCGTGGACGCATGGCGCGCGCCCCAGACGCTCGATTCAGGCGCTTCCGCCACCCCTGGCTCGTTTGTTCAACTTACGGGTTCGGCCACCCGCGATTAGTTTTCCCGCCCGGATTTTTCTCGGCGACCAAAGACAAATCTATTCGACAGCAAAGAATCCGGATTTTATAGAAGGCTTTCCATCGCTATGCTAGAGTTTTCCCCCTGAAACGTATTTTGCAAGTAATAATAATACTGCGACACCGCGGAAGCGCAGCTCCGTTACGCGATTTTCCGGCTGAAGCCGTGTCTAGGAAGATGGATCTGTGATCGAACGCCTGCGATTGTTGTTCCGCCATGTCACGTATAGCCTGCGTGGTGGCTTCCTTGTTCGCCCGCTGGCCATCGCCCTGACCCTAGGTTTTGGCGGTGCGCTGCTCTCATGGTGTGAAGAAACCTACCCCTCGATCGGCGACTGGGTGCCCAAGGTGCTTTTCCTCTCGCACGCCGATCCTCAAGTGGCTCAAGTGATCCTCGGTGGAATTGGCGCCTCCATCATGACGGTCGTTTCCATCGTGTTCGCGATCCTACTGATGACATTGACGCTGGCGTCCATGCAGTTTTCCCCACGCATCATCGTCAGCTTTGCAAGGGACCGTGTCACCCAATGGACGCTCGGCATATTCCTTGGCACATTCCTGTATTGCATGGCGGCGCTTCCAGCGGCCCATTCCCTACCCCGCCCATTTGCGCCGGTCGCGACCGTCGTGGGTGCGCTGCTTCTTGCGATAGCCTGCGTCGGGTTGCTGCTCTTCTTCATCCACCACATTTCGCAGGCGATCAGCGTGAACCATATCGTGGACAGGATCGCCTCGGAAACAGAACTCGTGATCGACGACGTGATGCCGTTGCCGCGAAAGCCGAACCGCGTGGAGACCGGGGATGGGGCCGAGCCGGCCGCGTGGGAGACGCCGGTCCTGAACGAGGTGTCCGGCTACATCCGGTTTGTCGACCTGCGGCGCCTTCTGGTTCTGGCTACGTCCCAACGCGTGAAGATTCATGTTCTTCGCAGGGTCGGCCAGTTTGTCCCGGCAGGGATTCCGCTCCTGATGGCGTACAAAGGTGAACGGCTGTCTGCCGAAAGCAGCGCCGCGCTGCGCAGTGCGTTCGACCTCGGGCCGGCCCGAACTCTGCAGCAGGATGTGGAGTTCGGCGTCCTGCAGATCGTGGACATCGCGCTCAAGGCGATCTCGCCCGCCGTCAATGACCCCACGACCGCCATCAATTGCGTGGACCAACTGAGCCGCATCCTGATCCGTTTCGCATCCAGGGAGACGCCCGAGCCGATGCTCTACGATCTACAGGGCGTCGCTCGCGTCAGTATTCGATGGATTGACTTCGAACGTCTGCTGGACTCGGCGTTCGAGCAGATCCGCATGTACTCGAAGACCGATATTGCCGTCAGTCTGCGCTTGCTTCGCGGCTACGGTGACATTGCTGCGGCGACGCAAGACCGGGCGCTTCGGAGCATACTTTTCGATCGGGCAAGGCGCGTCGTCGATGGTTGCGCCGAAAGAATTGGCGCAGAGGAATTGAAGCCGTTACTCATCCGTTTAACCGCACTTCAGAAGTTCGTACCCGTCTAATCCACGCGTATCACTGCAACCATCCTTGAACTCCGATTTTTCTGAGTGAATTGCACAGAGACGATATCATCCCAAAGATTGCGCGAAGGATTCGTGGGCATGCTCAAGCGCCTGTTCTTGCACTATGTCGCCGAGGAAGCGCGGCCCATGCTGCGCCTCGCAGTTCCGATTGTGGTTGCCGAGCTCGGCTGGATGACCATGGGCATCGTCGATATGATGATGGTCGGCCGCCAGGCGAATAGCTCCGTGGCGATCGGCGCCGTGAGCCTCGGCAGCATCGTCTATTACGTCGTGGCGATTTTTGGAACGGGATTGATGCTCGGGCTGGACACGCTGGTTTCGCACTCGTATGGCGCGGGAGACCTGGAGGATGCGCACCGCTCGCTGGTAAATGGCGTGTACCTGAGCCTGGGGATCGCGCCGGTGCTGATGATGCTCGTCCGGCTCTGCGAGCCCATTTTGCGTTCGCTAGGCATCGAGCAAGCCGTGCTCAGCCAGGCGATTCCATATCTTCGCGCAATCAATTGGAGCACTCTGCCGCTGCTTCTCTACTTTGCGTGCCGGCGCTATCTCCAGGGGATCAACCTTTCGAAGCCGGTTATGTTTTCGCTGATTTCCGCGAATCTCGTGAATTTGGTTGCGAACTGGGCTCTCATTTACGGTCACCTTGGATTTCGGGCGATGGGAACGGTCGGCTCGGGGTGGTCGACGTGCGTCGGCCGTACCTACATGGCCGCGGTGCTATTTGCGTACTGCGCCTACTACGACTGGCGTTACAAGACGGGCCTCCGCGATGCGTCGCGATGGCCCCATCTGCCGCGCGTCTGGCGGCTCGTGACGCTCGGTTTCCCGGCGGCGACGCAAATGGGACTGGAAGTGGGCGTATTCGCGGTCGCAACATCGCTGATCGGACGGCTAGGAGCAGTTCCGCTGGCGAGCCATCAAATCGCCCTCAATACCGCCAGTTTTACCTACATGGTGCCGCTGGGGATCGGATCGGCGGCGGCCGTGCGGGTGGGGCAGGCGCTCGGTCGTCACGATCCTCACGCTGCAAGCCGCGCGGGCTGGACGGCGCTCGCTCTGGGCGCCAGCTTCATGACCTGCACCGCAATTGCGTTCTGGACGTTGCCGCGCTATGTCGTGCGCATCTATACGCCGGACCCCGTCGTCATTCGCGCCGCTAGCGCCTTGCTGTTTGTCGCCGCGTTCTTTCAGCTGTTTGACGGCCTGCAAGCCGTGGCCACGGGAGCGCTGCGCGGAGCGGGAGACACGCGGACTCCGATGATCTGGTCGTCGAGCATCTACTGGTTCGTAGGATTGCCCGTGGGCGCGTATCTTTGCTTCCGCGTCGGCTGGGGCGCCGCGGGACTGTGGACGGGGCTGTGCGTTGCGCTCGTCCTGGTGGGCTGCACATTGTTGTACTTTTGGCGGCGCAGAGAACGGGCTTTCACCGCGAGTTCCATTTCGGCAGCGCCCGCCTCGTCATCGCATTGAATCGTGCAAACCGGCGGTGATATCCTCACCGAGGGGAATTTTCGCGCCACAGTCACGGAATCATTTGCCTTCCGCTCCGGCATCACCGAATTCAACTCTTTCAAAAGGAACCGTTCGCTGAACCTCGACGTCTGAATCTGGATGGCCACGACCGCCGAATACGCTCAGCCTTTCCCCCAGATCAATCCTTGGCTCATTGCGGCCACCGTGATCTCGGCGACGTTCATGGAAGTGCTCGATACGAGCGTTGCGAACGTTTCCTTGCCGCACATCGCCGGGAATCTCTCGGCCGGCGTTGATGAAAGCACCTGGGTCCTGACCTCCTATCTGGTTTCGAACGCGATCGTCCTCCCGCTCACGGGATGGTTTTCGACGCTCTTCGGCCGCAAGCGGTTTTTCATTGCCTGCGTCGTGATCTTTACGTTGAGCTCGCTTCTCTGTGGACTCGCGCCGTCGCTGCCGATGCTCGTGTTGTTTCGCGTGATCCAGGGCGCGGGCGGGGGAGGCATGCAGCCGATTTCGCAGGCGATTCTCATCGATAGCTTTCCGCGCGCGAAGCAGGGAATGGCGATGGCCATCTACGGCATGGGCGTCGTCGTCGCTCCCACGCTCGGACCCACGCTCGGTGGCTGGATTACGGACAACTATTCCTGGCGGTGGATTTTTCTGCTGAATGTGCCGGTGGGAATCATCTCGGTAATCATGATTTCATTTCTCATCTTCGATCCCATACACATGGTTCGCAAGACGTTCAAACAGGGCCTAAAGATCGATTTTCTCGGGTTGGGATTCCTCAGCGTGGGCCTCGGGTTTCTTCAGATCGTGCTCGACAAGGGAGAGCGCGACGATTGGTTTGGTTCCACCTTCATTCTCTGGTCCACGGTGATCTGCGTTGCTTCGCTGATTGCGCTGATTGTCCGGGAACTCACGACGGACCACCCGGTGATCGATCTGCATCTCTTCAAGGACCGGAACTTCGCTATCTCCACGTTCATGATGTACGTGCTGGGGGTGGTCCTTTACGGAACCACCCTTTTGCTCCCCATCCTGCTGCAGACGCTGATGGGCTACACCGCAATGCAGAGTGGGATCGTGTTGTTGCCGGGCGGGCTGGTTCTGTTGGCGATTCTGCCGTTCGTCGGCGTGCTCCTCGGCAAGTTCGAGCCGCGCTGGATCGTGATCGCCGGCCTCTGCATTATGACGGCGGGTTTGTACCAGCTCTCCCATCTCAGCCTTTCCGCGAGTTCGCGAATACCGGTGAACGATTGGATCATCTCGAGAATGGGGACCGCATTTCTGTTCGTGCCAATTAATGTAATGGCGTTTTACTTCGTGCCGCTGGGAAAGATGAACAACGCGTCGGGGCTCATCAACCTGGCGCGCAACGTGGGTGCCAGCACCGGGATTTCGTTTGTCACGACGATGCTGGACCGCCGCGCCCAGTTTCACCAGAGCGTTTTGGCCGTCAATCTGCAGCCGGGCAATCACCAATACCAGGCGGCCTTGCACAGCATCACGCACCTGCTGGTTACGCGCGGCGCGGACGCAGCCCGCGCGGCGATGGACGCCCAGGCCCTCGTGTACCAGCAATTGCAACGCCAGGCGATGATGCTCTCGTTCGTGGACAACTTCCGGCTGATGAGCGTGATCTGCGTGTGCGTGATTCCGCTGATGTTTGTGATGAAAAGAAGGAAGCGGTAGCCCGCCGAAGCTCCGGCTAGGTCAGGCCTGCCGTTGCGCGAGAATTTTAACGAACGACCCGCCGCGAAGTTCCGCCGAAGATATCCCCGTGAGTGCCTCTACCTCATCCGCCTTGAGCGCGCCGCAATTGACAGCCTGTTCGAAATAATTCAGCAGACCCTGCGCCATCGCCGCGTCGTCGAACACTTGCCCCACGCGAGTGGCCTGCGCGGCTTTGTCGACGAAATTGCGAAGACGCTCCGCGGATGAGTCCAGGCTCTCGAGAAAGAACGAATACACGGCCGCGTAACGCGCCGGAAGCTGCGCCGGATGCAGATCCCATCCCTGGTAGTAGCCGTTCGCCAGCGAGCGGCGGACATTGTCGAAATGGAGTTTCCATCCGCGGTGAACGGCCGCACGATTTTCTTCCGCTTGGCGCGCGCTCAGCGGCGGCCCGTCCTTCGGAGCGCGATGCGGAGGGATCGGCATGATGTTCGTGGGGCCGTCGGCGATCCGGATGCCGGTCCCCGCCAACGCCACCTGCACCAAGCCGCGCGCGAGGTCGGATGCGAAATGCACGACCGGCTGATATGTAGCCGCGATGTCGAGCGAAGCCGTGTAGTCGTACGGTCCGAAGTGCACAGCTACGCAGCGTCTCCGCGCCGCGGTCACGAGGGTTAGCAGATTCGCCTCGCCGCGTTCGTTGAGGATTGCGTGTGGCGTCTCGATCATCAGCTCGATCCGCAGCGCGCCCGGCTCGAAGTCGAGCATCGGTTCGAGGCGCGAGCAAATATCGGCCAGCGCCGCAACCTCATCGGGCAGAGCGACTTTTGGTAGCGTCACATAAAATCGTTTTGGCAATTCACCGCGCGATTTCGCGGCGAGTTCCGACAGAAAAATATCCAGCGTGCGGATGCTCCGCTCGCGAAGCTCTTCGGTGAGCGGTTTGATGCGTATGCCGATGAATGGCGGCAACTCGCCCGAATTCATTCCCGCGCACAACTCGTTCGCCGCCGCCGCCGCGTGGCCATCCTCCTCGTCGTCCGGGCGGTTCCCATAGCCGTCCTCGAAATCGATCCGGAAATCTTCCACGGGTTCGCGCTTGAGCTTTTCCCGGATGCGGCGATACACCGTGTGCGCGAACCACGCCGGTCGGTTTTCGCGGCGCGCCACATCCGGATCGGCCTCGATGGATTTAGCGACCGCAGCGGCCGTCTCGGGCGCGTCCGGAAGTCCCGCCGCACCGGGCAGCCCGACGGCTTTGGCGAACGCCGCGAAGTTGGGCGCGTACTCGTCGAGCGATTTCAGCGCGAGGTCGCCCAGCCGCCGCGTGGTGCCCGCGCGAAATAGGTGCGCTCCGCCGTAGACCACGTGGATCGGCTGGCGTTCACTCGACGGACCCGGATAGCGCCTCTGCAGCGCCTTGTGGGCCAACTCGAGCTTCTTGCTGATTTCCTGAACCGCTTCCGCAGGCAGCGTTCGCTTCATATTCCCTCGTGCGATCGGTTCCATCGGTGAACGAAACTCGAAGCCGCTCTTTCGATTGCGTGATTCCGGGTTGTCCGAAATCACGGGACAGGATACATTTGATTACCCGTGCAGCGAAAGTTCCCAGCACATATTGCTCGCCGGAGGAGCCGAGAGATCCGTGTTCGCGGTTTTCGCGACGCGCAGTCGATCGCGTCGTTTGGCCGGCAAGCGAGACTCAAAACATGTTTGAGCGAATTCTGATCGTCGATGACGAATCCCCGGCGCGTGCGGCGCTTGCTACGTTGCTCCGCCGCGAAGGATTCGAGGTGAGCGACGCAAGCGACGGCATCGCCGCGCTCGATCAGTGCGCTTCGTTCCGCCCCGATCTGATTCTTCTCGACATCGTGATGCCCGGCTTGAGCGGGTTTGAGGTTTGCCGCCGCATCAAGGCGACGCCCGAGACGCGCCTCACTCCGGTCGTGCTGATCACAGGGCTTTCCGCGACCGAAGACCGCATCAAGGGAATCAATGCGGGCGCGGACGACTTTCTCAGCAAGCCCATCGACTTCAACGAGCTCCTGGCCCGCACGCGGTCTTTGCTGCGCCTCAAGCAATTCACTGACGAGCTTGAAAATGCCGAAGGCGTGCTTTTCAGTCTCGCCGAGAGCATCGAAGCACGCGATCCGTACACGCGCGGTCATTGCGAGCGGCTCGCGGAGATGTCGGCCTGCCTCGGGCAAAAGCTGGGCCTGCCCGAAGAGGATATCAAGGCTCTTCGGCGCGCCGGGATCGTTCACGACATCGGTAAAGTCGCGGTACCGGATTCCATTCTGCTGAAGCCGGGGCCGCTCTCGGCGGATCAGATCGAGATCATGCGCAAGCACCCCGTTGTGGGCGAACGCATCTGCGCGCCGTTGAGGACGTTTCACCTCGTTCTGCCCATCATTCGCCACCACCATGAGCGGCACGACGGTTCGGGCTACCCCGATGGATTGCGCGGCGACGCCATTCCTCTCACGGCGGCGATTCTCCAGCTCGCCGACGTGTACGACGCGCTCACCACCGACCGCCCTTATCGCATGGCTTCGCCTTCCGCGGTTGCGCTGGAGATCATGCATGAGGAAGCGACGCGCGGCTGGTGGGATCGTGACCTGCTTGCCACCTTTACCAGCATGGTTGGCAACGGGCACTCGGCCGACCCGCCAAAGAAGCGAGGCAAGGCCGCCTCATAGTCAGCGTTTCGCTTTTCCAGCAGGAGTGTTCACCGTCAGGATTTGCCGATCCGCTCCTCGCCCGCGTAGATCACGAAGCGCCGCCCCCGCAGAAACCCAATAAACGTCAGGTGAAGCTCGCGCGCAAGCTGCACGGCCAGACTAGACGGTGCCGAAACCGATGCGACGACCGGCAGTCCCGCGACGATCGCCTTTTGCACGATCTCGAAGCCTCCGCGGCCGCTCACGAGCAGCACGGCCTGTCCGAGCGGCACGCGGTTCTCCAGCAGCGCCCAGCCGATCACTTTGTCCACGGCGTTGTGCCGCCCGATGTCTTCGCGCAGGACGAGCAATCCGCCGCTTGCGTCGAATAGCGCCGCTGCGTGCAGCCCTCCCGTTCGCCCGAAGACTGCCTGCGAGGCCCGCAGCGCTTCCGGCAGCCGGACCAACACTTCCGGATCGAGGCGGAAATCGGGATTGGGCGGCTCGAGCGTTCGAGCGCGCACCGAATCGATCGAAGCCTTCCCGCAGATGCCGCAGCTCGACGCCGCGAAAAAATGCCGGCGCATTTTCTCGAAGTCGGGCGTCGACTCCGGCGCAAGCTCGACCCGAACAATGTTCCCGCGATTTTCTTCGCCGTCGCGCGGCTCTTCGTCGAGCGTGATGATCTGCGCGCGTCGCTGCACCAGCCCTTCGGTGAACAGGAATCCAGCGGCGAGCTCCAGGTCGTGTCCTGGCGTGCGCATCGTGACGCTCAGGGGATCCTTGCCGACGCGGATTTCGAGCGGCTCCTCGGCCGCGAGGTAGTCTTCCTTGCGGCGAATCTTGCCGTCATCCCATTCGGAAACCTGTGTCAGATCGATGCTGCGGGGTTTGCGAGCCAATCGGCCATCTCCGGATGCAACAGGAAACAACGTCCGTCGTGCTGAACGCCCAAGCATACATCCGTGATGCCGCCCACAGGGCCCATAAAAACGGGCTGGCTCGGACCGGGGATCCGGTCCGAGCCAGGGGGGCGTTGCTGGCGTGAGGGACTGCGGGGAATCTGTTTCCTATTGGTGATGCCCGACGGCGACGACCTGCCCCGTCACCGGGTCCAGGAAGACCGTCTCCGAGCGCTCATTGGAAAAGTCGAATGCGTTGTTAATCGGTCCGGCGATTACGTCGAACGAACCGTTCCCGATTCGCGGAAGACCCCAATTGTCTTCGATGAAGCGAACAACGGAGCTCATATCGGTGAGCGTGCTATCAACGAAGTTCCGCTTGGCGAACGGAGAAAGCACGAGCATGGGGATTCTCGGGCCGTATCCGCAGCGGGACTGTAGACCGGCAAGAGAATCCGCTCCCGTCCCGCATGCTCCCGGACCTGTGAGCGCGTCCGGCGTCGACGCCGACTGATTGACGATCGGCCCCATCACATGGTCGTACCAGCCGTCTGAGTCGTCCCACGTAATGACCACGGCCGTCTCTTTCCACTCCGGCAACGATTGCAGGAAGTTCAAAGTGTTCACGAGAAACTGCTGTTCGTCGAGTGGAGAGGAATTGCCGGGGTGCCCATCCTGCGCGCGATTCGCCTTCAGGTAGCTCACTGCCGGCAAGTTGCCGGCCAGCGCGGCCTGCTCAAAGTAGCTCAGGTCGTACTGGTGGTTGGCCGGGCCGTTGTGACCGATTTCCGAAAGGCTGGCCGGCGGCAGGTGGTGCGGGTTCGACGTGCTGGCGTAGTATTGAAACCCGTTATGGTGCGGGCTATAGGCCGTCTCGGGTGTGCCATCGATGCGGTTCGTTGTCGTTGCGCAGACTGCTTTGGTTGTTGCCGTCGCCGCCGTCGTTGGCGTGAAACCGCCCTGGAACCAGCCCCACGTGATGCCCTTCTCGTTGAGCAGATCGCCAACGTTCTTGTTGGTGCTGGACATTCCGACCTTTTCCGAACCCGAGCAGTCGTCGTAAAAAGGATCGGGGTCGCCAATCACGGCGTTATTGACGACATCGCCAGTGGTATTGATTTCCGTTGCAGGATCCGCATTGCCCGTCATCCCGGAAATTACGTTGAGTACGCCGGGCGTCGAGGGCCCGAAGGTGGTGCCGAAGAAGTTCTGGTTGAGCGTGAAGAACTGAGCGTAATTCCACAGCCCCGTCACGGTATTTCCGTCGTAATAGCCCATCACGACTCCTGGACCAAGCGCAGAGACGTCCGCGTAGGTTGTGGCCGAGCATGGCGTCGCCGCAAACTCCGGAAACGCGTCCATCAACCCACTGTCGAAGGCCTGCTGTTCCGGCGTGTAATCATGATCTTGATCGCACGTGTAGTTCTGGCTGCGATCGAGCCGGACAGGCGGGTACACGACGGACTTCGCGTCATGATTGTGGTTGTTCGAGATCAAGCTTGGGATCAGTCCGTTTACCGTTGGAGTGTCCCGCCGCGCATAAAACGCCGGCTCGCCCGAAGGGTTCGTTGCGTCCGGGTAGGTTGCAAAGTAGTGATCGAACGAGACGTTTTCCTGGAAAATTACGACGAGATGCTTGATGGGCGTGGTCGTCGTATAACCGCCGTTGTCATTTCCATGGCTTTCTTTCCCATCGTTGGCAAACACGCCGCCCGGTGTCATCAGGGTCAGATTTGCGGCAAGCAATACCGCCGCGATGCAGCGAAGATTCTTCCCGATCATGAAATCTCCTTGTAGCTGGATGTGGCGCTTGAAGTAGCCCCGCCTCGCACGGCATTCCGCACTCACTCAGCCGGTCGAGAGCCTGGAAGTCAAACGCGTGCATGGACTAGATACGCGAGCGTTGTTATTGTCAGATGACAGCGCGATTAAAAACCGCCCTTCGCGTCACCGCTCGCGTGCTTACCTCGGGTCGAATTCGCACTTTCTTGCACTTGGCCGCGGCCACCGTCGTGTGTCGCAGTTGAGACCATGCCGGGGCGTCCGCAAAGCCGCAACCCCACCGGAATGGGCCGTGTCGCCGGATTCCCTGCGTGCGTTCTTGGTTCTACGCGAATTACCCCCATCATGCCGCCGTCTTCGTGCTCCAGGAGATGGCAGTGATAAACAAAAGTGCCGATAGAATTTGGGTCCCGAAAATCCATCCGCAGCTTCACCATCGGATACACCGAGGTTTTCCCGTCCCAGAACGGCACATTTACCGTGTCCCGCAGAAATGGCTCATTGACCGGCAGGCCAAACCATTCCAGAAGCATGAAGTGAATCTGGTGAATGTGAAAAGCGTGCAACTCCTGTGTCCTGTTTTCGATGATCCAGTCCTCGACGTCTCCTTGCTGCACCGTGATGTCGGGAATCGTCGAATGCGGGTCGAACGCCTTGGGAGTTTGTCCGTCGACCGTGAGATAAAACGTCGTCGGGCTGTTAGGGTTATTGGGATCCTGCAACTTCTCTGAGAAGTATAGTTTTCGTGTACGAACTGGCTCCGCGTTGCCCAGCCACGCTAAAGCTGGGGGCGAAAGCGGCGTGGGAGAGGAAGCCAGCGTCGATCGCGGCTCCGGGGCCTGCTGTGAAGTGATGATCGTAGCCAGAGGCCGCGTCGGATCGTTCTCACCTCCAACGCCCGTGTTCACGCTCCGCGTAATAAGGCTTCCTTCCACGCCCTCGGCCGGGCCCTTCACAATAAACTCGATCCGGCCGCCCGGCGGAATCCCAAGGTGGCTTCGCCAAATCACGCGGTTGCCTGAAAGCCCGTTCTCGTTGATGGGCACGCCGTCCAGGGCCACGACACCAAGTGCCTGAGCCGCATTGTTGTACACGACCTGAAGATTGAGATACGTAATGGCCGACGCATTCAGCACGCGCCAGAGTTGCCGCTCGGATGGTCTCATCGCGATCACGGACGGCCGGTAGTCGGGATATGCGACCGGCACAAAATTGAGAGACAAGTCCTTCGCGGGCTTGCCGGTTCCCGTGCCCGTGTTCATCACATCTCCCTCGGCATCCAAAATCACCGGCGGCAGTTTTGATGGATCGGTCTTCAGTGGGGCAGCGTTGGGGTTCACCAAATCCTGATCGCGGACGATGAACACTCGCTCCGGCAATCCCGCCAGCTCACGATTGGCGCGCTCGATCCCCTCGATAATCAGCGCACCGGATGCTCCGCCCAGCACCTGCGCCTTCGTGAAGCCGTGGACGTGAGGGTGATACCAGTACAATCCGGGAGGCTCATCCGCCGGAATCTTAAAGCGATATTCGAACGGCGGGTCTCCCGGCTGAACCATCGTTCTCAGCACGTCGTCCTGGTGGCAAACCGCTGGAACCGACAGCCCATGAAAATGAAGGTTGGTCGATAGCGCAGTCATTTTTCCATTCGCGCATGCGTTCGCCACCGTCATGGACATCGAGTCGTCGCTCGGACCGGCGTTGGCTGCCCCTGTCCGCGGGAGGGCCTGAGGTTGCGTCGCGGACTTAGCCGCATCCGTAAGCTCGTTCTTCAGCCTCAGAATCAACTCGTCGCCGGGGTTGAGACGCAGCGTGGGCGCCTCGCTGCCGTCCTTGTACATGTAGCAGTATCGTGTTTGCCCGTTGGCATCCACGAAGTTGCGGTATGTAAGCTCTGCGCTCAACACCCCGTCGTGGCTGCGCAAATCCTCGGGTTCGGCGACGGTGCTGCCTGCCGCGGGGCGTGGGCAAACACCCTGCGGCCCGTCCTGAGCGCTCGCGCAGCCCGGCCCTGCCGTGAACAGCATTGCCGCGGCAAGTAGCCAGTTCCGCAGTGATCGCGACCGCATCAGTGTTCGCATCGATTTTGCAGGATACTTCCCGATTGTTAGTGCATTGTGACGGAATTGTGACACGCGCTTCAGTGGTGCGCGCGGTCATGCGACGCACTTCTTGCCTGTTCTTGGCCCTGCTGCTAAACTATCGCGGCAAGAGCTAAGCTGCTGCTCCTGCCACACTTCCCGTATAAGGTTAATTCATGTCTGGACACTCGAAATGGGCCACGATTAAGCATAAAAAGGCGGCGACCGATGCCCGCCGCGGCAAGATTTTCACCAAGCTCATTCGAGAACTGACGATCGCCGCCCGTACCGGTGGCGGTGATCCAGTCACGAATCCGCGCCTGCGGACGGCCATTCTCGCTGCCAAGAACGAGAACATGCCCAACGACAACATCGAGCGGGCGATCCAGCGCGGCACGGGCCAGCTCGAGGGCGAGACGCTCGACGAGGTGACGTTCGAGGGCTACGGCCCCGGCGGCGTCGGAGTCTTGATCCAGGTCGTCACGAGCAACCGCAACAGAATCGTCAGCGAGATTCGCCACATGATGTCGAAGAACGGCGGCAACATGGCCGAAACTGGCGCCGTCGGATGGATGTTTCACCGCAAGGGCGACATCGTCGTGCCCAAGGAACAGGCGGACGAAGACAAAATGTTGGGCATTGTCCTCGATGCGGGAGCCGAAGATCTGAAAGATGACGGCTCGACGTGGGAAGTCACGACGCCGCCCGAGGCGATGGAAAAAGTCCGCGATGCGCTTGTCGCCGCGGGCATCACTCCGTCTTCCGCGGAAGTAGGATGGATTCCGCAGAATTATGTAAAGCTGAGCGGCGCCCAGGCGCAGCAGATGCTGCGGATGATTGAGACGCTCGAGGATCACGACGACGTGCAGCACGTCTACGCGAACTTCGATATCGACGAAAAGGAAATTCAGGCCGCCGTCGCCAGCTAGCTTGTCGGTTCGCGTCACGCCTCGAAAAAACGCTTTCCTCCGCTTCCAGCGCCCGCGTACACTTGTGCCTGCCGATATGCCATCCCAGCGGGTGACTCCAGGTTCGACCGTGCGCAAGCTGCGCATCTTGGGCGTTGATCCCGCGGTCGCGGGCGCGACGGGCTACGGAGTGGTCGAGATTGATGGCTCGAGCGCGCGCCCGATGCGCTTTGGCGCATTGAGGCTCCCGGCGCGCGCCACGTTTGCCGTTCGCTTGCGCGAAATCCACTTTTTGATTTCCGGGCTTGTCGAGCAATTCAAGCCAGATGCTGTCGCCGTCGAGTCGGTGTTCGCTGCACTCAACGTGAGGACGGCGCTCAAGCTCGCGGAGATGCGCGGCGTCGTCCTGCTCGCCGCGGCCCAGGCTCAAATCCCGGCGCACAGCTATTCGCCCCGGGAAGTGAAACTCAGCGTCGCCGGTTCCGGCGGCGCTTCGAAGCAACAGGTTCAGCTGATGGTGCAATCGCTTCTGGGGCTGTCTCATCTACCCGAACCGGTGGATGCCTCCGACGCGCTGGCCGTGGCGCTCTGTCACGCGCATATGTCGCGAGGGCGCGCCCGGCTCGCGGCGGCCGCCGCCGGCTGGCGCGCTACATCCGCGGTCGGCAGCTTGTCGCGTGCGACCGGCATTCCGATCGCTCGCGGGCGATGAAGCCCGTTTCGCCCGATGAGAGGCGGCCGAACGGCAACGCAAGGCATCTAATTTTCCGGAGTGAGGTGGTGCGGCGCGGAATGATGTCCTCGATGGTTGGTCGCAGGTTCTTCTGCATCGCTCTGTTTGTCCTCGCGGTTGCGCCATTCGCCGCTGCGAATCCGCCCGCTGGCGCAACGATCACCTTCCGCAAAGTATTCAAATCCAGCTATCCGGAATTCGTTGAAATCAAGGTGAGCGATTCCGGCGCCGGCACGTACGACATCCGCCAGCTCGACGACGACTCGAACCCCCAGCCCATGGTGATTGACGCGCCGATCGTGCAGAAGATTTTCGATCTCGCCGGGAAGCTTCACAACTTCGATGGCGTCGACCTCGAGATGCACCGCCGGATCGCGAACCTCGGCGAAAAGACCTTCCGCTACGATCGCGGCGCCGAATCTCACTCCGTCACCTTCAATTACACGCTCGATCGCTCCGCCGCGCAGCTCCTTGGTATCTTCGAAGATCTTTCGCGCCAGCAGACCGATCTCTCCGATCTCAAGCGCACCATGCGTTACGACCGCCTCGGCGTGAACGACGTGCTCCGTCACATCGAAGCGGACTACGATCGAAAGCTGCTTCCCGAGCCCCAGCAATTCCTCGCGGCGCTCGATCAGTTGGCCGCCGATTCCCATTTTATCGATATCGCCCGTGATCGCGCCCGCGCCCTCGCTGGCCGCATTCGCGCGTCCACTCCCTGAGCCCGAATTCGTATACGACCTGTACCCAAGGACAGCGAAATTCCGTTGCCAGAGAAGAGAACGTCTAGTGAGATTTTCGCCACACCTGCGTCCATCCTTTTGGAACCCTGATAGCATCTGAGCGGAATGAATCCCATGAGGGCAGAACCTACTATGAAAATGATTCGTTCGATTGCTTGCGCTTTTCTACTTTTGCTCGCTCCGGTTGTCATCGCGCAGACGGCGTATGTCTGGCCGCTCGTCACGCAGCCGGTCGACGAAACCAAGCTGACCGTGGTGCGCGGGAATACTCATCCGCTCGCGCGCGCGGAGTTCGACCGCGGCGCCGCCCCGGCGGACCTCCCGATGGACAACATGCTCCTCGTTCTCAAGCGCAGCCCCGAGCAGCAAGCCGCGCTCAATCAGCTCTTGGCGGAGCAATTGGATAAGTCCTCGCCGAATTATCACAAGTGGCTCACGCCCACGCAGTTCGGCCAGCAGTTTGGCCCGGCGGATTCGGATATCCAGGCGGTCACATCGTGGTTGCAATCGCACGGCTTTCAGGTCGCGAAAGTTTCCAATGGGCGCACGGTAATCGAATTCTCGGGAACGGCCGGCCAGGTACAGGAAGCATTTCACGCGTCGATTCACAACTACGTCGTCAACGGCGAGCCGCATTGGGCCAACGCGAACGATCCTTCGATTCCGTCCGCTCTGAACCCGGTTGTAGCAGGCGTGGCTTCGCTGCACAATTTTCATCCGAAGCCGGCGTACCATGTGACCAAAATGGGAAAGAGGCCCAACGTGGGCGGTGGAACGAACGCCGTGAACCCGCAGTACACGTTTCCCTCCGTAGGCAGTTGCAATGTCTTTCAAAATGGGCCCACCGATTGCTTTGCGCTTGCTCCCGCTGACTTTGCCACCATTTACAGTGTGCCATCGAATCTTACCGGGGCGGGCGAAACGATCGCCATAGTGAGCGACAGCGACATCAACCTCCAGGATGTGAACGACTTCCGGTGCATCTTCGGCATAACTCCTACGTGTCTTACCTATCCTGCGAATCCTCCTCAGAATGTTACCGTCACGGAAACCGGAACCGCTCCGGGCCTAACCGGGGATGAGGTTGAGGCCATCTTGGATGTCGAGTGGTCGAGCGCTGTCGCCCCGGGCGCAAGTATCAATCTTGTGGTTTCGAAATCCACGAACAGCACTTTTGGCGGCGACGTCTCCGACACATTCATCGTCAACGAGGCCACTCCGCCTCCCATCCTGAGCGAGAGTTACGGCGCGTGCGAACTCGGTATCGGCACGACCCAAAATGGATTCTATAATTCAACCTGGCAACAGGCCGCAGCAGAAGGCATCACGGTCGTCGTCTCCACTGGCGATAATGGTGCGGCAGGATGTGACGTCACTCAAACGAGTGTTTTCTCAGCGCAGCCGGCTCAATACGGCCTCGCGGTCAACGGCATTGCTTCAACGCCCTACGACACCGCGGTCGGTGGCACGGACTTCAACGATCTGAGCGATCTTTCCAATTTCTGGAATACGACTAATCTTTTACCGAGTCAGGAGTCCGCCGTCGGCTACATCCCTGAAATGGCCTGGAACGACTCCTGCACGAACCTCATCTTCTCTGAGGCTTTCGGCACCGGCAGCACCCAAACCACCAGTGTCGCGCAGGCCACCTGTCAGTACGCCGAGTCGCAAGGCTATACCTTCTTGATCGAGGCCGTCGGCGGCTCTGGCGGAATGAGCAATTGCACCACCTCGAACGGTAATTCCGTTTCGAGTTGTTCGGGAGGATATCCCAAGCCCTCTTGGCAGACGGCACTCACGCCCGCCGACGGCGCACGCGATCTGCCGGATGTATCCCTATTTGCTGGTGACGGCACATTCGGCGCGAGCTTCTACATCCTCTGCGAAGAAGACATGAACGCCACCGGCACTCTCTCTACTACTAACGTTCCCTGCAATTTGGGTCTAGGCGACTTCTTGGGAATCGGAGGTACCTCGGTTTCCACGCAGGTCTTCGCCGGGATAATGGCCCTCGTGGATCAAAAAACCGGCTTCTCGCAGGGCAACATCAATCCTGTACTTTACAACTTGGCCGCGCAGCAAACGCCGGCTAACTGCAATTCGGGCAACATTCCTACCGGATGTGTCTTCTATGACGTAACGGTAGGGACGAACTCGGTGCCCTGCACGAACAACTCCGCCGACTGCTCGACAGCCAGCGGCAATTCGTTCGGCGTGCTGGCAAATAGCAGCGGACTCGCCTTCGACGCGGGCACCGGATATGACTTGGCGACCGGCCTGGGTTCTGTGAACGTGAAGCTGCTGACTAACAACTGGCCCACGGCACCGGGTCTCACCGTGTGGTCGCCGAACCCGAACGTCACACTCGCAACGGCCACCAGCTCAGGCACGATCCCGCTTGTAATAACCTCGCTCGACGGTTTTAGCGGCGCGGTCGATTTCAGTTCATCGTCGTGCACCATCACGGGTTTCACGTGCACGTTTCCGGCCGCGACAACCATCAAGGCTGGCGCCACGCTTACGGAGAACATAACGATTCAGCCTGCGGCCGCGATGTCGATTCCCCGCAACGTACCAACTCGCTGGAGCTGGCCGCAGCCGGGCAGCACGGTCGCGCTTCTCTTCGTAGTTCTGACCGCGACTATGCTCCTTGCCTTCCGCGCTCAACCGTACCGCTCGCGCGCGGCGCTCGCCGTGGTCCTGGTCGTATTCTGCCTGATCTCGATGGCGGCGTGCGGCGGTGGCAACAACAATGGAGGCGGTGGTGGGGGAGGTGGAGGCGGTGGTGGTGGCGGAGGCAGCACAACGCCGGGGACCATGACTATCGTCCTGGGTGGTCAAACGCGAACGATTGACATCGAGGTCATCGTGCAGTAAGCCGTGACGCCCGGCTCGTTAGGTTCTATAGGCTATCGAATGACGACGCCGGCGTAGCCGACCACCCGGTCGCGCTCGCCCGTGACGTCGCCTGAAGTGGCATAGCGCACGAGCGCCGCTTCCTTCGCGCCCAAATCCCGCATCGCGACGAGCGTCGCAACCGTCGCTGCATACCCGCACATCGTAATCCCCTCGGACCGCACCGTATCGTACAGCCCGCGCGGATCGAGCGCCAGAATGCGCGAGATTGCTCGTTCATCCTTCACCCGTGTGACGGCGTCGCTCTCGTAGTGATTCATGTCCGTGCTGGCGATCGCGAGCACCGGCTCCGTTTGCGCCGCAATCACCTTCGCCACCGCATGCCCCAGCTCCTCGATCGCCCCGTAGCGGTCCGTCGCGAGCACGACTGGCACGAAACGAAAATCCTTCACGAGCCGCTGCAAGAACGGAATCTGCACCTCGAGCGAATGCTCGCGCGCGTGTGCCACCGCATCCTCGCGCAGCAGAGGACACGCCCGCGCAAGCTCCCCCGCCATCTCGGCATCGATGCTCGCTTCGCCAAACGGCGTCAGAAAACTTCCCTCCGTGAGGATCGCCATCGGCTGGCCCTGCGGATAGTGTCGCGGTCCGAGCAGGATGATCCGTCGGGGAATCTCGATCGCGGAATAGACCGCTCCGGCAACGTGCCCGGAATATGGGTACCCCGCGTGCGGCACCACGCATCCGCGCGCTGAAATCTTAGCGGCGGTGCTCGACGAGAACTCCTCGATCGCTCCCGCGAGTTCTCGCGGATCCGATGGATAGAACTGTCCGGCAACGGCAGGCGGGCGCACCATGCCTCGTAGTTGTAGCACAGCCGCGAGCTAGTCTCGAATGGAATGGAAAGGCCGCTAGGTTTGCGTTGGTGGAAGCGCCCTGTGGGGCGCCAAGGATCAAAGCGGCTTTGAGGGCTTGCCGAAAACTCTGAGTGCCACGGTTTGGCCGGGCTGGTAGAGGATCTTCACTTTGTCGCCGTACTGATAGCCGCCCGCGTCCAGCGTCGCCTGCATCTTGTCTTTGATTTCCGGTGAAAATGTGAACGTGTGGATCATCAATTCGTTGGCCTGCTCGCGCACGGTGATGGTGTAGCCATCCGCGCGAACCACTTCCGCCTTGAGCCAGCTTCCCGGTGGATAGTGTTTCGGCGCCACCACACTTGCGATCTTCTTGATGATGATCGGCGCAGCAACCGTGGCAGCGGTAGTGGCTGCATCCTGCGCGCGCGCGGAGCCGGCGGAAAACGCCAGCGCGGCAGCGCACGCGAAACAAATGGCGAAAGTCTTATAATTCTTCATCGAAGGAAATCTTGAGTGACTTCAAAAATTTAATATCCTGCGGCGTGATTTCGACCTTCGGCTCCGCCTGATCTTCCTCGAGCACTTCCTCGTCGACGCGAATGTGCAGCGACTCCAGGAAACGTCGGTCCTGCGTCGTCATCTTGGCGTCTTGCGAGTTCCGCCGCGCCAGTCCGATTGTGGCATCGAGCTTCAGCACGATGTCAAAGCCGGCCGCGCGCACTCCCGAAATCGCCTCGGCGATGCGGTCGGAATCGGACACCGTATCGTTGATCGCGTGTCCCAGCTCTCGCAGCAACTGCTTCATGCGGTCGTCGAGTTGCAAAGGGGCGTTACCTCCTGGATGTCCCTTTCCTACCCCAATTTTATGGCTGAGGCAAGCGCGAAACAAGGCCCCTGTCCATCGCCATTCCGCGACGGTTACCTGTCCCCCGGCGCAGGACCCTGATTCTGCTCCCCGCGCAGCCGCGCCACCACCAGCCGAATTTCGTCGAACGTGATCTCCGGTGGCAGCGCGTCCTTGAGCGTTCGAAGCCGCTCCATTCCGAGCCGCCCGCACGCTTCTTCAATTTTCGCCCGGTTTTCATCGCCGACCCAGAGCGGCTCAAACTCGATTTCTCCTCGCTCAACCAGATCGGCCACCATCGCGACGACGCTGGCTAGCTGCCGCCCGCGAATCGCGGCGATTTCGGCAAGAGTGCGGCCTTCCGCGAGCAGCCGCATCGTTTCCTCGGCGGGCTTCGTCCTGTGTTCCGGCGCTTGGGCGGCGCGCGCGCCTGCGCGGTAATCGCTCAGCGCCGCAAGAATCGAGTCCCCGTACAGCTCGGCCTTGCGCTCGCCGATTCCCGGAACCCGCAGCAGTTCCGAATACGATTGGGGACGCATCCGGCAGAGTTCGTCGAGCGTGGTGTCATGCAGGACGATGAATGCGGCGAGGCCTTTTCGGCTGGCCGTGGTGCGCCGCCATTCGCGAAGATATTCGCGCAGGTCCGCATCCACTTCACCCGCGCTGGTGGTGGTCCCGCCCTTCGCCTCCGCGCGCCCGGCCCGCTTGGCGGTTTTGGCCTTGCGGGGCGTCGTCGTCGCGCGCTCCGACAGCCACTCCGGCTCGCCGCTGCACGTGTCGCACGCCTTGCATGACTTCCATTTCGGATTCTCGCCAAAGTGAGTGCAAATCCTGTAGTGCCGGCAGACTCCCGGATCGACGAATCGCCGGATTTCGTCGTAACGCCGCCAGGCCCGCTCTCGTTCCGCCGCGTCGGCGATCTCCTTGATGAAGTGAACCAGCAGGGCCGTGTCGCGCTTCTGCCATAGAAGCAGGCAATCGGCGGGATTCCCGTCGCGCCCCGCGCGCCCCGCCTCCTGGTAATACTGCTCGACTGATTTTGGCAGCGAAAGATGAATCACGGAGCGCACCGCGGCCTTGTTGATGCCCAATCCGAACGCAATCGTGCCGACGAGCACGCGAACTTCATCGGACATCCACCGCTCCTGATTGAGCCTCCGTGCGTTGGCGTCCATCCGGCCATGGTATCCGATCGCCGGGATTCCCTGTTCCTCGAGGAAATCCATGGTCTCGTCGACGCGCGCGATGGTCGGCGAGTACACGATCACGCTGCTGCCCGAGTGTTTCCGCAGCGCGCGCACGAGCAGGTCTCGCTGCGTGCGTGCATCGCACTCCTGAACGATATAACTCAGATTCGGCCTGTGAAAGCTGGCGATGTACTTGTCCGGGTCCCGCAACTGGAGCTGGTCGATGATGTCGTGGCGCACGCGCCGCGTGGCGCTCGCCGTGAAAGCCGCGATCGCACATTTCGGAAAATGTTCCCGCAGGCGGTTCAACTGCCTGTAATCGGGACGGAATTCGTGCCCCCACTCGGAAATGCAGTGTGCTTCGTCGATGGCGAAAAGCGAGATCGGAGCTTTTTCGAGCCAGGCGATCGTATCGGCGCGCGCCAGTCGCTCCGGCGAAACGTACAGCAGCCGGTACCGCCCTTCGCGCGCCTGGCGAATTACCCGAGACTGCTCGGCCTCCGATAGAGTGCTGTTTAGCACCGCCGCTTCGATCCCCATTTGAGCCAATTGCGCCGCCTGATCCTGCATCAAGGCAATCAGAGGTGAAATCACAACCACCGTTCGTCCGGCCAGCATCGCCGCCGGCAACTGGTAGCAGAGTGACTTGCCTCCCCCGGTCGGCATCACGACGCAAGCGTCGCGGCCCCCGAGCAGGCTTTTTACGATTTTCTCCTGCAGTGGACGGAAGGAGTCGTATCCCCAGTAGCGGCGCAGCGCACCGAGGAGTTCTGCTTCGGAATTCATGCGACGAGTATAAATGGCGGCTCATTGCGAAGGAAGCATTGCAGCCGAAAGGAATCCGCTCGGCGCCAGAAAAGCCGTATCGCAAGAGGCTAAAATCGCACTAAAATCGGTCTATGCCGGCTGGAATGTTTCCCGCGCTATGGCGCTCCTTCTTGATCACGCTCCGCGTCCTCTGGCGCGTCACGCGCCAGCTTTTCCACGAGACCACCGGAGCGCTTTTCGGCCTCTTCGCCGCTTGGGCCGCGTTCGCCGTCTGGAAGCAGTGGAAGCATCGCCCGGTCCTGTGGCTCATGAGCTTTGCCATCGCCTATGCCATAATGATGGCCGGATTCGCGTTCGCGTCGTTTCGGCGTGCGCGGCGCGTGCGGTAAGGCAAAACAGCTCGATCCTTCGCCCCTCGCCATGATGCAGGACGCCAAAAAGCCCCCGGCCGTTTCCGACTGGAAGTCGGCCTCCACAAGCGGCCTGCCGATCGCCTCGATCGTCACGCCGGACGATCTTCCCGGCTGGGACCCCGAGCGCGACCTCGGCTACCCGGGTGAATTCCCGTTCACGCGCGGCATCTACCCCACAATGTACCGCGGCCGGCTCTGGACCACGCGGCAGTACGCCGGCTTCGGCTCCGCGATCGAATCGAATCGCCGCTACCGCTATCTCCTCGATCAAGGCCAGACCGGCCTTTCGGTCGCCTTCGATCTGCCCACTCAAATTGGCATGGACTCCGACCACGCGCTCGCTTTGGGCGAGGTTGGCAAAGTCGGCGTGGCGATCGATTCGATCGAGGACATGCAGACGCTCTTCGACGGCATTCCGCTCGAGCGCATTTCGACCTCGATGACGATCAACTCGACTGCCGCGATCTTGCTTGCTCTATACGTGGCCGTCGCCAGGCAGCAGGGCGCGAATCTCGCGCGGCTTGCCGGCACGGTGCAGAACGACATGCTCAAGGAATACATCGCGCGCGGCACGTACATCTATCCGCTGCGCCCGGCCATGCGCATCGTCACGGACATTTTCGGCTGGTGCCGCCGCGAGCTGCCCAACTGGAACGCCATTTCGATCTCCGGCTACCACATCCGCGAGGCCGGCTCAACCGACGTCCAGGAAGTTGCCTTCACGCTCGCCAACGCGATCGCCTACGTCGAAGCGGCCATCGCCACGGGACTACATGTGGACGAATTCGCGCCGCAGCTTTCATTTTTCTTCAATGCGCACAACGAATTCCTCATGCAGATCGCGAAGTTCCGCGCCGCCCGCCGCCTCTGGGCGCGTACCATGCGCGACCGCTTCGGCGCGCGCGATCCGCGCTCGATGATGCTGCGCTTCCACGCGCAGACGGCCGGTTCGGCGCTCACCGCGCAGCAGCCGGAGAATAATCTGGCGCGCGTAGCGCTCCAGTGCCTGGCCGCCGTGCTCGGCGGCTGCCAGTCGCTCCACGCGAACGGCCTCGACGAGGCGCTCGCGCTCCCCACCGAACGCGCCGCTCTGCTGGCCCTGCGAACGCAGCAGATCATCGCGCAGGAAACCGGCGTCGCAAACACCGTGGATCCTGTTGCGGGTTCGTACGCCATCGAGAAGCTAACCAACGAAATCGAAGCGACGGCGCAGGATTACATCTCTCGGATTGACGCGATGGGCGGAATGCTCCGCGCGATTGAGACCGGCTACGTCCAGATGGAGATTCAGAAATCAGCCTACGAATATCAGCAGGCCGTCGAGCGCGGCGACCAGATCGTCGTCGGCGTCAACCGCTTCCAGGCTGAAAAAGAACAGCCGATTCCCACGCTGCAAATCGATCCTGAAATCGAACGCTCGCAGATCGAGCGCCTGCGCGCGTTGCGCGCCCGCCGCGATGCCGCCAAATCCCGCACGGCAATCGAAGAGGTCGAGCGCCGCGCCCACACCAGCGAAAACTTGATGCCCGCAATTTTGTCGGCAGTTGAGGCCTACGCCACCGTCGGCGAGATCTCCGATGCGTTGCGCCGCGCCTTCGGCGAATATCAGGAATCCGTCGTAATTTGACGATCCGGCAAGGATCGTCATCCCGAAGGAGTCCGCCGTGGCGGACGACTGAGGGATGTTTCTCCGTACCTTCTCCGCCTTTCTCGGCGATCTCCGCGCCTCTGACGTGGTGCGGTTTCCTGCGTCTTCCCCCGCCCCCTGTGTTAACTTTTTCCGTCCTGCATGAAACGCAAAGACACGCTCGATCATGAAATCCGCTGGCCGCGTCGCATCCTCACGCCTGCGGAAGCCGTAAAATACGTCGATGCAACCGGCTACTGCATGCTCTTTCCCGTGAGCAACGTTCCTCTCCCGTCGCTCTACTTCGCCGTCACCCGCCGCAACCCGGACGCCGGGATTGTGTTTGACAAGCATTTTGAGATGCTGTGGCGCTGGAAGGACGAACTCCCGCGCCGCCGTCGCATCTTCTATGCGAAGTATTTTCGTGGCCGCGGCACTTTAATCTCGCTCAAGCATCTGCCGCATTTTCTGGCCATGCGTGAAACCGCCGTCGCGCCCGGAGATCATGCGCGGTTCTACTCCGAAGGACGCATTCGCGACGACGTACGTGTGATCTGGCAAGCCCTCGAACAACACGGCCCGCTCGCGACGCTTGAGCTTCGCAACGCCTGTAAGATGGACACGAAACAGGGCAACGTCCGCTTCAAGCGCGCGATCCTGGATCTGCAATGTCTGCTGGTCGTGTCGCACTTCGGCACCGAGCAGGAAACCGCGGCATGGGCCTCGGGCCGCTATGAGCTGACCTGTCGTGTCTTTCCGAAGGAGACAGCAGCGGCAAAAGCTATCGCGCCTGAAGAGGCTCGCGCGAAGCTGACCGGGAAATTTCTCGAACACCATCCGGCCGCGGCACCGAAGGACGTCGGGCGCCTCTTCGGCTGGTCTAAGGACGAAGCATTGACGGCGCATGGCGCCGCAAACTTGGAAAGCAAAACTCGATGAGCAAAAGGTCCAAATGAAACTGATCCTCGCATCGGCCTCGCCCCGCCGCGCGGAAATCCTTCGTAATGCCGGAGTTCCGTTCGAGGTGCGGGCTACACTTCTCGACGAATCGCGCCGCTCGGGCGAGTTGCGCGGCGATTATGTTCGCCGTCTGGCCTTGGAAAAAACACGCGCCGCGGCGAATACCCAACAGGACTCCGGCGATCGCCTCTATCTTGGCGCCGACACAGTCGTCGTCGCGGGCGACGAAATCCTCGGCAAGCCAGATTCGGAAGCAGACGCCCGCCGCATGCTTCGGAGTCTCAGCGGGACCGTCCATGAAGTCCATTCCGGCCTCGCCTTAGTGCGACGTCCGGGCGCCATGGAAGGAGTCGTCGAGGAAATCACGCGGGTTACCTTCGCGCCGCTCTCGGACGAGGAGATCGACGCCTACATCGCGACCGGCGAGCCGTTCGACAAGGCTGGCGCCTACGGAATTCAGGGCATCGGCGGCCGCTACGTTACGCGCATCGAAGGCTGCTATTTCAATGTAATGGGACTGCCGCTCGCGCGCCTCTGGGCGTTCTTGCGAGAATTCGGTTGGCGGGAGTCAGAGGCCGGATAGGTGACCCAAGAAACAAAACGGCGGCCGGGTGGCCGCCGTGTCGGAAGTCATCAATCCTGGCAGGAAACTTGGGAGCTACTTCTGTTCCGGCGCCGTTGGAGTCGAGGTCGGCGCATTGGTCGCCGGCGGATTCGCTGGCTGGCTGGTCTGCGGGGGCTGCGGTTGATCGCCGCGCATTCCTTCCTTGAATTCGCGGACTCCCTGTCCGAGGCCCTTCATCACTTCAGGAATCTTGCGTCCCCCGAAAAGCACGAGGATCACGATCGCAATAATCAACAAATGCATGGGGCTGTCCCACATAGGGTACCTACCTTTCACGCCCGGGTTCGCGGAACCCGGCTTCCCCCAGTTTCGCCTGCTCGCAAGTCACAGTATAACACGCTCGTCGCCCACCCGCCGCGTGACGTGCTCGCGGTCCAGGTACTCAAGCAGCGGGATCGCGTATTTGCGCGAAATGCCCGCGAGATCCTTGAACGCGACCATCGTCAGCCTCTCGCCGTGCTCTTTCCGGTATTTCGCGACCATATCACGCAGGCTCGCAATGGCCCCGCGATGGAACACGAAGTCGTCCGCAACTTTCACCAGCACGTTCTCCCGCAGCAATATCTGCAAAATCTTCTGCGCCCGGCCGGATTCCACCGGCAGCTTTCCGAGCACGGCTGATACACTCGGCACGTTGAGCGCCGCGCGCTCGAACTCCTTCTCGATCAGTTCCTTGGCGCGCGCCTCGTCGGACGAAAGCGCGATCTGTCGTCCGGCGCGATGGACCAGCCCTCCGGATACCGCCACGATGCCCTTCTTGGTTAAATCGTCGAGCGCCGTATCGAATAGTTCGGGTCGCGCATTGCCCGCACGTCCGCGCAGATCCTGCTTGGGGATTCCGGGCAGCAGGGGATTCGCGGCGTGAAACTGTGCCACCGCTTCCTGTAGCGCAGCCGCGCACTTCTCGACCGCCTGCGCCGACGCCAGCGTGAGCGGCTGTTCGCTCAGAATTCGCAACCGTTTCTCCGCCGCGAGCTTGCGCACTGCTTCTTGTATTTCCGATTCCATCCATCCCGTGCGGGAGCGCACTTCCTCCAGCGTCAAGCCGCGCGGCGAGGCTTCGGCCAGAGTCGCAAGGAAGTCTTCGTGGCTCCCGCTCTCGAGCTTGTGAAGCACCTCGCGCGCCGCCTCGTCGTCGCGCCGGTGCCGACGCGCACGCGCATCGATCACGACCCCTCCCCCGATCGTCACCACGGGAGAAAACTGCCGCAAAATGAACCGGTCTTCGGGCAGCACCACCACCTCATTGTCCAATCGCAATTGCGCCAGCGCGGTTCCGCCCGGAGCCAGCTCCGTGCCCTCAAGCAGAATCACCTCTGCGATCGCCTCGGCCGAGCCTTGATGGAAATGCGTCCGCGCGCGGTTTCGCAAAGGCTTCGCCGACGCCAGCAGCGTGATCCGCGCATCGAGCTTTCTCGTCGGCTCGAACACTCCGGGCGCGCCCAGCACCATCCCTCGCTGGATTTCGGCATGGTCGATCCCGGAAAGATTCACGGCTGTCCGCTGGCCCGCCACCGCCCGCTCGATGCGTTTGCCGCCCGAATGCAGGCCTCTGACCCGCACCCGCCTGCGCATCGGATACACCTCGACTTCGTCCTCGATCTTCACTGCGCCGGACATCAGCGTTCCGGTCACGACTGTCCCGAATCCCTTCGTCGCAAATGAGCGGTCAATCGGCAGGCGAAAATGGCGCGTTACGTCCTTCGCGGGCGCTTCCCGCGCCACTCGCAGCAGCTCCTGCTTCAGCGTGTCGAGCCCCGCGCCGGTTCGCGCGCTGACCGGCACGATGGGCGCGCCCTCCAGAAACGAGCCGCGCACAAACTCCTCGACTTCTAGGCGCACCAGGCCCAGCATGTCGGCGTCTACCAGATCGGATTTCGTCAGTGCGATAAGTCCGCGCGGAATGCCCAACATCCGGCAAATGTCGAAATGCTCGCGGGTCTGCGGCTTGATTGATTCGTCGGCCGCGACCACCAGCAGTACCACGTCGATCCCGCCCGCCCCCGCCAGCATGTTGCGGACAAAGCGCTCGTGTCCCGGAACATCGACGAATCCCAATTGAACGTCGCCGAGATCCAGGAACGCAAAGCCCAGGTCGATTGTGATTCCGCGCCGCTTCTCTTCTTCGAGACGGTCGGGATTGGTTCCCGTCAGCGCCTCAACCAGCGACGATTTTCCGTGGTCGATGTGCCCGGCGGTTCCTACGATGACGTGCTTCGCGCCTCCCATTGCAAGGCTCTGCCCCGTAGCTGATGTGGTCGCCATTCCAGCCTGTCGAGACTATCCATCGCGGTCACTTCTTGCAAGGGAAAGGGGTGCATTCCAGGTGATCGAGACGCGGACCGAGGTGATGAAGAATCAGCGGCCGGGACGCCCGGCCAATGCGATTTCGTCTGCAATGGCAAGGGCCGCGTCGCGAGGATTGGCCGAGCCGGTGATCGGCCGACCGACGACCAGATAGTCTGCCCCGCCCCGAATCGCCTTAGCCGGCGTCGCCACCCGCGACTGGTCGTTTGTGGAAGTGTTCGCGGGCCGCACGCCGGGAACGACGATCAGGAACTTGGGCCCACATGCGCGGCGTATCGCAGGCGCCTCATGCGCGGACGCCACCACGCCGTCCAGCCCAGCCTTTTTGGCAAGGCGCGCGAGTGCCAGCGCCCGGCTCCCCGGCGACCCCGAAATCCCCACTTCGCGCAGGGTCGCGGCGTCATGACTGGTCAGAATCGTCACACCAAGCAGGGCGGGGCGGCTCGTTCTCCCGGCTATGGCCTCTCGCGCTGCGCGCATCATCTCGACGCCGCCCAACGTATGCAGGGTGAGCATCCGAACCTTCGGCAGACGGGCCGCGGCCGCCACGGCGTGAGCCACCGTGTTGGGGATATCGTGGAATTTGAGATCGAGGAAGACCCCAAAGCCAAGGCCCGCGAGCTTCTCAACGACTCGCGGGCCCTCGGCTGTGAAGAGTTGGCTGCCGACCTTGAATAGTCCCGCCGCACCCCGGAGCTGCCGCGCCATAGCGCAGGCCGGACCTAGGCGGTCGACATCCAGTGCGACGATTAGTTGCGATGATCCGAGGCGGGGCGTGAGGGCACCTCAAGGAGTTCCAGGCGGACCTTGGCCAGCCCGTGCTGGTCGAAACCAAGTTTGCGGGCTACCGCGTAGGAGACGTCGAGTTCGCGTCCCTCGATATAGGGGCCGCGGTCGTTGATTCGCACCACGTCGCTTCGGTGGTTCCGGGTATTCACCACCCGGACGATCGACCCGAGCGGGAGCGTCGGGTGGGCGGCCGTCTCGGCGTACATATCATAGGTTTCGCCGTTGGCCGTTTGCTGCCCGTCAAAATCCTCGCCATACCAGCTGGTCGTGCACTCCCAGGTAGCCAGTGGCTTGGGCTGGCTGGAGGGGTTGGATTTGAGTGTGGATGTCGGTATCGAGGAGGTTGCTGTTTGGGAAGGGCTGCTCGCCTTTCCGACGGTCGTAGGGTTGGCCGACGGGGTAAGGATAAGCATACCCAATCCTAAAAACACCGACTCGAGAACCACAAAAATCTTAGCTCGCATAATAACCTAATCTCTCTGAAATCAGCATATTCTAGCATTTCGAAGATGCTGAAAGCAACCGCTTCAAGCCTTCAGCGATCCTCGCAACCCGCTGATTTCCGATAGATTTTCTTCCCGGCACCACCCTTCGAGGCCGTCCACGAGCCGTTCAGAAGCCCTTGGATCCGCGAAGTGTGCAGTGCCAACCTCAACCGCCGAGGCGCCCGCAATCATATATTCGGCCACGTCACCGGGGCTCTCGATACCGCCTAGCCCTATGATCGGGATCGAAATTACCCGAGCCACCTCGTAAACCAACCTCACGGTTATAGGTTTTATCCCTGCACCGGACAACCCACCCCCCGTACTACCGAGATATGACCTCCGGGTGTGGGTATCTATACACAATGCAGGGTAGGTATTTGCGATGACCACGGCATCTGCACCGGCAGATTCCGCCTCCTTTGCAATAAGTCCAATAATTCCAACAGTTGGAGATAGCTTGACCCAAAGAGGCCTCGTGCAGACCTTACGGGCGGCCGCGACGACCTCCGCAGTCAGCGCGGGGTTAGTACCATATTCGACCCCGCCGCGTTCCACGTTCGGACAGGAGATGTTGAGTTCGTATGCCACCAGGCCCTCGGCCCCCTCCAGTATCCGTATCACCTCGACGTATTCGCTGATTGTTCGCCCGAAGACATTGGCGATCACGTTTGTGTCGTAAGCCCGAAGCTGAGGCAGCTTCTCGGCCACAAACGCGCGCACACCCACATTCTGGAGTCCAATCGCGTTGATCATTCCGGCGGCGGTTTCTCGCATTCGCGGGGCAGGCGCGCCGGCCATCGGCTCGAGCGACAGCCCTTTGACTACGATTCCGCCGAGGCGGTTTAGGTCGACAAGGTGCGCGAACTCGATTCCGTACCCAAATGTGCCGCTGGCTGCAATGATGGGGTTTTTGAAGCGAAGACTACCGATGCTGACTCGGAGGTCAACCCCCGATGGCCGTTCAGCGATGCGTGCCGGCTCGGGCGAACTCACCGGCTAAAGTCTAACACGCCGGTCAAGAATTTCGGCCCCTTCGCTGGCGCCTCCGCGGGATTCCGCCGCTGCGAACTCGTGCTCGTCTGTGCTAGGATGATGCGCCCGATGCGCGTCGTCGAAAAAAGACAGCTCCTCTCGGCGGAAGAAATTGGCCGCACGATCAGCCGTCTGGCCCATGAAATCGTCGAAAAGAGCAGTGGTACCGCGAACCTCGCGCTGATTGGCGTCCGCCGACGCGGCGTGCCGCTTTCCGAGCGCCTGGCTAAGGTCATCCACGGCTTCGCCAACGTCAAGGTTCCGGTGGGCACTCTCGACATCACGCTCTACCGCGACGATCTTTCGACGATCGGCGCTCAGCCCGTCGTCCAGTCGACCGAGATCGACTTCCCGGTGGACAACCAGGACCTCGTGATCGTGGACGACGTGCTCTACACCGGCCGCACGATTCGCGCGGCGATGAACGGCCTTTTCGACCTCGGACGCCCGAAGCGAATCCGGCTCTGCGTGCTGATCGACCGCGGCCACCGCGAGCTGCCGGTGGAAGCCACGTTCATCGGTCGGAGCGTGCAGACCAGCGACTCCGAAATCGTGGAGGTTCGCCTGCAGGAAACTGACGGCGAGGAGCGCGTCATGCTGGTCGACCGCGTCGACTGATTTGCCGGTGAACGCTCCGGAGGCAGCATCTAAAGGGAGACAGTGCTTCAGCGCCCGCCACACTTGCTCGGAATCGAGACCCTGAGTCGCGAGCAAATTGTTTTTATCCTCGATCAGTCCAAGCCGTTTCAGGAATTCCAGCGCCACCCGCTGAAAAAGCTCGCAACGCTCCGTGGCAAAACCGTCGCCATAGCATTTTTCGAAGCTTCCACACGCACGCGCATCAGCTTCACCACGGCGGCGTCCCGCCTCGGCGCGGATACGATGTCTCTTCAGGCCGAATCCTCGAGCCTCAAGAAGGGCGAATCGCTGATCGACACGGTCCGCACGCTCGAAGCCATGCGCCCCGACGGCATCGTGATGCGCCACAGCTCCTCGGGCGCGCCGGAATTTGTCGCGCAGCGGCTCGAAATCCCGGTCATCAACGCGGGCGATGGCACCCATGAGCATCCCACCCAGGCCTTGCTCGATGCCCTCACCATCCGCGACCGCAAGGGCAAGCTCGAAGACTGGAACGTGACCATCCTCGGCGATATCCTGCACAGCCGCGTAGCCCGGTCGAACATTCACCTCCTCAGCAAATTCGGCGCGCGGATCACGCTGTGTGGCCCACCAATGTGGGTGCCGCGCGAACTCGAAAATCTTGCGCCCAATATCCGCCGCACGCCCCATATTAAGGAGGCTCTCGACGGCGCCGACGTGGTGATGGTTCTGCGCGTGCAGACCGAGCGCATCCACGAGCCGGCGCTTGCCGCGGATGAGTACATTGCGGGCTATCAGCTCACGCCGGAACGCTTGCGCCTCGCGCGGCCCGACGCTCTCGTCCTGCATCCCGGGCCGATGATTCGCGGCCTCGAAATCGATTCCGCCGTGGCGGATGGGCCGCAGTCCTGCGTCCTCGAGCAGGTCACCAACGGCCTCGCCGTGCGCATGGCCCTGCTCTACCATCTCGTAGGCGGTGCGCCCGCGGACGCGCCGCACCCCGCAAAGGAATGATCGAATGCTTCTGATCAAGAATGGCCGCGTCCTCGACCCGTCGACCCAGACCGACGCTTTACTCGACGTCCTGCTCGACGGCGAACGCATCTCAAAGGTTGGCGCGAATCTTTCGGCGCCCGGCGCGGAGATTTTCGACGCAAAAGGCCTGATCGTCGCTCCCGGCTTCATCGACCTCCACTGCCATCTGCGCGAGCCGGGCCAGGAGCTTTCCGAAACGATCGAGACCGGCACACGCTCCGCCGCTCGCGGTGGATTCACGGCCGTCTGTTGCATGCCCAATACGCAGCCGGTGAACGACAGCGCCTCCGTGACGCGCGGAATCGTTGAACGCGCCGCGGCTTCAGCCACCGTGCGCGTCTGGCCGATTGGCGCCGCATCGATGGGAAGCCAAGGCGAAGCGCTGGCGGAAATCGCCGCGATGAAGTCCGCCGGCATCGTCGCCGTCAGCGACGACGGCAAGCCCATCGCCACGGCTCGCCTGATGCGGCAGGTCATGGATTACTGCAATTCGCTCGATCTTCCCGTCATCGACCATTGCGAAGACGCATCGCTCTTTGCCGGTGGCGTGATGCGAGAAGGCCCGCAATCCATTCGCCTGGGCCTCAAGGGAATTCCGGCACAATCCGAATCGATCTGCGTGGGGCGCGACGTGGAAGTCGCGCTGCTGACCGGCGCGCGGCTTCATATCGCGCACATGTCCACGCTCGGCTCACTCGAATATGTGCGCGCCGCGAAGAAACAGGGTCTGCGCGTCACCTGCGAAGTCACTCCGCACCATTTCACGCTCACGGACGAAGATGTTCGCTACGACTCGCGTTACAAGATGAATCCGCCGCTCGCATCCCGCTCCGATCGCGATGCCCTGATCTCGGGCCTCGCCGATGGCAGCGTGGACGCGATAGCCACCGATCACGCGCCGCACCATCCGGCGAGCAAGGACGTGGAATTCGATCGCGCGCCTTTCGGGATCACCGGCTTCGAAACCGCGCTCGCTCTCGGCCTGAGCGAACTCGTCGATGCCGGGAAAATCCCGCTCATGCGGCTCGTGGAGCTCTTCACCACCGGTCCCGCGCGCGTCCTCGGCATCAAGCGAACGATCACCGCTGGCGAGCCCGCCGACATCACGATTTTCTCGACCGATCACGAATGGACTTTTCGCGCGGCCGAATCCCCCAGCAAATCCCGCAACACGCCCTTTGACGGTCGTACCTTTCGCGGCGCCCCGATGGCAACAATCGTCGCGGGCCGCACCGCCTTCCGTCGCTAGCTTTTCTCCGTAGGGGCACGGCATGCCGTGCCCGGCGAAGAATCTTGGCGAGATGCTGCCCATCCAACTCGTTCGGCCGCCAACTGAAGTTCTCTGCTTCCTCTTGCGTCGCTCTGCACTGAGGTCGGTTCACGTACCGAAGTGTGCGGTGAATCTCTTTTCCCGCGTGCGTAGCCGATCCGCGGTGGATTTCTGGGTTTCGGCAGGGCAAAATGCCTCGATGAATAGCACGGCGTCAGCCCAAGCTCCGAAAGACCGCAACGTCGCCGACTACCTCGCCGCCGAGCGAACCTTTCTCGCATGGATTCGCACAGGCCTCGCGCTGATGGGGTTCGGGTTCGTGGTAGCGCGGTTCGGGCTTTTCCTACAGCAGGTTCGAATGGTCGAGCCCGGTCTCCAGGCGCACTCATACGGGCTGTCGATTTGGTTTGGCACCGCACTGATCGCAGGCGGTGTGTTCGTCGATGTTTTTGCTTCCTGGCATCACATGAAGTTGGTGCGCGAACTCAGTCGTGGAGAAACGGACTTCACGCGTCCCTCGCGAGGCGCCATCGCCCTGGCCGTGTTCCTGGCGCTCGTCGGGATCGCCATGGCTGTCTATTTGATTTCGGTTTAATCGACAGAAATCGAATTGCAGCAATTCTCGCAATACATCCGGAGGACGCGATGCCTTCTGCCTCAAGCAATGGAATCGTCAGCAAGCCCAGCAATCACTCGGTCGACGAGACTGTCGCGAAGCTGAAGGGCATTCTGCAAGCCAAGGGCATTACGCTCTTCACCCTCGTCGATCACAGCGGAGAAGCGGAAAAAGTTGGCATGAAAATGCGCCCCACGAAGCTCCTGATTTTCGGCAGCCCGAAAGGCGGAACTCCGCTGATGCTCGCCGCGCCCAGCGTCGCGATCGATCTGCCCTTGAAGCTTTTGGTCGCGGAAGACGCGGACGGGAAAGTCTGGATCTCGTACAACGATCCTGAATATTTTAGGGATCGCCACAATTTGCCGGAAAACCTGCTGCAAAACATCGCCGTCGTCGGAGCGCTCGCCGCAGCCGCCGCTGAATAGCCTCGATTCTGCCCGGTCACGCTGATAGTGAGGAGTTGGTAGGGGCGCAGCATGCTGCGCCCGGCGAACTTTCTTGACGCGAAGTCGCCCACCTGCCCGGCAGGCTCGCCGAGCAAATTTCTCAGCGCCCTCTGCGTCTCTGCGGTGAATTTCGGTTTCTTCTTCGTTCTGCGCGGAAAATCAGTGTGCGGCGGGTTCTGCTGCGGGGTGCATTCCGTGCTGCGGAACTTCGTGGACGCCGCGCGCCGGCGGTTCCTGATGAAATCGGAAAAGCTGATTGAGCGGCCCAGCGCCCTTGCCGGTCTGATACGATTTTTCGATGGCCTTTGTAACGTACGCTTTTGCGAGGATCAGCGCATCGCGAAGCTGCTGCCCGCACGCAAGCTGCGCCGCAATCGCGGACGAAAACGTGCAGCCCGAGCCGTGGGTGTTCGGACTTTTCACGTGATCCCCGCCAAACGTCTCGACGTTTGCCCCTTCGCAGAGCACGTCGATCGGCCTCTCGAGATGTCCGCCGGTGACGATCACCGCGCGCGCGCCCATTTCGAGCAGCCTCTGCCCGGCCGCTTTCATCCCGTGCACGTCCTTCACTTCCATTCCCGTCAGGAATTCGGCTTCGGGGATGTTTGGCGTGATCACGCTCGCGCGCTTCAGCAGTTCGTCGCGCACGAACTTCAATCCCGATGCGTCGAGCAATTCGGCATCGCCCGCCGTCGGCCGCGAAACCGGGTCGAGCACGACGTGCGCGAATTTGTATTTGTCGAGGAATTCGGCGACCACCGAAGCATTCGCGCGATTCCCCAGCATGCCGATTTTCACGGCGGCAATCGTGGCGTCTTCGGCCAGCGCATCGAGCTGCGCGCGCAGCGTTGCGGCGGGCGTTGGATGCACGGCGCGCACTCCCTGCGTCGATTGCACGGTCAGCGCCGTCACCGCCGCCACGCCGTAACAGTTGTGCGCCGCGAACGTTTTCAAATCCGCCGCGACGCCTGCGCCGCACGAGGGATCGAATCCCGCAATCGTCAGCAGGATAGGCGGTGCGTGGTTTCCGTGATTCGTGTGAGTGGCGTGACTGCTCAAATCCGCGTGTCCTCCGCGCTAGGCACAAATGCCGGCGACACCCCTATTGCTTGGGTGCACCGGCAAATCAAAATGTACGCGCGTTGGCGCTCCGCACGCAACAACATTTTTTCCTGCGCGGTGAGTTGGTCGATCCGACCGTCAGCCGTTTGGTCGCTCGAAGCGCGGCGCCGATTCGTTCATGCAAACGGGTTTTCGTCGCCGCTCGGCCCGTAAATCGAACGCACCGGAACATCGAGCAATCGCAAATACACGGAGAGCTGGCCCCGGTGGTGGTAGATGTGGCTGAGCATGATCATTCGCACCACATCCTGGCGCGACTTGGTGAAGAGCGCCCGGCCGTTCGCTTTCAGCGTCCAGGCGGTTCGGAGCTGCTCCTCGCTGAGACCGTCCAGAAAAGCTCCCGCGTCCTTCACGCTTTGTTCGAACACGGCGAGAATCTCCTCCGTGCTCTTCGCCTCCTCGAACGTGAAGGCGGTCGGATCGACTTCGTGCGCCGCCTTCGTGAGCATCGGCACAATTCGCCCGGGAACCGCGGTGCGAACATGGCGACAAGCAGTTATCTTATAATCTAGGAGATATGCAGAAGCCGAAAATGCGGTTGAGAAAGTGTGCATTATGCTTACAACTCGCTGAACTCCAAAACAGCCACGGTCCTCTGCCTAGCTCAATCTACAGGAGACTTCAAAATCCTCCGGCCGTTATTAAAGAACCTATTTGGCTGACCGCGGATGTGGCCCTTGCAACCTCAAAACAGGGTCGGGATTACGTTTTATGCGCGCGTTGTGAAAAGCTTCTTAGTCGGAACGGTGAAGACTACGCGGCAAAACAGATGTGCGACAAAGGCAAGAACTTCCCGCTTCTTGAGGCGCTGAAAAATGCGCCGGCGCTTGGCTTTTGGCCCGGAGCTAGTGCCTATTCCGCGCTGACTGTCGGAATCGATACGGAAAAATTAGCCTACTTTGCTTTGAGTGTGTTATGGCGGAGCGCCGTTCACGATTGGCCGATTCCAGCGGGTGGGCGGCTACCTAGAATCGGCCTCGCGGGCCTCGAGGAAGTTGTCCGGAAATATCTCATCGGCAACAGTTTCTTCCCGCGAGACGCCAGTCTGATCATCACAGTGGCGACGGACCAGAAGTCACGCGGAGTAGCGTATGAACCGTCCGCCACTGCGGGATTTCCTGGAGCCTACGGTTTTCTCGCATGCGGGATTCATTTCGCCATCTTTCTCGGCAGCTCGGTTCCTTCTCAGATTCGTGAAATCCGTTGTGTTACGTCGCCACGTCAGCCCATTTTTTGTGCAGACATCGAACGACATACTGACCGTGCGATGGGTCCGCTTGCCACAACCGCGCGACTCGCCGGTCGCCTAAGCGAGATCAATTGCGAGCATCCTTCTAAAATATTCCCCTGCTGACCTGCGCACGTCTTGTTTCCTGAGGTTGCTGTGCCGAACCCGAATTCAGGCCGAGCGGCGTCTTAATCCACCTTGATATTGAATCTATTGTACTGAAATTCGTTGCGGCCGTTGGTGGGGATACGTCCGCCCGTGCGCTCAAGCTTTTTGTACCGCTGGAAAAGGAGGGGACCAAAGACCCGAAGGGACTCGGCAAAACCCTCCAAACCCGGAAACAAGGATTCTCGACTTAACCCAGCCCTGCCAAGCTTCCAAAGCACGTCCCGCCTGCACGAATCCTCGATCAAGAACACCCTCACGCTTTTCTCCCAACCGCACAGCGCGAGGAGGTTTCGTTCGAAGCTTATCGCAACGTCGCCGGGGCAGAGGAACAGGCCCTGTTGAACGTGCAGTCGCTCGTGTAGTCGAAGAGGATTCACAGCGAATACGGCCTTTAAGGCCGGCGACTGGTTCCAGAAGATCGTCTCGAACGCGGAGCCGAGCCTGGCGTCCCAATCCTTTCTTAGGTCAGGCGACTTAAACTCGCGCATTTGTCGCTGCGCGTGCTTGGTCAGCCACGTCTTGCTGATCGCCCAAATCGCAGCGGATTCGTATTTGGCGGAATTCTGAGCCTCAATCGGAGTTTCCAGAGCGAAGAATGCAGCAATGAGCATCGAAAAAGTAAAGTCCAAGAACCGCGTAGGAGCACCAAAGTGACGCATTAGCGACAACCAGTGAATGATATCGCCTGTTTCAGGCACCTGGTCGCGCGCGTAAATCGGATAGACCCGCTGAAACTCTCTGATCAGAAGCCTTTCTACTTGAGGGATATCCTGCCCGGCGATGTCGAACTGTTCACAAGCTCTTTGTAGGGTGGTCTTAGGGGTGCGGTGTTTGGCGTCGCCCCGGAAAACCCATTCTTCGCGCGAATCCGCAAATTCCCGCTCAAGCTTAACCAGTCCCTGCCAGTTCTTAATGCTCTTAGATGGTTCTATCCGATCCATTAGGCATTTTCAAAATAAAGATCGGTGCGAGCTGCGAACTAAGGGAACAGGCCGCGAACGAGTGTTGCATCCGCCACGCGCCCGACGGCGAGCACGTACGCTCCCGTGCGCATGTGCGTCCGATGCTTGCGCATCGATTCGTGCACTTCCAGGAACGCGCGCCGCATCACGGATTCGAGCTTCAAATTCACTTCCGCGACGGGCCAGAAGAAACTCTGCAAATCCTGCACCCACTCGAAGTAACTTGCCGTCACTCCGCCAGCGTTCGCAAGAATATCCGGCAGCACGAAAACTCCCTTTCGCACGAGAGCTTCGTCCGCATGTGGAGTCGTCGGGCCGTTGGCAGCCTCGGCGATAATTTTCGCTTTGATTTGATCCACGTTGTTGAGCGTAATCACGTTTTCAAGCGCCGCCGGCACCAGAATGTCGCATTTCATCGTGAGCAAATCGTCGTTCGAAATTCGTGACGTACCGGGCATGCCCACTACCGTGCCGGAGCGTTCCTTGTATCGCATGGCCTTCAGCGGATCGATCCCGCGTGAGTTGAATACGCCGCCGCGCGAATCGCTGATGGCGATCACGCGAGCTTTTTTCTCCGAAAGCAGCCGCGCCGCGAGCGATCCCGCGTTGCCGAACCCTTGAACCGCCACGCTCGCGCCGCGCAGCGACATCTTCTTTACCTTGCACGCTTCCTCGATCACCACCACGCATCCGCGCGCCGTCGCTTCCTTGCGGCCTTCTGACCCGCCGATCGAAACCGGCTTGCCGGTCACGACGCCCAGCGTCGAATATCCCTTGGTCATGGAATATGTGTCCATGATCCACGCCATCGTCTGCGAATCGGTGTAAACGTCCGGTGCGGGAATATCCTGTTCGGGCCCGATCACCGGCAGAATCTCAGACGTGTAACGCCGCGTCATCCGTTCGAGCTCGGACTTGCTCATCCGCTTCGGATCGCAGATCACGCCGCCCTTGCCGCCGCCGAACGGGATGTTCACCGCCGCGCACTTCCACGTCATCCACGTCGCCAGAGCTTTCACTTCGTCGACCGTGACGTTGGGATGGTACCGAATGCCGCCCTTCGCCGGGCCGCGCGCCACGTTGTGCTGCACGCGATATCCGGTGAACACCTTTATCTGCCCGTTGTCCATCTTCGTCGGGATCGATACTTCGAGCACGCGCTTGGGCGTGCGGAGGATTTGGCGGAGGCCCGGATCGAGTTTCAAATACTCGGCAGCGATATCGAACTGGATTTGCGCGATGCGGTACGGGTTCAGGTCCTCGCGCGGCGCAATTCGCGGAATGGGCTGGGGAGCCGCTTTGGCAACAGTCGCCATCGTGCCTTCCTCCTAGAGTGTGGGGGCCTGCGCTGCCTCAATCGCCGCGCAAATTGCTGAGAAGTGATTCGAGTGCTCGTAAGTCTCGCGAAAATCGAAGTTTAGCGAAGCCGACGTGGATGTCAACGAAAACCAGTACCCAAGCTCTAGAACCGGTGACTACATTGACAATCCGCCTTGGCAGTTGAGCTTGGCGATACCGTCTGTAAGTTGCTGTTACAAAGGGGGTTGCCTTTCCGCCGCCGCCATCAGATCGCTGATTCTCCAAGCCTTCGATCTCTCACCACCAGCGCCCCGATTCCCTCGTTGACCGGCAAACACTCCGCACGGTACTGTGCCGGGGCGTGGCGTTGTCCCGGTTAGAGTTGGGTCGAGTCCCAGCAAATCCACGCGCGCCGCGTGCGCGTACCTTAGAGAAGGGAGCCGCCAAGAGCTGGTGAATCCGGAGATCGGACCAGAGGTGAGGGCCTCAGATGCGGCGCTCATCGAGAGACTTGTTCGGCGGGACGAAGCGGCGCTCGCAGCGCTCTACGACCGTTATGCCGGCATGCTCTTGTCCGTCTTGATTCGAATTCTGCGCGACACGCAGGCAGCCGAGGAAATCTTGCAGGATATCTTCTTCCAGCTTTGGCGCACGGCTTCGCAGTTTGACGCTTCGCGCGGCTCGCTGCCCGGGTGGCTCGCGGTGATTGCGCGCAATCGCGCGATCTCGCGGCTGCGGCGGCACAATCCAGCGGCCGGAGAGGAGCTCGCGGAACGCGCCGTTACGTCTCCGCTGAATTTCGAAAGCGCGATGGCGCAACAGCAATTGCTGGGCCGCGTGAAGGGCGCGCTCGAAAATCTTCCGAAGGAGCAGCGCGCCGCGATCGAGCTTGCGTATTTCGAGGGGCTCACGCACAGCGAAATCGCCAGGCGCACGGGCGATCCGCTCGGCACGGTGAAAACGCGTCTGCGCACCGCGGTTGAAACGCTCAAGCGGAATTTGCAGCCGTCGTCGGCGTCGACATAGCGAGCCATAAAGAAAAATGAACGGCCATCCAACTCGCGAAGAAGATTTCGACCTCTACGCTCTCGGCGCGCTCGAAGGCGACGAGAAGCTGGCGATCGAATCGCACGTGGTCTCGTGCGCGGACTGCGCGCGCAAACTCGCCGAAGCGGAGGGCCGCATCGCGTTGCTTGCATTCGCCGCGCCGCGCGTCGAGCCGGAGCCCGCCGTGAAGCAGCTCCTGATGGAGCAGATTCGTGCTGCAGCCGAAAGCGCCGCGCCCGAGCGCGAGCCCGAATCCGAGCGAACGACTGGAAGCAAATGGTGGAATGCTGTGCTCATTCCCGCGGGAGCCGCGCTCGCCATCGCGACGCTTCTGCTCTGGAACGAAAATCGCCGCCTCGATCAGCAGCTCGCAGCACTGCACGCCTCGATGCAGCAGCAACAGCAATTGCAGGATGCGCGCGAAATCGCCGGCCTCATCACCGCGAGCGACACGATCACGGTCGCGCTCGCGCCGCAAGCCGGGATGCCTAAGGGCGCGGCGCGTGTGATGTACAACGCCAAAATGGGCATGCTGATGTACGACGGCGAACTCGAGCCACCTCCATCCGGCAAAAGTTATCAGCTCTGGCTCGTCCCGGCGAACGGCAGCCCGACAAACTGCGGCGTTTTCACTTCCGTGAGCGGCCAGCCCAATCACTGGATGATGAAATTGCCGCAGGGCATCGAGCCGAAAGCGTTCGCGGTTACGCTCGAGCCTGCCGGCGGAATGCCGCAGCCGACCGGCCCGAAGGTGCTAGTCGGCGGCGTGTCGTGACGCGGGAAGTGAACTTGTCGCGGCTCGGCACTTAGAGTATAAGTAATAGGGTCCCAGCCGGACAAACGGGTGATTTCTCCCGAACTGCCCATCCATTCGCCACACGATTGGCGTACTAGATTCGCCACAACCCGGGCCGCCAGCGGCAGAAATTGAGCCAGACGGCGCGGCGCAACTCTGAGGAGGGAAATCAAAATGAAGAGAGCAATCAGCACGCTCGGTTTGCTTGCGGTGCTGTTGACCGCGATCAGCCTGGCCACCGCCGCCGACAGCAAGTCGGCTTCGTGGACCGGGTGGATCAGCGATAGCCACTGCGGCGCGAAAGGCATGAGCGCGGGGCATGCGGCCTGTGCGAAAACATGCGTCACGAAGAACGGCGCGACCTGGGTCTTCGTCAACGGCTCCGACAGCAAAGTGATCGCGATCAAGAATCAGGACGCGGTCAACGCCGACAAGGACCTCGGACAGCAGGTGAAAGTTACCGGCCATCTGAACGATGACGGCACGCTACAGGTGGACAGCATCGCCGCTGCAAAAATGTAAAGCTTCCGTCGCGGGGTGTGGCGTTCAAATTTTGAACTCACACCCTGCGGCCTCAGCTTTTTCACCGAACCTCGCTTCAAGCCGCGCTTCGAATCCTCAGCCGCGGCCCTCGCCCTTCGCTCCAATTCTCTCGACGCCCATGTACGGCACGAGCGCTTCCGGAATCATGATCGAGCCATCGGCCTGCTGATAATTTTCGATGATGGCGAGCCACGTCCGCCCGACGGCGAGGCCGGAACCGTTGAGCGTGTGCACGAATTCGCTCTTGCCGCCGCCCTTGGGCTTGAATCGAATCCCCGAGCGGCGCGCTTGAAACGCCTCGCAGTTCGAGCAGGACGAAATCTCCATGAACTCGCCGGTCGACGGCAGCCACACCTCGATGTCGTAGGTCTTCGCGGAGGCGAAGCCCATATCCGCGGTGCAAAGCTGCACGACGCGGTGGTGCAGCCCCAGCCGCTCGAGCATTTTTTCGGCGTTGCGCACCAGCGATTCGAGTTCGTCGTAGCTTTTTTCGGGCCGCGTGAATTTGAACATCTCGACTTTCTGGAATTGGTGCTGGCGCTTGATGCCGCGCGTGTCCTTGCCCGCCGCGCCCGCCTCGGAGCGGAAGCACGCGGTCCACGCGCAGACTTTTACCGGCAGCGTATCGGCGTCGAGCGTTTCATCGCGGTAGAGGCTCATCAATTCGACTTCGGCGGTCGGCGTGAGCCAAAGGTCGGTGCCCTCAAGATGGAACATGTCCGCCGCGAATTTCGGAAGCTGCCCGACGCCGGTGAGCGACGCGGTATTGACGATGAACGGCGGCAGGATTTCGGTGTAGCCGTGCTCGCGCGTGTGGATATCCAGAAAGAAATTGGCGATGGCCCGCTCAAGCCGCGCGCCGAGGCCCTTATAGACCGCGAAGCGCGCGCCCGCGATCTTCACCGCCGCGGGCAGATCGAGAATTCCGGCGCCCTCGCCCACTTCCCAGTGCGGACGCGGAGTGAAATCGAATTCCGGCGGCGCGCCCCAGCGGCGCACCTCGACGTTGTCCGCGGCGCTTGCGCCGACGGGCACGCTCGTGTGCGGAATATTGGGGATCGTCATCAGAAAATATTTCAGCCGCTCGTCGAGCGACGTAACGCGCTCGTCATCCGCCTTGATCTGCTCGGAGACGTCCTTCATGCGCGCGAGAATTTCCGATGCGTCCCCGCCGGCTTTCTTGAGGCGCGCGATCTCTTCGCTGGCCTTGTTGCGCTCGGCTTTCTTGAGCTCGGTTGAGTGGATGATCTTGCGGCGTTCGGTGTCGATGTCGCGGAAGGGCGCGAGGTCGAGCGTGATGCCGCGGTCGCGCGCCATCTTCTCGATCACGTCCAGGTGCTCTCGTACGTATCCAAGGTCAAGCATAGGGTGATTAGGATAGCGGAATTCAGTGGTTAGTGGCGAGTGGCGAGTGGCAAAGGTTTACACGTAGCGCCGCGGCCTTCAGCGCGGCAGATTCGCTCGGGATGGCGATGGTTCGGCTACGCTCACCACAAGTTCCTCGCCGGATCGTCAAAGCGAGTGGCTAGTGGCAAAGGTTTACATGTAGCGCCGCGGTCTTCAGCGCGGCAGATTCGCTCGGGATGACGATCCTCGCCGGATCGTCATAGCGAGTGGCTAGTGGCAAAGGTTTACACGTAGCGCCGCGGCCTTCAGCGCGGCAGATTCGCTCGGGATGACGATGGTTTGGCTACGCTCACCACAAGCTCCTCGCCGGATCGTCAAAGCGAGTGGCTAGTAGCAAAGGTTTACACGTAGCGCCGCGGCCTTCAGCGCGGCAGATTTGCTCGGGATGACGATGGTTCGGCTACGCTCACCACAAGTTCCTCGCCGGATCGTCAAAGCGAGTGGCTAGTGGCAAAGGTTTACACGTAGCGCCGCGGCCTTCAGCGCGGCAGATTCGCCCGGGATGACGATGGTTCGGCTACGCTCACCACAAGTTCCTCGCCGGATCGTGATCCACAGGACTCTCTTTCGCTGAGGGGTCGATTTTTCTGCAATAAGAGGTGCATGGAGCATGTCCCCAGCGGGCGGCTTAAAGGGGCTTAAAAGGCAGAAAAAAGCCGGATTTGGGAGGATTTTGCAGCATGAGGCACTATCCGACGCACAGAGAGAAGACGCAGCGAGCCATGCAGGCCTATATGGACTTGTTCGATACAGCGGATTGGCTCAAAGGCGAGCTGCGCGTGCCGATGGAGTCGTTCGATCTGACGATGGGAGAGTTTCGTCTGCTGGATCTGCTAAACCGGGAGGGCGCGCAGTTCGTTCCGGATGCCGCGAGGCGCCGAAGGACCAATCTGCAGAATATGAAGGTCATGATCAAGCGTCTAGAGGGTCGCGGGTGGGTGCGGCGAATGATCGTGGCGCTTCCGCCGGTGCCGTTCGAAGAGATGCATCGGCCGAAGTGCAAGCGAGGCGAAAAGCGAGAGGGCAAACGAGTGAGCGTGGTAGGCCTGACGGCATCGGGAAAGAAGTTCATCCGGGAGGTGCTGCCGAGGCATTCGAAGCTGGTGAAGTCGCTGCTGCGCGCGCTCGATTCGCGAGAGCAAATGTCGCTAAGCCGGATGTGCCGGAAGCTGCGCGAGGGCGACGTGGTGAAGTTTTTTCGCGAGATCACGCACGAGGATGAAGGGGATTGAGACGGCGCGGCGATCGGCGTCGCGCGATATGCGTCTCGTGTTGACACGCGAGCGTTTCCACGCCGCCGAGTGAGACAGTTCTGTTACCTTGCAAAATATTGGGTTGCCGGACGTCGCCATGATGTGTACTATACACGATAGTACACCCGTGATTCCGTTTAGCGTCCAATTCCGGCCGGGAATTCCTCTCTTCGAGCAAGTCGTCTATGCCGCAAAAAAGGCGATGATGTCAGGACGCCTTCGTCCGGGCGATCCATTTCCTTCGGTACGTAGCTTGAGCAAGGAACTGAAGATCAACCCGAACACCGCGCATAAAGTAATTACGCAGCTAGTTGCCTCCGGTCTGCTAGAGACCCGCCCCGGAGTCGGAACGGTAGTCGCGACACTCCCTGAAGCAAGCGCCTCGGAGCGGGCACAGTTACTCAGTCACGAAATTGAAGAGCTGGTAGTTGAGGCGAAGAGATTGAGCATCGACTTGCAGAACATGGTCGCTTCGGTTTCGGAACACTGGAGGCGGCTGTCCGCGAAAGATGGACTGGGAGTCCAGCCGGATCGAGAAGGGAGCCGCAAACGATGAGCAGTCCTATTCGCGCTGAGAATCTGAAGAAAAGATTCCGACGAGTGGACGCGGTGAATGGCCTCGACCTCGAAGTGCCGGAGGGCGCGATCTATGCGCTCGTGGGTCCGAACGGCGCCGGAAAGACCACGGCGATCAAAGTTCTCATGAACATCTTTCAGCCTACGAGCGGCCGGGCCGAGGTGCTGGGAACGGATTCCAGGAAAATTCACGGAAAGTCTTTCTGCTCGATTGGATACGTCTCAGAAAACCAGCGGCTGCCGGACTGGATGCGAGTGGACGCATTCCTAGCGTATCTGCGTCCCTTCTATCCGTCATGGGACAGCGAGCTTGAAGATGATTTGGTGAGCAGGTTTGATCTCCCGAGAGATCGCAAACTGAAACAGCTCTCGCGGGGAATGCGCATGAAGGCGGCCCTGGCGGCCGCGCTGGTGTTTCGACCTCGATTGATCGTTCTGGATGAGCCACTGGGCGGACTCGATCCGCTTGTGCGCGACGAATTGATTGAAGGTTTGCTCGACCGCGCTGAGGAAGCAACCGTGTTCATCTCGTCGCACGATCTGGCGGAAATCGAAAGCTTCGCGAGCCACGTAGGCTATCTCGAACAAGGGCGTCTAGTGTTCTCCGAACAAATGGGTGCGCTGGCAGGGCGCTTCCGGGATGTGGAGTTGACGTTTGACGTGTCTCCGATTCTCCCAGGGGAATATCCTGACAGCTGGATGCATCTGAACGCGTCCGCCGCCGTGGTGCGGTTCGTCGAGAGCCAATTTGACGAAGGAAGGACTTCATCGCAAATCACGCAGGTGTTCGGCGCACCTCGGAATGTGGCATTTGCACCGATGTCTTTACGATCTATTTTCCTGGCCATGGCCAAGGCCCGGCGCAGCACGTCATGAAAGCGAGGCGATGATGGGTCAGATCCTTCGCATCTTCCGGAAGGACGTGCGACATTTCTGGATCGAGATTTGTGCTTCGCTTCTTGCCGTGTCGGCGTACGTGTGGAGAGTGCTGCACGAATGGGGACACCCGCAGTCGGTCATGGGCCTGCCCAATTTCCTGCGGGGCTTACTAATGGCTCTCGGACCGATTTCGTGGTGTCTGCTAGTCGTCCGCGCAGTCCAGGACGAGAGCCTGGTAGACGATCGCCAATTCTGGGTTACTCGCCCTTACGAGTGGGAAAAATTGCTCGCGGCCAAGGCATTGTTTGTGGTGTTGTTCGTCAATATGCCGCTGTTCACCGCCAATGTGATCTTTCTCGCGAGTTCGGGGTTTTCTCCCACGCGATACCTCGTTGGATTGCTCTGGATTCAGCTGTTGATTGTCATAGTCCTGGTTCTGCCGGTTGCCAGCGTGAGCGTCGTGACGTCCACCATCGTGCAGGTGCTCCTGTGGATGCTTGGAATCGGCACCTATGTCGCCGGGGTTGCCTCTCTATCATCACTAATTCCGGACTCCCACATTCCAACCTCGACGGACAATTCAGATTTTCTCTCGATGGGAATATTCGCCGTGGTGTGCCTCGGAATGGTTTTGTGGCAGTACACGCAGAGGAGGGCGTGGATTCCGCGGGCGGTCATTGTGGGCGCAGCGGTTGTCATAGCTGCCGGTGCACTCGTACCGACGACTGCGACGCAAATTGCGCGAGCGTATCCACCTTTGGCGGTAGGAGAACAGCCGCCTTTCCATTTGACGCCGATTCCGCCCAAGCCATCACCGGAGGATCAGGACGAAGCGCAAGCGAGTGAGAAGAAAGTGGCGCTATCGGTACCGATACGCGCTTCGGGTGTGGCGGGAGACTCTCTTGTTGTGATAGCGGGCACACGCGTGGCGATTCGAACACGCAACGGGGGCCAGTGGACTTCCAAATGGGTGAACGACGGTTGGGAAATCTGGCCGGGGGAGCAGACAGTCTCGGTACCCTTGGAGATCGATAGGAGCTTTTTCGAACAATCCAGATTTGTTCCGACGAACCTGCGTATCACCTTCGCGTTTACCGAAGATCACGAAATGAACACACGACAGATCATCACCCAGGCGGGTGAGTTTCCGGTGGATGGTGTGGGCATTTGCTGGGTGAGTTCTCCATTGGTTGACTATCGGGAGCGGAATGTTGTCGGATGCCGGTGGCCTCTGAAGGCATCACCCACCCTGGCACGGTACGAAACTTCCATGAGCACTTGCCCGCGGGTTCCCCATAAGACAGAGGGGCCGCCGACGACGAGGTATGCGTCCTATTTGAATGAAACCTCGGGGCCCGCGGACCTCGCGATGATTCCGATACAGACTTCCACCTTCTATTTTACCCAACCCGATGATCGAGATGATACGACTGTGTTTCCCGGCGTTTGCCCAGGCACACCAATCACGCTCAGCACACCAACGGTCGCGAGAATTGCCAGTACCGAGGTTGAGATTGATGGCGCCGATCTCCGCGATTATCTTCCGCAACCGGTTAGAGTTTCGTCGCAATGACAATTGCCAGCTAGACGGCTTCTAGGGCTTGCTCAAAGTCGGCGAGGAGATTGCGCCAGTGCTGCGGCGAGCACTTGCTGCGAGAGATGCAGCGCATCGTCGGGGGCTCAAGAGCACAGACAGGATTGTCTGTGCCACAAATGCGAACCTAGGCCGGCCCGAAGGTCAGCGGGCGTTCCAGAGCTTGGGGAACTGCGCGATGGTGGCGGGGGCGTGGCCGGCGAAGTGGTGGCCCCTCGATTCCCGTTGGTCACTCGGGATCGGGATCCTCGTCGAATCGTGAGCGTAAGCGTAGATGGTGATTCCGCGCCCCGCAGAATCGTCCGGGACGCACACGACGCGCTTCTGGACGAGATAGCAGTATTTCACCCACTCCTGTAATTCGGTTGTGCGGTCCACGATGGTTTTGTCCCAGGTTTTCGTTTTCTCCTCGATGCCCTTGCGGTCGCCGAGCCAGCGGATGTAGGTGAAGTCGGCGGTGATGGGATCGAAGCGCTTGAACCATTCGGCGGGGCGCGGCATCCATGATTGGTCGATCAGCGTGAGAGCGACGCCGCCATGAAGGCAACTCCGGAGCGAAGAGTGCCGCGCTGAAGGCCGCGGCTACGAAGGCAAAGGCAAAAGCCACGGCTGCCGGGCTGAAGAACCCGGCGCTACATTTGGACCTTAAGGCAGAGGAGGGCGCAGCGGGCAGCGCATCGTCGGGGGTTTAAGAGCACAGACAGGATTGTCTGTGCCACAAAGGCAGCCCCGAAGCGAAGAATGCCGCGCTGAAGGCCGCGGCGCTATCCGCCACGGCGGATGCAAACGGCGCACGTGACGACGAGTGCAGAGGAGGGCGCAGCGAGCAGCGCATCGGAAGGTGTTCCGCGACGATTGTTTATGTCGGAGACCATTGGCTTCGCTGAGGGTGAACTGAAGTCCCGCCGATTCTTCCGGGATTCCGGGACGGCGGAACTCCGACCCCCTAACACTGCCGTCAACCTGCTCACCACGTACAGCTAGTTCTAGTCCCCGTCTGTTTCTGTACCTTTCCTGTACTTTCCACGCCCTCCAATTCTGCTAGCGTCATCCTGGCGCCATGCGACTCAAATACAAACTCGGCGACCGGACCAATGTCGCCGTCCCGAGCGAATCCGCCGCGGCGGATGAGCTGAGGGACCCCTCCTGGCTCTCAGCGCGGGCGACTCAACATCCCGCTCGTTCGCCCGCATTTGCAACGCTAGCCTCCGGTCAGCGTCTTGTGCTTCTCGGAACGCCGAACACCGCCGGCGAGACGCCGGCGCTACGGGGTAACAGCCCGACTCCCGCCCTTGCTTCGCATTCTCAAATTTCTAGTTTCAAATTTCGATTTCCGGCTCCCGAAACTCCGGAAAAAGGGGTGTCAATCAAAACCAGGTGTTATTCCGCGCAACCTATTCAAAACAGACGATCGGCGCACCAAAAGGGTGTCAACTTTTTGCGACGTCTCCGAACGACGAATTTCCATTTTCGCGACAGGCGAAGATGCCGGGCTAAAGAACCCGGCGCTACATTCAAACCTGCGCGGGAATACGAATCACACTTTTTCGAGGGCTTGCTCGAAATCGGCGAGGAGGTCGCGCCAATGCTCGATGCCGACGGAGACGCGCACGAGGCCGTCGGTGACGCCGGCATCGGCGAATTCCTGCTCCGTGAAGCCGGAGTGCGTGGTGGTCTTCGGGTGGCAGGCGAGCGTTTCGACGCCGCCGAGCGAGACGGCGTTTCTCCCGATGCGCAGGTGGCGCAGAAAGTCGAATGCAGCCGCTTTCCCGCCGCGCAGCTCGAGGGAGAACATGCCGCCGGGGTAATCGCACTGCGCCGCGTAAATTCGCTTCTGTTCTGGATCGGTGAAAAGCGTCGGGTAGTGCACTCGCGCGATTTTGGGATGTCCCGCGAGGCGCTCGGCGATTTGCTGCGCGTTGATGCTGGCCTTGTCCATGCGCAGGCGCACGGTGGGCAAGCGGCCGCCGAGCATCCAGCATTCGTCCGGCTGAAGAATGGTGCCGAACAGGCTGCGCGTAGGACGAATTCTGCGGATCAGGTCGGGATCTTTCGCGAGCACGATTCCCGCCAGCATGTCGCTGAAGCCAGAAAGGTATTTCGTGCCGGAATAGACGACGAGGTCCGCGCCGAGCGCGAGCGGATGTTGAAACGAGGGGCCGAGCATCGTGTTATCGACCATTACCAACGGACGCGTTTCGCCCTTTGGGACTTTCAGCGCCGCTACGGCGTCACACACCTGCTGGATGTCCGTCATGATCAGCGTGGGATTCGCGGGCGTTTCGAGCAGCACCGCGCCGAGGTTTTTGGCGGAAGCGATCGCGCGATCGATCCGATCGGCGCGCCCGGATAATACCGGAATTCCCGAGACGCCCCACTTCGCGAGGCAGTCCTGAATGAAATGCTGCGTGCCGCCGTAGATCGGGATCGTGTACACGACGGATTGTCCGGGGCGCAGAAAACTGAAGAGCGACGTCACGATCGCGGCCATGCCGGAATTGAAGGCGAGCGCGGACGCGGAGTCTTTCTCGAGGAACACGATCTGATCTTCGAGCATCTCCGCGTTGGGATGGTTGAAGCGCGAATAGATCAGATCGGGGCTTTCGCCTTCGGCAACCTGCGCGCGGCCTGAGGCAACGTCAAATGCGCGCTCGGCGGCCTCCGGGCTCGAAAACACATAGGTCGAGCTGCGAAAGACGGCGGGACGCGCGGAGCCGACGGACAGCGTTGGGTCGTAACCTTCCGTCAGCACTTTTGTGGACGGCCTCAACGGCTGGGAATCGCGGCGGTCGGTGGGAGCCATGGCGGAACCTCCTCTAGATGCTCCTACCGTATCACGCCGGACCGAACAGCTGAGATTGTGATCGTGCGATCCTCAACGCGCGAACGAATGGGCGGCCGTTCGCCAAGAATGATCGCCGGGCACGGCGTGCCGTGCCCCTACGGGGGAAGAGGGCGCGTTGCGATTTGGTCAAAAGGCGCAGGGGCGAATGGGCAGCGCATCGCCAAGCATGTGCGCCGGGCATCCGCCGCGGCGGACTGTGCCCCTACGGGGAAGAAAAGAGCGGTGCAAAGCGGCCGGAAGCAGGATCGCCGCTAACGCAAATATCCCCATGTGTGCAGGCGGTCGCTATCTTCGACCCAGCGATCGCCGATATCCGTGCGGTAGTACATGTTGGGGATCAGCACGTTTTTGATGCGTGAGTAGACCTGCGCTTGCGCCTGCTTCATCGTCAGACCGGTACCGATCACGATCAGGATCACTCCGGAAGTTCCGGCGACTACCCACTGGCCGTTCAGCTGCTTCACGTCCTCGATGTGGATTTCGTCTTGCGGCGGCTTCTTGAAAACGATCACGGAGTTTTTCGAGAAGGAGTCGAAGGTTTCGTCGTCGTCGAATGGAAACGGCGGCATGACGATGCGCACGCCGATCTGAAAACCGCTGCGGGTCTTGAGCTTGGGATCGAGGCCGTTCGCGAGGTCCCAGAAGAACTGGCCGATGGGCGTCAACATTCCGGCCTGCTGGATGCTGATCGTCGGATAGCCGAAGCGCGACGTGAATTCGAGCGGGTAGATGCCGTGATTGTTGACGATGCAATTCACGTCGATGTAGCCGACGTAGCCTTCCGATGCAAGCACGGGCTCCATTTTCAGCAGCGTCTGATTGAAGAGCTGGTTGGCGCCGCTCCAGAACATGGACGTTCCCATCTCGCCGGTTGGAGGGCCGATATCGCCAGGGAAGAGTTTCTTGTGCTCGAAATTCACGTTGATCGGATAAATGAAATTCTTGCCGTTGAAGAATGCGCCGACCGCGACTTCCACGCCCGTGACGCGCCGCTGTAATTGAAAGACTTTGATTTCTTCCGAGAGCGCCCGTTTGTAGGCCTCGAGCATTCGAATCACATCTTGCCCGTCGTCTTCCTCGCCGACGAACAGGCGCCGCTTCACGTTCTGGGCTTCGCCACTGGGTTTGATGACGTAGCGCGCGGGATTTTGCTCGACGTGGTCGATCGCTTCGTCGAAAGAAGAGAACTCGGCGTAGGGGATGATGTTCACTCCAGCTTTCTTGAGCTCCTCCTGGCCGAACGAACGGTCGTCCTCGAGCCGGTCGGAGTAAGGCGTGCCGCCGATCACTTTCTTGCCCTGCTCGCGCAGTGCTTTCGCTTTTTCGCCCTGGCCGAGCGTGTCGTCAAAGACGATGAGGTCCGCCCAGTCGACATCCTTCTCCCAATCTTTCGATTTGGCGACGAAGCCGTCGCCGATGTCGCGCTCCTTCTTGTCGCCGATGAAGTAGCGGACCTCGTGGCCTTCCTTGGAAACCTGCCAGGCGATGTCGCTGATCAGGCCGGTGAGCGAAACGAACAGGAAGTTCTTCTTATCCATGCGTTCCTTCTTGTGAGCTGAGTGAAAACAGAGAGTTTATGTTACATGACGGCTGGGGGGCGAGATGTTAATGCCGTGTTACGAGCGGATGCCTGATCGCTCGATGCGGATCAGGCGGTGAGATAGTTTTTCGAGATTTCGGCGATGGTGCGGGCGCCGGCGAGGCGCATGGTCATCTCGAGTTCGCCATCGAGATGCTGGAAGACGTCGCGAACGCCCATCCATCCGCCGAGCGCTAGCCCGTACATCACGGGCCGCCCGATGGCGACGAGATTTGCGCCGAGCGCGAGCGCTTTGAAAACGTCCTGGCCGCGGCGCACCCCGCCGTCGATGACGATGACCGCGCGGCCGTGCAAAGCGTCGGCGATGCGCGGCAACACAGTGAACGAGGCGGAGACGTCATCGAGCTGCCGGCCGCCGTGATTCGAGACTTGCACTCCCGCGCAGCCGTGCTCGAAGGCAGCGACGGCCAGCTCCGGAGTCATCACGCCTTTTAGCAGCACCGGCAGACCCGTGGTCTTGCGAATGAATTCGACGTCGTCCCAATCGAGATCGCGTTTGATGGGTTCCTGGCCGTAGCCGCCGTTCTGTCCGGGAAAATTTCCGCTGGGAAACGGCGAGCGGAAGCGATTGCGGCGATCCGTCTCGCGATTGCTGGGGACGACAGTGTCGATGGTGAGGACGATGGCGGTGTAGCCCGCGGCTTTCGCGCGGCCGAGAATTGCGGCAGCGGCGCCGCGATCGACCGGCAGATAAATCTGAAACCATTTCGGGCCGGGACAGGCCTGCGCGATTTCCTCGAGAGTTTTCGTGGAAAGCGAACCGGCGCAATAAAGCGCTTTCGCCGCATTGGCGCCCTGCGCCGAGCCGATCTCGGCGGTTTCGTGCGCCATGGCGTGCGCGGCCATGGCGGAAACCATGAGCGGCATGGCAAGCTGCGAGCCGAGAACGGTGGTGGAGCGGTCGGCGTCCTTATAGCCCGTGAGGTAGCGCGGGGCGATGGTGATGCGCTTGAATGCGGCTTCGTTTTCGCGCTTCGTCCATTCGTCGCCGGCCGCACTGGAGATGTAGCCGAAGCCGCCCGGTGGAATCACTTTCTGCGCCGCGGCTTCAAGCTCGCGCAGATTGATGATGTCGATGGCCTTGATTTCGGTCGGAGCGGCGTAGGTGGCAGCCGTTGGCGGGGCTGCTTGCGCGGGAGGCGCGCCGGCTTGTTTTGAGGCGGGAGCGGCGTTCGCCAGAGTGGCGGGGAAGGCGGACGACAGAGTCACCGCAGCGGCGGTGGCGGAAAGAAAGTCTCGGCGCTTGCGGTCCATTGTGTGTCCTCCGGATTCGGTCGCAGGTCGCGTGATCGGCATTGGCGCGACCGAATGGCGCGGATCATAACACGAGGTTCAGAGTTAGGTACGGCGCGGCGAGCAGTGGCCTAGGAAAACCTGCGAGGGCCGATGACCCAGACAAATGGGAGACATCACGCCAAGCAAATGTGCCGGGCGCAGCATGCTGCGCCCCTACGGGAGACGCAAGCGACGACGAATCACTCGAAGCTGATCAGAACGATCTCGGGGCTGGTGCCGATGCGCATCGGCGGGCCCCAGGTGCCGGCCCCACACGACGTATAGACGAGAAGATTGCCGAGGCGCTTGAGTCCATACACGAACCGGCCGTAGATGCGCGAGGTAAACCACGTGAAGGGGAAGAACTGGCCGGCGTGCGTGTGGCCCGAAAGCTGCAACCCGATTTTTTCCTCGGCTGCAATCGGCAGATGATTGGGTGAATGCGTGAGGAGAATGCTGGCGCTATCCGGGTCGAGGTCGGCCTTGCGCAGAATCGCGCGGAAGCGGTCGGGGTGAACCGAATCGCGATGATGCACGCCGACGAGCTGCAAGCCGTCCACGACGACCTTTTCATTGTTCAGCACGCGCACGCCGGAATCGCGCACGGCATCAAGAAACTTAGCGTGCTCGCCAAACTCCTCGTGATTTCCGGAGACGAAGTAGGTGCCAAAGGGCGGCGACAGCTTTTCGAGTGGCTCGGCAAGGTGGCGGGCGTTGGCGGCGGTGCCGTCATACATATCGCCGCCGATCAGAATGATGTCCGGGTTGAAGCGGGAGAGCATTGCGACGATATGTTTGGCGAAGCCGCGGCCGCGAACGTGGCCGAGATGCGTGTCCGTGACGAGCGCGGCGACGCGCCCGCGCCATGTTGCGGGCAGATTCGGCAGCTTGACGGAGACTTGCGTCACGCGCGTGAGTGCGGAATTCAGCAAGCCGTACGCGCTGGCGAGCAGCGCGAGACCGAATAGCGCGAACGCGATGTGTTGTGGCTGCCAGTGCAATCGAAACGCCGTCGAGACGCCGTAGAGAATCCAGGAAGCGCAGGACGCGAGAAACGCGAAACTGAAAAAGCCAAGCCAGACCGCCGACACCTTGTAGTAGAGGCGCACGAGCGGATGCGAATAGCGCCGGGCGAGCAGGCTCGCGGTGAGAAATGTGATGGAGAGAATCGCGAAGGCGATTGCCAGGGCCGAGGCGCTGGTGGACCTCGCTGTTTGACCGAGCGATTGGCCGGCCGATCGCTCGAAAGACGTCCAAGTTTCGTACACAAACCAATGGCTGAGGAAAAGGATCGACTGCACGACTATTAAGAAGACGATGATGCGATTTCGCATTTAGAAATGCCCCCACTGTGCTTAGATGCTTGCGAGTAGGGGCACGACTCGTGCGGCAGGCGCACGCGAACGTGACGCGCGTCAGAGACCGATGACGATTTTGCCGAGGAAATTGCCGGAAGCTTGGAGGCGGAAGGCGTCGGCGGCATGATCGAACGGGAAAACCTTGTCGATGACGGGCTTGATGCGGTTGACCTCGATCGCCTGAATCAACTGCTCGAGGCTCGCGCGGCTACCAACGCCGATGCCATGCAGGCTGGCGCTCTTGAACATGAGGTCGTGCGGATTGGCGTTGCCCTCGCGGCCCGCAAGCACACCGATCAGCGCGACTTTGCCGCCCCAGCCGACGCACTCGAACGAGCGCGCGAGCGTGCCTATGCCGCCGTTTTCGATCACGCAGTCGACGCCGCGCCCTCCGGTGAGCGCGAGCACTTCCTTGTTCCATTCAGGATGCGATTTGTAATTCACGCCATCGGAGGCGCCAAGGGCGCGTGCGCGCTCGATTTTTTCATCGCTCGATGATGTGACGATCACGCGCGCTCCGGCCGCCCGCGCGAATTGCAGCGCGAACATCGAAACGCCGCCCGTCCCGAGGCAAAGGACGGTGTCGCCGGGCTTGATAGGACGGCCTGCGTTCATCAGCGCGTTCCACGCGGTGGGTCCCGCGCAGGGCAGAGTCGCCGCTTCCTCGTACGAGAGAGATTTCGGCATCGCGACCCAGCCGTCCTCGTGCAGCGCGACGAATTCGGCGAGCGTGCCGTCGAGCGGCGCGCCGAGGGCGGCGCGATTCTTGGGAGGCGCGCCGTCAATCCAGATCTGGAAGAAAGTGGGGACGACGCGATCGCCGGGCTTGAAGCGCGTGACATTCGCGCCGACGGCGATGACATCGCCCGCGCCATCCGAGCACGGAATCGTATTGTGGTCGATGTCGTAGCGGTATTTGCGCGTGATGATGGCGTGGTCGCGGTAATTGAGCGCGGCGGCACGAATGCGCACCAGCACGTCGCTCGGCCCCGGCTTCGGCTCGGGCCGCTCGGCGCGGCGGAGGTCTTCGAGTTTCGTGGCGCCCTTGGGGATTTCGTAGGCTTTCATGGGAGCACGAGGATAACCGAAGAATACGAGACAGCTCAAGTAGGACCGCAGTGTCTCCACATACGCCGCTCAGAATGACGTTCGTGTTATGCGCTTCGCGCTATTTTCTTGAGACGCGGATGAGGCGGCCGTCGTCGAGGAGGATGTAGAGCGCGCCGTCGGGTCCTTGCTGCACTTCGCGGACGCGCTGGTTCAGGTCCTTGAGCAGGCGCTCTTCGGCGACGACTTTGTCGCCATCGAGAACGAGGCGAATCAAGCTTTTCGCGGCCATCCCACCGATCAGGATGTTGCCCTTCCACTCCGGGAACATATCGCCCGTGTAGAAAATCATTCCGCAGGGGGCGATATCGGGATACCAGAAATAGACGGGCTGCTCGACGCCGGGCTTCTGCGTCGCTCCGGTGCCCGCGAGCAGGTCGCCATTGTAGCGGCGGCCGTAGCTGACGTTGGGCCAGCCGTAGTTTCCGCCGGGCTTGATGATGCTGATTTTGTCGCCGCCGAGCGGGCCGTGCTCGATCACCCAGAGCTTGCCGGTGGACGGGTTGATTGCGGCGCCTTCCGGATCGCGATGGCCGTAGGAATACGTTTCGGGAAGGACGGTCGGCTGGTCGAGGAACGGATTGTCCTTGGGAATCGAGCCATCCTTATTGATGCGCACAACGCGCCCCGTGAAATTGCGGAGGATATCGGGATCGAGGATTTCGTGATTCGTGCCGTCGTAGGCGGGCTCGTAGAAGCGGAAGCGATCGGCGCCGGTGATGAACATGGTGCCGTCAGGCGCGAAGACGATGCGGCGATTCACGCCGTCGAGCAGAACCTCGACGTTTTCCAGGCGGCGCTCGTCTTCGCTGAGGCGCGCGCGTGCCACGCGCTCTTCGCCGACGCGCATGGTGCGGCGTTCGGAGACGGAAGCTTTCCAGACGTTGCCGTAGAAGACGTCGATTGGCCAGGAGCCAGGCGTTTCACCCGGCGGCGGCGCGAAATACGTGAAGTAGATCGTGCGGTTGTGGGCGAAATCGGGATCGACGACCACGTCGTGGAGGGATTCGGCGGCGACGATCTTGACATCCGGCATGTTGGCGACGGGCGCGGAATAAAAGCCGTTCATTTCCGCGACGCGGATGAAGCCGTAGCGCTCGCTGACGAGCATCTTGCCGTTGGGCATGAAGGCGAGCGACCATGCTCCGTTGAAGCGCGGGATGATCGTGTCGATTTTGAGCGCCGGGGACAACTTCGCCGGGGCCGGGGCGTTCGTTTGCCCGGGGAAGGCCGGCTTGGGCGGCGGGTAGTCTTCGGCTTTGGCTTGCTGCGCGCGGGCCGCGGATGAGATCAAGGCCGACAACGCAAGTGCTGCGGTCAAATGCGCTACTGCGCGAACGAATCTCTTCGTTTGCATTCTTGCTCCCTGGCCACCCTAATTTAAATTTAGATTTTGTGGCGAGATATTACATGCGATTGGAGCGAGTAGCAATCATTGCGCGCGCGATTTCAGGCAGGGTTGAACGCCCGGCGAGCGCTGCACACGAAGAGAGATTCATCGCGCTTAGAAACGCGCGATGCGCGCCCGAATGCCAAGAGGTTCGCCGCCGGGCGAAGAAAAGTTAGATGTGAGTTGAGGTCTCAGCGAGTTCGTCGTGGATGCTTGCTTCGAAGGCACATTCGAGCTGGTCGAGAGAATTTCCGATCGTCGTGAGCACGGGCTGGCGGGCGGGTTCGGCGAGATGCTTAGCGACTCGCAGCATCCAGCGCACGGCTTCCACCTTGACGCGCAGATCGAGCACCGCATCGAAGACGTGCAGGCGGCCGTCGAACGAAACCAGAGTGGAATCGGGGTTCAAATTCTGAAGCCGGTCGTGCAACTCCTGAAGACGCGCTTCGAAATCCTCTGGGGAAGGATTTCGCGTTTGTTGGGCGACGCGATTCTGCGAATGTATGAGTCGTTCAGACTGATTTATGAATTCAACTCCATTTTCCATCGCCAGCCTCCATGACGCGAAACTTGACGCGAAAGATGACGTTCAAGCGCATCGCACACTATGGAGAAAGCAATGGCGGTGCCATTTCTGTGCACTTCGCGAAGCACTTGCAAAGTCAGGACTTAGAGGCTTCAATCTCCAGCGAGGCCCGCGAAGCCACCGGTACCATAACCAGAAGATTGTGCTCTTCACCCGCCGATTCTTCCTTCAGCTGAGCTTCGAGGCACTCTTCGGTATTTCATGGATCTTCATGAGTCCAGTTGCGCGCGTGTTCGAAGTCCGTAAGGTAACGACAGTAACTAACGAATCCCGTTGTGCCGTGAAACGAGGGATCGTTGGGGCAGCGGGTCCGTCTTCGGTTGGCCGATGGACTATAAAATAGCTACCAAGAATCACAACAAACAAAAGGAATGCGGCGAAGAAAACAAACTTTGCGATACCTTCCGTCGCGAACGCGCGGACGCCGAGTGCCAGAAACCCAATCACCAGGACGACAATGGAAGATACTAAGGCGCGATAGAAAAACTTGCTCAGCTTCTTGTTCATTCCGCATTCTTTCTAGTCCGGCCCTTCGAGAGCCGCGGTGCGTCCCGTCCGAAGCGATTCGGACGGGACCTGCCATTCAACGCTTTGCGCTCGGTAGTTCGATGCAGAGCTTTCGTTAATCGTGATCTGGATGGCTGTGGCGCCAATTCCAGTATTGGCTCTGCGCTTTGCGATGCTGCTTGCCATACGCGCGATAGGCCTGGTGCTGTTCCGTCAGGTAACTTCGGTACGCGCGATCTTCGCGGTCATCCCAATTATGGTAGTCGTGATGGTCCCGATCGTAGATTCGAACCTGAACGCTGGCGTCCTGTGGCGTTGCGGCCATAATCGACACGGGAGCCATAAGGGCAGTAGCCAGGAACAGGGAACTGATGTAACGGTGTGCTCGGTGCATGTCAGTGTCCTCCGGATCGCGACTTCCGATTTCGGAATCGCGGCGGACATCACTATGCATCGGCGGCCGATTGATAGATGTCCCGTATGGCACATCCCTATCGAATAGGCAGAGCAGCTTCGCGACTCTCATCCACGAAATCCGCCGTCCTTTGGGACAGGGTGGTGGCCAGGAGGCCAGTCCGAGGGCTGGTCGCCGGGGTCTTGCCGCATTGTGTGTGTCGGGCGGATTGGGCGTGGCAGTCGAAATCGAAACGGTCTAACCTCTTTGACGAGCCCTTACCGGGTGTTTGCAGCGGGCTCGCACGACCGGAGCGATTTCCATGGCCCAACCAAATGGGCGCGGGGTAGAAGTCCTCGGAACGCTGGCGCTGGTGGCGCCGAAGCTCGAAGAATTCGAATTCGTAAAGGTGCGCGCGGATGGAGAGGTCGCGCGCCTCACGCTCGACCGCCCCGATCACAATCTGTTGAATGAGCGCATGCTCTGCGAGCTCGCCGCCGGGATCAACACGCTCGGCGAACGCCCCAACATCAAGCTCATCATTCTCGACTCGGCCGCGAAGGCGTTTTGCGGCGGCATCGAGCTCGGCGAGTACACGCAGCGGCGCGTTTTCCAGTTGCTCGACGCTTTTCACGGCGCGTTTATTGCGATGCTCGATACGGCCAAGCCGATCCTTGTGATCGTCAACGGCCCGGCATTTGGCGGCGGCGCGGAGCTGGCGGCGCTCGGCGATCTGGTGATAGCAACTCCCAGGGCGCGATTCGCGCAGCCGGAAATCAAACTCGGAGTTTTTCCGCCTTTGGCCGCGGCGATCCTTCCATATCTCCTGGGACCGAAGCAGGCGCTCGAACTGGTGCTGACGGGCGAGACTATGTCCGCCGAGCGCGCGCGGGAATTGCGGCTCGTCAACTGGCTCGTGCCCGAAGACGAGCTGCAGAAGAAGGTGGAAGAAATTTGCGCGAAGGTGACGGCCCAGTCCGCGCCCGTGCTGACCATGGCGAAGAAAGCCGTCATGGGCAGCCTCGGCTTGCCGCTGCGCGACGGCGTCCGCAACTCGATGAAGGTTTTCTTGAACGAACTCGCCGAGCTTGAGGATTCGCAGGAAGGCTTGCGCGCTCTCGTCGAAAAGCGCGCGCCAAAGTGGAAGAACCGCTGAACTGAATTCATTCAAAGGCTGACGCCGATTGACACGGTGCGCAGCGCGGCATACACTCGCGTTCGACAATTCAATTGGCACGGGAAAACGGAAGGCCGTGAAAATCGGCCACGGTCCCGCCACTGTGATCGGCAAGCTGCGAACCCATTCGAACCATCCGCTGGATGGTTCTCAGGGCAAAGCAGCCGCCGAAAGTCAGGAACGTACCCGAGCCAGTCGAAGCTGACACTCTTCGCGAGAAAGAGTGTGGCCATGAGCCTCGCTATCCTCGCGAGGCTTTTTTGTTGGAGATGAGGATTTGATGGTGGCTCGGCACTGGGGAATTGTCGCCGCAGCGGTACTGAGCGCGCTGATCGCGAGCGCGCCCCCGCGGGCATTCGCGGCGCAGGATGCGGGCCGCGTCATCACCGACGAAGTGGGGCGCGAAGTAAAAGTGCCCGCAGAGGTGAAGCGGATTGTGACCCTCGCGCCGAATCTGACGGAGATCGTGTACGCGCTAGGACTTTCCGACAAGCTCGCGGGCGATACGAATGAGTGCGACAGCCCGCCGGAAGCGAAATCGAAGCCACACGTGGGCGAACCACAGAATCCGAGCCTTGAAGCGATCGTGGCTTTGCATCCGGATCTGGTGCTTGCGACGACCTCGATCAATCGCGTTGATACGGCGGACGCGCTGGAGCGGCTGGGAATCGCTGTGTACACGACCGCCGGTGATACGCAGACGGTTCTCGGCATGCTCGATTCCATCTCACGGATGGCGGAGCTAATGGGTGCCGAGCCGCAGGGCGCGGAGATGGTCGGGCGCATGAGGCAGCGGCTCGAGGCGCTGCATGCGCGGCTGCAAGACCGACCCATGGTTCACGTGCTGTTCGTGGTGTGGGAGGATCCGCTGATCACGATCGGCCAGAATACGTTCATCGCGGACGCGCTTCGCTGGGCCGGCGCCGAGTCCGTCGTGATTTCGAAGCAAAATTGGCCCCAACTGAGCATCGAGGAAGTGGTCCGCCTGCAGCCGGACTACATTGTTTTCACGAGCGACCATGGCGGAACCGGTGCGACGCAACTTGCCGATTTGCGCTCGCGGCCGGCGTGGAGGGACCTCGACGCCGTTGAGTTGGGGCATGTGGTTGACGTGAGCGAAGAGGCCGTGCGGCCATCGCCGGGGCTGGTGGACGCGATCGTGCAGCTTGCCCACGCAGTACACCCGGAAGTGTTCGGCGAATCTCGACGCGCGGAAGACGAAACTCTTTTCGCAACGCGAGTAACGGAATCTGTAGGGGCGGGCCTCAGGCCGGTCCTGCTTGGTCGATGCCAGGAGCCACATCTATGCGCCCGCTGACGCCGCGCCGCGTAGCCTGGGTGTGCGCCGGACTCTGCGCCCTGCTGTTTGCAGCGGTCGTGATTTCGTTGCGCGTGGGCGCGTATCCGATTTCCGTGCGCGACATCGTGATGACGCTCGTCAATCGCGCGATCGGCCATCGCGACCAAATTCCGGCGGATTTCTGGAACATCGTGTACGAGATCCGCTTGCCGCGCATCCTGCTCGGAGTTCTCGTGGGCGCGTCGCTTTCGACGGCCGGCGCCGGCTTCCAAGCGCTCCTGCGCAATCCGCTGGCGGACCCATACGTTTTGGGCGTGTCGAGCGGGGCGGCACTGGGCGCGATCATCAGCCTGATCGCAGCTCCTCACACGGCGGGCGCAATTCAGTTGGCCGCGTTCGCGGGAGCCGCAGGCACGACCGCGGCCGTCTATTTTCTCGGCCGGCGCGGAGGGCAGCTCGACAGCGCGACGCTGCTGCTAGCCGGGATCGTGGCGGCATCGTTTTTGTCCGCGATCATCATGTTTTTGATGACTACGCTAAGCGGGCGCGACCTGCGCGGGATGGCGTTCTGGCTGATGGGCGATTTGACCTCGCAGCCGTCGATCAACCCGACTTGGCTGTTTCTGCTGCTGATTATCGGCGTGGGATCGATTTACCTCACATCCTCGGATCTCAACTTAATCCTCACGGGCGAACAAGAGGCGCGGCACCTGGGCGTGAACGTGCATCGCGTGAAGCTGGTCGTGTACGTCGCGGCATCGATGCTGACGGGGCTGGCGGTGTCGGTGAGCGGCGCAATCGGATACGTCGGCTTGCTCGTGCCGCACGTGATGCGGATGTTGTTTGGCACCGATTACCGCCTGCTGATTCCCACGTCCGCGCTCGGCGGCGCAATTTTGATTGTGCTGGCGGATACGCTGGCGCGCACGATCGTGGCTCCCACCGAGTTGCCGGTCGGCGCGATGACGGCGCTCGCGGGCGCGCCGGTATTCATCTATCTCATGCGACGGAGGATGCGATGAGCACGTTAGTCGGAGGCGGCGCGGCGCTCGCGGCTCAGGCCGTGGCAGTTCCGAAGGCGCCGGCCGTGCGCCTGAAGGTCGAGCAAGCGAGCTACGCCTACGCGGCGACGGATCGCTCCGCGCCGAAATTTACGCTGGGCCCGGCGAGCTTCGAAGCGAAGCAGCAAGAGATCGTGGCGATTCTCGGACCGAACGCCAGCGGAAAATCGACGCTTCTGACGCTGCTCGCAGGGCTCAACAAGCCGCTTTCCGGTCGCGTCGAGGTGGATGGCACAGAGGTCAGCCTGCTCGATTTGCGCACGCGCGCGCAGCGAATTGCGCTGGTGCAGCAGGAAAGCGAACTCCTGTTTCCCCTGCGCGTTTGGGAATACGTCTTGCAAGGGCGCTACCCATACGGGCGGCGGCTGCGGTTTGAATCGGAAGAGGATTGCCTGCTCGCCGGAAACGCTCTGGCGCAGGTCGGCGCCGACGCGCTTCGCGATCGCTGGATGGATCAGCTTTCCGGCGGGGAAAAGCAGCGCGTGATTCTGGCTCGGGCGCTCGCTCAGCAACCGTCGCTTCTCTTGCTCGACGAGCCCACGCAGCATCTCGATATCGGCGGCAAGGTGGAGTTGCTGCGGCGGCTGCGGCGCCTGGCGGACGAGCATCGCCATACGGTGTTGGTCGTGACGCACGAGCTAAACCTTGCCGCGGAATTTGCCGATCGCATTGTGCTGCTGCACAAGGGCAAGTGTCTTCGCGTGGGAATGCCGGCGGAAGTGTACGAACCGGCGCTGCTCGAAGAGGTTTTTGAGGCGCCGCTCGAAGTCGAGATGCGGGCGAGCGGGCGGCCGCGCGTGATTTTGCGAGGGAGCCGCTAGGGGCGTAAGTTTTTTGCAGAGTGTCGCGGGGGCGGTTTGGCCTCCGCAAGCGGCGCTGCTCCCAGCTTTTGGGCGCCGTCCACAATCAACGGAGACTCCGCGCACGGGAAGACGGTGAAAAGCCGTCGCCGCCGCGCGACTGTAAGGCGGAGAAATTTTGGGCGCGTGCCACTGGCCCGCGCAGCGAATGCTTTCGGATTCGTTGCGGGGATGGGAAGGCCGCGCCGCAGCCCCGATTCCATCGGGGGAATCCGCCGAGCCAGGAGACCGGCGGAGTCTCAATCCGGATTCGCACGCGGATTCCGTGTGAATCGGGACAGCCTTCAGCTCCCGCGCGAGAGGGAGAGGAGGAAAGATGAGACTTCGGCATTTCGTGTACCTCGTTTTTGCAAGTTGGCTCGGAACGATGTTCGTCTGCCCCGCACTCACTCACGCACAAACCAGCGCCACAATCCACGGAACATTAACTGACGCGAGCGGCGGCGCTATCGCCGAAGCGACCATCGCCGCGCAGCCGCTTGACTCGACCGCAGCGCCCGTTAGCGCGCGGAGCGGCACCGACGGGGGGTTCTCGCTCGCGCTTCCGCCGGGGCGCTATCGCGTGAGCATTGAGCGCGCCTCGTTTGCGCCTGTGCAGCAGGAGTTCGCGCTCGCGGCAGGCGAAACGCGTGCGTGGGACGTCCGGCTGGAACTCGAGAGAATGTCGGCGAGCGTCGTCGTGACGGACACGGCAGAGCCGACGACAGCGGAAACTGCACCTGACCTGGTTGACGTCATCACCGCGGATCAGATCAGCCAACGCCAGGAGATCTGGCTCACGGACATGCTCGCCTCCGAGCAGGGCGTGAGCTACGACCGTGGCGGGCCGTTCGGCGGCGTCACCGGCTTCTTCCTGGACGGCGGCGACTCGAATTACACAAAGGTCTTGGTCGATGGGACGCCGGTCAACCAGCCCGGCGGCGCAGTCGATTTCTCAAATCTCACGGTTGAAAACGTGGACAAGATTGAAATCGTTCACGGCGCATCGAGCGCGCTCTATGGGTCGGACGCGATGGACGGCGTGATCCAGATCTTTACGCATCGTGGGACGACGCGGACGCCTGAAGTTACGATCGAAGGCGATGGCGGCACGTTCGGCACTGGCCACGGCGGCGGACAGATAAGCGGCCTGCTCGGCATTTTCGATTACTCGGTCGGCGCGGGCTATTTCGCGACCGACGGCCAAGGCCTGGGCGACTACTACCGCGATACCACGCTCTCCGGAAATTTCGGCTGGAAATTCTCGGACACTGACTCGTTGCGCTTGAGCCTGCGCAACAACGCGAGCGGCGCGGGCCAGCCCGGACAAACACTGCTCCCCGAGCAGGCCGTCATCGGCCAGTACAGCAACCTGCACGATTTTTCCGCGAACCTCGCCTGGAGTTTCGCGACCGGCGATCACTGGCACCATCAGCTCTCCGGTTTCGAGTCGCGCTTTCAAGACTTCGATTTCTCGCCGTTCTTCGGTTCATTCGTGGACAAATACAATCGAGCGGGCGTCGAAGAGCAATCAACTTACATTTTTCATAACGGAGGCATCACAGCAGGCTATGAATACGAGGTCGAAATCGGCCCTACGGCAGCGCGGCATAATCAGGCCGGATACGTGGAGGCGCGGCGGCAGTTCGGACGGCGGCTCACCGCCGTTGCCGGAGGCCGCATGGAAGCCAATGGATTCTTCGGCACTCGATTTGTACCGCGGGTTGGAGCCGCATACGCCTTGCGTTATGGCAAAGGCTTTTGGGGCGCCACGCGGTTGCGGTCGTCATACGGCCAGGGAATTAAAGAGCCTGAAATTCTGCCGCCGGACTGCAGTCCACAGCTCGCGCCGGAAGAAAGCCGCACCGTCGACGCCGGCATCGATCAGTACTTCGCGTCCGACCGTGTCCGCCTTTCGGTCACCTACTTCCACAACGACTTTCGCAATATCGTCAGCTTTGCCTATCCCGTCCCGGTGCCGAATTGCCCTGCGTTCGACGGTAGCTTTTTTAATACGGAGAAGGCGCGCGCGTTCGGCGCAAACTCGGCTTTCGAGGCGAAGGTCACCCGCTGGCTGCGCATCACCGGGAACTACACCTACGACGACTCGAAGGTGCTCGTGGCTGGGCCGCAGTTCGATCCGTCATTTGAAGTAGGCAACCGGCTGTTCCGGCGGCCGCTGCACTCCGCGAATCTGATCGCCAACGCGCATTTTCTGCGAATGAATTGGAATCTCTCGGGTCATTACGTGGGTCGGCGTTCCGATAGCGATTTCATTAGCACGTACGTGAACGGCGTATGCCAGTTCAGCCTTCCGCTAAGTCCGTGCATCACGAGCAATCCAAGCTACGTTCGCTGGGATTTTGCAAATAGCATCGATTTGGGGCACGGCGTATCCACTGTGGCCCACATCGAAAACCTGTTCGACAAGCACTACCAGGACGAGATCGGGTATCCCGCGCTCGGCTACAACTACCGCGTGGGCGTGAAATACACGTGGGGCAGGGAGTAGCAAGGAATCGTCAGCGCGCCAAATTGGCCTAGGGCGGCCGGTTCGCGGCACTTTCGCGCGAAGGAGCCGGCCCGGGCTGGCGGATGCTATAATCGTCCGCTCACGATGAGCGGAACCGCACAAGAAACGCCGCGCCTGGCGCCGGACGTGATGACGCGATACGAAGCCGTGATCGGCCTCGAGGTTCACGCGCAGCTTCACACGCTGACGAAGGCGTTCTGCGGCTGCTCGACGCGCTTTGGCGACGCGCCGAATTCGAATACGTGTCCCGTGTGCCTCGGCCTGCCCGGCGCCCTGCCGGTGCTCAATAAGAAGGCGCTCGATCTCGCCATGCGCGCCTCGCTCGCCATCAATTGCACGATTCAGCCGCGCTCGCGCTTCGCCCGCAAGAATTATTTCTACCCGGACCTTCCCAAGGGCTATCAGATTTCGATGTACGAGTTACCGCTCGCGACGGCGGGCTCCATCGAGATCGAAGTCGACGGCGCGAAAAAGCGCATCGGCATCACGCGCCTGCACATGGAAGACGACGCCGGCAAAAGCCTGCACGAGGGATTTCCCGATTCCGACCGCTGGAGCTACATCGATTTCAACCGCTGCGGCGTGCCGTTGATGGAAATCGTCTCCGAGCCTGACCTACGCACGCCCGCCGAGGCATATGCGTACCTGAACACGCTAAAGCAGATTCTCGAATACACCGAAGTGAGCGATTGCAACATGGAAGAAGGCTCGCTGCGGTGTGATGCGAACGTCAGCGTGCGGCTGCGCGGGGCTCCGAAATTCGGCACGAAGGCGGAAGTGAAAAATCTGAATTCGTTCCGCTATCTCACGCACGCGCTCGAATACGAAATCGAGCGGCAAATCGGCGTGCTCGAATCGGGCGGCACGATCGCGCAGGAGACGCGTCTCTGGAACGTCTCCGCCGGACGCACCGAGCCGATGCGTTCGAAGGAATTCGCGCACGATTACCGCTACTTTCCCGACCCGGATTTGCTGCCCGTTTTGATTTCCGAAGCGACGATTGGCGAAGTGCGCCGCGCGATGCCTGAATTGCCGGACGCGAAAATTGCGCGCTTCCAACGCGACTACGGCATCACGCCGTACGATGCCGGCGTTCTGACGGCGACGCGGGCTCTCGCGGATTATTTCGAGGCTGCGGTACGGGCTGGCTCACCGGCGAAAGCGGCGGCCAACTGGATTGCTGTCGAGTTGCTTCGCAGGCTCAACGATGCCGGGAAAGACATTGCGGATTGTCCGGTCGCGCCCGCGGCGCTCGCGGAGCTGCTCGCCAAGATCGAGAAGGGCGAAATCACCGCCGCAAGCGGAAAGAAAGTGTTCGCGACGATGTTCGACACCGGAAAACGCGCGGCCGAGATCATCGCAGCCGAAGGGCTCGCGCAAATCACGGATACGAGCGCAATCGAGAAAATCGCGCGCGCCGTGGTTGCCAAGAATTCCGACAACGTGGCGAAGTACCGCGCCGGTAACGAAGGCGTATTCAAGTTTTTCGTCGGGCAGGTGATGCGCGAAACGCGCGGCCAGGCGAATCCTCAACTCGTCAACGAAATCGTCAAACGCGTTCTCAGCGAATAATCCCAGCAGGCACACGGAGGGAAAAGTGCTCAAAGAACGCGACAAGGCGCCCACCTTCAGTGTCATCGCCGACGACGGCAAGAAGGTTTCGCTCGCCGATTACCGCGGCCGCAACCTGATCCTCTATTTCTATCCCAAGGCCAATACGACCGGATGCACGCATGAAGCTGTCGAGTTTCGCAATGCCATGGAGCAATTCAAGGCAGCCGGCACGGATGTGGTCGGCTGCAGCGCGGATTCCGTCGAGGCGCAGGCGAAATTCAAGGCCCGTTACAAGCTGAATTTCCCGCTCATCGCGGACACCGAGTTCGAAGTGATCGAGCCTTACGGCGCAAGGCGCATGAAAACGTTTTTCGGGAAATCGTTTCTGGGAATCGTGCGCTCGACATTCTGGATTGACCCGGACGGCAAGCTTCGCAAGGTGTGGGAGAAAGTCACGCCGAAGGGCCACGCCGCCGAAGTGCTTGCGGCGATCCGGGAAGCCTGAGCGCCGTTCCGCGAGCGCGATTCTATGCGGTGGGCCCGCTGCGAAACGCGCCGATGATCCACGCCAGCGCCACTCCGAGGCACATCCCGGATGCCACGAGTTGCACCACATCCACCGCGCGATACGTCGGATGTCCCGGCCTGCCGATCAATTCGAAGATTCCGACGATCCCCACGATGATGAGTATGGCCGGAAATGCCATTCCGCCGCGTCGCGCCATTTTGCCTCCCATCACCCATGAATCGATCACCATTTCCTGGTGCGCGCAGCGTATGGGATCGGGCCGCAGGTAGCCTACGAACGCCGCGTTGCACCACTATAAAGTGACCGTGAACGATTCGCCCGCCTCTTCGATGAGTGCATTGTCGATCAGGCGCGTGCCGCCGACGCGCGCCGCCAGCAGCACGTAGCACGTCTTCCGCAGGCTCATCACGGGATCAAGCGTGTCCGTATCCACGATTTCGGCGTAGTCGAGCGAGACGCCCGGCTCGGCGTCGAGCACGCGCCGCAGCGCAACCAGCAAGCGCGTGGCGTCACGCTCGCCGGACGCGACGTCACGGCGCACGGCGCCGAGCGAGCGATAGAGCGCGAGGGCCGCGTGGCGGTCGGCGACCTTCAGATACCTGTTCCGCGAAGACATCGCCAGACCGTCCGGCTCGCGCACGATCGGGCAAACCACGATCTCGGTTCTTAGGTCGAGGTCGGCGGTCATCTGCCGGATGATGCGGGCCTGTTGCGCGTCCTTTCGCCCGAAAAAAGCCAAGCGCGGCTGCACAATTTCGAAGAGCTTCAGCACGATGGTGGTGACGCCGCGAAAATGGCCGGGCCGCGAGCGCCCTTCGAGCCGCTCGCTCAACCCTTCGACGACAACCGAGGTGCGAAATCCGGGCGGATAGATTTCTTCGGGTGGCGGAACGAATACGTAGTCGACGCCGAGCGCTTCGAGCGCCGCGCGGTCTGCTTCGAATGTGCGTGGGTACTTCTGAAAATCCTCCGCCGGGCCGAATTGTGTCGGATTCACAAAAATCGAGACGGCCACTGGCGAGCACTGCCTTCTTGCCTCGCGCACGAGCGAGAGATGTCCTTCGTGCAGCGCGCCCATCGTGGGCACAAGGCCGAGCAGGCGGTCGCTCCTGCGCGCGTCGTCGCCCAGCTGTTTCATCCATGCAACCGTGCGAACGATTTCCATCATGCGCGGGCTTGCGCGGCGCGCTCGCGGTAAAAAGTGATGAGGTCTGCGCCGATGGGTTTGGCGCCGAGCTGCCGCAGGAAGACAGTGATCTGTCCGCGATGATAGGTGCTGTGATTCGCGAGATGCTGCAAGCATTGCCCGAGCGGCAGCGTGTTCGGCTGTCCGGCGAGCGTTTTGAATGCAATCACACGCTGCACATCTTCCTGACTGAGCGAAGCGACGTAGTCCAGCAGATTGCGCTCCACCTCGGCCCAGCGGCGGCGCACCGATTCAAAGTCCGGGTAATCGGCCGGCCCCGGAATTGCCGTCGGTGTGCGGCCGTGCCAGCGTTCGAGCCAGCTCCATTCGGCGCCGCAGATGTGAACCAGCGTGTCGCGCACCGAGCGGAAGCTTGAACCGAGATCGCGCGTGAACTGTTCAGTCGTGAGCGGCGCGCAGGCATCAAGCGTGCGATGGTTGGCCCAAGAGTTGTAATCGTACAGCGTGCGAAAGTCCTCGACGTTCATGCGCGCCCGTGCTCCTTTCTTGGAACGTGAGAGTATACCTGCTGTGGGATTGTCCGGCGATCAGTTCCGCTCGCGAATCGGCAGATGCTCGCGCAACTCTGGGGCCGAGTGATATGACTCCGCATCGGACGGATAGCGCCCGTTACGCACGTCGTCGCAGTATTCCGCGGCGGCGCGCGAGATTTCGGCCGAGAGATTCGCGTATCGCCTTGCGAACTTCGGCGCGTGATCCAGAGTCAGGCCCACGAGATCGTGGAAGACGAGCACCTGGCCGTCGCAATCGGGTCCTGCGCCGATGCCGATCGTGGGAATGCGGAGATTGTCTGTGACGCGCGCCGCGAGGTCGCGCGGCATCGATTCGAGCACGACGGCGAATGCGCCCGCGGCTTCCACCGCGCGCGCGTCCCGCTCCACCTGCCGCGCGGCATCCACCGACTTGCCCTGCACGTGAAAGCCGCCCAGCGCGTTCACCGATTGCGGCGTCAGGCCGATGTGCCCCATCACAGGAATCTCCGCCTCGACGAGGCGCGCGATCAGCTCGATGCGGCGCTCGCCGCCCTCGATTTTCACCGCTTCCGCTCCGCCCTCTTTCACCAGGCGCACCGCGTTGCGCACCGATTCCTCGATCGAGACGTGGAAGCTGCCGTACGGCATGTCGGTGACGAGCAGCGCGCGCTTCGTCCCGCGGCGCACGGCGCGCGTGTGGTGCACCATTTCGTCGAGCGTCACGGGCAGAGTGCTGTCGTAGCCCAGCACGACCATTCCGAGCGAATCGCCGACCAGCAAAATATCCACGCCGGCCTCGTCGAGCAGGCGCGCCGTGGGATAGTCGTACGCCGTAATGCACGTAATCTTCTGCCTGGTTTCGGAACAGTTCGAAACGGGATGCGACTTACGCGAGAGAATGTCGGGCACGGTGATTTTCCCGTTGCCCGCGTGGGGTGCAACGCTCATGTTGGCCTCCGGTGCCGCCCCCAGGATTCGGGGTGCAGCCCGCTAACGAGGTAATGCTAGCAGGACTGCCTGGGATTCCGCAAACGATTCCGCGCGTCGCCAGTGTCCTAATTTGAGCACTCATGATAAACAGGCGGAAATGGCCGGGACGCGGAAATCGCGGAACAGGTGAACTACACTTGCGTCGACGGAATCGAGGCTCGGATCGGCGATAATCGGTTTTTCGCGAAATGACGATGGATGAAAGCGATCACGGAGGCCGATGCAGCCGACCCCGACGAATGTGAGCCCGCCTGGCCCGATCGAAGTTTCCCCGGGGCCACCCTCGCTTGCCGCTTCCAGCAAGCGGCTGCTGCCGTGGCTGATCGCGGTGGCGTTTTTTATGGAGACGCTGGACACGACGATTCTAAATACCGGGGTGCCGACAATCGCGGCGGCACTCCACGTTGCTCCGCTCAGCATGAAGTCGGTGCTGGCAAGCTATACCTTGAGCCTTGCGGTTTTCATTCCGATCAGCGGCTGGATGGCGGACCGCTTCGGAACGCGCCGGGTGTTCGCCTCCGCGATCGGCATCTTCACGCTTGGGTCATTTCTCTGCGGCATATCGAGTGACATCCATGTGCTGGTGGCGTGCCGCATCCTGCAGGGCTCCGGCGGAGCCATGATGATGCCCGTCGGCCGGCTGACGATCGTGCGGACGTTCGCGAAATACGAACTCATCCGCGCCATGAGCTTCGTCGTCATCCCCGGTTTGATTGGCCCCATGCTGGGACCGATCGTCGGCGGCCTGATCGTCGGATACCTTCACTGGAGGCTTATTTTCTTCGTGAATATTCCGATTGGCCTAGCGGGCTTGTGCCTGGTCTACCTACACCTGCCAAACTACCGCGAAGAGCACACCCATCCTCTCGATGTGGCGGGGCTGATTCTTTTTGGATCAGGTGTGGCGCTGCTTTCCTACGTGCTGGAGGTGTTTGGCGAACATTCGCTGAACGCGGGCGAAATCCTGGGGCTTTTGGCCGTTTCCATCGTTCTGCTGGCGGGGTATGGATTTAATGCGACGAGGACCGCGCATCCAATGCTGCGTCTCACGCTATTTCGGATTCGCACGTTTCGCACGGCAGTGAGTGGCAGTTTCGTGACCCGCCTTGGCGTTGGCGGCATCCCATTTCTCTTTCCGCTCCTGTATCAGGTTGGCCTGGGGTTCACGCCGATTCAATCCGGACTGCTGATGATGCCGCAGGCGATCGCCGCCATGAGCCTGAAGCTCACGATGCCGCGAATTTTGGCGCGTCTTGGCTACCGCGCCGTACTGATCTCGAACACGCTGATCATCGGCCTCCAGATTATGCTTTTTGCGACCATCGGAAAGAGCACTCCGGTGTGGTTGATCGTGGCGGAAGTGTTCTGCTACGGATTCTTTACGTCGCTGCAATACACCAGCATGAACACGCTTGTGTATGCCGATGTCACCGAGGAACAAACCAGCAGTGCGAGTTCCATCGCGAGTACGATGCAGCAGATGGCCGTCAGTTTTGGCGTGGCTTCGGCGTCTTTGGTGACCGCGTTCTTTCTTCCCGACCGCCATAGTTCCGACGCCCCACAATTCATTCACGGCATCCATCGGGCGTTCTTTGCGCTTGGTGGGATGACCCTGCTCTCCACAATCGTTTTCCGCCACTTGAAAAAAGGCGATGGTGACGTGGTGAGCCATGGCAAAGAGCTACACGCCGGGTAGGACACCGACGGCGGCGCAGGCGCAGCGAGACGTTCGAGCGGAACGGTAGGCCCCATATCTTCCCGGCGGAAATCGCCGAAATGCGGAAATCCGCGCGCGCGACCTAAGTCGGGACGCTCCTCGGGCCTCAGGCACCTCGAGTAAAACAAGGGCTGGCAGCGCCAAACGGGATGCTAAACCCGCGCGACGGTTGCAGGCGGCGGGGCCGCTGGCGGCATTTGCGTCTCGACGCCGCGCCAGCCCACGGGCCGTCCCCGCACCGCTTCCCTGAGCGCGCTGAAAAGTACGATGTACATCATCTGGCGATAGTAGAAGCGCTGCAAGATCAGCGGCGCGAGCAGCGTCCAGTCTTCATCTTTCTCGAGCGCGAAGGCAACGACGCACGCGAAGAGGTCAATCAGCATGAAGAGCGCGAAGAAAATTAGCGAGCGCTCGACGTCGTCCGTCCTCCACAATTGCGGCAGGCGCGCGACCTGAATCTGCGCGAGGCCCCACAGCGCCAGCGTGAGCAGGAACAGCAGGTCGATCAACGGCGAAACGAGCGGCAGGATAATCTGAAACAGAAAAATATTAGGGATGGCGATCCAGCCGAGCGTGCCGTAGCGCGGATTTCCGGCCACGTCGCGATGCTTCCAGACGGCCTGCAACGTGCCGAACGTCCAGCGGAAGCGCTGGCGAACCAGCGCATCGACCGTTTCGGGCACTTCCGTGCGGCCGATCGCCGTTTCGTCATACAGAATCTTCCAGCCGTTGCGCCGGATCGTCAGCGTCAGGTCGGTATCCTCGGCCACAGTTTCGCCGGAGAAGCCGCCGCTATTTCGCAGCAGATCCGTGCGCCACGCGCCCACCGCTCCCGGGACGACCGGAATGCAGTTCAGCAGGTCGAACGCGCGCTTTTCGAGGTTTTGGCTCGTGATGTACTCGAGCGCCTGCCAGCGCGTGATCCAGCGATTGCGGTTCATCACTTTTACGTTGCCGGCGACGGCTCCGACCTTCGGATCGGCGAAGTGCCGGACGAGCCGCGGGACCGCCTCCGGATCGACCATGGTGTCGGCGTCGATCGAAACGGCGATCTCGCCGATCGCTTCGCTCAGCGCATGATTCAGAGCCGAGGGCTTTCCGTGATTGGTCTGCAAGAGCAGGCGAACGCGGCGGTCGCGCCCAAAATTCGCGCGTACCAGTTCGGCCGTGCGGTCCATGGAGCCGTCGTCCACGACGAGAACCTCGAGCTTCGCGTAATTCGAGGCAAGCGCCGCGCGAACCGTATCAACGATCGCCGATTCTTCGTTGTACGCGGGGATCAGGATGCTGACCTCCGGCTTGTATTCCGGGTGATCGAGCGGCGCGGGACGAAGTTTTTCGGCGATGGCGAGCAAGCCAACGATGAGCGCACGGCCGCTGACGAGCAAGATGCCCGCCATGAAAATGAACGCAATGCCACCGCGCAGCCAGCGGAACATATCGAAAATGAACGCGTCGGCGCGCGCGAGCAGCCACTCCTGATGGCTGAGTGGTGCCATCGCCTGTTCGCGGCTCTGGCCGAGCAGATCGGAGACGCTCACAAACTCGTAACCCTTCGCGCGCAGCCCGTCGATGATCTGCGGCAGGGCCGCGACGGTGTGGCTGCGGTCGCCGCCGCCGTCATGCAGCAGGATGATATTTCCCTTGTTCGTCGCCGCATCGGCGAGGACTCGCTGTACGAGCGTGTCGGCCGGCGCAGGCGGCTGTCCGTTGTTTTCGCCCCAATCGTGCGGGTCGAGCCGTGCGCCGATGATTACGTAACCCGCCGATTGCGCCACAGGGAGCATCTGCACTTCGCTCGCGGCTTCCGGCTGGTGGTCGATTCCATACGGGGGGCGGAAGAGGGTGGTTTTCACCCCGAGCATGCTTTCAAGCAGCAGTTCCGTGACGTTCAGTTCCAGCTGGAGTTGCGTCTTTGTGACCAGTTCGGTTTCGGGATGCGTAAAGGTATGATTGCCGATTTCCTCGCCCTGCGCGTATTCGCGTTTCACGATGCTGGTGTATTGATTGGCCGACTCGCCGATCACGAAGAATGTCGCCGGCGCCTGCTTCTGCTTCAGGATGTCAAGAATCTTCGGCGTCCACCTTGGGTCCGGACCGTCGTCGAAAGTGAGCGCAACTTTGTGCGGCGCGGCGCCCATTTGCTGAATGCGCCAGGACATTGGATAGCTTTGAAAGCTCTCGTCATCGAAGGAGTCCGTGTCCGCGTCATATTCGAAAGTCCGGCGGCCGTTCTGGGGCGTGGACGTGATGCGCCAGATGTCGCCGTCGCCTTCGAGGATCAGGTCATAGCCCGGCGGCACTTCCTCGAGTTTGGCGCGAGTGGCATCGTCCGCGTGCGTGGCGTCCCAGATCGACCAGATCGAGGGATCTTCCATGCCGAGGCGCCACAGGGCCGTGCCTTGGACGCCCGCGCGCTCTGCGGCGCGAAGCTCGTTGTAGGCGGAAACGCCATCCAGCATCCAGACGTTGTGGGCAAGATTGTTGTCGTCGTCATACGAATAATGAAGGTTGAGCGAATCGGGATCGAGCAAGATGTCCGATTCGGACTCGACAGCCGTCATCACGCCCTGCTGAAATGTAATCGCCTGCGCCACCGGATGCGGATTGCTCTTCGTTTTCGCCGGCCAGTCGTAGCCATAATTCGCAATGCCCATAACCAGCTTTTCCGGCGGCACGAGCTTCACCATGTTGTCGATGTTCCGAACGAACCAGTCCTGGGGCGCGATGGGTCCCGGTGCAGAGGAGGACCACCGGTAGTCGTAGTTCATCAGGATGATCGCATCGGCCTGCGCCGCGAAGAATTTGTAGTCGTAACTCCAGTCCGCCGCGGGCAGCCCGACCATCAGCTTTAGATTTCTTCCGTGCAATGCCACGGACAGGTCGTGAATGAACGCCTGAAAATCCTGCTGGCTGGATTGCGGCAACGATTCGAAGTCCACGACGATTCCCGGCTGATGTTCGGCGTCGGCATACTCCTCGAGCTGCGTGGCGAGGCGTTGGCGCGCAGCGGGACTCGCCAGCATCTGGAGCATCTCCGGCGGGCACCAGCCCTTCTGCGCGTCGTAATTGTTCACCATGGACATGACTTGCGGCGGCTCAACCGGCGGATTCCGCAGCGGGAGCGACTGAAGAAACGCATTGAGTTTCGGGTCCGGGTCGGCGTCGAGCTTTCCGTCGCGCGAGACGGCGTGCAGCGCCTCGGGAATCAACAAGTCGATATCCCTGTGGTGCAATTCGAGGGACGCAAGGCTCGTGTAATCGTCGCTGACGTAGAAGGCGGCGCGAAGCGGATCGTAGTTTTCGGGGACTTTGCCGAGCGCCGCGACTTTGCGTTTCCGGCCCTGCCGCACGGGCTTCGCCTTCAGCTTGGCGCGAATCGCGTGGAGGCCGCCGCCGCGCGTATCGGGGTGCAAAAGATCGGGCAGTTCCGGCTTGCGGACGACGTTCACCAGGAACACGAGTAGCGCCAGCGTCAGAAACCCGCCCGCCACTTCGAGCGCGAGGCGCGTGCGACGCCAGCGGCGGCGTTCCTCGTCGTAGAAAATGGGCTTGCGTTCAGGCATCAGGACATTCCAAGCTAGCCATCCCTTGAGAAGCTGTCAATGACCGCCAATCATTTGATGCGCGTAAACGCAGCTACAGCTGCCTTGAGCGGGCTTGCGCTGCGCCTGTTTCTGGTCTTGAAATTCCCCTCAACGGGTTCCGGTGATGCGCCATTTTACATCGAGCTGGCCCAAAATTGGCTGAAGAACGGCGTGTACGGCGCGGTGGTAAACGGGCAGCTGATGCCGCTCGATTCGCGCGCGCCGGGCTACCCGGCGTTCCTCGCGGCAGTGTTTGCCGTGGCGGGAAATTCGCAGCGTGCGGTGATGGTCGCGCAAGCTGTTCTCGACCTGGGCGCCTGTTTTCTGATCGCGCTGATCGCGGCGCGGCTCGCTCCGGAGGCGGCACGGCGGCGCGTGGCGCTCGCGGGGCTGTGGCTCGCGGCGCTCTGCCCATTCACGGCGAATTATGCAGCCGTCGTGCTGACCGAAACGCTGGTCACATTTCTCACCGCGCTCGCGATCCTGCTGCTGCTCCAGGCGTATCGCGGCGCGAGCGAGGCCGAGGCGAGTGGGCAGCTTGGCCGCGGCCGCGCTCTCAGTCCGTGGTTCCTCGGCGGAGTCGTCGCAGGATTTGGGGCGCTCGTCCGCCCGGAAACGCCGCTGGTGCTGTTCGCGGCGGGAATCGTCCTGATCGCGAAGTGGTGGAGGCCGGCCGACTGGCTGAAGCTTGCGCGCGCGGGGGTGCTGATGGGAATCGGCCTCTTGCTGCCGCTGGTGCCGTGGGCCGCGCGGAACTGGCACACGCTCCACGAAGCGCAATTCCTCACACCGCGGTACGCGCAAGTTCCTGGAGAGACGCCGCCGCGCGGATTCAACGCCTGGACCGCGACGTGGCTGTGGCGGTACGGCGATGTGTACCTGACGCTATGGAATCTCGACGAAGACGAAATCCCGATCGAGAGCATTCGCGCGCAGGCGTTCGATTCTCCCGAGGAGCGCGCGCGCGTCGCGGATTTGCTCGACGCGTACAACAACACGCTGACGCTTTCGCCGGAGCAGGACCGCGCATTCGGCGAGATCGCGCGCGAGCGCACGGCGCGGCATCCGCTGCGGACGTACGTCACGATCCCGGCGCTGCGTTCGCTCGCGATGTGGTTCACGCCGCGCGTGGAGCTGCTGCCGTTCTCCGGGCGATTGTGGCCGCTGCGCAGCGAATGGGAAAGCGACCGCGAGGATTTCGCAGTGTCGATGGGTTTTTTCCTGGTGAACTGCGTATACGTCGGCCTGGCGCTGGCGGGCGCGTGGATTGCACGGCGGCGGCCGGGCCTCGCGCTGCTGCTCGTCTTTATCGTGATTCGCACTTCATTTTTCGCCTACTTTATCGAGACGCCCGAGCCGCGCTACGTGATCGAGTGTTTCCCCGCGATCATCGCGCTCGCAGCGCAAGTTTTCGCGCGGCCTCAGTTGTCTTCGAGCGGCTCCGGGTGAATCGTCAGGCGGAAAATCTGCGGGAAACGCTCCTTCACGCGGTTTTCGAGCAGGGCGGTGATGTCGTGGACTTCGGTGATGGGCAAGCCGCCGTCCATCGAGCAGTGGCAGGAGATGAGGATTTTGTGGTCCACGCTGCGCACGTGAACCTCGTGGCAATCGACGAGCTGGTGATACTCCTTCGGAAGTGAATTCAGAAAATCCTGGACGGAGTGCGAGAGTTCCTTCATCTCCTCGGCGCTGCTGATGCGCGCGCCGAGCGGCTCGATGTGGATGTTGACGCGCGTTCCCGGCTCGGTGACGCGCAGGATTTCCTCTTCGAGCTGCGTAGCGTAGTGGTGCGCTTCGCGGAGGCTGGAGTTCTCGTCCACTTCGAGGTGCAGCTCGACGAACAGCCGTCCTTCGTATTGGTGCGCGGAAAGCTCGTGGACGGCGAAGCCGCGGCGCTGCGCGATGGCGCGAATCGTCTCAAAGAGATGCTCGTCGGTGCGCGCGCGTGGCTCGACGTGGACCACAACGTCCGCCGCGGGGACGATCGCCTCGATCCTGCGCTCGACGGCATCGCTCGCGGCGTGGGCCTGCTCGAGGCTGGCCGTGCGCGGGACGCTGATGGTCACGTCCACGAAATAGCGCTGGCCCGAGCGGCGCACGCGCACGCGTTCGGTTTGCAGCACGCCTTCGGTTTCATCGACGGCGCCGGTGATCTGTTCGCGCACGCCCTGCGGAGCGACGTCGAGCAGCGCGTCGATCGTGCGCCTTCCGAGCCGCGAGCCGATCCAGATGATCACGCCCGCGACGCCGAGCGCGGCCACGGGGTCCATCATGCGCAGCCAGGGCATGCCGTATTTCGTTCCGAGCCATACCCCGCCGAGCCCGAGGATGACGACGAACGTGCTCCAGACGTCCGTCGAAAAATGCAGCGCGTCGGCTTCGAGCGCCTCGCTGGGATATTTTTTGGCGACGCGGCCGAGAGCGCGCGAGCGGATGAAATCGATCGCCATCGCCAGCAGCAGAATCAGGATCGCGGCGAGGCTGGGATGAATCTCCGCGGTGCGGAAGAGCAGCCGCTGAAACGCTTCCCAGATGATGTAGAGCGCGGTGAGAAGCAGCAGTCCCGTTTCGACGAACGCGGAAAAGCTCTCGATTTTTCCGTGGCCGTAGAGATGCTGCGCGTCGGCGGGCTTATCCGCCACGCGCACGGAAAGATAGGTGATGACCGCCGCGACGAGATCGAGGATGGAATGCAGCGCTTCGGAAAGAATTCCCAGGCTGCCCGTGACCGCCGCGAGGAACACCTTCAGCGTGACGAGCACGACGGCTGATCCCACCGAGCCGAGCGCCGCCAGCCGCTTTTCGTGAGTTGCGCGCTCCGCTGCGTCGGCCGCCATCCCGGGGATTATACGCTGCGGGCGGCCGATTTCAGGGGCTCGGCGGCCCTCGAATAAATTGGCGATTAGACCGGGCGCCGGACAAGTGTTTTCAATGAGTTGCGGCGTTTGTAATAAAGGGATTTGGCGATTAGGATCGCTGGATTGCGAGGCAGGGACGCACGTAGGCAGGAGGCGTGACTCGTGAGATGTGACTCGTGATTCGTGATGCTGAAAGCTCGCGCGGGTGAATCTGGGCGAGAGGTGAACATCTACCGGGATTCGCCAAATTTGGAATCGATTGAGATTGGGAGTCCCAGCGTGTGACGCGCCGACACCACTCCCTGCTCTTGCGGGAGTTGCGGCCTGCGCGTCCCGCGGAACCGTCCGGGATGCGGACGGCGCATCCCGCAGAACCGTCCGGGACGCAAAATGCGCGTCAAATGCGGTCTCGTGGACCATGCGTCCATGGTTCTAGACGGGAGATGGTGCGTCAAGCGTGAGGGCCTGTGGACTTTTTGGATTCGCGTCAGTCGCGCCTCTTGCGCGCCAAGGATGTGGGCCAGCTCAGATACCCATTAGTTCGGCCACGGTCTTCCTAGCCTGCAGTGCCTCGCCGTCCGCCGTGGCATCCGCGATCACATCCATCTTGACGCACTTCTCTCGATCCTCTTGCGCGAGATGTCCGACAGCCATTTCAACGGCAATGATCTGGAACCGATCCCCTGGATGAATCGAAACCCTGCTGTGGTGTGCCTCGGTATGCCGGAATTTCCGATAGTCCATGTCACGCGATTCCACCTCGGCGGGGTAAATCGCCGTGTTGAAAGTTAAGCAGCACTTAGGAATCGAGAGGGTGCAGGAGTATTCGCGTATCCGCTTAGACGCGGAGTGATTTTCTATCGTGCCATACACGCGCACCACCTTCACAGTCGTGCTCGGAATCATGCCTTGATTTTGCGCTTGAAGTGAAACACTAGCGAACTCGCTTTGGTTCGTGGCCGCCTTCTCACGGATTGGTTTGGTTGGACCCAAAGCCAGTGTGTTGATGGTGTGGGCAAGATCTCGGGTCGCACGCCTCCGTAATTCCTCCACGTCTCTAAATGTTTGGTAAAAGGTGTGAACCTCTAGACTCTTTCGATACTCCGCGAGAAGACGGAATTGCTCAGCGTCGTGATTGTGCGGAATGTCCGCCTCGGAGAAATAAAGCAGTACGGGCTTGCCTTGACGGCGGAAATGCTCGATCTCTTCGACCGTCCCGGACGCGGCCTGGCCAGTGGGGGTTCCTAGTCGCGCGCCGAAGACCGCCATCAGAATGTCAGCGTTTTCGACCAGTTGTTTATTGAGAATCTCTTGCGGCCTTGCCCCCGACGCCGGGACGCCGTCGAGTTCCCAGCGCAGTGCTTGAAGTGAGATAGCGCGCGATCTCGAGTGTGCGGAGTTCCAGTCTTCTAAGACCTCGGCGAGAACTCTCCTCTCCGTGAGGACATCAGACGGAGAAGCTATGAGCACTTCATACACTGCAGATTGGCGCGGCATGGGTCGATTGTAACCCCGCATTGAGTAAGGGGAGCTTTCCTGCTCTTCCTATCGCGCTCGTCTGCGGCGAAAGATTTCGCAATGACTGGGCCGCCTAGCTCGCGTTGTGGCTGGCGGGCATCCCTTCTCCGCCCGCTTCTAGTGTCAGCTGTTCCGGTTGAGATTGGGCGGGCGACTCTGGCGAATTCAGATCGCGCCAGAGTTCCATGGCGTCAGCAGTGCGAAAGCTGACATGTCGGCGCAGAGCTTTCTCTAATGCAAAATTCAGTGGAGGCGAAAGTTGCAGTGCCATCTCCCTCGGCCTGCCTGCTTTGATTTCCTCGGCCGCAAAGCGCAGTTCGCGCGAATAGGCAAGTTGTAGGAAGAGCAGGCCACAATGGTAGATGTCAATCCGCCGATCCAGGGGGCCGAATTCGGATGGCTCCATAGCTTCCGGCGGAAGCATCCACAGGGCTCTTGTATTCGTCGCGTCGAGTTCGTTGAAAACCTTCGCCACACCTAAATCGCCGAGTTTGAACTGAATCGCGCTCGAATCTTCGGGGTTCATCTCATTTTTCGCGAATGCCGCAAACACGTTGCCCGCGTGTATATCCTGATGGGCGTACTGGTTGACATGAATGTAATGGACAGCTTGTAAGAGGCAGCGAGCAATTGGTTTCAGCCACACGAGGCCGGTGAACCAGTTCTGGGAGAGGAGATCTGTCAATGGACCGTAGCATCGTTCCGTGATGATATAGAAAGTGTCGCGAAATTCGAATGCGTCAAAGACGTATGTAATAAAAGGGTGTCGAAGCAGGAGCAGTTTCTGGAGCTCGGCCAAGGCTGCAGCTCGGACTTTCTCATAAGACCCTTGCGGCTTCAGGACTTTGGCCGCCAGGCTGTTGTTCCAAACGTCGACGCAGCCATAGACGAGCCCAAAGTGGCCTTCGCCGATCTTCTGTCCCATCGTATACGTATTGCCGGTTGCCTCACTCGTGATGATCTCCCCCGGGGTCGGTGGAATGACCAATTTCTCGGGCTGACCGACAGGCGGGGTAGCGGCTTCTGATGGTGCTAGCGGGGAATTTGCTGGTTGCGACGATTCGGACATGTCGATAGACGGGCTAGGCAAACCGCAAGCCATCATCCCTTAAGCGAGAATCTTACAGCAAGAAGGTCTGGCGGAGCATCAGAAGCCGAGTGTCCGCGCGCAGAGGCCGTCGCAATCGGCCTTAGCGTGTATCATCTGGGCCGAAGCGAGGGACAAGGAGACGGAGATGAGGCTGAAAGACAAGGTAGCGATCATTACGGGTGCGGGGACGGGGATCGGCGAGGCGACGGCGCACAAATTTGCGCGGGAGGGAGCGCGCGTGGTGCTGGCCGGGTTGCCGAGCGACCCGGTGAAGGACGTGGCGGACGCGATTGTGGCGAACGGCGGCGAGGCGGAAGCGTATCTCGGCGACCTCGCGGAGGAGGCCGCGGCGCGGGCGTGCGTCGATGCAGCGGTGCGGCGGTTCGGGCGGATCGACGTTTTGGTGAACAACGCGGGAATCTTCATCGCCAACGCGGAGACGGATGCGTACCGCGTCGAGGATTTCGAGCGGACGATCCGCAGCAACATCCGCACCGCGTTTCTGATGACGAAATTCGCGCTGCCGCACCTGCAGAAGACGCGCGGCAACGTCCTCTTCACCGGCTCCGAGGCCGGGATCAACGGCTCGGCGGGATTCACGCCGTACGGCGCGAGCAAGGGATTTCTGCATGCGTTCGCGAAGGGCGTCGCGATGGAGCAGGCGAAATACGGCGTGCGGGCGAACTGCGTGTGTCCCGGACCGATCGATACGGCGTGGACGCGCGGGCCCGGCGGGCCGCTCAGCCTCGAGGTGCAGAAGATGATCGACGGGATGGTTCCGCTCGGGCGGCGCGGCAGTCCGGAGGAGATCGCGAACATTTTCGCGTTCCTCGCGTCGGACGAGGCGAGCTACGTGACGGGCGCGCTCCTGCTGGCGGATGGAGGCGTCACGCCGGCGAAGGGGAGCCCGGGAGAGATGGTGCCGGAGGAGCTGCGGCAGATTCCGAAGGGCGTCCTGCCGCTGCGCCATTCGCACGAAGGGCTGCGCGGGAAGGAAGTGTACTTCGCGAAGAAGTAGATTTGGCGCGGGGTGCGGGAACGGCGGGAAGACTTGCTGCGAGAGAACCTGCGCATAGGATGGCGTTCGCCGACGATTGTTTATGTCGGAGCTGAAGCTCCGACCCCCTAAAGCCAAAGCGCCCGCCTGAAGGCGGCCGCTACGCAGGCAACGGCTGTAAGACTCGTACAGCTAGTCCTAGTCCCCGGCTGTTTCTGTACCTTTCCTGTACTTTCCGCGCTGCCGGATTTTGCTAGCGTCATTCTGGCGTTATGCGATTCGAACAGAAACTCGGCTCACCACTCACCAGCCGCGGGAGGCCCCACTCCTCCGCCGAGATCGCTCCGCGCGCCGCGAATTTGACAACCCGACGAGGGTTGTCATCCCGAGCGAGCATCGGAAGCCGAGGGACCTCGCTGCCGCACCTTACATTTCTAATCGACACACTGGCGATTAGAAATCGCTCGATGACATTGAAAACGCGGCGCATCTTTTTTTCTAATCGACACACTTCTGGGACAATTTTGAGACTGTTTTTCGTCACCAGCCGCGCACTAAGAGGACAAAAAGTGAAAGGAGCGGAAGCGCCGAAGGGGAACGATCGAGGCGGGTCGCTGGCAACGCGAAGAGAGATCCTTATCGGATCGTGAGGATGAAGAGAGATCCTTCGCTCGCGTTGCTCACTCAGGATGACGATCCTCGTCGGATCGTCACTTCAGCGCTGGTGCGGGGACGAGGGGGAGGCGGCGAGGTTCGCCGTGGAAGCCGCGGACTTCGACGTCGTCGAGCAGGAGCGACGGCGCGACGATGGTGCTGGGAATGCCGCCCTGCGCGGAGCCGAACGAACCGAGAGCCGTTCCGGCGAGGCCCTCGGCGGGATTCTGCATGTAGGTATACACGACCGGGTCATCGCCGATCGCGAGAATGTTGCGCAGGGAGCGAAGCGTCAGGCCTTCGATCACTCCTCCGCGAACCGGCTCTTCGTGGCCGTCCGCGACGTAGACGCGATACACGAACAGCGGCATGCGTTCGCCGCTCGCGATTCCCCCCGCCACTGCGCCGACGAAATCCGAAAAATCGTCCTGATGAACGGACGAGAGAGCAGGGTTCGCCATCCGCTTTACTTCGAGGCACCATTCGTGGCCGTCGCCGCGGCAGGCGTCGAGAAACTTTTTGCGAAGATCGTCAGGCTTGGCGGGATCGGAAGCCTGAAACAGTAGATTGCTGAGGAGCGGGTGCGTGTCGGACAGCGATGCGGACCGCGCGTGGCCGTTCGAGACGGCGAAATCGGGGCCGGGGCGGCGCGACATCAGCTGATTTTTCAGAATGCCATTTTCGACGAGCGTGACGCGCTGCGGCTTCACGCCTTCGTCGTCCACGTCATATCCGCCGAGCAGCGGCTGGCCTTGATATTGCTGGAGTGTGGGATCGTCGATAAGCGAGACGCTGACGGGAAGCACGCGAGTGCCGACGCGGCCGGTCCATTCGCTGCGGCCTCCGAAGCGCTCCATGAACGTGTCGAACTCCTGCGTCATCGAAAGCGGCGAGCGCGAGCCGGAAAGCGACGGCGCGAGAACCTGCGCGAGGACGGAAGATGCAGCGGGAGCGTCGAAGAGCACGGGGCCGGTGTAATCCGGGACGAGAGAGCTGGTGCGCAAGCCCGTCAACTGGGTTGCGGCCTGCGCGAGACCCTTCGAGACGATCGCGGGATCGGGCAGGCCGGCCGGATCGGAAGCGTAGGCGGCAAAATAGTTGTTGAGCGGCATGCCGTCGGCGGCTTCGGTGTCGAGGCCGGCTTCGATGGCGGCGAGGTGGCGCGACTCGCGGATGATCGTGCCCTCGCTGGTCATGAGATATGAGGTGACGTAAATCAGGTAGTAGTTGACGCGCGAGCCGTAAAGCTCCGGAAAATCCTTCAGCGCCGCGGAGTCCGTGCGGGCTTCGTTCTCCCAATTGCGCGAAGTCCAATCGGGATCGATGCGCGGATCGACTTTCACGAGCGGATCGGCTTGCGCGAAATCGTCGATTTCGGGCGGCTTCGTGAGGCTGCGAAGAAACGCCTGCTTGAGCGACATCTGCGTGACGGCGGCCTTGTAAGCCTGATCGGTGGCGAGCCACAAATCCTGGCGGAGCGAATTGTAGTCGCGGTCGATGCCGACTTGGCCAGTCGAGCCGAGGAAACCCTGGAAGCCGTCTTCGCTGATGAAATTCGAGCTATCGAGATGGTAATTGCCGACGCGGACGTCGACGCTCATGTAGCGGCTGCGTCCGACGGAGCTCGAGAGAAGCGCGCCGAAGGATGCGGTGACGCTGCGGACGTCGAGATCGAGCAGGCGATATTCGATGTAGAAAGGCTTGTCCACGCCGGGGAGCGCGAGGCGCGTGCGCGCGCGCTCCATTTCATCGTGCATGGCGCGGAGCGTGAGGTCGTTGTCGCCGGCCGGCACGGAGGCCTGCGCGGGAGCCGCTGCGGGAGCGCGTCGCGCTTCGGCGGGAAGCGCGGCTACGGAGATCGCGAATGCCGCGAGCAGAGAGGCCAGGATAAATTTTCTCACTGTTGCCCCTTTGCGTCCGGATCGTGCGCGGGCGGCGGCAGGATCGGCGGTCGATCCGTCGAAGTTTCCTTCTTCGCGAATTCCATTTCGGAGATCAGGATCGCCGGCGCGACGGCCGAGACCGGAACGGAACCGGACTCCGCGCCGCAATATCCGTTGAAGATTTCCTGCTTATCGCTCGTGGCGACGATCTTGGTGAGCGAGACGAGCGGAGTGCCCACGATGTCCACGCCGCGGACGAGCTGATCGGGGCGGCCGTCGGGGAAAACGCGATAGACGACGAGCGGCGTGACTTGAAACGCCTGCGGCTGGCCGCGGCCGGTAAACGTGAAGCCGCCCTCGATATCGTCGATCAGCAATCCGTAGGGCATGTTCTGCTGCTTCACGAGATCGATCAATTTTTGGCGCAGCTGATCGAACGGCATGGTCTGCGAACTCGAGACGATCAAATTGCCCTGGCGCGCGACGGGAACGTATCCAAGCTGGCGGCGCCCGTGGCCGTTCGAGTGCGGGATGTTCATGAGCGGTGAGCGCGACATCAGAAACGTTTTCAGCACGCCGTGATCGACGAGCGGGACGTTGGTTGCGGGAACGCCCTCGTCGTCGAAGGGATAATTGCCGAGGAGCATCTGGCCGCCGAGCGATGCCTCGGTGGGGTCATCCTTGATAGAGATAAAGTCGGGCAGGATTTTTTCGCCGATCTTGCTGGTGAATGTCTGGCCTTCGCTGATGTCCTTTTGGCGGAACCCCTCGGCGCGATGGCCGAAAACCTCATGGAAGAAAACGGCAGCCGCGCGGCCGGTCAGCAGAGTCGGGCCGGCGTACGGGTCCGCGAGGGGAGCGGCATCGAGCGATTCAGTTTCATGGATCAGCGTTTGAATCGATGCGGCGACCGTCTTTTCGTCCGGAGCGTCTTTCGGATCGAGCCAGTCAAAATTCGCGTAGCGGTCGATGTCCATTCCGTCCGGGGCTTTGCTCTGGACGAAAAGCTCGAGGCGATAGTGGACGAGGCCGAACGCGAGCTTGGTGCCCTCGGTGTTCACTTGATACTGATTCGTGGCCTGCGCGGTGAACGTGGCGATGGAATTCAGCACGGAGGGCGACTTGCTGAAAGCGGCCGTGTAGCGGCGGACGCGATCTTCCCAGGGCCTTCGGTCCACGTGAATCTCGACGCGCGGGCCGATCGAGGTGTGCGGATCTTCGCGCGAAAAATCCGGCGCGGCGCCCTCGGCGGTCTGCACCTGCACTTGCTGGCTGGTCTTGACCTTGATCAAGGCCTCGGCGGCGGCGCGATACTGACGATCGGTCTCGCGCCAGATTTCGCGGCGGAGAATCGGAATGTCGTCGTCGAGCGAGACGGTGGTGCCGGGGCTGGTCCAGCTCGGCGGGCGGTCGCCGACTTTGTGCGTGTCGTCGAGTTGGTAGGCTCCGACGCGGGTCTGCACTTCGAGCCAGCGCGCGCGGTCGTCGGTGCTGGAAAGCAGCGCGCCATTCGAGCCGGAAACTTCCGCGTAATATCTGTCGGAGACGGTATAACTGACAAAATAGGTGCTTGGATCAGCCTGCGACAGAGTTGCCATCGAGCGGTCGAGTTCGTTCTGCATGGCGCTCAAAACGGGAGGCAGTGGCGCCGGGTCGGGGCGCCCAGCCGAGAGGCAGCTCGCCGCGGCGAGGAGCGCAACGCTCCCCAAAAAAAATCTAGGTCTCAGTTGGCGATTCATCATAGAGCAAAGTCCAACAGTGTAAGATAGAAAGCGCTCGATTCCCTAGTGAAAAGCCGGGCAGTGTCTTCGTCCCGGCACTTGGGAGCGGCCGTCGCCGGCCTTCCTCCGGCAGAAGGAGATTAGATGCGCGCGCTGGTGGTTCGGAGGTATGGCTCGCCGGAGGTTTTCGAGCTGCAGCAGGTGCCCGACCCGCAGCCGAAGGCTGGGGAAGTGCTCATCCGCGTGAAAGCCATCGGGATCAACTTTGCGGACCTGCTCCAGCGCATGGGGCTGTATCCCGGCACGCCGAAGCCGCCGTTCATTCCAGGCCTGGAAATCGCGGGCGTGGTGGAGAAGGTTGTGGAAAGCGCCCGGCCGGGCGACGGCGAGCCGCTGAAGCCGGGCGATGCGGTGGCGGCCATTACGCACTTCACGGCGTATGCGGAATGGGTGGTTGCTCCCGCGCGCGATGTATACCGGCTGCCGCAGGGGATGTCGTTTGAAGATGGCGCCGCGATCCCGGTGAACTACCTGACGGCGTATCATTCGATGTTCGCGATGGGAAATTTGCAGCCGGGCGACCGCATCCTGATTCATGGCGCGGCGGGAGGAGTCGGCATCGCGGCGGTGCAGCTTGCGCGCGCGAGGGACCTAGAAGTTTTCGGGACCGCGGGACCCGCGAAGCAGGAGTTTCTGCGAAAGATCGGCGTCGACCATCCAATCGATTACGAGAAGAGCGATTTCGTGCAGGTGGTGCGGCAGTACGCGCCGGACGGGATCGAAATGGTGATGGACCCGATCGGAGGAAAGTCGCTCACCCGCGGTCAGAAATGCCTGGGCCCGACCGGGCGGCTGGTGATCTACGGCTTGTCGGATGCGGCGGGCAACACGGGGAAGCGGAGCTGGCTGCAAGGCCTAAAGGCACTGGCGCAGACGCCGCGATTTCATCCGCTGAAGCTGATGGAGAAGAACCTGGCCGTGATCGGCGTGAATTTGGGACGGCTGCAATCGCGCGGCACACTGCTGCGTGGCGAACTCGACGAAATCTTCCGCATGTACGCCGCGGGAAAGATCAAGCCTGTGATCGGCAAGACATTCCTGCTCGAACAGGGCGCGGCGGCTCACCAGTACATCCACGAACGAAAAAACATCGGCAAAGTGTTGCTCTCGGTGCGATAGGCCGGACGGGCGGCGCTATTTCGCGGCCGCTTTCGGCGCGCGGAGATCGGGCGCGAGGACGTCGACCTGATCGAATGGGATTTCGTCATACTTCGCGTCCGGGAACGCTTTCTTCAGAGCGTCGCGGAAGGCGCTGACGTTTCCGGCGAGGACGAGATCGAGGTCGCTCGTCGTCAGGTAGCGCTGCGCCATGTCTTTCACCTGCGCGGGTGTGACGGCGCGAATTTTTTCCGGATACGTGCTGTTGTAATCCGCGGGCAAATCGTAAGCCGCCGCGGTCAGGACGCGCTCCGCCACCTGCTCGGCCGTCTCGGATTGGATCGGGTAAACACCGGAAAGATAATCGCGAGAGAAGTCCATTTCCTGCGGCGTGACGTCTCCCGTGGACATTTTGGAAACCAGGTCAACAACGAGCTTCACCGCCTCAACGGTTGTTTGGGTGCGCGTGAACGTGCCGACCGCGAAAGAGCCTGCGTAGCGGTGCGGGCTAAAGGATGAGTAGGCGCCGTACGTGAGACCCTTCTTCACACGGACTTCGGTATTCAGGCGGCTGTTGTACCCGCCGCCGAAGATGCGATTCGTCACGACGACCGGAATGTAATCCGGGTCGCCGCGACGGATGCCCAGCTTGCCGACGCGAATCTGCGTTTGCACGGCATCGGGCTTGTCGATCAGCCAGATGTGCACTCCCGCGAGAGGCTCGGGCTGCGCCGGGGCGGCAGCGGGGACATCGAGTTTGGGCCACGCGCCGAAATATTTTTCGGCGGCTGCGAAGGCTTCCTCGGGAGTGATGTCACCGGCGAACGCGAGCAGCGATTGATTGGGCGCGTAATTTGCGCCGTGGAATTTCACGAGTTGCGCGGGATCGAGCGCCTTCACCGTTTGCGGAGTCCCCTCATCGGGCCAGCCGTAGGGCGAGCTGCCGTACACGGCGCGGCTGAACACGACGGAAGCCAGATAATCGGGATCGGAGTACTGCACGGTCAGGTTCGAAAGAAGCTGCTGGCGCTGGCGTTCCAACTCTTCACCCTTGAACGCAGGATGCAGCACTACGTCAGACATGAGATCGAGGCCGGTCTGCAAATCTTTTTTCACGACGTCGAGCGTGACAGTCGTGGAATCCTTGCCGGCGGAAGCTTCGAGCGAACCGCCGACGAAATCAATCGCCTCGGCGATCTCGCGCGCCGAGCGCTTGTCAGTGCCTTGCGTCAGCAGGTTCGCCGTCATTTGCGCGACGCCCGGCATTCCCTTGGGGTCCTTGCTGCTTCCAGCCGAGAGGATTACGAGGCGCGCGGCGACCGCCGGCTCGGCATGATCGGTGATGACGTACACGCGCAGGCCGTTGGGCAGAGTCTTGGTGGCCGCTTGCGGAAAATGAAAAGGCCGCGGCGCGCCGGCGGCCGGCATCTCTGGCGCCAGCTTCACACCGGGGGAACGATTCCCGTGCCGTTCTTCTGGTCTTGTTTCTGTTCTGGCGCCGGGCTCGCGGACGGCGCGGGTGCCTGCTGCGCGGCAACGGCTGTAGCGAGCGCGAGTACGGCCAGTAGTGAAATCCATCGATTCGTTGAGCGCTTCATCCGTGCTCCTGGAATTGAAATCGGCTGCTAGTCTGGCCTATTGAGCTGGGGCCGCGGGCTTGATGATCAAAAATGTGGCGCGCTGCGGGACGAAGTACTCCTTCGCCACTCGCTGGATGTCCTCAGGCGTCACACGAAGATAGCGTTCAAGCTCTGTGTTGACGAGATCGGGATTCTTGCCGATCACGGCGGCGGATTCGATGGCCACGGCCTTCTCTTCGTCCGTATCGCGCCCGAGAATGAATCCGGAGATTTCCTGATTCTTGGCTTTTTGGAGTTCGGTCGCGTCCACCGGCTGGCTCTTGAGTCCGTCGAGCACGGCAGTGACTGCCTTTTGGCCGTCGGCGGGCGTGTGCCCGGGATTCATGATGGCGTACGCCCAGAAGAGGTTGGGATCTTCGCTGAAATTTCCGAACCCGGCCGACTGCACGGCGATCTGATCCTTGTAGACGAGCGATTGATAGAGGCGGCTGCTCTCACCACCGGCAAGAATATTCGCGGCGAGATCGAGCGGATACGCGTCCGACGCGTATCGCGCGGGAATCTTGTAGCCGATTACGACGGCGGGAAGAGGCGTGTTCGTGTATGACTTTTCGACGTCGCGTTCCGCGGTTTGCGGCGGCTCGGGATTATTCGGGCGCGGAATGGGTTTTGCGGAGGCGGGAATTCCCTCGAAGTATTTGCGCGCCCAGGCGAGGGCCTGATCCGAATTGAAATCGCCCACGATCACGAGAGTCGCGTTGTTCGGCTTGTAATAGGTGTCGTGGAAATCGCGCACGTCCTGAAGAGTCGCCTTATCCAAATCCGCGATGCTGCCGATCGGCGTGTGATGGTAGCCGTGCACGGTGAACGCCGCCGCGCGCAAGTCCTCCTCGATTGAGCCGTAGGGCTGGTTATCGACGCGAACGCGGCGCTCTTCCTCGACTACCTGGCGCTCGGACTCGAAATTGGCTTCATCCACGTTGAGGCTGCCCATGCGGTCGGCTTCAAGCCATATCATTCGCTCGAGATAGTTGCTCGGGAAAGTTTCAAAGAACTCCGTCGTATCGTCGCCAGTTTCGGCGTTGTCATAGCCGCCGACGGCTTCGATGATGCGGGAATGCTCCTCCGGCCCCACGTGAGCCGAGCCCTTGAACATCAAGTGCTCGAAGAGGTGCGCGAATCCCGTGTGGCCCGGCAGTTCGTTCTTGCCGCCGACGTGATACCAGAGCTGGAGATTGATGACCGGCACTTCGTGGTTTTCGAGCAGGATGACTTGCAGGCCATTTGAGAGCGTATGGGAGGTGAAATCGAGATTCGGCGGGCGAACTTCCGCGGCTTGGCCGCCAGAGGATTGCGCTTGCGCCACGGCCGGGCCGGCCATCGCTCCACCGAGGCACGCCGCACAGGCGATCGCGCTCGCCGCGCGCGCCCAGATCCTCATCCGCGATTTCATCTGCATGTTCACCATTCCTTGCTCCGATCGGACGACATGATTCTCATGGGCGACATCTTGTCTCGAATTGCACTCGCCAGTATCACGAGAGTGTCCGCAGGTGTCAAACGGGTCGCGCGAGAAAACCGTGAGCTGCCGGCCGAAGCCGCGTCCCGGGGGCCATTGCACTTGGACGCTCGCGGGCTGCAAAGGGTAGCATTTCGGAGGCCTGTTTTCCGATTCGCAGCGCTTCGTAACACCGACGTTACGACTCGAACAATCGATGCCATGCTAAGGGAACGAGCGGCGCTCACGCAGGTCTGCCGTTCCGTGAGGTGCATATGCGAAGCCTCGGTGGATTGATTTCACTGCTCGTGGTGGCGGCGATTGCCGGACTGATTTACAAGTTTTATCTCTCGCCGGGGCAAGGTTCGGCGCCCATCGCACATCCCACGCAGACGATCGACGTGATCGGAGTGAAGAACGATCTTGTCGGAATCGGGCAAGCCGAGCGCATCTATCAGACCGAGCACAACTCCTACGGTTCGCTGGATGATCTGGTGTCGAGCGGCGCCCTCGCCATCAAGAAGCAAGGACGCGACGGCTACACGTATGAGGCGGAAGCTTCGACGGACACCTTTCGCGTTGTCGCGCAGTGCCCGGCTAGCACCTCGCCCGGCTGCACCAGTTACGCGATCGATCAGAACATGGAAGTCCAGGCCGTTCCCTGAGCATTGATCTATGCTGATTTGTTCGACGCGTGGGCCGCTCGGAAAGTGATCGCATTTTCGCGCGATCACCTCTAATTCCGGCTAGAAAGAGCACGAGCCCAACGAGCGGGAGGCCGGACGTATCAACGAATCCCCGCGCGGCGCTGTGCTAGAATGACCCCGCCGTGCAAAAAGTCCTTCAGAACCTGCTCGACCTTCAGGGCGTCGATCTGCGGCTGAACGATGTCCGTGCCCGGCTCGCGAAGTTCCCCAAAAGACTCGCTGAAATCGACGCGCGCGTGGCCGCCGCGAAGGCGGAACTGGATGCCAGCAAGGCCGCGCAACTCGCCACGATCAAAGACCGCAAGAAGTACGAGCTGGATGTGGAGCAGTGGAAGGAAAGGGTTCGCAAGTACAAGGATCAGACGTCCCAGATAAAGACGAACGAGGCGTACCGCGCGCTCCAGCACGAAGTGCAAATGGCCGAGGACGAAATCGCCAAAGCCGAGGACCGGCTGCTCGAGCAGATGGTGGCGAGTGAAGAGTACGACCGGCGCATCAAGGCGTCGGATCGGACGCTCAAGGAAGTGGAAGAGATCGCGCGCGGCGAGCGGTCGAAGATCGAAGCGGATAAGGCCGCGGCCGAAAAAGATCTCGCCGAATTGAACTCCGAACGCGCGCGGGCCGTCGCCGCAATTCCCGAAAACCTGCTGGACCACTACGATCGCATCGTGCGGAAGCACAACGGCGTGGCGCTCGCGGAAGTGCGCGGCGAAAGATGCAGCGCCTGCGGAATGATCGTGCGTCCGCACGTATTTCAGGAGATGCGGCGGTCGGACAGCGACGCGATGTTCCACTGCGAGACCTGCACGCGCATTCTCTACTACATTGAGCCGTCCGTCTCCGCCGCGTCTGCATCGCAGGTATCCGCGCCCACTTCTTCCGTCCACGAGAGCTGATCCCGCTTGAGCCGAACATCGAAGATTCCCCCGCCCGCGAGCGCCCGCCTGTTTTCGGATTCGCATGCCGCCGCGCCGCCCTCGGGAGTGCATATCGCCAACATCGATGGGGCTTCGCGCGGCAATCCGGGCCCGGCGTCTTATGCGGTGGTGATACGCGATGCGTCCGGGAAAATCGTCCTCGAACTCGCGAAGAGACTCGGGCGCGAGACGAACAACGTGGCTGAATACTACGCGCTGCTCGCTGCGCTCGACTACGCCTCAAGCCACGGCATCGAAGCGCTTCGCATCCGCAGCGATTCCGAGCTTCTCGTCCGGCAAATGCAAGGGCGCTACAAGGTCAAGAGCGCGGACTTGAAACCGCTCCACGAGCGCGCTTCGAAGCTCGTTCGCCAGCTTGGATATTTCGCGATCGAGCACGTCCGCCGCGAACAGAACCGCGACGCGGACGCGCTGGCCAACGTGGCGCTCGACGGGGGACAGGCTTCTTCCGCAGAGGTGAGCGATTTGGGGCCCGATCCGGGCAGAAAGTCTCGCGGAACGCGCGCCCTGCGGATTCGCGCGAGATTCGCCAATGGAGTTCTCGTTCCCTCCGAGCCGCTCGATCTGCCAGAGGACAGCGAAGTACTACTCGAAGTTCGTATCTTGCCGCGGGAGTAATACTTAGCTTTCGGCCTCTTGATCCATTCGCAATGCCAGTTAACCATTGGTACCAATGCACTATTGCAGCTGCTGGAGAAACTGCCTAGCATTCTGGTACCGCTATGAATGGAATGATCGCACTGCCGCCGCTTCCCCTGGGAGAGGCAATTTCTGTCGTTGCCGTGCTGGCAACTCTTGTGGGCATGTCCTTATCCGTGCAACGGCAGGTAGGCTCACAGCGGGTCCTGTTTTGGGCATACGCTTGGGCGCTGACCTTTCTGCACTTTGTGTTGAGAGTTCTGGAGCCTCACACCGGCCACCTATTGAAGTTCGCGATCGCGGCCGACTACTCCATGTTGGAACTTTCGGGACTCGTATTCATCGCCTCGTTCCTGTTCCGGGACAACGATCGCCGAAAGCGCCATTTGCTGATCGCGCTGCTGGGCGTGCCTTTAGTAGTTCACTCATTCGCCATATATTGCGTGGATGGATTCTTTTGGGTGCGATCGGCTGCGTTCGCGCTCGTTTTCTTTGGGGCCGGTGCGTATTGCTACTTCGCATCTCCGCGGCGGACGTTCGCTCAGCTCGCATGCATCTGTTCACTCAGCGCCATCGGCATCTGGGGCAGTTGGCGGCATCTCCATGGGGACTCGAATTCGAGTATCGGCATCATTCTGACGCTGACGTACGGCCTGTGCGCCGTCTTCTTCTGGAGACTCTACCGGCGGCGCTCGCTCGGGGTGATCGCTGTGACGGGCGGGTTCGTGGGATGGGCAGCGCTCTTTCCGCTTACGGCAATCACGTTCTTTTATGGGTCCGGACATTTCATCGTGCAGAATTTCAGCAACGTGCCCCGGCTGTTTGTCGCGATGGGGATGATACTAACGCTTTTTGAAGACAGGTCCAGGATCGTCGAGCAAGGGAAAGCCCGGGCCCAGGCCGAAAGCCTGCTTTTGCAGCGCCTCTCGCAGATCACGTCGCGCCTGCTGGCAGGAAACGATCCTGGCACGCTCTGCGGTGAGGTGGTCTCCACAATTACGGAGGCCAGCAGTTTCCGGCGCGCGGCTCTCTTTTTGCTGGGGGAAGACCGCCGGTTTTATCTGGCGGGCCTGAGCGGATTCACGGCGCAAGAAGCGGAAACGCTGCAGGTACACTCAAGCAGCTATGCTATCGAAGCAATGAAGCGGCACCGCGCGCATAAATTGGGGCCGGGCGAAAAATCCTTCCGAATGTCAGAAGCCGGGGATTTGATGTTCATTCCGATGGTCTCTTGGCGTGGCTCGCATGTGGGGTGCCTCTATGTTGCGGACTCAGAGGAGCCGGGAGGTGCGGATGCGCGGGAGATGGTCAGGCTCGAACTTTTCGCGTCGGACCTGGCGGTAACGTTCGAGAATATGCGCTTGCACCAACAGCTCGTGCGCTCGGAAAAGCTGGCCGGCCTCGGGCAACTCGTCGCGGGCGTCGCGCACGAACTCAATAATCCTCTCACGGGCATCATCGGCTACGCCGATTTGCTCGGTGAAGAAGTCCGCGACGAGAGGGCGATGAAGCGAGTCGAAAAATTGGGTAACGAAGCGCGCCGCATGAAACGGATCGTCGACGGACTGCTGCGGTTTGGCCGGCAGAACAATTCAGCCACGCGCGCGACGGCCCTCGGGACCGTCTTGCACGATGTGATCCAGCTCCGCGAGTATCATCTGCGTAAATTCGGAATTCAGCTCGACGTAAACATCGATGACTCGCTGTCGCCGATCGCGATCGGGGAAGACGAGCTGAAGCAGGTCCTTCTGAACATTCTGAACAACGCGATCGATGCCGTTGAGGACAGCGCCGAACGCACGATTCGCATTCGCGCATCCGGCAACTGCGGCCGCGCCACAATCCAGTTCGAGGACTCGGGTCCCGGATTCACGGACTTGAATCGCGCGTTCGATCCCTTCTACACGACGAAGGCTGTTGGAAAGGGCACCGGCCTGGGCCTCAGCATCTGCTACGGGATCGTCCAAGAGTGCGGCGGTGAAGTCACGATCGGCAATCGGCAGCCCTATGGCGCCTGTGTAGTTCTCGATCTGCCCGTGTACGTCGCACAGCCTCCGTCCACTGAGCCTCTCAGCGCAGTTCGGTTGTAAGCCAAACCAGCACGGCGCAGCATCGCCACACGCGCGAGTGCGTCCGGTTCCGATTGCTAACCGAGACCGTTTTAATGCTTTAGTACGTATGAGCGGTAGAGCGTGTCGCGTTGGGCGGGGATGTAACCGGCGTCGGAGATGATGCGGCGGAGCTCGTCTTCATTCGTGCGGTTGCGGACGCCCGCGGCGTAGACGACGTTCTCTTCGATCAGGATGCTGCCCACGTCGTCCGCGCCGAACTGCAAGCCGACCTGGCAGATTTTGATGCCCGGCGTGAGCCAGCTCGACTGGATGTGGTCGATGTTATCGAGATAGAGCCGGCTGATCGCGAGAGCCTTCAGGTAGTCGAACGCCGTGGTCTCGGAAACTTTCTTTCCGAGCGGGGTGTTCTCGGGCGCGAAAATCCACGGGATGAATGCCGTGAAGCCGCCGCTATCTTCCTGCATGCGGCGGAGGCGCTCGAGGTGGTTCACCCGGTGGCGATACTCTTCGCCGCACCCGAACATCATCGTCGCTGTGGTGCGCATGCCGAGCTTGTGCGCCTCGCGATGGACCGATTCCCATTCCTCGGATTTGCACTTGAGCCGCGCGATGCGATGGCGGACTTCGTCGTCGAGGATTTCGGCGCCGCCGCCCGGAATCGATTGGAGACCCGCGTCGCGCAGCCGGATGATGGTGTCGCGGATCGAAAGCCCGGAAACTTCGGCGATGCATAGAATTTCCGGCGCGGAAAAGCAGTGTAGATGAACCTGCGGGAATCGCTCGTGAACAGAGCGCAGCATGTTTTCGTACCACTCGATCTTCAAATCCGGGTGCAGGCCGCCCTGCAGCAGGACGCCCGTTCCGCCCAGCTTGATCATCTCTTCGATCTTCTCGTAGATTACTTCGAGCGGCTGGATGTAACCCTCTTTCGAACCGAGCGGCCGGTAGAACGCGCAGAACGAGCAATACTCCGTGCAGAAATTCGTGTAGTTGATGTTGCGGTCGATCTGATACGTCGCGATGCGCGGATCGGTCTTTTTGCGGCGGACTTCGTTGGCCGCCATTCCGATACCGATCAGGTCGTCGGAGTTGAAAAGATCGAGCGCTTCCTGTGGTGTCAGACTCATGGTTATGAACGTGCCGTCTGGCTCGCGCGCTGTGCGGAGCTCGGCGCAGTTCCTCCTACAAATTCGAGCGGTCGTGCGCGCGGGATCAGACCCGCGGCGGCAGCCTTCTCGAAATAGAGCTCGAGGCCGGCCAGATTATCGCTGTCGAGATCGAAATGGATATTCTCCGTCAGATAGCGCTCGAGCGCTCGCGGCGGGAGGTCGAGTTTGATCGATGCCGCTTCGGCGATTTCGCGCACGCGCTCGAGGCCGTATTGCTTCGACGCGAGGAAATCGGCAACGACTTCCGGCGTAATTGTGTCTCGCCGCCCCACCCAGATCGCGAGGACGGCAGGCTTCCCGGTCATCTCGCGCCACTGATGCACGACGTCATAGACGAACAGAGTATCGAAGCCCGGCACGGGCATGTCTTCCGGATCGCCTTGGCAGCAATCACCGCCGCCGGGGGCCTTGCCGGAGAGAGCCTCCATCTTGAGCGAAATTCGCAGCGCGGGGTCGCCAATTACCAGCGCCGCGTCGGCTTGATTCAGCATTTCGGCGGCGTCTGGAGCTGCATCTACGAATTCAGGCTGGATTCGCCAATGCTCCTTGGAGAGGACTCGAACGAGCCCGACCGTGCTGCGCGAGCTGGTGTCGAGCGCGATTCGCTTGGCCAGCTCGATCGGCTTTTTCGAAACGACCAGAAGGCTGCGTACCTCGCGCTTGGCCGCGATCGCCATTGCAGGCAGCGCAACCACGCCTTCCATCCGCTGGTATTCGATCGAAGGGATGATCGCGATGTCCGCGTCTCCGCGGCGGAGCGCTTCCGCGCACTGGGAGGGCACGGTGAACGACAGGTCGTACTTCCCCGCGAGCGGCCCGTCCGTAAAGCCCCAGACGAGCGGCGCCGTGTTGAGGTACTCAACAATCGAAATGCGAAGCTTCTTCAAAGTCGTGTCCTTGCCTTCAGCGCCAGCAATATTATCACAGCCACTGGCCGGGCCCCTCGATCGCTGGCCCGGCAGGTCCATTGTCGCTTCAGTTGACGACCCGAAGCCTAGCGGAGCACTCCGAATAACACGAGAGAGGTGCAGTAGCCCGATGTTGACGCTACGGATGGACAGGTACTCCGGTTCTCGGGTCGGCGATTCCATCGGTTGCTCGTTCGGCAGGAGCAGGATGCACCCGCGAGAAACGAGTTTTGAGTTTGAGAAAGCGCGACTCGAAATAACGATAACTGACCCAAGCCGTGGCTGTCGCCAGCGCCAGGGCTAGCGGGAAAACAAGCGGCGGATACAGCAGGCCGATGCGACTGAGCGCGAGTTGAACCGCGTGAATGGAGAGAGAGTTAAACAAGTACATCCCGTAGCTCAGTACGCCCATGTAGGCTATCGGCCGCAATCGTAATATCGAAGCAAGCCCATTGTCCTCTCGGATTACGCACGCGCCGACGAGGGCGGTCGTGGCGAGAAGCGGGACGATATAATGCATGTGCACGGGAAACAGTGAAGCAGCCAGCGCTGCGAGCATTAGAAGGGCCGACCATTTCCGGCCTAGTACGGAATAAAGCCAGCGGAACCCGCGCTCGGAATGAAGCGCTTGGGCGAGAAGCACGCCCAGGCAAATGGCAATCGACGCGCTGAGCAGGATCCGGGTCGGCAGCCAACCGGGCGGAAGAATGCGGTTTGTCCAACCGTAGCCCGCCGCATACCGCAGTGCAATGAGCGCAATAATCATCGCCGACGACCAAAATCCTCGGAAGAAACGCAGCACCAGCGGCCAAAACGCATAGAACTGCTCCTCGGTGCAGAGCGTCCACGCAAGATTGAAAATGCCACCATTCCATTTTGGGGAAATGAACCAGGTGTAGGTGTAGGTAAGGAAGCTCGGGAGATAGTGGAAAAAGCACTGGCCGCGCCAATTTCGTTCGAAAATCAGCACGACCACTACGTAGAGGGCGATTGTGGCGTAATAAAACGGCCATATCCGCAGCGCTCGCCGGATGTAGAAATCGCGAATCGAGATTTCGCCACAACGATCGCGTTCTCGGAGCAACAGAGTCGTAATCAAGAAGCCGCTAATCACAAAGAAGATCTCGACTCCAAAAGAGCCTTGGCGCAGGACGGGTATGCGTTGGAATTGCGGAAAGTATGGAGTGCCCCACCACGAATGGAACCAGATCACACCCGCGATGCTCAGGGCCCGCAGGCCATCGAGCGAGCTGAAGAAACGAACTTCGCGGAATTTGGCGTATCCAGGAGTCATCGTCGAGTGAATGCAACTACCGCGACGCCAGGATCGAAAGCGGTTCTCGCTCATGCCCACGGAGCGCGCCGCAGCTCCGCGCGCAACAACGCAACATCGAAATGCACGCAGAACATCGTGACCCTGAAGAATTCTACTATCTCGCGTGAAGCATCGTCCAACGAATCGAGGATCGGCATGAATCCATCCTGCCGAAGAGGGTCACTCACAGTGCGGCGCTCGACGAGGACGCTGGTACACGCCGATCTCGCGAATCTAAGTAGTTACCGTGCTTGACAGCGTCGGTAGGCGCTACGTAGGCTCTGCGCGGACTTCCCTCTCGATGGACCCCGAAGATTACGTAGGCTGGCTGGCGCTGGCGTTGACGCCCGGGCTTGGCGCGCGCACGGCCGGGAAGCTGCTTCGCGAGTTCGGCAGCCCGGACGCCATTTTCAGCGCCTCGCTCACGGCGCTCGAGGCGGAGCGCCTGCCGGCTGCCGTCGCGCAAGCTATCCATTCGCGGCGGCCTTTGAGCGACGCAGCCAAGGAGCTGGCTCAGGCGCAGGCGGCGGGATGCCGGTTGCTTACATGGGACGAACCCGAGTACCCGTCCCGCCTGCGCGAAATCTACGACCCTCCCCCGCTTTTGTATGTGAAAGGAAATGCTGGGCTTCTTAATCGGCATATCATTTCCATGGTGGGAGCGCGACGTCCGACGCCGTACGGGAATCAAATGGCTGAACGGTTGGCCAAGGATTTGGCCGACCGTGGGCTTGTGATCGCCAGTGGTTTAGCCCGCGGCATCGATGCGAGTGCGCACAAAGGCGCGCTCCGCTCCGCGAATGGAGCGACGGTGGGCGTCGTCGGGTGCGGTATCGACGTGGTTTATCCCAAGGAAAACAAGAAGATTTTCCAGGAGATCGAGCAGCGCGGCGCGCTCATCAGCGAGTTCCCGTTGGGAACGTTTCCCGCGCCACAGAATTTCCCGATTCGGAACCGAATTATCGCGGGGATGGCGCTCGGCGTAGTCGTCGTGGAGGGAGCACAGTACTCCGGATCATTAATCACGGCGCGGCTGGCGATGGAATTCGGCCGCGAAGTTTTTGGCGTTCCGGGCAATGCGACGCAACCCTCCAGCTTCGGGCCGAACCAGCTCATCAAGCAGGGAGCCAAGCTGGCGACGGGTTGGGAGGACGTGGTCGAGGAGCTGCCGACGCCAGTCCGAGCCGAACTGATGCCCGTGGAAAGCGCATCTCAGGAGGAGCGGGCCGCGCTGGTTGTGGAGGGCCTGACGCCCATTGAGAGGCCGTTATACGAGCTTTTGAGCCTCGATGAGGCGCGCCACGTGGACGATTTGGTCGAAAATTCGGGCTTAAGCTCGTCCGAGGTGCTGGCCGCCCTATTTGACTTGGAGCTCAAAGGCGTGGTACGCCAGTTACCTGGAAAGCAATTCTTGAAAGTCCTGTTGTAATCGCCACCCGGACAACAGGTTAGGATGGTACCTCCCGCAGGACCGGGGGTTGGGGCTTTTGGGGTCAGTTTTGCAGGTGCAATTGTTTCACGAGGAACAAAGGACAGGATGGCAAGATCACTCGTAATTGTCGAATCGCCGGCCAAAGCCAAGACGATCAATAAGTATCTCGGCCGGAACTACAACGTAAAAGCTTCCTACGGCCACGTGATGGACCTGCCGAAGAAGACGATCGGTATCCTTCTGCCCGGCGAACAGAATGGAAAGAAGGGGAAGCGCAAGAGGAAGGCCAAAGCAGGAGCCCCGGTAAAGAAACCGGTGAAACCGGTAGTCGTCACTTCCGAGAATATCTTCGAACCTACCTACGAAGTGATCCCCAGCAAGCTGAAGGTGATCGGGGACCTGCAAAAGGCAGCTTCCACCGCCGAGGCCATCTATCTGGCGGGTGACCCGGACCGCGAGGGCGAAGCGATCTGCGCTCACCTTGCCGAAATATTGGGCAAGCCGAAAAAGTACGCGAAGGTGACCGCCGCGGCGGAAGAAACGAACGGCGATGGCGAAAAGCCGGCGGCGAAGGTCAAGGCTTCCAAGAAACCGGTAGCAGAGATCCGATCGACCCCGCCGAAAATTTATCGCGTGATGTTCAACGAGATCACGCAGAAGGCGATCAAAGCGGCGTTCGAGCATCCAACTCAGGTAAACGAAAACCTGGTGGACGCGCAACAAGCCCGCCGCGTGCTCGATCGATTGGTCGGCTACAAGATTTCGCCGATTCTCTGGGACAAGGTGCGGCGCGGCCTCTCCGCAGGGAGAGTTCAGACGGTGGCGCTGCGCCTGATCGTCGAGCGCGAGCGCGAAATCCGCGCCTTCGTCCCGAAGGAATACTGGACGATTCACGCGCTTCTGGCCGCGGGCGAGCCTCCGGCTTTCGAGGCCAAGCTCATCAAGTACAACGGCGCCGATATCGAGATTCCGGACGAGGCGGAAGCGCAGCGCATCCTCGCGGCAGTAGATCACGCGATTTGGCAGGTGGTGAGCGTCGCGCAAAAGGAAAAGCGCCGCTTCGCTCCGCCTCCGTTTACAACGTCAAAGCTCCAACAAGCCGGGTACAACCGCCTGCGTTACACCGCCAAGCGCACGATGATGCTCGCGCAGCGGCTATACGAAGGCGTCGAGCTGGGCGACGAGGGCTCGGTCGCGTTGATCACCTACATGCGCACCGACTCGGTGAAGGTTTCAACCGACGCAATCGCTCAAGTGCGCGACCACATCGGCGCGAGCTACGGGCAGACGTATCTCCCCGAGAAGCCGAATTTCTTCAAATCCAAGAAGGACGCGCAGGAAGCGCATGAGGCCATTCGTCCCACCGACGTGACTCGCACTCCCGACAGCGTGCGGCGCTATCTCGATGACGACATGTTCAAGCTCTACCAGATGATCTGGCAGCGATTCGTCGCGTCGCAGATGGTGCCCGCCGTTTTCGATCAGACCACGATCGATGTGGACGCGAGTGGTTACACGTTCCGCGCGACCGGATCGGTGATGAAATTCGAAGGCTATCTCGCCGCGTACCAGGCCGTGAAGGAAGAAGAAGAGAAGGACGATGAGGCTGACGCGGCAGGCAACCGGCTTCCCGCGGTTCGCGAGGGCGAGCAACTTCGCCTGGAAACGATTCGTCCCGAGCAGCATTTCACCGAGCCGCCGCCGCGATACACCGAAGCGACGCTCGTGAAGGATCTCGAGGAAAAGGGCATCGGCCGTCCGTCCACGTACGCCGCGATCATTTCGACCATCGTCGAGCGCGAATACGTCAATAAGGACCAGGGCCGGTTCACGCCCACTCTGCTGGGCGAAAAAGTGAGCGATCTGCTGGTGAAGGCGTTCGAGGATATCTTCGACGTCGGCTTCACCGCGCGGATGGAAGACGAGCTCGACGAAATTGAAGAGGGAAAGCTCACCTGGCGGTCATCGGTGCAGGAATTCTGGGACCGCTTTGAAGTGGACCTCGAGAAGGCCGCCGGCGCGATGGAGTCCTACAAGGCGGGCATCCCCACCGGCCAGAAGTGCGAAAAGTGCGGCGAGGGTGAGTTACTTGAGCGCATCAGCCGCCACGGCTTCTTCCTCGGCTGCTCGCGATATCCGGAATGCGATTTCATCCGCGACCTGGCTGAGCCCGGCGGTGCGGATGCCGAAGGCGACGGCAAGACCATCTATTGCGACAATTGCGGGAAGGAAATGGCGATCAAGCGCGGCCGCTTTGGCACGTTTCTGGCCTGCACGGGATACCCGGATTGTAAGACCACGCGACGTCTTGCCGCCGGCACGAAGAAGGCGTTGCAGCCCGACGTGGTGCTCGACGAAAAATGCCCGCTCGATCAGGGACAACTACTGCGGCGCGCGGGCCGCTTCGGCGATTTTATCGGCTGCCAGAACTATCCCAAGTGCAAATACACGCGGCCCATCACGCTGGGAATCAAATGCCCGAAGTGCAACGAAGGGGAATTTGTCCGCCGCGGCTCATCCAAAGGACGCGGCCGCGGGCGAATTTTCTACGGGTGCAGCCGCTATCCGGATTGCGACTTCACGACGCCGCACGAGCCGATCGCGGAGCCGTGCCCGAAGTGCGGAGCGCCGTTCGTCGTCGAGAAGCGAACCAAACAGGGCAACTTCCGCGCGTGCATCCGCGAAAACTGCGATTGGGAAATTCCCGCGCCGGAACCGGCACCGCCAGCACCGTTCGTACATCCGCAAAATTTGCCTGCTCCGGAGCCCGTCGGCGCCGGCGCGCCCTCGAAATCTTAATCGGAGATAATGAAAATGCCGCCAAGGGCTGAGCCCCTGGCGGCATTTTTGCGTTTTACTGTTGATTCTGCATTGTAGGCGCTTGCGGTGCAGGCGCTGCAGCAGGAGGCGGCGGGGGACCAAAGGGCGAGTCGGAGACTCCCGTCGGCCGTGGCGGAATCGGTACGCTGCCATCCAGGGCGAAGGTATAGATCCTCGCCTTACCACCGCGGCCCGAGAGAACGGAAACATATTGCTTTCCGTCCAACATGTACGTTGCCGGATTCGCGAATCCCGCCATCAGCTTCGCCGACCAGAGTTTGGCGCCCTTGTCGGCGCTCAGCGCCACGAGCTCGCCGTCATTAGACGCCCCGAACACAAGATTCCCGGCAGTCGTCAACGTGCCTCCGCCATTCATCAGGTCGGCTCGCCAGACTTCCTTTTGGGTCGTCGGATCGATGGCTGTGAGGAACCCGTGATTCAAGGGCGGTGGTGGTGCCGGCTGGCCGGGAGCAGGCGGTGGCGCGGGGCGGAACACAATTCCCCAGTTGTACACGCCCAGTTCGGGCTTGAATTCTTTCGTGGCGATGTATTTGAACTCGCTGTCGAGCGCAGGAATGTAGACGAGCCCCGTGTTTGGGTTGTAAGACATCGCCTGCCACGCGTGACCTCCCGCGGGCCCGGGCGAAACGTCCACATCTTTTTGTTCGTAGCGCATGCCGGGCGCTTCGTGGGGACGCCCGGTTTTCGGATCGAGCCCGGTGGACCATGTGACTTTCACATAGGGCGCACCTGAAATGAATTGGCCGGTCTTGCGGTCGAGCACGTAAAAGTAGCCGTTCTTCGGGGCCTGCATGATGACCTTGCGCATCTTGCCGTTGATCTTGAGATCGGCAAGCGTCATCCCCTGAGTGGCGTCGTAGTCCCACTCATCGGCCGGCGTGGTCTGGAAATGCCACACATATTCGCCGGTGTCGGCTTTCAGGGCGACGATCGAGCAGAGGTATAGATTGTCCTTGGTCATCGGATCGCGAAAACCTTGGACCCACGGACCGCCCTGGCCAACTCCGATGTAAACCATATTGAGTTCGGGGTCGTACGCGATTCCGTCCCACACGTTTCCGCCGCCGCCCAGCTTCCACCATTCTCCGCCCCAGGTCTTGGCGGCGGCTTCCATTGCTTTGTCCTCAAACGGCTTCGATGGATCGCCGGGCACCGTGTAGAAGCGCCAGACCTGTTTGCCTGTCTCGGCGTCGTAGGCGGTCACGAAGCCGCGAACGCCGTATTCGCCTCCGGCGTTGCCGATGATGACTTTGCCATTGGCGATGCGGGGAGCGCCGGTGATGCTGTAGTCGGCATTCTTGTCGATGGTCTGAACTTCCCACACGACTTTGCCCGTCTCTTGATCGAGCGCGACGAGCCGAGAGTCGAGCGTGCCGACGTAGACTTTCCCGTTATAGAGCGCGACGCCGCGATTCGCCGGGCCGCAGCAGACGCTGGGGCCGGTGCGAACCTTATCGGGTTTTCCCACCGATCCGGGCGGAAAGTTCATGTGGGGGATCTGCGGATCCCAGCGCCACTTTTCTTTTCCCGTGCGCGCGTCCAGGGCGACGACGACGCTCCAAGGCAGCGTTGCGTACATCACCCCGTTCGAAACGAGCGGAGTCGTCTCCACGGTTCCGCGATCCGAACCCGTGTCGTAATACCAAGCCAGTCCCAGCTTGCTCACGTTGCTGGCGTCAATCTGTTTGAGCGGGCTATACCGCGTCTCCTGGTAATCGCGGCCGGTCGTCAGCCATTCCTCACCATGTTTGGCTGCGCTCTTGAGCGCGCTATCGTTCACAGGCTGCGATTGCTGAGCGCTAGCGATTGACGCCGACAGAGCAAAAAAAACCATCAGGCAAAACGTGATTGCACTTCCTACTCGCATTCTGACCAAGTTTCCCCCCGTTAAGATCGTTTAGTGGATTCTCACCGCGGACCGCGCGGCCACCCATCGGCGCGGCGGCTTCCCTGAAAATCACTTCTCTTCAGTGTTGCTTAGACTACGCGAATTCCCGGTAGTATGCTATGCGCCGGTCAGGCGGGTTATCGCACGGTTTGGGGAGAAATTCAATGATGGCGATTCGGCGAGTGTGGATTGTCACGTGTATCTGCGCGCTGTGGGGGCTGGCTGGGAATCCACTATCTGCGTTTCCGAACGCGAAGCAGGACGAGCCGATCGCCAACCCGACGCCCGCGGACATCGAGCAGGGCAAGCAAGCGTTTGAGACGCGCTGCTCGACGTGCCACGGACTGGATGGCGGCGGCGCAATGGGTCCCAACATTCAGGGAATTCCGATGCGGCTCGGCGCTCCGGCCGTTGCGAACACGATCAAGAACGGAATGAGCGGCGGAATGCCCGCCTTCGCGGGACAGATCGATGCGACGCAAATCCAGCAGATCATCGCGTATCTTCTCACGCTGACGCACAAGGACACCGGCACGGTGACGGGCGATCTGGCGAAAGGGAAAGAAGTCTATGACTCAAGCGGCTGCGCCGGATGCCACATCATCGCCGGCGAGGGCAGCGGCATCGGCCCGGAACTCACGATGGTCGGCCAGCTTCGCGGAGCCGGCTACCTGCGCAATGCCGTGTTGTTCCCCGGCACCGATCTGCCGCAGGCGCACGTATTTCTTGAAACCGGAGGACTCCTCGATTACATGTTCGTGCACGTTATGACCAAGGACGGACGCGCGATCGATGGCACACGGATGGTGGAGGATTCGTTCCACATCGTGATCAAGGACGCGACGGGCAAATTCCATTCGTTCCAGAAAAGCGATCTGCGGGAGTTGAAAAAGGAGCCGGGCAAGAGCGTGATGCCCAGCTTCAAAGGAAAATTATCCGACGCGCAAGTCAACGACCTGGTCGCATACCTTGCGAGCTTGAAGGGGGCCCAATGAAAATCATCAAATACGCCCTGATTTTGTTTGTTCTGGCTGCCGTTCATCCGGCGCGCTCTCTCGCACAGAGTGTTTCGTACGAGCGCATTTTGCACTCCCAAAGCGAACCCGGGAGCTGGTTGACCTATAGCGGCAGCTATTCCTCGCAGCAGTATTCGTCGCTCAAGCAGATCAATCGCCAGAACATTTCAAGTTTGAAGGTCGCGTGGATATATCAGCCGTCGAAGCCGGTCTCGAATCTCGAGTCGTCGCCCATCGTGGCGGATGGCGTCATGTATATCACCGAACCGCCGAGCACGGTCACGGCTCTCGATGTGCGCACCGGGATGAAGTTGTGGAGTTACTCGCCGGTTCTCCCCGAACACGTTGTGTCGATCGGTTTGTACGCAACGAGCCGCGGCGTCGCGATTCTCGACGATATGGTTTACATCGGAACCGCTGACTCGCACCTCATTGCACTGGACTCAAAGACGGGCGCCGTGCGGTGGAATGTGCACGTCGCCGACAACGTGATGGGCTATGCGATGACGGGACCGCCCCTCGCGCTGAACGGGAAGATCGTGGTCGGCATTGCGGGAAGCGAAGCGGCGGTCCGCGGCTTTCTCGACGCGTACGATGCCAAGACCGGCAAGCGGCTCTGGCGCTTGTGGACCACTTCCCGCCCGGGCGATCCAGGTGCGGAAACCTGGGGCAACGGCGCGGCCGAAAGCGCCGGAGCGACGACGTGGAACAACGGCTCCTACGATCCCGAGCTGAATCTGATCTATTGGGGCACGGGAAATCCGGCTCCGGACTTCAACGACGACGACCGGCCGGGCGACAATCTCTACACCTGCTCGCTGATTGCAGTGGACGCCGACACGGGAAAGCTGAAGTGGTATTTCCAATTCTCGCCGCACGAGGACCACGACTGGGATTCGGACGAGCCTGCCGTCCTGTTCAATGCGACGATTGACGGCAAGCCGCGAAAGCTGGTCGGCTTTGCCAACCGCAACGGCTTTTATTATGTGCTCGATCGCGTCACGGGGAAATTCATCACGGGCGTTCCGTTTGTGAAGGAGACCTGGGCCAAGGGGCTCGATGCCAATGGCCGTCCGATACCCGCGCCCAATCAGGAGCCGACGCTCGGCACCGGGACTTTGGTCTATCCCAGCATCACCGGAGGCGTTGACTGGACGAGCCCGTCCTACAGTCCGCAGACGGGGCTTTTCTACGTGAGCGTCCACGAAACGGGCGCGTACTTCATCAAAGGCACGGGCAAGATCGAACCGGGACCGCCGAAGGGAATCGTCGGAGGCGGGGGAATTCGGGCGCTCGCGGGCGAGCAATCGTACGGCGCGATTCGCGCACTTGAGGCTACGACCGGAAAATTGAAGTGGCAGTTCAAACTGCTCGCGCCGGCGTGGGTGCCCGTGCTTTCGACTGCGGGAGGCCTGGTATTCAGCGGCACCGATGAAGGAAACTTCTTCGCGCTCGACGCCGATACCGGCAAACCGCTGTGGAACATCGAGCTAGGCCACTCCGCCCGGTCAAATCCGATCAGCTACGAAGTGGACGGCAAGCAGTACATTTTTATAACGGCGGGGAATGTGTATACGGCGTTCTCGCTGCCGTAGGAAGCCGGGAAAGACAGCTCCATGAAAATAAAAAAAGGGCCGCAGATCCCGCGGCCCTTTTTTATTTCGAGTCTTGCTAGCGCGCGATCAGGTCCACTTGTCGATTGAAACGCTCAACCGATAGCTCATGTTCGCGAGCTGGTGATACGGGTTCGTTTGGCCGCCGCAGACGACAAAGTTATACGAGTCCGCCCTCGGCCATTTCGGTATCACCGAATCGTCCGTCAGATTTGCAGCCTCAGGACCTCTGGGGAGGCCGCTGAAGAGCATCGTTTTGACGTCCTTGACCGTGACGGTTGTGTTCTTCACGAGCCAGTCGGCGAGTTGGTCCTTGGTCTTGAAACCCAGGTCGCCCAAACCGTTGGCGACGAGCGGGTCCAGGATGAACAGTGCGCCGAATAGCCCAGCGAACGGCGCAACGTTGGCGGACATCGCCACGTTGTAGAGCGGAATCGGTTTCACTCCGAGGCCTTTGCCGCCCTGTCCCTGCGTGATGTTGAATCCGAAGAAGAAACTGATGATGTTCTCCTCGGGCTTGAATCCCTTCTGCACGTGGAACGGAGGCCAGGGGCTGTCCTTCTCGTTTTCCGGAATGATCAGGTTGTTGTAGTTGATCACGTTGCCCTGCGAACCCATATAGGTCTCGCCGGCGATTCCGCCGCCGTCGAGATTCTTGGACATGAGCGTCCACGCGCGTCCGATCGTGGCGTTTGCCTGATTGAACGGACCCATGGCGCCGATTCCGTAATTCATTTGCAATTTGTCGCGGACCGGGCCGTTGATCACGGCCGCGGAGACGAGCGAATTCGTCGAGCTGAACAACGCCGAAATTCCCGTAGACGCAATCGCCAGGATGGTGGGGAAATAATCTGGAATCGCGCCAGCCATCACGGCGTTGACGGCGACTTGCTGGACCGTGTACGACCACGGCGGAAAGGCGCCCTGAGCCGGCGTCATCTTGCCGACGACCTCGTCCGGCTTGTGGCTCGTGGCCTTCAGCATCGCATCCACCTTTTCCTGGGTGGGAATTGTGATGGGCATGAAGTCCGTCATGCCGTTGTCGAGGAAATACTGCTGCAAATTGTCCGCCGTGTCAGTGAACGTGGGCGCGCCCGTCGGAGGAGTGACCGTGCCTGTTTTCAATTCGTCCGCCGTGAGCGGCCGCGTCAGCGAGTCGACGACTTCCTTCATCAACGGCTTGCCGCTGACCGGATCGTTTCCGTCGAGATAGGCGTACATTTGCTCGTCCGTCTTGCCCCACACCGGATGCGGCGTGAAGCTGATGCGTTGGAGCGGCATTCCTCGTTTTGCGCAGTTGGTTAAGGCGAGATCCTTAAATGCGATCGTCACCATCGGAGCGGCGGGAATTCCCATCTTTTCGAGGCCTATGCAGTGACCAACGGTCGCTGGGGTGCAGGTGCTTCAATGGCCTATGGCCATGATCACTGCCTGGCCTTTCGCCTTAATCTCCGCGAAGAGTTTGGGGTCGTCGTCGGCGAACCCGCCGGCCTTGAGCCGGTAAACAGTCGTGACGCTGGGCATGTTCTTCTTGAACCAGATCGAAATCTGGTTCAGAAAAGCATCCGCGCCGGGGAACCCATCGGAAACGAGATAAATCGTCTTGCCATCGAGCGAGGCTGGACGAGGCGCCATGGGAATCAGCGTGATCGGAGGCGGCAAGCCGCGCGGATTGAGTGCGGTCAGCTTTACAACGCCAGCCGAAGCCCCGCCTTTCTCCTTTTTCTTCTTGTCGTCCGCAAGAAGAGGGGAAGCGGCCAGAACGGCCGGAGACATTCCCAGAAGTGACAGCAGGTTTCGCCTATTCATGATTCACCTCGTTCGTCCCCGCGTATTATGCTCCCATTTGTGCATTCAGTGGAATCCGACTCACATCCATTTGTCGATCGACACACTCACACCAAAACTCAAATTCCCCGCCTGCGGATAGGCATTGGTCTGGCCGCCCGCGACCACAATGTTGAAACTCTCGGGCCTCGGGAAGTGCGGAATCACCGCATCGTCGGGAAGTTTGTACCACGTCGCATACGGTTCCCGTCCTTGCAGCGCCTGCGGATATTCGAAGAGATACGCGTAGTTCCTGCTCTTATAATCCTTCACCGTCTGCGTCGTATTCTTGTACAGCCAGTCGAAGAGTTTTTCCTTCGTATCGTAGCCCTGTTCTTTCAAGCGCGCGGCTACCAGCGGATCGGCGATGATCAGCGCGCCGAAGAATCCGGTGAACGTGCTGAAGAGATCGCTCATCTGGTAGTCGAACTGCACATTCTCGTTCGCGCTGCTGCCGCGGGCCACTTGCCCCGGCACGACTCCCAGCCCCCGGAACAAACTGACGACGTTTTCTTCCTTCTTGAAGCCCCTCTGGACGTGGAAGGGAACCCACGGACTTGCATCCTCGTGTTCGGCAATCACCACGTTGTTGTAATTGAGATTGTTCCCGAGCGAACCCAGGTACGTGTCGCCAGGAATTCCGCCGTTCCCCAGATTCTTGGACATCAGCGTCCAGCAGCGTCCGATCGTCGCATTCGGCTGGGCGAACGGCCCCAACGCGCCGATTCCGTAGTTGAATTCCAGCTTGTCGCGGATCGGTCCGTTGACGATCATCGCGAAGGCGAACGAATTCGTGGAGCTGAAAAGCGAGGCGATTCCAGTCGAAGCGATCGCCAGGGCGATCGGGAAGTATTCGGGTCTGCATCCCGCCATCACGGCGCTGGCGGCGACTTGCCGGACGTTGTAGCTCCACGGCGGATACGCACCCGCGGCCATTTTGCCGACAACTTCATCGGGCTTATGGCTGGTGCCCTTCATCATGGCGTCGACTCTCTCTTCCGTGGGCAGGATGATCGGGAGAAAATCCGTGTATCCGTTGTTGAGGTAGAAGTCCTGAAGATTATCGGCCGTGTCCGTGAAAGTTGGCGGGCCGACCGAAACGGAAACGATTCCCGATTTTTTCTCGTCGTCGCTCAACGGAACCGTCAGAGCGTCGACGATTTCCTTCATCAAAGGCTTCCCGCTGACAGGGTCGGGGCCCTCGACATAAACTCGCACTTCTTCCGGCGTCTTGCCCCACACCGGGTGCGGCGTGAAGCAGATGCGCTCGTGCGGCATCCCTCTCTTGGCGGCGTTCAGAATTGCCAGATCCTTGAATGCTCTTGTGACCAGAGGTGCGCTCGGTATCCCCATTTTTTCAGTTGTTATGCAGTGACCGACGGTCGCTGGGGTGCAGGTGCTTCAATGGCCGACGGCCATGATGACCGCATTGCCCTTGGCCTTGATTTCCTTCCAAAGGTCCGGATCGTCCTGCGCATACGGACCGGCTTTCCGCTTGAATACCGTGGTGACATTCGGCATGTTCCTGCTGAACCACGCTTCGATCTGATGCAGGAGCACATCGGAACCGTGGAAGCCCGTATCGACGAGATACACAGTCTTTCCATCGAGCGTGTCGAGGCGCGGAGCCATCGGAATCAACTGGATAGGAGGAGGAGTGCCCTTCGGATTGACGGCGGTTACTTTGTCCGGGCCGGCAACTTTCGCCGCTGTTGCCTTATTTGTGGGCTTCTGCGCTTCGGTGGGAATGCCGGCGAGCAGTGCCGGGGACATGCCTAGCAGTGACAACAGCTTTCGTCTCTTCACGCGTCCACCCTTCACCGGCACGCAAACCCATACATCGGTTCGACGGCCCAGGAAACTGTCCGGTTACATTGCTTCGCTTATAATCCGGCACGCCGCGGAATTGCAAGCGCTTTGCGCCGCGAGGATTCCTGCCCAGTTTGTCACTCCGTGAATTCTTCGTTGTGCGTGAGGAACTCAGGATAGGCGCCCGCGCCCAATTCATGCAGGTCCAGTCCATGGCGCTCGCCCTCTGTGGACACGCGTTGCGGGTATACGCGGTTGAGGAGCCAGTTCAAGCCGTACGTCAGCGGCAGGACGAAGCCAATCAGAGTTGCGATTCCCACCAGTTGGGCGATCCACTGGCCCTGATGGCTGCTCGCGTTTTCGCCTGCCATGCCGGCCGCGCGAGCCGGAATCTGCGCGAACACACCGACCGATAATACGCCCCACAGACCGCCCATCGCGTGCGCCGAAATCGCGCCGCCCGGATCGTCAACGGACATTCGAAATTCGAACCACTCCACCGAGAAGACGACCAGCGCTCCCGCGATCACTCCGATCGCGACCGCTTCCGCCGGTATCACGAATGTGCACGCGGCGCTGCTCGCGGCAAGCCCGCCGATCCAGCCGTTCGCCGTCAGAGAAGCGTCCGGCTTGCCGAAGCGCGCGTGCGTGATCGCGGCCGCCGTCAGCGCGGAGGCTGCCGCGCACAGCGTCGTGTTGATTGCCACCAGCACTGCGTCGCCCGCTCCGGCTCCGTTGAAAATGATGGCGCCCGCCGAGTTCAATCCCCACCATCCCAGCAGCGCGAGTGCGCAGCCGAGCAGCACGAGCACCGAGTTGTGCCCCGGAATCGCGCTCGGCATTCCGTCGCGCGTGTATTTCCCGCGTCGCGCGCCCAAAATCCAGGCGATCGAGAGTGCCGTCACGCCGCCAACCGCTTGAATCGTGGCGGCGCCTCCCGCATCCACAAAACCTGCACCGAGGCCGTAATTCACGCCGAGCTGTGCCAACCATCCGCCGCCCCAGACCCAATGTGCGAACAGCGGGAAGGTCCATCCCGCTAGAAGCGCAGCCGAGACGCAGCACGGCCCCAAGCGCCAGCGATCCGCTCCGCTGCCGAGAGGAATCAGCGCCGCGAGCCCGGCGCTGAGCATTCCGAACAGCGCAGCGAGCGACGCAGGCGAACCGTCGAGCGCCGCGTGCCGGAATAAAAATGGCCCGGCCCCGAGCCAGCTCCATGGTTTGCCTCCGATCTGCAGGACGTGCGCGGGCTGGCCGGCGAATCCCTGCCACGCAAATCCGCACAGGAAATAGACGAGAGCCGCGACCGCAAACACGCACAACGACGACATCATCGAGTGCGCTGCGCTGCGCGAGCGACCCAGGCCTGTATTGATCAACGCAAGGCCGATGCCCGCGAAAATCAGAAGGAAAATGAACACCACGCATAATGCGGCCGTGGCGTCGGAGGGGCCGGAAGCGGGAATTTGCATCACTCGCGTTCACCCCGCGGAAATAGATGCGAACGGATTACGAGCACGAGGCCCACAATCTCCACGCCGATACCGGCCAACACGAAAGCAGCCCGGGGCGTCGCGTCCACGAGCAACGCGACGGCCGTCAGGTCGATCGCCCATCCGGCCAGCAGCAGCAGAAACCCCAGCGCCTTCATCTGGAAAGCCTCCGGCCAGCGCGGCAGGTATCCGCTCCAGCCATTTCCTTCACATAAGAAATATCTCTGTGGAACTCGACGGGGAGACAACGAAACACTTCCGAACTAGCCGCCGCCCACGCGGCGTTAGCGTAGCATTCGCGGGGACACCCATCCAGTCGATTTTTTCGACCGGCTTGCGCTTACTGCGTTGCGGGGACCGCTCGGGAGATCACGGTTACGGTCACCGGTTGATCGAGCTGGAAATCCAGTTTGGTCTCCGAGGGAATTCTCACCTGCTTGCCATGCGTCGCGGCTTGGTACGCACCTCCGCCCGCGCCTCCCACGGTTGCTCCGATCGCGGCGCCCTTTCCGCCGCCGGCCAGCGCGCCGATGATCGCGCCGAGCACGGCGCCTCCGCCGACCTTCTCCGCCGTATTCTTGCCGCGCGAGTCACCCGCGAGCGAATACGTGCTGCTCGCCAGCGGATACGATTGCCCGCGAAATTCCAGCTTGACGAGTTCGAGATGCAGTTCGCTTTTCCCTGCAAATTTCCCGGCGGAACTTGCCGCAGCCAGACGTACATATATATCCGCTCCCTTCGGAACGACCACGCCGTCGTCGATTACAATGGGCGCGTCCAGCGACGCGTGAAAGATCTCGCCCGGCTGATTCACCGACGAATCGACGCCGTCGATCATGCGAATCGTGAGTGTCGTGCCAGCCTCAATCTGCACTTGTTTCGGCTGCGGCGGCGGAGGCGGCAGTGGAGCGGGTGACTGCGCTGGCGCGGGTTGCGCGTCGGGCGCCGGCGGCGGCGCCGAAGCGGGAGCCTCGGGCGGCGAAACATTCTCCACCGACTCCGTGTTGTCCTGTTCCTGCTTTTGCTTCGTTCGCGTCTCGCGAGACGGCTTGGGCTTCTTGGCACGTGCGGGTTCGGATTGCGGCGCCGCGGGGGGCGTTACTTGCGCCTGCTGCACGGTAATCTGGTCATTCACCTTCGAGACGCCGGGAGTTTGGGAAGTGATCTTGAATGCCTCCAGATGCGCCGTTTCATTCGGGACAGTTCCGGTGAGTGTGACTTCGCGTTTGTGTGACGTTACCTGCAGGCTCGCGCCCTTGAGTTGCTGATCGGAAAACATCTGGGACTGGATGTTGGTAACGATCGCCGCGTCATCCGGCGTCCTCGCGCAGCCGGCTGCGAGTGCAGCCGCAAGCACCGCGATCGAGAGGATCGATCTCCCGCGCATCATGCTTTCTCCTTGCATTTGGTCGAGCCCCGCACCGCGCTGGGGGCGGTCTTGCGGGTTTCTTGGCTCAACGTAGTCCGATGCACGACACCGGCTTTTCGCTGTCCGCCCATTCTCCCAAGTTGAAACCCGCAGGCGCCTTCATTTGAGGGCCGGAGAAGTTTCCGAGGCTCAAAAGATCGCGCAACTTTTCCAAGGTCCCTGGGTTTCACCTCCAGCAGCCGAACACGGGTCTCGGCTACCGGCAGTCATACATTATCCGGTGAAGGAGAATGGGCATGAACAAGTTGAAAGCTATGGGTGTGTTCTTTGCGCTATTGGCCGCGATGGGATTTTCGAGTTGCGGCGGATCGTCGTCGTCCGGTTCTAATCCGGGAACTACCGGACAAGCCGACGTATTCACCATTGGCACCGACGCGCCGTTGCAAGGTGTCGTGTCGTGCCAAATCATGGTGAGCGGCGTCACTTTGAATAACGGCACAACCAACATTCCGGTGCTGACCAATCCGCAGGTAGTGGACTTCGCGCAATTGAGCGGCTTGCATCAGCTTTTGGATCTCAACGCCGTGCCGACCGGGACCTACACGTCCGCCACGGTCACTCTGGCAAGCCCGGTGATCGGTTTCATTGACACAACGCAGAATCCGCCGGTGATCAGTACGCTGAACGGCACGCTGACGACCTCGAGTGTGACGGTAAACTTTGCGAATCCGTTTGTTCTGACGGACGCTCAACTCGTGGGCTTGCGCATGGAGTTCGATTTGCGCAAGTCGCTCGCCACGGACGGCAACGGCAACATCACCGGAAGCGTGAATCCCACGTTTCAGATGCAATTGCTTGCCGCAGATGATTCGGAAGTCTCGATCGACGATTTCCATGGCGGCGTTGTCGGCGTGACTGGCGACAACTCCTTCATCATTCAGGGACCGAAGGGGCGTCAGTGGACAGTCCAAACTAGCGCCAGCACAATCCTGGACGACCCGACGATTCCGATCAGCTCCTTCACAACTGACACTACCGTCGAAGTATCCGGCCAGCTCGATCCCGTAACCCACGATATCGATGCCACGGAGGTCGAGGTCGTCTCGACCGACGGATTCTTCCTCGCCGGCCTGTTCACCAGCATTCGCCCGCCGTCAGGCGCAGCCACCGCGGCGGACCTGTACGTTCGTTCGGAGCTGCCCGACATCACTGGCATTCAGGACGGGCAGATCGAAACGCTCGACGTCAGCAGCCCCAACATCGTGTACCGGATTGCGAACATCAAAAATCCTATCGCGACGCTGCTGTTCAATAACTCCGCGCTTTCTGCGGGGCAGTCCGTTGCCGTCGGCGGCAAACTCACCACCACGAACGGCGTCTCGACTCTAACCGTTCATCGTGTTGTTTTGCGCCGTCAGGGTCAGGCGGGTCCCTGGGTTCCGGGCAGCACCACGATTCAGTCCGGGAATGCCGGTAGCTTCCAAATTACCGACAACTGGACGGCGGGCATTTTGCTGCCGAGTCCCCTCACTGTGTTGACGACGAACGACACGAACTTCGTCAACCTGAGCGGACTCTCCGCACTCACCGGTTCGCAGCCGATTCCGCTGCGCATCATAGGGTTCATCCTGATCGATCCCGCGACGACCACGCCCGTGATGGTGGCTCGCACAGTCGAAGAGGTAACCGATTAAGGGCGGGAAGTCACACAGCACATGGGCGCCGCTGTCTCGCTTCGCTAGGGGCGAGACAGCGGCGTTTCATTTCAGAATGTCCTTTAAAGCCAGTCTGGGAAGTGAGATCGGGAAGAGCGAGGAGCTGATGGGTTCAAAGCGATCGCGATCGTTGCCTCACGATCTACTCCGCTCGGTCCGCAACCAGGTATTTGCCGTCGGTGCGAATCTCGATCGCCATGGGCGGTCGGACACCACCGCCCTGGACGATCTCGCCCCGCACGAGCCCTCCATCGGGAGCCCCGCCGCCGTAACGCAGCAAATCGTAGACCGTGTGATCGCAGGTGTTGCCGACCATCGGATGATCGGCGCGGTAGTTGTAGACCGTTCTTAGTTTCTCCAGATCGGTTATGTATTCGAGTTCACAGGTGCCAAATGGCTCGCGCAGCGAAAATCCCCAGTACGCTCCGCCGGGCAGCCGCACGACCATCGCAGGATCGATCTGGCTGGTCAGCGGATTGTTATACAGGAAGCGCTTTGCGGACCATGCCTTCGTCAATTCATCCGTCGTCCCGATGCGACCGGGTCCCACGGGCAGACTTTCCTTGGGTTTCGGAGTTTCAGCCGCCGTTGGAACAGGCGTCGCGGCGGCACCGGGCGAGGTGGGTTGCGGTCTCGACGACAAACTCCGGCTCCAATAGAAAAGCCCGCCGACAATCACGACAACAGCCACCACCACGACCGCAACTCCTATCATCGGCGCCGCCGCGGTCGGCGGAGGTCCGCTCGAAGGCTCGAGCGGCAGCTCCGGCGCCGTTGGCTCAGCTGCCTTTGGCGCTGACGCCACTCCAGGGATGCTGGGCTGCATCGGTTTGAACGGGTCGATTCTCTTTTGTTCCGGCATGCTGGGGTGTCCGGGAAACCGCTTTCAAGCTTGAATGCAGTTTCATGGAATTGCAAGGTGCGGGCAGTGACTGGGTGTTGACCCTTACGCAAGGCTCAATTACGCCGGCTCGCAAATCCGGCCTCGATTTCAGTTCCGATTGGGAAATGCTCGAATTAAGCCGGCCGATTCAGCCGAACGGAGTGGTGTGCAACATACTCGTGAAGATTTGCCAGGATCAGAAGCAACTCGAGCATCCGGTCTCGCTGCTCCGGATTGGGATCGGCGGCGCCTTCCTCGAGATTCTTGACGACGGCCAGAGCGTCAGCCAGGAGCCATTCAAGATCTCCGGGGTTCACGGGGTTCCCGTGGCGGCAGCGATCGAAAGTATTATCGGTGCGCACGAATGCCTCGTCGAGAAAATGATCGAGGCAAAGTTGCTCGCCTACGAGGGCAGCCGGAATAGACTTTGTGCACGGATTTTTGCGGCAACTGCCCGCGACGGGCTCGTTCATGGCACACCCCAAAACCCGGAGGTCGATCCTCCCAGGGCACGCGCAGCAGAGACTACCATAACTCTTCCGCGGGGGTACCAGTATCCGGGGCGCGTTTGTCCAAGATGCGAATCTTCGAAACTCCCCAGATGCGTCACAACTCCCTGCGGGACAACTCGAACATTTTCGCTACAATGTTTTGCCCGCGCAGCCGGCAAAGCAGCGGGGTGGCGTTCATGGAGAAAAAGCGCAGATGAATCGTATCGCCGGGATCCTGCTCGCAGCCGGTTGCATTGGTTTTGCCGCGTGCGGCGGGAGCGGAGGTCAAGGAACCGCCGGACTGGCGGTGTCCGAAACAGCTCTTTCGTTCGGCAGTTCGGTGGGCACTGCAACGAATCCCCCGCCCGCTTCCGTGAACGTGACGAGTTCGGGCGGCGCGCTCGCATTTACTGCGATGAGCGATTCACCGTGGCTCTCGGTAACTCCGGGCGCCGGGAACGCGCCGCAATCGGTGCAGGTTTCCGTCGCACTCGGGACTCTGTCTGTGAACAGCTACACCGGGCACATCACGCTCATCCCCGCGAACGGCCAGGAACAGTCTGCAACGATCACGGTCACGTTTGTAGTCGCGCAGGCCCCCTCGAATGCGGCTTTCTGGTCGCAGTGGGGTGCGGACGCTCAACATGCTGGAATGGTCGGGGTGGCCGCACAGAGCGTCGCTGCGCAGCTTGCGAACGTTGTCTACGACCCATTTGTGAAGCAAGAGCAGGCGGAGAACTCGGGCGCCGGAGGAAGCGGTGATCTGACCGTCCACTACCAGGCCCCGCTCACGGACGGCAGTGACGTATACATGGTGATCAAGACTGGTACCTACCAGTCTTGCAGTCCGCCCGGCAAATGGGCCAATGGCGCAGCTTGCGGGCCGAACACCTGGTCCACCGAGCAATGGAATGAAGCCCGCTTCACGTGGATGAATGGGACCCTCGTGCAAGTGTGGAGCTTCGCGAGCGATTGGAAACCGGAGCCGAACGGTGCCTCCCTCAATGGGTGGGAGCCCGTGTTCCATCCCGTGGACGCAAACGGTTTCATTTATGTTCCTGGCGCGGGCGGAACGATTTGGAAGGTAAACAAAACCGATGGAACTTCGGCCGGGAACATCAATCCTTTCGCCGCGATGAACGTCACCCTCGCGGATACGTATGTCGCAGGCCCGCTCACCGCCGATTCATCCGGCAACATTTATTACAACGCGATTGAGCTGGCCGATCCGAGCAAGGGCGACCCCTGGCAGCAGGACGTGCAGGGCGCGTGGCTCGTCAAAGTGACTTCTGCCGGCACAACGAGCACGCTCGCGTTCTCGGCGCTTGTACCGGGCGCTCCCGCCGGTACTGCCACCACTTGCCCCGGACAATTTACGAGTGCGAGCAGCTTGCCGTGGCCCCCGAGCGTCAATGCCGTACCTCCGACGCAATTGTGCGGCTCGCAGCGGCCCGGCCTCAATATCGCCCCGTCGGTCGCGTCCGACGGCACGATTTTCACCGCGAGCGTGGCGCAACTCGACGGAATGCAGGCCTACCTCGTTGCCGTGAAGTCCGATTTCTCCGGGCCGAAATGGGCTGCGCCGCTGCAGAACCTCCTGCACGACGGCTGCGGCGTGATTGTGCCGATTGCCACCGGCGGCAATGCACCGAACTCCTGCCGGGCGGGCTCCAACATGGGTGTCGATCCCACAACGAACGCGCCGGGATCGGGCGTCATCTTGGACGAGGCATCGTCCTCTCCCACGGCGCTGCCGGATGGCTCCGTCCTTTTCGGCGCGATGACGAACTACAACGCATTTCGCGGCCACCTGTTCAAATTCGATGCGAACGGCAACTTCATGAGCACGTACGATTTTGGATGGGATTCGACCCCGGCCGCGTACTCCCACAACGGCACGTATTCGATCGTCATCAAGGACAACCACTACGACACCGGCCTCTATTGCACACTCTTCAGTCCGATTTGCGAGACTCTGCCGCCAGGGCCGTACTACATCACGCAGCTCGATCCAAATCTGAATATCGAGTGGCAATTTCGAAGCACGAACACCCAGAGTTGCACGCGCCAGTCCAATGGCTCGATCACCTGCACGACCACGAATCCAAATGGTTTCGAGTGGTGCATCAACATGCCGGCCGTGGATATGAACGGGAACGTGTACGCGACGAGCGAGGACGGCAACGTCTACGTACTGCCGCAAGGAAACACCGGAGTATTCACGACGCCGACTGCCAACATGTTTTTGAATCTGGCCGTGGGCGCAGCGTACACACCGCTTTCCATAGGGCCGGACGGCTTGCTCTACCTTCAGAACGATGGCCACATGTTCGTCGTCGGCAACTAGGCTTTCTTCGGTTCCCGCTACGATCGGAAAACTCCGGGAAAAAAGAAAAAGGCCGGCGGGTAACCGCCGGCCTTTTTGTTGAGATTAATTGTAGTGTTAGAAGCGGAACACAACACCCGCGGAAATCCGGACGCCATTTTGCGTGGTGCTTCCAAACTGGGTCATGAGGTACTCTGCCTGAATCAAGCGTACGCCGATATGCGGCGTTGCGTTCCAATCGAGGCCGCCCCCCAGCGCCATCGCGAAGGAATTTTCCGAGGCGGAACCGCTGACGCAACCCTCCGCATGAACCCCTGCCACGCTGTCGCAAGTGCTAGCTGTTGCCGTGGCGTGGGCTCCGCCAAAGAGCGTCTGAACGAACGGCGTGATCGGGCCATGCCGGAATGCAACCTTGGGCCCGAATAGATACGTGTAGAGATCGCCGTTCCCGAAATCGGTGCCCCCATGGTAACCGCCGAAGTCCCCGACCAATCCAAGCCACGGAATCGGGTTGTACGATACCGACGCGCTACCACCGTTGAGGTTCACATCCAACCCGTTTGCACCCAGCCGGGCGAACGAATACCCGCCGAACACTTCAGCCTTTGGCGACTCATCCTGGGCTGACGCGATTCCAGCAAAAAGCAACATAGCCCCACACAATAAAGCCCACCTTTTCATGAAATTCTCCTTTGATGACACGTCACTGCTCCTTGCGTCTTCGCGTTTTACGGTATGAGCGATCTGACCCCGAACACACCGCGATGTTTGCGCGCCACACGGGCGCCGAGTTCATTTTCCGCATGATGTGGTGGATCGCCCAGCCTTGAGCGCGGCCGTCCCAGCAAGTCCCGTCGATAGCGGGTCTAATGCATATTGCTGATTCGGAAAGACTAAGGAAGGAAGTCTACAGGTTTTTCACTGGGATGTCGAGCCTGGCCTCTAAGCCGTTCAACGAGGAGGCCGGGAGCGAAAAAAAGGCCGACGGTTGCCCGTCGGCCCTCGCAGATTAGAGATTGTCAGAAACTACCAGCGGAATACAACACCAGCACCGTAGCGGAAGCTGTTCTGTGTATCGCTGCCGCTGGAGCCCAAACCGCTGAACCTCGTCATCAGGTATTCCGCCTGCACCGGGCGAATGCCGATGTGCTTGGTCACGTTCCAGTCCAGGCCGCCGCCCACCGTCATCGCGAAGGCGTTGTCGGAACCGGAGACAGAACAAGGCACCTCTGGACGTACCACCCCAGCGATGCATATACCGAACGCACTTCCCGATATGTGGGCTCCGCCGAACAGCACTTGTGCGAACGGCGTGAACTTACCGGCTCGGTAAGCGATCTTGGGCCCGAAAAGGTACGTGACGACCGTCGCGTCTAGGCCGGAGGTGCTCCAGTAGTTGCCTCCGAAGTCCCCTACAAGCCCCAGCCAGCTGTAGGGGTTATAAGAAATCGACCCGCTGCCGCCGTTGAAGTTGATACCAGTGCTCTGGAAATTCGATGAGTTGTGAATGAGCGAATATCCACCATACACTTCTACTTTCGGATTTTCGTCTTGAGCCGACGCGGCTGCCGAAAACATCAACAACATCCCCCACAACAATGCCCACCTTTTCATACCCCCCCCTTTGGCAATCCTATGACTACTTTTTCAGCCTGGGCGTTTCACGGAATGATTGATGTGACGGTGGTCACGCAGGAACCTCTTTTGTCAACGCGCCATGACCGTCATTCTCCGCGCGCTGTGGTCCATCGCGCGGCGCTCAGCAATGTCATTCCCGTGTGTTCCGCCGATAGTGTGTCGATTGCATGTTCTTGATTCAGAGGGAGTAAGAGGCTCAATCTACAGGCTTATCACTTTGGAATGGCGTGGATCCGTGAGCGGGTTGTGGGGCTGAGAATGTCGTGCCAGTCGTTTCAAGCTATGCGGAGCCCGGACGAAAAAAAAGAGGCCGGCGGTTTCCCGCCGACCTTTTCGTTGCTGTGCATCTTGAGAGTTAGAACCGGAACACGACACCCGCGGAGATGCGGGCATTGTTCTGCCGGTCGTTGAGTCCATCGGTGAACTTCGTCATGAGGTACTCCGCCCGAATCAGGCGCACGCCGATGTGAGGCGTTGCGTTCCAATCCAAGCCACCGCCAAGAGCCGTGGCGAAGGCATCCTCTGAAGAACCAAAATTGAAATTATTGCCGGCCGTCACATGCCCTCCGCCGAACAGCGCTTGCACGAATGGCGTAAACTTGCCGTACCGGTAGGCGACTTTGGGGCCAAACAAGTAGGTGTACACGTCGCCGTTCACACCATTCGTGCCGCCATGATATCCGCCGAAGTCCGCTACAGCTCCGAGCCAAGGAAACACGTTGTATGAAATCGACGCGCTGCCGCCGTTCATGTTGGCGGTCGCAGTCTGGCCGCTGACGCTGACATGCACGTATGAGTAGCCGCCGAACACCTCAACCTTTGGATTGTCTTGGGCCGACGCAACTCCAGCGAACAGCAACATGGCCCCGCACAACATTGCCCACCTTTTCATTTCGTTCTCCTATGTGTGTTTTTCTCTCGTGCCCAACTTCGCGCAGTTCGATCCGAGATGGATGAGACGCTAGCCATTTCCCATTGGTTGTTCCAACAGAAAGCACCGATGGTTCCACAAGAGTTCTAGCAGTCCGTGAGCGGGAGCGGCAATGCAGTTCTGCGCGCCGTGTGACCGTTACGCAAACAGTGCAAGTGATTGATTCTAAATGCCTAAGATCTAAAATGGGTAGGGAGGCGACGAAGATTTGGTCCTGCAGCTCTCAAGTGAAAAATAGACGCCTCATGCCGCCGCGCCGTGGCACTTTTTGTACTTCTTGCCCGAACCGCATGGGCAAGGGTCGTTCCGCCCGACCTTGGCGCCCGCACGCACCGGCTTGGGAGCTTCCGCCTGGGCTGGCCCAGCCTGAAATTGGAGATTCTGCTGCTGCCGCTTTTGGCGCTGCTCGATCTGCTTGGCTTCCTCCTGCGGCTTAGCTGGCTGCATTAGGAAGAGGAACCGCACTGCCTCGGTGTCGATCCGGTTCATCAGCTCATCGAAGAGCGTGAACGCCTCTTTCTTGAACTCGACGAGCGGGTCCTTCTGCCCGTACCCGCGCAGGCCGATCCCCTCTTTCAGGTGGTCGAGGGTAAGGAGGTGGTCCTTCCACTGGGCGTCAACGATGTCCAGCAGGATGTGCCGTTCGAGCCATCGCAGCGTCTGCGGAGTGAACAGCGTCTCCTTTTCCGTATACCTGGCTTCCACTTTTTCGAGGAGTGTGGCGGCCAGCTCGTCGTGCCCGAGGCTCGCTGGATCGACGCCCGCCGCCTTCGGGTCGAAGCCGAACTGGTTTAGCACCTCGTTCCCGAACTGGGTGACGTTCCACTGGTCCGGATGCTGTTCGCGCGGGCAGTAGGTTTCGACCAGCTCGTTCACGATCGCTTCGGCGCGTTCGAGCACGAACTCTTTTTGGTCGCGCCCCTCCAAAAACGACCGCCGCAGCGAGTAGATCGTTTCCCGCTGCTTGTTCATCACGTCGTCGTATTCGAGCAAGTGTTTGCGGGCCTCGAAGTTTTGCGCCTCGACGCTCTCTTGCGCGTGTTCGATGCGTTTGCTGATCATCCGGGACTCGATGGGAATGCCTTCCTTCATTCCCAGCATGTACATCAGCCCCTTTACGCGCTCGCCCCCGAAAATCCGCAGCAGGTCGTCTTCGAGCGAGAGGAAGAATCGCGACGACCCGGGATCGCCCTGGCGCCCGGCGCGTCCGCGAAGTTGGTTGTCGATGCGGCGCGCCTCGTGCCGTTCCGTGCCGAGGATGTGCAGCCCGCCCATCGCCACCACTTCGTCGTGTTCGGCGCGGCACTGCCCCGCGAACTGCTCGTAGAGCGGCTTCCACTGTTCGAGCGGTACCTGAAAAATCTTGCCTTCCTGCTGAAACAACACCATCGCAACGTTGCCCGCGCCGTTTGACCCGGCCTGCCCATTTGATCCCGCCGCCTGTGCGTCGGCCTGCGCGGATGTTTCCGCGCCTGCGCCCGTGCCGATCACGGACCCGGCCGGCGCGTAGGGCATCGCAATCTTATTCTTAAGGCAGTACTCTCGCGTCATCGCATCGGGATTTCCGCCGAGCAAAATGTCGGTGCCGCGGCCGGCCATGTTCGTCGAAACGGTGACGGCGCCTTTGCGCCCCGCCTGCGCGATCACTTTCGCTTCGCGCTCGTGCTGCTTCGCGTTGAGCACCTGATGCGGAATCCCCGCCCGCTTCAGATGCTCCGCGATCTTTTCCGACTTCTCGATCGAGATGCTGCCCACCAGCACCGGCTGCCCGCTCTCGTAATATTGCCGGACTCCGCCCGTCTTGGTGCCGTCCTCCTGGAGAATGCCGTTGACCGCCGCCTCGAATTTTTCGGCTTCCGTGCGGTACACGACGTCGCGGTGCTCGATGCGGATGAGAGGTTTGTTCGTCGGGATCGCAACGACTTCGAGTTTGTAGATCTTGTCGAATTCGGCTGCTTCGGTTTGGGCGGTTCCGGTCATGCCGGAAAGCTTCTTATACATTCGAAAGTAGTTCTGAAACGTGATCGTCGCGAGCGTCTGGTTCTCGCGCTCGATCTTCACGCCCTCTTTGGCTTCAACAGCCTGGTGCAATCCGTCCGACCACCGCCGCCCCGGCATCTGCCGCCCGGTGAATTCGTCCACGATCACCACTTCGCCGTCCTTCACCACGTAATCCACGTCGAGCTCGAAAAGCGTGTGCGCGCGCAGCGCCTGGTAGACGTGATGGATGATGTCCATGTTCGCCGGGTCGTAGAGATTCCCCAAATTCAGCAAACGCTCGCACTTCGAGACGCCCTCTTCGGTCAACGTCGCCGTGCGCAGCTTTTCATCGAGCGTGTAGTCGATGTCGCGGATCAGCTTGGGGATGATCTTGTCGATGCGGTAGTACTTGTCCGTCGACTCTTCCGCCGGCCCTGAAATAATCAGCGGCGTGCGCGCCTCGTCGATCAGGATCGAGTCGACTTCGTCCACGATCGCGAAATGGTGCCCGCGCTGCACGCACTGCGCGAGATCGTATTTCATGTTGTCGCGCAGGTAGTCGAACCCGAACTCGTTGTTCGTGCCGTAGGTGATGTCCGCGGCGTAGGCGGCGCGGCGCTGCGCGTCGTCGAGGTCGTGGACGATTACACCCACCGTCAGCCCCAGAACCTTGTAGATCGGGCCCATCCATTCGGCGTCGCGTCGGGCGAGATAGTCGTTCACGGTCACGATGTGCACGCCCTTGCCTGTCAGCGAGTTCAAATAGGCCGCCAGTGTCGCGACGAGCGTCTTGCCTTCGCCCGTCTTCATCTCCGAGATTTTGCCCTGGTGGAGGACGATTCCGCCGATCAGCTGCACGTCGAAGTGCCGCATCCCGAGCGTGCGCCGCCCCGCCTCGCGCGCCAGCGCAAACGCCGGCACGACGGCCGGTTCGAGCGCTTCCTGAAGCTTCTGTTTGTAATCCGGATCGTCGCGCTCCAGGCCCTCCATGCGGGCCTGCACCTCGGCCCTCAGCGCCACCGTGCGCGCGCCGATCTCCTCGTCGGAGAGCTTCATCGTCTCCGGCTCAAGCGCGTTGATCGCCACGACGAGTGGCTGAATCCGCTTCACGTCGCGCTCGTGCTTCGTCCCGATGAAGCGCGCTACTACTCCGTCTATAGCTTTCTGGACGTCCATGTCTTGGTCTTGTTCTTTCTTGTCGTTCCGCCAGTCCTCATACCGGAACGGCGGGGCCTGGGAATATCCCGTAGCAGAAAGTGTTCTGCCTTCAGTGATTAGATGCTCGACTTTGCATTGTAGCCGCTCGCGCGCCCGCGCGCAAAGCTGCGATCCGACGGGCATTGCAGTCCCAGGCGCTGCGGCAGCGGTGCGAGGGACCTCTCTCGGCAAAGCCGGCGTCGCATGCTTCCGACGTGCGACTCAGTGTCCGATATAAGAAATACGCAGCCAGACGGCTGCCAGTATCAGATGACGGGCCGCAAGGCCCGGGGATGCCTTCCGAGTGGGCGGTGATTCGCCCCGAAACTCATTGGTCGCATGTAATAGTTTTGTAATGTGTGTCCGAGATCACCGTGCGGAGCTATGCCGAGCGGTACGGTTTGCTCATGAATCCTGCGGATACTCACCCAAAGAGAAGTCGCGCTCGCATCCTTCTGAGTTCTGTCTTCGGGCCCTATGCACAAGATGACGAATTTGGCAGCCGAACCATCAATCCGATGGAGCTCTATCACAATCAGGTCACCCGTGCGCAAGGCAGTTTCTCACTACGCATGTTCCATCGCTCCTGGGGCATCGTGCTCATTCAGGCAAATATTTCCGCACCCTGCACTGTGATGGATTTTCCCACGCAGCAAGCCTTCGCTCATGAATTAACCACGAACCACTACGACATCGTTGGTATCTCTGCGATCCTCGTGAACTTTGTGAAGGTCCGGGAGATGTGCCGCATGGTGAGGGAACTATCACCGACCTCGGTGATCGTGGTGGGCGGGCACGTGGCCGCGCTTCCCGGCCTGGAAACAATGATCGATGCCGACCACATCGTGCGCGGAGAAGGCATTTCCTGGATGCGCCGGTACCTGGGAGAAGACGAGCACGCGCCGATCCGCCATCCCGCCATCGTTTCCGGCCTGCAAACACGCATCATGGGAGTTCGCCTCCCTGAGCGAAAGGGCGGCACGGCAGCGACGATCATCCCGTCGGTGGGCTGCCCCATGGGGTGCAACTTCTGTACCACGTCTGCTTTTTTTGGCGGCAAAGGAAAGTTTGTCAACTTTTACGAGACCGGCGATGAGCTGTTTGACGTGATGTGTCGGATCGAATCCGAACTCAAAGTACACTCCTTCTTCATAATGGACGAGAACTTCTTGCTTCACCGTTCGCGCGCCATGCGCTTGCTGGAGCGTATGAAAGAGTCAGGGAAGAGCTGGGAGTTTTCGGTCTTTGCTTCCGCCAACGCGATTCGAAAATACACCATGCTGGAACTGGTGGAACTCGGCATTTCCTGGGTGTGGATGGGTTTGGAGTCTCCCAAGGCTGGCTATCGCAAGCTGCAGGGTACGGACATCGGGCAACTCACGCGAGAGCTTCGCCAACACGGCATACGAGTGCAGGGCTCGACGATCATCGGATTAGAGCACCACACGCCGGAGAACATCATCGAAGAAATCGAATCGGCAGTGGGTTATCAGACCGATTTCCACCAATTCATGCTCTACACGCCGGTTCCCGGCACACCGCTGTATAAGGAAATGGCCGATCAGGGTCGCATGCTGACGAATGTCGACTTCGCCGATATCCATGGCCAGTTCAAGTTCAACTTCCGGCACGGAGCAATCTCCCGCGAGGATTCAAAGAAGTTCCTGGATTGGGCGTTCCGGCGCGATTTCGAGCGGAATGGGCCGAGTCTTTATCGCATGTGCGAGACGATGCTCCAGGGTTGGCAACGCTATAAGGACTACCCCGATCGACGCGTCCGTGAGCGATTCGAACGGCAAGTGAAAAAGCTCAGCAGCGCTTACAATGCCGCGCTTTGGGCGATGGAGCGAGAATTCAAGAAAGTTAATCGAAGTGTGAGTGAGCGGATTCACAAGCTGCGCAGCGAAGTCGAGAAGGAGTTCCCGGTCATCGCCCGCCTCTCGGCTGCATCGCTGGGTCCTATCCTGTTATGGTCCACACGCCGGGAGGAGAATCGGCTGGCGTCAGGACGAACGTACGAGCCGCCCACTTTCGTAGAACGCCGCAATTGGCTGTCGGCTTCGTAGTCAAGACGGCAGCGCCCGAATCTCTTGCGCCATTGACGCGCTGACGCTCCTTTCGAGGCCAACCAGCGTCCGGGACTCTTCGCCCCCGGCATTGCGCGCAACCCCTACCGCCGTATCGCACTATCACTTGCACTTTACAAGTGACATTGATAGTGTGCTGTACGTGCCTGGCAAGCCAAAGTCAAATCCCCGGTCCGGTTGCCCGGTGAGTGTTTCGCTCGAAAGGTTTGGAGATCGCTGGTCGCTGCTGATCATCCGCGATCTGATGGTGCGCGGGCTCCGGACATTCAAGGAATTCCAGAAATCGGGCGAGGGAATTGCCACGAACATCCTCGCAGATCGCCTGCGCAATCTTGCAGCAGCGGGAATCATCACTGCGGAGCAGCAGGAGTCGGATGGACGACGGGTGGACTACCGGCTGACGGAAAAGGGGATTGATCTCGCGCCGGTGCTGCTGGAGTTGCTCATTTGGGGAGCGCGCCACGAGGAGACGGGCGCGCCTTGCGCCGTCATCGACAACATGGAGAAAAATCGCGAAACGGTCATCGCCGAAACCCGGCGACGCTGGCGAGAACGCGACTCAACTCCGCTTCTCCCTAGTTTTGACACGCGGACAGAGGACTTTCGGTCACCTTCACGAATGCATGCGCGAAACAATGAAAGGAGAAAGACATGAGCAAAGTACGGGTTCTGGTTGGCACACGCAAGGGCGCATTCATCCTGTCATCGGACGGCAAGCGCGAAAAGTGGGACGTCAGCGGCCCGCATTTTGCGGGCTGGGAGATCTACCACGTCAAGGGATCGCCTGCCGACCCGAATCGCATTTACGCTTCGCAGTCCAGCGGCTGGTTCGGGCAAGTGATTCAGCGTTCGAGCGATGGCGGCAAGACGTGGGAAACACCCGGAGGTGAAAAGATGCCGACGCCGGGCGGCATGCCCGCTGGCCAGAGCAACAAATTCGTCTACGACACTTCTTCTGTAACCGGCAAGTCCCTCACCACGCACCAGTGGTACGACGGCACGCAGCACCCCTGGGAGTTTAAGCGCGTCTGGCATCTCGAACCGTCGCTCACCGATCCGGACGCGGTCTACGCCGGCGTTGAAGATGCCGCGCTGTTCCGATCGACGGACGGCGGCAAGTCGTGGCACGAGCTCGCCGGACTTCGCGGGCACGGTACAGGTCCCAAGTGGCAGCCAGGAGCCGGAGGGATGTGCCTGCACACGGTCATCCTTGATCCGAGCGATCCCGGGCGGATCTTCATCGCCATTTCGGCTGCGGGTGCCTTTCGCACCGACGACGGTGGCAAGACATGGAAGCCGATCAACCAAGGGCTACGCTCCCAATACATCCCCGACCCGACCGCCGAAGTCGGCCATTGCGTTCACCACATCGCGATGCACCCCTCGCGACCGGGTGTGCTGTTCATGCAGAAGCACTGGGACGTGATGCGCAGCGACAACGCCGGCGACTCGTGGCAAGAGGTGAGCGGGAACTTGCCCACAGACTTCGGGTTCGTGATCGACGTTCACGCACACGAGCCGGAAACGATTTACGTCGTACCGATCAAAAGCGATTCGGAGCACTACGTGCATGAGGGCAAGCTGCGCGTCTACCGCAGCCGCACGGGCGGAAACGAGTGGGAGCCGCTCACAAAAGGCCTGCCGCAAAGCAACTGTTACGTCAACGTGCTGCGGGATGCGATGGCCGTCGACTCGCTCGATTCCTGCGGCGTGTATTTCGGCACCAGCGGCGGGCAGGTGTACGCATCGGCCGACGCCGGAGACTCGTGGGCTCCGATTGTCCGGGACCTTCCGGCTGTGCTTTCTGTTGAGGTGCAAACGCTGCCATGATTCGAGTCGTGCTCCCGGCGCACCTGCGGACGCTGGCGCACGTCAGCGGCGACGTGGAGATCGAGGTCGAGGGTCAGGTAACGCAACGCTCGATCCTCGACGCGCTCGAGGCCCGCTATCCGATGCTGCGCGGAACGATCCGCGACCACGTCACGCAGGAGCGCCGCCCGTTCTTGCGGTTCTTCGCCTGCCAGGAAGATTGGTCCCACGAGTTACCGGACGCGCCGCTTCCCGCCTCGGTCGCGTCCGGAGCGGAGCCCTTCCTGATCATCGGTGCAATCGCCGGCGGTTAAGAATGGTGTGAAGCGCGCTTCGATGCGTGTCCTACTGGGTCCAGACGGATTGGAGCCCAGTCTGCGCGCTATGCGAGGAATTTCTTCAGCGGTTCCCAATATCGGATCGGCCATCCGCTGTTGAGGTTATCGAACTCACCTTCCGGGAAGCCCGTGTGATCTAGAACGACCGTCGTCCCGGAGCCGTTCGGTTTCAGGTCGAACCGGACGATCGAGTAGATGCCTGGGTCCCAATGCGTGGGCCGCCACGCCTGCACGATTCGTTGATTGGCGATCAGTTCGACGTTTCGTCCCACGATCAATCCACCGAACGTGGAAAAAGCGCCGCCAGCTTTGGGGTCGATCTCGGCTGCCAGGCCGGTGAACGCTGCGAACTGCTTGGAGTCCAACAGCACCTCATACATGCGCTGAGGGCCTGTCTTGAAATCGATCTCTTGGTGAAGCGACGTGCGCGATTGGTTTGCGGCTGTGCCCGGCGCTGCCTTCATAGACTGCTGCTGCGTCCCGCCCAAAACCTTGGAGCCCGCCGCCAGGCTCCCAATCGCCATGGCGGCACCGGCGATCACCTGGCGTCGCGTCGGCGTACTCATCGGCGTGAAGCGATCCTTCCTCTCGCTCATCGTGCCCTCCCATGTTCCCGCGTTCAGAAACCTGTTGGGTCTTGTGGTCGTAGCAACGTCCGCATGCACTGAGCCGTTTTTTGGCGAAAGGTAAGTTCGACCGCCTCTCCCTCAGCGAGGAGCAGCGGTGGCTTGCGGCGCAGCGGCGAGACGGATCAGGCGCACATCCGTGACCGAGGGCAGCGCCCGAATCTCCTGCACAATCGACGGGTTGACATTCCCATCGAGGCCTACCAGCGCGAGCGCCTCACCTCCGCCGCCGGGCGCGCGCCGGCCGAGCGCGAACGTCGCAATATTCACGCCCAGATTGCCAAGTTCCGTTCCGATGCGCCCGATCACGCCCGGCACGTCAATATTCCGCGAGAGCAGCAATGTCCCTTCGAGCGGCGCTTCGAGGCCCATGCCATCGAGCGAGACGATTCGCGGCGCACCATCCTGCCCGACCGTGCCTTCGAGCGCAAACTCCCTCCCCCCGTCCGCGACGCCGACCTCGATCGTGTTGGGAAATCCGCGCTCGCGCCGCCGCGTCGTCTCTTCAACAACGATGCCGCGCGCTGCCGCCTCGGTCGGCGCATTGACAAGATTCACTTCCTCACCCAGCGCCGTCTTTAGGAGTCCGGCCAGCACTGCGCTGCGAATCATGTGCGAGCCAAGTTCCGCCGGCTCGCCCGCGTAGCGAATGCGCACGCGGCTGAAGCTCCTCGACGGCGCCGCTTGCGCGACGAATGCTCCAAGCCGCTCTCCCAATTCCAGGTACGGCCGCAGCCGCCGGTACTGGTCCGGCGAAAGCGCGGGCATATTGACGGCGTTGCGAATCAATCCATCGGAGAGATAGTCGCGCACCTGCTGTGCGATCGCCGTGCCGACTTCTTCCTGCGCCTCGGCAGTCGATCCGGCGATGTGCGGCGTCGCGATCAGATTCGGCAATCCGATGAGGGGAGAGTTTTTGGGCGGTTCCTGCGCGAACGTATCGAGAGCCGCTCCGGCAAGGTGTCCCGATTTGAGCGCTTCGGCCAGCGCGGCTTCGTCGATCAACTCGCCTCGCGCGCAATTCACCAGCCGAGCGCCCTTCTTCATTTTCGCAATCGCCGCCGCGTCGAGCATCTTCTCGGTCACCGCGCTGAGCGACGTGTGCAGCGAAACCACGTCCGATTGCCGCAGCACGTCATCGAGCGGGACTAGCTCCACTTCCACCTCGCGCGCCGCCGCGGGCGTCACGAACGGATCGTAGGCCAGCACTTTCATTTCGAGGGCGCGCGCGCGCCGCGCCACTTCCGTGCCAACACGCCCGAGGCCGATGAGACCCAGCGTCTTCCCACGCAGCTCAGTGCCGGAAAATGCGGACTTCTCCCAGCGTCCCGCTTGAATCGACGCGTTCGCCTGTGGCACGGCGCGCGCGAGGCCCAGCATCAGAGCCAGCGTGTGCTCCGCCACGCTCACGGCGTTTCCGCCCGGCGTGTTCATCACCAGAATGCCCCGGCGCGTGGCCGCTTCCACGTCGACGTTGTCGACGCCGACGCCGGCCCGGCCGATCACCCGCAGCCGCGGGGCTTTTTCGAGCAGTTCCGCCGTGGCCTTCGTCGCGCTTCGGACCACCAGCCCGTCGGCATTCGCAAGTTCGCTCGGAAGCGCTGCCGCCGTCGGAGTCAGGACTTCCCAGCCTGTTTCGCGCAGCAGGGCGAGTCCGCGTTCACTGATTTTGTCTGCAACGATAATTTTCATAGGACACAAGGTTATCGAGCGCGTCAGGTTGTGTCAAATCCGCGCGCGAGCCGCGAAGCGTGTGATATTCTTTTTCGACGGGGGAAACCCACGAATGGGATACATCGAACGCATACAGACCGATATCACCGCCGCGATGAGGGCGAAAGACGAGCTGCGGCTCAGCGTGCTTCGCATGGTTAAGAGCGCGCTCAAGAACAAGGAAATTGAAAAAATGCGCCCGCTCGACGACATGGAATCGCTGCAAGTGCTCCAGACTCTGGTGAAGCAGCGGCGCGAATCCGTCGATCAATTCACGAAGGGCGGTCGCAATGACCTGGCGGAAAAGGAAGCGAAGGAAATCGTCATCATCGAGGAATATCTGCCCGCCGCTCCCAGTGACGCTGAAATTCAGCATGCCGTCGAAGCCGCGATCAACGAAGCCGGCGCCGACTCACTGAAACAAATGGGCGCCGTGATCAAAGCTGCGAGGGCGCGCTTGGAAGGTAAGGCGATCGACGGGAAAGTCTTGAGCGATCGGGTCCGCGAGCGCCTAACGCCCAAATCCTGAACTTCCTCTTTGTCGCTTCCGGAAGGCCACCCGAAAATCAGGGCGTCGCGCGGCGCAGCACCGCGGCGGATTGCTGGTCCGCGGCGACCTGCTGCAGAAAATCGCGGATCGCAGGCAGCTTTTCCGTGGGGATCATCACGTCCTTAATCTCGAACGTCCGCTTGTAGTGCAGCACGCCGTCCACGACGCTGGTTTCGCTCTTGTAGGTCGCATATTCGCAATCGGCCTGCACTGCCTTGGGGAGTCCGTCGACGACGTAGCCTGCCGGAATTGAAATGTCGAAGACGTCGTCCTGCCGCGTCGCCTCCTCGAACTGAATCGGATACTTCCGCGGCTTCTGCTCGGTAAAAAGGTTGAGCAGACTGGTGTATTTATCTCCCAATACTCGTGGGCGCACCAGGAGTTCGTCGCCAGCCGAGTTGGCGTACTTGCGCGCGATGAACTTATAATCAACGATCAGACTTTGGTCGTATTTGTCGAGATTGCCCAAGGAACCACCGGCGAAGGTGTAGTCGGTAAAGAAGCTCGCGAGAATATTCTCGAATATCTCGGCGCGCTTCGAGGGCTGTGCTGCGAGAAACACTTCGCGATCCTCGTCGGCCGGTCCGCCCCACCGCAGCTCCCGCACTTCGCCGGACAAATCGCCCGCTGGACTAAGACTGAATTGTGCGGTGCGCAGCAACCGATTCGCCGCCGGTGGCAACAGCGGCAGAGAAACCAACTCTCCCCCGGTCGGCGTGACTACAAGGCCATAATTGTTTTGGAGCTGCCAAGGCAAGTATCCGAGCGGCACATACTCGTCCGTCGGATCGAAAAAGAGGAGCTTGCCGAGTCTTGGATCGTCCACCGTGGCAAGAAGCGCAGCCGATTCGGGGACATCCGGGAGCCGCATGGCCAGGATCGCATGGTCGAAGCGCATTGAAGGATAATCCGGACGCACGATCCCTCGATCCGTATCAACCATCACGTAATAAGACTCAATCCCGATCTCATGGAGCATGGAGCTGAGCAGAGTCACCTTGTCTTTGCAGTCTCCGTATTGGTGCGCGAACACATCGGTGGCTGGATGAGGTTGGAATCCGCCGATGCCAATGCTGATCTCGACGTATCGGATTTGGCGTTGCATGTAGTCGGTGAGCGCGCGAATCTTGGCGATTGGGTCCGTAACTCCAGACGTCAGCTCGGCCACCTTTTGTTGAATCTGCGCAGACGGGTTCCGGCTCGACTGCGTTAGCCCGGCATACCACAAGGCGAGATCGTTCCACGAGCCGGTCGTCCGCGCCCGTAACGCGGGATCGTGCGGAAAGTATTTGACACCGAGCCGGCCCGCGATCGCCTCCCAGACGGGCATTTCGGGCTCCCGATCTACCGCCGGGATGTCGTTCAGCTCCCACGTGAACTGGTTCCCCGACGTCTGTGCCTTTTGCTCCGCGTAGTTGAACCAATAGGCGGAGAACTCCCAGCCGGGCGGGAGCTGTAACACAAAGCGGGCCTGTTTCACGGGAATCACGTCCTGAAACCACCAGTCGTCCTCGAACAAAAAGGGCCGGTGCTTCTGCACGTACTCGTAACCGACCACATTCCCCGGGTTCGCTTCCGGAAAGCTCAGGACCTTTGCTTTGTCGTCCGTGAAAACCTCGAACGAAGTCATGCTGGTTTCGAGGGCATCCTTTTCATTTACGGCAAGCTCGTGTCCATTGGCCATGATTGTCCATGCCTTGAACGACGCGACCTTGGTCTCGTTGTCGAACTGCACCACTGCGTGGCCATATCGGTCCTGCGCCTCGGAGCGGAGCAGCTTGTAAGCCACTCGGTGGCGCGTGTCGATCTCGCCGCTATTTTGGACGGTCGTCTGCACTTCGTCGAGCAGGACCACAGCGACGGGATCGTTCGGGTAGGCGGGGAGCTGTTGTTGCGCGGCCGCGCGCAACCAGTCTGGCGCCGAGTCGGACGCGCGCGCGTTGGGCGTTAGCCACAGCAGTACGACCATCGCGCCACAGGCAAGGCCGGCAGCGCGGCTAATTGCTTCGCGCCGCCGAATTCTGGAACATGACTTGAGCATTATCGTCCGTTCTTACCGTGCTAAAAAAATTGCGCAGCGCAAGATACGATTCCTTAGGATATCGAATCCCCTTGATCACAAGATGCCTCTTCACTTCCAAGGCGTCTTGCTGCTGCGTCGCGGAAATCTCGTAGGAAATCGGTCCCGGATTGATGTTCTGCGCCGTTGGGAGAGCCTGGACCTTGTACCCTAACGGCGGATGGACGACCAGATCGTCGATGCGCTCGTACGGATAGGAGAAGTCGACCTCGTTCACGCGCTTTTCGGATTTGAACCAGCCGGCTTCTTCAATTTGAAATACTTCCATCGGCATCAAAAGGCGCTGTGCCGCGCCGCTTAGGAACGACGGAATCGTGACTTCACCTTCCACATGAATCGGCTGTTCCACATCCTCCCAGCCGCCGATGCTGGACACCTCAAACGTTGATCCGACCGGGAGCCAGGTCTTGATTTCATCACCGAGGACCTTCTTCCGGCCGACTTCGTCCGCGTCGCGATTGTCGAGGCGTAGAGACGCCGCTTCCTGACCCGAAAAATCGACCTGAATCTTTCCGGAAGTCTCCAGCGTGCTGCTGACATTCAAATCGGCGCGACGGACGATCGTGGCGTTGGCGTTCAATGGCACCGGCGTCATGATCATTTCACAGCCGTCCTTGATCAATCGCACCCCGTTTGCGGCCGTCTCAAACCAGGGGAGCACGCCGAACGGGTAAAAGCGGGACGCGGGATCAAGATAATATTCCTGGGAGCCAGCGCGAACCCAGACGAGTTCAGAATTCAAGTCGTATGCCGCTTTTCTCTGCGGGGTGAAATCCCTGTAGCCCCGCGATGCCACTCGAACGTCCGCAGCCTCAAAGCCGGCGGCGCGCGCCAGGCCGATTAGCAGAAAATTGATTTCCGAGCCGTGGCCGTATCCGTGCTTGAGCACATCATCCACGTTGTTATTGGGCTTTATCTTCTCCTGTTTCTCTTCCTTCTGGGTTTTCTCGTCTTCCATATCAAGGTTGCGTATTTTTAGGACGCGCGCGTAGAGTTTCCTTAGTTTTATTTCCGGAGCATCGCTGCCGCTTACATCCTGCGATAGGTCGGCAGCGAGCTCTTTCTTCTTGTCGATGAAGTGATCGACGCTGTCGCCCCAATTCTTGCCGATTCGCTTCCAATATTGATCGACGGTCTCCGGCGACGGCTCGTTGTAATCGCGATAGTAGAAGTCGACAGCCGCTTTCAGAGCCGTGGCAGGGGGCATGAGATATTCCTCTTCAATTCCCGCAAGATCGTGGATTTCGAGTACGTATCGGTCTTTTTCCCTCTGGGGAAGCAGGCCTCCCGGCATGGCGTAAGTGCGAAAAGAAAACGACGGAGCCCCAGGCGAATCATCCCATTTGGCCGAAAATCGCGCCAAGCGCGTGAAAAGATCCGATTGGATGGTCCAATAAAAGTTCTGATAACTGTCTTGGTCGTATTGCTCGCGGTATTGGTACTCGATGATGCTGCCCGGTTGGACGTCCGGCATCGTGAACGTCTTGGCAAGGTACTTAATCCCACTGCCTTTCACGATCTCTTTGTCAAACGGCTTGCCTTGGAATTCCGCGATGCTACCGTCGGGATGAATGGTGCGCGCGCGTATCGCCTGGATCGACTCTTGCGATTTATCGTATTGAATTTCGATATCGGCCTGCTGCTTCACGCCGGCCGCGGTGAAGACCTTGATGCGAAAGTAATTGCTCACAATCGACGGTTTAGCGTCGATGCTGACTTCTCGATAGAGCAACATGGCATCCGCGCCAGGTTGCTTGGGATTGTCCTTCAGGGCGAGGTCTTCCGGCGCGATGGGCTGCCAGTCCGTGGCATGCACCGGGCCGGGCGCCGCCAGAAATGCGAAGAATGCAACGATGGTGCAGAGTATCCACGCGGTTCGTGTCATGTGAGAGTCCTGGCCCTTTGCGAGGGTTCGCGATGTGCTCCAGATTACAGTCTAAAAGCAGTGACTTGCCCGCAACGCTACCTTGAAGTCCCGCATATTGTCAATGCAACCATCGACTCGGATTCGCTCAATTGCAGCCCGATTGCGCCTTGCTTGGGCCCGGATCTGATGTTACCGTCACCGATTTGCCGCGCGCGATTCCGCGATCTGGTTAGGCAGGCGCGCGGTGGGGCGCCAGGGGAGGTTCAGCGTGGGGACGAAGCCGTGGAGCTCGACCGCACCGCCGGGTGAGTTCCGGCCGTACGTGGGAGCGGAAGAGAGCGTCCGCGAATTCAGCCTCCGCGCAGTGGTGCTCGGAGCGCTTTTCGGCATCCTCTTCGGCGCCGTATCGGTGTACGTGGGCCTGCGCGCCGGATTGACGGTCTCCGCGTCGATCCCCATCGCCGTTCTTTCGATCAGCATCCTGCGCGCGTTCGGCCGCTCGACGATCCTCGAAAACAACATCGTGCAGACGACCGGCTCGGCGGGGGAATCGGCCGCGGCCGGCGTGATTTTCACTATGCCCGCCTTAATCTTCCTCGGCTTTTCGCTGAACACCGAATACTGGCGCGTCTTTTTCCTCGCGCTGCTCGGCGGCTCGCTGGGCGTGCTGTTCATGATTCCGCTGCGGCGGCAACTCATCGTCAAAGAGCACGGCAATCTGCCGTTTCCCGAGGGCACGGCCTGCGCCGACGTGCTCGTTGCGGGCGAGCGCGGCGGATCATTCGCAGGGCGGGTTTTCTGGGGCCTCGGCCTGGGCGGCGTGTATACGTTTTGCATGAACACGCTCGGGTTGTGGCCGGGCCAGCCGGACTATCAGCCGAAGTGGCTGCCGGGCGCATCGATGCGCTGCACGATCACGTCCGAGTACCTCGGCGTGGGCTACATCATCGGGCCGCGCGTGGCGGGAACGCTTTTTGCGGGCGGCGTGATTTCCTGGCTGGTGATGATGCCGGCGATCCGGTTTTTCGGTTCGCTCGCTCCCGGCGTGCCGCTCTATCCGAGCACGATTCCGATTCCGCAAATGAGCCCCGATCAGCTTTGGGGCACATACATTCGTCCGATGGGCGCGGGCGCGGTGGCGGCGTCCGGCCTGATCACGCTCATCAAGACGATGCCCACGATTTTCGCGGCGCTGACGGCGGGATTGAAAGACGTGCGCGCGAAGCAGGCCGCGATGCCGGTCGCGAGCCGCACCGAGCGCGACCTCTCGATGCGCATCGTGGTTGGCGGCTCGGTGATAATCATGGCGATGATCTGGGCGTTTCTGAGGTTCAAGCCCGTCCCCGGTGCGCAGACCGGCGCGTTCGCAAATTTAATTGCCGCGTTTTTCATCATCGTATTCGGATTTCTGTTCGTGACGGTGGCTTCGCGCATCAGCGGCCTGATCGGCAATTCGTCAAATCCGATCAGCGGGATGACGATCGCCACGCTGATGGCCACCTGCGCGGTGTTCCTCGTGGTGCACTGGACCGCAAACTCCTACGCGGTGCTCGCGCTGACGATCGGCGGCGTCGTCTGCATCGCCGCGGCGATCGCGGGCGCGACGTCGCAAGATTTGAAGACGGGCTATCTCGTGGGCGCCACACCGGCCAAACAGCAGATTGCCCTAGTGATCGGCGTGATGGTTTCGTCGCTGGCAATCGGCGGCACGCTGATCCTGATGAACGTGGGCCTCGCGCAGTACAAGCCGATCAAAATCCCGCTCGACATCACGCATCTTCCAGCGGGGGTTGAACGCCAAGACGACAACTACGCCCACGAAGGCAAGACGTACGTGCTGGTGAACGCCATCGGCTCGAGCGAAATTCCCGACGGGAAATACCTCTACGATCGTGGGACGCAGCAAATCGAAATTCAGTGGGAGCAGGGAATCGGCAGCGCGAAGGCGGCGGCGCCGCAAGCGCGCCTGATGGCTACCGTGATCAGCGGAATTCTGAACCGGCGGCTGCCGTGGCGGCTCGTGTTCCTCGGGGTGTTTCTGGTGATCGCGATCGAGATGCTCGGAATCCGGTCGCTGCCATTCGCCGTCGGTACGTATATTTCGATCGGGACCACGATGGCGATGTTTGCCGGAGGCCTCGTGCGATGGCTCGCCGAGCGCGGCAGCCAAAAAGAAGCAGGCGCCGCGAGCGAGGTGAGTCCCGGATCGCTCTATGCGAGCGGATTGATCGCGGCCGGCGGAGTGTTCGGGCTGCTGGCGATCGTGATCAACTTACTGCAAGATCCCGAGCTTGGCAGCCACGTGCCGCGCTGGCTCGCTGTGGCGCTCCATGTGCCGTGGCCCGAGCAGTTGTTCGCGTTCGGCGAAAAATACATACCGCGTCTCAGCCAGGCGCCCGGGCTTGGCGTGGCTCTCTTCGTGCTGCTCGCGATTACCTTGTTTGTCTCCGCGCGGAAGAAACTGAAACAATCGTAAAAATAAGCCGCAAGAGAAATCTTCCGCTCGGGATGCCCGCTTGGTAGGACCCCCTCGCCGGATGGTTACTTTGCTTCCCTCAGGAACCGCGCGGACTCCTCGGGTGGAGTGGGATTGATGTAGAAGCCCGTGCCCCATTCAAATCCCGCGACGCGCGTCAGCTTCGGCATCATTTCGATGTGCCAGTGGTAGTGATCGTTGATCTCTTCGCCGATGGGTGAAGTGTGGATTACGTAGTTGTACGAAGGGAACGCCAGCGCCGCATCGAGCCGCCCCAGAAAGTCGCGAAGAAGCTTCGCGAGGCTTCCGTAGTACGGCGTGGGCATGTTTTCGAAAGCGGAGCTGTGCTGCCGCGGCAGAATCCACGTCTCGAACGGAAAGCGCGGCGCGTAGGGCGCGAGCGCGATAAAGTAGTCGGTGTTTAGTATGACTCGCGACTCGGTCTCGATTTCCTGCCGGATCATATCGCAGAAGATGCAGCGCTCCTTTTCGTCGTAATAGTGTTTTGAGCTGTCCACTTCCTCGCGCACGCGCTTGGGCACGATCGGCAGGGCGATCAATTGCGAGTGGGTGTGCTCGACGGTGGCGCCCGCGGCCTCGCCGTGATTCTTGAAGAGCAGGATGTAGCGGAAGCGGCGATCGTTCTTGAGGTCGAGTATGCGGTCGCGGTACGCCCACAGCGTTTCCTCGAGCGCCTTCTCCGGCATCGACGCCAGCGTCACTTTATGGTCCGGCGTCTCGATGATCACCTCGTGCGCGCCGACGCCGTTCATCCGGTCGAACAGACCCTCGCCCTCTCGATCGAGCCCGCCTTCGATGCCCAGCGCGGGAAACTTATTCGGCACCACGCGGAGCGACCAGCCGGGGGTGTCCCTTCCGGTGCTGTTGCGCCCATAGGCCAAAACTTCCGGCGGCGTCTTCCCCTCGTTACCCGGGCAGAACGGGCACATCGCGACGCCCTTGATATGGACGCTTTCGCGGATAAAATCCGTCGGCCGCTTGGCGCGGTCCGTGGAGATGATGACCCAGCGGCCTGTGATCGGGTCCCTGCGGAGTTCCGGCAATCTTTCCTCCTGGATTTCGAGCGGTCCGTCGAGGGGGAACGGCGCGCTGTCAGGACCGCTATTCTACTATGTCGAACGCACGCGTGAGCAGGAGACCGATGTGGATGCTGCTTTGTGCACTTTAGGCGGCCGATCCCATTCGCGCATGCGCGATTCAGTTCGGATCGGGGACAAACGCGCCCTTGTGCAGCCGCACCTCGGGTCGCGAGCCCGCGCTCGTCTCGATGGCGAGAATGTCAAAACGGCAGGGCGTCGACTCCACCCGTCGCGCGCGCCGAAACTGCCGAGCCATGCGCGCGAGGTGGCCGCGCTTTTCGAAATTCACGGCTGCCTCGGGAGCGGGCTGGTCCCGATCGGACGCCACGCGCGTCTTCACTTCGACGAATGCGAGCACGGGGCCGTCATATCCGACCAAATCGATCTCGCCCTTCACGCCCGGCAACGTGTAATTCCGAGCAACGACCACGTAGCCGTGGCGGCGAAGATACCAGTACGCGTAGGTTTCGCCGCGCACGCCGGTGCGGCGCGCCCGATGTTTCGAAGCGATTTCCTCGGAGCTTTCGGACGCACCTTCGACGAGGCCCTTGCGAGCCTTGAAGTCCACGATCGAGAACATGAGCCGCGCAAACATCGGAACTCCCCGCGTCCGACCCCTTCCACTAACCGCTACGCCGATCGCTCGACTTCGCTGATGCACTCATCGAGCGTGCGCAATGCGAATTCAGCCTGCTCCTCGTCGATCACGAGCGGTGGCGCGAGGCGCAGAGAGTTTTCTCCCGCGCCTAGAACCAACAGCCCCTTGTGAAATGCCGCTTGGAGCACCTGGTTGCGCAGCTCGGGCGCTTTTTCCTTCGTCTTCCGATCGCGCACTAACTCGATTCCGATCATGAGCCCTTTGCCGCGAATGTCGCCCACGATCTTGTGCCGCTCGCGCCAGCCGGCCGTTTGCCGAAAGATGAATTCGCCCATGCGCGAGGCGTTGGCGATGGCGTCGCGTTCGAGAATGTTGATGGTGGCGAGTGCCGCGGCAATCGAGACCGGATTGCCGCCGAACGTCGAGGCGTGCGCGCCGGGTTTCCAGTCCATCACCTTCGCATTTGCGATCACGGCGCTGAGCGGCATACCCGACGCGATTCCCTTGGCCGTGCAGATCATGTCCGGCACGATTCCGGCGTGGTCCACGGCCCACCACTTGCCGGTGCGCCCCATGCCCGATTGCACCTCATCCGCGACGAGCAGAATGCCGTGCTTGCGGCACAGCCGTTCGAGACCTTGCAAAAATTCGGCCGGGGCCGGGAGATAGCCGCCCTCGCCCTGGATCGGCTCGATGAAAATCGCCGCGACCTCTTCGGGATCGACGAGGCGCTTGAACAGCTCGTTCTCGATATGCGCGAGAGCGTCGGCCGATGCGTGCTCCGGGCGAACACCGTACGCGCCGCGATACGTGTTCGGATACGGCGTATGGAAGACTCCGGCGACGAGCGTGCCGAAATGCTTCCGCTGGACGGCTTTGCTCGCCGTCAGCGAGAGGGAGCCAAACGTGCGCCCGTGAAAGCAGCCGTGGAATGCGATGAATTTGTCGCGTTTCGTGTGATAGCGCGCGAGCTTCATGGCCGCTTCAATGGCTTCGGTGCCCGAGTTGCCAAAATAGACGCGCTTCGGGTCCTTGCCCGGCGCAATCGACCCGAGTTTTTCCGCAAGCTCGACCGTGCCTTCGTAATAGAAATCCGTACAAGACATGTGAATTAATTCGGCGGCTTGCTTCCGGATCGCTGCAACTACCTGCGGATGGCAATGCCCCGTGGCGACGACGGCGATCCCGGCCGCGAAGTCGAGAAACGTGTTGCCGTCCACGTCCTCGACCATCGCGCCGCTGCCCGATTTCGCAACCAGCGGATAATCGCGCGTGTAGGACGGTGAGACGACGCGGTGATCGCGCTCGACGATCTGCTTGGCCTTCGGGCCGGGCAGCGGCGTCACGATGTGCGGGATTTTCATTTTCCTTTCGGCGACTTGCATGGATTCCTCCCGGATCTGGATTTTCTCCGGCGCGCTTGGGTGGAATGGTCCAGTAGCAGGCGTGCCGGGCGCATCATCGGGGAAAGGAAAAGTTAGTCGACGCCGAAAAGATTCGGGCGATCGGACGACGGCTGGTTGTGAAGCGAGTGCGCGGGTTTCAGGGAGATGCTCATTTGTATTTCCAGCGGACGCTGCCGTCCTTTGTATCTTCAACCAGAATACCAGAATCCGTCAGCTTTTGGCGGATTTCGTCCGAGCGTTTGAAATCCCGGCGCTTTTTCGCGGCATTGCGCTCCTCGATCAGCGCCTCCACCTGCTCGGAGCTTATGCGCTGCTTCGACGCACCGAAACCGAGCTTGAGGAGCTTTTCGTCGTCATCGTCCACAAGCACGGCAAGCACGTTGTCGAATTTCTCCATCGCCGCAATCGCGCGCGGCGCGTCCTGCTGAAGGAACGCTCCGCGGTCCATCGCCGTGTTGACGTCACGCACCAGATCGAACACCGACGCAAGCGCTGCAGCGGTATTGATGTCGTCCGCAAGGGCCGCGTCGAAATCGTTCTCCGCCTTCTCGATGCGCTTCACAATCTCCTCGCTCGATCCCGCCGCGAATTGCTCCGTTTTCAGGCGCACAACAAAATTCCGCATCCGCTCGGTGGAATTGCGGGCTTGCGTGAGCCCGTCCTCAGTGAAATTGAGCTGGCGGCGGTACGGTACGGAAAGCAGCAGAAAGCGGATCGTCGAGGGCTTGTGGCCTTTGGCGAAGAGGTCGCGCAGCGTGTAGAAATTGCCGAGCGATTTCGACATCTTCTGCCCTTCGATAATCAGGTGTTCGGCGTGCAGCCATGTGCGGACGAACGGCTTTCCCGTGGCCGCTTCGCTCTGCGCGATTTCGTTCTCGTGGTGCGGGAACGCAAGGTCCACGCCGCCCGTGTGGATATCGAGCGTATCGCCGAGATATTTCATAGACATCGCGGAGCACTCGATGTGCCAGCCCGGGCGCCCCGGGCCGATGCGCGTCTCCCAGAAGTGCTCGCCGGGCTTGGGTGCCTTCCACAGAGCAAAATCGCGCGCGTTCTCTTTCTCGTATTGATCGACGTCCACGCGCGCGCCCGCCTGAATTCCGGCCACGTCGATTTTTGAGAGCTTGCCGTACGCAGGAAATTTCGCGATCCGGAAGTAGATCGAGCCGTCGCTCGTGTAGGTAAGCCCTTTCTGCTGGAGTTTTTCGATGAGCGCGACCATGTCCTCAATGTGGTCGGTCGCGCGGACCAGTTCCTCTGGCATCTCGATGTGCAGCGCGTCGATGTCTTCGAGAAACGCCTGAATGTATTTGTCGGTGTACTCGCGGATGCCGATTCCGGCCGCGGCTGCCGACTGAATGATGCGGTCGTCCACGTCCGTGACGTTCATCACCTGAAGCACGCGATAGCCCTGCGACCGCAGAAAGCGCCGCAGCACGTCCTGAAACATGAACGTGCGAAAATTTCCGATGTGCGCCGAGGCGTACACCGTCGGTCCGCACGTGTAAATCCGCACTTCGCCGGGGTGTACGGGCACGAGCGGCTCCAGCGCGTTCGTCAGCGTGTTGTGCAGGAGTATCTGGCTCATTCAAGTGCTCTGCGCAAAACGGCTATTCTATCCGAGCCTTCGCATTGCGGCAAACGCCTGATTTGCAGTGTAATCTCGAACCAAACTGGCTATGCAGCAGCTCAAAGGTGTGCGTTTTGTGCCGCGAGATAGTTGTTCTTGGAGAAGCCGGACGGCGGCTAGGCTTCGCGATCGGCCCAGTCGCGAGGATCGACTCCAAATGAACTGAGGATGTCGGCGAGGACCACGATACCCAGCATGTCGCGGTAATTTGCGCGGCTCACCACGGGCAGCACATCAAGCTTCGCCTTGCCCATCCGCTCCAGCGCCAAATCGAGCGGATGATCCGGGTGGACGTGTGGGAACGTGAGCGTGTCGATGAATTCCTGCAAGGGTTTCTCGTGTTCGCCATCGCTCGCTGCCCTTTGAAGCCGCGCTAGCCCGATGATGCCCACCAAGCCTCCGCCGTCAGCCACGGGCCACGCGTGCAATTCGCTCGCTCGCACTCGTTCGAGGGCCTCCCGCACAGTCGTCTCGGGGCTCATCACTTCCGTAGCAGCGCGCATCACCTGAGCCACTGGCCGTTGGCCGTGGCGCCGGGCGCACCGTTTCGCCGGGCAGGTGGAGGCCGTCCTGCACTGCGAGAGCCTCATAAATGGGTCGAGGTTGAAGCCGCGAGGAAATAAAGAAGCTCACCAGATTCGAAATCATCAGCGGCACGATCACAGCGTAGTCGTGCGTCGTCTCAAAGATCATCAGCACGGACGTCATCGGAGCACGCAGGATGCCCGCGAAAAGGGTCCCCATGCCGACCAGCGCATAGGCTCCCGGAACCGCCGTGTACACCGGCCAGAAGTGATGCGCCACACTTCCCACGGCACCGCCCAGCATCGCTCCGATGAAAAGGCTGGGTCCAAAAATCCCGCCCGCATTTCCCGAAGCATAGCTTGTGGTCACGGCCAGCAGCTTGAACACCACCAGCACAACCATTAATTCCAGCGCCATTTTTCCGTTCAGCACGTCGCCGACATATCCATAACCCACCCCCAGGACCTGCGGCACCCGCCAGCCCATCAGACCAACTAGCAGGCCTCCAGCTACTGGCTGAAACCAGCGGGTCCACGCAGGCAGTCCTTGGAAGCGCGCGCGCATCTCCAGCAGGAGTTTGGTGAACGCAACCGAAACGAGACCGCCCACCACCCCGAGCACGGCATAAATCACAAACTCGATCGGATGGACCAATTGGTATTGCGGCACCTGGAACAGTGGATTGTTGCCAAGCATCAAGCGCAGCACGAGCCAGGAAGTTGCCGATGCCAGCACGACCGATCCCAGCACCGGCGCATTCATGTCGCCGACGATTTCCTCAAGCGAAAAGACCACGGCGGCCAGAGGCGTATTGAAGGCAGCAGCAATGGCGGCTGCGGCCCCCACCGGAATCAGCGCCTTGACGTTCTCCGGCCGCAATCCCAATCTGCGTCCCAGCACCGAAGCGATGCCAGCGCCCACTTGGACCGACGGTCCCTCGCGTCCCAGAGGAATTCCGCACGCCAGCGTGGTTGAAGTGCAGAAGAATTTTCCGAGAACCGTGCGGAGCGTTATGACACCGTCACGCGCATAGAGAGCCGCTTTTGTCTGTGGTACTCCGCTGCCCCGCGCTTCGGGGAAATAGCGATACAGCAGATAGCCCATACCCAGGGAGCCTGCCACCGGGATGAGGACACGCCTCCACGCCGCACTGCCCACCGGGTACATCCGCATGCCGAGCCGCTCTGTCAGGAGAATGAACGCCACGACAGACAGCCCGGTCAGGGCGCCGATCAAAATGCTTAGGATGAGCATCACCTGCGCTTCGCGTTGCGCAACGCGAGCGGCTAACCAACCGAGAGGCGTCTTCCACGATGCTGCGGCCGGCGCGCTATTGCCTTCGCTCATTCTCTTCGCATCCTCGATCTGAATATCATATCGAGGTTTTTCCGGCCCGTGTGATCGAGTTGAATCTTTGTGCGCGAAGTCGGAAGCCGTCCACTTCCGCATCGCGCTGAGGCAGGTCCGTGCAGCGCGGCGGAGCTAGCGGCGTTCGGCCGCCATCTTGAGCGCCCAACCGGGATATTCCGGCGGCAGCGCGCTCACGTCATCGAGACGTTTCAGCTCTTCCACGGATAATTTGATATCCACGGCGTGGAGGTTGTCCTCGAGCTGCTCCTGCGTTTTCGCGCCGATGATCACGCTTGAGACCACGCTCTGATGCAGCAGCCACGCCAGCGCGATTCGCGCCACCGTTGCGCCGTGCGAATTGGCGACCTCCCGCATCGCAGCGATACATTTCAGCGCGCGCTCCTTGTCGATCGGAGGGAAATCGAACTTCGCGCGGCGCGCATCCGCCGGCCCCTTGCCCCCTGCGTATTTGTCGGACAGGAATCCTCCAGCGAGCGGGCTCCATACCATCAGCCCGACGTTTTGATCGCGCAGAAAAGGCACGATCTCGCGCTCGAGATCCCGCCCGGCGATCGAGTAGTAGGCCTGCGCCGAATCGAATCGCGCCCAGCCGCGTTTCTCGGAAATCGCGAGCGCCTTCATCATCTGCCACGCGGCGAGATTCGAGCATCCGATGTAGCGAACCTTGCCCGCGCGGACCACATCGTTCAGCGCGCCCAGCGTCTCATCGAGCGGCGTGCGCTGGTCGAATGAGTGAATCTGATAGAGATCGACGTAATCGGTGCCCAACCGCGCGAGGCTCGCGTCGATCGCCTCGAGGATGTGCCTGCGCGAAAGTCCGATATCGTTCGTGCCGGGTCCGACGCGCCCGGCGACCTTGGTCGCAAGCACAATTTCTTTGCGGCGCGCCCCGAGCGCCTTGCCGAGAATTTTCTCGGACTCACCTTCCGAATAAACGTTCGCGGTGTCGAAGAAGTTGATCCCCACGTCGAGAACCCGCGCGACGAGCCGGTCGGCTTCGGCCTGTGTCTGCGAACCTGCATTCGCCCACATGCCTTTCCCGCCAAACGTCATCGCGCCAAAGCAAAGATCGGAGACAAGGAGACCCGTGCGGCCAAGATAACGATAGTTCATGGAGAATTCCTCTCGTTGTAAGTGAGAATGTTTGCGCCGTTCAATATAGCGTCAGCGGAGCCGTCACGGAAATAGCTGCACGCGCCGGCTGATGATCGTGACATCGCCATTTTGCGAAGGCGCCGCCGTCAGCGGACGCGCCTTCAGCAGAAACGCTCCCTCGGCAGGCAAGCCGTAGGATTGATCCGCGGCCGCCACTTCCACGGTTTTTCCCAGCGGCACCGAAAAGCTGATCTGGATTCCGCTCGCGGGCAGCGCCGGGAAGCGGTACACCGCCCATCCGTTGAAATACTGCCGGATGCGCGGGAGCTGCGGTTCGACTGGCTGCCCCTCCACGCGAACATCTTCCACGTCCGAGCCCGGCGGGAAGAGCAGCGCCGCGCCCGGCGCTCCGCGCTCGGAACGCAGCAGCGTGCGATAGTTTCGCCGGCCGTCGCTCTGCGAGGATTCGAGGATCGTGAACGTCGGAGGCGCCAAGTCCAGATGCGGCGCGTCGGAGACGAACGCAGCCGCGTTGTCCCAGGGAAAAGCTCCGCCGTCCGCCTTCTTGAAAGTCGCGGCGAGCCGAATCGGCTCCGACAGATGCCCGGAACCCGGTTGGACGATCCACTGAGACATCCCAGAATCAGCGTCCTGCCAGTATTCGATATTGACCCGCTCAGGCGCTTTCGCCGAATATGCCGGCACAACCACAGCCGCGAACGCAGCAAGCCCTGTCGCCCAGATCGGAATCCAGGGAAATACGAGTCCTCGCAATCCGGGCACGCCGCGTAGATCGGCGCACAGCGGAGCGATCGGCGTCAAAAGCAGTCCGACCGCCGCCGAAATCAGCACCAGCCCGCGATTGCCCAGTGCGGCGTAGAGCAGAATTGCCGGCGAAAATCCCACGATTGCCGCCGCTGCGAGCGGCAGCGCGGTTGCGAGGCCCGATAGCAGTGTGCTGTCGCTGCGCCATGTAGTTGCGGGCAGAGCGACAACCACCGCGATTATCGCTGGAACGAGCACGATATAACTCAACGCAGGCGCCCGCCATGCGATGACCACTGACAGCAGCGTCCACCAAATCCACACGCCGGTCCAGACGCCCCAGAATCCCGCGCGCCGCGTGAAAAAGATGGCGTTCGTGATCACCGTGGCAACGGCCAGAGACCAAAACGCGAGTTCAATCGGAAGTGGGTGCGCAACCCAGTTGACCTGCATCGCCCCGGCGAACCATATGACGCGCGCCAGAATCAGCGCGAGCGCCGCGGTGACGCCCATGGTCACGAGCCACGCCATCAGCCCCCACACGAATTCTCCGAGGCTTAGGCGTTTGCTGCGTAGCATCCACAGAATCTGCGCGAGCAGCAAAGCCATGGCGCCCAGCGCGAAATCGATCATCCGCCGCGCCGGCCAGACGATCGTCCGGCGCTCGAAGACGTCGAAAAAAACAGCTTCGCTCTGCGGCGGTGCGGTGAGATCGGCGCTTGCGAACGCGAGCACCGAAGGCAGAGCGTTCTCTCCCTGATGTTGCAAGCTGGCGGGCGTCACGTTCGCCGAATTGTCGAGCGGCGTGTGGTATTGCGGTTCCCCGCCAATGAACGCGAAATTGAGTCCCTGGTAGCCGGCGGCCTTGAAGATTGTGAAATCGGTGTCGCTCGGCAGCCGCTTGTAGACATCGTAGAAGATCGAGCTGGCCGCGGGACGCGCCGCACTCCGCGCGTAAAGGCGCACGGCCCAGTCGTTCGCGCTGCCGGTCTCGAACATTAGGCTCGGCCCCGACGTTCCGCGCGCATCCAGGTTCACCGCCGCGCGCACTTCCTTCGCCCACGGATGTTCGTCGACGAACGCACGCGCGCCGAGCGAACCCGCCTCTTCGCCATCATCGATCAGCAAGATGACCGAGTTGCGCGGCGTCGGCAGCGATTTCAGCGCGCGCGCGATCTCCAGAACGGCCGCCACGCCCACGCCATCATCGGACGCGCCAGGACCCGCCGGAACCGAATCGTAATGAGCCGCGAGCAGCACTGCGCTGCCGGGCTCGCTGCCGTCGAGCCGCGCCACCACGTTGTTCACCGCTGCGCATATTCCGAAATAGCTGCACGCAAATCCGGTCTGCACCTGCGGTGCGTAGCCGAGTTTCGTCAGCTCATCCATGATGCGGTCGCGCATTGCGGCGTCGGCGGGGCTTCCAACCGGGTGGGGCGCGTCCGTGGCGAGAACTCGATGGAGTGTGTCCAGCGCGCGAGATGCGGAGAACTCGTCGGCCGGGGCATCGGCAGATTTCGGCGACGGAGGCCGCAGCCCCGCGAGCGAAAGGGCAAAGATCGCGGCCAGAATCACCGCACTCGACAAAATCCGGCGCGCTCCCGGACCCCTGGGTGAATCCAAGCCGCCCTCCCGTCCGCGCAATGCTAGGCTGCACCCTGCCGCAAGTCAATCCGCATCGGCCGCGCATCGTACGCGCCACGTCGCGCCGCAGAAGCGGTCCGATCCGCGCTTTACTCGTTCTATCCCATCCGCGGCCAAGCCCTTTGACGGCAATACACAGAATGGTTACTCTGGCTGCAAATGTTAGGCGGACTGAGCTACCTCTTTTTCCCCTGGGGGTTCATTCTCCAGATCCTCGCGCTCGTCCACGTCGTGCGGCGCCGGCCGGAGACGTACTGGATTTGGATCATTCTCCTTGGTGGTTTTCTCGGCGCGGCGGTCTATATCGTCGCCGAAGTCATTCCGGATACGCGTCTCCTCGGAGATTTCTTCAAGGGATTCAACCGTCGCTCGCGAATCCAACATCTCGAAGCGATCATTCTCGACAATCCATCCTCGGGGAATTACGAGGAGATGGCGGACCTTCTGCTCGACCAAAAGCAGTACGCTCGCGCGCGCGACGCCTACGACAAGGCCATCGCCGCGCGCGCCAACTCGATGGATGCCTTCTACCGCCGCGGCATCTGCTCGCTTGCGCTGAAGGACATCCCGCGCGCCGTCGCGGACCTCGAAATTGTCGTGCAGCACGAGCAGCGTTACGATCACGATCGCGCCGCGGGTTTTCTCGCGCAGGCTTACGGGCTCGACGGGCAAACGCAAAAAGCGGATGCGCTTTTCGCGAGCGCCACGCAGCTCTCCAACGCGCCGGAAATCCACTACAACTACGCTCGTTTCCTTCAGGCGCAAGGCCGCGCGAGCGAGGCTCGCGAAGTCGCGCAGCGCATTCTGAACCGCAAGCGCACCCTGCCGCGATATTTGCAGCGCATCGAACGCCCGTGGTTCCGCAAGGCCAGCTCGCTGCTGAAGGGATTGCCGCAGTCCTGATTCAGCCCGCGCCGGTCCCGCGCCAGCCGTAAATTAAAGTTCCGTGAAAAAGCGGCTCCGCGAAGGCTTCCCCGCGTTTTGCGGTTCCAATTCCCGCGCTGCCGAACTACTCTAGTCGCTCATTTTTCAAGTCCGTGAGGGCACATGTCCTTCCTCGATATTCTGCTTGGAAAGCCGCTCGCCACTTCCGACGAGCGCGCGGAACACATCGGCGCATCCGCTGGAATTCCGATCTTCGGCTTGGATGCGCTCAGTTCCGCGGCGTACGGTCCGGAAGCCGCCCTCACGCTCCTGCTTCCGCTCGGCGCGATGGGCGTTGCCTACATCGTGCCCGTCAGCGCCAGCATCATCGTCCTCCTCGCGATCGTCTATTTCTCCTATCGCCAGACGATTGCGGCGTACCCCGGCGGCGGAGGATCGTACACCGTCGCATCGGAAAATCTAGGGACGTTCCCGGGACTGCTTGCGGCCGCAGCCTTAATGCTCGACTACGTTCTCGTCGTCGCGGTCGGAATCTCTGCGGGTGTGGGAGCGCTCGTGTCCGCAGTGCCCAGCCTCCAGCCGCACACGCTTTTGATATGCCTTGCGATTCTCGTGGTCATCACCATCGTGAATCTGCGCGGCGTGCGCGAAGCCGGAGTTTTCTTCATGCTGCCCACGTACTTATTTCTGGGCACGCTGCTGTGGGTGATCCTGGTGGGCACGATCAAGACGGTCCTCGCGGGCGGACATCCCATGCCGGTCGTGGCGCCGCCGCTCGCGGGAAGCGGAGTCGTCGCGGCCGCAAGTGCGTGGCTGCTGCTGCAAGTTTTCTCGAACGGTTGCACGGCGATGACGGGCGTCGAAGCCGTGAGCAACGGCGTGCGCGCTTTCCGCGACCCCACTGTGCGTAACGCGCAGCGCACGCTTAGCGTGATCATCGGTCTGCTGATCGTCCTGCTCGCCGGAATCGCGTATCTGATTCGGGCGTACGGCATCGCGGCCACCGACCCCGGAAAGCCGGGATATCAAAGCGTCCTCTCGATGCTTGTTGCGGCGGTCGCAGGGCGAGGTTGGTTTTACGACGTGACCATCGCCTCGGTCCTTCTCATCCTTTCGCTTTCGGCCAACACGGGGTTCGCAGATTTCCCGAGGCTGTGCAGAGCCGTCGCCCAAAATAACTTTCTGCCGCACGCATTCGGCTACAGGGGCCGGCGCCTCGTGTATTCGGAGGGGATTATCGTCCTCGCCGTGCTCGCGGCCGTATTGCTCGTGCTGTTCGGAGGCGTCACGGACCGTCTGATCCCGCTGTTTGCCATCGGCGCGTTTCTCGCATTCACGCTGTCGCAGGCGGGGATGGTGGCCCATTGGAAACGGACGGGAGGCCCCGGCGCGACGAGGAGCATGCTCGTCAACGGCCTGGGCGCGGTCGCGACGGGAATCACGGCGATCGTCGTGCTCGTTGCCAAGTTCACGTCGGGAGCGTGGATCAGCGCTCTTCTCATAATCGCCCTCGTCTCCGCGATGATGTGGGTGCGGAGGCATTACCGCGAGGTCGCCGAAGAAGTCTCCAGCTCGTCTCCGCTGGACGTCGCTGCGGTGCAACCGCCGATTGTCGTAGTCCCGATACAAGGCTGGGGCAAGATCGCGCAGCGAGCTTTGCAATTTGCGCTCACGCTTTCCCCCGATATCCGCGCCGTACACGTTGCCACGGAAGAGGAAACAAACGCGCTCCGCGACCAGTGGGCGCAAGTCGTCGACGAGCCGATGAAACAGGCGGGGCGCACGCCGCCCCAACTCGTTGTGCTCCCTTCGCCCTACCGCCTGATCCTCCGCCCGATTCTTGATTACGTCCTGCAAGCCGAACAGCAGTATCCCGACCGCCAGATCGCCATCATCGTTCCCGAGCTTGTCGAGCGGCACTGGTATCACTACCCGTTGCACAATCAGCGCGCGGAACTGCTGAAAGCGCTCGTCCTGCTGAATGGCAGCACGCGCATTGTCCTCATCAACGTGCCGTGGTACATCAACGCGTGACGGACGCCGCGATCTCGATCTCACAAGCCTGCCAGATTTGTTACGATGCGAGTTTCCGCGGTCGAGGAGGTGCTCCATGCGGCAATTTGGAATTTCCATCGCGAGTACTCTGGTTGCCTCGCTCCCCTTCGCGGTCGCCATCGGCGGAACAGCGAATGCGCGCCCGGCGCGCGACGCGTCAGAACAAATCGGCAAAGTAAACTTCCCCACGTCGTGCGCGCCCCAGGCGCAACCCGCGATTTTGAAAGGCGTCGCTTTGCTGCACTCCTTCCAATATCAGGAAGCGGACCAAGTCTTCACCGAGGCGTCGCAGAAAGATTCCCGCTGCGCCATGGCCTACTGGGGCAAAGCCATGTCGCTCGATCATCAGCTCTGGGAGTTTCCGAGCGCCACGAATCTTGCCGAGGGATGGAAGGACGTCGAAGAGGCTCAGAAGCTCGGAGCGAATACCGAACGCGAGCGTGAATACATCGCCGCAGCCGCCGCATTCTTCCAGGACGATTCGGCACTCACGCACGTCGCACGCGTGCAGGCTTACTCCGCGGCTGCGGAAAAGGTCTACAAGGGCAATCCCAAAGACGTCGATGCGGGAGCATTCTACGGTTTGTCGCTCGTCACGCTCGCGCAAGACGGTGTGGACGATCTCGCAAATCGCCGCAAGGCCATCGCCATCCTCAATCCTCTCTTCGCCAAGCAGCCCAACAATCCCGGCGTGGCGCACTATTTGATTCACGCATCCGACGAGCCGGAGCTTGCCGAGGAGGGCCTTCCCGCCGCTCGCGCCTATGCGAAAATCGCTCCCGATTCTTCTCACGCGCTTCACATGCCCTCGCACATCTTTCGCCGGCTCGGCCTCTGGCAGGAAATGATCGATTCGAATATCGCGGCTGTCGCGGCCGCTGCTGAAGCAACGCAGGCGCATCGCGGCGACGCCAGCTATCAATTTCATCCCATGGATTTTCTCGACTATGCCTATCTTCAGAGCGGTCAGGAATCGAAGGCGCGCCAACTCGTGGCGGACGTGAAAAGTGTCCCGGGCGCGAGCGCCGAAGAAATCGCCGACCATGAGGCGTTGTTCGCAGCGCGGAATGCGCTCGAGTTGCGCCACTGGAAAGAGGCCGCCGAGCTTCCGATCCCCAATGAGCGCGTCGTCTGGCAGGACGACACCTACTGGGCGCGCGCCATCGGCGCGGCGCGCATGGGCGATATCGACGGCGCTCCAAAAGACGTCGCTCAACTCGTCCAGATCGTCAAGCTCCGAGAGGCGCACCAAAAGGAACTCGGCAATGACGTGCCCTCCGGCGAGAGCATCGACCAGCGCGAAGTTGAGGGATGGCTGGCCTTCGCCGAGGGGCGCGCGGGCGAGGCCATTGAGATGCTGCGCTCCGCCGCGATCCGTGAGGAAACGGAGCGCGCCGATCCAATCGATGCGCCCGCCCGCGAAATGCTGGCCGACCTGCTCCTCGAACTGAACCGGCCCTCGGAAGCGCTCGTCGAGTATCAGGCTGTGCTGAAGGACTACCCGAATCGCTTCAATGCGCTCTATGGAGCCGCCCACGCCTCGAAGGCCGCGGGCGATGCCCGTGCCGCGCGGGACTACTACTCTGAGCTCGTTGCCATCTCAGCGCCCGGCGCTGATCGGCCCGAGCTGGGCGAAGCTCGCGAGTATGCCGCAGCGAGCCGCAACCCCTAAGGAGGCGATCGCCTGTGACACGCAATATGAGAAGACTTCTGTTGCTCCTAGCGTTTTGTGCAGCCTCTGTCGTTGCGGCCCAACAACCGCCGCTCCAATCTCCGCTGCTCGATCATCTGGCAGGGAAATGGGTGCTGCAGGGAACAATCGCCGGTCAGGAGACCACACACGATGTTGACGCCGACTGGGTCCTCGACCATCACTACCTGCGCGTCCACGAAATTTCGCGCGAGCGAACCAACAAGGGGAAACCGCAATATGAGGCCATGATCTATATAGCGTGGAACGACGCAACAAAGCAGTACGCCGCTGTTTGGCTGGATGTTTATGGCGGCATATCGCCGGAATCGATCGGCATAGCGGATCCGAAAGAGAATGAGCTTCCGTTTATTTTCAAGGACGACAATGGCGCGGTCAGCCTCAGCAATGATTTTGTTTATGACGCGAAAGCGGACACCTGGGAGTGGCGCATCGACAACATAGAGAAGGGCGTTGCGAAGCCGTTCGGACGCGTGAAGCTGAGGCGCGGCTAAGTTGCCTGCGACAAAAAGGGCTGTGAGAATCTGGCCCGCTCGCAAAAACTTCGCACAACACCCAAAACCGCGCTTTACACGTTCCTCTCCCCATGCTAGTTTGTATTCCCGTAACCGCCGATCCGATAGCGCCAGGCGGTAGGGCCATCGATATTCGACCCTCCGATCGTTTTTGTCTCGTTAGACCTCCAAATAAAATAGAACTGAAGCTCCCTCCGCAGACCAAGCGCGAGGAGCGAACCGTGCGAGGGCCGGGTGCTAAAACTTCGTAAAGTCGAGCTTTTGGGCTTCAAGTCGTTCTGTGAGAAGACGCCGATCACGTTCAGCGGCAGCGGGATCACCTGCATTGTCGGCCCGAACGGCTGCGGCAAGTCCAACGTTGTGGACGCCATATCCTGGGTCCTCGGCGAGCAGAGCCACAAAATGCTCCGCGCCGAGCGCATGTCCGACTGCATTTTCAACGGTACCGCGAAGCGCCCGCCGATGGGCATCTCTGAAGTCACCCTTACCCTCATCGATCCGGAGCTTTCCGAAGCGGTCGCCAAGGTGATCGACGGCGTTCAGGAACCTGCATCGGATGCAGGTCCAATCGTGCTCTCGGCTGCTTTCGACCCCGAGGCCGCTGCGCTTTCTGCGCCCGAGAATGATGCACCGGAGGTGTCAGCGCACGGCGATGCGCCCGAAACCGCTGGAATCGCCGTCCGAAAGGGCAAAAAGCGCGCGGCTGAAAAGCCGGCCGTCACGCTGCGTCCCGGCGAAATCGTGGTTGGACGCCGTCTCTACCGCTCCGGCCAGAGCGAATACCTGATCAACGGCCGCGTGGCCCGCCTCCGCGACGTTCAGGAAATCTTCATGGGCATGGGCCTCGGTCCGGACAGCTACGCCATCATCGAGCAGGGCCGCATCGGCCAGATTCTGAACTCAAAGCCGATGGACCGCCGCGCCATCATCGAGGAAGCCGCCGGCATAACCATGTACAAGACCAAGCGGCGCCTCGCCGAAGCCAAGCTCGAAGCCTCGAAGCTGAATCTCTCGCGAATCAACGACATTCTTGTCGAAGTCGAGAAGCAGCTCGCTTCGCTCAAGCGCCAGGCCTCCAAGGCGCGGCGTTACGCCGAGCTTCGCGAACAGATGCGCGGCCTGCTGCGCATCGTCCTCGCCAGCAAGGCGGAGCACCTTGATATCGAAGCCGCGCGCCTCGAGCAATTGCTACACGAAATGGACGCGGCCGAGGAGCGCGAATCCCGCTCCGTGCACGAACTCGAAGCCGAGCAGGAGCGCCTCAACTCGCGTACCTACGAGCTCGACGCCGAGCTGCGCCAGACGCAAAACGTCCTGAATCAGACCGCGCTCGATCTCGACCGCGCCGAAAATCGCATCACCTTCAACCGCGAGCAGCTTGCCCAGCTCGAATCCCGCGCGTCGCGGCTCGCGATCGAACTCGAAGAGGCGCATCGCCTGTCATCCGACCTCGCCGCGCGCATCATCGCGCAGCGCGAGTCCGTCGCGGCGCTTCGCACCCAGGCTGCATCGCTTGAAGCGGGCCTGCGCGCCTGCACCGAGCAGGTTTCCGCGAGCGCCGAGGATCAGGGGCGTCTCGAATCCCGGATGGAAGAGCTTCGCCAGCTCGCGAGCCGCCTGGTTGAGGAATCCGTGCGCGGGCAAGCCGAATCGCAGCAGGCCGAGGAAGCCGCCGCGCGCCACACCGCCGCAGAAGAGCAGCGCGCCGCCGCCATGCGCGCGATGGAGCAGAATTGCGCCACGCTTCAATCCGAGGCCGACACTGCGGGCGCTGCCTTCGAGCACGCCGAGCGCCAGGCGCAGGAAATCGGCGCAGCGGTTCGCGAAGCGCAGGCACGGCTTGCCGGACTCCGCCAGACACAGCAGGAAACCAGCCAGGAGCTCGAACACGCGCGCCAGGAACTTTCCGCCGAGCGTGCGCGCCACGCTTCCATTGAGCGGATCTTGAGTGAGCGCGCCTACACCGCGGACGCCGTGCAGAAACTCTTCAACGCCAGCGGCGCGGCCGAATCGCGCGGCTTCCGCGCCGTCGGCCTGCTCGCGGACTACGCCGAAGTCCAGGAGGAGTACGAAGGCGCGATCGAGCAATTCCTTCGCGACGAGCTCGAATATGTCGTCGTCGAATCGTTCGACCAGGCCCGCGCCGGCGTCGCCATGCTGCGCGACGAAATGGGCGGCCGCGCAACCTTCTTTGTCGATTCGATCGGCGCCCTCGACATCGACAAATCCGAAATCGATCGCGGCTCCTCGATGCCCGGCGATTTTATCGAGCGGCTCGACCGGCTCGTCGAGTTCCGCGAGCCTCTCGGCCCGAACACGAAGTATTTTCTCAAGAAGCTCCGCAACGCTTACATCGTCGAGAGCGCCTCGATTGCCGAGCGCATGGCGCGCGATAATCCGCACAGCTATTTTCTGACGCCGGACGGCACGTGCTACCACGGACGCATGGTCTCCGGCGGCCGCAAGGGCGACGCCGGCCCGCTCGCCCTGAAGCGCGAGCTTCGCCAGCGCGAAGCGGAAGCGGCGCGCCTCGATCGAATCGCCGGAGAACGTCAGCAGCAGCTAACGCAGCTCGACGAAGAGATCGCAGCTTGCGAGGCGCATTTTTCCGCCGCCACGGCCCAGCACATGGAGGCCGAGAAATCCCTCGTCGCAGCCACCCATCAGCGCGAGCAGGCACGGCGCGAATTCCTGCGCGTCGATCAGCAGCTCGCCGCCGAGCGCAACGAAATCGCGCGGCTGCACGCGCAGGCCGAGGAAGCCCGCCAGCGCGCCGAGCGCGCCCGCTTCGAGCACGCCGAGGCGCTTCGCCTCCGCGTTGCAGCCGAAGCCGAAGCATCGGAAGCCAGCGAGACGCTCGCGAACCTGCGCCGTGATTTTCACGGCCTGCAAGAGCGCGTCGTCGCGCGCCGCGAGGAATTGGCCACGATGACGGAGCGCCTCGCCAGCGCCGAAGCTGTCGAGCATCGAGTCTCCGAGGAGCTTGCCCAGGCCGGCGAACGCATGAACTCGCTGCGCCAGCAGCATGAGTCGCTCTCCACCGAGAAATCGGAACTCGAATCTTCCTGCGAGCAGCTCTCACGCCAGGCCGAGGATCTGCGCGGCGAAAAGATGCGCCTCACCCAGCACAAGGCCGCGCTCGAAACCGAATGGGATGGCGCGCGATCTCGCGCGGGCCAGATCGATGAAACCCTGCGCGGTCGCCGCCAGTCGCTCGATGAACTCCGCGCCGAGCGCAGCCAGCGCCAGATCGAAAAGGCGCGCAACGACGCCGACCGCGATTACCTCCGCCAGAGCTGCGTTGCAGAATTGAACGCGCAGCCCGAAGAACTGATGGCGCAGGAAGCGCGGCTTCTCGTCGGCGAAGAGCTTGTGGCTGCCGAGACGAACTACAACGAAATGAAGGCGCGCGTCGAGGCCATGGGCCCCATCAACATGATGGCGCTCGAAGAATTCCAGGAGTGCGAGCAGCGCGAAAGCTTCCTCCGGCGCGAGCGCGACGATCTCGTGCAGTCGATCGAGAACACCCAACTCACCATTCACGAGCTCGACGACGTCTCGCAGAAGAAATTCGAGGAGGCGTTCAATTTCATCAACGCGCACTTCGCGATCGCCTTCCAGTCTCTATTCGGCGGTGGCCACGGCGAAATGCGGCTCAGCGAGCCTGATAGTTCCGGCGAGGCCGGCATCGATCTCGTGGCGCAGCCGCCGGGCAAGCGCTTGCAGAATATTCTCCTTCTCTCTGGCGGCGAAAAAGCGCTCACGGCGCTCGCGCTGCTCATCGCGGTCTTCCGTTTCCAGCCGAGCCCGTTCTGCATTCTCGACGAAGTCGACGCGCCGCTCGACGAGGCCAACGTCGGCCGCTTCAACAGAATGCTCGCCGACATGTGCGGGCAGACGCAGTTCATCGTCGTCACGCACAACCGCAAAACGATGGAGATGGGATCGGTTCTCTACGGCGTGACGATGCAGGAGCCCGGCGTTTCAAAGCTCGTCTCGGTGAAATGGGAAGAGGAAGCCGCAGCCGCCGAGCCGAAAACCGCCACCGCCGCCAGCAACGCCGCGTAAGACTGCGTTCGGCGCATCGGTATGAAAAATGTCGATCCGCTCCATCGGCGTCTTAGTCGTTGACAACTTCTCGGCCTGCGCTAGAATACCGGCCTTCCCAGACTGAGGATCGAAATCTCGTGGCTTCTTCTCAAATGCACGCCGTTGTTTCACAAACAGATTTTCCCGGACTCAAACTCCGAGGCCGGGGGAAGGTTCGCGACATTTACGAGCTTGGCGACCGCCTGCTCATCGTGGCGACGGACCGCCTCTCGGCGTTCGATGTTGTCCTTCCCACGCCGATTCCCGATAAGGGACGCGTGCTCACGCAGCTTTCGCTGTTCTGGTTTGAGAAGCTCGCAGGCATCGTTCCGAACCACGTGATTTCCGCGAAAGATTTCCCGCGCGAACTCGCGCTGTACGAGTCCGCCCTTGAGGGCCGCGCCATGCTCGTGCGCCGCACCGAGCCTGTGCCGATCGAATGCGTCGTCCGCGGATACATTTCCGGCTCGGGGTGGAAGGACTATCAGAAGACGGGCGCGATCTGCGGTATTCCGTTGCCTGCAGGCCTGCGCGAATCCGACCTGCTGCCCGAGCTGATTTTCACGCCGTCGACCAAGGCCACCACGGGCCACGACGAAAACATTTCCTTCGAGGAAACGATCTCGCGCATCGGCCGCCCGCTCGCCGAGCGCCTTCGCGACACCAGCCTCGCGATCTATCGCCGCGCCGCCGAACACGCCGCGGCCCGCGGCATCATCATCGCCGACACGAAATTCGAGTTCGGCCTCTTGGGCGGCGAACTCATCTGGATCGACGAAGCGCTCACGCCCGATTCCTCGCGCTTCTGGCCCGCGAACGAGTATTCGCCAGGCAAGGCCCAGCCTTCCTTTGACAAGCAGTACGTCCGCGATTACCTCGAGCAGATCGGGTGGAACAAGCAGCCTCCCGCTCCTGCTCTTCCGCCGGACGTCGTGGCGAAAACCCGGGAGAAATACAGGGACTCCTATCTACGCATCACCGGCCATGCACTCGACTGAAACCATCGGGTGGCGTCCCTGGGGGGGCGCCGCTGCGGAGCGCGCACACGTGAAAGAGCAATTGGAGTCGTTGGTCGGAATGATGGTCGAGCGCGGAATTCTGCTCGAAGAAGCCGTCACGGAGTTCGAGAAAAAGTTCATTAAGCGCGTGCTGGAGCACTCCAAGGGAAACCAGTGCCGCGCCGCCAAGGTCCTCGGAATTCACCGCAACACGCTCAGCCGCAAGATCGCCGAGTATCACCTCGATCGCAACGGCCGCCGCTGAAGTCTCAGCATCACCGTTCCCGCAAGCGTTTCACCGCAGCTCCCAAAAAAACGGCCGGCCCGTTTCCGGACCGGCCGTCTGAATTTGCGAGTCTCGCGCTTTGCCAACGAACCCCTTAGGGTTTCGGTGCGGGCTTGTGCGCAGGAGCGTGCTTCGCCGGCGTACCCTTCTCCGGGATCGTTGTCGGATCGACCTTCACCTGATCCCAGTGCAAAAGGAATGGCGATGGGTCGTAGCTCGCCAGCGCGCCCGAAAAGCGGATCGGATCGTCCTTCTCCAGACGGACCACGTCCGGTTGTGGTGGAACTGCATTCGCCCCGGCCGCAGCGGCCGGATTCGGCGCGATCCAAACCTTCACGTCCATGTTCGCCGTAGTGGCCGCCTGCATTTCGTCGGAACTTGCGCTGGTGAAGACCATAACATCCACGTAATTGTCCGACTTCTGCACGTCGATGATCTTGCCGACCACTTCCGGAAATTCCGCGCCGCAGACCGCAAGCCATGTCTGTTTGGCCTTGTCTCCGCCGCCGCTCAAATCGGTGAGCACGGTGATGATCGTGCTCGCCTGGCTGATTTTGGTGAGGTCGTCGTGGCTCGGAATCGTGTACGTCGCGGGCCGCTCGGGCGCGTTCGCCGCGAGCTGGATCAACTCGCTCAACTGCGCGTCCACCTGGCTGTCGCAGCCTGGCTGCTCGTAGGCGAGAATCGCGCTGCGCAGATAATCCTTCACCTTGTCTGCGTTCGGCACTTTCAAATCGATCGATCGCGCCACCGCCCAAAAGCCGTCGAGCGATTGCGGAGGAGTTGCCGCAAGCTCCGCGCGGCCCTCCTGGTAACTCGATACGGCGTCGTTCGGGTTCGCTGAAAGCGCGGCCTTGAACGTGTCGATCGCGGCCGGGTAATCCTTCAGCTCGAGATCGGCCCGGCCGGCGGCGGCCTCCAGAAACGCGGCGATCGCCTTTGCCTGATCGTCCGTCAACTTCGTGTCCATCGCCTTCTTGTAATCCGGAAGTATTTTGACGCCCAGCAGTGCAGCATCCCTTTCCTTGGCGAGCTGATCGTGCGCATCGGCCGCCTTCGCGTCAAACGCGGCGGAAAACAATTGGACACGGGCCTGAATCGCTTGCATTCGATACATCACGTCGGCCTTGTCGCCGAGCGCGATCAGCTTGTCCGTGTATTCAAGCGCCTTCGAATAGTTCTTCAGCTGGTAGTACGTTTGGTAGTACATCAAATAGATGTATTGAAGTAGCGTGGAACTCGGATACTGCGAGACGAACGCGTCGAGCAATTTGATCCGTGCCTGCGGATCCTTCTCGTTCTGGCAGTTCGTATACGCGTTGTATTCTGGCACCGTGTAGGACGTTTGCTGTTGAGCCGTCTGCGCAGCCTGGGCCATGGCCGGGACCGCGGGCACGAATACGAAACCGAGCGCAGCTAGAACCACCGCGGTTCCCTTTAGATAATTTCGCATGATCACTTACCCGCCTCCTGGACTTGCTCTGGGTGACTTGCCGGACTCAGGGCCACGATCCCTGCAGGACAACTAACCAACCGATAGAAATCGACGGGATTATAGGGAAAGCACTTCCACCGCGCAAGCCTAAAACCTTTCGCCCCCGGCTCTCGCGGATGTCATCGCCGTGTGGACAACTCCCTCAGTGCTAAGATGGCTCGCGAGGCGAATGCGTCGCCTCTTAGGGGGCCGCTTTATGGTCACACAACACTCGCTCGAAGGCAAAGTCGCTCTCGTCACGGGAGCGAGCCGCGGCATCGGTCTCGCCATCGCGCGCAGCCTGGCGCGCATGGGCGCGAAGCTCGCTCTCTGCGCCCGCGATCCGAAACGACTCGAAGGTGTCGCCGAGGAGTTCGAGCGCGCCGGTACCTCCGTTCTCGCTGTCTCCACGGACGTAACCCGCGCGGCCGAAATTATCTCTCTCGTGCACAAGACCGAGAAAACGCTCGGCCCCGTCGAAATTCTCGTCAATAACGCCGGGATCGGCTATTCGGCTCCCGTGCAAGACGCCGAAGAAGCAAATTGGGACGCTGTTTTAGACACCAATTTGAAGGCGGTGTTCCTGCTCACCAGGGCTGTGGCGCCCGGCATGATCTCTCGCCGCAGCGGACACATCATCAATATCGCTTCGCTCGCGGGCAAGAGCGCCTTCGCCGGAGGCAGCATCTACTGCGCGTCTAAGTGGGGCCTGCTAGGGCTTACTCAGTGCATGGCGGAAGACCTGCGCTCTTACGGCATCCGCGTCAGCGCCGTCTGCCCCGGCTCGGTCGCCACCGATTTCTCCCCTCACGCGGGCAAGGACACGAGCAAGATGCTCCAGCCCGAGGATGTCGCTCACGCGGTCGAGATGATCCTCACGCAGGCGCCGCAAAGCTTTGTCAGTGAAGTGCTTCTCCGCCCCGCGCAAAAGCCCTGACCGCCTTTCGAATCTTTTCCGGCGAGTGCTGCATCCAACGCCTCGTATCGCAGGAGTGACCCCATGATCGAAGTTCGTCCAAGCGAAGAACGCGGCCACAACGAACTTTCCTGGCTCAACAGCCGTTTCACATTTTCGTTCGACCAATATTACGATCCCGATCACACGCAATTCCGCTCATTGCGGGTGATCAATGAAGACGTCGTCGCGCCCAGTGGAGGCTTCCCGACGCATCCGCACCGCGACATGGAAATCCTCACGTGGATTCTCGAAGGCGCGCTCGAGCATCGCGACAACACGGGCGGCCACGGCGTCATTCGCCCCGGCGAGCTTCAGCACATGACCGCCGGACGCGGCGTGCTGCACAGCGAGTTCAATCCGTCTTCGAAGGATCCGGTGCACCTGCTGCAAATCTGGATTCTGCCGGAGCGCAAGGGCCTCGATCCGGCCTACGAGCAGCTTGCGTTCCCTGATTCCGAATTGCGCGGGAAGTTCAGTCTCGTGGCCGGACCGAAAGCCCCAGTCACGATCCATCAGGACGCGAATCTTTACATCGCGCGCCTCGACAAAGGCGCCGAGGCGAAACACTCTCTCGCGACCGGCCGCCACGCGTGGGTGCAGATCGCTTGCGGCGCGGTCCAGTTGAATGGCACCGAGCTGAAAGCCGGCGATGGCGCAGCGATTTCCGCCGAATCCGAAATCCGCTTCAAAGCGACCGAGCCTTCCGAGGTTCTTCTATTCGATCTGGCCTGAACCGAATCGTTTGCTTCCTGACGCTTGCTTCGGGGCCCGAATTCAGTTACAACGCGAGTCACGGATTCGGCCCCGAAGGAAAATAGCTCTCGCAAAGGAGACACCCCTATGTCCAATGCATCAGGCAGCGTCGTACCGTTGATCGGCCGAGTTTTGATTGGGCAGATCTTCATTTTGGCTGGCATAAACAAAATTATGAACTTCTCGATGATGACAGGGTATGTTGCCGTCGCGCATCTCCCCCTTCCCAAAGTCTCCCTTGCAATCGCTGCAGCGATCGAGATCTTGGGTGGCCTCGCGATCCTCACGGGCTTTCACACGAGAGTCGCTTCCTGGATCGTTTTCCTGTTTCTAATTCCGACGACGCTTCTCTTTCACAATTTCTGGGCGATGCAGGGAGCCGACCGGCTGGATAACTTGGGTCACTTTCAGAAGAACCTCGCCATCATGGGCGGGCTGCTGATCCTCGCGACATTCGGCGCGGGCGCTTACTCGCTCGATTCCGCGCGGGCTCCCAAAGCGTAGCGAACCCGCAAATTCTCTGTGGACTCTGCGTCTGTCTGCCCTGAGTCCGCCGCGGCGGACGAAGGCTGCGGCGAGCGGTCTGTGGGTTCCTTCTCTCTGCGGACTCTGCGTCTCTGCGGTGAGCGGTTTTTGGTTCCCCTTCTCCACTTTCCTCTGGCGCGGGGTCTTCCTTCACTTCCTTTGCTTCCTTTGCCTCCTCTACTTCCTGTGCTTCCTCTCCTCCCGCCTCCGATTTGTGGTTAAATGTTGGGCCATTCCAAGGAGGAATAATGCCCGACCGCAAACGCCCGGCGCCCGCCGCCGCGCCGATTCACGATCTGATCAGCAATCGCTGGAGCCCGCGCGCATTCGATGCGCGCCCCGTCGAGCTCGAAAAACTGCGCAGCCTGTTTGAGGCGGCTCGCTGGGCTGCGTCGTCTTACAACGCCCAGCCGTGGTCTTTCATCTTCGCCACGAAGGACGACCCGGAGAATTTCAAGCGCGTACTCGAAACCTTCGTCGAGTTCAATCAGGGCTGGGCGAAAAGTGCGCCCGTGGTTGCGCTGAGCGTCGCCGCGCACAAGATGCCTCACGACGGCTCGCAAAATCGGCACGCGTTCCACGACGTCGGCCAGGCCGCCACGACTCTCGCCTTGCAGGCCACTGCTCTCGGCCTCCAAGTCCACCAGATGGCCGGAATTATTCCCGACAAGGCGCGCCAGATTTTCTCAATCCCCGCGGATTACGAAGCCGTCGCAGGCTTCGCGATCGGCTATCCCGGAGATCCCATGACTCTGCCCGAAGGACGCCTGCGCGACACCGAAACCGGCGCCCGCCAACGCAAGCCGGCTTCCGAATTCGTCTTCACCGGCAAGTGGGGCCAGGTCTCGCCGATCGTAAAGTGAAAATCCGATGCGGATTGTCATCCCGAGGCGGGCGCGTTTAGCCCGCCGAGGGATCTCTCATCGGGTCCCGCCGCTCGGCTCCTTGCGTGCTCCATCGCCCGTTGATACTCTCCCGCCAGGTTTGTTCGCTTTGCAGAAGGGCGCCCGCTTCGGACGCGCCTATCGGAGGAGGCATCGCTCACATGAAGATTCCGTCTCTGCTGGTCATTTTCGTTGTTTTGCTTTTAGTCGCTGTCGGAGCCGCCCTCGCGGCCTCGGAAAAGAAAGACCTCGCGTCCGAGGTCGAGAAACTGAAGACGCAAGTGGCCGCGCTTCAGACGCAAGCCCGGAGTGCGCAGGATTACATCGCCATCTCGAATTTGCAAACGGCGTACGGCTATTACGTCGACAAATGCAGATGGGACGAGGCGGCCGATCTCTTCGCGAAGGACAGCACGCTTGAAATCGGATTGCGCGGTGTCTACGTGGGGCAAGATCGCGTGCGCGCGTATCTCCACAAGCTGCCGAATCTCGAGTACGGAACGCTGTTCAACCACATGCAACTGCAGCCGAAGATCGATATCGCTCCCGACGGCTTGACGGCCAAGGGTCGCTGGCGCGCGATCATGCAGGTGGGCGTGCTCAATTCCCGCGCGCAGTGGGGCGACGCGGTTTATGAAAATGACTACGTGAAGGAAGACGGCATCTGGAAGATCAAAAAGCTCCACGCGTATTTCACTTACTACTCGGATTACTACAAGGGCTGGGACAAGGGAGGCGATCCGCCGCCGGGACCGATTCCGGGTCTCCCGCCCGACCTGCCGCCGACGGAGGTCTACAAGCTCTATCCGGACGTTTATGTTCCGCCGTATCACTACAAGAACCCTGTAACGGGAAAGTGACGACCGGACGAGGGTCGTCATCCCGAGCGGGCAACGCGAGCCGAGGGATCTCGCTTCGATTGTCGACGGATTGCCAGCTTGCACGCTGCACCGCCCGTTGATACTCTCCCGCCGAGTTTGTCCGGTTTGAAGGAGGGCGCCCGCTTCAGACGCGCCTATCGGGGGAGGCATCTCTCAAATGAAGATTCAGTCTCTGCTCATTTTTTTTGTTCTCTTGCTTTTGGTCGTGGCCGGAGCCGCTCTTGCGGCGTCGGGCAAGAAGGACCTCGCGTCCGAGGTTGAGACCCTGAAGACGCAAGTGGCCGCGCTCCAGACGCAGGCCCAGGCCGCGCAGGATTACATCGCAATCGCAAATCTGCAGGCGGCTTACGGCTACTACGTCGACAAATGCATGTGGGACCAGACTGCGGACCTTTTCGCGAAGGACGGCACGCTCGAAATCGGTCTGCGCGGCGTGTGGGTCGGGCAGGATCGCGTGCGCGCCTATCTGCACACGCTTACCGATCTCAAGTACGGCACGCTCTTTAATCACATGCAGCTCCAGCCCAAGATCGATATTGATCCCGACGGCAAGACCGCCAAAGGCCGCTTCCGCGCGTTCGAGCAGTTCGGCGCGCTGCACCGAAGCGCGCAGTGGGCGGAAGGAACCTACGAGAACGAGTACGTGAAGGAAGATGGCGTTTGGAAAATCAAGAAGCTGCACTACTACATGACCTATTACGTCGACTACTACAAGGGCTGGGATCAGGGCGGGAATCCGCCGCCGGGACCAATCGCGGGTATGCCGCCGGATTTGCCGACGACCGAGCCCTACAAACTCTACCCGGATGTCTTCGTCCCGCCGTACCACTACAAGAATCCCGTCACCGGAAAGTGACGACCCGATAAGGGGCGTCATCCCGAGTGAATCCGCCGCGGCGGATGAGCCGAAGGGTCCGTCTTTTCGCGGGAGATATCCGTTCGGGCTGTTAAACGCGCAAAGGTGGCTTTTATTGGCTTTTTGAGGGGCCGAAATTGCCCGTATCGGTAAGCGATCAAGAGTTCGCAAGGCGTACCGATTGGAGCGACTTTTTGCGACTCTTGTCCACTTTCATCCATCCGATTTCTCATCGCGCAAGAACTTGCGTAGCGTTGGTCTTGCGAGCGCGAACCCGGACTGGTACCCTCGCGTCCATCGAGTGAGGGGGAAACCGATGAGACAGATGATGAATCGTGCGCGCATGGCTGCGGGTGCGGCGCTGCTGGTGGCAATACTTTTCGCGGCGGTGGCGTCGCGGGGACAGATGCAGTCGCAGGCGCCGCCGAATCGCGGATCGCTTTCCGGAACGGTGACCGCCGATCAGGGCGCGGTCGTCGGATTTCGCGTGACCGTTCACAACCTCACGTACAAGCTCTGGTACACGGTCTTCACGGTGAAGGGACACTACACCGTGCCTCAGGCCCTTCCGGGCGCGTACGATGTGCTCGTCCTCGAAAAAGGCTACACGTCGCCGACGCTGCGAGTCGATCTGGCGCCCGGTGAAAGTAAAACCGTGGATATCGCCGTGAAGAACCTGGCGGCGCAGACGGCCGCGACGCAGGGCGCGTCCACCGAGGGAATGAACGCGGCCGCCGGCGGGCCTGGCGCTGCCGCGAACACCGTGTGGGTCAACGGCATGGAAGATCTCTATCCTCCCGGACCGGGGCGCGATCTGCTGAAAGCGAATTGCACCGGATGCCACGGTCCCGAGTTTGGGACGATGCACCGAACGAAGGATGGCTATCGCATCGGAATCGCGCGCATGACGGAAACTGGCCCGACGGACAATCCCTTCGGCACGAATCTCGGCCACACATACCTCACCGGCGCGCAAAAAGATCAGATCGCCGAGTACCTCGCGACGAATTTCGGTCCGGGCATGCCGGACAAAAGGCTCAAAGTCGATCCGCCGATTCTCGACGAAGACGCGCTCGCGAAAGCGATCTACGTTTCCTACGACATTCCGGACAATTTTCCGCGTCCACCATTCAAGGGCGCTGTGATCGGCGCGAATGAAATCGACGGCGTTACGGCGGAGGATCCGTGGGTCGCGCGGCCGGACGGGCGCCCCGTGCCGCAACTGCTGCACGATCCGTTCATCGTGCCGGACGGCATCTGGTACGCGAACCCCACGGCAAACGCGATGATTCATCTCGACCCGACGCAAGTCGATCCGAACAGGCGCTTCAAGGTGTATCCGCTCAAGGGGCCTGACACCTACGTTTTCATGCACGGCATTACGGTCGACTCCAAGGGGCACGTCTACTGGGCGGAAATCACCGGCGGGCAATTGGGCGAACTCGATCCCGCGACGGGAAAGCAGATCCGGCACTACACGCCGCGGCGCGGAGGAATGCTTCAGGTTGTGACGGACAAGGACGACAACGTGTGGTTCGGCATGGTGAAAGGGCCGGGAGGCGTGGGCGAGCTGGTGGCGAAAACCGGAGTCGTGCACCAGTGGCAGACGCCGACGCCCGACAATTTGATTTACGGTCTCGCGGTGAGTCCGGTGGATGGGACGATCTGGGGCGCCGGATACAGCAAGGGCCAGGTCACGGAATTTAATCCCAAGACCGAGGAGTACACGGAGTATTACGCGCCATCGTCATGGGGGCAGATTCGCCGCCTCGGAGTGGACTCGAAAGGCATCGTCTGGTTCTCCGAGTACACAACCGGAATCGTGGGGCGGCTCGATCCCGCAACCGGAAAAATGACCGAAATCAAAATGCCGACGCAGGGCGCAAATCCGTACGACGTCTGGCCGGACAAGACCGACAAGATTTGGATTTCCGATCAGCCGCAAAGTTCGCTCGTGCGCTTCGATCCGGACACGAAGAAGTTCACGTACTATCCGGAGCCGCAACTGAATTGGAGTTTGCCGAAGGTCGAGGTCGAGAAGAACAACACGATCTGGTTCGGCGCCAGGTTCCTGCCGTACATCACCGCAAATCACCTTTATCCGAATGGCTACTCGGCAGACGCTCCGCCGGAGCCCTGAGCGCAAATGAATTGAGGCCCATGCCTTACCCGGTGCGGTTGACTCCTTGCACCGGGCGAGCAATGGGCCTCGACTCGCTTTTGACTCTACTTCCTGCAAACCGCCGGACGGCGATCCTGACTATTGCGCGGTGAAGGTGAAATCGGCGGCGGCGGACTCGCCGGCGCGGACCGTGATCGGGTGCTCCTGCGTGCCGAACGTGGCGGTCCAGACCGACAGCGTGTAGTCGCCCGGCGGAACGCCCTTGATCGTGAAGCTGCCGTCGTCACCCGTGACCGCGAAATAGGGATTGGTGACGACGCCGATGAAGGCTTGCATCCACGGATGAAGGTTGCAATGCACGGGAACCATGATCGCGGGCTGCGAAAACTTCGTGGTCACCGAAGGCGTGCCGGGCTGCTGCGTCACGTTCCACTCGCGATTGCCTTTGGTGGCTGAGACGTGAATATTGTGCGCCGTGGGGTCCACCGTGACGACCTGGAGGGGCTGGCCGACCATGATGCCGAGCACGTGCGGCAAGTAGAGGCACCCCTTTTGCGTGAGCGTAACGGAATTGGCCGGTGCGTGCGTCGAAAGATCGCCCGTGCCCTTGGAGATGTAAACGAACGCGTTCGGCAATGTGCCGTTGGCGTTGACGCGGCCGTCTTCTGGCAATACTGTCCCCGACTGCTCCGATGCGCAGACCTGATCTTTGTCCATCACGATCGGGCGCAGCGCCGGGGCCTTACCTTGGAAATAGACTTTGCCGGAGATTCCGCCGGCATCCGCAGCGCGCGCCGCGACTTTTACCCCAACACCAGCAACCAGGATCACCGCTGCGACGCTCATGCAAGCTATTGCAAATTTCTTCATTGGACCTGCTCCTCTTCTCCGTTCCCCGAGCGTTTCGAGTCTATGTCGAGCCGGGGCCGGAATTCCTCAATATCTTCATGGGTCAACCTATTATCTGTACGGCACATCTCGTTCGAACCGCGGCGGCCGCGGAGCCCGCGGAAATCCTCTCGGGCTCCGTTCCCCCTATTTCACCTCAGAAAACAAACCGCGCGAGAATATACGTGGTGTTGTTGTCCGAGGCGTTTCGTCCCAAGCCGTCGTAGTTCAGCGACGCGCCGTTGAATGTCCAGTACCCGGTGTATTGCGCGGCGAGGTCGATATTCTGCACGGGCCACCAGGACAGGTTGATGATGTAGCCGCTGTTTTTCGGGCTGCCGTTGGCACTGCCCGTGATGCTCGTACCATACGGGTAGAGAATGTCATCACGCGTGCCGGTGGTATTGAACCAGCCGAACGCGCCGGAGAAGCGGTCGCCGAAGTGATATTCCGCGTTCGCCCTGAGGGTATTGAGATGGTGAGGCACGAACCCCGCCAGCCCGAGAGCGTCGGTGGCGCTGGCATTCAGCGACGAATTCTCATGGATGTAAGTGCCGCGGATCGAGAGAATGTCGTTGCGGAACGCGGGAATCGTGCGGTCGTACTGAATATCAGCCGCCACGTCGGTGTAGTTGTCCCTTAGGGTTCCTGTGCTATCGGCCGAGGGGCCCACAACGCTGTTCGGCGTCGACTTCGTGTACATTCCGTAGGTGCCGAATTCGAGATAGTTGTTGGTCCACGTCTGTTGCCAGGCGGCACGCCAATAGGGAGCGAGACCATGGATATTGATCCCGGGGGTGGTGGTTCCCGGATTCGGCTGCGGGCCTCCGATGTGATCCGAGCGATACATCGTCGTCGCGAAGTAGAGATGGTCGTTCCACATGCCGTACGTGCCAAATCCGGCGACATCTTGCGCCAGCGTGCCGTCGACGATTGCGGCGGCGGCCGGTTTGGGCTCGAAGTCATCTGAGATAAACGGGTAGCCCCAGGCAGGGTTGGTATTCCACAGGTCTTCGAGGCCCGGGTTGTTGTTCATCAGTAGTCCATATGCGAGACTCTTGCCGAACAGCTTTGTCGTGTTGGCGTAACGGATATCGGTGTTGTCCCAGCTGAAGTGATCGTCTTGCGCGTCGTAAGTGAATTGCACGAAGCTCCCGACGTGCGGGGCCCACGCGCCCGCGACGAAGAGCGATACGTCCTGCGGGAATTCGAAAGTGCCGTTCTGCGTGCCCGGCTGCACTGTGTTGGTCTGCGTGTAAGACGTTTCGAAGAAGACAGAAAGGGGCAAAGTTTGCAGCAACTGGAGCCCGGCTTCCTTGGAAGTCTTTTCGACTTTCTGCACCGGCATTCCGGTGATGGTGTAGCCGTTGAGCTTGAACTGGCGCCCGAGGGGCGTGAGTTCAGGCGGTGTGGTGTGGCACGATCTACACGGAAAGCCCGTCTGGCGCGAATAGCTGGGCACCGCATGCGCGCTGGGCACTTGAACGGCCGTAATGAGAAAGGGCGCGATAAGCGAAACACCTACTAGCGTCATCTTAACCCACGTTCTTTGGTTCACTGTCTTCATTGCATCTCCTCTCGTTGCTACTTGCCCAGTGGACCCCGGCCAAGTAACGTCTGAGCACTCCATCGGTCAACGTGCCAATTGGTTGAAAACCTCGTCAGCTACAGTCACAGCGGCGAAATTTACCTGACGGTGATCCAGCGCACCGTGAGAGGCGTCACGATTTGGTGTGACGCCCGTCACATTGACCTTGGTGGCTTGGGGACGGCTAAGCATTACAAACGAAGGGCGTTATTTGCTCGAGGGGGGCGAACGCGGAGGGTAGAGGAGTGAACAAAAAGCATTGCCGCCGTCGAAGCACGAGCGTTTCAGAGCGGCACAGCGCGGCGGAGTTGATTGAAGGAGAGCGCCTTTGCGACCGTGTCATGACTGATCGCCGGTGAGATATAAGAGGGGCCCTTCGGCTTCCGCCACGGCGGATTCGCTCAGGGTGACAATCCTATTCGGACTGTCAGATGACGATGCTCGTTGCATCGCCACAGTCGTTCGGAACGCGGAGAGGACGCAAAGGGATCCCGTGGCTCACGTTGTTCGCTCGGGATGACGACCCTTGTCGGGTCGTCAAATCTTCGGGAGGACGATGCCTTGCTGTGATTGATACTTTCCCTTCTTATCCTTGTAGGAAATTTCGCACTGCTCGTCCGATTCAAAGAAAACGACCTGGGCGAGGCCTTCATTGGCGTAAATTTTCGCGGGGAGCGGCGTGGTGTTGCTGATTTCGAGGGTGACGAAGCCTTCCCATTCGGGCTCGAACGGCGTGACGTTGACGATGATGCCGCAGCGCGCGTAGGTCGATTTGCCGACACAGATGGTGAGCACGTTGCGCGGGATGCGGAAAAACTCGATTGAGCGCGCCAACGCAAACGAGTTTGGCGGCACGATGCACACCGCGCCCTTGAATTCGACGAGCGACTTCGAGTCAAACTGCTTCGGATCCACAATTGTGGAGTTCACGTTTGTGAAAATGCGGAACTCGTCGGCGACGCGCAAGTCGTAGCCGTAGGATGAAACGCCGTAGCTGATCACGCCTTCGCGCACCTGTCGGTCTTCAAACGGCTCGATCATGCTGTGCTCGCGCGCCATCTTGCGAATCCACTTGTCCGACTTCACCGACATCCGAGCCTCCTTATATGCAAAAAACTTAATTGGGTGCGTTGTCTGCGGAACGCGCAGTGTATTACACAGCGTTGCGCTTGACAACCCGCAAACCCCTGTCTAGCATAGGTTTCCGGCCCAAGCGCGTGGTTCCGGGAGGAAGTTGTGATCAAGCTCGACATCGTCAACGCCATCGTACAAAAAACCAACATTACCCGAACCAAGGCGGAGCAGGCCGTGGAAACCGTATTCGAGGCCATGAAGACGGCGCTCGGCCGCGGACGCCGCATCGAGTTGCGCCGCTTTGGTGTTTTCAATGTGAAGCCGCGCAAGACCGGCGTCGGACGAAATCCGCGCACGGGCCAACAGGTGAACATCCCGCCCGGAAAGGCTGTACGCTTCAAGCCCGGCAAGGAACTTCAGGCGCTTCCGGCTCCCGCCGCCAAGCAGTAGGGCTAGTCTCGCCGCTGCGAGTCGGCCGCGCGACTGCAAGAAATTTCCCAACGCCGCCGCGAATTTGCGCGCTGGCGCATCCAATTGCGATGGGCATTCGAAATCGTGTGAGCACATGAGCGTGGGCAACGAACAAGGCCGCATACCGTTTGAAATTCTCGAGATGCAATATCCGCCGGGCGGAATGCCGCTCGCTCCGCCGCGGCGAAGGCAGCTGTGGCCCGCGCTGATTTTGTTCTTGCTCACCGTGATTTCGACGCTGGCGGTCGGCGCGGAGTTTGCCGGATCGTACGCACAGGACCGCGAGCCGTTCTCCGGCGGCGAGGACCCGGTGACGCTGATGCTGCGGACGTTTCATCATCCGGCGACGCTCGCGCTGGGAATTCCGTTTTCGTTCACGCTGCTGGCGATTTTGTTCACGCATGAGATGGGGCACTACCTGGCGTGCAAGGTTTACGGCATCGACGTGAGCTATCCGTACTTTCTCCCGGCGCCAACGCTCTTCGGCACTTTCGGCGCGTTCATTCGAATACGGTCGCCAATCACAACCCGCCGGGCTCTTTTTGACGTTGGGCTGTCAGGGCCGGTGGCGGGATTCGTGGTGGCGCTGCCCGCACTGGCCTACGGAATCGCGACATCGAAGATCGTGCCGGGCGCGGAAGACAATGCCGCGATCGTCTTCGGACATCCGCTGTTGGTGCGAATCTTCAGCGCGCTGTTTCACTCGCACATGGACGTGAGGTGGGTGCTGCTGAACCCAGTGGGGCGCGCGGCGTGGGTGGGGCTTTTCGTCACCGCTCTGAATTTGCTGCCGGTGTGGCAGCTCGACGGCGGACACATCATGTTCAGCCTGGTGAGCGAGCGGCACCGCCGGATTTCCATCGTCGTGTCGATTGTGCTGATCGCGATGGGGCGGCTCGATCCGCTGTGGTACGTGTGGGGAGGAATTCTGTTCATACTGAGCCTGCGCTTCCGGCATCCCCCGATTTACGACCGCTGGCAGCCCCTCGATCCCGCGCGGCGCGCGTGGGCGGTCGTGGGGCTCGTGATCTTTCTGTTGAGTTTCACTCCCTGGCCGGCAACGTAGCGGCCAGGCCATTTCTGAGTTATTCCTACGACAAGCTGGTGGGATCGACGTCGACAATGACGGCGGTGGCGGGAATTTCTTTTGCCGTGCAGAAGTTGAGTGCCGCAGCGAGTGCTTTACCGAGCGCCGAGCGGTGCGGCGATTTCAGCACGAATTGGAAGCGGTAGTCGCGGCGCAATCGCGCGAGCGGGGCCGCGGCGGGCCCCAGAATCTTCACGCCTTGCTTTTCGAATGGTTCGAAGCACGCGGCGAGAGCGCGCGACCAGCGAATGGCGTTTTCGACTTTGCGGTCGCGCACGAGCACGGTGGCGAGCGCGGTGAACGGCGGATAGTGCAGGATGCGCCGGAAATGCGCTTCCTTGTCGTAGAACGAGACGTAGTCCTGCTGCGCGGCGAATTGAATCGCGTAGTGCTCGGGGTAGTAGGTCTCGACCAGGACTTTGCCGGAAAGTTCGCCACGGCCGGCGCGCCCCGCTACCTGCGTGAGCAACTGGAAGGTGCGCTCGGCGGCGCGGAAGTCCGGACGCCCGAGAGCGAGATCGGCTGCGGGCACGCCGACAAGAGTGACGCGCTGAAAATCGTGGCCCTTGGCCACCATCTGCGTGCCGACGAGGACGTCGATTTCGGCGTTCGCGAACGCGCCGAGCACCTGCTGGTATTCGCGCTTGGTGCGCACGGTATCGCGGTCGAGGCGCGCGATGCGCGCGGCCGGAAATTGTTCGCGCAGGTATTCCTCGACGCGCTCGGCTCCGTCCCCCACGAAATACATATATTCCGCATGGCATTTCGGGCACTGCTTGGGCGGGCGAATCGAATAGCCGCAATAGTGGCATTCGAGGCGCTGGCGGCTCTTGTGGTACGTGAGAGCGATGCTGCAATTCTGGCACTGCACCATCGCGCCGCAACTGCGGCAGAGAAGAGACCACGAGTAGCCGCGGCGGTTGATGAGCACCATCGCTTGGGTGCCCTCCTCAAGACGAAGTGCGATTGCAGCGCGCAGCGTTTCCGAAATGGGCGCGGCGCGGTGCTGTCGGCGGAATTCCTCGCGCAGATCCACGATGCGGACTTCAGCAAGCGGACGATTTTCGACGCGCGACGCAAGCTTGAGCAGGCGGTATTTTCCGGCGCGGGCGTGGTGATAGGTCTCGAGTGACGGCGTGGCCGAGCCGAGCAGCGCAACCGCTCCCTCGATGTGCGCGCGATAGACGGCGGTGTCGCGACCGTTGTAGCGCGGAGTTTCGTCCTGCTTGTAGCTTGACTCCTGCTCTTCGTCGACGATGATGAGGCCGAGATTTTCGAGCGGCGCGAAAACAGCCGAGCGCGTGCCGACGACGACACGAGCTTCACCGCGGCGGACGCGCCACCATTCGCGGGCGCGCTCGATGTCCGGCAAACCGCTGTGCAGCACGGCCACGCCTTCGCCGAACCGCGCGCGTACGAGGCGCCCGACCCACAACGTGAGCGCGATTTCGGGGACGAGAACGAGCGCCGTCTTGCCGCGCGAGATGGCGGCTTCGATCGCGCCGAGATAGACCTCGGTCTTCCCGCTCCCCGTGACGCCATGGAGCAGCGCGGCGGAAAACTCTCCGGCCACGAGCCAGCGCCAGATTTCGGCGAGCGCTTCCTTCTGCTCCGCGTTCAACACATTTTGCGGCGGGACGAAATCAGTGTCCCACGGATCTTCACCGGGCGTGAGCGGCTCCTCCCAACTTTGGAGCAGCCCCGCTTTCTCAAGCCGCTTCACGACGGCGCGGGATGCACCGGCTTTTTCAAGAAGCACATGCAGCGGCAGCGGGCCGCGCGTGGTCGTGAGCACTTCGCGGATTCGCTTTTCGGCATCGCCGGCGAGAAGCTCGGCAGCGCCCGCGCGCCAGGCGACGATTGTTTGCGTGCGCGTCTTTCGGCGGCGCAGGATTTCGCGCGCGGCGAGATAGCCCTGGCGCACGAGCCGTTCCGCGAGAGCTTCGGCGCCGGGCTGGCGGCTGAGGCGCGCCGACGGCACGGGGGATTCGTCCTTTTCGATGCGGCGCAGGAGATCGAGTTCGGAGCGTTCGACGTCGATTAGTTCGGCGGAGGCGAGATCGCGAAGGTACGCGCGGCCGGCGTCGGTGAGCGAGTAGGCGCGATCGTGGCGCAGTTCGATTTCGGGCGGCAGCATCGCGCGAAACGTCTCGCCGATGGGCGCGAGATAGTAGCGGCTGATCCAGTGGCCGAGCTCAACGAGCTTCGGCGGAAGCGCCGGAAGCGGGTCCATCAGCTCGACGATTTCCTTGATGCGAGAGATGTCGGGCGCGACGTTCGATTCGGCGAGGCCGACGCCGATCATCGCGCGCCCGCCGAAGGGCACGACGACGCGGCGGCCGACGAGAGGCTCGCCGTCGAGCGAGGGCGGCACGGCGTAGGTGAACGTCGAGCGGAGCGGAACCGGAAGCGCAACCTCACAATAGCGCGGCATGGCAGCGCAATAGTGTAGCAGCCCGCGCGATGGGTTCTCACGCGATCCGGACCGGGTGGGCCTCATGTGGCGTGGCGGGGGAGCTGCTCAATCAAATCGCAGGCGCGTTCGAGCGCGGCTTCTGTGTCGATGGTGAGCGCAATGTCGCGGCAGCGCTCGCGGATGTTTTCGGAGTCGATCAGCTCGCGGAGTTTCATTGCGACGAGCCGCGCTTTGTAATGCCTGGGGTAGATGCGAACGCCGAGGCCGAGGCGCTCGATGCGGAGGGCGTTGTCCGGCTGATCGTAAGAATTGGGCACGACCATGTGCGGAATGCGCGCATGAATCGCCTGTGCCAGCGTGCCGATTCCGCCGTGGTACACGATCGCGGCGCAGCGCGGAAGAATTCTGCTGAATGGCACGTACGGGAACGCGCGCACGCCGGGCGGCAAATTCTTCGGGAGTTGCGCGGGATGATCGGTGACGAGCAGGCCGCGCAACCCCGCGATGCGGCACGCTTCGACCGATTCGGCGAAAAACTTATGGAGCGTGGCGGCCGCCGACCCGGGCGTGAAGACGACGGGCGGCGGGCCCGCATCGAGAAATTCCTTGAGCGCGGCAGGCACTTCGACGGTTTCGCTCGCGTCGTGCAGGACGAAGCCAGCGAGTCGCGTGTTTGCGGGCCAGTCATTTTGCGGCGGCGCGAACCACTCAGGAAACAGGCCGAGGACGAGTTCGGGCGAGTGGACGTGCGCGTCGAAAACGCGCCGCACGCGGCGAAGGCCCAGTCTCGCGCGAAGTGCGTTCAGCTCGGGGATGATGGCCCGGTCGATGATGAGGTGATCCAGGAGCCAGAACAGGGAACTCTTGACGGCGCGCGGCATGCGCGGCCCCATCGGGATCACGCCGTAGCGGCCGAAATCGACGACGCTGCGAAGCATCGTCGGCTGAAGATGGACCGTGGCGAGCGGGACGCCGAGCTTTTCCTGCGCCACGCGCGCGCCGAAACACATGCCGGACGCGGCGACAACCGTGCCGGATTCCACGTGGCGCTCTATGATGTCGTAGAGCGGCGCGATGCTCGGAACGATCACGCGCTCGGCCACGCACTCGAATCCGCGCGTGGGATGCCAGAGGCGTGGGTCGGCGATGATTTCGCTTGCTTCGGCGGCGGTGCCCAGTGCGATGAAACCAAGGCCGAGGGAGCGCGCGTAATCGCCGAAAAGCTCGTTGGTGATGAGCGTGGCGCGATGGCCGCGCTTTTGAAGCGCAAGTCCGAGGGCGACGACGGGATTGACGTCTCCCGCGCTGCCCAGTGTGGGCAGCAGGACATGGAGACTGCGGCGAGATTTCTCGGGTTGCGTCACGCGAGTTTGCGGATTTGTTGCGCCAGCGGGCCGCGAGCCAAACCTACTTCCGCTTGGGCTCGAGGCCGAGGACCGCCATAACCTTCTGCAAATCCTTCCAGACTTCGCCCTTGGCGGCCGGATTGCGAAGCAGGTAGGCGGGATGATACGTGGCGATCAATTTCGAGCCGCGGTAATCGAACCACTCGCCGCGAAAGCGGGAAATGCCCTGCGTGGTTTGCAGCATGGTCTGCGCGGAGCAACTGCCGAGGCAGCAGATCACTTTCGGCTGAATAACGCCGAGCTGGCGCAAGAGATAGGGCGAGCAGGTGGCGATCTCGTCTTTTTCCGGAAGGCGATTTTCGGGCGGGCGGCATTTGACGACGTTGCAGATGTAGACGTCGCCGCGGCGGAGGCCCATCGCCTCAATCATCTGCGTGAGCAGTTTTCCCGCGCGGCCGACGAACGGCTCGCCCTGCTCGTCTTCGTCGCGGCCCGGGCCTTCACCGACGAAAACGAGCTGCGCTTTCGGATTGCCGACGCCGAAGACGATGTTGGTGCGCGCCTTGTGCAGCTTGCAGCGCGTGCAGTTGGGGCCGATGTCCGCGCGAATACGATCGAGCGTGTCGCTCTCGATGCGCTCCTCAAAAAGCGATGGCGCGGTTACCGGCGCGGCGAATGCTGGTGCGGAAGCTGGCTTCGGAGCGGGAGTAGGCTCCGGCGCGCGGCGCGAAGCGGCGGCTGCGGAAGCACCGGCTGCCGCGTGCAGCGCTTGGGCCATGGGAGTCGCGATTTCGGGTTCGGGCTGCGGTTGCGCTGGCGGCTGCGTCGATTGCGGCGCGGAGCGGTCGAGATAGTAGGGGCCGAGACCGAGATCGTCGGCGTAACGCAGCCATGCTTCGGCGCGAGTGCTTTTATTTTCGTCCACGAAGATTCAGATTATCGGGGAGAACGCGCGAATTCACAAGTCCGCGAGGCTCGGCGCGGGTGAATTACAATTTCGGCTTCAGGAGCGCCTGATAGATGGTCGGGCGGCTGAGCTGCTCGACGTTGGGCTGCTTGGGGCCGATCATGTGCTGGGTCATGCCGACGAACACGAGATCGTTGGTAGGATCGATCCAGAACCAGGTGTCCGCCGCGCCGAGCCAAAAGAAAGTGCCTTTGCCGACGATTTCGTCCGCGAGCGCGGGATCGGTGAAGACCGCGCAGTCGTAGCCCCATCCCATGCCGGGCCGAATGACCTCAGGACCGATCGAGAATTCGCCCGTCATGAGATTGGGCGCAAGATGGTTTGAGCTCATGAGCTGCACCGTAGCGGGCGCGAGGATGCGCACGCCGTCGAGCTCGCCGCCGTTGAGGAGCATCTGCGCGAATCGCATGTAGTCCTGCGCGGTCGAAACCATTCCACCGCCGCCCGATGGCATCGTCGGCTGGGATTTGTAGTCGCCCAATCCGAGGCTGGGGCTCGGCGTGGCCGCTTGCAATCCTCCGGCCGAATCTTCGCCGTACAGCGTAGCGAAGCGATTCCATTTTTCCTGCGGAACATAGAAGCCGCTGTCCTTCATTTTGAGCGGCGCGAAGATGTGGTCACGCATGAAATCGGGCAGCGACTGGCCGGAGAGTTTTTCGATGATGTAGCCCTGGATATCCATCGAGACGCTGTAGACCCACTTCGTGCCGGGCTGGTAGAGCAGCGGAATTTTCGCCAGCCTGTCGATCATTTCCTGAAGGTTTTTCGACGACAGCACGCCTGCCGACTGATACGCCTTGTCAACCGGGCCGTCGCCGAAGAGGCCGTAGGTAAATCCGGCGGTGTGCGTCATCAGCTCGTGCATGGTCGGAGGATGGACGGGGTCCTCGAGGATCATGTTGCCGTTTGCGTCCACACCCTTAAAGACTTTGAGGTGCGCGAATTCCGGGATGTATTTCGAGATGGGATCGCCTGGGGTCCATTTGCCCTGCTCATAGAGGATCATCATGGCGACGCCGGTGACGACCTTGGTCATCGAGAAGACGCGGAAGATCGTGTCCTTGGTCATCGGCGCGCCGCTCGCGAGATCCTTCTTGCCGAAGGCTTTGAAGTCGACGGTTTTTTCGTGGCGGGCGAGTAGCGTGACGACGCCGGCGAGCTGCTTTTCGTCGACCTGCTGCTGCATCGCCGCGTGAAGGCGTTCGAGGCGCTCCGAAGAGAAGCCGAGCGATTCCGGCTTATTCGCGGGGGCGGAGTCGGCGGCTTTCGCGCTCGCTTGCTGTGCGCGAGCCGGTTGCGCGACGGCGGCAAGGAGCAGCGCAGCCAGTGCAGGGAGTGCGAAACGCGGAAATTTCGAGTCGATCATGAGTTGTCTCCCCGCCTGATATCGAAAACGCCGCTGGAAAACCGAGATGCCGCTGCTGGTTGTAGCTCAGTACGCGTGAATGTGTCAACGAGGTGATGACGCGGCGATTAGCGCGTCTGGATTTCGAGGATTTGGTCGAGGATGCGGTTGGCAACGTCGAACTTGGTGAGCTTGGGGAGAGGGATTTCACGGCCGTCGCGGAGGAAGAGAGTGACGATGTTGGTGTCCGTGTCGAATCCGGCGCCTTTTTGCGTGACGTCGTTCGCGACGATTATGTCCGCGCCCTTGCGCGCAAGTTTGCCGCGAGCGTTTTCGGCGAGGTTCGAGGTCTCCGCCGCGAAGCCGACGAGGATGCGTGAGCCTTTTTCGCGCCCGAGTTCCGCCAGGATATCCGGCGTCGGCTCAAGCTCGAGCGTGAGACGCTCCTCGCCGCGCTTGAGCTTCTGTGAATGCGCCGCAGCCGGGCGGTAGTCGGCCACCGCCGCAGCCATGATGACGACATTCGCTTCGCGCGCGCGATCACGCACGGCGCTGCGCATTTCATCGGTCGAGCGTACGGGGACCCAATCAACGCCTTCAGGAACCGCGAGATCCGTGGGGCCGCTTACGAGAATCGCGTGCGCGCCGCGGCGAGCGGCAGCGTCCGCGAGCGCGTAGCCCATTTTTCCGCACGAACGGTTGGTGAGGAATCGCACAGGATCGAGGTCCTCGACCGTGGGGCCGGCGGTAACGAGCACGGTCTGTCCCTCGAGGTCGTGGCGCAGCCCGAGCACGGCGAGAACTCTCTGGGCGATTGTCTCAGTGGCGGCGAGACGCCCGGCGCCGGTCATGCCGCAGGCGAGGTAGCCCTCATCGGGATCGACGACGTGGACGCCGCGGGCACGCAGCGTCGCGAGATTCTCCTGCGTGGCTGGATGCTCCCACATGTTGACGTTCATCGCGGGCGCAACGATTACCGGAGCTTTCGTCGCAAGATACAGAGTCGAGAGAAAATCGCCGGCGATGCCGCGCGCGAACTGCGCGAGGATGTCCGCGGTGGCCGGCGCGACGAGAAGGAGATCGATGCGCTGCGCGACGGCGATGTGCTCGATGGCGCTTTCGACGTTGGCGGGCGATGCGTCGTCCGCGCCGAACATTTCGGTGATGACTTTCTTGCCGGTGAGAGCGGCGAAGGTGAGCGGTGTGATGAACTCGCGGGCGGAGCGCGTCATCACCACCTGCACGTCGAGCTTTTCCTGCTGCAGGCGGCGGACTAGCTCCGCTGCCTTGTAGGCCGCGACTCCGCCGGTGACGCCGAGAGCGATTTTCATGGCAGCACGACCAAAACTACTTGCGGCGCTTCGCGTCAGCCTCGTCCGAGGGCAGCTCGGGCAACTCATATTCGAGGAGCCCTTGCAGCAGCTCCTCTTCGGCGATGCGCGAGGTCTTGCGAGATCTTGAGTTATCCACCATCGGCCGCCCGCCCATCATCAACTGCCGGGCGCGGCGCGAAACAACGACGACATAAGCAAACTGGCTTTCCGGCACGCTTCTGAGAACCGTCATAAGAAAATCACCCTCCAAAAGATTTCAAGATTTCGTGAATGCGCTTTTCCATCCGCGCCACGCGGCAGCGCGAGCCGAGGGCGATTGCCTGCACTTCGCGGCCGGCACGCTCGAGATCGTCATTGATGATGGCGAAATCGTAGCTGCTGTAATTCAGCATTTCCTGCCGCGCGCGCTCGAGACGGCGGCGAATTTCGTCCTCCGAATCCTGACCGCGCTCGCGAATGCGGCGTTCGAGATCGTCGCGCGACGGCGGAATTACGAACAGAGCGACCGCGCCCGGCAATTTCTGCTTGGCCTGCAACGCGCCCTGCACGTCGATTTCGAGCACCAGATCTTTATTCTGCGTCCGGGCCTCGTCGAGCGACGTCAGCGGCGTGCCGTACCAATTCTTGCCGAAGACCTGCGCGTATTCAAGGAATTCGCCCCGTGCGACCATCTGCTGGAATTCGGCTTCGGAGACAAAATTGTACCATTTGCCGGCGCTTTCCGTCTTGCGAGGGGCGCGCGTGGTACACGAAACTGACAGCATCGTGCCGGGAAGCTCCAAAATCTTCTGCACCAGCGTGGATTTACCCGAGCCGGACGGACCGGACACGATCAGGACCAACGGTTCCGAATCGCTCATTCGATGTTCTGCACCTGTTCGCGGATTTTTTCGATCTCGGATTTCATCTCGAGGCCGAGCCGCGTGATTTCGAGGCCCTCGGCTTCGCTGCCGGGAGTCTTTGAAAGCAGCGTGTTGGCCTCGCGCTGCATTTCCTGAAGCAGGAAATCGAGTTTCTTGCCGACGTCGGAAACGCCCGTGAGCAGCGCCTCGAACTGGCGGACGTGGCTCGCAAGGCGCGCAAGCTCCTCGGACACGTCGCTGCGCTCGGCGGCGATGGCCGCTTCCTGCGCAAGGCGCGTGGGGTCGAGCTGGGCTTCGGCGAGCAGGTCTTTCAAGCGCGTTTCGAGTCGCTTGGCGAATGCCGGGCGCGCGCGCTCGGCGAGCGTCTCGACCTGTGCAGCGAGGCTCGCGATGGTCGAGAGCCGGCCGGACATTTCCCGGCGAAGTGCTTCGCCCTCCTGTTCGCGCATCCGGTCGAGCTTGTCGAGAGCTTCGGCGAGGCATCGCGCCGCGACCTCTTCGAGGCGCGCGAGGTTGTCGTCGAGCGGCGCAGCCGACGTCTCAATCACGCCGGGCAGGCGCAGGATCGAGGCGAGGTCCGGGTCGGTCGCTATGCCGAATTGCTTTCGCAGCGCGCCGACGGCTTGCAAATAGGCTGCCGCGACTTCTTTATTCACTCCGACGGCGGCGGGCCCCGCGACTTCGTAGCGCAGCGTCACGTCGAGATGCCCGCGGCGGACGCGCTCGCGGACGATTTGGCGGATGCGCGGCTCGAGCGGCTCGAAGCCCTCCGGCACGCGCAGATGCACGTCGAGAAAGCGGTGGTTCACGCTGCGGACCGAGATTCGCAGGCCAAAGCCATTTTCAGCGGCGTGCGCTTGCGCATAGCCCGTCATTGATTTGAGACCCGACAATTTCAGATCCGTCGATTTCAGGCCGAATGCGGGGGCTTGCGGCGATTGTGAGACTTTATCGGCCGGCTTTGGCCGCTTGGCCGCAGCGGGTTTGGAATTTGCACGGGAAGTCTTCATGCGTGCGCTCATTCGACGTCCGCCGTGCGCGATACCGGCTCGGCATCGCGGAACTGCATGTCGTACAGCCGGGCGTAAATTCCGCCGCGGGCGAGAAGCTCCTCGTGCGTGCCGCGTTCGCGAATCGCGCCATCGTCCAGCACGGCGATCATGTCCGCGCGGCGAATCGTCGAAAGGCGGTGCGCGATCACGAACACGGTGCGGCCTGTCATCAGATTGTTCAACGCCTTTTGCACGAGCATCTCGGATTCGGAATCGAGCTCGGAGGTCGCCTCATCGAGGATCAGGATCGGCGCGTCCTTGAGCAGCGCCCGCGCGATCGCCAGGCGCTGCCGCTGGCCTCCCGAAAGGCGCTGGCCGCGGTCGCCGATAATCGTCTGATAGCCCATGGGCATCTGCATGATGAAATCGTGAGCCAGGGCCGCCTGCGCCGCAGCGATGATTTTTGCGTCGGGCATGTCCGGGCGGCCGTAGCAGAGATTATTGCGGATCGTGTCATTGAAGAGAATCGTTTCCTGCGTGACGATGGCCATCTGCTCGCGCAGCGAGCGGAGCGTGACTTCACGCAGGTCGTATCCATCGATTCGGACCGAGCCCGCCGTCGCGGTATGAAAGCGCGGCAGGAGATTCACCAGCGTTGTCTTTCCCGCGCCGCTCGATCCGACGATCGCGACCACCGCGCCCGCCGGCACTTTCAAGTCGATGCTCTTCAGAATGAGCGGGCCGCTGTCGTAGGAGAAGCTGGCGCGGTCGAATTCAACCGATTGCGAGAACGGCGGCAGCGCCTTCGCGCCCGGTGCCTCCATCACCTCGCGCGGACGGTCGAGGAAAGCGAACACCTGCGCCGAAACTCCCGCGGCTTGGAGGAATAGTTGATAGACGTTGCCGAGGCGCTTGATCGGCTCGTAGGCCTTGAATAATGCGTATGCGAAGGAAACGAACAATCCCACGCTCATCCGGCCGGCTTTGATTTCCTCGCGCGAAAAAAGCAAGACGAGCGCGACCACCACGGCGCCGAGAATATCCATCACCGGCGACGTGGCGGCGAAGGCTCTGATCCAGCGCATGTTTTCGCGGAGCAGGTTCGCCGCAGCCTCGCGGAACTTGCGGATTTCGAATCCCTCCATTCCGAAGGCCTTGACGACGCGATTTCCCGTGACGGTCTCCTGAAGAATCTGGCTCAGGTCGGCGAGGCGCGAGCGGCTTTTTTCCGAAGAGTGCCGAATTTTCCGGCCGAATTTGCTGACCGGCCACACGACGAGCGGAATCAAAACGGCCGAGCCGACGGCCATTCTCCAGTTGATGACGAGCAGGACCGTGACGAAGGCGACGAGCGCGAATATCTGGCGGAAAAATTCCGCAAACCAATCCGAGAAAGCGTTGCGTACCTGTTCGATGTCGCTAATCACGGCGGACATCACACGGCCGACCGCGTTGTGCTGGAAGAAACCGACCGGCTGCTGCACCACCTGGCTGTACACCTGATTGCGAAGATCGGTGACTGCGGAAAGGCCCACGTGCTGAATCAGGATGCTGCCCGCATACTCCGCCGCGCCCTTGACGAGCGCGATGAACAAGAGCGCCAGGGCGAAGACCGTCCAAACGTTGTGAAAGTGGCGCGGGACAAAAGAATGCAGATCGATGACATGGTGCGTGTACGGTATTTGAAAAAGGACCAGCGCCTGGGCCGTCGAGTGCGGATTCAGAATCACGTCGAAAGCCGGGCGGAACGCGAACGCCACCAGGAACTCCGCGACCCCCATCACCGCGATGAGCAGAATTCCCAGAACGAGGCGCGGGGTATACGGGCGGATATAGCGCAAGAGACGCCGGATCTCGTCCCGTTCGTTCACGCGCGAAATGCCGTCGATGGGTTCAGGCGTCAAAATTCAGGTATCGGATTACAGAATAGCAATTGACTGCGAATTACGCCCCCGGAGCGAGCTTACCTAGCGTATGCATCGAGCGCGAATCTTGCAAGGCGTAATCGCCGTGGCCGCCTCATCGCGCGCTCAAGAAACCGACTTATCGATGTCGCGGTGCACGACCTTGGTCGCGTGCCCCTTGCGCTGGAGCGCGCGGCGAATCGTTTCCGCCAGCGCGACCGATCGGTGCCGCCCGCCCGTGCATCCGAGCGCGACCGTGAGATAGCTTTTGCCCTCGCGGATGTAGTGCGGGATCAGGTAGAGCAGCAGGTTTTCGATTCGGCGCAGGAATTCCCCCGTCTGCGGAAATGAACGAATGTAACGCGCGACGCGCGGGTCTTTGCCGCTGAACGGCCGCAGCCGCGGCACGAAATGCGGGTTCGGCAGGAAGCGCACGTCGAAAACGAGATCGGCATCTGCGGGAATTCCGTAGCGGAATCCGAAGCTCACGAGGGACACGAGAAGCGCGCGGCGCCCCGGATTCTGGAAGCGGTCAATAATCAGTTGACGCAATTCGTGGACGTTGAATTTCGTGGTATCGATGACGACATCTGCGAGCCGGCGAATCGGAGCCATGCGCCGGCGCTCTTCGCGAATGCCCTCCATGATCGATGCGTGGTGGCCGAGCGGATGCGGGCGGCGCGTCTCGCTGAAACGGCGCACCAGCGCGTCATCGCTCGCTTCGAGAAAGAGCAGCGTCACGCCGTGCTGGCTTCTGAGCTTGCGGTAGATTGCCGGCAGCTTGTCGATCTCCGCGCCCTCGCGGGCATCGACGAGCAGGGCGGCGCGCTGGGCTTCGCGCCCGCCTTCCTCGTAGAGTTCGCTGAACGTGGGAATCAGACTGACCGGAAGATTATCCACGCAATAGAAGCCGAGATCTTCGAAGGTATTGAGGACTGAGCCTTTGCCCGAGCCGGAGAGGCCAGTCACTATGACAAGTTCCCGCGAATCGGCGATACGGGCGGCGTGCCTGCGGTCAGGGCGTTTTCGGGCGGATCGTTTCCGGGCAGGGCGCGCCACGGCGGTAGGCGGTTAAGCCTTCACCCGGCGGCGGTGCGTGCTCGGGATGCGCAGGTCTTCGCGGTATTTCGCCACGGTGCGGCGGGTGACGTGGATGCCTTCGTCGCTAAGTTTCTTGGTGATCTGCTCGTCCGTGAGTGGGTGGGTCGCGTCTTCGCCTTCGATCATCTGCTTGACGCGCCGCTTGAGGGAGAGGAGAGACATCTCGCCGCCCTGCGGCCCGTTGACGGATTCAGAGAAGAAACTGCGCAGCTCGAGCACTCCCTGCGGCGTGTGCACGTATTTGTTGGCCACGGCGCGGCTGACGGTGGAAGGATGGACGCCGACTTCCTCGGCGACCTCCTTAATCATCATCGGCTTTAGGTGATCGGGGCCGTAGTCGAGGAAATCTCCCTGGCGGCGCAGGATCGAGTGGCAGACGCGCAGGATCGTGTGCTTGCGCTGCTCGATATTTTTCATCAGCTGGATGGCGGCCGTGAAACGCTCCTTCACGTAATTGCGGACATCGCGGTCAGCGGCGTCGCGGGCGAGCAGGCGGCGGTACGTTGGGCTCAGGCGAAGCTGCGGCACGTCGTCATCGTTCATGAAGACCTGCCATTCGCCATCTTCCTTGCGAAACTGCACGTCCGGCTCGACCAGCCGGGGCTCGGTCTTGTTGTAGCGCAGGCCGGGCTTCGGATCGAGGCGCTTGATCAGGTCCACGGCGCGCTTCACCTGCTCGACCGGCCGGTTGAGCGCGCGCGCGACTTCCTTGAGCTGGTTATTTTGGAGGAGTTTCAGGTGCTCTGTGATGATCTGCTGCGCGAGCGTATTCTGCGGGTCGAGAAGCTTGATCTGCAGCAGCAGGCATTCCTGCAAATCACGCGCGGCGACTCCGGGCGGGTCGAGTTCCTGCACCAGGGCCAGGGCTTCCTCGACGTCTTCCATCGAATAATTTCCGGATTGCGCGATTTCTTCGAGCGTCGCGGTCAGATATCCGTTTTCATCGAGGTTGCCGACGATCGTTTCGGCGATCTTGCGCACCGTTTCAGTGCAGATGCTCACGCTCATCTGCCATACGAGATGGTCGGTGAGGCTGGCTGGCGAGGAGAGGAACTTATCGAACGACGGCTTCTCGATTTCCTCGCGTTCGCTATTCGAAGAGCGCTCCGCGCCCGTATCGAGGTATTGCGTGAAGAACGAGCCGAAATCGAACTCATCGAAGGGATTGGCGCCCGCCGTCTCGGGAACCTGCTCGGTTTCCTTCTTGAGGAACGCTTCGTCGGTGTAGCTATCCGCGGCGACACTTTCCTCGGAAAGCTCTTCGAGGACGGGATTTGCCATGATCTCCTGATTGATCATTTCCCGCAGCTCGAGGCGATTGAGCGCCAGCACGCTCACCATCTGCACGAGGCCCGGCGTCAGTATCTGCTTCTGAGCGAGCCGGAGATGCAATTTGGGTGCGAGCCAGTTCATAGAATTCAGTTCAGCCGGAAACCCTCTCCGAGATAAATGCGGCGCACATCGGCATTCGCGGAAAGCTCGGCCGGAGTGCCCGCCGCCAAAATCTTGCCTTCGCTGATTATATACGCGCGATTCGTTACGGCCAGCGTGTCGCGCACGTTGTGGTCGGTGACCAGGACACCGATTCCCGCCTCGCTCAAATCCGCAATAATTTTTTGAATGTCCACGACCGTCAAGGGATCGATCCCGGCAAATGGCTCGTCGAGAAGGACGAAGGAAGGCGAGAGCACCAGCGAACGCGCGATTTCCAAGCGCCTTCGCTCGCCGCCGGACAGCACGTGCGCCTGACTGTAACGCACTCCTTCAAGTCCCATCTGTGCCAAAAGCTCCTCCACGCGGTCGCGCCTCTGCTCTGGAGTGACCGAAAGCGTCTCCAGAATGGCGAGCAGGTTCTCTTCGACTGTCAATTTCCGAAAAACAGAAGGTTCTTGGGGAAGGTAGCTGATGCCGCTGCGGGCCCTGAGATACATCGGGAGGTCCGTAATATCCTCGCCGTCCAGTAAGACACGCCCGTAGTCCGGACGCGCCGAGTCCGACCAGTATGTAGAACGTCGTGGTCTTTCCTGCGCCGTTCGGCCCGAGCAGCCCAACCACTTCTCCCTGCCGAATCTCCAAGTTAACGTCATCCACTACCTTCCGACCTCGATACGACTTCTTCAGATCGGCGGCCTGGAGTTTCAACATGCCGGTTCATTTCTCAACCCGGTGCTTGGTCAGTGTGCGCGAACCTTCTTGCGAATCAATCAAAATCGTATCATTCGCAACAAAGAAGGTCAACGAATGGCCCGTGGTTGTGTCGCTAGCAGCATCGGCAATCGTGGGCTGTCCGCCCGAAAGGACGAACTTTCCGTCGGCGGCCGTGTACTCAGCCTGGTCTGCCATACCCCGACGGTCACCTTGGCGCACGACGACGTTGCCCTGAGCCAACGCGCGGCTCAATTGCCGCCCCCCGGGGGCTGCTGCAGCTCCGGATTTTGCCGCCGGGGATGAAGCCCCGGCCGGCGGAACCGCGTCGAGGAACACATCCAGCGTGCGGGACACGAGGGAGCCTTGGTCGGAGCTTGCGGAGACCCCGCCTTCCAGGCGCGCCTTGCCCTGGTCACTCCAGTAGGTCAACGAGGGAGCGAGGATCTTCCAAAGCGTCGGCTGCGAAGTTGAACCAGAAGCGGTCCCGGGGGGCTTGCCCGGGAAGGCCAAGGAAGGACCTGAGATTTGCGGAAACACAGCGACCACGTGTCCGGTAGCCTGCATCTTTTTTCCGTCGCGCCAGAGTTCGATTTGATCGCCATCGAGCACGGATTCTCCCTGCCAGAGGCGCGCGTGCCCGGCGTAAACCACGTGGCCCGCATTGACGGAGCCGGAGAGCGAGTCCGCCGAAATGTGAGCTGCGCCGGAGCCGAGGCCCACGGCATCTCCCTGCGCGGTCGGCGCGTAGGTGGACACCACGCCGCCCGTTGCGCGGAGATCGCCCGATTTCTGGTTGATCGCCACATCGGCCGCCGTGGTGCGGCTCATCGAATCCGAAATGACCGGCGATCCGTCGAGCGTGATCATGTCCGTCAAGCGGACGATGCGCGCGTGGGCGGCGGTTGCCTGGCGATCGAGCTGCTGAAACCGGACGTCGCCGCTTTCATCGAGCGTGTCCCACTCGCCGCGCGCGTCAAACGTGGCGGCAAGCTCTGCGGCCGAAATCGTCTGTGGCGCCGCGTTGCCGGTTTGCCTGCGCACTTCGGCACCGGAATGCCCGAGAAGTTTTTCGAGGCGGCCCGCCGGGCTGAATTGGGCGACGAACTTTTTCGCGTGCAGAGTGGTTGCGTCGTTAGCGCTCTTCGATTCGATGGTTGCAGGGGAGAGAGTCTCGGCGCTCTCGACATGCTGCTGGTCCACCGCGCCATTCGATTTCTTGTCGGCTGATGGCTTCGAGGAGAACGTGAGGCGCAACGCGTCGGTCTTGAGAGAGCGCCAATCGGCGCCCTGCTGCGACTCGGCCGTGACGCCGCCGCTGGCAGTCATGGCGTCGATAAGATTACGCTGCGGCAGCATCGCGAATTCCGCGTGCGCGGCCGAGAAACGGTCGGTTCCCGCCGACGTCTGCCGCGTGCCCGCGATGTCTCCGTCCGCGACGATGCGCTCGATCCAACCCGCGGGACTCAGCACGGCTTCAAAACGCTCGGCGGAAACGTTCGCCTTCGCTCCGCCCTCCGCAGTGCGAATCTGCGGATGGCCTTCGGCAACGGCGCGCCGGGCGTGGTAGTCCGAGTCGAGTTCGATCAAGATCGTGTCGGCGGAAAGCTCGCGAGCGCCTTCGCGCACGAGCGCCGGGCCTTTCAGAACAGCCGTATGCTCCGCGCGGCGGAATTCGAGGCTGCTGCCAGTGGCGCTGACGGGCATGCCGCCCGCTTGGCTGGAGGGCGCGAGATCGAATTCGACATCGTGCTCGACGCGCACGATCGCGTCGTGCGTGCTGTATGAGGCTCCCACGCCGTGTCCTTGGCCCGTCGGGAATCTGAATTGCACGGGCGCGGGCGTGGACGCCTCGCCCGTGTTTCGGTTGAACGAGAGGTTCGTGGTCGTCACTTCGAGGTGGCTGAGGGGCGTTGCAGCGGGCGCGCCTGCCGCGGCTGCATTCTGGACGTCGATCTGGACCTCGCCCTCGCAGCGGACGTCACCGGTATCCGGTTCATAGCTGCATTCGCGCGTGTGGATATTGTCATTGCGGCTGCCATCGCGGCCGTACACGGTGATCCAGACGTCCTCGAGTAGGGCGCGATTCTGCTCCTTGTACTGAGTGGCGCGCGAGGCGCGAATCGTGAAGATCGTGCGGTCCTGCTCGACTTTCGAAAAAGAAAACTGGGCGGACTGCTGTTGCACCGTGACGGGCACTGCGACCGGCGCCAGATGGCGCGCGCGGGCTTGGCGGAAGGCGCGTTCGGCGTACACCCCGGCAACGGCCAGTGCGATGAGGCCGGCGCCGATCGCCGACCATCGCGCGTAACGCGCTGCCTCCCGGTTGCGCAACTTGAAAGCCCCCCGTTTACTTAGAAGCCGAGTATAGGGAAGAGGTTCGCCGGGAACAACACTGGGGGAATGCCGGGCGCGAGCGTGAAAGGTAAGTCCGAATCCTCAGGGGTTCGAGAGAATGCCAACGCCTGCGGCGGCGACGCTGTCGCGCGACGTGTTCTTGACGAGGTACATCGCTTCGTCGGCGAGGTGCAGCAGCTCGGCCTTGGTGCGCGAGTCGGTGGGATACGATGCGACGCCGACGCTGGAGGTCACGTGCACGTTCAGACCCGTGTCCTTCAGCCACACCGTCTCGCGAATCAGCTTGTGCAGGCGGCGCGCCACGCCAAGCGCATTTTCCTTCGACGTTTGCGGCAGCAGTACGACGAATTCGTCGCCTCCGTAGCGGAACGCGAGATCGATCATGCGGCACTTTTCCTTGATGGCTTCGCCGATTTCGCCGAGTAGCTTCGATCCCATCAAATGGCCGTGCGTGTCATTCACGCTCTTGAAATGGTCGAGATCGATGAATATCAGCGAGAACTCAAACGCGTAGCGGTGCGAGCGGTAAATCTCGGTATCGAGCATGAAATTCAGGTGCCGCGCATTGTAGAGGCTGGTGCAGTCGTCGGTGATCGTCAGCTCGTGAATGCGCTGGACGTGCCGTGCGTTCTCGATTGCGATGGCCGCGTAGTCGGCGAGCGCTTCGAGTAGAGCCAAATCGCGCTGGCTGAAACCCTCCGGGCCGATGCAATTGATCAGCTCAATAACGCCGAGGCACTGATCGCGGAAGCGCACCGGGACGGCGACGATCGATCGCGTCTCCATCTTGGTCTTCTCATCGACCTGTCCGAAAAAGCGCGAATCCTTGCTGGTGTCCGGCACCACGACCGCTTCGCCCGATTCGGCCACCCAGCCGGCAAGCCCTTGCCCGACTTTGATGCGCACGTCCTTCAACGCTTCGGCTCCCTTGCCCGTGGCGATCTGGAAGTAGAGCTCGCGTTTGTCGGGGTCCATCAGCAGGAGCGACCACGTATCCGGGCGCAGCACCTCATTGATCTTTTCCATGATAGTGCGCAGCACCTGATCGAGCTGGAGAGAGGACGTGAGGGCCTTGCCAAGCTCGTGGAAAAGTGTGACTTCGTTACCCTCGGGGACTTCCACGATGGCGCTCGGATTATGGCGCCGCTCCACTCCCTCAAACGGCTGGGCGTCCGTCGCCCTGCGCGTCCGTTCCACGGAGGATTGCTGACTAGCGTCTTGGGATTCGCGGTGCAATGTGTGCATTATAGTGAACCGTTTTCGTTCACTGCAACGGGCATTCGGGCGCGATTGCCGTAACGCCAATGGCCCGGCCCGCGAGGTCATTTGGCGGGTAGCATTGACACCCCCTTGACCGACGCCTATATTTTTCTTGGTCCGATGTCTTCGACACCTTTCGGCGAACATTTGAGGCGGGAACGCGAAATGCGCGGCGTATCCCTTGAGGAAATTGCGGCCGCCACGCGCATCAGCACGCGCTTTCTGCAAGCGATCGAGAACGATGCTTGGGATCAATTGCCCGGAGGAGTCTTCAACCGAGGATTCATCCGCCAGATCGCGCGGTACCTGGGCCTGAATGAAGACAATCTGGTGGCCGAGTACGCGCTCGGTACGACGGCTACCGCGGAGCTGCGGGCAGCCGCGGCGAAGCCAGCGGATATCCCGCGGAATTGGCGGCCAGCTGCCGCCGCAGTCGTCTTGATTGCGCTCGTGATTGCTGGCGGAGTGTACGCCTGCGAGCACTATGGAGGATGGATGCTCGCGCGCTGGCACGCCAGAGCCGCGCGAGTCAGCGTAAGTCCAACGGGCGGCACTGTGCCAAGCGTTGCGAAGGCACCGAACACCGCCGCCGCAAATTCTACTGACCAATCCACGCCCCCAGCTCCCGCCATGCTCGCGCTGCGCATGGAAGCCGACAAGGCCGCCGATGTGAGCGTGATTGCTGACGGCAAGACGCTCTTTGCGGGAAACGTGCAGGCTCACGATGTGAAGCAGTTCGAGGCGCACGACACTTTCGAAATCACCTCCAGCGAATCGAGTGCCGTCCAGCTTCAGCTCAATGGCCAGAACGTCCCGGCAATTGGCGTACCCGGCCAGCCCGGTAAAGTTACTTTGACGCGGAGCGACCTCGAACCCGCCGCGGGAGGCTCCCATTAGCACCGAACTGCGCACCCAAATCTGCTCGGGGCACGCCAGGCCGGAACAGAAGCTGGCGATTTGCGCGGGTAGCGTTCCGCTCGGACCGGAAGATCGCGTCGAGTTGCTCTCCGTGCTGGCCGCCGATCCCGATCTGGCCATCGCCGACCGTGCGCAAAACGCGCTGCTGACGCAACCCGTCGAGAACTTCCTCGCGGCGTGCGCGCGCGCGGACGCGGACGTCCATCTCTTCACTTATTGCGCCGACAACCTGTACGCCAAACCGGGCGTCGCCGATGCTCTCGCAAAAAATCCCTTGTGTCCTACAGCGCACGTCGCGCGCGTGGCGCAGTATCTGGGTCCTGCGGGCATCCAGGCGCTGCTCGACAATCTGGAACGCTTCGTGGCCGATCCGCAGCTCGTGATCGCGGTGGCCCACGCCACCCAAGCGACAGCCGAGCAAAAAGAACTGCTCGGCGAGCTGCAAAAGGGCGCCGTGGCAATCGCTGAAATTGAGCAAGCCGCGGCGGAGGTCGAGCCGGACGCCGCCAAGCGCGAAACGCTGATGCAGAAGGTGGCGCACATGAACGTGGTTCAGCGCCTTACTCTCGCGCTCAAGGGCGGCCGTTCGGAGCGGCTGCTGCTGATCAAGGATCCCAACAAGCTCGTGCAGCGGTGCGTGCTGCAATCTCCTCGCTTGACGGATTCCGAAGTCGAGGCCTTTTCCTCGATGAGCAACCTGACGGGTGAAATCCTGCGGACAATCTCGCTGACGCGGATTTTCATGAAGAACTATGCGGTGGTGCGAAACCTGGTCAACAATCCCAAGACGCCGCTCGATGTTTCCCTGCACCTTTTCCCGCGGCTCACTGCCACCGATCTCGTGAAGCTAACGGCGAACAAGAACGTGCCCGAAACATTGCGCTCCTCGGCCATCAAGCTTCATCGCAAGCGGAAGCTGGGCGGTTCCGGTAACTGATGGTTCAGCCGCTTGACGCGATCCGGCATCGCCGATAAACACTGACAAACAGGCGCGGAACCGCTACTCTCTCGTTCGTGGCCGCCGGCACGCAACTCAAGGAAGCATCCGTCGTCATCAGCCAGCGAGGCGTCGAGCGCCTGCGCTCGGGACATCTCTGGGTCTATCGCAGTGATGTGAATTCCGCGCAGGCGGAGCCCGGCGCCGTCGTGCGCCTGACGGACGATCGGGGGCGCTTCCACGGCCGCGCGTTCTATAGCGACAAATCGCAGATCGCCGTGCGGCTCCTCACGCGCGAGGATGTGCCAGTCAATCGAGCCTTTTTCGCGAAGCGGCTCGAGCGAGCGGCGGACTACCGTAAGCTCGTGGTCGAAAATTCTGAGGCGTACCGCTTGGTTTACAGCGAAGGCGATCTGCTGCCTTCGCTCATCGTCGATCGCTACGGCGACTATCTCGTCGTGCAGACGCTGAGCCAGTCCACCGAGCGCTTTAAGAGCCTCTTCGTCGAGATCCTGGTCGAGATGTTTTCGCCCAAGGGCGTGCTCGAGCGCAACGATCCCAAGGTGCGTCTCCTCGAAGGCCTCGATCAGCGTGTCGGCGTGCTCCACGGTGAAGTGCCGTCCGAGATTCTCGTGAAAGAAAACGGGGTGACGTTCACCCACGATTTGCCGAAGGGGCAGAAGACCGGTTCATTCCTCGATCAGCGCGAAAACCATTGGGCCGCGCGCCGCTACGCCTCTGGAGACGTTCTCGACTGCTTCAGCTACCAGGGAGGCTTCGCACTCACCGTGGCGGACAAGGCCACACATGTCGAGGGAATCGAAATGGCCCCGATCGCCATCGAGGCGGCGAGAAAGAATCAGAGCATGAACTCGATTCGCAACGTTACCTTCCGAGAAGGAAATACCTTCGATCTCTTGAAGGAATATGACGAAGCTGGCCGCCACTTTCAGATGGTGATTCTTGATCCGCCGGCTTTCGCCAAGAACCGCGACAGCATCCCGGCCGCCCGCCGAGGCTACAAGGAGATCAATCTAAGGGCCCTGAAGCTCCTCAAACCGGGCGGATTCCTGCTGACGTGCTCGTGCTCCTACCACATTACCGAGCCCCTGTTCCTCCAGATTCTGGCTGAGGCCGCAAATGACGCGCGAAAAACCATCTCAGTGGTTGAGCGTAGAACCCAAGCCTTGGATCACCCAATCCTGCTGACGATGCCCGAGACTCACTACCTTAAATGCTTGATAGTTAAGGTATTAGAATAGGATCAGGCCGATAGATCGCGCGACTAGATATGCCCACAAACAACTTGACAATAAGGCACGCATCTTTTATTATTCAGACGCGCTAAATATAGCGCCAATATTCTTAGGAGGGACTGAAATGAGTTCGATTACGCGTTGGGACCCATTCCGCAACATCTCCAGCCTGCAGGAACAGGTGAACCGCCTTTTCGAGACCTCGTACCCGCAGCGCACCGATAATTCTGCCCTCACCACGTGGGCTCCGGCTGTAGACATCTACGAGACCGAGAACGAGCTGGTTCTCAAGGCCGACTTGCCCGATATCAACGAAAAGGACCTGGACGTCCGGGTCGAGAACAATATGCTGACCATTCGCGGTGAGCGGAAATTCGAGCAGAAGGTGAAAGAGGACAACTATCTGCGGATCGAGCGCACCTACGGCTCGTTCAGCCGCAGCTTCAGCCTGCCGAACACGGTCAATAACGAAGCCATTAAGGCCGAGTACAAGAACGGCGTGCTGACGGTCGAACTTCCGAAGCGCGCTGAGTCGAAGCCGAAGCAAGTGAAGGTGAACGTAACGAGCGGCGACAAGAACTAAGGCTCCCGTTCGTAAAACAACTGTTCGGTCGCGCAGGGGGTCGGTAGCATTTTCCGGCCCCCTTTGTGCCTGCGAACACAAAGTGAGAAAATTCAGCCATGCTGCGATTTGAGAAATTAACCGTCAAGGGTCAGGAAGCGCTCCAAGCGGCGCAGGAGATGGGTGGCCGCTCGGGACAGCAACTGATCGAGCCGCTGCATCTGCTCTGGGCGCTCGTCGCGCAGGGCGACGGCGTGGTGCCGCCGCTGCTGGAGAAGCTAGGCGCATCTCCCACGGCGCTGGCCAGCGAAATCGAGAAGCAGATCGAGCGGCTCCCGAAAGTTTCCGGCGTGTCGCAGCAGTCTCTGAGCCGCGAGTCAAATGAAGCCCTGGAGCGCGCGTTTGACGAAGCCGAGCGCCTGAAGGACGAGTACGTTTCAACCGAGCACATCCTGCTGGGCATCGCCTCCGCGGACCGCGATCCGGCCGGCCAAATTCTGGCGCGCCACGGCGCGAGCCACGATGCCATCCTGCAAGCCATGGCGGCGATTCGCGGCAGCCATCGCGTCACTTCGCAGAATCCCGAATCCACCTATCGCGCGATCGAGCAGTATGCACGCGACCTGACGGACCTTGCGCGGCGCGGGAAGCTCGATCCCGTGATCGGCCGCGACGAGGAAATTCGCCGGGTGATGCAAATTCTCGCGCGGCGCACGAAGAATAATCCCGTGCTGATCGGCGAGCCCGGCGTGGGCAAGACCGCCATCGTCGAAGGCCTCGCACAGCGAATCATTTCCGGGGACGTGCCCGAGGTGCTCAAGCCGAAGCGGCTCGTCTCGCTCGATCTTGCGGCATTGGTGGCGGGCGCAAAATATCGCGGCGAATTCGAGGATCGTCTCAAGGCCGTGCTGAAAGAAGTCAGCGAATCCGACGGCCAGATCATTCTATTCATCGACGAGCTGCATACGCTCGTCGGCGCAGGAGCCGCCGAAGGCTCGATGGACGCCTCGAACATGCTCAAGCCCGCGCTCGCTCGCGGTGAACTGCGTGCGATCGGCGCAACTACGCTCAACGAATACCGCAAGTACATCGAAAAGGACGCCGCGCTCGAGCGGCGCTTCCAGCCAGTGCAGGTTGGCGAGCCGTCGGTCGAGGACACGATTGCGATCCTGCGCGGCCTGAAAGAGCGCTATGAGGTGCACCACGGTGTGCGAATCAAAGACGCAGCGATCGTGGCTGCGGCGATGCTTTCGCAGCGTTACATCACCGACCGCTTCCTGCCGGACAAGGCCATCGACCTTGTCGACGAAGCTGCGGCCGGCCTGCGCATGGAGATCGACTCGCTGCCCACCGAGATTGACGAAATCGAGCGGCGCATCATGCAGCTTGAAATCGAGCGGCAGGCGCTGCGCAAGGAGTCCGACGCGCATTCGAAGGAGCGCCTCGGCCAAATCGAGAAGGAACTCAGCACGCTGCGCGAGCAATCGAACGGCCTGAAGGCGCACTGGCAAACCGAAAAGGACGCGATCGGCCGCATTCGTAAGCAAAAAGAAGAGATCGAACGGCTCAAGGCCGAGGAGCAGCGCTACGAACGCGCCGGCGAACTTTCAAAGGTCGCCGAAATCCGTTACGGAAAGCTTTCCGCTGCCGAAAAAGAGCTGAAGAGCGCGCAGGACCGCCTCGCCGAGCTGCAAAAAGATCATCCGATGCTGAAGGAAGAAGTGGGCGAGGAGGAAATCGCCAAAATCGTGAGCAAGTGGACGGGAATTCCCGTCGGGCGCTTGCTTGAGGGCGAAGTGCAGAAGCTCGTCCATATGGAAGAGAGGCTGCGCCTGCGCGTCGTCGGGCAGGACGCCGCGCTTGCGAGCGTGGCGAACGCGATTCGCCGCAGCCGCTCGGGTTTAAGCGATCCGAACCGCCCGATCGGCTCGTTCCTCTTCCTTGGGCCGACCGGTGTCGGCAAGACCGAGCTTGACCCGTGCGCTCGCGGAGTTTTTGTTCGATGACGAGCGGGCGATGGTGCGGCTCGACATGTCCGAGTACATGGAAAAGCATTCCGTGGCGCGCATGATCGGCGCGCCTCCGGGATACGTCGGCTACGAAGAGGGCGGCCAACTGACGGAACAGGTTCGCCGTCGTCCATACTCTGTGGTGCTGCTCGACGAAATCGAAAAAGCGCATCCGGATGTGTTCAATGTGCTGCTACAGATTCTCGAAGACGGCCGTCTAACTGACGGGAAGGGCCGCACCGTGGTTTTTCGCAACGCGGTGATCATCATGACCTCGAACGTAGGGTCGTCGGCGATTTTCGAGCTTGCCGAAAAGGACCCCAAGAAGGCGCGCGAGGAAGCCATGGCCGCGCTGCGGGAGCTTTTCCGGCCGGAGTTTCTGAACCGCGTGGATGACATCGTGATGTTCCGTCCGCTCGGCAAGGAGCAGATCGAGCGGATCATCGAGCTGCAAATGCAGCGCGTGGTGAAACTGCTCGCGGAACGGCAGATCACTCTCCACCTGACGCCGGCGGCGAAGACGCTGCTCTTCCGCGAGGGCTATGATCCGGCATACGGAGCGCGTCCGATGAAGCGGGCGATCCAAAAGCTGATCCAGGATCCGCTGGCGCTGAAAATCCTGGATGGCGCGGTCAAGCCGGGCGACGAATTGACGGTGGATGCAGACGCGAAAACCGGTGAGATGAAGTTCCAGCCAAAGACAGTGAAGGCAGGCGCCGCCTGATTCGGCGCCGGGGACACGGGCCATGAAGACGCTTAAGACAACATTTTTGCTGACGGCATTGACGCTCCTGCTGCTTTTCATCGGGCAGGCGTTCGGCGGGCGCAACGGCATGACGATCGCGCTTGTTTTCGCCATCCTCATGAACGGCACGGCGTATTTCTTTTCGGACAAGATCGCGCTGATGTCGAGTGGCGCGGTGCCGATCAGCCGCGAACAGTCGCCGCGGCTCTATGCGGTGATGGAGCGCTTGGCCGCCAAGGCGAATCTGCCTATGCCGAAGCTCTATCTGATTCCGCAGCCCGCGCCCAACGCGTTCGCCACCGGCCGCAACCCCAGCCACGCATCCGTGGCCGTGACGCAGGGATTGATGGATCTGATGGACGACGAAGAGCTTGAGGGCGTGATCGCACACGAGCTTTCGCACGTCCGCAACTACGACATTCTGACCTCTTCGATTGCGGCCACGATTGCCGGTTCGGTGACCTGGATCGCGTCGATGGCGCGATGGGGAATGATCTTTGGCGGTATGGGAGGCGGGCGCGATAACGACCGCGAGGGCGGCGGGATCGCGGCTCTCCTGATGCTTCTGCTCGCGCCACTCGCAGCCATGCTTCTCCAATTGGGCATTTCTCGCACGCGCGAATATCAGGCGGACGCTTCCGGCGCGAAAATGGTCGGGCATCCTTACGGACTGATCCGCGCCCTCGAAAAACTCGGCGCATACAACAAGAGAATTCCGATGGATATTTCGCCGTCCACGTCGGCGCTGTGCATCGTGGCTCCGCTGAGCGCCGGACGAACGCTTTCGCGCTTGTTCAGCACCCACCCACCGCTCGAAGATCGCATCGCCCGCCTCCAGGCGATGACGATCACCCGCTAAGCCATTTCGCCGCACGAAACTCGCCACATAAGGGCAGTTAGACCCGCTAACGTGCCCTAGAGGTGCATATCTTGTTACCACGCAGAAACCATTCCGAGCGCGTAAAAATTTCAGAGTGCGTGAGCCAGTTGACACACATCTCTTTTCGTCGAGGTCCCGTAAACAATTGAAATACAAGCTGTTACGCGGCCTTAGGCACCTCGCCGAGTTTGGTTGCGGGCGTGCTCCTACTGTCTCCAGCAAGGGGTTTCCACGGAGGCAATGAAAATGTTCGACGAAAAGCAAAACGAAGTCACGCAGGAAACGGCGGCCCCGGCGCCTCGATGGATCGGAATCGTTACCGTGGCGCTAACGATTATCTCGTTGGCAGCCCTGGCGGTGGGATGGACGGCATCGAATCGGTCGGCGGCGCTCCAGACGAGTCTGACCGCGCAGACCACGCAGTTCAAGCAGGATAACGACGTTCTCTCTCAGCGCCTGGCAAAGGCCGAGGACACCAATGCGCAGCTCCAGGGCGAGCTCAGCGTGGTGACCGACAAGATGAAGCTGACCGAAGGCGAAGTCACGCGCGCGCGTATGCAGACCAAGAAGATCAAGGAAGACGACGCGAAAGAACTCGCGGATTTGCAGAACAACGTAAACGGCCAGCTTGCCACCAAAGCTAGCGTGGATGACGTGAACAAGCTGGGCACGGACGTTAAGGGCGTCAAGACGGACCTCGAAACCACCAAGAACAATCTGAACATGACCCGCGGCGAATTCGGCACGCTCATCGCTAAGAATCACGACGAAGTCGAGGAACTCCGCCGGCTGGGCGAGCGCGACTACTACGAATTCACGATCGACAAGAAGAACGAGCGTGAGAAGGTCGGCGACCTGATGGTCGAGCTTCGCGGCGTGAACCCCAAGAAGAACCTCTACACGGTCGCCATCTACGTGGATGACAGCCGCTACGAGAAGAAGAACCGCTCGGCGAACGAGCCGATCTACTTCTTCACGCACGGCAGCCGTGCGCCCGTGGAGTTCACCGTGAACCAGATCGGCAAGGATAAGATCGTCGGTTACCTGAGCGTGCCGAAGGTGAATTCAACGCACGCGCAGGCTGCGGGCAACTGAAGAACCTGCCGCCCTCCTGGCGGGGCTGGCAGCAGAGGCGAACGAAAAGGGCGTCCCGATCGACCGGGACGCCCTCTTTTTTGCCCGTGGCTATTCCGCTTTGCTGAGGGCCCGCATCTTGCGGCTCAGGAATCGCTTGGCGAGAGACGTCAGTTTGTCGTGGGGAATTTTCCCCTGCTCGTAGAGCTTCACCTTGGCCTTGGCGGCCTTGCGGCGGCGGCGCTGGCGCTTCTGCGCCACGTAACGCTTTTCGTTTGCCATCCATTCTCCTCCGGAAAATAAGCCACCAACGATTGTAGCGGAGAAGGCAACGGATGCAAGCTCCGCTGTGATTTTACGCCGTAATTCCTCTAGCATACTTGGAGCGCGATTCGAGCGAGGCCGGGAGCCGACCGAGGCGATGGGAACGACCGTAATACACGCGAGCCGGATTCTGACGCCGGAAGAAGAGATCAGCGACGGCGTGATCGTCGTCGAGGGAGGCCGCATCGCGGCGCTGGGGCACCGCGACGAAATGCGCTTGCCCGCCGGCGCGACCGATTTCGTTGCCGCGGGCATGACCGTCGTCCCCGGATTCGTCGACATCCACATTCATGGCGCGGGTGGCCACGACGTGATGGAAGGAACTGCGCGAGCGCTCGATCGCATCACGTCCACGGCCGCGCGCTCCGGGACCACTTCGATGGTTGCGACGACCGTCACCGCGCCCATCGAGGACACCATCAAGAGCCTCGAGGGAATTGCGCGATACATTCGCAGCCACGAGCAATCGGAAGCGGTTTCAGAGAATGCCAAGCTCGCCGCCGAAATCGTCGGCATTCATCTCGAAGGTCCGTTCATCAGCAAAGCGCGCCGCGGAGTACATCCTTCGGATGCGCTCGCCAAACCGTCGGTTGAAACTTTGGAAAAGCTTTTGAAAGCCGCGGATGGCCTCGTCCGAATCGTGACGATCGCGCCCGAGCTGCCCGGAGCGATGGACTTGATCGCCGCGGCCGTTGCGGCCAAGCTCGTGGTCGCAATGGGGCACACGGACGCCGACTACGATCAGGCGCGCGCGGCGATCCACGCAGGTGCGCGCCACGCCGTCCATATGTACAACGCCATGCGGCCATTCACGCACCGCGACCCCGGCATCGTGGGAGCGATCCTGACTGATCCGGAGGTCACGGCTGAAATAATCGCCGACCTCGTTCACGTGGCGGGGCCTGCAATTCAGGTGCTGATCGGGTCGAAGGGATTCGACACCGTTCTCGCCGTCAGCGACGGCATTGCGGCAACCGGGATGCCCGATGGGAACTACCGGCTCGGAAATTTTGAAGTCAGCGTGAAAGACGGAGTTGCGCGCAATTCCGAGGGCAAGCTGGCCGGTAGCACGCTTACTCTCGATCGCGCGCTGCGGAATCTGGTCGCGCTCGGCGTGCCTTTTACGGACGCCGTGCGAATGGTCACAGTGCTTCCCGCGCGGCGGCTGGGCCTGGCAGGCAAGAAAGGGATTATCGCCGTGGGAGCGGACGCCGATCTTGTCGCATTGACGGCGGACTTGCGCGTTGCCGCAGTGATGACGCGCGGCGCGGGCCTCGCGTAATCACTGGAAAGTAGTCGATGAGCTCAGTGCAATTCCAATACGAAATCCCAGTCGACGAATACGTTGCGGCACAGGTTCTCTACCATAGATTGTTCGGTCGCGACCGCCGTATCGGCCGGGCGGCATGCTGGATTCTTGTCGGTGCGGTTTTCGTTGTCATGGCCTTCAATTCCAGGCCCCCAGCCTGGGCGCCTTACGACACTTTGGCGAGCTTGCCGCTCGTTCTCCTTGCGGCGATAGGAATCTGGTGGATGTGTGCGGGAATACAGATGCTGTACCCGACCAGATATTTCCGTCGCGCGTATCGCTCATTTGAGTTCGTCGGCAAGTCGTTCCAAGCCGATGCGGACGAAAACGGATTCCACATTACAGGTGAATTTTTCGAGTGGCGCGTCAAATGGCCCGCGGTGCGACTCAAAGGCGAGGACGAACGAGTCTTCATGTTTGTGGCGGGAGGCACAGTCTATATCTTCGGAAAGAAATTCCTAAGCAGCGACCAGCAGCAGGAGCTCCGCAGAATAAGCGGACTAAAGTCGTAGCACTCTACTTGTTCAGCGGGATTCTTAACTCTTCCGCGAGCCGGTGGGGATCAAACGGACTGCACGCGAAATACCGACCTTCAACTTCGAGCGTGGGAACTTTTCGGCGTCCATCGTTCACGCGTAGCACGAGTTGCTCGGATTCGGGCGCCTCGTCGATATTCACTTCGCGGAATTCCACGCCCCGGTCGCGCAAGAAATTTTTCACGCGGCGGCAATCCCCGCACCAAGGCGACCCATAAATTGTGACGATTTCGGCCATTTATGCGTACCCCAATCCTGCTACAAATTTGATGCGGAGGGAATCGGTTGGATTCGGGCCTGAAGCGAGATGGTAATAGCGATCAGCGAGGCTTGCTTCCACGTCACTTGCGCGTGATACCGGTCGTAGCGCCATACTTTTCCGCAACCTGCATCCGCACGAGGGCGCGCTCGGTCGCAAGCCTCTCTTGGTGCCACTGCTCGGTTCCCACGCCGGCCTTGGCGAGTTCCGCTTGTGCGCGTTCGTGGGCGGCGCGCGAGCGCTCGACGTCGATTTCCTCGGCGCGCTCGGAGATTTCGGCCAGCACGATCACGCGGTCGGGCAGAATTTCGGCGTAGCCGTGGATCACGGTGAGGTAGCGGCTCTCGGAGCCCTTGCGATACGCCAGAATTCCGATGCCGAGTTCCGTGATCAGCGGAGCGTGGCCCGGCAGAACGCCGAGATATCCCTCTTTGCCGGGAATCTCGATCGCCTGCACGGTTTCCTGCAGGACGAACCGCTGCGGCGTGACGACTTGAAGTTCGATTGCTTCGGGTTGCATTTGTCTGTCCGCGATTCAGCGCCGGTTGACTACGCCACGGCCGCCATCTTCTCCGCTTTTTCGCGCGCCTCTTCGATCGTGCCCACCATGTAAAACGCCTGCTCGGGCAGCTCGTCGTGCTTGCCTTCGACGATCTCCTTGAAGCCGCGAATCGTGTCTTCGACCTTCACGTACGTGCCCTTGAGTCCACTGAACTGCTCGGCCACGAAGAACGGCTGCGAAAGGAACCGTTCCAGCCTTCGCGCGCGCCCAACCACCTGTTTGTCGTCATCGGAAAGTTCTTCGATTCCGAGGATGGCGATGATGTCCTGCAATTCCTTGTAACGCTGCAGGACGCCCTTCACGGCGCGGGCCACGGTGTAGTGTTCCTGTCCGAGGATGCGCGGGTCGAGGATGCGCGAAAAGCTCGCCAACGGATCGACGGCGGGATAAATGCCGCGCTCGACGATTTGCCGGCTGAGGTTCGTCGTCGCATCCAGGTGCGTGAAGGTGGCGGCGGGAGCCGGATCGGTGTAGTCGTCAGCCGGAACGTAGATGGCCTGCACGGAAGTAATCGAACCATTCTTGGTCGACGTGATGCGTTCCTGAAGCTCTCCGATTTCGGTATTCAGGTTCGGCTGATAACCCACGGCGGAAGGCATGCGGCCGAGCAACGCCGATACTTCCGATCCCGCCTGCACGAACCGGAAAATATTGTCGATGAAAAGCAGCACGTCGAGCTTCTCTTCGTCGCGAAAGTATTCCGCCACGGTGAGGCCCGTCAAACCGACGCGCAGGCGCGCGCCAGGCGGCTCCGTCATCTGGCCGTACACGAGCGCGCAGCGAGACTTTTCCGGAATTGCCCGGCTCGATGACGCCCGATTCCTGGAATTCGAGCCAGAGGTCGTTGCCTTCGCGCGTGCGCTCGCCTACTCCGGCGAAAACGGAAACGCCGCCGTGCTTCATGGCGACGTTGTGGATCAGCTCCTGAATCAGCACGGTCTTTCCGACGCCCGCGCCGCCGAACAATCCGATCTTTCCGCCCTTCAGGTACGGCTCGATGAGGTCCACGACCTTGATGCCGGTCTCGAACATTTCGAGATTGGTGGACTGGTCCTGCAGGGACGGCGCCGGACGGTGAATCGGGTAGCGCTTTTCGTACTTCACGGGCCCGAGGTTGTCCACCGGTTCGCCGAGCACGTTCATCACGCGGCCGAGCGTGCCGCGGCCTACTGGCACGGAGATCGGCTCTCCGAGGTCTTCCGCCTTCATCCCGCGCACCAGGCCTTCGCTCGGCTTCATCGCGACGGAGCGGACGCGGCCCTCGCCGAGGTGCTGCTGGACTTCGACGATGAGGTCGATCGGATCAGGAACGTCGAACCCTTCGCTGGTGATGCGCACGGCGCTGTGAATCTTAGGCAGGTGCCCTTCGGCAAACTGCACGTCCACGACCGGGCCAATGACTTCGACCACGCGGCCGATTTTTGTCTTGTCTGTTGCCATTTCAGCTCCCTCTAGAACCCGTGACTTGTGACTCGTGATTCGTGACTTGTGAAAACCTACGTTGCCCCGGCTCGCGCCTTCAAAGATCGCCCGAGCGCGTTGATCAATTGGCCAACCGAATCGCACATCGCTGATGCCTGGTCGAAATCCGGCTTGCCGATATACTTGAGATCGCGGCTGAGAATCAAAAAATAACGCGTCTCTTCCATCTCTCCCGCGGCAATCTGCAGGGACCGCAGCAACTCGCGCGTAGTCCGCCTGCCAAAGCCCTCGGCAATATTAGCCGCCACCGACGCCGACGCTCTTCGCAACTGAGACGTGATGCCAAACATCTCGGATCGTGGAAAGACGGCCGTTAATTTGTATACCGCCAAACACAACTCGTGCGACCTCTGCCAAACCGTCAACTCGGTGAAGCTCTTGATTTTCACGAGTCACGAATCACAAATCACGAGTTACGATGTTGCCGACGCCGCGCCGCTCACAATCTCGATCAATTCCTTGGTGATGCCGGCCTGGCGAATCTTGTTCATCTCCAGGGTCAACTTGTCGATCAGCTCGGACGCATTGCGCGTGGCTGAATCCATCGCCGTCATGCGCGCGGCCCACTCGGCCGCGGATGATTCGAGCAGGATGCGGTACACCTCGGATTCGAGATAGCGCGGCAGCAGCCCGCTGAAAATCTCGCCGACCGGCTCTTCGTATATGTAGTCGACGTACGACTCGCCGCTCGCAGCCCGATCGTGCGGCAGCGCCTCTTCATGCGCCGCGGTGCCAGTGCGAAATGTCTGCGCCGCCTCCGTTGTCAGCACGGATGGGTCGATCGGAAGCAGCTTCTCGGTGAGCAGATTTTGCACCAGCACGTTCTTGAATTCGTGGTAGACGACGTAAACGGCGTCCACCTCGCTCGATTCGTAGAGCTTCCCGATCTGCGCGGCGATTTCCTTCGCATGAGAGAATTGCACGTTGCCGGAGATGTTCAGATACTCCCCGGCGAAATTCCAGCCACCCTGCTTGAGCGCGTTGCGCCCTTTCTTTCCGATCGCGATCACCTGGCTCCTGCTCGAGCCTTTCTCGCGGAGAAAGGCGGTTGCTCTGCGAAGTACGTTCGAATTGAACGCGCCGCAAAGCGTCCGGTCGCCGGTGAGGACGACTACGAGGACGCGCTCCTCCGGCCGCCTTTCGAGCAGCGGGTGCGCCGTCGATTCGATGCGGGCCGCCGCCGAGCGCAGCACGCGCAGAATCTCGTGTGCGTAGGGTCGCGCGGCGAACACGCCCTCTTGGGAGCGGCGCAGCTTTGCCGCGGCGACAAATTTCATCGCGCGCGTGATCTGCTGCGTGCTCTTCACCGAGCGGATGCGTCGCCGGAAATCGAGAAGTGTGGCCATCGATGGTCAGTCGTTACTTTGCCGCGGCGGCAGATGCGCCGGCCTTGAAACGCTCCTTGAATGCGTCGAGCGCCTTGAGCATCTCCGCGCGCAACGTATCGTCGATCGCCTTTTTCTCGCGCAGAGTCTTCAGCACGCCGCCATAGTTCGTTTCGACAAAGGGAAACAGCTCTTGCTCGAACCGCCGCGTTTCCGGAACCGCGAGATCGTCGAGATACTTGTTAGCGCCCGCGAAGATAATCAGCACCTGCTTCTCTACTGGCAGTGGCTGATATTGGTCCTGCTTCAGAATCTCGACGAGGCGCTGGCCGCGCGAAATCTGCGCTTGGGTCGCCTTATCGAGTTGCTCGGTGCCGAATTGCGCGAAGGCAGCAAGGTCGCGGTACTGCGCCATATCGAGTCGCAGCGAGCCTGCCACCTGCCGCATGGCCTTGATCTGCGCGTTGCCGCCGACGCGGCTCACCGAGATGCCAGCGTTGATGGCCGGGCGGATACCCGCATTGAAAAGGTCCGCTTCGAGGTAAATCTGCCCGTCCGTGATGGAGATGACGTTCGTCGGAATGTAGGCCGAGACGTCGCCCGCCTGTGTTTCGATCACCGGCAGCGCGGTCAACGAGCCTGCTCCGAGCTTGTCATTGAGCTTTGCCGCGCGCTCGAGGAGCCGCGAGTGCAGGAAGAAAACGTCGCCGGGGAAAGCCTCGCGTCCCGGTGGCCGCCGCAGCAGCAGCGAGATTTCGCGGTAGGACTGCGCGTGCTTCGAAAGGTCGTCGTAAAAGCAGATGGCGTGCCGCTTCGAGTCGCGGAAAAATTCGCCCATCGCCGCGGCCGCGAATGGCGCGATGTACTGCATCGTGGCGGGCTCCGTGGCCGACGCCGCGACGACGATGCTGTAGTCCATGGCGCCGTAATCCGTAAGCGTCTTCACGACCTGCGCGATCGTCGAGCGCTTCTGTCCGATCGCGCAGTAGATGCAGATGACGTCCCCGCCCTTCTGATTCAGGATCGTGTCCAGAATGATCGCGGTCTTGCCCGTCTGGCGGTCGCCGATGATCAATTCGCGCTGGCCGCGGCCGATCGGAATCATCGAGTCGATGGCCTTGATACCGGTTTGCAGAGGCTCGCGCACCGGCTGGCGGTCCACGACGCCCGGCGCGATGCGCTCGATGGGGTTGCGCTGATCAGATTGAACCGGGCCTTTGCCGTCGAGCGGCTGGCCGAGAGGGTCGACCACGCGCCCGATGAGCGCGTCGCCGACCGGCACGGACATAATTTTGTTCGTGCGTTTTACCGTGTCGCCTTCGCGAATCTGGGTGTAATCGCCGAGCAGCACGGTGCCGACCTGATCCTCTTCGAGGTTGAGCGCGATGCCGAAAACGCCGTGCGGGAATTCGAGCATCTCGCCCGCCATGCAGCGATCCAGGCCGTGAACGCGAGCGATGCCGTCTCCCACGGAGATGACCGAGCCGACTTCCTCGACCGCGACCGTTTGCTGATAGTTTTCGATCTGCTCGCGCAGAATCTTTGTAATCTCGTCCGCTTTGATGTTCGCCATTCCTGGCTCCTATTCTGCTTCGAGCTGCTCGCGCAGCCGGGTCAATTGCTCGCGCACCGAGCCGTCATAGACGGTCGAGCCTACGCGCACCACTGCGCCGCCCACGAGCGACCGGTCCTCGCGAAAGCGCGCTTCGATTTTCTTGCCGGTGCGGCGTTCGAGCGCCGCGGTCAATTGCTGCCGCTCTCCGGCGTTCAATTCTCGCGCCGAAGTCACTTCCGCTTCCGCGATGCCGAGCCGGGCGTTCAGCTCGGACTCGAATGCCGGCCGGATCTCTCGAAGCATCTCCGTCCGGCGATGATCCACGAGGAGGTACACGAAATTCCGCACCGCAGGCGTCAAATCCATTCGCTCCGCAAGCTTTTCGATCACGTTGTGCTTGGAGTCGTGCGCGACCGCGGGGCTTTCCAGTAGATTCCGCAGATCGGCTGCGGAAAGAAACGCGTCGACGAATGACGCAAGATCGCGCTTCACGCGGTCCGCGCTCTTCTGCTCCAGCGCGACGTCCGCCAGGGCCGCTGCGTAACGCGTCACGACCGCGCCGGTCAATTTGCGCTCCCTTCAAGCTCGGCCACAAACGCGATGAAAAGCCCGGATTCCGATGTGGGCGTCAGTTTGTCGCGCAGCAGCACTTCGGCGCGTTCGACGGCGGACTGAGCGGCCAGCGCCTTCAGCTCGATGCGCGCGGCGCGTTCCGCAGCGGCGATTTCGGCCTGCGCGGCGCGCTCGATCGTGGCCGCTTCCGCACGGGCTAGATCGCGGACGCGCACAGCTTCGGCTTCCGCCGCACGCTTCGCTTCCTCGCGCAACACCGCGACATCCTGCTCAATGCCCGCAAGCTTTGCCTGCACCGCGCGGCGCTGTTGCTCGGCGGCTTCGCGCGCGCGCGTTCCCTCGGCAATCTGTTCGGAAATTTGCTCGGTGCGGCCGCGGAAACTCGGTGCGGCTTTGCGCAGAGCGTAGACGATTAGACCCAGAACGATCGCGAAATTGATCCAGCGGAATACCCAGCCGACGTTCGAATCGGCGGGCGACGGCTGGCTTTCTTGCGCCAGGGCAGGCGCGGCCATCAGAAGAAAAAGCAGGCCGGAAAACCCAATGTGCCGCCCGAGAAGTCGGACGCCGCGCGTCATCTGGCCGCTCCTCCGCGCAACGAGGAGGGCTTTTCGAGAATCATCCGGGCGATTTCGCTGGCGAGGGCGGGTGTTTGAAGTTCCACCTCGGCGCGGGCCGACTCGAGATCGGCCGCAATTCTCCGCTTCGCGGCGGTTACGTCTTCCAGCGCGCGGGCGCGCATCGATTTGAGCAGTTTGGCGCGACTGTCCAGAGCAGCCTGCCGCGCCGCTTCCTGCTCGCCGTAAATTTCCGCACGGGCCTTTCGCAGCGCCTCGTTGTAGGAATCCAGTTCCTGCTTGGCGGCGGCCTCGACGGCTGCGGCTTCCGCGCGTGCGCCGGCGATGCGCGCGTCGCGCTCCGCCATCGCCTTTTGAATCGGGCCGAAAAAAGCCCAGCGAAGGAAGAAATAGAATAGGAGGACGACGACGATCGTGGGCACAGCTTCGAGAAACAACTCGCCGATGCTATGGAGTATTTCCATCCGAACAAATGAGTGCTGCTACAGCGCTCCTACCTATATTTTACGATTCCCGGCGCGCTGCGTGAGCCGCCGGTACGGGATCAACGGATAAAATTAAGGCGAGAAATTATCGCATCGCCTCCGCCGCGCGTCAATCGTTTTGGGCCGAAACGCGAGCGGCGCCAGCGCCGACTTCCGCGAGCAGCGCGGTCAGTTTAGCTCGATCCGCGACGGGCGGGTAGCACGTCGTCTCGACGCAGACGTACGCCTGCGGTGCGGCCGCATCAAGATGGGGTAGCGTTTCACGGAGCGCCGCTGGGAGAGCGGCCGAAACCAGCTGCTCCGGCGTGACCCGCATCACAACCTTCCCGAAGCGGTAGATTTCGTGCGCGGCCTTCTCGAGTTCCGCCGCGTTTGGGTCGCCCGCCGCTCCGGTGATCACCACCTGCAGCGAGTGGCGCGCGTGAAGCAGAGCCGCGAGGGCGTAGGTCCCGGCGAAGATGCCGTATTGGGGGATCAGCCCCGCGAATGCCTCGAGCGTCTTTTCGGCCCAGTCGTGATACGCGCGCTCGCCCGTAAACCCGTGTAGCCGGTCGAGCACGATCGCGGCTGCCGAATTCGCGCCCGGCGTGGGCGAATCCTGGAGCGGCTTGCGGCGGATTTCGAGCCCGCCCATCGGCGGTGCGTCTTTTGCGCGATCGAAGAAGCCGCCGGCCTCGGGATCGCCGAAACGCTCGACCGCGAGGCGCATCGCGCGCTCCGCGAGGTCAAAATAGCGCCGGTCGAGCGTCGTCTCATACGCATCGAGCAGCGCCGCGGCGGCAAAAACCTGATCGTCGAGCGAGCCTTCGAGTGGTGGCCCGCCCACGCGGTGCAGAAAGCCCTTCGATTCATCCCACGCTTCCGCGAGGATGCGGTCGAGCGTCTTCAGTGCGAATTCGCGGCAATCGGCGCGTCCGAGCACGCGCGCGGCTTCGAGATAGGCGGATACGAACATCGCGTTCCAGCCGACGTAAAGCGTTTCGTCCACGGTCGGCGTGGGCCGGCGCTCGCGCCGCGCGGCGAGAAGCTTCCCCTTCGCCCGCGCGAGGAGCAGCGTGGCTTCGTCCTCGCTCAATTTCAATTTATGGCAGATGCCTTCGATCGTCTCGGCGATCCAGAGCACATTCTTCTCGGGATTGTGATGCATCTCGCCTTGCGGGCCGACGTCGTAATACAGCTCCGCAACGCCCGCTTCTTCCGACGACAACACGGCGCGCAGCTCCTGCTGCGTCCAGGTGAAATAATCCCCGTCATCGTCGAGCGTCTGGTCGGCATCCTGGCTGGCGTAGAATCCGCCGCGCTTCTGATCCGAAAGCACTTCGCCTACCCACGCGATCAGCCCCTCCGCCACGAGACGATAGTGTGGAAGCCGCAGCGACTGGTAGCCGTGTAGATAGTTTTTCAGCAGCTCGGAATTGTCGTACGACATTTTCTCGAAGTGCGGCACGCACCAGCGCTCGTCCACCGAATATCGATGGAATCCGCCGCCGATCTGATCGTGAAAGCCGCCTGCGGCCATTCCGTTCAATGTTTTTTCTGCGACGGATTGCAGTTTCGCGCCGACCGGCGATTTTGCGCGCTCAAGCAGCAAGTCGATCACCGAAGAGTGCGGGAATTTCGGCGCGTGGCCGAAGCCCCCGTGCGTCGCGTCGAAACGGCCGAGCGCCGACTCGATCACGGCGTCAATCACGCGCGCATCGAACGCGCCGCGTGCGCCATGAAAGATTTCCGCCTTGGCGACGGCCTCTTCAAGCGCGTGCGCGGAACTATCGACTTCCGCGCGCTTCGTTTTGAACGCTTCGGCGATCGCCAGCAGGATGCGCTCGAAACCGGGGCGGCCCATCGCGTCCTCGGGAGGGAAGTACGTCCCGCCGAAGAAGGGCTTTCCCTCCGGCGTGAGAAACGCCGTCAGCGGCCATCCACCCTGCCCGGAAATCGCGCTGACGGCCGATTGGTAGCGCGCGTCCACGTCGGGACGCTCGTCGCGGTCGACTTTCACGGGAATATAGAGCTTGTTGATCATGGCCGCGATTTCGGGATTTTCGTAGCTCTCGCGGTCGATCACGTGGCACCAGTGGCACCAGACCGCGCCGATATCGAGCAGCACGGGCTTTTCCTCGGCGCGCGCTTTGGCGAACGCTTCCTCGCCCCATTCATGCCAGTCGATGGGCTGGTGCGCAGCCGAGCGCAGATACGGGCTCGCGGAATTCTTCAGCCGGTTCTCAGCGTCCTGCGTCACGGCGCCGCCCTCCGGAGCAGTGTCGATTAGAATGTGTGCCCATCATTTGTTTTCAATCAGTTGGAGCGGATTCTAATCGCCCGAATGTCGATTAGAAATGTGACTCGGGATTCGTAGTTCGTGAGCCGTAAAGAGGCGCACAAGACCGATGCACCCTGCGGCGACATGGCCGCGAGCGCGTGCGACACCCGAACTATCCGACTTTTTGGTTCATACAACATTTTCGTATCACTTACCTCCTGCACAACCACATTAGCAGGAACGCGGCGATATGGAACATGCGGAATCCGACGAAAAAGTACAGGGCCTATTACTGTCCTACTAGAATCGGCAATTTCGGGACGGCAAAATTTCGCTTGCAATTCTCTTAATGGTGTCGTAGGTTCAAACACAGTTGTAGTAGGAGATTCGATGTCACTTCCCCGGTTGAGCAAATTCGATCTTCAGATCATGGAAGCGCTGTGGAGCCGCGGCCCATCGTCCATTCGGGAAATTCAAGAGGCGTTTCCCGAGCATGGCCGCCCCGCGTACACAACCGTGCAAACCATCGTTTATCGCCTGGAAGGCAAAAAGGCCGTGCGCCGCGCGAAGAAAATCAGCAACGCGCACATTTTCGAAGCGGTTATCTCGCGCAGCGAAGCACAACGCAGGCTGATCGACGATTTTCTCGGGATTTTCGGCGGGCAGGCGCAACCGGTGATGGCTCACCTAATCGAATCAGGGAAATTGACGCTGAAAGACGTGCAGGAAGCGGAAAAGATTCTTCGAAAGCTGGCAAAGAAGGAGAAATAGCATGACGCACGAACTGTTGAACCATCTTTGGCAGTCGACGGTGTTCGCGGTGGCGGTGGGGCTCCTGACATTATTGTTTCGCAGGAATGGGGGCGCACACGCGCTACTGGCTGTGGTTTGCCGCGTCGTGCAAGCTTCTGGTTCCGTTTTCGCTCTTGAGCGAGATCGGCAGCCGCCTGAGCTGGCGAACCACGCCGGGGGTGGCGCTGCCTCCGATGCTTGGACAGTTTGCGCAACCGTTTTCCGCTGCATCGACAGGGGCCGCTGTGCCGGCGGCATCGGCAGCGGTGGGGCCAATTCACAGCGCGGGTATCAACTGGGCGCTGATCTGCTACGGCGTGTGGGCGTGCGGAGCGATCGTGGTGGCGGGTTATTGGATGGCACGATGGCTGCGGCTGCGCGCGGACGTCAAGAATGCAGGGCCACTGGAACTGGATGCGCCAATCCCTGCGAGATCGTCGTGGGCGCCGAACGAGCCCGGCGTCGTCGGGTTGTTCCGGCCTGTGCTGCTGCTGCCGGATGGCATCTGCGCCCGACTGACGCCGCGGCAGCTGCAGGCGATCGTCATGCACGAAATGTGCCACGTGCGGCGGCGCGACAACCTGACGGCCGCGATCCACATGCTTGTGGAGGCAATCTTCTGGTTTCACCCGCTGGTCTGGTGGATAGGCCGGAGAATGATTGTCGAGCGCGAAGCGGCCTGCGATGAAGCGGTGCTCGCGGCGGGCGGCGAGCGGGAAGATTACGCCGAAGCTCTACTGACCGTGTGCAAGTTCTACGTGGAATCTCCGCTGGCATCCGCAGCGGGCGCGGCGGGCGCGGCGGGCGCGGACCTGAAGAAGAGAATCGTGGCAATTATGACTCCGCGGGTGACGTACAAATTAAATGCGGCCAGGAAGATTCTTCTGGCCGCGGCTGCGACGGTGACCGTTGTCGCGCCGATCGCGATCGCTTCATTGTTTGCGGTGCCTACCGGAACGCTCGCGCAGACGCAGGGGGCTGACAGCGCGACTTTTCAGAATGTGACGATTCATGCGGGAGAGCCCGGTGCAATGGACATGCTTTTCAGCGTGGGACCGAGCCGCTTCGAATTCGCGGGTTCGCTACGACAGTTGATCGCCTCGGGATTTGACGTGGAAAGCGGGCTGGTTTCGGGACCGGAGATGTTGGACTCAAGATATACGGTGGAGGCGACGGTGCCGGGGGGATTGTCGTGGCCGGGCTACTCCAGCGTCGACACAGGGCGCGGGATGGTGCGCAATATGCTCGCTGACCAGTTCCAGCTTCAGGTGCATCGCAGCGCGCAATCGATGCCAGTGTACGTCCTCAGCTCCGGCGGAGCGAACGTGCTGATGAAGGTGGCGTCGCCGGCGGAGCCGGGGCCGGGCGTTAGCGTGGGATTGACTTCTATTTCGGGGACTTCGCTGCGAATGGATGACTTTGTCGATTTGCTCTCACAACGGCTGGGGCGTCCCGTGCTCGACCAGACCGGGCTGAAACAGACGTACGACTTCCATCTGGATTGGAAAGTGAATGTGACTCAGGGAACGGCCGAAACGTTGCCGCGTCCGACGCCTGCAGTGCTGGCGGACGCGCTGCAATCGCAGCTTGGATTAACCCTTCAGCCCGCGACTGCTCCGGCCGAGCTGTTGATCGTCGATCACGTAGCCTCTCCGAAGTCACTGATCACGGCGCGGACGGCGGTGCCGATGGATCCGACGGCATTCGACGCGTACGTGGGGCATTATTTGTTTCTGGGAAGCGCGGTGGTGAACGTTTATCGCGACGGTGGACGCTTTTTTTCGCAGCCGCCCGGGCAGCCGCCAATCGAAATCTTCCCGGAAGCGAGCGGCGATTTCTTTGCGAAGATAGTGGATGCGCAGATTTCGTTCGAGAAAGACGCGGCGGGAAGGGTAACTGGACTCGTGTTGCACCAAGCAGGCCAGAACACGCCGATGCCGCGCGTGGACGAAGCGACGGCGAAGCAGATGACGGATGCGCTGAATGCGAAGCTTCAACAGAAAACCGCGACTCCGGGAAGCGAGGAGGCCCTGCGCCAAGACCTGGCCGAGTTGACGTCCGGCAAGCCAGACTACAATCGGATGAGCCCCGAGTTGGCAGGAGTTACGAAAGAACAGTTGCCGGTGTTGCAGCGCGAATTTCAAGCGCTGGGGTCGCTGACTGCGCTGAAGTTTACGGGCGTCGATCCCCAGGGATCGGACATTTACGAGGCGGACTTTGAGCACGGAAACGTGGAGTGCCATATCTCGATGATGCCCGACGGGAAGATCGCGAGCGTATTCCTGCGGCCACTGCCGTAACCGATGAGGGCGAAGCAGCTGCAAAAACAGATCGACGAACTGAACGATATGACAGCTTGAGAATCGCGAGCGGACTGATGAGGTGTAAAAGTTTGCCGATGACGCTGGCCTTGGTGGCCGCGGCGATCGTCTCGACGACGGGCGCCGCGGCCCAGTCGGCTCCGCAAACCGCCATGCCGTCGGATTCTGAGATTCGGCAAATACTCGTCGATCGGATCGACGTTCAAAAACAGAGTGTCGGCATCGTCGTGGGCGTCATCGGGCCGGACGGGCGCCGGGTCATTGCATACGGGCATCTGGAGAAAGGCGATCCGCGTCCGCTCAATGGCGACACGATCTTCGAGATCGGCTCGGCAACAAAAGTGTTTACGTCGTTGCTGCTGGCCTACATGGTGCAGCGCAGCGAAGTCGGGCTGGATGATCCGGTAGCCAAATACTTGCCCCCGGGCGTCAAAATGCCCGAGCGTAACGGGCGCTCGATCACACTCATCGACTTAGCGACCCACACCTCCGGCCTGCCGCGCTTGCCGACGAACTTGATGCCGAAGGATCCGGCCAATCCTTACGCGGATTATTCGGTCGAGCAGCTCTATCAATTCCTTTCGACCTACCAACTGACACGAGACATCGGCTCGCAATACGAGTATTCAAATCTTGGCGGTGGGCTGCTCGGCCATGTGCTGGCGCGGCGCGCCCGGATGGATTACGAGGCGCTGGTGCGGTCTCGCATCTGCGATCCCCTGGGCATGAATAGTACGCGGATCACGCTGACACCCGAAATGAAAGCGCGGCTCGCAGCAGGGCACAACGCCGCGCTGCAATCGGTCGAAAACTGGGACTCTCCGACGCTTGCCGGAGCCGGCGCCCTCCGATCCAGTGCGAACGACCTGCTGACTTTCCTGGCGGCGAATCTTGGTTACACAAAGTCGCCGCTCGCCCCAGCGATGGCTGCAATGCTGAAGGTGCGCCGACCAACCGGCCAACCGGGGTTAGAAATCGCTCTTGGCTGGCACATCTTGACGACTAACGGCAAAGAGATTGTTTGGCACAACGGCGGCACGGGCGGCTATCGTTCCTTCCTGGGCTTTGACCCGAAGACCCGGATCGGCGTGGTCGTCCTATCCAACGCGGAAACGGCTGCGGGCGTTGATGACATTGGGCGGCACCTGCTCGACACGAGCGTCCCGCTGATGAAGCCGCCGAGTGACGCGCCGAAGCCGAAGGAGCACAAAGAAGTCACCGTCGACACCAAGCTATTCGACGGCTACGTCGGAAGCTACCAACTGGCTCCGAACTTCGTTATGGCCATCACGCGGGACGGCGATCACTTGTTCGTGCAGGCGACCGGACAGCCGAAATTCGAAATATTACCCGAAAGCGACCGCGACTATTTCCTCAAGGTCGTCGACGCGCAGATCACGTTCATCACGGACAGCACCGGCCGGGCGACGGAACTGATCCTGCACCAAAACGGACTAGACCAGCACGCGAAGCGTGTCGAGTAGCTGGTCAGCTATCTCGCTCCCGCGCGGCAGAATTGGGCTTTCGTGGTAAATTCGCGAATATGGTCCAGATTTTGCGCCGCCTCCGAGCTGCGACAGTCATCCTCTTCACCGCTGTGATTATTCTTTATCCCCAGCGCCTGTGCGCGCAGACGCAGCAGCCCGCGTGGACGAGCCAGGAACAGCCGATCTACGAACAGATCCGCCACCTGCGAGATTTGCCGGATGACGTCAGGGCGGGGACGACCAAGCAACTTGCCCTTCAAATCCGGCAACTGCCGGTTGCGCCGAACAAACTGCGTCTCGCGAATGCCCTCGCGAATCTATCGACCGAGGGAGACTTCGGTCACGATACCTTGCAGGAGGTGGCGACGACTCTGGCGGACGCACTGCGCGAGGCGCCCGTGGCGCAGGACAAAGGCCGGCCCGCCGCGCCCTACGTCGAGCTCGCTGAGCTGGTGCGTTACGAGCACGTGCAAGCGTCACTGGACGACCCTCAATTCGCGGCCGCCACGGCCAAGCTTGAAGCGGACGACGCACGCCGACAGAACGCCGATTTCACGCTCACGGACTTGCACGGGAAACAATGGTCGCTGAGGGAATTGCGCGGCAAGGTTATCCTCGTGAATTTCTGGGCCACATGGTGTCCGCCCTGCCGCAAGGAAATGCCCGACCTCGACTCGCTTTACCAGCGATTCAAGGATCGAGGCTTTGTGGTCCTCGCCCTTTCTGACGAAGACGCCGGCAAAGTGAAGCCTTTCATAGCGGAGCGAAATATTAGCTATCCCATCCTGCTCGACCCGGGCGACAACGTGAAGGATCTCTTCCAGGTAAACGGAATTCCCGAGAGCTTCGTCTATGACCGCGGCGGCGTGCTGGTGGCGCAGTCGATCGACATGCGCACGCAGAGACAGTTTTTGGAAATGTTGGGAAAGGCGGGACTTCAGTAGAAGCGCGAAGGTGACGCATTCGCCGATAGAACGGCCCAGTTCCAAGCTGGCACACCGCATTTGACGCTATTCTTCCGTAAGATATGGCTGCCTCGTGGACTTACCTCGTCGGACCGATCTACACGTTGCTGCCGCCTCGATGGCGCGCGACGCGGCATCACGGCTCCGCACAATCTCTCGCGCAGGCCGCACTGATTTCCGGTCTCGCTGAATCGCTGGTGTCTCTTGCCGTCGTGCGTTTCTGGTATTTGAGTTTCTTCGGATTGCTCAGCGACAAATACGCGTACTACTTTCTCAATTCCAAGGCTGGAAGCGTATTTTCGTGGGAGACGGTGACGCAGGCGGGCTTCATCACTTTTGCGTCGCACCCGCTTACGTGGTTTATCTTGTATTTCGCCGTGGAGGGAATTGTGCGGGCCACCGCGGCGCTGGTGACCGGCGAAGTTTGCGGAACGCTCCCGCTCTACGCCATTGACGGCGCAATCTACATGGCCGGACGGCTGCGCAAGCCGTCTGAGCTGGATCTTGTACCCGACGAAGTCGCCGCGGGAAAAAGCGAGGGCGAGCTAAAGATCTCATCCTGCCGGAAGCGGCCGGACTGGAAGTATCCGTTTACGATCCGTTACGGAGGAGCATTCTTTCAGGTGATCGGCGAAAATTACATCGGCAGAGGCCCGCGGCCTTATGTCTATTCGCTGCGACGCCTTCCGGTGGGAGAGATTGCGCGCGGCCTGAAGGAATACGATCCTCGGGACATCCTGACTCCGGTGTTTCGCGTCGAGCGCCTCGGCTGACGCTACTGAACGGGATTGTTGTACCCCGCGTCGCGGGGATCGATCGGCTTGCGGCCTGAAAAGCCCTCGTCCTGGCGGTGATAGAAGCGGATGCGGTCCTCGCCGAGCTTCCAGCAGAGGTAGACTTCCTCGCCGTTGATCCGCGCGGGAAAATCGAGCAGGCCGACTTCGAGATCCTTCACGATGCAGCCGGTCGAATGAATGCGTTCGAGGGCGGAGCGGACGGCTTCTTCCAGTCGATTGCGTTCGACGCGCACGTTTGCAGTCGCCTCGTAAGAAACCTGCAAGCCGCCGGAGCGCTGGATGCGCTCCTGAATTGCTTCGAGTTGCGCGTCGAGCTCGGCCAGCTTGCGGCGCGACTCGATCGTTTCGATCAGGATCGGCTCGATCTGGGTGCGCAGCTTTTCCGCCTCGCGCAGGGAAAAAATTTTGGATTCCTCATCCGCCATGTGGGCAGGCTCCGAAGTGGTACCGGGACAGGATCAACCGCCGATCGAAACCATCGTGCGCGAGGGCGGCACGAAACCAGGCTCGTTGATGCGGTGCCCCTTCTCTTTCTGCGAGACGATGGCCAGTATTTCGTCGCCGATTTCGCGGTCGCTCGCGCCGCCGCGCAGCAGGAACCGCAAATCGTGGTCTTCCTTGCTGAAGAGGCACGTCCGGAGTTTACCGTCGGCCGTCATGCGTATTCGCGAACAGAATCCGCAAAACGGCTGCGAAACCGGAGAGATGAGTCCGATTTCGCCGCGTCCATCGGCGAAGCGGAACTTGCGCGCCGTCTCGCTGCGCTCGTGCACGACGGGAACGAGCGGCCAGAGCGCCGAAATTCGCCGGTGGACCTCCGCGCCGGTGACCACCATATCGCGCGTCCAGGAGCGGTCCGCGTCGAGCGGCATGAACTCGATGAAGCGCATGATCAGATCGCGCTCGCGCGCGAATTCCGCGAACGCCTCGACCTCGTCGTCGTTCACACCGCGAACGAGCACCGCGTTCACCTTCACGGGGCGCAGCCGCGAAGCCTGCGCCGCGTCGATTCCTGCGATCACCTGATCGAACGTTTTCGTGCGCGTGATGCGTTCGAATTTTTCGCGGTTGAGCGAATCGAGGCTGATGTTGATGCGGTCCATGCCCGCGTCGACCAGCCGGCCGCAGCGCTCCGAGAGCAACTGGCCGTTGGTCGTCATCGAGAGATCGTGCACGCCGAGCGCCTTCAGCCGCGCGATGAAATCCTCGACGCCCGGCCGGACCATCGGCTCGCCGCCCGTCACGCGCACTTTGCGAATGCCCATGCCGACGAGAATTCGCACCAGCCGCTCGTATTCGTCCCACGTGAGCAACTCGTTCGAGGGCATGTGCGTTTCCGGGTTGGCCGACCGGCAATAGACGCAGCGGAAATTGCAGCGGTCCGTCACCGAAACGCGCAGGTCGGTGATTTGCCGGCCGAATTTGTCCGTGAGTGGCATTCCGTCCTTCAGATGTCGAAGCAGCTCCGATGCAGCCACAAAACAAAAAGCCCAAATCCACGTTTGGACTTGGGCTACACGTCTGGCGCTTTGCCTGCGCGCCGGACATTCCCCTTTCCAAACACGGGAGGCCCGAGCGTTTCCGCCCGAACCCTCAACCCCTGAACTTAGGGGCATCGCCTCCGCGGCCATAGGATTTCTCTCCGTCAGGCACGGGAGGTCGGAGAACTCAACCAAGAGTCTATCCTTCCGCGCCATGCGAAGCAAATCGCACGGTAACGGCGGATATAATTGATTCAGAACGGTATATTGATGCGGCTGAAGTCGAGTGCGCGGACAGCCTACGCGCGGAACCGAGCTTCATTTTTTGGGGAATTTGCGGGTCAGCAGTGCGTGGAACTGCTCAACTTCGCCGGGCGCGAACGCGCGTTTGGGAATGATGTTGAATATACGCGTCGTGGGATACAACAAAAAGACGCTCTTGGATTCCTGCCAGCGGAGGAAATTCGACCATCCTGACTTTGTGTGCAGATCCTCGGACCACCACTCCACGCCATCTTCGTCGAACTGGGCCTTGTACTCTTTCCTAAGGCTGGGGTTCTTCTTGAAATATCGCGCGGCGGAAATTCGTCTCGCGAAAATCGAGAACAGAATGGAGCAGGCGGCTATCAGCACAAAAACCGTCCCGAGGCTCCTTACGGTTTCATCGAAAGCAATCAGGAACAGCCCGAAACCAATCAGAGAAATGCGCAAAACCCACGTCAGACCGTAATATACAATTCTGACAAGAGGGGAAACTCCCTGCCGATACCGTTTGTAGCCTTCTAGAACATCCTGGGAAGTTAGGCGGTAAGTAATCAACATTTAGCAAACCTCGCTACGCGCGGCCGCGGCTGAGGTTGCGAATCTCTTTGCGGTAATCGGGTGCGTAAATTTCGACCGTGCGGCACATCTCATAGAGGCGGGAGCGAATTCTCTTGCCCACACGTTCGGTGAGCGAATCCTCAACTGTGGGCGCGCGCATACCCGCAATACGCGGACTCGCGCCCGCGGACGCAGGGTTCGCCGCGGCATCGGAATCCAGGAAATTCGTCGTCAGAATCGTGACGCGCTTCTCGTTGTATCGCGTGTTTAGAATGTGCCCGACGGTCTCAAGCGCCCAGAGCGACGGCTTGCTCGACCCGATGTCGTCGAGCACAAGAATCTCCGCTTTCAGCACCGGCTCAAGCACGCTCATTTCGGTGGACTGGCTCTCGGAGTTGTAGCTGTCCTGGATCTGTTTGAGCAGTTCGCGGTAGTCGTAAAAAAGTCCGCTGTGCCCTCGCAGCACGATTTCTTTAAGCGCCGCCACCGCGAGATGCGTCTTCCCCACGCCGCACGGGCCCATCAGCAGCAGGCCGTTCTCGTTCTGCATTTCGCGCACGGGAGAAAATTCCTGCGCGAAGCGTTGCACGATGAGCTTGGCCTGCGCGAGGCTGCGATTCCACGAACCGAGCTGCTCGCGCGACGCGCTCTCAATCTCGTTGTCCGTCTCGTAGTTGTCGAAATCGCAGTGGCGATAACGCTCCGGCACGCGGGCCTTCGCGAGGACGCGTTCGGTGCGGTCGCCCGCCGTGCAATCGCACGGCACGGCCCACACCATCTTCGGCTCGCCCGCAGCCGAGCCGCTCTTATCGGCAGCCAGCGCTTGCGCACCTTCGGCCGTCCGCTCGACGACCTTCCACCCGCTGCCCTGACAAATGGGACAATCCGCTCGCGCCATGACGCCAGCATACGTGCGCTGCCTGCGCCGCGCAAGCGCACGGGCACTGTGCAAATTCTAATGACCTGTGGATTCTCAGAAATCGAAGAAGCGATGCAGAAGTCTACTTCTCGACGCGGATTGCGTGGCGCGGCATGGCGCGGACAATTGCGTGACGCATGCGCGGCTCGTGCGACGCGAGGTAGTCGCGCGCCACTTCGTTGCGAACGAATTTGGCGAATGCTTCCATCTCCGATTGCATCGCCGCCATTTTGTCGCGCATATTGAGGATGATTTCGATCCCGGCGAGGTTCACGCCCAGCTCGCGGGTCAGATTGAGGATCACTTCGAGCCGCTCGAGGTCCTCGTCCGTGTACAGGCGCGTATTGCCCTGCGAACGCGACGGCTTCAGCAGCCCCACGCGTTCATAGAGACGCAGAGTCTGCGGATGGAGTTGATACAGCTCGGCGACGGCGCTAATCATGTAGCCGGCTTTCGCTCGTTTTCTGGGCCGTTGTGCCATCGTCGTCTCCCTGTGCGCTCTTAGACCGTCGCGCGCGAAAAGATTTCCTTGCGCGGGTCTTCCTGATCGAGCTTGGCGAGGTCCTTCAGCAGGTTGCGCACGCGCTCGTCCTCCGGTTTCGGCACCACGACCTGTACTTCGACGATCTGGTCGCCGCGCTTACCCGCCTGTCGCGCGGATGGCGCGCCCTTTTCGCGGAGGCGAAGCCGCTTACCGCTGTTGGTCCCCGGCGGGATGCGCACCTGCGCGCGCCCGTCGATGGTCGGCACTTCAACCTTCGCACCGAGCGAGGCTTCGGTGACCGTCACCGGAACCACCGTGTAGAGATCGTCGCCGCGCCGCTCGAAAAATGGGTGCGGTTCGACTTTCATTACGATGTAGAGATCGCCCGGAGGCCCGCCCAGCACGCCCGCGTTTCCGCGCCCGGCCACGCGCACGCGCGATCCGGTGTGCGCGCCGGGAGGAATACGCACGTCGAGCGTATCAACGCGCTGCACGCGCCCTTCGCCGCCGCAGTTGCGGCAGATCGTGCGAAGCCGGCCGCTTCCGCCGCAGCGCGAGCATGTGACCTGAAAGCGCATCTTCCCGCTCACTTGCTGCACCTGGCCGGAGCCGCCGCACGTGGGGCAAACTTTCTCGTCGCCTGGCGCGGCGCCCGTGCCGTGGCAGACGTTGCACGCGTCCAGCCGCGTGAAGCTCAGTTTCTTCACGGTGCCGTGCATTGCTTCCGCAAAGGTGATGTCGATCTGATATTCGAGGTCGGTCCCAGGCTCACGCTCTTGCGCGGATTGCGCGGCCGTGGCTCCGCGAAAAAATTGGCTGAAAAGATCGCGGAAGTTGGTTCCCCCGCCCGCCGCGCCGGGCGCGCCGCCCCCGCCAAAATCGAATCCGCCGAAATCGAAATGGATGTCTTCGGGAGACGCGCCGCCGTATCCCGCGCCGCCGCCCGGCGCGCCGCCTGCCCCGGGCGTGTTGAATCCGAACTGGTCGTACATCTGGCGTTTTTTCGTGTCCGAGAGGACTTCGTAGGCTTCCTGGACCTGCTTGAACTTTTCCTCGGAGGATTTGTCGCCGGGGTTGAGGTCGGGGTGATATTTGCGGGCAAGCTTTCGGTACGCCGCACGGATGTCTTTTACCGATGCCTTGCGCGCGACTCCGAGCAGTTCGTAGTAATCCGTTTTGGTTGTAGCTGGCATGGTGTGAGCACGCAGGGGCGGAATTCAATCCGCCCCCGCGCCTTATGCGTTCGTGTGCTTAGTTCGGCTTCTTCGACTCGTCCACGTCCACGAACTCGGCATCGACTACCTCACCTTGTCCGTGTGCGGTTCCGGCACCGCCCGGTGCCGATGTGCCGTCGCCTCCCGGCGTTCCGGCAGCACCGCCCGCCGCGCCGGCACTCTGCTGCGCCTTGTACATTGCCTCGCCGATCTGGTGAAGCGCCTTGGTAAGGCTCTCGACCGCCGCATTCAGTTTGTCGAGACCGCCATCCGTCAGCGCGCGCCGAGCCTCTTCGATCGCCGCTTCGGCCGCCTTGACGTCTCCTTCGGCCAGCTTCTCGCGGTTTTCCTTGATCAGCTTTTCACCTTGATAGACGAGCGTGTCGAGCTTGTTGCGTGCCTCGACTTCCGACAGGCGCGCCTTGTCTTCCGAAGCGTGCGCATCGGCCTCTTTCTTCATCCGCTCGGCCTCTTCCTTGCTCAAGCCGGTCGAAGCGGTGATGGTGATCTTCTGCTCCTTGTTCGTCGCCATGTCCTTCGCGGAGACGTTGAGGATGCCGTTCGCGTCGATGTCAAACGTCACCTCGATTTGCGGCATCCCGCGCGGCGCGGGAGGAATCCCGATCAGATGGAATTTCCCGAGCGAGCGGTTGCCGCTGGCGACTGGCCGCTCCCCTTGCATCACGTGGATTTCGACCGACGTCTGGCTGTCCGCCGCCGTCGAAAAAGTTTCCGACTTGCGCGTCGGGATCGTGGTGTTGCGGGGGATCAGCACGGTCATCACGCCGCCGAGCGTTTCGACGCCGAGAGAGAGAGGCGTCACGTCGAGCAGCAGGATGTCCTTCACTTCGCCGCCGAGCACTCCGCCCTGAATCGCCGCGCCGACCGCGACCACTTCGTCGGGGTTGACACCCTTATGGCCTTCCCGCCCGAACAGCTCCTTCACGAGCGCCTGAATCATGGGCATGCGGGTTTGTCCGCCGACGAGCACTACTTCGTTGATCTTGCTCGCGTCCACGCCCGCGTCCTTCATGCACAGCTTGCACGGCTCAACCGAGCGCCGGATGATGTCGCCCACCATCGTTTCGAGTTTCGATCGCGTGAGTTTCTTCACCAGGTGCTTCGGCCCAGTGGCGTCAGCCGTGATGAAGGGCAGGTTGATTTCGGTTTCCATCGTCGTCGAGAGCTCGATTTTGGCGCGCTCGGCTGCGTCCCGCAGACGTTGCAGCGCCATCTCGTTGCCCTTGCCGTGGAGATCGAGCCCTTCGTCCTTCTTGAACTCCTCGATCAGCCACTCGACGATGCGCTGGTCGAGGTTGTCGCCGCCCAGATGCGTGTCGCCGTTCGTGGCTTTCACTTCGATCACGCCTTCGCCGACTTCCAGGACCGAAATGTCAAATGTGCCGCCGCCAAAGTCGTACACGGCGATGGTTTCGTCCTTTTTCTTGTCGAGGCCGTACGCGAGCGCGGCGGCCGTCGGCTCGTTGATGATGCGCTTCACTTCCAGGCCAGCGATCTTTCCGGCATCCTTGGTTGCAGTGCGTTGCGCGTCGTTGAAATAAGCAGGCACGGTGATGACGGCTTCCGTGACCTTTTCGCCGAGGAAATCCTCCGCAGCGGTCTTCAGCTTCTGCAGGATCATCGCCGAGATTTCGGGCGGGCTGTACGGCTTCCCCTGCGCCATCGCCGCGACATGGTCGCCCTGAGCTACCACTTTATAGGGCACCATCTTCATCTCTTCGCTCACTTCATCGTGGCGGCGCCCCATAAATCGCTTGATCGAATAGATCGTATTCTCGGGATTGGTGATCGCCTGCCGCTTGGCCACCTGGCCCACCAGGCGCTCTCCGGTTTTGGTGATGCCGACCACCGACGGGGTCGTGCGCGCCCCTTCCTGGTTCGGGATGACGACCGGCTCGCCTCCCTGCATCACGGCTACGACCGAGTTGGTCGTGCCCAGATCAATGCCGATAATCTTGCTCATGGAATGTGCTCCTCTTGACGTCCGACTGGTTCAGGCGGGAATGCGGCCCGACCGAAACATGGTGATGATACAGGTTGAGCGTATCATTGTCAAGTTTCTTGTGTGTCTGTAGTACACTGATTATATTAGCCTTATAATGGGAATATCGTAGATACTGTCAGTAGCGCGCTCCGCCACGCCGACTACAGTGTAGGGCAGCCCCGGGGCGAACCATCCGCACGCCAATTGCATCATTACCCTGTGATGTTGCACAATTTGTATCGGGTGGCCATCGCGCCGTCATCGCCGCTGCGATTCGCGCTACAATACAGCCGCTGGCTGCAATTCAAGTGTGGGAGGCGGAGTTGAATCACGGACTATGTTCGATATTGGGGACAATGAAATCGAAGCTGTTCGCCAGGTGTGTCCAGGCTATGGTCACGGGTGCCGCCACGATGATTCTTGCGCTGGCGCTTGCGTTGCCAGCTGCCGCTCAGGCGCAAACGTCCGCGCCGACAAAGCCTGCGACCTCGAGTGCCACCAAGACCACGCACCCAACGGCATCGGTAAACACCGCGACTCCTGCCGGAGCGCCCGTGAAGACCTACGGATCGAGCACAGCTCCGATCACGATGGAGGTTTTCACGGATTACGAGTGTCCTTCGTGCCGGAACCTTTTCGAGGGGACGTTGCGCCCGATGATCGCGGACTATGTTGCGAACGGCAAGGTGTACCTGATCCACCACGACTTTCCGCTGCCCATGCACAAGCATGGCTACGAGGCAGCGCGCTGGGCGAACGCGGCTGCGCGCGTCGGCCAATTCCAGAATGTCGAGGCAGCGCTCTACGATAACCAGAATTACTGGGGCACCGATGGGAACATAGCGAAATACGTTTCCGCGGCGATGTCTCCGGCGGAATTCCAGCGCGTCCAAAAACTCATGGTTGGCTGCGAGGATCAGACGACCGCAGCCGTCACTTCGCCAAGCCTGAAGAACGCTGCGCAGACGACGCACAGTTGTGCTCTGGACAGCTACATCGAGAAGGATCGGGCTCTTGGCATGACGATCCCAGTTAATTCGACTCCGACCTACGTGATCAGCTACAAGGGCCAGCGTCTGCCCGCGGGCTCGGGCGTTGTTAGCTGGCCGATCCTGAAGCAGTTTTTCGATTCGCTCCTAAGCCAATAGCGCAGACATCTTCACCGTGACGCGAAAGCCATGAGCCAGAACACGCGCCCCAAATGGGCACGCATTCTTCTGATCGTCGGACGAATCGCACTCGCGGCGATATTCCTGATTGCGGGGTACGCCAAGCTAAAACCGCAGTTCGCGATGCCGTGGTCGGTCGGCTCGGTCAGGACGTCGCTTTCGATGTTCGCGATGCAGGTCGACTCGTATCAAATGCTTCCCCCGGGGGCCGTCAACGCCGTCGCCCATGTCCTTCCGTTCTTCGAGCTGTTTCTCGGCTTGTGGTTGCTGACCGGCATCGCCCTGCGCTTCTCTTCGATTCTGTCAGTTCTCGCGTTTTGCGCATTCATGACAGCCATCGCGTCCGCCTACCATCGAGGTCTGGGGATCAACTGCGGTTGCGGCATCGGACCTGTCGAGCAGGTCGGTCCGGGAGCGCTGATTCGCGATGGTCTGAAATTTCTCCCTCTCGCACTGGCGGTCACTTTCGGTTCTTTTTGGATTCGCCGCAAGCCAGCCCCGAATGCTGTCACGGTTCCCGAGGCAGCCCCTTCAACTCAATCCTGAAGTCTCTAAGTCTCTGGAATCTGGGGTCTTTAACCGGAGGAATAATCAAACGCGTCGATCAGTGGCTTGTCTGGACGCTGTTTTGAAACTAGCTGGATTAATCGCCAGTGGAAGTTGCAGTAGCGGTAGGTGCGATATCGCGGAGGTAGCGCCACGGATTCACGGGAGTGTTGTAGATGCGAACTTCGTAGTGCAGGTGAGGTCCCGTCGACCGGCCGCTATCGCCCTCATAGCCAATCACGTCGCCCGCTTTCACGCGCATTCCGCTCTGCACATTGAAGCCCGAAAGATGGCCGTACCACGTGGTAACGCCAAAGCCATGATCGATGACGACCAACTTGCCGTAACCCGCGCGGTCGCCCGCATCTTCGATGACGCCGTCCGCAGTGGCCCGAATCTGATCTCCGTAGTGCGAGGCGATGTCCAGGCCGGAGTGGAACGCCCCCTCACCGCTGAATGGGTCCAGCCGCTCGCCAAAATGCCCCGTAATATGGCCCATCACCGGCCAAAGCGTCGGAACGATCCCAAGGCTGCTCAACTGGGCAGCGGGCAAAAGCCGCATTCCACCGGCTGACATTGCAACAGCCGCTGCATTCTTTTCAAGATAGCTGAATTCGTCAACCGATTCCTGGAACTCGGCATCGGGCTCGGGGCTGGAATCGGTCAGGCCGAATGGAGTCTGGCGAAAACGCGTAATGCCGTAGGCCATGGCCACTTCGCCCGCGAGCGATTGCAGGGAAGTCAGGCGCTGATTGGTGTCTTTCACTTCGGTCTGTAGCTGGCTGTACTGCTGCTTGAGGGTCTCTTGATCGTGGCGGAGGGAGTTATAGCTCGTCGCCTTCCAGAGCATCCGCGAGTACGATCCCATCGCCGCGACGACCGTAATCCCGCCCACAACCGCCAGAATCGCAAGCGCATGGAGCACGTAAAAGGGTATGCGCACGCGTCTCATGCCGCCGGAGGCGCTGGATGCAATGAAAAATGTGTAAGACTTACCCTTCATAATCTTAGGTTCGTCCGAATGATTGCTGCGCCGGTCGGCCTGACACCGCGCGCCCCGTGCCGCGGTTAGCCGCTTCCCTCAGAAACGACGTCGAAAAAAGTTTGAACCGAGAGCCCTGGTCCGAAACCGCACCGATTCTAGCCACCGAGCGCCTAATCGTCAACCCCCAATCTTCCATTTTGCATAGGGGTGCCAGGCTCGCTTCTGCCTACCGTGCACTCTATAATCCTGGGGCAGCCTGGTTAAGGAAAGCCTACCCCAGCCAAGCCGTGTGCCACAACTGTACAGAGGTACAGGATGAGCGGTGAAGAGCAACTGATCGAAAGACTCGCGCGCGCAATCCCTTCGAGCAGAGGGGCTTCCAGACGCGCTGCTGCGCGTGGAGGCACCTTGCGTTTGGGCATCGGTGATGATGCTGCGGTGATTTCGCCGGGCCGGGGCGTCGACTGGGTCTTGAGCTGTGACGCTTCGCTCGAAGGCGTTCACTTCCTTGCGGAAACGTACCCAGCGGATTCCATCGGCTACAAATCGCTGGTGCGCGCAACGAGCGACCTGGCTGCCATGGGCGCCCGGCCCCGATTCTTTCTGCTGACGCTGGCGCTGCCGGAGCGCTGCACGGGGAAGTGGCTCACTGAATTTGGGCGAGGAATGGGCCGCGCGGCGCGCGAGCTGGGACTCGTCCTGATCGGAGGCGACACCACCAAGAGCACGACGGTTTCGATCAGCATCACCGTGCTTGGCGAGGCTGCTCCGGGACTCGCGGTGACGCGCGCGGGAGCGCGGCGCGGCGACACTCTCTACGTGAGCGGCCAACTCGGAAGAGCGCAGCTGGGTCTGAATCTGGTCAAAAGTGGCATCGTTAACGCCTCCAATCCGCACACAAAAAGACAGCTCTCGCTCGTTCAGCCGCACCTTTACCCGCAAATCCGCGTCGAGCTCGGTCTATGGCTCGCCCGGCACCGGATCGCGTCCGCCATGATGGATATCTCCGATGGGCTTTCGACCGACCTCGCGCGTCTCTGCGCCGCGAGCGGCGTCGGCGCTCGGATCTGGGCCGATCGCATTCCCTGCGTAGAGTTTCCATCTGGCAGGCCGGACGGTTTTACCCTGGAACTTGCTGAGCTTAAACTTGACCCGCTGCAGATGGCGCTGCACGGCGGCGAAGACTACGAGCTTCTCTTCACCGTTCCACCCAAACACGCGAAGCGGCTCCGGCAAGCGCCGGACTTCGCCAAGATCACGGCAATTGGCGAGATCGAGCGGCGACGGGGAATCAGGCTCGTTGGAATCGATGGCCGGGAGAAGCGCCTCGTTCCCGGCGGCTGGGATCCCTTCCGCAAGAAGTAATCACTGGAATCCTGCTAGCTAGTGCGGCGAACTCGCGACGGAGCTTCCGGCGGGCGGAGTTGCAGGTACCGGGGGCGCTGGCTTTGCCGTCGGCGGCGGCATGGGAGTGGCGGTTTGCGTCAGTCCCTGCTCGGCGGCATCGGCGGGCGGAGCGGTATCCGGCGTATCCACCTGCACCGGATGCGCGCCTGCAAGTTTTTCAAGCGGCACCACGTTGGGAAAATCCTCGACCGGCATTCCCTGCATCGCCTGCTGCATGTATTCGAGCCAGATCGGCAGCGCCGCGCGCGCGCCCGTCTCTTTTTTCCCGAGCGAGACGCGTTTATCGTCGTTGCCCACCCAGACTCCGGTGGTGATTTGCGGCGTGAAGCCGATGTACCACGCGTCGGTGAAATCGTTTGTCGTGCCAGTCTTGCCGGCCGAAGGGCGGCCCAATTCTTTCGCGCGCACCCCGGTGCCGAACTGCACCACGTCCTCAAGCATCGAGACCATCGTGCGCGCCACTTCCGGCGAGATCACGTCTGTGACTTGCGGACGCGTCTCTTCGAGCACCGCGCCGTCGTACGACGTGGCGCGCTTGATGAAGTGAGGATCGATGTGGATGCCATCGTCGGGGAAAACGGTGAATGCCGAAGTGTGCTCGATGAGCGTCAAGTCGGCGGCGCCCAGCGCCAGCGGAAGGTACGGCGGCAGCGGGCTGCTGATCCCGAATTTCCGCGCGAGAGCCACCGTGTTTTCGATCCCGACCTTGTCGAGCAGCCGCACGGCGGGAATATTCCGCGAGTCGGCAAGCGCGCGGCGCAACGTGATGCGTCCCTCGAATTTCTCATCGTAGTTGTGCGGCGAATAGTCCTGTCCGCCGCTGGTGTACGTGACCGGTTCGTCCACGACCGTATCGAACGGCGTTGCGCCCTGCGAGAGCGCCTCGGCGTAAACATACACCTTGAACGAGCTGCCGGTCTGGCGCAGGGCCTGCGTCGCGCGGTCGAATTTTGATTGCTCGAAATCGTAACCGCCGACCATGGCCTTGATGTCGCCGGTGGCGTTATCGATCGAAATCAGGCCTGCCTGCGCGGACGGCTCCTGCTCGAGCTGCACCTCCGCGGCCGTCCCGACGATGTCTTTGATCTGCACGACCACGAGATCGCCCGGCTTGAGCAGCTCCGAAGCAATCTTCTGCCCGGTCCACGCGAAATCGGCGGGCGTGAGCAGCGCGTGATACGGCCCGATCTTGATCCACGCAAACGTCGGCTGGGCGGATGTGACGAGCCCGGTCACGTAATCGCCCTTCTGGATCGGCCCCTTCCAGTCGTCGCTCTGATATTTTTCGAGCGTGCCGAGATTGTCGCGCAGGATGTTGGGCAGCCCGCCGCGCCAGCCGTGGCGGCGGTCGTAGGCGTGCAGGCCGTCGCGAACCGCCTTATCCGCAGCTTTCTGCATCGCCACGTTGAGCGTGGTGTAGACGCGCAAGCCCTGCTCGTGCACGGCGGCCGTGCCGTACGTGCGTTCGAGATATTGGCGAATCTCCTCCACGAAATACGGCGCGAGATCGTTGCGGAAGGATTCGATGTGCAGCCCGAGCGGCAGGCGACTCGCAGTGTTGGCTTGCTCCCCGGTGATTTTGTGGTCGCGCGCCATCAGCGACAGCACCAGGTTCCTGCGGGCGAGCGCGCGGTCCGGATGCGTAATCGGTGAATAGATCGGCCCGCGGATGATGGCGGCGAGCATCGCGGCCTGATCCAGCGTCAATTGCCCGACCGGCTTGCTGAAATAGTATTCGGAGGCGGCCTCGAAGCCGTAATTTCCCGACCCGAGATAAATCTGATTGCAGTACATCGTGAAGATCTGTTCTTTCGTGTAGTGGCGCTCGATCTCGATGGCGAGGATCGCCTCCTGAATCTTGCGATGGAACCTGCGATCGGAGCGGTCGAGGAACAGCCCTCCGGCAAGTTGCATCGTGAGTGTGCTGGCGCCTTCTGCCTTGCGGCCGTGGAGGATGTCGTGCCAGGCCGCGCCGACGACGCGCGTGAAATCCACTCCCCAGTGCTGCTCGAAGTGCTGATCCTCGGTCGAGAGAATGGCGTCCTTCAAGACTTTCGGGATTTGGCCGTACGTGAGAAGAATCCGCCGCTGAATGGCGAACGTGCCGATCGATTGGCCGTCGTCGGCGTAGAGCTCCGTCACGATCACGGGACGGTAGTCTTCCAGCGCGTGGATTTCCGGCAGGTCGCTCGAGTAAACGAACAGCAGCCCGATCGCCGCGCCCACGCCGATTGAAACCAATACGAGGAAGATGAACGCGAGCCGCCCGAGCAGCGTCCCGCTGCCGATCTTCATCGTGACGCGGCGAATTCTCTCTTCCATCATCGCAGAGCCATTCTATCGCATCGCGCGCGCCTCGCTGGAATCGGAGTTGAGCGTGTGTCAGTTCCTGATAAGTACGGTACGATAGGTCTGCGCTTGTGCAACGAACCTTGAATACACCACGCGATCTCATACTGAGCGATCCACTGCTGCTGAATGACTGGCTTGCAGTGGCCTGGTCGTCTGCCGTGCCACAGGGCGAATTGCTGCCCGTGCGCGTGCTGGGCAGCGATCTGGTCTTGTGGCGAGGCGACAGCGGGCTGCACGCATGGCGGGACCTGTGCATCCACCGCGGCGCGAAGCTCTCGCTCGGCAAGATTTCCCGCAGAGAAAACTCCGAATGCGTCGCCTGCCCGTACCATGGCTGGGAATACGGCGCATCCGGCGAGTGCGTCCGCATTCCCGCGCACCCGGATCAGTGTCCGCCAGTGCGAGCACGCGTGGATACTTTCGAGGTGCGCGAGAAGCACGGCATCGTGTGGGTCTGTCTGGGCAAACCGGAGGGTGATGTTCCGTTGTTCCCCGAGGGAGAATTGGCAGGTTTCCGGGTTGTGCCGGCAGGGCCGTATCAATTCCACGCGCAGGGACCGCGCGTCATCGAAAATTTTCTCGACGTGGCCCACTTGCCCTGCGCCCATGCAGGACTGCTTGGAGATTCGGAGCACGCCGAGATTGGCGACTACACGGTCAAAGCCACATCGCAGGGAATCATCGCGCAGGATATTCCGATCTGGCAGCCGGACTCGGATGGTACGGGCCGCGCGGCTCAAGTTCACTACACCTATTGGGTTGAACGTCCGCTGACGTCGCGGCTGGTTAAATCGCAAGGCGACCAGCGCTTCGCCATTCTCGCAACCGTCACACCTGTCGATGAGGAAACCAGCCTCGCATGGATCGTGCTGGCAATGAATTATGCGCACGACGTGCCGGAAGAGGAGCTGCGCCGTTTTCAGGACGTCGTGACCGCGCAGGATATCCGCATCGTCGACTCGCAGCGCCCCGAATTGCTGCCTGTCGATCTGCAGACGGAGCTTCACCTGCGCTCCGACCATCTTGCGATTGCGTACCGGCGCTGGCTGAACGGACTGGGCCTCCGCTACGGCACAACGTGACGCACATCATGACGCATGTCCTGACGCGGAGGCGCATTCATCGCTAGCACCGCTCAGTCACTCGGGAGCGCCGGGCCGCGCTGGTTCGTCGCGGGCGATCTCGATGGTTTCTTCGGCCTTTTTTTCAGCGGCTTTCCCGACCTCCTCCTGATCGCAAGTTTGACGCCCTTGTGCGGCCTGCCTCCTGAAATGGCAGCCGGGCGCATTCTGCCGGCCGTAGCGTTCTCCATCCTTTTCGGAAATCAGTTTTATGCCTGGCAGGCGCATCGGCTGGCGCGGCGCACCGGCCGCAGCGACGTGACGGCGATCCCGTTCGGCATCAACACGCCCTGCTCGTATCCATGATTTGGGCAGCGTCGCTCGTCTGGATGATCGAGCGCCGATTCCTGCGAGCAGCCATGTGGATGCTGGCTGGCGCGGTGTTCTCGTGCTTCGGCCTCATCCACTCATATCGGCTCACCTTGCAGGGTGTCGAGAATAAGCTCGGTTTCTGGGCGGCGCCGGAATTTACGCTGAGTTATCTCGCAGCGGCCTTGTTCCTTCTAATTTGCCACTGGTACCTGAAAAATGGCCCGGCTGCTGCGGTCGTCCCGAGCGACTAGCTGAACTTAACTCGTCAAGATGGCGGACATATTCTTTTCGTGCGAAGCGGGATGAAAGCACCGAGCTGCGGCGTTAAAGATATTGAGATTGTGGCGGATCGCTGCGCGCAACTCGCCGGAGGCCAAAATGAAGAGATCGTGGAAATCTGGGGTTCTGAGCTATTCTCTTTTGGGGGTGTTGATTCTGTTGATTCTTATGGCGGCAATGACTTCGTACGCTGCATCGAGCATTTATGATTTCACGCTGCCTCTGCTGGACGGCCAAGCGGCGCCACTCGCGAATTACAAGGGCAAAGTCGTGCTGGTGGTCAACGTGGCGAGCCGCTGCGGGTTCACGCCGCAGTACACGGCGCTCGAATCCACGTATGAAAAGTACAAGGACCAGGGCTTCGTGATCATCGGTTTCCCCGCGAACAATTTCGGCGGGCAGGAGCCGGGCACCAACGAAGAGATCAAGCACTTTTGCGAGTCGAAATACAGCGTCACGTTTCCGGTGTACGGAAAAGTCTCCGTGAAGGGCGACGACCAGACGCCGCTCTACAGCTACCTCACGAAAGACGCGAACCCCGCCCTCGCGGGCGACATCAAGTGGAACTTCACGAAATTCCTCGTCGATCGCAAGGGCAACGTGGTGCAGCGGTTCGAGCCGGCCACAACGCCCGATTCGCCTGAAGTGATCGCTGCGATCGAGAAGCTGCTGAAGCAATAGGAGCGTCGCTCAGTGCCGTACGGAGAGAACCCGTGGCAGCGCGTCAGGTGATTGATGCTTCCGCGTCGCGGACGGTGGCGTAGATGGGCAAGAGCTGGTTGACCTGCGTCATTTCAATCAGCGCTTTCACCTGCGTATTCGCGGCCGCCAGCGCAAACTTGCGCCGCGCCCTGCGCGCGCCGATGTAAGCTCCCACGAGCGCTCCCAGTCCGGCCGAATCTATGTAGGGCACGTCCGTGCAGTCGATGATTAGCACGTCTGATGCATCCGCGCGGACCACTTCCTGAAACTCGAAAACCGTGTGAATGTTCAGCGGACCTGAGAGGCGCAGGATCGTCTGGCTGCCCTTCGGCCCGACCGACGTGACGATCTCCACTCCCTTAGGTGACATGGTGCCCGATTGTACCCAAACATCCGCTCCCGGAATACCAGGAATGTGCGAGGCAGATTCCTACGGGCACGCGGCAATTGGGGCCCCTTACTAACGGAGGCCGAGGAGCGCGCAAGCGTTCTTGTAATAGAGCTTTTCGCGATCAGCTTTGGAAATATCGAGCGAGTCGATCACGCGGAGTGTTTCGCGGATGTACATCGGGCCGCCCTCCGGATCGAACGGCGCGTCCGAAGCAAACAGCACGTGGTCGATTCCATAGAAATCCAGCGCGCACACTAGCGCGGACTTCGATCCGAACGTGGCCGTATCCGCGTAAAACATTTTGAAATAATCGAGCGGGCGGTGCTTGAGCTCCTTGAGCAGCGGTTTGTAGTCGCGAGACGAGGTCCGCGCGCCGAGTTGGTCCCAGCCGGGACCGACGCGCCCTTCGAAAAACGGTATCATCGCGCCAGCGTGATGGATGATGATCTTGAGGTTGGGGATCTCGTCGAACATCTTCGAGAAAACGATCCGCGCCTGCGCGGCGCTCGATTCGTACGGCCAGCCGAACGTCCACCAGATTTCGTAGAGCGACTCACTCTCGGTCTGATAGTCCGGGAAGCTCGCGGTGCGCGCCGGGTGGATCCAGATCGGCTTGCCAAGTTCCGCCACCGCTTTGAAAACCGGGCGAAATTCGGGTGCGTCGAGCGGCTTGCCGTTGACGTTCGTATAGATTTGAATGCCGCACGCGCCGAGTTCCTTGATCGCGCGCCGCGCCTCTTCGACCGCTCCCTCCGGATCGCGCATCGCAACCGACGCAATGAAACTCGGGAACCGGTCGGGATACTTCTGGCAGAGCTCGGCCATGCCGTCGCTGCCCGCGCGCGAAAGTTCGCGCCAAGCTTCACGCGCTCCCACGGCGTCGGGCGGCGGAGACGCGAGCGAGAGAATCTGCTGATACTCGTCGAACGAATCCATCACCTTGAAGCGTACGTCGAGATTCGTCATCATCGGGACGGCTTCGCTGCGGCGATGCATGTCCTTCATCTGCCCGGTCTGTTTCAAGAGCAATTCGTGGAACCGCTTCGGCCAGATGTGCGTGAAGATGTCGATTTTTCTCATGATTGCAATGTCCCCCTTGGAAATCTCGTGTCAAAAAATTAGCTTGGCGCGATCTGGCGCAGCATCTCGTCAGGATCGTTCGTGCGATCGATGTAGCGGCCGGAGAGCGCGTCGTACCGGCCCGAAGCGAGCGCCACGCATCGCTCGGTGCACCATTCCATCCCGTCGTCCGTCTCCTGCTTGCCTTTGAGTTCGTGCAGCCTCTCGACCATTGCTGGCACCCAGCGCTGCGCTTCCGGAGAGGCCATGGTGACGTCAGCCATCTCCGTCATGATCGAGCCGGGATCGAGCGCGAAAAGTTTTATACCAAAGTCCTTTACTTCATTCGCGACGAGCTCCGCCAGCCGATTTTGCGCCGACTTGCCGAGGCTGTAGGCCGAAAGATTCGGCGTGAGCATGTGGCATCGCGGCGACGAAATATTGATGATGCGCCCCGTGCCGTGCGCGACCATCCCCGGCAGCACCGCGCTGATAAACAGGAACGGCGCGCGAATGTGCACGGCCTGCGCCGCCCACCATTCATCGGGGTCGACGATTCCGACCGGGCCGAAAGGGCCGGGCACGCCCGCGTTGTTGACGACCAGCGTGGTCTGGCCGAAATGCTTCGTCGAGGCACGCACGATCCGTCCGACGTCCTCGCGATGGGTCGCATCTCCCGAGGCAGCCAGTGCCTGTCCTCCGGCGGCTTCAATCTCCGCGACGGTTTCGTCGAGCTGTGCTTTGTTGCGGGCGGTCACCGTCACGGCCGCGCCGGCGGCGGCGAATCGCAGCGCGATGGCGCGGCCGATCCCTCGGCCGGCGCCCGTAATGATGGCTACTTGCTTTTCAAGCTCTCTCGCCATTTTTCAGAACGCTTCCGCACCCGCCTGCGCGACTGCGGTATTCGATCGACGCACGGGCGGCGTGGCAAACAACAGCAGAACCGCGGCGGCGAAGCACAGTCCCGAAACCGCATAGAACGCCGGCGTGTAGCTTCCGAAATGGTCGAAAATGTACCCAGCCAAAGACGGTCCGGCCGCGCCCGCCGTCGTGCCGACCGCGATGATCACGCCCAAAATCGACGCGTATGCCTTCGCGCCGAAATAATTTCCCGGCAGCGTCATCAGGCACGAGAACGCCGCTCCGAAACCGGCTCCCAGGCAAACTGCATAAGCGTACAGCCCGCCGATCCCGTTCAGTGCAAGTATCATTCCCGCGCCGAAGATCAGCGACGCCGCTGCCCAGATGAGCCGTGGTTCGATGCGATCGCCCCACGCAACGACCACCAATTGGCCCGCCAGCGATGAAAGCAGCATGATCGAAATCGAAGACGCTGCTTGCGCCGGCGTGAATCCCAAATCCTTCAGATGCGACACACCATGCGCCAGAAACATCGGATAGCCTGCGCTGATTCCCAGACTCGCAAACAAGATCATCCAGATTGCGGGAGACTGGAACACATCTTGGAACGTCCACTCCTCGGTCGTCTTATGGACGCAGCGAAAGCTTCGCACAGCAGCGGGAACTGATGCCGTCGCGGAACCCGCTGGCGCTGCTCCGTCCGGCAGTTGTCCGAGGACCGAGGGCCTTTCCTTGATGAATAGGAATGCGAGCATCGCGGCGAGAAGGCTTAAGCCCGCCATCAGCCACCATCCGGCGCGCCAATTTCCGCCGAAATGCGTAATCACGCGATCGAGCACCGGCGCGGCGACGAACCCTCCGATTCCGGTCCCGGTGTGAACGAGCGTGATCGCACGAGCTTTGCCCTTCACAAACCATTGGCCGATGCAGGACTGCGCGCCGAGCACTCCTCCGGCGAGTGCGCCCAATCCGATGATGACGCTGAAAACCAAATACACCTGCCAGGTTGTGTGAACGACGAGCGCCATCAGCACCGCGCCCATGGCAACCACCAGGCACCCCATCGTCGCCGTGAAGCGCACGCCTTTCCTGTTCACGCAAATCGCGACAAGCGGCGCTGGCAGCCCCACCATCCACTGAAACAGCCCGTACGCCAGCCCCAGCGCGCTGCGGTCGAGATGCAGATCCGTGGCCATGTACGTGTTGACCACGCTCACGCCGTAGATCGGAAACGCGAAGTTGGTGAACAGGATCAGCCAGAAGATCGCCAGCAGTTTCCAGCCATAGAAATCCGATTGTCGCGTCATCGGGATCCTTGCCGCACGTGATTGCGGGCCGCCGGAATCTGTGTGGGGCGATCTGCCGCCGCTCGTGGGACGCTACCGCAATTCTTCCGCGGTCACCCAGTTCCCGTGCACCTGATTGCGCAGGCGCAACGGCAGATGAATCGTCGCGATCGGGCCCTTGTCCACGTGCTCCGCCTCGAAGACCAGCATGTCCGAGAGCTGCGTATCGTGGAGGTCAGCCACCAGCGCCAGGTAACCCTCGTGTCCCGGCGTCTTCGAAGGAATGTGAACTTCCTCCTGAATCGTCACGGGCCGGTTCGAATGCCACGACTTGAGCTTTCCGCTCTTCACCTCAAGCCGGCTCAGCGTGTTGAAACCCGCGCCGACCGGCCCGGCGATCAGCGGCGGACCCGCCTCGGGATCGAACCGCTCGTAGTAGCCGATCGAGTAGTCCTTCATGTGGTCCTTGTTCGCGATGCGCGGGAAATCCCCCGACGGCGCCAGCTTGTATTCCTCGAACTTCTCTCCCGGCTTCGACATGTCGAAGGTCCAGCGCACCACGCGGCCGTACGCGAAGTCCTCCGCCGTCGGATGGATGTGCGACGCTTCCTGAATAAATGGGAACGGAGCGTATTTGCCGATGCCGAAATCGAGATGCACGAATTTGCCTTCGGTGTACGCGTTCATGAAATGAAACGCGGAGCACGCGGGATGTTTGAACCAGCGCATCTGCTCGACGTGGCCGTCGCGCGGCATGATGCCGACATACGCGTCCTTGTTTGGCTCACAGATCCAGTGAACGCCGCCCGCCTTGATGCGATCGAGATCGGCCGTCGTCGGAAAGACGGGGAAGATCACGTGCTCTTTGCTCACCGCGAAGTCGTGCATGAGCGAAACGTAGGGAACCTGGAACCACTCTTCCTTTACGAGCTGGCCTTCTTTGTTCGCCACGCAGTAGGAGACGTCGCGCGTCGCAAGCCCGCTCGCCTCGTAGCCGAAAAAGTGCAAGTCGTGCGTGTCTTCGTCTAGACGCGTGTGCGCCGTCATCGTCTGGCTCTTGAGCTTCCCTCGGTAGTCAAAGACACCGACGGTCTCCAGCGTTTCCGGATGAAGTTCCATCGCGAGGCCGTCCTCTTTCAGCGCAAGCAACTTGCCGCCGTGGAAAATCGGCGTCGTGTTGTTCACGCAGCGATTGATGCCGCGCACGCTGGGATCGTCCGTGTACGGATTCCGGTAGAGTCCGAAAAGTCCGCGCCGCGCTTTCCGCTCGGCCTTCACGCGATCGGTCATCACATACTTCATCTTGAAATCGACGTGGCCGTTCTCGAATTTGAACGCGCTGATCATTCCGTCGCCGCTCAGGTACGTGTCGTGGCCGAGCATCGGCGGGTACTGCGGATCGGGGATCGTGCGGTACCACGTGCCATTGATCTCCTTGGGCAGATTACCCTCGACGATCAAATCGTAGATGTCGCACTCCGTGCGCATCGGCGCATTGAAACCGCTGTAGTCAAATGTGTCCGGAAACTTGGTCGTCATAACCTCACTCCTTAGTTATGGGAGGGAAATCGAAGAATAGGCGTTCGCCGTTAGGATTGCGCCCCCCGCAATACCGAAGTCGTATCACTCCAGCGACGAGCCTGTCAACGTATCCTCGGTGTCTCGCGCGGCACGAGCGACGAGCCCCAGCGAGGCGGCGGCTCCAGAAGCAACTTATCGAAATCATCCTGCGGCAACAGAAATCGTCCCGAGAGGGCCGCGTAACGCCCCGACGCCAGTTGCACGCACATCTCCGCGCAACGCGCCAATCCCGGCGCGGGATCGGTCGTCTCCTTAAGTTTCTTCAGATACTCGACCATCTGTGGCACCCAGCGCTGTGCATCAGGCGAAGTGATCGTGCTCTCGGTCATGTCCGTGTACACCGTGCCGGGCTCAATCGAAAAAACGCTGACGCCGTGCTCTTTCGCTTCGGCGGCCGCGTGCTCCGAGAGACGTATCTGGCTCGACTTGGCTACCGCGTACGCTGTCAGCTTCGGCGCAAACCATTGTCCGCCGAGCGCGGAGACGTTGATGACGCACCCCTTGCCCCGCGCCACCATGCCCGGCATCACCGCGCGCATGAACAGAAGTGTGCCGCGGACGATCACCTCCTGCGCGTCCCACCAATCGTCCGGGTCCATAATCCAAACAGGTCCGAAGGGCCCAGTCACACCGGCGTTGTTCACGAGCACCGTCGTCGGCCCGAATTTCTTCTCAGCCGCTTCGGCCACGCGCGCCACGTCGGCGCGATTCGTCACATCGCCCGCAACGGCCAGCGCGCGTCCTCCCGCCGCCTCGATTTCCTTAACCGTCGCGTCGATCTGATTCTTCGACCGCGCAGTCACCGTCACCGCCGCGCCCGCCGCGGCGAGTCCCAGCGCGATGGCCTTGCCGAATCCGCGGCCTCCGCCCGTAACGATCGCAGCTTCGCCCGCCAGCTTACCTGCCATTGGATTTTCCTCGTGCGGCCCGGTGCGCGTTCACTTCAGAGGTTTTCCCGTCACCGGATGCGCGTAATGGAAGGGAACCACGTCCGTCTGCGGCCAGAAACTTGTCCGCTTCGTCCGAAGTTCGTCCGGCCCGAGCGGGTCCTTCGGAAAAGTCACCGAAAATGCGGGAACGGCGTAGCCGGGCTTCACGCGGCCCCAGCCCAGGGCATACGGCGCGTAATAGAACACATTGTAGTCGAGCACGCCGATCTTCCAGACGCCGTCTTCCCTGAGATACGTGTTCTCGTACACTCCGCCTTCCCAGAAGGGCTCGTTGATCTGCGGCACGCTCTCGTGGCTTCCGCCCTGCATAAAACAGCGAAATCGCGCCTTGGCGGACATTCGATCCGGCGCGACGTGAATCACATCCTGCAGCGTGAGATGGTCGAGCAGCAGGCCGTGTGTCGGCCCATTTTTCCCCGGCGAAAATTTCTCGCGCAGGCGCCCGCAGTAGAGCCGCCGCACTCCCGCCTTGCCCTTGAACACGCCGCCGAGAAAATACGTCTCGCCCCGCTCCGAGAATAGGTCCACCACCTCGTCGTACAGGCACTTGTCGATGAAGTAGGCGTACGCGTGCTGGAGTTTCCGGATGGCGAGCTCGTCCTGCACCATCCCGAGCTGATTCGTCAGCTCATCGACGCGCTTCTCCAGCGCCGCGACTCTCTCTTCCGCCGTCATCTTCAATCATCCCCACGGCAAGGTGCCGTCGTTTCAACTGGCCCCGAGCCTATTGTGTCATTCCGAGCGGAGTCGCGCGTCTTGGTTTATTCCGTCGCGCAGCGATGGACGCGCGACGCAGTCGAGGAATCTCTCTTCAGCGGCCATTGTGGCGCAGAATCCCAATAGCGTCGGTTCTACGCCTCGCTGATGAATTTCGTCACCAGGCACGCCTCAAGTCCTTCGACGCCCTCTTCCGACCCGTGCCCGCTTTCCTTCACGCCGCCGAACGGCGATTCCGGCACCGAAATCGCGTACGTGTTCACGCCGACCATTCCCGCCTCGAGCCGCTCGCCCAGCAGTTTCGCCGTGTGCGCCGAGCCTGTGAACCCAAACGCCGCCAGCCCGTACGGCAGCCGGTTGGCCTGCTCGATCACCGCCTCAAAATCGGAAAACGGATTGATGATCGCCACCGGTCCGAACGGCTCCTCGTTCATGATCCGCGCTTTGTTCGGCACGTCGGACAGCACCGTCGGCGCGTAAAAATATCCCGGGCTTTTCAGACGCGCCCCGCCCGCTTGAACGCGCGCGCCGCAATCCCGCGCATCCTGAATGAACGCATCGACCGCAGCCAGTCGCCGTGCGTGTACGAGCGGCCCCATCTTGTTTTTCTCGTCCAGTCCGTTTCCGACCGGCCAGCCCTTCGCGCGCGCCGCGAATCCCTCGACGAACCGGTTGTAGATTTTCTCGTGCACGTAATACCGCGTCGGCGAAACGCACACCTGCCCCGCGTTGCGGTACTTCGCGACCACCGACGCATCGAGCACTTTGTCCACGTCCACGTCGTCGAACACCAGCACCGGCGCGTGGCCGCCCAGCTCCATCGTCGTGCGCTTCATGCCGTCCGCCGCGAGCCGCATCAGCTGCTTGCCCACCGGGATCGATCCCGTGAACGAAATCGCGCGAATCACCGGCGACGCCAGCAGATACGTCGAAATCTCCGACGGCACGCCGTACACGATCGACAGCACGCCCTTCGGCAGGCCCGCGTCCACCAGGCACCTCGCCACTGCGAGGCCCGACGCCGGCGTCTCTTCGGCCGGCTTCAGGATGCACGAGCATCCCGCGCCCAGCGCCGCTCCGATCTTGCGTGCGGGATTGCCGAGCGGAAAATTCCACGGCGCGAACGCCGCCACGGGCCCGACCGGCTCCTTCACCACGGCCAGCCGCGTTCCCGGAGTGCGCTGCGGCAGCACGCGTCCGTACGCTCGGCGCCCTTCCTCCGCGTACCACTCCAGAATGTTCGCGGACATGATCACTTCGATCCGCGTCTCGTGGATCACTTTCCCGGACTCGGTCGTGGCGATCCGCGCGATCTCTTCCTTGCGTTCGCGCAGCAGGTCCGCCGCGCGCTTCATGATGCGGCCGCGCTCGTCCGCGAAGATCGCGCGCCACGTCTTGAACCCCTCCTGCGCCGCTGCCAGCACGCGATCGAGATCGGCCTTTGACGCGTGCGGCACCTGCCCGATCGTTTCTTCCGTCGCCGGATTGATCACCGGCGAGGTCTTCCGCCCCTCGGCGGACACCCACTCGCCGCCCAGGAAAAGCGCCAAATCCGCGTATGTCGATGCCAGTTGTGTCGCCATGTCGATTGCTCCTGTCGTGTCTACTGTGGAGGCCGGAATGATTTCACGTTCCTCCGACGCCCGTCAAGATATCCCTGGAGGTCGCGGTGGGTCAGTTGCCGATTAGAGCGTGAATCAAGATGTGGCAGCCCGGATCGTCAGAGCAACTCGGGAGTGCTCATCGCGCGTATCACGAAAGTAAGTCTGAAAGCTGACGAATGTCATTAGGTGAGTTAGGATTGACGTAGGAGCTTCTGATGCTTCTCCTGGTTCGAGTTCTCGCACTTGCTGTACTTTTTGTTTGCGCTGTTTCCGCGGGACAATCACCCCCTCTGACTGGAACGAAAGCTGAGGGTAGTGGCCGTCAGACCGCACTCAGTCGACCTAACCAGAATCAAGGTGCAGCTGGCCTTGCCGTGGCGACTATCCCGTCTTATCCCGACTCACCGGGCGGTCTCGAGAACCTGTTTAAGGACATGCTGAACCTCGAAAATCAACGCGACAGAACGAGACTCACTCTCTATTTCCAGTCCCTCGTTTTGCCTCATGCTGGAGAATGGTTTACATCCAAATTTGGCGATCAGAATTGCGGAGATCCGCAGATGGCCGCAAATGATTGTTTGGGTTCGCGACTCGCTCTAACGTATGCATCCACCGCAAGAACTCTCCCGGCCGCCGCGGAAATGACGATGAGAGACTTGCTCGGCGACGATTTGACGAATTTTGAGGCAGTAAACCACACGGAACTCTGTGCCGGCCCTCAGCGAATAATCCCAGCGCGAAAGCTCGTAGACGAACTCACAACCACACCAATGCTTTCACCAGTTCTGTCTGGACTCGTCCAAAATCACGAGCCGGTCTACGTCTTGTGGGCCTATAGCGAAACGAAGGAAACTTCGGTGGCTTTTTTCGTCTACGCCGAAGGAGCTTTTCGATATATCGGAATGCCGCATCCGTCGTCTTCGGAAGATTACGCCAGGAACGCCGCGGCTGCCCAAGCAAAGATCGAACTCATTCGACCTGATAGCAACGCGGTGCCGTCCGACGACCTCACGAACGAGGTAGTGGACGTCCAACCAGTTCTTGCGGATCAGAAACTTGTTGAGCGGACGGTCGTGCTTCACGTGGTGATTGAAGCAGACGGAACAGTACGCGAGGCCTCGTATGTGCGCGGCCCGGAAGAATTCAAGGATGCTGCAATCCAATCCGTGAAACAACGGAACTTTGGTCCGCAAGGATTCGCTGGCCATCCGGCCCGGGTGGAAACGTGTATTAGCGTCGACTCCCACCCCTAAATTCTGTGCCGACCCGGCTCAAGCAAGTGAGGGCACGTTTCGTTCGCGGAGATCGTGCTCGCGAGGGTCACATCTGGCTTTGCGAACGTGAAGTCAGGTTGCTGCAAATCGACCCACTGCGCCAGATATCCCCGCGCCAGACAATACGCGCCTGCTTTAGAATAGGCGTCCTTGCTGACTCAGGCCGAATTCGACAGTCTGCGCGTCGTATTGGTCTCGACGCGCAATCCGCTCAACATCGGCGCATCCGCGCGCGCCATGAGCAACTTCGGCTTCCGTCATCTGCGCGCGGAGAGGGCTCGTTCCAAGCACGTCGAGAATTCGCGGCGAGAGTACCGGATTCCTCGGCCAGCGCACATCGATCTGCCGCAGGATTCGCTCCGCCTCGGTTTTGACAGGTGTCCCAATTCGCACAGATTGTTAGACCCCTCTTTTGGTTGAATTGATATGGAATCTCACAGCCCATGAAGTTTCACCCAATGAATGCAACGCACTTTAGTGCCTTTGAGGATTGATATGAGTGGTAAAAACTTTCGAGTCGTACAGGCAGGCGAACGAACCAACATCGACGGAAAACCAGTAAGGAACAAAGTGCTTTTGGCAACGCCCGATAATGAATACGATTTGATGCGTCCTGACTTGACGCATATCGACCTGCCGCATCATCTCAGCCTTCATGAGCCGACGCAAAATATCGAGTTCGTTTATTTCCCGAACCGAGGAATGGTGTCTCAAGTTGTAGTCACCAAAGACGGTCGGACCGTGGAAGTGGGTGTAGTGGGGAACGAGGGCTACGTTGGGGCGGGATTGGCAGTCGGCTTGAGCAGAAGTTCAGTGCGCGAAATAATCCAAATCGCCGGCGATGGCTTCCGAATGACGGGGAGTGCGCTCGAACGCATTCTGCGGTCGGCCCCGCAGTTACAGATGATATTGAACAGGCATACCGGGCTTCAAGGGATGCAAGTCGCACAGACCGCTGCGTGCAATCGGCTGCACGATATACAGCAGCGTCTCTCGAGGTGGTTGCTGATGACTCAGGACAGGGTGGATTCCGGAGCGCTTCCGATCACCCACGATTTTATTGCGACCATGATGGGTACCGATCGATCCACCGTAAGCTTGGCCGCGTCGGTACTGCAAAAAAAGGGAATCATAGAATATGTGCGAGGCGCAGTGAAGATTGTGAACCGCAGGAAACTCGAAAAATCCGCGTGTGAGTGCTACGACGTCATTCAACAGTTCGAGGATGAGATCGGATTGAGATAAGCAATTCTTGTAAGTGTTGGATACCCCACAGACAACTGCCTCTTTCTACCGTTAATGTTGGGGCCTCGTCTATTCGCTTCGGTTTTGATGTGTGTTCAAGAAGCGGCGACTTGGGCGGAACTTCGCTCAGGGCAATGAAAAGAGCGATCTTCTTGTCGTCGCGGTGCCGCCGAAGATCGATTCGACACCGCCTTTCAAAGAAGCATAACCGCACCAAACGTCAAGTGTGCGATGGGGGCTATGCGTCGCAAACTGGTATGGGTCGAAAGGCAGAACTTTCAGGGCTGGGTTTGCAGCGAATGCGCATGGGCGTTCAACCCATTGGGGCCGCTCGTTGGTCAGTCAATTGACGAGATGAAGATGCACTACGAACAACAACGCGACAAGGAATTCGCATCCCATGTGTGCGCCAAGCACCCGAGAGCCCCAAAAGACCGTCGTTAGCCAAATCAGTCGCGGGCTAAATGCTGTGTGATTCTCGTGTTCATGCGTAGCGACTCCTTTCACAGCGGGATATTGAAGCCACGTTCAAGGATTTTCCGATAGTCGGAGCACACATGAGCGGGTGGCAGACTTAGAGGATTCTGAAGAATATCAAGTCTTACCCCACTCAGATTGCCCGATTTGTTGCAAAGAGGCGCCACCATGGAACCCCACTTCGACATTCTCAAGAAGACAGAGGTCGTCAATTTCGAATGGGTTGAAGTCGTTCGAGACTTGCAAAGCGCCGAGGCCAGGATCCAGGAATTACAAGCGCGTTCGCCCGGCGAATACGTCGTCTTCAGCCGGCGCACCCAACAGATTGTTGGCAGGTTCAAGTCTCTGATGGCGGGCGCGTGACGCGGGCGTGTAAGCCATGCTGGCCACGCGGCGGATTGCGCCTGACAAGCCAGATTTCCGGGAACTGATCCACTACACTAGATATCCCCGCGCCAGACAATACGCGCCTGCTTTAGAATAGGCGTCCTTGCTGACTCCGGCTGAATTCGACCGTCTGCGCGTCGTTTTGGTTTCGACGCGCAACCCGCTCAACATCGGCGCGTCCGCGCGCGCCATGAGCAACTTCGGCTTCCGCCATCTGCGCGTGGTCAAGCCGTACGAGCCTGCCTTTCGCGAGGCGCGCTCCGCCGTCGGCGCCACGGCCGTGCTTGCGAATGCGGAGCAGTTCAAGAGCGTCGCCGACGCCGTCGCCGATTGCTCGCTCGTCGTGGGAACCACCGCCGTCCGCCACCGCCAGTTGCACCATCCCCTGCGGCGTCCCGAGGACGGAGTTCGCCTGATCCGCAAGCGACTTCGCTCGGGCCGCGTCGCGCTCCTCTTCGGCTCGGAAAAATTCGGCCTCTCCAACGAAGATCTCAGCCACTGCCACTGGCTGATCCGTATTCCCACGCGCGAAGAAAATATTTCGATGAATTTGGGACAGGCGGTGGCCGTCTGCCTCTACGAAATCATCCGCGAGGCAAAATCCCCGCGCGCGCCGGAAAAACTCGACCTCGCGACGGCAGCCGAAGTCGAACGCATCACCACAATGCTGCTCGACGCTCTCCACGAGAGCGGCTTTCTCGACCTGCGCCGCGTCGCGGACTCTGAGCAGCGCATCCGCCGACTTGTCCGCCGCTTGCATCTCCCCGCGCGCGACGCCGTCATCTGGCTCGGCATTTTCCGCCAAATCGTCTGGAAGCTCCGCTCCAACGCCCCATCGAAGAGCTGACCCGCCGCGCACCATTTTGTGTCCATCGATGCGAGCCGCTGACTCACTCAGCCTCCGTAAGCCACATGCTTTGAGTAATATTTCGTTCATCGCGCATTCACGCCGCAGTACCATTACCTTCTTGAATAACACCGATTCGTATTTTGAGTTTGCCGTTTTATGCCCCGCGCATCAAACTAATTGAGACTTTTTAGTGTAGTAACTGCATCTCGCTTTTCCACGTGGAGAAGGGTTTTTCGACCGCCCTAGTCAAGCGGTGGCGCTGTGGGCCCAGTACGGATCTCTTGCTCGAGATTCCTACGATGCCCCACGGCCTCTACGCTGTTTTTGGAAAAGGAGATGACCATGTCGGCTACAAATGAAGGTGCACTTCAGCAGGCGAACTTAGGTCGCGGCCGCAAGGCCACACGCGGTTACGATCTCTCTCCCCCGGTCACCAGCAACTCGAAACTCTTCGCCACCGCGATCATCGAGGAAGATGCACGCGATCGCGGCAAGCGCGCTGCGAAAGCGGGCCTGGCGTTCGCCGTTCAGGCAGCAGTCGTCGGCGTTCTCCTGCTGATCCCACTCTTGTTCACCGAAGGCCTCGACCTCTACAAGTCCAACAGCACTCTCTTGGTCGCGCCGCCTCCGCCCGCGGCTCCTCCGCCGCCGATGGTTCACGCTCAGGCTGTTGCGCCCAAGCAGTTCGTCATCAAGCCGCAGCTCACCGCGCCCACCGTGATTCCGCGGAAGATCGCGGTGTCCGCACCGGACGCGGGTGCGGCTCCCTCCGTCGCAGATATGACCGGCGGCGTCCCCGGAGGAATGGGTGACGTTCTCGGCGGTTCGCTCGCAGGCGCTCCTCCGCCTCCTGCACCGGCAGTTGCCGCAAGACCCAAGGGCCCGATTCGCATCAGCACCGGCATGAAAGAACCGCGGTTGCTGTACGCTCCAAACCCGGTGTACTCGCCCATCGCAAAAGCGGCCCATATCGAAGGCACAGTCATCCTCGACGCCATCATAGACGAGCACGGCAACGTCGTCGAAGTTCACGCACTCAGCGGCCCCGCGTTGCTCATGGCCTCGGCACTGAAGGCCGTGTCCGAGCGGAAGTACGAACCAACGATTCTCGATGGCGAGCCCACCGCCATTCGGCTCAACGTGAAAGTGGAGTTCAAGTTGAGCTGATCCGATCGCAACGCCCTTGCATCCATCGTGAACGTTTCAGCGGCGGCCCGGTTTGTCCGTTCGCCCAGCCGGATGGACTCCCGGCCGCCGCCGCAGTAATCTTCGCGCATGGATATCGACTGGCTCCGCGAACATTGCCTCGCCCTAGCGCACACGACGGAAACCCTTCAGTGGGAAGACGCTCTCGTGTTCAAGGTCGGTGGGAAAATGTTCGCCGTCGCGTCGCTTGAGCCGGACGACACCTGGCTGTCGTTTAAGTCCACAGACGAGGAGTTCGCGAATCTGATCGAGCGCCCCGGAATTATTCCCGCGCCGTACCTCGCCCGCGCCCAGTGGGTCGCGCTCGAAACCGAGAGCGCTCTGCCGCGCGCCGAACTCAAGGCGCTCCTCACGCGCGCCCACGAATTGATCGTCTCGAAGCTGCCGCGGAAAACGCAGCTCTCGCTAAATCAGCGTAAACGCGCCAAGAAAAAGCCGCGCTCCACCCGCCGCTAACGCAATCCCGCCAGAAATCCGCGCAGCGCCGCGACGCATTCCTCCGCGCGATCGATGTAGATTTCGTGCCCCGCGCCGTCGATTAGCACCAGTTCGGATTGCAGCAGCGTCGCGGCGATGCTCTCTTGCTCCTCGATCGACGTTGCTGCGCTGCGGGTCGGCGCGAGCATCAGCACCGGCACGCGCACCTCGGGCAGTAGCGGCGTGATGTTCGTTGTCGAGATTACGGTGCTGTATCCGGCCAGCGATTGCGCGGACGCTCTGCCGAATTGCCGGATCGCCCACTCGATTTGCGCCGGGTCGGTGCTCGGAAATGTCCCGGGACGCGACAGCAGCTCGCGCGCCCATCCCTCCGAGCCCATTTCCTCGAGCGCGCTTTGCCACGACGCGCGCCCGAACGAGAAAAGTTTTTGCGCGGCCGGGCCAATCGTTTTCGGCGTGGCGCAGAGCGTCAGTGATCGTAGCCGCGCCGGATGCGTCGCCGCAAATCCGACGGCCAGCATCCCGCCCGTCGATTCGCCGAGCAGGTGGATGTTGTCAAGTTCCAGAGTGTCGCAGAATGCGCCGAGGTCGCGTACAAGGCCCTCAAACGACCATGGGTAGCTCGGCCCCGGATCGCCCGATCCGCCGTGGCCGCGCAGGTCGCGCCGGATCACGCGATAGTCTCCCGCCAGCATCGGCACCCAGCGCCGCCAGAACTGTGAGTTCCGCCCGAAGCCGTGCTGGATCACGATCGTCTGCCGCGGCCGCCACGGATCGGTGAAATCGTCGTCCTCGTAGTACGTGACGTACCCGTTGATCTTGATTTCAGGCATCTCGATAGGCTCGGGATTTCGTCGTGCCCGCCTTCACGCGCGGGCCGATTTGTTTCTCCGTGCGGGGGAGAATACTCCAGAATCTAAATCGGCGCTGGCCCCGCGACACGAAACGCGAAGTGCAGCAACGGGAGCAGGGACTTTGCTCCCTTAAGCGGCCTTAACGGGCCTTCAATGGCCGATTTTGGCAGGCTTTTGCACGGAAACTCGTGCTCGCCGCGTCGCGAGCTACGGCTTTGGCGTCGATGGTGCCGCGGCCGCAGGTGTCGTCCGTGGCGGCAGATCGTCGAAAATCTCGCGCTTGAAGAATCTCCAGTGACCGTCCTCGCGCTTCAACACATCCTCGTAGTGCCCCGCGCCCTCCACAACCGACTTGCAGTCCGCGGTACCGATCGTCTCCCAGTAAGCTTGATCCGTGGCCGTGTCTCCATCGATCTGGAGCGACAGGTTCGTCACCACGTGCATGAATCTGTGCACTCCGGCGGGCAGCGGACACGGCGACGGAGCCGCCGACGCCGGCGCCCCGAATCGCGCCGTGCTGAAAAATTCCCGGATCGCCGCGGGACCCGTTTTCTTCGTGGCTCCGCCGTTCATGATGAGCGTGCCGTCTTTCGTGAAGAGCGCCGAATATGCCTTCCAATCGCTCGCGTCGAGCGCCCTCGGATAGTCGCCCATCAGCAGTTGCTCGATCGCCTGACGATCCTCGATCTTTTGCATGCGCGCTGCCGCAGAGTCCGCGCTCTTGCTCTGGCCCAACGCGCTCCCGCACGCGGCCCCCGCGACGATGTTCAGCGCCGCCACCGCTACAATCCCTCCCGTTCGTCTCCTGGCCCATTCGAAGTTCATGATGTCTCTCCTATCGTGGATTCCTTGGCCGTGTGCGACGTCCCCCAATCGCGCACACAATATTCCAGAAACGTGTTCTTGCAAATGGATTTTGGCGCGAATTCCAGAGCCGGGGCTCGCTGCAATCAATCGGTGCTTTCAAATTCCAGTGTGGAAAAGCAACCCCTGTTCCGCCGGTAAGCTCCTATACTGATGGATGGCACCAATTGGCAGGAAGAAGCCCACGAAATTGCGACACGACATCTCCAAGGATTTGACGAAATGCAGGGCGCGAGCCCTGCCGATCGCTTGCATCCTATTCGCGGCTGCATTTTTGTCCATCCCGCTCGCTGGACAGGAAGTTGGGCCGATGCCCGGTGCGGCTCCGCAATACGAGCCCGTCACGCCGCCGGAAGCGCAGCCGCCGGAAGCAGCGCCCCCGCGGAAGGCTCCGCCCGCCGATCACCATTCCTCCGGCATCTCGAAGGAACCGCCATCGATCCCGGCGGACCAGATTATTCAGCAATTCGCGGAGCGCGAAGCTGAGTTCAAAACCGAACGCGAGAACTTCACCTACGTCCAAACCTTCGTCATCCAGACACTCGATTCCGCCGGAGACCCGGACGGTGAATATCGCATGACGAGCGACGTCACCTTCACGCCCGCGGGCAAGCGCTACGAGGTGGTCACGAACGCCCCTCCTCCGACGCTCGAACGCATAACGCTCTCCGAGCAGGATTTTGACGATCTCATGAAAATTCAGCCCTTCGCGCTCACCACCGAAGAGTTACCCAAGTACGACATCTCCTATGTCGGCCGCGAAAAGGTGGACGAAATAAGCGCCTATGTGTTCGACGTGGCTCCGAAAACGATTGAGAAGAATCAGCGCTACTTTCAAGGGCGCATCTGGGTCGATGACAAGGACCTGGAAATCGTCAAGACCTTTGGGAAAGCCGTGCCGGACATCCGAAAGCGCGACAGCGAAAACGTCTTTCCTCGTTTTGAAACCTACCGCGAAAATATCGAGGGCCACTTTTGGTTTCCAACCTACACGCACGCCGACGACGTTCTGCGCTTCCAGGCGAGCAGCGTGCATATCCGCATGACGGTTCACTATTCCGAATACAAGCGGTTTAGATCGTCCATGCGCCTCGTGCCGGCGAACCAGGGCCCGCAGCAGAATCCTTAATCGCTTTTGCCTTCGTAGCGCCGGCATCCTGCCGGCTCTTTTCGCCGCTGTGGACTCTTGGCCATGTTCGATTCTCTCCGAACGCGTGCGCAATACTCCGGAAAGCCATTCTTGCGTACGTAGTTGTGAAGCACACTTCTCCCTCTGAGCGGCCAGTGAACTCTTTCGCTCTCGTTGCAGTCTTCGGGTCCCGAAGGGCCGGCGTGTCTCTCTTGCGGATTCATGAAATCCACGATAGCTTCTACTGTCATTTCCAGTATGGGGTCAGTAAATGGCGTGGGTGTCCAAGTTTCTCGGGCTGGTGGTATTGTTTTCGGCGGTCGCTTCTTGTTCGACAGCGGATGGTACCCACGCGTGGCACATCGCTCGATTTTCCGACGATGCGGCTGCTCTATACAAAGCTGCTTCAGACATAACTTCTCCGTTGGGTTCGGACGTCATAGTTGTCGACGAAGAGGATACCTATGTCTATGACGTCGAAGGACGCGCCGTTCACACCCGATACCTCCTCTACAAAGTGCTGACGCAAAATGGGATCGAGGGCTGGGACGATGTTTCGCTCGACTGGGAGCCTTGGCATGAAGATCGCCCTGCGGTTCGTGCGCGTGTAATTACAGCCGATAACGTCGTTCATGTGCTGGATCCCAAAACGCTCACAGATGCCTCACTCGGGGGCGAGGGGCACGACGTCTACAGCGACGGTCGTGTGGTGCGAGGCCCGCTTCCGGCCATTTCGCCCGGGTCGCTTGTCAAGGAAGAAGATACTTGGTCTGAAAGTAAAGCACTCTTTGACGCCGGGACCGTTACACGCTTCTACTTCGGACGAATCCGAGTGCGGCTCCAGAATGCGCAGCTCGTGCTCGATGCTCCAGCCACGCTCCCGCTCCGATATCAGCTTCAGCTCTTGCCGCAATTGAAACCGACCCGCACCGACGAAAACGGCAGAGTCAAACTTGTCTTTGACTATGGCCCTACCGAGCCGCTCGACGAGGCGGACGCCAACTTGCCAAGCAACATCCCCGCGTTTCCCAACATCGTCTTTTCGACAGCCAACTCGTGGCAGCAGGTTGCCGAAAGGTACGGGAAAATTGTAAACGAGCAAATTGCTCTCGGCGATGTTGGCTCGCTGGCTGGCCGCCTGGCGGCTGGCAAGAAATCCCGAGAAGAAAAAGTAACTGCGCTCCTGCAATACGTCGACCGGGAAGTCCGCTATACAGGCGTCGAATTCGGCGACGCAGCCATCACTCCCCGTCCGCCCGCCGAGACGCTAAAAAGGAAGTACGGCGACTGCAAGGACAAGTCCACTCTGTTGGTGGCCATGCTGCGGGCCGCGGGCATCCCGTCTTACATTTCTCTCCTGAATGTGGGAGAGCGTCAGGATGTTGATCCCGATTTGCCAGGCATGGGCTTGTTCGATCACGCAATCGTTTTCGCGCCGGGCAGCCCAGACCTGTGGATCGATGCTACTGACGAGCATGCCCGTCTCGGAGAGCTTCCGGCGGATGATCAGGGACGCTTGGCGCTTGTTGCTCGCCCCGAGAGCAGCGCCTTGACGCACACGCCCGCAACCTCGTCTGAAGATAACCTTCTCGTTGAAAAGCGAGAGTTCCATCTTTCCGAAAATGGTCCCGCGCGTGTCGTGGAAACCTCCAAGCCTCACGGGAGCCTCGAGTCGGCCTATCGTGACGACTACGCCGACCCTGCCGACAAAGACACTCGCAAGAACCTTACCGACTACGTCAAGGCTCAGTACTTAGCGGAGAAGCTCGACCACATTGAGGCACCCGATCCAGACGACATCTCCAAGCAATTCACGCTCGTGCTGGAGTCCGACGTTGCGAAGCGCGGTTTCACGGATCTCGATAGTGCCGTCGTTGCGATCCGCTTTGACACTCTATTTGCTCGCCTCCCGGATGAGCTGGAGCAGCGCGAAAAGGAGGACGACAAGAGCGCGCAAGGGACGGATGGGAAACCCCAAAAGGTCCGTACGGCCGACTATCAACTACCGTTGGCGTTTGTAACCGAGTGGCAGTACAAGATAATTCCTCCACCGGGCTTTCGACCGAAACCCCTTCCCGCCAACGAATCTTTCTCTCGGCCCTGCTACGCTGGCGGAGAACTTCTCGGCGGGCAAGGATGGCGTCGTACAAGCCGTGATACGGTTCGATACCGTGAAGCGCGTACTCTCGGTTTCCGAAGCCCACCAGATGCGCGACAAGATCGTCCAGTTGCGTGAAGGGCCGCCGATTTTCATCTACTTCGAACCGGTTGCTCAGGCCCTGCTGAACGAGGGGAAAATTCGCGAGTCGTTTCAGGCTTACCGCGACCTGATTGCGTTTCATCCGAATGAAGCCGTTCATCATTTGCAGCTCGCGCAAGCGTTTCTCGCCGCCGGAATGGGGCAAGCAGCCCGCGACGAAGCAACCCGTGCCGTGAACCTCCAACCGGATTCAGCGTTGGCGCAAAGGACTCTCGCGGCAATCCTCGAATGCGATCTCGTCGGACGCAAGCTGACCCCCGGAAGCGATTATGCAGGTGCGGAGGCTGCCTTTCGGGCCGCTAGGAAACTCGACCCTGACGACCATAACACCGCAGGGGATTTCGCCATTTTCCTTGAATACAACACCTGGGGAGAGCGTTATGGTCCAGGCGCGAAGCTCAATGAATCGATAGCGATATATCAGAGCCTCACTCCGGAGCAACTGGACACCATTGGCGTGAAGGCCAACTTGGCATATACGCTTTTTTATGCCGGTCAGTTTTCGGAGGCGCGGAAATATGCGGAAAGCCTCAATCCCCAGCCGATAGCTGTAATCGTCGCCTCGGAGGCGGCAATGAACGGTTCGCCAGCCGGGATTTCCGAAGCCATCAAGCGAACCAGCACTGAAGACAATCGCAAGAAGGAACTGCAGGCTGCCGGCGAAATGCTAATGCGCCGCCGCATGTATCCCCTTGCCGCTGACCTCATGGAAGCCGGCGCTTCAGGCGACAACGCCTCCAACACAATCGCCCTCGCTTCCATCCTGCGCAAAGCTCGTCCGCACGACGATTTGCACTACAGCGACGATCCGGTCGGGCTCGCGATGCAGACTTTCTTGGCACTCAACGACCCGGCCCCTGCTTCAGAAAAGCTCCTTGGCTCGTTCAGCAAGAACGCCCGAATCGTTCACGACGAGACCGATCAAGAGACTCTCGACCGGGAGACGAGGCAACGTCGCCAGTACTGGTGGCAGCTCTCGCGCAGCAGTGGATATCCTGCCGATGCGATGCTCGATGTAGCGATGCAATCGATCTCGGGAAAGGCCGAGGGAGACGACGCCTCCGGGTACAGAGTTACGTTGCAAATTCCCGGCAGGCAAAATTTTGTCATGTATGTCGTAAAGGAAGGCGGGCGATACAAGATTCTTGACACTTCTGAAAATCCCAATTCGATAGGCCTCGAAATACTGGATCGAATTGACGCCAACGATCTGAAGGGCGCTCGCGTTCTGCTGGATTGGGTGCGGGACGTCCAGCACCTTGCGGGAGGTGATGATCCGCTCGATGGCTACGCGTTCGCGCGGACTTGGACCAAGGGAAGAGACGCGGACGCCTCTTTGATGAAGGTCGCCGCCGCGGCAATACTCGTTCAAACGAAACCAACGGCGGCGCGGGGCGTCTCGATCCTCGAAGCCGCCCGTAATTCCGCGGCCAGCGGCGCCGACAAGCTGAATATTTCGCTTGCGCTGATTACCGGGTATCGGTTTCTCGACGATTTCGAAAAGATTCTGGTCCTTGCGGCTGACATTGCAAAACAATATCCGGAGTCGAGGCGTGAATTCTTTGATCAGGGATTCGCGTTCCGCGGCCTGGGCCGCTTTCAGGATGCCGATGCCCTTGCAGAAGACCGCCTTAAGCGCATTCCGGATGATATCGATGCTGAGCGGGCCCTGGTCGACTCGGCGATCGTTCGGGAAGACTATATTTTGGCGCGCGCCTTGGGTCTCAAGATTGTAAATTCCGGAAAAGCGGAGGCTTTCGACCTGAATCAGGTTGCGTGGAACGCTTTGTTCACAGGCAAAATCGTACCGGATGATCTTGCCAACGCGACGAAAGCGGTTGAACTGAGCCAGAACAGTCCCGGTGTTTTGCATACCTTGGGCTGCATCTATGCAGAGATGGGCAGAACGAAAGAAGCTCGCGAAATTCTGATTCAGGCAATGGATCGCCTAAATCTCGATGAGCCCGATTCGAATTATTGGTACGCCTTCGGTCGCATTGCTGAGCAATATGGAGAGAGTGAAACTGCGAAGGCGGACTACTCCCGGGTCACGAAGCCAGCGAGAGCTATGGAAGTTCCCGACTCATCCTATCGTCTGGCCCAAAATCGGCTCAAAATTTTGGCAATCGCTCCCGATCAGCCTGCCGCGAAGAACTGAAGACATAACGGTCCGAGCAAGCGTTTCACTTAGCCTTGTCCACGGGAGCCAGGGCTTGCACTCCCGCTCGCGTGTACTAAGATGGTCGCGTGAAAAGCATGTGGAGCTACGGCGACGATCCGATTAGGATCGGCGTCCCGAGCGACCATCGGGAGCCGAGGGACACCTCTGCGTGCCGCAGTGTGCCGGTCGAGCGCGGCCGCGAATCGCGTCCCGGCCACGGACGGCTTCACGAACAGGAGAACCGCTATGCCGAAATACGGGAAAGCCGCGGGCAAGAGCGTGGAGCGCGCCTTGCACCTCGAGAAGGCTGGGAAACTTCTGTCGGGCAAAGCCGGCAAGGGAGGCAAAGTCACCAGCCGGAAGCAAGCCATCGCTATCGGACTTTCCGAGGCGCGCAAGAGAGGCGCCAAGGTCCCAAAGAAAAAATACTAGAACGAACGCCCCTCAAATCCGCCAAATTGGGTGTCAAGCAAAACCAGGTAGTTTTGCCCATAAGGCGAAGAAAACAAACGATTGGGGCGCTGAACAGGTGTCAATTTTTGCGATGTGCATCTTTTGCGCTACTCGACACTCCGCGCCGAGTAGAATGCCGCGTAACTCTCACAAAACAAAGGATCGGGGCGCACGCTACTCGTCACTCCAGAACGAACATTTCTTCATTCTCGATTCCCGATTCCCGCACCACCGCATCCGCATCCGATCATTCCTCAGGAGGAATCATATGAAATTGACCGACTACACGACTCTGGGACGTACCGGCTTGCGCGTCAGCCCGCTCTGCTTCGGCGCGATGACCTTCGGCACCGAGTGGGGATGGGGTGCCGACGAAACCGTTTCCAAGCAGATGTTCGACCGCTACATCGAAGCGGGCGGCAATTTCATCGACACCGCCGACGCCTACACCAACGGACACAGCGAAGAGCTTGTCGGAAAATTTGTCGCTGGCGGCAACCTGCGCGATCGCACCGTGATCGCCACGAAATTCACGTTCAACGCGCAGCCCGGCAATCCCAACGCCGGCGGCAATGGACGCAAGAATATCTACCGCGCGCTCGAAGGCTCGCTGCGCCGACTGAAGATGGATTACGTCGATCTCTACTACCTGCACGCGTGGGATATCGTGACGCCGGTCGAGGAAGTCGTCTCGACGCTCACCGATCTCGTCAAGGAAGGGAAGATCCGCTACTACGGCCTGTCGGACACGCCTGCGTGGTACGTGGCGCGCGCGCAAACCCTCGCCGAAAAAGAGGGCAAGGAGCGCATCGCCACGCTGCAGCTCGAATACTCGCTGCTCGAACGCACCATCGAGCGCGAGCACGTCCCCGCCGCGCAGGAACTCGGCATCGGCATCTGCCCGTGGGGTCCGCTCGCCGGCGGATTCCTGAGCGGCAAGTACAAGCGCGAAGGAAACACCGGAAAGGGTGAAGGCCGTCTCGCGGGCCCGAATCAAATTTTCAATCGATTTACGGAGCGCAACTGGCGCATCGTCGATGCGTTTCTCGAAATCGCCAAGCAGATCAACAAGACGCCGGCGCAGATCGCGCTGAACTGGGTTGCCACGCAGCCCGGCATCACGTCCACGATTCTCGGCGCCACGAAAGTCGCGCAGCTCGAGGACAATCTCAGCGCCATCGAATTCGAAATTCCCGCCGAGCTTCGCAAGCGCCTCGACGAAGTGAGCGCGCTCGAACCGGCTCACCCGTACGTTTTCTTCTGGCCGATGACGCAGGGACGAATCAGCGGCGGCACCACGGTGCAGGGTTGGAGGAGAGCGCACACTTACACAGGCGCGGTCGCTCCGCCTCCCGAGAAAAAAGCCGCAGTCTAGCGATAAATTTTTGCGCGCGATTATTTTCCGGGCGTGGGAACCGTGACCTGGCCTTCGACGGAGGTCAGTTCGTCGGCGTTCCGCAGCTCGGGAAACATCCACGCCCAAAGCGCGGTCACGATGAGCGTCCCGATTCCTCCGAGGACGACGGCGGGCACGGTCCCGACCAACCACGCCGTCGCGCCGGATTCGAATTGGCCGACTTCGTTCGATGCGCCGATGAAAATCATGTCCACGGCGTTCACGCGGCCGCGCATTTCGTCCGGCGTCGCGAGCTGAATCAGAATTCCGCGGACGACCACGCTGACCATGTCCGTCGCGCCGACCATCACCAGCGCGATCATCGACAGCACCAGGTTGTGCGACACGCCGAACAGAATCGTGAACACTCCGAATCCGGCCACGCACCACAGCATTTTCGCGCCGACGCGTTTTCCCAGCGGCCGGTACGCGAGCAGCAGCGCCATCGCGCCCGCGCCGATTCCCGGCGCGCATCGCAGCAGGCCGAGCCCCCACGGCCCGGTCTTCAGAATCTCCCGCGCGTACACCGGCAGCAGCGCAACCGCGCCGCCGAGCAGCACCGCGAAAAGATCGAGCGAGATCGAGCCGAGCACGAGCTTCTCGCGCCACACGTAGCGGAATCCGGCGAGAACGGTTTTCCAGCTAAACGGCTCGCGCGGACGCGGCCTGCCGCGCAGCTTCACGCGCATCATCGCGATCGCCGCGCCCGCCGCGGCGGCCGTCGCCATCGCGTACACTGCGGCGGCGCCGCGATGGTCGAGCACGCGATCGAAAATTGCGTAGATCAGTCCGCCGGCCGCGGGCCCGAGGATCGTGGCCGTTTGAAAGATCGACGCGCCCCACGCGAACGCTCCGTGAAAATGCTCTTCCGGCACAAGCAGCGGCAGGATCGCGCGGCTTGCCGGCGACTGGAATGACCGCACCACACCGACCAGCGCCATCACGACGTAGATGAGAGTCACCGAGCGATTTCCCCACAGCGTGATGCTCAGCAGCAAGCCCGAACAAACCGCAAAATTCGCGTAGCCGATCGTGAGGACGGCGCGGCGGTCGTAGCGGTCCGCGGCGTGCCCGGAAACGAGGAACAGAAGAATTCCGGGAAGGAATTGCGCGAGGCCCACAAGGCCGAGATCGAGCGGGCGCTTCGTGATTTCGTACACCTGCCAGCCGACCGCGACGGATTGCATCTCGGTCGCGAGGACGATGCAGAACCGCGCGATCTGGTAGAGCCGAAAGGCGGGATACGTGAACGCGACAGGCGCAACGAATCGGGAATGTCCGGAAGATGCAGCCATCGCCGTCTACTCTGCCATAAAACCGGAATTCGCACGAGAACCGCGGATGCGCGAATTTTATCGCGCGGGCTTGGTGCCGAGGACGGCGTCGTAGAAAACGCCGAGGAGATGCCGGATCTCCTGATCCGAGATCGTGGCCGGATCGACGAGATGTTCGAGCAGCAGAGCAGTCGAAAGCGCGCCAAGGCCGGTGGCGGCGGCGGTACTGGAAATCGGGAGGCTGCGCCCCAGCGTCTCCGCGATGCGGCGCACGATATCTCCGGCGCTGGCGCGGATGCGCCGCTGGCGCGCGCGCAAACGCGCGTGCGCTTCCGGATGGCGAATTGCGAATAGTTTGAATTCGAGCGAAAGGAGCGCGAGGCGGCGGTCTTGCGCGAGTTGCGCATAGTGCTCGCGCAGCGCCTGCAAACGTTTTTCCGGAGTGGTCTGCTGCCTGAGCAGTGCGTTGATTTCAGCGACGCGCCGGCCGACCCAGTGTTCAAGCAGCGCGAAGAAAATGTCTTCTTTGCTTTTGAAATTGGCGTAGAAGGCGCCGCGCGTGTAGCCGGCGGCCGAGGCGATATCTTCGAGGCGCGCAGCTTCGAACCCGTCGCGCGCAAAGACCTTTTCCGCGGCGGCGAGGAGCTTGCGGCGGGTCGCCTCGGTGCGGGCGTGTTGCCGCGAGCTACGCGGAACGACCTTCGACCGCGCCGCCTTTTCAGCGGGGAACGCGCGCATCGAGCCAGCCTTTACAAGATACATACATGCACGTATATTATTTCGGATGTCCGGCAAATACAAGAGGGGCGCATGGCTGCTGCCGCGGCGGTAATCGACCACGCGGCGTGGCGGCCGCGGCACAACCCGTGGCTGATCGCGTTTATCGTCACGCTGGCGACGTTTATGGAGGTGCTGGACACTTCCATTGCCAACATCGCGCTGCCACACATCGCGGGAAGTTTTGGCGCGAGCACGAACGAGTCGACGTGGGTACTGACGAGCTATCTAGTCTCGAACGGCATCGTGCTGCCGACCAGCGCGTGGCTTGCGACGCGAATCGGGCGAAAGCGATTTTACATGTCGTGCGTGGCGCTTTTTGCCGGAAGCAGTTTTCTCTGCGGCTTCGCGCCGACGTTGGGGATGCTCGTCTTTTTCCGAGTGCTGCAAGGGATGGGCGGCGGCGGATTGCAGCCGAGCGAGCAGTCCATTCTGGCGGATACGTTCACGCCGCAGCAGCGCGGCATGGCGTTTTCGATTTACGCAATGGCGGTCGTCCTGGCTCCGGCGATCGGCCCCACAATCGGCGGCTGGATTACGGACAACTACAGCTGGCGGTGGATTTTCTATATCAACGTGCCGATCAGCATCATATCGCTATACCTCACCTACCAATTCGTCGAGGACCCGCCATACCTCAAAGAGGAGCGCATAAAAGCAATCAAGGGCGGAATCGACTACGTGGGCCTGGGACTTGTGGCCCTGGGGGTTGGCTGTCTGCAGATGGTGATGGACAAGGGACAGGAGCTCGACTGGTTCGGTTCGCACTGGATCACAGCGGGCTCCATTGCGGCGTTCGTTATCTTAGTTGTCTGGGCCATATGGGAATGGCGCCATTCCCATCCGATCGTGGAACTGAAGCTTTTGAAAAAGCGCAATTTCGCGACGGCGATGTTTTCGATGGTGATGCTCGGGTCGGTGTTGTACGGCACGACCGTGCTGCTTCCGGAATTTCTGCAGAATCTGCTCGGATACACGGCGGCGCAAGCCGGCGAGTGCATGGCGCTAGGGGGATTCTTGATGATGGTTACGATGCCATTGTCCGGCGTCCTCAGCGGAAAGATGGATCCGCGATTCTTATTGGCGTTCGGATACGCCGCAACGTCGCTGGGGCTATACCACATGGCGACCCATTTGAGTCTGGACATCGACTTCGGGACGGCAGCGATGCTGCGCACCTACCAGGTGGCCGGCCTGGCATTCATTTTCATTCCCTCGAATGTGCTGTGTTACGACGGAGTGCCGCGCGAGAAATACAACCAAGTTTCGAGCATGATGAATTTCGTCCGCAACATTGGAGGCAGCGTCGGAATCGCTCTGGTCAGCACGATGGTGGTTCGCAGCACGCAAAGACGGCAAAACTACATGGCGGCCCGCATGCAGAACGGCAATCCGATGTTTCGCCAAATGGTCGAGGGAATGGCAGCCACACTTCGCAGCCAAGGAGTGAGCGCCGCGCAGGCAACGCATCAAGCCTACGGACGTGTGGCGATGCTGATGCAACAGCAGGCTTCCGCGCTCGCGTTCAAGGATGTGGTAGCGGTGCTGGCGCTGCTGGTTGCGTGCCTGATTCCATTGGCGTTTGTAATGAAAAAGCCGCCGCGGGCGAGCGGAGCCGCCGCACCGCCGCCGCACTAAGCCATTCCAAATGCCCATACGGAGTTCGTAGTGCGACCGTATCGTGGTGGCTTGTTTTATTAGCCTTCGTTCCCGCCATTGAGCAATGATCCCTGATCGACCGGATAAGCAATGTGGGTGCCACGGACGCGGGCGAAGGGCGTGAGCGTGTGTTCTTTCGGAGCGGCGGCGCTGACGATTTCGAGAACGCGAATGGCGCGGACCAGGAGCGCGTCAGCGATGAGTGAGCGATGGCAGCGCCAGGGAACTGCCTCGGCGCACATAAGAGCGGTGGGATGCGCTTTGCCGAGTTCGATGGCGCGGTCGAGAGCTTGCGCGAATTCTGGCGTTTGCATGTAGTCGGCGAAACCGCGAAAGCTGGCGTTGCGCCAGCCGAGGTTGATCGAGTCGCGCTTCGCGTGGCGCAAGCCGCCGAGTTCCTTGAGATGAACGTACCGGATTTGCGCCGCGCGCAGCGATGCGGCGAGCGCGTCGGAATTGAATTGCGGATTGTGGCGGGATTTGGGGATGGTGCGGATGTCGATGATCTGCTCGACGCCGTTTGCTTTGAGGAGGTCGATGAACTGATCGGCCGGGCGCGTGGAACGGCCGATGGTGAAGATCGTCAGCGGAGTCTCTTCGCGGGGCGTTTTCATAAAGCGAAAACCATCTCGAACGGCGCTGTCTGCCGGATGAGCAGCATAGCGCCGATAAAGCATGCGGGAACAGCAGATCCCTCACACCGGCCGGAGTGCGGCCGGGTTCGGGATGACAAGAATGCGGCAGCGGCGCGGGCGGTTGCTCGATGGGCAGCGCGCTGCCAAGGAACTGCGCCGGGCATGGCGTGGTTCGGCTGCGCTCACCACAAGTGCCATGCCCCTACGGAAGAACCGCTTGAGGATGGCCGGGTTGCATAGGCAGCGCAGCGCCAAGAATGTGCGCCGGGCGCAGCGTGCTGCGCCCCTACGAAAACGGTCTCGGCCAGGGATCGCTGTGAGGGGCGACTGGGGCAGAGAATTCCGCTTATGCGCGGGAGGGGTATCGGGGATAATGGGGCGCGGTTTTTCCCGGGGTCACAGGACGGCGCGGGCCTCTCCCGATTCTGCTTGGGACAAGGCAGTGCCCGCGCAATGAAAGGGAGCATGGCGGAAATCAATACGCTTTTCTGGGACAACGGCGGCGTGATCCTCACGAACGGGTGGGACCGCGGGTCGCGGCGGAAGGCAGTCGAGAAATTCCAGCTCGACTGGGCCGAGTTCGAGGACCGTCACGAGCTGATGCTCAACGCGTTCGAGTGCGGCGAGGCGGGGCTGGATGAATACATGCGCCGCGTGGTTTTCTACCGCGAGAGAGCGTTCACGCAGGATGATTTCAAGAAGTTCATGTTCGACCAGTCGCAGCCGTTTCCGAACTCGCTTGAATTTCTCGGGAAACTTGCCAGATCGCGGCGCTACATGATGGCGTCGCTCAACAACGAGTCGCTCGAAATCAACGAATACCGGATCCGGACATTTCGTTTGCGGGAGTATTTCACGGCGTTTTTCAGCTCGTGCTATCTCGGGGTGCGCAAGCCGGAGCGTGAAATCTACAGCCTGGCGCTGAAAATATCGCAGTGCGAGCCGCAAGAGTGCGCAATGATCGATGACCGCGGATTGAATCTCGAATGCGCGCGGGAGATTGGAATGCACGCGGTTCAGTTCACGGATGTGGCGCAGCTTCGCGGCGAACTGGAGCGGCTGGGAGTGGTGGCGGACGGAAAGTAGGAGAGATTCCTCGCCCCGATCATGAAGCGATCGGGACTCGGAATGACTGCCAAGACAATGAGTGCGCGGTCCGATAATGCCGGATCGGCTGCTACAAAGGCGCAGTGACGATTTTGAGGAGGCAATGGCGATGGAACTGGGAATGATCGGACTGGGGAAGATGGGCGGCTTCATGGTCGAGCGGCTGGTGCGTGGCGGGCATCGCGTGGTGGGACTGGATCGCGATGCGGGCGCGGTGGCGCGCGTGGTCGAGAAGGGCGCTGGCGGAGCGGACTCGATCGAGAAGCTGATCGGGCAACTCAAGGCGCCGCGCGCGATCTGGCTGATGGTTCCCGCGGGCGCGCCCGTCGACCAGACGATCGATTTGCTGACCCCGCATCTTTCGCCGGGAGACACGATCATCGATGGCGGGAATTCGTACTACCGGGACTCGATGCGGCGCGCAGCGGCTCTCGCGCCGAAAAAGCTGAACTTCGTCGATTCCGGGACCAGCGGCGGCATTTGGGGGCTCACGGAAGGATACAGCCTGATGATCGGCGGCGACGCGGACGTGGTGAAGCGGCTCGCGCCGATTTTTCAAACGCTGGCGCCGGGGCCGGACAAGGGTTGGGGGCGAGTCGGCCCTGCCGGCGCGGGACATTTCGTGAAGATGGTCCACAACGGAATCGAGTACGGAATGATGCAGGCGTATGCGGAAGGGCTCGATCTTTTCCGGCACAAGAAGGAGTTTGGGCTCGACCTGCTGCAAATCACGAAGATCTGGCAACACGGGAGCGTGGTGCGTTCGTGGCTGCTCGATTTGACCGTGGATGGGCTGTCGAAGAATCCAGCGCTCGACGGGATTGGGGCGTACGTGACGGACTCGGGCGAGGGTCGATGGACGGCGATCGAAGGCATCGAGCTTGGAGTTCCGCTGCCGACGCTGACCGGAGCGCTCGATGCAAGATTCCGTTCGCAGGATACGGAACCGTTTGCCAATAAGCTGCTGGCGTTGATGCGGCAGGAGTTTGGCGGGCACGCGGTGCAGACGACGAAGTAGAAGCGCCTATATAGGGTAGCGCACCGGATGAGCTGTGATTATGGAGTGTGGGACACTAGCCTTGGAGCCGATCCCAAGACGTATGGAAGGTTGTGTGAAGGGAAATTGACGCCAGCCGGACAAAGTCCGGCCGTTGATGCCTTCTATCGAGAACTTACCGGGCGCTGGCCGGAAATCGATGCGGTACCCGACGACGAAATAGACGATCTGGATGTCTGCCCGTGGTCCGTCGCGATGGACCGTTCGGGAATGCACGTCATCATGTGTTGCGCGTGGTCAAAAGCTGATGAAGTTGGCAAGTTTGTTGAGAGTCTTGCGATGAAGAATGGGTTGGTGTTTTACGATCCTCAGTCGGATCGCGTGAAACCTCCGATTTCCCATGATCCTCAGACGAATGGCGGGAAGTCTTCGGGCCTGTCGAGTAAGATCAAGGGGCTATTTTCTCGCAACCGTCGCGGTTAACGTCGACATGAAGCCATGAAGATGGAAATGCGAGCCTTCGCTGATATTGATGCGCTGAGCCGTGCGGCGCTGGACGAAGTGCTGTGCGCAATGGACGATGCGGTGAAGCAGCGAGGGCGCTTCGCGATCGCACTCTCAGGCGGGCGCACACCGGCGAAACTCTATCAGCTTTGGGCTGAGAGCGACCACCGGAACGCCCGAACCCCGTGGGACCGCGTGCATCTTTTTTGGGGTGACGAGCGGTACGTTCCGCGGATGGACCTGCTCAGCAACTATCGGATGACGAGGGAAGCCCTGATCGCGCACGTGCCGATTCCCGAGGGAAACTGTCACGCGATGCCGGGGCCGGACGATTTTGCGACGCCCGAAGCGGCTGCTGAGGCGTACGAATCGAAGCTGCGAGAATTCTTTGGCCCGGGTGCTCCAGCATTTGACATACAGCTCCTCGGCCTGGGAATCGAGGGCCACACGGCGTCATTGTTTCCGGGGGCTCCGGCGCTGGAGGAGAAGGAGCGGTGGGTGATGGCGATCGAAGCTCCGGTCAGACCTCCCCAGCGGCTGACGCTGACGCCGGTGGTCCTGAACGAGGGCCGGAACACGCTTTTCCTGGCGGCGGGCGCGGACAAGCGCGAGATTCTCTCTGCTTTGCGCGCCGAGCCGGAGTCGCGACCCAGCCAATATCCGGCCGGGAGGATTCGGCCGGCCGGGCGAGTCCTGTGGTTCGTGGACGAAGCTGCGCTGGGTTGAAAAGCCAGCACTTGCTCGAAACTTCGCGGTAACCGGGTGCGTCTAAATAGTTGGTGGATTACTGGGCGTGAGCAGCGCCACAAGGCAACATTCGTTCGAATCCAAGCGGGGATAAAGAACGCGGTATCATAATAAGCGAGCCTTGCGTGGTCCGCGATGCAGAGGCATCGACGCGGCGCATGCTTCGCCGCTTAAGGCGTTTGAACGGGCACTGAAACACAGGGACATGACCATTGATGACTCGCAATAATTTTTCACTCCGAATCCTGCTGGGTGTGCTTGGCGCGGCCATTGTAGCCGGGGGATGCGCCACCAAAACAGTGCAGACGGCGCCGCTCTTTGCAACGCGCGTGGTGGTTGCCAAGGCGGAGCAGAAGACTGTGCCGATCGACCTGACGGCAATCGGGTCGGCCGATGCGTATACGTCTGTATCGATCAAGGCGCAGGTGAACGCGGTCCTCGAAGAGGTGCATATCAAGGAAGGGCAGTACGTGAAGAAGGGCGACCTGCTATTCACGCTGGATGCGCGGCCGTTCGAGGCGGCGCTCGCGCAGGCGCAGGGGATGCTCGCGCGCGACAAGGCGCAGGCGGAGCTCAACGGCACGCAGGCGGCCCGGTACGGCGAGCTATACAAGGCCGGAGTCGCGCCCAAAGAGCAGTTCGACGAGATGCAGGCGAATGCCGACGCGCAGCGAGCGGCGGTGCGTGCCGATCAGGCTGCGGTGGATGCGGCGCAACTTCAGTTGGATTACTGCAAGATCTACGCGCCGATCGATGGGCGGACCGGGGCGCTGCAGGTATATCCAGGAAATATCGTCAAACAAAACGACGTGCCGGTGTTGATCGTGATCAACCAGATCACGCCTATTTTCGTGGATTTCTCGATTCCGGAGCAGTATTTCGGCCCGGTCGAGCAGTTCATGGGGCACGGACAACTGCCGGTGGAAGCAACGCCGTACGGCGACACCAAGGCCGAGACGGGCGTGCTGACGTTCGTCGACAACACGGTGGACAACACGACGGGAACGATCAAGCTCAAGGCGCGATTCGAGAACTCGGATCATCGGCTGTGGCCCGGCCAGTTTTCGACGATCCTGCTGCGGCTGGCGCAGGATGAAAACGCGACGGTGGTGCCTTCGCAGGCCGTGCAAACCGGGACGCGCGGAGATTTCATCTACGTGGTGAAATCAGACTCGACCGTCGAACAGCGGCCCGTGAAAGTGGCGCGCTCGATCGGAGGGGACTCCGTAATTTCGAGCGGAATTCAGCCGGGCGAAACGGTGGTGACCGACGGCCAGCTTCGGCTGATACCGGGCATGAAGGTCGAAGCCGTAAGCGGCAGCACGGGAAGCTAGAACCTCAATGCATATCTCCGAACCATTCATCCGACGCCCGATCATGACCACGCTGGTCATGACGGCGATTCTGCTTTTCGGCGCGCTGGGGTACCGCTCGCTTGCGGTGAGCGATCTTCCGAACGTCGATTTCCCGACCATTCAGGTTTCGGCGAATCTGCCCGGCGCGAATCCCGACACGATGGCCGCGGCCGTGGCCACAGTGCTCGAGAAGCAGTTCTCGACGATTGCCGGCATCGATTCGATGACCTCGCAGAGCCTGCTCGGCAGCACGAGCATCACGCTGCAATTCGATCTGAGCCGCAATATCGACGGCGCCGCGCAGGATGTGCAGGCCGCGATTGCGCGCGTCGCAGGCCAGCTTCCGCCGAACATGCCGAGCCCGCCGACTTTCCAGAAAGTGAACCCAGCCGATCAGCCCGTCTATTTCCTCGCATTGAGCTCGAGCACGCTGCCGCTCTACACGGTGGACCAATACGCCGAGACGCTGCTCGGCCAGCGCATTTCGATGGTGAAGGGCGTGGCGCAGGTGCAGGTGTTCGGCGCGCAAAAGTATGCGGTGCGAATTCAGCTCGACCCGCGGTCGCTGGCCGCGCGCCAGATTGGAATCGACGAAGTAACGTCGGCGGTGCAGAACGCGAACGTCAACTTGCCGACGGGCACGCTCTACGGCGCGCATCAGGCGTTTGCGGTGCAGGCGAACGGCCAGCTCATGCGAGCGTCTCTGTACCGGCCGCTGATCGTGGCTTATCGGAACGGTTCGCCCGTGCGCCTCGACGAACTGGGAACCGTACTCGACAGCGTGCAAAGCGACAAGATTTCGAACTATTACAACGACGAGCACGCGGTCATTCTCGCGGTTCAACGCCAGCCCGGCACGAACACGGTGGAAGTGGTTCAAGGCGTGAAGAAGATTTTGCCGCAGTTCCAGGCGATCCTGCCTCCATCGGTCACGATGACGGAGATCTACGACCGATCCGCGCTGATCACTGAGTCGGTGAACGACGTGAAGTTCACGCTTCTTCTGGCGATCTGCCTGGTTGTGCTGGTGATTTTCCTGTTCCTGCGGAATCTTTCGGCCACCGTGATTCCAAGCATCGCCCTGCCGATGTCGATCTTCGGGACATTTGCGGTGATGTACCTCCTGAACTACACGCTGGACAATTTGTCGCTGATGGCGCTGACGCTCTCGGTCGGATTCGTGGTGGACGATGCCATCGTGATGCTGGAAAACATCGTGCGTCACATGGAGATGGGCGAGGGAGTGTGGGACGCAGCGCTGAAGGGATCGAAGGAGATTGGATTCACGATCGTGTCGATGACGCTGTCGCTTGCGGCCGTGTTCATTCCGGTTCTCTTTATGGGCGGGATCATCGGAAGGCTTCTGCACGAGTTTTCGGTCGTGATCATGATGGCGGTTCTGGTTTCCGGCTTTGTCTCGCTGACGCTCACGCCGATGCTGTGCAGCCGTTTCATCCGGGCGCAGCACGACCAGAAACACAGCCGCGTGTACATGTCCCTTGAGAGATTTTTCGAGCGGCTACTGAGAAGGTATGACGTCAGCCTGCAGTGGGCGCTGCGCCACCGACTCATCGTGATGGGGTTCGCGACGGCGATTCTTCTGGTGACCGCCTGGCAGTTCTATACGATTCCCAAGGGCTTTCTGCCGGAGGTTGATTCGTCCAGCCTCAACGGATACACGCTGGCGGCGCAGGGGATTTCCTTCGATGCAATGAAGGAACATCAGGAAGAACTCAATAAGATTCTGATGGCTGATCCGAATCGCAAGGGCTTCTTTTCAAGTCTTGGCACGGTAGGCGGCAGCAGCAACTCCGGCTTTGTTTTCATGCATCTGTTGCCCCCGTCCGAGCGGCCGGAGGTGCCGAGTCAGACGATGTTGCGGCTCGACCGCGAATACGGAAGCGTGCCGGTGCTGGGCAGTGTGCTGCGCGCCGCAACGCCCTTATTCAAACATCACCCCGACATCAATGAAGTGCTTCAGGAACTCCGCGCCAAGCTCAACGGCATTCCCGGCCTTGCCGTGTTCCTGCGGAATCCGCCGCCGATTCAGATCGGCGGACAAGTGACGAACAGCCCCTACCAGGTAACTCTGCAGAGTCCGGATACCGAGGATATGTATCGCGTGGCCACGGACTTCGAACAGAAGATGGAAAGGCTGCCCGCGCTTCAGGACGTAACCAGCGACTTGCAGATCAAGAATCCGCAGGTCAATGTCAATATCGACCGTGATAAGGCTTCAGCCCTCGGCATCACCGCAGCGCAGGTCGAGGACGCGCTGTACACGGCCTACGGGCAGCGGCAAGTTTCCACGATCTACGCTCCGAATGACGAATACTGGGTTGTGATGGAACTCGAGGATCAGTACCAGCGCGATCCAAGCGCGCTTTCGCTGCTGTATGTCCGCTCGACGACGGGGAATCTGGTGCCTTTGAACGCCGTGGCGAGCCTGAGCACGAGCCTCGGTCCGCTCAGCGTGAACCACCTCGGGCAGCTTCCGGCCGTGACGGTTTCATTCAACCTCAAGCCCGGCCAGGCGATCGGCGAGGCAGTAAACGAAGTGAACGGTCTGGCGCGATCCCTTCCGCAATCAATCACGTATCAATTCCAGGGCAACGCGCAGGCGTTCGAGTCTTCTCTGAGCGGGCTGGGAATTTTGCTGCTGATCGCGATTCTGGTGATCTATATCGTGCTGGGGATTTTGTACGAAAGCTTCATCCATCCGCTTACGATTTTGTCCGGACTTCCCTCGGCTGCATTCGGCGCGTTGCTGACGCTACAAATCGCGGGGATCGGCCTCGATCTGTACGCCTTCGTGGGCGTGATCATGCTGATCGGAATCGTAAAGAAGAACGCCATCATGATGGTGGATTTTGCCATCGCGCGCGAGCGCGAAAGCCACACGACGGCCGCCGAGGCGGTGTACCAGGGCTGCCTCGTCCGATTCAGGCCGATCATGATGACCACAATGGCCGCGCTGATGGGCACGCTGCCGATCGCCGTGGGCACAGGCTCCGGAGCGGACTCACGCCGGCCGCTCGGCCTCGCGGTTTGCGGCGGCCTGATCTTCTCGCAACTCGTGACGCTGTATCTCACGCCGGTGTTTTACACCTACATGGACACGTTCCAGAGCTGGATGGAGCGGCGATTCGGCAGGATCGCAGGAATTGCGAAGCCCAGTTTGACTCCCGGGCCTGCTTCCGCGGACTGAAGACCCGTCGGTACTGCGGTACTAATTCCCATTTCCGCATTTTCGCTTGTTCGATGGTACAGCCCGGACTTGCCTGTCTAACCGTACTATTGACCCCCCGAGCCGGGCTGCCTAGCATCGTGGTGGATTCAGTTTGCGAATCCAAAAATGCGGGGAAAGACGAGTCCCGCGTTTCGCCTCGACTCCACGGAGATTCAATCAGGATGCCGTTTGGGATAGACCTGCCAAGAGATATACGGATGCGAAGCAAGCGGCGCGGGCCGCGAATGAACTCCCGCGTTCCGGTCACAATCGAGTGGAACGGGAAATCGGGGCCGCTGCGCTTCGAATCGGGATTCACGCGCGTTGTGAACAACTACGGATGCCTGTTGGTGAGCCCCAGCGAAATCGAGGTGCAGCAGCGGGTCAAATTAATGAACCTTTCGACGCGCCAGATGGCGAATGGCGTGGTGGTCTGGAAGGGAACGCGACGTCCGGACGGCTGGGACCTGGGAGTGGAACTCCACGCGGCCGATCTGAATTTCTGGGGGGTAGACCTTTGAAGATTCAAACTTTAAAAGTTCCACCTGCGAAGCCATCTTCGGTACAGTCAAAGAACAGCCCGAGTACGCAAATTCCGGCAGCGCTTTCCGGCAAAACCGCGGTGCAACCTATCGTGGCCAAACACGCCGTCGCAAAAGACGAACGACGCCGCAGCCAGCGCGTGCTGCTACGCATCCGTGCCAGCATTCACGTGGCGCTGCAGGGTCAGGCGGAGACGTTCGATGTGGCCACGCTGAGCGTGAACCCGCACGGCGCGGTCGTGGTGATGAAACAAAGCCTTCCGCTCGAGACACGCCTGGTTTTGGAGCACAACGGCACGAAGGAGCGCGTTGGTTGCAAAGTGGTCCGCCCGCCACGGGAGATGCCCGAAGGATTTCACGTGCCGATCGAATTTGACGCCCCAGCGCCCGACTTTTGGCGGATTGATTTTCCACCCGCCGATTGGCGGCCGGAGAACCTGTAGCCGGGCCTGCGCGCCATCACGTGACAGAAACTCGCGAAAATTGGGACCTTTGCGTGACCCGCGATGACTCATCGCGGGCCACGCGGGCGTCCACAATGAAACATCGCGGTGTTCACCTTCTGACGGTGTGCGAATGCGCTGTACGCTTCGCGTCGCCCACACATTAAAAATCTTGACTGGCCGCGCGCCGGGTGCGATTGTCGAAAAACCCTTCCGGAAGTACCCCGCAAAAACACAGTGGTTTCTCGATAGGAGGAGATCATGGCAAACAACGAACGCCGCAACTCGCCTCGGAAGGAATGCGTGGTGCCGCTCCGTTTCCGAATCGTTGCAAACGGGCACGGCGCGAAGGCAGAAGAGCTTGCCGCCGAGCAGCAGCTTCAAGGAAGGTCCGGCACCGATCATCTCGCAACGTTGCAAGGAGAGGCGGTCAACCTTTCGGAACGGGGGCTCTACTTCACATCGAACGAGAAATTGTCCGCGGGCGAGACGCTCGAGATGTACTTCACGCTACCGCGCGAACTGACCGGGCGCAGCCCCGAGCAGGTGCGGTGCATCTCGCGAGTGGTGCACGTGGAGGAGCGCGCCGATCTGCAGGGCGCTCAAGGCATCGGCGCGACGGTCGAGCGGTTCGAGTCGATGGTCCCGCCGCGGAACTGGTCGAATTAGCTGGTTGGTCCGGGCGCGGAATTATGGTTCCGATCCCACCGCTGAGGAGAGCCGGCGGCGCGGGGCGCTACTGATTGTGCGGAGAAACCGTGAACGTGATCTTCGCCGTGGTCGTGTTGTTGAAACGGTCTGTGACCTGAACGGCGAGGGTGTGTTCGCCGACGGGAAGCCCGGGTAGCTCCATGAAGTAGCTTTCCTTTGGCGCGTCGGAGAGCAGGCCGGTGGGGAATATGATTTGCCAATCGCCCGCATCGATGCTGTATTGCGCTTGCGCGATCGGGCCGGAGGCGCTCGTGGCGTCAAAAGAAGCCTTGGTGTTGAGGACGCCCGAGCCTGCGCGGAGATTTGCGATTTGCGGCGGCGTGTTCGCGACTTCCCAGCGATCGCTCACTCGCTCGGCCCAGAGAGACTGGCCGATGGGATTCGAGGGCGAATCCGACGCGACGATCTTCAGGTAGTAAGCGCCGTCCGGCATCGATTGCGTATCCCAGGAATAAAACCGTTGCGTGAGCTTGTCCTTCAGCACGCGCCAGTTCTGCTCGCCCTCTCCGCGAAAATAAATCGTGAATAAGAGATCGTCGTCGTTGTCGTCGTGGGCGCTCCAGAGCACGCTCTGATAACCCTTGTCCTCAATTCCCTGCGGAGGAACCTCGATTCTTGCTCCGCCCATAGCGGCTTCCGGGTTCATCATTTGCGCCGAGGGGCTGCCAGCGGGACCGCGCGGATTACGGAGCGGCACGGGATTGGCGTTGCCGGCGCCGGCGGGCTGTGACGGATAACCCACGACGCGAATTCCCGGATCCTGGATTGCGATGTCGTCAATGACCGGCGCGACGTTTTTCGGCAGGTAGGCAATGCTGACCCACGAAATGCTGGGCGCAGTACCCTGATCGGCCGAGAGAAACACGGCCTTCCATTGCAAGAAGCGCGCCGGAGGACATTCGATCGTCTCGCCCGCCGGATTCCTATACGGACCCGCCCAGGGGCTCCAATTGTCCTCGGGACTCGACGTGTTGCCGGAGCGGACGTAGAACTCGACCTTGCCCTGCATCGCGCCGTTGTCGCCCCACCATGTCAGCCGGCCCCAGTGCGAAAAAATCTTCGCGTCGTATGCATTGGACTCGAAAGTTCCACTCGGATCGTAGCCGGGACCGAGCTTGAAAATCTTGCCAGGGTTCGCGGTTGCAACGAAGACGGTGCCGCTGGAACCTGCCACTAGGCTGGTTACCTGCGCGGATGCCGTGGTCGCGACGGTTGAATAGACGCCGTTTCCGTCGAGTTGAACGAGAGATCCCATGTCGCCCGTGCCGAGCAAGAGCTTTCCGGACGGCGAGAATCCCAACGCGAAAACGAGATCGTCGCGCGAAGTCCAGAGCGTTTCCGGCGAGCCGTCCGGCTCGATCTTCACGACTTCCGCGCCGCCTGCGGTGGACACGGCGGGGAAGAAGTAAGAAACCGGAGGCTGCGGCGCCGCAGGTTGCGCCTGCACAGCAGCCCCGCCCTGCGACGTGATAACCGAAATCGATGGCTGCGGCGCGGCGTTCGGTAAAAGCATGGGCGGAGCGCCCGTCTGGCGCGTCTTTCCGCCGATGGACGCGGCGTAGATGTTGCCCTGCGCATCGGCGACGATCGAAGTCACTTCAGCTTTGTTGGTTTCATATAGAACGAACGACGCGCCGGCCTCCGGTGCGCTCTGCGCAGTCTTCCGCGCAATTTCGATGCGCAACACTAGGCCGTCCGGCTCCGTGCCGATCAGCAGATTGCCCTTGGAGTCAAACGTCAGCGATCGCGCATGGCGCTCCCGGCTTTGATAGAAAAGCTTGCCCTTGCCGTCCGGCGGCACGATGAAAACTTCACCCGTGTCGCCCGTGGCGACGAATAGATCGCCATGCGGATCGACCGCGAGCGCCCAGATGTATTTCGTCTTCGGCTCGAAGAAGACGCTCTTCTTGCCATCGGGCGTGACTTGATAGACCTTGCCGTCCGGCGATGTGCCGACGTAGAGATTGTCCTTGGAGTCGAACGCAATTGCCTGGGCCGCAAGCTCGGTGGATTCGAACACGGTGGTGGCCTTGCCGGCATCGTCGAAGCGAACGACTTTCGCATCAGAGCCGCCGGCGGCATACAGGCGCCCGTGCGAATCGAGGCGCAATGCCCAGGCGTAGGCGAGGTCCGGATCGGAGAACGAATCGAATTTAGGGGCGACGCCCAGCTTGCCGTCGCTGCGGATCGCTACTCCCTTTGCGGTGCCCTTGTCGAAATCGGAGAAATCGCTCTGACGCCAATAACGCGTATGTTCGGCGCGCGCGGCGGGAATGTACAGGGCTGCGATTGCAACGAGGCACACCAGATACGTTCGCCGCGTCATCTCCGGGAATCTCCTTTGGCGCCGGGCTTCACTTCACCGTGATCGTCAGGAAGTGCTGGCCCGCAATCACCTGATGCATGTCCACGGACCATTCGCCGGCAGTGGACTGCCACAGGAGCCGAGCGTTTCCGGGATTCTGGCGCTGGTTGAGCACGTTGATCGCCGAGATGGGGATGTTGGGCATCTCCTTGTTCTCGACCAGAACCGTCGGTGTGGACTGAAGAAGCGTGGCGTACAACCGGTCGTTGTGGCGCTCGCGATTGATCAATTCAATCAGATCTTCGAGGCCGGGAAGCTGCCCCTGCGAGCTGGCCGCGAGGGACTGCACGTTGCGATTCAAGAATTCCGCATCGCTGATGACCAGCTCAAGCGTGCCCTGCGCTGTCTGCGCCGGGATCGTGACCGGAATTTCCTTGATGAAGGGCGCGCCGCGATAAGGCCGCAGCAGGACCTTTACGGATAGCGTGTCTCCCGGGCGCACGACGCTTCGCTCCACCCACGCGCTGTCAATCGACGCCCAACGCCGCTCGGCGAGCGGCTTGACGTGTAGCTCGACTCGCTCGATTTTCGGAAGCTCGTAGGGATTCGAATAAATCCGCCCGAATGCGGCCTGGACTTCCGTGGCTGCGTAGAACGCGGCCGGCGTCGTCTGGTCGGCGGGCGCAAAAAGATCGTCGAGGCGCACCGGAGTGTGCCCCTTGAGCTCGATGTCGCCCTCTAGTTGCAGCGTTGATCCCTCGCTATAAGCCGGGCTGCCGATGATGCCGTTGTACGCGGCCGCAGCGACGAGTGTGGGCGTCAACTGAGCGCTCTCGATCACTTCGAAATGGTATTTTTTCTGCTCGGACGGAGTATCGAGAGTCACGTCGAGAGGAATCATCGCGGGCCCTGGGCCTAGCGTTCCCATCACGGCCGTCTGCCGGTCCTGCGTCAAGGTTCCGATTGTGGCGCCCGTCGTCATCACTTTCGTCGAGGAGGCGGCGGACGCGAGAGTCATCAGGACGTGCGCGCGCGAAAGCGGCATCGAGACCGCGCCAAATCCAAAGAGCGGATGCCCGCAAGCCAGAATGCGGTTTCCAATGACGGTCGTGACCGTGCAGCCCGAGCTGATCGAAAGATCGCCGCGGACGAGGTCGATTCCGACCATGTCGCCGGGCTTGAGTTGCGAGTCCTCCGGAGACGGCGCAGCCGTGCCACCCGCCATTACGGTCATGCCCCACGAGGTGAAGTCCTTGCCGAAGCGGGCAAGCGTGTCCGGGTAAAGGCCTGCGGCGATGAGAGGCGTATCGATGGGGACCAGGAACTGGCCGCCGCCCGCCGCCACGGGCCGCGCAAATTCTTGCGGGAGATCGACGCGCGCAGGCATTCCGGCTACTGTTTGAGCGGGCGATGCAGAGGACTGTTCGACCTCGAGCATATCAGCGATCGGCGTAACGCCACCGATGGCCTCTCGCGTAAAAGTGCCCAGCTTGAGTGCAAGCGCACCGACCAGCTTGCCGTCGATATAGACGGGGCTGCCGCTCATCCCGGCGACAACGCCGGTTTGCTGCACTTTGTCGCCGAGGAGGCGAACCAGAATCACGTCCAGCTTCGGTCCAACGGCGTTATGCAGAACGCCGATGACTTCGAGATCCATCTTCTCGACCTGATCGCCCTCGAAGATCGTGTACGCAACGCCCTTCATACCGGGCTTCACGTCGCTCAGAGGAAAGATCGTGGCGTCGTCCGTTGCGCGGACGGGCCAAACGCCCACAACCAGGATGATGGCCAGAAGGCAAAACCAGAGCTTGCGCGGGAGGGTACGCATCAGAACACCATGATACGCGCGGGGAGAGCGGGAGGCAAATTGCATAGGGCTCGGCTGGCTGACGCGCCGAGGCGCGTTACCCTCGCTTATCCAGTAGCACCTCGAAGAACATGAGAGGCTTTTTCGACGGGAGATTCGTCACGTCGGGCAGGTAAAGGCTCGCGCCGTCTGCGAGCGACATATCCTGGCCGAGATCAAAAAACAGGAATCCGTGGATCGTCGCCATGGGCGGCACAATATCGCCGTCGAGGACGAACGGCCGCAGAATTTCCGCCAGCTTGTCTGCCTTTTTGTCGGCGCCAGTGGGAACGCCGATGGGGAAACGCGGCGTTTTCGGTGCGGGTGGCCCGTTGGGGTGCGCGATGGCGCTGGCCACATCCCCGATCGTGAGCCAGTCGACGTCCTGATGGCGGCCGCTCGGGAAATGCACCTCGAGTTGAATCGTGCTCAGGTCGATATGAATCGGCTGGGCTGTTTCGTTGTGCAGAAAAACTTCGACCGGCAGAATGCCGACTGCCAGCGGATTCGCTTTCCCGAATTTGGCCTTTGCCCGAGCGGCTTCCGTGTACGAGTCCGCGGACACGGTCATTCCCTCGTGCTTGTCCCGCGGAAGCGTGTCGGCCGAGCGGACTGCGGAGGGTGCGGGATTGCCCGCCGGGGAATTCGCCTGCGCGAAAGCACTCGCGTAGGCCAGGAACGCGGCTACAAAGAGTGAAGCGGCTCGTACCATATGCTGCCTGTCCGATGCCCGGGAAGCATCGAGAGTTGTGCGCGCCTCGCGGCGGCAGACACTATAACGCGGATTCGGGGCCGACGAACGGCCGGTCGGCAAATTGGGGAAGGCGCACCGCCGGACAAAAACCAAATTCTGCTTGACACCACAATCCTTGCGTGACAACTTCCCCACGCCATAGCTCCCTCGATAGGAGGACATGATCCTAATGAGAAGCCGACGAGAATTTCTTCAGATAGGTGTTGCCGCGTTGGCGCTGCCGATTTCGGCGCGCGCCGCCATGGCGTCCGAGCCGTTTGCGGCGGCGGGCGGGCCTACGCCGGTGCCGCTGTACAAGGTAATTTTCGACGAGCGGTTCGCGGCCAGCCGCGCGTTCGGCAGCGAGGCCAAGAGGCTCGGGCTGCCGGTCCACGCGATCAAGGGCGACATCACGGATTTGTGGTTCAACGATTTGTACGCCCGCTGGAAACAGAGTCCGGCGGCGATCGCAGGGCTGACCGCTCACGGCGCGATCTTCTGCCTTGAGCGATTGGCGTGGGATCAGAGGATGCGCGTGGTGTTCCGCGCGGACCATACCAACGGATCGGGCGGATCGATCGAGCATGCGCTCTCAGGCCCCGACGGGATGTTGCGCGAGGCAGCCGATCTGAGCAGCAGCGGGCAGGATTGGAGCGCGCGAATCGCAAGGCTTGTGGCTCGTTGCCCGGTCGAGCGGCCGCAGGCATCGAAAGCAACGATCGTTACGCCGATGGTAAATCCCGCGCATCGCGATTCGGAACCGCTGATTTCGTGGGTCATCGCGCCCGTCAACCGAACGTAGGACAGCCCTTCATCGGAGCAGACATGAAAGTTCCGCCTGGCGTAAGCTCCGGCGATTTCGCCGAGGCAATACGGCAATTTGAAGACGCGGTTGGCAAAGAGTGGGTCTTCACCAGCGATGAGGACGTAGCCCTCTATCGCGACGCGTATTCGCCGTTCTGGGGGGAAGAGGACGAGCTTGTCGCGTCCGCCGCAGTCGCTCCGGATAGCGTCGAGCAGGTGCAAAAAGTCGTCAAGATCGCGAACGCCTACAAGATCCCCATTTACACGGTTTCGACAGGCAAGAATCTCGGTTACGGCGGATCGGCGCCTACCTATTCAGGCAGCGTGGTGCTCGATCTCAAACGCATGAACCGCATTCTGGAAGTCGACGAAAAGAACGCCTACGCGCTCGTCGAACCGGGAGTCAGCTATTTCGATCTCTATCGATACATTCAAGAGAAGGGCCTGAAGCTCTGGATTGACGTGCCTGATCCCGGATGGGGCAGCCCAACCGGGAATTCGCTGGATCGCGGAGGCGGGTATTTGATGCCGCAATTCCGCAACCACTTCGACGCGCATTGCGGGATGGAAGTGGTACTGGCGAACGGTGAGGTGATGCGCACGGGAATGGGCGCGATGCCCGGCGCGAAAACGTGGCAGCAGTACAAGAGCGGCTTCGGCCCGTGGATCGACGGAATCTTCTCCCAGTCGAACTTCGGCGTGGTGACGAAGATGGGATTCTGGCTGATGCCGGAGCCGGATTCGTATCTTTCCGGGACCGTGATGGCGCCCCGCCACGACGATCTGAGTCCCCTCGTCGAGATCATGACCAATCTGGAGAACACGCGGGTCACGAGCGGCATGCCGTTTCTCGGCAGCCCGCTGCTCGCCCGAGGTCTGTTGGCGGGCGGTGGCCCGCCGCCCGATCCGGAGTTGACGGCCATTCTAGCCAAGCCGGACGCCGTTTCTTCTCCGGAATTGCAGCAATACGCCGAACGGAAAGGCACCAGCTACTGGAGCTGCACGCTGAGTTTCTACGGGCCGGCGAAAGCCAACGCGGCGAACTGGGAATTCGCGAAAGAGAAATTCTCCGCGATTCCCGGCGCCAAATTCATGGACGGCGAATCGTACAAACTGCCGCTGACGCCGGAGCAGCGGGAGCAGGTGCACAAGCCGCAGTTCGGCATTCCCAGCCTGGCGATGTTTTCGATCGGCGCGCGGTCGGAGACGAACCCGACGCCCACAAACGGGCACGTCTGGTTCTCGCCGATTATTCCGAGGACGGGCGAGGCGATCTTCGAAGCGAATCGGGTGTTCTCGGCGGCTGCCAGGGAAATGGGCCTGCCCGTTTCCACGTTCAGCCTTCCCACATGCTATTGGGAAAGGTCGTTCATCTTTCTCTTCGGCTTTCCAATCACGCACGATATCGAGACGAACAAGAAGAACCGCGCTTCATTCCAGAGGCTGGTAAAAATCGCGGCGGAGCACGGCTGGGGAGAATACCGCACGGCTCCGGCTCATCAGGGCGCGGTGATGGATACGTATTCCTTCAACAATCATGCGCTGCTGCGCTTTCATGAAACGCTCAAGGACGCAGTCGATCCGAATGGAATTTTGTCCGCGGGAAGATATGGAATTTGGCCCAAGCATCTGAGGGAGGCGAAGTCATGAAAAAGCTAGGGTTACTATTGGCCGCGACGATCGTTTTCATTTTTGCGGCGCAGCCAGTGGCCGCGCAGGAGCAGAGGATCAACTCGTCGTGGACCGTTGCGACCGTCTCGGGCCAAGGCCAGCCCCGAGGCTACGTGGAATACCAGAAGTATTGCTCGGTGTGCCACAGCGAGGGCGTAGGAAAGCCGGGCACGATGGCGCTGCAGGCGAAATACAAGGGCGCGGTGCCGGCGCTGCTCGAAAAGCGGACGGACCTGACCGCGGCGCTCGTGAAAACGTACGTTCGCAATGGCATCACGGTGATGCCGTTTTTCCGCAAGACGGAAATTAGCGATGCCGAGCTGGACGCCATCGCGGCGTACCTGACGCGCAACAACAAGCAATAGCTCTGCAGGGCGCGATGGTTCGAACGCCTGCGGGACGTTCGTGATCTTTGAATGGCGGGCAGCTCGAAATAGGGGTTTGGGATGAGAGTGCCACCCGGCGTGACTCCCGGCGATTTCGCCGACGCGATCAAACAGTTCGAAGCAGCGGTTGGCAAGGATTGGGTGTTTACGTCCGATGAGGATGTGGACCTCTATCGCGATTCCTATTCGCCCTTTTGGCACGAGGACGAGGAGCCGATCCCGTCCGCTGCGGTCGCGCCAGACGGCGTCGAGCAAGTTCAGGCTGTCGTCAAGATCGCGAACGCCCACAAGATTCCCCTCTGGACGATTTCTACCGGTAAGAACCTCGGATACGGCGGCTCGGCGCCCCTTTTGGGCGGTAGCGTGATGCTGGACCTCAAGCGCATGGATCGGATTATCGAGGTCAACGAAAAGAACCACTACGCGCTCGTCGAGCCGGGCGTCAGCTACTTTGATCTCTATCGATACATTCAGGAAAAAGGGCTGAAAGTCTGGATTGATCCCGCCGATCCTGGCTGGGGCAGCCCGATTGGCAATGCGGTCGATCGGGGCGGCGGCCGCACGCCCATGCGCGACCACTTCGACGCGCACTGCGGCATGGAAATCGTCCTCGCGAACGGCGACATCATGCGAACCGGTATGGGCGCGCTTCCCGGCTCGAAAACCTGGCAGCAATACAGGTACGGCTTCGGGCCATACGTGGACGGCATGTTCTCGCAATCCAATTTCGGCGTGGTCACCAAGATGGGATTTTGGCTGTTCCCTGAGCCGGAAGCCTACTTGACGGGAACTGTGACTGTGGCAAAGCACGATGATCTGATTCCCATGGTTGCGACTCTGGCGTACCTGATGAACTCCGGCATTGTTACAGGTACCACCAGCGTTGGCAGCCCGCTGACTTTTGCGCGGCAGGATCCAGCGCTTGCGGCGCTGTATGCAAAGCCCGGCGGCCCGTCGACCCAAGAGTTGGAGCAATATGCCCAGGGGAAAAATGTCGGCTACTGGAGCATCGAGCTGCCCTTCTATGGACCGGCCAAAGTAGTTGCCGCGCAGTGGGAGCATGCGAAGGAGAAGTTCTCCGCCATCGCAGGGGTTAAATTTCAAGAGGGAGCGACGCGCCGGTTTCCGATGGACCCCAAGGACTTGCAACAATTTCCCACTTCCGTGGCCGTCGGCATCCCCAACCTCTCGGTATTCGGGGTTGGAGGTGCGCGCAGCGAAGGGCATGTGTGGTTTTCGCCGATCATCCCCATGACCGGCGAGGCTGTGATCGAAGCGCAGCAGGTATTCGCCGACGCGTATCGGGAAATGGGCATGGCGATGGGTCCTCTGTTCTTCCTTGGTCCCACCTCTAACTATCCGCGATGCTTCCTCGTCCTTTTCGGCTTTCCGATCGAGCACGATGTGGAAAAGAACAAAAAGAATCGCGAAAACTTCAAACACTTGATCCGCGTGGCAGCCGAACACGGCTGGGGAGAGTACCGGACGCACACGGCTTTCATGGAAACGGTGATGGACACATACTCCTTCAACAATCACGCGCTGCTGCGCTTTCACGAAACGGTCAAGGACGCCGTTGATCCGAACGGGACTCTGTCGCCGGGGAAGTGCGGCATTTGGCCAAAACACTTGAGGAAGGCACGAGCATGAAAAATGCACGAACCGTTCTTTTCCTGGTGCTGAGCCTGATTTTTGCAGGGCAGGCCTTGGCCGCGCCGGATGATTCGCAGGTCGAGCGGGGCCACAAGGTGTACGACAAATGGTGCTTCCCCTGCCACGGCACCGGAAGCGGAAAGCCAGGCACAGCGTCGCTCGCAGCGCGCGGCCAGAAGCCAGCCGTACTCGAGGAGCGAACCGATTTGACCGCGCCGGCGATCAAGACGTTCGTCCGCCACGGCGTGCTCTTCATGCCGATGTTTCGAAAGACGGAAATCAGCGACGCGGAACTGGATGCCGTCTGCGCGTATCTGACGCGCAACAACAAGCCACAGTGATGGAGTTCCCCTTCGTCCTCGCGCGAGGCTCCCGAGCCGCTCGCAAAGCATCTAGGAGCACACGATGAGACTCCCGTCGGGCGTGAGCAGCCGGGATTTTTCCGACGCGCTGAAACAGTTTGAAGCGGCGATCGGCAAGGACTGGGTGTTCACTTCCGACGAGGACGTGGACCTCTATCGCGATTCCTACTCGCCTTTCTGGCATGAAGACGCGGAGCCGATCCCGTCCGCAGCGGTCGCGCCGGATGGCGTCGAGCAGGTGCAAAAAATCGCCCGGATCGCCAGCGCCTACAAAATTCCTCTGTGGACTATCTCGACCGGGAAAAATCTCGGTTACGGCGGCTCCGCACCGCTTCTCGGCGGCAGCGTCGTGCTGGACCTCAAGCGCATGGATCGCGTGCTTGAAGTGAACGACAAGAATCACTACGCGCTGGTCGAGCCCGGCGTCAGCTACTTCGATCTTTACAAATACGTCCACGACCGCGGGCTAAAGGTCTGGATCGACCCTCCCGATCCCGGTTGGGGCAGCCTGGTAGGCAATGCGCTTGAGCGCGGCGGCGGCTACACGCCAATGCGCGACCACTTCGACTGCCATTGCGGCATGGAAGTGGTCCTCGCCAATGGCGAGGTGGTGCGCACGGGCATGGGCGCGCTGCCAAATTCCAAGACCTGGCAGCAATACAAATACGGTTTCGGTCCGTACGTGGACGGTATCTTTTCGCAATCGAATCTCGGGATCGTGACCAAGATGGGTTTTTGGCTCTTTCCGGAGCCGGAGGCCTATATCGCGGGAAACGTGGTGGTATCGAAGCACGACGATCTGTTCGCGTTGGTCGAGATATTTGCGAACCTGATCAATTCCGGCGTCGTCCAAGCCACCACAAACGTAGTCAGCCCACTGGCCTACGGGCCGCCCGACCCGGAGCTTGCCGCCTTGCGCGCGAGCGGCTCGACGAAAGACCTGGATGATTACGCCGCGCGGAAAAACGTCGGCTATTGGAGCGTGAACCTGCCGTTCTACGGCCCTGCGGATGTTGTCGCGGCGCAGTGGGAATACGCTAAGAGAAAATTTTCGGTGATCCCGGGAGCGAGATTTGAGGAACGTGCGTCGTACCGCTTCCCGCTCGATGCCGAGCAATTGGCGAAGATTGTGAACCCCGTCCCGTTCGGAGTGCCCAGCCTGCAAACGTTTTCCATTGGAGGGCCGCGCAGCCAAGGGCACATGTGGTTCTCGCCGATCATCCCGATGACAGGTGAGGCGGTGCTGGAGGCTCAGAAAGTCTTTGACGAGGTCGCCAGAAACTTAGGTCTTTCGACCGGCAGCGTGGGAGGATTTCCGATCTGGTCGTTTTTCGCGCGGGCGTTCGTCATCATCTACTTCTTTCCAATCGAGCATGATGTGGAAAAAAACCGGAGAAACCGCGAGATTTTCAGGAGGTTGGTGAAGACCTCGGCGGAGCACGGCTGGGGAGAATACCGCACTCACACCGCTTTCATGGGCGACATCATGGACGCATATTCCTTCAACGATCACGCGATCCTGCGTCTGCACGAAACCATGAAAGACGCGCTCGATCCGAACGGCATTCTTTCTCCGGGAAAGAACGGCATCTGGCCCAAGGGCATGAGGAAAGAGAGAGCATGAAAACGTTTGAGGCTTGCACCGGGAGCGCGCAATGAGAGTCCCGCCCGGGGTGAGTAGCTCGGACTTTTCCGACGCACTGAGAAAATTCGAAGCGGTGGTCGGTAAGGACTGGGTTTTCACCTCCGATGACGATATGGAGACCTACCGGGATTCCTATTCGCCCTTCTGGCACGAAGAGGAAGACCGAGTGCCTTCGGCTGCGGTTGCGCCCGATGGCGTGGAACAAGTACAAGCGGTCGTCAAAATCGCCAACACGTACAAGATTCCGCTCTGGACGATTTCGACGGGCAAGAATCTCGCGTACGGCGGATCGTCACCCGCGCTTTCGGGCAGCGTGATGCTGGACCTGAAACGCATGAACCGGATTCTTGAGGTCAACGACACGAACCACTATGCGCTCGTCGAGCCGGGCGTGAGCTACTTCGATCTTTATCGTTACATTCAGGAGCACAAGCTCAAGGTGTGGATCGATCCTCCCGATCCCGGATGGGGCAGTCCGATTGGGAATTCGCTCGAGCGCGGTGGCGGGCGCACTCCCATGCGCGACCATTTCGCCGCGCAGTGCGGGATGGAAGTCGTTCTCGCGAATGGCGACATCATGCGCACCGGCATGGGCGCTCTCCCCGGTTCAAAGACCTGGCAGCAATACAAATATGGCTTCGGCCCGTATGTTGACGGAATTTTCTCGCAATCCAATTTCGGCGTCGTTACGAAGATGGGAATTTGGCTGATGCCCGAGCCGGAAGCCTATCGCGACGGCACCGTGATGGTGCAGAAACACGACGATCTGATTCCGTTCGTCGAGACGCTTTCGTACCTGATGAATTCCGAGATCGTCCGCGGCACGATGCTGCTCGAAAGCCCGCTGCTCAATTATCGCGCGTCGCAGGGCGGAGGCATGCTCGACATGCCGGGTGGCCCCTCGATCGCCGAAATGGAGCAGATCGGCAGGGAGAAAAACCTGCCCTATTGGAGCGCCGAGCTGCACTTTTGGGGACCAGCCAAGGTCATCGACGCGCAGTGGGAGTACACGCAGGAGAAGTTTTCGGCCATTCCCGGCGCGGCCTTCAAGGACGGCAGGTCCTACCGCTTTCCGCTTGATCCCAAAGAGATCGACGGCGCGCCTCACGTGGCTCTCGGAATTCCCGATCTCTCAGTTTTCGGGCTGATCGTGGGCGCGCAGGGGCACATGGATTTCTCGCCGATCATTCCGATGACGGGCGAGGCCGTGTTCGAAGTGCTGAAGGTGTACGGACAAACGTATGCGGAGTTGGGCGTGCAGCCGCGCAATCAGTTCTTCGCGCTGCCGTGGTCTTTCTTCCCGAGATCGTTCGTGCTCCTCTTCGGCTTTCCGATCGAACATGATGTCGAGAAAAACAAAAAGAGCCGCGAAGTCTTCGAGCGCTTGGTGGAGGTGTCCGCCGAACACGGCTGGGGCGAGTACCGCACGCACGTCGCGTTCATGGACACCGTTTCAGGCGTCTATTCGTACAACAATCATGCCTTGCGGCGGTTCCACGAAATGATCAAGGACGCCGTCGATCCCAATGGGATCCTCTCGCCCGGCAAGAGCGGCATCTGGCCGAAGCAGATGCGAAAAGCGAGGGCGTGACGGCGGTGGGAGTCGGCACTCATTGCGGTCTGGGTTGTCATACTGAATCCAAGGAAAACACAAATGGTCGGCGCAAAAATTCGACCGTTTCTCATGTTTGAAGGCAAAGCCGAAGAAGCGATGAACTTCTACGTTTCTCTGTTTTCCGGCGGTGAGGTGCTAGGCATTGCCCGCTATGGCGCAAACGGGCCCGGCGTCGAAGGGTCGGTAATGAAAGCCAGCTTCTCGATAGGGAGCCAGACCATCCTGTGCACCGACAGCGTGGTTAAGCACGGTTTTACCTTTACGCCAGCATTTTCTCTCTTCGTGGACTGCGAATCCGAGGAGCAAATTGATCTGGTCTACTCAGCGCTCCTAGCGGGCGGCACCGCCAATATGCCGCTGGGGGCGTACGGTTTCAGCCGTAAATTTGGCTGGGTGAATGACCGCTATGGCGTCTCCTGGCAGCTGAACTTGGCGTGAATCGCAGACTACAGCGCATCACTTTCAGGGATCGCGCTATAATTTCCGCTTTGCGCGCCCTGGGCACGTCTCGATTGTGAAGCTGCTTCGGATCAACTGCGGGCGTGCTTTGCCTTCCCATGTACTTCTTCTATCGCATACTCACGGCGGCAGGCATGCTCATTCTCGCGCCGTACTACGCGCTGCGCGGATGGCGGCGCGGCGAGCCGACGCGGACCTTGCGCGAGCGCTTCGGCAAGCTGTCCCCCGAAATCACCGCCCGCCCGGTCGGCCCCGGCGCAATCTGGATTCACGCCGTCTCGGTCGGTGAGGTGCTGGCCGCAAAACCCCTCGTGGAGCGTTTGAAGCAGCGCTTCCCGGATCGCCCGGTCTTCGTCTCAACGACAACGGAGACGGGCCAGCGGCTCGCACGTGAGCGCCTCGGCTGCGCCAACGGGATTTTCTATTTTCCGCTCGACTGGATCATGCCGGTTCGCCGCGCCCTGCGCGCGATCTCGCCCGCGCTCGTGATCGTGATGGAAACGGAAATCTGGCCGAATTTCCTGCGCGAGGCGCACCGGCGCGGCGTTCCCGTGATTTTCGCCAACGCTCGCATCTCGGAAAAGTCGTTCGCGCGATTCAAGCGTTGGGAGTTTCTCGTTGGCCCGTTTTTCGCGCGCGCCCTGCGCGATGCGGAGCTGTTTCTCGCGCAGACCCCCGAGGATGCGGCGCGCCTCGCCGAAATGGGCGCGCCCGAAGGCCGCGTCGAACTCACCGGCAATCTGAAGTACGACGCCGAGCCTCCGTCCGTCGGCGCTTTTGGCGAGTGGCTGGGCGCCGAGATTCGCCGGCAGGAGCGCTGGCCCGTTGTCGTGGCCGGCAGCGTGGTGGCCGAGGAGGAAGAAGCCGTGCTCGCCGCATACGACGTCGTGCAGCGCCGCTGGCGTCACACGCTGCTGGTGCTCGCGCCGCGAAAGCCGGACCGGTTCGACGCCGCGGCGAACATCTCCGCGGCCGCAGGCTGGAACGTCGTTCGCCGCAGCCGTCTGGACCTCGCCGCTCCGCTCGCGGAGAATGCGGACGTACTCGTGCTGGACTCGATCGGCGAACTCGCCGGGCTTTATTCACTTGCGGATGCCGCGTTCGTCGGCGGCTCGCTCGTTCCCGCGGGCGGACACAATATCCTTGAGCCCGCGTGGTTTTCGAAGCCTCCGGTCTTCGGCCAATCGATGGAAAATTTCCGCGAGATGGCCGCGCAGTTTCTCTCAGCGCGCGCCGGAGTGCAGGTGACGAACGGAGCGCAGCTCGGTAAGGTGTGGACGCAGCTCATTGAAGACAACGGGCTGCGCGAGCGCATGGGCGCAGCCGCGCGCGGAATTTACGAACGCAACCGCGGAGCGACCGCTCGTTCGCTCGAGCGCATCGCTGCGGTGCTCGCTGAAAAGGAACGGACCGCGTGACGCTTGGCGAATCGCTCCTGTGGCCGCTGACGCTGCCGTACGGCGCAGCCGTTCGACTCCGTGCGCGAGCCTACCGCGCAGGCGTCGTGCGGCCGAAGCGCCTCGACGGGACCGTCATCAGCGTCGGCAACCTCACCACGGGCGGGACAGGCAAGACGCCGATGGTGCTCTGGATCGTGGAGCGCCTTCTTGCCGACCGGAAGAAGGTCGGCATCCTCACGCGCGGTTATCGCGGCGAAACTTCGGCGGCGGGTTCGACGAGCGACGAGGTGCAACTCATGCAAGCGCGGCTGGGCGAGCGCGCCGCGTTTGGCGTCGGCGCCGATCGGTTCGCGCGCGGCCAAGAGCTTGCCAGGCGCGGAGTCGATTGGTTCGTTCTCGACGACGGCTTCCAGCATCTGCAACTCGCACGTGACGTGAACGTAGTGCTCATCGATGCGACGAATCCCTTCGGCGGCGGGCATCTCCTTCCCGCGGGCCGGTTGCGCGAGCCGCGATCGGCGCTCGCCCGCGCGGACATCATCGTCATCACGCGCAGCGGTCGCACGCCCGCTGTGGAAGCCGCAATCCGGCGCGAATCGGACGCTCCGGTTTTCTACGCGCGCACACAGCTCGATTCGATCCGTATCTTTCGCGGCGAAAACCCTGCGGTGGAAACGGAGGAAGCCCACAAACGCAAACTCTTTGCATTCTGCGGCATCGGGAACCCGACCGCATTTCTGGAGGATCTCCGTGATTGGGGTCTTCCCGTAGCGGGCCATAAATTCTTCAGGGATCACCATCGTTACACGCCGCAGGACGTCCGTGCAATTGAGGATTCGGCTCGCGAAGCGGGAGCGGACGCGCTCGTCTGCACCGAGAAGGACATTTTCAATCTCGTGGACGTCCGCATCGAATCCCTTGAGACCTTCTATTGCCGCATCTCGATGCACGTCGATTCCGGGGACGATTTCTGGCGCGCCATCCTGTCTCTGGCTGAATCCCGCGCGAGCTCCCACCGATGAACGTCGTCCCCGTGCGAAGAACATCGCCACGGGCCTCCCGCGGCTTGTTTGGCGCTTCCGTCGCCGCTGTGATACCTTCACGCGCGGCCCAACACAGTTGATGGATACCCGCGAAAAAATACTGTCCCGCGACGGCCTTCATGACGTGCTCGAAGAACACCGGCGCGCCGGGCGCACGATCGTGCTTGCCAACGGCATTTTTGACATTCTCCATGCCGGTCACGTCCGCTATTTGCGCGCGGCTCGCGCCGAGGGCGATATCCTGGTCGTGGTGATTCATTCCGATGCGAGCGCCAGAAAGCTGAAAGGGCCGGGCAGCCCAATTCTCACTGAGCGCGCACGCGCCGCGCTGGTCGCCGCGCTGGCTTCGGTGGACCACGTCATCCTCTTTGACCAAGTAGACCTGAAACCGCTGCTACGCGAATTTCAGCCGGACGTGTATGCGCAAGGCGTCGACCGCGCGCCCGATTCCGGAGCCGACATGGAACTGGCGGCGCTGCTCGGGATTCGCGTCGCGGTGGTCGGCGGCTCGGAGCAGCATTCTACGCGCGACCTTCTCGATCGGGTGCGTCGACACGCGGAGTCTCGCGCGTGAGCCATCCGGGAAAGTCCTGGATGCGATGGCGCGTGCGCGTCGGATATCCCGTTGCCGTGGTCTATTGGCTCCTCGCCTCTCCCACCCCTCGATCGATCCCCATTGGCGCGATGATCGCCGCGTTTGGTTTGCTCATTCGCGCGCTGGCATCGGGCCATCTGCGGAAGGATCAGGAACTCGCCACCGGCGGTCCGTATGGGCGCACCCGGAATCCGCTGTACCTTGGCAGCGCGTTATTGGCGGCTGGATTCGTAATCGCGGGGTGTTCCTGGTGGGCGGGCGCGGTGGTGACTGCGTATTTCGCGGTCTTTTATTACCGCGTGATGCGCGAAGAGGAAGAGGAACTCCGAAAGCAATATGGCGCGGCTTTTGAAGAATACGCCGCTCGCGTGCCGCTGTTCTTTCCGGCTTTCACCGAAACGCACGTCGAGCCGAGTTCGCCCGCCGCCGGCCCGGCGGCGTTCTCATGGAAACTGTATCGCCGCAATCGCGAATACCAGGCGCTGCTCGGAACAATTGCCGGGATGGGAATCGTGTGGCTGCGAATGTGGCTGCGGGCCAGATATGGCTACTGACGGACGGCGGCTGTTTCACCCGCCCGCTTATTGCAGGCCGTATATGGCGTGCATTAGTCGTTGAAACTGAGGCCTGTAGATCAGATCGAAGGCGCGCTCTTTTCCGGGAAACATTTCGAGTGCTACGCGGCGGGTCGCAGCGATCATTCCAGCTGCCTCTTCGGCCGAGAGGTCGCCCTCGGCGATCGTTTCGAGCGTGAGCCGCACCAGAATGCGCAAACGGCGGATCATCCGGCTCTCTTCGTCGATCTGCTCCTGCGTCGGTCCGGGCGCTTCGCTATTTTGCTGGGTTTCCATGGCTCGCACTAAGCCCACAATAATCTTGCATCTCGGTTTGGGACCGCGCAATAGTACTCGCGCTGCACGCCCGGAATTCGATCAATGCGTAGAATCACCGCACGAAACATGGAGGGTTGAGATATGCGTCCACGGATCGCACCAATCGTTTCAATTGCGGTTTTGATCTTCGGCGTCCTAGCGCTGCCTTTTGGCAAGACCGCCGCCCGCGCGGAAGGCCAAACCGCCGCCGGATCCGCATGCGATTACGCATGCCTGACCGGAATGGTTGACCAGTATCTGGCTGCTCTCCTGGCTCACGATCCGAGCAAGCTGCCAGTGACCGCTAACGTCAAGTTCACCGAGAACACCATACCGCTGAAACTTGGTGACGCGCTGTGGGGCACGATCAGCGGTATGGGTACATACAAGGTCTATTTCGCCGATCCGCAGGCCGGACAGGTGGGTCTCGAAGCGACGATCCGCGAAAACGGCACTCCGGCGATTTTCGTGCTCCGGTTGAAAGTCGTGGACCGGAAGATCACCGAGGTTGAGACCGTCGTCCGCCGCGGCGCCGAACCCGCGCAGAATCTGGAGAAGCTGGGCAGCCCGAATCCTGTGTGGCTGCAGCCCGTGTCCGACGCCGAGCGCACGCCGCGCGCGACCATGCTCAAGGACACGAATCAATACTTCGAAGGGATCGTGAATTTGTCCGGCGACATTGTTCCGTTTGACGACAAGTGCAACCGGATTCTCGACGGCACGCAGGACACGAATAATCCCTCGTACAACGAGGGATGGGGCCACGGCTCGTTCAATCCGGCGGGAATGGGATGCCGCGAAAACATGAACACGAAGATTTGGGCCTACATCAAGTCGGTCAATCCGCGGCGGTTCATGGTGGTGGACGAGAAAATGGGAATCGTGATGGGCTTTTTCATGTTCAACCATCCCGGAACGGTGCTATCGGCCGACGTGCCGGGCATCGGAAAAATCGACATGCCGGCATCCGCGAAAAGGCCGTTCAGCGTGGAGGTCGCCGAATTTTTCAAGATCGAGAACGGGAAAATACGCCAGGTCGAGGGAGTCCAGTTGGCGCTACCTTACAAGCAACCGACGGGCTGGTAAAGCTCGCGTGATCTGGATTATCGTTCGGACGGCGAACTCATTTCTATGAGACTTTTGCGATGGTTTCTGTTTTCCGGAAGCGTCGGGATTTTCGTTGCAGTCATTTTGGCCACGTCGTCTCTAGTCGACAACATCATCAGTCCATCCGTTCGGCTTGTGCTATGGCCGCCTGCATTTGCTGGAATGGCTAATCCTGCGGACATGCCAGAGAAGTTCATGGTGGCGGCAATCGTGTACGGAGGGCAATTCGTACTTTATGGATTGGTAGGGGCTGCGATCGGGCTACTCTTCGGTCGCCGGAAAGGGTCCAGCTGAGTTAAGGCGTCCGAGGATCTCCCTAAGCTTTGATTAGTCAGATGGTCAGAAATTGAGTCATTATCGATCATTGCTCGTTATAACCCTGCACGATGAGATCGTGCCCGTCTGTGATCGCGGTGATTGCGCCGTCGCGGTCGGTCCGCAACAGTCGCACGCCTTTGTTCTCGTAGCGCTCGACGACAGCCTCTGCCGGATGGCCGAATGGATTCGCCTCGCCGACTGAAACCGCCGCGACGCGCGGCGCAACGGCTGCGAGAAATTCCGGCGTGGACGACGTCTTGCTGCCGTGGTGCGGCACTTTCAGAAACTCAGCCGCGAGCGGCGCATGTTCCGCGACCAGCTCTTCCTCCGTGCCACGCTCGATATCGCCCGTCAGCAGGAGACGCACCTGCCCGTCGGAAAGCCGAAGCATGACCGAATTGTCGTTCGATGTTTTTCCGCCGCCGGTGGCGGGCGGCCAGAGCACCTCGGATCGAGCGCCGTCCCAGTCGCATTCAATGCCGCGATTCACGTGGACGACACGAACGCCCCGCGAGCGCGCCTCCGCGAGCAAGCGCCAAAGCGCCGGCCTCTCCTCGTCGCGTCCGATCCACAATTCGCCGACTCGAAAATTGTCGAGCACGGCGTACAAGCCGTCGATATGGTCGTGATCCGCATGCGTGAGCGCGACCACGTCGAGCCGCTTGATCCCGCGCGACCACAAGTAGGGCGAGACAACCTCCTCGCCAACGTCGGAGCCCGAGCGGTATCCGCCGACCCACTCCGAGCCCGCCGCCGTCGATCAGCATCGTGCGGCCATCAGGAAACGCCGCGAAAATCGAATCGCCTTGGCCCACGTCGAGCACGTCCGCTTCGAGCTTGCCGCGTTCGAGGTGTGGCGCAAACGGATGCGACGCCATGAGAATCGTGAGCGCCGCCAGAATTGCGGCTCCCGCCCACTCCGTGAGAGCGATAGGTGGCGGCAGGTGCCGCCGCGCCGCACGAGTCGTTCGGCGTGCCGCAGCCGCACGCGCAGCTGCCGCGAGAAGAACGAACGCGGCGAAAAACGCGATGACGAGCCAAATTGGGGACCCGGGAATGCGGTAGGAAACGCGCGGCAGACGGCTGAACCACTCCACGGTTGCGAGCAACAATCCCGCGCAGAATCCGAGCGCTTTCCCGATCACCATCGCGAGCCGCGACCAGACGAAGGTGATAACTAACGCGAGGAATCCGAGCGGGACGATCAGTCCTGTCAGGATCAGCGCCGGGATATTGCTGACGGGGCCCGCGAGACTCACGCGATGAAAATCCCGCGCCAACAGCGGCATCATTCCCGATTGAATGACCGCCGAGAGCAGTACGATTTCCCACAAGCGCAGCCCGGCGCGAATCGGCGCTGTCAAAAACGCGCTGGCGTGAGGCGCCAATTTCCGAGGCAGTCGCGACGCCAGCCACTGCGCCGCGGCGCGCGCATCGATGCGAAACTGCGCGACCTTCGGCGGATGAGCGGCATCGCGCGTGACGTCGCCCAGATGCCTCAGCCCGGCGCGGTACGGCGCGCTGGTGCGCTCCATCCACGGCACGGCAAGCCCGGCGATCACGCCCGCCGCCACGAAGGAAAGCTGGAAGCTCGAATCCGCGAGCGAGGATGGCTTCCAAATCAGGATCGCGAGCGCCGCGAGCGCCACTGTGTTCAACAGCTCGATGCGGCGAAAGAGCGGCCGCGCGCACAAATAGAATGCGGCCATGAGTGCAGCGCGCAGAATCGGCGGACGGTCCTGCACTACGCCGACATACGCGGCGAGCGCGATGAGCGTCACGAGGCTCGTCACGCCGATCGAGAATCGCATCCTGCGGCAGAACCAAAACAGAAATACGACGAGCGCGCCCACGTGCAAGCCCGCGACCACGAGCACATGGTACGCAGCCGTCTTTTGAAACGCGGTGACCACCTCCGAATCGACGAAGCTGCGGTCTCCGAGCAGCATCGCGCGCAGCACAGCCGCGCGCTCGGGTTGGCCGGGGAAAAGACCGTCGAGCCGGTTCAAGAGATTGCCGCGCGCTCGCGCGAGACGCTGCAGGAAGGTCGGCCTCGGCCGGTCGATCAATTGCAATAATTCGCCGCTGCGCAGAGAGCCGGTCAGATCGACTTTCTGGCCCGCGAGATAGCCGCGCAGATCGAACGCGCCTGGATCGAGAAAATTGCGCGGCGTGCGAGCTTTCACGAGCGCTTCCACGCGATCTCCCGCGCGCAAACCTTGCGGCGCACTCGCCACGCTGGGGGCATCGGGGCCGCCGTATAGATTCAGGCGCAGCCCACCGGTCACCGGCACGCTGGCGCCGGCGATTTCCGCGTCCTCAAGATCGATTTCGTACCTGCGCCCCCAGGGAAGCGCCATCGGATCGTCGCGCAAACGGCCGCGCCATCGCAGGGCCGCGTTCGTGTCTAGCCGTCCTGCGGCAGTCAGTTTCGAGACGTGATTGGCCGGCACCGCCGCGCGCTCGACGCCAATTGCCACTCCACCGGTTGCGAGCCACGCGAGCATCGCGAGAGTCCACGCCGCCGCGACACGCCTTCGCCAGACACAAATCGCCGACAGCACGACTGCCGAGAGCGCCGCGGCGATCCAAAGCTTCAGCGATCCCGGCCAGCGATTCGCAACTGCAATTCCGGCTGCGAAGGCTGCTGCGATCCAGAGTGCCGGTAGTTTCATTTGCGCTTGCTGAGACGGACGACTGCCTCCATGTGAAATGTTTGCGGGAAAAGATCGAAGAGGTGAACTGCGGCAATTTCATAGCCGGCGCCAACGAGCGCGGCAAGATCGCGCGCGAGCGTGGGCGGCTCGCACGAAACATACGTGATGGACGCCGGTGCCATACGCGCGAGTAGTTTTGCTGCCTCTGGTGTCAGTCCGGCTCGCGGGGGGTCGAGCACAACGAGGTCCGGCTTCTCCCGGAATTTCTCGAGGAATCGCTCGACGTCCGTTGTCCGCACCTCGATCGCACGGCCGCCCACGCCAGTTCCTGTTACATTCGATTCCAGATCGTGAGCCGATGCTGGATTCGCTTCAACGGCCACGACGCGCTCGAAGCGCGCGGCCAGCGGCACGGAGAATAATCCCACGCCGGCAAACAGATCGAGCGCGAGTCGCCCGCTCGAATCGTCGCCGGCAACCTCATTCGCCAATTCGCCAGCGAGGAAGCGGTTGACCTGGAAAAACGACAGGTGGCCGACACGATAATTGTGACCGCCGGCCTCACATTCAATAAACCCCTGGCCGTCGAGTTCCATCCGCTCGCGGGTGGGGTCGTGGAAGAGCAGGCTCTCAAGCTCCGGCAGAAGTCCGCGAATTGTTTGCACGAGTTCCTTGGCGCGGGAGGGGAACCCCGCGAACGTGGCGGTCACGAGCAGTTTCGAGTCGTTCGCGCCGGCAAAGGCCTCGATTTCGCGCAGCTCGCGCGGAAACGATCCATTGGCGGCCGCGCCGCGCAGAGCGAGCAGAGTTTTCAGCAGGAGCGGCGAAAGAATCACGCAGTCCTCGACCGCGCAGAGCGCCGTCGAATTCGCGCGGAAGTATCCGATCCCGAGACCCGCACCGTCCGGTTCGCCGAGCGGGCGGACCTTCCACTGCGCGCGGTTGCGATAGCCCCACGGAGGCGATGCGTGCGCCACGATTTCGCCCGGCCACTCGATGCGGCCCAAACGCCGCAGCGTCTCACGCAGGATTTCGGTTTTGTATTGGAGCTGCGCCTCGTAGGGTATGTGCTGGTAATCGCAGCCGCCGCAGACGCCGAAATGAGGGCATCGCGCTGCAGCGCGTGTCGGCGAAGCCTCGATCACGCGCTCGACGCGTGCGCGGATGAATTTCTTTTTCCGCTCGACGGGCGACGCGGAAATCCGTTCCGCAGGCAGCACGAACGGTACGAAGACGGTCGAGCCCTCGTGATGCGCGAGGCCCTCGCCTCCGTAAATCAGTTTTTCGATCTTCAAATCCATCGTTTCCGCCAAATTGTGGGCCCCCGAATCTGTCTCGATTAGAAAAGCTTGGCTTGCAGTGCTCTCGATGAGCTAGCGCAACGCGCACCAGCTGCGATTTAAGCAGGCTTTGAGCTGAACGCCAATCACGGAATCTACGCAAAGCAGAACGGACCCGGTATCGCGCGACTACGTAAGGTAAAAGAGACTCAGGCGCGGCACGCCGAAGTGCTCGAACAATCGCTTCTGGGTGTACTGCCGCTCGAGCTGAGCCAGTTGTTCGGCCGACATTTTCCGCCGGTAGGGCGCGAGCGAGCGGTCCATTTCGCGGCGAACGGCGAGCAACGATTCTTCGTCAGCGTCCGCCGAAAGCGCGGAGGTCAGTTTCTCCTCAAGGACGGTGAGCCGCCGCTCGAGATCTTCGAGGTCGAGCGCGCCCGGCGATTCGGTCAGCGGCAGAGCGTCTTCGAGCCGCTTCGCGGTTTCCTCGAAGCGCGCGGCCATTGCCGGCTTGGCGTTCCGCTGTTTCTCGGAAGCGACGCGCAGGCGACCCGCGTTGCGTTCGAGGTATTTTTTCACTTCGTCCCGCGAAAACGGCTCGGCTGCGGGACGCGCGGATTGCACTTCAGGCCCCGTGCCCGCGGCGGCCTCCTGCGCTTCGGCGGCGGCGTCAAGGACGGCGTCCACGCAATACGCGAGGCTCTTCAATTGCCGGCCGCCCGCGGCGCGCCGCGATCGCCCCCAGCTTTCGAACGCGCGATCGATTCCTTTCAGCACCGCCGCGAGCGGAATGCCCGCTTTCTGCCATGTTTCGACGATCGCCCAATCGAGGGGCGAGACGAGCAAGTGCGCGCCGCGCTTTCGCCAGAAGTATTCCTCGATTTCGGTGAAGTAATTGAAGTAGTTGAAAGGTTCCATCGAGCGAGCGTCGGCGGTTGGCCTAAGCCTTGGCTCGGCCTGATGCTTTTTTCGGTGCGGCGGCGCGGCCGTGGGCGTTCGGCTGATTGCGCTCCCAGATGATGTGGAGCCCCTCAAGCGTTAGAAATTCGTCGACGGTTTCGATATGGCGCGACGCTCCGCCGATCAGAGGCGCCTGTCCGCCAGTGGCAACCACTTTGGTCTTGGCGCCCATAACCTTTTTCATGCGGTCGAGGATGCCGTCCACGAGATCGGTGTAGCCGTAGAAGAGGCCTGATTGCAAGGAAGCGACCGTGTTCGTGCCTATGATTTTGCCCGGATCCTTGATCTCGACGCGAAACAGGCGCGCCGCTCGCGCAAACAGCGCATCCGCCGAAATCCTGATTCCCGGCGCGAGCACCCCGCCCATGTATTCGCCTCGCGCCGAGACGGCGTCAAAATTGATCGCCGTGCCGAAATCGACGACGATGCACGGCCCGCCGTACTTGTCGAACGCCGCAACACTGTTGACGATCCGGTCCGCACCCACCTCCTGCGGGTTGTCGTACTGTATGGGCATCCCCGTTTTGATTCCCGGCTCCACGAATAGCGCTTTCCATCCGAAATATCGCTCGGCCATCCCGGCCAGAGTCCCGTTGAGGGGCGGCACCACCGAGCTGATGATGATGCCGTCGATCTCCTTGGGCTCGAGGCCCCCGAGCGTGAAGAGATTGCGCGTGAGGATACCGTATTCGTCGACGGTCTGATCGCGCGCGGTCGTCAAGCGCCAGTTGGCAATCAGCTCCTTGCCGCGAAAGACGCCCAGCACCGTGTTCGTATTGCCCGCATCGAGCGCCAAAAGCATCAGGAGGCCTCCGCGACGTCGCCCGCGAGCACCGGCTCGATGCCGCGCCCGTCGTCCCGCGCGACGCGCAGGACGCCGGTCGGTTCGAGCCCTGCGGTCGTGCCTGTAAAGCTTTCCTTTGCCGTCGTGATGCGCACGTGTTTCCCCTTGAAGTAGCTCGAGACCTCGGCGAAGCGGCGCAGAATTGGGGCAGCGCCTTCGGCGAGGAATTGATTGTAGTAGCGGTCGAGGTGGCGCAGCAACCGGATCAGCAGTTCGAGGCGCGAATGAACTTTATCTGTCTCGATCCGAAGCGACGTGGCGATGTCCGCCAGCTCGTCCGGCATTTTGGTCTGATTGACGTTCATGCCGATGCCGACGACGGCGTAGTGGACGCGGTCCGGCTCCGCGTGCATTTCGGTGAGGATGCCGCAGAACTTCCGGCCGCCGACGAGGAGATCGTTGGGCCAGCGGATATCGGGCAGCGTGTCGAGATCTTCCGCGGCCGCGTCGCGCGCGGCGAGCCCCGCAACCAGCGTGAGAAGCGGCGCCTGCGCGGGCGGGATCGGCGGGCGCAGCAGGACACTGCAGTAGATTCCGGCCGATTTTTCCGATGCCCACGAACGCCCGGCGCGGCCCCGGCCGGCCGTTTGCTCCTCAGCGAGCACGACGGCGCCGTGCTGCTCGCCGGATTCCCCCAGCCGCATGGCGACGGAATTCGTCGAATCGATTTTGAAGAAGTGGTAGATGCGGCGCGCGAAGGGAGTTCCGTAAAGGCGATGGCTCAGCATCTGCGGGACGAGAATGTCCGGCATCCGCTCGATGTGATAGCCCGAGCGCGGGTGGCCCTTGACGCGCACGCCGAGCGCGCGCAATTTCTCCATCCAGCGCCAGACTTGCTGCCGCGTGACGCCGATCTCCGCCGCGATCTTCGCGCCACTGATGACGATGGTCGAGTTTTCGGCGAGCAGGGTCAGCAGCGCGTCGATGCGCCGGTCGGTGGTGCCGGGCGGGCTCGCGATTCGCTTCGTCGCCATGGGGAGCAGGCAGGATACTCGACGGGCTCATTGCGGACAAGGTGCTGCGCCGAACAGCGGGTGCGATCTAGGATTCTAGCTGCTTAAGGCGGTCGAGTAGCTTTTTATGCTCGAGCTGGCGCTCGGCGAGGGTGGCGCGGAGATCGTCCACGATCTTGGCGGGAGCCTTACTAAGGAAGGTTTCGTCCGCAAGACGCTTCATCTTGGATTCGACGTCTTTTGCGAGCCGGTCGATTTCCTTTTTCAAGCGTGCGATTTCGGCGGGCTTATCGATCGTATCGCCATACGCGATTCGCAGATCGAAGAGCGCGGTCGAGCGGAACGCGGCACCCTCGGAATCGAGATGGCCGGACGAGACTTGCAGGCTCGAAAGTGATGCCAGGCGAAGGAGCGGGTCCAAATTGTCTTCGACGAGCTTGCGCAGGCCTGGATTGCCGGTTGAGAAGTCAGCCGGAACCTTGCGCTTGGGATCAAGCTTCATTTCCGCGCGGATGTTGCGCGCCGCGATGACGATTTCTTGCAGCGTCGCCATGCCGTCATCGGCAATCACGTCGTTCCATTCGGGACGCCGCTCAGGAAACCTATCGAGCGAGATCGAGCACGCGCCGGCGGGCTGCGGCAGTTTGTGCCATAGCTCTTCGGTGAGGAAGGGCATCACCGGATGGAGCAATCGCAGGGCGGCATCGAGCGCGGCGAAGATGTTGCGCCACGCGGCGAGCGCGACTTCTCGATCAATCGCCGTGAGTTGCGGCTTGACCCACTCGATGTACCAGTCGCAGAAATCGCCCCAGAAGAACTGGTAGATCGTCTGGCACGCTTCATGAAAGCGGAAATGGTCGAGCGCGTCGTGGACTTGCCCGGACACGGCTGCGAGACGCGAAAAAATCCAGCGGTGCGCCAGGGCGCCTTCGCCGGGCACGGGATACGGAGCTTTGGCGCGAATTTCGGGGGCGGCGAGCTCTTCGAGCGTCAAGCCGCTGCGCTTCGACCTTCTCGAGATTGACGAAAAGGAATCGCGCGGCGTTCCAAATTTTGTTAGCGAAGGCGCGCGCGCCGAGGATGCGGTCCTCGCTCAGGACGATGTCCGTACCCGGCGCGGCCATGCTTGCGAGCATGTAGCGGAGGGCGTCGGTGCCGTATTGCTGGGTCAATTGCAGCGGATCGACGCCCGTGCCCTTGGTCTTCGACATCTTCGCGCCCTCGGCAGTGCGTACGAGCGAGTGCAGATAGAGCCGGCGGAAGGGAACTCGATCCTTGGCTGCCGCGCCCGCCGTCAGGTGCAGGCCCATCATGATCATGCGCGCAGTCCCAGAAGAACAGGATGTCGTAGCCGCTGATGAGCAGGCTGGTGGGATAGAAGGTGCGCAGGTCCTCGGTGTCGTCCGGCCAGCCGAGCGTCGAAAACGGCCACAGCGCGGAGCTGAACCATGTATCGAGGACGTCGGTATCCTGCGTGAGTTTTGCGCCGCCGCATTTCGGACATTTTGTCGGCACGCTTGCGGCGCGGGCGTGGCCTTCCACGATTTCGACGCGCGAATCGAGCGCCGGGACCATCTCCTTACAATCGGCGCAATGCCAGATCGGGATGCGGTGGCCCCACCAGAGCTGGCGCGAGATGCACCAGTCGCGAATGTTGTCGAGCCATTGCAGCAGGATCGTGCGCTGGTTATCGGGCACGACCTCGATGGTGCTCGCGTTCACAACTTCCTTCGCTGGCTCCGCGAGCGGCTTCATCTTCATGAACCACTGCGTGGAAATGCGCGGCTCGACGATCGATTTGCAGCGGTCGCAGACTCCGACGGCGTGCATGTGCTCCTTCACGCCTTCGAGCAGGCCGAGTTCCTTGAGGTCCGCGACAATTCGCGCGCGAGCCGCAAATCGCTCGACGCCCGCATATTTTCCCGCGGCTTCGTTCATGTGCCCGTCATTGGTCATCACATCGATTTGGGGCAGATTGTGGCGTTTGCCGACTTCGAAGTCGTTCGGATCGTGCGCGGGCGTAATTTTCACGACGCCAGTGCCGAATTCGCGGTCCACATACGCGTCCGCGATGATGGGGATTTCGCGGTTCATGAGCGGCAGGATCACGCTCTTGCCGACGAAGCGCTGGTAGCGCTCATCCTCCGGATGGACGGCGACCGCGGTGTCACCCAGCATCGTTTCCGGCCGCGTGGTGGCGACGACGAGGAATTCCTTCGAGCCCGCGATCGGGTAGCGGATGTTCCAGATCTCCCCGGCGCGCTCGTGGTGGACAACTTCCAGGTCGCTGATGGCCGTCTGGCAGCGCGGGCACCAATTGACCATGTAGCGCCCTCGATAGATCAGGCCTTCGCGATAGAGGCGCAGAAAGGCTTCGAGAACGGCGCGGTAGAGCTTGGGCTCGAGCGTGAAATGCTCGCGCGTCCAGTCGCAGGACGCGCCGAGGCGGATCATCTGATCCTTGATGACGCCGCCGCTTTCCGCCTTCCATTTCCAGACGCGACGCTCGAATTCCTCGCGGCCGATATCCTGACGGCGAAGCTTTTCAGCGGCAAGCTGGCGCTCCACGACGAATTGCGTGGCGATGCCGGCATGATCCATGCCGGGAAGCCACAGCGTGCGATCGCCTCGCATCCGGTGCCAGCGGACCAGCATGTCGATCTGCGTGTGTTCGAGCAGGTGGCCGATGTGGATCGAGCCGGTGACGTTGGGCGGCGGAAGCGCGATCGAAAACGCAGGCCCGGAGCCGGAGTTTTCGGCGCGGAAGAGCTTTTCGTCAAACCACGACTTGGCCCAGCGCTCTTCGATCTCCTGCGGCTCGTAAGCCTTGGGAATTTCCCGGGGCATGGATTCCTTATGTCGGTGAATTTGCTGCTGACGCCGAATATTCAATATACGGGGCCTGCGAGCAGGGCGTCAATTGGTGAGGCACACTTCGCGTCTGTAACGCCTTAAGGGAGAGATCTTTCGGCCGCACAAGTTCGCCGGCTTCCCTTCGCACAGAGCGCTCAGGGCAAGCGGAATGACGACCCTTAGCGGGCCGTCACTTTCCTTTTTTGGCGAGCTCGCTTTGAAGGATGTTTTCGACCAGCGGCTTGAGGAGGCCCTGCGAGAGCAGGTCATGGAGCTGCGGCTCGAGTTTCTCGAGGACTTTGCGCACCACTGCATCCACCGTTTCGGGGCTTGAGGCAGCCGCTTCGGAAACGTCGGCACGGAAGTCCGCAGGCGGCGTAAGGAAAGGTATCTCGGCCAGCGCTTCGCGGCTAGGCGGAGGGCCCGTCGGAATCCGTTCGTTTGTTTCCTCGGACCGCGGCTCGAACGTCGGAGCAGGTATTTCCACGTTCGCTGACGCTTCTTCTTCGGATCCCTCATCGAGCACAGGATCCCCCGAAGCCGGAGCGAAGAACGAATGCAGCGGAGAAACCTCCTGCTGATGCGAACCGTACAGCGAAGGTCCGGAGGGAGTCTCATCGACGAGCAGCGGTTCGGGCGTCACATGCACCGCCGGCGGCTCGTCGAGCGCGGGATCCTTGAATCCGATCGGCTCTTTGTCGTTGGCGTCTGCTTCGAGTTGTTGATCTGGGTGCGATGCGGCGATCGCAACGGGCGCACTCGTCGTTTCTTCGATAGGCTCGAAAACTGGAGGAGCCGGAGCAAACCACGAATCGTGGGGTTCGCTCGCCATGGGTTCGTCTGCGAAAAATCCTTCGTCGCTCGCCTCGTGCGTTTCTGGCGCCACGGCTGCGGGAGCATTCACCGATTGAACGACGGGTTGATCGGCAATCTCTTCCACGCGAGCGTCGAAGGCTTCGATAGGCTGAGCAGGAAACGCGAGCGCCTCGGTCGGCGGATTTTCGGGACCGGCCTCGACGTGTGCTGTCGCAGTTGCCGCAGGCTCCACCGGCTGCTCGGAGAGCGCATTCATCCAGTCGCTATGCGGATATCCCGACTCCGACGTCGCCACCGCGTCCATCCAGTGCGCGGCGGACGGCGGCATGCTGGACTCGGATTTCGTTTCGCTTTCGACAGCAGGAACTTCTCGTACTTCCTCAGCGGCTTCGCTGGCAAATAGCGCCGTGGGAGTCGCATCTGCTTCCGGCGTGGTTTCTTCCACGACCGGCGAAGCGGGCGCGGCCAGCGCCTGGGAAGCTTTGTGCCAGAACCCTGCATTCTTGCTTGCTGGAGCCGGAACCGGCGCTTTGTCCTGCACGACGGGATCGTGTTCTTCCGCGGTGTCAGACGCGCGCACGTGCCTCGGCGGAAAATCGCGCTCGGATGGGAATGTAATCGGCTCGAGGTCGTCAGAAGAGAATGCCGGTTTGTTCGCGGCGTCCGCAGGCACTTCGAAATCCATTGCGTTGCGCCGCCAATCGCGCGAAGTCGCCGCGCCGTCGAATTCCGCGTCCTCGGCTTCTTCTGCTTCGGCGTGCGGAGCCTTCGGCTCGGCGGCAGCTTCCGGTTGATCGTCTTCGAGCGTGCGGCGGCCTTTCCCGAAACCGTAGACCAACGCTGCCTCTTCGGGACTCGGTTCAGGAAATTCAGGGAGCGGTTTCGGTTCCGCTCTGGCTGGAATTTGAAGCTCCGGCGTTGGAGGAAGCTGAACAACTTCCTTCGCCTCCTTGGCCTTTGCGAGCTCCGCGGCGATCCTGGGATTCTTTTCGAGCGCCGACATCACCATCGCAATCAGAGGATCGGGAGGGACGAACGGCTTTTTGAGCACGCCGTCCGCGCCGACACGCCGTGCCTCTTTTTCATCGAGCGGGTCAAATGCGCCCACCAGCAAAATGACGGGAACGTGCGAAAAGCGCTCGTCCTTCTTTACGAATTCGCAGACCTCGTAGCCGTTGCGGACTGGCATGAAAATGTCCGCAAGAACGAGGTCGGGAGCGAAATCGGGAATGCGGCGTACGGCCGCTTCGCCGTTGCCGACGGAAACTACCTGGATGCCGCGCTCTTCGAATGCCAGCACCACCATCTTCTGGATATTGGCATTGTCGTCGGCGACAAGAATCTTGGGCACTGGGTTCCCTTCGTGGTGCGTGGACACGGCAACGCACCCGCGCCTTCCCTAACACCTATTGCTAACATTCCGGGGAAGGAGCGTCAACGAAGTCGAGGTACAGTGGTGCTACAGTTGTTAGCAGGGGGTAAACAGCAGATTTAGAAGGGAATCAGCTTGTGCAAACCCTTCTTTTTCTTGCTCGTGGATTCGGTCTTAGGATCGCTTGGTGCGGGCGCAGCCTGGGTGCTGGACTGCGAATTGGCGGTCGTGCCGGTCTGCGGGGCTTGCGGCGCGGTCGTCCCACTCGGTGCAGTCGATGATGAGGTCACTGCGGCAGCCGTGAAGTTAGGGCTGAGAGACGCGGCCGGCGCGGCGGAACTTTCGACCGCTGCATTCGCCGCTGGCGGATTCGCAGGCACCTCGGCAGGGGCAGCCGGTACCTCGGTGCTCTCGCCGCCCGCCGCCGGCGCATTCAGCACTTGCGCGCCCGTTGCCGTCGCCGGCTCGCTGTCGGATGCTCCAACCGACTCGGTATCGGCAGTCGGCGCACCACCCCCTGCACCGCCCCCACCCCCCGCGCCCGAAGTCGTCGATACCACGGAGAACGACGGCCCACGCGCTCCCTGCGTTAAAACCTCCGTCGCTGAAACGGTATCGTCCGGTGGGTTTAGGTTCGGCTCGCCGGAATGAGCGGCGGCAGACACATCCGGGCTGGACCTAATCATGTTCATGGGGACGTTGATCGCGAAATTCGGATGGTGCTGCTTTTCGTAGAGCGCCTCCTTCTGCATTCGAGCGAGCGCTCCGGGATCGGCGGCAGGAATGGGCATCCCCATCGCCGTCAAACGTGCTTTCGCTTCCGGTGCGAGCTTCGAAAGAGGATAGTCCCGCAGAATCCGGTCGTAACACCTGCCTGCAAGGTCGGCCCAGTGGTTCTTATCGTCTTCGTTCTTGGAAACCTGTTTCGCGCGCAGGTAGATGTTCCCCAACATCGAAAGCGCCAGATCGCTTTGGCTGTAGAGCGGATAGCGCCCGGAAACCTCGACGAGACGCGCCGCCGAGGCGCGATAGTCCTGCTTCACATAATAGAACCGCGCGATTTTGAACTCGCCGTCGGCCAGAATTTCCTGGATGTTGCGCAGATACTGTTCGGCCTGCGGCACGAGCGCGCTCTGCGGATACTTCAAAATGAATGCGCGAAATTCGTCTTCGGCAGCTTCCGCCTGGCTGTTGTCGCGGTCCGATTTCTCCGTCATCCGGTAGTGAGCCATGGCGACCTGCATCTGCGCGTAGGCGGCTTCATCAAGGAACGGAAAGAAGACGATGAAATTCTTGTACTCCTCCACCGCCTGCGTCAGATTCGAGGTCCCGCCTTCCTTGTAATAGGAGTCCGCCACGCCGAGTTTTGCCTTGGCGAGATATTCGCTGTCCGGGTAGGTGTTGATGAGGGTCTGGAAGTCGAGACGCGCCTCGGTATACCGGCCATGCTTGACGGAGCCTACCGCGCGGTCATAGAGCACTTTGTCCGGCTCAGCCGAGCCTGCATTGGCGTCGGTCTTTTTCTTCTCGGGCTTTACCTTCGTGATCTTAGGCTTTTTCTGCCCGTAGGCGCTCGAGGACACAACTCCGGCGAGAGAGAACAGCAGTGCCGCAATCAGGACGTAACGACTTTTCATGAAGACTCGATCCATATAGCTTATTCTCAGACTCGCTGGCTCAGGGCTTCCGTTGCCAGCTTGCGTAGTTGCCGGGTTGCCGCTGCTGGATCGGGCGTGTGGAAGATGGAAGTCCCCGCTACGAAAGTGTTCGCCCCGGCCTGCGCCAGTTCCGCCATGTTTTCGGCGTCTACGCCCCCGTCAACTTCGATCCGAAACGCGCCATTATAGCGCGCACGCAACTGGTTCAATTGCCGAATTTTTTCAAAGGCCCCCGGGATGAATTTCTGGCCGCCAAACCCCGGATTCACCGACATCACGAGCACCGTATCCACCTTGTCCAGAACTTCTGTAAGCATCGCAACCGGCGTGCCCGGGTTGATCGCCGCGCCCGCCTGCGCGCCCAGCTCCCGAATCATCGAGAGAGCTCGATCCAGATGCACCGTCGCTTCCTCGTGGATCAACACGCGGCTGGCCCCGGCGCGCACGAAACCCTCGATGTACTTCTCCGGCTGGTCGATCATGAGATGCACGTCCAGCGGCAGCCGGGTTGCCTTGTGCAAGGACGCAACCACCGGAATCCCGATGGAAATGTTGGGCACGAAGTGGCCGTCCATCACGTCCACGTGGACCACGTCCGCGCCGCCTTCTTCCACCGCCCGGACGGCCTCGCCCAGCTTGGCGAAGTTTGAGGCCAGGATGGAAGGCGCGATCTCAATCCTTGCGTAGGTCATGGCAGTATGGGGGATTCTAGCACAGGAAGAAACGGGACACTTCAGTCAGGCCCGCTACTGCACCACCTGCAATTCGATCGTCGTGCTGACGTCCGCGCGCTGCCCTCTGGCGGGCGATTGCGCGGCGACCGTGCCGGGGGCCATCTCCGGGCTAACCACCGGCGTGATCTTTGAGACCTTAAGCCCCGCCGCGTTCAATTTCGCTTCGGCATCCGGAGCCGGCAGACCGTCTAGCCCCGGCATCACGTACGCGGCCGGCCGCGGCCCGAGCGACACGAGCAGGTTCACGTGCGGACTGGTGACGTTGGTCGTGCCAGGGGCAGGATTCTGCTCGATAACCGTGTCCTCCATGCTGCCGGGCAAGTATGTGCTCGAAACTTCGCCCAGCTGCATCCCGTTGCGCAGCAACTCCACCTGCGCCGCGCGAAGGCTGCGGTCGGTAAGTTGAGGGATCGTGACCGTCTGCGGGCCCAGGCTCAGCACGACGTGCGCGAACTGTCCCGTCTTCACGCGCATGTTGGGCGGCGGGCTTTGCCGCACCACGGCGCCGATGGGAAGGCTGCTATAGATCCGGTCTTCGATTTTGATTCCGAGGCTGCGGCCCTGCAGGATCTGCCGCGCGCGGACCACTCCCATTCCCACCACGTCCGGCATGTCCACCTCACGGCCATGGATCGCGAAACGCATCGCCGTCAGCGCGCTGAGAAATCCGACCGACGACAATATGAACAGCAGCAGAACCATCCGGGCGATCCATTGTAGGCGCTCCCTCAGCGTCATGCGCTCATCCCTCCGACTCCGGAGATGAGCGTAGCACGACTGGGCCGGGATGACTGGACGCCCGTGCTAAAAGCTAAAGTGAGCGGCGAGCTGAATGCGTGGGGGAAAAATCGCGTGCGGGCCTGCGCTATACGTTTTCAAGCACTGCGGCGAAGAAACCGTCGGTGTGATGCGCTGATGGCGAAGTTCTGAAGTACCCGTCGGGCGCAAAAAGCTCCTCGGAGCGAATTCCCGCCGCGAGATGCGGCGGGAGCGTTCGCGAAATGTCGCTCGGTGGCACGCGGCGCGCCGACGGCGAGTCCCGCAACAGCTCCGACACGACGTCTTCGTTCTCTTCCGGCTCCATCGAGCACGTCGAATACACGAGCCTCCCGCCCGGCGCGAGATTTGCGAGCGCGGTTCGAAGCAGGCGCGCTTGCAGATCGTGAAATTCCGTGAGCTGCTCGAGGCGCAGCCTCCAGCGAATCTCCGGATGCCGTGCGAGCGTGCCGGTGCCGGAGCAAGGCGCGTCCACGAGAATTCGGTTGAACTTTTCGCGGAAGGGCAGTGCTTGCGTCGCATCGAGTTCCACGAGCAGCGCGTCCGCGAGCCCGAGCCGCTTGAACTGGGCGCGCATCCCCCGCAGCCGGTGCGCATGGCGATCCGCCGCGACCACGATCCCGTTTTTTCCCGCTGCGTGCATCAGAGCGGCCGCCTTCCCTCCCGGCGCGGCGCACAAATCGAGCACTCGATCGCCCGCGCGAACGCCAAGCAGCAGCGGCACCGCCTGCGACGCCTCGTCCTGAATCGAAATTCTCCCGTGGCGAAACGCTTCGGTTCGCGCCGGGCTGCCGCCGCTCACGGCGAACGCGCCCTTCAGCAGGAGTCCGGGCTGAACGCGCAATCCCGCGCTCTCAATCTCGCGGACGATTTCCTCTCGGCGATTCGCGTCGTGCACCGCGCACGTCAATCGCGGCGTGGTGTTGTTCGCTTCGAGCAGTGCAATCGTTTGCGGTTCGCCCGAGCGTGCAAGCCATCGCTCCACCATCCACGTCGGGTGCGAATGCAGGATGGCAAGCCGCTCGGCTCCCGCGATACTTGGCGCGAGAAGCGTCTCGGCCGCCGATTTGGATTGTTCGGCAACGCGCCGCAGAACCGCATTCACGAGAGAGGCCGCGGAGGTCTTCCGCGCTTTCTTAACCAGTTCGACGGAGTCGCTCACCGCGGCGTGTGCTGGAATCCTTTCGAGGAATCGTAGTTGATATGCGCCCATCCGCAGCGCGATCGCCACGGAAAGATCGAGCCGCGCGACGGGCTTCTTCAGTTGGCGTTCGAGAAGGAAGTCGAGCAGCCGCCGCCATCGCAACACGCCGAGCGCCAATTCGGTTGCGAGGGCGGCATCCGCGGGCTTAATGTTCGCGCCAAGCTCCGCGTGCAGCACGTCGCTCGCATACGCGCCTTCGGATTCGACGCGCCACAGCACTCCGTAGGCAATTTGTCTTGCGGGTGAAATCGACATCAGTAGTTTCAGGTGCTCGGGCTAACCGGCTCTAGCTGCCGAAACGCTCCCCGGGCTCAAGCCGCGCACCATTTACGAATTCCTGTGCTGTGACGCGCTTGCGACCTTCAAGCTGCACGAATTCGAGGTGCAACGCGGTGCCCTCGCCGCACGCAGCGAGAATCTGGCCGCTCAGAGCAATGATCGTCCCGGGCGCCGCAGACTCGTTCGTAGGAGCGGGTTTCAAACGCGCCCCTGCAACAGCCTGCCGCGCGGGCTTGCCCCAGATGTGGCAGTTTTTGCCGCGAAACGATGTGAATGCGCCGGGCCACGGTTGCAGGCCGCGGATTTGTTGATAAGTGTGCTCGGCCGCCAATTTCCATTTGATGAGGCCGTCGTTCTTCTTGAGCGGCCGCGCCAACGTCGCTTGCGAATCATCCTGTGGAATAGCCGTGATTGCCCCGCGTTCGAGGCCGCGCAGCGTTTCTGCAATCAGCGGCGCGCCCAATTCGGCCAGACGCGCAGTCAATTCCGGCGCGGTTTCGTCCGCGCCGATTTCGGTCTCGTATTTCAGCAGCATCGGGCCGGTGTCGAGCCCCGCGTCGATTTGCATGGTCGTGATGCCCGTGCGCGTCTCGCCGTTGATGATGGCCCAGTTGATCGGCGCGGCGCCGCGATATTTCGGCAGCAGCGACGCGTGCAGATTGATCCACCCCAGCGGCGGGATATCAATCAGACGCTGCGAAATGATCTGCCCGTAGGCGATGATGACCACCGCGTCCGGCGCAAGCCGTTTGAAATGTTCGTACGCCTCGTCCGATTTGATCTTCTCGGGCTGATAAACGGGAATGCCAGCGGCGACTGCTGCTTCCTTTACAGGTGAGGCCGTCACTTCTTGGCCGCGTCCGCGCGGGCGGTCGGGTTGCGAGACGACCTCAGCGATTTCGAAATCCGGCTGCGCGATTAGGCGTTGTAGCGACGGCACTGCAAAAGCGGGCGTGCCGCAAAAGACGATGCGCAGCGCCACGGCGCGCCTACCACTCGCCGGCTTTTTTCAGCTTGCGGATTTTTCGCTTGATCATGTCCCGCTTGAGCAGGCTGAGGTGCGTGATGAAGAGGATTCCGTTGAGGTGGTCGATCTCATGGCAGAACGCGCGGGCCAGCAATCCTTCGCCGCGCATTTCGAATTCCTTGCCGCTCGCGTCCTGCGCGCGCACAGTCACGAATTGCGGCCGCAAGACGTGTCCGCGGAATCCCGGAATCGAAAGGCAGCCTTCCTCCTCGCGTTGCTCACCCTCGGCGTGAATCACTTCGGGGTTTATGCACACGATCTTCGCTTCCGGATTTTTCCCGTTGCTCACGTCGATCACCGCCAGCCGCCGGCCGATGCCAATCTGCGGTGCCGCCAGCCCCACGCCATTCGCCGCGTACATCGATTCGAACATATCGACGACGAGTTTTTGCAGTTCGTCGTCGAATTTTTCGATCGGCTTCGAGGCCGTCTCGAGCACCGGGTCGCCGTATTTCACGATCGGATGAATCATCGAATTCTCTTGCGCTGGCTCAGCGCGCTCTTATTGCGAGCGGCGCGGCAAACTTCGCTTCTCATCTCAGAAATTGTCCAGCTGCCGGGCGTATCCATCGAAATTCCTGCGCGTCTCCCCAAGCGAATCACCGCCGAATTTCTCAAGCAGCGCTCCGGCCAGCGTGAGCGCCACCATCGCCTCACCCACTACGCCTCCCGCCGGCACGACGCACACGTCCGAACGCTCGTACGCCGCCTTCACCGCTTCCTTCGTGTTCATGTCCGCCGTGAGGAGTGCGCGCCGCAGCGTTGATATCGGCTTCAGGTATCCTCGCACGACGACGTCCTGCCCATTCGTGATTCCGCCCTCGAGCCCGCCCGCGCGGTTCGACGAGCGGCCGAACCTCTTACGATCCTCATCGTACCGGATTTCGTCCTGCACTTCGGAGCCATAACTTCCTGAGTTCGCGACGCCCATGCCGATCTCGACGGCCTTCACAGCCTGAATCGACATGACCGCTTGCGCGAGTTTTGCGTCGAGCTTTTCGTCCCACTGCGCGTGAGTTCCAAGCCCGGTCGGAATCCCCCGCGCGACGACTTCGAAAATTCCGCCGACCGAGTCTCCGGCGCGCAGCACGTGATCCACTTCCGCCTTCATTTTCGTTTCGGTGGCGGGATCGACGCACCGCAGCAGTGACTCGAGGTTTTCGCAGACGGCCGTGATCTCGTCCCACGTGGCTGCGCGCTCCAACTGCACATGGCCGACGGCCACCGTGTGGCTGAGCACGGCGGCGCCGAATTCGCGCAGCAGGAGCTTCGCGAGCGCACCCGCGGCCACGCGTGCGGCCGTCTCGCGGGCCGAGGCGCGCTCCAGCACGTACCGCGCGTCGTGGAAATTGAACTTCTGTGAGCCGGGGAGGTCTGCATGCCCCGGCCTCGGCGCGGTCAGGTGGCGCTGCGCGTCCTCCGCACCGTCGCTATCCTCTACCGGCAGCGCCTTCTCCCAATTTTTCCAGTCGCGGTTTTCGATGCGCAGCGCGATCGGCGCGCCGATCGTTTTCCCGTGGCGCACGCCGGCGAGGAAATCGGCCTGATCTTTTTCGATGCGCTGGCGTCCGCCGCGTCCATATCCCAGTTGGCGCCGGTGCAGCTCGCGCCCGACGAAATCCAGGTCCACCGGAACCCCCGCAGGCAGCCCAGAAATCCAGGCGACGAGCGCCTGCCCGTGAGACTCTCCGGCGGTAACGAATCGCAGCATATTCAGTGGCGCCTTGACGGCGGGTACAAACCGAGAATTCTACCGGACGCCCCGGCGCGCGTAAAGGCCGCGCACTCAGCGGGATGTCAGCCCGGCCGCCCGATTTGGCATTTTGCCGATGTTTGCTTGACGCGCTGCACAGCGGACGTTACGCTCTCGAAGACCCGGTTGGGCCCGGCGGCCGCGTCGCACACGATGCCCGAACCCAGCGAAACTCCATCGCTCCTCTCGCCTGTTACGGACGTGCTCAAGCGCTGGGTCTTCTCCGTACAGGATTATTCGCTGCTGGCCCTTCAGTCGCTCACCAACCTGCTTACGCCGCCTCAATACTGGGGCGATACACTCGCGCAGATGGATTCAATCGGTGTCGGCTCCCTCGGCATCGTCGTGGTCACTTCATTTTTCATCGGCGCCGTCCTGGTCCTCCAAACGGCCGCGCAATTCGAGCGCTTCGGCGAAACGGCCCTGACTGGCGACGCCGTGTCGCTTGCGCTGGTCCGCGAGTTAGGTCCGGCGATTACCGCGCTGCTGGTCGCCGGCCGGAACGCGTCGGGTATCGCGTCGGAACTCGGTTCCATGGTCGTCACCGAGCAGGTGGACGCCATGCGCGCTTTAGGCACGGACCCTACACGCAAACTCGTCACGCCTCGGGTGGTGGCGATGGTGCTGATGTTGCCGCTGCTTGTCGCCGTCGCTGACTTCGTCGGGCTCGTTGGTGGATTCATCATGGCGTATTTTTCTCTGAGGCTCGGCGCCGTGCAGTTCTGGACCCGCGCAATCGACACGCTCGAATTCGGCGACCTGGTCCAGGGTATGGTCAAGCCCATCGTATTCGGTTACATCATCTCCACGATTGCATGCCACCAGGGGCTGCGCGTGAAGGGCGGTACGCAGGGCGTTGGCCGCGCGACGACCTCCGCGGTCGTCATCTCCTCGGTATTTGTGCTCGTTGTCGATTTCTTCCTCGCGAAGCTTCTGCTGTACATGTTCCACAAATGAGGCAGCAGGCACGCCCGCCAGCGGCCTGATCGCGGCTCAACCCGATGCGCGGCACCGGCTGAAACCTCCGCTCCGATTCGCCCGCATTTCCATCTATAATCGCCGGATGACGCTTCCTTTCCGCCCGGCGTCAGTTGATTTGACTGCCAGCACCGTTCCGGGCGAGCCTCTCATCGCCTTCAAAGACGTCCGTATCGGCTTCGACGAGGGAGAGGTGCTCCGCGGGATTTCCTTTGAAGTGTGGCCCGGCGAAACGAAAGTCCTCCTCGGAGAGAGCGGCTCCGGAAAAACACTGCTCATGAAGATGGCTGCGGGCCTATTGCGCGCGGACGGGGGCCGCATTTGGGTGATGGGCCACGATCTCGGAGAAATGTCCGAGGACGATCTGCTCGACTTCCGGCGGCATGTGGGCTTCGTGTTTCAGGAAGGCGCGCTGTTCGATTCGCTCAGCGTCGCGGACAACGTGGCGTTCCGCCTGCGCGAGGAAAACCTCAACGATGAGGAAATCGAGAAGCGCGTCCGCGAGGTGCTGCGTTTCGTCGAGATGGAGCCGGCAATCGAGATGTATCCGGGTGAGCTTTCGGGCGGCATGCGCCGTCGAGTTTCGATCGCACGCGCGCTGGTTGACCATCCACCGCTCGTGTTTTACGACTCACCGACCGCCGGCCTCGATCCCGTGACTTCGCAGACGATCATCACGCTCATCCTGCGAGGGCGCGACTTGCAGGGAGTGACCTCGCTGCTTGCTACGCATCGCGTGCAGGACGCATTCGGCCTCGCGCACTTTCGGTTTGACGAGGCTACCGGCCGAGTCGTGCCCATGGATGGCGACGGCGCGCAGCCTGCGCCGCGCGAGAACGCGACCGGCGCGCCGCCCACCAACATTGTCGTGTTGCGCGATGGGCGCGTGTACTTCGAAGGAACCACCGACGATTTGCTGCATTCGTCCGACCAGTACTTGAAGACGTTTCTGATTTCCGCGGAATAGGATTTTTGTTCGGCACCACTGAGGAGGAACGGCGATGGCGCAACGAAAGCAATTGACTTGGACGGAATTGCGAGTGGGAGTCTTCGTGCTCGTGGGCTTGTTCATTGTGATGGTTGCCATCTTCTACGTGACGGGCGCGGGTTTCCTGGGGCCGAAATACAGCGTGGTCACTTATCTCCCCGAGGTCGAGGGAATGAAATCGGGCGCGCCCGTCGATCTCGACGGGCTCGAAATCGGCAACGTCCAGTCCGTGAGCCTTGCGCCGCACCCGGTCGATCATCTGCATAATATCAAGCTCGTCCTGCGCATCGACAAAAGGTATCAAGAACAGATCCGCACCGACTCGACTGCGAGCCTTGTCACCCAAGGCCTGCTGGGTGACCGCTACGTCACAATCTCGCGCGGAATTAGTGGCTCCGTGATACCTCCGAACGGAGAAGTTCCCGGCGTGGAAGAGGCGGCAATCAAGCAGGTTGTGGAGCGCGGCGCCGATCTCATGGAAAACCTCAGCGCGCTCACCGACGATATTCGCGACGTCCTCGACAAGGTCCAAAAAGGCAAAGGCACGCTCGGCGCCCTCATAACCGATCGTTCGCTCTACAACCACTTGGATGATACGACCTCGAAGCTCGACTCCATGGTGAGTTCGATCCAGGACGGAAAGGGCAGCGTCGGAAAATTGGTGGCATCTGACGAGCTGTATAACAAAGTGAACGCCGCCGTTGGCGACGTGCAAAACGTGACCGCAGCTGTGCGGGAGCAGAAGGGCACGGTTGGCAAGCTCGTCTATGATCCCACGGCGTATGACGAGATTAAAGGCGCCGCCCAGAAAACCAACGCGCTCCTCGGCGACGTGCGCGAAGGGAAAGGCACGCTCGGCAAGCTCACCACCGACGACACACTATTCACGAATCTGAAGGATGCTTCCGCGAATGTTCGCGATGCTTCCGCAAAGCTCAATTCCAACCAGGGCACGATGGGGAAATTCTTCAGCGACCCTGCGTTTTATGACAACGTAACCGGACTCACAGGCGATATGCGGCTCTTGATCTCCGACTTCCGCCAGAACCCGAAAAAGTTCCTACACATCAAGCTCGGCATTTTCTGAGGATCAGCCACGGAGGCACAGAGACACGGAGGGAACCGGGGAAAGTGACTGGCCCTGCGCGCGGCCCCGTATTTTCATCTTGCTCATTCTCCTGTCGAAGTATCTCCGTGCCTCAGTGGCTATTCTTTTTCAGCGGGTGAGAGATCGAAGGCGATTTCGCGGATGCGGCGCAGATCGAGTTTGCCCGTGCCGAGATGCGGTAATTCCTCGACGGCGAAGAATTGATTCGCGCGCGGCTTCCACAGATTCGGCAGGCCCGCCTCCGGCAGTTTCTCCAGCACAGCCGCCAACTCTTCCGGCTTGAGCGTGTGCAGCACGACGAGCCTCTCCCCTTTTTTCCCGTCGGGCACGGAGGTCACGACGAATTTCTGCTCCGACGTTTCCGCAAGCTCGTGCAACTGCTCCTCGACTTTGATATGCGGCACCATTTCGCCGCCGATTTTGCTGAAGCGACTGAGCCGATCGGTAATCGTGAGGAAGCCGTCTTCATCTTCCGCGGCGATGTCGCCGGTGACGTACCATCCGCCGCGCAACGCTTCCGCTGTCTTCTCAGGTTTGCCGAGATACCCCTGCATCACGTTTGGCCCGCGGACGAGGAGCAAACCCGGCGTGCCCACGGGAACCGGCTCGTACGTCTCCGGATCGACGATGCGCACGCTGACGCCCGGTAGCGGATGCCCGATGTGCCCTCGCTTCGCGCCCACTTGTCGAAAACCCGGCGCACGATAATCCCGCGTGTTCACGGCGACGACGGGTGAACATTCGGTTGCGCCGTAGCCTTCGAGCGGCCGGATGCCGAAGCGGTCCTCGAAAGCCAGCGCTAAGCGCTCTGGCAACTTCTCCGCGCCGACGACCACGAATTGCAGGCTGCCGAAGTCTTCCGGCGAACATCGGCGCGCGTAGGCTTGCAGAAACGTCGGCGTGGCCATGAGAAACGTCACGCGGTAATCGCGCACGAGTTCGCTGACGGCGGCCAAATCCAGAGGGCTTGGGTGGTACACAACGCTCACGCCAAGAACCGCCGGCAGCCACAGCGTGATTGTGAATCCGAACGAATGAAAGAACGGGAGAATGCCGAGCAGGCAGTCGTTGTTGTCGAACATGAAAATCTGGCCGCTCTGATCGATGTTCGCCGCGATGTTGTAGTGCGTCAGCATCACTCCCTTTGGATCGCCGGTGCTGCCGCTCGAAAAAATGATGGTCGCCAGATCGTCGAGAGTCTTATTGCCGCCGCTCACCAATCGCTCGAGCATTGCGCCCGGGAAAAACCACAGCAGCAGCGCCACGATGCGCTCGCCGAGGCGCGGACTCGCCGCCGCTTCCTCGAGCAAAATCGCTTTTCCCGGCACTTTCAGAGGGATTCGGTCGAGCAGCGCCTTGGTGGTAATAACCGTTTCGAGTTTGCACTGCGCAGCGCAGGACGCCAGCGCTTCATTCGAGGACGTGTAGTTCAAATTAACCGGCGTTTTGCCCGCAAGCGCCGCCGCGTAATTCACCAGCGCGCCGGGTACGGAGGGCGGCAAGAGAATGCCGACCATATCCTGTCCCGCCCACGTGCCGCGGAGGCGGCGTGCGAGAAAAATCGCACTGAGCAGAGCCCCGCCCCATTTGATTCGCGGGCGCCGTTTGTCTCCCATGGCAAAGCGGAACGGATGGCGGTGCGCGATGCGGATCAGCGAGCGGTGCAGCGTGCGCAAGCGGCTCCTGCGATAGTGGTACGCCTCGGATTGCAAATCCTGCACGGCGCGGCGTACTTCGAACGGCGTGGCCGTCGGCGGCATCGGCTTGCCGAAGCTCACCGTCACGGGGTACGGAATGTAGCGCGGCAATTTCCAGACGAAACGTCCGCGCTCGAAGCTGAAAATGCTGCCCCACACGCCGTCGAGATTGACCGGAACGATTGGCGCGTCCACGCCCCTGATGATCCGCTCCATGCCGCGGCGGAACGGCAGCAACTGGCCGATGCGCGTGATCTGCCCTTCGGCAAAAATGCAGACGACTTCGCCGTTCTTGAGCGCACTGGTTGCTTCGCGCAGCGAATGCAGCATCTCGCGCGGCCGCTGTTCCGAGGAGATCGGAATCGCGCGGATTATTTTCGCGAACGGCTTCACGTACGGTAGATCGTAGATGCCCTTGAAGATCAGGAAGCGGATCGGCCGGTCGGTCGAGGCGATCAGGAGCAGCGCGTCGACGAACGACATGTGATTGGAAACGAAAAGCGCGCCGCCTGTTTCAGGAATGTTCTCGCGGCCCTCCACGTGGATGCGGTAGATGGAGTGCGTCGCCACCCACAGCACGAATCGCACGAGCGAGTCCGGCAGTAGGTAGATGGAGTAAGCGGTTGTGATGAGCGTCAGGATCGCGCCATCCAGGAAGATTCCGGCGGGACTCTGGTGAAACACATCCGTGAAGATGTAGTACGCGCCCGATGCGAGCGCGATTCCGATAAACGACACCAGATTTGCCGCGGCGATCACGCCGCCCTTTTTGTTCCGGCCGCGGCCGGTGCTGAATCAGTGCTCCGAGCGGCACCGCAAATAGTCCGCCGAAGAAGCCGAGCAGTCCCAGGTCAAAAATGCGAAGGCGAGCCCACGCGGCGGCAACGGACACTACGCGTCCGAGAATCGGCACCGCCGTATGGGCCACGATATTTTGCAACGACGTCGCGAGGAATTCCGCGGGCGCACGAAAATAGAGCAGCGCGCCGAAGATCGTCATGCCCACCGCGCCGAGCGGAATCAGCCCGTACTCGATTTTTCCGCCGGAGAGATAACCGGCTGCGACGCTTCCCAGCCCGATTCCGATGGCGATCGCCGCTTGCAAGTACGTGATGTGCGTTTCGTCGATGAGAAGTACATCGTGCCCGTAGATGATGATTGCCAGCTGCAAGAGTGCGGCCAGGAAGAAAAGGTACGTGTTGCCGAGGACGGCCCAGCCGAGAACGCGGTCGGCGACAATCGTCTTCATCTGCGTGAAAAAATCGCCAAGGGGGTTCCATCGGAACTTCTTCGCGGGATCGGCGGCGGGAACTCGCGAGATTCCCAGGCTCGTAACCAACCCGACCAGCGAACATCCCACCAGCAAGAAACCCGCGACGAACTCGCGGCCATGGTAGCGTTCGGAAAGTTCGCCGGCCGCGATCGTCCCTCCGATGCCGGCGAGGAAAGTCCCGAATTCGATGATTCCGTTGCCCCATGAGAGCCTCGGTTCAGGCAGCAGTTCGGGCAGCAGCCCGTACTTCGAAGGACCGAACAGCGCTCCCTCCGTGCTGATCAAAAACACTCCCGCGCATTCCATCGGCAAATTGTGCAGCGCGAGACTCACGATGAAAAATGCCATGACGCCGAGTTCGAGGAATTTGGTGCCGATCGTCACCGTGCGCTTGCTGTACTTGTCGGCGAAGTAGCCGCCGGTCATTGAAAACAGGATGAAAGGAATTGCGAAGAGCGCGCCGACGATCGGCACCAGGCGATCCCGCTGCGCGTGCGGGAGATTCATCGCGATCACGATGTAGGTGACGAGGAATTTCAGCGCGTTGTCGTTGAAGCCTGTCTGGAACTGCGTGACGATGAGGCTCCAGAATCCTCGCTGCCAGCCGCGAGGCGGCGCAGGATTCGGCGCGGCCGAGTTTGTCGAGCCTTCTACCATGATCGATTCGCCTGGGAGACGATAACCCCCGCCCCGGGTTTCATTGTCGGGCAGCGGGTGACCCCATCCTTTCTTTTCAATAAGTTACCGCGAATACTGTTCGGCACCCGTTGTCGGGCAGGAACGCTGTCATCATTCGAGTAACTGCCACGCGCTGCTCCTCCAATTTGCGTCCGTCTCGATCACAAGAACTGCGAGCGTATCTTAGCCCCGGCGCAGCCGCTCGCAAAAAATTAGTCCTGTGGACTTATTTGCTAGGGATGATCGAAGAAGATTTACGCGATGACGCGTAGAGACGACTTGGCAGAAATAACGGCGGCCGGAGTGGCAGACATAGCGGACGCAGGCAGCGGCGTCTCGCGCTTGTGGTATTTCGTGGCGACGTAATCGTTGACGAGCGCCTGAAACGCAGCGGATAGCTCTTCGTAGGTTCCTTCGAGCGTGGTGAATTTCTGCCCGTCGATATAGACGGGACAACGCGGGGCTTCGCCCGTGCCCGGCAGGCTGATGCCGATGTTGGAGGCCTTCGATTCGCCCGGACCGTTGACGATGCAGCCCATCACGGCGAGCTTCAGCTCCTCGACGCCTTCATAGTGCCGCTTCCATTCCGGCATTTTTTCGCGGATGTAGTCCTGGATGCTTTCGGCGAGTTCCTGAAATGTCGAGCTGGTGGTGCGGCCGCAGCCGGGACAGGCGGTCACGCTGGGCGCAAACGTGCGCAGTCCGAGCGATTGGAGCAGCTCGCACGCCGCGTAGACTTCCTCGCGTCGGTCGCCGCCGGGACGCGGCGTAAGCGAAACGCGCACCGTATCGCCGATGCCTTCGGCGAGCAGGATTCCCATTGACGCCGCCGACCACACGAGCCCCTTCGCACCCATCCCCGCTTCCGTCAAACCGAGATGCAGAGGCTGGTCGATCCTCGCGGCGAGATCGCGGTAGATCGCGATCAGATCGCCGGGCCGCGAAACCTTGCAGGAGATGATGATCTGGTCCTTGCGCAGACCGCATTCGAGGGCGAGTTCGGTCGATTCGAGCGCGGAAAGCACCATGCACTCGTTAATGATTTCTTCGGACGTCTTGCCGAGTTCTTTGTCGGTGTTCTCCTGCATCCTGCGCATGACGAGCTCTTGATTGAGCGAGCCGCCATTCACGCCGATTCGGACGGGCTTGCCGTTGTCGCGCGCCACTTTGCAGATCGTCGCGAACTGCTCGTCGCGCCGCTGGCCGTGGCCCACATTGCCTGGATTGATGCGGTACTTGTCGAGCGCGCGGGCGCAATCGGTGTATTTCGTCAGCAGGACGTGGCCGTTGTAGTGAAAATCGCCGATGACCGGAACGTCGCAGCCTGCATCGAGCAGGCGCTTCTTGATTTCCGGAACTGTTGCCGCAGCTTCCGGCACGTTCACGGTGATGCGGACCAGTTCCGAGCCGGCCTGCGCGAGTTCGAGGCACTGCTGGGCGGTCGAGACGGCGTCAGCCGTATCCGTGTTGGTCATGGACTGCACCACCACGGGCGCGCCGCCGCCCACCTGTATCTTGCCGACTTTTACACCGACGGTTTGGTGCCGCTTCGGGGGCATTTCGAGTCCATTGTATCGAATCCGCTCATTCGGGCGCTAGTCTGCGGAGTCGAGTCTGTTTTCACGCGAGCGGACGCGTGCGCACGCGCCGGATACAGGATCGTCATTGGAAATTTTCTTAGGCTTCGGCGCGATGGGCAATCCCCGCGGACTTGCCATTGCGCGGAGGGGGAACGATGGAGGCCATTTTACGGATCATGGCTAGGACTAGCCGTTTGTCGTCGTCCGACAAGCTGGTCGAATATTTCTTGATATCCGCAAGGAAGCGAATCTCATCATCCGAAAGCTCGCCAAGCATCTTGCGCGTTTCGCGGTCCTGCGGCGTGTCCGTGCCAGGGAAAAAATCCGCAAGACTGATTTCCATGGCTTCGGCAATCTTCGCCAGGGTTTCGAGCGAAGGCACGGTGTGGCCGTTCTCGACGCGAGAAAGGTAGCAGCGCAGCAGGCCGGTACGGCGCTCGATGTCGCCTTGTGAGAGGCCGCGGTCGTTTCGGTAGGACCGGATGACTTCGCCGATGTTTACTTTCGGTTTTTCTTTGGGCATGGTGTCACGTCCTGCGATGGTATCGTTTCCTACAACAGGCGTTAGCTTACGAGTCACCTCTGGGGCGCGCAAGAAAGAATTTCGAGCCATGTTCCTGGCAGGAAACTCATGTCAGCGTCTCAGTTCGATGAACTGGGGAACGGCGCCGTGACGTCATTCTGGAGCCTGAACTCGAGTAGCGTCTCGCTCGGGATGCGAACCTGGTCGCCGTGCGTCATCACCTGCACGGTGGTTCCGGCTCCAGCGCCTACTGCCCCGCCGATTGCCGCGCCTTTGCCGCCGCCCGCGATCGCCCCAATGATGGTGCCCAGGACGGCCCCGCCTCCGATGCGCTCGGCGCTTTGCGTGCCGCGGCCCTTGCCGGCCACATCGTAGTCGGTTGAATCCACTGGCACGATGTTGCCGTTGATGCGGATTCCGGTTAGCTCGAGCGTGAGCTCCGAGCCACCGGAGATCTTCCCAGCCGCCTTCGCTTGCGTGAGCTTGCCATATGCGTCGGCGCCCTGCGGCGCAACCACCGTGTTGCCGACGATGAGTGCGCTTTCCAGGCTGGCGTGGAAGCCGTCACCGATCTGGTTTTGAGAAGAATCCACGCCATCGATCATGCGTACAAGCACCGAAGTGCCGGCTGGGAGCGTGATTGCTTGGGCGGTGGGCGCAGCTGGATATGCAGTCGGTGGCGGCCCGGGCATCGCCGGAGAAGGAGGAGGCGGTGCGGACGCTGCCGCTGTGGGTGGAGGAGCAGAGGCTGGGCCCACAGGTGCGTTTACCTGCTGTGCCGCATTCGATGCGTCGCCCGTTTCGCTAAATCCGATGTTGAGCACGTCCCTTGTGGCGAATATCTGCTCTTTGCCGTCCACCTCGAAGCGGATATTCATCGTCGAGCCGCCTAGGAAGCGGCCCTGCACGATTTGGCCGGTTTTAAGCTCGAGCGTATCGGCCCGAGCGGTTTGGGCCAATGGCGCCACGGCGGCCGCTCCAATTGAGGCGGCCATGACGATTCTCAGGATTCTTGTGGTTGCGGGTGTTATCAAGAGTGCCCCCATCTTTCTTTTTCAGCGATCGAAGCCGAGCACAAGTATTTGAGCGTTCTGCCACGGCTGGGGCCGGGTTCGTGGACAGCATCATACTCCAACTTAGATGCGGGACGAGCTGTTCCGGACACACACGTGATCAGTGCATTGCTGGCCAGCGTTGATACGGCTTTCGCTTGTGATTGGCGCTAGATGACAGACTGGGAAATTTGCTTCGACGTCAGCGATCCCGACTGCTTCCCGGCGCGCTTATCGGCGTAGAGTGCGGCGTCGGCGCGTTTCAGGAGTTCCTCGGAGGTTTCGCCGGGCCTATAATCGGTCCACCCGCGAGAGAAGCGGCACGGAATCGTGGCGCCCTCGTAATCCATCTCAAGCCCTTCGACGCGGCTGATCACGTGCCGCACCTCGTCCACGCGGCATTCCGGCAGCAGGACCATGAATTCATCGCCGCCCAATCGCACGGCGAGGTCCGAGCCGCGGATCGCTTTTTGCAATCTTTCAGAGAAGCTCTTGAGGATCAGATCGCCCGCGGCGTGGCCGAGCTTGTCGTTGATCTGTTTCAAGCCATCGATGTCGATCAATAGGACGGTCAACGGCCGCTGGTGGCGCACGGCGCGGCTGATTTCCTCAGCAAGTCGCTGTTCGCCGGAGCGGCGGTTGTAGAGTCCGGTGAGTTGGTCGAGCGCGGCGAGCTTGAAGACCTCGTTCGTAAGGTTCTGCACCTTCGCAAGTGATTGGACCTGGTCGGCCATCTGGTTGCGCATGCGAATGATCATCGACTGCTGATAAACCAGATAGACGCTGAACAGCAGCACGATACCGACCAGCGAACGCACGGCCTGGTTCAGATAAAAAGAGTACGTCGTCTGCTCTTTGCTCAGCAGCGCAGGGAACGCGAACGACGCGACAGCGACCGTCAGGAGAATCAACACCAGCACGGTGGACGACCACAGCCACCACTGGCGACGGTCCAGCTTCCGCATGTGCTCGCGGAAAGCGTCCGGTTGGACACCACTCGCGTCTCGAGAGGGATTGGATTCAACCATTTTGCCTTGGCCGTATGGCCGCCTGACTACTGTTAGTATCGCGATTTTCAGTCGAACTCCATAGGTAAGTTCCGCAGAGGTTTCCATGTCGTTAGCTCTCGGCGCCCGCTCTTCTCTTGCGCTGCTCTCGATCGAGAGCCATCCGCCGTCACCGCTGCGACCGCCCCTTGTCAGCAGTCCTATGTTAACTAGAAGAGCAATATAGGCTGCTTCGCCACACGAGCGGGCCCGGCTTGTTTGTAACCGGCGCCACTCTGCTATCTAACCTATTTTCGCGCGTCCCCAAATCCTTGTCAGGAGAACAAAAGATGAAAGTATCGAAGTCTGTTTTGCTGTTGCCATTCGCAATGGCAGTTCTAGTAGCGTCTGCGAGTACCGCTGGCGCCTCGAAGTCGGTGAACCTCGCCTTCGACGGCCCGATGCCGCCGCCGCGGGTAGCTTCGACCGTGCGTGCGGACGGCCCGATGCCGCCGCCGCGGGTAGCTTCGACCATGCGTGCGGACGGCCCGATGCCGCCGCCGCGGGTAGCTTCGACCGTGCGTGCGGACGGCCCGATGCCGCCGCCGCGGGTAGCTTCGACCGTGCGTGCGGACGGCCCGATGCCGCCGCCGAGAATTGACTAATTCTCAGGCTCGGGCGGACCGGAGCACCCCGCCTCCGGTCTAGTACGCTCGTACTCTGGTCAAGGGTCCGGCGACCGACGATCATAGCAACCGAGGGAGAAAGTTAGACTTCTCCCTGGTTGACGTGTGCTAGTATTAACCGTCCTGTTAAGGGGCAAGACGAATGCCGTCGTCGATTATCTGGTGGGCCGGAATACTCTTGGAGGCCGTGATTCTTTTCCAAGGCCTCCGAAGCAGATCGGTTCGAAGGTATCCGTTTTTTTACATATATAGCGCGTGTGTCCTACTTGTTGCAGTCTCAACCTACGTCGTCTACTCTTCAAATTTGAGTGCGTACCCGATTTGGTATTGGAGTGCGCAACTCATAAGCCTCATCGCCGGTTATGGAATCCTTCTCGAGATATTCAAGCACGTGTTGTCTCCGTATCCTGGTGCGGAAAAGGCCGCGAGGGTGGCCGGCATCGTCGTTTTCGGGGCGATCTTTTGTTTTGCGCTTATCTATCCGCTGATTAAGTCTCAATCGTCGCCAGGGGTAACCATGGTGGAGTTCGAGAGAGACTTGCGGACGGTGCAGGCGATATTCGTCTCGGGTTTGCTGGTTGTCATCGCTTATTACGGCATCGAAATCGGAAAGAACATGAAGGGGATCATTTTCGGCTACGGGCTTTATATTGTCACGAGTCTTGTGAGCCTCGCAGTACGAGCATATGCGGGGCCCTCCTTTACCGAAGTGTGGAGGATCATTCAACCCCTTTCGTTCGATGTCTCGCTTGTTATCTGGATGACGGCTCTGTGGTCCTATCATCCGGCTCCGATACCAGAATCGAGGGTTCGCCTGGAAGCGGAGTATGAGGCGCTGGCCGCGAAGACAAGGGGCGCGATGGGCGGCATGCGCTCCGAGTTGGCACGGGTGGCCCGCCCATGATTCAACTTATCCTATTCTCGCTGATCGGCGCGCTGCTTGTTTTTGCTCTCTTTTTTGCAATGCGGCGCGGCCCCCGAACGGAGGGCAGTTCGAAGGCTCTCGTCGGAGCCCGGCAGGCACTGAACAGTCTGCAGGCTGGATTGCTTCCTCCCGAATTGGTCGAGCGGATATTTGCTCCGGAGGATTACGAATACGTTGTGTCGCAGGCTCCCAAGGACGTGCGAGATCTCTTCTGCGCCGAGCGGAAAAAGGTCGCTATCATGTGGGTCGATCAGGTCCGGCAGCAGATCCGCAGCCTGATGCGCTTCCATCTGGGTTCGGCGCGATTTCATGCCGGGTTGAGCTTCCAAACGGAAATTGGGCTAGCGGTGGATTTTGGGGGCCTTCTAATCGCGTGCCGAGCGCTACAGGTGCTCCTGTACTTGCGCGGGGCATACAGCGCGCCCCGAATGGTCGGGGCGACAGCCGCCGCCGCTGCCCGAGTTTGCAGGATCTCTGAAGAGTCTCTTGCGTTCTTGAATGCCGCCAGCATCGGCGGCTTGGGCGATCGATCGGCCGGCGCCGCGCACTTACTATAGGATTTCAACGATGACGGTCCAGCTCAGACGGATGGACGTGCAGCAAGCGGCAAGTGATCTCCGCCACCGGACGCTTGCGGACATACCGCGGTCTCTCGATCGCCTCATCTATCTGGCGTCAATGCGAGATTACAATACGGGCCTTTACTATCATGATGGACTGGCTTCCCGTTTCACCCAGGAAGTAGCCTGCGAGGCGCTCGCGGATTGTCACCGGGAGGCGTTTCGGCAGCTCGTGGGGTGTTCGCTCGAAGAGTTGGTTCACCAGATGGAAGCGTACATGGAGTCCACGTGCACGAATGCTTCTGATTTTCTGACTGCGTGGAAGAAACTTGAACCCTACCGTGTGGCCGTCCCCGTGGAAACCGATCCGCTTTCAGCGCAGTTCCTTTTTTCGAGCTTCAAGATCGCTTTGGCAATCTTGGAGTCTCGTCGGCATACTCATCCGGTGGAACCAGTCGCATAGCCACCCCTGTTACCTGCCCCACGATTTCCGCCTCGGATGGGTACGCGAACTGCCGGATCGTGCAGCCTGACAGTGGATGTGGCACCAACGTGAGCTGCGATCCCCGTACTTCACACCAGGAACAGGCGTACCCGTCCCTAAGCTCGACGAAATAGATCGGACGGTCCAACTCCGTGCGCCATTCGGACGGTTGCATCCTGCTCGGATGATTGTCAATCTGCACGAAGGATCCGGGCCGTAAAAGTGGGTACATGGAGTGATCCTGGATCCCGATATAGCCGTACTGGCAGTGCCTCACGTCGAGCTTCTGAATCAGCGCGACGGGAACCTCGCCCCAAACTTCAACCATCCGTGAGATCAGGCTTGTCGTTTCCAGGCTGAAGCTCTTGTCAAAGCGCACGGGAAACGTAACGGGCTTCTCAGGGTCCGGGGGCTCAAATGCGGTCAGATGTGTGTTTTGCAGCGGCAAAGCGAGCTGATAGCGCGAGGTGGCGGTCAGGTCGATGCCAAACATCGCCAGGAGATCATTGAACTTGGTTCGATAGATGACACTGAGGCTGTAAAGTTTGTATATACTGGGGATTGAGTTCTTGTTCTCGAGCTGTGTCAGCCAGGCATTGGAGATGTAGAACTCCTCGTTCTGGCGATCCTCGGCGATTGTACGGCTGAACTCCTCCACTTCGCGCGTCGTGATCCCAAGACGATTCCGAAGTTCTCTAAGCTGCTCCCCTGCACGCATTGTGGCCCCGTTGAACTGCTTCAAATCGGAACATCCCCTTTTGAATCTCTACAGTGAAAGGACAATACGGGTTTCAAACTTCCGAATCAACTGATTTGAGACCATTTGTATGATAGCAAGACTCCGCGTCAATCCAAAACTCTCCTTCGTAACAAATCGATCAAGCTCGCTTCCGGATACCTAGGCAGTCGTAGGCTCTAGCGCCCTGGTTTCCTCTCAGGACTGAGGGATTCAGACCGAGGCTCATCGTACAAGAAGTTTTCGCTGGATGTGGCTGTGACGCATGTCACATCCCGGTCCTGAGAAGTGCTTCGAATGATGGTTCTAGGACTAGAGTGCTTACAATTCAAAGCAACCGGGCCCTCCGCGCTGTAAATTTTGACGCCGCTCCATGCTCGATTGAGGACTAAGTTCGGCACTGCTTTTCAGGCACAGAAGCCCCGTTCTGCTCCGGCATTCTCGAAACTTTCAACGCGTGCCGGTGCAGAAAACGTGTGTTGGCGGACTGATCTGACGTCCGAATTTCCCCATCTCGTGTAGATGGTGAACCGCACATCTAGGAGCCGGTTGATTCTGAGCCTGGACAGGACGGCAGGTGAACGTGGAGTTTTCGTTTTCGTATCACCCAAAATTACAGGGCTGGTACTGAACGAGCTGCTGTGCCACGCTGACCGAAAGAGCAGGAGCCTTACGACGATGGCTGATTCTGCCGGCTCTCAAAACGAACCGAACACCTCGTACAGCGAGCGGCGCACGGTGCCGCGCTACAGCTTTATCGCTGCGGTCGAAGTCGTCGAGCCAAATAGCGACGTTCACATCTCAGGCCGAATTTCAGAAATCAGCCGCAAGGGTTGCTACGTGGACGTTCTCAACACGCTGCCAAAGGGAACTCCGCTCCAAGTGCGAATCTTGCGCGATCAGGGCACGTTCGAGACGCGAGGCAAGATCATCTACGTCCAGGAAGGGATGGGCATGGGCGTGGCGTTCGTCGATCCACCGGCCGATCAGCTAAAGATTCTCGATTCGTGGCTTGGGGAACTCACCGCTTAATTTCTTGTCGAGAATTGCCCCAGCCCGCTCGACGGACTATCCGCGACACTGTTTTTCTATCTGGACGACTGCCAATCCGCGGGCGGTGAGTGAACCGGCCAGAATTCGGCCGCTTTTTGAGCGAACTCGATGGCGACTTGCGCCAAACCCGCGCGATCCGCACCGACGTAGGCGACGCGGCCATCGCGCTCATCCCAGTTTTGCGGGTTCATCAGGACAAGCTTCTGGCCCAGAGCTACCTTCGTTGCCAGCATTACGAGAGCGCCGTGAGCGCTCACCGTTACAGTGAAGGTCTCTTCCTGAAATGCCCGATGGTCCGCGCCTTCTCCGCGGATTACTACCGGAACATCCAGCAAGACCCTTTCACTGCGCCTCTGACCCGCCTGTGCGGTCATGCCTGTCCTTTCCCGCGATGCCCCGATTCCACTATCGCGCGAAGCGGGCGATTTCTGCGTCAAAAAAGCGCGCTGGGGTAGCGCCGGAGTAACGATCCAGGCCAACAGGACCGCCTCTACCCAATCGCGCGCCTTTACATTAGACTAGATAGCTGACAAGACAGATGTCACATGAAGACGATGAATCCAATACCGAGGCGAAGGGTCCGGCGCGACGCGGCGGCGGACTCCGCTGCGGAACGCCGCCGCCGAATCGTCGCACGACTGCGAACGCACGGCGCTCCGATTCGAGGCGGTGAGTTGGCAAGGCAGTTTCGCGTCAGCCGGCAGTGTTTGGTGCAGGACGTGGCGATTCTGCGGGCCGGCGGCCAAGAGATCCTGGCCACGCCACGGGGCTACCGCTTGCCGCAGGAACAGTCCCGCCGCCATCGCGCGTTACTCGCCTGCCGCCACGCGCCCGAGCGAACCGAAGAGGAACTTCAAATTCTTGTTGATTACGGCGTCAAGATTCTGGACGTGATCGTCGAACACCCAGTTTATGGCGAACTGTGCGGCTCACTGATGATCGAGTCGCGGGCGGATGTGCAGGACTTTCTCGAGCAAGTGCGCGCCGGACACGCGTCGCTGCTCTCTTCTCTTACCGGGGGCGTGCATCTGCACACGATCGAGGCTTCGCGTCCGGAGATGATCTCTCGAGCCAAGGCGCGGCTTCGCGCTCGGGGCTTTCTACTGAAATAGGCATAGGGTGCAGGGACATACGATGAAGTCGACGCGGCAAGAGCGACTCGAGCAGGCCCTTTTTCGCGGGGCCACCCTCACGCTCGAAAATCCGAAGTATCGCGACGCCGTCCGCAGTCTCACGGACCTTCTTCTGCGCGCTGATCTCGCTTCGCGCGATTTGACCGCTACGGCGCTAGGCATCGCGAGTCGGCATGCGTTCGGCGCGATTTTGGCGCGCAAAGGAGGAGTGGCTGCAGGGCTCTCGGAGTTGGTTTTTCTGTTGCAGAGCCGTGGCATCGAAGTCTCGTCGGAAAAACATGATGGCGACTTGATGCGACCCGGCGACGTGCTACTGCGCGCGGAAGGCGACGAAACGAATCTGCTCGCTCTCGAGCGCGTGGGCCTGAATCTGATTCAGCGCATGAGTGGAATCGCTAGCGCTGGGCACTGTCTGCAGGAGCGGGCGCGCCGGTGTAACCCAGCCGTGCGTATCGTCGGCACGCGAAAAACTCCCTGGGGCCTTCTCGATAAGCGGGCGCTGCATCTCGGCGGCGTCGGAACGCATCGGCTTGGCCTAGGCGACGCGATCCTCATTAAGAACAATCACCTCGCACTTCTCGCCGACAGCGAAGAGGAAGCAGCGCCGCTGGCGATTGAGCGAGCGTGGAGATTCCGCAAAGAATCTGCATTCATCGAGATCGAAGTGCGTGGCGAAGGCGCGGCGCGCGCCGCGGCGCAGACCTTCCGCCGTCTGCAGGAAGATGCATCGGAGACGTATCCGTGCCTGCTGATGCTCGACAACATGTCCCCGGATCGGATCGGCGCCATTCTCGAAATGCTGCGCCGCGAGAATTTGTGGGACAGCACTTTGATCGAAGCCAGCGGCGGCATCTCAGAATCGAACGTAGAGGCGTACGCAGCCTGCGGCGTGGACGCAATTTCGGTCGGCGCCCTCACGCATTCCGCGCGCGCACTCGATCTTTGCGAGAGAATTTCATAACCCAACGGAGAAAAGGGGACTCATCATGGCCAGCACAGCAACGCAAATCGGCTTCGAAGCGCGCTACACGCTCCCAGCCATCGAAACCATCGCAGACACCGCGGAGGAAACACGCAGGAAGCAGGAGCGCGTGCGTGCGCTCTGCGTCGAGCGCAATGCCATTCTGCTCGCGCATCATTACCAGCGGCCGGAGGTGCAGGAAGTTGCTGATGCGGTTGCGGACTCGCTGAAGCTTTCGCAAGCTGCGGCGAAGACGAACGCGGACGTAATCGTCTTTTGCGGCGTGCACTTCATGGCGGAGACCGCGGCGATTCTGCTGCCGGAAAAGACCGTCCTGTTGCCGGACCTGCGTGCGGGATGTTCGCTGGCCGCTTCGATCACGCCGGAGGAGTTGCTAAAGTGGAAGGCCAAGCTGCCCGACGCGGTCGTGGTCGCTTACATCAACACGTCCGCTGCGGTGAAAGCCGAGAGCGACTACTGTTGCACGTCGGCGAACGCCGCGAAGGTCGTCCGCGCGATTCCCGCCGACCGCACCGTGCTTTTCCTCCCCGACAAGTTCCTCGCGGAAGTCGTCGCGCGCCAGACGGGACGCAGCAACATCGTCGCGTATCCCGGCTATTGCCACGTTCACAAGACGATCCGCCCCGAGCATGTGGTCGAAATCATGGCGGAGCATCCCGACATCGAGCTGCTGTTGCATCCCGAGTGCGGGTGCGTCAGCTCCTGCATGGCCAAGGCGATGGACGGCACGCTGCCGCAGGACCGCACGTTTTTCCTTTCGACCGAGGGAATGCTGCGCCACATCGGCGAATCCTCGGCGTCCGAGTTCGCCGTCGGCACTGAGCTCGGCATCATGCACCAGCTCAATAAGAAATTCCCGGACAAGACCTTCTATCCGGTGAATTCCAATGCGGTCTGCGCCTTCATGAAGACAATTACTCTCGACAAAATTATTCGCTCGCTCGAGACGCTGACGCCGCAGATCCGCGTGCCCGAAGAGATCGCGCGCAAGGCGAAGCGCGCCATCGACCGCATGCTCGAGCTTGCCTAGGCCGCGCCATGCTGAAAATCGGAATCCTCGGCGTCGGAGCCATCGGCCGGATCATCGCCACGGCCATCGATCAAAAGCAACTCGATGCGGAGCTTGTCGCGCTGTCCGATCAGGACCGCGCCCGCGCCGAAGCGCTCTCTTCGGAGCTTTCGAGCCGCCCGCCGGTCGTCTCGATCGAAGAGATGATCGAGCGTTCGAACTTGGCCGTCGAGGCGGCCAGCCAGGCGGCTCTGCCGGAATTCGTCCCCAAGGCGCTCGCGCGCGGCCGCGACATGCTGATCATGAGCGTGGGAGGCTTACTCGGGCGCGAGGAATGGTTTCACCTGGCGAATGAGAAGGGCTGCCGGATTTACGTCCCATCGGGAGCAATTGCGGGCCTCGATGGAATCAAGTCTGCGTCGATCGGCCGCATTGAGTCGGCGGAATTGACGAGCCGGAAGCCGGTCGCGGCGCTCCGAGGATCGAAGTATGTGGTCGATCGCGGCATCCAGCTCGACAACCTGAAAGAAGACACGGTGATTTTCGAAGGCATTGCCGAAGAGGCCGCTCGCGCGTTTCCTGCAACATCAAATGTGGCCGCTTCGCTGCGCCTTGCCGTCGATCCATCGGCCCGCGTTTGCGTCCGCATCGTGGCCGTGCCGGGCGGCAGCGAAAACGTGCATGAGATCCGCGTGCAGGGCGAATTCGGTCGGCTCACGGTTAAAGTCGAGAACGTGCCATCGAAGGCCAACCCGCGCACATCTCAGCTTGCGGCGTTTTCCGCCGTCGCAACGCTGAAGAATCTCACGCAGTCGCTCCGCGTCGGGACCTAGGCGCAAGCCGCGCCCGTTTGACATCTCCCTCGAAGTTGCGCATCCTCGACGGCATTTTAGAGAAATGGAGGCGCCCATGCTCAAAGCCATTCTTGCCAGTGTTGCACTCGTCGCCATTTCGATTCTGCCCTTTCCGACACGCGCGCAGAATGCGCTGGACGCGCGAACACCCGCACAAGTAGTCGCGCACCACCTCGACGCCTTCACTCATCACGATATCGAAGCCGTCCTGAGCGATTACGCCGATGACGCCATCTTCATCGCGCCGAATCAGACCGTGCAGGGCAAGGAAGCGCTCCGCCACCTATTCGAGTCGTTCTTTTCGAATCGCGACGGCAAGGCTCCCGCTCCGGTGTTCGAGGCGAAAGTGACCGCGGATGGCGACGTGGGCTACGAGCACTGGGTGATGAATCCGGGGAAGCCCGGCTCGATGCAGGGCACGGACGCGTTCGTGGTGCGCCACGGAAAGATTCTATTTCACACCGTCGTATCGATGCGCCCCGCGGACGCTCAAAAGTGAGTGAGATTGGCGCGGCCGAAAAGCCGCGATGCAAATGCTGGTGCCGGAGGAGGGAGTCGAACCCACACGGCCTTGCGACCAACGGATTTTGAGTCCGCCGCGTCTGCCATTCCGCCACTCCGGCGTGTGAATATCTTAGGCTAGCTTCGGAATCGCGGCAACCTTCGTATCGCATGGCCTTGCTGCCGCTTGAATCCGGCGCGAGCGCGCATTAGCATAAGCCAAGATGCCTTCGCGCGTGCGCCGGCTCCTCCTCAACGCCCTGTTTCTTGTCGGCCTGGCGGCGTTTCTCGCGGCGCTCGTCGTTCAGTCCGGTGAACTCGGCACGAGCGACACCACGCATCGCCTGCAAACGACCCATTCGTTCTGGACATCCGAAGATCCGGTCGATCCCGGGGATTATCCGGATTTCGGCATTCACGGCCGCGGCGGCAAACTGTACGCCTGGTATGGCATGGGCCAATCGCTGCTGATGCTGCCCGCCGACATCGCCGGCACATACGTCGCGGCGCTGCCGGCCTTTGATGGTTACGACGCCGACCCAGCCGTGCGCAGCATCGTTGTCAGCTACAGCACGAACATTCTCGTGTGCGTCCTGACCGTGCTGGTGTGTTTCCGCCTGCTGCGCCTTCTGAACTTCAGCGTCAAGGAGCGAATCGCGGGCGCTCTGGCGCTGCTTTTCTGCACCACATTTCTCCATTACACGCAGAACATGATGGAGAACAATTACATCCTGCTCCTCACGCTGACCGGCCTGACATTCCAGTACGAGTGGCTCCGCACCAGTAGCAGTCGCGCACTATGGATCGGTTCGCTCGCGCTTGGAGCAAACTTACTCACGCGCATTACCACCGCGATCGACCTGCTCGCGGTCGGCCTCTTCCTGGTGCTGGTGTCATGGTTCACTGGCGCGCGCGGGCCGGAGACGCGTTCGCGGCTCGCCGCGTACGCGAAGGTCGCGATTCCGGTGTACGCGATCTTCGGTCTGATCGACCGCGCGTACCAATATCATCGCTTCGGCTCGTTCTTCAATACCTACATGGACGTGTACGCGCGCGAGCAGAAAATGCTGAATCCCGATCTGCCCGCGGCTTTTCCGTTTGAGACCCCTTTTCACGTCGGATTCTTTGGCGCGCTGTTCAAGCCTGAGAAGTCGATCTTCCTTTTCGATCCGCTCCTCGTGCTCACTGCGATCGTCGCGCTGCTGGTGTGGAAGCGCTTTCAGCCTGAGATCAGGGCATACTTTATCGCCTCCGTTGCGCTGCTCTTCGCGTACATCTGCTTTTACGCTACGTACACGGTCTGGAGCGGCGACTTTGCCTGGGGCGATCGGTATGTTTCGACCGCCGCGCAGATGGTGGCGTTCATTTCCGTCCCGCTGCTGATGCGCCATCGCGCCGAGGTCGGCAAGCTCGTCTGGCGAATCGGCTTGGCGCTCGTGGCCGTCAGCGTCGCCGTACAGCTTTCGTCCGTGATGTTTTGGTGCCCGCTCGAAATCTATCAATTAGATACCCTCGGCCATCCGACGTTCATCGTCGCGCTGCGCTTCAAGAACATCATCGCGTTCGCGCTCGGCAAAATGGACCAGTGGGGCCTCGTCAACGAATCCATGCAGCAGGACCCGTGGGACTACGTGCACATCACCACTTACAATTTTCTGCCGTTCCTGCTCGCAAGGGTGGGAGAGGCCGCGGGTTGGGTCGTTCATCTGCTGACGGCGATCTGGTTCACGGTGCTGGCCGCGTTGATTGCATTGCTCGCGTGGATCCGCCGTTGTTTTGTGGCGGGAGAATTCGACGCTGCTCCCGCCGCGGCAGGCTCGCAAAAATAGCCGCCGGCGAATCGAATCGCCTTCACGGCACGTCTAACCACCGCAAGCTCAAGACTCAAGGAGGGCGCATGCCCAGGAATTGTTTCGCGCTGTGTAGTCTCATTCTGTTCAGCTTTGTTTTCCTTGCCGCGGCGAGCCACGCGCAGATGGGCGGCCAAATTGCCAGTCCGCCGGCCAAGGCCGACTGCAAATTCTCCGACGGCAAGACCATTCATGTGGACTACTCGAGCCCGCGTATGCGAGGGCGGAAAATCTTTGGCGATTTGGTGCCGTTCGGCGAACCGTGGCGCGCGGGCGCGAACGAAGCCACGACTTTCGTGATCGACGCGGACATGAACGTGGGCGGCAAGACCGTGCCCGCCGGCAGCTACACGCTCTTCGCGCTCCCGAAGGCGGATTCCTGGCAGCTCATCATCAGCAAGCAGACGGGCGAGTGGGGAATTCCCTATCCGGGCGAACAGTATGACTTCGCGCGAGTTCCCATGAAGGTTTCGGCGCTGCCGTCGCCTCTCGAAAATTTCACGATCGTGTTCGATCGCACGGGCAGTGTCTGCACGCTGCATCTCGATTGGGAGTCCACGCGGGCTTCCGTGGAGATTTCGGAGAAGAAGTAGCGGGAGTTACTTCTGAACGCGGGCCTTGGCTTTGGCACCGTGCTTTTCCGGCTCGACCATGGCGCGAAACACACGCCCACGCCCGATCACGTGCTCGCCCGATCGGGCTTCCACGTCGAACACGAGAAAGCGTCCCTGGTATTCCACGAATCGCGCGGACGCCTGCACTGTTGCGCCCGGCCCGACCGCCTTCAGGTGATCCACTTCAATGCGCGTACCGACGGTGATCACTCCGGGCGGCAAATCCGGCAACACGGCAACCACGCTGGCGTGCTCCATCAGGCCGATCATCGAGGGCGTCGAAAAAACGGCGGGCAAGTTTGGATTTACCGCCTGAATCGTGTGCTCGGGCTGCACGACACGCTCGATGGTCGCCTCCAGCCCAATCCGGGGACCTTGTCGGTGAACGGCCGATGCGGATTTCACCGTAGTTTTCGCTGTGCGTTTGGCGACGCGCTTGGCGCGGGTTGTCTTTCGCGTCTTCATGGCAGAGGCTCTCGGCGCACGGACGGCGCGCTGGATGCGACCCCGGGCGGATTGACAAAGCAGCGCACGAATTCGAGAGCTGTGATTCCAAACTGGTTCCACAAGCGCCGCTTCAGGCTGCGATAGTCCTGCGAGCCGCTGAACACGTCGCGAATCAGATCGCGGAACGCCGGAGAATAGTTCAGGAGCTGCACCATGCGCGTGGTGATCGCCCCGCCGAGAAACGTGCCGCGAAAAATCTTTCGCGCGATGTTTGCGGCGAATTCGAGATCGGCCGAAAAAGCCGCGCGCAGCCGCTCGGGATACGCTAGCGGCTGGCCTTCCACCAACGCCTGCGCCAGCAGATCGCCCGAGCGCAATGCGTAGTAAAGCCCTTCTCCCGTGATCGGATCGACGCATGCCGCCGCGTCGCCCGCCATCGCCCAGTTTCTCCCGGCGATGCGGCGTCCGCGAATCGTCTGCGCCTGAGGTGAGGGAAGCACGTGGCTGAAAAATCGCGCTCCCGCCATTGGAATTCTTTCTTCGTGCACAAAGTCATCGAGGTGGCGGCGCAGTTGCTGCGTGGGACTTTGGCCCAACTTCGCGCAAATGCCCACCGAAAGATGATCGGCGCGCGGGAAGGACCACAGGTAGCCCTCGAACTCCTTCAGAAATTTCACCTTGAGGACGTCCTCTTCGGTGGGCACGAAATATCCGAGCGTCACTTCGAGGTCGTTCGTGCCCAGCGCGGTCGTTTCGGGCAACAGTTGATTGCGCGCTCCCGCCGCTAGAACCACGAAATCGGAGCGGCGCTCTTCGCCGCCGGCCGTCAGCCGCACCTGCGGGCCGTCGGTATCGACGCTTGTGACGCGCGTGCACACGGCTTTACAGCCCGCGGCCACGGCGCGATCGAGCAGCAGCCCGTTCAGCACCTTGCGCGCGTAAATCACGATCGGATGGTTCATCTCGAACCGCGCGCGGTGTCCGCCGCCGGAAATTAGCTCTGCTGTGTAGACTATCTTCTTCGGATGGGAGTCGTCGAGCAGGAAGGGGTAGGCTTCGATCGCTTTGTGGGTCAGGCCGCCCCCGCAGGGTTTTTCCCACGCCAGGTGTTCGTCGAAAATCGTGACCTCGAAACCGTGGCTCGCGAGGCGCTCGCCGCAGAGTGCCCCGGCGGGTCCTCCTCCGACAATCGCGATATCTTTCATGGCCCTGACTTGTTGCCCTTTTTCTGGTTCAGGTGTGCCGCGGCTCAGGTCAGCGGGAAAACAGCCGCTATAAACCAAGCGGCGAGTATAGCATCAAAAAGCGCCGCGGCTCCCGCGGAGCCGGTGCGCAGGCGTAACGCATCCGTCGCAACTCTTTGCAGGATGGAAAATAGTGCTAGGGCAGTAACAAGTATCAGGATCAGCACCTGTCCGCTCCCCAGCGCGTAGTACGTGAGCAGGCACGCGAGCCACAACTCCGCCCGCAGCGCCAGAGAAGTAGCAAGCCGCAGGGCGCGCGCCCAGCCCTTGCCCACCGGGCCGAGCACGACTTCTTCCGCGAAACAGAAGATCCACGCGACCGGCACGAGCGCCGCGAACCGCAGCCAGCGCGGCGCGTTCATCCACATGTCGGTGAGCTGCCAGTTGAGCCATGCGCCGAACGCGACGAACGTCGCGAACCCAAGCACGGCTGCCGCGATGAGCGGCCTCGCGCCCGGGGGCCAGCACTCCTTCGCCGATTTCCAGTTCAGCGCGAGCAGTAACGCGCCTGCGATCAACAGCAGCGACGCAAGATAGTCGCCGGCATAGATGTGCAGAAACTTGAGCGGGACGAAAAGCGCGAGAATCAACGCGGCGGCAAGCGCACAGACCGCGCCTTCCGCCAGCACAAGCAGCTGGGCCGGACGCTTCACGGCAAATGCCGTTTGCTGACTGCCCGCGAAGCTCGAAGCAATCGTAGCGCAGAATGGAAACAGCATCAGTATGCCCACGCATCCGAAAAGCGGCGCGATCTTCGCGTATGCGGTCAACAACAGCAGAAGATGGGCCTTGACGCCCCATCTATCCACTGACAAGGTGTCCCATCGATCCCACCGAATCCGATCGTTCCATTCGTTGAGGCCGGCCGCCTTTCGGCCATCGGCATCCAGCGCGTCGTGACTCCAATCGCTGGCATCCTGAAGTACTCGCGGGTCATAGAGAACGCTCGTGTGATCGGAAAGAGAGACCACCTCCAGATGAAATGCCCGAGCCTGCAGAAAATCATCGCTCGCTGTGCGTTCACCGGCGGCTGCCTGTGAAAGCTGCAACGCCTGGCGTTTCAGAATGTCGAAGTCACCTTTGGCGCTGAAGACGAGCAGATTCGCGGGCATCCGGCGAGGCAGGACCATCGGCGCAGGCGAAATCGCAATCGTTGCCGCCACTGGCTCGCGGTCCGCCAGCCGGATGGCGATCGCGCCGCCCATCGAGTGGCCGATCACAATCGTCGTCTTTGGGTCGATCTCGCCGCTGCGAATCATGGATTCGACGGCGATGTCTGCGCACTCCTCGGCGCGTGCGAACGTGAAACGATCGGTACTGTCGCCGTGGCCGGGAAGATCGATCAGATACACCCGCAAACTCGCGTCCACGGCAAGGTAGGCGCCCAAAGTCTGCATGACGCGCCGATTCGCCGAAAGTCCGTGGAAGATAATCGCACTCGCGCGTGGCGCGCGCTTTACCGGCGCAAGGACGGTAACCGGCATGTGGCAACTCCCGGCGATGAAAACGAAATCCCGGTGAGGCAGCTCGTCGCGGTGAATCGCCCACGCGCTGAGGCCGAGAAGAAGCGCACCCGCAATCGCGAACATAATTTCCCAGCGCTTCATGGCGTGCGCCGCGGTGCAGTGAGCGCGCGTGCTAGAATGAAGTTCTCGGCCATTCCTGTGGGAATGGGCTGACGGAAGCACGTTTGGGACAGGTCGTTTCGCAAACTGAGCTGATTCTCCACCGGGGCGATTGGAAACGCAACGGGCGCGTCGTAGTGTGCGCGAGCGGCGCGTTCGACCTGTTGCATCCGGGCCACATACGACTTCTCGAGCAGGCTCGCTCACTCGGCGAAATTCTCGTTGTCGCTCTCGAAAGCGACGCAGCCGTCCGCGCCCGCTCCGCAGGCAACGGCGCCGCAAGCGAAGCGCTCCGCCCGATCACACCCGCCGCCGAACGCGCTGAAATTCTCGCCGCGCTTGCCGCAGTCGACTACGTCGTCGAGTTCGATGATCCATCCCCGCGCGACTTCCTCGCGCGCTTTCAGCCCGATATTTTCGTCGAAGGCGGCGCCATCGGCGCGGGCCAATCATCCGAGATCGACGCCGCCGAACTCGATGCGCTCGAATGCAAGGTCGTGCGCATCCCGCTCGAGCCCGGCTATTCCACCGCGCGGCTCATCCAGCGCATTGCGGAAGTCCGCGCATGATTCTCCCTCTGGTATCCGAGCTTCTCGCGCGAGTCGCGCGTCGTCCTGCGGTCGAGGAAGCATGCGACAAACTTTGCCGCAATGCGGGCGATGTTCATCTCGCGGGTTTGACCGATCCGGCGAAAGCGCTTCTTGCGGCGCTCGCATTTTCGGAGCTGGGCCGCCCCATCATTCTGATTGTCGACTCGAATCAGCGCGCTGAGGCTCTCCTCGAGCCCGTGCGCTGGTTCTATCGCGCGGTGACGGGAAAACCCGGCCGCCGCGTGGCGCACTTCCCGGCGCACGACGTCCTGCCGTACGAAAACCGCTCCCCGCACGCCGAAATTTCCGAAGACCGCGCCGTCGCGCTCTGGCGCCTCGCGACCGGTGAAGTGGATCTGCTCGTCGCGCCGGTGCAGGCCGCATTGTGGCGCATGCGCGAGAGCGCGTTTTATCGCGGACTCGCGCGCGTGATCGCTCGCGACGAATCCATCGCCCACGAAGATCTCATCGCCTTCCTCGAATTCGCCGGTTACGAGAAACACGTCACCTGCGAGATGCCGGGGCAGTACTCTGTTCGCGGCGGCATCATCGACGTTTTCTCGCCGGAGACGCCGCAGCCCGTGCGCATCGAGCTGCTGGGCGACACGATCGAATCCATCCGCGCGTTCGATCCCAATACGCAGCGTTCGACCAATCCGGTCGAGCGCGCCGCGCTCCTGCCGCTCACCGAAGTTCTCCGCCAGACCGAAGTGCTCGAACGCCAGCGCGTTTCGTCCGCGTCCGGCCCCGAAGACGACTCCACGCCGCTCGGTTTCGCTCCCGGCTGGGAATTCCGAGAGATTGCGCGCGAGGAGCGCCCCGGAGTCGTGTTCGATCTCGCTGCCGACCCGATTTTCATCCTGGACGAGCCATCGCTGCTCTATTCCGCCGTCGAAAAATATCGCGCGCAACTCGCGGAAGCGTTTGACGAAGCCGGGGACCCGCTCGCCGAGCCGCCCAGCCGCTACATTCTCAGCGAAGAGGAATGGTCGCTCGCGCTTCAGCTTTTTCCGCGCCTCGCCATCGAGCATCTGGCGGTCGCGCCCGAGGGCGCTGCTTCGCCCGCGCTGCGATCGCAGCCCACCACGCGTTATCACGGCAACGTGGCTGCTTTCATGGCCGAGGTGCGCAGCCGGCTCGCGTCGGGAGAGCACGTGATGGTTTCCGCCGCGAGCACGGGCGAACTCGAACGCTTCGCCGACATCTGCCACGAATACGAATTGCCCTACCACATGGGCGAGCTCGAAGAAGATGCCACGGTAGCGCGCCTCGCTGAGGAAGCGAGCACCGGCAGCGGCGCTGCGATGGTGCTCGTGAAAGCGCCGCTCAGCGAAGGCGTTGCATTCCCCGAAGCGCAGCTCGCGCTCTATGGAAACGGCGATCTCTTCGAAACGCTTCCGCCCCAGCGCCCGCGTTCCCGCGCGAAGACGGCCAGCTTCTTCAGCGATTTTTCGGATCTCAAGCCGGGCGATTACGTTGTCCATGTGGACCACGGCATCGGCCAGTTCGAGGGCCTGCGCCAGGTAGGGGTGGAAGGCGCAACAGGAGAATTCATGCTCCTGCGCTATGCGGACGACGCGAAGTTGTACGTGCCGCTAGCCCGGCTGGACCTCATCCAGAAATATCAATCGCTCGGCGACGTCGAGCCGGTGCTCGATCGCCTGGGCACCACCATCTGGGAAACGCGCAAGGCGCGCGTCAAGAAGTCCGTCAGCGACATGGCGGAGAAGCTTCTCGCGCTGTACGCCGAGCGCAAGACCGCCGTTGGCCACGCCTTTCCAAAAGACACGAACTGGCAGCGTGAATTCGAAGACGCCTTCGAATTCGAGGAAACCCCGGACCAGCACCGCGCCATCGAAGACGTGAAGCGCGATATGGAATCGCCGCTGCCGATGGACCGCTTGCTCTGCGGGGATGTCGGCTACGGCAAAACGGAAGTTGCCATGCGCGCCGCGTTCAAGGCGCTGGCGGACTCGAAGCAGGTGGCCGTGCTCGCGCCGACGACCGTGCTCGCTTTTCAGCACCTACGAGACGTTCCGCCGCCGCTTCGCCGCGTTTCCGATGCGCATCGAGATGCTCAGCCGCTTTCGCACCGAAAAGGAGCAGAAGAAGATCACTGGAGGATTTGGAGGCAGGGAAGCTGGACATCGTCATCGGAACGCACCGCCTGCTTTCCAAGGACGTGAAATTTCACGATCTCGGCCTGCCTGATCGTGGATGAGGAGCAGCGCTTCGGAGTCGCGCACAAAGAGCGCTTGAAGGAGATGCGCAAGAACGTGGACGTACTCACCATGTCGGCAACGCCGATTCCGCGCACGTTGCACATGTCGCTCGTCGGCCTGCGCGATATGAGCGTGATCGAGACGCCGCCGAAGGACCGCCTCGCGATTCAGACCAGCGTCGCGCCCTTCAGCGAGACGCTGGTGCAGCGCGTGATCGAAGAAGAGATGGCGCGCGGCGGCCAGGTGTTTTTCGTCCACAACCGCGTGGAGTCGATCGCTTCGCTCGCTTCGATGGTGAAGCGCCTCGTGCCGCAGCGCGCGCGTCGTGGTGGGCCACGGACAGATGCGCGAGGCCGAACTCGAAAAGGTGATGCTGAAATTTATCCGTAACGAGGCGGACGTTCTCGTTTCCACGACCATCATCGAAAACGGCCTCGATATTCCCCGCGCGAACACCATCATCATCAATCGCGCCGACCGAATGGGGCTTTCTGAGCTGTACCAGCTTCGCGGCCGCGTGGGGCGCTCGAATCAGCGCGCTTACGCGTACCTGCTCGTTCCGACGGAGGGATCACTCACACCCATCGCCCGAAAGCGCCTTGCCGCGCTGAAGGAATTCAGCGATCTCGGCGCCGGATTTCGCATCGCCGCGCTGGACCTCGAATTGCGCGGCGCCGGAAATCTGCTGGGCCGCGAGCAGCACGGCCATATCGAAGCTGTCGGCTTCGACATGTACTGCCAGATGATGGAGCGCGCCGTGGCCGAACGCAAAGGCGAAGCGGTCGCTCCCGAGCGCCGCGCCACGCTCAACCTCGGCCAGGACATCCGCATTCCCGCGGAGTATATCGATAGCGAAAACCTTCGCCTGCGCATCTATAAACGTATTGCGAGCGTGACTTCGGAGGCCGGGCGCGAAGAGGTACGCCGCGAGCTCGAAGATCGCTTCGGCCCACCGCCGCCCGCTGTCGCGAATCTGCTCGACTACGCCGTCTTGAAGGCGCTCGCGGAAAAGCTGCTGGTCGCCACCGTTGACCGCCGCGGCGATCAGATCGCCATCAAGTTTTACGAAGACACGCCGCTCGGCCCTGAGCGGCTTGTGAAACTGATTCGCACGCGCCGCGACATGAAACTCGACCCGTCCGGCGTGCTTTGGCTGGCCTGGAAGAGCGGCAAGAGCAGCGCGATGGACGCAGTGAGAAACGTGTTGCTACAACTACAATCGTAGGGATAGAATTTTTGAGCGAGTGACCACCATGAAAAATAGGACCAATTTGTGGCTTACAACGGGCGCCCTTTCCGCCGCGCTTCTGCTTGCTCCGGCCGGCTTGCGCGCTCAGTCTAAGGGCACCGTCATTGAAGAAATCGTCGCGCGAGTGAACAACCAGATCGTCACTCTCTCCGACTATCAGAAGGCCGCAGCGGGCCTCACGGAGGAAGTCCAGCAAGACTGCCAGAATTGCACGGCGGCGCAGATTCAATCCGAGACCAAAGAACGCCAGAAGAATCTGCTTCGCGACATGATCGACCAGCAGCTCTTGATCGAGCGCGCCAAGGACATGGACATCAACGTCGAGACCGATCTGGTGAAGCGGCTCGACGAAGTCCGCAAGCAGAACAAGCTCGATACCATGGAAGCTCTCGAGAAAGCCGTCGAGGGCCAGGGGATTGCCTGGGAAGACTACAAGACCCAGTTGCGCAACGGCATCCTGACGCAGGAAGTGATTCGCCGCGAAGTCGGCGGCCGCATGGATATTGGCAGCGGCGAGATAAGGAAATATTACGAGGACCACAAGCAGGACTTCACCCGGCCCGAGCAGGTGGCGCTCGCCGAACTTTTCCTCAGCACCGATGGCAAGAGTCCCGAGGAGATCTCGGCCGTTCGCACGCGGGCGGAAGATCTCCACAACCGCCTCGGGAAGGGTGAAGATTTCAGCGTTCTCGCGAAACGGTATTCCGAAGGCTCGACCGCGCAAGACGGAGGAGACCTCGGCGAGTTCGAGCATGGCCAGCTCGCGAAATCGCTGGAAGACGCCGTCTTTCCCCTGGACAGGGGCCAGTTCACGGACGTCATTCAAACGAAGACCGGCTTCGAGATTCTGAAAGTCATCGATCATTATCAAGCCGGGTTGCAGCCGCTCGACAAAGTCGAGGGCGAGATTCAGAACGTTCTCTACAAGCAGAAGATGGAGCCGGCCATGCGCGATTACCTCGCGCAATTGCGCGAAGAGAGCTACGTGCAGGTGAAGGCCGGCTTTACCGACACGGCGGCCGTCGCTGGGGGCTCCGTGATTCAGGAAGTTGCTCCCACGCCGGACACGACGGACAAGAAGAAGGCAAAGAAGAAAATCAGCCCTCCCAAAATCAACGGTTAATGAAGTCTCAATTCATCAGCGCGCTTGCGGATGGCCAGATTGTCACTTCGCTCTTTCTCGTCCGCGAAAAAGAGATTCGCACGTCTCCGCGGACGGGCAAGTCCTGGCTCGAATTGAGCCTCGCCGACCGCACCGGCACGATTCCCGCGAAAATGTGGGACAACTTCGCTGCGCTCGCGCCGACGTTTGAGCGCGACGATGTGATTCAGATTCGCGGCCGCGTGAAACTCTACAACGGCCAAAAAGAAGTCACTCTCGAGCAGATCATCCCTGCCGCCGAGCGCGATTACGACCTCGGCGATTTCCTGCCGCATACGAAATACGACGTCGAGAAGCTCTATGGCGACCTCCGCGCCGCAATCTCCGGAATGAAGAATCCGTGGCTCAAGCAATTACTTTCGAGCGTGGTCGATGATCCGGCCATCGCTCCGCGGCTCAAGCGCGCCCCCGCGGCGATGACCATGCACCATGCGTATCTCGGCGGTCTGCTCGAGCATGTGGTGAGCCTCATCGGCCTGGCTGCGGCCGTGTCCGCGCATTATCCCGAGCTTGACGCCGATTTGCTCCTTTCGGGCGTCGTCCTGCACGACGTCGGCAAGATTGACGAGCTTCGCTACGCGCGCGGGATCGACTACTCCGACACTGGCCGCCTCCTCGGCCACATCACCATCGGCGTGGGCATCGTGCGCGACAAGTGCAAAGCCATCGCGGATTTTCCGGCGCCGCTCGCCGTCCTGGTCGAACACCTGATCTTGAGCCATCACGGCTCGCACGAGTTCGGCTCGCCGTCTCTGCCGCAGATTCCCGAAGCCGTGGCCTTGAATTTCATCGACGATATCGATTCCAAGATGGCCGGCATGCGTGCGACGCTCGAATCGGGATCGGGCGCAATGGCCAGCCTTTGGACCGACAGGAATCCGTCGCTTCGTCGCTCGCTTCTTCGTACGGATAAATACTTGGCCGGTGAGGGGTCGGCAAATGGCGCGAGCGCGCAAGAACGCGGCGCAGCGCGGGCCGCGTCCGCTCCTGCGGCAAAAGACGCCGCGCGAAAGGGATGATTGCTTCAGATGGCTGAAAAAGCACAATCGCCGCGCCACTCGCTCCTCGATCTCGCCCCGCTCGAGCTTGATTGCATGAACATGCTCTGGCCGATGGGCGAGGCGACCGTCCGCGATATTCGCGACCGCCTGGCTCCACGACGGACGCGCGCATACACCACGATCATGACGATCATGGACCGCCTTGCGCGCAAGGGAATCGTCGAGCGCCGCAAGGCTGGCCGCGCGTACGTCTATCGTCCGCGGCTAGCCGTCGAAGAAGCGCGTGCGCAGGCGCTTGGCCAGGTGCTCGAGAATTTCTTCGGAGGCTCGAAGGAAGCCCTGCTCGCGCAACTCGTCAACGGATCGAGCGCTCACGCCGCAGCGGGCGCGCCGGCAGGCGCTGCTCCGATTCCAAGCCAGGTTGACGCCGCCGAAACTTTTTCTCGCGAGCGTCTCGACAACCCGACCGCGTAGCGCGACTCTTTCCCCATGCTCCCAGCGGAACTCAAAATCCGGGATTTGGCGATTCATCCGGCGACGATCCTCGCGCCGATGGCCGGAGTCACAGATACGGTTTTTCGCCGCGTGATTCGCTCGCTCGGCGCCTGCGGCCTGATCATGACCGAATTCACCAGCGCCGAAGGCCTGACGCGCAACTCCGCCCGCACGCTCCGCTATCTCTATTTCGACGAGGACGAGCATCCCATCGCGGGCCAGATTTTCGGCTCCGATCCCAAAGTGATGGCTTCGGCCGCTGCCCTGATCGAGGACCTTGGTTTCGACCAAGCGGATGTCAATCTCGGCTGCCCGGTCAAGAAAGTAGTGAAGTGCGGCGGCTCAGGCCTGCTGCGCGATTTGCCGCATCTCGAAAATCTGCTCACCGCAGTGCGCGCGGCCGTCCGGATCCCGCTCACGATCAAGATTCGCTCCGGCTGGGACGAAAACAACATCGTCGCGGTGGAAGTGGCGCGCATGGCCGAGCAGATCGGCATCGAAGCGATCGCCGTCCACCCGCGCACGCGCATGCAAGGCTATGCCGGTTCGGCGGATTGGAAAATCATTCGCGAGGTGAAGGAGGCTGTGCGCATTCCGGTGATCGGCAACGGTGACATTCGCAAGCCGGAAGACGCCGTTCGCATGGTCGAGGAAACCGGCTGCGACGCCGTGATGATCGGGCGCGCTGCGTCGTCGAATCCGTGGATCTTCCGCCAAATCGCGGACTACGTTTCCACGGGCCGCTACGACGAGCCCACCGAAACCGACCGCTACCAATTGCTCTCGGGATATTTCCACAGCCTGATCGACGCCGAAATGCCGGACGCCATCGGCAAGATGAAGCAGTTCGCCACGCTCTTCACCCACGGCGTTCGCAACGGCGGCGAACTCCGCCAGTCGGTCCACCACTCGCATACGGCAGCCGAAATCCTCGACCGCGTCGACGCCTTCTTCGCCCGCCCTGCCACTTCTTCCGCTGATTGATTTTGGGTAGCCGCGACGGAGGATTTTCTCGTTGCGGAAAGTTCGGTGAGATTTATTCGTCGCGCGTAATCAGGAGCTGCTTGTAAGCTTCCCGCCGTGTGATGCCCCGTTCGCGCGCTGCCTGCTTGAGCGCCGCCTTGCGGTCCACCCCGCGCGCCTTCATGATCTCTTCCACGCGCCGCGCGAGCGGCACTGCGTTCTCAGCCGCCGCGCCGCTTTCGGCGTGCGTTGCGTGGCCGTCCGGCGGTCCGATCAGAAGCGTGATCTCGCCGCGAGGCGGCTTCTTCTGAACCTGCGCGACCAGATCCTCGATGTGCCCGCGCAGGAATTCTTCAAACATTTTGGTCACTTCGCGCGCAATCACGGCCGGGCGATTGCCAAGGATTTCGAGCGCGTCCTCGAGCATGTCGATCAGGCGGTGCGGCGCTTCATAGAGCACCAGCGTGCGCTGCTCGGTTGCCAGTCCGCGCAGCGCCTTTCGCCGCTCGGTGGGCCGCGATGGCAGGAATCCCGCGAACACAAACTCCTCGATCGGCATTCCCGAAGCCGCCAGCGCGGCCAAAAACGCCGACGCGCCCGGTACCGGTATCACCTGAATTCCATGCCGCACGCACAGGCTCACCAGCCGGTGGCCGGGATCGGAAATCGCGGGCGTTCCCGCGTCGCTCACGAGCGCCACTTGCGCGCCCTGCTCGAGCTCGATCACGATTTCCGGCGCGCGCGTGATTTCGTTGTGCTCGTGATAGCTCACCAGGCGCTTCGAAATGCCGAAGTGCGAGAGCAGTTTCATCGTCTGCCGCGTGTCTTCGCACGCGATCACGTCCGCTTCCTTCAGAATGCGCAGCGCACGCATCGTGATGTCTTCGAGGTTGCCGATCGGCGTCGCCACCACGTAGAGGCGGCCCGCGCCTGCGTCGCTCGGCGCTTTCTTCAGCTGTGCTTTATTCGCCATTGTGTCGTCTGCCCGCTGCTCTACCGAGCCTTGAGCCTATGCTCAGCCGCCTCTCTTTGCAAGACGCACCGCAGCCGCGTTTTATGCCCACGAGCGGCTGAAACGCGCCGGCTAAATTGACAGTGCCGCACAGGTCGGCTAATCTGAATCATCCGAAATCAAACGCTAAGGAGCAATGAATGGCTCAGGGTACGCCTGTAAAGCACAAGAAGAAAACGAAGTCGGTACTGAAGAATATTCGCCAGACCGAACGTCGCGCCGCGATCAATCGCATGAATCGCACCCGCGTTCGCACGGCGATTCGCCGGATGCGCACGGCCCTCGACGCCTCGGACTCAGCCGGAGCCGAAAAGCTCGCCTCCGCCACATTTTCCGAGCTCGACAAGGCGATCCGCAAGCGCACGCTCTCTGAAAACACGGCCAACCGCTACAAGTCGCGCCTGACTCTCGCCTTGAACGCTCTCAAAGCGAAAAAGTAGACAATCTCACATCATCGGATTTTTTCGAGGCGCCCGCGGCATTCCGGGCGCCTTTTTCTTGCAGCGCCCGCCGATCAGGCAGATCGCGTAGAGGATTCCGCCGCCGGAGGTGTTAGCCGCGCGATCAGGAATTCCATCGTCGCGCGCGGATCGGGATTTGAGGACTTGAACTGGTTGTCGGCTTGGGCCAGCGCGGCGAGTCCCGCCAGCAGCTCCGCCTTCGGAATCCGATGCGCCTGCCGGACCGCTGCCTCCGCGGCATCGGGCCTCATGCCAAGCTGCCGCGCCGCCTGAAATCCGTTCGTATGCGCGGGCAGGTCGCGCGCCTCGATCAGCTTGCGGTACATCCACGCAAGCGCGCCGACGATTCCCGCGGGCTGTTCCCCTTCGCGCAGCAGATTATCGAGAAACGCCAGCGCCGCGCCGCGTTTGCGGCTCGCCAGCATGTCCGCAAGCTGCCAGACGGTGTTCTTCCTCGCGGCCACGACCAGCAATTGCACGTCCGCGGCCGTGATCCGCCCGCGCCCTCGCGTGTAGGCAGCCAGCTTTTCGAGTTCCACGCGAATTCGCGCCGGTTCGCCATTCAATATTTCCGCCAGCAACGCCGCGCCGTCGCGATCGATTTCCGTGCCCAGATCCTTCGCCATCTGCGCGGCGAGCGACGCGGCGGATTCCGCGCCGATCGTTAGCGCTACGACCAGCGCCTTCTCGTGCAGCAGTTTCGAAAACCGCTGCCGGCCGTCCAGCCCCTCTGCTTCCAGCACGAGAATGGTAAATGGCGCGGGCGACGCCAGGTATTTCTCCAGAGCTTCCACGACTTCTTCGCGCGCCTTATCGCCGAGCTTCTCGACCAACTCCGCGCCTTCGACGATGATTACCTGCCGCGGCGCAAGCATCGGCAGCGTCTGCGCGCGTCCGATGATTTCATCCCATCCGATCTCTCGCGGAGACACCCGTGCCAGCGCCCAATCCCGCGCACCCTCTGGAACGCACGCCTCGATGATCTTGTTGCGGCACATCTCGCGCAGATAATGGTCGCTTCCGAGCAGCACGACCGCGCCAACGCTCTTGCCGTGCGCGAGCCGCTCGAGAAGCTTGTCCGGTGAGACGCTCGCCATCAGAAATTCTCCAGCACGTCCGAGACAAGCCGCGATGCCAGGTCGCGCGACATCCGCTCGAGCGCGGGGTCCTGCTCTTCGAAGAAACTGTTTACGTCGCTGGAAATCTGATACTCGTCGCGGAAAACCATGTCGTCGTTCTTATAGACCGGCTTTTGCGTCCGGTTGTCGATGAGCTGCACCTTGGTGTGCACGGTAACGAGCATCGTCGTCACCTCGCCCGTGGTCGCTTCGAACAGCACCGGGTTGGTCTCGATCGAAAGCACCTCGCCGTGCAGCACGCCGTCGGCGGACTGCTGGTCCTGCACCACGCGATATTTCGTCCTCGTGATGAATTCGCGGATCACCGATTGCGTGAACCGCTGCTCGATGCGATAGCGCGTCGTATCATTCGTAAAGGCGGGAATCGCGATGGTTTTCCATTCGGACGGCAAATTCGCGGCGCGGCCCGCGACGTGATAGCCGCAGCCTCCTGCCGCAAGGCCCGCGAGCAGAGCCGCAATCCACAGCGTACCGAAACCCCGGCGCCGCATTTCACTCCGGCGATTTGGCAACAAGTTCCTCCGCGATGCGCACAGCATTGGTGGCGGCGAGGCGCAAATTATCGGCTGCGCCCCATAGCCACACGCCGCTCGCGACGTTTGGATCGCGCTCGATCGGCGCGAGATGGATTTCGCTTTCGCCTGCCACAGTGATGTTTGTCGGCGGCGGATCATCCGCCGCGGCGATCTTCACTCCGAGATTCTGGAACGCCGCATCGAGTTGCTCGATCGATCCCGTGTCGGCCAGTTCCGCGTATGCCGAGAAAGAATACCCGTAAAATACCGGCGCCTGCACCAATTGAATTGCGGGAGCGGGAACGCGCCCTGCGAGAATCCGGGCCACTTCGCGCGCAACACCGCTGCGCACTTCAGCAAGGCTCGGCTTGCTGGCTTCGCCGTGATGCGCCAGCAGATTGAACGCGACCTGCGCGTCGAAAACCTGCTGCGCGATCTCGCGAAACGACAGCAAATTCGTCGTCTGGCTCTCCAGTTCCTCGACGCCTGCCCGGTCGCGCTCGGAAACCGGAGGAAATAGCACCAGAGAAACGCGCTGCGCCTTCGTCTTCGCAAGTCCGGCAGCCAGCGTACACGCGATAATCGTCGCCGCACCGGGAGACGAATAGGCCGTGCGTCCTGCGGTGCGATCGTCGGCCGTTCCGGCGCGCGGCAGCAGCACCGATCCGAGCGACGGAATCCAGTCGATCGCCGCGCCGCTTTTGGCCGCGAGCGCGCCCGTCATGTCAATAACGGTCGCGCCTGCTCGCTGCGCCGTCTTCGCGTTTGTCTCGACATCGGACACGCTGCTCGCGAAGAAGACGAAGCGTGCGCCTTCGAAGCTGTCCTCCTCAAGCGCGCGGATGAACGTCGGCTCTCCCGCGGCCTCCGTGAGGGTCCCGGCTATCACGCTTTCATCCAGCAACACGATATCGCTCGCGGGATAGTGCCGGTCTTCGAAAACCTGTTTCAGCTCTTTGCCGCGGAGAGAAGATGCGCCGACGATGGCGACGCGATGGGAGTGCGGACGCCCTGTGGGCATGGCTCAGGCAGGGCGCGAAGCGATGCGGTGCCGCACAGTACGGACCACGTACAGCGCGACGCCATGTACCACGTACACGCTAGCCATCAGCATCAGCGTGATTTGCGAGAAGAGGACGACTGCGCCGATCAGCAGCACCAGCATGACCACCGCGAGCGACGGCTGGCGCCGCGCCCACGGAATATCCTTGAAGCTGTAATATCGGATGCTGCTCGACATCAATGCGCCCATCGCGAACACCAGCAGCAGCCACAGCAGCGACACTCGCCCATCCTGAAGCGGATTCACAAACGCGTGTACCGTCGCCGCGATCATTCCTGCCGCAGCCGGAGTCGGCATTCCCGCGAAGAACCGGTTTCCGCCGGGCGCCATCCCCTGAATGTTGAATCGCGCCAGCCGCCACGCGCAGCAGCCCAGGTAGAAGAAGCCGACCAGCCACGCGAGCTGCGTCAAGTGAAGGTCCGGAGCGCTGGTAGCCGCCAACGCATGGACGCCCCATGCATACGCTAGAAATGCCGGCGCCATCCCGAAGCTGACGACATCGGCAAGGGAGTCGAACTGTTTCCCGAACTCGCTGTTCGTGCCCATCGCCCGCGCGACGCGCCCGTCGAGCGAATCGAACAGAATTGCCACGCCGATGGCGGCCGCGGCGTGGTCAAAGTCGGAAGTTTGGCCGTCGAGCGTCGCGAGGATCGCGTAATAGCCGCACAGCAGGTTCGCTACGGTGAAGACGCTGGGAAGGATGTAAATGCCGCGGCGAAGGCGCGGATTGCGGAATAATCGCCGCGGTTCTCCCTCTTGGCCGATCGGATCTATGCTGTTGAATTCCATTTCGCCAAAATGCTCTCGCCGCCGTACACCATCTGCCCGCGCCGGACCACAATCGCTGCTTTCATCGGCAGCCACATGTCCACGCGCGAGCCGAAGCGGATCAGTCCCACTCGCTCGCCGCGAGCCACTGCTTCGCCTTTACTTTTCCAGCATATCACGCGCCGCGCGATCGCTCCGGCAATTTGTTTGAAGACCAGCGTCCCTTGTGGCGTATCCATATAGATGACGTTCTGCTCGTTTTCCGTCGAGGCCGCCGAGCGATACGCGCCGTAGAATCGTCCCGGCCGGTAGACCACGTTCGCGATTCTTCCCGCCACAGGCGCGCGCTGCACGTGCACGTCCCAGATCGAAAGAAAAATGCTGACGCGGTGTCCCATCTGCCCGTCGAGCGGCTCGTCCACGATCTCGACCACATGTCCGTCCGCCGGTGAAACTACCGCGCCTGCCTCGGACGGAATGGCGCGCTCGGGATCGCGAAAAAAGTAGAAGACGAACAGCCCTAGAAAAATCAAGATCCCCCCGGGCCAATCCCACCCGTGCCACTTCCAGCCCGCCGCCAGGCATGCCGCGCCCGCGAGGATCGGCGGCACCGCAAATCTGTACGCATCCTTGATCATGTGGAAGGGAGACGCTCCGTCTCGCTCGGAAGTGCTTAAGCGGTTCGCTCGAATGCAGGTGTATTGTACGACAGAAGTGAAACGACTACTCGGCCCTGCTAGTGGCTGACCGTCTGCTGATGCCGCGCCAGAATCATCTCCATGCGGTCTTTCAGGCGCAGCTTCAGCTTCTTCAATACGGCTTCCTGAAGAAGATCTTCCGAACTCAGATAGGAAGATTTGACGATCTGTTCTAGCTGGGATTCACAGCGGGAGTGCTCTTCGGCGAGATTTCGAAACTCTGGGTCCTGGGCCAACAGGGACTGCCGGATATCGTGGGTCGTAATCGGCATTCGTTCCCTCCTGGATGTCGCACGTCTTCACATGGCAGTAACAATTATCACAAACCGGGCGCGGAGCCAATGGGGTAATTTTCCGAGCACGAGGCAATCAGTCACCGGATCCGCGTTACCTACAGGGATTCGATCAGCTCCTGCGAAAGCAGGCGCGCCTTCTGAGCCAAATTCTGCGCGCGGGCCCAGTCGCCGCCCTTGCTGGCATCGACCGCTTGCGTTAGAAAGCTGCTGATTTTCCCCACAAGGTCCTGCTGCGCGGCGCTCAGTTGCTTGCCATTCGCTTGTTGGAGGTTCTTCTGCGCGATGGAGATATCGTCGTCCGTCCTGCGCTCGTAACTGGCCTGATCGCCGGGCGAGAGTTGCGGCGAGATCTGCGGAGCAGGCGCGTGCGCCGGTTCCGTCGCCGCCTCGGCCGCGGGTTGTTCGGCGGACCGTCGCGGTGCGGGAGGTTTGGCAGCCGGGATGGCGACCGGCGCCGGAGGCGGAGGTGTTGGCGCAGCTGCCGGGACCGCGGGTGGAGCCGCCACGGTTTCGACCGGTGGCGTCGCATCCGTGTCGGGCGCCGTCGTCATGGGCCGCTCGGCTTCCGTGGGCGCGGGGGCGACGGCTGGCGCCGCGGCGTGTACGCTATTGCGCGCGCATCCACCGGTCGCGAGCGACAGCCCGCATGCCAGCAGGGCAGCGGCGATTCTAATGTCTCTGGTCTGGCTGGGCATCTACCGTTTTTCCGCCGCCAACGTTTGGCCGAGTTCGCGCCCTCTCGCTGCCCGGCGCTTCGGCCATCCGCGCCAGCGGCAATTCCACGCGAAACGTCGTGCCGCGTCCCGTCTCCGATTCGAATTCTATCCGGCCATTGTGCAACTGCACAAACCGAAACGTGTTTGCCAGTCCGATTCCCGTGCCGCCGGGCCGCGTCGTAAAGAAAAGCTGAAAGATTTTCTTCTGGTCCTCCGGCGAAATTCCTCTTCCGGAATCCTGCACCGAAATCACCGCGAACTCCCCTTCGCGCCGCAGTCCGAGCGTTATTTTCCCGCCCGGGTCGGTGAAATCGCACGCATTCAGCAGCAGATTCAGGACGGCCTGATGTATCAACTGCCGATCCACCAGCGCGACCGGAGATTCCGCGGGCAGATCGGCGTGCAGCGCAAGCCCCGCTTTGGTGATGGAAGGCCGCGCCGCATCCAGAACCTCCTCGAGCAAGCCCCGCAGTTCCGTCTCCTCCAGCTTGAGCTCGACGGGCCTCGTGAAATTCAGAAACGTCTTCACCGCCCGGTCGAGACGGTCGATTTCGCTGTCCAACATTTTGACGGCCTGCTGCGGCTCGGGCTCGATCGGCATGTTCGCCTTCAGCACCTCGAGCCATAGGCGCATCGAGTTAAGCGGATTCTTCACTTCGTGCGCCACTCCGGCCGTCACGCGCCCCAGTGCCGCGAGCCGCTCGGAAACTTGCAGCTCGCTTCCGATGCGTCCGATACGCTCGCGCGATTCGACGTCCCGCAGAGTGACGAGCGTTCCCATCCGCACGCCGCGTTCTCCGATCGGCTGCGCGATCACGCCGACTCGCCGCGGGCCCGCGCTGCCTTCGAGTGTCACTTCTTTTCCTTCCGCCGGAGCGATCTGGTCACCTTCAATCTTCAGCGCACCTCGGAGCGGATGCCGGGCCGGAAAAATCTCTCCCACGCGCCGCCCTTGCATCTCGCGCGGCTGTTTCCCAAGGAATTTTTCGACCGACGGGCTTACCAGCACCGCCCGGCCCTGCGCGTTGAACAAAAGCAAGCCATCCTCGAGCCCGCTCATCACCTGATCGAGGTTTTCGCGCAGTGTGCTGAAAATCTCCCGCACGTCGCGCAACTGCTTCCCGATCCCCACGATCTTGGTGCTCACGGCGCCGAGTTCGTCGCTGCGCTCGACGACCGGCTCGGCGTCGAACTGCCCCGCCGAAATGCGGTCCAGTTGCGCGGAAATGCGCCCAATCGGAGCCAGCGCGATCGTGCTCACCAGCAGCGCCAGCAGCGTCGAAATTACCACCGACCCCAGCGCCCACTCGCCCGCCGTCTCGAGGCCCGGCAGAATCTGCCCGCGGATCAGGGCTGACGACAGCCCCACGCGAATGTCTCCGAAGGGTTGATCTCCAAGCTGGAAGGGAAGCGAGAACTCGTAGGTCTGGGCCGGGCCGTAGAGTTCCCGCATCTCTTGAAACAGCCCGCTGCGCACCAGCGAACTGATCGGCGGACGCATCGCCAGCTTTTCATCCCGCAGGGTCGCGTCGCTCGAGACGAGCACCCTGCCATCGGCGTCGCTGATCGTAATTTCGATGATGGTCGGCGAAATGCCCATATCCGATTCGATCAGCGAATTAAGAGTGCTGCTGTTGTCGAACGCATGGCGCACGTAATTGCGGACGTCGGCGGGGTCGGACGACGCCGGCGCTTCGCCGCGTTCGGCGGCTTCCTTCAGCGCGTCCCTGCTCGCGTCAAACACCTGCTGCGCGACGAAGCTCGCTGTTTCGTTCGCCTGCCGAAGCGTTTGCCGCATCAGCCGCGCGAGATAGAGGGTCGAGACCACCGTCACCACCGCCAACACCAGCAGCGACGTGGCCAGCGTGAATTTAGTTTTCAGGCTGAGACGCATGATTCCGCGCCGCCTCGTATTCCTTCAGCTTGTTGTGGAGTGTCTTCAAGCTGATGCCCAGGAGTTCCGCAGCGCGTGTTTTGTTTTGGTTGGTCGCGGCCAGCGTTTGCCGGATGAGCTCGCGCTCGGCTTCGTCCACCGTCGTGCCGACAGGGAAGCGAACTCCGTCGAGCCCGCCTGTCGCCACTGCCGGAGCATGACCGAAATCCGGTGGCAGATGCTGCCGGCTGATCGTCCCGCGATCCGAAGCGATTGCCGCGCGCTCCAGCACGTTGCGCAGCTCGCGCACGTTTCCCGGCCACGGATACGACTTGAAAAGCTCCATCGTATCCGCGCCCACGCCCGCAACCTTCTTGCCATGCTTCTTCGAGATCTCTTCAAGCAGGTGGTCGACCAGCAGCGGCAGGTCTTCCTTGTGCTCCCGCAGCGGAGGCAGGTGGATGTGAAACACGTTGAGCCGAAAGTAGAGGTCCTGCCGCAATTGCCCGTTGGCCACGGCTTGTTCCGGGTTCTTGTTCGTCGCGGCCAGCACCCGCACGTCCACCGGTGTCTCCACCTTGCTGCCCAGCCGCCGGATTTTGTGGTCTTCCAGCACGCGTAGCAGCTTGGCTTGCGTCTGCGCAGGCATTTCGCCGATCTCATCCAGCAGCAGCGTGCCGCCGTGCGCCAGTTCGAAGCAGCCGATGCGCCGCTCCGCTGCACCTGTAAACGCGCCCTTCTCGTGCCCGAATATCTCGCTCTCCATCAGCGATTCCGGTATCGCCGCGCAGTTGATGGCGATGAAGGGCCGCTCGGCGCGCGGTGAAAGCATGTGGATCGACCGCGCCACGATCTCTTTTCCGCTTCCCGTTTCGCCCGTGATCATCACGGACGCGGTCGAAGGTGCGGCCATATCGACCTGCCGCATCACCTCCTGGATCGCGCGCGACGAACCGACCAGCTCTCCCAGCTTTCCCGCCTCGCGCAACTGCCGCGTCAGCGCCGCCACCGCTTGCTGGCTCTTCACTCGCCCGAGCGCGCGGTCGAGCAGCGCCCGCAGCACGGGCGGCTTCAGCGGCTTCTCGATGTACCAGAACGCGCCCGCATCGATCGCCTGCACCACGCGCTCGTCGCTCCCGCGCCCCGTGATGATGATCACCGGAACCCGCTGGATTTCCTCGCCCAGATGCCGCAGCAAATCGAGCCCGTTCATTCCGGGCAGCTCGACGTCGGCCAGAATCACCTGTGGATTGAATTCGGGGAACTTTGCGAGCGCGTCTTCGCCGCTCCCGACGCCCAGCACCTCGCAATCCCACTTGCGTAGCAAGGCTTCGTAACCTTTGCGGGCGTTCTCCTCGTCTTCGACGATAAGGATGCGCTGCAGGGATGAATTGTCGGCCGTCATCGAGAGTTTGAATTTACCAGCACTCCCGGTGATTGCCAAGGATGGGAGCTTGTGGCGGCAGGTGCGGCCTCGCGCTTTCAGGGGGGCCGTGGCGCCACGAAGTCCGAGGCGCCACGCACGTCGCAATGAGACTAGGTCCGTCCGAAATAGAGCGACCGCTCCAGGATCAGTTCCAGCTTGGTGCCCTTGTCGAGCGTCAATTCCTGCCCGAGTCCTGACGTGACCATGTAGGCGGCCGCGGCAGCCACCGCAGCGCCCATTGCTGCGTCCTTCTCGTTGTGCGCGGCCATGCCCGGCGCGGCTCCGACGAGCGCCCCGGCCGCAGCGGCCTCCATGGCTTCCTGCCGCTTGCTCGAACTGGCCTCGATTTCGCCCTCGCGGTTGTAGTCCACGTGTATCGAGTGGACGCCGGGCACATCGGTCACCATGGCGACCACGGGCATCCATCCGTCGGGCGTCTTGATGTCATCGAACGTCAGCCACATCTTCGCGCGGCCCGTCTTGTGCGCCGCCTCGACCTTGTCGACATGCCCGCGGATTTCCGCGCCCGGCATCAGCGTCGTTCCATCGGCGCTCATGATCCGTTCGAGCGTGCGGCCCTCGAAATGATCTCCCGCCTTCGCGTCCTTCGTGCTGAGCGGATCGTCCAGAGCGATCAGGAATCGCGTTCCGGGCGCGACTTCATTTGCCGCAGGGGCCGATTGTTCTTGTGCGATTGCGGGTGATCCACCAACGAGCGTGAGGGCCAGCAGAGCTGCCATAGCCGGAAGCACACGAATGCGTATCATTTGCTTCTCCTTTTTCCATTTGGCTTGGCGCCTTCTGCTGGATAGAAAGCGTTGCAACGAAACACGGTTAGTTTGATGTCGAATGACCCGCGACAGTTGGCCCCGCTAGCTTGGCGGAGCCGACCGCAAGTCACGCCGACTATTCTAACCATAAAGACGTGCCGAGTTTCAATTCGGGTTTTCTGCCATTCCCATTGTTGCAACGGATTGACCGGCAAATACTTATCCTCCTGCGTATTCTTACGATCTTGCATTTCGTCCCAAATCGGCACTAGAGTCCGCCCGACTGGGCTCCGCCACAAGCTCGTATCCGCTTTCCTGTCAGCGGCTGGGCTGTATCCGGTTGGCTTTCCCATTGCCTTTGCATATCGGTAAGAACGCTCGGAAAGGGGAATCCTCATGGCCGCGAGTGGGACGAGTGCCGCTCTGGCGGTTGGACGGCCGGCGGCCGTCACCGTCCTCATTGTGGACGACGAAGACTCCACGCGCACCCTTTGCCGCGACGTGGTCGCCGATTCCGGCCTGCGCGCGCGCATCGCATCGACCACCGAGCAAGCTCTCGAAATCCTCGAACAGTATCCCGTGGACGTGGTCATCACCGACCTCCGCGTCCCCCAACTGGGCGGACTCGAACTTCTGAAACGCATCCGCGAGTTCTATCCGCAGACCGCCGTGATCGTTCTCACGCAGTACGGCACCATCGAAAACGCCGTTGAGGCAACGCGCATCGGCGCAGTCGATTACGTCACAAAGCCTTTCCACGTCCCCGACTTGCGCGCCAAGCTCGACCGCGTCGTGCGCTCTCTCGAAATCGACCAGGAAAATCGCGTCCTGCGCGAGCAGCTCCGCACCCGCCCCGGCTTCGGCGGCCTCATCGGGGTCTCCCCCAAGATGCAGCGCGTGTACCGCCTCATCGAAAAGGTCAGCCAGCACAAATATCCGGTCCTGATTCTCGGCGAGAGCGGCACGGGCAAGGAACTCGTCGCCCGCTCGATCCACTTTTCCGGGCCGCGCCGCAACGAGCCGTTCGTGCCCGTGGACTGCTCCGCGCTCGTCCCCACGCTGATCGAGTCTGAACTCTTCGGTTACGTAAAGGGAGCTTTCACCGGCGCGATGCACTCGAAAACGGGCCTCATGGAATCCGCGGCAAACGGCACACTGTTCCTTGACGAAATCGGAGAGCTTCCCGTGGACCTGCAGGCCAAGCTCCTCCGCGCCTTGCAGGAAAAGGAAGTGAAGCCCGTCGGTTCCACCGACAGGGTCTCTATTTCCACGCGCGTGATTGCCGCCACGAATCGGGATCTCGAATCGGCCGTCCGCCAGGGCCAGTTTCGCCAGGACCTTTTCTTCCGTCTCAACGTCGTCCAGATCAAGATTCCTCCCCTGCGCGAGCGCAAGAGCGATATCCCCATCCTGGTGAACGCGTTCCTTGAAAAATTCGCCGACGCAAGCGGCGGCGTCCGCGCGATTTCCGAGGACGCCATGGCGCGCCTCCTCGCCTATGACTGGCCCGGCAACGTCCGCGAACTCGAAAACGCTGTCGAGCGCGCCGTCGCCCTGGGCACCGGTCCGATCCTCCATGTCGCCGATCTTCCCTCGAACCTCCAGTACGGCTCCGGCGAGCGCATGCCGCAAAGCGACGAAGTCGTCCCACTCGATGAGCTCGAACGCCGCGCCATCCTGCGCGCCCTCCGCGAGTCCAGCGGGGACAAACTCGCCGCAGCGCGCCTCCTCGGCATCGGCAAGACCACGCTGTACCGCAAGCTCAAGCAATACGACGCCGAGTCGCATTCTCAACCAAACTAACGCTGCATCCCGCGCTCGAAGTTTCCTGTGATTCCTTTCGCCTGATTGACGTAGCGCATTCCTAGACAGGGAATGCTCCGTCGCCATCCGTATCGAAGTGGGAAGCAAGCCACCTTCTTTTTTTTCGAAGTTCCCGTCAATTCATTGAAAACTCGCTACTTCGAGCCGCATGTCCGCTTGGTCAACGTAATGCAGTACACGCAATGTGCTCAACGAATCGATCTCTGCACGGAAACCCCGTTTGACGAAAGCGCTGCGGCGCGCTGTGGAGTACGCGGTGGCGTTTGCCGCCGCACTCCTTGCGAGCTACTGGATCGTCAGTGGGCGCTGGTAGGTATGCCAGCGAAGCACGAGGACAACCTCGCTATTCTCGCAATGGCCGACACGGTTCACCACTCCCGAAACACCGTCACGCGTTCGCCTGAGCTCCCTGCGGCCCAGCCCTCCACCGACGCGGCGTTTCATGCCGTTTTTGATTCGAGCGGCGAGGCGCTGGTGCTCATCGATTCCCTTGGCGTAATCCATAGAGCCAACCGGCGTGCCCGCCAGCTCCTTCGGCTCAGGGACGCAGCCAGCCGCCGGGCCGGCCTGGGCGAATTCTTCTCGGTTCCGCCCGCGGATGAAATGAACTCGTTCTGGGCGCATCCGGCTCCCCACGCGCGCCTGCACTCCATCGAAGCTTCGCTCGCGAGCGGCTTTCCGGTCCGCATTACGCTCCGTTCGATCCTGCCCGGGTCTCACCACCTGCTTCTGTGCATCGAAGAGGGTCCGATCGTTCACCGGGCGGATGCCATGTCGCGCCACCTCGAAGCAGAGCTTCGCAGCGTCCTCGATTCCATTCCGGCGGGCGTCGTCCTCGTCGATCCCTCCGGCCCGATCCGCTTTACGAACATTCGGTTCAGCCAGCTCTTCGGAATCGGCCCGCGCGAGCTGGACGAAATGTCCGGTTTCGAGGAACTCCAGCAACTCATCGCCGACCGTTTCCGCGATCCCGCGGCATTCACGGCCCCCTGGCGATCCTACCTTGCCGGTTCGGGAGAACCCGTCCACGATGAGCTGGAGCTCACGAGACCTGCGCGCCGCGTTCTCGAGCGATTCTCCCGCCCGGTCCTCGATTCTCAAGGGCGCTCCGTCGGATGGTGCGAGTTCTATTCCGAGGTCACCGGAGAGCGTCGGATTCAGTCGAAATTGCTGCAGACGGAAAAAATGGCCGCGCTGGGCCAGCTCGTTTCCGGCATCGCCCACGAACTGAATAATCCGCTCACCGCCATCATGGGTTACGCGCAGCTCCTTCTGGGCCATGACCTCGATGCGGTCCAGTTCTCCGAAGCCAAGAACGTCTATCACGAAGCGGAACGCGCCCGCCGCATCGTGAAAAACCTCCTCTACTTCGCCCGCGAGAACAAGCCCGAGCGAACGCGCGTCGACATCAACGAGATCGTCGAGCGAACCCTCGCCCTGCGCAGCTACGAACTGCGAGTCGAGAACATCTCCGTCCATACCGAGCTTGCCTCCGGCCTCCCGCAAACGCTGGCGGACCCGTATCAGCTTCAGCAGGTGATCCTGAATCTCGTCGTCAACGCGGAACAGGCCTTGCTCGAGGGCCGCGGACAGGGACACGTGTGGATACGTACCAGTCACGTAATTCAGGGACTCGGACGCCGCACGCGGGACCGGCTCGTTCTCGAAGTCTCGGACGACGGCCCCGGCGTATCCCCCGAAATTGCTTCCCGGATTTTCGACCCGTTCTTCTCCACGAAGACCGCGACCGTGGGCACGGGCCTCGGCCTCTCCATCGTGTACGGCATTGTGCAGCAGCACGGCGGAGAAGTTACGTTCGAGAATCTGCCGGGCGGAGGAGCGAAATTCACCGTCGAGTTGCCTGTCGTCGCCGTTCCCGCGTCCGCACCCTCGGCTTTTCCGTTTCAGGCGGCCGGCCGCTCCACGAACGTTTCCGCGAGCCGCATCCTCGTCGTCGAGGATGAACCGACCGTCGCCCAATTGGTTGTGGATGTCCTTCGTGAGGAGGGCCACGAAGTAGCGGCGGCTCTCGACAGCCAGGAGGGCCTCACGCGTCTTTCTCGCAGCCCGTACGACCTGGTGATCTGCGACCTGCGCATGCCTCGTCTCGACGGCCCGGCCTTTTACGACGCCCTCGTTCGCGCCGGCAGCCCGGCCCCCGCGACAAAATCCTTTTTATCACCGGCGACGTGCTCGCGCCGCGCACGCTCGAATTCCTCGAATCGAATGGCCTTCCCTATCTTGCCAAGCCATTTCTTGTCGAGGAATTGAAGCTGGCCGTGAACAGTATGCTCGCCGCCGGGCGGAAACCTACAGAAGAGGTTCACGCTGCGGCGGGGAATCGAATCCGCGGCATGAAATCGGGAGTTTGAACGCGATGGACACCGCCGCCAGGAAAACCATGATTCTGCCCGACCGCAGCCCGCTGCTCGGCGTCGCCGACGAAGCCCTCGCCCGGCGCTTCTCTCGCGAGGTCGAGCGTTTCGCGCGCGGCGGCCGCGTCGTCATTGCGTCCACGCTCGAGCATCTGCTTCAGCTCTCCAGCCGAATCACTCCGGAGGCGATTCTCCTCGATTGCGAACTCTTGCGGGGCGCACCCCTCGCGGAGGCGCTTCGCCAACTTGCGGTCGTCGCTCCCGTGATCGTTCTCGCGCCGCTTGATCGCCAGGCGGAGATCGCGCCGCTGACGGCTGGAGGCGATGTTGACTTCGTGGTGCGCGCGGGAGACTTCCTTCCACTCGCCGCCGGCCTTATCGAGCGCAGGCTCCGTTGGGCGGGGATGTCCGGCCGCCTCATCGGGCCGCCCTGGGCGCAGTTGAATGCCGACCTCGCCACGATTTTCCGCCACGAAATCAATAATCCGCTGACCGGGATTCTCGGAAACGCCGAACTTCTTCTCTCCCATCGCGATCGTCTTTCAGCCGTGGATACGCAGCGCCTCCAGACGGTCGTGGACCTCGCCGTCCGCCTGCGCGAGACAATTCGCCGCCTCAGTGACTCCTTCGAAGAACGGCCTTACCCCGCGGAATCCGCCTAACTCCGCCGATTGCATCGCAACCTCGCCAATATCTCCGAATCAGTTGAGCATCGCCCCGAAAAAACGGATAATCGGAAGGCAAAATTAAGCGTATTTCGGAACGATCCAAATCACACCCGGGGGGACCTTGCATGGCCAATGAAAAGCCTTTTGACGTGGATCGCCTGTCCGCGATCGACATGCACGTGCATATCGAGCATGAAGGTGAAGGAACAGAAGCAGACGAAGCGGCGAAGAAATATTTCGGCGAGGGTGCGCCTCGCGGCCGCCGGGGAATGGCCGAGTACTATCGGTCGCGCAATATCGGCTGCGTCATTTTCACGGTTGACGAAAGACTATCGGGCAGGCCCCAAGTCTCCAACGACACGGTCGTCGAGTTTGCCGCGCAAAACTCGGACATCATGATGGCCTTTGCCAGCGTCGATCCCACGCGCGGCCCGGAAGCCATCAGCGAAGCCAAGCGCCTCATCGCGACCGGCCTGGTCCGCGGCTTCAAGCTCCACCCGCCGATCCAAGGGTTCTTTCCCAACGACCGCATCGCCTATTCGTTCTACAAAGTAATCGAGGAAGCCCAGCTTCCAATAGTGTTTCACACCGGGCACAGCGGCATCGGCACCGGAATGCGGGGCGGCGCTGGAATCCGCCTGAAATACGGCAACCCGATCTACATCGACGACGTCGCGGTCGATTTCCCGGACATGCCGATCATCATGGCCCATCCGTCGTTTCCCTGGCAGGACGAAGCGATCTCGATCTGCCTCCACAAGCCGCAGGTGTATATCGATCTCTCCGGCTGGTCGCCGAAATATTTCGCGCCCAATCTGATCCACTATGCGAACTCGCTCCTCAAGACAAAAGTGCTTTTTGGTTCGGATTATCCGATGATCACTCCGGACCGCTGGATGGCGGATTTCGCGAAGGTTGGGTTTAAGGATGAAGTGCGCCCGCTGATCCTGAAGGAAAACGCGATGCGGCTCTTCGGCCTAAAATCGAAAACCGCTCCCGCCGCGAGTTAAGCCAGCGAGAAGCGCCGCGGCAGTCCCGCCGTTGCGGGACTGCCGCGAATTTCCAAAAGCTTCTACTGCAGCGCGAAAGTGTAAATCGCGTTGTGTCCCGTCGTCAGAGCGACGCCGCTCTGCCTGCTCAGCACGGGCTCCGCGAGGTTGTCTCCCGTGATCACCATCACGTATTCCTTGCCGCCGATTGCGTAGGTGATCGTGCTCACCGAGATCGGCCCTCCGAGAATCGATTCCCAGAGCTGCTTGCCCGTTGCAGCATCGAACGCGCGGAACCTTCGGTTGATGTCTCCGTGGAAAATCAAGCCTCCGGCCGTAGCGAGCAGAGCGCCGGTGCCGGGCGCGTTCTGCACGTCGAACTTCGTCATCACGCCCGTCGAGAGATCGATTTTCGCAAGTCCCGCAATCTTGTTGATGTCGGAACCTTCGCGCAAAATTCCCTTCCGAAAGCCGCTGGAGCCGTTTGCCGTCATATCGAGGCAGTTGTCGACGTATCCGGTGTAAAGCGAATTCGTCTCCGGATCGTACGCCGTGGGCCAATAGCTGCGGCCGTTCCAGTAGCAGATGACATGATGGTCGCCGGGCTGCTTCATGACCACGTCCCAATTGATCGTGGTCTTGCCGGTTTTTCCGTCGATGTTCGAGATCGCCAGATTCGGCGCGTCGACGGGAATGGGTTCCGCCCACAGAAACGTGCCGTCGTTGCGGTCGAGCACGAACATGATGCCGCTTTCTCCGACCATCGCCGCCACGTCGTGCTTCGATCCGCGCGGCACCTCGGTGTTGTACCACTTCACCGCTTTCGGATCGGGGTTGAACGTGGTGGTCACGAGCGTGCGTTCATGCGTGTGATCGGTGTCCCAGTCGTCGGCCGGCAGGTGCTGGTAATACCAGATGAGTTTCCCGGTCGCGGGATCGAGCGCCACGGTGCAGTTGCTGTAAAGATCGGCCGGCGCCGTGCGCGACGTACCGTCGGGATTGCCGCCATGGCGCGCGAGGCGCTCGTATGGCGAAGGATTTGCGATGCCCCAGTAGAGCACTTTCCGAATCGGATCGTAGTTTCCGGGCATCCCCCATGTGGACGCGGTGTATTTCGAGTTGTCCGTTCCGCCCCACGAGGCGTAGCCCGGATCGTTCGGACCCGCCACGTTGTAAAATCTCCAGAGTTGCTTCCCTGTATCGGCGTCATCCGCTTCGATGAAGCAGCTATCACGACCGTTGCCGCACGTTCCGCCGGAAATCACTTTGTTATCGATCACGATCGCGCCGGACGTATTCTGCGTGTCCGTCTTGAACGTTTCCCAACGCACGTTGCCCGTGGTGGCGTCGAGCGCGACGACGTAGCCGTCGGGCGCCGTGTAGTAGATCATGTCTTTATAGATCGCCAGCGCCTTCGTCCGCTCCTGCGAGGCGATCTGCGGATTCTTGTATTTGCGCTTGTATTCCCAGATGATGTCGCCGTTCGTTCCGTCGATCGCCATCACGTCCGCGCCGGGCGCGATCGTATAGATCACGCCGTCGTGGACCAGCGGGATCGTTTCCGTCGTGCCCGCGGGCAAGCCCTTCACCCATGCGATGTGCAGGTTGCCGACGTTCTTCTTGTTGATCTGCTTGAGGGGACTGTAGCGCCACGCGTCGTAGGTGCGGCTGAACTGCAGCCAGTCGTTCGGGCTTGGATTCAAAAGGTCCTGCGTCGTGACGGGTTTGTAATCCTTCACCGTACCGTGCGGCAGCGGTCCCGCCGCAAACATTCCCGGCGGAGGCGCCGCCGGGCGCGCGGCGGGCGCGCCGGCCGCGGCCGGAGGCGCTTGCGCGCCTTGCGCAGCAGGAGGCGGAGGATTTTCGACGTCTCCTTGCCCGCGCGCCGCGGGCGCGATCAGCGCCAACAGCAACGCCAGCCACCACGATGCTTGCAAACAATGAGCCCTATTCATCCAGTCCCCCCATCGGACATCGAAGTGCGTGTTCGTGTCTAGTGTGACGTGCCGCAACGCGTTCGCGTTTCTTTTCGCGCGCTCGCCGCGATTTATATCCCATTCCCGCGCAGGCATGCAAGCGCCGACCAGATAAGGGTCGGCGTCCCGAGCGAGCAACGCGAGCGAGGGATCTCTCTTCGAACAAGCATCGTCATCCTGAGGCCAACGCATCTTGTTGGCCGAATGGACCTCTCTCTCGACCGGACGACCGCAGGGAATCTTGGCGATTAGACCTGGTCTCCGCTGATTGTTTTCAGTGAGATGGATCATGTTCTACTCGCACGTTTTGGCAATTAGGATCTGTCTGTTCCGCGGACGCCGATGCGGTAATGGCATCGCCCTGCGAATGGTGGACGATGTGGCTAGGTCGCTCGACCCATTGTCCGGAGCCGTTGAGGTGCGCGACAACGTAGACTGCGCGAATGACTGCGTCGGCCGTTACGTTCACGGTCATGGCTCGCTCGATGATGGGCTCGAGAGCCAGACGAACGGTGGCGGCGCGGCGATCGAAAAGTCCGGTGGCTTGGGCATGGCGGTACACGGAGGAGTGATCGCGATGCCGTAGTCCTCGGCGATGCGGTCCGGGCTGTGCCAGCGGAGAAAGTCCCGCTCGATGGCGTCGCGGTCGGGATGGCGGCACACTTTGCATTTGCGTCCATGACGGCCGCCAGCGCCAGGGCGACGGCGATCTTTTCTTGCACTCCGGGCAAATGCGCGCGGCGCGGGAGTATCACTGTGTTCGGACAGCCACTCCAACGCTCGCTCCAGTGCGGTGCGTCTCGCCATGTTTCGTCCTCGCTGTGGCCTGAGTAAAGCCCCAAGCCGACGCTAACACGAGGAAAATTCGATTTTGTCAAGCGCGTCCTGTGGACTCTACGACGGCGAGAGCTAAACGGTGCGGAGGACGATTTTGCCGCGGGTGTGGCCCGTGGCGTTTGACTCCCACGCGGCGCGCGCTTCGGCGAGAGGAAACACCTTCTCGATAATCGGCCTGACCTTGCCGGAATCGACGAGCTTGGCGATTTCGTCCAACTGTTCGACGCTCGGCTGCACGAACGTGTGCACTGCGCGCACGCCGTGCGCCGCAGTTTTTCCCTCCGATTGCAGCATCAGCATCGAAACTCAAATGCCGTCCTGGTACCTGTTCTAAATGGGACAGACATCGTCCTCGAAGTTTCCTTAAAATGCGACCTGTTCGCGAAGACGTCGCCCCAGGAAAAGTGGCTGAGACGGAACAAATAAGTAAGGAGACAAAATGAGATTGCATACTTTGTCCTTGTTGGTTCTAGTTTTGGCTATTGCATCGTTGGCAGGCAGTGCTTATGCCGACACCGTTGATATTGGAATTGCGGCTCCGTTTGCGGTCCTGGGTGAGGCGGGCGTGACCAACACAGGCCCGAGCGTCATCTACGGAAGTGTGGCTGGCTCCTCCGGAACTCCTGCGGTGACTGGATTGTCCGCCCCGCCGTCTGCTCCGGCTCCGGGGACCGTGATGCCGCCGGGAGTGCTATACCAAGCAGGTGTCGCGAACTCTGGCCCGGGGACGCCTTTTGGTGACGCCACCGCGGCGTACACTGCTATATCAGGCGAGGCGTCTACGGGCGCAGCAGTTGTGGGCGGTGGTCTGAGTGGAGCGACCCTCACGCCAGGCGTTTATGATGTTGCCTCTGCCACCACTGATTTGACGGGCGTACTCACTCTCAACGCCCAGGGCAGCGACTCCGCATCGTGGGTATTCATAATGAGTAGCACGCTCACGACGGCAAGCGCCTCGGATGTGATCGTTGAAAATGCCGGTGGTGCCGGTAATCCATTTGCCGGCAGCATAACTTGGGAGGCCCCCGCTGGCGCGACTCTCGGTTCAACCACTACGTTCCTGGGAACTATTCTCTCGGATGCCGGCGACACTCTCGACACCGGCGCAACAATCGGGTGCGGCAGAGTCATATCGCTGGACGCTTCAGTGACGCTGGACGCCAACGTCATCGACATCCCGTCCGACTGCTTGGTAACAACCACTGGAACTAGCATTAACGGTACTGGCGCTCCGACTGCGGGCACCGCCACAGGCGGCGGTGGAGGCACCTCCGTTCCGGAACCCAGCACGTTTGCGTTGCTCTTATCCGGACTACTTGCAATGGGCTTTCTGGCGTTCCGCAAGTCGCGCGTAACTTTGCCAAGCTGCTAAATCACCGTTCGGCATTTTGCCAGTTAACGCGTGCATGTTTTCACAGGACGCGGAGGACGATTTTGCCGCGGGTGTGGCCTGTGGAGTTTGACTCCCACGCGGCGCGGGCTTCGGCGAGAGGGAACACTTTCTCGATAATCGGTCTGACCTTGCCGGAATCGACGAGTTTGGCGATCTCGTTTAACTGCTCGACGCTCGGCTGCACAAACGTGTGCACTGCCCGCACCCCGTGCGCCGCGGCCTTCTCGGCCGATGGCGGCATCAGCACGGAAACGTACACGCCGCCTTTCTTGATGACCTGATAGGAGCGGTCCGCCGTCTCGCCGGTGATCGTGTCGAGCACGGCATCCACATTGTGGGCCACATCCTCGAATTTCGTCGTGTTGTAATCGATGGTCTGATCCGCGCCGAGCGAACGCAGAAATTCGTGGTTTCGCGCCGATGCTGTCCCGATCACGCGCGCGCCCTTCAGCTTCGCAAACTGCACTGCAAAGGTGCCGACGCCGCCCGCCGCGCCATGAATCAGCACCGTCTGGCCCGCCGTAAGCTGCGCGGCATCGAACAGCGCCTGCCAAGCCGTCAGCGCAGCCAGCGGGATTGCCGCCGCGTGAACGTGGTCGATGGACTTCGGCTTCAGCGCAACCTCCGATTCGCGGACGGCGACGTACTCGGCGTAAGTTCCGTCGCGCGAGATATCGGGGCGGCTATAGACTTCGTCGCCGACCTTCAGCCGCGTGGCGCCGGCGCCTACCGCCTCGATCACGCCGGAAACGTCCCAGCCCGGAATGAACGGCATCGTGTATTTCAGCCGCTCCTTCGCAAACCCGGCGCCCACTTTCCAATCGACGGGATTCACGCCCGCGGCGTGCACGCGGATCAGCACTTCGCCCGGCCCAGCCTGCGGCTTTGGTGCGTCTTCGTATTTCAGATTCTCCGGCCCGCCGTACTCGTGAATCCGCACCGCCTTCATCGTCGCCATTAATTTCTCCTCGATTTGCCGGATCGGATCATACTCAGGCCCGCCGCTTTCCCACAAGTCTTAGTTCGATCGAGCGCGGCGGCCCTCCCGGTCTCAACAGATTGTATTGAATGACGTAGGTCCGCCGTGCTAACTTCCGCGCAACGAGGACTGGAATTAGGGGGGAGTTGTCATGCGGCTCGGCTATTTTGCACGGGAGCCTTTCTCAGGGCATGAATCGCGAGCGCGTGAAATGAGACCGGCGAGAAACTAATCGGAGGGGACTGTCATGTTTGAAACACCTGATACCGAGAGAAAATCGAGCGGGACGGGAATGTGGACCGGCGTGGCGGTCGTCGTGATCATCATCGCGGTCGGCGCGTACTTCTACATGAAGTCGCAGCCCGCCGCGAAAACCGCGACGCCAGCGGCCGCTCCTGCCGCGACGGCGCAGTCCAACGCGGACGCTGTGCACGACCTTCGCGTCGTGAGCGCCAAAATGGACAAGGACCCGACGGGCAACGTCGCGATCTGGTCCGTGGATATCAAGAATCAGTCGTCCACGTTTACGTACAGCGCGATCGCCTACCAGACCACATATATCGGCGCGGACAACAGCGTCCTGCTCCAGAATGCGGGCAAGGTCAATCTCAGTCTTGATCCCGGCGACGAACAGACCGCGCAGTTCCGCGATGCGCTCTACCCGAGCGGCACCGCCGTATTCAGGTTCGCCGTGACCGGCGCGTCCGCGACGAAATAGACGCCCCGCCCTCGGAATCGTCATTCTGAGCGGAGCGTCCCGACGCTTCATTCTTTCCCGGAGATCGAGTTTTCCGATCTCCGGGTCGGGACGCGCAGTCGAAGAATCCCTCTTCAGCGTCACTTTTGAACGAGGACGTCAAGAGAGCGAAAGAGCTTCTACTTGTTTTCCGCGGATGTGGAGGCTTTCAGCACGAGCACGAGAATCCGCCCGTCGGAGTGAAAGCTCCCGCCCGTGGCGGTTTTTGCTTCCGTCAGGGGACTCGCCGGTGTGACGTGATCGCGCGCGACCACAAGCCCCGTGCTCGATAGCGTCTCGTTGACGTATTCCCGCTCGCCGTCGATTGCCGGATCGATCTTGTGCGTCACGCCGTTGTTGCGCTGGTCGCGCTCGAATCCGATGTCATGAGTCGCCGCGATGCACCACACCTGCTGCCCGCCCGCCGTGTACGGCGACTTCCAAACGCGCAGGTGATTCCGCGACATCGCCACGCGCACCGGCTCGGCGTGCGCGAAGCCGTAGTCCTGCGGCCGGTTGAAGAGATAGAGCATGCTCATCGGCATCGTCAGATAATCCTTTTTCTCAAACGAATCGACCAGGCCGTTGAGCATCGTGTCCTTCACCGAGCTATCGACGTGCACCCAGCCGGCCGCCGTAAACGTTTTCACCACGTCATCCTCGGACCCGAGGAGCAGCACGTTGACCATGTCACCGGGATTGCCCTGCGGATCGCTCACGCGGCGCGGGATTTCGTTGAGCAGCGACGCTGTGATCGCGGGAATGCGTGCCTCCGCCGGTCCGCCGACGGCCGCAGCCGCGGCTGTGCTCAGCCCCGGATTCACCACTTCGATTGTGACGTGGAAACTTCCCTGGGCAGTTCCGGCGTCTTTGAGGCTCTGATTGATGCCGAGAAACAGGCGGTTCGCGACGGGCGCTTCGAAATCCGAGGTCGCTCCAACCAGGAACGGCTGCCCGCCCGCATCGCTCGCGCCGAGGCGTCCGATCAGCGCGCCGTGCGCCGCATCCGTGACGGCGTATTCGTGAATTGAATCCGCGAAGCCGCGCGCGAGTCCGTCCGGACCAAACGACCGCGCTTTCGATTTCGACGATTCGCCCGCCGGATACGTGATCGTGCCCGTCGCCGTGAAACGCAGCTTTTCGCCCGCGCGCAAGTCGATGTTCGTATCGACCCACTGCTTCGTGCCGTCGATATCGAGCTCGTAGGATTTGCCCGCAGCCGCGGCGGGCGCAGCGGTCTGCGACGTTTGCGCCCGCGCGGCGGGCATCGCGCACAGCAACACAAGGGGCAGCGGAATCACCGTAAGGATTTTCATGCGCCGCACATAATAATCCGCGCTCGCGTCCCCGCGCAATCGCGCGCGACCGGCGCTGCAGCGCCGGGAGGCACCTGCGTTGTGAACCGAGCAGCGATCTAGTAGAATTCGGCCACATCAGGGGCGGTTCGCGCTCCATTCGGGCAGGTCCGGGGAGCAAACGGGATGGAAATTCTCTGGCCCGCGCTGGGCATCGCCGTCATCGTCGTGTTTGTGTTTTACGTGCTGGCTCAGCACTGGCAGCGCGTCTTGCGGCAGCAGAACTGGACCGTCCGCCATCTCTTCGAGCGGGTCCGAAATCTCGAAGCGGTCGCCGACCCGCAATTTCTCCAGCGGCTCACTGAAGCCGCTCCCATGCCGCTCGAACAGGTGTTCACGCTTTCCTTCCGCTTCGACGACCGCTTCTGGCACGACGCCGTCCACGCTTCCGAAGACGACCGCAAGTTCATCCGCGAGTACGGCAGCTTCGTCGGCTCGGTCAAGCTCGAGCGCTGGCGCAGCCACACGGTCGCGACCATCACCGAGGTTCTTCCCGATCGCAAGTCCACCGGATGGCAGACGCGCACGCTAGACTTCTATTCCGATCCGGCGAAGAGCGGCGACGCGCTCACCCTCTGGGAGCTAGCGCTTTCGCGCCCCGGACCGTCGGCCGAGCGCCCGCCGTCCCTCGAGCTGCTGCTGCGCGGGAACTCGATGGAGCTGTGCGGGCATTTCATCCCGCCATCCGGAAAAGATTTCGGCAACGGCCACGGCTCCGTACCGCCGGACTGGGACGATGTTGTGTTCTTCCGCGTGCCACTCGATACTGCGCAACTCGCCATGTTCCGCAGCCACGATCCGGCGAGCACCGGCAGCAATGGGAATGGCAACAACGGGAACGGCGACGCCACAGCGAACTCGTGGGAAGCATTCTATTCCGGCCGCAACGAGGATCTCGGCATCGAGTGGCAGCTTCGCCTGCGCGACCTCACGAAAAAATCCGAGTGGGAGCGCTGGAAGATTCTCGAAACCACCGCCACGCCCCTCGCCACCCAGCCGAAGTAGCAGACCGTCCGAGGTGGCCGAAATGCAGGACGAAGTTCAGGAAGAGTGCGGCCTCACCGGCAGTCCCGCCCAAACGTTAAGTAACCCGAGCACCTCTCTCATGACGGCCAGAGCATCGTGCGTATCGCGCCACCAGTGGTCGGCGTCAAACGGATCCTCCGGCGCGGCTCGCACGATCGCTCGCGGATTCTCGCCGACCAATTCACGCCAGAGCGCCCTCACCCTGCGCGTATGTTGCGGCGACGTCACGATAATCACGCTCGTTTTTCCCTCGCGCCGCATTTCGCTGGAAAGTTCTTCGACTTCCTGTTCGGTGTCCATGATCGTCCCCGGCAACACGCGAACGTCCGCCTCCGGCACGCCCAGGTGAATCAACACCTCGCGGCTGTAATCGCTTTCGTCGGTGTACTGGACGCCCATTCCCGCCATGTCGCTCGCGGGCGATTCCGGCCGCGTGATCCACGCCTCGCGCGCGTATCCCATGTGGAATATGCGCGCCGCTTCCTCCGCACGCGCCGGCATCGCGCCACTCAACACAACGATCGCGTCCGCCGACCCGAGTGCGTCCTCGCTCACCAGCCACCGGCCAACGCCGCGGAATGCAATCACCGCACCGGCGCACACCACGAGCGCGACGATTACTGCCGCAATTCGGAACGTACGCCGGTGGGTCATTGAAATCGTTGGTCGGCAGGCCTTCGACCGGCCCGAGCTAAGCGCGAGGCTTGTCGATCGAGCGCCTGCTCCTCAGCAATCCGCGCAGGCCGAGCAGCAGCAGCCGCGGCTGGCGCAAACACACGCGCCACAAAATCTTCCACGCTTCGTCGCGCGAATACTCGGCCAACGGCTGTTTCGCTCCCTCGTTCAGCAGGTCCACGAGGTGGCTGTAGTCCGCCTGCTCGAACCGGTGCAGCGACCGCCGCAGCAGGAGATGCACGTCCAGCTCGCGCCGCAACGCGCGCAACTCGCGGCTCGATCCGCCATTCAGAATCGCCTCGGCCACTCCCAGCGCGCCACGAAAACCCGTCACCGTGCCGCCGACCGTGGATACTTTCACCTGCGCCGCCGCGTCTCCAACCAGATACACGGATCCGCGCCCGAGTTCGCGCCGCACCGGAACCCATCGCTTGTAAACCGGAATGCGCGCGCCCTGAAATTCGATCGCGTCGAGATTACGTTTTTCGAGAAATCGCTCCAGGCAGAGCCGCGTTTCCGCGCCGGACTCGCCGATCACGCCCAGAGCGCCACGCGTGGGCGATTCGGCAATCAGCCAGTAAAAATACGGCGTGTCCTGCGGCACGAACCATACGCGCACCGTATCCGCGGGCATGTTCTTCGGCAGCGGGACGATGGCCTGCACCAGCGGCAGCGTCTCGAGAGGCTCCCATCCGGCGGAGCGAGCCACGCGGCTGGCCGCGCCGTCCCCGCCGATGATCGTATCCGCGCGGACTTCCTCGCGGCCTCCATCGGCGCAGCGCTCTACTTCCATCACCAGGCTCTTGCCGTTCGGATGCATCGCATGAAAACGCCGCCCCAGCTCGACCTTGGCGCCGGCGCGTTCCGCCTCCGCCGCGAGTCCCTGGATCAGGGTGCGTCGCTCGACGATCAAGTCGGGATTTTGGAGGGAAATCGTCGCGGCGCGCCCGTCGGTGAAAAGCTCGAAGCGCCGGATTTCGTTGACAATGCTGCCTTCTGCAGCCCGGCCCAGCAGGTTCCGCATCCGGTGTGTGACGATCAGCGTCCGCGCCGCAGGTTCGAGCGTCTCGATCCGCTCGAACACGCGCACGGAAAGCCCGCGGCGCGCGAGCAGCGAGGCCGCGAACAGCCCAGCCGCCGATCCGCCGACTACCGCGACGCTGTGGTTATCTGTGCGAGGAGTGGAAATGGAATCGTTCTCTTCTTGGAGTTGTTTGTACACAGCTGTCGTTTCGGCGATCAACCTCGCGCGTGACTTGCTATAGCTGGAACCTGATGGGAGAGCCCTGCCGGCCCAGCACGCCTGCACCGACACCACCTCACGACCGTCGCCGGGGCTTGCGCGATTCCCCCCGGTTCCCGGCCTCGAACCCTCGCTGACGCCGCCCCAGCGTTCGCTCGCGCCCGTGACGACCGGTGCGTCAGTATAGCCTAGCGCCACGTCGCCGCCAACGCCGCTGCTTACTTTACCAAGCAGCCGGTTAGGTTCTCCGGGCCATCATTCAGATGACTATTCATCCTTCGAGATGATTTCCGTAGGGGCACAGCATGCTGTGCCCGGCGCAGATCCTTGGCGTGACGTCGTCCATTGACCTCGCTTGCCCGCCGTTTTGATTCCACTGTTCCAATCCAGAACACCTCTGTCCCCAAAACGCCTTCCGAATCACGATTTTGGAAGTTCACCTCGTCTTCTTCATCACAAAATAGCGGCTCGCGGTGAATCCCCCGTCTTCTGTTAAGATTCTGCCGTGGCAATTGAGCGCGAGAAGCTTGAAGCGGACGTTTTGATCGTCGGCGCGGGCCCGGCGGGACTTTCCTGCGCGCTGCACCTCGCCAATCTGATCGAGCAGCATACCGCCGCGAAAAAATCTCCGGCGCTTTCCGCGGAGAATATTTACGTCCTCGAAAAGGCGCGCGAGATTGGCGCCCATCAGCTTTCCGGCGCGATCATGGACCCGCGCGCGCTGCGCGAACTCGTCCCCGATTTCGAAAAAACCGCGCCGCTCGATACGCCCGTCACCGGCGACGCCGCCTACTACTTCACCGAGAGCGGCTCCTACAAGCTGCCCATCACCCCGCCGCCGCTCGCGAACCACGGCAATTTCGTGGTCTCGCTCAACAAGCTTGTCAAATGGTTTGGCGGCCTCGTCGAAAAAAAGGGCATCAACATTTTCACGCAGTTCGCCGGCAGGGAACTGCTCTACGAGAAAAACGGAATCGCCGGCGTCCTCACCGAGGACAAGGGTCTCGACAAGAACGGCAAGCCCAAGGACAACTTCACGCCCGGTTACGAATTGCGCGCGAAAGTCACCGTGCTCGCAGAAGGCCCGCGCGGCTCGCTCACGAAAGACCTCGTCTCGCGCCTTAAGCTCGACGGCCTCAATCCCCAGGTCTACGGCATTGGCATCAAGGAATTGTGGGACGTCCAGGCCGGCCGCATCGACACCGGCTACGTGGCGCATACACTAGGCTGGCCTCTCAGCTCGGACCTCTACGGCGGCGGCTGGGTCTATGGCATGCGCGACAATCGCGTCTCGCTCGGCATGGTGGTCAGCCTCGAATACCGCAATCCGCTCTTCGATCCGCATGAGGCGTTCCAGAAATTCAAGACGCATCCCTTCGTGAGAAGAATTCTCGACGGCGGCAAGCTCGTCCGCTATGGCGCCAAGACCCTCCCGTACGGCGGCTGGTATTCGATGCCGCGCAACTATTTCGACGGCGGCCTCATCATCGGCGATTCCGCGAGCCTTTTGAATTCGCAGCGCCTGAAGGGCATCCACACGGCGATCAAGAGCGGCATGCTCGCCGCCGAAGCGATCTACGAATCGCTCTGCGCCGGCGACGCGTCTGCGGCCAAACTTTCCGCTTACCAGGAAAAAATCGAAAAGAGTTGGCTAAAGAAGGAACTCTGGTCCGTGCGGAATTTCCATCAGGGTTTTCACGGCGGCCTTCTGAAAGGGTTGGTCCACGCGGGATTTCAATTCGTCAGCGGCGGGCGCGGCCTGATCGATCCCATGCGCACCGAGCCGGGTTACAAGGAATATGAAAATCTACATCGCGATGGCACTCTCGTCGATCAGTCCACGCGCTTCAAGGGCGATGGAAAACTCACCTTCGACCGCCTCACGGACGTCTATCACTCCGGCACTCGCCACGACGAAGACCAGCCGTGCCATCTCGTCGTCCTCGAACCGAATGTCTGCGGCGACCGCTGCGTCCGCGAATTCGGCAATCCGTGCCAGTATTTTTGTCCCGCTGCGGTCTACGAGATGGTTACCGACAAAGGCTCGCCGAAACTGAAGATCAACGCCGCCAACTGCGTCCACTGCAAAACCTGCGACGTCGCCGATCCCTACCAGATCGTTCAATGGGTTCCACCTGAAGGCGGCGGCGGCCCGAATTATGAGGGGATGTGACGATCCGACAAGGATCGTCATCCCGAGCGACCAACGGGAGCCGAGGGATCTCTCCGGGGATGAGCGCTTTCCGCGCGCTGGGTGATTCTAGGTAGCTATCCGCGACAACCGCGTCAATCCCGCTAGCTTCCTCCGCCGAAAGCCTTCTTGAGCGATGCCCAGAATCCGCCCTTCTTCTTTCTCGGCTGCTCCGAAGGTTGACTCTGTATCTGCGCTTGCTCTGCCGGCTTCGACGTTCCTTGTCCCAACGCGTGCTGCATCGCCTCTGCGAATCCCGGCGCCGCCACGTGCCCGGAAAATTCCCAATCGGGCGAAACCTGCGCTTCGCGGATCAGCAGCACCATTTCGGCTGAAGTGTCCGGCGGCGGCGCGGGCGAATTCGCCGAAAACGTCAACGGCGGCAGGACCGCCGTGTACACCGGCATCGAAACGGGCACAGCAGCAGGCGTGGCATCGTTTTTCGCTGGCGGCGTCGAGGGATGCGCGTCGTTCCCGTGCGCGAGCACGCTGTATTCCACGCTCGGCTGCGCGGGCGGATCAGGCTCCGGCGCACGATTCACCGGCGGTAGCGCCGCTGCCGCTGTGGGCGGCGGAGTAGCGACCGCGAATTCGGGTACCGCTGCGGGCAACGCGGGCGCAGGCCGCGATTCAGCCTCCAGACATTGGCAGCTTCCCGGAGATCCCGCGACCGGCATCAGCTTTCCTGCATTCAGAAAAAATTCCCCGGCTTGCGGCACGATCAGCTTTTCGCCGGTGAACTGGTGTTCGAGCTGGATCGCACCGCTCGTCGCGACCACGCAGAGCGAATCGTCCAGGTTCAGCCCCACCGTCACGTCCCGCGCGCCGCCGCTGATGTCGATCGGCGTCCCGATGATCGTCGGCGTGAAAACGCGCAACGCTGTCTTCGCGGGCAGCTCTACGCGCAGCCGCCCAAAATTCAGCGCCACCGTAATCGCGTCGGCCGACGTGAGCACCGTGAATTTTGCCGGGCCGCAGATAATCACCGTGCCGCCGGCGAACAGCGTCATCCGCGCGTGGCCCGCGTGGACCATCACCGTGCTGCCGTTCGAGACGTAAATCCTCGGCGCGACCGTCGTCGTGCCATTTTGCGCCGCCGTGCCGCTTTCGATCGAGATGTCACTCCCGTCGACGCGCGCGACTGCGCCAGGAGGCGCGTTCTCGGCCCGCGCGATCGGGCTCAGCACGAATAGCGCCAGCAGAATCCCCGCCAGCGCGCCGTGGCTTTGCCAAAAGGCACCGGCGGCACCGCCGCGCATGAAATGGAATTGGGAGCGCATCGCGACCGCCTATACTATACAGCAGTGACGAACGCCCCGAAATCCGGCGCACCCCAGACCGCCGCGCCCCAGAATGGCGAGCAAAAGGCCGCGGCCGCTCCGCGGGCCATTCCGATGCCGCACCTTTCGCGCTGGCGTCGGATGCAGATTCCCGTGATCGCGTGGGTCGTGTATTGGTTCGTGCGCTTGATCGGCCCCACGCTACGCCTGGAAATCGTCGGCGTGCACAATGCCACTCAGATTCGCAGCGGGGGCGAGCCAGCCATCGGCGCGTTCTGGCACCGCTGCATTTTCCCCGCGGTGTGGACGTGGCGCAATCGCGGCATCGTCGTGCTGAACACGGTCAATTTCGACGGTCAGTGGACGCGCAAGGTGATCGAGCGCCTCGGCTTCGGCACGGCGCAGGGCAGTTCGACGCGCGGCGCGATTGAGGGGCTCACGGCGATGGCGCGGCATCTCGAAGCTGGTCGCCATGTCGCACTCACGATCGACGGTCCGCGCGGGCCTCGCTACGTCGCCAAGCCCGGCGCCGTGATCCTCGCGCGCCGCACCGGCCATCCCATTTCCGTGTTTCACATTGGAATCAAGCGAGCGCATACGTTCCAGAAATCCTGGGACCTCTTTCAGATACCCTATCCGTTTTCCCGCACCGTGATGTTCGTCGCGCCGCCGATCCGCGTCCCCACCGACGCGGACAGCGACACGCTGAAGTTGAAGCAAGCCGAAGTGCAGGCCACACTCGAGCGCGTTCGCGACCTTGCCGAATCCTGGTTCCGCCTCACCGAGCGGGAGCGCGACCGTCTGCGTAACGAGTGGCGCGAAAAAGTTCATTCTGTGGAATCCGCCCCGCCGGTCCCGCGCGAGGGCCAAACCGCCGGCCGCTAGCGTGTACAATCGTGCGCCAACGAGAATCCCCATGGGAGGCGAGATGAACCTGCGAAACGCGGTAGCGTTGATCACGGGCGGCAGCAGCGGCATCGGACGCGCAATCGCTGAATCTCTTGCGGCGAGCGGAGCGCGGGTGGCGATCACCGGGCGCGACGAGCGCCGCCTTGCGGAAACCGCCAGCACTTTGGGTGTGCACGCCATTCGTGCGGACGTGACGAAGGAAGCGGACGTCGACCGCACCTATCGCGAAGTCCTGGAGAAGTTCGGCGATCTCGATATTCTCGTCAACAACGCGGGCTTCGGCGTTTTCAAGACCCTCGTGGAATTCGACCTCGCCAGTTTCGAAGCCGTCTTCTCGACAAACGTTACGGGAGCAATGCTCATGGCCCGCGGCGCGGCAAAGCATTTCATCTCGCGGCAGCGCGGCAACATCGTCAACATCGCGTCCACTGCCGCACTGCGCGGCGCCCCAAACGGCACGGCGTACTATGCGAGCAAATCCGCGCTTCGCGCCATGACGGAATGCTGGCGCGCGGAACTCCGAAAGCACAACATCCGCGTGTTTTTGGTGAATCCGAGTGAGGTCCTGACGAATTTCTCAAAAGTCGCCGGCTTCGAGCAAAAGGACAATCCCACCAAGCTGCGCGCCGAGGACATAGCTCACATGGTGAAAGCGATCCTTGAAATGGACGACCGTGGCTTCACACCGGAGTTATCCATCTTCGCCACGAATCCGCGGGATTGACGCGGGGCAGTCGGCTCTTTTCTTGCCTAGTAACTCAGCCGAAAATCAAGATCGGGGCGTTCTAGCCTTCGCCTAACTTCACCTTCACATCCATCTTCTTGCCGTCGCGCACGATCGTCAGCGTCACGGTATCTCCCGGCCGCGCGCGATTCAGCAGAAGATTCAAATCCGTCTGACTCGTTACTTCCTTGCCGTCGATCGCGATGAGCACATCACCGCCGATTCTCAGCTCCTGCAGGCCAGCCAGCACCACGCGGTTGCCTCCGCGAATTCCAGCCTGGTCGGCGGGGCCACCGGAAGTCACCCGCTCGACCAGAATTCCTTCCTTCACTCCGAGGTGCAGCGCATCCGCCAGGCCCGGCCAAATCGCGCGGCCCTCGGCGCCCAGCGTCGCCCGCCGGACGCGCCCCTGCGTAATCAAATCTTCCGCCACGCGCCGCGCCGTGTTCACCGGAATCGCGAACCCGATTCCCGCCGTGGTTCCCGTCGGCGCATAAATCGCGCTGTTGATTCCGATCACTTCGCCGTGCGTATTGAGCAGCGGCCCGCCGGAATTTCCGCGATTGATCGCCGCATCCGTTTGAATGGCCTCGTCGATGAACGTGTTGTCACTCGTCTGCACCGTCCGCCCGAGCGAGCTGACGACTCCCGTGGTCAGCGTGCTCTGAAATCCAAACGGATTGCCGATCGCCAGCACGCGCTGGCCTACCAGCAGGTTGCGCGAATCGCCGAGAGGGAGCGCCGTGAGCTTGTGTCCGGCCGGATCGATCTGAATCAGCGCGATGTCGTTGCGCGTGTCTGCCCCGATATATTTGGCCTTGTAGCGCGTCTGGTCGCCCAGCGTGACCTCGATCGTCTGCGCGCCGTCAACCACGTGGAAGTTCGTCAGGATGTGGCCCTGCGTGTCGATCACGAAGCCCGAACCCGCGCCTTCCACCGGCACCGCGTTGTAAAAGAAATCGTACTGCACTGTTCGCGTGACGATATTCGCCACCGCCGGCGATGCCAGCTTATAGATGCGGACGTTCTCTTCTTCCTCGGGGTCGAGGCTCGTGTCGGTGGACGCAGGTTCCAGCACCGCGTGTACCGACCTAGGTGAGTGTTGCCCGTACCGCGAGCCAGCCCAGTAAGCTCCTAGGCCGACAATCAATCCAAGCGCCAGCAACCGCAGCGCACCTCGCGAATGTTCACCTTGCGTCATCGCAGCTTCCCGCCTTGCTTTTGAACCTATGTTAACGATTCTACAGTTTCGATATGGCCTGCAACAGCCATTTTGGATTTGCTACCCGCAGCACTCGCGCGTCTTTTTCTTCCGTAGGGGCACGGCATGCCGTGCCCGGCGCAGTTCCTTGGCGCGATGCCGCCTATCCAGCAATCGCGCGCGCCTCAATCGCCGTTCACACGATGCAACGAAACTGAACCCTTAATTGTTCCGCTTCAACGCCGCGGCCTGCTTCAACTTCGCAAGCATGGCCTCGACCTGCCGCTCGGTTTCCTCCATCGATCCCGAGCAATCGATCGTCTCATCGGCCAGCCGGCGTTTTTCCTCGATGGGCATTTGCGCCGCGATGCGCTGCTCGGCGTCCTGCCGCGAATACCCGCGCTCGATCATGCGCTCGAGTTGCTGCTCCGGCCGGCACCAGCAAACAACCACGCGGTCGAGGTTCTTCTGCGCGCCCACTTCGAGGATCAGTGCCGCTTCCTGAAAAGCCAGATCGGGCCCGCCCGGGCGGTCGAGCGCCGCAAACCATTTTGCCGTCACGTCGAGGATGCGGGGGTGCAGGATTTGATTCAGGCGCGCGCGCTTCTGCGCATCGGCGAAAACGATCGCGCCCAGTTTGCGGCGGTCGACCGCTCCGCCCGGCGCGAGCACTCCCGCGCCGAACTCGCGCACCACTTCTTCATAGGATGGTTGGCCGATTTCGAGGAGCTCGTGCCCGAGCGCGTCAGCGTCGAGCACCAGATATTCGCGGTCGCGCAGCATGGCCGCCACTGTCGATTTTCCCGTGGCGATCCCGCCGGTAAGACCGACGCGCAGCATTAGCTGCGCGTTGACGCGGCGGCCGGAGCGCGCCCTCCGCGCCGCATCCGCGCGGCCTTCACCGTGTTGCTCATCAGCATCGCGATCGTCAGCGGTCCGACGCCTCCCGGCACCGGCGTGTAAGCACCCGCCACTTCCATGACATCCGGGTGAACGTCCCCCGCCAGGATCGAGCCTTTCGCGCGAAACGATTCGAGCTTCGCGGGAAATTTCGCGAAAATACGTTCGGCTTCCGCCGCGTCCTTCACCACGATCTGGCCCACGTCGATCACGGTCGCGCCCGGCCGGACGAAGTCCGGCGTGACCATCGCTGCTTTGCCGATCGCCGCCACGATGATGTCCGCGCGCCGCGCGATTCCCGGCAAATCCTTGCTCTTCGAGTGGCAGATCGTCACCGTCGCGTTCGCGTGGAGCAGCAGCAGCGCCTGCGGCTTGCCCACGATATCGCTTCGCCCGATCACGACGGCATTCGCGCCTTCGATCGGAATGTTGCTTCGCCGAAGAATCTCCATCACGCCTGCCGGCGTGCACGCCACCAGCGCGGGCCGCCCCGCCACCAGACGCCCGACGTTCACGGGATTGAATCCGTCCACATCCTTCGCCGGAATCACTGCGTCGAGAATTTTTTTCGAGTCAATCTGCTTCGGCAGCGGCATCTGCACCAGGATTCCGTCCACATCCTCGCGATTATTCAATTCGTTGACGATGGCAAGCAGTTCTTCGGTGGTCGTCGACGCGGGCGGCGTGATATGAAAGCTGCCGAGTCCGAGTTTTTCGCACGCCGCGATCTTGCTGTTTACATAGAGCCTCGACGCCGGATCGTCTCCCACGCGCACCGCCGCAAGCCCCGGCTTGATTCCCGCCGCTGCGAGCGAGCCGATTTCCGCCTGCAACTCCGCGTAGATTTGATCCCGGATCGCGTTTCCGTTGAGTATGCGCGCTGACAATGGACGCTCCCTATTGTGGTTTTGTGGCTGGTCCGAATCGCCAATGATAGCATACGACGTTGACAGCCTGGCTGCTGCGCCGCGCGAAAAACAGAGGTGTACAATGCTCTCGCCGATCGGTGATTCGCGATGATCTTCAGCGAAATCTCGGAACGCAAACAGCTCGAGCGCGCGATGCGCGACGCCGGCCGCCTGCCTCCCGGTCAATCCGCCACTCTCAAGTGGCCCGTGCTTCACGTTGGAGACGTGCCGCGCTTCGATCCGCAGACGTGGGATTTCAAGATCACCGGCCTCGTCGAAAAGCCCGTGCGGCTCACGTGGGACGAATTCAGCCATCTGCCAATGACGGGCGTCACCGCCGACATGCACTGCGTCACGCGCTGGAGCCGCTTCGATGTGCGCTGGGAGGGCGTCGCGTTCACGGAGGTCGCGAAGCTCGCCGCGCCGAAGCCGGAAGCGAAGTACGTGATGGTTCACGCCGAAGAAGAGTTCACATCCAACGTCCCGCTCGAAGACCTGATGCGGCCCACCACTCTCTTCGCGCTGAGACACAACGGCGAGCCGCTTCCCGCCGATCACGGCTATCCCGTGCGCCTCGTCGTCCCGCACCTCTACGCATGGAAAAGCGTCAAGTGGGTCCGCGGCATCGATTTCATGGCCCACGACGCTCCCGGCTTCTGGGAAGAGAACGGTTACAACATGTACGGCGATCCGTTTCGCGAGCAGCGCTTCAGCAGGGATTAGAAGCTCGCTGCCATCGGCGCGCGGAGAATGTCCGCCGAGCCGTTATCACCCAAAAGCATCGCTGCGTGATCACCGTCACATCATTCGTGAAACAAAATGCAAGACTCTGTGATAAAAGCAGGGCAAATGCTGCCGGGATAACAAGGCGACCTACTCGACGCGCGAATGGAACCTGGCCTCGCGGCTGGTTCATAATTCAAACGCCATACAAAGGGAGATTGAGATGAGAGTTGCAAAAGACATCACCGAATTGATCGGCAAGACGCCTCTGGTCCAGCTAAACAAAGTCGCGCAAGGCTGCAAGGGGACCGTGCTGGCGAAACTCGAAAGCTTCAATCCGAATGCCAGCGTGAAAGACCGAATCGGCGTGAGCCTGATTTCCGAAGCCGAGAAGGCGGGGAAGATTCATCCGGGCAAGACTGTGCTAATTGAGCCGACCAGCGGCAATACCGGAATAGCGTTGGCGTTCGTGGCGGCGGTGAGGGGCTACAAACTGATTTTGACGATGCCGGAAACGATGAGCCTGGAACGCCGCGTCCTGCTGAAGGCGTTCGGCGCCGACATCGTGCTGACGCCGGGCCCCAAGGGCATGAAGGGCGCGGTGACGAAAGCCGAAGAGCTGCTGGCCGCCACGCCGAACGGCTACATCCTGCAGCAATTCGATAATCCGGCGAATCCGAAAATCCACTTCGAAACGACCGGTCCGGAAATTTGGAACGACACGGACGGCAAGGTGGACATTCTCATTTCGGGCATCGGAACCGGCGGGACGCTGACCGGCGTGTGCGAGTATATCAAGCCGAAGAAGCCGTCGTTCAAGGCCATTGCCGTCGAGCCGTCGGAAAGCCCCGTGCTTACAGGCGGTCAGCCGGCCCCTCACAAGATCCAAGGGATCGGCGCCGGATTCGTGCCGAAAATCCTGCGCATGGATTACATCGACGAGGTGATCCAGGTGTCGAGCCCGGACTCGATCGGGATGGCCCGCCGGCTGGCGCTCGAAGAAGGGCTCCTGGTGGGCATTTCGTCGGGCGCGGCAGTGATCGCGGCACTGCAGGTGGCCCGGCGCCCGGAAAACGCCGGCAAGATCATCGTTGTGGTGCTCCCGGATTTCGGCGAGCGCTATTTGAGCAGCGTCTTATTCGAGGGCTTGAAGAACGAGGCGCAGCAACTGACCGTCGCAGCCATGTAAGTGAGGGACCCTTGTTCCAGTCGATGCGAGAGGACATCCGGTCGATTTTGGATCGAGACCCGGCGGCACAGTCGGTTCTCGAAGTGCTGCTTTGCTACTCGGGATTGCACGCGCTGTGGTTTCACCGTTTCACTCACTGGCTGTGGAAGCACAATTGCCGCCTGCTGGCCCGTTGGCTGTCGCAGGTGGCGCGGCTGCTGACGGCGATCGAGATTCATCCGGGTGCGGAGATCGGGCGGCGGCTGTTCATCGATCACGGCATGGGCGTGGTGATCGGCGAAACCAGCATGATCGGCGACGACGTGACGCTGTATCAGGGTGTCACGCTCGGGGGCACGGGCAAGGAAAAAGGGAAGCGGCATCCCACGATCGGAAACGGCGTGGCGATCGGTGCGGGCGCGCGCGTGCTCGGCAATATCCGGGTGGGCGACAACTCCCGAGTGGGCGCCGGGTCCGTCGTGCTGCGAGACGTGCCGGACAATTCCACGATCGTGGGCGTGCCGGGGCACATCGTCCTGCGCGGCGGCCAGCGCGTGGTGATCACCGACCCGAAACAGATTCACGATCCACTCTCCGCGGCCCTGTCCTCCGTGGCTTCGCAGGTGAAAGATCTGCGGGAACGGGTCCAGCGGCTCGAAGGACACGAACCGCACGATGCCGCCGCTGTCGCGGAACTGCAAGCCCTCTCGGACGAACTGCAGGCCATCATCGAAATCGACTACCAGATTTAACCGCCGCTGGCTCAGGAACACCCCGAAGAATAGACTCGCCGTCACGCCACGCCGATTACGGTTATCCTCTCCGCCTCGTGGTTCCGCACCTCTACGCGTGTCGAGGGCCGTCCAAATGGACCTGTAGTTGGATAATCGGATAAATACCTGGCTAGTACCCACTTCTCCGGTTTCCGCGTTTACCAGGCGCTAGAGTATGTTGGCAGCCAATCTACGATAATTTCCGGTTTGCCGACGGCCCGGAAGTATTATTAGGTCAAGGAGCAGGGAGCCGTGACCGCGCGTCCACACAAGGTTCACACTCAACTCGGCCGAGCCGCACTCCAGATCTTTGCCGCCAATGATCGCATGAACCAGGTTCTTATCGAACATCTTGACCCTGCCGCCTGGAGAGCCAAACCGCCCGGCAAGGTCCGCACCATTGCGGCGATCTTCACGCACATGCACAATGTCCGCTCCAAGTGGGTCAGGCTTACAGCTCCGCACCTGAAGGTTCCACGACAGCTCCACCGCGTGCACTGCACGCCGCAGCAGGCCCGCGCGGGATTGGCCGAGAGCGCCGCTCGCTGCGCGGAGATGCTCGCTGAAGCGCTCGGCGGTGGCGGGGGCCGCGTCGAGAAGTTTCGCAGAGACGGCTGGGCTCAGCCTTGGCCGGTTGGCCCGGAGATGCTGTGCTACATGCTTTCTCACGAAGCCCACCATCGCGGGCAGGTGTGTATGCTCGCGCATCAGCTCGGATTCCCGTTGCCGATCGAGGTGACGTCCGGGATCTGGAATTGGGAAAAGCTGTGGAAAGAGTGCGGGTCGCCTCGCGGCCCCGGCTACGATTCTTAAGGAATCGCTCAAAGGCACAGGCCGCCCGGGGATGGGCTGCGATGGTGGAGACACTCGAGCCCCAGCCGTTGGTGTTGTTGTAAAAGCTCCGGGCGGCGGCAGCCGTCGGAAGCGGACGCCCGGATCCCGCGTGTGGGAGGGCGCTGCCGGAACGCGGCCCGAGCCATCACAATACACCGCTTCGGATTGTGGGCGCTTGACGGGCCACTCGGAAGTAATCCTTCACAGCAGGACACTGCTTGCAGAAACGCTCCTGCAAATTGCTCTGCGTGCGATGATCCAATTCCACTCGCCTGATAGGTCGTGCCAGCTCAACCGGTCGATGCAACACTATGTACTCAGTTGGTGCGACAGTACTTCCCCTAGAGGACCGACCTGTCGGGGCTGTACTCAATCAGAACCTAGCCAGGGCAGTGTTCCGTTCGATTCGACGCTCGCGAACGACTATAGCCTTTGAGGCTCGCGCAAGTAGACTCCGCGCTGGTGTTGCGTCGACCCATTGAGACCGCCGCGTTTACGAGGCACTTGCAAGGGATAAGATGCAGAAATAGATTCCTCGAATCACAAGGAATTCGGACAGGCGGGGACAAAAGGAGAGAGGCGCTCGGTAACCTCACAAGCGCCTCCTCTACTACTTCAACGTAAACCGTACCTCACTGGATCACCTCCTTCTCGGCAGGAACGCCGATGTCGACAAGAATGTCGAGTGATCCGAGTATAGCGCGGGATCGAAGAGATGTCAGAACAAGCCTTTCCTTAACCTTTGGATTGGGCGCGCGAAAGCCAGTTGCCGATGAGCGCGTTTATCGGGACTTAGGCTTTCGATTACTCTTCACAGTTTCCGATCAGCGGCTTTCGGCAGTGACGGGTTATATTAAGCTGTGGCGATTGTGACGAAACTTTTGATCTTTGCTCTCTGTGTTGTGTTTGCGTTTGGCGGTCCGAGCGCGCTGCGCGCGCAGACGCATGTCTGGCAGCCATCGCCGGGACATACGCAGGTGCCGATATGGCCAGCGGCAGTCCCTGACGCGCAGCCTGACTTGGCCCCGGAGAGCGAAACGACGGACGCTAAAGATCTGGTCGCTGGCAGGCCGTTGGTTGGTGTGGGCCATGTCTCGCGGCCCACGATGACGGTCTACTCGCCAAAGGGAAAAAACACGGGTGCAGCGGTGGTTGTGTTTCCAGGCGGGGGCTATCAGGATCTGGCCATCGATCTTGAAGGCACGGAGGTCTGCGACTGGCTGGTGTCCAAGGGAATCACATGCGTGCTGTTGAAATACCGCGTGCCGGATTCGGGCCCGGCTTGGCATGATGATTGCCAGTGCAACATTCATCCGAAAGCACCCACGGCGCTGGAAGACGCACAAAGGACGGTGGGGCTCGTGCGCTTCCACGCCGCGGAGTGGCACATTGATCCGCACAAGATCGGCGTGCTGGGGTTTTCGGCGGGCGGACACTTGGTGGCCAATATCAGCACGCACTTCGCGCAGCGTGCCTACGCACCCTTGGATGCGGCCGACAAAGTGAGCTGCCGTCCGGATTTTGCCGTGGCGATTTATCCGGGGCACATGCTGGAAAACACGACGAAAGAATTTGAATTGAATCCGGAAATTCCTGTTACCGACATGACGCCGCCCACGTTTTTGCTGCAAGCGGAGGATGACCACGTGGACGGTGTAAACCAATCGTTGGTTTATTACATTGCGCTGAAGAACGCCGGGGTTCCCGTAGAGATGCATTTGTATGCGCAAGGCGGGCATGCGTTTGGGCTGCGGCGCACGGACCTTCCGATAACGAGGTGGCCTCAGTTGGTGGAGACGTGGCTGGGGACGATCGGAATGATTCCGAAGTGATTCGTATTTGAAGCGCAAATATGCAATCTGATCGCAATCTCATAGTCAGAATCGCCTACCGCACGAATAGATGGATTACGGGTTCTGCAAACTCACCATAAGTTCCTCGCAAAGGGCTTGCTCCCGCTGATGCGGATCAGTGTGTACCACTTAGCTGACATGTCAGTACAGGTTCACGCGATTTTCGGTCGGGAATATAAGATGAGACGCGATGACAGCGGCATATGTAAAAGGTGAGAGCAGCTGGATGCGACTCGACGGAGTGGATATCCTCCGTGGTCTGGCGATCTTCTTTGTCTTGATGAACCACGTCAACATCCGCCTGCTCCTCGCAAGAGTGCCGTACACCAACGGATTACCTCCTCAGCTCGTGCAATCATTGGTCTGGAACGGGCAGTTCGGCGTGCAGATTTTCTTCGCGGTCTCAGGCTTCCTGATTACGTCTATCACGCTTCGGCGGTGGGGCTCGCTCTCCGGCGTCAGTGTGCGTGACTTCTATCTACTGCGCTTCGCACGAATTGCACCGCTGCTTCTTGTGTTGCTCGCGGTACTCAGCGGACTCCATTTCGCGCATTTCAAGGACTTCGTTGTCTCTCCAAAAACGGGAGGCCTCGGACGAACCCTCGTCGCGGCGCTCACGTTTCACCTCAATCTCTTGGAGGCTCGGCGTGGATACCTTCCCGGAAATTGGGATATCCTTTGGTCTCTCTCAGTCGAGGAGATGTTCTACCTCTTCTTTCCCCTCCTCGCGCGGCTGCTCGGCTGCGGCAAGCCATTTATCGCGCTTCTTCTGGCATTTGCTGTTCTGGGACCGTTCGGGCGCAGGGCGCTTACTCACGGAAACGAAATCTGGATGGAGAAGTCGTATCTTGGGGGAATGGATGCGATCGCTCTCGGCTGTCTGACGGCCCTGCTGGCCTCACGGATCCGTTTCTCGCGTCCAGTGCTGCGAGCTTTCAGCTGCATCGGCGTGGCCCTGCTGGTTCTGATCCTGGTATTCGGTTCGGAGCCATTCCTGCGAAGTATGGATCGCTTGGGGCTTGAAGAAACGATTCTTGCAATCGGCACCTGCCTGATCATCATCGCCGCTGCGCAAACTCAGTGGAGAAGTCCGCGTGCTCTGGGTCCGCTTCTGAGGCTCGGCCAGCGCAGCTACGAGGTGTACCTGACTCATATGTTCGTTGTTTTCGCCTTCTTCAATCTCTTCGTCAAGATGGGCAAGCCGATGCGGGCTGTTCCCGTCTTGTTCGCTGTCACCATTTTGGCTGCCGCCCTGCTGGGTGATCTGGTCGCGAGATTCTATTCGGAGCCAATGAATCGTCGGCTCCGAACGCGCTGGGGAGAACGCAGGCTTGGTTCAGTCATCGACACCGAAAGCGCCGTGCCCAGAGAGAATCGCTTGGGTGCATAGCGGCGCATCCTGTGCCCTGCCCGCCGAGCGGGTGAATGAGGGCGCGCTCGGAAGTAGTCAATAACGGCCTAGCCGCTCGGCCAACTCCTGATAAGTCGGGCGGTCTCAATGGGTCGACGCAACACCAGCGCGGAGTCTACTTGCGCGAGCCTCAAAGGCTATAGTCGTTCGCGAGCGTCGAATCGAACGGAACACTGCCCTGGCTAGGTTCTGATTGAGTACAGCCCGACAGGTCGGTTCTCTAGGGGAAGTACTGTCGGACCAACTGAGTACATAGTGTTGCATCGACCGGTTGAGCTGGCAGCGTTTACCAGGCATTTGGTCTATCGAGATCCTTCCCTTCCACATTATCCTCAACAGCTCGACATCTGGCACTTGCAAAGTTGCGATTTCCTAACTATTCTTGAAAAAATGGCTAAGCGAGACTACCTCGGAAACTTCGAACTGATCGTGATGCTCGTCTTGATGCGGCTGCGCGAGGACGCTTACGGAGTCCCGATCTCAAGAGAAATTGAGGAGAGAAGCGGGCGTGAAGTAGCACTCGCCAGCGTCTACGCCACCTTAGAACGTCTCGAATCGAAAGGGCTCGTGTCTTCGGAGCTGGGCGAGCCCACGCCTGAACGCGGCGGGCGGGCGAAGAGATACTTCCACATCACCGCCAAGGGGCTGCGAGAAGTCCGTCAGACACGCCAGGCACTGACGAAGTTGTGGAAGCGACTACCCCAACTGGAAGGAGGTGCAGCATGAGGTCCGTGCAGCCGCCATCGGGCGCAACTTGGTTGCTGCACAAGTTTGGCTGCAGGAATGACGCGCTCTCAGGCGATCTCTTGGAGGAATACAATCTGGGGCGCTCAGGCGCATGGTATTGGAGGCAAGTGCTGGTTGCGATTGTCGTTGGGTTTGGCAAGGAAGTCCGCGCCCACAAACTGCTTGCACTCCGTGCTATAGCTCTAGGGTGGGCCGCAAACTATCTCTTCCTCTACTCCGTGGAGATTCCCTGGTGGCGATTCCTTGACAGAGTGTTGCTGGCACGTGGTCTGAAGCTGAGCCCTTGGTGGCAACATTACTACCTTTATCCGACGTGGATTATTTATGCTATTTTCGCAGCGGTTAGCGGGTGGGTCGTGGGTAGGTGCCATCGTGCGCATCGCCAAGCGATGGTGCTCATATATCTCGTGTCGGTACAGCTCTGGCTTTTGCCAGAGTTCTTCAGGCTTACGGTGGACGTACTTGGGGATCGGAGATTCCTCCCCTACCTTCTCACGTGGTTCGTGGAATTCGTTTTCATGACCGTTGGCATATTGCTTGGCGGACTATGGGACGCTCCTCGGGAACGAGCCGTCCAGTCCAGTTAACCCAGGTTGCCGGGTGCCCCATGCTTGCAGCTTCTGCAAGCGTGGGTTTGTCCCTACCTTCAACTTTCAACTCTGAACTCTCAACCGTCTTTGTCACCTCGATCTTCCATTGTCATCTCGATCATGAATTTCACCGGATCGCCCTCCGCCAGCTTCAGGCACAGGCGACTCAGATTCTCCTGCTCACGTTTGCCCAGCACGCACATCTTGGCGCGCAAAACTCTCGCGCGCTTCGGGAGAATATTCTGGACCACTCTCTTTCCCTCGGCGGTCAAATGGACGATTGCCTTGCGGCCGTCCGTTTCATCGGCGCGGCGAACCACAAGCCCCGCACGCTCCAAATTCCTGGTCACGACGCTGATTGTGCTGTCGCCGACCATTATTTTCGCGGCAAGCTCTCCCGTGGCCATGGGGCCGCAGAACAGCAAATGTTCAAGAACGCGATATTGGCTCGGACTCAGGCCGAGGAACTCGCACTGCCGATCCAGGAGGTCGTCCAGCGAGTAGACCGCGCGTGCCAGGCTCTTGTACGTCGCGAGAGCTCGTGCTTGTTTGTCGTTTTGAGATTCCGCCATGTTTAGCACCGTTTAACGCGTCAAAACCTGCCAAAATCGTCCAATTAAGGGCTTAGACTGCCACCATCATTGAACCATCAGAAAGTTCCGGGTGGAGGGACCGATTCCTGTGGACTGGAGCAAAAAAACGCCCCGAAGAATTTCTCGGGGCGTTTTCAGTTTTCGGCGCTCGAGTTTCTAGTAGATGTCGTACTGCTCCCAGTGCAGCGTCGGGTCGGCCTGGATGATCACGCTCTTTTTCGTCCAGTGCTCGAGCTCCTCGATCAGAGAAGACTCGCGCGTCTTGAGCGCCTTGGCGATTTCCGGATGCACGCGCAACGTGATGCTGCCGGATTCCATCTCCGGAGCCATCTTGCGCGCCTCGGTCTGGATTTCGTAGCACAGCGTGGGGATGGACTTCACCATACCCGAGCCGGTGCAATACGGGCAGGGCTGGCAGAGCGTGCGTTCGAGGGCTTGCTTGGTGCGCTTGCGCGTGATGGCGATCAAGCCGAACTCGTTGAAGCGCAGCATTTTCGATGGCGCGCGGTCGGCCTTGAGAGCGTCTTCGAGCGCGGCCATCACTTTTTCGCGGTTGCGGCGCTCTTCCATGTCGATGAAGTCGATGATGATGATTCCGCCGAGGTCGCGCAGGCGCATCTGGCGGACGATTTCCTTCACCGCTTCGAGGTTCGTGCGAACGATCGTGTCTTCCAGGCGGTTTGACCCCTTGCCAACGAACTTCCCGGTGTTGACGTCGATCGCGACGAGCGCCTCGGTGTGGTTGATCACGATGTAGCCACCCGATTTCAGCCACACCTTCGGCCGCAGGCCCTTGTCGATTTCCTGCTGGATGCCGAATTCCTCGAAAACCGGATTCTCTTTCGTGTAGAGCTTCACGCGATTCACGAGCCCCGGCTGAAAACGGCTCATGAAATCGACGACCTTGGTGTATTCCTCTTCCGAGTCGACCCAGATCGCCGCGTAGTCGTTGCTGATGTAATCGCGCAGACATGCGCTCGACGAGATTCAGATCGCGATGCAGGATCGACGGGGCCTTGCGCTGCTCCGAGCGCGATTTGATTTCCGACCACGTGCGCGTGAGGAATTCCACGTCGGCGCGTACCTCCTCCGGAGCGGCGCTGCCGGCCGCGGTGCGCACGATGAAGCCTCCGCCCGCGCTGCCCTTGGCCTCGTTCACCAAATGGCGCAGGCGCGCGCGGTCTTCAGCGGACGCGATTTTGCGCGACACGCCAGTGTGGTCGAGCGTGGGCATGTACACGAGGAAGCGCCCGGGCAGCGCGACGTGGCTCGTGATGCGCGCGCCTTTCTTGCCGAGCGGCTCCTTGGCGATCTGGACGATGATCTCCTGGCCCTGTTTCAGCAAGTCGGAGATGAGTTGGGGGCGGCGCGGCTGCGAGCGGTGATGGCCGCCGTGACCGTGCTGCGGACGGCGGCCGCGATCGTCGCGGCGCGGGCCGCGGTCGCGCCCTCCGCGGCGCGAAGGATGCTGCATTCGCGCGCGGAAATCATCGCGGACGCGCGCCTGAGATGGCTGCTGCCCCTGCGCAATCGGACTCTCGGCGGGAATCGGCAAGCCGTTTTCGACCGGCGCAACGCCCGCTTCGGCTTCGAGCGCGTGCTCGGTTTCCGCGAGCGATTCGAGAGCTTCCTGCTGCGCGGCTTCGGCTTCCGCTTCGTCTTCCGCGGCGGCTGCCAGCTTATCGTGTTCTTGTTCCGTCTCCTGTCGCGATTCCGGACGAGGCGCAATCATGCCTTCCGTTTCGGCCTCGGACTCTTCTTCCTCGAGTTCGTGCTCTTCTTCCGCCGCTTGTTCGGCATCCGCCGCCGCGAAGACTCTGTCCTGCGCCACTCGCGCGGCTTCTTCATCCTGCGCTTCGGCGACGTGTTCGGCGAGTGCGGCGGCTTCATCTTCCGTCAGCTCCGCCGCGGGGTGTTCCTCCGGAAGGATTTCGGTTAGCCGGTCTTCGGGCTCTTCGTGCGCCAGAATATGCTCTTCTTCATGAATCTCGGATGGAAGCGGTGGCTCGGCGTGCACTTCAACGACCGGCTCGCGATGCTTCCACTTCGAGAGAGACTCTCCGGGGAGCGGTTCAAGCCCCGACGAAGACGGCCGGGGATATTCGACGCGGGCGTTGTCGCTGAAATCCCGCGCGGACTCGGCGTCGTGGAGCGGCGCAACTTCCGCGACTGGTTTGTGAACTTCGACTGCGGGCACGATAGGAGCTTCTGTCGGCGCCGCGGGCGCTGGGCTGATCTGTTCCGGCGCGGGAGCCGATGCAGGTTTCTCGCGGAACTTGGCGAGCGATTCTCCCGGAAGGAGCACGGAGATGTGACCCTCGGGCGCGCCTGCTTCGCCGGGCTGCTCTTCGTAAGGGCGCGGAGAAGCGTACTTCGATGGAGGCAGCTCGCGGCCGAAGCGCCGGTCGCCTCCGCGTCCACCGCCACCACCTCCGGCACCGCGCCTGCCGAAACGTCCGCCGCCGCGCCCGCCACGGCGTCCAAAATCGCGGCCGGGGCGACCGCGGTTTTCAAATCGTGGGCGGTCGTGAGGAACATTGTTGTGCGCAGGCGCAGCAGGCGCCGCGGGCTGCGCGGAAACCGGCGCAGGAGTCGCGCCTTCGGCAACCGGCTGTTCCGGCGCCGCAGCGGGAATGCCTTGCGGTTCGACGTCGACCGGTTCGAGCGCGGGAGCCGCGCCGCCTTCCGGCGCGAACACGGAGCCGCCCTGATCCTGCATCTTCTGAACTTTTTCCTCGACCGTCGTGACGATGGGATCGAACTCCTCAAGCCCCTCGAGGAAATCCGTAACGTACAGGAAGGCGTCGCTATCGAGGCCGATGTCCACAAAGGACGACTGCATGCCGGGAAGCACGCGAGTCACACGCCCTTTGTAGATGCTTCCGACTAACGCAAACTCTTTTTCCCTCTCGACGTAGTATTCACAGAGCTGGCCTTCTTCCATAATGGCGACCCGCGTCTCGTGCGGGTTCGCCGATATCACCATTTCCTTGGACATGGACACTCCTAATTGCGCATCGGACCGCGGCGGCGCACATGAGCGCTCGACGCGCGCGGCCGGCGTGGCGCAAGGCTGAGCCTTGGGCGTGCCACGAGGGGCCGTACTGGAAAGGCCTATCGCCTATGCGAATCGCTTTCCTCACCCGATGCGTTCCTCAATTCAAAATTGAAATTCGAATTTCCGCTCCCGGTGGTCCGGGACGGGGCACTGCATAAATCTTTTTTGTTTCTTTTCCCGGCCTCTGCCAGCGGGGCTCAGTTGACGAACCGGCGGATGCGGACGTTCATCACCAGCCCCAAAGCCAAAAACACGAAGGCCGTTGCCGACCCACCATAACTCATCAGCGGCAGTGGAATGCCGGTGACCGGCATGTACCCGATCACCATCGACGCGTTGACCAGAACGTGGAAGCCCAGGATCGCGGTGACTCCCATCACGACGTACATCCCGGCACGGTCTTTCGCCTTCTGGGCGTTGTCCACCAGCCGCAGAATCAGGCCCAAGTACAACAGCATAACGACGCAAACGCCAATAAAACCCTGCTCCTCGGCGAGCGCTGCCAGAATAAAATCCGAGTACCGCACGGGCACAAAGCCCAACTGGTTCTGGCTGCCTTTGCCGAAGCCCTTTCCCCAAAATCCCCCGGAGCCCACGGCGATCTCGGACTGCAAGATCTGATAGCCGGCACCGCGCTGGTCCTCCTCCGGATGAAGGAAAGTTTGAATGCGCTGCTGCTGGTACGGTTTCAAATGGCGCCGCATATTCCAACCGAGCGGCACCAGGAGCGCTACCAGCAACAATCCGATCGCGGCGTGCTTCCATTCGATCCCCGCGAAAAAGGCTCCGATCACAGCGACGGGAACCAGCATCATCGCGGTTCCGAGATCGGGCTGCTTCAAGATCAAGCCTACGGGAATCAGAGTCAAAATGCCAATCTTCACGAGGTCCGTCAGCGTGAGACGGTCCGTATGCACTTCCGCGAAGTAACGCGCAAGCACAATGATTATAATCAACTTCATAATTTCCGACACTTGTAAATTTGCTACATCGCCGATATGGATCCACCGCTTCGCGCCCAGGCGCGAGTAGCCAAGCACGAGCACGACCAAGAGTCCGGCGATTCCGATCATGTAAAGCGTGGGAGCCTGGTCGAGCAGCGTGTGATAGTCGATGCGCGAGATGATAAACATTCCCGCGAGGCCGATGCCGATCCACACGAGCTGCTTCCATTGCATTCCGGCCATGGCGCTGGCATGCGTGGAGGAATAGATTTCGAGCACGCCCACGGCGCTGATCGCGGCGACGATCGCGAGCAGAGTCCAATCGAAATCCTGAACGCGCGGGCGGTCTTTCACTGGGATTCGGCTCCGGAGGTTTGCGCGGCGGGGCGCGCGACGCCCGACGGCGGAATGTTTTCCGCGGTCGAAGGCTGCTGCTGCGGCAGATGGCCGTTTTTCTTGTCGTAATAGGCCTTCACAACGTCGCGCACGATGGGCGCTGCCGAAGTGCTGCCCCAACCTCCGCTCTGAACGAGGGCTGCCACCACAATGTCCGGATTGCGCCGCGGCGCGTAACCGACGAACCAGCCGTTTTCCTTCAACTTCTTGCCTAATTTCTTCTGCAGGTCGAAGCCTTCGACTTGAGCAGTGCCGGTCTTGCCGGAAAAGTCGACGTTCTGCAGCTTCACTTGCCCGGACGTGGTGCCATCAGGCTCATTGACGACACCCCACATGCCGTCGGTTACCTGTTGGACCGTGTCATCCGACAGAGGAAAGGATCCGGACTTCAGATCCGTGGCGTTTTTCAAGAGATGCGGGGGAATCAACGTGCCGCCGTTGGCCACGGCCGCGATCATGCGAGCGAGCTGGATGGGCGTGACCATCACCGCGCCCTGACCAATGGAGACGGAGATTGTGGACCCCGGATACCATTTGTGATGATCAACACGTTCGACCCAATCCTCTGACGGGACCAGTCCGGGTTCCTCGCTCGGCAAATCAATTCCGGTGCGGCGGCCGAGACCGAGGCCGAAAGCGTACTGGTCGATGCGATCGATTCCGAGCAATTTGCCGACGTTGTAAAAGTAGACGTCGCAGGAAGCCACGATGCCTTTATGGAGATCGACCGTGCCGTGAGCGTGATCGCAATGGAACAGGCGGCCGTAGAACGTGGCGTAACCAGGGCAAAACACGGTGTAATTCGCCGGAATGGCTTTGGATTCAAGCATGGCCGTGGCCATAACGACTTTGAAAACGGACCCGGGAGCGAGCTGAGCCTGAATGGCGCGGTTGAGCAGCGGAGTTTTCGGGTCGGAGTTTAGCTGCGCCCATTCCTGGTTGGGAATGCGGACGGCGAAATCGTTGGGGTTGAAGGTAGGCCGGCTGACCATGGCCAAGACCTCGCCCGTGCGCGCATCCATGGCGATGAGGGCACCTTCTTTGTTCGCGAAATCGGTTTCAGCGATCTGCTGCAAGTCCTCGTCAATGGTGAGCTGGATGGGCTTGCCGGGAATGGCCTCGACATTGTCGAGCGTGCGCATGACTTTGCCAACGCTGTTGACGACGACGCGCCGCATGCCGTCAGTGCCCTCGATCTGGTCGTTGTATTCCTTCTCGAGGCCGGCCTTGCCGACGATGTCGCCGGGGCGATAACGGTCGGGATTCTTGGCGAGGTCTTGCGCGGAAATTTCACCGACGTAACCAATCGTATTTGCGAGCAACTCGTTGTACGGATAGCGGCGCCGCTGGACCATCATGAGATCGAGAACAGGAAGATCGGAGCGGTGCGAATCGACGAAGGCGATGTCGGCTTCGCTGGCAGCGGGCTTGATGATGATCGGAAGAAATTTCGGCTCGAGCTTCGCGGCGTCGAGCTGCTGCTTCAAATCGTCGTCGGAAATCCCGAGACCGTCCTCGATTTGCGGGAGATCTTTCTTGAGCAAAACCGGATTATCGCGCAGCAACAGGATGCTGAACGACGGATAGCTATCGACGAGGACGCGACCCTCGCGATCGAGCATGGCTCCGCGCGGCGCAATGATGGCGATGGAGCGGATGCCGTTCTTATCCGCGAGATCGGCGAAATGCTCCGATTGGACGACTTGCAGCTTCCAGAATCCGACGAGGAGAAATACGACGAACGCCGCCGAGACGTAGGAGAAAAGCGCGAGTCTTCCCTGCGGAATCTTCTGATCGTTAACGTTCCACGCTGGCAACGGAACTCCTGAGCGGCGGGTTGCCCCTGGGCGCTGACACGCCCGGCGCTCCGAATCGCTGCTGAAGCAGCAGAGATTCGAAGAATCAAAGCTACCACTCGGCGCGCGGGGGCCGCAAGCCACCCATGTCCTTTCGGTCAACGCGGCTGAGGGGTTGACTTAGAGTGTTTGGTTACGCCGAAGAGGGATTCATCGCTCTGATACCGAGCGATGGAAAACAGTAGTTCGACTGCGCGTCCCGACCCGGAGATCGTGATCCAAAGTCGGTGAGGTTCATAGTAACGGCTGGCCGTGCGCCTCACTGTTTGCCGATGCGGTCGATTTCTTTTTTGATGGCCAGTTGGTCGAGGCTGGAAAGGGGCAAACACAAGAAGAGGCCGATCCTGCGATCGAGGATCATGTAGGCCTCGCGGAATGCCTTTTCTATTTGTTCGGGCGTGCCCGTTACCGCAGCAGGGTCCGGCACGCCCCAATGGGCGGTCATGGGCTGGCCGGGCCAAATGGGGCAAACTTCCTTGGCCGCATTATCGCAGACTGTGAACACAAAATTGAGTTCCGGTGCGCCGGATGCGGCGAACTCATCCCAATTCTTACTTCGTGCACCGTCTGTGGGCAGATGGGCAAGCTCGAGCTGTCGCAGCGCCTGGGGGTGAACATGCCCCGTGGCATGACTTCCTGCGCTATATGCAGTGAAGTTTGGCCGACCCTTACGGTTCATGATGGCCTCGGCCATGATGGACCGAGCGGAGTTTCCCGTGCATAAGAAGAGAACGTTGTAGCGTCCTTGCATGATGGTCACCTTTCCCTGAGACGTCTTCGCGTCGTTCGTGAATTCCACGAGAGCGTGGGTTACTGGTGCTGCCGGTCGCAGTACAATGGCGCGAAAAGATTAGCATAAGTTTATGCATCTATGCGAATATACAATTACGAAGAAAAAGTTATACCCAAACTACAAGTCTTTGATCCTGTTCCCTGGCAGATTGAGGCTCCCGTTGGGAGCGGGCAGCTACGACAAGTTGCGGAAGTGGCAGTGTGAAGATGAAGAGGAAGGGACGTATGAAAGAACTGGAACAATATTTTAAGGCATTGGCTGACACAAACCGGCTGCGGATTCTGAACTTGCTGCTGCATGGTGAGTTGTGTGTTTGCGACATCCAGCATGTTTTGGCGGCGACACAGCCAAATGTATCCCGTCATCTTTCGTATCTGAAGAACTCGGGCCTTGTGCTGGCGCGCAGGGACGGCTACCGAATCTTCTATCGCATCGCTGATCCGAAGCTAGAGATGAAGAAGCGCTTATTCGAATTTCTCCGCGAGGCCTACAAGAACGAAGAACAGATGCGGGCGGACAAGAATCGGCTGCGAGAAGCGATCAAGACGGGTTGCTGCACACTCAGTGAATCGAAGCCGTGCTTGACAGTAGGTGGGAGGCCGGCCTCGCGATCGCGGAAGTCTTGGTCATCGGAGCGAATTACATCGAATGCGGGCGTAAGACCAAGGTCTCTAGCTCGGGCGACGAATTCCCGATAAAACTCACGCTCCCGTGGGGCCTGAACTGCAGGATGAGATTGCTCGCGGCGCCCATATCGGCGGAGCCGCTGTGAGCTAGATAGATTGGTAAGGAGAATTAGCGAAAACAATATGGCAAATGCGCAGAGTGCTTCCCGACTTTCTTTTCTGGACCGTTTTCTGACCGTATGGATCTTCGCGGCGATGGTGGGGGGCGTGGCGGCGGGTTACCTGGCGCCAGGAATCGTTCCCTTTCTAAGCCGCTTCAGCGTGGGAACGACCTCAATCCCGATCGCGATCGGACTGATCCTCATGATGTATCCGCCGCTCGCCAAGGTGAAGTATGAAGAGATGGGGCGGGTGTTCAGCCACCGGAAGGTGCTGGCCCTATCGCTGATCCAGAACTGGGTTGTCGGACCGCTTCTCATGTTCGTTCTGGCTATTCTTTTTCTCCGCGACAAGCCGGAGTACATGACCGGGTTGATTCTGATCGGGCTCGCGCGCTGCATTGCCATGGTAATCGTTTGGAATGACCTGGCCCGGGGCGATCGTGAGTACGCTGCCGGACTGGTGGCGTTCAACTCAATTTTTCAAGTTCTGTTTTTCTCCGCCTACGCGTACTTCTTTCTCGCCGTGTTGCCGCGATGGTTAGGGATGACCGCAATTCGGGTGAACATCTCCATTCGCGACATCGCATGGAGCGTTTTTATTTATCTCGGCATCCCGTTCCTCGCAGGTTTTCTAACACGGTTCGTGCTCACGCGCGTGAAGGACAAGGAGTGGTATCACACCCGCTTTATCCCAAAGATCAGCCCGATTACCCTGATCGCCCTGCTTTTTACCATCGTGGTGATGTTCTCGCTCAAGGGGCAAATGATCGTTCGATTGCCACTCGATGTCGTTCGAATCGCCATCCCGCTGACCATTTACTTCGTCGTGATGTTTTTCGTTTCCTTCTGGATGAGCGCGCGAGTGGGCGCAACCTACGCTGAATCCACAACGCTTTCCTTTACTGCGGCGTCGAACAACTTTGAACTGGCGATCGCTGTGGCCATCGCGACTTTCGGGATCAACAGCGGAGCAGCCTTCGCCGCGGTGATCGGACCGCTCGTGGAGGTACCCGTCCTGATCTCGCTGGTCAATGTCGCGCTCTGGATCAATCGGCGGTACTTCGGCGACCGGTTCGAGACGGTGACAGCTTGTCCTAAACAGGGAGCTTGATGAGGACAAGACTTGGACCACCGGATTGTGGTGACCCCTATAAGCGGATGAAGGAGGTTGCGGTATGAAATGCTTGGATTGCGGAAGGAAGGGCAACGCCACCGAGGCAATTGGAATTTGCCACCACTGCTCGGCCGGCGTCTGTGATACTCACGGCACTCTGGTATCGGACCCGGTGACGGTCCCGGCTGTAGTAATGGGGAGGAGGGTTCTACCCCAAAGAGCGCGGTTGCTCTTTTGCAATCATTGTCTGGCCGCGCTGCGGCAACACGGCGTTCTCGAAGTCAAAGAAGACTGGAGGGCAGACGAACCGGCGTCTGGTACAGCCATGGCTGAGAGGCAGAAACAGTTTTGAGTTTGCGTTCAGACCCCCAGAGTCGACGGCCAATAGAGCGGTGCCGCACGCTTCTACATACGCACAGTCGAAGGTTTCTCTCGGCGATTCAACCGCCCGCCGAACCGCCATGGTGATTTCGGTCTGGGACTCCGCCGAGGACATCAAGAACAGCGACAACGATAGGTTCTATTACGACGTGATCGCGCGCCTGGTGAGTTGTTGCGAAGGCTTCTCTTCGATGCACCAGCAGGAAGTGCTGGTTAGCAAATTCGCGAATCCATATGAACTCGTAAGAACCATCGAGGTTCGCGCAGTGCTCGTGATAGTGCTGAAGAACCATCGTACGGGCCCGCGGTCCGTGTGGTCACTCCAATTCCCGATTCTCCAGCGAAGTATTTGGGGGCAGGCTAAGCGAGTCGCTTACGACGAGCTCTGAGACGCGAAGCCGCGTCACCGAAAGTTCCCCGATCTGCAGAGATTTGAATTTGGCGCGCCCGATCAGGATTCTTCGGATCGCTAATCGGCCGATTGCCAACGCTCCGATCGCTAACGCTCCTATTGCGAACGCACCGACTGCCACTGCGCCAACAGCGCCGACCCCACTCGCAGCGCCGCCGACACGGACGTGTTTCGACGCAAGGGAATGTTTCATGATTCACTCCTCCTGCAAGGATTGTAAGGCTTGGTCGCATTCTTCTGCGGCCGGAAATTCACAATTCGCAGTTTGTCGCCAGTCGGAAATAATCGCGGGCCTGTAGGCGTTACATGCACTGAGCGAAGCGCGATCCGCTCAGCCATTTCTTGCGTCCCTAGAACGAGCGGCGTATATACACAGTGAAGACTGGGAGGTGCGCGATGGCCTCGCTGAAGCAGTACATGTCACAGTACGATCACGAGCACACGAACGCCTGGAACAAGCTGCTGCATGGAATCGGGATCCCGGTGATTCTCGCGGGAATCGTTCTGCTGGCATTGATGCACTGGAGAATCGGCCTGGCGCTTTTCGTCGGCGGCTGGCTACTTCTCTTCGCCGGGCATCGAATCGAGGGGAACAAGCCGGCGTTTTTCCAGGGCGTAATCTATTTTCTTGTCGGGCCGATTTGGGTAGCGAAGGAAATCAAGGATTCATGCGCTTCATTTCTCCGGCGCTCCCGCCTTTCGCGACGGCCGGCCGGATGACAACGCGCCGGATGGGCAGCGGCGCGCCAAGGATGTGCGCCGGGCACGGCATGCCGTGCCCCTACGGAGAAACGGCCAATTACTGGCGGCCACGAATAGGCGTACCGTGAATTTAGGACGAGCGGCGGAGGCGGTCGAGGAGCGCGAAGAGCACGACGCCGAAAGCTGCCGTAACGAGGGAATTCCGCAAAAGCATCAGCGTGAAGAGCGGCGCGGGACGCGCGAGCAGGACGCGCTGCTCGATCGCGAAGACGATCTGATGAAAATGGAAAAATAGGAAGACGAGCAGAAAGCGGCTCGCAGGATGCTCGGTGTCGATGCGCGCGCCGACGGACGAGGCGAGGTAGCCGACCAGCGTCTTGGCGATGCCGAAGAGGCCGATGGGATTATCGTGGCTGAGCGCGTCCTGCGCGATGCCGATCACCGCCCCGAGGAACATGCCGGTCACCGGATTGCGCCGGCTGACGCCGAAATAGATTGTGACCAGGAGAGGCAGATCGACGAGTTCGGACCAGCGGCCGTACTTATGAAGGAAGGCCTGGAGGAACAGCGCCAGAAACGCGGTGATGATTACGGAGCCGTTGTAATACTTATGGACTTCGATGTTGCCTTCAGACTGCGCGCCGGTAGTGAGTGCGTAGGCCATGTCAGGGCTGGGGAGCGGGTTGCGGCGGCGCGGCCGGTGTCGCAGGCGAATGCGTTGCCGTCTTCGGCGCGGCACTTGATTTGGTAGGTGCAGCAGCGGGCGCAACGGTCGATGACGGCGCGGGTACGGATTGGACGACTCCCGAGGCTTCAGCTGGCACTTCGGCGGATTCGTCGGTTTTTTTCGGAGTGAGATCCTGGCGCGAAAGCAGGATGAGCACGTCCTCCAGGCGGTCCAGGCGCGCAGCCGGGCTGAATGTGGATCGTCTGGAAGGGATTGCCCGGCGCCGCGGCCGAGACGGAACCGATCAGCAAGCCTTTCGGGAAGATGCGATCTTCGCCAGATGTGAGGATGACTTCACCGGCGTGAATTTTTTCGTCGTTCACGACGTAATCCATGCGCGGGTCGGGATCCCCGCTTCCCTTAACGACGCCGTGCGTGCGCGTCTCGGCGAGGAGAGCGCCGACGCCGCTGTCCTTGTCATCGATTAAAAGCACCTGCGACGTATTCGGAAAGACCTCGACGACTTTTCCGACGATGCCGCTCGGAGTGATAACGGCCATGTCGCGGCGGACGCGATCGCGCTCACCTCGATTGACGACGATCGTGTGCGAGGAAGGATCGGCGCTTGCACCGATCACTTGAGCGGCGAGCATGGGAGCTTCCGGATGCGCCTCGCGGAAATTCAGGAGCTCGCTAAGGCGCTGCGCCTCGGCGGCCTGGGATTCAAGCTGGCGATTGCGCAACTGCAATTGGTCGACTTCGGCGCGCAGGCGGGCGTTTTCGGCGCGAGTACCGCGCAGCGCGATGTAGCCGCTCCAGACGCCGCCCACGCGGGAAAACGACCAGGTGCCGCCGCGCTCGAAGGGAGTGACGACCGCGTCGGCCCAATAGCGGATCAGGCGGACGTCATGTTCGCGCTTGATCTGGAACGCGAGGAGCAAGACCTGCGCGAGGACGGCGGTGGCCAGCAGGGCCAGCGGGCGATGGCGAGAAAAAATGAAATCGATCATGTTAGAGGCTCGGTGTTACGAGCTGTCCGGCTGTATCGACATCACTGCTCGTCAGGACGCTCCGCTCAGAATGACGATCCCGACGGAAATGCCCTAATGGGAAACAGTTAGTCGATCGAGACGAGGCGCAAGAGCCGGAAGTCGCTGAGCATTTTCCCGGTGCCGAGCACGACCGACGCGAGCGGATCGTCGGCGATGGAGACGGGCAAGCCGGTCTCCTCGCGAATGCGCTTATCGAGATTCTTGATGAGCGCGCCGCCGCCGGTCAGGACGATGCCGCGGTCGCTGATGTCGGCGGAAAGCTCGGGCGGTGTGCGCTCGAGCGCCACGCGGATCGCGTTGACGATCGTCGAAATATTCTCGGAGAGCGCCTCGCGGATTTCGCTGTCGTCAATAGTGACGGTGCGCGGCACGCCCTCGATCAGGTTGCGTCCCTTGACTTCGAGTGTCATCGGCTTTTCGAGCGGATAGGCCGAACCGATTTCGATCTTGATCTGCTCGGCAGTGCGCTCGCCGACGAGGAGGTTGTACTTGCGCTTGAGGTAGTGCATGACGGATTCGTCCATCTCGTTTCCGGCGACTCGTACGGAGCGCGAATAGACGATGCCGCTCATGGAGATGACGGCGATGTCCGTGGTGCCGCCGCCGATGTCCACCACCATGTTTCCGGAAGGCTCCTCGATCGGGAGGCCCGCACCGATGGCTGCGGCCATGGCCTGCTCGACGAGATAGACTTCGCTAGCGCGCGCGCGATAGGCCGAGTCCTGCACGGCGCGCTTTTCGACAGGCGTGATTTCGCTGGGAACGCCGATGACAATGCGCGGATGGACAAGGACGCGGCGGTTGTGCGCCTTCTGGATGAAGTAGGTGAGCATTTTTTCGGTCACCTTGAAATCGGCGATGACGCCGTCCTTCATCGGCTTGATGGCGACGACGTTTCCAGGCGTCCGGCCGAGCATCTCCTTGGCTTCGCGGCCGACTGCGACGACTTCGCCGTTGTTTTTATTGATTGCGACGATCGAAGGCTCGTTGACGACGATCCCTTTGCCGCGGGCAAAGACGAGAGTGTTGGCTGTGCCGAGGTCGATTGCTAGGTCGGAAGAAAAAAGACTGAAGACCGACCGCATATTAAAGCCGTTCTTGTTCACAGAGTGCTTCCCCCTCAGATTCCACGTGAGCGGCGCAGCGGAGGCGCGCCGCCTGGGCGGTCTTATAAATTCATGCTGCTACGGAATCACGACATCCACACGCTTGATCGCCGTTCCACCGCGCCGGTTCTGCCCGGTGATGACGATCGTGTGGCTGCCCCGAGCCATCGGCTCGGTGAAATACCGGAAATGGCCGTCGGATTTGATGTCGGCCACTCCCTCGCCGTTGATGATCAGGGCGGCGCCGGGCTCGGTGCGGCCGATGACTTCAACGACATTGCCGTGCAGTTCGGTGTCGTCCACATCGAGGAGCATTTCCTGCTCTTTGCCCTGAGTGACGAGCGTGAACTTGTAGGAGTCGCTGGCGTCGCTCACATTGCCCTTTTCATCGACCGCGCGGACTCGCCAGAAATAATCGCCGGGATCCAACCCGACGATATCCACGCTGGTCGCGGCGGTCTTTTTCTCCATGACGATGTGGTTGAACGCCGTCGTGGTGCTGGCCTGAAAATCGTACGAAATCGCGGTCGCCGCGGGCTTCCAGGAGAAATGCACCGGGTCGCGCTTCGGATCGGCCACGATGATCGGCTGCAAATTGAGCGGCTCGTCCAATTGCGGAGGAGCCAGCACCTGCGACTTGACGATGGGTCCGCCCGAACTTGGAATCGTGGCGCGCTCGTAGGTGCCGATGTCCACGTGCTCGCTGCCGCGATTCAGTTCAGCGCTGCCGGCGTTGACGGTAACCTGCCCCTCGTTCGTTTGCGGATTGCTCGTCACGGCCATGCGGCTATTGGCGCGCGCTTCCGCGACGGCATCCTCGAAGGAAACTTCCGCTTTTGAACCCGGGACTTGCCAAGTGCCGGTGTTGAGGTCCACCTGGCCGGATGTCATGTGCACGGCGACTTGCGTGGCGCGCTGCGGATCAACGACGTTCTCTTCGACCGTAACCAGCGTATCACCTTTGACCGTGTAGGTGGTGCCGTCGGCGAAGGCGATGCGCGCGACTCCCTCGGAGTCGGTCTGAATCAGGTCGCCCTTATCGAGGGTGATTTGATAGTCGGCGTTGACCCACTGCACCGAATTGACTTTTTTCACCTGCACTTTGCCGTCGAGATTCACGAAACGCGCCTGGCGTGGCGTTGGGTTGGCGATCTCGCCCGATGGCGATGCGCCGACGTTGGAGATGTGGCGCAGCACGGTGGCGGAAAATTCCGGAAAGACCAAATACGTAACACTCAGAGTGATCGCGGTGAGCACGATGGCGTAGAGAATCACGGTGCGATACTTCACCGTGTGCCAATAGACCTCGACTCGCGAGACTTTTGGCTTTGCAGCAGCGCCGGATTTGCCGTCAAACGTCGTCATGAGGGGTCAATTTGGGAATTTAGCATAGGGGTATAGGCCTTTCAACAAAGCGGGAACGGAGGTGCACCAACCGCTAACCCCCTAGATTTCGCGGATTTTCGGGGATTTCGGGAGCGGAACGTGCTCGAGACGCGAGAACTTTCTCGCGTTGCCGGAATGGTCCATATTGGAGGTTGACCGCGCGCATGGGACTTGGGGAGACTGCTGTTTTGAGTTAAACTTTTGATTCGTTCCCCGATTGCCTGCCGCAGACATGGCTTCAGTCGGACCACGAAATCGGAAGATGATCCGCAGGCGCAAGGAAAAGGAAAAATAAAATGAGTAACCCCGAAGAAGAAATCGGCGAGCTGCTGCCACCGGAACGGCTGATGCTGACGCCGGGCCCGTCGTGCGTGGACCCGCGCGTGTACCGCGCGATGGCCGCACCCATCGTCGGCCACATGGATCCGTGGTTTACAAGGATGATGGACGACGTGCAGGTGCTGTTGCGCAGGGTGTTTCAGACGAAGAACCGGATCACGTTTCCGATTTCGGCGTCGGGCTCGGGCGGGATCGAAGCGGCAGTAGTGAATCCGCTCGATGCGGGCGACGAGTGCATCGTTTGCGTGAACGGCGCGTTTTCCGAGCGCATGGCGATCATTGCCGAGCGCATTCCAGCGAAGGTGATTCGGGTCGAGGCGCCGTACGGGCGCGTCGTCGATCCGGCGGACGTGCTGCGGGCGGGAAAAGGCAGGAAGATCAAGTTCGTGGGACTCGCGCATGGCGAGACATCGTCCGGCATCGTGTCGCGAATCGAAGACTATCGGAAAGTGGCGGATGAGCTGGGCGCGCTGCTTGTCGTGGACGCGGTCGCGAGCCTCGCGGGCGTTCCGCTAAACGTGGACGCACAGCGCATCGACATCTGCTTCAGCGGTTCGCAGAAGGCCATCAGCGCGCCACCGGGAATGGCGCCGATCACGGTAAGCTCGCGCGCTGAAGAAGCGATGCACGCGCGGAAGGAACCGGTGCGAAGCTGGTATTTCGATTTGACGACGGCGATGAATTATTGGGGCAAGGACCGCCTGTATCACCACACACCTCCGATCTCCCTGATCTACGCGCTGCGCGAGGCGCTGCGAGCGGTGCTGGAGGAAGGCCTTGAAGCGCGATGGGAACGCCACCGGGAAAATCAGCAGGCGCTGATCGCGGGTCTTGAGGCGATGGGACTCGAGATGTTCGTTTCAAATCCGGCGGACAGGCTTGTGACCGTGACGGCGATCAACATCCCGGCGGGAATCGAGGACGGCAAAGTGCGCGCGCAGTTGCTCGATGAATTCAACATCGAGATCGCCGGCGGGCTCGGGCCGGTGAAGGGCAAAATCTGGCGCGTGGGGCTGATGGGCTATTCGTGCCAGAAGCCGAACATACTGCGGTTCCTCGCGTCGCTCGAAAAGACGCTGCTCGATCAAGGATTCCGGGTGCCGGCGGGCGGGGGCGTGGCCGCCGCGATTCAGAATTACCAGCACGCGACGCAGCCCGCTGTCGCGGGCGCGAGGAAGTAGGAGCGAACGTGGCGAAAGCAGCGGCGGTTGCAACGATTCCCAATGTGGGCGCGATGAGCGAATTCATTGGCGCGTTCGACGTGCCGTCGAAGGTGACGGACTACGTCTATCACTGCCGGTTTTCGCACTGTTGGAATGGGATTGCCACGCGGCACAGCGACACGATGGATTGCAAGTTCGTCGTGGACGGCAAGGGAGTGGTGCTCGGGCTGGCGCACACCGGGTTCGTCAAGTTTCGCGAACGCTCGGGGCGCAATCCGAGCGACCGCGAGGCCAGCTACATCGGGGCCGAATACCTTCGCGAGCGGCTCGAGCAGGAAGACGAGCACTCGCTCTATGATGTTTCCGCAACGGATGTTCTCCGCATTATCGAGAAACTCGGTATCCACTAGGCTCTCGTCGAACTGCTTTGCTGCTGCGCCGGGCAATGGGTCAGCTTGAAGTCAGGGGCACTTGTCCGGTTAGCGCGTTAATCAGGAGCTAGTCGGCGTGACCTGGCTGCAATTCGGGCGGTGATTTTATCGGAGTAGATGGCAGAGCCTATTTCGGTTCGCTTGGCGTGGGTGGGGAATTGTCGATCAGCCACTGGGCCCGTTTACTGGCTTCTGTGATAGCTGTCTTTTCAGTCGCAAAGACGACGTTTCGGTCTCGTGGGGTCCATGCCTGGCTTTGATCGGTGCCATCAATCCGATAGAGTGGGCGCCACACTTCTCATTGGTCGGGTGATTTATTTGGCGAGCTGTTGCAATTACCGCAAAGCCTTTGTAATTGTAACTTTCATGCACACCGTATTCTAGCACGCCATGACCGACCATATTTTTCTCGCGGATTCGAGTTTGCTCTTCGCCCTTCACTCGTCCGGCAAGCGCGTTATTCAGGAGTTATCCTTGGCAGACGGAGGTGCCCGCGCCGCGCGCAGCCTGCTCGCTAAAACTCAAAAAACACCTGATTTCGTAACGGAAATTGGCGAGCGCCGTGTAATCGACCTTTTGTTTACGTTTAGATGCCAATTTGCAAAGTATATCGTAACACGATATTAATGATCCAATCGCGAGATGAATCCTCCGCAGAAAGATGGTCAAAGCGATCTGAGGTTGACACAAGGGGGCAACTAGCGTCGGGCTTTGCGCAAAACAAAGTTGAAATCGGGAATTCCGGTTGACTTGATTTCCGAAGGGGGCATATACGAGAACACAGTAGTTGAGGAGAACAACATATGGCTACCGCCACAGCAAAGAAATCCCGACGGCCCCGTTCGGGGCACGAATTCATCAAGGGTACTCTGAGCACACCGCTGCTCCAATTCGACCTCAACAGTGAACTCGACCAACTGCGCCAGGATGACTCATGGACGAAGGCCGCCGGGCGAAGTTCCAAAACTCTGGTGAAGCATCCGGATCTTCGCATTGTTCTGATCGCGATGAAGGCGAACAGCCACATGCACGAGCACACGGCAACAGCCAGAATTTCCGTGCAATCGTTGAGCGGCCGTATCCGAGTCCATCTACCGGAGCAGGTGGTGGATCTCCCGGCTGGGCACCTGCTGGCGTTAGACCAGTGCGTGCCTCACGATGTGGAGGCTACCGAGGACAGCGCCTTCCTGCTGACGGTATCGTGGCCCCCGGCGGCAGAGATCAAGGAATGCAAGACCCATCCCAAGAGTACGAGCGGCCGCAGTCGGAAATAGCGAGGAATCGGCGGGTCTTACAGGAAGCCGGGGTCGCCAACGAGCCAACCTCGGAAAGAGAGGCATTCGATGAGTTCGCAGCCCGGCGGGAACAAACGCGAGATAGCAGTGGGGGAAGTGATTCCCTTGATCGATCTCGTGAATTACCAAGAGGGAGCCGTGGTCAGCCGGACGATCGTACACCGGCCTACCGGAACCGTCACGCTGTTCGCATTCGATGAAGGCCAGGGCCTGAGCGAGCATACAGCCCCGTTCGATGCTCTGGCTCATGTTCTAGAGGGCGAAGCGGAAATCACCGTTTCTGGCAAGCCGCTGCCCACAAAGGCCGGCGGAGCAGTACTCATGCCCGCACAGCAACCTCACGCCGTGAAAGCGGTCACAAGATTCAAGATGCTCTTGACCATGATCCGCTCCGCGTGACCTGGCGAAGTTGCCAACTCCTGCGAGTAAACTTCGAGCCAGTGTTGCGCCGACCCTTTGAGCTCGCCCGGATTATCGGACATGTCCGGTAAGCGCGACGATTCGTAGTGGCGAAACTGACCCACTACCCAGTGCCGCCGTCGCGTGCGGCCTGCCACCTGGCGAACCAACCGTGCTCGCGCGTGCCTTCCTCGTCGATTTGCCGGGACCACGCGCCGAGGACGCTGGAGCGGTTCAGATAGCCGACCAGCTTGCGCGGATCTTCGCGCGAGACCACGGGCAGGCGTCCGATGTCGCGTTGCAACATGCGATGGAGCGCGGCGGCGACAAGCTCATCCGGATACGCGACAACGGGCGAATCCGAGCCAGCCTCTAGAACCGTGATTCGGCCGTCGGGATCGAGTTCGAGCGCGCGCAGCAAGTCTCCCTGCGTCACGATTCCAACGAGCTGTCCCGTTTTATCAATGATCGGTAGGCCGTCCGCGAGATTGAGGAGAGGTTTCGAGCCGCTTGAGCTTGCGGCCAACTCCGCGACGGTCATTTCCTGCAGCGCCGGCGGGACATCCTTGCGCATGACGTCGCCGACGCGAACGATATTGAGCACGCCGGCTTCGTATTCGCCGGGAACGTGCAGGCCGCGGCGCGCGAGCTTTTCGGTCATGATCGAGGTGGGCAGATAGCGAAGCGCGATGAGATCGGCGATCACGCAGCAGAGCATGAGGGGGAGAATCGCGTTGTAGTCGCGCGTGATTTCGAACGCGAAGACGATGAATGCAAACGTGGCGCGCGATGCAGCACCGAAAACTGCCGCCATGGCGACGAGCGCGTACGCGCCGGGCGAAAGATGCGCGCCCGGAATGAGATGGTTCACGGCTATGGCGAACACGCCGCCGAGAGCGGCGCTCGACATGAACATCGGCGCGAGCAGGCCGCCGGAAGTCCCCGAGCCGAGCGAGATCACGAGCGCGAGCGCCTTGAACACGGCGATCAGGATCAGCAGGTTCAGGGCGAGATTGTTGTTGAGGATGTCGGAGATCGTGTCGTAGCCGACGCCGAGCACGCGTGGCACGAAGAATCCGATGATGCCGAGGCCGAGCGCGCCGATCGCGGGATGCCAGAGATCGTCGATTGGCAAGCGATCGAACTGATCCTCCACCCAGTAGAGGAGCTTGGTGAAGCCGATGGCCGCCGCGCCGCAGACGGCGCCGAGCACTAGATAGAAGGGCAGGCCGTGCAGCACGTCGAAATCGGCGTTGCCCATCGTGAACATCGAGTGCTGTCCGAGTAGCACGGCGCGGACGCTGGTGGCCAGCGTGGTGGCGATGACCAGAGGGATGAACGAACGCGCGCGAAATTCGAAAAGCAAAAGCTCGATCGCGAGGATTACGCCCGCAATCGGCGTATTGAACGTGGCGGCCATTCCCGCACCCGCGCCGCAGGCGAGCAAGACTTTGCGCTCGGCGGCGGTCGTCGAAACCAATTGGCCTACGAGCGAACCGAACGCGCCGCCGGTTTGAATGATGGGGCCTTCGGCGCCGAAGGGTCCTCCGGTACCGATCGCGATGGCCGCTGAAAGCGGCTTGAGGATCGCCACTTTGGCTTCGATCCGGCTGCGAGAGGTCAGGACGGCTTCCATCGCCTCCGGAATGCCATGCCCTTTGATTTTTTCCGAGCCATATTTCGCCATGAATCCGACGGTCAGGCCGCCGACGACCGGAATCACGATGATCCACGGGCCGAGCGTGGTGTGCTCGGGGCTTCTGAAATGAAACGACCATTCGTGGTAGTACGCGAGATTTGTGAAGAGGCCGATCAGGTCGTAGAGGAGAAATGCGATGATGCCCGCTAGAACGCCGATGAGCGCCGCGAGAAGCGAAATCCACCCGATGCGAAACCCCGCGGGCGCGCGGAGATGCCTGCCTCCGGCCGGAGACGCTTGAGACGCTGAGAGAGAGCCCAAAACAATTCCTCCTTGAGCGGTGCGCGATGGAGCGAGAGCGGCCTACGCGTTCCGACGGCGCGATTTCCCGCGCTGCGCGACAGCGGCTCGGAGCGCGCTGACCAACCGGGGCCCGGCCGTGCGCAGTTCGTTGCGGTGCGACACGGAAAGTTTCTCGAGAATGCTTTCACCCCGGCGTGTGAGCGTGAGATGCACCTCGCGGGCATCCTTCGGGCTGCGCGAACGGAGAATCCAGCCGCGGGCTTCAAGGCGGCGGCTGAGTTCGACGGCGGTGTTGTGCTGAATTTGCAGGCGCTCGGCGAGCGCGCCGATCGTAGTATCGAGTCGGGGTGAGCGGCCCTTGATGGCGAGAAGCGCCTGATGCTGCTGCGGCTCGATGCCGGCGGCGCGGGCGGCGGCTTCGCTGAAATTCAGGAAGCGGCGGATTTCATAGCGGAAGTCGGCGAGGGCGGCGAAGTCGATCGGCCGTGCGGGTGTGTTTGGCACGGAGATTATTATATCGTATTACGATATAAATGTCTTTGCGAGTGCGCGGCAAGCTCGGGGAAGGCGGATCATCGGGACGGATGGGCTGCGTCGTGCCAAGGATGTTTGCCGGGCGCAGCATGCTGCGCCCCACGGAAAGCAGCTGAGGTGAGGCAGAAACAGGCGGAGAAAAGCCTCAGGGCATTCCGGTTGCTTCGAACCGGAATGCCCTGAGCTACATTTCGATCTAGCCGCGATTAAGGCAGGGCGAAGACGACGACCGTATCCGAGGTGACGATGGCGACGTACTGCTTGCCGTTCTTGCCAGCGTAGGTCATCGGATCGGCGGTGCCGCTCTTGGCCATCTTGGCGACCCACAATTCTTTTCCGGTCTTCGAATCGTAGGCGCGGATGCGGCTGTCGGAAGTCGAGCCGTCGAACACGAGACCTCCCGCGGTAGCGATGGGACCGGCGCTGCCGCCGTTACCAGTGTTCTGCTTACCTTCGGGCAGGCCTTCGGTGATGCCCGAGACGGTTTCCCAGGCGATGTCGCCGGTGTTCGCGTTGACCGCGATCAGTTTCCCCCATGGCGGTTTCTGGCAAGGCCAGTTACCGAGCGGGTGGCCCTGAGCGTCCTTCATATTCACACCGAACCCGTTGTAGGGTCCGGGGCCCTCGACGCTGGCGCGGTCATAAATTTGCGTCGAGCCTTCGGTGCCGCGACCGTAGCTGGCGGTGCCCTTCTTCTTTTCGATCCAGCCCATGAGAGATGCGCCGTGGGTGTGGACAAATACATATCCCTGCGGGTCGGTGGCTGCGCCGCCCCAATTCACGCCGCCGGTGCCGCCGGGAAATTGGATCGTGGTTTTCGGAGGCGTGCCATCCTCGTGATAGAGCCACGCGGTAAATGGCCCGGCGTTATACAACGTGCCGCCGTTCTTGGCCAACATGTCCTGGCAGGCTTTGGCGTGTTCGGGAGATGTGTCGTCGGCGGTGACGATATCGTCAGCCTTGTAACTGTTTCGGGCGAGCGGCGGAGGCTTCAGCGGGAAAGGCTGAGTGGGCGAATACCACTCGCCAGGAACGTCACCCTTTGCGACGGGGCGCTCCTCGACGCCAAAGACGGACTTGCCGGTATCGCGATTCAGAATGTACATCAGGCCCGCTTTGCCGACGACGACGAGCGCGGGAATCTTCTTGCCCTTCTGGGTGATATCGACGAACCCAGGTCCGGGCGGCAGATCTTGATCCCACAAATCGTGATGGATGGTCTGAAAATACCACTTCAGCTTTCCGGTGGTGGCGTCGGCGGCGACGATGGAATTGCCGAAGAGGTTGGCGCCGGGACGATCTCCGCCGTAGTAGTTCGGTGAAGGCCCGCCGATGGGCATGAAGACCGTGTTGGTTTTCGCATCGACGGTCATGTACCAGCCCCAGACGTTTGTGCCGGAGCGGCCCTTCCAGCCGTCGTCAAGCCAGGTTTCGTGACCCGTTTCGCCCGGCTGCGGAACGGTGTGAAATGTCCAAAGCAATTCGCCGGTGACGACATCGAAACCGCGCGTGTCTCCCGGAGGACCGACCGGCAATTCGCCGACGCTGGCGCCAAGGATCGCGATATTCTTGTAGATCGTGGGTACGCCGTTATAGCCAACGGCCATATCGACAACGCCATCCTTGCCGAAGCTGGAGATGATTTTTCCGGAGGCCGCATCGAGCGCGATCATTTTGCGGCTGAAGGTTGTGAAGATAATGCGCGGCGGATTCGTCTTGTCGCCGGGCCAGTAAGCGACGCCGCGCGTGGGCGCTCCGGTGACGTCGTAGTGCCAGATCTCTTTGCCGGTGTCCGCGTCGAGTGCGAGAACTTTATTGGAGCCCGAAAGGTACATCACGTCGTTGACGACGATGGGCGTCACTTCAAGGCCGCCGCGGTCGGCCAACTGCAAGGACCACGACTGCGCGAGCTTGGTCACATTTTCGGTGTTGATTTGCTTGAGCTGCGAGTAGCCGGTGCCGCCGAGGTCGTGCCGGTACATCGGCCAATCGGCCGCGGCGCTTTGCGCCCGAGACGCGGGCGCAACGAGCGCGGCGAGCGCCACCAGGCCGGTGCAGATCATCCATGTAGAACGCATCAAGAGGTCCCCCCTCCCAAAAGTCGCGGAGCATATTAGCAGTAATAACTGTGAGACGCGCGGGGATTTGTGCGGGTTACGTCGGCCTATCGCATCAGGCGCGGGAAAAACGCGGGGACGCGGCGGGCGTAGTCATCGAATTTCGCGCCGAAGGCTTCGCGGAGGAGCGCCTCTTCCGTTCGAATGCGGATCGCGGTGCCGAAGAGAAACACTACGATGGCGGCGAGCAATGCCTGCCAGCGGCTGACCGCGAGTCCCGAAGCGATCAACATGCCGAACATCGCGAGATAGATCGGATTGCGAACGACGGCGTAGGGGCCTTGGGTGACGAGTTCGTGTCCTTCTATGACGCGCGCCATGAGCGCCCACTGCTTGCCGAGCGTACGCGCAGCGGCGTAGCAGAACCATGTGGAACCCAAGGCGAGGAGCGCGGTGAACGCGGCGAGGATCGCTTCCGCCAGTTTTGCCATCGGGAGGAACGGCGAGAAATACATGCGGACGAATCCGAAGCAGATCGCGTAGCCGGCAGCCTGCAACAACATTCCAATCGTGGACCTTATGTCGCGCCGTGCCGCGCCCCGCGCGGCGCCCCTCTTTCCGATGACGACGATGGCGCCAAAGCCGAGCCAGCAGGCGATCACAATCAAATAAACGAATTCCGCGAGTGCGTCCGAGCGAGCGATCAGTCGCAACGGCCGGGTCCCTTCACGGCAGCGTTTTTTTCAAAATGGCGATCTGGCCTGCGTGATAGAGGTCGTGCTGCACGATGCCGTGCAGCGTCACGTAGCGCGATTCTTTTGTGCCCGCCGGAGGATGATCGAGTTCGGAATCCTTCAGCGCGGCGACGGACTTGCGCAAACGGGCGCGGCTTTCGGACAGCGCGTCGAGCGCATGCTTCCAGGCGACTTCGTTCACTTCCCAGACGGGCGGCCAATCGTGCTCGTGCGTGATTGTGACGTCTTCTCCTCCGAGCCTGCGGTTGACGACGGAGTTCCACGCGGAAATGTGGTGCACGATTTCCCAGATCGAGTGCGCGCCGCGCACCGGATGCTTCGACGCGTCCTCGGCGGAGACGCCGTTCAGAAGCTGCATGAGCGGCGGGCCGTGCCAGGCGTCGCCGGTGAAGGCGCGGTCCATTTGGTCGAGGATTCGCTTTACTTCGTTCATCGGATGGCCCCCTTAAAGCCTACGGCACGCGGCCGGGCGTGGCAAGCGGTCGAGGGGGCTCAAAAAGTCTTGTCTGAGTCGAGGAGAATGGTGACCGGACCGTCGTTCGCGAGTTCGACGGACATGTGCGCCTGAAAGACGCCGGTTTCAACGCGCACGCCGAGCGCCTGGAGCGCGCGGACGAATTCCTCGTAGAGAGCCTTGCCCTGTTCCGGCGGAGCGGCCTGGACGAAACTCGGGCGGCGTCCACCGCGAGCGTCGCCGTAGATCGTGAATTGCGAGATGGCGAGCACCGCGCCACCGGCGTCGAGAAGAGAGCGGTTCATCTTGCCCTGATCGTCGTTGAAGATGCGGAGATGGACGATTTTTTCGGCCATCGCAGCGGCGGTGGATGCGGAGTCTCCTCGGCCGACGGCGATGAGGACGACGAGTCCGGCTTCGATTTCGCCGGTTACGCGGCCGTCGACGATGACGCGCGCCCGGCTGACGCGCTGGATCACTGCTCGCATGGCGTTGATTCTACATGGAGAGGGAGTTGGGCGTGAGATCGAGATGGATGGGCGGAATTTTGCCAAATATGTGCGCCGGGCGCAGCGTGCTGCGCCCCTACGAAAACCACCTCGGTCGGCGCTCGGTGACGAATGCTTAGCGCGAAGCCGAGGATGTGAGCCGGAACAGCAGATCCCTCACACCGGTCAGAATGAGACCGGGTTCGGGATGACCGCGCAGTGGCAGTGCCTCGGTGGTGTTGACCGGGGAGGGGTGTGCGGGCAGACTGTTTTTCGCAATGAGCGAACAGGGCAATTCATCGACGCCGTCGAAGCGCTGGCTCACGCGCGGCGTTTTCGGGATCGGCCTCGCGAGCCTGTTCTCCGACTGGGGGCACGAAGCGGCGACGGCGATTCTGCCCGCGTTTCTTGCAAGTCTGGGCGCGCCAGCGGTGGCGCTGGGCGTGATCGAAGGCGTGTCCGACGGGCTTTCGAGTTTTGCGAAACTCGCGGGCGGATTCGTCGCGGACCGTTCGAGATGGAGGAGGCCGACGGGAATTGTCGGCTACTTCGCGACGGCGATCACGACGTTCGGCTACGCGTTCGCGCAGAGCTGGCCCGCGGTGCTGGTGCTGCGCGCGTTCGGATGGGTGGGGCGCGGCAGCCGAGGTCCGTCGCGCGATGCGCTGCTGGCGGACTGTGTGGCGCCGGAGCAGATGGGCCGCGCGTTCGGTTTCGAGCGCGCGATGGACACGCTGGGCGCGGTGTTAGGACCGCTCTGCGCGGCTGCGCTGCTGGCAGTTTTAGGGACGCGCGGCGTGCTGCGCTGGACCTTGCTGCCCGGACTGACCGCCGCGGTCGCGTTTGCGATCTGGGCGCCGAGGGCCAGGGTAGCCGAGGGCCATCACGCGTCAGGTGCCCCGTCGAGTTTTGCGTCGAGCCTCGCGCAACTTCCCAAAAGCTATTGGCATTTTCTCGCGGGGGTTTTTTCGCACGGCGTTGGAGATTTTGCGCCGACGCTGCTGATTCTGCGAGCGGGGCAGATTCTCACGCCGCAGTTCGGCGTGGGGCGGGCGGCGGCAATTTCGGTCGCGCTCTACACCTTTCACAACGTGATCGACGCGGCGGCGTCGTATCCGGCGGGCGCGCTGGGCGACCGGATCGGAAAGCGCGCGCTGCTTGGATTGGGTTACTTGATCGGCGTCGCGACGTATGCGGGATTCATACTCGAACGGCCGACGCTGCCGGTGCTGGTTGTGCTGTTCGGGCTTGCGGGGCTGCACGACGCGTTTCAGCAGTCGCTCGAGAAATCGGCGGCGGCGGAACTGCTGCCGCAGGCGATTCGCGGATCGGGATTCGGCGTGCTCGCGACGGTGAATGGCGTGGGCGATCTCGTGTCGAGCGTTGCCGTGGGTGCGCTGTGGTCGAGCGTCAGCCCCGCGGCGGGATTCTTGTACGCGGGGATTTTCGCGGCAATCGGAGCGGTGCTCGTGGTTCGGTGGCGATGAGTTGGTGCATCAGCACTGACTTGCGGTGTTCTTTGGCATGAGTACAGGCGATCTGGCTCTGCTGATGTTTCCGCGGTTGGTGACGCTGAAGAGAGATTCTTCGACTGCGTGGCGGGACGTCCCGCAAGAGCGGGACGAAGAAAAAAGTCCGGCCGCTCCGCTCAGAATGACAACCTGGTCTTGGCGCGGCGAGGGCGTGGAAATTACAGCGGAAGCTGGAGGGGCGTGCCGCGCTCCTGATTGATGCGCAGCGTTTCGTCCGAGTTCAGATCCGCGACGGCGATGGTGCGGCGGCTGCCGTCGGACGTGATGTAAATGATGCGGTCGTTCGCGCGGGTAAAGGCGACCGCTTGAATCTGGGTTCCATTGCGAAGCACGAGCGTGAACTGGCCGACATCCGGCAGCGGCGGCTGCGGTTCGGGCGCGGGTACAAAAGCTTGCTCGGCGGCCTGCTGCGCGGGAGGCGCGGCCTGCACGACGATGATCTGCGGCTGCGGCGCGGGCTGCTCGGATTCGTCGGATTGGACGGGAACCTCGTACGCGCCACCGCCGTCGAGCAGATAGTACCCGGAGCCGGCGAAGCCTATGCCCCTTCTACGAAAACGCTCAGCTAGCGCGATCCGCCATTCCGTGGCGGGGTCGATCAGGGCCTTGATTCCGAAGTCTTGATTGCCGAGGCCGGGAGCAAATGCGATGCCAGGGTCCGATGGGCTCAGAAAGAAGGGCGACCCACCGAAGAAGCCGAAACCATTTGAGAAAGCGCCCGCGGCTGTTGGGTTCGAACTCCTGCTGCGGTGAGACGCGGGCTGCATCGCGCCGCGGCGCGCCATCACCATCGGCGTTGACGCGGCGAAATGCCCGGCTCGCTGGGCGTGCGTGAGCGAGGGCGCAATAAGGAAAAGGGAGAGGACGAATAAGACCGCTGAGGCTGGTACGAACTGGCGTCTGTGTTTCATGGCCGCCTCGCTTCTACTATAAATGAGACGCCGTGGACCGGCGCACGGTTGCACAAGCGTTTGCGCTCTGAGCGCTCGATCAAGCCCTGCCCGCCCTATGTCCAGCATGACCAGGAAAAAACACGGCGCGGCAACGGCCTTTGCTTTTCCCGATTGCCGGGATGTGCTATAACCTTCGTTCTTAAGGAGCGGGAGTGGCGCAGTCAGATGGGGTCGCCGCGCCGGGAAATGCGGCGGGGCCGCCCGAGAATGTGAAGAAGGCGGCTCGCGGGGCAAGCGGACAGCCGGAATTGGCGATGAGCTACTGCCCGCGCTGCTCGACGCGTCTTGCGTCGCGTAGCTGCAAGCTGATCTGCCCGGATTGCGGCTATTACATGTCCTGCTCGGACTTTTACTAGTTAGCAGCACGGCCGATCGCAGCCTGGGTGGCTGCTTTTTCAGAAGGTAATCACAAGAAGGATTTCGACAACTCCAGGAGGCGCGAACGTGGCACTGCGAATGACGGAACGGGATGTGAGTGGAGTGAGCGTCCTCGATATCGAGGGACGCATCGTGCTGGGCGAGGAGAGCAACTCGTTCCGCGAGAAAGTGAAGAGCCTGCTGGCGGCGGGAAAGAAGAAGATCATCCTGAATCTCGCGCAAGTCAGCTACATCGACAGCGCCGGGCTGGGCACGCTGGTAGCCACGTTTCACAGCGCGCGTTCACAGGGCGCGATGTTGAAACTCGTGAGCCTGGGCACGAAATTCAAAGAAGTGCTGCAGGTGACGAAGCTGATGACGGTGTTTGACACCTACGACACGGAAGCTGCGGCCATTCAGAGCTTCCCGAAGTAGGGTTCAAATACCAGCGGTATTGTTCCGCTTGAAAGCGGGCGCGCGTTATGTCCGACGCGCGCCCTGCGCTTTAAGCTGTCGCGTTATATCTTCCCGATTCGCCCTCAAACCTGCAGCGACTTTACGCGCCGATATGCCCTTCGACGCGATACACCGCGATTCCGCTCAAGAGCTTCGGGTAGAAGTCCGTGGATTTTTGCGGAAGCACGTCGCCGCCGAGCGCGATCTTCGTGACCTGGTCGATGCGCACCGGGTTCAGAAGAAACGCAATTTGCGCCGCGCCGCGATCGACGGACGCGAACGCGGCGTCAATCTCCCGCTCGTAGCTGAGATATTTTTCGCCCGCGACCGCTTCGGCCGTAATCCCCAGTCCTTTTTCGAGAATCAGGCGGTGCAGCAGGACGACGTCGAGGCCGCGCTGCGCTTCGGACATATCGGGCAAGAGATCTTCGAGATGCGCTGAACGGCGCAGTACGAAGAGATAAAACGCGCCTGCGCCGGAATCGCTTCCGCGCGGATAGGCGCCGATGGCGCGGAGGCCGTGATTCAGCTTTTCGAGATCCTTGCGGAACTCGGCGAAAGCGCCGGGGCGCTCTTCGGCGTTTGCGAAGGGATAGGAATACCAGTCGAACACCGGCGCGAGTTTCTTGCGAAATGCATCGAAATCGAAATTCGGGAGATTCGTCACGAGACGGTGCGTGGGCAGAATCGTGAGGCCCCTCGAGTGCGTGTTGATGAACGTGGCCATCGCGAATTCGGACGCAGCGAGCGGATCGGTCTTGCCGGCGCTGACGCGGCATTCGTTGCGATAGTTCAGCGCCGTTTCGTAGCGGTGGTGGCCGTCGGCGATGACGAGTTTCTTGTTCGCCATGGCTTTCTGAATGTGCGCGACGAACGCGGGATCGGACACGGGCCAGAGGCGGTGCGTGACTCCGAATTCATCGCGCAGCTCGACCGTGGGCGTTTCGGCCGCGGCCTTTTCGAGGCGGGAGTCGATCTGGCGCGCGGGATCGTCGTAGAGAAGAAAAAGCTGGCCGGTTTGCGCGCGGGTGCGGCGGAGCAGCTCGATGCGGTCGGCCTTGGGCGCCGAGAGCGTGCGTTCGTGGCGGAAGACGACCTGCGCGTCGTAGTCCTCGATGCGCGCGAGGGCGATGAAGCCGATGCGCGTGAGGCGCGTGTGCGTGCCGGGGACTTCGAATTCCTGCGAGTAGACGTAAATGGCTGGCGCTGCGTCCTGCACGAGAATGCGCGCGGCGATCCATTCGTCGATTTTGCGAGCGGCGCGCGTGTACACGTTATTGTGGGGCGAGTCGTCCGGCGAGACGCGGCCCTTTTCGACGGCGATCAGGTTGTAGGGGCTTGCCGCGTAGTAGCGATCCTGCATCTCGTGGGTGATTTTGTCGTAGGGCTGCGTGAGCACGTCCTGCGGAGCGACGCGGCTCGTATCGTAGCGGTATGCGCGAAATGGGTGGATGTCAGCCATGAGGGCCTCGGGATGAAATTGTGGGCGCTGCCGAAACGAATGATTGTAACAGCGACGCGGGCGTGCGCCAAAGCATAGCCGTTGAATCCGGTAGCTCGCGCTTAGGAAGCGGCGGTGATAGTTCCGGAGGGGAACGCTACGGGCGGCGCCAGAAATCGGGCGTGGGCGAAGGGAAGGCTACGCCGACGCGCGACTTGCCATTGATGCGTTTCCCGATGTGGACCACGCGGCACTCCTGCTCGGCCTGGGTGCGCATGTTGGTGAGAAACAACTTCTGGCCGCGCGAGACGTGGGTCTCGAGGGCGAGGAGGCAGCCGTCGTCATTGGCGTCGATGGCATCGACTTCTTCGTGGAAGGGCTGCTTGTCCGAATCGGAGCCGTAGACGAGAAGCGTGGCGTCGAACGCGTGGCGCAAATCCTTGCGGCGGTCGGAGTCAGCGCTCGCGCTGCCTCTCAGGCGATCGGGTGCGGAGCCGCGATCGTCCGCGCGTGACCTCTGACGCTCCGCTTGCTTCAAAGCCTCCCAGATTCGGCTCAAGGCAATCTCCCAAGTGATTGCGGGGCTTGCGCCCGTCTGCCAACAATAGCGGGGCGAGCGCGGCGCAGGCGAAAAAGCGTGGCGCGAGTTTTCATTTCGGTAACGGGGAGCCGCCGGAGAAAGAGGCCGGACTCACCGTCCCCTTGGCCACAGAACTCAGGGCAAAAGGCGCAGAGAAGCGCGCAGAAGTGGGCAAGAGGTTGTGGCGTGACACGAATCCGAGCGCCGCTTACAATGCAAAATTGACGCGGCGGCGGCGAGAATGGACGACGGCTCAAACAACAGAAACGGCAAGTTTGCAGGCGTGCGGGCGCTGATTTTCGATCTGGACGGAACGCTGATCGATTCGAAGCTCGATCTGGCGCACTCGGTGAGCGCGACGGTCGCGCACATGGGCCGCCCGTCGCTGCCGCACGAGACGATCTACAGCTACGTCGGCAACGGCGCGTCGGTGCTCGTGCAGAAGGCGCTCGGTGAGGGCGTCACGGACGCCGAGGTCGAAGAGGGCCTGCGCTTTTTTCTTTCCTATTATCGCGCGCACATGCTGGACAACACGGTGATGTACCCCGGAGTGCGCGAGGGCCTGGAATTAATCGCGGGACATCCGATGGCCGTGGCGATGGCGGTGCTGACGAACAAGCCGGTGAGGTTCAGCAAGGAGATTCTCGCCGGGCTGGGCATCGCGCGCTTTTTCAAGTATGTGTATGGCGGGAACAGTTTTGCGACGAAGAAGCCCGATCCGGAGGGAGCGAACGTCCTGCTGCGCGATCTGGCGGCGTCGCCGAGAGAAGCCATGATCGTGGGCGATTCGGCCGTGGACGTACGGACGGCGCGCAATGCGGGCACGTGGGCGTGCGGCGTGAGCTACGGCCTCGACCTCGAAGGGCTGCGCGCGCATCCGCCGGACATCATGCTCGACAGTCTGGTCGAGCTAGCGGCGGTTCTGCCGGGTTCGCGGAGAGCGGTTTAGAAACCTGGCGGCTGAGATTGCGGGGAGAGAATCGAGGAGGTGCCGAATGAAAATCGCGCGCATTTTGGCGGTGTGCGTCCTGCTGGCGGGCGCGGCGCGGACTTTTGGCGCGGAGCAGAATCAGGTTTGGACCGGGTCGCTGGTGGACGCGAGCTGCTACACGACGGACAGCGCGCAGTCCGGAAACGATCATATGGGCATGAAGAGCTGCGGGACGGCGTGCCTCAAAATGGGACGGCCCGGGGGAATCGTGACGGCGGACAAGAAGTTTTTCGTACTGCTCGCGCCGTCGCCCGACATGGCGGACTACGTCGGGCAGACGATTCGCGTCACGGGGAAATTGCGGAACGGCTCGATCCTTGTGGACAAGCTCGAAGTAAAAAAGGGAACGGGCTGGATGGAAGTGAAACTCAGCACGATGATGTAGATGTGGCTGGGCCTGCCGGGAAGTACCTTTGGGCATCGAATTCGCGTCACATAGTCTGGCCGGCGATTTGTGATTCGCCGAACGTTTGGAAGCGGCCTCGAAGGGCGGACGGATGAGCTTGCGTAAATATGCAATTTGGGCGGTGGTGATTGTCGCGTTGCTGGTGGCCGGAGCTTTGGCGCTGCTGCGCTATGAAAGGACTCCGACGAATGTCGCGTACGTGAGCGAAGAAGACGGCGGAATATCCGAAATCGACCTGAACTCGCTGAAGGTCGTCAAGCGGGTCCAACCCAAGGACGTGGCGCCGCGCGGAATCGGGCTCACGTTTGATGGCAGATATCTCGTCACCGCGGATAAGGACACCGCCGACGCGGCCCTGTTCGATACGCGGAGGCTGCGCGTGGTGCGGCGAGTTCCGGTGGGCGACAATCCGGAATTCATCAAGATCGACCCGAGCGGCCAGCATCTGTTCGTTTCGTGCGAGCCGGGTTCGTCGGCCGGGCCGCCGAAGGAAACTGCCATCGGCGAGGAACAAGAAGACACGAATGAACCGCCCGCGCAGATCATGGAATTCAATGTGGCAGATTGGTCGCGCGTGAAGAGTTTTGTCGCGGGGAAGGAAACGGAGGGCCTCGAATTCACGCCGGACGGCAAGTCGCTGATTGTGGCGAACGAAGCGCAGAACACCCTGGGCGTGTATGAAGTCGAGAGCGGCGCGAAATCGAAAGAGATCGACCTGAAGGCATACGGCAAACGCCCGCGCGGAATCAAAGTGTCGCCAGAAGGCGATTCGTATGCGGTCACGATGGAGGGATCGGGCACGCTGCTCACGCTCGATCAGAATTTCAACGTGACGCATTCGGTGGCGACGGCGGCGAAGCCGTACGGATTGGCGTTCGACCGGCAGGGGAAGCGGATTTTCGTCATGGCAGCGGCAGCACGGAAGCTGCAAGTGTATTCGGCGAATTCGCTGCAACTGCTGGGGGAAACTCCGGTCGGGCAACGCTGCTGGCATTTCACGTTCACGCCGGACGATTCGAAGCTGCTGCTCGCCTGCGGGCGGTCGAACAATATCTATGTGATCGATGCGAATTCCTATCAGACGATCACCGTGATCGGCGGATTCCAGACGCCGTGGGGCATCGTCACGAATCCGCGTGCCTACGGCAGCCTCGGCCTACCCTGACACCGCGAAGACTTGCTCCTTAGTGAAGCAGTTCAATGGAATTAGAGGAGCGGCGGACGCAGGCCAACTCCCGGTAAACGCGATTATCAGGCTTTCTCTGAGTTCCAAACGTACAAGAAGTTCTTATCCGTGGCTGTCGCGACATTCCGCTTGGCGTTTCGCGCGGCGCGGTTCAACGCGGAACGGACGTTTTCCTTGGTGTCTCCCAGTTCGTCCAAAGGCACCCTGAGGGCGGCGCCGTCCCTGAGCTGGTCGAGATCGCGAAGAATCAGGGACACAATCAGCTTGTGTTTGCCGTTTCGTGAACGAGGAACCTCCCCCAAGTCCAACGTCCTGAAGTGGGATGCGACCCGGTTCGTTTTCAATGTGCTCCTCCCCCACCGCAAACGTATAACTAACGCAGCGTATTAGTATCATAGACGTAGTACCACGTACAGCAGAAATATGAAGACATACACCTACCCTCTTAAGCGGGTGCCATCGAACGGAAACTGACTCGGTTGCGTTAACGCCACTCACCTTCCCTTAAGGAAACCTACGTTAATCAGCAGAATTATTGAAGATTCTCCCCGTATAACTCGCAGATTGTTACCGTACGTGCAGCCAAGGGAGCGGCTGCGATGCGAAACAAGCAAACACATTTCGAGCAAGTTCCAATTGAAGTGGTCGAAGCAGTTCTCCAGCAGGCAGCGGCGCTCGCCAGAATGCAGGAGAAATTGCTGTCTGCAGTCCCGGGGCTGGAACGCCCTGCCGTAGCGGGACCTCTGAAGCGAGAGGGAAGTTCTACGTCCGAAGGGCGCCCATGAGGAAAATGATTTGGGTCAGATCCGTGCACAGCGAGGGTTGGGTGTGCTCTGAATGCGCATGGGCATTCAACCCTTCGGGGCCGCCGCGTGGTACCTCTCTGGACGAGATGAAGGAGAACTTCGAACGCCAGCGCGCCAAGGAGTTTGCGTCTCACGTTTGCGCCCAGCACCCAAGAACCCAGAGCCAGGACCCAAGAGTCCCTAAAGATCAACGCCGACTTCCCCGCAAATCTTCTGATGATCGAACATAAAGCCTAAACCACATCCGAGGGCAGAGCGCCTCCGGATGACCACTGAGCTTCAGCTCTATCGATTGCGCCCGATAAGTCGCGCAATCGGAAACTGAATCGTTACCTGTGCACTGGAAAGCTTGACAGCAAATATTTCGGTGTAATAATCCGCTCCGAATAAAGGGTAGATCGTACGGGGGGAATGCGAATGAGCGCGATCCGGCCACTGTGCGTGGCTGCACTGATGCTGGCATTGCCGGGCCTTGGCCGGATCACGCTTGAGGCGCAAGTCCCACGCGATCCGACGCCCGTCGTCGCAAAAACCTCTCCCGCAGACATCGCCGCCGGCAAAGTGCTCTACGAAGCGACTTGTTCGAAATGCCACGGGCTGGATGGGGGCGGCAGTGATGGTCCGAGCCTCCAGGGAGTGGCAGAGAGACTGGGTGACGAAGCGGTTGGCAATATTATTCGCGGCGGAATCCCAGGCACGGGGATGAACGGATTCGGATCGCTGAGCGTGGATGAGACGGGGCAGGTCGTAGGCTATTTGCGAACGTTGGGGCGCACAGCGGATGCCGAGGTTGCCAAGGGCGATCCAGGAAAAGGGAAAGCCGTTTACGAATCCAGCGGATGCACCGGTTGCCACATCGTTGATGGCAGTGGCGGCGGCGTCGGTCCTGAGCTGACACGCGTTGGTTCGATGCGCGGCCCGAGTTACCTGCGCGCCACATTACTGACTCCCGGCGCGATCCTGCCGAAAGAAGCCGGTGCGATGGAGCGCGGGCGTTTCACGCAATTTCTCTTCGTCCATGTCGTCACCAAAGACGGACACTCCTTTGAAGGCACACGCGTATACGAGGATTCCTTCACCATCGAGATCAAGGACGCGGCGGGCAAATTCCACGGCTTCAAGAAGCTCGACCTGCAAAAGCTAGAAAAATTGCCCGGGCGCAGCGTGATGCCGAGTTTCAAGGGCACGCTTTCGGACACGCAGCTCGATGATCTGGTCGCATATCTTGCCAGCTTGAAAGGCACGCCAACGCCATGAGGGCCATCCGATACGCTTTGATTCTACTTTCGCTAGTCGTTCCGGCGATTTCGCTCGCTCAAACTCCGGTGCCGTACGAGCGCATCGTGAAATCCGATAGCGAGCCGGCGAACTGGCTCACCTATGGCGGCAACTACTACGACCAGCGCTTCTCGGGCCTCAAGCAACTCACACCGCAAAACGTCGGCGGTCTGAAACTCGCATGGGCATATCAGCCGAGCCGACCAGCGGGAAACGTGGAAACTTCGCCGATCATCGTCGATGGGATTATGTACGTCACCGAGCCGCCGAGCACGGTGACGGCTCTCGACGCGCACAACGGCGCGAAGCTGTGGACTTGGTCACCGGTTATGCACAACGTCGTCGCAATCGGACTTTTCCAAACGAATCGCGGCGTTGCTGTGATGGACAATCGCGTGTACGTCGCGACGCTCGACGCACATCTCGTGGCGCTCGATGCGAAATCTGGCGCGGTGCTCTGGAACACGGTCGTCGCGGACAATAAATTAGGCTACGCCATCACCGGGCCGCCGCTTGCGATCGACGGCAAAGTGATGATCGGCACCGGCGGCAGCGAAGCCGCCGTCCGCGGCCTGCTCGATTGCTACGATGCGAAAACCGGCAAGCGCCTCTGGCGCATCTGGACCGTTCCTTTACAGGGCGAGCCCGGCTCAGAAACGTGGGGCAATTCCGTCCCGGCCGGCGGCACCACATGGAATGCCGCCGCCTACGACCCCAAGTTGAACCTCGTGTATTGGGGCACCGGGAATCCCGCTCCGGATTGGAATGGCGACGAGCGCCCGGGTGCAAACCTCTATACTTGCGCACTGCTGGCCATTGATCCCGACGCAGGAAAAGTGAAATGGTATTTTCAGTTTTCGCCGCACGAGACGCACGATTGGGACGCGTCGGAGCCACCGGTGCTTTTTGACGACGTCATCAATGGCAAGCCGCGGAAGCTGGTGGGCTTCGCGAACCGCAACGCATTTTATTACGTGCTCGACCGGGAGTCGGGCGAGTTCATCACGGGCATGCCGTATGCAAAGCAGACCTGGGCGAAGGGACTCGACGCGAAAGGCCAGCCGATCGTGCTGCCCGACACGGGTCCAAGCCCCGAAGGAAACTTGGTATTCCCAAGTATCACTGGAGCAATCAATTGGACCAGCAATTCCTATAGCCCCCTGACGAAGCTCTTCTATGTGGACACGCGCGAAATGGGCTCCTACTTCGTCAAAGGAACCTCCACCAAGTGGGAGATGGGGAAATTTCCGATGGGTGCGGGAGGCGAACGCGCCTTGAGCGGCGACGATGCCTACGGGGCGATCCGTGCGCTCGAAGCGACCACCGGGAAAATGAAGTGGGAGTTCCGGCTGCACTCGCCGTCCTGGGTGGGCACGCTCGCGACTGCGGGCGGGCTGGTTTTTTCCGGGACCGATGAGGGCAATTTCTTTGCGCTCGACGCCGAATCCGGAAAACCGCTCTGGGAAATTTATCTGGGATCTTCGCTGCGGTCGAATCCGGTGACGTATGCGGTCGATGGCAAGCAGTATGTGTTCGTGACGGCGGGCACGACGTATTTCGTGTTCGGGTTGCCGTAGCCGGGAATCGTCCGGCATTGCGCACCACAGGAAACCGCTTCTTCTTGATTCGTATTCATCGACGTCATGCGTGACGGGGGAAAACAATGCAAACAAGATTGCTGCGATTTTCAATTCTAGCTGCGATGGCGCTCGCCTTGGCCGGCGCGATCGCGGTTCTGCCGAGCGGGGCCGCTGCGGCGGGTAATCAGGTTCAGAGCGCCGCTGCGCCTAAGTGCGACCGCGCGTGCCTGGACGGTTTCGTCGATCAGTATTTGACGGCGCTGGTCGCGCGCGACGCATCGCGCCTGCCGGCGGCGAGCACGGTGCGCTTCACAGAAAACGGAACGCTGCTGAGGCTTGGCGAGGGATTGTGGGGCACCGCGAACGGCCTCGGCACGTTCCGGCTGTACACGGACGATCCCGCCGCCGGCCAAGTCGGATTTATAGGCGTGGTGAAGGAATGGGATCGGCCCGCGATCCTCGTACTTCGCTTGAAGGTGCAGGACCAGAAGATCACGGAAATCGAAACGATCGTGAACAGGGACATCCCGGGCGCGACGGCTCTCGACAAGATCGGCACGCCGGATCCCGTTCTCACCCAGGAAATTCCGGCGGCGGAGCGCGAGGCGCCCGCGGAGCTCGTCAAGATATCGAACATGTATTTCTCCGGCCTCGAAAGGGGTGACGGCAAAGGCGTCTATCCGTTCACGGCGGATTGCAACCGAATCGAGGGCGGCACGCAGACGACGAACAATCCGGCGCTCGATGCGCCACGGCCGTACAGCTATCCGATTTTCAGCATGGGTTGCGAAGCGCAGTTCAAGACGGGTTTCTTCAAATTCGTCACGCGGATTCGCGATCGGCGATTCATGGTTGTGGACCGCGAGCGCGGGCTCGTTTTCGCCTTCGTTTTCTTCGATCATAACGGCACGGTGAAAACGCTCACGCTGAATGACGGCAGCGTGTGGCCGGAATCGCTCCGGCATCCATTCACGTGGGAAATCGGCGTCGTGTTCAAGATCGAGAAGGGCAAAATCCGGTTCATTCAAGGCGTGCCGACGCAGGCGCAGTACGGGTTGAAGCCGGGATGGGGACCGGGCAGTGCGACGGCTCGTGCGTCATGGGCTGTGACGCCGCCAACGCCGCCACCCGCGGCAGGCAGTGGAGACTGCGACCGCAAATGCCTGAACGGTTTTATGAACAAATTCCGTGCGGCGCTGCTCGAGCACGATCCGTCACGCTTGCCGCTTGCGCCAAACGCGCGCTATACGGAGAACGGCCAGGAGCTGAAGATAGGGGACGGGCTGTGGGGCACGCTCGACGGCTTCGGAAGCTACCAGCTTTTTATGGACGATCCGAAGGCCGGGCAAGTCAGTTTCGTCGGCACTACGGATGAAGGGGGCATGGGCGGAATCGTTGTGGCAAGGGTAAAGGTGGTGGACAAAAAGATCAGCGAGATGGAAGTGATCCTCACGCGACAGGAAACCCGCGGCGGGTTTACGCGTCCAGAAAATCTGACGGAACCGAAGCCGGCGCTCCTCGCGGATCTCGATCCGTCGGATCATCCGACGCGGCAGCAATTAACCGACGCGGCGGACCTCTATTTCGAAGCGATCGAGAAGAGCAGCGGCAAGATCGCCAATTTCGACAAAGACGTGACGCGAATTGAGAACGGGACGCAGACCTGCCCGTCGAATTTCGCGGGATCGAAGCTCGGGCAGCTCGACTGCGAGAAGCAGTTGGATACGCACATCTTCGAGTACATCACGCCGATTCGGCCCCGGCGGTACGTCACCGTGGACGAGCAAAAGGGATTGGTGCTGGGCGTGTTCATGTTCAATACGCCGGGCACGATCAAGTCGGTCGAGGTTCCCGGAGTGGGGAAGATGGATGAATCCGCCGCGGCGACGAGGCCGTTCAGCGAAGAGGTGGCAGAGCTATTCAAGGTCGAGAACGGCAAACTTCACGATGTCGTAGCGGTGATGGTCACGCTGCCCTACGGCGCCACGTCCGGCTGGTCCGACACGAAGCAATGAAGGAACCAAGCGAACGGCACGCAGGCGGACGAATTGACATTCGGTTCCCGCGTGTCTATCGTGAGTCGTCGTTGCAGTAGGTGAGGTGAAACGATGAAGAAGCAAATGAACTGGCTGCTGGGCGCGGCGCTGCTGATCGCGGCACTTTGTTCGGCGGGCGCGGCGTGCGCTCAGGTGACGCTCGAGGTGATGAATCCGCGGGGCGAAATTCCTCCGCCACCGACGATCGGCATCAATCCGCGCGTACCCGATCTGGCCGGCAAAAAAATCGTGCTGGTCGATAACGGCAAATTCGGCGCCAACAATTTTCTGGATGTGCTGGCGGCGATGCTGAAGCAGAAGTATCCGACGGCCACGATCGTGATGTATCCGAAGCCGGCGGCGCAGACCATCACGGACATGCCCAAGTGGTATCCCACAGTTGCGCAGCAGGGCGATCTCTTCATTTTCGGCGTCGGTGATTGAGGGAGCTGCACGTGGTGGGGTTCCCACGACTCAATCGAAATCGAAAAAGCAGCAATGCCCGGTGTTTATCTCACGACAAGCGAATTTCTAGACGACGCGAAGTCCGCGGCGAAAGATCGCGGGATGCCGTCGCTCCGCATGGTGGCCCTGCCCGCCGACACCTATTATCGCTCGCGCGCGAGCCAGGACGAACTGAAGCCCATCGCAACAGCGGCGTTCGCCGCCATCGTCGATGATTTGGTGCGTCCGCTCACGGCCGAGGAAGCCCATCCTTCGCAAGTGCAGAAGCAACTCGAAAGCGCCAACATCAAGGTAACCGGCAAGGACTATCAGGACGCATATCAGAAGGTGAACGACCTGTTCCTCGATAGCCACTGGGCTGACGGCCTGCCGATCGTTCCGCCGACACCGAAGCTCGTGAAGGCAATGCTGGCCGCGACGACGCGCTCTCCACAGGAGGTCATCGGGCAAGTGGCTCCAAAGCAGGGAACCGCGACGATTGAAAAAATCGCCGTGAATTCCGTGATGGCGGGAGCCAAGCCGGAATATTTTCCTGTGATTCTTGCCGCCATGGACGGCTTCATTGACAAGCACTACGATCTCACGCACGTGCAGGCTTCCACGGGATCGTTCACTCCGCTTGTGATCGTGAGCGGTCCGCTCGGCAAGGAACTCGGATTCAATTCAGGCATCGGCATGCTGGGCCACGGCTTCCGCGCGAATAGCACGGTTGGTCGCGCACTGCGGATGTCGCTCCTGAACATCGGTCAGACGTGGCCGCAGGTGAATGATATGGCGCTCACGGGCCGGCTCGAGGCGTACACGTTCTTTACGTTTGCCGAGGACAACGAAAAGAGTCCGTGGGAGCCTTACGCGGTGAGCCTCGGCTACAAACCCGAGGACAGCACGGTCACAGTGGCCACGTCTGGGAATCCTGTCGTGCTCGGCGGCGGAGCAGTTGCGCCGTGGACGGGGCAGGGAGCAATCGACCAGATGATTGCGCGGATCAGCGGAGGCGGCGGATTCGGGTGGTTCCACTCGCAAACGTTCGTCATCGTGCTGATTCCGGACTGCGCCGTCGATTTGGCGAGCGCCGGGTACACTCGAAAGAGTTTGCAGGCGTATATGTTCGAAAAGTCGCGCCTGCCGTTCGAGAAGCTCAGTCCGGCGACCGTCAAGCTCACACAGGAGGCGATCGCGGACGGCCGCATCAGCCCCGAGCACGCGCAGATGTTCAAAGACAACCTGAAGCCCGGCGGACGTGTGCCGATCGTCCAGAGTCCGGACGACTTCCACATTTTCGTGGCGGGCGGCTCGCCCGGATACGATCTGCTGTTCAGCTATCCAGGGCCGAACTGGGCGCACCAGACGAAAAAGGTCACGGGTGCGACGCTCACGAAGGCAGGACGCTAACCGCGGTTCGCAATTCAGAGAAACCGGGCGTTGACGCTGTGCGTCTATGCGGTTTAGTGTGTGTGCGCCGATTGGGGGGATTCACGTGAAGAAATCCGCGCTCATTGCTTGTGCAATCCTTGCTGTTGCGTTTGCGCTTTCGGCTCAGGAAGCGGCGCCACCCGCGGGTGCGGCCAGACCCGGCGGCCCGGGAGCAGGCAACGCCGCGCAGGCGGCTGCACAAGCTGCGGCGGCCGACCGCGGGCGCGCCGCGTTCAAGCAGAATTGCGCGGCCTGCCACGCAGAAGACGCCACCGGCGGGCGCGGCCCCGACCTCATCCGCTCGTCGCTCGTGCGCCACGACAAGAATGGCGACCTGATCGGCCCCGTCGTCACCGGCGGCCGCGCGGATAAAGGCATGCCGCCGTTTCCGTTCACCGATTCGCAAATTTCCGACCTCGTCGCATTTTTGAACGCCCAGATCGCGCTTTTCGACCTACACACGCGCTTTGGTCCGTACCCCAATGACATTCCGGCCGAGCGCCTCGCCACCGGAACCGTCGAAGCAGGCAAGGCCTATTTCAACGGCGCGGGAGGATGCTCCGGCTGCCATTCGCCCACGGGCGACCTGGCCGGCATCGCGAAAAAATATACGCCGCCCGATCTCGAGGTCCGCTTCCTCTATCCTTCCGGCACGCCTTCGACTGCGATCGTGACGCTGCCTTCCGGCGAGAAGTTCGAAGGAACGCTCCTGTTGAATGATGGCTTCAACGTGGCGATCAATGGCAAGGACGGGTGGTATCATTCTTGGCCGCGGAGCGCCGTGAAACTCGAAGTCCACGATCCGCTCGCCGCGCACGCCGCGCTGCTCGACAAATACACCAGCGAAGACATGCACAATATCTTCACGTATCTGGAGACTTTGAAGTGAAGAAGCGCTCGGCCCTCATTTTGTTTCTGATTTTGCTGGCGCCGTCAATCTCGCGCGCCCAGGCCCTCGATCCCGGGAAAATGTTGAAGCCCTCGACGGACACCTGGCCCACCTTCAACGGCGATTACACCGGCCGCCGCTACAGCCGACTCACGCAGATCAATAAGGAAAACGTCAGCTCGCTCTCTCTCGCCTGGGCATTTCAGTCGCACGCCACCGGCCTTCAATCGATGCCACTCGAAGTGAACGGCATCCTCTATATTTCCGGCGGGAATCAGGCCTGGGCCGTCGACGCGCGCACCGGGCGCCAGGTCTGGCATTTCGCGCGCCCCGGCATGGCTGTCAGCGGCAGCAACAAAGGCTTCGCCATGTGGCACGACCGCCTGTACCTCACCACGCCGGACGCGCAGCTCCTTTGCCTCGACGCCAAAGACGGGAAAATGCTCTGGCAGATTCAGGTCGACGATCCCGCGTTGAAGGCCTTCGGCGGCGTAGCGCCGCTGGTGATTCGAGACCATATTATCGTCGGGACTTCGGGCGACACGGCCGACCTGCCGGGTTTTCTCCTCTCTGTCGATCCGATGACCGGCAAGATCGAGTGGCGCTGGGACGCCATGCCCAAGCCGGACGACACCGTGGCGTGGAACAGCTGGCCGCACGATACCAACGTTGTTACGCGCGGCGGCGGCATGACCTGGATCACCGGCACCTACGATCCCGAACTCAATTTGCTCTATTGGGGCACGGGCAATCCGCATCCGGTGGAAAATGGCGACACGCGCCCCGGCGCGAATCTCTACACCTGCTCGATCGTCGCGCTCAATCCGGACACGGGGAAACTCGTCTGGTATTTCCAGTCCTCGCCGCACGACACCCACGATTGGGACACGGTGATGACGCCCGTCCTTTTCGACGGAACGTTCAAGGGCCAGCCACGCAAGATGCTCGCGCAAGCCAACAAGAACGGTCTCTTCTTCGTCCTCGACCGCACCAACGGAAAAGCGCTCATCTCCGAGGCCTTCGTCCCCGCGAACTGGGTGAAGGGTTATGACGACCGCGGCCAGCCCATCCCGAACCCCGACAAAGAGCCGAAGCCTGACGGCGTCCTCGTCACCGGGGGCGTCGGCACCAATTGGCAGGCGCCCAGCTACGATCCCGAAACCGGCCTCTTCTACGTCAACTCGCGCGAAACGATGGGCGTCTTCTATCTCACGATGCCTGGAAAATCCGCCGAAGGCTGGGCCGGCCGCGATTTCTTCCTTGGGTCGAAATCGATGCTTAAAGCCATCGACGTGCAGACCGGCAAAATTCGCTGGACCGCTGACACCGAAGGCCGCGGCGGTCAGTCCGGCATCCTCTCCACCGCCGGCCATCTCGTTTTCACCGCGGACATGTCCGGCAACCTGGTTGCGCTCGACGCCTCCACTGGAAAAGCCCTGTGGCACATGTATCCCGGCGGCTCCTTCGGCACCGGGCCGATGACGTACGAACTCGATGGACGCCAGTACGTTGTGTTTCCCGTGGATGGCGTCGTGTACGGATTCGCCCTGCCTCACGCGGAAACATCTGGCCGCTGAAACTCATTCAAACCGCGCCGTCCTCTCGCCTCGGCGCGACACTTTTCTGAAACCTGCCTCGCGACCCCACGTCTAAGGTTTAGAAGGCTGATGGGTGTAGCGGCTTGTGCGGAAGGCGCTGTCGCCGAGCGGTTTATGGTCCACAAGTACACAGCCTTGACACCTTCGGAGGCGCTGAGTAACATCGCGAAGTAATGGCAGCATAAAGGTTTGTTGGCGGCTCTAGAAGAGGATGGCGCTGCCGGCGATAGGATTCTGGGAGGTCCGTATGAAGAACATCGCTAAGTGGTTTTCGATTGCGAGCTTGGCTCTCGCAGTGTTTCTCTGTTTGCCCCGTCTGGCTGCCGCGCAGGATGACGCCGGGCAAACCGCGTTCGACGATCCGACCGCGACCGCTCCGCCGCCGACTTTTATCAAACCGGCCGACGTGCTCAAAATGATGCAGGATAAGGACACCAGCTTCGTGCTGGTGGATACGCAGCCTGAAGAGGCCTACGCCGACGGCCATATTCCGGGCGCGATCAATTACCCCTGGGTTCCACAGGTGAAGCCGCCGATCAGCCTTCCGCGTAACAAAACGCTGATTTTCTACTGCCCCTGCAACCACGACGAAGATTCGATCGACATGTACAAGAAGCTCGCCGAGTTCGGCTACCTCAATACCAAGATTCTCGAGGGCGGCTGGTACAAGTGGGTTGCGCTCAAGTATCCCGTTGAGGGAACGGATGCCGCCAACGCCGTGAAGATGGCGGAAGCGGCTGCTGCAAACGGTAGCACCGAGGCGACAAGCGAGGCCCCTGCGGCTGCTGCCCCGGCTGTGGCGCCTGCTGCGACTGCTACGCCTGCCAAGAGCGGACCGATCACGTCCGGCCGTCAGGTGGGTGCGGTCACGCCGTCTCTCCGCGTCATTGACGTCACCGGCAAGTACAAGGGCCAGGACACCTGCTACGTCTGCGAATACGGTCCCGCGCCGACCGTGATCGGCTTCTTCCAGAAGCCGAGCGATCAGGCGGCGGACTTGATCGTCAAGCTCGACGCGCTCGTGAAATCGCAAAAGAATCTGAAAGGTTTCGTCGTGATGACCGAAGGCGCCGACACGAAGGAATGGCTCGAGAAGCTTGCGGCGGACAAGGGCATCCAGATTCCGCTCGTCTACTTCGCCAAGGGCCCGCAGGATCTGGGCATGCGCCTTTACAAGCTGTCGCCCGCGGCGGACAACACAATCCTCGTCAACGATAATCGCCAGGTCATCGCGAATTTCGTGAACATCACCGGCTCTACGTTCAACCAGGTTCAGGACGCGACCGTGAAAATGCTCGCGTCAGCGCCGGCCGCGCCCGGGAACGGCCAGTGAGGTCACGCGCTTCCACGAAGCTCGCTTGCCTCGCGCTCGGCGCGCTGTGCATTCTTGCTTTCGCCGGGCGCGGCGTCCGCGCGCAATCCTCGTCTGCCCCCCAGCTAAAGAGTGTTGAGCCGAAGGACATTAAGGCTCTGATCGCCGCGAACAAGGGCAAGGTCGTCTTCCTCAACTTTATGGCCACCTATTGCGTGCCCTGCCACACCGAGTTCCCGGACATCATGAAGCTGCAGACTAAGTACACAGACTCGCTACAGGTCGTCGAAGTCTCGATGAACGATCGCACCGATTCGGCGGAGACCACGGAGTTGTCCAAGTATCTGACGGATTTGAAGCCGCCGTTCCCGGTGTACATTGCGTCGTCGACCGACGACCAGTATTACAAGGACGTCGATGCGCGCTGGGCCGCAAGCGAAGCCCTCCCGATGACCATGATTTTCGATCGCGACGGCAAAGAGGTGCATTTCTACGAGAAGGCGCTCACTCTCGATGACATGGAACGCGACATCACGCCGTTGCTTGCGGCATCGCACTAACGCCAATTCTCCTTGCAAACATCGTCTCAATTTCCTGGGGCGCGCTTGATCGGCGCGCCTAAGTTTTTTCTCGCCTGCCTCGTTCTGCTGGTACTCGCTTTCTTCCCGTCGTTGCTTCGCGCGCAATCGCAAGGCAATTGGCCCGTCGCCGGGCGCGATCCCGGCGCGCAGCGCTACTCCCCGCTCAAGCAGATCAACGTGCACAACGTGACGAAGCTGCATCGCGCGTGGACGTTTCACACCGGCGACGGCGCGGGCGACGTCAATTCCGAGGGCGCGCCGCTGGTCATCGACGGCGTGATGTATTTCAACGCGGGCAAGAACGTGTACGCGCTCGATCCCGTCACCGGACAGCAGATCTGGAAATTCGAAACGAAAGGGACACAGCGCCGCGGGGTGGCGTACTGGCCCGGCGACAAGCGGACGCCTCCGCGCGTCATCCTCGGCGTTACCGGAAACCAGATGCTCGCGCTCGACGCGAAAACCGGCAAGCCCGCCGATGGATTCGGTGACGGAGGTTTCGTTTCCGGCGTCAGCCCTTCCGCCTCGCCCGTGATCTATCGCGATCTGATCATCACGGGTGAAAACAGAGTGCAGATGGTGCGCGCGTGGGACGCCCACACCGGCAAGCTCGTCTGGACGTTTTACACCCGGGCGCAGCCCGGCGAGCCCGGACACGAAACCTGGATCGGCGATAGTTGGGACGCGAAGTTCGGCACAGACGTCTGGAGCTTCCTCACGCTCGACGCGGAGCGCGGCCTCGTCTTCGTGCCGATCGCTCCGAGCGGAGGAACGGAATATTACGGCGGCCATCGACTCGGCAACGGACTATTCAGCGACAGCCTCGTCGCGCTCGACGCCAACACCGGCAAGATGATTTGGTATCAGCAGCTCGTGCACCACGATCTATGGGATTACGACGTGCCCGGCGCGCCCACGCTGTTCGACGTCAAGCGCAACGGCAAGACGATTCCTGGCGTCGCGGAATTCAGCAAGCAGGGCTCGCTCTTTCTCTTCGATCGCACCAACGGCACGCCGCTTTTCGGCATGGAGGAGCGCCCGGTTGCGCAGTCAGATGTTCCCGGCGAAGCCACTTCGCCCACACAGCCTTTTCCGCTCAAGCCTCCGCCGCTCGCTCCCGTGAGTCTCACCAAGGACGACATTTACAACCTCACGCCCGAGCACGCCGCGTTTTGCAAGGATCTCTGGGAGAAGAATAATTTCTACAACAACGGGCCGTTCACGCCCTACGGCGACGACCCGAACAAAATGGCGGTGATTTCGCCGGGCCGCGAAGGTTCGGGCAACTGGGGTGGCGTAGCGTTCGACCCCAAGCTCGAATACATTTTCGGCACCACGGTTTTCAATACGGCGCAGGTCGGCCGGTTGGTCAAGCAGGAGAAGGACATTCCTTCAGGCGGGCCGTACGATAAGGTCTATCCCGGCGGCGGTTCGCGTTACAACTCGCGCTACTGGGATCCCAAGACCGGCTGGCCATGCATCAATCCGCCGTGGGCTGAAATCTTTGCGGTCAACGCGAAGACCGGAGACATCGTGTGGCGCGAGCCGTTCGGCACGGTGGACGCGCTCGCCGCGAAAGGATTTCCTCACACCGGCGCGCCGAACACCGGCACGATGATCGTCACCGCCAGCGGCTTGATCTTCATCGGCGCGACGAACGACAGTCGCTTCCGCGCCTTCGACGCTCGCACGGGCAAGGAATTGTGGACCGAGAAAATCGACGCGAGCGCCCACACGATTCCCGTCACCTACAAGGGCCGCGACGGCAAGCAGTACGTCGTCGTCGAAGCGTTTGGCGGGCCCGGCATCGTCGCCGTCAGCGGATACTTCAACGATGCGCCCGGCGATTCCGTCATTGCCTTCGCACTACCTTAAGAAGTCTTCGGCGATGCTTGCATAGCGGTCGGTCCAATCATTGTTTTTATTCGCTACCGATAGTTTCGTTGCTCTCAAGCGCCGCTTCGGTTCCCCTGCCCTGCCACGCATGCCAGCCAATCGCGGCCGCGAGATACAGCAAAAAGAGATAGGGCAGCCAGTTCTTGGGCGGTTCCGGAACCGGGTAGAGCGTCCCACCAAGCACCATCGCCATCGCCGCCACAGTCAGCGCCGCGAGCAACACTGTTCCGTACGTCAGGCTCCGCGATCGCCGCAGGTGCCATGGCAGCGCCACGGCCACCAGCGCATAGACGGTGATGAATCCGTACGTGGCGAGCGACCCCATCCAGTCGTAGATGGTTTCGCCGCCAATCTTCGCCACAACTAACGCCACCGGCAGGATCATAGTGGCGGCGCCGGTAGCCAGCACGGCGGTGTGCGGCGTCTCGTTGCGATGGTGTGTTTTACTTAGCCCGCGATGCGCGAGTCCATGGTGGGCCATCAGCAGCAGAACGCGCGCCGCTGCGGTGACGCACGCCAGCGTGCAGGCGAACATGCTGACCATGGCGCAGATGTCGATCAGCGGGCCGAGCCGAGGGATGCCGGCCGCGGTCGAGAGCACGCTCATCGGCGCGGCGCTCTGGTCGAGCGACCCAGCGGCCGCCGGAAAGCCGAGCACTTCGGTGTACGATGCGGCGATGAAGAACAGTCCCGAGAGCATCGCGCTCTGAATCACGGCGCGGGGAATGTTGCGCAGCGGATGCTTTGCTTCCTCGCCCAGCGTGGTGGCGCTCTCGAAACCGACGAAGCTGAACATGGCCAGCACCAGCCCCAACCGCACGCCTGAGAAACGCACGCCGCGCAGTGTGAACTGCGCCGGATCGATGTGCAGGCCGCGCCGCCAGAGCAGCATCGCGAACAGTGCGCTGATCAGCAGCACGGAGGCCAGCTCGCCGTAAACCATGAGCCGAGCGGAGACTTTGACGTCGCGGTATGCGATCCAGACGGACACGAACACGGCGAGAATCGCCAGAGGAACGGCGGGCGCGGAGACGCCGAAGAATTCACCCAGTACGACGTTCGCATAGTGGACGAATCCCCCTACCACCGACGCGCCCGTCGCCACGTACGCGAGCAGCAAAGCCCACGCCGCCACGCTGCCGAGCACCGGCGGCAGCGAAGTCGTGGTGTAAATGTAAAGCGATCCCGGTGAAGCTGACTCACGCGCGAAGCGCGCAATACACAGCGCCACCAGCAGCGTGCAGACCGTCGCCATCAGATACGCCAGCCACGTTCCATTCCCCGCCGTGGCAAAGACCAGCGGCACCGTGAGCGCAGGCGAGCACGTCGGGGCCATGGTCGAGACTGATTGCGCCAGAGTTTCGAGCGGCCCCAGCACGTGCCGCCGCAATCCATAGTGAGGCTGGCTGGCTTCGGCGCTGGTTTCGGCTTCGGCCGGATGCAAGTGTGGTGTGGTCTCCTGCGGCAATGTGCAGACCCTCTCGCGAATCCGAGTTCGATTTCTGCGTGGAGCATTTAGTCTGCTTGGGCATCGCCGTTGAGTCAACCGTTTTGGCGGTGCTACACTTTGCGCATGAAGCCTGCACTCGACGCGAACGGCATGTTGGCCGTTGCAATCGAACAAGCTCGCATTGGACTTGCCGAGGGAGGCATCCCGGTCGGCGGAGCGATCTTCCGCTCAGATGGCACTCTGGTGAGCGCCGGCCGCAACCGCCTGGTTCAGAATGGCGACCCGTCGATGCACGGCGAGACCGACGCCTTTCGCGCTGCGGGCCGCCAGACCAACTTCCGCGACCTGATCCTGGTGACCACGCTCGCTCCGTGCTGGTACTGCACAGGATTGATCTACCAGTTCCGCTTCAAACAGGTGATCGTCGGTGATAGCGTCAATGCGCAGGGCGGCGTTGCCTGGCTGCGCGAAAAGGGATTCGACATCCTCGATCTGGCCTCGCCCGAATGCATCGAGATGATGGGCAATTTCAAGCGGAAGAATCCGCACCTCTGGGACGAGTGCATCGGCGACGGCTGAGAGATTGAGCGAAGAATGTGGCGGTGGCGCCGGGTGCCGGAAATCCTTACTAAACTGCCTTCCACTTCCTTGCGAGTTCTTCAACGCTCGGATATGAGTATGCTTCCACGAATGTGTGTTCCGGCGGCTGCGAACCGTCTGTCATCGCCCGCGCCAGCATTTCCAGCGCTCTGTCCATCGTCAAAGAAGTCACCACTGCGGCACACAACGCGCCTTGATCCACTAGTGGTTTGCTTCTCTCCGCAACTCCCACGCCCGCGCTCGGTAGGGCCAGCCATTTCGCTCGCTCAGGTCCAGAGGCAGTTACTTCGAACGCCTTTCTGGCTCCGGTAATGAAGTCGGCGTTTTGCGACACGATCAATTGAGTGCCCTCGGGACGTTGCCTAGTCAGATTCATCCAGGAACACACCGCGTTGTAAGCGCCTTCCGTGGTTGATGCTAGTATTTTCAGGCTCCTCACATTGACGCTCTTGGGTTTCGCGCTTTCCATACCCTCGAATCTCTTTGTGGCCCACCAACTCATCTGCGGCCCGCGAAGATACAGAACCGAACCGCCATTTGGCAATATCGCACCGATCTGCCTCCCCTGAATCCGGCCCACTTCCACGTGGTCTTGTGAGATTTGAAAGACCGGAACTTTGGAGTTTTTGCGAAGCGCCCCAATGTAGTCCACGTGCGCATTGCTGACGACCCAGCCGATTCCCGCTGCAACCGCTGCCTCCGCTACGCGCGGCAATCCGGCGGCGCTCACCGGCTCGACGAGGATTCCAGCCGGCCGCGAGGTTCGCGAATGCACCAAATTTACCAAATGCTGGCCTTGAGCCACCGCGTCCATCTGCGCGCTCACGACTTCTAATTCCACTCCAAGACGATCTGCAGTGGCCTGAGCCGCAGCCGTTTGCGCGCGCAGGTACATGGTGTCGCCGGGAACGGACAGAGCGAATTTCAATCTCTTCACGGGCGTCCCCATTGACGTAGATTACATCCTCCCCCGATCGTCACAACCAATCGTGGCGAAACCCGTGCGAAGGCGTCACCCCAAGCCTATGAAAACACCCTGCCGCGAAAGAATGATTTGAGCGCGGCAAAGTCAGACCGCGTCCTCAAACGATATGTTGGTTGGCTTCAGTGCCAATTCATCGGTTCGTGAAGGATCGAGATACGCGCTGGCCGACAATCAAACCGGGGGGGCGCACGGCGGCCGGAGCCCGAGCGCGGACGGCAATGAGCCAATCAGCGCGGGTCGGCGTTGCCCGAACTGCCGGCGCCGAGCATGGCAGGCGTGACGTCGAGTTGGAGTCGCACCCACTTGTCCTGATGCGTGACCTTGGCTTGGGTGAGGAGCGCATTCACAAACGCGAACTGTTCCTTCGACATCTGGCTGCGCGTCTTCGGATCGGCCAGCGCCATCGAGCCCAACATACGAAGCCCGTCGACGACGGTCGAAAGCTCGACGGCATTCGTCATCGAATCGCACTCGGCGTCGAGCGTCACGTGGATCAGATCGCCGTCGGGCTGCCCGGCGAGCGTGAGGCCGCGGACGCTGCGCGCCAGCGCCGCGAATTGCGGCGCGCTGCGAAGCCCGTCGTAAAAGCTGGGCGGCAGATTCTCCGTGCGGGCTGCGGCGAAAATCGGCGCGCCGGCAACGCGACGGATGCGCGCCTGCATCGCGGCGTCGGGCGCGGCCGTGCTCGACGTGTCGAGAAGCTGCGCGGCATCTTTCCCGCTCGCGATGGCGATGCGCGTCGGGGAAAGGAACTCGAACGCAATGGGCGGGTCGCCCGGAACGTCGTAGAGCGATTGCGATCCGCTGCGGACAATTTTTCCGGTGCGCAGCGCGTAGGCGCCGATTTTCGCTTGATCGAAGCGACCGTCGGCGACGGCCACACTCCGGTTGCCGCCGTTCGGCGCGCCGGACGGCGTCGCGAAGCTCGACGGCCAAAACGCAATCGCCACGCGGTCGAGATCGCGCGAGTAGTCGAAGCCGGTGGCGCGGACGAAATTCTCGTAGTCGCGATCGGCTTGCGGCCCGGGCGTCGCGAGGCCCATCATCGTCGCGAGCGGCGAGTTCTGCAGCTTTCGCAGCGCCGCGACATCTATATACGCGATGGCGGGAGCGTTGGCCGGGAGTTCGGTGACGAGATCGGGGCTTGCGCCCGCGCTCGATCCGGCCAGCGGGCGGTGCATGCGGTGAAGCAGCAACGCGGCTCCCGCAGCAAGCGCGCAGACGAGCACCGCGATGGCGATCAACGCGCGTTTTGTGCTGGAAAGCGGCATAACGGTTCGATACCTCTTGCGTCCGAAGGTAGTGTAATGTGCCGGCCGCCCATCGCGCACCGGAAATGCGATGGCCCGGCAACCCAGGACGGCGGCAGCGCGTCAAACATAATGGGTTTGGACAGCCTGCGCGAGTTACGTTTTCACCAAGAGGTTCCGGTCATCCATAACAGTATGAAATCATCGCTCGAGCGATTTTTTGCGGCTGCGTGCATGTGTCTGATGCTGGGCAGCATGACGCTCGCGCAATCATCACCCGCCGCGGCGCCGGCATCGCCGACCGTCGATCAAATCCTCGACCGCTACCTGACAGTGCTGGGCGGGCGCGCGGCATGGGAGAAGCTGCATTCGCGGACCACGCTCGGAAGAATCGAAATTCCGTCGGAGAATCTTTCGGGCACCGTGATGGTGCATGAAAAGGCGCCCAACCGGACGCTGCTCGTCGTGATTCTTTCTGGCGCTGCGTTTCGGCAGGGATACGACGGAAAAGTTGGCTGGATGGACGATCCGCAGAACGGTCTGCGCGAACAGTCCGGCGCGGAACTTGCCGAGACGGCGCGCGACGCGGATTTCTATCACCCTCTCGATCTGAAAAAGCTGTACACGAAATTTTCGACCGACGGCACGGCGGAAATCAACGAGCACAAGTGTTACGTTGTGGAAGGTGCGATTCCGAATGGCGGCGTCGACAAAATGTATTTCGACGCAGAGTCGGGATTGCTGCGTCGCTTTGAGAGCCAGCGCCATACCGAGGACGGCGTCAGCAATATGAAGGAAGACCTGGACGACTACCGCGATGTGGACGGCGTGAAGCTGCCTTTTGAAATTCACCAGAGCGATGAGAAGTCTTCATTCACGATTCACGTGGACCAAATGCAGCATAACGTCGACTTGGACGATTCGGAGTTTTCCAAGCCCGCTGCACAATAGGGCATCCGGAATCTGGAAGGATTCCGAATAAGTGGTATAATGGCAACGGTTTTGCGTGGGCCTAGAACCTGCTTGCAATTTGAATGCCTCTATGATACTTTTTGCAGGTTTGAGCAGGGCTGGCGTAGCTCAGTTGGTAGAGCATCTGATTTGTAATCAGAGGGTCGGGGGTTCAAATCCCTCCGCCAGCTGAGTTTGAGGGGACCGGGATTTTCCGGTTGTTGATGCGGACGGATTCCTCGCGACAAAAGCGAATGGGGCTGGTGTCTCTCGGACACGAGCCTTTTCTGCATTGTGGAGTACACCGTAGAACAGTTCGGTTCAGCAATGGTTGGATCAACGGGAAGGCGATTCTTGTGTCCCCGAGTGCCTTTACCGGACGCGGCAGTTGCGTCCTGGATGCTTTCGCGGGACGGGTGGGTGAGTGGCTAAAACCAGCAGACTGTAAATCTGCCGCTCCTTGCGGGCTACGGAGGTTCGAATCCTCCCCCGTCCACCAGCGTTTTGCGCGTTCGGTTTTTGTGGGGAAGTTTGAATAAGTTTTCGTGGCGAGGTGGCAGGGAGACCGGTTCGGGCCTGGGTAGCTCAGTTGGTAGAGCGCGTCCTTGGTAAGGACGAGGTCACCGGTTCAATCCCGGTCCCAGGCTCCATGTTGTCGTAAGTGAGGCATGAGCGGGGGTAACTCAGGGGTAGAGTCTCTGCCTTCCAAGCAGATGGTCGCGGGTTCGAATCCCGTCCCCCGCTCCATAGTATGTGCGGGGGCGACGGGCAGCTCCGGGACGTGCAGCACGCAGGCCAAGTGAAATTGACGCGACGCGGCAGCGGCCGCGAAGCCTTGATGCGAGGGTGAAGCGAGATGGCGAAGGAGAAATTCGAGAGGGTCAAGCCGCACGTGAACGTGGGGACGATCGGGCACATCGACCACGGGAAGACGACGTTGACGGCGGCGATCACGAAGGTGCTGAGCAAGAACAACCCGAAGGTGTCGTTCCGTGCGTTCGACACGATCGACAACGCGCCGGAAGAGCGGGAGCGCGGGATCACGATTGCGGTGTCGCACGTGGAGTACGAGACGGCGAACCGTCACTACGCGCACATCGACTGCCCGGGACACGCGGACTACGTGAAGAACATGATCACGGGCGCGGCGCAGATGGACGGGGCGATATCTGGTGGTGGCGGCGACGGACGGACCGATGCCGCAGACGCGGGAGCACATTCTGCTGGCGCGGCAGGTGGGCGTGCCGGCGATCGTGGTGTTTCTGAACAAGTGCGACATGGTGGAAGACCCGGAACTGCTGGAGCTGGTGGAGCTGGAAGTGCGGGAGCTGCTCAAGACGTATCAGTTTCCGGGGGACACGATTCCGGTGATTCGCGGGCTCGGCGCTGAAGGCGCTGGAAGGCGATCCGAAGTGGGAGAAGTCGATCTTGGAGTTGATGGAGGCGGTGGACAAGCACATTCCGTTGCCACAGCGGGAGGTGGACAAGCCGTTCGCGATGCCGATTGAGGACATTTTCTCGATCTCGGGGCGCGGGACGGTGGTGACGGGAAGGATCGAGCGCGGCAAGGTGAAGGTGGGCGAGGAAATGGAGATCGTGGGTTTCCGACCGACGATGAAGAAGACGGTGACGGGCGTGGAGATGTTCCGGAAGCTGCTGGACGAAGGGATGGCGGGAGACAACGTGGGATTGCTGCTGCGCGGGACGGAGAAGGACGAAGTGGAGCGCGGGCAGGTGCTGGCAAAGCCGGGATCGATCACGCCGCACACGAAGTTCAAGGCGGAGGCGTACGTGCTGACGAAGGAAGAGGGCGGGAGGCACACGCCGTTTTTCACGGGGTACCGGCCGCAGTTTTATTTTCGGACGACGGACGTGACGGGAGACGTGAAGCTGCCGGCGGGAGTGGAGATGGTGATGCCGGGAGATAACGTGTCGGCGGAGATCACGCTGATCACGCCGGTGGCATTGGAGAAGGGGCTGCGATTCGCGATTCGCGAAGGCGGCCACACGGTCGGCGCAGGCGCCGTCGCCGAGATCATCGAGTAAACGACCATGCGAGAAATCATCACATTGCAGTGCAACGATTGCAAAAACCGGAACTACACCACCACGAAGAACCGGAAGAAACATACCGACCGGCTCGAGACGCAGAAGTTCTGCAATACGTGCCGGAAACACACCGGGCACAAAGAAGTTAAATAGGCCGGGTCGAAATTTAGGGGAGTAGGTTCAACGGTAGACCATCGGTCTCCAAAACCGAGAGTGGGGGTTCGAATCCCTCCTCCCCTGCCAGAATTTTGTTGGCGGGAACGGCGGGCGGTTCAGGCGGAATTGGGAGCCAAGGGCGGTCGGCGCGATGGCACAGGCGGCGAAATTGAGTCAGGAAGAAACAGGGAGTTCGGGAGTCCCGTTTAGAGTTCCGGGGCCGATCAGCAAGGTCACGGAGACTCGGCGGCGGTTGACGCAGTTCCTGCACGACGTGCGCGTGGAAATGCGGCACGTGAACTGGCCGTCGCGATCGGACGTGGTGTCGACCACGGTCGTGGTGAGCGTAACGGTTGCGTTTTTCGGCGTGTTTTTCTGGATCACGGATTTGGTTTTCGGGCGGCTGTACCTGTACGTGAGCAATTATTTCCAACACCATTGAGATGAACGTAATGTCAAAGCAGTGGTACATCGTCCACACCTATTCTGGGTTTGAGAAGAAGGTGAAGGAGAGCCTCGAAGGCCGCGTGCAGGCGTTCGGGCTGACGGACAAGATCGGCCAGATGATCATCCCGACCGAATCGGTGGTCGAGGTGCGCGGCGGCAAGAAAGTGATTTCGCCGCGAATGTGCTATCCGGGATACGTCCTCGTTGAGATGGACATGGACGATTACACCTGGCACGTGGTGCGGTCGACGCCGAAGGTGACGGGCTTCGTCGGCTCCGGGCAGATGCCTTCACCGCTCACCGAAGAAGAAGTGCAGAACATTTTGAACCGGGCGACGACGACGGCGGAGAAGCCCAAGCCGAAATTGTCGTTCGAGCGCGGCGAGAAAATCCGGATCGCCGACGGTCCGTTCGCGAATTTCAACGGCGTGGTCGAGGAAGTGAATTCGGACCGCAGCACGCTCAAGGTTTCGGTGACGATCTTCGGCCGATCGACGCCGGTAGAACTCGATTTCGCGCAGGTTGAAAAAGTCGCATAACGTTTCGCTAGTGAGCGCGGGGAAGAGAGATTCCTCGCTTCGCTCGGAATGACAGCCTGACCGGGTGAGGAAAAGATAAAGATGGCGAAGAAAGTTCAATCGACGGTGAAGCTGCAATTGCCGGCCACGAAGGCGACGCCGGCGCCGCCCGTGGGCACGGCGCTCGGGCCGCACGGCGTGAACATCATGGATTTCTGCAAGCAGTTCAACGCCAAGACTGCGAAAGAGCCGGACGGGATGATCATTCCCGTGCTGGTGACGATTTACAGCGACCGCACGTTCACGTTTATTTTGAAGACGCCGCCGGCTTCCGAGCTTTTGAAGCGCGCCGCGGGGATCGTGAAGGGTTCGCCGGAACCGAACCGCAACAAGGTGGCGAAAGTGTCGCGCAAGCAGGTGGAAGAGATCGCCAAACTGAAACTGCCCGACCTGAACACGCTGAAGCTCGATTCGGCGGTCCGGTCGATCATGGGCACGGCCCGCAACATGGGCATCGAAGTGACGGAGTAGGAGAGGGAATCGATGGGCCGCAGCGCAAAAATTGGTGGAAAGAATATCGATCGCGCCCGGAAACTGGTTGAAGCGCGTCCGTACAAGCTCGAAGAAGCCGCGGAGCTGCTCCGCAAGGCGCACTTCGTGAAGTTCGACGAGACGGTCGAGCTCGTGCTGAATCTGGGCGTCGATCCAAAGCAATCGGACCAGATGGTGCGCGGCACGGTGGTGCTGCCGCACGGCCTCGGGAAATCCAAGCGCGTGCTGGTGATCGCAAGCGGCGAAAAGGTGCGCGAGGCGCAGGAAGCAGGCGCGGATTTCGTGGGCGGCGACGACATGGTCCAGAAGATCACCGAGGGCTGGACGGATTACGAAGCCGTCATCGCAACGCCGGACATGATGAAGTCCGCCGGGCGGCTCGGCAAAGTGCTCGGCCCGCGCGGACTGATGCCCAACCCAAAGACGGGCACGGTGACGTTTGAAGTGGCAAAAGCCGTGAAGGAAATCAAGGCCGGCAAGGTGGAGTTCCGCCTCGACAAGACCGGGCTGATCCACTCGCCCGTGGGCAAGATCAGCTTCCCGGCAAAGAACCTGGCGGAAAACGCGCAGGCGCTGCTGGGAGCCGTGGTGAAGGCGAAGCCTGCCGCGGCAAAGGGCAAGTACATCAAGAAGATCACGCTGACCTCGACGATGGGTCCGGGAATCCCGATCGACCAGGCCGAAGCGGAAGCGGCCACTGCGGTGGCGGCGTAACGATTTGAGGTCCGAGGCGATTCGATGGCCGAAGAGACATTCCTCGCTTCGCTCGGAATGACAAGCTAACGGGTTTTCTGCATTCTGGAAGAGGGAGAGTTCGGCATGAGGAAGAAAGCCGAGAAGAAGACGCAGGGCGAGGAACTTCGCGCGCAACTCGCGACGGTTTCGACGGTGATTCTTTCGACGTTTCAGGGAATCACGGTCGAGCAGGACACGCAGTTGCGGCGGGCAGTTGAGGCTGCGGGCGGCCATTACCAGGTGGTGAAGAACACGGTGGCGGAGCGCGCTGCTGCGGGCACGCCGACCGAAGGCTTGCTCAGGGACCTGAAGGGCACGAATTCGATTGCGTACACGAAGACCGATCCCGTTTCGCTCGCGAAGATTCTGACCAAGGTCGCGAAAGAAGTGCCGGCGTTTCAAGTTCCGCGCCGGATGGGTCGAGGGCCGGGTCATTTCGATTCAGGAAATCGGCCAGCTCGCGCTGCTTCCGAGCAAGGAAGAGCTGATCAGCAAGATCATGTTCCTGCTGAACGCCCCGGCACAGCGTGTGGCGACGGCGCTTACCGCGCTGCCGCGGAATCTGGCAGTGGTGACGAGCGAAGCGGTGAAGGCGAACAAGTTCGGGCCGGGTGGCGGCAGCGCAGCGCCAGAACCCGCAGCGGCTCCGGAAGCGGCCCAGTAAAACGAATTTTTCGGCAATCTAGAATTTCTTATCTCGGAGGAGGGTAGAAAAGCAATGGCTAGCAAAGTGGAAACGATTCTCGAGGAAATTAAGGGCTTGACGCTGCTGGAGGCTTCCGATCTCGTGAAGAAGATGGAAGAAGCCTTCGGAGTGTCGGCGGCTGCGGCGGCGCCGGTAATGGTGGCGGGCGGCGCAGCAGGCGGCGCTGCACCGGCCGAGGAAAAGACCGAATTCGCGGTCGTCCTCACCGAAGTCGGCGCGAACAAGATTAACGTGATCAAAGCGGTCCGCGAAGTCACCAGCCTGGGCTTGAAAGAAGCCAAGGACCTGGTTGACGGCGCTCCCAAGACGGTGAAAGAGGGCATCAACAAGGACGAGGCGGCCACGATCAAGAAGAAGTTCGAAGACGCCGGAGCCAAGGTCGAGATTAAGTAGTGGCAGCCCGCGAACCGGCTAGATGCCGGGCTGCAAAGGAATTCGCGTACGCACGCGCTCCTTTGGAATTCAGAAACTCAAAACACGTCCTTCCCGGACCTGCGGGGCGGGTGTATGTCCGCGCCGCTGCGTTCGGCTTTGCCTTGAAGGGAATGGTCCATGACTCATCGGAACGGTAATCACATTGTACGCGAGCGGGAACGCCTGGACTTCGCCAAGATCAAGACGACCGTCCAGATTCCGAACCTGATCGATGTGCAGAAGAAGTCGTATCAGCGGTTCCTGCAAATGGACCTGCTGCCGAGCGAGCGCGAAGACTCGGGCTTACAGTCCGTGTTCACGTCCGTGTTCCCGATCCAGGATTTTCGCGGGTTGTCACAACTGGATTTCGTCGACTACGCGATCGGCAACTGGGAGTGCAAGTGCGGCCACCTGCGCGGCCTGCACCACTTGCGCGCCACGTGCCGGAATTGCGGCGCGTCCGTGGTCACGAACCCGTACAAGACCGGCGACGTGCTCTGCGCGAAGTGCGGCACGTTCAACAAGAACACGCCGACGTTCTGCAACAAGTGCGGCGACCCGGTCACGCTTCAGCTCAAGTACGACGTGAACGAGTGCCAGGAGCGCGGGATGACGTACTCCGCGCCGCTGAAGGTCACCATCCGCCTCACGATTTACGACAAGGACCCGGACACCGGCGCGAAGTCGATTCGCGACATCAAGGAACAGGAAGTTTTCTTCGGCGACATTCCGCTGATGACGGAGAACGGCACGTTCATCATCAACGGCACCGAACGCGTGATCGTCAGCCAGTTGCACCGCTCGCCGGGCGTGTTTTTCGAAACGGCGAACAATCGCAGCTATTTCCTCGGGAAGATCATTCCGTACCGCGGGTCGTGGGTTGAGTTCGAGTACGACACGAAAAACATTCTGTACGTCCGCATCGACCGCAAGCGCAAGTTCCTCGGCTCGATATTCCTGCGCGCGCTGGGCATCAAGTCGAATGAAGATATCCTGCGCACGTTTTTCCAGGTGGAGCGCATCGCGCTGCGCGATGGAGAGCATCTTTTGGAACGCTTCGGAGGGGCTGATCGACCGCAAGCTTTCCAGGGAGATCAAGCATCCGAAATCAGGCGAAGTGCTGGTCGGAGCGCACAAGCGGATCAGCGATCCGCTATACAAGGAGCTGGTGAAGGCGCGCGTGACGCAGATCGAAGTCGGTGTGACCGACCTCGAGGGCGCGGTCACGGTGGGCGAGCTCGTGAACCGGCAGACGGGCGAAGTGCTGCTCGAAGCGAACAAGCCGCTGACGGCCGAAATGTGGGCGACGATCGGCGAAGCGGGAATTACGGAAGTCGATATCTGCTTCCCGGACCGCGACGACGTGGGCATCATCGTCTCGCGCACGCTCGAAAAGGACACGATCCACACGCCGAAGGAAGCGCTGATCGAAATCTACCGCAAGCTGCGTCCCGGCGATCCGCCGACGCTCGAAACGGCCACGGCACTCTTCAATGGAATGTTTTTCGATCCGCGCAAGTACGATTTCAGCAAGGTGGGCCGGCTGAAGTTCAACATCAAGCTGGGCCTGGAGACGCCGCTCGACAAGCGCACGCTCGATCCCTCGGATTTCGTGGCGGCGATCAAGTACCTGCTGAAGCTGCGCAAGAACATCGGCACGGTGGACGACATCGACCATCTCGGCAACCGGCGCGTCCGCGCGGTGGGCGAACTGCTCGAAAACCAGTTCCGCATCGGCCTGGTCCGCATGGAACGCGCGATCAAGGAAAAGATGTCGGTGTACCAGGAAATGTCCACGGCGATGCCGCACGATTTGGTCAACGCCAAGCCCGTGATGGCCGCGATCCGCGAATTTTTCGGCAGTTCGCAGCTATCGCAGTTCATGGACCAGACGAACCCGCTCAGCGAGATCACGCACAAGCGGCGTCTTTCGGCTCTTGGGCCGGGCGGCCTTTCGCGCGAGCGCGCCGGATTCGAAGTGCGCGACGTTCACCCGACACACTACGGCCGCATCTGCCCGATCGAGACGCCGGAAGGCCCGAACATCGGCTTGATCAGCTCGCTTTCGTGCTACGCGAGAATCAACGAATTCGGATTCATCGAGTCGCCCTACCGCAAGGTGAAGGGCGGGCGCGTGATCGACTTCGTACAGGTCGTGAATTCGGGAGACAGCGAATTCAAGGCCGGCGAGATCGTCGAAAAAGACAAAGTGGAAGAGATGAACGAAGAGCTGAAGCGGCGGCGCATCGTGGTCGAGCCGCACTGCTTCTATCTCTCCGCGTGGGAAGAGGACCGGTACGTTGTGGCGCAGGCCAACGCGTCGCTCGACGAGAAACTGCGGATCACCACTGACCTCGTCAACTGCCGCCAGGCGGGCAACTTTGTTTTGAAGAGCCGCGAGGAAGTGGACTATATCGACGTTTCACCTAAGCAGCTCGTTTCGGTGGCCGCGAGCCTGATTCCGTTCCTTGAAAACGACGACGCGAACCGCGCGCTGATGGGGTCGAATATGCAGCGCCAGGCCGTGCCGCTGATCAAGGGCGAGGCTCCGCTGGTCGGCACCGGTATGGAGCGAGTGACGGCGCGCGATTCGGGCGCCGTGATCGTCTGCCGTCGCGATGGCATCGTGGATCAGGTGGACTCGGAGCGCGTGATCGTGCGCGTCGAGTCAGACCAATCCGGCGTGCTAAGCCGCGAAGTCGGTTCGGACATTTATCTACTTACGAAGTTCAAGCGGTCGAACCAGAACACGTGCATCAGCCAGAAACCGCTGGTCCGCGCGGGCGACCGCGTGAAGCAGGGCGAGGTGCTGGCCGACGGGCCGTGCACGGACCGTGGCGAACTGGCGCTGGGGCGCAACGTGCTGGTCGCGTTCGTGCCATGGCGCGGGTACAACTTCGAGGACGCCATCCTGGTCAGCGAGAAGCTGGTCAAGGAGGATTACTACACGTCGATTCACATCGAGGAGTACGAAATCGAGGCCCGCGACACGAAGCTCGGCCCTGAAGAAATCACACGGGACATTCCCAACATCAACGAGAGCTTCCTGCGCAATTTGGACGAAAGCGGCGTGATCCGCATCGGCGCGACCGTGAAGCCGGGCGATATCCTCGTCGGCAAGGTGACGCCGAAGGGCGAGACCACGCTGACGCCGGAAGAGAAGCTGCTGCGCGCGATTTTCGGCGAGAAGGCGGGCGACGTCCGAGACGCTTCGCTCTACTGCCCGCCGGGAATCGAAGGCACGATTGTCGACGTGAAGATCTTCTGCCGCAAGGGCGCGGAGAAGGACGAGCGTCACAAGGCGATCGAAGCGGCGCACGTGGCGAAACTCGAAAAGAACCTCGCCGATGAAATCCGCATTCTCACCGACGAGCGCCTGAAGCGGCTCAACGACTTGCTCGGCGGCCAGAAGCTTGTGGCCGACCTGCACGACGAGCGCACCAACAAGCGGCTGCTGATCAAGGGCACCGAGCTGACGCGCGACATCTTGGAAAAGATCTCGACGCGCAACCTGAAACGGCTACGCCTGAACGACAAGGACCCGCTGCTCATCGAGAAGATCGACGAAGTCGAGGAGATGACCTCGCGGCAGATCGACGTGCTGCGGAAAATCACAGACGAGCGCATCGCCAAGCTCAAGAAGGGCGATGAGCTGCCGCCGGGCGTGATCAAGCTGGTGAAGGTGTACATCGCGATGAAGCGCAAGCTCTCGGTCGGCGACAAAATGGCCGGACGGCACGGCAACAAGGGCGTGATCGCGCGAATCGTTCCGCAAGAAGACATGCCGTACATGCCAGATGGGACGCCAGTCGAGATCGTGCTGAACCCGCTGGGCGTTCCGTCGCGCATGAACGTGGGGCAGATTCTCGAAACGCACCTGGGCTGGGCGTCGAAGGAGCTCGGCGTGCGCGTCGGCAAACTGCTGGACGAAGAGGCGCGCGTCGAATCCGTCCGAAAATGGTTCAAGGACGCATTCGGGCCGACATCGGTTTGGAAGACGATTTCCGATCTCGATGACGAAGCCATACTCGACTTGGCGCACAGTTTCCGCGAGGGGGTTCCATTCGCGACGCCGGTATTCGACGGCGCGCGCGAAGGGGACATCCGCCACCTGCTCGAATTCACCGAGCTGCCGGAGAGCGGCAAGATCACGCTCTTCGACGGCATGACCGGCGACGAATTCGCGCAACACGTAACGGTCGGATACATCTACATGCTCAAGCTGTCGCATCTCGTTGACGACAAGATTCACGCACGCTCGATCGGACCTTACTCGCTGATCACGCAACAGCCGCTTGGCGGAAAGGCGCAGTTCGGCGGCCAGCGCTTCGGCGAAATGGAAGTGTGGGCGCTTGAGGCGTACGGCGCCGCGCACATTTTGCAAGAGCTGCTGACGGCGAAATCGGACGACGTGTATGGCCGAGCCAAGATTTACGAGGCGATCGTCAAGGGCGAGCCGGGAATCGAGCCCGGTGTGCCCGAATCGTTCAACGTGCTCGTACGCGAGTTGCAGTCCTTGTGCCTGGACGTGGAACTGATGAAGCGCCAGAAGCCGCAACTCGAGAAGGCCGAAGCGGCCGATTAATCGCGCGCTTGGGGAATTTTCCCAAGCGCGCCCGACAAGATTCTGGAACCAAGCTTTTTGTCCGGCGTTGCCGGACGGGAGGAACACGCCTTGTATCGATCAAGCCCGTATGACCGTGCCAGCCAGATTGCGGATTTCGATTCCATTCGCATAAGCCTCGCGAGCCCGGAAAAGATCCGGTCGTGGTCGCACGGTGAAGTGACCAAGCCAGAGACGATCAACTACCGGACATTCAAGCCAGAGCGCGACGGACTTTTCTGCGCGAAAATTTTCGGCCCTGTGACGGATTGGGAATGCTTGTGCGGAAAGTACAAGCGGATGAAGCACCGCGGCGTGATCTGCGACAAGTGCGGCGTCGAAGTCACGCTCAGCAAGGTGCGCCGCGAGCGCCTGGGCCACATCGAGCTGGCTTCGCCCTGCTCGCACGTGTGGTTCTTCAAGGGCCTGCCGAGCCGCATCGGCTACCTGCTCGATATCACCATGCGCGATCTCGAGCATATCCTCTACTTCGAGACGTTCGTGTGCGTCGATCCCGGCGAGGTTCCGGGAATCAAGGAAAAGGACATTCTGCCCGAGGAAAAGTTCCGCGAATTGCAGCGGGACAATCCCGGAAAATTCGACGCGCGCATGGGCGCCGAGGCGATCAAGGAGCTTTTGCGCCGCGTAGACGTGGATAAGCTTTCGGGCGAGCTTCGCGAGAAGATGAAAATCGATCCGAGCCTTCAGAAGCGGATCAAGTACGCGAAGCGCCTGAAAGTGCTCGAAGCGTTCCGCAAGAGCGGCAACAAGCCGGAGTGGATGATCCTCGACGTGATTCCGGTGCTTCCGCCGGAGTTGCGCCCGCTCGTGCCTCTCGACGGCGGCCGCTTCGCGACGTCCGATCTCAACGACCTCTATCGCCGCGTGATCAACCGCAACAACCGGCTGAAGAAGCTGATGGAGCTGCACGCTCCCGACGTGATCGTCCGCAACGAGAAGCGCATGTTGCAGGAAGCTGTGGATGCGCTCTTTGACAACGGCCGCCGCGGCCGCGTGCTGCGCGGGACGAACAATCGACCGCTCAAGTCGCTTTCCGACACGCTCAAGGGCAAGCAGGGCCGCTTCCGCCAGAACCTGCTCGGCAAGCGCGTGGACTATTCGGGCCGGTCGGTCATCGTCGTGGGACCGGAACTGAAGCTTCACCAGTGCGGATTGCCGAAGAAGATGGCGCTCGAGCTTTTCAAGCCGTTCATTTATCACCGGCTGGAGGCGGCGGGCCATTGCACCACGATCAAGCAGGCCAAGGAACTGGTCGAGGCGCAGGAAGCGACCGTGTGGGACATCCTCGAGGACGTGATCCGCGAGCATCCGGTGCTGCTGAACCGCGCGCCCACGCTTCACCGCCTCGGCATCCAGGCGTTCGAGCCGGTGCTGGTGGAAGGCAAAGCCATCCGCATCCACCCGCTGGTTTGCACGGCGTTCAACGCGGACTTCGACGGCGATCAGATGGCTGTTCACATTCCGCTTTCGCCCGAGGCGCAGGTCGAGGCGTCCGTGCTAATGCTCAGCTCGCACAACATCCTTTCGCCGGCCAACGGGTATCCGCTGGCGGTGCCGACGCAGGACATGGTGCTCGGCATTTACTATATGACTAAGGCGAAGCCGAAGGCGAAGGGCGAGGGCCGCGCGTTCGGATCGACCGAAGAAGTAATCATGGCGCTCGAAGCGGGCGAGGTCGAATTGCTCACGCCGATCCGCATGCGCTACACCGGCGAGGTGATCGATCTCACGAACGCGTACGACGATCAGGACGTGTCGCACACTGAGCCTGTAAACCTGAACAAGCAGTTCCTCCAGACGACGGTAGGCCGCGTGATCTTCAACGATCACCTACCCACGGAGATGCCGTTCATCAACGGCCTGCTCAAGAAAAAGGGCGTGCAGGCGCTGGTGCAATACGGCTACCTGCGTTACGGCCTCGAAAAGACCGTTGTGATGCTCGACCGGCTGAAGGAGCTTGGATTCCTCTACGCGACCAAGGCCGGGGTTTCGATCGGCATCAGCGACATGGTCATCCCCAGCGTGAAGTTCAAGCTGGTGGACGCTGCCGAACACGAAGTCGTCAAGGTGCAGCAGCAATATCTCGACGGCGCGATCACCAACGGCGAGCGATACAACAAGGTCATCGCCATTTGGAGCGACGTCACCGAGAAAGTCGCCGACGAAATGTTCAAGGCGCTCGAGCTGCAGGATAAGGAAGGCGTGATCAACCCGATCTACGTGATGGCCGATTCCGGCGCCCGCGGATCGAAACAGCAAATCCGGCAGCTCTCTGGAATGCGCGGATTGATGGCGAAGCCTTCGGGTGAAGTCATCGAGACGCCCATCACTTCCAACTTCCGCGAGGGCTTGACGGTGTTGCAGTACTTCATCTCGACGCACGGTGCCCGCAAGGGTCTGGCCGACACGGCGCTCAAGACCGCCGATTCGGGCTATCTGACGCGGCGTCTCGTCGACGTGGCGCAGGACGTGATCATCAACGAATTCGACTGCGGGACGGCGGACGGAATTTACGTCGAGCCGATTCTCGAAGCCGGCGTCGAAGTCGAGCCGTTGCGCGACCGCGTGGTGGGCCGCGTTTCGCTCGAAAAGATCAAGGACTACGAAGGGAATGTGATCGTCGAAATCAACCAGGAAATCACCGAAGAGCTCGCCAATGCGATTCAGGCGGCGGGCATCGAGCGGGTCAACATCCGTTCCGTGCTCACGTGCGAATCCCGGCGCGGCGTGTGCGCGCGCTGCTACGGCCGCAACCTGGCGACCGGGCGTTTCGTCGAGATGGGCGAAGCCGTAGGCGTCATCGCGGCGCAGTCGATCGGCGAACCCGGAACTCAGCTCACCATGCGGACGTTCCACATCGGCGGCACGGCGACGCGCGTCACCGAGCAGTCGAAGGTCGAGGCCCGCAACAACGGCTTCGTGAAATTCATCGACCTGAAGGTGGTGGAGGGCCGCGGCAAGACGCTGATCTCGATGAACCGCTCGGGCTTGATCGCGGTCGTCGACGAAAAGGGACGCGAGAAAGAGCGCCATCACGTTGTGTATGGCGCTCGGTTTCGGGTCGAAGACGGCCAGCCCGTCACGCTCGGCCAGACGATGGTCGAATGGGATCCGTACACGTTCTCGATTCTCACGGAGTCGGGCGGCACGGTCGAGTTCAAGGATTTGCAGCCCGGCCTCACGATCGAAGAGCAGGTGGACGAAGTCACCGGCCTTTCGCAGCTCGTTGTGACGCTGCCGCCGGGCGATGAAAAGCACCAGCCGACGATCCTGGTCCGCGATTCCGCCGGCCGCGCGAAGAAAAAGTACCTCATGCCGTCGCGCGCACACTTGATGGTGGTCGACGGAGACGAGGTGCAGCCCGGCGACGTGCTCGCGAAAATCCCTCGCGAAACCACGAAGACGAAGGACATCACCGGCGGTCTGCCGCGCGTCGTCGAACTCTTCGAGACGCGCAAGCCGCGCGATCCGGCGGTCATCAGCGAGATCGACGGCCTCGTGAAGTACGGCGAGATCGCCAAGGGCCTGCGCAAGATTTACGTCGAGAGCGAGGATGGAAAGACGGTGAAGGAATACTCCATCCCGCGCGGTGTGCACATCAACGTGCAGGAAGGCGAGCATGTCCGGGCAGGCGAGCCGCTCATCGACGGCCCGCTCAACCCGCACGACTTGCTGGCCGTGCTTGGCGAAAAGTACACGCAGGCGTACCTGGTGAACTCGATCCAGGAGGTCTATCGTCTGCAGGGCGTGAACATCAACGACAAGCACATCGAGACAATCGTCCGTCAGATGATGCGCTGGGTGAAGGTCGAAGACGTGGGCGACACGTCGTTCTTGCTCGAGGAGCAGGTGGATAAGTTCCGCTTCCGCGAGGAGAACGACCGGATCATCCGCGACGGAGGCCGCCCGGCAACCGGGCGTCCGCTGCTCCTCGGCATCACCAAGGCGTCTCTCTCGACCGATTCCTTCATCTCGGCGGCGAGCTTCCAGGAGACCACGCGCGTGCTCACAGAGGCGGCCATCTCCGGGAAGGTCGATTACCTCCGCGGGCTGAAGGAAAACGTGATCATGGGCCGGCTGATTCCCGCGGGCACGGGCCTGGAGCGTTATCGCAATATCAAGCTCCTCACCGAGATTCCGAAGGAAGAGCCGCAGCCGATGGAGCCCGAGCTCACACCGGAAGAAGCAGCGGCACTCGACTTCCTGCGGAAGGATACGGACGCCGTCGCGGAAAGCTAGAATCCAGGGTAACCGTAATCGAAGAGGCGGGCTCCGCGGCAGCGGCGGCCCGCCTTTTTCATTTTCGGGGAATTTCGGGACCGTGTCAGGTCTGTCTGTGCTAAAGCGGGGGCTGGCTCCGAGCGACGTGCACCTTTAGAAGGTCTGCTTAGCCTAGTAAGCAGTATGGCATATCCCTCTGCTTTCCTTCCCCGCCCGGCGCGCGCCGTCGGTAGAATTTTAGGTGCAAATCCAGCACAACCGCATTGCTCGGCTGAAGAAGAGGGGCGCACCGGGTCATGTCCACGAACGCATGGGAAGGGCACCGCGAGGAGTCCGATTCGGCGCCTGAGTCCCAGGACCAAGTCGAGAAGCTGACGGCGGCGATCACCCGCTCGCAGCACAACTATCGCCAGCTGATCGACAATCTCGATCAGGCGCTGTTTACGATTTCACTGCAAGGTGAAATCCGAGTAGCTAATCTGCGCCTCTCGGAAATCCTTGGCGTTTCCTTTCAGGAACTTATCGGACACTCGCTGGCCGAGTTCCTCGAGTCTCCGACCATGGCGGATGCCGAGGGCGCGCTGCCGGCCTTTCTAAAGGCGGGCTTTTGGGCCGGCACGGTCGCCGTACGTTTTAAGAAAGACCAGGAACTGCGCCATTTTTCCTGCTGGTTTCAAGCCATCGAGGAGAATGGCAAAGTTGCGTCCGTGACGGGCTGGGCGCGAGACGTTACGGCCGCGCATGAGTCTGAAATTCGATTCGCCGAGCTCTTCGAGTCGTTCAGCGAGGGAATTGTTTTCGTGACGCCCGAAGGCCGGCTGCTCGATGCGAATCCCGCGCTGGTCCGAATGCTTGGTTACGAAAGCAAGGAAGAATTGCAGAGCCGCAATTTCGGGGAGAACTACGCCGATCCCAAGGCCCGGGAAGAACTGATCCGGGAACTGAAAGAAAAGGGCTCCGTGCACGACCGCGAGATCGTCCTGCGACGCAAGGATGGAAAACGCATCGATTGCGTGACGTCAGGTTTTGCAATCCGCGATGCATCCGGCCGCCCGGTGCGCCTGCAAGGAACGATCATCGACGTGACCGAGCGCAGGGAGATTGAAAGGCGCCTCTACCAGGAACAGGAATTCAGCCGGCGTCTGGTGGCGAGTTTTCCGGATTTGATCGCCGTTCTCGACCGCGAGGGACGATTCACGTTCATCAGCGACCAAGTGCAAAACATGCTCGGACGGACGCCTGAAGATTTCATCGGGAAGCAGTTCGGCGCCCGTGCGGGTACGGGCGACCGAAAGAGACTGAATGAAATGCACCGGCGCGTCCTGCGCGGCGAGGAAAGCCGCGCGCAATTTGAGTTCAGCGCACCACACGCTGACGGCACCTGGCGGGTTCTTCTGGCGACCGCCGGCCCTTTGTTCGATGAGAAGGGAAACATTACCGGCATGGTGACGTCCGCGCGCGACGTCACCGACCAACGCCAGATCGAACGGCAGCTCCATCAAGAGCAGGAATTCGTCCGGCGGCTCATCGAGTGCTTTCCCGACCTGATCGTCGTACTCGACGACGAGGGAAAATTCAAATTCGTCAGCGACCGAGTGAAAGACATTCTCGGTATTTCGCCGGAAGACTACGTCGGCAAGCCAGTCGGCCAGAGGGTCAGCGCGGAAGACCAATCGAAGCTAGCGGCGATGTTCAAGAACGTCGTTGCCGGCAGCAGGAGTCAAGAACAGATCGAAATCCGCGCTCAGCACGTAGACGGCACGTGGAAAGTGCTTCGCGTGAGCGCGAGCCCCCTGTTTGACGAAACCGGGAAGATCATGGGGATGGTGTCATCGGGCCGGGACGTCACCGAATCGAAGCAGCTCGAGCAGCAGCTCACGCAGAAGGAAAAGCTTGCGGCGATGGGTCAGATGATGACCGGCGTAGCCCACGAGCTCAACAATCCGCTCACGGCCATCCTGGGAGTCAGCGATCTTCTGCGCGAGCGCGCCGCCGACGAGGCCACGCGCCGGCAAGTCGACCTGATACTGAAACAGGCTCGCCGCGCCGCGGATATCGTGCAGAACCTCCTCGCGTTTGGCCGGCCAGCGATGCAGGGGCTAACGATGCTCCGGATCGACGATGTCGTCCGCGAGGCCGTGCTGCTCGAAAAATCGACCCTGAGCGCGAAAAACATCGAGGTGAAGTTCGAATCCCCGGGTGACCTGCCTGCGGTCGCTGGCGACCGCAAACTGCTCGCCCAAGTCTTTCGAAATATTATAGTGAATTCCGAGCAGGCCATCTCGGCCGCCCGCGATCACGGCGTCATCAGTGTGTCGCTGTCCCGCGCGGGCCAGGGCGTGCGCGTCACGATCACGGACGACGGCATCGGCATTCCTCCAGAAAACCTCGAGAAAATTTTCGACCCATTTTTCACCACGCGGCGCCCAGGCGGAGGCAGCGGACTCGGCCTTGCGATTTGCCTCGCCGTCGCCAAGGAACACGGCGGGTCGATCGAAGTGCAATCCAGCCCTGGCTCAGGGGCTACCTTCCGGGTGCTTCTGCCAGCCGCGGTCGCGAGCGTTCCGGAGGCCGTGCCCGCCGCTCCGGTCGTGCAGCCTGTGAAACCGGCGCGGGCGCCAGCTCCGGCAGGTTCTGGGGCGTTGCGAGGGCACACGGCGCTGATCGTCGATGACGAGGAAGGCATCCGGGAAATCGTGCAGGCGGGGCTTGAAGGGCGGGGAATGAAAGTGCACGCCGCTGACAGTTCGGAGGCAGCGCTCGCCTATCTTGAAAAAAATACCTGCGAGGTCGTCCTCTGCGATTTCAATCTTCCCGGCATGAATGGCGAGAAACTTTTCGAGCGCCTGAGGGCGCAAAAGCGCGTGTCAGCGCCGCGATTCATCTTCATGACGGGCGAGCTGTTCGACACGGCCACTGTGGAGCGCTATCGTGAAAAGGGCGCCTTCGTTCTACTGAAGCCGTTCCACATATCCGCACTGGTCACGCTCTTGGCGGAGATTCTCGAGCCCCAAACGGTCCGCGCGCGTTAGGTCAGCCCACAGCATTCTATTTCTGTTTCGTCCCAGCAGTTGTGGCGTTCACATCAACGCCGAAATCCCAGACGTACAGACTCATCCCCTCGTCACGCACAATTTCTGCGAATGCGTACTCTCCGGGCGGGAGGGGCTGGCCCAATGTGAAGCGATAAACGCCGCGTGCGACCTCCCATCGCTGGATCGGCACGGAATCCTGCGACGCCTGTTCTCCTCCGAAGAAGGTGTCGACGTGCTCGACGAGCCGCTCATCTCCGTGGACCTTCGCGCGGACAAGTTCCATTTGCGGCTCGCGCGCATCTGCCGTGCGGATGTAAAACTCGGGCTGGCCCGTGTTCACGCGAAGTTTCGCCCGCGTGCCGTGGATCGAAACGTTATGGCGAGTGGGGATGATGGGGACTGGCACGAGCACCTGCTCGAGGAGCCGGCCCTTCGAGAGTTTTGAATCGGTTTCGGCCTGTGAAAGCGGCACGATGGTCTTGCCATCGAAAACGAAAAGCTTCTCGCCGGACGGAAGGAAGACTCCGGGAGCCACCTCAAGGCTGGCGTCGATGTCGAGGGGCTGAACGATGCGTCCCGCCTCCTGGGTATGTACTTTGGTGTCGATAGCGGCATCGCGCTGAGCCTCCGCCTCCTCCGCTTTTCTGGTTGCATCCCAATCCACAAGCGCGGCCGGAATCACTTCCCACTGCGAGCGGTCAACGCTGTAGTAGCGGACCCGGTCGCCCTCCACGCGGTATTCGCGGATGAGATGGAAGCTGCCGTCTTTCAAGATAAGCTTCTTGCCGCGCGGGAGCGCTGGTGTGGAAGCCACGGGCGGAGAGTTCTCGTTCGAAGTCGATGCTTGGGGCGCACCCTGCGCGTTCTGAGACTGCGGCGTGGAAGCGTCCAGCCCTGCTGTGATTGCTAACAGGACGCAAATGGCCGCCAAGGCGATCGCGATGCGGTCCCTCAGAATCGCCCGGAAGGAGCCCCGCTTGCCGGCCATGGTTGTTGCGCCTCCCCTGAATCCAAAGATGCATGGATTGATAATTTGGTTGAGCTAAGCCGAGGATACTCCGAGGCGAAGTTCGTCACAACTCGGGTGCGCGATCTATCGAATTTCGGGACGATGGGAAGCTGGCGATTGGCAGTTGCGTCGGCGGGAGACTCAGTGCTCGCAGCGCGGGTGAAGCACGGTCATGATGAGAAGGTCCGAGTTCGTGAAGAGCCACTTTTCAGCCGTGGCGCCAGCGGCCTTGGCGACGCTCGCAGCCGTGCCGAGGTGCTTGTTGCGGACCAATCCGTGGAGGTGCTCGGCGCAAATGCCGGTCAGGCTGACCACCTCTTCCTCGGTGAAGAACTTCTGGCTTGATTTGACCTTGATGCGGACCATGCCATGGCCTCTCAGTCTCGTTCGATGCTGAAGCTAGATTAAGTGCCGCCCAATTCCCTAGCAATAGTCGTTCCGTACCATCCGACTAGAACCGCCTGTTGGGCTTCACCGCGAACTCGTTCGTGCGCCTGGGTTTACCCGCGAACGCCGCGATACGGCTCGCGCGCCAGACGCTTTTCTTGCCCGCGAGATAGGCAAGAATAGAACTAACTTTCGAATGTTTCTACGATTTGAAGGATTCGTTTCGCGGAGAGGAATTCGCGCGATCCGAGGCAAGGTCAAATCGCCGAACCTTAGAATGGCCGCCGCTGCACCGCCCTTAGAATCCGGAACCGCTGGCCCGTTCGAACGCATGAGCGATTTGGAGGACGGTGCTCTCGCTGAAATGCGGGGCGAAGATCTGCATGCCGATCGGGAGACCCTCGTTGGTTTTGCCGCAGGGCACGGAGATCCCCGGAACGCCCGCGAGCGATCCGGTAACGGTATAAATGTCCGCCAGGTACATCTTCAGAGGGTCCGCTGACTTTTCGCCCAGCCGGAAGGCTGCGGTGGGGGCGGTCGGCGTGACGATCGCGTCCACTTTTTGGAACGCATCGGAAAAGTCGCGGGCGACCAGCGACCTGACGCTCTGTGCCCGCAGGTAGTAGGCATCGTAATAGCCGGACGACAGCGCATACGTGCCGAGCATGATCCGGCGTTTCACCTCGGGACCGAAGCCGCGCTCGCGCGTGTTGCGGTACATCTCCGTGAGCGTGCCGCCCGGGACGCGCAGGCCGTAGCGCACGCCATCGTAGCGGGCGAGGTTGGAGCTGGCCTCAGCCGTCGCGATGATGTAGTACGCGGCGATCGCGTAGTCGGTGTGCGGCATCTTGAGCGGGATTCGCCGGCAACCGAGGCGCTCCAGCAGAGCGATACCCGCCTGGACCTTTTCCTTGACCTCGGAGTCGAGCCCTTCGCCAAAGTAGTCTTCCGGCACTCCAATTCGCAGGCCGGCGACGGGTTTCTCAATATCCGCACCATAATTCGGCACTGGCACGGCCGCGGAGGTTGAGTCGTTGGCGTCATGGCCCGCGATGACGCTCAGAACTGCAGCGGCATCGGCGACATTTCCGGCGAATGGACCGATCTTGTCGAGGGAGGACGCGAAGGCAACGAGGCCGTACCGGGAAACGCGTCCGTAGGTCGGCATGAGCCCTGGGATGCCGCAAAACGAGCCCGGCTGGCGGATCGAGCCGCCCGTGTCCGTTCCGAGGGCAGCGACGGCGAGCCCGGCGGCAACGGCGGCTGCGGAGCCCCCGCTCGAGCCTCCGGGAACCCGATCAGGTGCGATAGGGTTGCGGACCGGGCCATACGCGGAGTTCTCGTTCGAGCCGCCCATCGCGAATTCATCGCAGTTCGTCTTGCCCAGGATCACGGCACCTGCTTTTTCGAGACGTTCGACCGCCGTGGCGTCGTATGGCGGAATGTAGTTCTCGAGCATCTTTGAGGCGCAAGTCGTGCGCACGCCACGAGTGCTGAGGACGTCTTTGATTGCGACCGGTACGCCGGCCAGGGCAGGAAGAGTCTCTCCGCGCGCCACTGCGGCGTCGATTCGATCCGCTTGCGCGTAGGCGCGCTCGGGCGATAGCGTCAGGTAGGCGTTCAGTTCGGAATTGCGGCGGTCGATTCGGGCGAAAAACTCTTTAGCCAGCTCGCGCGCCGAAATCTTTTTCGCAGCAAGCTCCGCGCGCACGCCTGCGATCGTCCAGGGAGTGGCGGCGCTCATCGTTCAATTACCTTGGGAACGCGGAAGAAAGGCTTTTGCGCTTCGGGCGCACCCGCGAGCACAGGACCAGCGACATCGCAGGGACGCAGCACGTCTTCGCGAAGCTCGGGATGGCTTTCGCTGGCGCCCGATTTGGCGCCTGTGTATATGACCTGCGCCATCGGCTCGACATTGGTGATATCGAGCTCTTTGAGCTTGTCGATGTAGGTCAGAATGCTGTCGAGTTGGTTGCGATACGTTTCCACCTCGTCGGGCGACAGTCCGAGGTGGGCGAGTTCGGCAACCCTGATCACGTCTTCGCGGCTGATTTTCATCACCGACAATCTTAGTGGAATCGAGTGGCAATGCAAGTGAGAGTGCGATGGACCGAAGGGGTCGCGGGAGGTCGTTGGAGAGTCAGGCGCGTCTGCGGCGGATAAACGGAATGTGCTCGTTGTCGGCTTCGTGCGAGATCTGCCGCGGACCGGGTTTGGTAGCGACGAACTTTACTTCGCGGACGAGGGTGCCTCCCCAAGCCTGATTGATGCGTCCGCAGAGCTCGCGCTTCATGTTGTCGAGTTGCTGCTGCCAGGCCTTGCCATCGGCTGTCAATTCGAGCGATCCGCTGTTACATCGAAGCGGGCGAACGTGAGCGGCGAGAGCCTTGCCAACGATGGTTGGCCACGCGCTCGAAAGCCAGGCGAGCGCCACTTCGGGCTGGTCGAGCCGCCGGACGACTTTACCGAGAAATTCTCCCGCGCGTTCCATCGCGTCCGAGATTCTAGCACAGAGCGTGAGAGAAGTTTCGAGGTGGCGGCGGCAACGACCCAGCAACGACGCCCGCTTGCGCGGGCAATTTAGGCGTGCGAAAATCGTGTCTGCTTACCCGCTGGCTGGCTTTCCGCGACGCAATGTTTCGAAGCGGCGATATCGTCTAAGGGTTAGGACGTGGCCCTCTCAAGGCCAAAATCCGGGTTCGAATCCCGGTATCGCTACCAAGCTTCAAAAGGCTGCAAATTTCCCAACAAAACTGAGGAATTCCTAGCGGGAGCGGGAATTGTTACCGCCTCTGTTACCGTTCCGGGCAAAGAACCCGGGTTACTTTTTCTTTCCGCTGAGTACTATTCGGAAGGGGATACGTTAAGCCCACGGCCGGAAACTAACCCTAGAGACATTCAAGCTCTTCCCCGAGTGGATTGTGGGCGAAAGCAAATTCATTCCGCGGTTCGTCAGATGGAATGAACCCTTGAATTGTAACAGAACGCTGGTGAGACGGTGGCATCTATGTTATTGATCTCACAGTCAGCCACAGTCTTGGCGAACGACAAGACCAGAAAAACGCAAACAGGCGCACGTGTTCCTGTCGAAATTCCATTTCCTCGGTTATCCTCATAATCTATGCCCACCGGAGGAACATGCTTCACGACCTGGAAAACTTGACTGGATGTTCCGTTATTGCAACAGACGGAGAGATGGGAAGTGTCCGCAATTTTCTCTTCGACGACCAGTCATGGACGATTCGCTATTTGGTAGTCGACGTGGGAAGTTGGCTTAAAAGGCGACCTGTGGTTCTTGCGATCACGGCGCTGGATCAGCCCGATTGGGCGAAGAAAACTTTCCACGTCCACTTGAGGGCGGCGGCATACTGAAGTATAAAAGTGATGCAATGAGAAGAATGGCGAGTACTCGACGGGCAGCGCGGACGGCCGACTAGTTTGGTCGAGCCAAGGACAGGCTCTGGTGGTGCAGAGTTTCTCAGATCTTCTTGATTGGAAGATTGGACGCCTAGCCTATTGATCCACGAGGGGGGAAAAGGCCATGGAGGACAAAAGGCCCAAAGTCCTCTTAATCGGGGAAAACGTCCAGGGTTCCTCGTACCTGGCGAGCCGCCTGAACAATCGCGGTAGCGCGTGCAGTTTTGCTCTGTCCTGTCAGGAGGCTTTCCTCATCCTCCGCAACCGGCGGTTCGATTTGGTGCTTAGTCCGACGAGTTTGCGCGACGGTACTCTATATTCCATTATGAATCTGCTCGAAGGATCGGGAACCACGGTGTTCTATTCCCATGCAGTGGAGCGGGGATGTTGGTGGTTGCCTGCTCTTCGGCGCGGTGAAAAGTGCTTTGGATCGTCTGCGCTTCGCCCGAGCGAATTCGTTCCTGTGCTTGACCAAACGATTAAGGACATTCAGAGCGATGCCCCTGCGGCGCGGGAAAGCTAGCCGCTGCCCGTTTTCCGAGCAGAGGTTTTTGTAATGTCGCCCTTGCGGTCGCGGCTGGAATTAGCCGAGGCCAATCCAGCGCGTGTTGAGAAGCAAGAATTAGTGAAGCGCAAGGCCGCAAGATGACCGAACGCGGAAGGGTTATTCGCAGCTGTCAAACGATTTGGACTTCCCTGTTCGTACCGACGGACGAGCTTCTCGGCGCGAACGCCGGTTCGCTCTCTAGCGAAAGGTAGGTGAGTTATGTTTCGCCATACGATTCCGATTGGACGCGTCCTGGGAATTCCCATCGATTTGGACTACTCCTGGTTCTTGATCGCTGCCCTAATCACTTGGATGTTGGCCGTTAATTACTATCCGGTCGAATTTAAGGGAGGCACGAGCGCGGAATACTGGTTGATGGGCGCTGTGACAGCAGTCCTGTTTTTTGGCAGCATCATTGTGCACGAACTGGCCCATTCGTGGGTGGCCCTTCGCTACAAGATACCGGTGAGTCGGATCACTCTGTTCATCTTTGGCGGCGTATCCCAGATCGCAGGCGAACCCCCGAGCGCCAGCGCCGAATTCCTAATTGCAGTTGTGGGACCGCTCACTAGCTTTGCGTTGGCGGCGATCTTTTTCCTTTTGGAGCGGTTGCTTGTGAGTGTCCCTCCGGCGCTAGCAGTAGCCAAGTATCTCGCGCTCATTAACGGCCTCCTGGGAGTCTTCAACCTCATTCCAGGATTTCCCCTGGATGGAGGTCGCGTTTTTCGCGCCATCGTTTGGGGAGTGAACAAGAACTTCCGCCGCGCGACTCTGATCGCGGCCAGCACAGGCCGATTCTTCGGCTTCCTTTTTATTATTCTGGGTGTATGGCAAGCCCTGAGAGGGAACGTGATCAATGGATTGTGGATCGCATTCATCGGCTGGTTCCTCGAAAGCGCAGCCGGAGCTCAAGTCCAGCAGCAAATGGTGCAAGGCCTATTAGGGGGCCACAAAGTGTCCGAAGCGATGGGAAGTGAGTGTACCCACATATCAGAAGATACATCATTACAAAAGCTAATCGATCAGGAGGTCCTGACACACGGTCGACAGTGCTTTCTCGTGGACCGCGGGGACCGCGTGGTCGGATTGCTGACCCTACACAACATAAAGGAGATTCCTCGACCTTCATGGGCCACGACCACTGCAGCCCAAGCCATGATACCCATCGAGAAGCTAAATAGGATCGATCCCAGAGCAGAACTGTGGACAGCAATGGAAAAGATGGGCCGAGATGGAATCAATGAAATGCCGGTCATGCGGGGGAACGACCTCGTCGGCTTGCTTTCGACGGGCGACATCGTCAGGTATCTTCACACTCTCCAACAAGTAGGCACGTGAGCGGAAGCCTGCCGTAGTAAGACTCGAGAATGTAACCCTTCGGCCACGGACCGAATGCTCTAGCACCTCTCAACTGTTTAGCGACAAATTCAATCGTCGACACACGTTGCCTACAATAGCTTCAGCATCGTCGAAGAAATACGGAACTAAATGCTAGTTCCACAAGAACTCGGTTCGAATCACTTTACCGTGTGAGCTAGGTCACAGCGGCCCGATGGCGAGCGAGTGACAATCACGGTCTGCAGAGGGGAGGAATATGAAAATCCTACTTGCGGTCGATGGCTCCAAATTCTCGGACGCGGCCGTGCAATCCGTGATCGAGCAAGTTCCACCGCAAGGGACGGAGGTGCGAGTATTGCATGTGGTGGAACCGCCCTCTAAGGGGCTTGAGTTTGCTGTAGCGGCTGCCGAACAAGTGGCGGGCTGCGCGTTGAGTCTCGCTCCGGAGGTGGAAGCGGAATTGAAGCGAGCTGACGCACTGGTCGCGAAGAGCGCTGAATTGCTCCGCTCAAAGGGTCTGACGGCAATCGCCGCGGTTGAACAGGGCGATCCCAAGTCCAAGATCATCGAGGCAGCTTCAAAGTGTCGCGCCGACTTGATCGTCGTAGGATCGCATGGCCGCAAGGGCTTGGAACACTTTCTACTGGGAAGCGTTTCCGAAGCTGTAGCTCGCCACGCCGAATGTTCCGTCGAGATCGTTCGAATTCCCTCCAAGCACTGAAAAGGCGAGCATGCTTCCCCGCAACCGATTCGGCATCCAATGTCAGTGCGAAGGTGCTGCTACGCCGATAGGAAACAAGACCTGAGTTGTCGGAAAAGGCTTCCGATAAGGAGAAGTCAATGACGACCGCGTCCAAGAAAGTCCTCGCCGATGCCTCAAGCAGCAGAGAACAGGCTTCCGTACTCTGGTTCGAGGACTTTGGAATTGCCGATGTACCGATCGTGGGTGGAAAGAATGCCTCGCTCGGCGAGATGATCCGTCACCTCATACGTAAGGGCATTCGCATCCCGAATGGATTTGCAACGACAGCGCAGGCATACCGGCGCTTTCTCGAATTTAACGGCCTAGACGCGAAATTGCGCAAGCTCTTCACTGGCCTTTCCGTCGAGGATCTCAATCAACTTCGCCAGGTGGGAAGCCAGGCTCGCGCTCTAATCCTGGAGGCTTCATTCCCCGAAGATTTAGATCGTGCCATTCGCGATGGTTACGCTCGTCTGTGCGACCAATACGGATCGAACACAGATGTTGCCATCCGCTCGAGCGCCACGGCGGAAGACTTGCCTGATGCCAGCTTCGCTGGCCAGCATGAAACATACCTCAACGTTCACGGTGTCAAGGGCGTGCTTGAGGCGTGTAAGAAATGCTTCGCTTCGATTTTTACCGACCGCGCCTTTTATTATCGCCAGACCCACGGCTTCGATCACCTCCACATCGCCCTTTCCATCGGCGTGCAGAAGATGGTGCGTTCGGATCTCGCCTGCTCGGGTGTGATGTTCTCGATCGACACCGAGACCGGCTTCACGAATGCCGTGGTCATTAACGCCTCCTATGGCCTGGGCGAAAACATCGTCCAAGGTACAGTGAATCCGGATGAATTCATGGTATTCAAACCGACCCTGAAACAGGGATTCCGCCCGATACTTTCGAAGATAGTCGGCACTAAGGAAACCAAACTCATCTACGACGTCGGTGGCTCAAAATCCACGAAGAACGTTCCCGTCCCGCCAAGCGAGAGGAGAAAATTGGCGCTCAGCGATGAGGAAGTCCTTGAACTGGCACGGTGGGCTTGCGTGATCGAAGACCATTATTCGGGCGTGAACGAGAAGTACACCCCAATGGACATGGAATGGGCGAAGGATGGGATTACCGGGGAATTGTTCATCGTTCAGGCCCGCCCAGAAACGGTTCAGTCACGAAAGACGAAGCTGGTTCTTCAAACCTATCGATTGAAATCGGCTGGGAAGCGGCTGGTCAGCGGGCACAGCGTTGGCGAGGCGATCGGCGCGGGCAAGGCGCGCCTCATTCTTGATGCGCACCGCATGGGCGAATTCCAGAACGGAGAGATTCTCGTGACGGACAAGACCGATCCCTGATTGGGAGCCGGTGATGAAAAAAGCTTCCGCAATCGTCACCAACCAAGGCGGACGCACCTGCCACGCTGCGATCATCGCCCGCGAACTCGGCATCCCGGCCATCGTTGGAAGCGAGAATGCGACGGAAGTGCTCAAAACCGGCCAGGAAATTACGGTCTCGTGCGCCGAAGGTGAGATCGGTTACGTGTACGATGGCGCTCTCCCGTTCGAGGTCTCTGATCTACCCCTGGATAAACTTCCCAAGACGCACACCCAAATCTTGATGAACATCGGCAATCCGGAAGATGCGCTCAGCCTATCGGCCATTCCCAACGATGGAGTCGGGCTGGCGCGACTGGAATTCATCATCGCCAACCACATTCAGGCCCACCCAATGGCTCTGGTCCATTTCGACGATCTTACGGATCCGAAGGTCAAGGCGCAGTTGGCTGACCTCACTACATCTTACGCGGACAAACCTCAATACTTCGTTGACAAGCTGGCGCAAGGCACAGGGCTGATTGCTGCCGCCTTTTATCCAAAGCCCGTGATCGTGCGCCTTTCTGATTTCAAAACCAACGAGTACGCGCACTTGCTCGGCGGTCAGCAATTCGAACCCGTGGAAGACAACCCGATGATTGGATGGCGGGGAGCGTCCCGCTACTACCACGATCGCTACCGGGAGGGATTCGCGCTCGAATGCCGCGCTATGAAGATGGTGCGCGAGGAAATGGGCCTGACGAACGTAATCCTAATGATCCCCTTCTGCCGGACAGTCGATGAGGGACGCGCGGTTTTGGCCGAGATGGCCAAGCACGGCTTGGAGCGCGGCAAAAACGGACTGGAAGTCTATGTGATGTGCGAGATCCCGAGCAATGTCATCCTCGCTGATGAATTCTTCCAGATCTTTGATGGCTTCTCGATCGGCTCGAATGACCTGACTCAGCTCACGCTCGGTCTGGATCGCGATTCGGCGCTGCTCGCTCCTCTTTTTGACGAGCGGAACGAGGCGGTCCGTCGCATGATCCACCTTGCGATCGAATCGGCGAAGAGGAATAAGAAGAAGATCGGTATCTGCGGACAAGCGCCCAGCGACTACCCGGAGTTCGCACGATTCTTGGTCGAGCAAGGAATCGATTCTATCAGCCTCAATCCGGACTCAGTTTTGAAGACCCTTATGGATGTAGCAGCAACGGAACAGAAATTGAAGTCGCGCGGGAAGGTGGCATAGCGCCGGGCTTCTCCGTGGATCCGGGTTCACAAACTCCATCGCTGGCTCAGTGGAGATTACACGAACCAGGAAATCCAAAAGGAGGTAAGGCAATGCGACTCTCCATTCGGGGAATGGCTATCGCTGGGGGACTCCTCTGGGGTGACGCGATTCTGTTTCTTGCATGACCTATCTTCTTTCACGGAGTGTCGGGGTTGACGAGGATTTGATCGACCAACTCTTTAATGCTAACGGGAAGCGATTGGCGCGCATGCTCATGCGGCTCACTCACTACGGCCAGCACCAGAAGTTCGAAAACGGTTATACCGAAACTGTCCCAACAACTGTTGGCCCAGATGATCGGCACCACGCGCCAGCGGGTCAACTCGCTAATGAATAAGTTCAGAAGATTAGGCTTCATCGACTATAACGGTGAACTAAGAGTCCATCGCTCCCTATTGGGCGTGATTCTTCGCGACTAGGATTTCTCTCCCGTTGGTGGCCCGAATTGAAGGGTGCATGGCCCGCATTAGAGGACGAGATACTGCTCTTCCGCCCAGCCCGCATAAGGTTCCCAGCGGTTCGTCCTGCAGCACTTTAGCGTGTGAGCTACGTCACGGAGACGGCCCGACGGTTCAACGAGAATGAAGAAGCACGAAGGAAAAGAATCATGAAAATTGTACTTCCGGTCGATGGTTCCAAATTTTCGGACGCGGCTGTACAAGCTGTGATCGCGCAAGCACGACCACGGGATACAGACATCCGAGTACTGCATGTCGTAGAACCTCCGTCACCAATGGTAGCCCGCGACACAAGCGGGTATGACCCGACTTATGACGCTGAGTGGTGGGAGACAGAGAAGGAACAAGCACAAGTATTGGTTGAGAAGACTGCGGATCTATTGCGCTCCAAGGAACTGAGGGTAACTGCTGCCGTCGAGGAGGGCGACCCTAAATCCAAAATTCTCGACACTGCTAGGGATTGGGATGCTGATTTGATCGTTCTTGGCTCACATGGCCGAAAGGGCCTGCAGCATTTTCTAATGGGAAGCGTTTCGGAAGCGGTCGCTCGCCATGCGGAATGTTCCGTCGAGATCGTTCGAATTTCCTCCAAGCACTGAGGTGTGCCCGCGCGTGATTCGGGAGAAAAGACGAATATGAAAGCGGTGCCAAGCGAAGGGGTGCATTGCTTGAGGCAACTACGATGGGGGCTTTTGTGACGTACGGAATTGCCTCATTCCAGACTGCATTATGCAGGCCGCCTCTTGCCCCCTGCCGATCGTCCCTGCCGCAGAGCGGCGCTGACCGTGGCGTGGACAAAGTCCACTCGGCATGTTCGACTACCCACACTTCTCCGCTGCCACCGCAGCAAGGCATTCCCAATTACTTGGGGAGGCTGTAATGACTGGTGACGGCACAGCACCGGCGGCCCGAACCGTCGGGCCAGCGATCTTGTGGGCGCTCTCGCTCCTGGTGGGGGTCGTCGCAGCTCTCGGAGCCGTGGCATTCCGAGCTCTCATTGGCATTTTTCACAATCTATTATTCCTCGGCAGGCTCTCCGCGGCGTACGACGCGAACGCGCATACGCCAGCAAGCCCCTGGGGGCCGTTTGTGATTCTTGTGCCGGTCGTGGGAGCCCTGGGCGTAACCTTCCTGGTGAAGAACTTCGCTCCAGAGGCGAAAGGTCACGGCGTACCGGAAGTCATCGACGCTGTTTACTACCACAAGGGAGTCATTCGTCCGGTCGTGTCAGTCATCAAAGCGCTGGCGTCCGCGCTGTCGATCGGGAGCGGCGGATCCATTGGCCGCGAGGGGCCCATCATTCAGATCGGTTCTTCTTTTGGTTCGACCATGGGACAGCTCTTGCGTCTGCCTACCTGGCAGTGCATCACGCTCATCGCGGCAGGCGCAGCCGGGGGAATCGCAGCTACATTCAATACTCCCGTTGGCGGCGTGCTGTTCGCGGTAGAGATCGTCATGCACGAAGTCAGCGCGCGGACGTTGGTGCCAGTGGTCATTGCTACAGCGACGGCCACCTACGTCGGCCAACTCTTCTTCGGCCCACATCCATCTTTCTCCGTCCCTGCTCTTGAAATGACATACTTTCAGTTGACGGATCCGATGGTCCTCGTCGCCTACGCCGGTCTTGGTGCGATCACCGGTCTTATTTCCGCACTGTTCATTCACTCCATTTACGGATTCGAGCACTTCTTCGAGAATCGTGTCAAAGGCGGATACTACGTGCAGCACGCCGCTGGAATGCTGATGGTAGGGCTCATGCTGTATGGCTTGATGTCCCGCTTTGGCCACTACTATGTGGAAGGCGTGGGATATGCCACGATCCAGGACGTGCTCACTAGCGTGCAGTTCCCACTATACTTTCTCATTCTCCTGTTTATAGCGAAGCTAGTCGCCACATCTCTGACGCTCGGCTCGGGGGCGTCGGGCGGCATATTTTCCCCGGCGCTGTTTCTGGGCGCGACGGCTGGAGGTGCGTATGGCGTCGTGCTTCACCGGCTGTTCCCCGCACTTAACATCAGCGCACCCGCATTTGCCGTCGCGGGAATGGCCGGAGTTGTAGGTGGGGCAACTGGGGCAGCCATGGCTGCAATCATGATGATTTTCGAGATGACCCTAGACTATACGGTTATCGTTCCAATGACCTTGATAGTTGCGATCAGCTACGGCGTACGGAGGACGCTGATCAAAGACAGCATCTATACCCGCAAGCTGGTTTTGCGGGGGGACCCGGTACCCGAGTCCCTTCGAGCTGATCTTCAATTCACCCGTCGCGCCGCGAGCATCATGAATGCGCAGCTGGAGATCCTTCCGGCAGCAACACGTTTACAAGATCTCCCGTCCGACAGGAATAAGGCTTTCGTCGTCACAGACGGATCGGGCGCTGTGGGGGGAGTGGTCACTGGAGAGAGTCTAACCGCCCTCGTCCACGCCAACCCAACAGCGGCGATCGGAGACGTCGTACAGCGCAATTATGTAGTTGTGTCGCCGGGTGATTCGGTTTGGGATGTTGTTGCTTCGATGCGGTCTGCGGACTCGGCCTTCGCGCTGGTCGCTTCGCACAAGGGGGATTTGTCAGCCAGTAGTATGCGAGGGATAATAACCCGCAAGGAAATTATGGATACCCTCGCAGGCGATATGGAGCTGTTCGGCGTCTAAGATTTCGGTTGCGTCAGGGGGTGTCGCGGGCCCTATGCTTGCTGCGGATTGCTGAACATCTCGCGCCTTTGCACTCCCCGGATTCAGGAGCGGCAATGACACCAACGAATTCCACGAAGACAATGCCGGAGAAATCATGAACATACTCGTTGCCATTGATGATTCGAAAGTCTCTGAGGCAACTGCGAACACGGTGATAGACCAGTGAAGACGAACGTTACAGAAGTAAAACTGCTCCGCGTTCTCGATCCATTTCCTGTGGCTCTGACAGAAAAAATGGGGAGCAAGGATTACCCTGATTTTCCGGGCGCGCCTCTGAAATTCCGCGATCAGACGAGAGAGCTACTTGCTAAGACCGGCTTCAAGACCACCTATTTCGTGGAGGAAGACGACGCGCGAGAAGTCATCCTCGATTGTGCCGAACGCTGGCCCACTGACCTAATCGTCGTTGGCTCCCATGGGCGAAAGGGCCTAAACCGTTTCTTAATGGGAAGCGTATCTGAGGTTGTGGCCCGTTATGCTCAATGCTCAGTCCAAATGGTTCGGCCATAGTGCGGAAGGAACAGCATGGATGCAAGAACAGTCGGCATCATTACAGAAGTCCACGGACCCGTGGTGACGGTGTCCTGTGATGTCCTCCCCCCTCTTCATCAAGCTCTGGCGACGCGCACTGACGGCGACCACTATGTGTTGGAAGTTCATCAGCACGTCGATGAAAAACGTCTGCGCGCAATCGCTCTACATCGAGCGGCCGGCCTCAAACGCGGACTACCCGTTTACGACCTAGGTGCTCCAATACATGTGCCGGTATCGCCGAAGTGTCTGGGCCGCTTATTGAACATTTTTGGAGAACCTCTCGACGACGGTCCTGCCTTTTTGACCGAAGGATTTCGAAACATTCTCGGGCGACCCATCGGCTTGTTTGAGTCATCAGCCAAACGAGAAGTTCTGGAGACAGGAATCAAGGTAATTGATCTCATGTGCCCGTTCATCCGGGGCGGAAAAGCCGGCCTCTTTGGCGGTGCCGGCGTGGGTAAGACCGTTTTGATTATGGAGTTCATGCATTCCATCGCAAAGCTTCATCGAGGCGTATCGGTCTTCGCGGGCGTAGGCGAGCGCATTCGCGAAGCCCACGAACTCTGGCACGAAATGCAATCGATCGGCGTGATGCCCCAAACTCTTCTTGTTTTCGGACAAATGGACGAATCGCCCGGAGTGCGGTTCCGGGTCGGGCTTTCTGCTCTCACTTATGCGGAATATCTGAGAGATGCGCTCCATCATGAAGTCTTATTCGTCATGGATAACGTGTACCGTTTTGTGCAGGCGGGAAGTGAAATTTCGGGACTCCTCGGCAGAATGCCAGCAGCCGTGGGCTATCAGCCAACGCTCATGACAGAAATTGCGGAACTCGAGGAGCGTATTCTCTCAACTCAGCGCGATGCTGTAACGTCCGTGCAGGCCGTGTATGTACCCGCAGACGACATGACAGATCCCGCTGTCAGCGGCATTCTGAGCCATCTCGACACGACGGTGATTCTTTCACGTTCGCAGGCCGCCAAAGGGATTTATCCAGCGGTCGACGCTCTGCAATCCAAAAGTAAATTCATGGACCGCTACTTCCTGGGAGACCGGCACTACACCGTCGCGCAGGCAGTGCGAGAACACATCGCCAGGTACCGGGAGCTTGAGGACATCATCACGATGCTTGGGATTGAGGAACTCGCCCCGCAGGATCGCCTGATCGTAGAGAGAGCAAGGAAGTTGCAGCGCTATCTCACACAACCTTTTCACGTCACAGAGGAACATACTGGGATCAAAGGCGTGTCCGTACCGCTCGATACGACGGTGACAGATTGTGAGACCATCGTTGCGGGCAAGTTAGACAAGATATCTGAGGACCAGTTTTACATGCGGGGCTCGATAACAGAGCTCGCCCGATGAAGACGTTTCGACTCCATCTCATGAGTGCGACCCGATCGGAATGGATTCCGGACGTAGTCCGATTTACGGGCCGCGATGCATCGGGCAGTTTCGGCATTCTCGCAAACGCTTCGCGACGGATGACAGTTCTGGTTTTCGGACTCGCGCATTGGCAAGATGCGGCGGGCAAGGTCGAATACTTGGCTTTACCGGGAGGCGTTCTCTACTTCGTGAACAATGAGCTTCGCATCGCAACAACGAAGTTCGTGCGCAGCCCCGAGCTCGAAGAAATATCCGTAGCGCTGGACCGCCGACTAAGACAGGAGGAGGAGGGACTCCGCGACATCAAGCAAAGCCTCCACCGCCTGGATGAAGAAATCATGAAGCGAATGTACGAACTGACGCGGAAGCCCGAGATATGAAAGACGATATTGATGCCGAAAGGCTCAAGGCAAGCGTGGAGACGCAGGCAGGCCGGATTCGGAAAGCCGAGAGAGCGCGGCGCACTCTCCTTGCCAATACGATCTATCTGGGAACGCTGGGACTGGTTTTCGTGCTTCCAGTCATCGTAGGAGCCTATCTCGGCAACTGGCTTGATAACCGAATCAAAGGCTATTCCTTTAGTTGGACGGTAACTCTGATCGTGCTCGGTGTCTTTGTCGGCGCAATTGATGTCTATTTGTTCGTCCGAGAGGGATGAGATGGACTCAGCGAATCTCCTTGGCGCGCTGCTATACGCAGGCAGGATCGGGATCTCGGGAAGTGTAATGACATCTTGGGGGCTCATGCTATTCCTCGCAGTTATCTCCTGGCTTTCCGCGCGCAGGCTTCGCGAGAGCCCCGGCGACTACCAGGCTGTTCTGGAAGGCATTGTCTCAACGATGGAAGATGCAATTGAATCGGTGTTGCCGGGGAAATGTGACGTGGTCTTCCCCTTCATCGCTACGCTGTGGATCTTCATTCTGCTTGCCAATCTAGCGGGAATCATCCCTGGCCTTCACTCTCCGACGGCGGACCTCTCAGTCACGTCCAGCCTGGCAGTTCTTGTATTTCTCTCGGTTCATTGGTTCGGCATCAAGGCGGAAGGTTTGGCAACATACCTGAAGCACTACTTGACCCCAAGCCCCATCCTGCTTCCTTTCCACCTGATTAGCGAAGTCTCCCGGACGCTGGCTCTGGCTGTGCGGCTATTCGGAAACGTCATGAGTCTTGAGATTGGGTATGCGTTAGTCCTTTTGGTCGCAGGCTTTTTGGTCCCAATTCCGCTGCTGATGCTTCATCTGGTCGAGGCGGTCATTCAAGCATATCTGTTCGGCACGCTCGCGTTGATCTACATCGCGGGAGGCATTCAAGCCCAAGAGCTCCGGCGAGAAAAGGAAAGAGGTGCAATTTGAAAGATATAAATTCGTTTGTAACGATTTCCACCATTGTTGCGGGTTTAGGGATCGTGCTCGGGACGATGCTGCCGGCCCTCGCCATGGGGAGGGCAATCAGCCAGGCCCTCGAAGCCTTGGCACATCAACCGGAAGCGGAAAGTTCGATCACGCGTGCGCTGTTTGTGGGTCTCGCGATGATCGAGTCGCTTTCGATCTATTGCTTGGTCATCGTTTTGATCATTCTCTTCCGCAATCCCTTGATTCAGTATCTGGTCAAGCCGTAAGACGGGAGCACAAGTGGAACTGAGCTGGACCACCTTTATTCTCGAAATCATTAATTTCCTGGTGCTCGTGTGGGTGCTCAAGCGCCTCTTCTACGCTCCTGTCAAACGGGTGATCACCGAGCGTCGAGCGGCCGTCGAAAAGACGCTTCGTGACGCTGAGTCTTCAAAGCGTGAAGCACAGGACCTGCAATCCAAGTACGAAGGCCGTCTTCGCGAATGGGAAATAGAAAAGGAGCGCCAGAAAGAAGAGTTCCGAAAGGAACTCAGCGAGGAACGAACCAAGCAACTGAGGCTGACCGAGAACTTGGTCGCAGAGGAGCGTGAAAAGGCGAAGGCGCAGCAGGAAAAGAAAGACGCCGAGCGTCGAATGAGCGAGGAGAGAGAGGCAATAAAGCAAGCACTCGAGTTCACATCGCGCCTCTTAAAGGATGTGGCTTGCCCGGAAATCGAAGGGAAAATCGTGGAGTTGGTCACAAAGCAGCTCTCCTCAACCGAATGGGAGAGTCTCCCGTCCGCTGCAACACAGTCACGGGATCATGGCGCAGCAGTGCGAGTGCGATCTGCCTATTCCCTTACGGATCCGCAACGCGACACGCTGACTGCGGTTCTTAAGAGCAGGCTCGGAACGGAAGCGCCGATTGCGTTCGGGGTGGACGGGAACCTGCTGGCCGGCCTGGAAATTACGGTCGGGTCTTTCGTATTGCGTGCAAATCTTCGGGATGAGCTCGAATACTTCTCGGCGATGAGGAACCATGAGTAACGGAAATAGCGCGCCATCTGCTTCCTTACTTGCGAAGCAAAGGGATTGGCTGCAGGACTACCGGTTCCAGCCTCGTATCGTCGAGCGCGGGAACGTCCTTTCGGTGGGGGATGGGATTGTCTGGATCGAGGGATTGCCCTCGGCTTCGATCGATGAGGTGCTTCTGCTGGAGGATGGAAGCCGGGCTATGGTCTTTCATCTCACCGAGAAGCTTGTCGGGGCAATTCTTCTAGAACAAACAAGAGAACTGACTGCGGGAACCATAGCGCATCACTCAGGCACCCGCCTGAGTATTCCGTGCGGGGATGTGCTCCTCGGACGGGTCGTGGATCCACTAGGCAAAGCTTTGGATGGAGAGGCTGATCCACGATTCGAAATCCAGGGCGACCTGGATGTTGCATCGCCGCCAATCGTGGCTCGCGATTTCGTGAATCGCCCTCTTCTAACGGGGAACAAGATCATCGATACGTTGGTTCCGATTGGGAAGGGCCAGCGACAACTATTGATCGGTGACAACGGGTTGGGAAAAAGTTCATTGGCTATCGACATCGTTGTCAACCAACGCGGTAAAGACGTGCTCTGCGTATACGTTCTTGTGGGTCAGAAGCGTTCGAGCGTCCTTAATACCATACAAATGCTGAGGGACAGCAAAGCACTGGAGCACACCGTGCTGGTTGTTGCTGAAGCTACGGCGCTTCCGGGCCTACAGTACCTGGCTCCCTTTGCAGGATGTGCAGTCGCCGAATACTGGATGAAAAAGGGTCGCGACACGCTGGTCGTCTACGATGACCTGACAGCGCACGCCAAGAGCTACCGCGAACTTTCACTTCTGTTGCGGCGTCCGCCTGGCCGTGAAGCATATCCCGCAGATATTTTCTTCCTCCACTCCCGGCTGCTGGAGCGATCGACTTGTCTTGCGCCCAAACACGGTGGCGGCAGCATGACCGCGCTCCCCATCATTGAAACGAAAGAAGGCGAAATCGCATCGTACATTCCAACGAACCTCATCTCCATTACGGATGGCCAGGTTTACTTTGATACCTCGCTTTTCTCATCTGGTTTTCTCCCCGCCATCGACGTGACGAGGTCGGTTTCACGTGTTGGGGGCAGAGCTCAACCCCCCGAAATCAAAGAAGAAGCGGGACGAATGAAGCTCGATTACCTCCAGTTCTTGGAGTTGGAGGTTTTCACGCGTTTTGGGGCCAAGCTGGAGCGCGCGATGCAGAAAAAGATAGAACACGGCCGAATTCTGAGAGAAATCCTGAAACAGGACCGTCTCGCCCCTGTTCCGATTGGATGGCAGATGGCGTGGCTGGTCGCTTTCAATGGCGGGCTTCTTGATGAATTCAAACCTGAAACAATCCGTCCGGCTCTTGCAAACCTGTTCAAGTGGATGTCGACTTCTGGACTGACGTTGGCGACAGCTCGTGGTCAGTGGCGGACAGCGCTTGAAGGATGGAAAAGACAGGGTGGCCTTTCATGAGCAAGCTCTCCGATCTCCAATCTCGGATGCGGGCACTTAGGGATATCGAGGGCATCCTGAACGCGATGAAAAACCTCTCCCTCGTGGAAATGACGAAGATCTCCCGCTTCTACATCACTCAACAGGAGTTGCTGCGCTCGGTTGAGGAAGCCCTCGCTGATTTTCAGCAGTTCTATGGAGCGCCAGCCGAGACCAGAGGCACGGATAGGTCCTCACTTTATGTTCTCATCGGATCCGAGCGGGGATTTTGCGGCGGATTCAACGAGACAATTCAGAAAACATTCGAAAGCCAGCCAATCGCCGGAACTAATCCTAGGCTGATCCTTGTCGGCCGAAAACTGGCGCTGAAGTTTCTCGAAGACAAACGTGTTGTGGCATCCCTCGATGGTCCCAGCGCCGCCGAGGAAATTCCGTTGGTAATTTCACAGCTTGCGAAGACTCTTACCCGATTCTCTTCATCAGATTGGAAGATCATCCACGGCAGTTACACCAGTGCAGGGACAAGAGCGGAAACCACCTCTCCATTCGAGTTTCCCAGGGCGGAGACTGCCGAGAAACTCCAGTTCCCGCCTCTCCTTAACCTGGCTCCGTCAGACTTACGTCCGCAGCTCTTCGAGCAGTACCTGTTTGCGCTTTTCTACGAAATCTTCTATCAGTCATTTATGGCTGAGAACCACGAGCGGCTTCGCCATATGGATGGCGCTCTCAGCAAACTTCGAGAAGACGAGGAACGGCTTCGGCGACTGTCTAATTCACTCCGGCAGGAAACTATCACGGAGGAATTGGAAATTATCATGCTCAGCGTTGAAAGCGAAATAATGCCTGTCGATTAGCTACAGTTCTCCACTGCAGCGCTGACAGCGGAAAGACGTTCTCCGAGCTAAGGTGGTGCACATTGAGGAGAAACACACTCGAGAAAAGGAAATATGCGGCTTTCAGTAATGGCTCTGATTGTGACTTATGGGATCTTTTGCGGAGGGGGGCTCTTGTTTGTCAGACTAAGTCACTCAGTCTACCCTGCCTAAGGTTCGAGCTTCCCCAATGCTTTCCGGGTTGCACTCTGGTTAGGATGAGTCACCTGAGGGATCGAACCCGACCCTCGCGGCTAGCGCCACTCAAAAACAACTGGAGACTATCTCATGCGCTTTCCCTCACCGGGCAATGCCGCGGCGGCCCCGGGACACTCGCACGGCCTCAAGCTGAAGCTGCGTGACATGAACCAGCTCTTCAACTCGATGGACCCCTTCCCGTTCATCGAGAAGGACCTCGACGACGACGCGGAAGAATTCATCGTGAGCTGGCGCACGAGTTTCCAGTTGACGCACCAGTGAGGCTTCGTTTCTACCTGGAGCAGTGGTCGGCGGAGGATCCCAATGACCGAGTCAAGCGTGGCCCATCGAGTGTTTGACACGCAAAGCCTGGGTTTGCTCGCAGAGATCCAGCATGGGTAGCAGCACACCCGCTCAAGAACGCTCCATAAAGGAGGAAAGACAATGCAACTTTCAATCAGGGGTCTGGCTATTGCCGCGTCGTTGCTCTGGGGCGGCGCGATTTTGTGCGTAGGGCTGACCAACTTAGCGTCGCCGTCTTACGGTATGAACTTTCTGCAAACGGTGAGTTCTGTATATCCGTGGTTTCATGCTTCGCGCACGTTTGGTGATGTGGTGATCGGCACAATCGATGGGCTTGTAGACGGGGCTGTTGCTGGTTTTTTGTTCGCGTGGTTGTACAACTTTTTCGCCAGCAGGCTTGGCAAAGTGTAAGGCTGCGACCACCGCAGCCGTCAGCATCGACAATGTGACGCGGCAGCTTGAGGACGAAAGAGTCGAGAAATTCAACCAGCCGTTCGACAAGCTGATGGGGACCTTGGCGCAAAGGTCGCCACGGCATTTGACGAGAGCGTCATGAAAATAAGTCCTGATGCAGGGAAGCAAGCCAAAGCATCGATGCTGGTGAACGTACCCAGACTCGTTACGGCCTACTATACGGAGGTGCCTGACCCTTCGGTACCGGAACAAAGGGTTGCGTTCGGCACCTCAGGACATCGTGGTTCCGCATTCGAAAAGGGCTTCAATGAGTGGCATATCCTCGCCATCAGTCAGGCGCTTTGCCTGCACCGAAAGCAGCAGCAGATTGATGGCCCGCTGTTTCTTGGCATGGACACGCATGCGCTCTCGGAGCCGGCGCTGGCGAGCGCGCTTGAGGTGTTGGCGGCCAACGGTGTGGAAGTCATGATCGCGGAAGGGGACGAATATACCCCTACGCCCGCCATTTCCCACGCGATTCTTACTTACAACCGCGGGCGCAAGACCGGACTCGCCGACGGTATTGTCATCACGCCATCGCACAATCCACCACATGACGGGGGTTTCAAGTACAACCCGCCAAGCGGCGGGCCCGCGGAGGGCCTCGTCACGGATTGGATTCAGGCGAAAGCAAACGAATTCCTCGAAGCCCGGCTGCAAGGCGTGAAACGGATTCCTCTCGAGAGGGCTCTTCGCTCCTCCACGACGCACCGGCACGACTACCTCAATAGCTACATTACTGATCTAGTGAACGTGCTCGACATGGACGCCATTCGCGGCGCGAAGCTCCACATCGGTGTTGATCCCCTTGGGGGCGCCGGAGTCCACTACTGGGGTCCGATTGCCGAGCGATACGGGTTGAACCTCACAGTTGTCAACGAGGCCGTCGATCCAACCTTTCGTTTCATGACCGTGGATTGGGATGGCCAGATCCGGATGGACCCGTCCTCTGTCTATGCGATGCAACGATTGATAGGGATGAAGGACCGATTTGACCTTTCCTTCTCCTGCGACACCGATCATGACCGGCACGGTATTGTCACCAAAAGCGCAGGATTGCTGCCGCCCAACCATTACCTTTCCGTCGCCATTTTCTACCTTTTCCAACACCGGCCGAAGTGGCGCAACGAAGCGGCGGTCGGGAAGACGGTGGTAAGCGGCCAGATGATCGATCGCGTCACCGCAAAGCTTGGCCGGAAACTCTACGAGGTGCCGGTTGGCTTCAAGTGGTTTGTTGATGGCTTGCTCGACGGTTCGCTTGGCTTCGGTGGCGAAGAGAGCGCAGGGGCCTCCTTTGCTCGTCTGGATAGCACCGTTTGGACGACGGACAAAGATGGAATTGTTCCGGCTTTGCTGGCTGCGGAGATCACAGCCCGGATGGGCCGAGATCCCGGCGAAATCTACCAGGAACTCATAAGCGAGTTCGGTGAGCCTGCCTATGACCGCGTTGAGGCGCCAGCCACTCCGGATCAAAAGGAACTGTTGGCGAAACTCTCACCCCAGCAGGTCAAGCTCACCGAGCTGGCAGGCGAAAAAATCCAGACTGTACTCACCCACGCGCCGGGCAACGGTGCGCCCATCGGCGGATTAAAGGTAATAACCGAAAGCGGCTGGTTCGCGGCGCGTCCGTCCGGCACCGAGAATATCTACAAGATTTATGCGGAGAGCTTTCGGGGAGCGGATCATCTGCGCCGCATCCTGGAGGAAGCCCAGACGATTGTCAGCGATGCTTTGGCGGCGGTGCCGGAGCGGGGCAAAGGTCGCGCGTCACAGCAGACGTGAGCGAAGCCAAGGAAGAGTGGCGTAACGAGGGGAACCCGAACTGATGCATTCGAAGATTCGGTCCAGAACAAATTCGGAGCGGAAATCATGAGCAAACAGACACGTGTCAGCCACCCGATATACAGCCTTCTACCCACGGAAATCGAGGGGTTCGATTCCCTGGCAGAGCTTGCCCTGGACATGCGCTGGTCGTGGAACCATGCCACCGACGGAGTGTGGCGCGCGCTTGACCCCATCCTGTGGAACCTCACGCAAAATCCTTGGGTTGTCCTGCAGACCGTCTCGCGGGACCAACTTAAGCGCGTGCTGGCCGATCCTGCCTTCCGCAAGAAGCATTGATGACCTGCTGCGAGCCAAGCGTCAGGCGGCGGAGACGCCCGCATGGTTTCAGCAAAAGCATCCGCAAGCTCCCTTGACCTGCGTCGCGTATTTCTGCATGGAATTCATGTTGAGCGAAGCGCTCCCGATCTATTCGGGCGGACTTGGCAATGTGGCCGGCGATCAACTTAAAGCTGCCAGCGATTTGGGCGTGCCAGTGGTCGGAGTGGGACTGCTCTATCAACAAGGCTATTTTCGCCAGGTGATTGACAAGAATGGAGCGCAACAGGCTCTTTACCCGTACAACGACCCCGGACAGTTGCCGATCACGCCGGTGCGCCAGCCGAACGGCGAATGGTTGCGGTTGGAGATCGCCTTACCTGGTTACTCGGTCTGGCTGCGCGCCTGGCAGGTCCAGGCAGGTCGAGTCAAGCTCTACCTGCTGGACAGCAATGACGCGGCGAACATTCCCATTCATCGAGGGATAACCAGCGAACTGTACGGGGGCGGGCCGGAGTTGCGCCTCAAGCAGGAAATGCTTCTCGGGATTGGCGGCTGGCGATTGCTCCGTGCGCTGGGCATCAAGCCGGAAGTGTGTCACTTGAATGAAGGGCATGCGGCCTTCGCTGTGTTGGATCGCGCCCGAAGTTTCATGGAAGAAACGGGGCAGTCCTTCGAAGTCGCGCTGACCGTCACGCGGGCTGGGAACCTCTTCACCACGCACACGCCAGTGGCCGCCGGCTTTGATCTTTTCGATCCGGCTCTCATTGAACAATACCTGGGGGGGGTATGCGGAGAAGAAACTCGGCATGACACTCCACGATTTGCTGGCCCTGGGCCGCCAGAACCCGAACGACTCGTCGGAGAGCCTTCAACATGGCCTATCTCGCAATCCGGGGGAGCGGGGCGGTGAATGGCGTGAGTCGCTTGCATGGGAAAGTCAGCCGACACCTCTTTGAGCCTCTTTTTCCCCACTGGCCAGAGGACGAAGTGCCCGTCGGACACGTGACCAACGGAGTGCACATGCCGACCTGGGACTCGGCGGGAGCCGACGATCTCTGGACGGAAGCCTGTGGAAAAGGCCGCTGGCTGGGGCCGACGGAAAACCTGGAGAAGGACATTCGCCGCCTCTCCGACACCACGCTCTGGCAATTCCGCGCAGCCGCCAGCAAATCCCTTGTTGAATATGCGCGCGAGCGGCTGTCCGGACAACTGGCCGTCTCCGGCGCGTCGCCCGACGCGATTGACGGGGCGAAACATCTATTCGACGCGAATACGCTGACGCTGGGCTTTGCGCGGCGCTTCGCGACCTACAAGAGACCAAACCTACTACTGCACGACTCAGAGCGACTGCTTCGTCTATTGAGCGATTCCCAACGCCCGGTGCAACTCATCATCGCCGGAAAAGCGCATCCGGCGGACCAGGCGGGGCAGGCCCTGATCCAGGAATGGATTCATTTCATTCGGCGACCCGAGACACGCTCCCATGTAATCTTCCTCAGCGATTACGACATGCAGTTGACCGAGCATTTGGTACAGGGCGTGGATGTCTGGATCAACACACCGCGCCGGCCCTGGGAGGCTTGCGGGACAAGCGGCATGAAAGTGCTCGTCAATGGCGGTATCAATCTCTCGGAATTGGATGGCTGGTGGGCGGAAGCATACGCGCCTGGAGTGGGGTGGGCGTTAGGGGATGGCCAGGAACATGGCGACGATCCGGCCTGGGACGCTGTCGAAGCCAACGCGCTCTACGAACTACTCGAACGGGAAGTGGTCCCGGAGTTCTATACCCGAGACGAGAGCGGCTTTCCCACCGCATGGGTCAAGCGGATGCGGGAAAGCATGGCGCAGTTGACACCGCGCTTCTCCGCGAACCGCACGGTGCGCGAATACACCGAGCAGCGCTACCTGCCGGCTGCTACTGCCTACCATGAGCGCGCGGCGAATAAAGGCGCAATCGGCAAGCAAATGGTCGATTGGCGGCACGGTCTGGAACAGAAATGGGCCACGCTACGTTTCGGCGAAGTGAAAGTTGAGACTCGCGGCGAGCAGCACGTATTTGAGGTTCAGGTCTGTCTCAATGACCTCGATCCCAAGGCGGTGCGGCTAGAGCTTTACGCCGATGGCGTCACCGGCGGTGCTTCCGTGCGGCAGGAGATGAAGTGCGTTCGCCAACTGGCCAGCGCGTCGGGCGGCTATGTTTACGGCGCTTCTGTGTCTGCGGTCCGCGCATCGGGGGACTATACGACGCGCATCATTCCGCACTGCGCCGGCGTAGCGGTGCCCCTGGAAGTTGCTCCCATTCTCTGGCAGCGGTGAATCAGCCTTGAACGGGAGAAGGACGACAGAAGGCAACCGATGACGGAGTCAAAAGATTGAAAAGAATGCGACAGCCAGCAGGCAAGAAGGTGGACGCGACCACAGACCTGACCACGTCCGAACGCCCTCTGCATGACTATCTCGCAGAGGTATCGGAACGGGCTGAAGTTCGGGTTGGTGTGCCATTACCCCTGGGAGCCTATGCGCTTGGTGAAGGAGTGAACTTTGCGTTGTTCAGCCGATACGCCAGCCGCGTTCGGCTGGAGTTGTTTGATCGTTCCCAAGACGCCACGGCCGCCAGAGTGATCGATCTGGATCCCGCGCGCAACCGCACTGGCGACGTGTGGCACGTTTGGGTGAAGGGGATCGGTCCCGGTCAACTCTATGCCTATCGCGTGGACGGACCATATCAACCCAAGGACGGCCATCGTTTCAATATCAAAAAGCTTCTCCTAGACCCCTTCGCAGCAGCGATCTCGAGATTGCCCGCCTGGGAGTTCGGCGCGGCGCTGGGATACGATCCGTCCGTACCCGAGGCAGATTCGGTGCGTTCGATGGTCGATAATGCCGGAGCCATGCCGAAATGTGTATTCACGCAGGACCATTTTCACTGGCATGGAGACCGTCCGCCGAAGCATCCATGGTCGAAGACGGTCATTTATGAAACACACGTGCGTGGCTTCACGATCCATCGCAGCTCCGGTGTGGAGCATCCCGGCACTTACCGAGGCCTGACCGAAAAGATCCCCTATTTCAAAGAACTGGGGGTAACGGCTGTGGAACTGATGCCCGTGCAGGAATTCAACGAACACGAGGTGACAGGCATCAATCCGCAAACGGGCGAGCTACTCGGCAATTACTGGGGCTACGATCCCGTGGCCTTTTTCGCGTCTAAAGCTTCCTATAGCAGTTCGGGAGGCGTCGGTCAGCAGAAGCTCGAATTCAAGGAAATGGTCCAGGCCTTCCATGCGGCGGGCATCGAGGTGTTCCTGGATGTGGTCTTCAACCACACCGCCGAGGGAAACGAACAAGGGCCTACACTGTCTTTTCGCGGGATTGATAACACGATCTTCTACATGCTGGGGGACGACAAACGTTCTTACAAAAACTACACGGGCACCGGCAACACCATAAATGCCAACCATCCCGTGGTACGGGATCACATCTTGTCCGCGCTGCGCCACTGGGTGGTGGAGATGCATGTCGATGGATTTCGTTTTGACCTGGCCGCAGTGCTCGGCCGGGGCCGTTCCGGGAACTTGCTGTCGAATCCCCCGCTTCTCGAGCGGATCGCCGAGGACGCGATCTTGAGGGATGTGAAGATCATCGCCGAGGCGTGGGACGCCGCTGGTGCGTACGAGGTGGGTAGTTTTTCGGAGCGGCGCTGGGCCGAGTGGAACGGACGGTATCGAGATGATGTCCGGCGCTTCTGGCGCGGCGATGATGGGATGCTCGGTTTGTTTGCCAGCCGCATCTGCGGCAGCGCCGACGTCTATACCAAGTCCGGCAAAGGCCCGGAGGGCAGCATCAACTTCGTCACCTGCCACGACGGCTTCACTCTGAACGACCTGGTGAGCTATCGCTCAAAGCACAACGAAGCAAACGGAGAAAACAACCATGACGGGACCGACGCCAACTTCAGCGAGAACTACGGCACAGAAGGCGAGACGAAGGATGCCGGGATCGAGACGTTGCGGAAACGCCAGATCAAGAACTTCCTTCTGACCCTGCTGATCTCGCGTGGGGTGCCGATGCTGCTCGGCGGCGATGAATTTCGCCGCACGCAACGCGGTAACAACAACGCCTACTGCCAGGACAACGAAACGAGCTGGCATGACTGGAACTGCCTGAAACAGCACAAGGAAATTTTCCGCTTCACCCGAGGCATGATCGCCTTTCGCCGTGCCCATCCGATTCTGAGCGAGGAGCGATTTTACAGGGACGCCGAGATTCACTGGTTTGACGCGCAAGGAGGATTGCCCAACTGGACTGACCCGAAAGAAAAACAATTCGCCTGCTTAATCGAGGAAGATGGACAAGGCGGGCTTTTCCTGATGTTTAATGCTGGCACGAATGGAATCGACTTTCGGTTCCCGCCGCTGCCTCAGGAGTTCCGCTGGCATCTAGCGATCGATACGTCTCGTTTGTCGCCGCAGGACTTGTTCGCCCAAGGGGAGGAAGCGCTTGTGGACAATTCAAAGACGTATCGCCTAGAAGCCCGCTCCAGCGCGATACTTCTGGCACGGAAGCACGAATCTGTCTCGGGAAGGGGTTCGGCATGAGCCAAAGAGCCTCCGAAATACTTCTCCACCTAACGTCCCAACACCATCAAAGCGAAACGCTGCGAATGCAGGTGCGATTTCCGCAGCGGCCCGCCGGGTTGCGATCGGCGTCATTCGCGTGGAAGAAGAACGCATGATCGCCGAAACGGTTTGCTGCGTTCTCGGCCTTAGCTGAAAGAGGAGAATTGAACCATGAAGACAGAGACTCTTTCCCCGGAACTGCTCCACAAGACGGATGCCTACTGGCGCGCCGCCAACTATCTGTCGGTTGGCCAGATTTATCTCTACGACAATCCGCTGTTGAAGGAGCCCCTAAAATTGTCGCACGTGAAGCCGCTGGTAGTCGGGCACTGGGGCACAACACCGGGTCAGAACTTCATCTACGTGCATTTGAACCGCGTCATCAAGAAGTACGACCTGGATATGTTCTACATCGCAGGTCCCGGTCACGGCGGGCCGGCGCTGGTGGGCAATACTTACCTCGAAGGCACTTACAGTGAGATTTATCCGAACGTCAGCCAGGACGAAGCCGGACTGAAAAAGCTGTTCACGCAATTCTCATTCCCCGGCGGGATCTCCAGCCACGTTGCTCCGACGACGCCGGGGTCGATTCACGAAGGTGGCGAGTTGGGGTACTCGCTCAGCCATGCTTTCGGGGCGGCGTTCGACAATCCCGACCTGATTGTCGCCTGCGTCGTCGGCGACGGTGAAGCGGAAACCGGACCCTTGGCCACCGCATGGCAGTCCAACAAGCTCCTCAACCCTATCACCGACGGAGCCGTGCTGCCGATCCTGCACCTCAACGGCTACAAGATCAATAATCCGACCGTCTTGGCCCGCATCGAGCATGAGGAATTGGAGCAATTTCTACGAGGCTGCGGATGGACGCCCCACTTTGTGGAAGGTGACGAGCCGGAGAAGATGCATCAACTCATGGCCACCACCGTGGAAAGGACCATCGAAGACATCCGGCGAATCCAAAGCAATGCGCGGCAAAACGACGACACAACTCGGCCGCGCTGGCCAATGATTGTCCTCAAATCACCCAAGGGCTGGACGGGACCGAAAGTAATTGATGGCCTGCAAATCGAGGGCACTTCGCGAGCGCACCAGGTGCCGCTGCTGGTCGATTCCGAGCATCCCGATCACGTCAAGGAACTGGAAAGCTGGATGAAAAGCTACAGAGCGGAGGAGCTGTTCGATGAAAATGGCCGGCTCATCCCCGAATTGGCCGAACTCGCGCCGAAGGGCGACCGGCGCATGGGCGCCAATCCTCACGCCAACGGCGGAATTCTGCTGCGAGACCTGCGCATGCCGGACTTCCACGTTCATGCGGTGAATGTGCCTGCGCCTGGCGCCGTCGACGGCCAAGATACGCTCGTGCTGGGTAAGTTCCTACGCGACGTGGCCAAGATGAATCAGGATCAGCGTAATTTCCGTATCTTCGGCCCCGATGAGACACTCTCGAATCTGCTGGGGGCGGTTTTTGAAGTCACCAACCGACAGTGGGACGCCCGGAAAGCAAAAAATGACGAATTCCTCGCGCCCGCCGGACGCGTGCTGGACTCGATGCTCAGCGAGCACCAGTGCGAGGGTTGGCTCGAAGGATATCTTCTGACCGGACGGCACGGGCTGTTCAACAGCTACGAGGCCTTCATCCGCATTGTCGACTCGATGTTCAGCCAGCACGCCAAGTGGCTGAAGGTAACATTGGAATTGCCCTGGCGCCGGAAGATCGCCTCGCTGAACTATCTGCTTGCCTCCCACGTCTGGCAGCAGGATCACAACGGTTTCACGCACCAGGATCCCGGATTCCTCGACCACGTTATCAACAAGAAGGCCGATATCGTACGCGTTTACCTTCCGCCCGACGCCAACTGCCTGTTGTCAGTTTTCGATCACTGCCTGCGCAGCCGGCACTACGTGAACGTCGTGGTAGCGGGCAAGCACGCCCTCCCGCAATGGCTGACCATGGACGCAGCTGTCGTGCACTGCACGGAAGGAATCGGCATCTGGCAATGGGCCAGCAACGACCAGGGCGGCGAGCCGGACGTGGTGATGGCCTGCTGCGGTGACACGCCTACACTGGAGATTCTGGCCGCAGTTTCCATTCTTCGCAAACATCTGCCCGACCTGAAAGTCCGGGTGATCAACGTGGTCGATCTGATGAAGTTGCAGTCTGCCAGCGAGCACCCGCATGGACTGAGCGAGACGGATTACGATTCGCTTTTCACCAAAGACAAGCACATCGTCTTTGGCTTTCATGGATACCCATGGTTAATCCACCGGCTGACCTACCGCCGCACCAACCGTAACCTCCACGTCCGGGGTTACAAGGAAGAGGGCACCATTACGACAGCCTTTGACATCAGGGTGCAGAACGACCTAGACCGGTTCCACCTCGTTCAAGACGTGGTCGATCGGCTCCCGCACTTGGGCACTAAGGGGTCCTACCTGAAGCAGATGATGCAAGACAAGCTCATCGAGCACAAGCAATACATCGACAAGCACGGCCAAGACATGCCGGAAATCCGGAACTGGAAGTGGAGTAACCCCAAATGAGCTCGCAGGAACTTATGAAACCCAATACCGATCAGCTCAAGGCTTCCGAATCAAAGGCACGGTCGAAGCCTGATGCGAAGGACAATCTGAAATCTCTCCCCATGTCGGAAGTGGAAAAACAATTGGGTTCGTCGCCGGACGGTCTCAGCCAATCCGAGGCGCAGAAACGTCTGACCGAATACGGCCCTAACGAGATTGAAAAAAAGAAGACCAATCCGTTCCTGAAGTTCCTCAGCTATTTCTGGGGTCCCATCCCGTGGATGATTGAAGCGGCAGTAATTCTGTCGGGAATTGTCCGGCACTGGCCGGATTTTTTCATCATCCTCGTTTTGCTTTTTTCCAACGCCGTGGTCGGATTCTGGGAAGAACATCAAGCAGGCAACGCCATCGCTGCCCTGCAGGCTAAGCTGGCGATCAAGGCCAGGGTGAAACGGGATGGGAAGTGGATGACCCCGTCGGCGCGTGAGTTGGTGCCGGGCGACGTCATCCGCGTGCGCCTGGGCGACATTGTGCCCGCGGATGCGCGCTTGCTGGCGGGTGACCCTGTCGAGGTGGATCAGTCCGCATTGACAGGCGAATCTTTACCCGTCACCCGCAAGCCTAGCGAGGCGGTGTTTTCGGGGTCGATTATCCGCCAGGGCGAAATCGACGCGATGGTCTACGCCACGGGTCAAAACACCTACTTCGGCAAGACCGCCCAGTTGGTCGAGGAGGCGCACACCGTCAGCCATTTCCAGCGCGCCGTACTGAAGATTGGCGATTACCTGATCGTCCTCGCAGTGGCGCTGGTGGTCGTGATCGTTATGGTCGCGCTCTTCCGCGGCGACCCGATCCTCAACACATTGGAGTTCGCGTTGGTCCTTCTGGTGGCCGCGATCCCCGTGGCGATGCCCACAGTGCTGTCAGTGACGATGGCAGTCGGCGCGCGTCTTCTGGCCAAGAAAGAAGCGATTGTGACGCGGTTGTCGGCCATCGAGGAACTCGCTGGCGTGGACGTGCTGTGTTCGGATAAGACCGGCACGCTCACCCAAAATAAGTTGACGCTGGGCGATCCGTTCAGCGTGAACAATGTCGCCACCGACCAAGTCATTCTGTACGCCGCGCTGGCTTCGCGTGCCGAAGACAAGGACACCATCGACCTAGCCGTGATTGGCGGCGTAAAGGACGATAAGGTCTTGAAAGGCTATCAGGTGATCCATTTCCAGCCGTTCGATCCCGTGCATAAGCGCACGGAAGCAACCGTCAAGGGCGCGGACGGAAAACAGTTCTTTGTGGCGAAAGGAGCGCCGCAGGTAATTCTGGGGATGGCGACCAACGTCGGTGAGGTAAAGCCCGCCGTCGAGAAAGCCGTGAATGAATTCGCAGGACGCGGCTTCCGTTCCTTGGGCGTGGCCCGGGCAGATGAGGAAGGCAAATGGCAGTTTGTTGGCGTGTTGCCATTGTTCGATCCGCCGCGCGAGCAGGCCAAAGCAACTATCGCGAGCGCCCGGCAGATGGGCGTGAAGGTCAAGATGGTGACGGGCGATCAAATGGCCATCGCGCAAGAAACTGCCCGACAGCTGGGGCTCGGCACGAACATCCTTGACGCCAGCGGATTGGGCGACACGAAACATCACGAGACGGCGCAGGCGGCAGAGGCCATCGAAAAAGCGGATGGTTTCGCCCAAGTATTCCCCGAACACAAGTTCCACATTGTGGATGTTCTGCAGCAGCGCGGCCACATCGTCGGCATGACCGGCGACGGGGTCAACGACGCCCCCGCTTTGAAGAAGGCGGACTGCGGCATCGCGGTTTCCGGCGCGACGGACGCGGCGCGCGCGGCGGCGTCCATCGTACTGCTGGCGTCCGGTTTATCGGTGATCATCGACGCGATTAAGGAGAGCCGCCGCATCTTTCAGCGGATGAATAGCTACGCGATCTACCGCATCGCCGAAACACTGCGCGTGTTGTTCTTCATGACGCTGGCGATCCTGGTGTTTAACTTCTATCCATTGACCGCGGTAATGATCGTGATGCTGGCGTTGCTCAACGACGGAGCCATCCTGTCCATCGCCTACGACAACGTTCACTACAAGGATAAGCCCGAGGCCTGGAACATGCGTGTGGTGCTGGGGATTTCCACGGTGCTGGGCGTCATTGGGGTCGTGGCTGCGTTTGGCCTGTTTTATCTCGGCGAGCGCGTATTTCACCTCGACCGCGCGCACATCCAAACACTGATGTACCTGAAGCTTTCGGTGGCCGGACATCTGACGATTTTCCTGACGCGCACACGCGGCCCGTTCTGGTCCATACGCCCCGCGCGGATTCTTTGGGTAGCCGTGCTCGGGACACAAACGATCGCGACTTTAATTGCGGTCTATGGGCTGTTTATGACGCCACTTGGCTGGGGCTGGGCAGGGTTCGTTTGGGCCTACGCTCTGGCTTGGGCCCTGCTGAATGACCGTGTCAAGCTGCTCGCCTATCGTATTCTTGATCCTTCTAGAGCCCCATTGTTAGGCAAGAACGCCGTTGATCTCACACCGCAAATCGCCGCACGCGCCTACGAACTCTACCAGCGGCGGCTTCGGGGTGTAAGCCAGGCAGAGCAAGACTGGCTGGAGGCGGAACGCGAGATTCGGGAAGAACAAGCGGAGCATACGAAGGCTGCGTCAACGTCCTCCTGAGCCCCTGAGTGCTAAGCGCATCACACGCGACTCGTGAACACCGAAGGGATGAAGATGAAAATCAATTCAAAGGATTTCCGTGTGCGGCCCGGAGAAAAGGTCAAACTCAGAGAGTGGCCGAGGATTGTGAACCCGACTTACAAGTCGAAAGAGGAGTGCCAGCAACTTCTCAGCGAACAGGAGAAGGGTTGGGAGAATCGGTTATTCTAGGCCTTTGATCGGCAGGAGGAACATGCTTCACGACCTAGAAACCTTGACTGGATCTTCCGTTATTGCAACAGACGGAGAGATGGGAAGTGTCCGCAATTTTCTCTTCGACGACCAATCGTGGACGATTCGCTATTTGGTAGTCGACGTGGGAAATTGGCTTAAACGGCGACCTGTGGTTCTTGCGATCACGGCGTTGGAACAGCCCGATTGGGCGAAGAAAATCTTCCACGTCCACTTGACGAGGGACCAAGTGCGCAATAGTCCGGATGTTGATACAGAAAGGCCGGTTTCACGCCAGCAAGAAATCGCTATGAAGGAGTACTTTGGATGGATGGCCTATTGGGAGGACAGTGAATGGTTTAATGTTTTGCCCTCAATTCCGCCAGGCAGGGAATACCCGGTGCACACCAAGAGCGACTCGCATCTCCGTAGTGCCCGCGACTTGGTGGGTTACGAAGTGTGGGCCACGGACAGTGAAATCGGGCGCCTGGAGGGCTTCATCCTGGACGACGCCTCCTGGCATCTCGGCTACTTGTACGTAAAAGCCGGAGACTGGCTTTACAGCCGCTCGGTGCTGGTTCCCACTCGCTGGGTAGAGTCGATTTCCTGGGCCCATCGCCGCGTGAATTTGCATCATGCCCGAGAACAGATTTAGGGTCGGTTCGTAGGCCGAAAATCCGTCCCGGCACCCGCAACGTCTGCATTGCCCCCGAGCGCCAGCGCCGAATTCCTAATTGCAGTTGTGGGACCGCTCACTAGCTTTGCGTTGGCGGCGATCTTTTTCCTTTTGGAGCGGTTGCTTGTGAGTGTCCCTCCGGCGCTAGCAGTAGCCAAGTATCTCGCGCTCATTAACGGCCTCCTGGGAGTCTTCAACCTCATTCCAGGATTTCCCCTGGATGGAGGTCGCGTTTTTCGCGCCATCGTTTGGGGAGTGAACAAGAACTTCCGCCGCGCGACTCTGATCGCGGCCAGCACAGGCCGATTCTTCGGCTTCCTTTTTATTATTCTGGGTGTATGGCAAGCCCTGAGAGGGAACGTGATCAATGGATTGTGGATCGCATTCATCGGCTGGTTCCTCGAAAGCGCAGCCGGAGCTCAAGTCCAGCAGCAAATGGTGCAAGGCCTATTAGGGGGCCACAAAGTGTCCGAAGCGATGGGAAGTGAGTGTACCCACATATCAGAAGATACATCATTACAAAAGCTAATCGATCAGGAGGTCCTGACACACGGTCGACAGTGCTTTCTCGTGGACCGCGGGGACCGCGTGGTCGGATTGCTGACCCTACACAACATAAAGGAGATTCCTCGACCTTCATGGGCCACGACCACTGCAGCCCAAGCCATGATACCCATCGAGAAGCTAAATAGGATCGATCCCAGAGCAGAACTGTGGACAGCAATGGAAAAGATGGGCCGAGATGGAATCAATGAAATGCCGGTCATGCGGGGGAACGACCTCGTCGGCTTGCTTTCGACGGGCGACATCGTCAGGTATCTTCACACTCTCCAGCAAGTAGGCACGTGAGCGGAAGCCTGCCGTAGTAAGACTCGAGAATGTAACCCTTCGGCCACGGACCGAATGCTCTAGCACCTCTCAACTGTTTAGCGACAAATTCAATCGTCGACACACGTTGCTTACAATAGCTTCAGCATCGTCGAAGAAATACGGAACTAAATGCTAGTTCCACAAGAACTCGGTTCGAATCACTTTACCGTGTGAGCTAGGTCACAGCGGCCCGATGGCGAGCGAGTGACAATGACGGTCTGCAGAGGGGAGGAATATGAAAATCCTACTTGCGGTCGATGGCTCCAAATTCTCGGACGCGGCCGTGCAAACTGTAATCGAGCAAGCGCGACCGCAAGACACAGAAGTTCAAGTGTTGCATGTTGTGGAACCGCCAACACTCCTGGTGGCCCGGGAGATGGGTGGGTATGACCAGGCCCTCGACGCCATGTGGGAAGCAGAAAGAAAGGAGGCGGAAGCATTGGTCACGAAGATTGCGGCTCGGTTGCGCCCTAAGTGCCTGAAAGTGACCCCAACGGTGGAACAGGGCGACCCAAAATCCAAGATCATCGAGGCAGCTTCAAAGTGTCGCGCCGACTTGATCGTCGTAGGATCGCATGGCCGCAAGGGCTTGGAACACTTTCTACTGGGAAGCGTTTCCGAAGCTGTAGCTCGCCACGCCGAATGTTCCGTCGAGATCGTTCGGATTCTGTCAGGGCGCTGAACGAGCGGCCCAGTTTGCAACGAATGATCAGTAGCCGATTATAAGTGCGAAGGCCGTGCGAAGCCGACGTCATCAAACGCTTGTTACTTTTTCAGGCTTACGAAACGATGCAATGTAGGAACGCCCTTTTGCGCACGGATGCCTGCTCTGCCGAGAGCGAGTCGTGAAAATCTTGCTCGCTATTGACGACTCTAGATTCTCGGAGGCAGCCACCCAGGCCATTATTGAACGGATCAAAGCAGAAGATGCCGAGGTCCGCGTCTTGACAGTCGTGGACCTCATAAACTATTTCACGAGCGAAAAAGCCGCTGAAGCTTACATTCCCAACATGACGGAAATAAGACTTGCTCGTCTGCACCGTGCGTCGGAATTGGTCGAGCGAGCAGCTCGTCTGCTCAGAGCTGCGGGTTTCAAGACAACCGTCGGGGTCGCCGAAGGCGACCCGAAGACCGGGATCGTTGAATGCGCTGAGGAATGGGACGCTGACTTGATCGTGCTGGGCTCCCACGGACGGAAAGACTTCGACCGCGCTTTGCTCGGAAGTGTGTCGGAAGCGGTGGCTCGTTATGCTAAATGTTCAGTGGAGATCGTGCGAATTCGACCTGGGCAGTGAATAGTTACAACTTATCGAGAAGAGCGTTGCTTCGGCACTGTTGAAGGCATTTTCTCAGGAAACCCTGGCCTAGCTTTTCGGGAGGAAGTCTAATGGCCCAACCTCAACGAGCTCGGAACCCAAAGCCCATGTCTGAACCAGGGTCCACAAGCGACTTGGTCACGGCGTCGCTCGAATCCGTAGAGTCTCAGTTGGGAGTTTCTTCGGCGGGCATCAGTGACTCCGAAGCCCAAGCCCGGCTTGGCAAGTACGGCTACAACGAGTTGCCCGAGAAGAAGGCAAATCCCTTTCTGAAATTCCTCTCCTATTTCTGGGGCCCGATTCCCTGGATGATTGAAGTGGCTGCGATTCTGTCGGTCATCCTGCGGCATTGGACTGATTTTGGAATCATCCTCGCACTGTTATTGATGAACGCCGGAGTCGGAATACCAGGCGGGGAACGCGATCGCCGCGCTCAAGGCCAAGCTGGCGCTGCACGCTCGAATCAAACGCGACGGAACATGGACGACAATCCCCGCGCGGGAGCTGGTGCCTGGCGACTTGATGCGAATTCGTATCGGCGAGATCGTTCCCGCAGACGCCCGGTTGCTGGAAGGGGACCCGATCGAAGTGGATCAGTCCGCTCTGACTGGAGAATCGTTGCCGGTTGAGCGCAAGCCGCGCGAGGCGGTCTATTCAGGCTCCATCATCAAGCAAGGAGAGGTCGACGCTCTAGTTTACGCCATAGGACAGAGCACCTACTTTGGCAAGACGGCGCATCTGGTCGAGACTGCCCACACCGTCAGCCATTTTCAACGCGCGGTCCTGAAAATCGGCGACTTTCTCATTGTCATCGCCCTTGCTCTCGTCATTCTAATTCTTGGAGTGGCCTTGTTCCGCGGCGACAAAATGCTTACAACGTTGCAGTTCGCGCTGGTTTTGACTGTTGCCGCAGTTCCCGTTGCTATGCCCGCCGTTCTCTCCGTAACGTCGGGAGCTCCTGGTGATGCGCAAGCAAATGAAATGACAATTCGGCTTGCCGTGCGTCGTCGCCAGCGACTTTTGACAGGCGCGAACCCGCGCGCTCGTACCCTAAAGTAAAGACGCACTTAACAGGTTGGACTTGTGACGTAGCCGCAGAAGATGGCAAAGTACCGCGGGCTTCGCGTTGGCATCTCGATGGGAGGTCTGAAATGAATTGCGAGCGGCTTCGGCTAGGTTGCGGGGGTATTGCTTCTTGTCGCGAATGTGTTGCTCTTCGCTGCGCGCACACCGGCGCAGGATGACGTGGCGAGTCTTTACAAGGCAAGGTGCGTAGCTTACCATGGCGCCGACGGCAAGGGGGATACTCCCGCAGCCAAAAGTCTCGGGGCGCGCGATTTTGCTTCGCCGGAAGTAAGCAAGGAAACCGATGAGCAGCTCATCAACATCACGGCAAACGGCAAGAACAAGATGCCCGGATACGCGACAAGCTTGAAGGACTCGCAAATCAAGGACCTCGTCGCCTATATCCGCGAGCTAACAAGAAAGAAGAAATAACGCTCCGACGAGAAATCGCGACTGGTCGAATCCAAGTCCCCGAAATGCTCGGACAACTCGGAATGAAGTGAGTCATGGCCTGGCAGGTCAGCCATTCCTGCCTTTCTTGGTTTTCGACAGAGTGGAGCGAACATGCGTTGGACTCTAGCCCCCATATTTTTCCTCGGTTTCGCCGTCTCAGGAGTTCGCGCGCAGCAAAATGTTGAGTGCCTCTCCTGCCACAGCCAGAACGGCTTGCAAGACCAAGCGGGCCACAGTGTGCAGGTGGATGGAGCGAAGCAAAAGGCCAGCGTTCACGGCAGCCTGCGCTGCACTGGTTGTCACGTCGAAATCAAAGGCTATCCGCATACTGAACATCCCGCCGCCGTCAACTGCGGCACCTGCCACAGTGACGAAGCCAAAGACATGGCCGAAAGCGTCCATGCGAACGCTACTGCACACCCTTGTGTGGCTTGCCACGGGGACCCGCACTCAATTTTGCCCGGGAAGGATCCTCAATCTCCTGTTTTCGCGCTAAACATACCCAAGACTTGTGGATCGTGTCATGGAAATCCGGAGACGGCGCGGAAATTTGGCGTTCCCAATGTCTATTCTTTGTACATGGATTCCATCCACGGCTTCGCGCTGACCAAGGACGGTCTGCTCGTTGCAGCTTCCTGTTCCAGTTGTCACGGAACACACAAAATCCTTAGCCACACGAATCCCGAGAGCCGGACGTACCGAACGAACATCCCTGCGGCCTGCGGCTCTTGCCACGGCGGCCCTGAAGCCGAGTATTTCGCGGGCATCCATGGCAGACAATTGGAAGCCGGCAACCCGAGAGTGCCGGTATGTGTCGACTGTCACATGGCTCACCAGATCGCAGAGGTGCAAAACGTCTCCTGGCAAATGAAAAGTTCGGCGACCTGCGGAAACTGCCACCAAAAACAGCTCGCTACCTATCTCGACACCTTCCATGCCCAAGTCTCAGCCCTTGGATATGCGGAGACGGCTCGCTGCTGGAGCTGCCATCGAGAGCACGACATCCTTCCGGCGTCGGATCCGAAGTCCTCGGTTGCTCCCGGCAATCTAGTGGCGACGTGCGGCCAGTGCCACACGGGCGCGACGGTGAGCTTCGTCAGCTACCATCCACATGCCGACCCCCATCATCGAAAATCCTATCCAGCGCTCTACTTCGCCGCATTGTTCATGGATCTGCTGTTGCTTAGCATTTTTAGCTTCTTCGGCTTGCACACGATTCTATGGTTCGTTCGCTCCTTCTTTGATCGTCCTAAGGGGGGCCCCCGAGCAGAGGGCGGTTAGCGCGAGGCAAATTATGAACCAGAACAACACGAACGACCGTTACTATACCCGGTTCTCGCTTGGCCAGCGGTACCTTCACGCCGTCTTGATGGCGACCTTTATCGTCCTGGCCTTGACCGGCATGACACTGCGGTTCAGCCACACCGTTTGGGCGGCGGCGTTTGCGCACGCGGTCGGCGGATTTACCGCCATTTTGTTCTGTCACAAGTTCTGCGCGGCGCTGCTAACACTGGCTTTCTTGATTCACGTCGGGGAGATTGCCTATCTTGGCCTCGTCAAGGGGCAAAGAGGCGTCTTCTGGGGACCGAATTCAATGGTACCCCGGCTCAAGGATCTCCAGGATCTTTACGGTCACACGCGCTGGTTTTTGTGGCTTGGACCACGCCCGAAGTTCGACCGGTTCGCCTACTGGGAAAAATTCGATTATTGGGGGGTCTTCTGGGGCATGGCCATCATCGGAATCTCGGGATATGCCATGTGGTTCGCTCCCTTCTTCGCGAGGTTCTTCCCGGGTTCCTGGCTCAACATTGCCCTCCTGATCCATGGAGAGGAGGCGCTCCTCGCTGCCTGGTTCATCTTTGCCATCCATTTTTTCAATACGCATCTGAGGCCGGGAAGCTTTCCCATGGATTTGGTGATCTTCACGGGACGGGAAACCGAGAAAGAGCTAAAAGAAAGACATCCGGCAGAGTACGAGCGCATGCTCGAGGAGGGCCAATTGCAAGCCGCACAAACAAGTGCGCCGCAGCGATGGCTCAAGATTTTCGGGAGAGTGGTTGGCATAGTGGTCATTTCGAGTGGTTTTGTGTTGCTTATCCTGACGCTCGATGCCTTCTTCGGGGGAAAGTGACGGGAGCGCCTGCTGGGACTACCCGGACGCGAGCGATCGACAGTCGCCTTGAGAACGCCCTGACCGGTCGTTCAAACGAGAATGTCGACGTGCTACCGCGCTGAGGTCTGTCGTATCGAGGAGAATTTCGAGGCCCATGATGGCTTCCGTCCGGTCCAATCAGATATTACATTTGCACCACGGCAACGATGCCGCACACGATGTCGCCGAGCTCGACCGTGAGAGATTCTGGAGGCCTTGGCAATGAAACTCACCGAAGTTGGAAGGCCAGCGGCTGTTGCGAATCGCATGCCGCCTCATCGTCCTCGGACTGATTTTCGAGCTCATTAGTCTCTTCTGGTTTCACCCGCTGTCGCTTGATCTCTTCGTGTATTTCAGCGCTCCGCTCATCGGCCTAGGCACGCTCATTTTCTTGGTGTGGCTGGTGCTCTCCCTCTACATGACACGACGCTCGGTGTCCCGGACCTAGTGTCCTTGCCAAAAACTGCATCCGCTGACTCTGGACTGCGGGCGACTCCGCAAAACGGCCCCAGTCGATCAGACTCTCAAGCGGGGCATTTTGGGAGACCGGATTGAGCACTGTGCGCAGCACAGAGGAATCGCTACGAGAACCGAGAGCGAGGAGAAGGGCGAGGCGCTTCTACCCGTTGAAAAGGCACGGGAGCGGCTTAGGAAAAAAAACGCGGAACGAGCTTGTTGGACAACGTTCGGTCTTGCAGTTGCCGCACCGTCTAGGGATGGGCTCGCACTGGGTATGAACGCTCGAACGAAGGTGATGCCGGTGGCTCAATAAAACGAGTTCCTTCTTCTCGCGCGAGGATTGGATGCCCACCAAGACACTCGCCCGACTTTGGACATTTCGTGCAGCGAGCGGAAGGCAGCGATTCCGGGTTCAAGCGGGGCTCGGCGCCCAGCCAGTAAAGGCCGTTTGCCATCACACAATAACCGGTTGCGGAGAACCACACCATTGCGCCGCCAACGAAGGCCGTAAACAGAGTTACCCATGGGCTGTAAACAAGCACCAGCACGGAGGCGACGGAGATGTTGATTCCAACCGCAAGATAGATGCGGCGCTCAAGGTACCATCTGTCCGTCTGCATGAAGTACAGGTTCCAGCGCGTTGTTTTGCCTGACCCCAGCATCGGAGTGAAACCAAGCAGGCGCAGCACATTGCCGACGGGGCAAAAGCCAGTAAAGGCGACGTTGATGGAAACGAGCCCCGCAGCGATGACTCCCAAGATCCACAGCCGATTCACCAACAATGCCATCGCAGTGCTCGCTAGCAAAACTAATCCAGCGATCAACCAGACGGTCCGTTCGATGTACCATCGGTTGGTCGGGACGATATAAACGCCGGAGCGAAGCGCCATGACCGGAAATGTACCACCAAACAACAATCATGCAAGCCATCCGTGCAGCGTACCTCTATCGCGTCCAAAACGTCCCGAGGTTTCTCCGGATAAGAGCATCCGCTTCCGATTGTGTCGAGGAGAGTAATTGGAGTCAGAGCGAGATTCTCGAGCCGTCGCTGCCCAAGTCAATATTCTCTCGCACATCGAGTACGGGGTTACGACACTCTACTCGGGCCTATGGAAAAGGTGAGCTCACTGTTTTATGAGAAAGTGCTCAAAGTTGGCGTTCCTACAGATGAGCCCCCTACCGCCACGCCTTGTTTCATCTGATGGTCTCGCAGACGAGCTGTTACCGCTATTGGGGACAGGGCCAGTGGGTCGACTATGGCCGCGAGATCTGCCGGAGAGCTAGCGACACCCTTGTCCATGATTTCTGAGCGGACATGCACTGTCGGCTCCGAGCGACCAGACCTCCAGGCAACCTTACGGGAATGACGCATGGCTGGAAGGAGAGCGTGAGGATCTGAGGACACGGTGGGGAGTGGCGCGGTTCGACCACGGATCTTTGCCAAGTAGCAAAGAGTCGAAACGGAAATTCGAGTGTACTTCGGAAGTGAGGCAGGCATGAAAATCTTGCTGGCTGTCGACGAGTTCAAATTCTCAGAGGCCGCCGTGCGAGCCGTGATTGAGCAATACCCGACGCCCGATCCAGAAATAAGCGTGTTGCACGTGGTAGAACCAACTGAATGTTTTGGCTATCCGGTCCCTGAGTCGCAGAAACAAAGGCAGCAGGCATAAGAGTTGGTGAATCGGGTCTCACAGACGCTTCGCGCCGACGGGCGACTGTGCGAGTTTCGTTTAGAGATGCCTGCGACGCCGGAGATTTCGGGATCAATACGACGAGGACTGCTGCCTCTATGCGACTGATCCAGACTGGGAATCAGAACAAATACTTGGCCAATTGAAGTGTCCCCTTCTTCCAAGGCACGCGATGGGAGATTCCGGTCTTTCCCCGATATTCGTCGCGGTGAAGTACGTACCAATCATAGTTGCGAATTAGGGCATCCTGATTAGAGTAGCGCGGCGCGAAGCCGAGGCTTCGTTCCATTCGTTCGATGGAGACAAAGCTCTCCTGAGCCGCGGTGTCATAGATCCACTCGTAAATCGGAGAAAGGTGCAGCTGCTCCAAGAATTTCAACGTCCAAATCACCGGCAGAGCCGGCAAACTGATGACATGCTTTCCATGACCGGCCCGGTCGAGCACGGCCTGGAAATTCTCGCGCATGGTTCCGAACTTCTTCGCGCCGACATTGAAGGTGTTATTAACCCGAGTGGGATCAAGTGTCGCGCAGAGATAAATTGCTTCGCATAGGTCCTCGACATCCAGGAGTTGATAGAGATTGTCGCCGGATCCAAGCACAGGGAAGTTCCGGCCTTCATAAGCCCAGTCGTAAAGCAGTTCGAACACCCCGAGCCTTTCGGGTCCGACGAAACTCTTTGGCCGTAAGACAGGAACGCAGTGTCCAGCGGCGCGGAAAGAGAGGCAGTGTTTCTCAGCTGCAATCTTCGCCTCGCCGTATGGGCCCACGCCTTGCAGTCGGTCTTCCTCCAGCAGTGGATGGTGGTCTGGAATCCCATAGACCGAGGTGGAGGACGTGAAAATTAGGCGCGATACACCACGGCTAAAGGCTGTTTCTAGGACTATACGTGTGCCCTCCGAGTCGGTTGAAAGGATGTCTTCTCTTCGACTTAAAGGAAGAGCTGCCGCTGCATGAACGACGATCTCCGCGCCTTCCATCGCGGAGGCGACAGCATCGCGATTGCGGACGTCGCCGACGATAGCATCGACGTCGCTACGTTCTGGGTAATCAAACGGCGCAATATCCAGAGATCGCACCCTCTGTCCACGCGCCAGCAGATAACGGCACAGATTTATGCCAAGAAACCCTGAGCCTCCCGTGATCAGAAATGAAGACACCGCCATTGCACTCCGATGAGAATTAGAAAGCACCGACCTCGATATCAGGTGGCCATACAGCCAAGCCGCACGTGCGGCGCCAGCGCACGCGAGAAAATCGATTTTCGCAGCGTTTACCTCGTCTCGAAAACATGCCAGCGCTGCTTCACCGTGGTGAACAGAGTAATCATTTCGCGCTTGAATGCGGGCAGGTCGGAAGGCTGCCGGCTGATGACCCAGTTTCGGTCAACAACCACTTCACGATCCGCCCAGTCACCCCGGTATTTTTAGTTTTTCGGTCTCAGAACTGCAGTGATGCGTGTCACCCAATCTGAAGAAACCCCATCTTTGCGAGCCACGCGCACGCGATCTTTTTCAGGGATCTTAAAAAGATATGGAATCCAAGCGTTGCTGCAGATGATCGGGCATAGTAGACTGTAATGAAAGAAAGTGGGTTTACGGGCAGAAAGGTACCTTGCCCTGGGGGTTCTACACTGCACGCCAGCACACAACTTAAGCTTGCTGCCGTTCTTATTTGCTCGGTTGTTCTTCCGTACATTGCCAGTCCGAGTGGGGTATCGTCCACGACCGTTCGGGTCGAGGAGCTAAGCCGGAGCATTCCAGCGAGAGCTGGCCAGGATCTCACCGGATCACAGTTTGCGCAGTACGTCGCGAAAATGAATCCGCAGCAAAGGGAACAGGCTATACAGGACGAGATCCTGAAGGGAAATCTTCCCCAATTTCTCAGGAAACTGGTGCCTGTCGAACTCCGCTGCGGACTGCCGAACGGCGAGCGCCTCACCGCCACAATCTTTGTCGCGCCGGACTATCTCGCCATCGGCTCAGACGACGACTTCTTGCGAATCCCGATGAATCTCCATACGGCGGTGACAATCGCCGAGCGCTTTGGATTTATCTTGCCGACTAAAAAGATGGTCGACGCCATATATCTTCAGTCCCGCTATCATCTGATCCCCCAACCCTTGCCGGCGGGGCCCGAGATGAGATCCACGGAATACTATTGGACACACAATCAGATGATCGAAGAGCAAGCTCGCACTCTCGGCGTGCGGTTAGGTGAACTCGTTTCCGGTGACAAGAAAGATGTCGTGATGACGAACTTGCTGTCCAGTAGGGTGGGGAGAATTGCGATCTATGGCTGGCATCGGGGGCCGGGGGACCCGATTCAGCCTCTGAGTACCGTTCATGGCGCCAATTACGCCGATTACAGCCACGGAATTCGCCTCATCAGTGACATGGCGCTGATCGGCGGGAAACTTCGATTGGTATATGACATTTTGCGGGATCCATCCGCAGCTACAGTTCTCAGCGATGAAGGTCCCATCCGCAACATCTGGGAGTCCCTCTCAGCCCGCCAGGACCCATCAACAATTGTAATGGCAGCGAGCAACTGAGCATAGAAAGTCGACGCTACTGAAACCGCGAAGTATCCTAAGACCAGTCTCTAATCAACGCTCATTCGAGACTTTTGCAACAGCGAAAACCCAAATGATAGTTCTCATGACTGTGCTCATCCATAACGCGCGATCCATGCCAGAACGGCGCGCGCCAGCGGCACCAGTCATCATGCGCACGGTAAGTGTCAAAGATAAACCAGCTACCTTTCATCTCCGTGTAGCCTAGCTCGGTGCTGCCTAGGCTCGACATTTGACCTTCGTTAAGCGGCAGATTCATGTGCTCCGCTGCATTGCCGTTGAGATCGTAGACGCCCAGAGAACTGCGGCACGCGGGGAAAGAGCCCGTCGGATAGGTGTTGGACCCGCACCCTGTCCAACTTCCTCCGTTGCAACCCGCCGTCTTCTTGCTTCCGGTTGCGCAAATTCCTTTTTGGTAGGTCGGGCCATAACTCCAAGACTTGGTGGCGCTGTAAGCCTGGTTGTGGGCGATGCGCATTCGACGGATGCCCTCTTCAGGGCTCACACCCTTCGCGAGGTCGAAGCGGTAATCCGGCGGTTCAAGCTCTCCAGCGCAGGCGCCCTCCCATTCATGGGCGTCACATAGGCGCTTACCCTCGGCCCAGCAGATCTCTGCCGCTTCACGGGCCCTTACCCAAACCACTGGATACGTGAAGGGGGTGTCGGGAAATTCAAATTGATCGATGCAGGCTTTTGCATCCTCTGGCTTTTCCTTCGAAGGGTCATACAGGGGAGCCATGTACTTATCCTTACAGATTTTCTCAAATTCGGGATTTTCGTAGTGCACTCCCATGTTATTCACTTTTGCTTGACTCTCTTCCGGCGTCATCGGGTGCCGGGTTATCGTTGGGTTCCCTTGGCCGATATAGCCGGACTTCGCGAATATTTTCCGGATGGCATTGATTTGATCGTCGGATAGTCCGTGGACGCGTTGCAATTGCCGGAAGAGAATTTCATTTTGCTGTTGCAACGATTGTGGTGAAGCAACGGCGAAACCGACGAGGCCCAAGAGGACCAGCAAACCCGAAGCCAGTACACGTCTCACTTTCATCGCTTATCCTCCTTGTCATTAATCGCGCCTCATTAGATAAAAGAAATCCCTATTGTCCGGATAGCCCAGAAAACGCGGAACGGGTCCGCTCGGACCGGATTTATCCACTTGACTCATTCCATTTATAAGGTAATCGACGAATAGTTGCGACCCGGCCCGCCGATAAAGTGCGAGGTATGTGTGTTCCAGGGCGTTCATGTCCAGGAGCATGCCGTAACGGCATTGGTACGCCTGAAATACGCGAGCCATCGCAGAAGGCGTCGCATCAGAAAACACGGCGTAAATCAGGAAGCGCTTTTTGCCATTCCACTGTAGAGCGGCGCCAGAGCGTATCGTGCGTAGTTTCATATCTTCCGAACCGGACCAGTTCCCAGGTCCCCAACTGTTTACCAACCGACCTGGAACTATTGACTGTGACCGTTCATCGAACTCAACAAGAGGGACGCCATTTTGCCGCGCATATTTGATCTTGGCTAGGATCTGATCGTCCTGGGCTTCCCAGGTTTTCATCTGGATCGATCCGTCGTCCAGCACAAAGACCGTCGCCAAGCCCGGTTGCAGCTTGCTGAACACCACGCCATTCTCCAGAAACCCGTAGTGGCTGCCGTAATTCTTCGAAGCGAACTCTCCAAACTTGAAGGCTCCGTGGATGCGCTTAAAGCCGCCGGTGAAGGTCGCCACGGTTCTCCGGGCATTTTCCGGACTGATCAGGCCAGTCGAGACAAGTGGGGAAATGTTTCCGACGCCATCCGGACCCGGAAGCTTCGGATTCTTGATTCCGGGTTGGATGTGATCGGACCAGTTCACCGCAGGATGCTCCGTACCGAGCGCATAGGCGAGATCGAAGCGATCAAGGTCAAAAGCAACTAGGTAGCAAAGCGCCGAAGCCTCGACACTGTCGAGCTTGTTGACCGCTGCTTTGTGATTTTCCAAGATCGCTGCGTCGATTAACTCTGGCTCGATGATACTGACGTAGATGCCCGGATTCCCGCTTGCGCGATACCATGCTCCGGGGCGCATGCCGGCATGCTCCGAAGTTTCTACAGCGAGCCCGAGGTCAGTGGGCGTCACGACGCGGTTCGCGTATTTCGAATCGATCATGGCAGGAAGCGGAAGAGCGGTTTGCATTTCTCTGCTTACTGCACCCGCAGCGCCCTGTTCTTCGGTATGCATTTCCCCAGTTTCGCGGTATCTATTTTCCAAGAGGTGATGAAACAGTACGATCACCTTCTCTCCGCCCCAGACTTGGTTGCGCAAGAATTCGGCCGCAGCCTCCAAGCTCGTACGATGTCCTCTGGCCGGGTTTCTGAGGTAAAGATGGGCATCACATAGCGGCGCGTAGATCAGTTGCGAGTTTCTCGCCTGCTCCAAGGAGTTCGTTGACCCGCCGCCAAAGAGATCGCAGGGATATCGAGCTTTTCCTTCCACAATCTCGACTCCCAACGGATATTCCGGGTCTAGAATCAATCTTCGAGAACGTGGTTCGGGGTTCTCCAAATGATAGGAGAATTCGGAGCCGCCCTGCCAAGCGACATTGAGCAGGTACCAGGCATTGATTGTGGGATTGAGATTGACGAGCGTAGCCATTCCCACGGCGCCTTGGTCCGATTTGATCGGGATTGAACTCGTCTCTCGAAACTGCTGTAGCTCCACGACGGTCTTAGGCACCGCAGCTTCGTATTCTGCTGTTTGCTTCCTGCTTGGGACGGCTTCCTGGCTGATGACGCCTTGGCCTCTCGCTGCGAGCAGCATCCCAAGGCTTGCAATCGCCGCCAGGAGAAGAAAAGGCAGCCGAAGTTTGCAACCCGTTTCTGCGATGCTCTTACTTCTTGTAAAGCGTAAAAAGCTTCGTGACATCAAACGAGAACCCGCAAAGTCGCCGAGGCGGTTTGGAGGCTCAGGCGTGCCGTTTCGTCTCCTCGTCCGCATATCCAGTCTCTCGGCAAGTTACATGGCTAATAGCACCATACCCAACATCAACAAGATCAGAATTCGGCTCGTCCAGTCGCGCAGCGCGAATACCACCGGATCGTCATGCATTTTCCCGCGATGTGCCACCAGCCAGATGTGGCCCACCCAATAGAGCAGCAACGGACACAGAAACCACAGGAATTTGTGTCTTCCGTAAAGGGCCTTGGCCGCACCACTCGTGATGTATAGCGCGAGCACTAAAACCGCGATATACCCACTGGCTGTTCCCTTGGACGCCAGCAACTCTGCATCACTAATTTCATAGCCTCGTGCCGTGGCGCGATCCCCATCGACTTTGCGCATGACTACAAGTTCGTCATAGCGCTTCACCAGCGCCAGGCTGAGAAACAGGAACATGGAAAATGCCACCAACCACTGTGATGGCCAGATCGCTACCGCCGCCGAGCCTGCCATGATCCGCAACGTATAGAGGCCGGCAAGGACGATGACGTCCAGGAGGACCACCTGCTTTATATAGAGAGAGTACGTAATGGCCAACGCGAAGTAGAGCAGCAACATTCCGAACAAAAACCGCGAAACGAACACGCCCAGCACGCAGCCCAGCACAACCAGAACAGGAATCATGGCGAGGGCGTAAGAAAGTGGCAATCGCCCCGCCGCAAATGGCCGCAGGCGCTTCAGTGGGTGGCGGCGATCAGCCGACAAATCGAACAGATCGTTGAAGAGATAACCGCTCGATGCACAAAGGCAGAAGGCTATGAAAGCAAGGAGAGCCTTTCCGAACAGCGCAGGTTCATTGAAACGGTGGGCCCCAAAGAGAGGTACAAACACAAGGAGATTCTTCAGCCAGTGCGGAGGGCGCAGAGCATTCAAATACTCACTGGGGCCGGCGCGATAATCATCGAATACGCTTTGAACCTGCGTCACTCTTGCAACAGCCCGCACGAATTTCTGGTTCGGGTTGAGCACGACTGCTTTCCTGGCCGAAGACCACACCGCCATGTCACGATTTCCGCTGGCGACGTAGTCGAAGCCTCTCTCTCCGAATTCATTCACGAGACGCTCTCGTTTGCGTTCCCCAGAGAGATTGGTATTCCCATCACTGGCCAGAACTGAATCGAAAAGCTTCAGATGATCCACCACCTGCCGGGCGAGTCGCTCGTCGCTGGCCGTTGCGAGAACAATCGAGCGTCCCTTTTCATGCTCGGCCCGGAGGTGTTCGAGAACGACTGTGCGATACGGGAGCAATGCGACTTCGAGCCGGACGCGGCGGGCAATTTCGCGCTTTAGATGTGCTCGCCCCTTGAGTAGCCAGAGCGGCAGAGCGAATAAGGATAGCGGTTCTTGCCGCAGCAAGCTAAAGAGGGACTCGATTAACAGATCGGTCTTAACAAGTGTGCCATCGAGATCCACGACGAGCGGGACCAATAGACTGGATGGCGCGGGAAGTGTTGTCCTTCGTTGTTCGGAGGCGGACGTTGAAGTGTCGGGGTTCATGATGTTGCCTGGCGTAGTCGGAGCACACAGCAAGCATCATACTCTCCCATCGAAGTGAACTGCTGTGCGCTTCGTCACAAAGGAGTGCATTTCATCAAAGGGAATGCCAGCGGCATCGTCCAGAGCATGTTGAGGCCGAATTGCGCGCCCGCCTGGGAGTAGGTGGCTATGCCGCTTGGGTCGTCGTCAGCCACGCCGGTGATAAGCCCGGGCCCGACCCGCGACAGAGGGTGCTCTTTCAGGCGGCTCCAAAAAACGCGAAAGGCGTTCACGCGCTGCGATCCATTGATGCCATCCTGAAAGAGCTGCAAGCACTCACATGGCTAATTGAAGACAAGAACCGCAGATTAACATATCGGTCCACGGCAACACGGGTTGGCTTCTGCGCCTAAGCAATCGCAACACTCTTGACCGAAGCGATCAAAGCCCGAATGGTCGCCTACCCGACAATTATGTCGAACCGATAACTAGCTAACCGCCTACTGCCTGACAAACGCGGTAACCGGAAAAGTGAAGCATTACTTCAAGTGTCCGCTAATCCGGGTGGTCTCAATAGGTCGATGCAACACCATCTAAGGTAAATCTTCTCTCTAAAGGTGGTGTTTATGACTCAAGTGAATCGGGCGGGGCTTTCTGCGGCGCAGAAGACCGACATATGGTCCCGTTGGAAGGCGGGACGCTCGTTGCATGAGATCGGGCGCGCATTCGGCAAGGGGCATTCGTCCATTCGTTTTCTGTTGCTGCAACACGGTGGGATTGTTCCGGCAGCCCGTCGGCGGTCGCTGCTAGCACTCACGCTGGCCGAGCGAGAGGACATCTCTCGAGGGATCGCTTGCGGTTCGTCGATTCGTGATATAGCCAGAGGTCTGAAGCGAGCTGCGTCGACGGTGAGCCGGGAAGTGTTACGCCATGGTGGCCGTCCTCAGTATCGAGCCAGTGAAGCGGATTACGAAGCCTGGGAGTCAGCCTTACGGCCCAAGCCTTGTCTTCTTGCCATCCAGGTGAGGTTACAGAAGATCGTTGCGAGTAAACTGATTTTGGACTGGTCGCCGGAACAGATTTCCGGATGGCTGAAGATCCAGTATCCCGATGATGAGAGCCTGCGCGTGTCCCACGAGACCATTTACCGTAGCCTGTTCATTCAAGCCCGAGGAGTATTGAAAAAAGAGCTGATCGGGCACCTTCGGTCCAGGCGCCGCATACGTCGCTCGCAGCACTCTCGTGCCAGCGGTCAATCACGCGGTCAAATCGTCGATGCCATCTCCATCCGGGAAAGACCTGCAGAGATCGAAGACCGAGCCATTCCCGGTCATTGGGAGGGGGATCTCATTGCCGGCGCAAAGAACAGTCACATTGCGACCTTGGTGGAACGTCATTCGCGTTTTATCACACTGGTAAAGGTGCCCAGCAAAGACACGGCCGTGGTCGTCTCCGCACTGAGCCGGCAAGTTCGTAAACTCCCCGCGACACTGCGGCGTTCGTTGACCTGGGATCGAGGACTGGAGATGGCGAAACACAAGACCTTCACGGTGGCCACGAATGTGCAAGTTTACTTCTGCGATCCTCATAGTCCTTGGCAGCGCGGCACGAACGAAAACACGAACCGGCTGTTACGACAATACTTCCCTAAGAAGACTGACCTGTCCGGCTATTCTCAATCGGAGCTGGACAAAGTAGCGCTGCGTTTAAATCAACGCCCGAGAATGACTCTAGGTTTTCAGACTCCGGCGAGTAGACTACGAGCAAGTGTTGCATCGACCCCCTGAGCTCGCACGATTTATCAAGGACTCAATCTCAAGGGGGCATTAGCGCCTGTGGAATTCCTGTGAAAACTTAACGCGGGAGTAAGAACATTTGTGTTCACGCCATCAATCGCTGGGTCTAAAGGTTAGTAGTAATGTTATCGATAGCCATGGGAGTAAATATGGATAACAACTATGAACTCTTTAAGGAAGATGAAATAGGCACGCCCACTTGGGTAGAGACAGTGGGCGAGGCCCAACTCAAGAACCGCCTGATGAAGCTCACCGCCTTGAAACCCGGCAAATATCTAATTTACGACCCCAGGACGGGTGAGTTTGTGGAGCCTTTCAAAAAGTCGGCCTAGTTCTAACCGTTGTTTCTTGCGCGAGCATAGTACGGGCCGTGATCCGGATCACATACACGGATGTTCTGCAGATATACAAGTGAACGAGAGGAGGCAAACATGCAAAAGCCTACCTTCTACATCTTGTCGGGCATTCCCGACAAGAATCCCAAGTGGTTGGAATCGGTATCAGGGCTTACGAACGCGCGAAAACGCATGGAAGAGCTTGCCGCAGAAATTCCAGGACAATACTTCATCTTCAACGCGTGGAACGGTTGTGTCCTAGTTCAGGTAGACACGCAGGCGAAGCCTGTTTCGGCGTCCAAGGCAAAAGTTGCCAGCGCCGCGTAGCAAATCGCCGCTAGCGATTACCCGAACGTTTCGCTGGGGCAAGACCGGGGAGCGCCCCTGATCATCGGGATGTCAGATTGTCTCTCGGCCCGTTATCACGGCGACATTGTCTGGAGATCATCGTGTTAGCGACGGCCATCGAAGTCCACCTGCCTCCGAGTGTTTGCTCAAAGGAATATTCCACGGCTCAAGATGTTGGAGGTATCATGCTGGCGTCGGGCTCGGAAATTATGAAGGTGGCACGTCCTCGACGGATATGTGGTTCTTGAGCGCCAGCATCGACACCCCACCTAGCCACAGAGACACACGAGCCTCGCTGGGCACGAGCCGCCGGTGGCGGCTGGCGGCGGCCATTTTGACCCTTGGCCTGACGCCCAGTATCACCGGTACAGCCGGGCAGAAACCACAGGACAGCAGCAGCCAGGGGCTCTTTCTGGTGGCCCGCCGCGGTTTGTCCGACCCCCTGTTTGCAAAGTCCGTCGTGCTGATGCTGCCGATAAAGGGGACGCCGCTACTGGTGGGCCTCATTGTCAACAGGCCGACGCGGGTGCCACTGCGCGATTTCTTTGATGACTCTCCTGCGCTCCAGAAGCGAGATGCGACGGCGTATTTTGGCGGTCCTGTGGACGTGGAGCTCGGCGCACGCAGCGCTATCTTCCAGTCGGCAACACCTCCGAAGAACGCGACTCTGGTGTTCGGGGATGTCTACGTGACTTTTGATCCGAGCACTATTGCTGCGCTGGTGGAAAATGTCCAGCAGGCGTCCACTCTTCGTGTTTTTCTGGGGCGTGCCCAATGGTCTCCGGCACAACTCGAAAATGAGATGGCGAAGGGAGGGTGGTATAGTGTGCGCGGCGGTGCCGATTCCATCTTCAGCAAGTTTCCCGAGGCCGCGTGGCACACGCTGCTCGACCAAGCCGAGCCTCGGCCCTTGGTGAAGTACGAGCCACTGCTTGTTCCGCCCCGCACAAAGATGGGTCTTACAAACTCGCCCTGCGCCTTCGAGCACCACCAACTGGCAACCTATACCTAAATGGGAGGACTAGCGTCTTCGGAGCATTGCAAGCCCCCGCAAGCATCCGAATTGGATAGCTTGATGGCGGCGGAGCATTCGGCCGTGGAACCCCTGCTTTAGCCAGAATTCTGTTACCATTTTGTTACCGTTTTTGGCATACTTTGGCGCGATTGGAGACGAAATCAGGCGAAAGCGTACTAAAGTCTTCGTCGCTCAAGTGGAAGAAAAAGCAAGGATTTCCTCAGTTTTGCCGCTTTTTTGAGTTTGACGCTGGCGAATCCCGGTATCGCTACCAAACGCAGAAAACCCCGATAAAACCGCTCAAACCCATCAACTGTTACCAGTACTGCTGCATACGACGTAAAAGATGGGCTAGGCGCGGGGAGCCTCGGAAAAGTGAAGCGAGGCGTCTGCGGAGAGGCAGCCCAGGTGGCCACCCAATGATCCTGTGCGTTTGCTCCTGCTGCGAGACCTGCCAAGCCGAAACCCAAAATGGACGCCAAAGCGACTGTTCGACGAAGCGATTGTTGCGTCCTCACCTTCTCTCTTCTTTCCTCTCTTGAGCACGCGGTTCAGAAGCGCGGTAAAGTCAATTCGCAAAACACCGTCCTAGAATTCAGTCGAAATGGCGAGCGCCGACCTCTCGATCCCCCTGAGCATCGAGGTCCGCGCTGCGTAGAGGAGCACTCTATTTCGCGTTCGCGGCGTTCTGGGCTGCGACGGCGGCATATTTCTTGCAATTGTCCTGCATGCTGCCGGGGATCTGCGCGCAGCGATTGAAAGCATCCGCCGCTTCCTTGTATTTGGCCAGGTTCTCGAGGTCTGCTCCCAGAATGAAAAAATCGGTCGGGTCGGGCGTTGCTTCATTCTGAGTCGCCGTCTCAAGTTCCTTGGCGGAAGTTTCGTATTGCTCGCGGCGGAAGTAGACCAAGCCAAGGCCGCTGTGCGCGATAGCCATCTCGCCCGTCTTGAACAGGACAAATTGATCATCCGGTAGGCCGGTTGGTTTTATCATTTTGTCCATCACGTCGAGAGCGTGTTTTTCGTACACCTCGGCCCTGTCCAGATTCTTGTCGGCATCGGGCGCGTTAGCGTCAAAGACGCGGGGAATTACCCATCCGCTCAGCGCAAGCAGATGCACATCATCCGGAAACAACGAAAGACCCTTCGCCGAGTAGGTGTAAAAGCTCGGCAAATCCTTCTTGTCATAATAGGTTTGCGAAAGTTCCTCGTAAACTGCTGCGCTGTAGCGGTCCCCCGGATATTTCGCCAGGAAAGCGATGCCGAGGTGAATCTTTTTGTCGCCGTCCGTTTCGCTGGCTTTATGAAACGCCTGATAGGCGGCTTCTTCCTTCGGATCGCCCAGTTGCTGGAGCAGGTACTTCTCGGTCACATCCTGCTGTGCCTGCCGGCCATCCATCGTCGTCAACGAATTGTTCACGGGTCCCGCGGGGCTTGTCCCTCCCTGCGCGTGGGAGATTCCGGAGAACATGGCCGTAGCTGCAAGGAACGCTGCAACGGCAAAAGCCAAATCGTAAGCTGTCTTCTTCATGGCGCAATTTTCCTTTGTTGAACCAGTTTACTCCCCCCGGCAGCGCGCGCTTATTCCCAACCTGTCTTTGAATTGTACGGCATCGTGAAGCCCATGGCTTCGATTTCGTGCATTTTCCCGCCGCTGACTTTGAAAATGTGCGCGGCGGGAAGATCGAACGGCTTGAAATTCATGGGCACCTCGTCCACGCCAGGCACGCCGACGATCTTCAGCGTCTTTTCCTCCATCGGATGGCGGAATTGCGAGAGCCCGAAGACGAGGCCGGTTTCGGGATCGGCAATCCAGACGCGGCGAGGCTCGATGCGCTTAATGTAATCGAAGGTGTGCGTACGCAGTTGAGGCGCGCATCCCATGGCGCCGATGGTTCCCCGTCCCGGCGCGGCGGGCGGAGGATTGCTCGTCGTCTGCATTCCGTTCTCCCGGCGGACGCAATCATCGGCAAATGGCGCATCGTTGGCGTCGGCAGTGACCAGCGCTTCGTAATACGAGGCACCGATTGTCAGCATCTGTTCCCGAGGGACTCGCTGGTCGGGCGGAACCGTGGCGAGCAAGCCCGGGCGCGGCACCACAAGATTCACAAGGCTCGTTGCGCTCAGATTGCGTGCGATCAGGTGCTCAGCTTCCACTATTTGACCGTCGACGATCTTTAGACGAAGACCGATCTCAATCGGCCGATCGTTTTCCAGCATGACGCCCAAGAATCCAATTTGCTGAGCAACGACATCGGGCACATAGATCTTGAAAGTCGTCGGTATGGCCGAGGCCGTCTTCCAAAGCCCTTCGCCCGGCTTCATTGGCACCGTGTTCTCGACGAACTTTACATCCGGTGAAAACTTCACGATCGAGGGATCATGCGCCACGAGGCCGGCCAAATAGATATTCGTGGTCATGATCAGACATGCGCGGTCGCACTGCACCGGGGCAGCTTGCGGCCCGTTTGCAGCTCCGAGCGCACCACTTGAGAGAAGAACAATTACAATTGCTTTCAGTATCGCTTTCAATGGATTCCCCCCTGGCTTCTGCAAAATCACTTCACCGCTTGAAGCGCTGCGAAGTATCTCTTACGGCGTGTGCGCTGCGGCTGCGTCCCCGCCTTGCTGACTCTGCACGATCTTCTGATAGGACGCCTCGGAGCGAGCAACATACGCCTGGTAGCCGGCCGGATCAATAAACGGATTCGGGTTCGCGCCCTTCATCAGCGCGTCGTGCTTTTGCTGCATTTGGAAGAACGCACCATTCGATGCGAGGAAGACATCGCAAGGGAGCGCCTTGACCACGGCAAACGCGTGGTCGAAATCGGCCTTGATGCCCGGATAGGTCGCAGGCGAGTCCGGTCTATCGAAAAGCTTGTTTGTGGGAACCGCGACAACCGAACCGAGGAAAACAACGTTGTACGACTTACCCTTGTCTTCGGTCGTCATGGTCCAAGTGGTCGTGCCCGGCGTGTGGCCCGCAGTCAGATAGGCTTTGAGCGTGACGCCGCCGAGTGCCACAGTGTCGCCATCGTGAATCACGCGATCCACCTTGACGGGCGGGAACAGGTTTTGATCGTGAAACAACACGTCATTATGGCCGCCGCTTTCGAGATATGGGACATCCTGGGCCATCGCGACCAACTGCGCGCCAGTGGCGCTCTTCAATTCGGCAAGGCCGCCGCCGTGGTCGATGTGGGCATGGCTATTGATCAGAATCTTGATGTCCGAGAGCTTGAAGCCGAGCTTCTTGATGTTGTCTTCGATCTGCGGAGCCATATCGGGATAGCCGGTGTCGAGGAGAATGTCGCCCGAAGGCGTGGTGATCACGTAGCAGGCGATGCCAGTTGAGCCAACGTAGTAGATATTGCCGATGATGTGAAACGGCTCAAAGGGGGCTTTCATCGCCGCCGCAGCCGCGGCGGCCCTGTCCGCCGGACTGCCGCCCGGTTGAGCCGGAGGCGCTCCTGACTGCGCCGTAGCGGAGGGCGCCTGCCCCTGAGCCAAGAGCGGGATGCTCGCAGCCATTGCAATGATTAATGCAAGGATGAGACGTGGACGCGAATTCATCGTTCCCCCTTGGGTCTCGGTAGGACGACTGCCCTGTAGAGTCGGTTTCCAAGAAGCTGCGAAAATCAAGCGCTCTTGCCTTTGCCCCAGAGTTCCGCGCTGGCGATCCGCGCGCCCTCGACCAGCGCCTCGAATTTCGCCCACATAACGGACGGGGCCGCGCGCTGGATGAATTCAGCCTGCGCGAAGCCGCAGTCTGTTCCTGCAATTACGTTCTCCCGTCCCACGAGTCGAGCGAATCTCAGAATGCGGTCGGCCACGAGGCGCGGATGTTCCACTGTAATGGTGTGGTGCGTCACAACGCCGGGAATCAAAATCTTTCCCGTCGGCAACTTCCTTGTTTCCCACACACGCCACTCGTGCTCGTGGCGGGGGTTGGCTGCTTCGATCGAGTAGGCACCGGCGTGCACGCTGAGGATGAATCCGACAATCTCCTCGAGCGGAGCGTCTGAGAGATGCGGGACGTGCCAACTGCCAAAGCAGACGTGGTAGCGAACGCGGTCCTCTGGTATACCCTGGAGAGCATGATTGAGGGCTTCGATGCGGAGGCCCGCCCACTGACGGTACTTCTCCGGGCTCTGCTCTACGTAGTGATCGTACATGTTGGCGAGAACTGCGTCGTCGATTTGAACGATCAGTCCGGACTCGTAGATCGCCCGGTATTCTTCGCGAAGGGCGTCTGCGATGGCGTACACATACTCTTTTTCCGTCGGATAGTATTCGTTGACGCCGTCGTACGCCGAGCTGGCGGGCGCCACGACCGGAAGGAAGGCCTCTTCGACGTTGACTGAACGCAGCGCCGCTTTCAGGTTAGCGATGTCGCGGTCGATGCTGCTGTGGTCGCGATATTTGATCGGGCCAACGCACGCTTCCGTGGGCACTCCTTTTGTCATCCACGGAAATTCTGCCGCCATCACCTCGGGAAAGCGGTCGCGGTCTCTTCCGAGCCAGTAGACCGGGCGCAACTGATCGGGTCGGTGCTCAAAGCCGGTGATCCGCTCCAGGATATAGTTCGACCAGCTGGATTTTCCGAATTCGCCGTCATTGACGATGTCAACGCCGACTTTCGCCTGCATCTTTACAATCTCAGCGACCGATTCTCGCAGGCAATCTTCATAGCGCTGCTTGTTCTCCGGTGATTGCTGTGCGGTTTCGGCGAGTTCCCGCAGCTTCTGTGGGCGAACGATGCTGCCGACATGCGTAGTGAGAATTCGATTCTCGCTTCGTTTCATGGGTTAGGTTCTCGATTCTGCCGGGCGCCTAGGAGCGAGATGTCGCCATGGCTGGGGCCACAATGGGTTCCAGAGTGGCAAGAATTTCTTCGCGGCGATCCTCAAACCACGGAGGCAGATGAAGTTTTGTGCCCAACCGATCCGCGGGCTCGTCCTTCTCGAAACCTCCCGGAACGTTGCAGCAGCACTCCACTAGGATTCCACCGGGCGAGCGGACGTACATCGAGTGGAAGTAATAGCGATCTTTGATCTCTGAAGCGTCCGTATAGCCGAGCTCTTCGTAAATTGCCTTTTGCGCTGCCATCGCCTCATCATCGGCGACCCAGAGCGCGATATGGTGAACCGTACCAGCGCCAAACGTCCAACTGCCGGGCGCGCGATCAGGCTCGTGTACAAGGATCAGCGTCTTGTTCGCGCCGCCGCTTCCGATTTCGAAACGGTAGTACGCGCCGTCCACGCCGGTTTTGCGGAAACCCAGAGCCTCGGTCAGGAATTTCTCCTGTTCGTTTACATCGCGCACAGATAACACCGTTCCGTGAAACCCGCGGACAGACTCGCCTTGACCGATCTTGTCGGTAGTCCAGCCAATCCTCGTATCGTCCTTGTCCTCTAAGACCTCAAAAGCCATCCCCGCAGGGTGGTTGAACCGAATAAAGCGCTGTCCGAAACGCTCCTCGATAGGCCCGTGCTCGACCCTATGGCGTTTGAAATGCTCCTGCCAGAAGGGCAACGTGCCTTTGGCCACCGTGTAAGTAATGGACTGCACCTGGCCGGATCCGCGCCGACCCATGAGGCGGCTGTACGGAAACGTAGTCATGATCGAGCCGGGCTCGATGTTCGCATTTGAGTAGTACAGGTGGTAGTGGGGAAACTTACCGTCCATCAGGACCGTTTGTTTGGCCAGACGCTGGCCCACGATTCCAGTAAAGAAATCGACGTCTTCCTGTGCGCCGCCAGCACACGCAGTGATGTGGTGATATCCGGTAGCGGGATAATTCATAGCGCCCTCCTAGCTGGGCGACGACGCGTGACGGGTTCCAAGGGATTCACTGTGAGAAGAACCTGCATTGCGGCCCCACACTTCGTTTGCAACTTCGACGACCAATCGCAGCTTGGCGAACTGTTCGTCTTCGGTGAGGCGATTGCCTTCGGTCGAGCTTGCGAAACCGCATTGTGGGCTGAGCGAGAGCTGGTCGAGGTCGATAAACTTGGCCGCTTCGTCGATGCGACGCTTCAGCATGTCCTTAGATTCGAGCTGAGGAAGCTTGCTCGAGACGAGGCCGAGCACGATCGTCTTGTTTCTTGGCACGAAGCGCAACGGTTGGAAATTGCCTGCACGCGCGGATTCGTATTCAAGGAAATAGGAATCGACGTTGACCTTGTTGAAAAGAACATCCGCAATCGGATCATAGCTTCCCTCGCCGAACCAACCGCTCTGGTTGTTTCCCCGGCACAGGTGCATCGCTAAGTGAAGCGAAGACGGGCGATTGGCGAATGCCCGGTTAATCATTTCCGGATACAGCTCGTTGAGGGCATGTTGAGGATCATCACCGCGGGCCTTCATCATCCCCTGAAACTTTTCGTCGCACAGCGTTGCCATCGGCGGGTCGTCCACTTGCAGATATCTGCAGCCCGCATCGTAGAGCGATCTCATCTCCTTCTGGTACGCGTCGGTGATGTCTGCCCAGAAAAGATCCATATCCGGGTAGGCAGTCTTGCGAATTGCCGCCTCTCCGCACGTGAAATGCAGGATGATCGGCGAAGGGACGGTTACCTTGGGAGTGCGCTTCGTAAGCGAGCTGAGGAACTTGAAATGCTCGGCGTAAATAGGCTTGCGCCACCGCAGCTGCGAAACGACCTGAGTCCACGGGACGGGAATCTTGCGACCCTCGTGGTCGACGAAATAGGCAACCGTGGCTTCCTGGCGAACTTCGACGCCGCCCAATCCTCGGACGAAGAAGTCGGTATAGAAATCCTCGCGGCGGAACTCGCCATCAGTGATGGATTGCAGCCCCGTCTGCTCCTGCTGGGCTACGACCCGTCGGATGGCGGCATCCTCGGCGGACTGTAAATCCTCCGCCGAGATTTTTCCCGCAGCGTGCTCTTGGCGGAGTCTCTTGAGTTCCGCGGGCCGCAGCAGACTGCCCACGTGGTCAGCGCGAAAGGGCGGATTATGCGGGGCTGGCGCTGTCATGGGGGCCTCTTGTGTCACCGATCAGCTAGACTGTTTTCCCAGAAATATCATGATCAGAATGAAAACTTCGCCGCGAACTGAAACTGCCGCGGGTTCAGCATTGTTCTCGGCAGCCCAAAGGTCGCGTTCGGGCTATCCGGAATGAACAGACTCACGGTCCCAAAAATATTTGAGATCGGCGTGACAGCGGTGTTTCCGACTTGAAAAGGGCCCGCAAGGACTGGAGTCTCGCCAGCCAATCCGTTGGGGCATGTAATGCCTCCCCCCGATCCCGCCTGAATGAGGCGGCTGACCGCGTCCCGGTAATGCCGAGGTATAGCCGGGGTTGCTCCGTTGGTGCCACCACAGAAAACGGGCGAGCCGTAAACTGAGGTCACCTCGTCCACATTCGAGCGGTTCAACAGGTTGAAGGCATCCACGCTGACGTCAAGCTTCATCCGCTCCGTGAGCTGGAAATATCGCCCAAGGTGGAAGTCCCAGGAGTACAACGGATCACCGATATACGTGTTCCGCGAGATCATGGTTGAGCAATTGCTTACCGAAGGACAGTTGCTCTTCACCGCTGGGCCGCCCACACGATCCGTTGCGCCGCCCGCCACGTCGTTTAGCGTGTTGTTTCCGTAATACATAGTAAAGGGCCGGCCAGACTGTAAGGTGATGATGCTGCTGAGAGTGAAATGCCGCGTCCACCACATATCTTCGGGTCCCGTCGCCGTGAAATTCGTCACGAGGCGGTGGCGAGCGTCCTGGTTGGAATTGGCGCGCTCGGCCTTGTAATCGAACTGGTTGACCGGCAGGTTGATAAAGGTCGTGAAGTTGCCGTTGTCGATCGTGTGCGAATACGTGTAGTTGGCAGTCAGGTTGAAGTTCTTGATTCGTTCGATAGCCGTCAACATTCCGCCGTGGTAGGCAGCGTTGGCCACGTCGTTGTTGTAGTCCTCGAGTCCGCCGCTCAGCGTCTGCAAGCCTGAATTAAAGACCCCTCCGAACCACGGCCCCAAGCCCGCGAGTGCTGCCGAGCCGGTACCGGGCCCGCTGTCAGCGAGCACCGGTTCACCGGTGCATGGCGACAGCGTTCCGTTCGGGTTAACTAGCCCCGGCACCGCAGCCGCATCAACTGGCCCCGACTTCGTCGTACCCACCGGGCAGGGGATATTGATGTTGTTGCCGCGAACCAGCTTGTGCGCACCTACAAACAGGTAAGTAGCGTTGAGTGCGAAGCCACCGCCGAACTGATGGTCGACCTCAAGGCTGGCCTGCTCGGCATAGGGAGTTCGGGAGTTGTGGTCCATCCCGCCCTCGCCGACGCCGCAAGCACCATCTGAAAAGCACGTTCCGGCCAAAGCAACCGTGCCGGTCGGTAAACCGGAGCCCGTGTACGCGTCGTAGCCGCCCGTCGCTATGACGCTTGCCGCTTTGGCCGCAGCGCCCTGTGAAGCGGGGAATCCGAAAATCTGGTAGCCCTGGACGGACTGACCCAAGTTGGACTGGATATTCGGAAATTCCATGGGAACCACGCCCTCGCTACCACAGAAGGTTTGAACCAACGCACTGGCTTCAGCCAGATGGTTGCCGCACTGGTAGCCCGCCACGATCTTCTGTGTATTCGGTACAAAGAAGAACGTCAGGTTCTGCCGATCGAAGAAGATCCCGAACCCGGCTCGGACCACGGTCTTCCCGTCGGGTGACCAAGCCAGCCCGACCCGTGGCTGCCATTCGTTGAAATCCTTGTTCACGTAAGACGCCAAGCCGCTTTCATAGTCCCATCGCACGCCGTAGTTGATTGTCAGCTTGGGTGTGATCCGCCATTGGTCTTGCACGAATCCGCCCCAGTACCCGTGGTCGATCTGCCGGCTGTACAGGTTGAAAAACTGCTGGGGATAGGCGTTCGCCCAAGTTGTCGTGTTTAGAGTGTTGTTGGTCGACGTCACTGTTGGCGTGCAAAACGGCTGGCAAGCGCCCGCGGTTACCGGTAGAGGAACGCCAGCATAGTCGAATACCACGCCATTATCCTGAGGCACTGGGCAAGACTGCTCCGCCCCCTTGACATCCGCCGGGAATAGTAAAGAGGATATATGCGAGCCAACGGTTCCATTGTAATAATCCGCGAAAACGGCAAGGCATGCCGCCGCATTAGTCCCCCCGGTCGGCACGAGCATTCGGGTCGGTGTGAACCCCGGGAAATTCTCCAGGCTCCAGAGGTAGTTGCCGTCAAATCCGAACTTCCAGATATGGTTACCCTTGACCCATGAGAGCGAATCACCCAGCTCAACTCGGGACTCATACAGCCTGTCGTTGGTTCCGAAGTTGTGCCCAACCTCCAGGTCGTTCAGGATGCTGAAGTCAGGTTGCCCCGTCATACCGGGGAAGTTGTAATGCCGCCGCGCGTACTGCACGAGCACCGTGTTGACCAAGGTCGGCGTTACGATGGTATCCAGCGTACCAACGAGAGATTGGTCGCGGATGAAAAGATCGCGGCCGCCGCTCGGCACGCCGATGCCGCCGCCGTCGAGCGTCTGGCCGACCAGCTCGCCGGAATCGCGCGCATCTTCCGCGTTGTAACGAACCGACAGACGATTGCTCGGGTTGAACTGGTGATCGACTCGCGCGAAGCCGTAATCGTTATTGGAGGTCTTCAGGAAGCCCTTCAGAAATCCGAACGCTGCAGCCTGGCTGATAGTCGAACCCGGCGCGAATCCGCATGCAGCCAGACCCGCCTTAGTGCAACCTTCCGGAGCGAGTCCCATGAGTGCTTTGGCGTCGTCGATAACCTGCAAATTATTGACGAGGTCCGGCGGATAGAGCGGCGAATCTGCGCGCCGCTTGCCTTCGTAGTTGATGAAGAAGAAGGTCTTGTCCTTGCTGATCGGCCCGCCCACCGTGCCGCCGAACTGATTCTGTTGCAATCTGTCCGGCAGGTTTTGCTGCTGAAGTCCCGGCTCCTTCTTCTGTAGCAGGTTGAGCGAATCCAGCGCCTGATTCTGGAAATATTCGTAAGCCGAACCGTGGAAATCGTTCGTCCCGCCTTTGGTCACAATGTTGACGATACCGCCGATCGCCCGGCCGTATTCAGCGCCGAAGCTGTTGTTGACCACGCGAAATTCCTGCACCGACTCCTGCGGCGGCGTCGAGCGCTGAATGCCGCTGGCCGAATTGACGAAATCCGCGCCGTCCACCGTGATCTCATTGCTGAACGACCGCATGCCGCCGAATGAGATCTGCGTCGCTTCGTATTCCGTGAACGTAGTTCCCAGGCTGGTCCGGCTCGTCGCCACGCCGGGGGTCAGGAGTGCAAAATCCGTGAACAGCCGGCCGCTGATAGGCAGCGACCCAATCTGTTGCGAATTGACGATTTGGCTGATTTCCGTCTTGGTGGGTTCAATCGTGGGCGCTTCGGTCGTCACGACAACTCGTGCGCCCTGCGACTCCACCTGCAGGCCGACGTTGATGGTCGCGGCTTGACCGACTGTCAGCACGATCCCCGTCTGCGTGTAGCTGGCGAACCCGGTGTACGACACCTTGAGTTCGTAATTGCCAGGCGTCAGATTCGCGATGAAGTAGAACCCTCGATCGTTCGAGGTCGCTGTGGACGTTGTATTCGTGTTCGTGTTGCGCAAGCTGATCGCCGCGCCAGCGACGGATCCTCCGCTCGCGTCCGTCACGGTACCGTTCAATTGCGCGGCCGCGGCGCCCTGCGCGGAGGCCGAATTGGCACAGCCAATGAAAATCGCGATTCCAAACGCGATTCCAAACGCGATTGCCAAAGCGGAAGTCTTTCTCATCGCCCACCTCGTGGATGTCAAGTGTTCAGTCTGGCGCAGGCGTCCCAATAGCGTGCGGTTATTAGCTCGGTGACGACCCCGCCCAAACCTCTATCTGCAGCGCTACTTACTACGGTCTATCCATCCATGTCAACATTAACTTGTATGCACTGAACTTGCGCCATCCAGATATCTCCTTATTGGAAGTTCTACATGTATTTGTAGCGAGTGTGTATGCATACAATCAATTTGACAGTCCTTGAAAAGGTCAGATATCGTGAGCGGCCGCGAAACTAGAGCTTTTGCCAGTGAGCACTAGAGGCATTCGATCCGCGTCTCCAGGTCTCCGGAGGTCTGCGAAGTACTGCGAGCAGAGCGCGGGCCAGACCATGGGGCCGGTGGCGCGAGGGAGATGTGATCTTTCGTGCGAACGATGGCATTTGCGATTGGCCTCCGCGGGCGGGCGAACGAATTAGTGAACGTCATGCACCGCCGCCAAGAGCACGAGCTTTTGATTGCAGGCACGGGGACTCAGAATTGAAAAAAATCGCTAACCTTACTCGTCGGCCAAAGCACGATCCCGCCCTCCTCTACCGCCATCGGGACGGAATTTATGCCCCCGAGCTGTTAGGCGCAGCCCTAACGGGTCTCGATTTCTTTACCTGGCTTGGGAAATCACCGGCTGACGCGCGAACCATTTGTAAATCCCTCGCGTTGGCGGAACGCCCCGCTGATGTGATGCTCACTCTTTTCTGTGCCATGGGCCTGATTGAAAGGAAGACGAACACTTTCCGGCTGAGTGCGATCGCGAGGGAATTCCTCACTCGTGATTCGCCCTGGTTCGTCGGGCCATACTACGCACCGTTCGCCCACCGCCCCGTCTGCCGCGATCTTCTCGAAGTTCTACGAACCGGCAAGCCCGCCAACTGGGCAGGCCGCAAGGACACGAGGCCTTGGGCGGAGGCACTGGAGGATGACGCGTTTCCCCAGCAATTCACTCAGATGATGGATGCCCGGGGCTTTTATTTGGGACCGAAATTGGCACGTAAGGTTGATTTTGAACCTTTCCGAAATGTGCTCGACATCGCAGGTGGGTCGGGAATCTACGCCTGCTGCCTAGTTGCTGCATATCCGCACTTGAGGGCGACCGTTTTCGAGAGAGCACCCGTTGATCGTGTCGCGCGCAAGTGCATCGCGAGGCGCGGTTGCAGGAAGCGCGTTGCAGTGGCCCAGGGCGATATTTTTTCGACGCCCTTTCCTGATATGTGTGACGTGCATCTTTTTTCAAACGTTTTGCACAACTGGGACATACCTGCAGTAAAGAGTCTCTTACGGAAGTCCTACGCAGCGCTTCCGGACGGCGGAATGGTCCTGATTCACGACGCTCACCTTAATCGTCAAAAGACCGGGCCGCTTCCCGTAGCAGCGCATTCGGTATTCCTGATGGCAATCACTGAAGGCAAATGTTATTCGATTTCTGAAATCGAGGTTTTTCTCAAGGAAGCAGGCTTCTCAGTAATGAAGTATCGCAAGAATGCGTTGCATTACAGTGCCATCACGGCCCGCAAAGTGGGCCGGTAAACCTGCAAAGGAGTTCCTCCGCCCGATATGGCCTTTGTCAGAATTCAGCGGCTTCGGTGGGCACATATCCTTGCATCGCGAGGAATGAAACGCCATGTCGCCAACGAGAAGCTCACATCTTGAATGCTAGGGGGCAACCAAAATCTGGCCGTCGGTTCTTCCGGCCCCGAGAATACGCGCAGACGCACCCGATACGCCCGATTGCTCCAAGCACTTCCACATCGAACGCCATCGGATCGACAGCCCTCCCCTTTATCTTCTCCCTTCACTACCGTGCCTTAGTTGCAAATTCTTCTTCGTTCCTAACGCAACATTGAGGCGAATAAAACCAGTTTCGACCAGCGAGTTCACAATCAGGTGTCTTGCGCTGTTCTTACGTCCTTTTACATCCACTTATCGATCGAAACACTCTTTGAGTAGCTCATATTCGCTACTTGGTAGTATGGGTTGGTCTGGCCGACGACGACAACGACGTTGATCAAAGCCGTGCTGGGCCAGCGCGGAATCAGATCGTCATCCTTGAGCCCCGCAGCTTGCGGTCCCCGTAACGCAGCCCCTCCTGTGATAAGGCTGTCGGAGCAACTCCGAGCAACGATAACAAAGTTCGCCGATTTATCTTCATGGGACCGCCTCTCACCGTGATCCGTACCATCGGTTGCGAATTTGTGAAAGTTCACACCCATTTGTTGACCGATATGCTCCCGCGAAAGCTAAGATTGCCAGCTTGAAAAAAACGCGTTCGTCTCTCCGTCGGCCACTACAACATTGATGCTGGCGCCCGGCCAAGTCATCTTCTCCGCAAATCGGCATCTCACAGAACCCCGCCGCAAGATAAGCGCCAACCAGCTTCGTGTGAATCCAGTTGTACGCTTAATTCAGGTAGATGCATCCACAAGAGCTGATACGGTTTAGGGTCGACTTTTCTCCGCTATGGCAACTTCCAAGTAACGAGCTGTGCTGTCATGTAGTTACAAATCCCCGGAATTTTTGAAAACTGCGACGTATTTTTTAATTGCTGTCTTATTGCATACATTTTTCTGTTGACAAGCGCATGCCGTCAATAGTAAGACACGCCGCATAGGGTGTGTGGTGGAAGGATCCGACGCGCCTGAGTTCAAAGAGATCGCGAGTCAAAAGGGGAGGTGGGGTATGTCAAAGGGCCTTCGTGTACTGAGCTGCGCTCTGCTGTGCCTGTCTGCGGCATTGTTCGTTCTTTCGATCTGTGCGGGGCCGCTGTGGGCGCAAGCCGAAACGGCCACAATCTCAGGCACCGCGACCGACGCGTCTGGCGGCGCTATCGCTGGGGCGAAAGTCGAAGCCACCAACCTTGGAACGAACGCGGTGCAAAGCACCGTCACCGATTCTGCCGGCCGCTACAGGTTGGCCGATCTCCCCGTCGGCACCTACAACCTGCAGGCCTCGAACCCTGGCTTCAAGACTCTCGTGCACTCCGGCGTCGTCCTCTCTGTCGGCGGTTCGATCGTCATCGATTTCTCGCTGCCCGTAGGACAAATCAGCCAGACCGTCAACGTCGAAGCCGAGGTCTCACGCGTCGAGACGGAATCGTCTGAAGTATCCACCCTAATCAGCCCGCAGCAGATGCGCGAGCTGCCGCTCAATGGCCGCAATTTCGAACAGCTCCTCACGCTCGCCCCTGGCGTGTCGACGATAGGCGCGGCGGTCAACGCCGTGACCGGTAGGCTCTACGGAATGATGGACAACTATTCAGTCGCTGGCGCGCGACCCACTGGACAGATGTTTCTGCTGGACAACACGGATATCCGCGACTTCTGGGAGCACGGAACTGGCTCGGGCTATGGCGGCACGTCCCTTGGCGTGGAAGCCATCGGCGAATTCCAGGTGCTGACGAATACGTACTCCGCGCAGTTCGCGGGGAATGGCGCCGTCATCAACGCAACCTCGCGCTCCGGAACCAATGATCTTCATGGCGGCGCGTACGAGTTCTTCCGCAACAACGTTTTGGACGCCCGGGACGTAGTCGATCCATTATCAACTGGCGCTCCGCCGTTCCGAAGAAATCAGTTTGGCGTCGACGTGGGCGGCCCGATCAAGAAAGACAAGCTCTTCTTTTTCGGGAATTGGGAGGGGCTCCGGCAGAGTCTTGCGACGACCACGGATATCTTCCTTCCCGAGCCGTACCTTGTGCAGGGCAAGATCAATTGCGGCAGCGTTGCAGGAGCTGCTGCTGCTCCCATAACTGTTGCGGGCAGTTGCGTTCCCTCAACCGCGGCCAACAGTACGCAGCCGGGGATCTTGATCGGAACCCCTCAGAACAGCTTCTCAGGCCTTGCGGATGCGAATGCAAGAGAGGAGCAAATCGCGGCGCTGTACAGCCTTTGTAAAGGGTGTAGGCAAGTCGCGCCCCAAAGTGCTTCGGGACTCTCCGGCAACACGAGCTGTGTTGCAGCGGGTTGTGATCTGGGCGGATATTACGCAGCTGCGGTCGCACCGCCCCTGGTCGTCAATGAAGACTACATCATGGGACGCGTGGACTACGCGCTCGGGGCGAACGATTCCCTGTTTGGCCGCTATACCATTGACAACGCGAAAATCGGCGACCCGCGCGATCCGATGGAAATCTTCCCGGAAACCGATCACACGCGAAACCAGCTGGTTACCATCACCGAACGGCACGTCTTTTCGGCCACCCTGGTGAACGCGCTGCACGTCGGTTACGTGCGCAACAACGAAAATTCCGCCGCACAACCAGCCCTCACCAATGCCCAGATATCCGCGGCAAATGCATATTCGACGGGGCTGGGCGGTCCTGCGATCACCACCGATCCGCTCCGCTTCGTGGGAACCTATCCCGGCGAACTACCCCGCCAGGACGGCCAGAATTCCGCCTTCAATGGGATCCCTAATATCGGCCCGGATCCGAATCGGCCCGATGAGATCGTCCAGAACAAGTTCAGCGGCGGCGACGACATCGTCTGGACCCATGGCGCCCATAGCCTGAAGCTCGGCGGCGTGGTCACCCGGATTCAAACCCAAAACCTCCAAACGGCATACTCCAACGGCGGCTTGTTTCTAGTTTACGCAACCGTCGATACCGGTTTGCCCAATTCTTTCTACGGTGCTGGCTTCCCCAAATGGTTCTTTGACCGCAATTCCTACGTGGGCCAAGTCTGGCTTGAAGGAGAGCCGCTAGTCGCCTTCGCGGTTCCACAGGGCGAGAACAACGCAACCCGATATTTCCGTGAAATCCTGATCGCTCCGTATATCCAGGATGACTGGAAGATCACCTCGCGCCTGACGCTGAACCTCGGCTTCCGTTACGATTACGACACCAATCCCGTGGGCTGGGCTTTCGGTAATCAGCCGATGACCACTATCGTTAACTCATTTCTTCCACCCCTTGGACCCGAGTTGAATCCCAGCGGCAATGCTTTCACGCCCGTCAAGCACGTCTTTGCGAACAACATCAACGCCGGGAACTTCGGACCTCGCTTCGGATTTGCTTTTGATCCTTTCAAGGATCACAAAACCTCGATCCGTGGAGGCGCCGGCATCTTCTTTGATCCCACGTCGGGCCGCCTCTGGGAGTCCAACTTCATCAACACGGCTCCCTCGGGTTTCTCGGTACCCGCACCGGTGGTCTGTTTCGACCACTCCTGCGACACTCCGGTGCAATTCCCGAATATATGCGGACCCGGACTCCCAGCCCCAGACACGTGCAACGTTCCTGGCGCGACGGGTGAGTTTGCCGGCGTGACCTATCAACCCCACGGCGGCTCCCCCTACCAGATCACGTACAACTTGAACGTGCAGCGCGAGATTGCGCACGGCACAGTCTTGTCGGTCGGCTACGTCGGCTCGGTGTCTCGCCACTTGTGGACGCAGGGGGACATCAATCCTCCGCAGTGCCTTGCGACCGCGGTGTCCACGGCGTTCCCGAACTGTACGCAATTGCCGCAGATTCCAACGGCGCGCCCGACTGCTACAAACGGGACCTATCTTGTGACAAGCGCTTGCCTGATTCCAACCGAGGTGACCTGCTACGGCAGTGGGATGAACATCGCGACCCTCGCCGACGCGCAAGGGGGCACCGTCTCGGCACGCATTAATCCCAACTTCGGATCTATTATTCAGGCTTACAACACGGGGGCATCGTCCTACAGTTCCCTCCAAGTATCGCTCAACCGCCAGTTCGCACATGACCTTGCCGGACAGTTCAACTATACTTGGTCCCACTGCATTGACGACGGTTCTTTCGCGTCATCCCTGGAGGAATTCGCTGCACTCGTCCAGGATCGCTACAACCAGCGGTACGATTACGGAAACTGCACTTTCGACATCCGCCACAACATCAGCGGCAATCTCCTCTACTCCTTGCCTTTCAAGGGGAATCGGCTGGTCGAAGGGTGGCAGATCTCCACGATCGTCGGGATCCACACGGGACTGCCGCTAAACGTCTACAACGGCGCAGCCTTCAACGATCCCGGGGACCTTGGGAGCCAATGGGCCTCAAGAGCAAACTATAGCTTCGCACCCGGATGCAGCCCAAATCACCTCCTCAAGCAGAAATCGTATACCGCCCAGGGGAATCGAGTCGTCCAGTGGTTCGATCCCACGTGCTATGAAGCTCAGGCTCCGGGGTTCCTGGGCAATATCAAGCGAGATAGTCTGCCCGGTCCCGGCACGTTTAATGCGGACCTTTCCATCACCAAGAACACCAAAATCACGGAGCGGTTGAACCTACAGTTCCGCACGGAGTGCTTCAACTGCTTCAACCACTTCAACGTCGGGGGGACGGGAGCGGGGGTACTGGGCGCCATAGATACACCCGCCGCTACTCCTGCCGGGCAGACCACCGCCTCGCAGTCGCCGGTTATCACGCCTCGGCAGATTCAGTTTGCTTTGAAGTTCGACTTCTAGGTTTGCGATCGGCCGAGCCGATGCCCGGAACCCAATCTGGCGTCGGCTCGGTCCGTTTCGCGCGCTGGGTGTCTAAATCATGAAAGCACGACAGGTAATTTTGAGAGCGATCGCCAGGAAGATCACTTGGAATCAGGCGGCGGACGTTCTTGGGATCTCCTACTCAGCCATGGAGCGCTTGCGCCAGCTTTACATTAGGAGAGGCTACGACGGTTTCTGGGTCAGAGCGATTCGTAGACCTCGTCAGAGGCATGTGCCCTTGGAAACCGTTGAGAAGGTTCTCCTCCTGTACCAGGAGAGTTACTCTCACATCAGCCTACGTTCCTTCCACCAAAAATTAAAAGAAGAACATGGCATTGATCTTTCCTACGAGTGGGTGGCGCAAGCCGTAAATGAAGCTGGCTTGATAGCGGATCCATTGCCTGATCAGTCGCATGCTTGTCGCCAGAGTTGAGACCTCCGCCTTCCGCGCGACAGCTGTGCTGAACCAGCCCGAAGTCACAGGGTACGCAAAATCTGGAGACGGCCCTCTCCACGCCACACGAATGCCGATTTCCTGAATTTTGGTAAAATGACACGAGGAGTCGCTAAATTGAGAGCACTGCTGGGCTCGCGATCCGTCACCGCTTTGCTTTTTATCGCACTGATGCTGATAGCCGCATGTGCTCGGCCTTTGATGGCTCAGGTGGCCGGTATCCGTGGCTTCAGCGTTGCCAGTCGTTCAGATACCGTCGCGGACGACGGGAAAGCAACAGCCGGCTCGGATGCCCGCCGCTCTTCTGAGTGCGATCGATCCTGCTTGGAAGGAATGGTTGATCGATATCTCACTGCGATGGTAGCTCACGATCCTTCTCGCGCGCCTCTATCGCCCACAGTCAGGTACGCCCAAGACAATGTGCCCTTAAAAATCGGCAAAGCCTTGTGGGCGACCGCTAGCGGTCTTGGCACCTATCGGCACTACTTCGCCGATCCCGAACGTGGCGACGTCGGCGCAATTGGCGTCGTCTATGAGAATGACGTCGCCGCCATCCTGATTCTCAGACTCAAGATCGAAAACCAACTCATCACAGAAGCCGAACAGTTTGTCGCCCATGATCCGCGCGGGGCCGCCTTGTACGAAAAAATGGCAAAACCCGACCCCGGCTGGCTCACAACGATTCCGCTTGAACGAAGGCAATCGCGTGAGTCTCTTGAGGAAGCTGCTTACATGTATTATCAGGCTCTCGAGAAAAATGACGGCAAGGGTATCTACGCTTTTACCGACGATTGCAATCGCATCGAAGATGCCGTCAAGACGACCAATCAACCCAGGCCGCAGAACTATGGCCATTCTGACTCGGACATCAGCGACTTCACGATGCTAGGGTGCAAAGCCCAATATGAGTTGGGCTTTCTTGGCTTCACGACTGGATGCCGCGACCGGAGATATTTGGTAGTCGATGTGGAACGAGGTGCCGTTCTCGCCTCTGCGTATCTTGATTTCGATGGGACTGTAACGGAAATGCATTTGACCGACGGCCGCGTCTGGAAAGTTCCGCCGTACTTCATGACACCGCGCACAAACCAGTCAAACGAGGCCTATAGGATCGAAAATGGGAGCATTCGATTAATAGAAATGACTATGTATGAAGTTCCGTTCAATGCTCGCCCTGCCTTTGACAAATAGACGCCCGGAGACCCTCATGCCGAAGACCCTTCCACATCGTGCTCTTCTCGCAATCCTGTTTGTTGCGATCTCTGGCATCGCGCTCGCTGTCGCGGTGTCTGCCGGTGATGGGAAATCATCGGTTCTACAAGCGCCCCCATCACCCCCTGCCCGCTCGTCCCCATGCAATCGAGATTGCCTAAGGAGTTTCGTCGATAAGTATTTCGATGCCTTGAGTTCACGCTGTCCTTGCAGCATTGCGTTGGCTCCCGGGGTTAAGTACACCGAAAACGGGCAGCTGGTAAAGCCCGGTGAAGGCATTTGGAAGACTTTCACGGGGCGTGGCAAATATCGGGTGTATCTGGCGGACCCAGCAAACGGTGAAGCAGGGTATTACGGTGATTTCAGCGAATTCAAAGGCACCCTTTTCGGCGTGATGGCACTGAGGCTCAAGGTGCAAGATCAGCGAATCGTCGAAGTGGAGGCGATTGTGGCCCGTGAGCAGTTGAGACCTGGATCAGGCGGTTTGGGTGCAAATACTGCCGGCGTCATGACTCCCAGAATGATCGATGAATTGAAACCCAGCGGTTTTGTATCGCCCGATACCCTCTTTAGTACATCCGATGCTGCCAAACGGACGACGCGGGAGCAACTGATTGCAACAACGGATCGGTATTTCGAAGGATTCAACGAGACCAGAGGTTCGATCGTACCATTCGCCGAACGGTGCTCTCGTCGAGAGAATGGGATCGCCGCCACCGATAATCCCGACGGTCCTGCCGTGGATCCGGCGCAGCCTTCATTTCGAGTTTTCAGTCAGAGTTGCCGGCAAGAGCTCGAAACTGGATTTTTCAGCGCGCTTATGAAAGTCCGTGATGTGCGTCAACTGGTCGTCGACGCAGAGCATGGCTTGGTGCTGAACCTGGCACTCTTTGACAATGAGGGTGATGTGAAATCCGTCTCGGTACCCGGAGTCGGCGGAGTCAGCGTACCGTCCGAGTTTCTTCGGCCAATCACTTATCTTGTTCCCCAATTGTTCAAGATTGAGAATGGCAAGATTCGAAAGATCGAAGGATTGGCATGGCCCGTCCCTTACGGTATGAGTTCGGGCTGGGACAAGTAGAAGTATCTCCTTGCATGGATGGCGAAGTGCGCCCCAGAGTCTTCGGGTTTCGCGAACCCGCTTGCTTGCCTGCTTCACGTTGCATGTAGTTGGCAGACGTCCATCATAGGCGGAGCGCCATCAATTGGTACGAATGGCGCGAGGCAGAAATCATTGCAAATCGAGATTCGCGTCCGTTTCTATTCGCTGGAATTATATGGCCGTAAATTTATTTGCATGCAGTGGATAATATAGTGTATACATCACTGAATTTGGCGCTCCCCTAGAACTGCTGGGAGGCCGACTTGCTGCCCGGAGGTTGGTCTACCACCCCCTTCCTCCGGGTGGCTTTTATTCAATGAACAATCTGGGCCCTCCTCCGCCGGCACTCGGACCCCACATTGTATGCATTGCGTGACAAGATACGCGCTTGGTCCTGTTATGCGCGGCTATATTCGCCCGCCAGTGAGCAATTCGATCGGGAATCGTCGGCGGTGAAAGTTCATGACGACCGGGGACACAAAAACCTGCTCGGCGGAAAGTTGGAAGTATGCTGCGAGACGCGCATCATCCTACGAGGTCTTTTTGCCGACTCCGACTCGCTAGGATGGTTCAGACGCTCGGGCAGATTCCGGTGACGCGCATCGTAAGGAGACCCTGTAGGCATGCAAACTGAACCGATCATGGACGTCGCCCATTTGGGCCATTTGGAATTGCTGACTCCGAAGCCGGAGGAGAGCTTGCAATTTTTCGTCAACATCATGGGAATGACCGAGAGCGGCCGGGAAGGCGACTCCGTTTACCTCCGTGCCTATGACGACTACGAGCGCCATTCGTTGAAGCTCACCGCATCGAAACTGCCCGGTCTTGGCCATGTGGCCTATCGAACCCGGAGCCCGCAAGCGCTCGAGCGGCGCGTGGCGGCATTAAAAGGCTCGGGATTCGACATCGGCTGGAACGATGGCGACCTCGCGCATGGCCCGGCGTTTGTGTGCCAGGATCCGGACGGCCACAAGATCGAGCTGTACTACGAAACGCAGTGGTACGAGCCGCCGCCTGAGTTGCGCCCGGCCCTAAAGAATCAAGCGCAGCGCTTTCCCGCGCGCGGCATCAACGTGCGCCGCCTCGATCATTGGAATGGGCTGGCCGTGGATATCGAAGGCAACCGCGCGTTTTTCGAGAAATATTTGGGCTTCCGGTTGACCGAGCAGATCGTGCTGGACAACGGCACGGAAGCCGCCATGTGGATGACCTGCACGAACAAGAGCTACGACTTCGCCTATTCGCGCGACCACACCGGAGTCAGGGGTCGTTTTCATCACATCACCTACGCGGTCAATAGCCGCGAAGAGGTGCTGATCGCCGCGGATATCTGCCTCGAGAACGGCGTCTACATCGAAACCGGCCCGCACAAGCACGCCATCCAGCAGACCTTCTTCTTGTACGTGTACGAACCCGGCGGCAACCGCGTGGAAATCGCCAACGCCGGAGCGCGCTTGATTCTGGCGCCGGACTGGAAGCCGATTCGCTGGACCGAAGCCGAACGCAAGAAAGGCCAGGCCTGGGGCCTCAAGACGATCGATTCGTTCCACACCTACGGCACACCACCAGTGCAAATCGTCACAAAGAAATGAACGAAGTGAAGTAAGGACGCGCGGGTCCAAAAGCCGTACCCGTCGTAACTACCCCACGCTGCCACATCCTGGGGGCGTAAACCGCCGAAATCGAGCGCGCTCGCTGTCTCAAGTCACGATGGCTACACGCGCACATCAGCGACCAAGTAACTACTCCCAGGCGCCGATCGGCGAAGCCCAGTTCTTTCCATGCATCTGAGTCGAGACTGGTACCGAGGGACCCCAGAGACATTGCTTGCATTAGGTAGAGTTGATAACATCCGCATGATCGTCGGGCATGCGGAATGATCCACTTGCGGGGGCAAGGGAACGATTCCACGCTTTTCAGCGAGCTCGGCAAGATTGGCGTGCAAATGGCCGGTAAGAATTCACGAGTAATCGTAAAAATTCGCGAGATGATCTTGCATGGAGAACTCCTGCCAGGTCAGCGCGTGAGAGAGGTGGAGTTGGCCAGTACCCTCGGAGTTTCGCGAACTCCCGTTCGCGAAGCCCTGCCCATGCTGGCGCAAGAAGGCATCCTCGTCCAACTGGATACGCGCGGGTTCGTGGTACGCGAATTCACGCCCAAAGAGATCATGGATGCCATCGATGTTCGGGGTGTGCTGGAAGGACTCGCGGCGCGCACACTGGCCGAACAGGGACCTCCGCGCCGGCTGATGCAGTCGCTCCATGACTGTCTTCATGAAGGCGACGAGATTTTTGCTAAGCGGCACCTCGTCGAATCCGACGAAGACTCCTACGGCGAGATGAACAAACAATTTCATTCGCTGATCGTCCAAGGAGCAGGCAGTAAGGTAATTGCCGACGCGATCGAACGCAATAACGGCATCCCGTTTGCTGCAGCTCACGCGATCGCCTTTGACAGGGTAGACCTCCAATACATGTACGACTTCCTGTGGTATGCGCATCGTCAGCATCATGCGATCGTTCAGGCGCTCGAAACTGGCGAGGGAGAGAGGGTCGCGGCGCTGATGTTCGAACACGCGTACGGAACGAAAGCCAGTATCAACATGGGGCGAAAGACCTGGAGATCCGATACCGACAATGGCGGGCCCTCCCCTTTAGAGCGAGGGCCCGAAAGCGTTCAACAAAGCTGACCGAACGGTCCGAGACTCAATCGGGGGAAACGATTGCCCGGAACCGTGCAAAAGCATCCCGAGAAAAGCCTGCCTTCGAATTCGTCGTCGTAGAAGATGATTGTCGCGCAAAACCACGACGCCAGCACGGACACTTCGTCGGCGCTGTTACCGGGAACTCGCGTCTCCTCTCGCAGGATTGGCGGCACAACCATCTAGGATGAGTCGCTCGGAACTGGGTTCGCACACGTTGAGTATGTCAGGACGATTGCTTCCAATTTAGAGGCTCCAGTCTTCGCGCTTGGCAGAGATCACGCTCTGCGCCCCCAGTTTCTAGCGGATGTAGATGTGATTCTTCTCGCTGTCGAATTCGGCGTCGCCCAGCACCAGAGCGATGCATGTTTGCTCGGGAGCGGTTTGGACGACCGTAGGCAACACGTGCCGAACGGATCCATCAATCTCGGTGGACAGTTTCCGCAGCGAAAATGCGGCGTAACACATCCTTCTGTATTTTGCCGGAAGCAGTGCGAGGGATGGCATCGACGAAGCGAACCCATGTGGGGAGCTTGAAGCGGGCGAGTCGGCTAGCGCAGTGATCTAGGATCTGCTCGGCCATAACCGTCGCGCCCGGTTGAAGAACCACATAAGCACAGGCACACTCTCCCCACCGTTCGTTTGGCACTCCAATGACGGCTGCCTCGGCCACACCCGCCAGAGTCAGGATGCTTGCCTCCACTTCCGCGGGATATACGTTCTCTCCACCGGTGATGTACATGTCCTTCAGGCGGTCAACGACTTCGTAGAAACCGTCGTCTCGTCGCGCAACGTCTCCGGTCCTAAACCATCCGTCGACAAAGGCCCGGTTGGTAGCTTCAGGCTGGTTCCAATATCCGGGGCTGACACCGGGACCGCGAAGCCACATTTCGCCGGGTTCGCCGGGTCCGACATCTTGGCCGTCGGCGGCAACCAAGCGGATCTCAACTGCGGGTGCCGGCAAGCCTACGGAGCGAGGCTTCCGGCGGATGATCTCGAGATCGAGAGGCATGCAAGTAACCGTTCCTGCCTCACTCATGCCGAACCCGTCGGCGATTGGTACGCGAGCGTCGAGAAATCTTGCCGCCAGACTCTCGGGGAGTGGCGCCCCGCCCAAGAAGAGTCCTTTCAGTCGTGACAAGTCGCTCGCGGGGAATGATGGATCGTCGATCAACGCCTGAGCCATCTGCGGCACACAGAAATAATGAGTGACACCGGGTTGCGGATCGGAAATTCGCTGGAGTGTCGCCGAAGGCGTGAACCGATCAGAAATCGCCAATGTGGCGCCTGCGTAGAAAGAGCTTCGCACAAGACCGAACAGGCCGATGACATGAAACATAGGGGCGTCGCACAGCATGACGGAATCCGGGCCAACCTGGCCGACGATGGAGTGGTTGAAGCTGCCGAAGAATATGTTCTTGCGGGTCACAATGACACCCTTCGGCTTACCGGTTGTTCCCGAGGTATAGAGGAACGTACAAGGCGCGTCCAGCGCAGCAAACCGACTGGCGACAGCCTCCGCTGCGCTGACTGCTGATCGAAACTCGTTGCTGCCGGGCGAGATCTTGAAGGTAACTAGCGAAGGAAGGCCGGAAGCGGCTTCCGTCGCCGCGCGGCCGAATTCCTCGTCGTAAACAAATAGCTGCGGACCAGCGTCCTCCAACAGAGTCTTGAGTTCAGGACCAGCGAGACGCCAGTTGAGGGGCACGAAGATCGCACCTGTCCGTTCACAGGCGTAGTGCAGCAGTACAAGATCGATGCCATTGCGAGCCAGTATGGCAACCCGTATACCCAAGGGCTTGCCCAGCACCTTGACCAGCAAACCGGCGCACTTTGCAATCTGCCGATCCAGGTCACGATACGTGAGATGCTCGCCCGTCCTAAATTCGAGGCACGCGGCTCGGTTAGGCCGAACACCGGCGTGATATTGAATGGGATCCTTGTCGAACCATGCGGGAGTGTTTGACATCGTCGTGTCTGCTTCCATGGAATTTACTCTCTGCCTTTGCAGTTTCGCATCCCGGTTGGATGCTGTCGGTGTATGAATGCTGCTGCCGCACCGCTGCCGCCGACATCACATCACGAAATACCGGGCAATGATCTCCGGGGGATCTGATGCAAGTCAGCGAGTCTCGCGGCGCCTGGCCTGCCGAATCGTCCAAACCTATTTTCCGGCTGGCGTACGTCTATAATGCCCAAGGCCTGGTCGGAAACTCTTGTCATCAAGGAATTGTTTCAGGCCCTCTTGGCGCGCTTGCCCCTCGATCAGCCAGAGTTGTTCCTGCTTGGAAGTCAGATAATCCTCTGAAGTTTCCCAAGGGAGATCGCGCGTTCTCTTGAAGGCATCTTTGGCCGCCTTCAGCACGGCGGGATTTTTCTGCAAGAGAAGGTCAGCCAGTTCGCGGGTACGATGACGCAACCGCGCCCTCGGCACCGCTTCGTTGACGAGCCCCATCTCGGCTGCTTTGCGACCGTCGAATGTCAAACCGGTCATGATGTAATAGAGTGCGTCGCGGTGTCGCATCGTTTCAGCTACGGCTCGGGTCACATTGCCGGCTGGGATAATGCCCCAGTTGATTTCGGACAAGCCGAATTGCGCTTCCTCCGCAGCGATGGCAAGGTCACAGGACACCAACGGTGTGAACGCTCCGCCGAAGCACCAGCCGTTCACCATCGCAATCGTCGGCTTTTCAAAGTATCTCAGCCGGCGCCACTGCCATTCGTAGGCTGCTCGCCGGGCCTTCTGCGTCACGATGCGCGGCTTGCCCTCCATCTCCCGGAAATACTCCTTGAGATCCATGCCCGCTGAGAATGCTTCTCCTTCTCCTGTCAGAATCAATACGCCGCAACGGTCATCGGCCTCGAGTTCATCCAGGACTTCCAGCATCCGTGAATTCAATGCGGGATTTATCGCGTTCCGCTTTTCCGGACGATTCAGAGTGACCCACGCCACTCCTTTGTCGAATTCGATCCGAACCACTTCTTTACCCGCCTTCGTCGTACTTGATGCCATAGGTTCATTCTCCGAATTGGTCTGTGGGCCTTAAGGATAGAGCCTCCCAGGTCCGGTAATACTTTTTAGCGTGGGGCGCGCTACTGACGACCGCGAGCGTGCCTATCGCTATTGAACCAAGCAGCGAATTGCGAGGTCAAGGTCCTGGAATCCTTGCATCCGCCATAACGCGCGCCCACTATGCCGTGAGTTCCAAGCCCGTAATGCGAATACCGCTGTGGTGCACGCGGTAGCGGCGGTTCACTGAGATCAGTACGGCTGTAATGGCCTCGACTATGCGGGACATTTCCAACGGGCCAGCATCAATCGGGCGCAAGCCAGGGATCAACTTCACCAGCGGGAAAAGGGTTTGTTTGGCCGCCTCGTCGTCTCCGCATACGAGGATGTCGCATTCAGGCGTTACCGACAGGTTTTGTAAAGCTTCAGCCGATACGTTGTGGAAGGCCGCCAACACAGGCGTCGTGACTGGCACGAACTCGCGAGCCTGCGCAGCGGCGGATCCTTGCCAAACCCCTAGCATCCGTGTTGGCTTGCCGCCCAACGCCGCAGCCAGGGGAACCGTTGTGTCCACCAAAATGGCACGTTCGAGGGAACCTCGGATGCTCTTTAAAATGGCGACTTGGGCCGAGATAGGAACGGCCAACACCACCACCGAAGCCTGTGCGGCGGCCTGTGCGTTCTCGAGCCCACTGATTGAAAGTCCCGCCGACTGAGTTGGCGCGTGAGCGTTGAGCGTTTCCTGTATACGCCGCGCCGCTTCCTTTGCCTTGCTTTCATCGCGGGAGCCAATAGTGACCCGCACTCCCGCCCGCGCCCATCGCAAGGCGAGGCCGAATCCCAAGTCGCCGGTTCCGCCGATAATGGCAATCCTTTCTTCGCCCATAGCTCCTCCGCAACATAAGTTTTGAGATCTCAAATCTAATTCCGAACTCCCCCATGGGGCTCCGATCCTGGAAGTCGCAAGATCATTGAGACGCCCGCTATCAGGGGGACGGGATCGCGATGGCATAATGGCAATGAATCACGTCAGTCCTGAAAAAACTCAGTTGTTTCTCTCAAAAGAATTTCCAACTGGTCGTGGTGCACCCAGTGCCCTGCGTTTGACACTTTCACGAGCCGGCAATTCCTAATCGCCTTCATCCGTGGGTCCGACTCCGGCACGGGCAAATAACTCTCCAGACCGCAGAACAACAGCGTTGGACAACTGATGTTCCCAAATATCTCCACACAGTCCGCGATGTCGAATCCGTGAGGAGCCAGTACCCGCATGTAATGGTCGAACTTCCACACGAGCGATCCGTCCGGCTCCCAGTTCGTGCCGTGGAGCGTCAGGTGTCGCGCGACTTCCTCCGACAAGCGGGGGTTCGCCTCTTTCATTCGGGCCATGGCGGCGTCGAGATTCGGGTAACACTTGGAGCGGCGCTTTTCCACGTCGCGCACGGCTTCAATCCAATAAAGCAACCGATCCCTGGGCGACCCTTGCAAGCGGCGCTCTCGCGGCACAATAAAACCCTCGATTGATACTGCCCTGCACACACGGTCTGGGTACAGTCCAGCGTAGTGAAGCACAACACTTCCGCCGAGGGAGTGACCCATCAGCCGGATAGGGAAGTTATCGATAATGTCAAGAAGCGCCGAAAGATCGAGAATGTGTTCGGCAACGCTGTAGATCGCCCCGGGCGCCCAGGCGCTATTGCCGTGGCCCCGCAAATCGAGCGCGTAAACGTGGTAGCGCTCGCGCAGCGACCGCGCCACCCAATCCCAACTGCGTGCGTGATCGAGCCCGCCGTGGACGAGGACAAGAGGGGGCTTCCCGTCCTGCCCGTAGTCCCAGAACTGGAGCTTCAAACGGTCGGAATAGAAGAAGTGCGAAATTGGCTCCATTGTGCTCTAGAGAATCTTCACCCCTAGCCAAGAGTAGAAACGACAATTTGTGCCTGGCCTAATTGGCAGTACGTCCATTGCGTATGACAACGCTTATTGTACAGAACCCACTTGGCTCGCTTCGTTTCGGATGCTAGTCTGTGCGCCGTTGAATTGATCGAACGTGTCAAATACTGAAGCACATCGCAAACCGACTCCTTTCCCAATGCAGATTATTCCGTTGATGGGGCTGCCCGAAGTTGCGCCCGGTGACGATCTCGCACGGCTCCTGGTTGAAGCAGCCCAACGGCAACGACTCGTTCTCAAGCAAGGAGACGTCTTCGTAGTGGCACAGAAGGTTGTGTCCAAGGCAGAAGGAAGAATCGTGCGTCTCGACTCGATCAAACCTTCCGAGCAAGCGGAACAGTGGGCCTCTGAATACCAAAAGGATCCTCGTGCGATCGAAGTTGTGTTGAGGGAAGCAAGCAGCATCGTGCGGATGGAGCGCGGCGTGATCATCGCCAAAACGAGGCACGGCTTCGTCTGTGCCAATGCCGGCGTGGATGTCTCGAACGTTCCAGGGGGAACGGCGTTGTTGTTGCCGGAGGATCCGGACCGCTCCGCGTGCACGCTTCAGGAACAACTCGCGCGAGCATTTGGCGTTCATGTGGCCGTCATCATTTCCGATACATTTGGCCGCCCGTGGCGGGAGGGCTTGGTCAACGTCGCGCTGGGTGTCGCGGGAATGATGCCATTGGTCGATTATCGGGGGCAACGCGACACGCACGGGAAGATGCTTCAAGCGACTGTGATTGCGCTGGCCGATGAACTCGCTGCTGCTGGCGGACTTGTCATGGGCAAGCTGAACCGCGTCCCGGCAGCGGTTCTCCAGGGCTTGGCGATGTCGCAGGGAAGGGGAAGCGGACGCGACCTTATTCGGCCGGCGGAGAGAGACTTGTTTCGGTAGTGGTTTACATCCCCAAGAGGTCATAACAGCTACGCCCCAATACCGAGAAGGTCAATGAGACCCTCTCTACCCGACCGCGATGGGTGACGGCTGCAGGTCTGTGGAAACAGTTTCATCTCGCACCGCAGCAAAGTACCCAAGTGATCCGCCCGATCCCAAAGTCATGAGCTTGTTGAGACATCAGCAGTGCCGCCATCTTGAGAGCTGGACAGTTCGTGATAAACGGGAGGCTGGCCAGGATCTTGAACGACCTCTCCCGACGATAAGAACTGCAGACCAGCATCGATCTCGCGAGCGGCTGCCTGCACAAGTGCAGAGATATTGGCGATGAAGTGGGGAGTCGCCTCATCGTCTGGAATGGCCATAGTGATGCTACCGATCACGTTCCGGTCTGGGCCAAATACAGGTGCCGCTATACCTACGCGGCCGCTGTCAACTTCGCCTCGGGTAATATGAACGCCACATCTCCGGATGCGGCGCAGATTGAGCTTTATCGTTTCCCAGTCGGAGCCCAGCCCTCCTGCAGCGATTTCGTCAGGGTACTTCTCGAAAAACCATCGCGCTGTTCTCGAGGGAAGATTAGCAAAAATGACCTTGGATGATGCGCCGCGAAACATCGGCATCGGTCGGCCGCGCTCATAGCCGACGGTATTTTCAGGAAGAACTCTGGCCTCTTGGTGCACGCACATGACGCGATTCCGATAAATTCGGCACAAGAGAGCGACGCCCGCGCTGCCTGAGCGAGTAACTAGACGCTGCATGGCAGGCCGCCCGACCTTAATCAACGGGTCGGTCAACCTAATCTTGCGATCATTCTCAATGACTGCGGGCCCCAGAACATATTTGCCGCTTGGAGACGAGTCGAGAAGACCGACCTTGGACAAGTCTCTGAAGTATCTGTAGGCCGTGCTAACGGAGACACCGATTTCTTTAGCTGCCTCCTCCACGGTCCATTCAGACTTTTCAATCGTGAAAAGGCTCAGGACAGCCAGTAGTCGGTTCGCCGTAGTCACCTATTTCCTCTCTCGCGTGGGCTGTTCCTCGACTTTGTATGCTCGCTCAGAGCTGGCGTGCCTGAGCCTGCCGCCACTATTGTGGCCGCTGGTCACGAAGTCGAAGCTATTTCCAAGAATCGCCTATTTTAGAGGCCATGTCTATAGAAATTATCTCATGGCGGGTTCTATGCATTAACATAGCAGCGTCATTCTCATTCTGTGATAATTATGGACTAGTTTGTTCTTGACGATCAGCGATTCTGCTTGGTAAACTCTGCCCTGTCCCGGCAGCGCGCCGATCGACGATCTGGCTGCACCGACAGACAGGCGGGTACCTCGGGTATGGTTGACAAAGTCAAATCAGTTTCCGAAGTCGTTCACACGATTCCTTCGGGAAGCCACATTGCGTTAGGCGGCTTCGCGATTGCCCGCAATCTAATTGCAGTTGTCCACGAATTGATTCGGCAGCAGAAGCGGGACCTGACGGTCTCCCAGGGAGTTGTGGGACTCGATACAGACTTACTAGTCGGGGCTGGTCTCGTAAGGCACTTGATCATGGGTGGAGGGTCGCTGGACCGATTTGGCCCCGCCCACTGCGTGAACCGCGCGCGCGAAACAAAGTCGCTACACTGCGAAGACTACACCAGCCTTTCAGTTTGCTTTCGCTACTTGGCAGGAGCGCTGGGTCTCTCTTTCATTCCCATCAAGTCGTTGCTTGCTTCCGAGATCTTGGAGCGTTTAGAGGCGGGGCCGGGCGCCGAAAATGTGAAGCGATCAAAGTGTCCCTTCACCGGGGAGGAGTACGTCTTGTTGAGGGCGCTTACGCCGGACGTGTCCTTCGTTCATGTGCAGATTGCGGACCGCGAGGGAAATTGTCAGATCAACGGACCTCGCTGGGAGAATGAGGAGCAAGCTAAGGCGGGGCGCCGGTTGGTTGTAGTAGCGGAGGAGATTGTTCCCACCGAGTATATCCAGCGCTCGCCTGAGAGGACAATCATACCGGGACACCGAGTGGAGGCGGTCATTCATCAACCGTTTGGTGCGTTGCCAACCGCTGTTTTTGGCTGTTACGACTACGATGCCGATCATTTGCGCCTGTACGTAGAACACGCAAAGGAACCGGAGCGCTTCAAGGAGTATTTGAAGGCCTTCGTTTTCGGTTGCCGCGACCATTGGGAATACCTGGAAAAGCTCGGAGGATTGAGGCGGATGGAAGAATTAAGGGCCGATCCCATCCTAGGATACTGAGCGGAAGAGTGAAGCGCAGAGAAGTAAAGGATCCATTCGATGCAGGTGACTGAAGGAACGAAGAGCAGAAATAGACTGCCCGATATCCGAGCCACCGAGATTATGGCGGCTGCCGGAGCGAGAGAACTCCGCGACGGTGAGGTCATCATCGTCGGGCTCGGATTGCCCGAAGTGGCCACCGTGCTTGCCAAGCGCACGCACGCGCCGCGACTTGCCGCTCTTCTTGAGGTTGGAGTGATGAATCCGGCTCCAAGAGACACGCCGGTGGGATTGGCCGATTCCCGGATATTTTACCGAGCCACGTGCTGGAGCGGCTTTCTGGATGTGATGGGCATGAACCTGCATCGAGGTGTGGTTGACGCGGGGTTTTTAGGGGCTTTAGAGCTTGACCGCTACGGCAACGTCAATACCACGCTTTTGAAGCAGGAGTCCGGCAAGATCCGCTATGTGAACGGCAGCGCCGGGGGAAACGATGTCGCCTCGCTGGCCAAACGTGTAATCGTGATCATGCGGCACGAGAAACGAAAACTTCCTCTAGCCGTGGCCTACCTGACTAGTCCTGGCTTTGTGGGCGGGCGCAGCCGGGAGGAGTTGAATTTGCGCGGAGGCGGTCCGAGCCGCGTGATTACCGACATGGCTGTTCTCGGATTTGACGCGAAGACACATGCAGTGTCGTTGCTCTCGTTGCATCCGGGGATTCGACTGGAAGAGTTAGTAGAAAATACGGGATTCCCGTTGCACATCCCGAACGACATTCCAACGACGCCACTTCCCAGTGCCGAGGAGTTGCGCTTGTTGCGAGAGGAAATCGACCCGAAAGGCTTACATTTGAAGTAAGGGGCGGCAAGCCTTATCGGCCTGCCATTGTACCGAAAGCGAGGAACGATCATGGTCTATGACATCGAGTTAAACTCTGCCGCACATTATCCGGTTCGCGGGATCGTGGAATTATCGCCCTTGATTGAACAAGCTGGTTTCGGTGCTTTCTGGAAGGGGGAATCGAACAGCACGGACCCGCTGATCTTGCTCTCGGGTATTGCCGCGCGCACTCGCACACTCAAGCTCGGGACGGCCATCTATCACATCTACGGCCGAAGCGCTGTCACGCTGGGAATCCAATCTGCCACCTTGCAGGACCTCTCCGACGGGAGGCTCCTCTTGGGCCTGGGAGTGGCCAACAAAACGATCGCCGCCTGGCACGGAGGCACTTTTGATCGTCCTCTGCGCCGTGCCAAGGAATATATCGAGATCGTTCGCAAAACCGCCGCGGGCGAACGTGTGGAATATCAGGGTGAGATCTACTCGACCGGACAACGTTTTCAGCTTTCCTGGAAACCGTCGCATCCAACATTTCCGATTTACCTTGCGGGATTGGGACCGCAGATGACGCGGTTGGTAGGGCGGATTTCCGACGGGGTCTTTATCAACATGGCTACGCCAGCCACGATCCGTGAAATCGCCGCCCGCGTCCGCGCTGGTGCTGTCGAGGCAGGCCGCAACCCAAGCAAGATTGAAATAATTGCGAAGGTTCGGGTTTCGCTGCACCCGGATCGAGCCATGGCCAGGTCGCGCATCCGGCAGGTGCTGACCTTCTACAACATCGCCGACCACTACAAGGACATGCTCAGGGCATCCGGATTCGAGGAAGAAGTGAACGCCGTCCAGGAAGCTTTCAAGGCGGGTGGATTCAAAGCCGCAAGCACCAAAATCACGGACGCTTACATGGACAAGTTGCCGGTGATCCCCGCGACTTCCATCCAGGAAATCAAAGATCGGTTGAAACCCTTTGTGGAAGCTGGTGTCACGCGACTGATTGTTCCGTACGTTCCTGTGACCGAGCCGGTTATCGAGGATGCCCGGCGATTCGTAGAAGCGTGGGGAAATTCATAAACCTATTCTTACAAGGAGACGATCATGTGCGATTTTGCTGCCGATGCAGAGGCGGCCCGACAGCTTCTCGTAGGCCGGGTACTTACCGTTGAGCGGGTTCGCCAGCTCAATGCCAAAGACTATTTCTACCAGATGCTCAAGGACAACCCGGAAATGCTCAAGATTTATCCGGGAATCGAGAACAAGCTTCTCGAAGGAGCGATCGACTGCCACATTCATGCATTCCCAGATTTTGTTTATCGCTCTCAGGACATGATTCAGATCGCCATCGATGCTTCCAAGGCGGGCATGCGTGCGCTCGCATTCAAAGATCACTGGAACATCAGTAGCAATGCCGCCTATTTGGCCCAGCGACACATCGACTACTTGATCGAAAAGGGAGAATTGACGCACCGCGTGGAAATCTACGGTGGAGCGGGGACGTGTCTGGGGATGAACCCTGATGCCATTCGCATAGCGCTGCAATATCCGAATTTTAAGATGATCTGGTTCCCCACCTTCACGTCACTCGGCTTCTGGCGCGGCGCGGGACAGCCGGAGCGAGGTGGCGTACGACTGGTCAGCGACTCTGGCGAGGTGTTGCCAGAAGTGGCGGAGATCATGAAGATGGCCGCGGCAAAGAAGGTCGGCATCGGATTCGGACATACCGATTTCAAGGAGTTGCTGCCGCTCGCGAAGAAGGCGAAGGAACTCGGGGTCCGGGCCACACTGGATCATCCTTTGCTGGAACTGAACAAGCTCTTGCTGGATGAAATGAAGGAGCTTGCCGATTTGGGAGTTTATGTTGGGACCTATTGCCAACCTATGATACCCAGCCTGTACCAGCCTGTCGCCGATCCCATGGAGACAATCAACACCATCAAAGCAATCGGACCCGAGCGATGCATCATCGGCAGCGACTTCGGCCAGGTATTGCACATGGACAGCATTGATGGAATGCGAGTGTTCATTCGAGCCTTGCTCGCGTTCGGCATCAAGGAGCACGAGGTTCGGATGATGCTCCACGACAATCCAGCCAAGCTGATGTGGCTTGACTAAGCCCGGAAGACGACTTCGCGAGCACGGAGGACATGAGATGGGAACGACGACGGAAGAGCTTCAGGCAATCCGGGAGAATGTGCACGCGATTTGCCGTGATTTCCCGGACACGTATTGGCGCGAGGTCGATAAGAAGGAAGCGTATCCGCAAGACTTCGTCAGCGCACTCACCGCCAGCGGGTATCTGGCCGCCTTGATTCCAGAGCAATATGGCGGCGCGGGACTCGGGATCACAGAAGCCGGGATCATCCTGGAAGAGATCAACCGCTCAGGAGGCAACTCCGGCGCCTGCCATGCCCAAATGTACACGATGGGGACCATGCTTCGTCATGGTAGCGAAGAACAGAAGCAGCGCTATCTCCCGTCGATCGCGCGGGGCGAGTTGCGTCTGCAGGCGTTTGCCGTCACCGAACCGAATGCCGGATCGGAAACCACGCGGATCGAGACCCGTGCCGTTCGCAAGGGGGATCGTTATGTCGTCAACGGGCAGAAGATTTTCATCTCTCGCGCGAAACAATCGGACTTGATGCTGCTGTTGGCTCGCACCACGCCGTATAACGACGTCCAGGACAAGACGCAGGGGATTTCCGTGTTCATCGTGGACATGCGGGACGTCAAAGGGAACCTGCAAATCCGGCCTCTCGACCTGATGGTAAATCATCACACGAATACGATCTTTTTCGAGGATGTGGAGATCCCGGTCGAGAACCGGATCGGCGAAGAGGGCAAGGGTTTTCGTTACATCATCGACGGGTGGAATGCGGAGCGGATTCTGGTCGCCTCCGAGGCCATCGGAGACGGCCGCTGGTTCGTCGACCGCGCATCGACGTATGCGCGCGAACGAGTGGTCTTTGGGCGGCCCATTGGCGCGAATCAAGGCGTCCAGTTTCCCATCGCGAAGGCCTACGCGCACGTGGAGGCTGCCGATCTCATGCGCTTCGATGCCGCCGCTAAGTTCGACCGCAAGGAAAAGTGCGGGGCCGAGGCCAACTTGGCCAAGCTGCTGGCTTCCGAAGCCGCCTGGGAAGCCGCGGATGTTTGCTTGACCACTTACGGCGGCTACGGCTTTGCACGCGATTATGATGTCGAGAGAAAGTTTCGAGAGACTCGTCTCCTCACCGTAGCGCCGGTGAACAACAATTTGATACTGGCGTTTGTCGGCCAGAACGTACTGAAAATGCCAAAGTCGTATTAGACGAACGGGAAGGTAAGAAGCCAGAGTCCGGCGGGCGCGGGCCTGCCAGCAATTGATTCAGAAATCATAAACAGAGAGAGGTGCTGCAAAACCATGGACCGGAAAAATGAGTTATTGCGCTCCTGGATGTTCGTCCCCGGAAATCGCCAGCGCATGATTGAAAAATCGCTGGGGGTTGCCGTTGACGCCGTCATGATGGATATCGAAGATGGCGTGGCTCCTGCGGAGAAGGACGCCGCCCGCAAACAAATTGCGGCCTGCCTTGACCAGGTGGCAACGCGCCTGAAGACGGAGAAGCAACTTCGCACGCCCGCGAGGTTCGTGCGCATCAATGCCGTGGGGCACGAACGCAGTCGTGACGATCTTGGCTCGGTCGTGCGGCAGGGTCTGGAGGGTCTAGTTGTGCCGAAGGTCGAAACTCCCGAACAGATCAAGACCGTCGAGGAGACCCTGGATCGTCGCGAACCGGAAGTGGGACTCAGTCGAGGAAGCGTGCGTCTGCTTGTTGCTATTGAAAGTCCGAGAGGGTTGTTCAACGCCTACTCCATTGCCACTGCTTCGCCGCGGGTGATTGGGCTGATCTTCGGGGCGGAGGATTTTTCAAGAGAGCTGAGTCTGCCCCTGCGGCGTGAGGGCGAAGCTCGCGACCTCATCTACGCGCGTTCGGCGCTCGTGACGGCCGCCGCGTGTGCGCACGTCCAGTCGGTCGATGGCGTCTGGCCGGACCTTCAGGATACCGAAGGGCTGAAGACATTTGCGCTGCAGTCCCGCCGACTGGGGTTTTCAGGGATGTCGCTGATTCATCCCGCACAGGTCGACACCGTGAACGCCGCCTTCACGCCGGCAGCGGACGAAATCGAGTATGCGCGAGGAGTGCTGAAGGCCTTTGATGAGGCGAGAGCCCGCGGCGAGGGCGCGGTAGCCTTCGGCGGGCAACTCCTCGATCTTCCGATTGTGGACAGGGCCCGGCAAACTCTTGAGCTGGCGGAATCGCTGAGCACTCGTTCCTCTTAGAGGATTCAGCTTTCAGCGAGGTCGCATAGAAGGGCGGCACGCGATCAGAGGAAGTGGTGGCGCGTGGACTTTTCGTCCCTATGTGAACTCATTCAAGCAATTCATCAGGGAGGGAGCAAAATGGCAATCAAGCCTGGTTGGGAAGGCCGCTTCTTTGAAGATTTCGAAGTGGGAGACGTTTACCGCTGCCGCCTTGGGCGGACGGTGACGGAAAACGACAACATTTGGTTCACGCTGCTGACCAACAACACGAATCAGATCCACTTCAATAATGAATACGGCAAGCGCACCGAGTTTGGCCGGTGCCTGATCAACAGCGCCCTCACACTTGCCATCGTAGCCGGAATGGGCGTGGCTGACGTGAGCGAAAACGGATTTGCGCTGGGTTGGGATGAGATCAAGCTGCCCAACCCGCTGTTCGCCGGCGACACCCTCTACTCCGAATCCGAGGTGCTGGACAAACGTGAATCCAAATCCAAGCCTCAATGGGGGATTATCAAGGTCCGCACGCGAGGGATCCAGCAGGAAGGCAAGGTCGTAATCGACTACGCCCGAAGCGTCATGGTGTGGAAGCGAGCGCATGCGCCGAAGCAGAATCTTTTTCCCGAGGTCCGTGCCTGATGGCGGGGGACCGTCCCGGGAAAGCGCCTTTGGCTCTTGATGGCGTCCGCGTCCTGGCACTGGAAGTCTCTGTGTCAGGCCCGCACTGCTCGCGGATTCTCGGGGATATGGGCGCCGAAGTAGTCAAGGTTGAGAAACCGGGAACTGGCGACCTGATTCGCGCGTGGGATTCCGTCGTACGCGGCCTCTCCTCTGGATACGTTTGGCTCAACGGGAACAAACGAAGCTTTGCAGTGGATATCAAGAAGCCGGCGGGGCTGGCAGCGGTGCGGCGCCTGGCCGAACGTGTGGATGTACTCCTCGAAAATTTTGCGCCCGGAGTTGCCGATCGCCTGGGTTTAGGAGCGGCGGAGCTCTGTGCGCGCAATCAGCGGCTCATTTACTGCTCCGTGTCCGGCTATGGCCAGGACGGCCCCTACCGGGACGTAAAAGCCTACGACCTGCTCATCCAAGGGGAAGCCGGAATCATTGCCACGACGGGCTATCCGGACAAACCAGCGAAGGTCGGAGTGCCGATCACGGATCTCGCTTCATCGATGTACGCGGCGGTAGGAATTCTCTTGGCCCTTTATCAGAGAGAACGAACCGGCCGAGGACAAGTGATCGACATTTCGATGTTCGAATCCGCGCTGTCCTGGCTGGGCTATTTTCCGCACCACTATTGGCATCGGGGGGAAGAGCCGGTCCGCGTGGGCATGCGTCACCACTATATCGTTCCCTATGGTCCGTACCTAGCAGGCGACGGAGCGTACGTGAGCCTGGCGGTGGCGACTCCTCAGGACTGGGAGATCTTTTGCCGGAAGGTAATCGAGCGTCCCGAGCTGCTAGAAGATCCTCGGTTCCGCACAGCGCCGGACCGCCGCCAGAATCGCGCGGTATTGGAAGACATGGTCGAGAGAATTTTCTTGGAGCAACCGCACGGCGAATGGTTGCGCCGCCTCCGTGACAGCGAATTGCCATACGGCAAGTTAAATGGCATTGCCGAGGTGTTGGCCCATCCTCAAGTCATTGCTCGGAAGATGATCCGAGAAATGGAATCGCCCGTAGGGGCCGTGCCGGTCATCGGAAGTCCTCTACGGCTGTCTGACAGTCCTGCTCGCTTCGGTCCGATTCCGGCCCTGGGACAAGACACCGAGCCGATTCTTCGAGAACTTGGCTACACCGCCGCTGAAATCGAAACTCTTCGGCGCGATCAAGTCATCTGATTGACGGTCCCATTACGTACCAGTGGCAAGAGCTTCTCGCGGAGACGAAGCAGAACGACGGCCGCAACTCTGCAGGAAAAGCTACGTGCTGGAAAGCTCTGTATCGCCACCGACTCCACCGGCCCACCGCGCTCTGCCACGGCTGTCACGATCGAGGAGCCATCGCGCCGTGGCGGAGCCAGGTCGCAGCCGATTCGAAAGCCTCCGCAGATCATCCAGTTCATCAATATCGAGCTCCAGACGAGGGTTTCGAAAGACTCGAGTACGTGCACCGCATCCCTCCGCCTCGGTCAGATGACGGGGGAAACTATTCGGTCCGAAGTGAGAAGGAAAGAGGACGGCAGGTGACCGTAGCAGCGCGTTGGTGCCCGTGCCATCGCTCGAAGGAACCAGAACGACAGACGGCGCAACGTCCAATTGTTCGAAGACGGCCTCGATGTCGCACGGTTCGACCAGCGGCAGATCGATGGGCAGCCGCAGGAGAGCGTGAACGCCCTGCTCGGCGCAGTAGCGTGATCCAGCGTCTACGGAGTCGCTTTCCGAGGTCTGGTAAGATTCGACAATTGTTTCCCAGCCAAGCTTTCGCGCCCGCGAGAGAGCCCCGGGTTCTTTGCTAATTACAAACACGCGGTCTGCACAGCGGGTCGCAGCCACGACACTGAAAAAATCCTCGCACATCGCCTCCGCCAGGGCCGCGCGGTCGGCAGGGGAGAAATGCGGAGCCAGGCGTTTCTTGGCCTCGTGAAATTCCTTTACCGGAATCAGGATCGCCTTCATGCAGCGGCTCCTGCTTTCTGCTTCTCGGCGAATTGCACAACTCTCCGCGCGAGGAGCTCCTTGTCTTCAACGTTACGCATGACGGTCGGATGGATCACGACCTCCATGCCGAGCGATTCGATTGCCGAACTTTGGGCGCTGTCGATGGGGTCGATTACAAACGTTGCGCAGATGTCTTGATACATCCGTGCCACTCCGACGGTCGATACGTCGTGCCCCAGTTGCGCGAGCATCTGATCGGACGGCCCCTTCAGCGATTTGCCTCCTACGATGGGACAAACGGCGACGACCCGCGTCCGCCGCTTTCGCAAGGCTTCTCGCACGCCCGGGACTGCGAGAATCGGTCCGATACTGATCAGCGGATTGCTTGGGCAGATGACGATGCTAGAGGCGCGTTCGAGCCCTTCGAGGACGCCCGGGGCCGGGTGCGCGAGTTCGATTCCATCGAATGAGATTGCCTGAACGGTCGGCTCCGCGCGTCGCTGAACCAGGTATTCTTGAAAGTGAAGGCGCCCCTGGCTGGTTTCAATCATGGTTGGCACAGGCTGGTCGCTCATTGGGAGAATTCTGGCCCGGACGCCCAGCGCTTCCCGGATGGAATCCGCCACCTCCGAGAGGCGCGCCCCGGCGCGGAGCATAGCCGTGCGGTGGATGTGCGTCGCTAGATCGCGATCTCCAAGATGGAACCACTGGGGGCGGCCGTAAACGGCGAGCTGCTCGAGCGCGCGGAACGTTTCGTCGCGGAAGCCCCACCCCGTCTCGGGATTCACCAGGTCTGCCAACGTGTACGTGACGATATCCAGATCGGGCGATATCGAGAGGCCATGCATAACAATATCGTCGCCGGTATTCACGACGACCGTCAGGTCGCGTGGATCCATGACGCGATTGAGTCCCAGTAACAGCTTTGAGGCGCCAATCCCGCCCGCTAATGCCACGATGTCCATCAGTGTCTCGCCTGGTCGAGCAGCATGGGATTTTCTCGGTGCGCGGCCATGCGTTCTAGTGGCAGGAGTTCGTCTGCATCTACGTGTTCGAACACGCGCCGGATTTTGTAGGTTGTGGTGCGCTCGGCGGGCGTACGACCAATCGTCCGGATCAACGCGCGAAGCTCACCCGGTGAGACAGATTCTCCGAAGTTAGCTCCTGCGGATTTTGAGATGCTCTCCTCCATCAACGTGCCGCCGAAATCGTTGGCGCCCGCTTCGAGGCAGGCCAATGCCCCTTCGAAACCAAGTTTCACCCAGGACACCTGGACGTTCTTAATGTGTCCGTTCAGGAGCAAGCGGGCGAGCGCATGGACCAGCAAGTGTTCCGCGAGCGAACTCCCTGCACGCGCGCGGCCCGCGCGAAACAGTCTGGTCTGTGAATGGATGAAGCCCAAAGGGACAAACTCGGTGAACCCGCCCGTGTCCATTTGAATCTCGCGCAGCAAGAGCAAATGCCGTACCCAATGCTCGGGCAGCTCTGCGTGACCGTACATCATGGTGCTAGTGGACGGAATGCCGAGCTCGTGCGCCGTTCGAATCACGTCAATCCATTGGCGGACCGAGAGTTTGTTCGGGCTCAAGAGCTGGCGCACCTTGTCATCCAGGATTTCTGCCGCCGTTCCCGGGATGGTACCTAGCCCTGCCTCTTTCAGTGTTCGCAGGTACTCAGGCAGATTCATGCCGGTCTTTTCGACGCCGTACACGATTTCCATGGGCGAATACGCGTGCAGATGCAGGTTCGGCAGACGCGATTTGATGGTGCGCAGAAGATCAGCGTAATACGTGCCCTCCAAGTCGCGGGGCAATCCACCCTGGATGCACACTTCCGTGGCGCCGCGCTCCACCGCTTCGACTGCTTTGGCAACGAGCGACTCTGTAGCGTGAAAATAGGCATCCGGCGAGCGGGCGCCTCGGCCGAATCCACAGAACGCGCAGCCTACGATGCACACATTCGTGAAGTTCATGTTCCGGTTCACGACGTAGGTCACTTGATCGCCGACCGCGCGCCGCCGAAGCTCATTCGCAATCTTTACCACCGCGAGAAGGTCGTCGTCTGCCGTGCCACACAGGGCGAGCCCGTCGTCAAAATTGAGATCTCTTCCAGCGAGAGCCCTCTCGAGGACATCGGCAACAGTCGGACTCGCAGCTTTGAAAGCCTGCTCCCAGGAGATCTCTCGCCACCGAGGATCCATGGCTTTCAGCATTTGTCACTCTCTCTTTCGGGCATAACCGCCTTCTCCCTGGAGTTTCTGCAAACAAGATTGGACGTGTGCATCCACGAATCCCGGCTGCGACGAGAATTCGGGATAAATCGCCAGCCGCTCCCGCAAGACGAACCCGGCGGCGGCCGTCTTTTCGGCCAGTAGAGAGATCTGTGGCCAGGCTGCCTCCGGATTGATGAAGTCTTTTGTAACAGGGGAAATTCCACCCCAGTCGTTGATCCCGGCTTCTAACAGCAGAGGATAGTCGTCCGAGAGCAGGTTGGGCGGAGACTGAATGTTCATCCCGTGGCCGAAAATCAATCGGGCTACGGCCAGGGTCCGTCGCAAATCCTCGGTCGAAGGCTCGGGCGCCAGGGCCATTCGCGTCCCGGGCTTGGCTCGGAACGGCTGGACGATCACTTCCTGGATGTGGCCATATTTCTCGTGGAGATCGCGAATGGCGAGCAGCGAATCGACACGCTCTTCGGCGGTTTCGCCGATGCCAATGAGGATACCCGTCGTAAAGGCGATCGACAACCGCCCCGCATTCTCGATCGTTTGCAATCGAAGCGATGGCACTTTGTCCGGGGCTCTCCAATGCGGGCCGCCTGAGCGCCACAGGCGGGGACTGGCACTTTCAAGCATCAGCCCAAGACTGACATTTGATTCCTTCAGGCGGCGCAGATCGGCAGCAGGCATGAGACCGGGATTGGAATGGGGAAGCAGGCCAGTTTGGTCGAGAACGAGCTGCCCCATTGCCGTCAGGTATTCGAGCGTGCGCTCGAAACCCTGTTTTCGCAGGAACGCTCTGGCCTCTGGGAATATCGTCTCCGGCTGATCACCCAGGCTGAACAGGGCCTCTTTGCATCCCGCACGACGTCCGGCTTCGGCCACCGCGAGAACTTCTTGCGATGTCATAAATGGTTGGCCATCGGCCGCAGGGTCCGCTCGGAACGTGCAATAGCCGCAATAATCGCGACACAAATGCGTCAGCGGGATGAAAACTTTCTTCGAGTAGCTAACCGTACAGCCTTTTGATCGGTCCCGAACGGCTGCGGCCGCCCGGAGCAAGGAACTTAGTTCGGCGTGCGCGATTAACAAGAGCGCTTGTCCGCGGGATATGCCACAGCCTTCGATCCCGCGTTCGAGGGCGGCAATCACTTGAGATGTAGTTGCCAGCCCTTTCATTGAAGCCTTGCGCCTTTCAAAATCGGGCTCTCCGTCTATGGCCCAAAGTGAGATCCCGGAGCATGCGCGATTCGTACTCCGCGGCGCAGGGGATTATAGTGCATCCACGTCGCCCTAGGTGAAACCGTGTGAATATTCACTAGTGTATACAAGTTTTCTCTTGCTGACTATTCAGGCAGGTCGGACCGCCGCACGGTGGCACCCGCGAGAGGCTTCCCATTTTGCTATTTCCTTTGGCTCCATCACAACTTCTCGTGGTTTGAAGGAGATTTCGTGCGGTCCAAAAGAAAGCTCATGTATACGCTTGTACACATTCCAGTTAGGCGCGTATACTTTCTTTCCCGGAGGAAAGATGAGTGTGTCGAGCGGCGACGCCGTCAATTGCGATATTCATCGAAGGGTTCCCAGCTCAAAGGCGTTGCTGCTGGAATGGTGCTAGCCGCCTGATGTTTTCAGCTGACTATCCTCATTGGCACTTCGACAATCCGGCTCGACCTTTTAAGGTCGATCTCTCGAAGGAAGATCGCGCAGCCATCCTAAGTGAGAATGCGGTAGCCCTATTCCAGTTGAACATGAAATGAGTCACCATATCGTCGCCACATTGGGCGAAATCGCGCCAGGCGGACGAAGGCTATTCACTGTGGCTGGATGCGCGGTCGGCGTGTTTCATGTGGACGACGAGTACTTCGACCCTGCTCGATCGTTGTCCGCATCAGCGCCCCCCTGTGCGGCGACATGCTGGTCAGGCTTGTGGAATCGGGCGGGCCTGGAGAGTACCGAGTCACTCGCCAGCGAGAGTTGTGTTGCCCTTGGCACGGATGCGAGTTTCATATCCGAACTGGGCAGTCCTGGTGTTAGCCGTCCAAACTGCGAGGGGGACCTACCCTGCCACGGTTGAACAGGGAGGACAATTTTCTGAATTGGAGTGCTGGACTGTAATGGGTTGGGAATGACCAGACACTCTTTCCATGAAAAGGAGAAGAAACAGTGGGCTACAAAAGCTTAGAGGACGTGCTACAAGCCACCGGGAATCCGGTGAAACTGCTGCGCAACTCGCAGACCGGGCCATATGTCTATCCTGTGGTCCCCAGCGAGTTCTCGAACTGGAGAGATGAGCAGCGCGCTTGGCAGCAGACGTGCGTTCTCTTCAATCAGTCCTATCACATGACGGATATGTACCTTGAGGGCCCCGATGCGCTGAAGTTGCTTTCTGATCTTGGCGTAAACAGCTTCAAGGGATTCGAACCCAACAAGGCCAAGCAGTTTGTTCCGTGCAATTATGACGGCTACGTGATCGGCGACGTGGTTCTCTTCTATCTCGACAAGAACCTCTTCAATCTGGTCGGCCGTCCTTCCGTGCACAACTGGGTGCAATACCACTGTGAGACTGGCGGCTACAACGCCAAGGTGGAGAGGGATGAAAGAGCTGCCGCTAGACAAGGACCAATCGTTCGAAAGGTTTACCGCTATCAGGTGCAGGGCCCGAATGCGATGAAGGTGATCGAGAAGGTCACTGGCAAACCCGCCCCGGACCTTAAGTTCTTCAACATGACGTCGATCTCGATCGCGGGCCACGACGTGCGCGCGCTACGCCACGGTATGGCCGGCCAGCCCGGCCTGGAACTTTTTGGCTCTTGGGACCAAGGCGAAGCAGTGAAAGCAGCGATCGTCGATGCCGGCAAAGAATTCGGTCTTCGGCTCGTGGGCGCACGCGCGTATTCGTCCAACACGCTAGAATCCGGCTGGATTCCTTCTCCGATGCCTGCGATTTACAGCGGCGACAAGATGAAGGCGTACCGGCAATGGCTTCCCGCGAACTGTTACGAAGCGATCGCTTCCCTCGGTGGCAGCTTCTATTCCGATAACATTTCGGACTACTACCTCACGCCTTGGGATCTTGGCTACGGACCCATTGTGAAGTTCGACCACGATTTCATTGGACGCGAGGCGCTTGAGAAGTTGGCGACCAAACCGCATCGGAAGAAGGTGACGCTCGCGTTGAACGACGAGGATGTGACCCGTGCCCTCAGCACGATGTTCCAGAAAACGAATCGAGCCAAGTACTTCGATTTCCCCTCGGCTGTCTATTCGACGCTGCCGTACGACAAGGTGCTGAGCAACGGCAAGACGATCGGCATCTCGACCTGGTGCGGCTATAGCGCGAACGAAGGGAAGATGCTGACTCTGGCGATTCTCGACCAGGAGCACAGCGAGCCCGGTACGGACGTAACTTTCGTGTGGGGCGAGGAGGGCGGCGGATCGTCGAAGCCAACGGTCGAGCGCCACGTCCAGACGGAAATTCGCGCGGTCGTCAGCCCAGTTCCTTACGCCGAAGTAGCGCGGACCTCTTATGCTGACGGTTGGCGGACGCATCAGAAGGTCGGCGGAGCCGAGGTCACGAGCCGCAAATAAGAGAACGGAAGGATCGCCCCGCGAGGTGTGGGGGCGTGATCTGGGCTGACTAGGACACGGGTCCGCGACTAGGGTCGAGCGCCCGTGTTCCGGGCCGGCCATTTTCACAGTTGCTGGAAAGCGTCGTTTCCACTGAGAAGAGTCGCGCAAAATTTGAGTCGGAGAGATCGACATCAGGGCTTTGGCAGAGTTCGCCAAAGAGCCGGGCTTTATCGTCCTGCACGATGTCACGGACGGTGAACCAGAGCCAGATCAGTTAGAGGACAAACAGCCCGACGTTGAAAATCACCATGTGTTGAAGGTAAAGGTCCTTGAACCATTGGAAGAAGAATACAGCGGCGAAGGCTAGTAGACCGAGCAAGCCCATATCCGAAAGCGGCGTCTCGAGAAAGGGGTGCTACCGAAACCATCTCAGGACGCCAGCCTACGATTGGCGTCCTGAAATACTGGCGACCGATTCACTGTATCCACTGTTGCCAAATCGATCTCGCTCTTGCTGTCCGAGATGATCTAGGATTGACTCAGCGTTACAGCAGGCACTGAGGGAAGTGGCTACAAACAGTAGGGTTTTGCGGATTTTCCTCGGTTTTCTGCATTTCCAGCGATGGAATCCCGGTATCGCTACCAAACGCCCCTCCAAGCGCGCATGCCTCACGGGATTCAGTGTGCCCAGTATTTCGACTCGAAGGAGCCACCCACCCTTCGCAGGGGCTCATCCCCGAAGCTTCATCCAAGCATTTGCGATGCTGATCGAGCTACCCGAAGATTGCGGACCAGGCATATTCGACGGCGACGATGCCCGCGTAGCCGACGCCCAAGTAGGCGGCCAAGTATACGAAAAAGAAAGCGCACGCCATCACCGAGCGCTTGAGAGGAAGCTTCTTCGCAGGGGATTCCCACGCGCGCCGGATCACGTCACGCGATTGTGCCGGAGGGAACGGCATGAAAGCGCTTTCTTGAAGGGTGGAAGGGTATTGATAGGATTCGCTCATGGCGGGAGTCTAACGGGGCGGCGGAGAACAATCCAATTCAAAGAAGCGTTCGAAGCCATCGCATTTAGAAATAGTGACGACTCATCGGCGTGCGGGCATATGAGTTACAGATGCACGAGCTGCGCGGTCGACGCAGCAAGCGTTGCCGCCACGTCATCCGAACCCGGTGCGGGAGAATCCGACATATCGTTTCCTCTAGCGATAAAAGTCAATTATTAATTCTACGGTCGACCAGGGTTTTGGTGAGAGGCAAGAAACCATTCCGCAGATCCAGATTCAAGAGCAGTTGAGGCCTTTTTTGCGATTAGTGCGAAACCTTTAGCGCGAGCATCCTTTGCAAGTCGCTGTAGCACGACCCGGCCTGCGGTTGGATTCGGGCCTGTCGTTTGAATTTCGCCCAAGGCAAGCGAAGCTTCCATCTGCGTTTGGACGAAACCGAGCTTATTCGCTTCGGTGAAAGTGCTCTTGGCAAGATGTTCTGCACCGCTAAAATCTCTGGCAGCAGCCAGAACATAAGAATCATCGACCTCGAAAACGAGGCGCGTGGCCACATCGCTACTTTTCGCAGACAGTGTCTTTGCCTTGGCGATAGCTTGCTGCGCCTCACCGACATTTCCTTGCTGCACCAGCGCCCGGGATAACAAAGCCAGCGCCACAATCTGTTCGTCCGACTCGTTCTCTTTCTGAAACTCCTGAACGGCGTCCTGCGCGAACTTCTCGGCGGTTGCACCCTGATTCGAATCACATGCTAACTCTGCAAGAAAGACTTCGGTCTCAGCCACAGAACCTTTTTCGCCCAATTGCTGTCGCAATGAAAGAGATTGGTCGTAGAACTTCTTCGCCCCATCGAGGTCGTCTCGTTGCCGGTGCAATTCCCCCATCGAGACAAGCGTGCTCGCATAATAGTCCTTGTCGCCGATCTGTTGTTGGATGCCGGCCGCTTGCTGGAACATCTGCATGGCGGCGTTCAAATCACCTTGTTGCATCAGAACGTCGCCGATCACTTTGAGGTCGCTTGCTTCGGAACTCTTGTGACCTACTTCGCGGGCCAATATCAACGCATCGCGGTATTCCGACAGGGCCTTACCCAACTGCCCTTCTAAATGAAAAAGATCACCCGTATTAGCTTCAACGACCTCCATTCCATGCTTGTCCCCAACATCGCCGTAGTCTCGAAGAGCTTCGGAGTCCATTTTTTCTGCCGAAGCCGCATCGCCCTCTTGAACCGCGATCACACCGAGATTCCCAAGTTCACGGGCAATAGCCCTCTTGTCGCCGATTCTTCGCGCGAGGGCGAGGGCCTGGTCGTACAAAGCCTTCGCCTGTGAAAGATCCCCGTCATCGAGCGGCACCTCGGCCGCCGAATGCAGGGTTTGCGCTTCGTCAGCCAGATCTCCCGAGTCTGCGTAAATGCTCCGCGCACGATTGCACGCTTTTGCCGCGTTCTGTGCCTGTCCGAGATTCGCGAACGCCCGGCATTGAAAGAAAGAGGCGCGCGCAGTCAAAAGTCTTGCCCCAGATGCTTCGGATTTCCTGATCGCTGCCTCTGCGGCGGCAACCGCCCGTTGGTTGTCCGATAACAAGAATGCCGCCTGTTCCTCGGCCAAATCAATGCGTGGGTCGTTCTTTGCCTCAGGCGACGTTGCCCGGAGCTTGGCGAGCGAATTTAAAGCATCATTCGATCTTTCCCCGCCAATCTGCGCGTTCACTAAATCGAGACCATACCCCAAGTTATCTGGAAACGAAGCGCAGAGCGTTTGATAGGTTTGAATGGCTTTTTCCCAATCCCTGCTTGCTTCATAATAATGAGCTTCCACGACAGCGTGGTCTTCCGTGGATAACAGGTTGCCCAGATCCAATGCTTTCTTTGCTTCGGCCACTGCGTTCTGGTTATATCCGAGATCTGTCCACGCCTGTGCCAACGCGGCGTGTGCAAGAGGATAAGAAGGATCCGCGTTCACGGCGTGTTCGAGCGTGTCTCTAGCCCCGACAACGTCAAAGCCTCGAAGCTTCGCCAACCCTTCGGAATAGAGGCGCATGGCGTCCGGACTGGAGGATACCGATGCTCGTATTCCGGTCGATTGCAATTCGTGGATCTCCGCTACACCGAGTTTATCCCGTAGCTGTCTTCCGCTCCGCGAAACCAGATCCAGCAGTTGGTCCTCGCTGCTCGTTTCAGAAACGGCTGCGATCGTTTCTCCGTTGGCCGCATTTTGCATCCGAAGATCGAGACGGATTTGGCCTCCAGAATCCTTTCCCAAGTCGAGATAGGATCCTAGAACGACGAAGTCAGTGCTCAGATTGCGGCGAACACGATCGAGGGAATCGGGAGCCAAACTATCCACGTCCGATAGCGCAAGATCGGTCTTCATGCGCGCAACAGTTTCTCCGGGTACGGTGCGAATCTGTTCACCCGCTCCCAGCTCTGTTGTCAGCATTTCCGACAGAGCGGTCGAGATCCACGCAGTGTCCTCACGGGCTGAAAGGTTCTTGAATCCTAATACGGCCACCGAACGCCGAAACCCAGCGGGAAGACTCGCTATTTTCTTATCTACGTCTCGCGTCCTTACGTGCCGTGCCTCCCACACGCCAATGGCGCCCGCGAGGACCAGCAGGATGATTGCCGTGCCGACGGATTCTTTGTGCCTTTGGAGAAATCGGCCGCCAAGATAGGAAAGGGTCGGCCGTCGGGCAACCACCGGGCGGCCACCAAGATGGCGTTCGATGTCATTCGACAACTCCTGCGCGGAAGCGTAGCGGTCTTCGGGTTTCTTGCGAAGCGCCTTCATCAGGATGGTATCGAGGTCGCCTTGCAGACGGCGCCGAAGTTCGATCGGTTCCATCCCGCGGTTTTTGGCAACGAGCTCAGGCGTAATGACCGTGGTGTTTCCGGTGGTATCCCGCACGCGATTTTCGGTCCTTCCCACAACCGTGCTCGGCTTTTCGGCTTCTTCTTCGCAAATGGATCGCTCGACCTCCAAAAGGGACGCAGTCGCAGCCCGATAGGGCCGATGATCCGTCAACAACTCGTAGAGCATCACTCCGAGTGAATAGATGTCGGTTGATTTCGTTACCTCATGGCCGCGCACCTGCTCCGGGCTTGCGTATTCGGGTGTCATTGGACGCCAGGTCGTTTGGGTGACCAACCTTGTGTGAAAGAGGGCCGGGTCCAATAGCTTGGCGATGCCGAAATCCAGGAGGCGAGGCACCCCGTCTTGCGTGATCAGGATATTTGCAGGTTTGAGATCGCGATGGATGATTCTCTTTTCGTGTGCGTATTCCACGGCCGAACAGACCGTCCGAAAAAGTTGCAGGCGCCCCTCTATAGAGAGCGTGTGAATGTCGCAGTACTGATCAATGGGTACGCCATCCACATAATCCATGACGAGGTACGGCAAGCCCTCTTCGGTGCTTCCACCATCGATGAGCTTCACGATGTTCGAATGGTCAAGCGATGCCAGCGTTTGCCGTTCGTTGCGAAATCGGCGGAAGATCTCCTGGGCATTTGTGCCAGGCAGGACCATCTTAATGGCGACTTGCTTTTGGAAAAGTTGATCGTCCCGCTCGCCCAAATACACGACGGCCATCCCGCCGTGTCCGACCAAGCGAATAACGCGATACGCCCCAACCTTTCGTCCGACCATGGAGTCCGGTTGGAATGAGAGAAAATGCGCTACCGGGGAATCCTCGAGAAGACTATCGGCGTCTCCGCTGTGAGCCACGAGAGATTCCACTTCGGCGCGTAACGCCGCGTCCTCACCGCACGCCTGGCGGACAAAGGTACTGCGCTCAGCAGGACTTCGCTCCAGCGCAAGTGCGAGAATCTCTTTTACGTGTTCCCATTTTTCAGGCATTTCAATTCCCGCGCGGTTTGGAGAGTTCGCGGGCCAACCAGGCTTTTGCCACAGACCAGTTTCGCTTGACCGTGGCCGGCGAGACTTCCAGGACGCCGGCGGTTTCTTCAACGCTCAAACCGCCAAAAAAGCGCAGTTCCACGAGGCGAGCTTGCTGCGAATCGATCTCGGCCAACCGCGTGAGAGCTTCGTCCAGCGCGACTACATCCGCGGGCCGGGTTTTCGAGATGATGGAAGCTTCCTGCAGGAACACCCTCTCGGAATTTCCGCCTCTTTTGGCGGCCTGATGACTGCGACTGTAATCGAGCAGAATCCGGCGCATCAGCTGGGCCGCAATGCCAAGAAACTGGCTGCGGTTCTCCCACCGAACTCCTCTCTGGTCGACCAGGCGGAGGTAGACCTCGTGGACGAGAGCTGTGGCCTGAAGCGTGTGATCGCGGCGTTCTTGCCGCAGGTAATGGCCGGCGATGCGGCGCAATTCCGAATAAAGGGCGGACGTGCGCTCTGCGAGGGCGCGGTCATTTTCGCCGTCAGGATTCGCGAGTCTTGCGATATCTTCAGGCAATTGGCGCACGGCTCTGGCCGTAGTTCCGCTGCAAACGAGCGAATGCGGGATCGATGACCCCACGCGCTCCCCTCAGGGTCTCAGAGTATATATGCCGGGCAGGAACAATCAAAATAACCATTGCTGCGACAAGCGATAGAACAAGCGGTCTGTCCTAGGCAGCCCAGGACCGGGCAGGTTCGTCCCAAAATCGTCTCCCGTGCCTATTTACAGAAAGTTTGCAGGGCGGTGAGCCGCTTGGCAGCGATTTTACGCGTTATGGATAGGCAGTGTAACGAATTCACGCAGCCGATCGGACAAGCGTTCGTAACAGCGAGAACGCCCTCAAAGGAGATTCAGATGGCGGAGAAATCCAAACCAGCCCCGAAGGAAAACAAGAAGGGCAAGAAACTTCAAGGCAAATCAATACAAGCGGTTCGCACCTTGTCGAAGCCGTTCAACCCCGTTGATGGCTAAAACGAATGACTCGCAATTGAAATAGGGCGCGCCTATCGCCAAGGGCCTTCGTACGCTTCATACGCGCTGCGAAGGCCTCTGGCGGAAACCTAACTTATTTCTGTGTTTCATGGCGTGTTGCGAGATTCGCGCCTACGGAAGCCACAAGAACGAGCAAGTGCGGGAGTTGCAAGAAAGTCAGAAAAACCGCCGCAGAGGAAACGAGAAGCCGGACGTCCGCGAAACCTGGAGAAAAATGATGGCCGTCATTCGTAAATCCGCGCCGGCGATAGCCCGGCATACACTCATACTCATTTGCGGTTTGGTGCTGATCGGTGGTTTGGTGGCGCCGAGTGCGCATGGTCAGGCACAAGGATCGCTGGGCGGTTACATGGAGTTGTCCACCGTAGCAGACGGCTCGGGCTCAACCGTTTTTGGGCCCGGACAAACGGTGGCGATCGACGGGGCCATGCCGTTCGTTTATATCTGCCAGTCGATGTACGACACCAATAAATTTCCAAAACCTAATCTGCAGATCTATCCCGCAGCGGATTTTTACGTCATCCCAGATACCGGGACGCCTTTGACGTATGGCACTAAGCTTACTGACGTAAACGGAGCGCCAAACACGGTTATCGGGCTGTCAGATGGCTCTTTCACGGATGAGATTGTGGCGATCACGAAGCCGGCTGGAAATACCGGCGCAGGTAAGTACTCGATTGTGATGGATGCGTGCCAGACCGGTATCTACGATCCGGCTGGGGGGGACATGGTTCTGGGCGATGCCTCCGAAATGGGTTTCATCGTCGAGGAGCCGTCGACCCTGGCGCCTCTGAACTACAGCCCCATAAAAACGAGCGCCAGCCAGTATGTGGATGCGCTATCCGGAATTACGGTCAATCTTCCCTTGGGCGCCAGCGTTACCATCCCCTCATTTTGCGCGGCGTATGGGAAGCTGGGCCAGGATGTGCCGGGCGGCACGGCTCTGGCCGGTTGGTTTCAGACTGCCGGCGCTTACTGCCAGGACCTCATTGGAAAGTACAAGGGACTCGCGGCCGATCCCCCGGACCCGAACTATAAGGTGTTCGCGGAACTGGGCGATATCAATTACGCATCGTATTCTGCCAGCACGCCGCTAGAGCGCGCCGCCAGGACGCTGGCCAACGCCATGGCCGACCAGGATGCCGCGAGCAATGCTTTCCTGAACTCCATTCAAAAATTTCAAGGCGCGCAACAGGCAGGCGACGATGAGTGGACCATGCTGCAGCTCATGCAGATGAACAAGGACATCAATTTGCTCGTTGGGTCCGGCGGATCGATGCTGCGGACCTACGCCGCGCTCCAAGCGCTCAACTTCGCGTTACAGCAAGACCCGCTCGGCACCTCGCCAGACGCTCAGAATTTGGAGGCCTTACTTCCAACGATGGAGCAGGCGCTCGGGGCCATGCTGACTCCGATGGGCGGTTTTTTTCAGCCCTACTTCGACGGCTTTGGGGACCTGCAACTCAGGCCGGTCGGGCTACAAGCGTATATCCAGGTCTATCTCGGCCAGTCTTATGACACCAACATCCTGCCTGGCATACCTCAGGAACGAACGCTGGAGGGTCTGCCGCCTATCGTTCTGCCGTATCCCACGGCGAGCACAGGGGGGAACTACAATGCGGCGCCCGGCACGGCGATCACTCTCAATGCCAGCCAGTCGACCGATCCAAGCGGTGGTCCCCTCACCTATGCGTGGGACCTGAATGGCAACGGCACATTCACCGACGCTACGGGGCCGAAGCCGCAATATACCTACAGCCAGCCGGGGACGCGAACGATCGCCGTTCAAGTAACCGACGCCAGTGGGAACACCAACACCGCGTATGGGCTGGCGAATATCGGCGACGTGAACTCGCAGGACATCATCGCGATGCCGCTCCAACGCCAGATCTATGACATTCATCCCGACGGAAGCTACGTTCAGCTCACCTCCGGCAATCCTGGTGGGAATATCGGCGGACTCGAGAAGCTGCACGTCGATGTCAATGGGGACATCTTGGTACTCGATGAGCAAAACGGAATTCAACGTTTCGATTCCAATGGAAATCTGCTGTCCACAATCAGTCCGGCACAGGTGAGTTCGCTGATCGGAATCCCGCTGCAGACTTTCAGTGACTTTGCCATTGATGGCAGCGGAAATATTGATCTGACTGTATTCGAGGACTTCGGCCCAGGCATCGTGAGTTTCGCACCGTTCGGTTCATATGCCACCGATCTACCGGGACACTCGAAACTTATCCGCGTAGCCCCTGATGCGAGTTGGGCTACGTATCTGACCGATTTGAGTCAGCCCTATATGTCTATTGCCACCGTTGGCGGAGTCCTAACTGAATCCGTTGACCCTACAGATAGTTGCTACGGGAATGCTGGATACATCCGTGTGGATCCCAATACCGGCGACATCATAGTCAGCAACGTGAACAACTCCGTCGGCGCCATCGGAAGCACCTCGATGTGCAGCGATGGAGTTCTTAGCATCAATCCCACAACGGCCGCAATCACGGTGATGATCCCGCCCACCGCGTGCGATGGCTACGGATGCCAGCCCCAAACGATCCCGCCTTTCGGAACCTTTGGCAGCACCGATCTCACATTCGGCGGGAGCAGTCTCCACGCGGGGGTTTACGGAGGTATCGCACCGCAATTCCAGGGATTGTTCGTGCTGGATGCGCAAGGCAACTACATAATCGCTCCGATTCAGGTTGTTGGCCTTCGCATCGGGCGGGTGGCTAATCCTCCTCAGATCACCAACAATAACGGCACTCTTGATATCGACACCTTCCCTGTTTCTGTACAAGCGCCGGGAGAGCCCGTTCTGTATCTGAATTCGATAACCGTTGACGACGGCGGGGACTACATCGGGGTCGGCACGGATGGCTCCGGGATCTACAGCGGGCAGGTATTTCGCGTTACGCCCGATGGCGAGATTTTTCAGGTGAACTCCACGATACACCCCCCCTATTCAGCACTTGCCGTAGTGGACGTTGTTCCGCAGGTCAGAGCGGTCGCCCCGAGCGACATGCCGGCGCCGCCGGCCATCACGCTTTCGAATCTTACCGTCGGACAGAATTCCTGCCCCGGCGCGGCACAATTAAGCGTGACCGTGCAGAATACCGGTAGCACTGCGACGACCCTGCCCGTGCAGGTCGTTTTCTTCGACGGCGATCCGGGGCTGGGAATGGCCGTGGGAACCGCGACCACCGGCGGTGTGCTTCCAGCTGGCGGTTCTGTGACGCTGTCAGCGCCGTGGGCGTCGCCATCCGGCGGCACTCACAACGTGTTCGCCTTGGCTTTGGGCGCGAACACTGTGAACGTCGAATTCGAGGTTTGCGTGCCGTCGCAGTACGCCGCCAACCCGCTTTTGCTTTCGCCGCCGAGTGGCAGCAACGCGGCGGGCGCCACCTTCACGGTCACCGCTCAACTGGTCGATATTTTCGGCGGCGGTATCAGCGGCGCTCCGGTCACCTTCACGGTTTCAGGAGCGAACTCCGCGACCGGGGCGGCCACCACCGACGCGAGCGGCACCGCTCAGTTCAGTTACTCCGGGAAGAATCCCGGTCAGGACACTATCGTCGCCACGAGTAACAACGTCACCAGCAATACTGCTACCGAGACGTGGACATCCACGCTGGCTGCAACAACGACAACCGTAGCTTCGTCACTCAATCCAGCAACCGTCGGCCAGTCCGTAACTTTCACTGCGACCGTGACCGGCAGCAGTCCTACCGGCACGATCCAGTTCCTCGATGGCTCGACCAGTTTGGGTACGGCGGTCCTGACGGGAGGCACAGCTGCAATTGCGCTCTCAACCCTGTCCGTCGGCACGCACTCGATTACGGCGGCTTACAGCGGAGACAGCGCCAACGCCACAAGCACGTCCGCCGTTTTGAGCGAAGTGGTCTCGCCCGCTGCGACGCCACCTGTCGTGACGCCTCCTGCAAACATTTCCATACCTGCAACCCAGGCGGGCGGCGCAACCGGCAGCGCTTCACCGGCGCTTGCTGCCTATCTGGCAGGCGGATCAGCGGTGGCTAGCTCTGGCCCTGCGCCGACGCGTCTACCTCCGCAAGTAGGCGGCGTTCTGGTTAGCAATTCGACGCTCTTTCCGGTGGGCATAACCACTGTCACGTTCCTGTTTGAGGATTCCAGCGGCAACATCGGCAGCGCGACCTCGACCGTCACGGTCACTCTCGGAACGCCGCGAATCACCGGCTCGATCGCCGGGGTCGGAACCGATCCGTCGTCCGGCGCGACTTACGTGAACATCGTGCTCACAAACACAGGAACTGGAAGCGCACAAAACCTGCAAATCGGTTCTTTGGGGCTCCGCGTGCTTTCCGGTACGGGAACGGTTGCCTACAATTCGACCTTGTCCCCGTCCATCCCGATCACCATCGGCAATTTGGCCGTGGGCGCTGCGGTGACAACCCGCGTGTATCTGAATCTTTCGGGCACGGTGACGCGGATCGCCTTGACCGAGAGTGGCCCAGTGCAGGACGTTCTGGGCACGAACTACACCTATTCGACATCGGAAGCTCTGGTTCCATGATCGAAAGCTGAGGGAAAAACGGAAATATAGGAGAACTATATGCGACGCTGCCTCTGCTGGTTTTCTCTCGCTCTCGCTGTGCTGGTCGCGACCCACGCAGTCCGGGCCGACGACACCGTCACGTTCACGGTGCTGCCGCCCGATGTCTCTGGCCCGGCCGGGACAACGGTAGGCTGGGGCTATTCGATCACGAATAACAGCACGACGGACTACCTGGACATTAGCGGCGTTGACGCCGGCGTTTTCCTGGACGGCACTCCGGATTCCTCGCCGTTCCTTTTCTCTTTCTCGAGTTTGGCGCCGGGAGCGACGGACACGCAGGCCTATGATCCTCTGAACGATCTTGGGCTGTTTCAGTTGACGTGGGACGCAGACGCGCCGGTGGGCTTCACGAACTCGGGGACTTTCGGGCTTTACGGTGCATTCTGCGATCCTTCACTCGGCGACAACACGTGCGCGGAGGATTTGTCCGTCCCAAGCACGGACCTCGCATTCGCCGACTATTCGGCTACCGTGAGCCCTTCGGGTGTGGTGGCCACTCCCGAGCCGGGAACGCTGCTGCTACTGTGCAGCGGACTGAGCATGGTCGCCCTGGGTTCCAAGCGCCGCAAATTCGAGGTCTGAGCCGAAAATCTATGTTCAAGTTTAGCTAACATGCTCGGCGCCAGCATGCGCCCGGAACAGGTTTTTCGAATGCGGCCGAGAACATAGATTTCAAACAGAAAATTTTCAATCCTTTCGGCAAGATAAAACCCGCACGCCGAGTAATTCCAATGACGGTCGAATTCCTTTCTCAGCTCAGTTTTAGAGAGAAGGGAACGGGAGAGGCGGAAACTCCATTTGTGTTTCCGTTGCCCCACAATGCATAGAAGCTAATCGGCAGCGTGAAGAAAGCGCATAAAGCTGCGATCGCATACGATTCAGCGAGCCTGACTTGCGAGATTCGCAGGGTCCCGATTGGAATCGGCGCAAAACTTTTCGTAGACCGCCACGTCCTGCGTGCTTCCCATGACAATGGGAACGCGGTCATGGAGGGAGCCGGGTTGGACGTCCAGCGCGTTTTGCGTCCCAGTCGTGGCGGCGCCTCCGGCTTGGTCCATGATGAAAGCCATGGGAGCGACTTCGTAGAGGAGGCGCAGCTTCGGTTTTGGCCGTTGCGGATTGCTGCAATCGGCGGGATAAAGGAAGACGCCTCCATATAGCAGGGTGCGGTGGAAGTCGGCCACCAGGGAGCCGATGTAGCGCAGCGAGTAAGGCCGGCCGGTCGCGGTGTCCTTTTGCTTTAGATACTCGATGTATCTCCGCGTCGGTTCGTCCCAGGTGGCGACGTTGCCTTCGTTGACGCTGTAATACTTGCCTTTGGGCGGGATGAGGATTCGATCGTGCGAGAGGATGAACTCGCCGATGCTCGGCTCCAGAGTAAAGCCGTAGACGCCCTGCCCGGTGGTGTAAACGATCATGGTGCTCGACCCGTAGAGAAAATAGCCGGCCGCGATCTGCTCCGATCCTTTCCGAAGGCAATCTCCCAGCGTGCCGTCCCCGGAAGAAGAAATTCGGCGATGGACGGAGAAGATCGTGCCGATGCTGACATTTGCTTCAATATTCGAGGAGCCGTCCAGCGGGTCGTAGAGCAGGACATACTGCCCTTTGGGAAACTTTTTGGGAATGGGGATAATGTCGGGGCTTTCCTCGGAGACCATTACGCAGAGGTGGCCGCCATGATCCATGGCCCTGTAGATCGTGTCCTGCGCAATCCAGTCCAGGCGCTTCACCAAGTCTCCCGTGACATTGGCCTCGCCGGTCCCTCCGAAGATATCCGCCAGCCCTCCGCGGTTAACCTGGTGGGAGATCACCTTGGCGGCGAGGGTCAGGTCCCAAAGCAGGCCCGTCAGGTCGCCGGTCGCTTGCGGATAGGCGCGCTCTTGCTCGAGGATGTGCCGCTGGACCGTGGTCATCGATGTTGGCATGGAAAGTTCCTCTAGACGGAATTTACGATTTGGACCTCTGGCTCGCGCATCGTACGCTTCTCCTGCTCTGGGCACAACGAATTCACCACCTGAGCAGGCCCCAGCGAGATCAGCGGGGTTCCAGCAGCGCCGTCAAATGGACGTGTACGGACATTTAGCTTGTCAACACCCCACTTGTCCGTTCTGCATGTCCATCGGGAGTTAGTTTGTCCCGAGGCAAGAAAGAAGGCGGCCCGGGGTGAGGGCCGCCCTAGGTCATACTCTCTCATGAGGAAAGCCGCCTCAATGGTCGAGCCTTGTGGGCGGAGTGTTTCGGGTCGGCATTAATTCTTCCCGGTGCCCCTCCTGCTCACTGACTTTTGTTGAAGGCTGGCTTCCTCCGTTGAGCTCTTTTTATTCGTTCTCTCAAATGCGTGATGTGTTCCCGGTCACCTAGAGCCGTGATCTCCATCACGGTCACATGCAGCGAGCGGCAGTAGTTTATTTTGGTTAGCCTGCCTCAACCATGAAGAAATGAGGTGCCTGGTGCCGTGTATCGCGTGTTCAGGAAATTTGGGAATGACGAATCCCTGCACGTAGCATGCCGCGACGAGCTTGAACAGGCCGTGCAGCTCGTACGAGACCTAAAGGCCCTCTGGCCCGGACAATATGTGATCAAACTGAGCGGTGGAGTCGGCTCAGTTCTGGAACGGAAAGGCAGCGAAGTCTGGTTTGTCGCGCCAGATCAGACAGTCTACGAGGCCATCGAAAGAATGGCCGACAAGGGAGTGGGAGCATTGCTCGTAATTTCAGCGGGCAAGCTCGTTGGCATTGTCTCGGAGCGCGATTACACCAGAAAGGTTATCCTCAAGGGAAAATCTTCGAAGACGACGTCGGTCAACGAGATCATGACGAGCCCAGTGGTTTTCGTGACTCCTGACAAAGCCGTGGACGAGTGTATGGAAATCATAACGAGAAACCGCATACGTCACCTTCCAGTTATGGACGACAACAAGGTGCTTGGAGTTGTCTCAATCGGTGACCTGGTGAAATGGGTTGTCTCCGAGCAGGAAGAAACTATCGAGCACCTCCAGGACTACATATCAGCTAGATATCCAACATAATACCCCTGCCTTCAAGCCATCGACGAATTCCTGCAGAGAAACAATAGGTCTTTCGAAATCGCCCCGAATTCTTGTCGTAGGTAAAGTGTTTTGTTTTTGAGTTTCCTCGTTACAGAACTAATTAGGACTTGCGCCCTGATCAAGTTCTTTGCTCGACCTTCGCGCTGCATCACACCCGAGTGTGACGAACATCACGTCGTAACCGAGCACTTCGGATTCATACTGCGCTGCAGTTCCGGATGAAGGCTCCTGTCCCGAAAACGTTGGCGAATGCATCGAAGGAGTAACGTGAAAACCGGTGTGAGGTCCGCGAGCCAGGCTTGGTTTTTGGTGACGCTGGGGCTGTCTTGCCTCACGCTGCTCGCGCTCGTCTTTTCTCTCTGGGAGTTGATCGAGCACCGCTATTTTCGTGATCTCAACTACGTCACCATCCACTACCTCTATATCACACGTGGTATTGCTACTGCGCTTCTAACCGGGATCTGGGCTGCCTGGTTCGTATTGCGTGAACGCCGCCGACGAGAAGAGGAACTGGAACAATCTTACGAGTACTATCGCTCCATTCTCAACCACATGCCGGAAGCTGTCGCTTTGTTTGACGAAGCCTATCAGGTGGTGGAATGGAACGACGCCGCTGAGCGTCTCTTTGGTTTCGACCAGCAACAGGCGCTGGGACGACCTCTTCCAAACATTCCCGCTGGGCGATGGGCGGAACTTCGGGAGATTCTAGATCGCCTGAAAACGGACCAAAAGGTTCTCGACTACGAGACCGAAAGGTGCACCGCTCAGGGTCAGCAGATTCCTGTGGCTGCCAGTTATTCATGCATCCCACCAGTGGCCAACCGACCACAATTCTATGTCGAGGTTGTTCAGGACATTCGGCCTCGCTTGCAGATGCGCGACAAACTCCTGGAGCTGGAAAAGCTCACCTTGATGGGACAGATGGCTGCTGGCGCTGCTCATCACCTCAACACGCCGCTCACAGCGATGTTGCTTCAGGTGGAGATCCTGCGCGAGCAGATGCGAGAGGTCGGTCCAATTGAGGAACTGGCGACCATCGAGCAGCGCATCCGTTTTTGCCAAGTTTTCGTGCAGAACCTGCTCCAGTTCGGCCGTCGGCCTCGCTTGCAGCAGAAACCCATCGCGCTCGACGAAGTGATCGAGGCGGTGCTGACGCTCTTTCGACCGAGTTTGAACTTGAAACGCGCAACCTTACAAACGGAATGTGAGGAACTCGGCTCCTCTCGAATCCTCGGCGACCCAAATCACCTCGAAGCTATGTTTTCTGCTCTACTCAGTAATGCCGCGGATGCAATTCCCACCGGAGGACGGATTCACATCCGCGGCCATGTCCAGGCCGACCGAGTCGCTGAAATCAACCTGGACGACAACGGCCCCGGAATAGCCGACTTGCTCTGGCCGCGGATCTTTGAGCCTTTCTTCACCACCAAGCCTGCTGGAAAAGGCACAGGCCTCGGGCTTGCCATCGCACAGAACATTGTTGAAGAACACAATGGCACCATCCAGCTTCAGAATCGAAAGGAGGGAGGGCTGCGGGTGACGGTACGAATCCCCCTCCTTAGGGAAGGCTCCACGGTTAGCACCTTGGCCACGGAGGTGCACACATGAGCACGCCATTCGTCGAAGAAACTCTTGGAATCCTGGTAGTTGACGACGACGAAGTTCTGGCGACGAGTCTTGCCAAGATTCTGCGACAGCGGTACCCCTCTGTACACGCGGCGCTCTCCGGCACGGAAGCCATAGCTGTGCTATCTCGCGAAAAACAGATTCGCGTCGCACTAGTGGACTTGGTAATGCCGGTCGTGGATGGGCTTGGTGTCTTGGATTATGTCCGCCAATCCCGTCCAGACGTCAGTGTAATCCTCATGACAGGATTCGGAACCATTGAAACGGCGGTTGAGGCCATTAAACGCGGAGCGGAAGACTACATTACGAAGCCCTTTGATAGCGAAACAATACTCAAGAGGGTCTCGCGGCTAATGGAGCTTTACGAGCTTAAGGAACGGGTCGCACACCTCGAAGGACATAATGCGAGCGGGTCACCCTTCGAGGAGATCGTTGCGGGGTCGTCTGGAATGCGAGGTGTTCTCGGGCGCGCTCAGGTGGCGGCGCAGAGTGCGGCGCCGGTGCTGCTCGTGGGGGAGACAGGAACAGGAAAGGAATTGCTCGCCAGAGCGATCCATCGTTCCAGCCCTCGGAAAGCGCGACCCTTCATTCCCGTGAACTGTGCGGCAATTCCCCACGAGCTTGCGGAAAGCGAATTGTTCGGCCATCGCAAGGGTGCATTCACCGGCGCGGTGGCGGACCACGTCGGGCTCTTCCAGGCGGCACATGGCGGCACGATTTTTCTGGATGAAATCGTTGATTTGCCGTTCGGAGCGCAGGCAAAACTCCTGCGGGTGCTGGAAGGCGGAGAGGTCCGCCAGGTGGGAGGGACAAACGCCCTGCACGTGGACGTGAGGACTATCTCTGCTTGCAACCGGCCCTTGGCCGAAGTCGCGGGCAGCGGCTTACGAGAGGACCTATTCTTTCGGGTTTCGACCATCGTGATTCAAGTGCCTCCTCTCAGGGAGCGACGCGAAGACTTGTACTTGTTGAGCGAACATTTTCTGCAACAATTTACCCAACGGTATGGCCGGAATATTTCGCTAGACCGAGGGGCAGTAGATGCACTATTGGACTATTCGTTCCCCGGCAATGTCCGTGAACTCTCTCACATTCTCGAAAGCGCTGTGGCTGTTTCAACAGAGAATCCTCAGGTGATCAAAGAACGTGATATTAGTCCGCTATTGCGCGCACAGGCACCGCCGGCTGCCGCGTCCGTCGGGGTTGCTGCCGATTGCTCTCTGGTGAGTATGGAGAAATTTGCGATCCGCCAAGCGTTGAGGATTGCTAGCGGCAACAAGTCGCAAGCGGCTGAACTATTGGGATTGTCACGAGGCTCACTCTACCGCAAGTTGCGGGAACACGGTTTGGAGACTGAACCGTTGCGTAGCGATGAAGGGCGAGCTGTAAACTGAAGCTCCCGAAACAGTTTTCTGTTCAAAAATTGAACACCCGCCCAGTTCCGCCGTTTCCCCTTCTTTTTGAATCACTTGGCTGGGTTGCGCGTCTATCTGTGCAGTTTTGGCACAAGAGGGCAAGAAGATTCCCAGCCTGCTCAGTGTAAGTCACAACGCAATAACCCACGCTGGCACAGTAAGTTAGGTCGAGATTAACTCATCGAGTGATTGTGGCCCCTCTCGTGTATGCCTTATTGCGGGTGACGGGGGCTGCAGTTTGAGCAATCCGAACACAAAGGACAACCAAGCTGGCTCGAATGGGCAGAAGAGATTCTGGTTGTGGCTATTGGCTGCCGTGATGGCAGTTGCGCTTTTGTTCGAAGTCGTCAGGTGGGTCGTGGGTGGGCACGGCTGAAGCTTTTTGTTTCGGGCCCGGATCTGCAAGGCTCTGGTTTAAGAAGAGGCGTACAGTTTGTCGTGAAGATATCTGGCTTTTGTCGGGTCTTGTTGGTATATAGCCGGGATGAGAGGTAATCCCGAATGAAGAAAATGGGTGAGCCAATGACAAAGTATCCTAAGAAGCTCCGCAGGTGGGTTTGGCTGCTGGCTCTGCCCCTGTTGCAATTGGGAGCCGGTGTTGCTTTCGCCCAAAAGGAGCCGGCCGCAGCAGTAGGCACGTCCGTTTCCGGGCAAGCGGCCGCCCAGGCCGATACGAGCACGTTGACAGGAACTCAGGCTTGTCTTCATTGCCACAAGGAATCGAGTGAGCACGTTATGAAAACCGTCCACTCGGGCACGTACGATGAGGTCCCTCAAGGGGTACACAAAACGAGTGCCAGCACCGGTTGCGATGGGTGTCACGGTTCGGGCAAAGCCCACGCCGACGCAGAATTGGAAGCGGAGCGCACCGATACGAAAAATCCCGAGGCGAAGAAGCTGATTTTTGACTTCGAATCGAAAAACACAACCCCGGAGATGGTAAACGAACGCTGCCTCACCTGCCATGCTTCCAGTCCAAGTCACCTCAACAGCCCGAATTCCTTCCACCGGCAGAACGACGTAAGCTGCATCAACTGCCACTCGCCGCACCACGCGGCAACGAAAGAAAAGTTACTGATCAAGGCCCAGCCGGAACTTTGCTACGGCTGCCATCTGCAGCAGAAATCCCAATTCAATATGCCATTTCACCATCGTGTAAATGAGGGCCTGATCCAGTGCACCGACTGTCACCAACAGCACGGAACGGCTGGAGTTTGGGAGTCAGACCATTTGGTGCGGCAAGTCGGAACCTCAGATAACGGGGATGCCGTCTGTTTCAAGTGCCACAAGGACAAGCAGGGGCCCTTCGTGTTCCCACATTGTTCCGTAAAGTTGGAAGGATGCGCGACCTGCCATATCCCGCACGGTGGGGCAAATGTTCACATGCTGAAGTACAGTCAGGTCAACCTGCTCTGCCTGCAATGCCACACGGCAGCCCACTTCGGACCCATGACGACAGCAGGCAACAACGGCCAGCCAACTGGTTTTGCGGTGATGAATGGTCCGGTTCCGAACAACGCTATCTACATACAGGCGTGCACAGAATGCCACACGCAAATCCACGGATCCAACTTTAGCGATATATATTTCCGATAGGTTGAACAGGAGAATATTTGCCAATGTGGGAGGCGCAGCAAGTCAAGTCATGGAACTCCCTGATAGGAATTACAAGTCTCAATCGGCGGGGTGAAAAATCATGAGAGATCGCTTCGGTATTAGGCCGCTCGGCCTGCTCGTAGTGGTTGCAGCGCTTTTCTTCTCGCCTGCTTCTCGCGCCCAGGATAACTCCGAGGAAGTCAAGGGAGTCGACTCTGGTAACTATAACGTCGAGCAGACGGTTGAGCTTGGCTATCGGGGAAGCTGGATCAACGGAAACCAGAATACGTATGACACCTTCGTGGATCTGGCTTCCGGCCCGCGTTTGCTCGATTACACCCTGAACATGAGGTCCCTCAACCACCAGGGGCTCCTCTTCGACAACCTCAACTTCAGCAACTTCGGCTATGGCGGCGATCCGAACGACGTCTCGCGCCTGCGGATCGAAAAGAATAAGTGGTATGAATTTTCGCTGGTGTTCCGCCGCGACAAGTATTTCTGGGATTACAACCTGCTGGCGAATCCATTAAACCCGGTCCCGATCGCCCCGGCGGGCGCCCCTTCCACGTTCGCGATCACCAATCCCTCGTTCGCCTCTACGAATTCGCCGCATTCACTCGATCTCGTGCATCGCATGCAGGATTACGATTTGACGCTGCTGCCGCAATCCCGCGTGCGCTTCCGGCTCGGATATTCGCGCCATGTGGAGGAGGGGCCTTCGCTCACGACGGAAGACGCCACCGTCGAAATCCCGATGGCGCAGAATTTCGAAGAGACGACGGACGCGTATCGTATGGGCGTGGATTTCAATGTCCTGCCGAAGACCACAATTTCCTACGATCAGTTCCTTGAATGGAACAAGTACGATACCAGCGACTCGCTTGCCAACACGCCATTTCTAGTCCAATCAAGTCAATTCCCCGGCACAATGCCCGTGAACATGGGAGTCAACTGGTACTACGCACCTACGGGGACTGCTGCTGGGACGACTCTTACTAGTACTGGCGCTCCCGGCGCCGCTAGCCTAGCGGCCGTCCCTTGCGCCACGCCGTTCCTGTCCACAGGTTACGTAAACAACGCAACCGGAAGCAACGCAGTCACCGCGGGCGGTCTCACAGCGGCAAACGCGGGTTGCAAGATGGTCCAGGCGTATACGAGGACTTCCCCCACGCGGAATTTCATGCCCACGGAGCGGCTGAGCTTTCAGTCCACATACGTCCCAAAGCTTGAGATGTCGGGTTCAGCCAGCTACAGTAACAGCACCAATAGAGCCGCGAACCTCTACGATTCCATAAACGAATGGACGGCCTCGACGACAAGTCAGGTTCGCGACTCCATCGTTTCAGGTCCGGCAAGCGCCAACGAAATCTTTGTGCATGCGAATTGGTCTGCCATTTATTCGTTAACCCAAAAACTTCGGCTCCTCGATTCCGTCCATTATGACCAATGGCAAAATCCTGGAAGCAATCCCCAGACGACCACGGATCTATTCGCCGCGCAACTCTCGGTGGCCGGCCAGAGTGGCATACTGCTGCCAATAGCACAGTTTGCGCTCCCGGGGATTGCTCCCGGGCCGACAGTGCCGACATTTGCCAGTATCTGCCCGAACACCGGCACGGCGACGGCACCCATCTACCTTTCGCCGACCTGCCCGCAGCACCAGAGTTACAGTTCGTCCGGTAGCGTCAGTGCAACTTCGACAGCGGCCGCTGACGCTGCAACCACCGTGTCGGAGAACTTCCTGGGACAAAGACGGCTATCGAACACCATCCAACTCGAAGCCGATTTGACAAACCGCATCACCGGTCGAATCGGTTATATGTACGAGAATAACCGAATCAGCCAATCCTTTGGCAGTCAAACGCTGGATGATATCTATTACCCCGGCGGGGCCGGCGGCACGGCGGCAAATGACTTTTTTGCCGCCCGCGGAAGTTGCCCATACAACACGGGGACGACCACTTTTAAACCCGCTGCTGGTGGCACGTGCACCCAAAATGGGGACGGCTCAGTTACATGGGCTGCTTCTGCTGCTACGATAAGTTCGGCTCTTAATGTGCCTCGCCAGGTATTCACGATCGACGAGCACGTAGCTCTCGTTGGCCTGACGTGGCGGCCGATGGATACGCTGCGAATCAATAGCGATTTCCAATTCGGATATAACAGTTACTCCTACACGCGAATTTGGCCGCGGCAAATCCAGAGCTACAAGGTTCACGTGAATTATAGACCGCGGACGTGGGCGACCATCGACGCTGCGGCTGATATTCACGAGAACCGCGACAACGTCTATCAAGTCAACGACCTCGAGCACGGCCGGACGTACAGTATTTCCCTGATGCTGGCGAAGCCGGATTCCAAGTTTGCCTTCACTGTCGGATATAATTTCACCGATCTCCAGTTGCAGAACTACGTTTGTTTCAACGACGGTTTCGGGTCGATGACGAACCTTAATAGTGGAATCGGGCTGCCAATGTTTCCGTCGACGGGACCGGGGTCGTGCGCCCTCGGCAATACTACGCCGGATAACCTTCAGGGTGGAACGGAGCTCTATTCCAGTAAGCAGCATTACGCGTACAGCGACGTGATGTTCAAACCGGTGAAGCGAGTCACAATGAGCCTCGGATATGCCGCGACATTCGTCGGCGGCGGCTCGGGGATTCTCAATCCGGTGGTGGGGCCCGGGCTCCTGCCCTTGGATCCGCTGCAACCCGGCGGCACGCTGGCATTCAATTACCAGAAGCCGTTCGCTTCGATCCAATTCGACGCTTACAGGGGCCTGAGCTACAAGGCCGAGTGGAATTATTACGGATACAATTCCAAAACGCCGACAAATACCAGTGTTCCCATCACCGGCGGGACTTATGCGCTTGAGCCGACAGGGGCGCCAGATTTCAACGGTAGTACCGCGACCTTCTCGGTTCGCTATATCTTCTGAAATGATGTGGTGGCTCCAAAATTAGGATGCATCTTCGTTTCGAGGGCAAGACTTTAATGTGAACAACGTAACGCTTGCCCTTCCGTATTCGTTTTAGGTTGGAGCCGCATGGTACAGCTCGATTTCTTGAGAGACAGCTTCACGGATGTTCAATTCGGGTCAGTTTGGTTTCGGTCGGATAAGACGACAGCCGCTTTTTTTTGGGCGGCCGCCAAAAAAACAACCCCGTGGATACAAGCTACTTTTTTGAAATTGATCCGCTATTCGATATCGTGCCCCCTTTTGATGAGTGCTATCCGGCTTGTGATGCGCATCACAATGAATTGTGCCTTCACGCACTGCACCAGACTGCCTAATGAACGAATATCTCAGTGTGAAGCGAACTAACTATCTGACCTAAGGAGGAATGCGGTGATGGAAACCAAGAAAACTCGAACTGAAGGATGCACGAAACAAATCACATCGTTTGGGCGGCTCGGAAGGGGATACCGGTTGGCTTCGTGGGTTTCGCTGTTCGTGCTGTTCGCGATGATCGTTCCGTCGGTATACACACTCGCGCAGGCGCCTCGCGTGATCCAGATAACCGCCACACACGATAACAAATTTAAGGTTCCCGGGCAGAAGGAGCCCGTCATCACGGTGAAAGCGAACGAGGTGATTAAGTTTGAGATCACCGCGCAAAAGGGAACTGAGACCGATCCAAAATATCCCGGCTGCGTTCACACATTCAGCGTCAAGGGACTGAAGGATCAGGGTTGGGACGTTTGCCTGAAGGAAGGGATGAATCAATTCGTACTGGTTGCGCCGAGCAAGCCGGGCGAATATCAGATCGAATGTCTTGCCAAATGTGGCAAAGGCCACGATGACATGAATATGAAAATGATCGTCACGCAGTGAGGAGCCGACATGTCGATATCACGTCGAGGTCTCTTCAGGACGCTACTGGCGGGAAGCGCAGGCGCGCTGATCGCGAAAGATGTTCTCGCGCAGACTTTTGACCAGGTGCTGCCGAGCCGCTCGGTCGCGCCCACCAATCAGAAGTGGGTGATGGTAATCGATCTGGCCAAATGCGACGGGTGCGGGAAATGCACGCAGGCCTGCAATTCGATGCATTTTGTCCCCCCGATGCAGCAATGGATCAGGGTCTATGAGGTGGTGGACAACCCGGAAGCCGGGCCCTATTACGTGGCTCGGCCCTGCATGCACTGCGACAACCCTCCTTGTGTGCGTGGATGCCCCGTGGGAGCTACCTTCAAGCGCACCGATGGGCTTGTCATGATGGATCAGGATCGTTGTATCGGTTGCCGGAACTGCATCGCCCAGTGCCCGTACGGAGCGCGTTCCTTCAACTGGAGCGAACCGCCCCACACGCCGCAAGAGCTTTCGCATAAGTATTCGATGGAAGAAGGATGGCCCCATCGGAAGGGTGTTGTCGAGAAGTGTGACTTCTGCCCGGAGATGTTGCGCGCGGGAAGACTGACGGCCTGCGCCGAGGGATGTCCCATGGGCGCCATTTATTGTGGTGACGAATATGAGGACGCCGTCACAAACAGCAAGGGCGAAACCATCCAGTTCTCTCAGGTCACCAAACAAGGTGCAGGCTTCCGCCTGCTCGAAGAACTGGGCACGGACCCGCGTGTGTACTACTTGCCCCCCGTCAATCGCAAGTATGCTGCGCCAGGTGAACCTAAGTCCGAAGGATGAGGAGTAAAAGGCATGAGTTCCGACCGAGAAGCCAATTTGCTGCGCGTCCTTACTCATACGTCGTGGCGATTTTATGTGTGTTTCGGAATATTTTCCGTTGTCGCGCTCTGGGGGCTTTACGGTTACATAGAGCAGCTTCGCTATGGCCTGATCGTCACCGGAATGCGCGACCAAATTTCCTGGGGCTTGTACATCGCGAACTTTGTCTTCTTCACCGGGATCAGTTACGGGGGAACTCTGATCTCAGCCATTCTTCGGGTTACCGATTCCGGGTGGCGCCATCCGATCACCCGGTTGTCTGAAGCCATCACCGTGTTCGCTTTGTGCGTCGGCGGGCCCATGGTGATCATCGATCTGGGCCGTCCGGATAGGATGGGGTATTTGTTCATCCACGGACGCATCCAATCCGCGATCCTCTGGGACGTGATTGCGATAAGTACGTATCTGGCCGGCTGCGCCCTTTATCTCTATCTTCCCATGATTCCGGATCTGGCTCTGCTGTCTGAGCGGCAGGAGCTTTCGGCTTGGCGCCGGAAGCTATATCGCACGCTTACGTTTGGATGGACCGGCAGCGCCGCGGAACAACAGCTGCTTGAGAAGTGCATTTCGCGGATGGCGATCCTCATGATCATGCTGGCGGTTTCAGTGCATACCGTTGTTTCGTGGATCTTCGCGATGACCTTGCGACCGGGCTGGAACAGCAGCATTTTTGGACCCTACTTCGTCATGGGTGCAATCTACTCTGGGACGGCGGCCGTTGTGCTTTCGATGTACATCCTTCTGCGCGTGCTCCACTTGGAAGATTATCTGAAGCCAGTCCATTTCCGGAATCTGGGAATGCTGCTCGTCACATTCGCTTTGCTGTATCTCTATTTCACCATCAACGAGTATTTGACCTCGGTATATAAGGTCGAAGCGCCGGACAGAGTGTTGTTGCATCAGCTGTTCTTCGGTGACTACGCTGTGATGATGTGGGTCACCCAGGCTACGTTCATCGTTATTCCGTTGATCATGATCGCGGGCGTCCTGACTTTGAAACGACTCCGGAGGTTCACTCCCTCGGTAGTGGCGGTGGCGTCCGTCTTGATTGTCCTTGCTGCCGGGGCCAAGCGCTTTCTCATCGTCGTTCCCACGCTTACTGCTCCCTTTTTGCCCAAAACAAACAGAGGCGACATCCCGTTCAATCCACCCCTTCCGTTCAATTGGGTCCACTATCGTCCCACTTGGGTGGAATGGTCCATCACTTTCGGAGGAGCGGCTGCTTTCTTGCTCATGTATATGGTGTTCACCAAATTGTTTCCGATGGTTTCCATCTGGGAGACGCGTCACGATGAAGCTCAGGTGGAACCCGCCGTGGCGCCGGCTCCCCAGCCTGCTCCTCAACGGTTGGGCTCAATCGCGACGACGACCATCATTTTGATCGCATGCTTGCTTTTCGGTGCCGGCTACGCCCGAGCGGATCAGAAACGACAGGCGAAGCAGCCGGAGGCGACTACGTTGTCACTGGAGTGGAAGCAAGTGGCGACTCCCGCCCCAACGAGCGGTGGAGCTGAACAGACACAACCCAGCGCGCCCGAGGCATCTGGCGTGGACAGACTCTATGGCCGCCTGTTCGGGTGGCTTCCAGTCGAATCCAAGGATCGCGCCCAGGCCCTTCCTCCCACGTTCGTTATAACCGCGACGCTGCTCGATGCCAAAGGTCAGCCACTCCCCTATCAGGTGGTCGGTCTCTCAGTGAAAACGTCCTTTGGCAAGCTGGACTACGGAAACCGCGCAACGAACCCCGAGGGCAAAGCTCAATTTTCATTGCAGGACCGGCGGTATGGAACATATCCGGTCGAGGCCACGTATAATGGCGGCGACCAATTCGCTGCTGCTCACGCGGTGACTTCCGTAGACTTCGGCTCCCGCCCCAAACCCTCTTTGCCTTCTCAAGGGGTGCTCATCACTCCCTATGCTAGCCCGTGGATCGGGTTGCCCTTCTTGGGCTTCTTTGGACTCGTATGGCTTGTGTTTATATATATCGGCGTCTATCTGCTTTGGTATCGCTTGCCTCAGATCCGCAAGCACGCGGCTAAACTCAGCTAGCAGGCGCAAGTTGCAATCGGCCTGGATTTCTCAATAAGACGAGCAGCAGAGATGCATCTCCGTAGGACTATGGTCATTTGCTGTCCCGGAACTGGATTTGATTAAGTTTTGGAGCAAAGGCAAAAACAATCTGGTCGTAGGCGAAGCGTTTTTCTTGATTTTCCCTTTTACAGAAGTTCTCAGGCACTACGCGACGATGATTCAAAGCCTCTGCACTTGAGTCGAACGAATGCTCTCCGTTTTCGAAGTTATAGGGCGAATCTATGCTGGTATGATGGCGCCGGCCAAGCAATAGCTAAGTGGAAGCCAACCCGAAGGAACTCGCATGCCCGAGACGCCTGAAGAACTGCTTCTCGCCAGACGCAAGCGGTTGATGGATGCCTATGAGCTGAGAAAGCCGGATCGCATCCCGATCCGTCTGAACTTTGGATACATGCTGGCCAAGTTGGGCGGAATCACCCACCGGGAGCTGGACAATAACCCCGAATTGGCGCAAGAGCTGCTGGAGAAGTGGACTCTCTATTTCGCGCCGGACATGGCGGCGGGCTTGGGTTATTTCGTCTCCGCCACCAGCGTCATGTTGGGGGACCGGCAAACGCGATGGCCGGGCTACGGATTGCCGGACGACAAACCCATGCAATACGTTGAGGGCGAGTATATGAAGGCCGAGGACTACGATAACTTCCTCGATGACCCGACGAACTTTACGCTGCGGACTCTGTTGCCGCGAACGTACGAGAAACTCGAGGGGCTGGCCTACCTGCCCCGGCTTTCGATGCTGGTGACCGGATATCCGGCATTCGGGGGCTTGGCGATGGCGCTCAGCCATCCCGACCTGGCCGCATCCCTGCAGGTTCTTGCACGCGTGGCGAAATTCCAATCCGAGAGAATTCTGGAGATGCGGAAACGTGCGGAACGCATGGTCGCCCTCGGTTTCCCGATGGGAGTCGGTTCTGGGATGGGAGCTTTCGCCTTGGCGCCGTTTGACTTCATGAGTGACACCCTGCGAGGCATGCGTGGCATCTTTCTGGACATGCACCGGCGTCCAGACAAGCTGCTGGAGGCCGAAGAGAAAGCGCGGCGCATCTGCGCCGAGGCAGCCATCGAATCCTGCCGGCAAACGGGCGGCAAATTCGTGTTCATTCCTCTGCACCGGGGGTCGGATGGATTCATGTCCCTGCGGCAGTTTGAGAGGTTTTACTGGCCGCAATTGAAAGGGCTGGTGCACGATTTGGTGGATGCGGGTCTCATGCCAGCGCTGTTCTATGAGGGCGTGTGGAATGAGCGCCTCCACTACCTCCTGGAATTGCCCAAGGGGAAGACCACCGGCCATTTCCAAAGTACGGATATTTCCAAGCTGAAGGAAATTGCCGGTGGTGTGATGTCAATCTCCGGCTGTTTTCCGGTCTCGCTGCTGCAAGTGGGACCGGCGGAAAAGGTTCGCGAGCAGACCAAGAGGTATTGCGAAATCCTGGGCCAGGGCGGCGGTTTCATCATGGCCCCCAACTCCTCGATGGATGAATGCGACCCACATCTCGTGAAAGTATGGGTGGACGCCACCCGGGAGTACGGAGTCTATTAGTCACCCCGATCGCGATGTAAGCCCATGGCGGCGACCTTCGTCGTTTGTCATTGGTTTTTGCGATGGCCTTGAGTTGCATTTTCGTCTCCCGGCAATTCAGAATCGCCGGTTCGCATACTCCCTAGCGGGGGCAATCTTTTTGGAAACTATGGTCGCGCAATTGAAGGGCAACTGCCGACGATCCCCTGCCGCGCAATGCCCGACTAACGCACTAAGAAGATATGTCCGGCAACCCGACCAATCCGGAGTTAGGCGAGCTAGGGCTCGAGGGCGCGCATCTGGTCCTTCTCGACGGAGAACGCGGCGACAGACATCAGTACGCCGCCGATTGCGCTCGTGAGGCACGGAACGATCAAAGAATAGCGAATTGCCTCCGGGCCCATTGTGACCTCCAGATGATCGCTTAGCATTCCCGTGACCAGCGGGCCAATCCCGAGTCCGACGAAATTGGCGAAAGCGAGGAGAAATGCGGAAGCAAGCGCGCGCATTCGAATCTTCGCCACAGACTGCAATGTGGCCCACATCGCGCCCGTCGGAAAGGCAATCAGAAAGTAATTCACTGCCATCACCGGGAACATGATCCGCAAACTGGACGTGAACAGAAAGACGAGCATCGTCGGGCACGCGAGTACGTAACCGAGCACCGGCACTAGCAGCTTCAGTTGGTGACTGCGCCCACCGGCCCGATCGGCAACGAAGCCGCCAACGATTGAGCCGCTAAGCGCTGCGATTCCCCGGATAGGTCCCGTGTAGGCGCCGATTTGCAGCGACGTCAGATGATGAACCCGCGCTAGAAATGTAGGCTCCCAGATCGTCATGGAAAATAGCGTCCATCCCGTAAATATGGAACCGACGTAGAGGAACGCTACAGATTTCTGACGCGCGAGGAATTGCAATGTTTCCCGGAGAGGAATGAAGCTCGTGTCAGCACCTCTTGCCTCCATACCACCGCGCGGCGGATCGGTAACGGTGAATCGCAGAAGCAACGCGAGGACAATCCCGGGCAGGCCGGCCGCCATGAAGGCAGGCCGCCAGCCATAGTGCTGATTGATCCAGCCAGCAATGGGGAAGCCGACTAACGTGGAAAGATAAGATCCGCCGGCAAAGATGGCGAGCGCGCGCCCGCGTTTCTCATTCGGGTAAGAATCGGAAATGAAGGCAGTCGACGGCGCGAGCCCAGTGGATTCGCCGATGCTGACGCCCACACGCGAGGCGGCGAGCTGGACGACGTTGCGAGAAAAGCCCGCGAACGCTGTCATCAAGCTGTAAAGCAAGAGCCCGCCTGCGATGATTGCGCGCCGGGGGCCGCGGTCGGCCCAGCGCGATACGAGGACACCAGAGATCGCGTAAAGGGTCGCAAAACCGAAGCCGGAAACCAAGCCCAGCACTGTGTCCGAAACGTGCATGTCCTTCTTGATGCCTTCCAGAAGGAGGCTGATGACCTGCCGGTCAAGCTGGCCGACCGCGTAAATTAATGTGAGAATGCCGAGCCCATATCGCGTGCGCGAAGCGGCAGACTCAGCCAGTTGGGTGACCCCGGAGATTTGCGATGCCTGCATCCGCTTGGTGCACGCTATTGGGGGAAGCGCCTGCCGTTCCTTTCGCCTGCACCATGTTTTAAATGAAATGTTGTCCGATCGTCGTTACCTCGCGCCAAAAACCTGAACGCCTCATACATTGAGCGCTTTAGCGCGAAACGGGGTGAGCGCCTTTGACTTCGGTTTCTGCCCCTCGCACTTCCTTCGGCAGCCAAGCGCCTTGGGCGAGCAAGCGGCTCTGAAGCGTCCTGTAATTCACCTGCCGCGGACTGACGTGATTCTTGAGAGACAGCGCTGCGGCCGTACCCGCCGCCTCACCCATTTGCACGCAGAACGGTATGAGGTTGAGGACGTCGTTGGCCGTTACATCCGAGGAGAAACAGCGGCCGGCAACGAGAAGGCTTTCCGTCGTGCGCGGCACCAGAGAACGGTAGGGAATGCATCGATTGGGACTTCTTGAGGAGAGATTCTCGGTGAAACGGGGAATGGCAGCGATGGTGTCATCATACACAGTGCCGGAGCGCAGATCTTGTGCGGTGACCACGTATTCTCCGAGGAGACGCCTGCTGCCGCGCGTCCCTATCTGGGAGGCGGTGTCGAGGATGAAGCACTTTTCGAAGCCGGGCATTTTTTTCTTGAGAATCTCGTGGGCCTTCAGCATGACCTTGCGCACCTTCACTTCAGCGGAGGTGAGGTGCTCGACGTTGAGACAGTCATTTCCGGGGACCCAGTTGTTGACCCAGACCTGGTCATCTCGATGAGTGGCGAGTGGCAATAAGGGAAAGCCTCCGACGGCCCGGATCTCGTCCATGATTGCTTTGTGGGCCACGGGTTCGGACTGCCGGAATTCGCTGAACTTCAGATAGTCGACGTCTCCCAGGCGGAAGACAACTGCGAGCATGCCGCTCCTGAGAGAGTGATCCACAGCGTCTTCGAACTCCGCTCCCGCGGATGCAAAGATATCGCCATCGCCTGTGGCGTCGATCGTCCGCTCGCTCAGGATGGCCTGCCGGCCGGATTTGCTCTCGAAAACAGCTCCTTCGACCTTGGTGCCATCGACGATCGCTTTGCTTCCCCAGGAATGTAGATAGAGCTTCACGCCCGCCTCTTCGATCATGTCGTTGAGGACACATTTCAAGAGCTCCGGGTCCACGATGACGCTCATCCTCACCCGGCCGTCCACCACGAAATCGTGGTAATGCTTGAGCTTCCGGATCACCTCGCTGTCGGCCGATCCGAGAAGTTTCCGATTTGGATGGCGGGCCCCGCCAATCGCATCCAACCGGTCCACAATCTCCTGGCAGATTCCCGCAACTTCCTGCTCGGTAGTACCTGCGCTCATGTGGGGGATGAGGATGACCAGGCCTCCCGTGGCCATGCCGCCGAGATGGTTATAGCGCTCGATCAGCGTGGTGTCCGCGCCATTGCGTGCCGCGGCAACTGCCGCGGCCACACCCGCAGGACCGCCGCCGACTACCAGCACTTCCGTTTCTCTGCAGACTCTTGTCTTTCTTGCCGGTTCAATGATTGCATTACGAGAGGCTGCGATTTCCCTCATGCTTCGATCCCCCTCACCCGGAATTTCCATTTTGACCTTCCGGCCCGTTCGAGGGCTCGTGTATGTGCGGATCTACGTTGCTGTGCTAGCTCGGGTGCCTTGCATCGCTGCAATGTTCTCCGCGTGACGCGGGCCATAATTCATTTCATAATCGCCCCAGAAGCCGAGCGGGCGGCTAGTTGCTTGCACCCGGCCGCTTCCGTCGCCCCGAATCACAATGTACTTGTGCCACTCGGGAGGATCGTTCTCCGGATAATCGATGCGGCTGAAGCTCAGCACTTCGCTGCTAGCTTTCCTTGCCTTTGAAGCCTGCACGATCATCTGCGCGCACGTCAGAATGTCAATCACGTCCAGGCTCCGCATCAACTGGTGCGGGTTGCCTGCGGACACCCGGCGCACTTCATTCTGTTCGATGTCGGCCAGCCAGGTCTCAGCCAGGTTAAGCAGCTCTTCGTTCTTCAATTCGGCGCAGTAGTTCTGCATCACGCGAGCGATGCCGATATTCAGCTCCTTCCAGTCGATGCTATCGGATGCCTCAACAAGTGGTGCCAATACCCGTTTCTTCTCTCGTTTGATTTGCCCGGGGTCGAGCGTGCCGTGGACTGTCCTGCGGGCATACAGCGCGGCCCGTGCGCCCACGTATCGCCCCGTTGTTGCCGCGTTGACGTGATCCTGACTGGCGAACAGCAGGTCGCCGGCTCCAAACAGCCCCGGAATATTGGACATCAGGTCCCAGTCAGTCAGCAGGCCCCCGGCTACTCCGATCTCGCCAAATGTCCGTTCCTGCGGCGCGACGAATTCCCTCATGCCCTGCCCGCGGAGAAAATCGTACGATTGAAGCATGTCTTTCGCTGGGTCAAATCCCGATGCCTCGTACGTCTGAAGGATCGGAACGCGGGTCTTGCCTTCCTGGCCGACCATCAGGCCCCAGATCGCTTTTCGTTCATACCACGGCATGCCGGTCAGATCCGCATAGAACGGCAGCGTGAACTCGCCCTTCATCATGCGCGACTCGAGGTCCAGAATCAGTTTGGGTCCAGCGTACTTCTTCAATCCGGGATGGGGTTGTGAGGCGTTGCCGCCTCCCATAAGGAAAAACTTCTGCCCCACCGCCGGACGGCACCGCTCGTCAACCGTCGCAAGCACCCGGCCGTTGCAGTCTACCCACGGCACTTCCTTATTCTTCGCGTCCACAATTGTGCAGGGATACCAGGTATTGATGGCATTGCCTGTGCCATAAGGTGGGTAAGAGTATGGGCTCGCGAAAGGCGACCGGATGGTTTTTTCCATTAGCGTGAATTCCGCCCCGATACGCCACGCCATGGCGTAGCCATTGCCCACGTTCGATCCCCCGCGGTGTGCGGCCGTGCCGCGGTGCTCAGATGAAAACGTGAAAATGCGTTGCGGCCGGTTCGTGGACAGAATTACCGCTTTGGCCCGTACCACCACAAACGCCCCTGTGTGACAGTTAATTCCTACAGCCCCAACGACGCGAGCTCCATATGCGCCATCATCCGTGAGCAACGCCGTGGCGCTCGTGCGATCAAGGATTTCGACGCCCAAGCGCTTGCATCGCCTGCGTAGCAGCGGCTTAAAGTTTGCGCCCCAGACGCGAATGCAGTAGCGATTATCGTAATCATAAGCAAACAACAGCTTGTTCAGATCATCACGGAATGGCGCGCCCTTGAATTCATCTTCCGTGTCGCGCACCTTACCGCCCATGGCTTCCATCTCGAGCAGGGTTTCGTACGCCGACGATGTGTGGATATAGGTGGAAATGCCGTTGCGATAACCAAAATGATTTTCAACCAGCGCGCTGGTCATTTCCGCCGGCGTAACCTTTGAGCAGGGATTATCGGCGGCGTATCCCCAGTGGTCCACGCCAGTGCCGCCAGCGCCGCTACGCCGCGTGTCCGCCTTCTCCATGATGGTTACCTTGGCCCCGGCGCGGCGCGCCGCGATCGCGGCCCACACTCCGGCGATGCCGCCGCCCAGTATCAGCACGTCGGTCTCGTACGTATCCTCTTGTTCGTAGCGGACGGGGTATGGCCAGACGAGAACACCGTGGCCGTTCATCGATCATCTCACCCGGAAATGTTCGCCCGTGGCCTTGCGCTTCCAACGCGCGCGCTGTTGCAACGGCTGACTCAGCCGGATCGCGCCCGTGCGATTGCAGTCGTCCACGCACACGCCGCAGTACCAACACTCCTCTGGATAGAGGACGATCGGAGACTCACCCTTCAGGGGGTTGGGGATAAACACGTCCTCGGGGCAAACGGTTACACAGGTGTTGCAGGCGTTGCATATGCTGGGGTTGAAAATAATCGGCCGCCCCGGGGTCGGCCGGTTCGGTGCGGCGCAGACAACAGACGATGCCATTGAACGATGCCCTCTTGATCTACTGACGATAGATACTGCGGCGGGCGCGGCCCCCTCAGTGATGTCTGTCACTTTTGCATGTGATCCATATCACTCATTTCCGCCGGGTCCCATCATGTACACATGCGGGGCATGAAAACACGCCCAGCTGCGGCTTCACCGTTCATTTGATTGTGCCGCTGCGTTGCTTGATCACCGGCATTTCGATTCCAGCGAACTTGTCTTCGGAACAACATGGTGTCAGCACAGTTCCGTGCCGCGACAATCGCCGCGGCGGCGCCCGCAGGATCGCCTCCTACTACCAACACTTCGGTTTCTCTGCGGACTCTTGATCCTCTTGCCAGATCAATGGTTCCCTTACGGGAAGCTGCGATTTCTCCGATGTCTCGATCCCTGTTTCTGGGGAATAGTGAACCGATGGGTGCGGTGCTACCATGAGCGTGGGACGGTCGGGGCCAGGAACTGCAGGATTGAAGTAGCGCTCCCCCGCCGCACTATTCGACAAATCAACTCCGCGTCATTTCAACAGTGAAGGTAGGAGAGGCTTTCACCGTGGGCATGCTCAAGGACAAAGTAGCGGTTGTGACCGGGGCCAGCCGCGGTATCGGAAGATCGATTGTGGAAGCTTTTGTCCGCGAGGGGGCCAAGGTCGTCATCTGCGGGCGCAAGCAGGAAACGCTAGACGAGGTTGCGCGGGAAATTGGTCCTTCCGTGAAGCCGATTGCTTGTCACGTCGGCCGGCTGGACCTGATCGAAAGCATGATTGAAAGGACGATCAGAGAGTTTGGACCTATCGACATTCTCGTTAACAACGCTGGGACAAACCTTGCACATGGACCGTGTCTCGAGATGGATGATGCCCAGTTCGATAAGATGGTCGAGATTAACGTAAAGAGCGCGTTTCGATTGGTGAAGCTGGTTGCGCCGGCGATGTGCGCTCGCGGTTCTGGCTCTATCATTAACATCGCGTCGGTCTCAGGCCTGCGTCCGCAGTTCCACAGCCTCCTATACAGCATGACCAAGGCCGCACTGATAATGATGACGCAGTCCTATGCCCTCGAACTGGGGCCGTTGGGCGTGCGCGTGAATGCGATCGCGCCCGGATTAATTCAAACCACGATGAGTGAGTATTACTGGAAGGACGAGCAGCGCAGTTCGGAGGTCTTCGCCAGGCAACCAATTCAGCGCATCGGACAACCCGCTGAAATTGCCGAGGCGGTGCTGTTTGTTGCCAGCGAGCGAGGGTCCTACATGACAGGACAAACGGTTATCGTCGACGGCGGTTTGTTCCTCCCCTTACTGTAAGCCGAGTCTGTCTAGCTTGAATTCCAGACACGAAACGCGGGCGCCGTATTCGCCTTGCCACCGGCGGGGCGTCCCAGGTGTGGTGCCAGGGTCAGTTCAGCATTAGCACCCCACCCGGCCTGCGGGTGTGAACTCCGTGTTCGCGCGTCACACTGAGCTGTGACCGAAGTCACGGCACTCTTCAGAACGGCGCGAGAGTCTGTAGCCAAAGGCTACACGGATGACGAGGCCGGATTGGCTCGTTCCCGAGGGGATAACCTGAGTCTTTCATGGCTGGCGCTCGCGCCCGGATACCGAACGCAAAATGTATGCTGGTGATGGAACGGACACAACAGAGGCAGTGCAAAAGTCCTTGATCGCTCTGCCGGAAACCGCGAATGTTGTCACGCACCTCGTGGATCGCCATGTGCTCGAGGGAAGAGGGGAAAGTACTGCGATTGAGTGCGGCGACGAGCGGATCAGCTTTCAGCAATTACTGGAGCACACGAACCGCGCAGGCAACGCACTTCGCCGATTGGGTGTGCGTTCGGGAGAGCGCGTGCTCCTCTCGCTTGAGGACACGCCGGAGTTTCTGTATTGCTTCCTTGGCGCCATTAAGATCGGCGCAGTCGCGGTGCCCGTCAACACTCAGCTGAGACAGCACGAGTACGAATACTTATTCCAGGACACGCGCGCCAGTATCGTTCTGGTCAGCGAGTCCTTGTTGCCACAATTAGAGGGGATATCACCGGGACATATCCAGCATCTGCGTGAGGTGGTCGCCGTCGGGCGGCCCAACCAACGCTTTCCTACCTTGAGCCAGGCAATGGATGTTTCCTCCTCCCGGCTCGAAGCAGAACCCACCAGCAAGGATGCTGCTGCCTTCTGGCTGTACTCTTCCGGAAGCACCGGCGGTCCCAAAGCGTGCATCCATCGGCATCGCGATATGATCGTGTGCTCCGAATTGTACGCCAGGGGCGTTCTACGCATGAACGATCACGACCGATGTTACAGTGTCGCTCGCTTGTTCTTTGCGTATGGACTGGCGAACTCCGGTTATTTCCCATTGTACTGCGGTGCCACGACGATCCTGTCCCCGGCCCGTCCTACACCGGCCGGTATTTACGCCAACATCGAACGCTACCGTCCCACCCTGTTTTTCTCCGTACCTACGAGCTATGCCTCATTGCTGGCCTATCGGCGCGAGGACGGGAAGGAGTTTGACCTTTCGAGCGTACGTCACGCGATTTCTGCGGGTGAGTCCCTCCCCGCGCTGCTGTTCGAGCGTTTCAAGCAGCGCTTTGGCGTTGAGATTCTTGATAGTCTGGGGTCCACCGAGACTTTGCAGGCGGTGATCTCGAACCGCCCTGGAGAAGTGAGGCCCGGCTCCATCGGCAAGATCGTACCCGGATACGAGGCCAAAATCGTCGATGAAAGCGGGCGCACCGTCGCTCCGGGGGAGATTGGCAACTTAATGATCAAAGGGGATTCCATTTGTTCTGGCTATTGGAACCAGCCCGAGAAAACCAAGGAAGCGTTTGAGGGTTCGTGGTTCCGTACGGGAGACAAGTGCTATCAGGATCGAGACGGCTATTTTTGGCATGCCGGACGCGCCGACGACGTATTTAAGGTCAACGGTCGGTGGCTCAGCCCTCCCGAGGTTGAGAGCACGCTGGTTGCGCATTCGGCCGTAAGGGAAGCTGCGGTCGTCCCTCATGAGGATGAGATCGGACTCACCAAACCAGCAGCCTATGTGGTTCTGAACCCGGATTTCCTACCCGGGGATGAACTGGCCCAGGAGCTCAAGGACTGGGTCGCCCAGAAGATTGGCGGCTACAAACGCCCTAAGTGGATCGAATTCGTGGTCGAACTTCCCAAGACCTCGACGGGAAAGCTGCAGCGGTTCAAACTGCGGCAACTCCCAGTGCATTCGCATTAGAATCGGTGCGGTCGCGTGCTGAATCCATCGATGCGATGAAATTTATGGTGACCAGCCTGTTCTAGCCTGCTTCACCATTTGCTTCCTCAAGGAACTACCTATGGCGCAGTGTACTGCGTGAAGCGCTACTTGTTCTTCCAGGTCGGCTTGCGCTTTTCCAGATAGGCATTCAGACCCTCGTGAGCATCTTCCGTCTGCATCAGTTCGCCGAGGTAGAGTTCCTCAACAGATGTGATGGCCTCGCTTATATTCGCGTATAGGCCCCGGTCCACCGCTCGCTTTGTCAGTTTCAGCACAGGAGCGCTCAACGATGTGAGCTTGCCGATGAACTCGTCTGCCTTCTGGTGAAACTCCTGGGTGGGGAAGACCTTGTTGATGAGGCCCAGTGCCTTGGCTTCGGCAGCGTCGACGACATCTCCGGTCAGGAGCAACTCCAGCGTGCGGTTCCGACCGACAAGGTGCGGAAAGACGACCGCGGCCACGGGTGGGAAAACTCCCACCTTGATTTCTGGCTGACCGAAAGTGGCCCGCTCCGAGGCGATGACCATATCGCAGAATGTAGCTAGTTCACACCCACCACCGAGAGCCATCCCGTCGACCAGCGCCAGAGTGGGTAAGGCGAGGGAATGAAGAAGGCGGAACATTCCATGAAACTTCTCAATCATGTCAGATACTTTGTCCGGCGTGTGGTCTCGGATCGAAACCCCGGCCGAAAAGGCTTTTCCTTGATGGTCGATGACGAGAACTTTCGCCTCATTCCCCGAATGGATTCGCGCGAGGGCGCTATGGATCTCTTCTAGCATCGGGATGTCGATGATATTCAGAGGTGGCTGATTCAGAGTAATCCTTGCCACTCCGCTTTCAATCGCGCAAATGATGCTTCGATTCTCACTGGGCATGAGGTAAACCCTCGCAATTTCGGATGAATTTCAGCCCTGCACCTCAATGATCGCGGGGGGGACAGCGCGCGATACGGCGGTCACTGTGGCCATTCGGCTACTTTCTAAACTTAGGAATCCCCGCCACCAGATTCCAGAACTACTTGACAGTCTTCGCGGGCTGTACGACCCATGGAGCAATCTCGCCGATGAGTTCCTCGTTCCAGCGCGCACCCTGAGCAAGCCGCTGACGAAGACGGACGAAATCCACTTCGCGTTCATCCTTAGTTCCGTAATGAAACGCGCGGAAGCCGGCATTGGCTTCCGTCATCATGTTCAGCGATAGCCAAGCGCGGTTGCTCTCCCGGTTCTTGTCCCAATTCACGAGTTTGTGCTTGCGGAGACTCTCAATCGTCTTTATGAGGCAGTCGGGCATCGTATGGAGAAGTTTTGTGCACATCTGCTCGACGGCATCGTCGAGCATGGAAAGGTCTATGGCGCCCTTGGCCAGCAGCGATTTACCGTCTTCGCGAGCCTGTCCTGTCTTCCATTCGCCGAGTACCAAGCGTCCGTACTCGTCTAAAACGCGATCTGTGACAACTAAGGGATTTGCCGTCCATCGGCCGTCGACTTTCAAGGCAGGAACGATCTGAGTGAGTCCACCCAACCAGTAGAAGCGGTGGGCGCTCCATGTCTCGCAGAGGGTTCCGCTATACATGGCTCGCTCGACTCCTATATAGACGGGAAGAAAATCTGTGGTGCCGCCGTCTGGAGCCGAGCCGTGTTTCGGTCCGGCCTGACTGAAGAGAGCGAGATCACTTGCGATCGAGAAATCGCACGCCATCCCGATTTCCTGGCCGCCGCCCACGCGGATGCCATTCACTCGGCAAATCACTGGCTTGTCGCACTGCAGAATGGTCGAAACCATGTCGTTGAAAATGCGCATGTACTGGCGGTATTCAGCTGGCGCACCGGCGTAGTACTCTGCGTATTCGCGTGTGTTTCCGCCGCTGCAGAAGGCACGTGTCCCTGCCCCCGTCAGAACCACGGCGACCGCTGCACGGTCGTTGCTTGCTTCGCGCAGGGCCAGAATTACTTCTTTGGCCATGGAAGTGGTATAGCTATTAAGCTCGTTCGGGTTGTTGAGTGTGATCCAGAGGTTGTGGAGACCCTCGACAGGTTTGCCCAGGCGGTCGCGCACAGGTCTCCGTTCAACGAGAATCTCTCGCGGAGAAAAGTTCTCAACGAGATTGTGGTTTTTCATCGTGCTGTCTCCGCTCACTGTTTCTCCTTTCTCTGGCCTGGCTTCAAGATTGCCCGACGGCGAACGGAATGTTTTGCAACTGCCTCGAGAATAGCCGGGGCTTCTTCGAGCGCGTGCAATTCAATAAACGGAGCGAGGGCGATTTTGCCCGCCAACACCATCTGCAACGCGGCGGGATACTGGTCCGGTGGGCAGCCCCAGTTGCCGCGCGCGGTTGCATCCAGAGCCATCAAGTTCGACAGGCGGATCTCAATCGGCTTCGATGCGAAGCCGACGACTCCCAGATACGCCCCATAGTCCAGTAGGCCGAAAGCAGTGGCCTGGCCAGCCGGTGTCCCGCTCATTTCGAAAATTTTCAAGCCGATGCCTTTCCGCCCGGATTCCTTAACGAAGGTACGTACGGCCGCCTTCAAGCCCTTCAATTCCGTCGACGCGGCATCGAGCACCAGCCCGGCACCATACCGCGCAGCCAGATCGAGTCGCTCACGGTCTCTGTCTATTGCAACGACAGCCGCACCCAGCGCGGCAGCAATCTGCACTCCGAATCCACCAACCCCGCCGGCGCCTACGATCACAACCACGTCTTCCGCCCCGAGTTGGGACCTTCGAATCGCTTCGTAGGGTGTGCTCACCGCATCGGCGACAACCGAAAGCATCTCGAGTGTGAGACCGGAGGGGAGAGGTTCAGGCACGGCACATAGGCCACGGATAGGCACGAGTACGTGCGTGGCAAAGCCGCCATTGCCGTCGTTGCCCGGCATGAATTGTTGGCGACAGATCGTTGCTCGCCCGGCCTGGCACGCCGGGCATACTCCACAAGGAATCACAGCCGGAACAATCACGGATTGCCCCAGCCAGGCACCGGCATTCTCGCCTGCAGCGACGACCCGGCCGGAGATTTCGTGTCCCAGAATGAGGGGAAGCGCGTGACGGGTAGGGACATCACCGTAAGCGAAGGCGATATCGGTGTGACAGACGCCACACCCTGCGACCTCGACTACCACCTCATCCGAGCCGGGATCGAGCCGTGGGAGATCGCAAAGCTCCAAAGCAACTCCCGGAGCCGTGAGTTGGAATCCATGTGCCCCTCGTACGCTTGTCATGACAGTTTGGCGTCCTCGATGATTCTTTGTGCCGTGTACCGTCGCGAGCGCCGGCGCGACCTGATCATGCCATTTTGTCCGCTGATCATCGTCCCTGTTTCCGTCGGTAGAGCGGATCGAAGGGCAGGTTGGAAATTCGCTTGCGGTCTGGCTCGACCGTCGTGCGAGCTTCAGTCGCCTTCAGACTCTCGATGCTCCGCTGCGCGAGGGCTTGGTAGACCGCCGTAGCCTCCTTCTTCCACTCGATTTCCTGGTCGCTCAGCCCACGTACCACCTTCGCCGGCACTCCAATCACGAGGCTGCGCGGCGGGATTATGGTGCCTGCTTTCACATAGGCGGCTGCCGCGATAAAGCTGGATTCACCTACGATCACTCCGTCGGTGACGACGGCGTTCATGCCTACCAAACAGTTCCTGCCGATGCGGCAGCCGTGAAGGACCGCACCGTGGCCGATGTGACCATCTATTTCGACGACCGTGTCGGCGCCGGGAAAACTGTGCATCACGCAGGTGTCCTGCAGGTTGCTTCCTTCTTCCATAATGAGGCGTCCGAAATCTCCGCGCAGGCAGGCGCACGGCCCCACGTAACAGCGCGGCCCAACAATCACATCGCCGATGAGCACTGCGGTGGGGTGCACAAAAGCAGCGGGATCGATGACCGGGACAATTCCGTCGATGGAATAAACCTGTGCCATTACACGTGTGACCTTTGCCGAATGACATTGCAAATACCTGCGCTGTAGCCCGCGTCCAGCCGTGACGAAAGGGTAGCTCGAGTCGTCTGGCTGCGGGGAAGACTGCCGCCCCCCGAATGACCATGGGCTACCTTTCCTGCAATCCGATTTCGGGCCACGAACAGGGCTTTGTGCAACATTGGATCGCCTGGTTTCGTCACACTCCGTATTTTTTGCCAGTCTCGATGAGCGCGTGCAAATTCTCTGGTTTGGCATCGTACATCGGCGCGCTGGTCGAGAGGATGTAACCGCCATCCCGCCCCACATCGTCAATCAAGCGCTGGACGTGGGTCTTGACGTCTTCGGGCCCGGCAGACATGAGCATGGAAGCAGGCACGTTACCACCGATGCAGGCCCAGCCAGCAAAACGCTTCTTCACTTCCCGGAGGTCGGTGCGATCAAATGTCCACAGCGTCTTGCCGGCCGGAATATCAGGGTCTGCGACAATGTCGAGCCGTTTGTCGTAACTGCCCTCCGCGAAAAGAATGGGAACGAGGCCCTCTTGAATCATGCCGAGGATCACGGCTTTCAACGTCGGCCAATAGAAGGTCCGAAAATCTGCACTTGACATGAAGGCATCCGCGCCCTTGTGGAGAGGGATGAATACGAGTGGGTTTCGGCCCTTGCCCGCGGAACGCACGGCGCAATCGATGGCGATGGGCACGAGCCTTTCCACGGCGGCTTGCAGCTTCTTGGGCTGGCGGAACTTGTCGAGCATGATCGCCCGTGTGCCACGCAGCGTGTCGCCGATCGTGTCAAATGGTGCTTTCGTAAAGCCGCCTGAAAATCCGGGAAGGCCGAGGTTCGCCGTCGTCGCGCGATCGATAGCCACGCACGCTTGAAGCCACTCGCGCGCAGCCCGACCGGCTTCCAGTAGTTGCCTGCAGGCTTCCTCCATCTCTGGCGAACCGAAGGGAACCAAGGACGGACCCGTGTAGGGCAGCTCCTGAATGTCCGTTAGCGTGTCTAGCGTCTGCCAGGGGCCGAGCTTCGCAAATATACGCGGAAGGTAGCGGCGCAAGAAAAAGTCGGTCGGGTCATTGCTCAGGAGATCGTACTCATCGGCCCGCATATATTCGTCTTCCACGCATTGGAAATGCGATGTGGGCGGCAGGCCATGGCCCGGCCAGCGATACAGCTTGTAGTCGAGTATCTCAAATGCCTTGCCGGGACCATAAAGCAGCGAGCTGCCCCTTACGTCCGGCATAAAATCGGTGTGGTATTTCCTGAGTGCGTAGCCGAGTTTCTCGTAATCGTACATCGCCTCTTGGGCCGTGACGCCGGCGTAGGCAAACGGGTAGAAGCCTGCCGACGGGCACACGGGTATGCGCTCCGGCTTTCGGAGCTGGACGGCATCGAGAAGCATCTGCACGCGGTTCTGATAGGCGAGCTCGACGTCCCGGCTGGCAAATGGCAGCCCCTCCGGAAATTTCCATTGCCGCGCGCGCTCTTGGAACTTTTCCTCAGGCGTCAGCTTGTTCCACTGCTTTTCCATTGTCATGCTCGCACTCTGACTTCCGAAATCTCGGATCACGGGCTTTGCCGATTGCTTGCCGCCGGCCCCGGAAGCCGCAACACTTTTCTACGATCTCCTGCGGAATGGCTTGGCTTTTGAATCGGGATGGAGTGGGCTTGGTGGGCACGACCCACACCCGTTTTTCGACGCCCTCGACGGCCAGCACCTTTCCGTCGTAAAGCTTGTGGCATACGGAAAAGCTGCTGCGCCCGCTCAAACAAGGCATCAGTGCAGGCATCGAAAAACTCGAAACAACGGGGGTAGAACACAATCCCGTCTGGATCGCAATCGTCGAACTGGATGCGGATCGTCCTCCGATTGGTCAGCATCAGGCTGGACCGGCCGGATTTTCGAGCAGCATGGCAATGCCCTGCCCTCCGCCGATGCATGCCGAAGCGATGCCGTAACGCAGTTTTGAGTGGCGCAGTTGGCGCGCGACGGTTATGGCCAGGCGCACTCCAGTCGCCGCAAGTGGATGCCCGATGGCGATCGCGCCGCCATTCACGTTCAGCTTTGCACGATCGAGCTTCAGTTCACGTTCGACGCCGATAGTCTGGGCGGCGAATGCCTCATTGATTTCAAACCGATCAATCTGATCGAGCGTCATTCCGGCACCCTTCAGCAACCTGCGGATCGCAGGGACTGGCCCGATGCTCATGACCTCGGGGGGCACTCCGACCGCTGCCACACACGCGACCCGAGCGAGCGGCTGGAATCCGCGCGAGCGGGCGTAGTCACCGGAACTTACCAGGGCGGCGGCGGCGCCGTCAACGATCCCAGAGCTGTTGCCTCCAGTTTGAACGCCGCCGAATGCCGGCCGGATTTTCGCGAGCGCCTCGTAGGACGACGGCCGAATGTGCGTGTCATCAGCCACTTGATCGACTCCCTTTGGCAGCTGGATTCCTCGCGGTTTGTAACCCTGGAGTTCAAACTTCTCGCTGACCACGGGCACGATTTCTCCCGCCAGGAACCGGCTCTTCTGGGCGGCTAGAGCCCGCGCGAAGCTGGTCTCGGCGAAGCGATCTGCGTCCTCCCGCGTGATGTTGTAAGTCACCGCGAGTTTTTCCGCCGTCTCGCCCATCGTTATATCGGGGGCCGTGTCGCGCAGCGTCTCCCAAAGGGCGTCTTTAAACTCCACTCGCCCCATGCGAAAGCCCCCGCGGTGTGTGTACGCCGCGATGGGATTACGGCTCATCGATTCCGCTCCGGCGCACAGGGCCACGGAGATCTTTCGAAGAGCAATCGCGTCGGCCGCTTGGCTAATGGCTTCGATCCCCGTGCCACAAACACGCTGCACCATTAGTGCTGGGCGGTCAACTGGCACGCCGGAATACAAACCGATATGCCGGGCCAGGAAGTAACCATCGAAACTCGTCTGTGAAACGCTGCCACCGATCACCGAATCCACATCTTGCGGTGCGATCTGGGTCCGCTCAAACAGCGAGCGGGCTGCTTTGATTCCAAGATCAATCGCAGAAACCAGACCTAACGCAGTGTTGTATTCGACAAATGGTGTTCGCACTCCGTCCAAAAGCCAAGCATCCTGGTATGCGACAAAAGTGCCTCCTTCGTTTCCCATGCTTCCCCCCTGTCTGACCTACAAGATGAAACAGACGATTGCGATCCGTGTTTGGGGTTGCGCCTTACACAATCTGCCAGTTCGTCAAGGCGATTCGGTACCTACGAAGGCAGCCCGATCCCCGGCTCCTTACGCTTCTCCCTCGGTCGCCCGTTGATTCAAGACCAACCAGGTGCCCCGCGATTCGTTGCATTTAACAGCCTGATCTATCGCCCCAAACATGTGCAGCATTGAAGAGCCCATTCCGATAAGAAGACCCGCATGGATCGCGCCGCTCGTCATCAACCACAACAATGTCAAGGCAACTTCCCACTAGCGTTTTCTCCCAGAGATGTCCGCCACTCTTCCCGCACGCCTCAGGGAGCGGTGGCTTGGTGACCGGTAAGTTGGAGCAATACTGCGGCTTCTCGCCGATGGCATCGACAAAATCTGCACCCCAAAACTCTCCGTCGGCAGGATGACGATTACAGATTCTCTCGTCTGTGACGATGATCACTGTCGAATGTGATGCCTATGCCGGAGATGGTTGTTAGCGAGGCAGCTTGCGAGGGCAAAGAAATGACGAAGGGCTCATACGAATGCCGCACTCTCCGGTACTGGGACCGCGAGCGCGCCTTCGCTCATAGGTAGTAACGGACAACCCATTCGGCCACGCAATGAGGTTTCTCGCTGTCCTGACCCTCCACCGATATCCCGAAGACGGCCTCGATGGCGTCTGGAAGGTCCTTCACGGAATGGAGACTCACGCGGGCACGAATCTGCGAATCGGCGCGTACAGGAGATGGAAACCGGACTCGATTCAAACCGTAGTTGATGGCCATCCGGACGCCGCTTCGCATCTGAATCGCCTGTTTCATGAAGTGGCTCACAAGCGACAGTGTCAAGAAACCGTGCGCGATCGTCGTGCCGTAGGGTGATTCTCTTTGTGCACGTTCGCGGTCCACATGAATCCACTGCTGGTCCTCGGTGACTTCGGCAAACTGCCGAATGCGGTCCTGCGTTACCGTGAACCAATCCGTCACGGCGATCTCGCGACCTAGGAAATCATTCAGGGAACGCGGAGTCTCGACCATGAGTGGAGGCATGAAATCTCCTTTTCAAGTAGCCTAGTTGCAACAACGGGGCTCCCCGATCATTGCGGCGTGGAACGCGCCGGTGGGCTTGGCCCAGTTCCTTAGCTCACGTCATTCTTGACCAGCCCGAGTTTTTGTAACACGGTGACTGAGAGAGTCTACATCACTGATCGGCCCGGCTGTTCTATATCACTTCAGGGTAAGTTTCGGCTCTTCGTGATCGAAGGAAATCGCAGCTAGCCGTCGATCAGCTCGAAAGTCAATTGTTCCATATACTCCCGAGTTTGGGTTGGAGGGAGAAACACGCGGAGGGCTAATCCAATGATCTACAAAGATTTCGAGTGGCGCGCCCGGAGGGATTCGAACCCCCGACCCTCTGCTTAGAAGGCAGACGCTCTTTCCAACTGAGCTACGGGCGCTCTCTCATTAATTTCTCATATTACAAACGCTTACGCTACAACCTGCTCTACATATGCGACTATAGTTCTCGAACGTATGGGCGATAATAGCGGCAAAGTTCTGACAATTCGAATGCAGCTCAGTTCGGCCACGCTCGTAGCGTGGCCGGGATAACACCCTGAAGTTTGTCACTCCTTGTACTGCTTCCGCTCTTGGATGGCCCTTGTTGTCATGTGATGCAGATCACCTGGCCCAGTGATGCTGGTCACCGCCTCCAAACGCGCCCTGGGCGCATCTTACGGTTGTGGCGGGCTTGGTGACGACGCTCACCACGGCGCGTCAGTCGAGCACTAAAGCCAGTCCTTAGAGGAGTTTGAGTATGACCCAAGCAACCGAAATTGAAATGCCCATTCCGGGCACGTATATGTTCGACGGGAAGGCGGCCATGAAGGGGTACGCGCTGAACAAAATGTGCTACTCATTCAACAAAGCCGAAAACCGCGAGGCCTTCCTGAAAGATGAAGACGCATACTGCACGAAATATGGACTGAACGACGAGCAGCGCAAGGCGATCCATGATCGCAACGTCCTGGCAATGATTCACGCGGGCGGATGTATCTATTACCTCGCCAAATTTGCCGGGATTTTCCACCTGACGGTGCAGGACGTGGGCGCCCAGCAGACGGGGATGACGGTTGAAGCTTTCAACAAGATGATCAAGGCTCAAGGAGAATAACTTATGGCACGCGTCGTTGGTGGACTCACGACTTCGCATATCCCGGCAATCGGGAACGCGGTACCCCGGGAAAAGGAATTGCTCAATGACCCGTACTGGAAGCCGTTCTTCGCCGCGTATCCTCCGGCGCGGGCGTGGCTGCAAAAGGTGAAACCGGACGTCGCCGTCGTGATTTACAACGATCACGGGCTGAATTTCTTCCTCGACAAATTGCCGACGTTTGCGATCGGCGCGGCTTTCAAATACGAACATGCCGATGAGGGCTGGGGTATTCCCACAATTCCGCAGTTCCAAGGAGATCCCGAACTCTCGTGGCACATTATCGAGTCGCTGGTGCACGATGAATTCGACGTCACTACATGCCAGGAAATGCTGGTCGATCATGGCTTCACGGTGCCGATGTCGCTGTTCTGGCCAAACAACTCGTATGGCGGGGTCAAGACGATCCCGGTGTGCATCAACACGGTTCAACACCCGCTGCCTTCGCCGCTCCGCTGCTTCAAGCTCGGGCAGGCGATCGGCCGCGCCATCGAGTCCTATCCCAAGGATCTCAAGGTAGTGGTGCTGGGCACGGGCGGCATGTCTCATCAGTTGGATGGCGAACGCGCCGGCTTCATCAACAAGAAATTCGACATGCTGTGCATGGACAAGATCGTGAACGAGCCGGAAATCCTCACGCGCTACTCGATTCACGAGCTCGTGCGCGAGGCGGGAGCACAGGGCGCGGAGTTCATTCTCTGGCTGGCGATGCGCGGGGTTCTCTCCGGCAAGGTGACGAAGATTCACAGCAGCTATCACGTTGCCGTCTCCAACACGGCGACGGGGCTCTTAGTGCTGGAGAATGCCGCCTGATCAAAACTGGATGTGTTTGTCTCCAAGGTCCAACGTCCTCGAAGGCTCTTTGAAACGAATTCGCCCCCAGATCAAGAGCATCAAGCGCTTCGTGGGTAATCGGCAGATGTCGAATCTTGCCGACATCATGATGGCGCGCGGTGATGACCGGCGGTAGAGAATGTGCACGCCGATCAGAAGCTCGGACGACGAAGTGTAGATTCAACGAGCCTGCCGGAGTCGGGGGAGGGTGCGGAAACCCAATCCTTTCAGTTCACTCGTCCGGTTAGGTGCTCCTGCCCATCTCACCAATAGACAATCAGCATTTGCATGACACATCAGGGGAGCTTCCATGCCACCTAGCTGTTGGAGATGTCGATTGCCTTCCACAGGTGTATATTTCCAGTTGGGTTAAATATCTGTCGCGATTCTCATATTTTTCTTCAGATGCAAGGCGGCCGATTCAGCCAGGTGGCTACGCTTTTGCCAGTCTGAGCACAATAGCTGCGGCCCTTTCCTTCGCGTTTTGAGACATAAGGGGCAGCCTGTCTGGCGAGTTGCAAAAAGCGGCCTCAATAGTTTCGATGCGCATACTAATCGTCGAAGACGAAGAAAAAATGGCAAGGGCCCTGCGGACCGGGCTTGAGGCGGACCAATTCTCGGTGAGCCTTGCCGGTACAGGAGAAGAAGGATTCTTCCTGGCTTCGACCGAGACATTCGATCTGGTCATACTCGATTTGATGCTTCCTGTTCGGGACGGCATGGAAGTATTGACGGCCCTGCGGCAGAAGGGCTTATCCACACCCGTGCTAATCCTCACATCGAAAGACACGGTTCGAGACCGGGTTCGCGGTTTGGAGGGCGGCGCCGACGATTACCTCGTGAAGCCTTTTGCGTTTTCCGAATTGCTCGCGCGTATTCGAGCGCTTTTGCGGCGGGGCAGGCCGGAATTGGGCGACAAATTGAGGCTCGCAGACCTTGAAATGGATGCGGCTGGGCGCGTCGTGTCTCGCGGCGGGAAGGAGTTGACGCTCACGGCCCGCGAGTTCGATTTGCTCGAGTATCTGCTGCGGCAGCAGGGCCGAGTCGTTTCACGCGAGATGCTCGCTCGGGATGTGTGGCAGGAGACAGCGCGCTACACGCCTCTCGACAACGTCATCGACGTTCACGTCGCCCACCTGCGGCGGAAATTGGACGACCCATTCCGCAAGAAACTTCTTCATACGGTGCGTGGCGTGGGTTTTGTGCTGCGCGAGGAGACTCTTTGATGTGGCTACGTCCCAAGCGCGTGCGAACGCGGCTCACGCTCTGGTACGTCGGAATGCTTGCCGGCATCCTCGCCGTCTATTTTGCAGGCGTGTCCGTGCTTCTCTTCTGGCAAATGGGCGGAATTTTGAAAAGACTTGCCGCGGAAGATCTCGAGACGGTCAAGGGCTTGCTATACGTAGAGAATGACGGTCAGATCAACGTGCGCGAAGACTTTCACCACCACACAGATTGGAAGCAGGTCCAGGAAAGACTGTTGGAAATACTCGCACCCGATGGAACCATCCTCTATCGGAATGAACGGTTGGGCAGCCGCACGATCGGTGGGGCTCCCTTTAGCGGAGAAGGCGAAGTTGGATACTCAGGGCGGTCTGCCAGAATGTCCGATGGCACTCCGATCGTACTTATCAGCCGCAAATATGACCTCCAGGGCCGAGCGATCCTGATTCGCGTCGGATACAGCCAGGACCTGATCTGGAATGAGCTGGAGGAAACGCTTCTCATCTTGGTTTTGGCATCACCGTGGGTGCTCGCCGGCACCGCCTACGCCGGATACAAAATGGTGGGCCGTACGCTCGATCCGGTTACAAAAATGGCGAATCGGGCCGAACAAATCAATTCGGAACGGTTGAACGAAAGGCTGCCCATCGATAACCCGGAGGACGAACTCGGGAATCTCGCGCGAGTTTTCAATGAGATGCTGTCCCGAATCGAGCAGTCCTTCGAACAGTTGCAGCGTTTTACAGCCGACGCCTCGCACGAACTGCGCACACCTCTCGCGGCTATCCGGAGCATCGGTGAGGTAAGACTGCAAGAAGACGCGAAGCCGGAAGAATACCGAGACACGATTGGCAGCATGCTTGAGGAGGTCAATAGACTCACGAGCATAGTCGAGAGTCTGCTCACCCTCTCGCGAGCAGACGCGGGACAAATCCGGTTGCAAGTATCGGTTTTCCCTCTGATGGCTCTCGTGCGAGAAGCGGCGTCCCTTCTGGAAGTTCTCATCGAAGATAAGCATCTGACGTTCACGCTTGCGGGCGATGAGAGCGTGGGAGCACAGGCCGACCGGCTCTATGTGCGTCAGGCCGTTGTCAACATTCTGCACAATGCTGTGAAATTCACGCCTGCCGGGGGAACAATTTCGGCGCGCATTGAATGCACGAATGACTCTTGTGTTCAGCTTTCGATCAGCGACAGCGGCCCGGGAATACCGCCGAGCCAATCGTCCCAAGTGTTCGAGCGCTTTTACCGTGTGGACGAATCGCGAACGGGCGAGAACATGGGCGCAGGCTTGGGGCTCTCCGTAGCCAAGTGGGCCGTGGAAGCCAACAACGGCGAAATCGGAGTTAACAATGCTTCTGGCTCGGGCTCAACCTTTTGGATACGCTTGCCCGCCGTGGGATGCCCCTTTCCCGTACGGGCGCTGCCTCATTGAGACCTAAATGCTGAATCTGCGCTGAACTTGCGCCTGACTTGTAGGGCTGGTGAAGCGCCCCTCGACCGGTGTAATTCCCTGATTCAGCGGTTTTTGCATTGATTCCGCCTCGTGTCAGCCCGCCCAAGGCTTCACAAAATCTTCAGGATATCTTCAGTAGTCCCTCTCGGGAACCCGGCGTACGCTGAAGCTGGTCGCGTTGGAGTTGCAAAAACGCGGCCTTGAATTCGAATTGTGCTGTCGGAGAGGCAGCCGTGAACCGATTATTTTGTGGCTGCGTCATTGATGCCGGCGGTTGAATTCCTGTCTCAGCCATTTCAAGAGTCAAGCATCGATATGAACTTTGAGGTGCCGAAGCCAGTGACAGTGGGTGGCCTAATTACAAAGGGAGCCGTGAAACCGGCCCAGTTGGAACAATTCCGGCGGCTCAGCACATGTTTGGTTGCTAGCGCGATCGAGACTTTCCACGTGCGGCTGCCCAATACGGGATTCGCCGATTCAACCATCCGGTGCATTTTCGAGGAACAGCCGTCGATGGTTGGCTACGCAGCGACGGCTCGCATGCGAAGTTCTAATCCACGGATGGAAGCCAGTAAATCTTACGACTACTATGACCGGACCGACTGGTGGAATCACATTCTCACCATTCCGACACCACGAGTCGTTGTCATAGAGGATGTAGACGATCCTCCGGGGCTGGGCGCATTCGTCGGGGAAGTTCACGCAAACATTCTCCTGGCATTGGGCTGCACTGGAATCGTGACCAACGGTGCTGTGCGGGACCTTTCCGATATTCGGCCGACGGAATTTCAGATGTTCGCGGGAAACGTATCGGTTTCGCACGCCTACGCACACGTCTTCGACTTCGGGAGTCCGGTGGAGGTGGGAGGCCTGACGGTCCGGCCAGGCGACTTGCTCCACGGCGACCGCCACGGCGTTCAGACTATCCCGCCCGAAATTGCTGAGAAGGTTCCCGCTGCGGCGCGCGAGATACGGCAGCGAAGGCAGGAACTTGTCGGATTGCGAAGGTCGGCAGGATTTACGTGCGAAAAACTTCGGCAAGCGATTCGCGACACGGCCTTTAACCGCCAAGAGTCGAGATGATACGTCGGCGAATCTACACCCAGCCTTAAGGAACTCATGAATCTACAGGACAAATCGCTGTGGAGAAGTCATGCTCGATCCCTTTCGGCGCTCTTTTGCGCAGCAGGACTTCTCGCCGGCTGCAGTTCCACGGGCAAATCTAGCGCAGGCAGTGCGGTGAACGCGCCCATCGCGGCCGTGGTGAGAGTCCAGCGGCGCGATCTCGCGAGTGATCTCAGCATTGCCTCGGAGTTTCAGCCTCAGCAGGAAGTCAATGTTTACGCCAAGGTGTCCGGCTACATTCAGAAGCTCTACGTGGACTGGGGGATGCACGTGAAGCAAGGCCAGCTTCTCGCGGTCCTGGAAATTCCCGAACTTCAACAGCAGCTGCAGCAGGACGAAGCCAGCGTCAAGAAAAGTGAGCAGGATCTGGAGCGCGCCAAAGAAGAACTGAACCGGTCGGAGTCCGCTTACACCGTGGCGCACCTGACGTATTCGCGGCTGGCCGACGTGCAGAAGTCGCGACCGGAGCTCGTGGCTCAGCAAGAAATCGATGTTGCCCAGGGCAAAGACTTGGAAGCGAGTGCGGGAGTTTCGGCCGCAAAGGACTCGATTGCGGCAAGCGAACAGGAGCTCCTCGCTTCCCGAGCGGCGCTTGAAAAGGACCGGGCCATGTACGCCTATTCCCGCATCACTGCGCCATTTGAAGGCGTCGTCACGGAGATCGATGCGTATACGGGAGCTCTATTGCCAGCCGGGACGTCTTCGAACAAAAGCGGCCAGGCGCTCTGCCACCTTTCGCAGACGAATCTTCTCCGTCTCGTGATTCCAGTGCCGGAAAGGGCCGCAGAAGACGTTCGCATCGGCGAAACAGTGGCCGTCCACGTCACCACAATCAAAAAGACCTTCGATGGGAAGATCGGTCTCTTCTCAGGCCAAATCGATCCCGAAACGCGGACGATGCATACCGAAGTGAACGTGCCGAACCCGAATTACGAGATCGTTCCGGGAATGTACGCCACGGTACAGATTCCGCTTCACACTGTTCAGAACGTTCTGACCGTGCCCGTTCAGGCAGTGCAAGCCTCCGGAGAAAGCCACGGGTCGGTGCTTGTGGTCGGCAGCGACAACCGAATCGAAAACCGCGATGTGACTCTGGGCCTGGAAAGCGCCACGGACGTCGAAATCCTTTCGGGGCTGCGCGAAAACGAGCGCGTCGTCTTCGGCGAGCAGTCGCAATTCAAACCCGGCGAGTTGGTCGCTCCGAAAGCCGTGACACCCTCGGAAGTGGAGTAGGGACTCGTATGTCGTCTTTCTCATTGCGCCACCCTTACTTCATCATCGTCATCTGCCTTTTCGTGTGTGTTCTTGGGCTCACCAGCCTGGTCCAGATGCCCGTGGATATGTTTCCGCCGATCAATATTCCCGTCGTCGAAGTGGCCACATTCTATAGCGGCATGCCGCCGCAGCAAATCGAAGCGGATATTACGGACACATTCGAGCGATTCTTCACGCTGGGCAGCGGAATCGAACACCAGGAATCGCGTTCGCTCTCCGGGGTGAGCCTCATCAAAATTTACTTTCAACCGGGCACGGACGCAAACGCAGATGTGACTCAAATTTCGAATCTGGCGATGGCGGACTTGAGGAGGCTTCCACAAGGCACGCTCCCTCCCGTCGTGATGAGCATGGATGCGTCCAGTCTTCCCGTTTGCCTGCTGACGGTTGACGGTAAGGGTCTTTCCGAGACGCAGCTCCACGATTACCTGCAATTTCAGATTCGGAACCAGATCGCGGGCGTCCCTGGAGCGACCGTGCCGCCTCCATACGGCGGGCGCTATCGCCAGATCATGGTGTACGTGGATCCGTTGAAGTTGCAGGCAAATCAATTGAGCCCCATGGACGTGGTACGCGCCACCGATGAATCGAATCTCATTCTGCCCGCTGGCGACGTCCGGATCGGCCCACTCGACTACAACCTCTATACAAATGCTCAAGTTCTGAATGCGAAGGCTTTGAATGACGTGCCGCTGAAAACGGAAGGTGAGAAATCAGTCTTCATTTCCGATGTGGGCCACGCCGTAGACGGCTCGGCGCTCCAATACAATATTGTGCGCGTCAACGGTCAGCGGTCCGTCTATGTCCCTGTCCAGAAGCAGGGCGGAGACAGCAATACAATTGCGGTCGTCAACGGTATCAAGGACGCAATCAAGAACCTGCGCGACATACCTTCTCAGCTCAAGGCGCACGTCGTATTCGATCAATCCCTGTTCGTGAAACAGGCGATCTCAACGGTGCTGAAAGAAGGCGGGACGGGGCTGGTGCTTACGGCGCTGATGGTCTTGGTCTTTCTTGGGAGTCCGCGAGCGACCTTTGCCGTATTTCTTTCGATTCCGCTCTCGGTGATGGCCACTTTCTTCATCCTTCACATCGGGGGCTCGACGATCAACAGCATGATCCTGAGCGGCCTGGCGCTGGCGTTTTCGCGCTTGATCGACAATTCCGTGATTGTTCTGGAAAATATTTTTCGTCACATGGAACTTGGCGAGAATCCCGCGGTCGCCTCCGAAAAGGGTGCCAACGAAGTCGGGTTGGCGGTATTGGCGATCACCATCGTCACCGTGGTTGTGTTCTTTCCCGTGACGTTGCTCTACGGGGTGAGCAAGTTTCTTTTCACGGCTCTTGCCCTGAGCGTGGTCATCTCTCTTTTCGCCTCCTATTTTGTCGCCATTTCGGTCGTGCCGCTTTACTGCGCAAACCTGCTCAAAGGAATCGCGCATCATGGCGACCCGGCGGAGGAGCTAGACGGCGAACCCGCCAAGCGGCAGTCATGGGGGGCCCGATTCCATGCCCAGTTCAACCTGAAGTTCGAACGGATGTTGGGCAGATACGACCTTTGGGTGAAAAAGGCCCTCGATCGCCCGAAGGAAGTTGTTTGGGGATTCGTCGGTGTATTCATCCTGAGCTTTGCGCTTTATCCTTTGGTCGGTGTTTCATTCTTCCCTCGAACCGACGCAGGGCAATTCATCATCAACGTCAAGGCGCCCACGGGAACCCGCATCGAGGTCACCGAGGACTACGTAAAAAAGATCGAGGCCATTGTTCGCCAGATCGTCCGGCCCGACGATCTCAATTCCGTAGTGTCGAACATCGGGGTGACGCCCGATTTGTCATCGCTTTCGACGCCAAACGCAGCGATGCATACAGCGTTCGTCGAGGTTGGATTGAAGGAAGATCATAAGGTGGGCAGTTACGTCTACATGGACGGGGTTCGAAAACAGGTTTCGTCGCAACTGCCGGAACTGCGCACGTATTTCCAATCTGGCGGGCTGGTTGACTCGGTGCTCAACCAGGGATTACCAGCCCCTATTGACGTGCAAGTGAGCGGAAACGATCTCCTAGCCGCGAATCGGATCGCCCTGGGTCTCGAAGATCAGTTTCGCCGCCTGCGGGGAGTCTCGGACGTTTACGTCCCGCAGGACATGGATTATCCGGGCCTGCAGATCAACGTGAACCGCGACCGCGCCAGCGAACTCGGCCTGAGCCCAAAGGAAGTGGTCGACAATCTTATTACTTCGCTTACTTCGGATGCGATGATCGCGCCAAGCTATTGGGTCGATCCAAATAGCGGAAACAACTATTTCGTCACCGTCCAGTATCCTGAAAATCAGGTCAAGTCCCTCGAAGACTTGAAAGCGATGCCGTTGCACGCCCCGTCCTTGAAGCTGCCCACCTATCTCAATCAGGTGGCCGATATTACCCCGATCCTCACGCCGACCGAAGTGGATCACTATAAACTGCAACGCACCATTGACGTGTATGTGGCGCCTTCCGGGGAGGATCTGGGGAAGCCCGCCAGTGAAGTTCGGAAGATTGTCGCCGGCACCAAGCTTCCTCCCAATATCCGAATCGATGTCCGCGGCCTGGTGAACACCATGAACGCGTCTTTCCGGAGCTTCGGACTGGGGCTGACACTATCGATCCTGCTTGTTTTTCTCGTCCTCGTGGCGCAGTTCTCGTCCTTCATCGATCCTTTCCTGATCGTCCTCGCGATTCCCACTGGCCTCGTGGGAGTGATGCTGACGCTGGCGTTCACAGACACTACGCTGAACATTCAATCTCTCATGGGAATTGTGATGCTCACCGGCATGGTCGTTTCCAACAGCATCTTGATCGTGGACTTTACTAATCGGCTCCGCCAGGAAGGGTACGGGATTCGTGAAGCAGTGGCCCATTCGTGCCGCATCCGTCTGCGGCCGATTCTGATGACCTCGCTCGCCACGATCGTGGGGCTGCTGCCGATGGCGTTGAAACTTGAGGCAGGGAGCGAATCCTACGCGCCTCTCGCACGTGTAATCATCGGCGGCCTGATTGCTTCTGTGGTCTTGACCATCTTCGTGGTACCCGCTGCGTACCTGATCATCTACCAGCGCGCTGGATCACAAGCAAGTTTGGCCACCGAGGAAGCGCAATGACGATGCCATCTCGGCCGATTGCATCCGCCCTGGTCGCCGTCGCCCTCGCGTGCGGACCACTTGCCGCCCAAAATACGCAGAAACTTAGCCTCCACGATGCGGAGCAGATCGCAATCCAAAATCATCCACAGATTCAAGCGGCCGTGGACATGGCTTCCGCAGCCAAGGCGCAGGTCACGGAACAGCGTTCAGCCTACTATCCGACGGCCTACGGAAGCCTTACGGCCGTGGACTCCGAAAATAACAGCCGGATCGCGGCCGGCGCCCTGAATAATCCCATCATCTACGAACGCTACGCCAACGGCCTCACGATGACCCAGCTCGTCACCGATTTCGGCCGCACGCACGCGCTCGTGAAAAGTTCAAATCTGCATGCCCAGGCGGAGCAGGAGAGCGTCGTCGCCACGCGGGCGGATGTTCTGCTCGGCGTGGACCGGGCGTATTTCGCAGTCTTGAAAGCCCAGGCGGTATTGAAGGTGGCCCAGGAAACGGTCAAAGATCGCCAGTTGGTCGCTGACCAGGTGACCGAGCTTGAAAGAAACAAGATCAAGTCCGGCCTCGACGTCAGTTTCGCCAACGTTGATCTCGCCCAAGCGCAGCTCTTGCTGGTCCAGGCTGAGAATGATCTCGACGCATCGAACGCGCAGTTATCCGCAGCGCTCGGCTACGGCGACCAACGATCATTCCAATTGGTTGAGGAGCCGCTGCCGTCAGCTCCACCCGTCGAGTTCTCCGATCTCCTTCAGCAGGCTCTCAAGAATAGGCCGGAACTCATTAGTCTTCGTCTGGACGTGGATTCGGCGCATAGCTACGCCACGGCCGAGCGCGATCTTTGGTTTCCGACCATCTCTGCGGCAGGTAGTGCCGGGCTGACACCATACGGCGCGGACCAACTTGCTCCTCGCTACGCGGCCGGCGGCGTCAACGTGAACATCCCGATCTTTAATGGTCATTTATTCGGTGCGCTTCGAAGTGAAGCAGATTCGCGTGCGCGCGCGAAGGACCAATACCTCCGGGACTTGCAGAATCACGTTGTTCGCGACGTCCGCACAGCTTGGCTCGAATCAAATTCGGCCTTTCAGCGGCTCGGCCTAACCGACCAGCTACTGAAAAGCGCCACGCAGGCGGAGGACCTCGCGCAGTCTCGCTACAAACTGGGTCTTAGCTCGATCATTGAGCTTAGCCAGGCCCAGCTGAACATGACACAGGCAGAACTCGAATCCGCCAGCGCAAAGTACGACTACGAGATGCAGCTTTCGGCCCTCAGCTATCAGATAGGGTCGCTCCGCTAGTCCTCAGAGGCAGGCCGTATCCCACCCAAGTCTTGGCGCCTTTGAAACGCACGCTACTCTCAGGAAGTCCGCGCCCGTCTCGAACGCCATCCGCCGACAGCTTCCGACTGGCTGTAACACACTATTAACATTCCGCTCATGCGACATTCAATCGCACCGACTAACGTCCACCAGGACTCGTGTCCTACGTATGGAACGCGGGCACGCGTGGGGCTGGCCGAACGGGCGTAGTGCCGTGGCGGTCGGGTTGTCCAAAGTTCCCAGAGTGGGTGGGTGCTTGACCTGTAGTTCCCCGCAGTGACCGTGTTCCCGGAGACGTTTTCGGTGTTCTTCGGAGGCCAGACGGCCCGAGTTCAGTCTGCCTTAATCCCTGGTGACAAAAAGATTTCGGTGGAGTGGGTTTGACAGCAAATCTCTAAGGAGGAGTGAATGCGAGTACTCTTGACGTGTATCGTGGCTCTCGGTCTCGTGGCAGCACCTGCGATGGCCGGCAACGGAACAAATAATGACTCGGCGGCGAATGGGGCCACCAACACCCCGGCACCCGGAACGTCGGCCGCGAAGGCGGATCCGGCGGCAGCGTCGCCTTCGAGCTTGGAGCTCGAGAACGAGTTGCAGCAGCTTCGTGATCTTGTCGGCGCCCAGGCTAAGCAGCTCCAGGAACAGCAGGAGAGAGTGCAGACGCTCCAGGAGCAACTCAATGCTTCGAATCCCTTGAGCGACAGTCCGGCTGTCGATCCTCTGGCTGCACCAGGATCAATCGGCCCTGTCTCCGGCGCATTGGCCGGGGGCGCGGATTCTGCGCAAGGCGCGAAGCCTGACGAGCCGACTTCGCTTCACTACAAGGGCGTAACGATTACGCCGGGCGGCTTTATGGCGGCGGAAACGGTATGGCGCCAGAAGGCCCTCAGTTCAGATATCAACAGCAACCTTAACGCGAACCCCTTCAACGGCTCGTCGGCGGCTCACGTGTCAGAGTTCAACGCCTCCGGGCGGCAGTCGCGCTTTAGCTTGCTGACTGAAGGCAAGCTGGACAACGTGAAGATTGGCGGCTACTACGAAACCGATTTCCTTTCGGCTGGCATCACCTCGAACGATAACCAGAGCAACAGCTACACGCTCCGCCAGCGGCAGTTTTGGGGCCAGGCCGCATTCACGAGCGGCTGGAGTGTTACGGGCGGCCAGATGTGGAGCCTGTTGACCGAGACGACCAAAGGCATGGACAATCGCACCGAAGCGCTGCCAGCAACGATCGATGCGCAGTACCACGCCGGCTTTAGCTGGGCGCGGCAGTATGGCGCGCGATTCACCAAGAACTTTAACAACAAGGTCTGGCTGGGCTTTTCAGTCGAAGAGGCACAGTCCACCCTCACGGTGCATGGAAACCCCACGGTGAACTCCGGTGGAACTGTTGTATGCACGAATGCCACCTGCACCACGACCGCTACCATCAATCCGACAGTTCTTAACAATTTCCTTGTGGGTCAGTTTGGCAACGGCGGCGGTCTCTACAACGCGACCGCGAACTATGCTTATAATCGCTCGCCGGACTTGATCTTCAAGGCCGTTTTCGAGCCCGGTTTTGGGCACTATGAGATCTTCGGAGTCGTGAGCCAGTTTCGTGACCGCGTCTTCCCGTGCGTTCCGATCACCGGCACTACACAGCAAGCGCAATGTCCGGCCGAATCAGCGACGACATCAGGGGCCGGTGCCTTCAACGACTCGAGGGTCGGCGGCGGCGGCGGTGCCAACGCCCGCTGGAATCTTTTCGCGAAAAAGGTTGACCTCGGCGTTCACTTCTTCGGCGGCTCCGGTATCGGGCGCTATGGCTCGGTTGGATTGCCCGATTTGACGGTTCGGCCGAACGGCACGCTGGTTCCGCTCCGCAACTATCAGGCGCTCGGTACGCTCCAGTTCCATCCCACGCCGAAACTCGACGTCAACCTGAACGTCGGCGGTGAATACTCGGACCGGGCGCAGTACGCCAAGACGGTCGGGGGGGCCCTCAGTGATGGCTACGGTCTGACGACAGCCAACAACTCCGGCTGCGAGACAGAGACGCTGCCGATCACAGGACCCGCCACCAACACGAACACAGGCGTTCCGACTGGCGTCGGCGGCTCGACCGGATTCATTCCCGGCGCACTCGGGAACTGCACTGGTGATACCCGCAACGTCATCGAGGGCACCATCGGGTTCTGGTATCGGTTCTACAAGGGCCCGAGGGGAACCATCCAGTACGGAATGCAGTATTCCAACTTGATCCGCAACACGTGGCGTGGAGCCCCCAGCTCCACCACGCCGGCCGCGCCTCACTCCGACAACAACATGGTGTTCACCTCGTTCCGTTACTACCTGCCTTAAAGAACAACAGGAGACGGGAGGCGCGCGTTTCGGCGCCTCCCCGCTTCCCGGCAATGCGCTGTCGGATGCCATGCAGTCGCAGTACGGCGCTAACTCCGGAGAGGTGGTCTTGCTGAATGCCTATAGCAAGCGTGCGAATGATGTCTATCTTCCGTAAAGCTTACATTCCGGCTACAATGCGTGCGTTCTTAACGCAATCGCGAAGTGCAAGGACTAGGCAACTGTCATTACTGTAAGTTGAGAGTCATGCGCACGGGAAGAATTGAAAATCAGAAATTTTGGAAGTACCGGCTTGTGAAGATAGGAACAGCATTTCTAGCCTCGTTAATCGCACTCGTCTCTAGCGCGGCGACTGCCTGGGCCGGTCCCCCTTTTCAAACGGACGACCCGGAGCCGATTGACTTTCGGAATTACGAATTTTATACGTTCGCCACATCGGACGGAACGCCGATTGAAACGGACACAGCAGGCCCGGCCATTGAGTTCAATTGGGGAGCTCTTCCCAACGTTCATCTCCACATCATCGTTCCCGTCGCGGCAATTCTGCCCTCAAACAATCCCCAGGTTGCTCCCAACGGCATCGGTCCAAATGAGTACGGCCTGGGCGACATCGAAACGGGCGTCAAATATCGATTCGTTCAGGAATCGAAACACCGTCCCATGATTGGCACGTTTGTAATGTTTGAGCTTCCAAGTGGCAGCGCGCGGAGAGGATTGGGTGTCGGAAAAACGTGGTACAAGGTGCCTATCTGGGCTCAGAAAAGCTTTGGGCCGTGGACTACCTACGGTGGGGTGGGCGAAACATTCGTCAATGCTCCAGGCTATCGGAATTTCACATATGGTGGCTGGCTCGCTCAGCGGGATATAGGCAAGAAGTGGACCCTGGGCACGGAGGTTTTTTCTCACGGTGCCGAAGGCCTGGCCACACCGCAAATCAAGTCTGCCACGCTGGTGGATGTCGGCGGGTATTACAAATTTCGGGACCCTGGATTCCAACTCCTCTTTGCCTACGGGCACACTGCCATCGGCCAAACCGAAAATTATGCCTACTTGGGACTCTATTGGACTTGGGGCAAAAAATCCGACAAGAGCGCAAACTTAGACAACGCTATGAATTCAGACATTATAAGGGGGGCTCGGGAATGAGCAGAGTTCTGATTGGACTTGCAGTGCTTTTTCTCGCCGGCTGCTCGCAACAGAAGAATGCAGATTCCAACGCCGCTCTCGAAGCCAAAGTCGCCGACCTGGGAAAAACCATCGACGATCTCAAACCGGGGCTTGGTGAGATCATGGGCGTGATTCAACAGCACCACGCGAAATTATATTATGCGGGAACGAAAGCAAATTGGCCCCTGGCTAACTACGAGTTGGGGGAAATTCAAGAGAGTCTCGACGATGCCATGAATTTCTATCCCAAGTTCAAAGAGGTGCCGACGCCTTTGACGGAGCTTATCCCCACAATGATGAAAGCAAGCCTTGCGCAGGTAAATGCGGCCATCGAGCAGAAGAATGAGAAATCATTTGTGCAGGCTTTCGGAGCCCTATCCGTATCTTGTTCGAATTGCCATGTGGCTGCGAATCATCCCTTTATAAAAATCCAAGCGCCCACCGAGGCGATGTTCAGCAATCAAAAATTCGCACCCTGAAGCGGGGGAGGCTATTTGCAACCTCCGCTGCGTCGATTTGTCTCAGCCGCCTCGCTCGGCTACCAAAGCAGCTTGAGTCCGAATTGAACTTGCCGCGCTGTGGTCGACGTGCTCGTAACGGCTCCGGCAGACGGGTTCGCTTGGGGTATGGTCGAACCTGGCGGCAATATCGCCACAATTAAATTCGGCGTATTGAAATTCACGCGATTCAGAATGTTGAACATCTCCGCTCGAAACTGCAGATTGAATCCCTCGCCGATGGGTGTCTGCTTCATGACTGAGAAATCCCAGGTTGCCAGCCCCGGTCCGGTCAGCGTATCTCTTCCCAGATTTCCGTAGAATCCGCCGTTATTGACCTCGGTCAGGAAAGCGTTTGGATTGAACCATTCGCCGGGCTTGCCCAGAATCACCGGGCCACTGAAGCTCGGATTCAGGAATGGGCGAACGGGATTTTTCGTGTCGCCGTTTCTCGTTGGGTTGTAGCTCAGTTGCGGTGTAAACGGCAAACCCGATTGGGCCGTCACGATACTGTTGATCGACCAGCCGCTCACCAAGTGGTCGCTCCAACCACTCACATCACCCGCAAAGGTTTTCCCGCGCCCAAATGGTAGTTCATACACGGCATTGATGACCCCAATGTTTCTGGCATCGTACGTCGCACGTCCCCGGTCGGCGCGCAGATCGAACGGGTTCGAAACCAGCCCCGGCGCATTATTTGCGGTCGTAGAATTCAGTGAGTCTCCGTCGTCCAGCGCCTTCGACCACGTGTACACTCCTCGCAGCGACAACCCTTCGCTGAACCGGTGGTTCACGTCCATCTCAAGCGCATTGTAAGAACTATCGCCTCGTGAGAACCACGTCCAAGTGCCCGCGAGGCTGGCATTGCAGGTTGTGTTTGTCGCGCTGCAAGCGGCTGGCACGTAATACGTGCCCGCAGGCACGGCAATCGGGCTGGTCGAAGGATTCACCAATGTACCAGCCGCGTTGTAGAGCGCCGGGAACGTGGCGGGGCATGGCGATGCTGGGCAGATCACTGGTGCGGGCTCGTTTGCGTCCACGCCTAGGATTTCGTGATACCCATGCGATCCAACGTACCCGATGGTGATCGCCGTGTTAGGCGTCAACTGCTGTTCGAGCCGAAGCGAATACGAGATCAGCGTCGGCGGCTGCAGGTTCGGCTGCACACCTCCCGGAGCCAGCTTTGGAGCAGCTACGGGCGCGGGGGGATAACCAGCGGGGACAGGAAAAACGGCTGGCGCCGGCAAATCGGCGACCGGCAGGTTGCTGATGGCATACGTGGGGTTGAAGGGCGCGTTCTGGTCCATTCTGTATCCCAGCGCGTCTTGCAGGTCGTTGTACATCCCGAACCCCGCGCGCAGCACCGTCTTCTCGCCGAACGGGCTCCACGCCACGCCGATTCGCGGCTGCGGCAGGAACTTTGCGTTGTTGACGCTGAAGGCGTTGCTCCCCACATGCGGAGCGGAATTGATCACGCCACCCGTGAAGAAGTAGTTGGCGGCCCGGCCATGCGCCTCGTTCCATCCGGTTGAGGATTCGGCGCGGAAGCCCAGTGTCAACGTCAGCTTGCGAGTCAACCGTATCGTGTCCTCGGCGTACCACGCGGCAAACAGCGAACGCCAGTTCATTTCCGTTGGTGCCGGATCGTAGGTGAACGTGCCGACCACACCGCCCAGAAGTGCGTTAATCCCTGAAAAGGATGCTTGGCCGAACTGACTGAGCGCCAGAACTTCATTCGATTGAAACTGCTGCAACCATACGCCGAATGTAAATTGATGCTTCCCTCGCAGCAGTGTCGCCTGATCCTCGTATGTGTACAAATTCCGGAATACGTGCAGGTCCGTTCCGTTGTTGCTGCCCGCGAGGCCGAGTTGCGTCGCAGGGTTCGATGCCGTGCTGCCGCCAACGACCACCGCTCCCACCGGCAAGCCCCCCACAAAACTCGTGACGCTCGCCGCCGGTGAACCTGGCGTTGGCTCCCCCAGGAAGAAGTAGCCCGCGCGGGAATAGCCGAACCGCGCCGTATTCAGAAACGCCGGCGAAAACGCATGTGTCTCTTCCACACTCAGGACCTGCTCGCGCAGATTGACGATGTCCGTGCTGAACGGATCGGCCACGGTGGCGGTCACGTCTTCGCCGTCGTCGATCGTGTACGCTCCGGTGAGCGTATCTTTGTCGGAAAAGATGTGGTCCACTCTTGTCGTCCCAAAATCCTCGCGGATCTTTTGAAGGGGACTGAAGTCACACGCGATGATCCCGCTCAGCTTTCCAGTAGGTAACAGGAGTTCCGGCCCCGGGCAGTTAGCGGGAGCAGCCACCGGCCAGAGGTTCAGCAGCTCTTGTACGACAGTGGCGCATTGAGCTTGCAAAGTTGCGGCACATGAGGATCCGAAAGCCGTGAGTGTTCCGCTCCGCGCATCCGCCGCCGGAACAAACGTCTGCGACGTCTGGTGCAGGTTCTGCCGGAATCCTTCATAGTTCGTGAATAGAAAGGTTTTGTCCTTTTGAATCGGCCCTCCCATGGAGACTCCGAACTGGTTACGCTGGAACCCCGGGGCACCGCCAAGATCGAAATAGTTTTTCGAGTCTAGAGCGTTATTCCGCAGGAACTCATACGCCGACCCGTGCCACTGGTTCGAACCCGACTGACTCGCGATCACGACTTGCGCGCCCGGACGCTTCCCGTATTCGGCGCCGTAAGAATCCCGCAACACGTTGAATTCGCGAACCGCGTCGACGCCCAGCAACTGACCGCTCGCTCCGGCAGGCTGCATGTTGTTTTCGGCCGCGCCTGTATACTCCACGCCGTTCAGCAAGAACAGATTTTGCTGAGGCCGGTTGCCAGACACCGCGAAGTTGTTTCCGTTCGTCGAGTTCGATACGCCGATCCCGCCTGTCTTCTCAAACGTAAAATTGACTATGCCCGGGTTCAACGGCATGAGCAGATCGAAGCTTCGCCCATTCAGAGGAAGGTCTTTGACTTGTTGCTCCCCGACGAGACCCGAAATGTCGTTGGTCGTCACGCTCACCATGGGGGCGTCCCCATTTACAGTGACTTCCTGGCTGATCTCTCCCAGCCGCAGCGTGAGATCGACGGTAGCCTCCTCACCCACCACCAAATGGATTCCTCTGCGTACCTCTTCCTCGAAGCCCTGTTTGCTCGCGTGAACCTCATATTCCCCCACGGGCAATGACGCCAACCGGTACTGGCCTTCACCGTCCGTGATCGCGCTGCGCGCCGCGCCAGTCTCCACATTGCGTGCCGTCACATTGGCCGCGCTCACGACCGCGCCCGATTGATCATCGACTTGCCCCGCAAGGTTAGCCGACACTTGACCAAATGCGTTCGAGCCGCAGAGCAACACAAGCGCCGTCAGTATGCCCAGCCGCGTTCCGATCGACCGCCAACCCCATGCGCGGACTTGCCTGCAGGTACCACATTTCGATTCGGGATGGACTGATGCACGGACAACATCGGTCACTTCGAAAACCATTTTGAGCTCTCCTCGTCAGAAAGGCGCGTAAATACACAAAGACGGCGCCATCAACATTTAGAATGGCAATACGTTTTAATACGTATAGATAAGATATGTCAACTCGTTTTAGTGCATGTGAGCGAGGCGCGGCGCGAAGGAGGCAAGTGTTTTGTCGAGAGGAGCCGCTCGTATCGTACGTTCCGGACCTGCATCGGCGCTGCTCGACATTTTTCAGGCAGAGCGTGTGAGTAGCCAAAGCGTTGGCAGAATTTTCTCGCCCAATTATGTCATTTCGGAATACCTATACCGCTTTCTAGAGGACGCTGTGGTTATCGGTTCAGGCATGTTGACACGAGTAACATGCGGGGCTACCCTTGCGTTCCGTTAGAATGTCTTGAGGGAAGCGTAACCTGTGCCAACTCTGCGTTCCAATAAATCCTAATCGGATGCGGTGCCGCGCTTTGAGCGCACATCCGTGCCTGAATCTGCCATTCACCGACTTCAGGAAGAATCGAGAATTGAGACGTCGTGTCGCGCATCCTGATTGTCGATGACGATGAAACGATGCGGGAGTTACTCCGGGAGTCCCTTAAGGAGGAGTACGAAATTGTAGATACGGGCGATCCGCAAAACGCTCTCGTGATGGCGCTGGAGCACAAACCTGACGCGATCCTGCTCGATTTGTCTATGCCAGGGCTTTCTGGCTTTGAGTTATGCCAGGCCCTCTCTTCTCTGAGCTTCACTCAGCACATCCCTATCTTCATCGTCAGCGCTGAGGATAAAAGAAACAAGGCGTTCGCTGAGAGCCTTGGCGCCTCTGATTACTTTCAGAAGCCCGTCGATTTCGACCGTCTGAGAGCTCGACTTGAGGTTGCGCTTCGTTCAAAGCCAGCAGAGCGCCGGTCGGAGGTTCGGTTCCAACTGAGGGTCACGCTGAAGCTCGTGGGAAATGATAAAGAAGGGAAGCCTCTCGAGGTGCATGCCACAACCGACAACATGAGTGCCGGGGGATTCCTTTGTACCTGTCCCACGGCGTTGGAAATGGGTATGACCGTTGACGTTTTTCTGTGTCGCGGTGGGGACCACCATCTTGGAACCGCACGCGCGGTTCGAATGGAAAGATCCGACCCGGAACATCCACGTTACGGTTTTGCCTTCGCCAAGAAGATAAATCTTCCAGAAAAACTGAATGAGGCTCCCAGCGCTTAGCGCCCGACTTTCCGTCCGGCTTAGAGCGATCCTGCTCAGCGCCACTTGTCGATCGACGCGCTGGTGACGTAGCTGAAGTCGCCGCCGGCCCAGTACGTGTTTGTTTCCCCGCCCAGCACGATTACCTCGATGGAGGACTTGGGGTTAGGATCGGGCGGCGCGCCAGGACGGCCGCGGCGGTAGAAGCGCTGGAATGGAATCTCGCCATCGCCCATCTTCAGATACGAGGCGTAGGGCTCGACGCCTGCCTGTGCCTGCTTCAACTGGGGCTGGTGCGTGTCCCAGTAGAGCCACGCAGGCGTCTTCGATTCCTTCGACCAGTAGTCGCTTAACTCTTCCTTCGAGTTGAATCCTTTTTCCTTCGCCTCGCGGGCGATGGTCGGATCGAGCAGCAGCGTCGCGGCGCTGGTGCCGAACGAGAAGAAATGCGTCAGCCAGTTCTTGATCAGTTCGTGGTAGGGCATGTTGGGGAACCAGGCGACGTTGTTCAGGCTCCAGCCGCTGAAGATGCTCACGACGCTCTCGTCGGGCTTGAAGCCCTTTTGCACGTGGAACGGCTTCCAGCCATCCGGCAGCCTGTTTTCCGTTTCCGCGATGCAGAGGTTGTTGTAATTGAAGTTGGATCCCAGGGTGCCCAAGTAGCTGAGTCCGGGCACGCCACAGCCGCCGAGGTTCTTCGAAAGGATCGTCCACGCGCGGCCGATGACGGCATTGGGTTCGGCGAACGGGCCCATCGCGCCGATGCCGTAGTTCATCTTGATTTGGTCGGAGATGGGACCGTTCAGCATCACCATTCGGGAGAAGGACGACGTCGAGCTGAACAGCGCTGGCTGGCCCGTGGCGGAGATCGCGAGAATCACGGGGAGGTATTCCGGACTCGCGCCGGCCATGACCGCATTGATGGCCACGTGCTTGACCGTGAACGACCACGAAGGTTGCGCACCCTGGGCGGCGCTCAATTTGCCGATGACCTCGTCGGGCTTGTGGCTCGTCCCCTTCAGCATCGCCTGCACCTTTTCCTCGGTGGGAAGGATGATGGGCATGAAATCGGTCAGGTTGTTGTCGCAGTACAGGCGCTGCAGTTCATCCTGAGTGCCCACGTAGGTGGGCGGGCCAATATCCGGACTGATGGTGCCGGTTTTCTTCTCGTCCGCGGTCAGAGGTTGCGTCAACGCGGCAATCATTTCCGGCATCAGCGGCTTGTTGGTGATCGGATCGTTGCCCTCGAGGACCTTGTACATCTCCTCGTCCGACTTGTTGGTCATCGGGTGAGGCAGGAAGCAGATGCGCTCGAGAGGCATGCCGCGACTGGCGGCGTTGGATTTCGCCAAATCCTTGAAGGCGATCGTGACCAGTGGGGCGGTCGGGAAACCCATCTTTTCGACTTGCATGCAGTGACCGACGGTCGCTGGGGTGCAGGTGCTTCAATGCCCGTATGCCATGATCATGGCGTTGCCGCTGGCTTTGATTTCCGCCATGAGCTTGGGGTCATCATCGAAATACGACCCAGCTTTCAGACGGTACACCGTCTTCACACTGGGCATGTTCTTCTGAAACCAGATGGCGATCTGCGCGAGGAAACGATCCGCCCCGGCGAAGCCGTCGGACACGAGGAACACGGTTTTGCCGTCGAGGGTGTCCAGACGCGGTGCCATGGGGACCAGCTGGACCGCGGGCGGCATCCCCTTGGGATTAAGAGTCTCAAGCTTGGCTTCAACGGCAGTCGGAGGGGCTTTCTTTTTCTTCTGGTCCCCAAGAGCGGGAGATCCCGCCAAAATCGCGGGAGAAACGCCGAGAATCGACAGCAGCTTTCGCCGGTTGATTTTCATGGTTGGCCCCTGTTCCTTCTTGTTCCCAAGACTACGATCCGGAACGCGTTGCGGATCATAACATTGGTGCGCATGCTCCGGCTACTTTATGGCAGAGAAAACACATACACGGCGTTGTGCCCGGTGGGAGTCCTCATGTCGGGCACTTCCGCGGCCAGCTCCGGCACTTTCAAGTTGTATCCGGTCATCACGCAAACATACTGCTTACCGTTGACCGCATACGTGATGGTACTCACCGAAATGTTGCCTCCGAGAATTGCTTCCCAAAGTTTCTTCCCAGTGGCGGCGTCGAAAGCTTTGAACCTTCGGCTCATGTCTCCATGGAAAACCAGGCCGCCGGCTGTCGCCACGACCGAGCCGTTGCTCGGCGCGCGGCCAACGTCAAACCGAGCGATTTCTCCCGTGGAGAGATTGATTTTGGCCAGCCCGGTCAACTCATTCGGATTCGAGCCAGGGCGAGGGATGACAGTCCAGCTTCCCTTCACTCCGGGGCCGGCGACCGTCAGATCGCGGCAGTTATCGATGTACGGTACGTAGAGGGAATTCGTCTCCGGGTCGTAGGACGTGGGCCAGTAGCTTCTCGTATTCCAGTAGCACGTGATGTGGTGATCGCCCGGCTGCTTGAAGACGATGTCCCAATTGAGCGTTGTTTTTCCCGTCTTCACATCGATATCGGACATTACGAAATGCGGATCATCGTACGGGAACGGCGTGGCCCAGAGGAACTTGCCGTTATCGCGGTCGAGAACGAAGACGGCGCCGCCTTCGGAAACCATTGCCGCAATGTCGTGCATCGAGCCGCGCGGAATATCGGGATTAATCCACTTGATGAACTTCGGATCGGGATTGAACGCCTCGCGAACGAGCGTCCGCTCATGCGTATGATCGGTGTCCCAGTCATCTCCGGGAAGGTGCTGGTAATACCAGATGAGCTTCCCGGTCGCAGGGTCGAGTGCCAACGTGCAGTTACTGTATAGGTCGGCCGGTGTGGTGCGCGAGGTGCCGTCGGGATTGCCGTTGTGGCGCAACATCCGCTGGTCCGGCATAGGATTCGCAACGCCCCAGTAGAGCACGTTGCGAACCGGATCGAAGGTCCCGGGCAATCCCCACGTAGAGGCCATGGATTGCGAATTGTCCGCGCCGCCCCAAGAGGCGTAGCCCGGGTCACCCGGCTGGGCGACGGTCATGAATCGCCAGATTTTTTCGCCGGTTTCTGCATTGTCCGCCTCGATGAAACAACTAATGCTCCCTTTGCCGCACGTACCTCCTGAGATGACCTTGCCGTCGACAACCAGCGCACCCGAGGTGTTTTGAGTCTCGCTTTTGTAAGTTTCCCAGCGAACCTTTCCCGTTTTCGCATCCAGCGCAACGACGAAGCCGTCGGGCGCGGTGAAGTAAACCATGTCTTCGTAAATCGCGAGAGCCTTGGTCCGTTCCACCGAGCCAATCTGTGGGTTCTTGTAAGTGCGCTTGTACTCCCAGATGAGGTCTCCATTGGTCGCGTCGAGGGCATCCACGAGTCCGCCTGGAGCAATCACATACATCACGCCGTCATGCACGATGGGAATCGTCTCGGTGACGCCTTCTCCCAAGCCGCGAACCCACGCCATCCGAAGCTGCTGGACATTCTTCTTGTTGATTTGCTTGAGTGGGCTGTAACGCCACGCGTCATACGTGCGGCTGTACATCAGCCAGTCATTCGGATTCGGGTGCAGGAGCATGTCTTGCGTCACCGGCTTGTAGTTCTGGACCTGTGCGACCGCCGGAGCAGTTCCCGCAAGCAATATAGCCGTTGCAAACGCAAAAGGCGCAACAAAACTGGAAATCCTGATCATGCTTTTTCCCCCAACTCGACAGAACGCGTCCGCAACGCCATCCCGGAACTGACTCGCATCCTACAACAAGTTTGCCGCTCTAGCATCGATTGTCTCGATGGGACGCCCGGCGTATGATCGCGAGCGTACGGCGTCCGTACGCTTTGCGTGGAGAACACGGGATCACGCTCTGGGATAGGTTACATCGTACCGGGAATTCGGGAGTCACGATCGTGGGACCGATCACGGCCGCGCTTGCAATTGTTTCCGCGATCGCCTTGATACGGCTTCGATTGAACTCCGCGTGGCTCGCGCTCTTCGGGGCGATCGTGGGCCTCTTGACCCAGGGATTCTCTCTCCATTGAGCTCGGCGGCGTCGCGAGCTACCCGCGCACGGTCAGGACCGGGCATGGAGCACGCGTGACCACCTTGTGGGCGACGGCGCGCTCGAGGTGGGTCGCCGCACCGATCCGACCGGTGGCGGCGCGGACACCCATGACAACCATATCCGCGCCCCGCCGTTTGGCGGCCTCCACGATGCGTTCCGCCGGATCGCCATATTCGATGACAGCTTCGGCTGGAAAGTTCAGCGTCACGTCCGGAGGAACGATCTCGTAGAGTTGGTGAAGCGCCTCGGCGACCGAGACTTCAAAAGCATTCTGATCACTGTCATTCCGCGGACTCGGTTTTCGCATTACGCGAAGTAGGATGAGGCGGGACTCATTTTCGTGCGCGAGAGACACGGCGTAGGCGGCGGCCTTCAGCGACTCCGGCGAGAAATCAGTGGCCAACAGTATGCGGTGAAATCGACCGGCGTTATGAGCGCCTCCGCGGACGTCCGGCCCAATGGTCAGCACGGGAACCGGCGAACGCCGAAAGATCTCTTCTGCAATTGAGCCGAGCAGCAGCTTTTGTGCACCAGTGCGGCCGTGAGTCCCAACCACTATGAGGTCGATACGATTATCTTTGATCGCGCTTTCGACCGCCGGCCACACTTCTGTGCCTCGCTCAATGTTCGTCTCATGAGCCAAACCGGCGAGTTGCGATTCGAGGCGTTGCATTTCAGCGAGCGCGTCTTCCTCCTCAGCTGAGATCGCGGTCGCTGCCAGTTCTGGCGTCGTATAAACATACGCGGGAGGAATCAGGACGTGCAGCACATGCACCGTGGCCCCATACCCCCGGGCAATTGCCCCTGTGAACGGAAGAGCAGCGGCGGAAGGCTCCGAGAAGTCAGTCAAATACAGAATATTTTTCACGGTAATTCGCGTGCCGACCTCCGTAATGTTCATAAGTCACCTCTATGCTCGTTAAAATGAGCCAAGTGCCGCATTTGGGGCGGTGATTCCCGTCACACTTAGCCGTGATGCCAATCACGGTCTCGCTGAGGGGATTGGGGTTAACTACCAACGTGAAGAAGGGAGGCCGCCATGAAAACCATTGAAGCTGGCACCCGAATCGAGATCAAGAACGTCCTTTTCGCCACGGATTTGTCCCCGGCCGCTGCGGCCGCGACTCCATACGCGGCGGCCATCACGAAACGCTTTGGAGCGAACCTCTACGCCTTGCACGTGAGGCCGCCAATCATTAACCCAATGACGGATCCTTCCTCGTGGCCTGCGCTCGAGCAGGTGGCTCGGATGGAAGAAGGCATCGAAAAAGAGACCCTTCGAAAAGCGTTCGGTGCGATTGAGCCGAAAGTCATTATCGAGGAAGGAGACTTCTGGTCCGCTCTCGCATCAGCAACCGAGAAGAACAACATCGATCTGATCGTGATGGGAACACACGGACGCACCGGAATCGGCAAGGCCTTGCTGGGTTCGATAGCTGAAGAGGTATTCCGGACGGCTTCTTGCCCAGTCCTGACAGTGGGACCCGAAGCAACGACTTCTCCAAAGTATGGAGAGTTTACCCAAATTCTCTACGCTACGGATTTCTCCGCGGAATCTCTTGCTGCGGCGCCATACGCCATCTCACTGGCGCAGGAATTTCAGGCGAATCTGACGCTGCTGCATGTGATTGGTGAGCCGAAGACGGGCGAACTGGTTCGTTCGGAGGAACTAACGGATTCGGCGTTGAGCCGTTTGCGCGGTATGATGCCGGAGGGAGCGGCGCTCTGGTGCGTGCCGCAATTTGCGGTGGAAAATGGCCCGATCGCCGACAGGATTCTCGAAGTTGCCAAGCGGCGAAAAGCAGACTTGATTGTTCTAGGAGTGCGCCGGCCCGCCAGTTTCCCGGGAGCTGCAACGCATTTGCCGATCACAACCGCACACAAAGTCGTAACACATGCCGGGTGCCCCGTTCTGACGGTGCGTGGATAGGCTCGGAGAGACTTGTCGCGCGAAACGTTCGGGGAAGGCGAGGAGCTAGGCCCAGTTCTGACAGCCGCCCTTTGAGTTCATCGAGGGTCTGCAACTCAGAATTGAGGCCGCTCCTCGCCGGCCGTAATTCAGTAAGTTATCTCGAATTGCAATACCTCGAAGTATCCGATCTTCTGTTTCTGCATCCGACGCCAAATCCGAACGTCAAGCTACCCTTTGCACCGGCCGATGTCTAAGCGTGCAGCCTACTTCGGCTCCTTGTAAGATTGAGTGCGCTTGGAGTTCCCGAAGGGGTAAGGGGCAGAGATAAGCATGACTGGCCGCACCGCTCTCGATTGTTTCTTCCGGCCGAAATCGGTGGCCGTGATCGGCGCAACCGACCGGGAAGGGAGCGTCGGGCGGACGATCCTGAATAATCTCATCAAGGGAAACTTCCCCGGCAAGGTCTATCCGATTAATCCGCGCCGCCCCAACATTCTCGGACTTCCTTGCTATGCAAGCGTCGGCGCCGTTCCGGAGACTGTGGAGTTGGCTGTCATTGTAACGCCCGCGCCAACCGTTCCGGGGGTCGTTCGCGAGTGCGTCGATGCAGGTGTGCGTTCGTCAATCGTGATTTCGGCCGGATTTAGAGAGCTGGGGCGTGACGGTGCGGAACTCGAACGCCAAATTCAGGCGGAACTCCGGCGCAGCGAAATGCGCCTCGTCGGCCCGAACTGCCTGGGAATGATGAATCCGGGCCTGGGGCTCAACGCGACGTTTGCGCAGGGCATCGTGCAGCCGGGCAATGTCGCGTTTCTCAGCCAGAGCGGCGCTCTGTTGACGGCGATTCTCGACTGGAGTTTGCAAGAGGATGTCGGGTTCAGCGCCATCGTTTCGACCGGATCGATGCTCGACGTGAGCTGGGGGGACCTCATTTCATTCTTCGGTGAGGATCCGCAGACGCAGAGCATTCTTTTGTACATGGAATCGATCGGCGATGCGCGCAGCTTCCTTTCGGCGGCGCGCGAAGTGGCGCTCAGCAAACCGATCATCGTGATCAAGGCGGGCCGGTCGGAAGCTGCATCGCACGCCGCCAGTTCGCACACTGGTGCGCTTACAGGGAGCGACGAAGTATTTGACGCGGCATTCCGGCGGTGCGGCGTGCTGCGCGTTCGGAATATCTCGGACCTATTCCACATGGCCGAAGTCCTGGGGAAGCAGCCGCGCCCGCGTGGCCCGAGGCTCACGATCCTGACGAACGCTGGCGGTCCCGGCGTTCTGGCTACGGATGCGCTGATTGCCACCGGCGGCAAACTCGCCGAGATGTCGAAAGAGTCCGCAGATTCCTTCAACGAGCTTCTGCCGCCGCATTGGAGCCACAACAACCCAATCGACATTCTGGGCGATGCTGATCCGGAGCGGTTCGCCCGTGCGATCGAGATCGCCGTGGCGGATCCCAATAGCGACGGACTCCTGGTGATTCTGGCTCCGCAGGGGATGACCGATCCGGCGCAGGTCGCTGACCGTTTGAAACCGTATGCACAAGGCACGAGAAAACCTGTGCTGGCAAGCTGGATGGGCGGGAAGATCGTCGCGCAAGGTCGCGCCACATTGAACAACGCGGGCATCCCGACGTTCGATTATCCAGACACGGCCGCTCGCGCTTTCAATTATATGTGGAGGTATAGCTACAACATTCACGCCCTTTACGAAACGCCGGTGCTCGCGGATCAGCCCGAAGCGGGAGAAGTGACTCGCCGGAAAGTGGACGAGATTCTGCGCCGAGTTACGAAGGCAGGCCGCACGCTTTTGACGGAAGTCGAATCGAAAGAAGTGCTGGCCCTTTACGGTATTCCGACTGTCCCGACGAAGATCGCGCGGAGCGCGGAAGAAGCCGCGGATTTGGCCCAGGCGCTCGGCTTCCCGGTAGTGCTGAAGGTCCATTCGGAAACCATCACGCACAAGACCGACGTCGGCGGCGTAAAGCTGAACCTTGCTGACGAAGCTTCGGTCCGGCAGGCATTTCAAGCCATCCAGACTTCCGTTACGGCAAAGGCGGGCGCGGCGAGCTTTCTTGGAGTCACGGTTCAGCCGATGGTGCGGTCGGAAGGATACGAGCTCATCCTGGGCAGCAGCGTGGACGCGCAATTCGGGCCCGTGCTCCTGTTCGGGTCAGGTGGACAGCTTGTCGAAGTGTATCGCGACCGCGCGCTCGCTCTCCCTCCGCTCAACACCACGCTGGCGCAGCGCCTGATGGAGCAGACGCGAATTTTCGGTGCGCTCAAGGGTGTCCGCGGGCGCGCTGCCGTCGATGTGGTCGCCGTGGAACAAGTTCTGGTGCGGTTCAGCCAGCTCGTCGTGGAGCAGCGTAGAATCAAGGAAATCGACATCAACCCGCTCCTCGCTTCGCCCGAGCGTTTGCTGGCGCTGGACGCGCGGATTGTGCTGTACGGTGCAGAAGTTGCGGATAGCGACCTGCCACGCGCCACGATCCGGCCATATCCCGCGCAATACGTTTCGCCATGGAAAATGAAAGATGGCCGGGACGCGATTGTCCGGCCGATTCGGCCTGAAGACGAACCGCTAATGGTGAAATTTCACGAAACCCTCTCCGGAGAGAGCGTGTATCTACGCTATTTTCACATGGAAAACCTGACCAGCCGCGTCGCCCACGACCGGCTGATTCGAAAATGCTTCATCGACTACGACCGCGAAATGGCGCTGGTGGTCGAGCGCACCGTGCCGGAAATCAACCGGCGCGAGATTCTTGGGGTTGGCCGCCTGACGAAAGACCGCTCAGCGAAAAGCGCGGAAGTGGCCATCCTGGTGAGCGACCGCTATCAGAATCTCGGCTTGGGGACGGAGTTGCTGCGGCACCTGATTCAGGTTGGGAAGGACGAAGGCCTACAGGAGATTGTCGCCAACATGCTGCCGGAAAATCTGGCGATGGGCGCTCTGGCTGACCGCTTCGGTTTCAAGATTCGCAAGACCGATGATCCCGAACTCGTCATTGCGGTGCTAAGCCTCTAGGTCCTTGTGCGGCTCTGGGCGTCAGACCAGGCGCTCGGAAATAAGCTTCCAGCAGTCGCGAGCGATCGCCCAGTCTTCCTGGGCTTGAATGATCAGTACGCGGACGGCCGAGCCTGGACCTGAAATTTCATGATCCGAAGGCGGCATCGCATTCTTTGTAGCATCGAGGTGTACTCCGAGAAACGCGAAGTTCGCGCACGCCTCCGAACGCACATCCGGAGAATTCTCACCAATCCCGGCTGTAAACACCAAAGCATCGATTCCGCCCAGCGCCGCGATCATCGAGCCGATACCGGCCTGCAATCGATGCACGAAAATCTCAAACGCGAGCTTGGCCCGCGCGTGTCCTTCCTTCATGGCGGAAACAATCTGCCGCATGTCCGCGGAAAGTCCGGAGATGCCGAGCAGGCCGGACCTCCGATTCAATATTTCGTCGAGCTGCGCGCCGCTGAGCCGCTCTTTTTGAATTAAGTACGTCAGGACTCCCGGATCGACGGAGCCCGATCGCGTTCCCATCATCAACCCTTCCAGCGGCGTGAAACCCATCGTTGTATCGACGCTGTTCCCGCCGTCGATCGCCGCGAGAGAGCACCCATTTCCGAGATGGCAGGTGACGAGTTTCAGCGAACCGAGGTCTTTGCCGAGCATTTGCGCGGCCCGCCCGGCGCAGTATTGATGATTGATGCCGTGAAATCCAAACCGGCGAATCCCTTGCGTGGCCCACTCATACGGCCCCGGATAGATGGCCGCAGCCTGCGACAGGTGACTGTGAAAGCCGGTGTCAAAAACCGCCACTTGGCGGACCGGGCCGAGCCGCTTTTCGATCGCCTCGATTCCCTCGAGCTCAAGACGATTGTGCAGCGGCGCGAATGCAGCCATTCGCGCGATCGCAGCCTTGACCTCGGGCGTGATAAACATCGGCTGCTTGAGGTCTTCGCCGCCGTTGACGATTCGATGGCCCACGACATCAATCTCCGGCTGCCTGGTTGCGACTCGAACCGAACCAGCGGACAAGTTGTCCAGCAGCTTCTCCGTCGCATCTGCATATGACCTGACCGTGATTTCCTGTTTTAGTGTGGCGCCGGCCGAATTCCGAACTTCCATCACGGCGCGGTTGTCCTCCCAGGTGACCTTGCCTTCCCAGGCAGGCGTTGGCGGATGTTCCGGGAGCGAGCCTTCAATCTGATAGAGGCAGGTTTTCTGACTGCTCGACCCCGAATTGAGCACCAAAATATTCATGTGCTAGTAGGGCCATTTCCAGTCCCGGATTTCGGGGAGATCGTCGCCAACCCGGCAGATGTATTCCTTGTGTTCGATCAGTTTGTCCCGAAGATGTTGTTTGAAATGGCCGGAGATTTCGCGCAACCGCGGCACCCGATCGACCACGTCGCCCGCCAAATGAAAGCGATCCAGGTCGTTCAGTACAGTCATATCGAACGGAGTCGTCGTGGTCCCTTCTTCCTTGTAGCCGCGCACGTGCAGATTGTCGTGATTCTTTCTGCGATAGGTGAGGCGGTGGATCAGCCAGGGATATCCGTGGTACGCGAAGATGATCGGCTTGTCCGCAGTAAACATCGAATCAAAGTCGGCATCAGAGATGCCGTGGGGATGCTCGGTGGACGGCTGAAGCGTCATCAGGTCCACGACGTTGACCACGCGAATCTTGATGTCCCGAAAATGCTGGCGGAGCAAGTCCACGGCTGCGAGCGTTTCGAGCGTCGGAACATCTCCCGCGCACGCCATTACGACATCCGGCTCCGTTCCCTCGTCCGTGCTGGCCCACTCCCAGATTCCGATTCCAGTCGTGCAGTGCGCGACGGCGGCCTTCATGTCCAGAAACTGTAAGGCCGGCTGCTTGCCCGCCACGATCACGTTCACATAATGCCGGCTTCGCAGGCAGTGATCCGCCACCGAGAGAAGCGTATTCGCGTCGGGCGGAAGATAGACGCGCACGATATCCGCTTTCTTGTTCACAACATGATCGATAAAGCCGGGATCCTGGTGGGTGAAGCCGTTGTGGTCTTGCCGCCAGACGTGCGAGGTAAGGAGATAGTTCAGCGACGCGATCGGGCGCCGCCACGGAATCTTTTTCGTCACTTTAAGCCACTTCGCGTGCTGATTGAACATCGAGTCCACGATGTGGATAAACGCTTCGTAGCAGGAGAAAAAGCCGTGCCGCCCGGTGAGAAGGTAGCCTTCGAGCCACCCCTGACACAAATGCTCGCTCAGAACTTCTATCACGCGGCCAGTTTTCGAAAGGTGCTCATCGGTGGCAAGCAGCGGCTCCATGAAGATCTTGTCGGTTGTCTCATACAGCGCCTCGAGACGATTCGAGGCAGTTTCATCGGGGCCAAACACGCGAAAGTTCTTGGAGTCGGCATTCAACTTCATCACGTCGCGGAGAAATCCGCCCAAAACCCGGGTGGCTTCCGCGATTTCGATGCCTGGCTTCGCCACGCTTACCGCGTACTGTCGAAAGTCCGGCATTGCAAGATCCCGCAGCAGCAATCCGCCATTCGCGTGGGGATTCGCGCCCATTCTGCGATCGCCCTTCGGCGCTAGCTCGGCGAGTTCGGCGACCAGTTTGCCGCTCGCGTCGAAAAGCTCCTCGGCGTGGTAACTCTTCATCCAGTCTTCCAGGATTTTCAAATGGCCGGGATGAGAAGCGAAATCCGCGACCGGGACCTGATGCGCCCGCCAGGTATTCTCCACCGGCTTTCCATCGACGAACTTGGGGCCGGTCCAACCTTTCGGCGTCCGGAGGATGATCATCGGCCAAGCTGGAACGCCGGAGGATATTCCGCCTCGCGCGGCAGCTTGGATGGAACGGATTTCGCCGACGATCGTGTCGAGCGTGTGCGCCATCTTCTGGTGCATGGCTTCCGGCTCGCGGCCTTCGACGAAGTACGGCCGGTAACCATAGCCGGTGAAAAGCTGCGTCAGCTCTTTGTCATCCATGCGCCCGAGCAGCGTCGGATTCGCGATCTTATAGCCGTTCAGATGGAGGATCGGAAGCACCGCGCCGTCCCGTGCGGCATTCAAGAACTTGTTGGCGTGCCAACTGGTGGCTAGCGGGCCCGTCTCTGCCTCGCCGTCGCCGACCACGCAGCAGACGAGCAAATCGGGATTGTCGAACGCTGCGCCAAAAGCGTGCGCGATCGAATAACCGAGTTCGCCGCCCTCGTGGATCGAGCCCGGCGTCTCCGGCGCGACATGGCTTGGGATTCCGCCGGGAAACGAAAACTGCTTGAAGAGCTTCCGCATGCCCTCTTCCGTCTGCGGAATGTCGGAATAAAACTCGCTGTACGTGCCTTCGAGAAATGTGTTTGCGACCAGACCCGGCCCGCCGTGGCCCGGCCCCGCGATGTAGATGGCGTTCAAATCATGTTTCTTAATCAGGCGGTTGAAATGAACGTAGATGAAATTCAATCCAGGTGTCGTACCCCAATGGCCCAGGAGACGCGGCTTGATGTCTTCGATGTTGAGCGGCTCGCGCAGCAGGGGATTCGCATAGAGATAGATTTGACCGACAGAGAGGTAGTTTGCCGCGCGCCAGTACGCATGCATTTTGCGCAGTTCCTCGGCAGACAGTGGATTAGTGGATTGGTGTGGATTCGTGAATCCTGCAGAAGGTGCGGAGCCCATAGCCTTGTCCTCCCCCTGTTCGGCCTTTCGGGTTCGCTTTTGGAATAACCTGCAACAGACATCTTATCGTACTGACCGGCCCTCAACTTGAACCGCTTGTAACACCCTAGGCGGTCCAAGCTTTGGCGAATAGAAGGCGCTTTGCCAGTTCAACGAGCAAGAGATAGGTGGCGGTCGAAACGGCGAGGAAAGTGAAAAACGAAGCGGGAAGCGTAGTGAAACCAAGGACTCCCGCGAGCGGCGAGAATGGGAGCACGACGCCGATGATGACAATCAAAATCGTCGTAAACGCGAGCGGCGCGCTCGGGCGGCTTTTCAGCGGGTTCCCCATCGTGCGGATCACGAACAGCACCAGCGTTTGCGTCGCAATCGACTCGACGAACCAGCCGGTGTGGAACTCTTTCTGGCTCGCGTGAAAAAAATGAAGCAACACGTAAAAGGTTAGAAAGTCGTAGACAGAACTGATCGGGCCGATGAAAATCATGAAATTCCGGATCAGTTTCATGTCCCAGCGGCGCGGCGCGCGAACGTATTGCTCATCCACCCGGTCAGAGGGGATCGTGATCTGCGCGGTGTCGTAGAGAAAATTATTGAGAAGTATCTGCGTCGAGAGCATCGGCAGAAACGGCAGAAACACTGAGGCCCCTGCCATGCTGAACATATTGCCAAAATTGGAACTGGTGCCCATCAGCAGGTACTTCAGCACGTTCGCCGAGGCCCTGCGGCCTTCGATGATGCCATTGTGCAATACATCCAGGCCCGGCTTGAGAAGGATGATGTCCGCCGCTTCCCGCGCGACGTCTACTGCCGACGAGACGGAAATCCCTACGTCCGCGGCGTGCAGCGAGGGCGCGTCATTGATGCCGTCTCCCATGTAACCGACCACATGGCCGCGATGCTTCAGCGCGAGGATAATTCGATGCTTCTGCATTGGCGAGACCCGCGCGAACACCATCGTTTCTTCTGCCAGATGCGCGAGCGCGGGATCGCTCGTACGATCGAGCTCTTCGCCCAGAATAATCGTCGGATTCACGAGGCCAACCTGCTCGCACACATGGCGGGCGACCAATTCATTGTCCCCGGTGATGATTTTGACCTCGACTCCGTCGCGTTTCATCGCGGCAAGCGTATTGCCTGCGTCCGGATTTGGCGGATCGGCGAATGCAAGGTAGCCCGCCAGTATGAGAGAGCGTTCGTCTGCCACGCTGAAGCTCTTCAGTGTCTCCACATTTCGATACGCGACGGCGAGCACGCGAAATCCCTGCTCGCTCAATCTTTCAAATGTCTGCCGACATCGATGCCGCAAGTCGGCATCCAGAGGGACGATTTGCCCTTCGGCTTCATACGACTCAGACAGTTCGAGAATGCCCTCCGGAGCGCCTTTGGTAATGAGCAGGCAACCGCCCGGTGCAGCCCCTTGCTTCTCCACAACGACCGAAAGGCGGCGCCGGTCGAAATCGAATGGAATCTCATCGCGCTTCACGTAACCGTCGGCATCCGGGCGGTGTACTTTCGAGATTGCAACGTCGAGCGGACTACGGATGCCGGTTTCGAACATGCTGTTCAGGTATGCAAGTTCGAGCGGCCGGTCTGAAGCCTTTCCCGTGTAATCGACGGACGAGGCGAGGCTCATGAGTCCAGTGGTGAGCGTGCCTGTCTTGTCGCTGCACAAGACGTCGATTGTGCCGAAATTCTGAATGGCGGGCAGATGCTTCACGACCACGTGGTCACGCGCCATGTGCACCGCGCCGCGCGCCAGCGTGACTGAAGTAATCATCGGGAGAAACTCAGGAGTCAGCCCGACGGCAAGCGCGACGGCAAACACAAAGGACTCGAACGCATCCTTGTGCATGGCGACTCGGACGACCAAAATGAAGAGCACCAGGAAAAAAACGGCGCGCATGATCAGCATCCCGAAGCGCTTCATGCTCCGTTCGAAGTCGGTTTCCTCCGGCCGTGCGACGAGGCGTTCCGCGATAGCTCCGAACGCTGTCTGTGGACCTGTCTTGAGGATGGCGACGATTCCCATACCGCTGACAACCGATGTTCCGAGAAAAACCAGATTCGGCGCGTTGGAAGTGTCAGTCGAACCATCTGGCTGCCAGCGGGCGTCCTTCTCGGCCGGCAGCGATTCTCCCGTCAACGCTGCCTCCTGAACGTACAGATCATGAGACTCGACCAGCTTGCCATCCGCGGGGACTAGATCGCCGGCGGAGACGCGCACCGTGTCTCCTGGAACGACCTCGTGCCTCTTGATTTCCTGCCACGTGCCGTCGCGCAGCACCGTTGCGGTCGGCGTTACGTTTGCACGCAGCCTGCCAATGGCTCGCTGCGATCGATACGTCTGAAAGAAATTGATGGATATGCTCAGCAGGACGATTACCAAAATGATGAGCGCATCCGTTTCGTCTCCCAGGACAAACGATGCGGCACCTGCAACCAACAAGATGATGACGAGCGGATTCAGGAATAAACTGAGCAGTTCGAATATGGGTGCTCCACGCTTGACGGGTGCTGGATCATTTGGACCGTATTGCGAGAGCCGCTCAGCCGCCGCTTCGGAGGACAGGCCGCGAATCGCGTCCGGAACGGCATCGGCTTTTCTGTTCGATACGATGGGAAAGGTAGTCATGTTCGAGGCACACACATGCTACTGAAGTTGATTGCGAAATAGAAGAATACTGGGTTACAGGAGCGAAATCCGATCCGATCCGAACCACCAACAGCGACCGTCAATAGTTAACGGGTGACAATTCTGGGCGTTGCTTAGCTTCCCCGTGGTGCTGAATTGTCACCCACCAGTAATCCGGTTCCATCTGTTGCTTTCCGCCTTAGGCCGCTTTCACTTCGACCCGTGTCGACTTCGTCTGTGCGCTCTTCGGCATGCTGAGCTCGAGTACGCCGTTCTTGAGTGTAGCAGTCGTTTTCGACGCATCGACTTCAGCCGGCAAATCGACGATCCTCAATATCTCGCTCGAGCACTGTTCCTTATAAACGGTCTTGCCCTTCTTCTCCTGCTCCTTGGTTGTCTCTCTCTTGCCGGTAATGGTTAGGCGATGTGGGTCGAGACTGACTTGAAGCTCGTTCGCGTTGAATCCGGGCACCTCGGCCTGAACGTTCAGCGTGTCACCCGCCTCGGTGATGTTGATGTGAACCGGGTGGAGAAGCTCGGCTTCTGCTTTGAACCAGTGATCCAGTTCACGGCCGAAGAACCCGCCGTCACCGCGAAAGATTTCAAACGCCCGGCGTGCAATATTCTGCTGGAGCCGGTTTATGCGATCCACGAGAGATTCTGGTTGGACTAGTTTCAACGATGTCGAATCCGGGGCTGTCTGCGCTGCTGTCGTCTTTTCACTCATTTTCACTTCTCCTTCGTTCCAAACATTTCTTTTCGAGTTCTAAATTTCCTAGCTTGCTTCCCGGCATGTGGATGTTGAAGATATAACCAAGTCCCCACATCCCATATAATTTTCGTCACGTGCAGCATCGATTTCTGTGAGCTGCATCACATATGGTTGTGACAGGCGTGCTGCGTGCAACCGCGGACGCTCCCACTGTTCGGGTCAGTTGATATATGATCTCGTCGTGGTTCCACTGGCGGGCGGTGCTCCGGGCGGTCATTCACGGGCCGCTCCGTTAGCAAGTTACTGGGAGCAGGCAGCCGAGCGGGGACCCGACTAAATGAGCGCGCCTTCACATGGAAACGCTATGCCTATCGAGCCACAGGCTTTATTCGAGAAGCTGTTCGAATCCTCACCGGACGCGATCGTCGTCACGGACCTTGAGGGACGAATCGCCAGGGTCAACGCTCAAGTTGAAAGATTCTTCGGTTACAGCCGCGAGGAATTGCTGGGTAAGCCGGTGGAGACTTTGATCCCGGAACGCTTCCGCAGCGGCCACCCAGGCCATCGAAAAGAATATGCCGGCCAAGCCCGCATCCGCCCGATGGGCAGGGGCTTGGAACTCTATGGCCTTCGTAAGGATGGAACTGAGTTCCCCGTCGACATCATGCTCAGCCCCGTCGATACGGCGGGGGGCAAGATCGTGCTGAGCGTTATTCGGGACATCTCAGAAAAGATACAGGCTCAGGAAGAGCTAGAGCGAAAGGAAAATGAAAAGCGCTATCTCGAAGAGGAATTCTTAACCGAGCACCGATTCGAGGACATCATCGGAACGGCCCCGGCGTTGCGGAAGGTCCTCAGCGAAGTCGAAACAGTGGCGACCACGGATGTAACCGTACTGATTCTCGGGGAAACGGGAACTGGCAAAGACCTGATCGCCCGAGCCATACACCAACTCAGTTCGCGTGGCGGACGTAGCCTTATCAAGCTGAACTGTGCCGCGATTCCAACCGGGCTGCTCGAAAGCGAGCTTTTTGGCCATGAGAAGGGCGCATTCACCGGTGCAATCTCCCAGAAGATCGGTCGGCTCGAACTGGCCCACCAGGGTACATTCTTTCTTGACGAGGTGGGAGATCTTCCTCTTGAGTTACAGCCCAAGCTGCTGCGTGCTCTCCAGGAAAAGGAGTTCGAACGTCTCGGCGGCACTCGAACGATTCCGGTGGATGCGCGGCTGGTAGCCGCCACAAATCGCGATCTCGGCCAGATGGTGACCGACCGCCATTTTCGAAGTGACCTCTATTATCGTTTGAGGGTATTCCCAATTGCGCTGCCTCCCTTGCGCGAGCGTCGCGAGGATATTCCGCTCTTAGCTCGCTATTTCGTGGATAAGCACGCACGTGGATTGGGCCGCCAGATACAAACAATTCCGTCGGACGTAATGAGGGCCCTCACGCGCTGGCCTTGGCCGGGAAACATTCGAGAGCTTGAGAACTTCATCGAACGGGCGGTGATTCTCACAAAAGGTCCTACGTTGCGAGCTCCCTTGGCCGAACTGCTGGGTGCTCAAATGCCCGAGTCCGAAGCCGATACAACCCTTGAGACATCCGAGCGCGAACACATTTTGCGCGTGCTCCGGGAAGCCAAGGGCGTCATCGCAGGCAAACATGGAGCCGCCGCCCGGCTTGGGTTAAAGCGAACGACTCTGAACTCCAAACTGAAGAAGCTCGGCATCGAACGCCAGGACTACATGTAGTCAGTTGTGGCGATATTCCGTCAGTGTCCCTCGTCAATTATCACTATCCTTTGCATGCCACGCTCCGTGGCTTCCCGCCAAGCGATTGCTGTCATTCGACATGCAGCCCATCTAGCCATAGCTTCGACTTTGGTTCTCGGCGTGCCATTTGGGGCCACGGATAATGTTAGTCACATGACGCTCATGGCGCTCAAGGTCACTCTTCATGAGGAAGCAGGAATCACGACTGTGAAGCTGGAGGGAAGACTGGCAAGGCCTTGGCTCAATGAGCTTGATCGCACATGGCAGTCTTTGAGCCCGTCCCTTGGATCGAAGAAGCTCGTCATCGACGTCTGCGGCCTTACATACATGGACGGTGATGCGAAGTTGCTTCTTGCCGAGATGTTCAAGAAGACCGGCGCTCGCTTCCTCGCGGATACACCCATGACCAAATACTTCGCGGAGGAGGCTCAGCGCTAGGATTCAAATGGTGCGATACAGTGAGCGCCAGGGATCTTATGGCTCTGTATTTTTCCTAGCTGCGCACAGAAACTTGTTTCTAAGGTCGTTGACGGCTCCCGCCTATCAACTGGGCTAAAGCCGAGCCTCTGATGTTTGCGATAAGGGTGGGTTTGTGATTCTTGGCACGTCACTGCCAGTGAGTCCGAAGGGCGGGGTTCGCTGATTTCTAACTATCGCAACCGGTGGTACGCTTCCGCGGGTGAAAGCGTCCTACGATCAGATTGCCGGCCAGAGTGTCGAGCGGCTAGCGGCACCAAGCGACGGGATTTTCGCCGTCGCGATGACGCTGCTCGTCCTGGATTTACGCGCGCCAGCAGCGGCGGCTGTCCACAGCGAGTGCGACTTGTGGCACACCCTCGTCGCGCTATCTCCCCAGCTCATCATGTACATGATGACCTTTCTCACGCTTGGTATTTTCTGGGTCGGTCAACAGACGCAGCTCAACTACCTTTCGCGCTCACATCATCGCGTCTAGAATCTTCGGCGGCCGCGAATAGGCTCGGTACGGCGCTTGTAATGACCGCACGTGGGTACCCGGGAAAACGAAATCCGGGTTTACACGCAACGGATCGGCATGTAGTATGGCAACTTCGCATTCATAGTTGGGTTTCAAAAATGAGGGTGAATTGTCTCGGCTTGCATTCGATTTGAAACGCTATTTTCGAATTGCGGCGGTGGTTGGCGTGATCGTGGTGGGGGGCGTGTTTCTGGAGCGGACTTTGCCCGCTCAGGCTCCTAGCGCGTCATCGCAATCGCCAATGCCGAGTTCCGACATTTTTACTCCTGCGCACCGCACGGTGTCTGACGCCGTTCTGGAATTTTTTGGATCGCGCCCCAAGCCCGTCCAGCCGATCGCGTTCACACACAAGGTGCACTTGGCGAATGGCTTGCAGTGCACCGATTGCCACGTCGGTGTGGATCAGGGCCCCGATGCCAGAATTCCGAGCGTCAATTTTTGTATGACCTGCCACCGGGTGATCGCCACGGACAACCCGGAGATCAAGAAAGTTGCTGCCTATCTGGCACGCGGCGAAGACATTCCCTGGCAGCGCGTGTATGGGTTCGAGCCGTCCGCACACCTGAAATTCAATCACGCGCCGCACATTCGCGCGGGCGTTGATTGCAAGGTATGCCACGGCGATATGACCCAACAAACGGTCGCCGAGCGCAAGGTCGACCACACGATGGGCTTTTGTATTAGCTGTCATCGGCAGCAGAATGCGTCAGTTGATTGCGTCACGTGTCACTACTGATCTTTCTTGATGCGATCTAGCTGCGGCCCGAAACTTGAGGCCGCCGGAAAAAAGGAAAAGATGGAACGTCGCGATTTCCTGAAACTTTCGGCCATCGGTGGAGCGACTGCCGCTCTCGAAGGCTGCGGCAATCCCGATCACCAGCTCATCCGCTTTGTGCCGGAAGAGGACTTGGTCCCCGGCATCGCCACGTGGAAGCCGAGCATTTGCACGCTTTGTCCCGCGGGCTGCGGCCTGATTGTGCGCGTGATGCAAGGCGAAGCCGAAGTCGTGCGCAATGGCCAGCTCGGCGTCATCAAAATGGGACTGGCGAAGAAACTCGAAGGCAATCCAGCACACCCGATCAATCAGGGCCGTCTTTGCCCGCGCGGTCAGGCAGGCTTGCAGGTCACCTATCATCCCGACCGCATTAAGAATCCTCTCGCGCGTACCGGACCGCGCGGCTCCGGACAGTTTCAGGAAATTAGCTGGGACGACGCCACCAAACAGCTGGTCTCTCACTTGTCGGCGCTGCAAACGAACAAAGAAGAAGGCCGTCTTGCCATCCTGACCTCGCCGCTTCGCGGCCAACGGAAAAGTCTCGTGGATGGTTTTGCCGCAGCCTTCAAGGGCGCGCCGCCCGTTGAGTTCGCATTCCTGGATGACAGCGTGATCCAGTCCGCTAATTCCTGGAGCTTCGGCCACGCTGCGCTGCCCACGGTCGACTTAGGTCAGTCGAACTACGTAATTTCCTTCGGCGCGGATTTTCTCGGGACGTGGAACTCCCCTGTGGCACAGTCGATCGGCTTCGGTCAAATGCGAAAGGGCCGGCCGGGCCAGCGTGCCAAGTTCGTCCACGTCGAAGCCAGAATTTCGCAGACCGCTGCCAGCGCTGATGAGTGGATTCCAGCGAAACCAGGAACCGAGGGTGTGTTCGCACTCGCGCTCGCAAACGTCATGCTTCGCGAGAAACTACGACCCGCCGCTGCCGCTGGGCCTGCAGGCGCGTTGATCGCCGGGTGGTCGGAAGGGTTGCCGGACTACGCTCCCGAAAAGATTGCGGCGCAGATTGGCGTCGCAGCCGAAACGATTTCGCGAATCGCTCGGGAGGCTGCCGCGAATTCCCCAGCCGTCGCGCTCATCGGCGATGCCGCCACAGCTCAAACGAACGGCCTTTTCAATGCGCTGGCTGTGAATGCCTTGAACGCTCTCCTCGGCAACGTGGGCAAGCCGGGGGGACTTCTGTTCAGCCCAGTGTGGCAATCTCCACCGATCGGGAAGCCCGCATCATCGGAGGACAAAGGCCTCGCTGTCTCACTTGAGAAGCTGACGGAGCGGATCCTCTCGAGTCCGGATGCCGTAAAAGCTCTGCTTCTCTACAATGCCAATCCCGTGTTTGGAACGCCGCCCGGTTCGCGTGTCCGCGAAGCTCTAGGCAAGGTTCCTTTCATCGCGAGCTTCGGTAGCTTCATTGATGAAACCAGCACGTTCGCGGATTTGATTCTGCCCGACCATTCGCCGCTCGAATCTTGGCTCGACGACTCGCCGCCCTCAGGCAGCACAAGGATTGTCGCGAGCTTGGCGCCGCCAGCCATGAGCCCCCTCCACAACACGCGATCGATGCCGGACGTGCTTCTCGACGTGACCCATCAACTCGGCGGCGATTTGGCCAAGGCACTCCCGTGGAAGACCTACGACGAGGCGCTCCAAGCTGCGTTCACTGCGCTTTACAAACAACAGGGAACCAAGACTGCAAAGGACGCCGACGAGTTTTGGGCGAAGGCTCAGGAGCAGGGCGGTTGGTGGAGCGCCGACGAAAAACCGTCTCCCGCGGTCACCGGGAAACACTCAGCCGGGCCTGTTAGGCTCGATTTGCCCCAATTTGACGGAAACCCAGACGAGTTTCCGTTCCACTTCCTGCCGTTCCCTTCGCAGCTGCAATACGATGGTTCGCTAGCTCATCTACCTTGGATGCAGGAAGCGCCCGATCCTCTCTCGACGGTCATGTGGGGCACGTGGATTGAGATCAACATGCAGGCGGCGGCGAAGCTCGGAATCCAACAGGGTGATCTTTTGGAAGTCGCGTCGCAGCACGGCAAGATTCAAGCACCAGCGCTGTTGTCGCCAGGTATCGCGCCGGATGTTGTCGCCATGCCGATCGGACAGGGCCACGAGAATTTCACGCGTTTCGCGACGAGCCGCGGCGCGAATCCGATTTCGATTTTATCGACCTCGTCGGTCTCTGAGGTCGGTTCTCTTGCGTGGGCGGCGACTCGCGTGAAACTAACGCCGGTGGGCCGGGGGAAGCCGATTCTGTTTGGTGGGAGCCTGCGAGAGGTTCCGCCGGAACTTCAGCATCGGTAAGGAAGGATTAACAGCGAATGTCTCATCAATGGGGCATGGTAATCGATCTCGATCGCTGCACGGGCTGCGAGGCTTGCGTGGTTGCATGCCATGCCGAAAACAATATTTCGACGGTGGGCGACGATCAGGCCGCGCGCGGTCGTGCCAAGCACTGGATTCGCGTCGAGCGCTATTACGAGGGCGACTTTCCGGATGTGAAGGTGAAATTCATGCCCGTGTTGTGCCAGCAGTGCGATGCTGCGCCGTGTGAGCCCGTTTGCCCTACATTCGCCAGCTATCACACTTCGGAAGGCTTGAACGGCCAGGTGTACAACCGCTGCATCGGTACGCGTTATTGCGCGAATGCATGCCCTTATAACGTCCGATTTTTCAACTTCTACAATCCGGCATGGGACAAGCCGCTGCACTTGCAGCTCAATCCGGATGTCTCCGTCCGCTCGGAAGGCGTCATGGAAAAGTGCACGTTCTGCGTCCAGCGCATCAAGGCGGGAGAAATCAAAGGCGAGGCGGAAAAGCGAGAATTGAAGGACGGCGAGATTCAACCGGCCTGTGTGCAGTCGTGTCCAACGCGGGCGATGGTTTTTGGAGATCTCAACGATCCTCACAGTGAGGTATCGCGATTCGCGCGTTCAAATCGCGGGACAAAGCTCCTCGGAGAACTGGGGACAATACCCAAGGTAACTTACCTGCAAAAGGACTCATGGCATGGCGCAGAAGACGCCTGAACAGATCAATGATGACCTGCTGCGCCCGCTCTCCGGGGTTTCGGCGCGGTATTTGATCATAATGGCTTGTCTTGTGGCCGTCGTGATTGCGGCCGCCTTTGCTTTCGGCTGGCAGGTTTACAACGGCATCGGTGTCGCGGGGCTTCGTCGGCCTGTCTTCTGGGGCTTCTACATCACGAATTTCGTCTTCTGGATCGGGCTTAGCCACGCTGGCACGCTCATTTCCGCCATTCTGCGCCTAGCCAATGCCACCTGGCGGCGTCCGGTCACGCGCTGTGCGGAAGTGATCACTGTATTTGCGCTTTGCATCGGCGCGACCTTTCCGATCATCCATCTGGGCCGCCCATGGCTTGCCTTCTGGCTCGCACCGTACCCGAGCGAGCGCGGCATCTGGCCGAATTTCCGCTCGCCGCTCCTTTGGGACTTTTTCGCGATCAACACATATCTGACCGGCAGCGTCACGTTTCTATTGCTGCCCATGATTCCGGACTTTGCGCTGATCCGCGACCGCTCCAGCGGATGGAAAAAGAAAATCTATACCGTGCTCGCTCTCGGCTGGATCGGCACGCCGCGGCAATGGCACCGTCTCGAAAAAGCCATGCAGATCATGGCAGTAGCCATCATCCCCGTGGCAGTTTCAGTCCATAGCATTGTTTCCTGGGATTTTGCGATGGCACCCGTTCCCATGTGGCATTCGACAATTTTCGCTCCCTATTTCGTAGCTGGCGCGATTTTCAGCGGCATCGCCGCACTGATCCTGGCTATGGCTCTTCTGCGGAAGTTCCTGCACCTCGAAGAATACTTGCTACCGATCCATTTCGAGAATCTTGGCAAGCTTCTGCTGGTGATGAGCCTGCTCTGGGTCTATTTTATCTTCGCCGAGCGGCTGACGAGCTGGTACGGCAACGAATCGTCGGAGATGGCCGTCTTTTGGATGACGCAGCGCGGTTCGTTTTCTCCGCTCTTTTGGACGATGGTCACCTGCAACTTTCTGATTCCCTTTCCCCTCTTGGCAATCAAGAAATTCCGCACGATCACGGGAACCGCGATTGCTTCCTTCACTGTCGTAATTGGCATGTGGCTTGAGCGCTTTCTGATCATCGTGCCTTCGCTTTCGCGCAAGTATATGCCGTACGCCTGGGTCACTTCGCCCTACAGGCCCACGTGGGTTGAAATCACAATTACCGCGGGGACCTTCGCCGCTTTGGGGCTCCTCTACATGTTGTTTTCAAAGGCGGTCCCGATCATTTCAATATGGGAACTCAAGTGGGGACGTCACGAAGAGACTGTTCGCGACCCTGTGCTGGCACGAAGGGACGAGGAGGCGATGGCCTAGAATGCCAACCGTCAACAGCATTTACGGGCTTTTCCCAGGTCCTCACGCCGCGGAGCGCGGAATGAACGCCTTGCGTGCCGCTGGCGTCGCCCCGGACAAATTAATTGTCATGTCTCCGGAGCCGTTCGAGGAGTACGGATTTGCCCAGGCTGATCGCCCGAAGTGGATGCCCTGGCTTGCCGTGTTGGGCGGGGTGATTGGCGGCACCGGAGGTTTCACGCTTGCATGGTACACGCAGACCGCCTACTCCTACCCGCTGGTTACCGGAGGTATGCCGATTGTGGCCCCATGGCCCACGGGAATCATTACCTACGAGCTCACGATGCTGGGGGCGATTCTGACCACCATTCTCACTCTGCTAATTGGTGCCCGCCTGCCGAACTGGAAGCCCAAGTTGTATGACCCCGCTGTGTCAAAAGGGAAAATCTTGATCGGAGTGTTGGACCCACCCGACCAAGCGCGCGCTGACCTCGAAACCAGACTGCGCGGCGCCGGCGCTGAGCAAGTGAAAACCACCGGTCGCTCTGCGGCGAGCTAGGATCGTTGCAATCGGCGGGCGCGCATCCTCCTCCTACAGCGAACGCTTCCGCTTAGTTCGGGTTAGAATAGTCTCACGCGCCCGTAGCTCAGCTGGATTGACCTGATGGAGTTTTTGTACCACGGCGTGTGAGAGAGTTTACATCACAGCCTCAGGTCTTGAAACTGAACCCGGTGAAACCAGGGGGCTATAGGCCGCCGGCGCCGGCGGCCTATAGCCCAGCGCCGAGTGTGGCCGCCGGGTGTTGTACTCCACTCGCCAGTGCTCGATCACCACTTGCGCCTCCTTCAGCGAGTAGAAGATCTCCCCATTCAAGCACTCGTCTCGCAGCTTCCCATTAAAACTTTCGCAGTATCCGTTTTCCCACGGACTTCCGGGTTCAATGTACAGCGTCCCGGTTCCCACATGGCTCAGCCACTTCCTTAGTTCCTTGGCTACGAACTCCGGTCCGTTATCCGATCGAATGTGTTCTGGAATTCCTCGCCACAGCATCACATCCGCCAGCGTCTCGATCACCTCGTTACTTCCCAGCCTTCTCGCCACACGGATCGCCAGGCATTCCCGCGTGTATTCGTCGATCAGCACCAACAGCCGTAACGTCCGTCCATCGTGGGTCATTGCGCTCACGAAGTCGTAGCTCCACACGTGGTTGGCACGCTCGGGTCGCAGCCGCACACACGATCCATCGTTCAGCCACAATCGCCTTCGTGGCCGCTGTTTCTGCGGCACTTTCAGTCCCTCCCGCCGCCAGATCCGCTGCACACGATCCGTGCCTACCTGCCAGCCGGCCTCCTGCAACTTCACCGTGATCCTCCGATAGCCGTAGCGCCCGTATTCACTGGCCAGGGCAATGATCGCTCTGGTCAGCGCATCCTCATCCGCCCGACCGATCCCTTCGTAGCGTTGTGTCCCTCTCCACTGCCCCAGCAGCCGGCAGGCATGCCGCTCCGTTATCTGGTAGTTCTCGCAGGCATGCCTGACCGCGCCACGCCGCCGCTCAGGGCTTAGAAGTTTCCCCCGGCCACATCCTTGAGAATTTGCTTCTCCAGGGACAGCTCCGCCACCAGCCGCTTCAACTTCGCATTCTCCCGCTCCAGCTCTTTCAGACGCTTGGCTTGATCCAGCTTTAACCCGCCGTATTCCTTCCGCCAGCGGTAGTAGGTTTGCACGGTGATTTCGGCTTCCTTGCAGGCTTGTGGGGTGGTCTTCCCGTTTGCGATTTCTACTTCAATCTGCCGCAGCAAATTCACAATCTGCTCCGCCTTGTATCTCTTCATGGGCATGGCCGGTCTTCCTCCAAGTGAATTCTCTCTCATTTCACCTGGTACAAAAATCCCCGGTCAGGTCAGACAGCTCGACCGCAACCTTCACCTACGATTACCGCGGACGCCGGGTCACCGCGACCGACCAGAACGGCAAGACGACGACTTATGCATACGACGATGCCGACCGGCTGACCGGCGTCACTGACGCGGCGAGCAACGTCACGAGCTACACCTACGACACAGAGAACAACCTGCTGAGCATCACCGACGCGAACAGTCACACGACCAATTTCGCTTACGACGCTTTTGGCCGTGTGACGCAGACCACCTTCCCCTCCGGCCATATCGAGACCTACAGCTACGATGCGGACAACAATCTGACGAGCAAGACTGACCGCAAGAGCCAGACGATCCAATATGTGTATGACGCGTTGAACCGGCTGACCGAGAAGACCTACCCGGATTCAACGAACGTGGAATACACGTACGATCTCGTCGGCAAGGTTTTGCAGGTGAACGATCCGACTGGAACCTACGGCTTCTCCTACGACAATATGGGGCGGCTGATCGGGACCTCGACGCAGTACTCGTTTCTGACGGGGACGTTCACGAACGCGTACACCTACGATGCAGCTTCGAATCAGACCGGATTCACGGCGCCGGACAGCAGCACGAACACCTATAGTTACGACACGCTAAACCGGCTGACCACGCTCGCCAACTCGTGGGCGGGGTCATTCGGTTTCAGCTACGACGCGCTGAGCCGCCGCACGCAGATGACGCGACCCAACAGCGTCACGACGAACTACACCTACGATAGCCTCTCTCGGCTGCTCTCGGTGCTGCAGCAGATGTCCGGGAGTACTATTGACGGGGCGAGCTACACGTTGGATTCTGCGGGGAACCGGACAGCGAAGACGGATCAGTACGCGAGCGTGACTTCGAACTACACATATGACCCGATTTACGAGCTTACGCAGGTGACGCAAGCAAGCGCAACGACGGAGTCGTATTCCTACGATCCGGTAGGCAATCGCACCGCGTCACTAGGGGTGTCGTCCTACACAAACAACTCCTCGAACGAGCTGACGGCGACTTCCAGTGCGAGCTACTCCTACGACTACAACGGGAACACGACGAGCAAGACAAATTCAGCCGGGACGACGGATTATGCGTGGGATTACGAGAACCGCCTGACGAGCGTCACACTTCCCAATTCGGGTGGCACGGTCAGCTTCAAATACGATCCGCTCGGGCGGCGCATCGAGAAAATCTCCCCGACTGCCACAAGCATCTTCGCCTACGATGGCAACAACCTGGTGGAGACGGTCAACGCGAGCGGCAGCGAAGTGGCTCGCTACGCCCAAGGGGAGAACACTGACGAGCCGCTGGCGATGCAGAGCGGTACAACGACGGACTACTACGAGGCGGACGGACTTGGATCGGTCACGTCGCTGAGCGGCTCAACGGGCGCACTTGCTCAGACTTACACCTACGACTCGTTCGGGAACACTACAAATTCGTCTGGGTCGCTGACGAATTTCTTCCGCTATACCGCTCGCGAGTTCGATACGGAAACGAATCTCTATTATTACCGCGCTAGGTATTACGATCCACAGACTGGACGCTTTGTGAGCGAAGATCCCCTAGGCGTGAAATCAGATGACCTAGACTTCTACCGCTACGTGCAGAATTCTCCGACTGGGGAGACAGACCCCTGCGGACTGGGAAGATGGTATGACTGCGGCGCAGGTTGCAGATTCCGATTGGAGAGAGATCCGCATAAGGGTCTCCATGTCAACTGGGAGTGCCCAGGCTCTAGCGGGTGTCTCTTAATCCCGTCCTTACAGCCTTGTGAGGTGGGCAAGTCAGACGTGCCTCCCAATAGGATTCTGCGATGTATTCGGAGGCATTTGGACATTCCAGAGCCAGCCCCTGCACCCGCACCACAACCGTGCCCGAAGAACGCACCATTGCCTAACACTCCGATATTCCCCTGGACACCTCCAATTCCGGAGATTCCTGACATCCCGGTTCCTTTTCCTGAACCTGTTCCGATTCCGCTTTAGTGTTTGGTTACGGCACGGACTAGGGGGACAGATCGTTATGCCAAGAACTGGCGGCAAGCAAACCATCGCTCAGGCGTTTAGTAAATTGGATTTCCACGATGACAAGCTGAAATCCGTGACGGTTCGACTAGCTGACAGGAGAAGCGGTTCAGCAACGATTGACTTTCAGTTTCTAGACGACTCGACCGGAAGTCCAAAGCTGCTATCGTTTCGAAGATGCACCAACATACGCTTTCTCATGGACTTTGACGTAATTGAAAGCAACCGATTCGCACCAACCCAAGGCACTTCAGCAATCACCGATGCTGAGCTGATGAAGAAGTTTGTCCGGGCTCAGATACCGCACTGGCATGTAAAATATATGGCACCGAGCCCACAAGACAAGCCAATCAGGAAGAAACTAGAAACCATAAGGAAGCACGTCCTGTTTAGGGTCACTTTTTTTGGCGGCACGGTCGAGATCCTTGCTAGGAGTTTCGTCTTGCCGCGCGTCGCCGAATAGTCCAGAAAATACCGAGGCCGGGACTGACATCCGAACCCTGTCCACACTAGAAACATCATCCGCTAGTTTCACGAATAGCTTCAAGTACGATCCGTTCGGACGGAGGATCGAGAAAATCTCACCCAATGCCACCAGCATCTTCGTCTACGACGGCGACAACCTGATCGAAACCGTCAACTCCAGCGGCGGAGTGGTTGCTCGCTATGCGCAAGCACCAGGAATCGATCAGCCGATGGCGATGGAGCGAGGGACAACGACGAGTTACTACGAGCAGGATGGGCTAAATTCCATCACGTCGCTCAGCAACACGTCGGGGGCGCTGGCCCAGACCTACACCTACGACTCGTTTGGCAACAGCACCAACTCCAGCGGCTCGCTCACGAACTTCTTCCGCTATACCGCCCGCGAATTCGACTCCGAAACCAATCTCTACTACTATCGCCCCAGATATTACGATCCGGTTTCAGGTAGGTTTCTCAGCGAAGACCCGAGGGGATTCGCTGGAGATGGCCCGAATTTATACGCATACACACTCAACAACCCTGTGGGTTGGGTTGACCCGATGGGAACAAATATGATTTGCCCTTGGTTCTTCCCATGGTGCCCCACCGGATTACCGCCGGATCCCCCTTCGCCGCCTCCGCCAGGCTTACCACAAGGCTTTACGTACAACCATCCTCCACCCCAGACGAAGCCAGTATCCGGTGAGGCGCTTGACCTGGCCAATTGTATCTTTCTCCACTTGGGAGCGCCGTTTGTGATTACCGGTGGCAGCGAATGCACGCCGGACGGACGACATATACCCGGTGGAGTACTCGGGAGTAAGCATTGCACTAACCAGGCCATCGATATTGCGCCAGCAGGCCTCGATCAGAAAAAGGTTTTCTGCGCCGCCGCGCAGTGCGGTGCCAAGTATATTCAGGACGAGGGTGATCATTGGCACCTGCAAACTACACCCGGTAGGCACGGCGGGCGGGGGCTGCTTCCTCCGCCGTGCGAATGCCAATGACGCGAGGTTGACATATGCGGCTGCTTGCCAATTTGGTCGGGCTGGCCCTGCTCACAGCTGCTTTGTGTTGCGAGTCAACTGTAGCTTGGGGTCAGAAAACCGGCTTGGAAACGCTCGTGCGCGATTATTATCACGGCTACCACATGTTGCGGGCGGAGGAACGGGATGGGGACACACGGGCCTTTCTCGTCAAACACTTTAAGGGCTCCGATCCTAGCGTCGTTCACGCCGACTTCGACGGCGACGGCCAGCTGGATTACGCTATGCTGCTAAAGAGCGACACCTCAACAGCAGCTAAGCTGGTGGTTCTGCTGTGCGACGCCCCGACGCGGTACCGGCGTGCTTACGAACTGGACATCACTGGATATTCCGAGGAGGCCTACTTGTCACCCCTTCCTGTGGGGTCAATGGTTGCTGGCGTGGGTGCCGCTGAGGGGGAGAACGAGTCGCCTCCGCTGAAGCTGACGACCATCGGAATCCAGCTGATCTACTTCGAGAAGGGCAAGGTGGCGCTGTACTGGGACAAGAAACTGAAAAAAATAGTCGAGGTCGGAACAGCAGACTAGTGAGGGCGGGTGGCCCACCCTCTCGTTTCCGTTGTTGCTCTGAGCGCAACGTACCGAAATGACTCCACTTCGCCAGTTTCACTGGCGATCAATCCACGCCGCTGGATGCCCACCCTTTGCCTTGTAAGGGTGGGATGACTTCCCGGGCGGCACGGTCCGCGTTTCTCATGCACGGAGGCTTCGGCGGTACGGACACAACGGCCTCCAATGGCTGCATTATTATTGATCCGGCAGATAGGCATACGATTTCCTTGAACGGTGGCGGGATCGTACAGGTGGTTAGCGGGACTGAGCCTCTTTTTCCGAACGTCCACCTTCCGCCGACGCCGAGCCCCTGGGCTCCGAGTCCGACTTAGCGACGGCCTCAACTTGATCGATAGGCATCAGATCGGGGATCCCAGAATGAGAATTATTTCGTTTGCAAACAGATGGATTAGTCCTTTGAACAGCTCCCAACCGGGACACGGTAGTTCCCTCGCAAGGACTACCGCGATTTTTCTTATGTTGCTTGCTCACTCTCTACTTGCACTCGCCGTGCAAACAGGGACCACCGAGCGTCTAGACGATAATTCCGATTGGTGGTCTGCTTACAATGCGCCTGAATCCGACGCAACCGCTAATACCCAAGCACGAGAGGTCTCCTCGTCAAATTTCGAAGTTCTCGGAATCCACCTAGCTGACGGCATGTTCAGTCAAGCGGCAGCAAAGCTGGGGGCGGCTACCATCATCGAGCGGGGAGATGCATCCACCGGCCGACAACAGGCGTGCTACGTCTCCGCTCAAGATGGCACTAAAGTTCACCTTATCTTCGAACGAGGCGAGGTCGATTTCACCTACTACCTCTTTGTGGATGGCCCCGACTGGGACGGAAGCGACCGCTGCGTTCGAACGAATTTGATCTCGCGAAGCTTGGCAACCGCCTCCGGTGTACACCTCGGACAGACGCCTTCCCAGGTGATCGCAATCCTCGGTCCGCCCAGCCGTCGAGGCAAGGACGAACTCATCTATTCGTTAAACGTCAGGAAAAAAACTCTCCCGAAGAGCTAAGAAGACTTCGGGAGAATAGCCCGCAACTGAGCGACAGAGATTTCCACAATAACTACGACTTTTATGACCTCGGTGCGGCCTTCTTCGCCAAATTTGTCGACTCCAAGCTAACGTACTTCTCCGCGTCGACCGGGAAAACGTACTGACCCTTTGTGGCTGCTGACGCCTTTGCTCTAGCGGGCTGACCGGCTAGCGTTCCTCCATAGGTTTTGCAGGTCAACAATCCCACCGGGACCTACGCCTTCGCCTACGATAACATGGGGCGGCTGATTGGGATCTCAACGCAGTCATGTTCCTGTCGGGGAGCCCGTTCACAAATTCGTATACTTACGACGCGGCGTCGAACCGCATGGGGTTCACCGCTGTGTCTCGCCAAAATCTCACCCGCGTCGAAAATGGCGAGATTCGGTGTTAATTCAATCTTCCGATGATTGCCGTTCGTTATCTTCTTAATTTTATTCTTCATTTCATTTTCCTCTCTCTTGATGATGCTTCGTGACGTGCTTCCCTCCATCGTGTGCCATGCATTCGTCCGCGACGAATCGTTGCGAGATCGAATTCGCTAAACCACAGCGCGAAACAGGAGAACTGGCCACCGCAACACGTCGTGACGGAGAAAAGCTGAACATTCGGCCAATCGGCACCGGCACATGGATTCTTCGTAACGTTACGTACGTTGAGTTATGAGAGGCCGTCCCGCGAGAATTCAAAACAGCCCCCGCCCCATCAATTCGTCCAGCGAGAATGTGATTTCAGCGCCGCACTTGCGGCAGGCGTTGTCGCGGGCTGGACCTTTATAGCCACAAGTGCATTCCACGTAGTATTCGTGGCGAAGAATCTTGTGGGCCGACCTGCTGCGCTGCTTCGCCCGTTCCTTCGCGCAGATGTCACGAGATGTGCGCAGGGCTACATCGGGCCTTCCGCCCAGAGAATCCGCCAGAAAATTGATCCGCTGCTCCCTCCTCTTCGGAAACTTCGGATCGCGAATCAGAGCCAGTATGTCGCCTACCAATGCGGGCACGAAGTGGCTGGTATACGGCTGGCCATAATTCTCAAATGCGTTTGCGATGTCCTGCTCCGTCCGCGCTGCCAGGAGCGGAGCTTCCAGTTTTGCCCAGACCTGGGTGAGCCGGACTCCGTGATTCCCAGCCCGCCCTACGACCCAAGACACCGGAATCTTTGATGGACGCCCTCTGCTCCGTTCTCACGAAAACGTGTCAAGGGATTTTAAGGGCTGCTTTGTCGATTTTTTGCGTCTCGGCATTTTTGCGCGAATTCCGTGCGAACCCGTCCTGAATTGTACGGGAGGTTCCCGCGAAACGGCCCTTAATTTCACGGGAAGTCCTTCATGCACGGCTCACCCCGCCAAACCAGCAGACCCCTAGTTCCAAAAACCAAGGTCTATCCTGTGCTTGCCCGAAATGGGCCACGCTGTGATGGGGCGGCCCGTACAGGATAGGACAGAAAATGCCAACAAAGACAGACCGCAAGTTTCCTTGCCCGATCTGCACGCAGCCCCTTGAGGTCCGATTAACAAAGAAGAACAAGCCGTACGTTACGTGCGACCCGTGCGGCGTTCAGTTATTCATTCGCGGACCCGGAGGGATCGAGGCATTTAAGCGGTTGATTGAGAAGGGAAACAGCACAGGGCTACTGGACCGACTTGAGGAGATGGACCGACGTTACCGGCTCGCCTGCCCGGAATGCCGTTGCCGATTTTGGATCGAGCCGAACCTGGTCAAGACGAGCAGTTTTGACGGGAGCCTGAAGGGATTTCGATGCCCGAAGTGCGGCGAGATCGTTCCCTGGGAAAGGAAACCATGAAGATCACAGTGATCGGATTCTTTGCAATCGCGACGGCAATCATCGCGGCTGTGCTGCTGATCCTCCATGTGAACAAAGCAAGTAATAAAGGACCGGAACAAAGCCACGCCTAGCGATGGGCAATAGGTCACAAGTCCCGATAACAGAAGTCGAGCGCTCTGGCGTTATTCAACCGGCTGCGCCGTTGCATTCGCCTGCGTCCGCCCATACACTCGCCCCATGCACAGGGGACGCCAATTCGACAGCTACACGGAGAAAATCCATGTCGCGTCGAATCGTCGTCTCAACAGGGAACACGGAGCCGGAAATCCGGCAACGTGGGTACGTGTACCAGAAAAGCCGGAAGCAGTCCGACCCGTGGGTTCCCACACAGCGGGCATACGGCTTCTTCCGGATGGATGTGCCCGGCCAGACCGACCAAGTCGAAATTCGCTCTCCACTCGGGTTCTGCCGGGACAGAACGGGCGCAATGCTTAAACTTCGTCAAGCCATGCAAGAGGCAGGCGTGCTCGACGTGGAGAAGCTTCGGGAGCGCATCACACCCGTCACCACGTTCGAGTCGCAAGCCGCTTGGTGGCTCGCAGAAATCAAAGCAGGGCGCATCGTCAACAAGAAAACCCGCAAGCTGATTCGCCCCCGCACCATTGACGGCTACTCGACCGCAGTGGGCTATCTCAATGGCGTGGTCCGCGACAAACCCCTCGGCTCGCTCGACAATCCCGAAGCGAAAGATCTAGTCGCCCGGATGAAAGCCGAGACCGCAGACGGGGAGCCGCGATTCTCCGACAAGACCATCAGCGAATACTTCAAGGTGTTCACCCAAGTCATCGCTTCGGCGAAAGACGACAAAGCGAAGCAAGTCTTTCCTCGGGAGTGGGATTTGGCCTACATCGCTCTGCCGATGGTTTGCCAGCGGGAACAGCACCGTCCGACCTTAGAGCGGGAAGAAGTCGAAATCATCCTCTCCAAGGTAAAGCGCCCCATCTATCGGACGGTCGCCGCTCTAGCCGCAGGAACGGGAATCCGAATCAGCGAACTGCTTGCGCTCGAAGTCGGGAAGCACATCTCTTCCGATTGCACGGTGCTCAGCATCCGCCAGCAACGTGGCAAGTGGGGCGGCATGGAGTCAACGCCGAAGACCGAAGCCGGTTTACGGGACATTGACCTTTGCCCCCAACTCGCCAAGATGCTGCGGAGCTACATCGGCGGCCGCAACTCGGGCTTCCTGTTCGAGACCGAAAACGGCAAGATGCTCAGTCCCGGAAACCTTTGGCGGGACGGCTTCGCCACAATCGTGCGAGAGATGGGGCGGGAAGGCGTCCGTTTCCATGCGTTCCGGCGATTCCGCGAGGCGGTCTTGCAGGCGAGCGAATGCCGCGAACTCCTCATCGACTACTGGATGGGTCATTCGAACACGGATATGGGGAGCCGGTACGCCAAGCAGTTGGTGGAGAACCGGAAGTTCCGCGCAGAATGGGCGGAAAAGGTGGGACTCGGCTTCGAGATTCCGGAGGTTATCATTTCGGAGCCGGGCTTAATTGCGCTACGTGCGCTGCAAAATCAGGAGGGCGTAGTTGCAGCTTAGCAGCGCATCTCGATATAGTAGAGGGACTTACGGAACGCGCCCGTAGCTCAGCTGGATAGAGCATCTGGCTTCGAACCAGAGGGTCGGGAGTTCGAATCTCTCCGGGCGCGCCACTCTAACCCACGTTCTATTTGTGCTTTAGCTCAAAACTGCAACTTCGGTTTCCTTCCGATTTCTACGGACTTTACGGACAATTGGTTTTAGTACGAACGCCGAAACGTTGAATCCAAGTCAGACTTTAGCTGCCTCCGTCTGCCGCCAGTCGTTCATTTCGAACATCTGTTCGGCATACTGAGCGGTGATGTCGTTGTTTTCGTGACCTAGCCAGAACTTCTTCAGGTCGTCGGCCACGAACTTCATCCCAAGCACCGAAGCACGAAAACGTCTGAACGAGTGTGCAGCCTTGCCGGGCTCCTTGATTCCGAGGCTCTCGAAGTCCGGGGTGATATGGCGCTTCAAGAGATTGTGGTACGAAACGGGCGTCGTGCCCTTCTTAGACGGGAACAGCAATCCTCTCCGGCACCGATGAACTTTCGAAGCAGCGCGGCGGCCTCAGGGCACAGGTCAACGACACGATAGGCTGCATCGGTCTTGAGGTACTTAACAATCTTGCTTCCCTTGACTTGCTGCCGGACGACGATCATCGTGCAGTCGGGCGAGACGTGCTTTTCAATCTCGACCGCCAGAAGCTCCGCGATTCTCATTCCGGTAGCAGGCGCGAGGATGTACAGCATCCAGACCCACTCTTTCGACGCTAGCTCAATCAGCCGCTCAGATGTTGCGCTCATATGTTTCTCCTTCTACGCTTCGATTCTTCGTTCTGACGATTTGAGTCGGTGCTAGTGAACGCGCTCGCGATTCGGCTATCGGCCTCTGCAGTGACCTCCGCAAGCCGTTGGCGATTTTCTTTCGCGCCCGACAGAGTCGGGATTTGAGGGACCCGTGGCGAAGGCCAAGAATCTGGATGACTTCGGCTGTGGAAAAACCTTCCAAGTCGCAGAGTTGAAATGTCAAACGGAGCCGTGGTGGCAGATCACAAACTTGTTCTTTCATCAGGGCCACGGCTTCCGAACTTGCGCAGATCTGCTCCGGGTTGAGGCCTATGTGAACAATTTCGTGATGGGTTCGTTCTGGCTGATTGTCCAGCATGTCGTCCAGGGAAGTTTCAGGCCGGCGTTTTTGTTTTCGGCGAATCATCAGAGCAGAGTTAATGACGATCCGCGTCAGCCAAGTGGAGAATGACGACTCGCCCTGAAAGCAGCGCAGTTTGATATACGCACTACACAAACCGTTCTGAACGGCATCTTCCGCATCCTCTTTGTTCCGTAATACTTTAAGCGCTACTCGATACAGCATGGACGTGTGTGTTGCGAAGAGCCGCGTCTGGGCTTCCGGGAACTCGGGAAGAGGCTCCGCTTCCTTATGGCTAGATCATTGACTCTGTCCGTCTTTCTGGGAAGCTGGTTCGACGATGATTTGGCCGTAGACCCACGGATGGTCCTTGCAGATGTAGGTGTACGTGCCGGGCTTGTCGAAAGTCACCGTGCCGATATCGAGAGGGTGAAGCGGACCGGTGGTCCACGAGCCATCGGCTGCAACGATCGTGTGGGTCATCGTGCCATTGTTTCTCCAGCTGACTTTCGTGCCGGCTTTCACTCGCGCGCGATACGGATTGAACTCGTATTCGTCGGAGAGGTAGTGCGCGCCGGAGAGGCCACTGTCTCGCACAAGTGACGTGGTCTCGATCGTGGCCGTGTCGGTGATCTGGCCTGAAAACTCCTCTTGAGGCGGAGCTGGTGGCGGCGCTGGACGCGCCGGGAGCGTTCCGCCCAATTTGAAAGCCCACACCGCGCCGCCGACAACCGTGGCGATGTACTGCTCGCCGCCGTCTTCAAACGAGATCGGCGGGCTGCCGCCGGCCGCGCCCGTTTGAAACTGCCACAAGAGCGATCCGGTCGCGGCGTCGTATGCCTGCAAGTTCCCGTCGCCCGGCATCTGGAAGACGAGACCGCCGGCGGTCGCGAGCGCGCCGCTCGGGCGTCCGGCACCGCGGAATTCCTTCTTCCAGGCGATTTTGTCGGTGCGGCTGTCGATCGCGGCGAGGACGCCGTAGCTCAATTGACTCAAGCCCGGCACGCGGCTATTGAAGTTGGTAACGTAGAAGTCCGGATCCTCGCCACGCCAGAACCATTGCAGGCTCGCACTGCCGGTGGCGTAAAAGAATTGCGTCTGCGGATCGAACGCCATTGGCGTAGCGCGCATGCCATAGGCCGGCGCTAGGAGATTCGGCTTCTGGAACGATGCGGGCGTGAAGAAGCAGCCCAATTCGAAGCCCTTCGGTAGGGACTGCGTTTTCCAGTAGTCGCAATCCGGGAGGACAGGTTCGGCGCCTACAGGATAGGGCTGCGTGGGCGAAGTTTTCTGGAGCGCGTCCTGTGGCACGCGGCGCTCTTCAATGCGCCCGAGCGGCTTTCCGGTGACTCGATCCACCATGAAGAGATACCCGTCGGTGCGCATGGCTGCAATTGCTTTGCGAGTTTGTCCGTTGACTTGCGCATCGAAAAGCACTGGCGCCTCGGCGACATCGGCTTCCCAGATGTCGTGATGGACAATTTGGTAGTGCCAGCGAAGCTTCCCGGTCTTGGCGTCTAGGGCAACAAGACAGTCGGTGTAAAGGTTATCGCCCGGCCGATTTTCGCCGCCGTATTGCGGGACGGCATTTCCCGTCGCATAGAAGATCAAGCCCAGCTCGGGATCCTTGGCTCCGACAAGCCAAACGGCGCCGCCGCCGTGCTTCCATGCGTTGTTATTCTTCGGCCACGTTTCAGATCCTGGTTCTCCGGGTGCGGGTACCACAAAGAAGCGCCAGACTTCGTGGCTGGTCTTCGCATCGACGCCGACGATTTGGCCTCGATATCCGTAGTCCGCAGTCGTGCCGATGGAAACAATGCCATCGGCGTACAGCGGCGCGCCCGAGGGCCTTCCGGTCGGCTCGCCTGACGGTGCCGCGAGGCTAACTTTCCAGACGAGCTCGCCCGTCTGCTCGCGAAGCGCCATCAGATTCAAATCCGAAAGGCCGACGAACACGAGGCCCTCGCCAACTGCCACGCCTTCTGCGTCGGGCGAGCCTGGGGGACCAAACAGGCCGCCCTCGCCAGGCGCGCAGCGATATTTCCACGCGATTTGTCCCGTGCTGATGTTCACCGCGTAGACGAAAGGCGGCGCCGTGAGAATTATCAGCCCGTTGTCGATCACCGGCATGGCGCGAGACCTCGGAGGCGGTGCGATCTTGTCCGAGACCCATGCCGCGCCTAATTTGGCGACGTTCTGCGTGTTGATTTGCGCGAGCGAGGAATAGCGTGTGTTGCCAGAATCGCCGCCGACAGCGGACCACTGTGCGGTGGCGCGCTGCGCGATAAACGCAACGCCGGCGACCAGCAGCGCGACGCATGCGATCCCGCGCACCGCTGGCTTTCTTCCGGCCTGATGTGTCTTTTGTGATTGCATGCTTTCGATCTCCGATTCGAATTCTCCGACTGCGCCGTGCTGACCGGACCGAGTTCTTGTACCACGGTGAGTGAGAGAGTTTACATCACAGCCTCAGGCTGTGAAATCGAGTTCGGTGGAACCAGAGGGTCAGAGCGTCCGTCATGGAATCCTTGAGTGCCTAGCTCCAACTTTCGAGTTCTGCCTCCTGCGGATAACTTACGGACAATTGAGGAATGTGGGAAAGAGCGACGATACCCTTAAGCGACGCACACGAAAGCATTTAGATTTCCCGCCTCCAAGGCTTCGAACCAGAGGGTCGGGAGTTCGAATCTCTCCGGGCGCGCCATCCCTCCGGCCACGTCGCCAGTTCCGGGGGCCCTTTTTCGTAATTCGACGTCAGGCGGTAGGGATGTGAAATAGCGTCTCCGAATTTCTGTGCGTGATTTTTTCGAGGTCCGCTTCCGGCAGCGGCGCCGAATTCATGAAGTTGGCCGCCTCCACTGATTCCTGATACGGATAGTCGATTGCGAACACGATATTCTCAGGCCCGAGCGCGTCGTTGCAGTACTTCAGCACCTTGTGATCGTTCATTCCGCTCGTCGTGATCACGAAATTGTCCTTCATGTATTGACTCGGCATTTTCTTGAGGTTGGGATGTCCGTGCGAATACGCCCGGTACATGTAGTCGATGCGGTAGAGCCAGTAGGGCAGCCCCTCGCCCATGTGGCCGAGAACGATCTTCAGCGTGGGGAACTGGTCGAATACGCCCCCGACGATCAACCGCATCGCGTGCAGCCCGGTTTCCATCTGGAAGCCCCATAGCGCGCCCGCCAAATTCACGTCGGCTCGTGTCATGAACGAACACGGGTCCGGCATGTTTCGCGGATGGATGTAGATCGCCGCGTTCGATGCCGTCGCCGCCTCGAAGATCGGCCAGTATTTGTGATCGTCCAGGTACTCGCCGTTCGTGTGCGAATTCACGATCAGCCCGTTCAGCTTCAGCTTGTTGATTGCGCGATCGATTTCCTTCGCCGCGCGCTTCGGGTCCTGCGGCGCGAAGCTCGCGAGGCCCGTGAATCGCTTTGGATATTTCTTGATCACCTCTGCGAGGCGGTCGTTCGCCACCGTCGCCAGGCTTACTGCCGTCTCTGTGTCGAACATCTGTACGCCCGGCGACGTGAGCGATAGCAGGTGCATGTCCACTCCCGCCTGATCCATGATCTGAATCCGCTCGCCTTCGAGATCGAGCAGCCTGCGCAACAACGGAGGCGCGCCGGCCACGGGGTTCAGAAACCCTCGCCACATATCCAAATCGGGATTCGAGTAGGCGATCCCCGCGATTTTGCGGAATTGATCCACCTGTTCGGGGATGGCGAACGCCTCCTCCGTGGCGATGAGCCGGTATTTTCGAGCCGGTTTCGCCGGCTCTTCGGAAGCCATCGCAGTCGCCGCGCTCAGCGCGCCCGCGGAGAGCAGCGCCGAAGAACTCTCCAGGAATTTTCTGCGGTTCATGTCCATTACATGCCTCCTGGCCAGACGCGAGTGAGTCCGTCACCCCACGTTTATCGCAGCGCACAAGTAGCACGCATTTGCTCTCCCTGTCAATCCGCGCCACCACCCTGAGCTCGGCATTGCGGCAAGCCTTCGTTGCAGCGGCAGCCCCGTCGCGCTTGTAAATCCCGGCGCGGATGTGCTACCTACTAGGCTGGGAAGTGTGACGATTTTGGGGAGCCCAATGAAGAGAAAATCAAAGCAGACGAAGACCGCTGCAAGCAGCGCGTCAATGAATCGCCGTAGTTTCATGGGTACGCTGGCGGCCGCCGCCGGCACGAGCGCGGTAGCGGGCACTCTCTCGCCGTTCGCGCCCCCCGCGAAGGCTGAAACTGTCCATTTCGATAATCCTCCTGGGCTCGGCGGCGCCGGCCCATTCCGTTCCGAGTGCGATATCCACGACTGCGACGTCGACGGCGAGATCCCCTCGAATATCAACGGTGCTTTCTATCGCGTCGGACCCGACTGGCAGTATCCGCCCATGCACGGCAATATTCCCTTTGACGGCGAAGGCCACGTCAGCATGTTCCGCATCCAGGACGGCCACGTCGACTTCCGGAGCCGCTATCCGCGCACGCAGCGGTTTAAGGCGCAGGCGGCCGCCCGCAAGCGATTGTTTGGCATGTACCGCAATCCGTTCACGGACGATCCCAGCGTAGCGAAAGTCAGCCGCGGCACCGCCAACACGCACGTCGTCTATCACCATGGCCTGCTCTTCGCCCTGAAGGAAGATAGTCCCCCCGTGGCGATGAATCCTCTCACGCTCGAAACCGTGGATGACTACTACACATTCGGCGGCGGTCTGCATAGCCTTACCCACACTGCTCATCCCAAGTTCGATAACGCCACCGGCGAGATGATCTCCTACGGCTACGAAGCCAAGGGCCTCGCCACCGACGACGTCTACGTTTTCTCCGCCAACGCGAAAGGCCACATCACTTGGGAATGCTGGATCAAGGTTCCCTACGTCGGCATGATCCACGACTTCGCCGTTTCGCAGAAATACATCGCGTTTCTTATTCTTCCAATGGCGACCAACGTCGAGCGCATGAAGCAGGGCCAGGTGCACTTCGCTTGGGATTCCACGCTGCCGACGTGGTTCGGCGTTCTCGAACGCGGCGGGGACGGCAAGGATGTTCGGTGGTTCAAGGGCCCCGAGCGTTGCGCCACGCATGTGATGGGCGCGTTCTCCGACGGCAACAAAATCTACGTCGACATGGACATGGCGCTGAAGAACCAGTTTCCGTTCTTCCCCAATCTTCATGGCGAACCGTTCGATCCCAAAGCCGCCGCCGGCACCGTCCATCGCCTCTCGGTCGATCTCTCGGACAAGACGCCGCGTGATTACAACATGGAGCAGCTCTACCCGCAGACGGGCGCTCTGCCGCGTCAGGACGACCGCTACCAGACGATTCCGTATCGCTATGGTTTCATGCCGACATCGGACCCGACGAAGCCGCTCAATTCCAGACTCGGCAATATGGCCTTCCGCCCAACGAATTCGTACACGAAATTTGACCACGCAACCCGCAAAACCACCCAGTTCTGGGTCGGCGACGATTCCAGCCTGCAGGAATGCTGTTTCGTGCCGCGCCACAAAGGCGCGGACGAAGGCGACGGCTATCTCGTCGGCGTTGCGAATCGGCTGCTTGAGGGCGGGCGCGCCGATCTCATCATCGTGGACACCCAGCACATGGAAGACGGCCCCATCGCCAAGGTCCGGCTGCCTTATCGCAGTTACAGCCAGGTTCACGGCTGGTGGGTGCCTGGCGAGGATTTGCCCAAGGCCTGACCTGACCCGCGCTCGGCTTTTTCTCGGTGCTCGCTTGGCACTGCCGCTGCCAAGCGAGCACCCGATTTTTCTCCAGGTTTCAGCGAAAGTTCGGAGACGTCCTTCCCAAATCAATGCGAACTCGCGGTTGCGGCTGAGCATCCCTTCTGATATAGATGCGGCGCAAGCGTTCAATTGAAATGGGCCACGGGGGAATGGAATGCACGGAAAGTTTGCAGCTGCGGGCGCGATCGTAGCGATTTGGTTCGCCGCCTTAGCAAGTTTGCCCAGCGCAGCCTCTGCACGTGCTCCGGCCGCTGCGGCGCCCGCGACTGTATGCGACCGCACCTGCTTGAATCGCTTCGTTGACGAGTACCTTACCGCGCTCGTCGCTCACGACCCTCAGCGCGTGCCTCTCGCGAAAAATGTGCGATATACGGAGAACGGCCAAGTCCTGAAGATCGGCGATGGCATGTGGGGCGTTGCCAACGGGCTCGGCGACTACAAGCTCTACTTTGCCGATCCGGAAGCCGGCGAAGTCGGCTTCATGGGCGTGATTAAGGAAAACGACCACCCGCAAATCACCGCTCTGCGCTTGAAAGTCGAGAAGGGCAAGATCACGGAAGTCGAGGCGATCATTGCGCGCTCCGGCGGCCCGAATTCCGCGGGCAAGCCCGAAGCTCTCGTGGACAAGCCGATCTTCAGCCGGGCGCTCACGCCATCTCAGCACCGCTCACGCCAGGAGCTGATCTCGATCGCCAACTCCTATTTCGAAGGGCTGAATCAAGCCACCGGCAAGATCACTCCGTTCGACCCCAATTGCACGCGCGTCGAGAATGGCAACATCACCGCCAATAATCCGAACGGCCGCGGCATCGCCAAGCTGAGCTGCGGCGCGCAGTTCGACACCGGCTTTTCGCCGTTCATCAAGGTCCGTGACGGCCCGGACCGTCGTTTCCCAATAGTCGACGAGGAACGTGGACTCGTCTACGCCGTCATCATGTTCGATCACGCCGGCCTGGTTCGCGAAGTGAAGGAAACCGACGGCACGATTCTGCATGTGCCTCCGCCTTTCGACACGCCTTACACGTTCCTGATCGGTGAGCTATTCAAAATCCAGGACGGCAAAATCATGCGCATCGAGGCCGTTCTACTGCCGGTCCCTTTCCGCATGCCCTCAGGCTGGGGAAAATGAGCAGGGAATCGAAATCAGCATTTGAGCTGGCTGGTTGCGAAGAATTTAATTCAGGGGGAATCATGCGTCGAAGTACGATTCTGGTAGCTGCGTTGGTTGCTCTCATCTGCACCATTAGTCTGCCCGCGAATCTTCGGGCTGCGGCCGCGAAAACGAACGACTGCGACCGTGCTTGCCTCAACGGCTTCGTCGATCAATATATGGCCGCCGTCGCCGCGCACGATCCATCGAAGCTGCCGCACTCGGCAAATGCCAGATACACCGAGAACAACGTCGAGATGAAACTGGGCGAAGGTTTGTGGCAGACGTCGGACGGCTGGGGCTCGTACAAGGTCTACATTGACGATCCACAATCAGGCCAGGTCGGATTTCTGGGCGTCTCGAATGAGGATACTCATCTGTCCGTTTTCGCCGCGCGACTCAAAGTCGTCGACCACAAAGTCACGGAAATTGAGGTGATCGTCGCGCGTCCGGACCGCCCGGGCCCAGCTGGCTCTGGAAATTTGATGGGGGGCCCCGAGAACCTGAAGGACAAGCCGCTTTTCTCCGAAGACGAGCCTGCCAGTGAGCGCGTCTCCCGCGACAAGCTGATCTCTCTCGCCGACGGCTATTTCTCCACCATCCAGCAGAACACCGGTAAGCTTTTCACGACGTTCGATCCCGATTGCCAGCGCATGGAGAACGGATCAATCACGGCGAATAATCCGGATCCGAAGGCCGGCGCGGTGCAAAGGATGGGATGCCAGGCGCAACTCGAGACCGGGATGCTCAAGATGGTCACGCGCTGCCGCGATCGCCGTTATCTGGTGGACGAGCAGCGCCAGATGGTTTTTGCGGCGACGTTTTTCGATCATAACGGAACGGTGCGCAAGAATACTTTGGTGGACGGTACCGTCCGCACGATCGGCGCGCCTTTCGATCGCCCCTATACCTTCCTGATTTTCGAACTGTTCAAGATCAAGAACGGGAAGATCCGCCAGATCGAAGCCGTTCTGGATACGGTCCCGTATTACATGCCCAGCCCTTGGGTCAGCCAAAAGAGGTAATCATGGAACTGGCTCGCAATACACTCGCATTTGCGGCGGCGCTGGTTCTCGCCGCGCTCGCGCCGGTTTCCGCGCGAGCGCAATCGTCAGCTCCGCCCGCGGACTACGATCCCAACTTCAACTACGACTGCGATCGCGCCTGCCTCAACGGCTTTCTCGACCAGCTCATCGCCGCGATGGTCGCGCACGACTCGTCAACTCTGCCGCTCGCGCGCGACGTGAAGTACACCGAAAACGGCCAGGTCCTGAGAATCGGCGACGGTTTCTGGGGCACCGCGAGCGGTCCGCCGACGTACAAGATTTACGCCGACGATCCGCAAGCGGGCCAGGCCATGTTCATGGGCGTGCTGCCGGAAAACGGCGCGCCGGTGATTTTCTGCGTGCGGCTGAAGGTCGAGCTGCACCGCATCGCGGAAATCGAGGTGATCGTTTCGCGCAAAGAAGGGGGAAGCATCGCGCGCCCCGAAAATCTCGTCACGCCGAATCCGATCTTCACCGAAGCGGTGCCGCCCGCGCAGCGGCGCTCGCGCCAGAACATGATCGCGATCGCCAACAGCTACTTCAACGCCATCGAAAAAGGCCACGCGTCATTCGTTCCGTTCGATGCGAACTGCAATCGCATCGAATCCGGCGTGCAGACCACGAACAACTCCGCGCTCGCCACGAATCCGGATTCGGTTCTCGGCCTCGGTTGCGCGGACCAGATCAAGACGCGGAACTTTCAGCCCGACACGCTGATCCGCGACCGCCGATTCGCGGTGATCGATGAAGAGCGCGGGCTCGTGTTCGTCCTCGGCTTTTTCGACCACGACGCGACGCTGCGTTCCTACACGCTCGCGAACGGCCGAACCGTGAAGCAGACGCGCACGGGTCCGTGGACCTGGGAAATCGCCGAAATGTTCAAGATTCAAGACGGAAAGATCATGCGCGTCGAAGCGCTGGTCAACACGGGCATCTATGGCATGAAATCCGGCTGGTAAGAATCACACGCGAGAATTTCAGCGTTGCAGGTGGTGGTCGAGGTTATCCATCCGGTGCGCGTCATCTTCGATGCACTCGGGTGATTCCTCGAGCGGGACATTGGACGGCTTGATCACGCGGGGAGCTTCAGTCCACGGTGCAGTTAGCACGTTGGGATCATCCACGGTGATCTGATAGGCTAGGTTGTCGCCGACTTTCCAGAAACGCTCGATCACACGCATCGCCGAAGTGTGAAAATATCCGCCTTCGCCGAACCACGTGTCCTCGACGAAGTTCGTGGACTCAACCACGAACGTTTCTCCCTCCCAGTGGCCGATCGAATCCCCGTAATATGACGGATCGGCATCCGCGCGGTGCGGCCGTCCGTCGGTGGGGACGATCCGGTAAGGATCGCCGGAGGCGTCCTCGTAAAGGAAAATCGTTTCGGTCGGGAGCTGGATGATCTGGCGCGGTGAACTGATGCGTGGCACGCCCGGCTTGCCGCAGAAGAACACTTTGTCTAGCTTCGCCTCGTGGTCCAGCAGATATTTCACCTTCTCCTGGTACTCGGGCTTGTAGGACGGCGCCGGCGTGTACGGCAGCGCGCCCGGCACCGCTGTCTTCGCAGGCATGCGCCCGCTCAAATCAAGCGTCGCGTAGGTAGTCGACCCGTTCTCTACTTTTTTCAGCGCTCCGCCCGGCAAGGCAATCGAATACGCCCAGTTTCCGCTCAGGTCGGGATGGACCGCTATCGCGATAGATGCGTTGCTGGTTACTGCCGTTGAATTCTGCTGCGCAGCGGCGGAAGCGGCCAGCAGGATGACCGCTGCGAATGCGCAAACAAATCGATGTGTCATTTTCGTCGGCCTCCTTTGCTAGTGAGTGTTGGCCAGTTGCGGGCTGACCATTTCCAGTGAGTTCCCATCCGCGAACGTGATCTTTTGAAGAAAGCCGTAAGTCGATCCGTCCTTGGCACGGTTTCCCTCGACCGTGACGGTTTGTCCAATCGCTTTCTTGAAATCGGCGCTGTTAACGCCCACTCGCCGCAGCCACGACGGAGGAGCGCTCTCGAATTTCCAATTCTCCACGCCGCCGCCTTCTTTTTTCGCGTCGATGTAAACGGCGATGTGCGGATTCACCCACTCGACCTCGGTCAGAGTGCCCGTCAACGTGAATTTCTTCGTCATATCAAAGATCGACGATGGCGAATGATGCGCCCACGCCGATCCCGCCGCTACGAGCATCGCGCACGCCACCAGTGCACTGGAAATCCTGTATCGCAAGGAGGGTCTCCTTTACCGACTTTCGGCGGAGTGTATCACAGCGCCGCCCCCGGTCAATTCTGTAGAGGTCATCTGATAAATGGGTTTTAGGGGGTCGGAGCTTCAGCTCCGACGTTGGTGAGCAACGAAGATAGGGCTTTAGCCCCTGAGAACAATCTCCACTCTGTCCGCTCTGATTTATGAGATGGCTTGTGAGGTTTCCGATGCAATCACCGCGCCTTCGGCTCGGCGCGCGCGGTCAATATCCTGTAGGTCTAGTGGCAGCTCCCGTCGTCGCTATACGCGCCGCTGACGAGCATGGAGTTCAGAAAGCGGCTGCAGTTCGTGATTTTCGCGAGCGCCGGATCGTTTTGCAGGGCGTTAGGATCCACGGTCTTCGACCCATTCAGAGACTGGCGCGCCGTCATCACTTCGTTTGCCCAACCAGTCAAAATGGCTGACTGATTCTTGAGCAGTTGAAGAGCGCTTCTGTCCTCGTCGGTCGACGCAGCCAGTGTCGTCTGCCTGAGTCCTTCATCGACCCGTTCGCGATAATCCTGATCCCACGCCCCGCTGACGGCCAATCCGTAAGTGACCATCGTCCGGAGCACGCCCCGCCACTCCCTCATCTCCGCCACTTCGGCGATCGCTGCGCTCGCAAAATCTCTGGACAATCCTGGTGCCGCTTGCGCAATCGCAGCGCCGGTCTCCGCGGCCGGTATCGTAAGCACAATCCTAGTAGGCTCGACCGTGAACGCCCCGTTGGTGGCTTGGGCCAGCGCCTCAATATCCACGTAGGACCGGCCATCGATTTGTCGGACCTTTGCCTCCACGGTTTTCCCGTTCACGACCAATACCTTTTCGGGCGCGCTTTGCGCCGGGGATGTCCCCTGCGCCGAGAGAACTCCCGCAAGCAGCAGAACAAATCCAAAAACCACGGCGGATCGAAGATTGCGATTTCTGTTCATGATATTTTCTCCCCGCGGCCGGGTGCGTCAGCGGATGGCTGCAATCGTCCACCGTGGCAAGGCTGGGCGTGCGCGCCACGGCGAACAATTGAGTTTACCTCACAGCGAGTGCGTTAGGGTTCGCGGATGCGGAGAACGCGCGGAGAGGGTTGCGGAGCGTACAGTTCTTCGACGAGGGCCGCGCGGCGATCGAGAATCGCGCGCTGATTCAGCGAACCCTTGTCCGTGATTTCTCCGGCATCGAGCGACGGCGGTTCATCGAGCAGTATCGCCCGCTCGACGCGGTTCGAGTTGCCAGTTGATTGCGCGGCAAAAGATTCGAGGAGCGCGGTGAATTTCCTCGCGACTACCTCGTGCCGCAAAATCGCCGCCGGCGAAGCCGCGTCGCGCACGTCCGGGGCGAGCGATCGGCACGCCTCGAGATTCGGCACCACCAGTATCGACACATAATTGCGGTCGTGCCCGGCGATCACCACGTCGATCATGTACGGCGCGAACCAGTGCATGATTTTGCTGCGCAGCGGGCCGACGTTCACGAATGTTCCCGACGCGAGCTTGAAATCCTCCGCAAACCGCCCGTCGAAAATCAGCCCCTTGTTGACGTCCTCGGGATCGAGAAACCGCACGGCATCGCCGAATTTGTAAAAGCCCTCCTCGTCGAAAGCGCGGCGGGTGAGTTCGGGCTCCTTCCAGTAGCCGGGCGTGACGTTCGGGCCTTTCACTCGAATTTCGAGCTTCGACCCCACCGGCGCGAGTTTCGCTTCCACTCCTGGCATCGGGATTCCGACGACGCCGGTGTGCTCCGAGTCCCACGTGCACTGCAGCGCCATCGGCGAAGTTTCGGTGGCGCCCAGGCCCGTCGCCATCATGATGCGTTCGCCGCACACCTCGGCCATCATGTTTCGGTACTCGTCCCAGAGCGCTTGCGAAAGCCCCGCTCCGGCGTAGAACATGAATTTCACTCGGCTGAAAAAATTCTCGCGCAGGCGCTTGTCGCTGCGGAAATGCGCGAGCAGTTCGTCGTAGCCCCGCGGCATGTTGAAGTAGATGGTCGGCGCGATCTCGCGAAGGTTTCGCACCGTCGTGGCAATTCCGGCGGGCGTCGGCCTGCCATCGTCGATGTACAGCGTCCCGCCGTTATATATCGTCATTCCCGTGTTGTGATTGCCGCCCGCCGTGTGGTTCCACGGCATCCAGTCGACAACCACCGGCGGCTCTTCGCCCATGAACGGAAATCCCTGCAAGATCATCTGCTGGTTGCTGCAAATCATGCGGTGCGTGTTGATGACGGCTTTCGGAAGCCCGGTTGAGCCCGAGGAAAAAAGAAATTTCGCGATGTCGTCTGGCCGGATGGCCGCATGCACCGCATCGACAGCCGAAGTCGGATTCGTGGCCGTGAGCTGATCGAACGAAATCGCGCGGCGGCCGGTAAGCGCTCCCTCCGTGAAAACAACTTCAATTTCCGGATCGAGCACCGCTTCAAGCGCGCGGCGATATCGCTCGCCGTTCGAGACGAACACCAGCCCCGGCTGCAGAATCTTCATCACGTGCTTGAGCTTCGCGAAGTCGGTTGAAACGAGCGAATACGCGGGCGCGATCGACGCGGTCGGCACTCCTACGTGCTGCCCGGCAAACATCAGCAGCAAATGTTCGAGATCGTTGTCGGACAGAATGGCAATCGGGCGGTTCGCCGAGAGGCCGCGATCGAGAAACGCTTGCCCAAGGCTGCGCACTTTCGCGAAAGCCTCGGCGTAGGTCAGGTGACGCCACTCGCCATTCGCGCCGCGCTTTGCGGCGAGAGCTCGATCCGGCGCCACGCGCGCCCAATGGATCAATCGCTCGGTCAGCACGCGCGGATATTCGCCGAGCGGCTCGTCCGCGCGGATCAGGATCGTGCCGTCGGCGCGGCGCTCCATCGACGCCTTGGAATTCCGCAGCCGAACTGCGCGTACCCGGTTTTTCGCCCTGGCTTGTGCGATCACGCGTGCTTCTTCCATTGATTCAGTTCAGCGATTGCGTTCAAGAATGATGAGTGGATTGTACAACGCTGCCGCTTCGAGACGCGGGAGATTTCTACTCGGCCTGCGCCTATTTTCGCGCGGCAGGCCCTTCATATAGCTGGAACCACGTGCCGCCGCCGCGATGGCTCACCTCGCCCACGTCCTCGCGGAAAATCATCAGCGGCCGCTCTAGATTGTGCGGGATGACGAACGCGAGCCATCCCTCCATCGCGTCTCCGGGCTTGATCGTGCCGCTCAGGCCGGGCTTCGGCTGCTCGACGAGCTCCGGCGGATCGAATTCCGCGCCCTCCACCGTCACGGCGGTGAATTGGCTCGGGTCCATCGCATAGTTGAAGTGCGAGGGCAAAGTTCGCGCGGCAAATTCAAACCGCACGCGCACCAGCACGTAATCCCAGCCCGCCTTCGGCGCCGGATTCGACGCGCTTGCGGCCTTGATCATTCCCCACGCCTTCTCGCCGCGCACCACTTTCAGCACGGTAACCTTCGCGTCGTACAGCTCGTCGCCGCCCAGATACTGATCGCCGAATTCCAGGATTGTCGCGACGGGCGTGCCGATGGGATGCGCATCTGCCGCCGAAAAGTGCGCCTGGGCGGGAAGCAGCGGCGCGCAAAGCGCGAGCGCGAAAATCAGAAACGTAGCGGCGCACCCGGCGTGAGTGCGCTCTCTCGTCACGCCCACTGATCGATCGACACGCTGATGCGATAGCTCATGTTCCCGACCATATGATACGGGTTCGTTTGCCCGCCGACGACCACGAAATTGTAAGAATCCGCGCGCTGATAGTAGGGCACCATCGCGTCGTCCGGCATGTTCGCATCGGGCACCCAGCGGTTCGCGAACAGCGTGGATCGTGCATTCTTCGCGGAAATCTTCGAATTCTTCTGCAGCCAGTCCGCCAGCTTCTCCTTCGTGTCGAATCCGAGCTCGACCAGCCCTTGCGCCACGAGCGGGTCCAGCACGATCATCGCTCCGAAGAGCGGCCCGAACGGTATGCAGTTGTACGCGATCGCCTCGTGATATTGCGGCACGGGCTTCACGCCGAGTCCGATGCCGCCCTGTCCCTGCGAGATGCTGAATCCGACGAACAGGCTCACCACGTTTTCTTCCGCCTTGAATCCCTTTTGCACGTGCAGCGGCGTCCACGGGCTGGCCTTCTCGTTTTCCGGGATGATCAGGTTGTTGAAATTGACGCCGTTTCCGAGCGTACCCAGGTACGTCATCCCGGGTATCCCGGAATTGCTCAAGTTCCTCGAAAGAATCGTCCACGCGCGCCCGATCGCGGCGCTCGGCTGCGAAAACGGTCCCATCGCGCCGATTCCGTAATTCATGTTGAGCTTGTCTCGGATTGGGCCGTTGATCACGCACGCCGTCGCGAACGAATTCGTCGAACTGGAAAGCGAAGTCAGCCCGCTCGCCGCGATCGCCAGGATGATCGGAAAATAGTCGGGCGTCGCGCCTCCCATCACGGCATTGATCGCCACCTGCCTCACCGTGTACGACCATTCCGGATACGATCCCTTCGCCGGAGCCATTTTCCCGACGATCTCATCCGGCTTGTGGCTCGTGCCCTTGAGCATCGCGTCCACTTTTTCTTGCGTGGGCAGGACGATCTCCATGAAGTCCGTCATGCCGTTGTCCATGTAATACTGCTGCAAGTTCTCGGCAGTATCCGTGTACGTCGGCGGCCCAGTCGAAATCGAAACCGCGCCCGTCTTTTTCTCGTCCTCCGTGAGCGGTTGCGTGAGCGCGTCGATCACTTCCTTCATCAGCGGCTTGCCGCTCACCGGATCGTTTCCTTCGAGATACGCGTACATCTCCGCGTCCGTCTTGCCCCACACGGGATGCGGTGTGAAGCAGATGCGCTCGAGCGGCATGCCTCGGCCCGCCGCGTTCGACTTGGCGAGGTCCTTGAACGCGATCGTCACCATCGGAGCGGTCGGGAAACCCATCTGTTCAAATTTTATGCAGTGACCAACGGTCGCTGGTGTGCACGTGCTTCAATGGCCGATCGCCATGATCACGGCGTTGCCATTGGCTTTTATCTCCGCGTTGAGCTTGGGATCGTCGTCAGCGAACGCCCCGGCCTTCAGCCGGTACACCGTCGTGACGCTCGGCATGTTCTTCTTGAACCAGTTGGAGATTTGATCGAGGAAGTGATCCGCGCCCGGAAATCCGTCGGACACGAGGTAGATCGTCTTGCCGTCCAGAGTGCTCAGCCGCGGCGCCATCGGCACGAGCGTTATCGGAGGCGGAATCCCTTTCGGGTTGAGTGTCGTGATCTTCCCGTCGGCGGGCGCGACCGGCTTCTTATCCTTCGCGGCGTCCGCACGAGCGCCGGCCAGCAGCGCAGGAGACATCCCCAGCAGCGACAACATCTTTCGCCTGTTCATGCCTCGCGCCTCCTCTCCCTCGCGCGACCCGCACCGCGTGCGAATTGCCTCGCGCGTGAACGGCCCCGCGCTCCAAATGCCTCTCGCGCCGGATGTTAGCCGCGCGCCATAACCCTGTCAAGAAATTGCAGCCAAAGGTGATGGTTAGTTTCCGGTCATCCGCCTTACCAGGAGTTAGCCGCATGGCCTCGACCAGATCGGACTGGGCAGCCTAAGTCCCGATAAACACAGTTACCGGGAGAGTGGACTGCTGGGAAAGGACATGTCCAGTAATCCGATTTACCAGCACTTAGGAGGCAAAAGGATTCGCTTCGTCAATTCTGCGGAGCTAGCTGGGTAAGAACGGTCCCCTTGATGTCGATTTGAAACCACTCTCCGCCGGCGAAAAAGTGATATTCACCCCCCGTCTTGCTCTTGCAGCCTTGGCAGACCTCGGCGCGCCCCTGGTCGAAATTCAGAGCGCCGTCATAAATAGGGGGAATTACAATCTGCCCTCTCCGATTCGCGAAGCCGTACTTCCCGTTTCTAACTATCCGAACAAGCCCCTCGTGAAACCAGTCAGCCCCGTTGTCCATCACGGGGACACCGCTTATTATGACCTTGCCTGTGCGGTTGACGTACATCCAGCCCACTTTCGGAGAGTCAACAGCGGCTAAACTATGTGCATCAAAACTCAATTCCTTCAGATATTGCGGTGCGATGAAAAGTTCTCCCTTCGCGCCTTCGCGTACACAGTCGGGAACTTCACCCCGTTCGGGATCGAATAGGCAGGGCGTACCGGTCACGCCACTTTCGTCGGCGTCAGGTTGACGCATCGTATTTGCATTCTTCGGGAGTGTCGGCTGTTTCGACGCTTGCGGGGCTGTAGTTTGCCCCGCCGCACTCGCAACAGCAACCAGCATCAAAACGGTTGTGAAAATAGCGATTCTCACGGGAAGCGCTCTTCTATAGGTTTCCAACCGCGATTACCTATTATGCCTGGTAACCGCTGCGAGCTCAGGGGGTCGATGCAACACTTGCTCGTAGTCTACTCGCCGGAGTCTGAAAACCTAGAGTCATTCTCGGGCGTTGATTTAAACGCAGCGCTACTTTGTCCAGCTCCGATTGAGAATAGCCGGACAGGTCAGTCTTCTTAGGGAAGTATTGTCGTAACAGCCGGTTCGTGTTTTCGTTCGTGCCGCGCTGCCAAGGACTATGAGGATCGCAGAAGTAAACTTGCACATTCGTGGCCACCGTGAAGGTCTTGTGTTTCGCCATCTCCAGTCCTCGATCCCAGGTCAACGAACGCCGCAGTGTCGCGGGGAGTTTACGAACTTGCCGGCTCAGTGCGGAGACGACCACGGCCGTGTCTTTGCTGGGCACCTTTACCAGTGTGATAAAACGCGAATGACGTTCCACCAAGGTCGCAATGTGACTGTTCTTTGCGCCGGCAATGAGATCCCCCTCCCAATGACCGGGAATGGCTCGGTCTTCGATCTCTGCAGGTCTTTCCCGGATGGAGATGGCATCGACGATTTGACCGCGTGATTGACCGCTGGCACGAGAGTGCTGCGAGCGACGTATGCGGCGCCTGGACCGAAGGTGCCCGATCAGCTCTTTTTTCAATACTCCTCGGGCTTGAATGAACAGGCTACGGTAAATGGTCTCGTGGGACACGCGCAGGCTCTCATCATCGGGATACTGGATCTTCAGCCATCCGGAAATCTGTTCCGGCGACCAGTCCAAAATCAGTTTACTCGCAACGATCTTCTGTAACCTCACCTGGATGGCAAGAAGACAAGGCTTGGGCCGTAAGGCTGACTCCCAGGCTTCGTAATCCGCTTCACTGGCTCGATACTGAGGACGGCCACCATGGCGTAACACTTCCCGGCTCACCGTCGACGCAGCTCGCTTCAGACCTCTGGCTATATCACGAATCGACGAACCGCAAGCGATCCCTCGAGAGATGTCCTCTCGCTCGGCCAGCGTGAGTGCTAGCAGCGACCGCCGACGGGCTGCCGGAACAATCCCACCGTGTTGCAGCAACAGAAAACGAATGGACGAATGCCCCTTGCCGAATGCGCGCCCGATCTCATGCAACGAGCGTCCCGCCTTCCAACGGGACCATATGTCGGTCTTCTGCGCCGCAGAAAGCCCCGCCCGATTCACTTGAGTCATAAACACCACCTTTAGAGAGAAGATTTACCTTAGATGGTGTTGCATCGACCTATTGAGACCACCGCGCTAATCGGAAACTGAACCAACGCACCGCCGGATGCAAAGTTGACAACGCTCCAGCCCGTGTTCTATGTTCAATTTTCTTCTCGCAGTCCGGTATTTCAGCTACCGTACAAGCGCATTTCTCGCAGCCGATAGAGGTGGCATGCAAACTGAACCGATTATGGACGTGGCCCATTTGGGCCATTTGGAATTGCTGACTCCGAAGCCGGAGGAGAGCCTGCAATTCTTCGTCAACATCATGGGAATGACCGAGAGTGGCCGGGAAGGCAACTCGGTTTACCTCCGTGCCTATGACGACTATGAACGCCACTCGTTGAAGCTCACCGCGTCGAAACTGCCCGGTCTCGGTCATGTGGCCTATCGAACGCGGAGCCCGCAAGCGCTGGAGCGGCGCGTGGCGGCCCTAAAAGGCTCGGGATTCGAAATCGGCTGGAACGATGGCGACCTCGCGCACGGTCCGGCGTTTGTGTGTAAGGACCCGGACGGACATAAGATCGAGCTGTACTACGAAACGCAGTGGTATCAGGCGCCGCCTGAGTTGCGCCCGGCCTTGAAGAATCAAGCGCAGCGTTTTCCCGCGCGCGGCATCAACGTGCGCCGCCTCGATCACTGGAATGGGCTGGCCGTGGACATCGAAGGCAACCGTGCGTTTTTCGAGAAATATTTGGGCTTCCGGTTGACCGAGCAGATCGTGCTGGACAACGGCACGGAAGCCGCCATGTGGATGACCTGCACGAACAAGAGCTACGACTTCGCCTACTCGCGCGACCACACCGGGGTCAGGGGGCGTTTCCATCACATCACTTACGCGGTCAACAGCCGCGAAGAGGTGCTGATCGCGGCGGACGTCTGCCTCGAAAACGGCGTTTACATCGAGACCGGGCCGCACAAGCACGCCATCCAGCAGACCTTCTTCTTGTACGTGTATGAGCCCGGCGGCAACCGCGTGGAAATCGCCAATGCCGGAGCGCGCTTGATTCTGGCTCCGGACTGGAAGCCGATTCGCTGGACCGAAGCCGAACGCAAGAAAGGCCAGGCCTGGGGCCTCAAGACGATCGATTCGTTCCACACCTACGGCACTCCTCCAGTCGAAGCGGTCACCAAGAAATGACGCCGCACCGAATCGTCGTCATGCCGCCCGCCGTGGTTTTCGTAGGGGCACAGCATGCTGTGCCCGGCATTCTTTCTTGGCGCGATCCCTGTTATCCGCTTCGATCGCGCGTCGGCAATGGTTATGTAGCGGCCGCCTTTCAGGCGGGCGCTTTTGACTGCGAATTATTGGCAGCTCTGCGATCATCCGCACCGCGCGCGGCATCGAATTGATCGATGTCCGGCCCACCTCATCTCCTGCTTCTTCCGGGCCTAGCCTGCGACGCCGACGTCTGGCAGGACCAATCGCGCGCGCTTTCGAAAATAACCACGGTCACCGTCGCTGACTATGGCTCGAGCGACTCCATCACAAAAATGGCCGAGGTCGCTCTCGTCGGCGCCCCCGATCGCTTCGCCCTCGCCGGCCACTCGATGGGCGGGCGTGTCGCGTTCGAAATTATGCGCAGCGCGCCTAATCGCGTCGCGGGACTCGCTCTGCTCGACACCGCCTTCCGCCCGTTCGCCGGCGGAGAAGCGGGCCAGCGCGAAACGGCCGCGCGCAACGCGCTGCTGGAAATGGCTCGCACCAAAGGCACTCGCGCCATGGCCGAATTTTGGATCCCGAACATCATTCATCCCGACCGCATTGCGGATAAGGCGCTCACAAACGCCATCGCCGAGATGATGGCCCGCAAATCGCCCGAAATTTTCGCCGCGCAGATCAAAGCGCTGCTCGCGCGCCCCGACGCTGCACCCGTGCTCTCCACCATTCGCTGCCCCACGCTCGTGCTGTGCGGCCGTGAAGACGCGTGGAGTCCGCTCGCCGCGCACCGCGAAATTGCCGCCGCAATCCCGAATTCGAATCTCGCCATCATCGAACATTGCGGCCACATGGCTCCGATGGAGTGCCCGGAGGAAGTCACCGCCGCTCTCGCAGCATGGTTCTCCGGTCTTGATCGGTGACGGCACGTTAACGACGCGCCAATCGTCCGGTAATCTGACTAATCGGGACTTGAATCTCGTTCCTACTGCAAGGTAGACAGGAATGCGCGCATTTCGCGAAGCACATCGGCCTCGTTGGTGATGAAGATGTAGTGATACGTGTGATGTATCTGGATCACACGGGCAGAAGCCAAGCCCTTCTCGAATCCATCCGCGATGGCTTCGTCGTCGGCTTCGTCACGAGCGAGGCCTGCGTCACGGGCGGCAGGGTCCTTGTCCGCGTAAGGCCCCAGCCTGTGCCCTACCGCGTAAATGGCGAGAATGGGAACGCGAATATCCGTATATTCTTGCTCGCCGCCGATGACCGCTAGACTCGCGGCCTGTTCGTCGCGGTGTTTGCCAAGCCCTCCGGTAGGCGTAATCTCGAATTGCTCGCGGATTTCCGCCTCTGGTACCGCATAGCCGAAAGTGGCCTTTTCCCAAGATTGAAACGCCGCGACACTCGCGAGATCAGCCGGGCTTGGGTTAGGACTTTTCGGGCCCGTGGCGTCCAGATTCCCCCGCAAATTCGTAAGATCACTTTCAAAACGCGGCAGTTGTTCCTGAAGTTCGCTTATGCGGTGCCTTTCGTCATCGAGATTCATGCCCACCTTGAACTGATCAAGCGTTGCTCTTAGCTCCGCGAGATCGATACTAAAATCACCGAGCGATTTGTTGTAGTAGGCATAGGCATAGCCAGCGTCGAGATAGACGAGGCCTGCGACGCGCTCGGGATGGCGGGAACCGATGGAGCTTAGTTCTTCTCCAGCGATGGAATGGCCGACGAGAATGGGCCGATCGAGCTTTAGGGCATCGAGCACGGCGAGCACGTCATCGCCGAGACGGTCGGCAGAGTAGTTGTTGTCATGCGGAGCGGGCGAGCTAGATGCACCGAAGCCGCGACGCGTGATGCCGTACACGTGGCACGAGCCAGTGAGTTTGGGCGCGAAGTCGTCAAACACGTGCGCTGTATTCCCTCCGCCCGCCAAGAGAACTAGTGGTCGTCCGACCCCGCCCCAATCGAGCACCTCTAGCTTCACGTTGGTATCAACGGTAACGAACTGAACTGTGTGTGGGGAAGGGTCATGCCATCCGGTAGGTTGTTGCGGCGCGAGATTGCGCGCGAAAAGCAGCACGGCAAGGCCGACAAACAAGACATGACGACTCATTGCATTAAACCCCGGCCCCGATTCTACAACACCCTTGCGGCCACTATTAGGCGAGTTGAGCATGACTAACCCGCTATCTCTAACGACGCCGGCCCTTGCAAGGATTTTTTCTGCTGCCGATCACTGGGGTCGAACACACGTCTTCCTCGGCGCAACCGGACAATTGCCCGTCGGGCAAGGTCGGATTCTTCAAATTGACAGGTATTTCCCCCGCGCCGATTGACGCAGCCCTGCCGTCCTTCTAGAATCCGAACCCGAGACCAAAGACTAAAATTATGATTATCGATTCTCACCAGCACTTCGTCCGCCTTGCCCGCCACCCGGAAGTGGAGGGCTTTCGCCAGGCGCAGCTTTCCGGAAGGAATCCCGATGCCCTCCCCGACATCTCGGATGCCGACGTTAAGAAGAGCCTGGAACAGGTAGTCAGCTTGATGGATTCGCGCGGCACCGATGTCGCGTTCGCCTCTCCCCGAGCGAAAGCCATGGCCACGCATGAAGGTACCGCGGAACAGAACGCCATCTGGGCCGATCTCAACAACGGCCTTATCCTTCGCGCCTGTCAGTTGAATCCCGGCCGCTTTGCGCCGGTCGGCATGCTCGGACAACATCCTTCGTGTCCATCCGAGCAGGTGGCGAAACAGATCGAGCGTTGGACCAAGGAAGGTTTCATAGCGTTCAATTTTGATCCCGACGGCACCGGCGGCCGCTGGCAAAACCAACCCTTCACCGGAAAACACAATTATCCGGTCTTCGAGGCGGCGCAGGGGCTGGACGTGCCGCTTGTTCTGCACGGCAGCGAATCGATCAACAAGAACTTCCCGCATACGGCCGTCCAATATCTGGTCGCCGACATTACGGGTTTCGTGCAACTCATGATCGCGAAGGATCTGTTCCGGGATTTTCCGCGCCTGCGCTTTCTGATCCCGCATGGCGGCGGCGCGTTGCCGTGCCAGATCGGGCGTTGGAGGGCGATCGCGAAGTACAACAGCTGGGCGAGCCCGGACGAGATTCTCGGCAACGGCAACGTGTTCGTCGACACATGCATATACAACGATCTCAACATGCAGATGCTGTTCGACGCCGTGCCGCTCGACAGCATACTGTTCGGCTCGGAATGCGACGGTGCATTCCCCGGCGTAGTCAATGACGAGACGCACGACCATTACGACAATACGCGGCGCTATGTGGACGATTCGAAGCTGAACGCAGGCGACAAGGCCCGGATCTATGCCGTCAACGCGCGGCGCGTTTATCCGCGTGCGAGCCGCTGGATTCCAGCGTAGCGGATTCTTTGTGGCCCATAAGAAGAAAACGGCAAGGGTGGTCAAGAAAATCCAGTACGGCGAAGCCTATCAGCGGGTATTCCCGCACGTCACCGAGGAGCTGTCATGAGCAAGCCTGTTGTTGTCCGCAAAGTGGAGTTACCGCCGGCAGATGCCGTCGCCGCGCTCGAAAAATATGGCGTCTCGACGGTTCACGAAGCGCAGGGCCGCACCGGGTTGCTCGCCTCCTATATGCGCCCGATCTATCCCGGTGCGTCGATTGCAGGCCCGGCCGTCACCGTCTCGCTCGCGCCCGGCGACAATCTAATGATCCACGTCGCGGTTGAAGTCTGCACGCCGGGAAGCATTCTCGTCGTCGCTCCCACGTCGCCCTGCACCGACGGATACTTCGGCGAATTGCTCGCCACGTCGCTGCGCGCGCACGGCGTGAAAGCCTTGGTCATCGAAGCCGGCGTCCGCGACGTCGCCCCGCTAACCGAAATGAAATTTCCCGTATGGAGCCGCGCGGTGAGTTCGCAGGGGACCGTGAAAGCCACGCTCGGCTCGGTCAACGTGCCGATCGTGTGCGCCGGCGCTTCCATCGATCCCGGGGACGTGATCGTCGCCGACGATGACGGCGTCGTCGTCGTGAAGCGCGCCGAGGCGGCGAAAGTCGCGGCGGCGTCGAAGCAGCGCATCGACAAAGAGGATGCGGTGCGCGAAAAGCTCGCGCGCGGCGAGCTTGGATTGGACATTTACGGCTTGCGCGCCAAACTCAAGGAACTCGGTCTCGAATATCGTTGAACGAGGTGGCGATGGCTGAACTGAGCGAAACCGAGCGGCGAAATGCCGAGTTGGCGTGCCACGCGCTCGCCGTCGAGTACGCCGAAATCGTCGACACTCAGGACTACGCACGCTTCCGAGAAATCTTCGCGGAAGACGCATCGTTCACGCGGCCCATGAACCCGAGCGAAATCATCCGCGGCGTTGACGCCATCATCGCCTCGTTCGTGTCCCGCCCGCGCAATCGCCTCACACATCACATCGTTTCGAATTGCCGCGTGCGCATCGAATCGGCCGACACCGCGACGGGAACGTGCCGAGTCCTGCTCTACACTTCCGATACGTCCGAGCCGGAAACGCCGGAAGGAAGAAAAGCCGGCGGCAAGCAGCTGATGGGAACCTATCAGGATCGCTACGTGCGCACGAAAAATGGCTGGCGCTTTGCGGAGCGCCGCAGCGGCGTCACGTTCCACACGTAGGAAAGTCCAATGGCGGATGCACGAATTCAGCGGATTGCAATCATCGGCTTCGGCGAAGTTGGCGGCATCTTCGGGCGCGACTTCTCCCAGCAAGGCATCGACGTATCCGTCTTGGACATCCTCTTTCATTCTGCGGAATCGCGCGACGCGATGCTCTCGAAGGCGCAAGAGTGCGCCGTGCGCGCGTGCGATAACTTAAGCGAATGTCTGCGCGACGCGGAATTGGTGATCTCCGCGGTGACCGCCACCTCCGCGCTGGATGTGGCGCGGGAAGCGTCTCCGATCCTCCGCTCCGATCAGTTTTTCCTCGACATCAACTCCGTCTCCCCCGGCACGAAGCGCGGAGTCGCGGCCCATATCGAGCGGAAGCATGCGCGCTTCGTCGAGGCCGCCGTGATGGCGCCGGTGCCGGGGCTGCGTCTGAAGGTCCCGATGCTGCTCGGCGGGCCGCACGCGGCGGAGCTTGCGCCGCGCCTTCAGTCCATCGGCATGAACGCGACTCCGGTCAGCGAAGCGATCGGCGTTGCGTCCGCCGTGAAGATGTGCCGCAGCGTGATGATCAAGGGAATGGAAGCTCTCGCCGTCGAGTGCATGTTCGCCGCGCGGCGCTACGGAGCGGAAGATGCGGTGCTCGCGTCGCTCGCCGCCACGTATCCGCAGATGGGCTGGCAGGATCGGCTTCCGGACTATCTGATCAGCCGCGTTGCGGAACACGGGAAGCGGCGCGCCGCGGAAATGCGCGAAGTGGCGGAAGCGCTGCGCGACGTCGGGATCGATCCGCTGATGGCTGAAGCCACGGCCGAGCGCCAGGACGGACTTGTCTCCGAAATGGCCGACCGGCGCATCGACTACAAAACGAAAACGCCGTTTTCGTGGAGAGCGCTCGCCGATGCAATCGGGAACGCGTTGAAGTCCGGCAAGAAAGACTAAGAAACATTCCGGCCGGCGAATTCCTCTAAAAAAACCAGAAACGCTTTCGGCGCGACGGTTGCCGCGTGGTGTTGTCCGTGCCGAGATGGTCCGCAAGCTCCGGCACGTACGGAAGCGGCTGGCCGTCGAACACGGCGCGCGGATTATCCACGAGCAGCGCCCGCGCGAGATCTTCGCCGCGCGTCGTCGCCACGCGGTCGAACGCCTCTTTCAATCGCAGCGGGCGCAACGTGACGTTGTGCGCGTCGCTCGCCAGAAAATGAACCGCGCCGGCGTCGAGCCACTGTTCCGCCATTGCCTGCGCCGATTCCCCCCACTTTCCGAAAAGCGATTGCGCGGTGATCTGGACGTAGCAGCCCTGCCGCAGCCAGCGATAGAGGCGCTCGGGTTGCGCGCGAATCAGCGGATTGCGCTCGGGGTGCGTGACGATCGGCCGAAGTCCGGCGAGCTGCAATTCGTGCAGCGCCTGGTCGAGCGACGGCGGAATCGAATAATCCGCGAATTCGACGAGCAGGTAATTCTTCTGGTTCAGCGTGTAGCGATGGGCGTCATGCCGGATGTCTTGCAGGTTTTCAAAACTGAGATGGAAGTCGCACCCGGTGGCGAAAACGATCCGCCCTTCGAATTTGGCCTGAAGTTCGTTCCGGCGCTGGCGTATCAATTCGGGAACGAAAGGCCAGCTTTGGCTCGCGTGCGGAGTGGCGATTACGTGCGTGACGCCGTCCGCAATGGCCATTTCGGCCATCGCGCACGCAATTTCCATCGACTCCGCCCCATCGTCAAGATTCGGAAGTATGTGGCAATGAATGTCAACCATCAGCAATGCAGGATAGCTCAGCGCGGAAAAGATGACAACGCGCGAGCGCCCAGGAGGTGAAAAAAGATTCGGCGCGATTGGCGTTCTGTTTGCACGATGAGGGATGAAACTGGGCCTCGCAGTTTCATTTGCGGAATCCGCGAATCCCGGTCCAGCCTCATGAAAAGACGAGCTGTTTTTCTCGACCGCGACGGCGTCATCAACCGCTACGCTCACAATTCGGAATTCGGCACAGTCGATTCCCCGGCGACTCCTCTCGAGTTCGAGCTGCTTCCCGGCGCCGGCGAAGCGATTGCGGAATTGAACCGGATGAATCTTCCGGTGATCGTCGTCTCGAATCAGCCGGGAATCGCGCACGGAAAATTTACGCCGGAGCTGCTGGACGGCATCAACGAAGCGATGCGCGCGCGACTTGCGTGGCATGGCGCGCGGCTCAGCGCCGTCCTCTACTGCCGCCATCACCCCCATGCGCGCCTGCCTGAATATCGCATCGACTGCGAGTGCCGCAAGCCAAAGCCGGGCCTGTTCCTTCGCGCGGCGCGCGAGCGCAATCTCGATCTCTCGGCATCGTTCCTGATTGGCGGAGGCCTGGCGGACGTTCTCGCGGGGTGCGCCGCCGGCGTAACGACGCTGCTCGTCGCGCCGCATCGCGGCTCGCTGCACTCGGAGTGCGCCGCGGGCGGATCCGAGCCCGATCTCTTCGTTCGAGATTTGAGACACGCCGTGAGCGCTATCCGCGCCTTGCTCGGCATCGAGCACCGGCTGTGCGTCGCGCCGCACGCGAATCTTCCCTACGTTGTCCCTCGCGGCGAACTCAATTAAGCCGCGCCCGATTTCCACGTCGCTTTGTGCCCGAGAGGTGGTTTTCCGGGCATTTGAGGCGCGGCGCACACCCCCGGTTTCATTGCGAGCGGAAAGTCGTCAATGTAGTTGCCGGGGTGCCGCCGCTGCGGCGGCGGGTACCGGGTTGGATCTTCTGCATTCTCGACCAGCGACTCTCGCGAAAGCCGGAAACAGCTCCCCCTGCCGCCAGGAATTCGGGACGCGTGATGCGCGCCACGAAAGCAAATGCACTATGCGCGACAGAAGTTAGCCCAGCCCGGCAGGGCTGGGAAATTCAGAGAAGGGATAGCGAGCGCCGTAGGTGCGACACCTAGCCGAATACGAAATTGGCGTCAAATTCCATGCCGTGTCTTTTTAACTTTTTAACAGCGCGACCAATTCCGCGTCGAATGTCATTTTCCTGTGATGTGATTCCTGAGTTTGTATGTACCGAATGATCACAGAAATAAGGGAAGAACTCACGCTGAACGCCGCGTAGCCTTGTTGCCACGCGAATTTGTTGCCTTGCTCGTTCGCCCATCGCGAGGAATTCGATTTGATGGCGAGGACCGCCTTGGCGAGTGGCAAGGCTGGCGGGACCTGAACGAGCAGATGAATATGATCCTCCATCCCGCCCACGGCATGAACGAAGATCTCGTGGTTCTTACAGATGCCTGCAACGTAGGCCCACATCCGGGGTTGGAATTCGCTTGAAATGGTTTTGCGGCGATATTTTGTGCTGAACACGATGTGAATTACGTTCTGGGCGTACGTGTGGGGCATGTGTCGCACCTACGGCGCTTGGGGTCTTATATATCATGGACCCAGCCTTCCGGGGGCTGGGCTAACCTGTGTCGCACCCTGGGTGCTCGGGGAACGGCTTGGTGAGGCTAATGTCGACTGCGCGTCCCGGCCCGGAGATTGAGACAATTTATCGCCGGGAGAGAACAATGCGTCGGGATGCTCCGGTAAGAAAGACGGCGACGAACAGAAAAGGCGTCCGCCTCCCTCGGTTGCACTCGGGACAAGTTCCGGCGGCCGCCCCGCAACATCGTCCGGGACGCAGAATGCGCGCCATGAAAACGCATCGACGCGCGCGATTGCTGGGTGGGCGACACCTCGCCAAGAAACTTTGCCGGGCACGGCGTGCCGTGCCCCTACAGAGCTACGGAAAATTCCTGCCAATCCTTCGCTGAAGGACGCGAAGAACGGGGCACCGTGTTCGGCATGACGATCGGTGTCAGGTTCGTCAGTTTGTTTCGACGGATTTCTTGGAGTCGGGCTGGGAGCTCTTCAGCATCTGGGCGATTTGATCCTGGATTTCCTGCATGGTCTGGTCCATGTATTTTCGGATCACGCCTGAAGATGCTTGCATCGCTTCCTGGGTTATGGCGGGCATCTCCGCGAGCATCTTCTTTCCCGTCGGGCTGGCGTAGAACGCGATCATTGAGTCCACATCGCCCTTGGTGAAATGCTTGGCGTAGACAGGCTCCATCGCCTGCAACAGATCGTCGATGGGCATTTTCTGCATCATCTTGTCGTACATCTTGTTCATCTGCTCTTCGGCGTCGGGCGGGAGATTGGGCGTCTTTTGGAGCTGGTCGTGCATCATCTGGCGCATCTGCTTCGAGACAGCGTCCATGGTGCTTTTCATGAGGTCGCGGATGTGCATGGCATCGTAGTAGCGCTCGATGTCGGCGTTGGTTGCGGGCTGATCCGCTGAGGATGCCGCAGTCGAGGGAGCCGCAGCCGGAGCCTGCTGTGCTGCGCAGGTTGTCGCCCAGACGATACACAGCGCCAGAGCCCAAGGTAGTCGCTTCATGGAAGGTCCTCCAAAGTAACTGACTCGTCCAGATGAGGGGATTGTAACCCGGTTTAGCGTGCCCGCATAGTTCCTTGGCGGTGGTGGCTGTCAGGATGCCCATGCAGAAGGGCCGTTGTAGATGCCGAAGCAAAGACGCCCGCCTAGAAGGCGGCCGTCCCGCAACACCGTCCGGGACGCACAATGCGCGCTACGAAAGCAAAGGCAGGATGCGTGATGCGCGCGTGCTGCGGGGCGAGATTTCGTTTGCCGCTAGCACTTTCGTCCAGTTCTAGTCCCTGTCCTTTTTTGCACGAAGCACCTTTCCCCACCAGTAACGAAAAATGCTAAACTGACTCAGAGCCCGCGCAAAGCGGGCCTGAAGGTCTTGATGTAGGCGCGATCCCCCGCGCCAAGCCGCAGAAGTCCTGGCGGCCCTAAAAAATCAAAACAGAAAGGGCTCCTAGGTCGACGGAATGATAGGGCTCCCGAGGCCTCGGTGAGAGGCGCTGGGGAGATCGTCGAGCCTGGGAGATCAATCAACGAACATGTGGAGAAAACGCAACCCGCCACACGTCACCGACCGCAGTGGCCGCAACTCCATCGACGACTTTCCGCTCGTCCCAGAGCGTCCGAAGGTCATCGTCGAAATGGTCGGCCTCGACCATTCTGACCACCCCATCAATCGTGCCAAACGCGCCGAGGCCGCGGCGATCCAATCAGGATCGCCGTCCCGCCCGCCCCGAGAGGAGTCGAGGGGAGCGAACGAAGCGAGCCGCGCCGTTTGCGTCCCGGATCGATTGCCGGGACGAGAGGCATCTCCAACGATTATCACACCCGTCACAACCAACCCCCTGGCACCCGCGACCCAACCCGCGTCCCCCTCTCAAACGGAACCCTGCGACGAATCGCACCCCCATGATAAGGATCTTCAAACAACCCTTGCCGAGCAGTCAGCCGCCCAAACAGCCCCATCAAAGCACGTCAAGGAGCTTCTCCAGAAACTCTCCACTCGACAGCTTCACGAACTCCACTGCACGGTCTGTGATCATCCTTTCCGCGCGATGATTGACGAGGAATTCCTCCACTGGATCAGCCCGGACACCATTTCCAGGCAGTACGACGTGGGATGGCGCTGCATCTATCGCCACGCTCACGCCACGGGACTCTTCGAGCGGCGCTACCGCAATCTTCGCTTCGGCCTTGCCCACATCGCCGAGTGCGCGAACCACGTCATGCCCACCTCCCGCGATGTCATCCGCGCCTTCCATCACCTCGCCCGCATCAGCGCCACGGGAGAGTGGATCGAACCTCCCACTCGCGTCGTTGTCTCGTCCGGCAATCCGGCCGGGACTGCCGTCTCGAACGAAGCTGAGGAGAGCGGCCATCGCGAGGCGCGCCGTTTGCGTCCCGGACGGATTCCCGGGACGAGAGGTGGTGCCGCAGTCTCGCCTAGGCGCCCGCGTCGAGTGCCGAAACCTCCAAAACAACCGTCAAGGAAAACCAGGTGATTTTCGATGCAGCTCATTGAAAACAAACGCCGAATGCCCGGAACGGGTGTCAATTTTCCGCACCGTGATTTCTTGCCCTCCCGGCGCTGCCGCTGCGAAGGCAGGGCCGAAGCCGATGCCCGCCTGAAGGCGTGCGCTACAAAGGCAGAAGCAGATCCCTCACCACTGTTAGCAAACGGCGCGACCAGGTTCGGGATGACAACGAGGCGGGGGCGGGCGCAGAAGGCCTTCGCGGAAAGGGCTCAGGCTAAAGCAGCGCCCCTACTGGTTTGCGGGAGCCGTGGCCGGAGCGCAGAAGCGGTCGAAGGCGCGCGTGAGATCGTTGGTGATGGAGAGAGGGTCGCGGCCCTCGATGTCGCGGCGCTCCAGCATGAAGACGATCTTGCCATCGCGCATCAGCGCGACCGACGGGGAAGATGGAGCGTAGCCGGTAAAGTAACTGCGCGCCTGCTCGGTGGCTTCGCGATCCTGTCCTGCGAAAACGGTCGTGAGAACTTCCGGGCGCGCGGAGTGAGCGAGAGCCCTGGCAACCGCCGGACGCGCCTTACCCGCGGCGCATCCGCAGACCGAGTTCACGACGACGAGCACGGTCCGCTTCTCATTTTTCAGCGCGGCGTCGACGTCTTCGGGCGTGCGCATCTCACGGAAGCCGATGCGAGTGAGTTCCTCGCGCATCTGTTGAACCATTATGTCAGGGAACATCGAGACTCCTTTAGCGGCGGCACGGATCGCGTTGCGTCGCGAGCTGAGCCGGCAGCTTGGTTGAAATTGAATTGTAGCATGGCCGAAGTACGCGGCGGGCATGCGCGTAGGGCCGTATTTACTCCAAACGCGCATAGGACGAAAGTCCTATTGCGGGGGGCGTACCCGAGTTCTACCGTAAAATCGTATGGCGGCCCCTACGGCAACAAACGAAAAGCAGGCCCTGCAACTCGATCCGGGACGGCGGAGGAGCATGCGCGTGCTGTTGAGCGTGCCCATCCACGTCGCCGGCAAGACCAAAACCAACGAGAAATTCGACGAAGATACGCGGACGCTCGTTGTGAACGCGCACGGCGCGCTGATTTCGCTCGCGGCGAAGGTGATCGCGGGCCAGCAAATCACGGTCTCCAACAATTCCACGCACCAGACGATGGACTGCCGGGTGGTCTATCTCGGGAATCCGTCTTCGGGAAAAATTCAGATGGGTGTGGAATTCTCGGCGCCGTCGCCGCAGTTCTGGCAGATCGATTTCCCGCCCGACGATTGGGTCGTCCCGGAAAACTAGCCGGCCGCACCCTTCGAGAAAACTCCAAAATCACTGTGACGAGGTAAGTTCGCCTCGCAGATTTCCGAAAGGCAAATCGGCCTGGAAGGAAACGGGTGTGCGCGCGGCATCGTCCGCAATCCAGACGGAGAAGCGCACGGCGGAAACTTCCTTTTCCGATTGGAAGACGCGGATCGAGACGCGTGCGGCGGAGAACGTTCCTGCGGCGACCTTTACGCTTTCGCCGGTGCTTTCGCGCTGAGCGCGCATCTCGAAAACATCTCGGCCGTCATACACGGGCGCGCTAAATTCGGGCGTGTGCTTCCAGTCGACGCTACGCAAAGCGTAGAGCGCGCCGAGCGGATCGCGCGTACCGGGCATGACCATGACGATCGGCGCGGGTGCGTGAGACGGCTGTCCGGTCGCCGCGAGGTGCAAGACGTGGTCCAGGGACTTGCCCATTTCGTTGAGGTGCATTTCGAACTGGCGGCTTTCGAGCGTGGTGGCGTCGGTGTAGGAGTCGAATTCATCGTCCACGGAAAAAAGCGTGCGGACGGGGCTGAGCGTGTGCGCGACGCCGCGGAAGTGCCACGTCTGCCAGCCGAATAGATCGCGGCGCTCCGGCGCAGTGAGTTGCAGCGAAGCGGCGTTGGAGAACGCGGCCCACGAGACGCGGTAGTTGAGCGTCTCGCCGGGGCGAAACGGCATCGTTTGTTCCTTGGCGTGCGCGGGGGCGTGTTTGGCTTTCGAGGTGCCGTGCTGCGGAGGCTGGCCCGCGCGAGCGGCGGAGAAAAAGGCCAGGGCAGAGAACAGCACCGTCGCGAAAACCAAGTTTGCTTCGAAGCGTTTTTTCGTCTCGGGCCGAATTGCGTTCATCGATTTCCGATCGAGCGTTCTGGCTCTTGGCGGCTTGAGGCAAAAGAAAAGCCGCCGCGCCGATTGTTGCCCGGCCACTCGGGCCAAGCTATATTCAAGCGTACCTGAAACGCGGGCCGCAATCATCTCATCGCGACAATTTGTGCGGGGACGGCCGTAAACGGGGCGGAGGACTACCCATGGAAGGCGGATTCGAATGCGCTACCTGGTGACCGGCGGCGCGGGGTTCATCGGCTCAAGCATCGTGGACGAGCTTGTGCGACGCGGGCACCACGTGGTCGTGCTCGACGATCTCTCGACCGGGAGCGAGACGAACCTTGCCAGCGTGCGCAGCCGAATCGATTTTCGCACGGGAAGCATCATCGATTTGGCGGCCGTGCAATCGGCGTGCAAGGGAGCGGATTACGTGATTCACCTGGCGGCGCGCACTTCGGTGCCGAAATCGGTGGCGGATCCGATCGAGACGAACAAAGTCAATATTGACGGAACGCTGAACGTGCTGGTCGCCGCGCGCGACGCGAAAGTGAAGCGGTTCGTATATGCCGCGTCGTCGTCGGCGTACGGCGAGACTTCGACACTGCCGAAGATCGAGACGATGGCGCCCGAGCCGATTTCGCCTTATGGCGTAACCAAATATGTCGGCGAACTGTACGCGCAAGTTTTCGGGCGCGTGTACGGGCTCGAGAACGCGTCGTTGCGCTATTTCAACGTTTTTGGGCCGCGGCAGGACCCGACGTCGCAGTATTCGGGTGTGCTGTCTCGCTTCATGCTCGCGGTGATCGAGGGCCAGTCGCCGGTGATTTACGGCGACGGCGAGCAATCGCGCGATTTCACGTACATCGACAATATTGTGGACGTGACTCTGCGCGCGTGCGAGGCGAGCGGCGCGTCGGGGAAAGTTTTCAACGGCGGCACCGGCGCGCGCATCACGCTAAACGAAGTGGTGAAACTGCTTTCAAAGGTCACCGGGAAGAAAATTCAGGCGAAGTATGAGCCTCCGCGCGCCGGGGATATTCGCGATTCGCAGGCGGATATTTCGCTCGCGGAGAAGGTGCTGGGCTACCAGCCGCTGGTGCATTTCGAGGAAGGCCTGAAGCGGACGTGGGAGTGGTATTGCGCGGTGTATGGGAAGAAATAGCCCGTCGATAGAGACGGATGGTCCGGGTCAGGCCGAGAATTTGCGCAAAGGCGCACAGACAGGAGTGTCTGTGCCACTAAAACCAAGAAAGATTAGAAGCCGTTCGGATGGAATGCGGCCAGCGGCGGCACGATTTTGCAGGGCGTCGGATTCCACTTGGAGCCGTTGGGCTCGAATTTGAATTGTTCGGTGGCGATGAACCGGCTGGTCAGATATTGGGGGTCCTCGACGATCCCCGTAACGATCATGTAGGGTTGGCCATCGAGTTCGAAGCGGTCGAAGTATTCGGTGAGCACGGCATTGCCGCTGTAGGGCACGCCGTTTTTGCGCAGGTAGCCGGGCTTCATGTGCGCGGTCACGACCTTCAGGCTTCCGCCGCCCGGTGGAGGCGGAACGCGCGGAGCCATGCCGAAACCCTGTGCCTGTGGCTGCTTTTCCCACGACGCGACTGAGTCGCCCTGCCAGTCGGGCTCGCCGCCGGTCCATTTCGATCCGTCGAAATGGAATAGACGCTTTTGCATCCCGGCGTCGGTGTCGATTTCGAGAGTCTTGTCGTCGGCCCAGGTGATGTGCAGGCGCGTCGGGAGGTGCATGATTCCGGCGGCTCCGAACGCGCGGCAAGAGTTGCCTTCGGCTTCGTCCTTGGCGGGATCCCAGGAATTGGTGATGCGGCGAGCTTCGGCGTTGACCGGAACGAAGGAGACGTCGCCTTTGGCGGGAGTGATCATGCGCCAGCGCCATTCGTCGTCGATGATCGAGACCCAGTAGCCGGTGAGGTCGACCACAGCGGCGGCTTTCGGGGTGAGCGGCGGACTTGGCGGTGTGACGGCGCCGCGTTGCGCGAGTGCGGCGTGGCCGGAAGCCAAGGTTAGAACAAGCGCCCATGTGACAGCGAATGCGCGGTGGTTCTTCAGCCGAACCCCAGCGGTTGAAACCGCTGAATACGCCACGTTTTTCCGCACGGCCAAAGCCGTGCACTGACGAAAACCATCTATGTGGCGATCACTCACTGGTTGCTCCCCATAGGTTTTGTTGAGCTCTTCGCGGCGCCGAGATCGCGATAGACGGCTTCGATGAACATATCAGTTGTCCAGGGGCCGGAGTCCGCGCCGTATTCCCCGTCGTAATCGAGAGTCGGCTTGGAAGCCTTGACCTGCTCGAGCGTCTTGCCTTTTTTCACAAGGTCCTCGACGCGATCGCGAATGATGGTGACCATGTCGCGATAGTTGGTGATGGCGGCGCGGTCGCAGATGCGTCCGTGGCCGGGGATGACGTAGGTGCCGCCTTCCTCGTCGGCGCGGGGGACCATGATGTCGATCAGCCGATTGAGCGCGTCGATTTCGCCGTTGATGCTGCCTCCCTTGGCGAGGTCGATCATCGGGTAGCGATCGGGCGTGAAGATGTCACCGGCACTAATGACGTCGGAGCGGCGGAAGAAGACGACGGTGTCGCCGTCGGTGTGCGCGGCGTGCGGGTGCTCGAGGACGATGGCTTCATCGTTGAAGAGCGCCCATTTGTCATTGTCGTAAGTATCGGTGGGCCAGAGTTCCTGCGGCGCGTTGGTTTCTTTGCCGGATGCGGCGGTCATGCGGTCGAGAACGGCGATCTGCGAGACGATCGAGGCGCCGGGAATTTCGCCGTTCATGCCGGAAATGAAATGGCCGGCTTGCGCGAGATTGTGATTGCCGCCGGTGTGTTCGGCGTCGACGCTGGTGTTGATGATGAACTCGATGGGCTTTTGCGAAAGCGTGCGGATGGCGGCGAGCACCTGCGGGCTCATCTGCGGAAGGCCGCTGTCGACGAGGACGACGGCATTATCGCCCAGCTGAACAGCGATGTTGGAACCTGCGCCGACAAGCATGTAGACGCGGCCCTGCACGTGGAGCAGCTGAACGGCTGATTTGTCGGGCACTTGTCCCTGCGCGCGCCCAGGTGCGGATACGGCTGCTATCGCAGCGAGAATCGCGAGCGCGATGCCGAGGATTCGCGTCATGGCTTTGCCGCGGCGGGCTTGGCAGGCGGTGGTGGCGGAGGTGGCGGTAGCGTGGCGAGCTTCTGCATGTACTCCGGGTATATGGTTTCGGCGCCGCCGCGCGTGGCTTCGACTGGAATTCCGAAGTTCGACGGGAATTCCTTGAGGAAATCGTTTGTTCCGGGCAGGTGGTGCGGCACCCAGCTGGGGGGCTTGTCGACGACGTCGCGCGGCGTGCAGATGAATGGCGCGAGCGTATAGCCGGGATTGAGATACCAGTGCTCGGTGCGGACGAGCGGCTCGGTGAGGTAGACGGGATCCTTCACGGTCGAGACGATGGTGAGGAAGTCGCCGTGGCGGATGAAGTATTCGATGAGCGTGGCTTTGTTGCTGCGCGCAAGGCCGTTGCGGCGGAGCCAGCCCTCTTTCAGGTTGGTGGTGGTCACCTTGAGTTTGTCGCCTTCCCATTCGCCGGTGGAGAAACCGTTCCAGGTTTGCGCGGAATAGGGGGAGGGTTGCGGGCGATCGTCCATGTAAATGGTGCGCGCCGTGCCGTTGGTAAAGACTTCGACGTGCCAGGCGAGCACGGCGTAAGTGAGCGGATCGAGCTCGGGCCAGATGCGCAGGCCGCCGGGAGCGCGCGGGGCGTAGTCGGCTGGGTGGGGATCACACTCGTGCTGTTCCTGGTCCCATTTTTCGGCTGTCCAGCTATCGGCGCGCAGGCGCTCCGCGTCATTGATCGGCAGGCCGGTGTAATCGCCGATGTAGGGATCGGTGGTGTTGTCCGGGCTCGAGGTTTGGCTATAGGTGCCAGATAGATCGACCTGCGCGGCGGTGGGGCGAGCGGTGAGCGCGGTTAACGCGGCGGCGAACAGCAGAGAGGAGGCTAGAATGATCCAGCGATTCCGATGGCGCATAGCCCTCCTTCCCGAAAGCCACAGCGTCGATGCGGGGAACTCTATATCACAGTCATCGGCCGCGGCGGACAGGATTGTTTGGCGTCGTGGAGTGGCGGCTTCGCCCCTCAGGCGGGTTGCCGCCTGTGGGAGAGCGGTCTATCATGGTTGGCCTACGTGAGCGGCAAACAAACGGCGCTTAGCGGAACGAACCAAAATCGGAAGGGAAACAGATGGCGAACGGACCAAGCGAAGCGGCGGTAATCGAAGCGTTGCGGAGTGTGATCGATCCCACGCGACAAAAGGATATCGTTGCGCTGCAGATCGTGAAGGGCATGCAGGTGCGCGACGGAGCTGTGTCGGTGCTGCTTGCGGCGACGGCTAGCCCGCTGCGCGAAAAGATTGAGAAGGATATACGAGAAGCCCTCGGAAAACTCTCCGGGGTAACTGCGGTCGAACCGAAGTTCGAGCCAGCGGCGCCTGCGGCCGCACCGGGGCCGGTTCCCGGGGCTGCGAGCAAGCCGCCCATTGCTGGGGTGAAAAACCTGATCGCGGTCGCGAGCGGCAAGGGCGGCGTCGGGAAGACGACCGTCGCGGTGAATTTGGCAATCGCGCTCAAGAATATGGGCGCGACGGTGGGTCTCCTAGACGCGGATGTGTACGGGCCGAACGTCCCGGTGATGCTGGGGACGAACGAGCAGCCGAAGATGCTCGATGAGAAAACGATCATCCCCGTGCAGGCGTACGGTGTGAAGATGATTTCGATGGGTCTGCTGAACCCCGGAGACAAGCCGCTCGTGTGGCGCGGGCCGATGCTGCACAGCGTGATGCAGCAATTCCTGCGCAGCGTGCGTTGGGGCCAGCTCGATTACCTGGTGGTGGATTTGCCGCCGGGCACGGGGGACGTGCAACTGAGCCTGATTCAGAGCGTGTCGGTGAGCGGCGCGGTGGTGGTGACGACGCCGTCGGTGGTCGCGCTCGCGGACGTGCGCAAGGCCGTCGAAATGTTCCGGCAGGTGAACGTGGAGATTCTGGGCGTGGTCGAGAATATGAGCTATTTCGCGTGCCCGCACTGCAACGGGAAGATCGATGTGTTCGGGCACGGCGAAGGCGAGCGATTGGCGAAGATGTTCGAGCTGCCGTTTCTCGGCGAGATCGAGATCGATCCGAAGATCCGGATCGGCGGCGACACGGGCAGGCCGGTGGCGTCGCAAGGGGAAGATGCCCCGGGCGCGAAGAGCATGTACGCAATGGCGCGGAATGTGGCGGCGCGCGTGGCGGAGGTGAATCTTTCGGGATCGGCGCCGGTAGTGCAGATTCTTTGAAGGCGATTGCAGAGAAGTACGCGGCGATCGGACTACTTGCTGCGAAAGAAGCAGCGCAGAGGTGGGCGCTTCGCGCCGACGATTTTACGTCGGAGCTGAAGGTCCGACCCCCTAAAAAGCGCGCTCCGCGCCGCTTAGCCTGATGTCAGGGCTATAGCCCTGACCCACAAAGGCTATCGCGTTCTTATAATGGCTGTAGAACTGCGGTCCCCTCGGGCCGCGGTGATTTCGGACCTCGAGCGGGACTGAAGCTCCGACTTCCGAAAAACATTGCATGGAACGGAACAGAGGCAATACTATCCGGCTCGGAGAAACCACACGACATGAGTGAACTGGTTCAATTCAGCAAAGACAACGACGTTGCGGTCATCACAATCAATAATCCGCCGGTGAACGCGCTGAGCCCCGGCGTGCCGGACGGAATCGCCAGCGCGATCGAGCAGGTCGAGAAAGACCCGAGCATCAAGGCGGCAGTGTTGATCGGCGGCGGGAAGACGTTTATCGCCGGCGCGGACATCAACATGTTCGTGCAGATAACGTCTGGCAAGGGCGGGCGGGTCAATCTGCTGCCGCTACTTCTGAAAATCGAGAATTGCAGCAAACCGGTCGTCGTGGCGATTCACGGGAATGCACTGGGCGGCGGGCTGGAGGTTGCGCAGGCGTGTCACTATCGCGTGGCGTCCCCGGATGCACGCGTGGGGCAGCCGGAAGTGAATCTTGGAATTATTCCCGGCGCGGGCGGGACGCAGCGTTTGCCGCGCCTCGCTGGCGTGGCGAAAGCGGTCGAGATGTGCACGGGCGGGAAGCCGATCAAGGCCCCTGAGGCCGTCGAAGCCGGAATCATCGACAAGTTGATCGAAGGCGATCTGCTGGCGGGCGCGAAGGCGTTTGCGCGCTCGGTGGCCGGGAAGCCCGCGCCGAAAACGCGCGAGCGCGAGGAGAAACTGGGCTCGCCAGAGGAAAACGCTCCGATTTTCGCGGCGGCGAGAGAAGTGGTGCGGAAGAAGCAGCGAGGACTGTCCGCGCCACTCGTAGCGATCGACGCGATCGAAACCGCCACGAAGCTGCCGTTTGAGAAGGGATGCGAAGAAGAGGCGAGACTGTTCAATGAGTGCCTCTACTCGGACCAATCGAAGGCGCTCATTCACGTCTTTTTCGCCGAACGCGAAGTCGCAAAGATTCCGGACGTTCCGAAGGACACGCCGGTGATCCCGGTCAACTCGGTGGCGATCGTCGGCGCGGGGACGATGGGCGGCGGGATCGCGATGGTTTGTGCCAACGCAGGAATCCCCGTGGTGCTGAAGGACACGGACCAGGCAGCACTCGATCGCGGGCTTGCGACGATCCAGAAAAACTACGCGACATCGGTGAAGCGCGGGCGGTTCACGCAGGAATACGTCGACGAGCGCATGAAGATGATCAAGCCAACGCTCAGCTACGCTGAATTCGCGGGCGCGGACATGGTGATCGAGGCCGCGTTCGAGTCGATGGCGCTGAAAAAGGAAATATTCGCGGAGCTGGACCGCGTATGCAAGCGCGGCGCGATCCTTTCAAGCAACACGTCAACGCTGAACATCGACGAGATCGCGGCAGTGACTTCGCGGCCCGAGGCCGTGATCGGGATGCACTTCTTCAGCCCGGCAAACGTGATGCGGCTGCTCGAAATCGTGCGCGGCCGGAAGAGCGGCAAGGATGTGATCGCCACGTGCATTCAGCTCTCAAAGAAGCTGGGCAAAGTGGGAGTGCTCGTCGGAAATTGCCGGGGGTTCGTGGGCAACCGGATGTTTCTCCCGTACATTGGCGAAGCGCAATTTTTGGTGGAAGAGGGCGCGGCGCCGGAAGCAGTGGACAAGGCGCTCACCGATTGGGGCATGGCGATGGGGCCGCTGGCGGTGGGCGATCTCGGCGGCTTGGATATTTCGTGGCGCATCCGCAAGGAATTCCGGCATCTGGAAAAGCCGGGCGCGCGGCAACCGTTTGTCGAGGACCGGCTCGTGGAGATGGGGCGCCTCGGGCAGAAGACGGGCTCTGGTTGGTACAAGTACGATGCCGAAAGGCGCGCCACGCCCGATCCGGAGGTGGCGGAGCTGGTGCGGAAATGGAACGCCGCGTCCGGCATCCCGCAGCGTCAGATTTCGGCGGATGAGATCGTCGAGCGAGAGGTGTACACGCTGGTGAACGTGGGCGCGCGGATTCTGGAAGAGGGCTACGCGCTGCGCGCGGGAGACATCGACACGATCTACGTGAACGGCTACGGCTTTCCGGCCTATCGCGGCGGGCCGATGTGGTACGCGGATACCGTCGGCCTCAAGAAAGTCTACGACCGCGTGTGCGAATTCCATCAGCAGCACGGAATCCACTGGGAACCGGCGCCGCTGCTTAAGGAATTGGCCGAGGCGGGAAAGAAGTTTGCGGATTTTGAACGCAGCGTGGCGCGCGCGAGCGACTAGAAGCAATTGCCGGCGGTTCCGGCGCGCGCGATGCCTGGATGGGCGGCATCGCGTGAAGGATGTTCGCCGGGCACGGCATGGTTCGGCTTCGCTCACCACAAGTGCCGTGCCCTTACAGAACCACGGCTAATGGTCAGTATCAGCGAGACTCCTCTGCTTCAATTGACCGAATCCTGCCGTCATCAAGCTAGAAAATTCTGACAATTGGGCAAGTGTGCTCATCCGCGGGCGCGCGCAAGTATTCAGTTGACGGCGCAGAACGCGTGGATTACTGTCGCGTCCGTGTTTGGGAAAGGGGGTCGTCATGCGATCCTCTGCGGCCGGGGGGCACCACCAAACAGATTGCGCTGTTCCTTGGGTGAGGAGCAGCCGAGGCACATCCGATAGAACCGCTGGGGCGTCGTGTCCATGATTGCCGACTTTGAATCTCGCGGCCTACCGCATTTTTCCGTTTCCGCAATATTTCCCAGTTTCAGCGAAGGGAGTCGTCCATGAACAAGGTCGGAACGATTTTCATGGGGATTTTATTGGCGACGGGCCTGACTCGCGCGCAGGGCGTGGGCACGTCGGGCGAGATCAAGGGTACGGTGACCGACTCATCGGGAGCGGTGATCGCCGGGGCCAGCATCGTCGCGGTGCAGACGGAGAAGGGAATCCGCCGCACGGCGACGAGCGGCGCAAGTGGCGAGTACGAACTGACCGGGCTGCCGCCGGCTTCCTACGAGGTGACGGCGCAGAATGCGGGCTTTCAGTCGGAAGTACAGACGGGCGCCGTCGTGACGATCGGTGCGACCTTGATCATCGATTTCCAGATGAAGGTGGCCGCAACTTCGAGTCAGGTGGAGGTGACCGCCGCGCCGCCGGTGGTGGAAACGGAACGGGGCAGCGAAGCCAACACGCTCACTCAGGACTACATCACGGACCTTCCGATCGATCGCCGCGACTACCTTACTTTTACTCTGCTGCTGCCGGGTGTATCGAATTCCACCAGGCTCGCGGACAATCAGGATTTTCGCGTCAAGCAGACTCCCCAAAGCGGCCTCTCTTTCTACGGGAGTAATGGCCGAGGAAACAGCGTGACCGTGGACGGCGGCGAGGCTCTGGACGATAGCGGTGGCGTCCGCCTGACCGTGAGCCAGGATGCGGTGCAGGAGTTCCAGGTGAATCGCAGCAACTATTCCGCGGACCTGGGCGGGGCGAGCGGCGCGACGATCAACATTGTCTCGAAATCGGGGACGAACGACGTGCATGGGTCCCTCTTTGGTTTTTTCCGCAATGATGCCCTGGACGCGCGTGACCCGTTCGCCTTCAGCCAGGCGCTCCAGCCGGGCGCAACGTTCAATCCTCTGGCAGCCGACAGCGTGGGCGCGCCGATCAAGAACTCTTTGAGTCGCCAGCAATACGGCGGAACAGTGGGTTTCCCCATTAACAAAGACAAGACGTTTCTGTTTTTTGCTTTTGAAGGCTTGCGACAGGATTCGCAGAATGCGGTTCCCCTGCTGACGAACACGAATATATTGCGTCCCACTGCGGCGCAGAATGCGATCATCACCGCTCTGGCGGCCCAAGGCACCACTCCGGTGACTTGCTTCACCGGCGTTAACGTAACTGCGGCTTATTGCGCGGAGTTACTCCAGAGCGCGTTGACGGTCAGTCCGTCTACGGGCCTATCGGACGGTCAGGCCGCGCTGAACGGCTTCCTCGTGAACCAGCTTGAATCAAACGGAGGAGTATTCCCATACAACACGCGCGAGTACCTGGCGTCCGGACGCCTCGATCACCGTATCAACGACTCAAACCAGATTTTTCTCACGTATCGGTTCGGACATGATCTTGAGGAAAACCCCGACGTGCAATCTCTGAATGGCTTTTCGGCGGGCAGTTCGATTCACACCTATGACGACACCCTTCAGGCGGCTTGGTTCCACGAGTTCAGCCCGAGGACTCAGAATGAATTGCACCTGCAATATGATTACGAGAGTTTTAACGTGATTCCGAATGAGCCGGCGGAGGTAGGTCTCCAAATCCCCGGTTTCGCAAATAATTTGGGAACCAACATCTTCCTGCCCAACCTTACAATTCTGCGCCGCACCGAAATTGCGGACAACGTGACGATGATCCGTGGCCACCACGAGATGAAGTTTGGCGGTTCCGAGCTGCTCCGTGGCAATCACACCGAATCCCATACGTTTTTCCCGGGCCGCTTTGTCTTTGGGTCACTGCCCGGAGAATATATAAGCCCAGAGCTAGCTGGTACAAGCATAAACCCGCTGCAGGCAGCCTCGTTTGGGCTGCCCCAGTTCTATCAACAGGGCTTCGGTAATCCTGATTACCCCGCGTATACCCGGCCGCTGACTGGGCTGTACTGGCAGGACTCGTGGAAAATTACGTCCAGTTTCACCCTGAACTATGGGCTCCGTTACGAAATCGATTCGCAATACCAGCCATTGAACACGTATTACGGCGACGTGGGTCCGCGTATCTCTTTTGCGTGGGATCCGTTCAAGGACCACAAGACCGTGATCCGTGGCGGGTATGGGATTTTCTACGGCCCCATTGATGCCCAGATTCCCCAGGTGGATTTGAGTTTAGGAGTTTTGAACAAGAATCACAGCACAGTCGAAAACCAGAACAATACTGCACAGGTTCCCAATCAGGTCAACAACGTGGTCAATACTTGCGGGCTTGGATTTCCAGGCTCCCCCATATTCCCTGGAACCGGGAGCAGCCCGTGCACGCGGTTCATCTCCATTTATGCGGATCCGCTCACTCCAACCGGGCTGCCAATTCAGAACTCGGCGGTTGTTTTCCAGACATTATTTGCGACGCCCGCACCCCCGGGCAACGCGCCGGGAGCCAATTTGATCTCGTGCACTATCCCGGCGCCGGGGACGAACGCTTGCATCACGCCGGCGGATGTGGCGCCATTCAACCTTTTTGTTACGAACAGCAAGCAACTTTCGCCGCTGCAAGTGCTCTTCAGCAATCCGCCGAACTACAAGCCTCCTTACTCGCAGCAGGCTTCGATTGGAATCGAGCGCGAGATTACGCCCGGGTTCTCCATTTCGCTGAGTGGGATCTACTCCCATACACTCCGGCTCCCGGTTGCGATTGACACGAATTTGCTGAAAGCGCCGTATGTTTCACTGCCGCTTGCGAACGGGAAAATGGCCACGTACCGCGACTGGTATACGGATTCGGCCATCGATCCGTACAGCGTGATCGCGAGCGCTGTGGCCGGCCATTCGGTCCCGTCCCCGTGCGCGCCCACGGTGGCAAACCCCCTTCAGCCCTTCAACTGCTTCGTGAATCCGTTCGTCGTACAGAATAACCAATACACCTCTGCGGCGTCCGCTCTTTACGAGGGTGGCATCCTGGAAATCAAGAAGCGATTCAGCAATCACTTCATGGTCTTCGGGAATTACACATACAGCAAGGCGTTTGACACATCCACGGATTTCAACACCGACTACGGGCCGCAGGATCCTACGAACCTGAGCTTGGATCGCGGCCTTTCTGAATTCGATCAGCGGCACAAGGTGGTGATCGCTGGCGTGGTCGACAGCCCATGGAAGGAGGACATCCTGTCAGGCTTCCAGCTGGCTCCGATTTTCACGTACAGCAGCGGACATCCTTTCAATCTACTGGTTGAAGGAGAGGACAATGGTGACAACCATGTGACAAATGAACGCCCAATTGGAGCACCCCGCGACTCGGGTCTTGGCCCGAACCTTATCGATTTCGATATGCGCCTGACCTGGCAGCACAAACTGAGCGAAAAGGTGAATCTGCAAGTCACGGCGGAAGGATTCAACATTGCAAACCGGACAAACTTCGCCAGCGTGAACAATGAGGTGGACCCTCTGTTTGGTGTTCCCACGGCGCTCGGTGGGGACGGCGCGACGACGTTCAACGTACATGGGATTCGCCCTGGAACTCTCCTTCCCGGGGGAGGGATTGCCACACCCAGCACGCCGCTGGCTTTCACTTCCGATTTGCCGAAACGCGAATTTCAGCTTGGCGTGAGGCTATCGTTCTAGGCCGGCGCTGCGGAGTCACTTCGCGGCGGGAGCAATGCCGAAAGCTCGGGAGTGAAACGCGAGCGAGGCGGCCAGATGCTGCGCGACGTAGGTCTCGTCGTGCCCGCCGGGATAGAGATGGAACTCGTGCGGGATCCCGCGTGAGACGAGCAGGTCGTGGAACGCTTGGGTGCCCCGATTGAAGCCGAATTCATCCTCCGTACCGCAATCAAAATAGAGATGCAGGCCCGCCGGGCGCGGGCTGTTGCGCACCAGCGCGAAGGGGCTCTCGCGGTCCCAAAAGGCGGGATCGAAAGGCGTGCCGAAGGCTCCGCCGATCGCCCACGTGAGAGATTCCTCCGTGGCGCCATCCAACTGCGCGCGCGGCAGCCTGGCGATCAGCGCCGCGCTGTGCGCGCTGACCGAGCCGAATTGTTCCGGGTAGCGCAAACCCAACCGCAAGGAGCCATAACCGCCCATCGACACGCCCGAGATGCCGCGGTGCGCGCGGTCGGCACGGATGTGGTAGTGGCTCTCGATGAAGGGCAGAAACTCGCGGACAAAAAAATCCTCGTAGCGCACCCGGCCGTCGCGAGAGTTGATGTAGAAGCTTCTGCGGGCCGCAGGCGTGACGATCAGGAATTCGCCGATCTGCTTTTGCTCCCAGAGGTCCTGAATCAGATTCCAGCCACCTGAGTTGACGAGCATCTGCTCGTTTTCGCCGAGGCCATGGAGGAAATAGAGCACCGGGTAACGGCGCGTTTTATCCGCGTCGTAGCTGGGAGGCAGAAGCACGCAGAACGCCACGTTGCGCGCGAGGATTTTGCTCGGCAAAGAACGGCATTCGGCGCGTCCCGCGGCATGCGACGACGCAGGAGCCACGAACCAAGCGAGCAGCACCACGAGTGAGAAGAGAACAAACCGAGACCGCCTATTCATACCGCAGAGCCTCGACGGGATCGAGACGCGCCGCGCGCGACGCGGGGTAAATTCCGGCGGCGAGGCTGACAGCGATGGAGAAGGCGATGGCCGCGGCGACCATCCACCAAGGCACGGCCGTGACCTTGATCGCGGGAAGATTTTGGCGGCTCAAGTACACATTCGTACCGAAATTGATCGCGCGCCCGATCAGCCAGCCGATGAACACACCGAAAATTCCGCCGAGCGTGCCCATCACGCCCGCCTCGACGAAAAAGAGCCTGCGCACGTCTCTGTCCGCGGCGCCCAGCGCCTTGAGCACGCCGATTTCGCGGCGGCGCTCGAGAATCGCCATCACCAGCGTGTTGATGATGCCGAGCGAGGCCACCACGAGCGCGAGGCTGCCGAAAATTCCGAGGAAAAGATCGAACACCGCGAAGACAATGCTCAAATTGCGGCTGGCGTCGAGCAGGGAGAATGCTCCGAAGCCCATCTGCTTGATGGCGTCTTCGACGGCCTTCACGTTGGAGGTGCCCTTGACGCGCACGGTGAGGCTTTCGTAGGTGCGGCGCGTGGGAGTGTCGCGGAGCAGGTCGCGGAGGTCGTTCGACTGGGCCGCGCGCAGGGTTTCCGCGACCTGCAAGGGAATCAACAGGCGTCCGCGGCCGAAGCCGCCGAATCCCGCCGCAGGTTCTGTTTCCACGATGCCGATGATGCGCAGTTTTTCTTCGCGCGGCACGATGGAAAATCCGCCGCCAGCCGATTTGCCGCCGCCGGAATCGGCCGGAAGCGGCTGGCGCTCGGCATAGCGCAGCACAATCTCCTTGCCGAGCAGAGAGTCGGTCTGGCTGGAAAGCTGGCGCGCGAGATCGATTTGGAGAATGGCCTCGTCGGCGGAAGGGCCGGAAAAGAAAGCGCCCTTCATGCCGTCGAATGCGCCGTCGCCGCGCGCGGACGCCGGCACGCCGGCGACGATGGTCGGGTACGGATTCCCCTCGTAGTGAATTTCCGTGGGGAATCGAATTTCGGGATAGACCTCACCGACGTTGGCGAGCGCCGCGATTTTGCTGCGAGCGTCCTCATCGAGCGGTTGCGCAGTGACAGCCGCGGCAGGATTTGCCTGGCGGGGCCCGCCGAAGCCTTCGAAATTCGCCCGCGGCGTGACGAAAACTGCGTCGAAGAGGCCGGTGCGAGAGAGGCGCTCGCTCGCGAGGTTCTGCAGACCGACGCCGAGCGAAAGCATGGCGACGAGCGACGCGACTCCCACGGCGATTCCTAAAGTCGTAAGAGAGTTGCGCAGCACGGCCTCGCGGAGGTTGCGGCCCGCCAGTTCCGCCAGATCGCGGACCTTCACGCGCGATCTCCATCGCTGACGATTTTGCCGTCTTTCATCAGGATCATGCGATGCGCGAAACGCTCGGCGCGCGGCTGCTCATGCGTGACCATGACGATCGTCATGCCGGATTCGTTGATCTCGCGCAGCAACGCCATGATTTCGTCGCCGGTGGCGCTGTCGAGGTTTCCGGTGGGCTCGTCCGCCAGGAGAATGGTCGGGCGATTCACGAGAGCGCGGGCGAGCGCTGCGCGCTGCTGCTCGCCGCCGGAAAGCTCGGTGGGGCGATGCGTGAGGCGCGCGCTGAGGCGCACGCGCTCGACGGCTTCGCGCACGCGGGCCGTGCGCTCGTTGCGCTCGACTTCGGCGAGACGCAGGGGCAGCTCCACGTTTTCCTCGAGCGTCATGCGCGGAAGCAGGTTGAACGCTTGAAACACGATGCCGACCGTGTGGCTGCGATGCTTCGCGAGGTCCTCGGAACTCATTTCCGCGAGGTTGCGGTCGTGCGCGAAGATGGCGCCGGACGTGGGCCGGTCGAGGCCGGCGATCAGGTTGAGAAGAGTCGATTTGCCAGAGCCCGAGCTGCCGAGCAGCGCGACGAATTCGCCCGCGCGGATATCGAGCGAAACATCGTCCGCCGCGCGGACGAGCGTGCTGCCCATCTGATAGTTCCGCGTGACGTGCTCGACGCGGATCGCGAGTTTGTCGGTTGCCGCCATTGGTGCGCTCTCAATGGTACTACGCGCGAGGCTCGTGCGATGTTGCGTACGTTGTGCGGTCGAAATCTGGTCCACCCTGAACATGCCGGATCATTTCGCGTTCGGCTATAATCTCAATCCTTGGCGGCGAGCGGCGAACCGACCAGGCGGAATGGAGAGCGATGGCAATTCTCGTAACGGGCGGCGCGGGCTATATCGGGAGCGTCACGGTCGAGCGGTTGCGCGCGAATGGCGCGCAGGTGGTGGTGCTCGACGATCTTGGGCGAGGGCATCACGCCGCGCTGGATCGGGACGTGCCGTTCTACGAAGGCCGCACCGGCGACCGCGCGCTTCTGAAGCGCATAGCCGCGGAACACAAGATTGACGCGTGCGTCCATTTTGCGGCGCTGGCTTTTGTGGGCGAGTCGGTTGCGGAGCCTGCCCGATACTTCGAGAACAACGTTGAGCAAGGCGTGGCTCTTATGAGCGCGCTACTTGAGGCGGGAGTCCGCCGCGTGGTGTTTTCCTCGACGTGTGCTACATACGGCGAGCCGAAGCAGGTTCCCATCCCGGAGACGTGCCCTCAGTGGCCGGTCAACCCGTACGGCTGGTCGAAGCTCTTCCTGGAGCGTTTGCTCGACAGCTACGATCGCGCCTATGGGCTGAAGTTCGTGGCGCTGCGGTATTTCAACGCCGCCGGCGCCACGGCTACTCGTGGCGAATTTCACGAACCCGAAACGCATCTGGTTCCCAACGTGTTATCGGCGGCGCTGGGAGAAAAGTCGCAGCTTTCCGTTTTCGGCGACAAGTATGCGACGCCGGATGGGACGGCCATCCGCGATTACGTACACGTAGCCGATCTCGCCGATGCGCACATCCTCGCGCTCGAATATCTCCGCAAGGGCGGCGGCTCGCAGTTCATCAATCTCGGCACCGGGGACGGCTATTCGGTTCTGGAGGTGATTGAGTGCGCACGCAAAGTTACGGGCGCCCCGATTCCCATACGGATTGAGGCGCCGCGGCCCGGCGATCCTCCCAAACTCGTCGCGGACGCGCAGAAAGCTGCGACGGTGCTTGGCTGGAAGCCTGCGGTGTCCGACCTGCCTTCGATCATCCGTTCGCAGTGGGAGTGGCGGCAGAAACATCCGCGCGGATATTCAAAATAGAACGAGCCCCGGCGTGATGGCCGGGGCCCGTGGATTGTTGAGCGGGAGCGTGCCGGTTACGGTCGTGTGTGCGCGCTGTTGTGCTTCTTGTTGTAAATGTTCTTCGACGCGTTGTTCTGCTGGTGGTTCAGCACGGCCTTGTCGCCATTTGTGAGCTTGCCGCCGTTGGCTGCTCGCATCGAGGCGTCCGAGTGGTTGATGCTCTGCTGCTGGCCTTCGAGCTTGGCCGTCTCGCCGGCGGTCAATTGGCCGCTCTTGACGCCCTGAGCGATCCGGTCCTGCTGATTCTCGCGGCGCTGGCCGACTACATTGTTGCCGTAGTGCGCCGTGTTGGCGTTGTGCTTGTCGGTGTAGATCTGATTCGACAAGTGGTTCTGCTGATTGCTGAGCTTGGTGCGATCGGCGGCGGTGAGATGGCCGTTGTCGTCCGAGCGCATCGTATGCTCTTCGCTGTTCAGGCCGGCTTCCTTGGTTTCGAGGTTCTTGGTTTCGCCAGCGGTGAGCTGCCCGCTGTCGATGCCCTGGGCGATGCGGTCCTGCTGATTGTCCTTCCGCTGTGCGATCGATTCGGGCTTGTCTGGCGTCGTCGTGGTGCTGGCTTGCTGAGCGAATGCGGACGGTACGGTAAGAGCAATCAGGGCCGCCGCACTCAAAATAAGTTCGCGCGTCTTCATGATGTCCTTCCTTTTCGTAGCTGAGTTCTCATTTTAAGTGTCAGCCTCCCAATGCTCCGTGGAGGCCGTACACTGCGTCAAACACAGGCCGATTCTGAAAGTTGCGCCCGGAACCTCCTGGATGTTTAACCCATTGGAAAATATGCGCTTATGGGCGTCCAGGATGCCGACTCGGACCAGTCGTCCCAGCACCGATTTGGCAATTTTAGAAAGACACGGCGAGGGCCGCATCTTGGCCCAAAGTACAGGTGATTCCGGGTGGTAATGCCAACGGAATCTTTATGTCTTGTATGTATAATGCGCAGGGTTTGGGACCGTATCGCAGTTGCCGATATGCCATATAAAAATATAGATTGCCGACTGAGCAGTGCGTGCGCTCATAGTGTGGTTTGGGGCACTCGCCTGCCTAGGGAGATCACAGCCCCATGAAAAGAGAGTGGATTCGGCGGTTCGCCGCAGTTCTCATATTGCTTTGTCTTTCTCCGATTGCGTTGTTTGCGAGGATGCCCGGGCCCGCGGTCGCTGCAACCCTCGTGGCTCCGCAGATTCATGTCGACCGGCTCGCGTTAGTGGAACAGGAAGTCGCGGACGCGAAGAGTTCCGCCGACAATTCCTGGATGCTTACCAGTTCGGCTCTCGTGCTGCTGATGACGGGGCCGGGATTGGCGCTCTTCTACGGCGGCCTGGTGCGAAAGAAAAACGTGCTGAGCACGATGATGCACAGCTTCGCGATGATGGCGGTCGTCACGGTGATCTGGGCGATCGTCGGTTACAGTCTGGCGTTCGCACAGGGGAACAGTTTCATCGGGGGCTTGCATTACCTGTTCTTGTCTGGAGTGGGCACGCAGCCGGACGCGGATTACTCCGCAACCATCCCGGCGCTGACCTACATGGTGTTTCAATTGATGTTTGCAATCATCACGCCGGCGCTGATCACGGGCGCGTTTGCGGAGCGGATGAAGTTCAGCGCGATGCTCATGTTTCTGACGATTTGGTCGCTCGTCGTGTACGCGCCAATGGCGCATATGGTGTGGGGCAAGGGCGGGCTGCTGAACGCATCGCTGGGCGGGCGTTTCCCGACGCTCGACTTTGCGGGCGGCACGGTGGTTCACATCACGTCAGGAGTGTCTGCTCTGGTGTGCGCGCTTTATCTCGGGAAGCGTGTCGGATATCCGAGGGAGCCGATGCCGCCGCACAGCGTGGTCATCAGCTTCATCGGTGCCTGCCTGTTGTGGGTCGGGTGGTTCGGATTCAATGCGGGCAGCGCGCTATCGTCGGGCAGCCTGGCGACGAGCGCGTTTGTGGCAACCCATTTTGGAGCGGCGGCGGCCGTGGTCGGATGGACCACCGCGGAATGGATCCGCCGGGGAAAGCCGAGCGCGCTGGGCGCGATTTCGGGATCGGTCGCGGGGCTTGTGGCGATCACGCCCGCATCCGGATTCGTGAGTCCGATGTCGGCGCTGGCAATCGGCCTGGTGGCGGGCGTTGTGTGCTTCCTGATGACGTCGTCGATCAAGGCGCGCCTCGGATATGATGATTCGCTGGACGCATTTGGAGTGCACGGAGTCGGCGGCACGGTCGGCGCGCTGCTCACCGGCGTGTTTGCTTCGAGCTTCATCAACCCGATCTTCAAAGACGCCAACGGCAATGCCCTGGCTTCCGGTGCGATTCAGGGGAACTTTCACCAGATATTGAATCAACTGATGGGAGTGGCGATTGCGTGGGTGATTGCGATCGTGGGCACGGTAATCATTCTCAAGATCGTGGATTTGGCGATCGGGCTGCGAGTCTCGGAGGAGGATGAGGCGCAAGGTCTCGATCTCACTCAGCACGGAGAAGACGCCTACCATTGGGGGACATCCTCGTAGCCAGCGCCCGGATTTAGGCGTACTCTTTTGCGGGTCGCGGTTGACTGAATCAGAAGGCTGAGGCGGACAACGATGACAAAAGTAGAAGCGGTGATCCAGACGTCGAAATTGGATGCAGTGAAGGACGCGCTGCACGAAATCGGCGTTGAGGGGATGACGGTTTTGGAGGCTCGCGGGCATGGCAGGCAGAAGGGCCACACGGAGTTCTACCGCGGGCGTGAATACACGGTCGATCTGATCCCCAAGATCAAGATCGAGATGGTTGTGGCCGACGAGATGGCGGAAAAGGTCGTGCAAACGGTCGTGGCCGCCGCGAGGACCGGGAAAATCGGCGACGGCAAGATTTTCCTTTCCAAGGTCGACGACGCCATCCGCATTCGCAACGACGAGCGCGGCGACAGTGCGCTCTAGCAAGCAAAAGATCCAGTTTGCGCCGTTGGGACAGCACTGGGAATGCCGATAACCGAGCGAGTCGCGGGGCAGGATCCCAATTGGTGGATACAGGTATGGCTACAAAACCCAACCCGGGCAGCGAGCTGCGCGATTTATACGCAAGCGAATCGGTGCGCCTACGCCAGGATTTCCTCCGAACCGGTGACGGCCCGGCCGCCGTTTTCGGCCGCACCTCGCTCGTAGACTCCATCGCCAGCCGCCTCTGGCTGGAATTGATCTCACCTGAAATGGAGGGCCCCCGGGATTTCGCGGTCGTCGCGCTCGGTGGATACGGACGTCGCTGGCTTTTCCCTTATTCGGACATCGACATATTGTTTCTGCATGCCGGCGGCGCGATGGAACGCGGGTTGAAGGACCGCATCGCGCGCTTCTCGCAGCAGCTCTGGGATCTTCGGCTGAAATTGAGTCCCGCAACGCGAACGCTGGCCGAATGCGAGAAGTTCGATCCGAACAACGTCGAGTTTGCGATTTCGCTGCTCGATTGCCGGTATCTCGCCGGCGACCGCGAGCTCTTCGCGCGTCTGCACGACCAGGTGATTCCCAAGCTGGTTTCGCGCGAGTCGCGGTCGATCGTGCAGCGGCTGACGGACCTCACGCGTGCGCGCTACAACAAGTTTGGGAACTCGGTCTTTCACCTGGAACCCAATGTAAAGGACGGTCCGGGCGGCCTGCGCGATTACAACCTCGCGTACTGGCTCGCGCTGATCGCGGCGATGGAAGAGAGCAGCGGCTGGCCCAACGACAAGGAACTGTTGCCGCCGTGGCTTCGAGAGAGGTTTGACGCGGCTCGCGACTTCCTGATGTCCGTGCGTTGTTTTCTGCACTTTCGCCATGGACGCGACGATAACGCTCTGGCATGGGCGGCGCAGGACGAGGTGGCTGAGGAGAAGATCGGCGCGCCCCGTGCGGCGTCGCTGACGGCCTCGGAATGGATGCGCATCTATTACGGCCATGCGCGCCTAGTTCACCGCGTGGCTGCACAGCTCCTCGAGGAGTTTCCCGCGGCGCGGCCTTCCCTCTACCGCCAATTCCAGAATCTGAGATCGCGCCTTTCGAACGCCGAGTTCGCGGTAGTGGACGGCCGGATATTCTTGCAGCGAGAGGAAGCTTTGCAGGACCGCGACCTGCCGCTGCGCATGTTCCGCTTCATGGCACGCCACGGCTTGAGCCTCAGCTCGGCGACCGAACACCAGATGGAGGAGGTGCTGCCGTCGCTGGCTGCGGCGCCGCCGAAAGGCGCCGAGCTCTGGCATTACCTGCAGGAGATTCTCGTGGCGCCGCACGCGGCGGAGGCCTTGCGCGCAATGCACTCTCTGAGGCTGCTCACGCTTCTGTTGCCGGAATTTCAGGGAATCGATTCGCTCGTAATTCGCGACTACTCCCACCGGTTCACGGTGGACGAGCACACGTTCGTCGCTATCGAAAACCTGCACGCGCTTCGAAAGTCGCAGTCGAAGTGGGACCAGCGCTACGCGGAACTGCTCGACGAAGTGGAGCAGCCCGACTTGCTTTATCTCGCTCTGTTGCTCCACGACACAGGCAAGGGCGCGAAGTCGGACAGTCACGTCACGGCCAGCGTGGAGATTGCCGAAGGCTGCCTGGCACGGCTCGATCTAGACGCGCCCGACCGCGAGACCGTGCTCTTCCTGATTGCCAGGCATCTGGATTTGAGCGCCGCGCTGCGCCGTGACATTTTCGCTCCCGAAACGATTTGCATGGTCGCGGACAAGATGGGAACGCCCGAGCGGCTGAAAATGCTCTGCCTTCTCACCTATGCCGACATCAAGGCCGTGAACCCGGAAGCGCTGACGCCCTGGAAGGCGGAGAACATCTGGCAGCTTTACATCGGCACGGCCAATTATTTGATGAAGAGCGCCGACGAGCGAGTCCGCGCCGATGCGGATGACGAGGTGATGACTCACCTGCGCACGCTGACGCCTGCGGCGGGCAAGAAACTCGACAGTTTTCTCAATGGCTTGCCGCGCCGCTACCTTCGCACGCAGGCCGCCAGCGACGTGATACGCCACATGGACCTTGCGAGTCGCCTCGGCGAAGATCCCGTGCAGCTCGAACTGACACGCGGACGCCACTGGTACGAGCTCACGCTCGTCACCATGGATCGCCCGTTTCTTTTCGCCCGAATGGCGGGCGCGCTCGCGGCGTGGGGCATGAACATCGTCAAGGCGGCGGCATTTTCAAACGGCGCGGGCGTCGTGGTGGACACATTTTTCTTCACCGATCGTTTCCGGACACTCGAATTGAATCTGCCCGAGTGGGAACGATTCAAGGCCAGCGTTCACGACGTGCTGCTCGACAAGGCCGATCTCGAGCGGATGCTCCGCGACCGGCTGCGGTCGGAGAAGAACGTGGCGCCGAAGGTGAACGTCGACACCCGAATCGAAATCGATGATTCCAGCTCCCTGCAGAGCACGCTCGTCGAGGTGATCGCCCAGGACCGCCCGGGGCTTCTCTATCGCATCAGTTCTCAATTTGCCCGCGAGAATTGCAACATCGAGATCGCGCTGATCGAAACCGAAGGCCAGATGGCGATCGACGCGTTCTATCTGACTTCCGGTGGAACGAAACTCACGCCGGAGCACCAGGAACGCCTGCGCGCTGCATTGCTTGCGGAATTGGCGGGCAAATAGTCCCCTTCCTCGTGGAAACAACCAGCATCCAATAGTTCGCCGCGCGCGTATTATTATTAGGGAACGGGGCGGGAGGATAGGCATGGTCGTCAAGAAGCAGCCCGATTTGACTTACAAGGACGTGACCCCAAAGGCTTTCTACATGGGGCGGCGAAACTTCCTGCTGGGACTCCTTGTCACCTTGGGCGCCGTGGAGGCCTGGAAGAAACTGCCGGCCGTGCTAGCTGGCGCCGGCACCGGCTCGGTTCCCGTTAAGTTGAGCGGCTACACGAAATGGCCGGGCAGCACCACCGAGCAGGAAACGCCTATCGAAAAAGTAACGACCTACAACAATTTCTACGAATTCGGCACGGACAAGGGCGATCCCTCCCAGAACGCGAAAAACTTCGTGACCACGCCGTGGACCGTGTCCGTCGAAGGCGAATGCGCCAAGCCGCGCAAGTACAGCATGGACGACATCATGAAGCTGGCGCCGCTCGAGGAGCGGATCTACAGGCATCGATGCGTGGAAGGCTGGTCGATCGTGGTGCCGTGGATCGGGTACTCGCTCAGCGCGATTTTGAAACTCGCCGAACCGGGACCTAAAGCAAAGTACGTCGCCTTCGAAAGCTACTACGACCCGAAGCAGATGCCGCTTGCCAGGTCGTCTGGAATTCAGTTGCCCTACGTCGAAGGATTGCGCCTCGATGAGGCCATGAACCCGCTGACGCTTCTTTGCGTGGGAATGTACGGCGAGACGCTGCCGAATCAGGACGGTGCGCCGGTGCGGCTGGTGATTCCGTGGAAGTACGGCTTCAAGAGCATCAAGTCGCTCGTGCGGATACGGTTCGTCAAGGACATGCCGGATACGACGTGGAATCTGTACGCCTCGAATGAGTACGGCTTCTACTCCAACGTGAATCCCAACGTCGATCACCCACGCTGGAGCCAGGCGACCGAGCGCCGCCTCGGGCCGGGGCTGGGTCTTTTCACGCGCCGGATACCGACGCTCATGTTCAACGGTTATGCTGACCAGGTGGCGAGCATGTACGCGGGCATGGACTTGCGCAAAAACTACTAGGGAATTTTCCCGTGAATCAGATTCTGACCAGCAAGTGGACGAAAGTCGTGGTGTTCCCCCTGTGCCTCGCGCCGCTGGGATGGCTCGTCTGGCGGGGACTCCACGACGACCTGACCGCCGATCCGATCGCGTTTATCACGCACACTACCGGGGATTGGACGTTGCGATTCGTGGTGATCACACTGGCCATCACGCCGCTGCGGAAGATCCTGCGGCTGCCGCAGCTCATTCGCTTTCGGAGAATGTTCGGACTGTTCGCCTTCTTTTATGCCTTCCTGCACTTCAGCACGTGGATCGGGCTCGACAAATTCTTCGCGTGGTCGGAGATGTGGAAGGACGTCGAGAAGCGCCGGTTCATCACCGTCGGATTCACCGGGTTCGTGCTGCTGATTCCGCTGGCGATCACCTCGACCGCCGGCTGGATTCGCCGCCTCGGGGGGAAGCGCTGGCAGATGCTGCATCGCTTGATTTACGTCACCGCAGTTTTGGGAGTGATTCACTACTATTGGCTCGTGAAATCCGACGTCCGCAAGCCGCTCGTATATGCGTTCCTCGTGGGGATGCTGCTCGCCTGGCGGCTGGGCGTATGGCTGATTGGCCGGCGCGGGCAGCCCGTGAGCGGCAGCGTACGACCCCCGGCGGCGACCGCAGAATCCGCCTAGTTTTGCCGCTTTTTTCCGGATACTTCGAATTTCTTGCAGCGCGTCGCGATGCTATGATTCGCACTGCATCATCGCGAGGAGGTCGCGTTTGACGCCCCGGATTCGACTATTATTTTCGTCTTTTTATCATTCCCCAAATCAGACAATTTCACCTTCCATCGTAGTGGCCGCGATTTTCATACTGAGCTTCGCGCCAGCGGCGCGCGCGCAGGCCTCGCCCGCCCCCGGCAAATGCCCTCCGGCCACGCGCGTGGACGACGTGACCGATACTTACGGAAGCACCGTCGTCAGCGATCCCTACCGCTGGCTGGAAGATCAGAAAAGTCCCGAAACGCGCGCGTGGATCGATGCCGAGGATAAGTGCACCGACGCGGCGCTCGGCCATCTTTCCGGACGCGCTGACATTGCCAAGCGGCTCGCGGCTCTGTACCACGTGGACGCTTATTCCGCGCCCGTCGAGTACGGCGGCCGCTACTTTTTCACAAAGCGCGCGGCCGACCAGGATCTCTCGTCGATCTACGTGCGGCGCGGCAGGAATGGCTCCGACGAGCTTCTCGTCGATCCTCTCGGATGGAGCAAGGATCACACGGTGAGCACCACGCTTGAGGAGGTCAGCCACGACGGCAAATTCCTGTTCTACGGCCGACGCGAAGGCGGCCAGGATGAAATCACCGTGCACGTGCTCGATGTGGACGCGCGCCGCGATTTGCCGGATGTGCTGCCGTCCGCGAGCTACTTGTCCATCTCAGCTACGCCTGATGACAAGGGCGTCTATTACTCGAAGGCCACGCCAAACGGTCCGCGCGCCTATTACCACGCGATGGGAACCGATCCGGCACAGGACAAGGTGATCTACGGAGAGGGCCTCGGCAGGGACAGGATTCTGAATGTCTTGCTCTCGGATGACGGCAAGTATCTCGCCTATACCTTGGTTTACGGCACGGGTTCGGAACAGACGGAGGTTTACCTGCAGAATGTGAAGGACCACGGCCCGGTTGCCACGGTTGTGGCGGGAATCCCGTCCCTCTTCTTCCCGTACTTCGGGGGCGACACGCTCTATATTCAAACGAACTGGAAAGCGCCGGATTGGCGCGTTTTTGCTGTGGACCCCGCGTCACCGACCCAGGAGCACTGGCGCGAAGTCGTCTCGGAAACCCATGACACCATGCAAGGGTTCAGTCCGATTGGCGGCAAGCTTGTGATGGAATACCTGCACAACGCGAATTCGCAGGTCGTGATCGCGGATGCGGACGGCAAAAATCCGAAACCGCTTCCGCTGCCAGGGCTTGGCTCCGTGGGAGTTTCCGGCAGGTGGGAATCGCCGGAAGTGTTCTACGCATTTACGAGCTTCAACTATCCGACGACGAATTTTGTGTACAACCTTGCCACTGCGAAATCGTCGATTTGGTCGAAACTCAACGTGCCGATCGATCCCAGCGAGTTCGAAACGGAGCAAGTGTGGTACGAGTCGAAGGACAAGACCCGCGTGTCCATGTTCTTGTTTCACAAGAAGGGCCTGAAGCTCGATGGCAGCAATCCGGTTCTGCTGACGGGTTACGGCGGATTCGACATCAGCGAGACGCCGTCGTTCGTGCCGCCGGTGGTCGCGTGGGCCGAGCACGGTGGCATCTACGCGCTGGCCAACCTGCGCGGTGGCGGCGAGTACGGCGAGGGATGGCATCGCGCCGGAATGTTTGAAAAGAAGCAGAACGTGTTCGACGATTTCATCGCCGCGGCGCAATATCTCGTTGCGAAAAAATACACGAGCCCGTCGAAACTGGCCATTATGGGCGGCAGCAACGGTGGCCTTTTGGTGGGCGCCGCGCTGACGCAGCGCCCCGATCTTTATCGGGCCGTCGTTTGCCAGTATCCGCTCCTGGACATGCTTCGCTATCAGAAGTTCATGGACGGTCCCTACTGGATCACCGAATACGGGAGCGCGGAGAATTCCGAGCAGTTCAAATATATTTACAAGTACTCGCCCTACCAGAATGTCGTGAATGGGACAAAGTACCCTTCCGTGCTTTTTATCACCGGCGACGGCGACACGCGAGTCGCACCGCTTCACGCCCGCAAGATGGCTGCCCGCATGCAGGCGGCGAACGCCTCCGATTTCCCGATTCTGCTCCTCTACGACACGAAGTCGGGCCATTCCGGCGGGCGTCCGGTCAGCAAAATGATCGAGGAATACACCGATATCCTGAGCTATCTCTTTTGGCAGCTTGGGGTATCGCCGAATTGATTTGGCGGCCTTCGCGGTTTCTTCGCTAGGTTAAACGCGGCATTTCCAGATCCAGATCGGGTGTTTCGCGGGATCGCCCGGCATGCGGGCCGTTTTGGCACGCGTTCTTCGCCCCTGTCCTCTTACTGGACCGAGGGACATATAGTTTTTTGCCTGGCGGCGGGTAAAATCGGAGCGAGCAGTGTGGGATACGCTGAGAGGATAAATTTGAGACTTAGATCGAGCCTGTTCATTTGTGTCCTCCCATTGCTGGCGCTGAGTGCGTGCCCGCCAGGGTCACCTCCGGGCAACCCAAGCACCGCGCCTGTGATCACTTCGCAGCCTCAGAACCAGACCGTCACGGCAGGGCAGACGGCGACCTTTGCGGCCGTTGCGACCGGGACGCCGGCGCCCACTTACCAGTGGCAGAGCGTAGCCAACAATGCGGCCACGAATATCGGTGGGGCCACGTCCGCCAGCTACTCGATTGTCAATACGACGACGGGCCAAAGCGGAATGCAATTTCAAGTGGACGTAACCAATTCGGCCGGCAGTCAGGTCAGCAACGTGGTGACGCTGACGGTGAATCCTGCACAACAGGCGCCCACGATCACGACGCAGCCCCAGAACCAGACCGTCACGGCCGGGCAAACGGCGACGTTCACGGTTGTTGCGACCGGGACGCCTGCGCCAACGTACCAGTGGCAGAACGTAGCCAACAATGTCGGCACGAATATCGGCGGGGCCACATCCGCCAGCTACTCGATTGCCAATACGACGACGGGCGAGAGCGGGATGCAATACCAGGTCATCGCCACCAATTCGGCCGGCAGTAAAACCAGCAACGTGGTGACGCTGACGGTTAATTCCGCGCCGCCTCCGAGCAACATCACGGTACTCACCTATCACAATGACGTCGCGCGCACGGGGCAAAATTTGGATGAAACGATCCTCACGACGGCCAACGTGGCATCGGCGCAGTTCGGCGTGCTGGGAACCATCACCGTTGATGGTCCGGTAGACGCGGAACCGCTCTATGTCGGCGGCATGACGATCAACGGCGGCACGCACAACGTGCTCTTCGTCGTCACCGAAAGTGATTCCGTGTATGCATTCGACGCGGACACATTCGCGCAGCTTTGGCACAACCCGGTGCTGACCGGGACGGGCGAGTCGCCAAGCGACGACCACGGTTGCAGCCAGGTCGAGCCGACGATTGGCATCACTTCGACTCCGGTAATCGATCTCAGCGCGGGGCCGAACGGCACGATCTTCGTCGTGGCCATGTCGAAAGATGCGGGCGGAAACTACCATCAGCGGTTGCACGCTCTTGACCTCACTTCGGGCGTCGATCGGATGGCCGCGACGACCATTCAGGCCACGGGGTTTGTCCCGGGTCAGTATGAGGAACGCACCGGATTATTGTTGCTAAAAGGCGTCATCTATTTGGCCTGGACTTCCCATTGCGACGGCGGCGCGTATAACGCCTGGGTGATGGGATATAGCGAGTCGTCGCTCCAGCAGACAAGTACGATCAATCTCACACCCAACGGCAACGGCGGCGGAATTTGGATGGCCGGCGACGGATTGGCGGCCGATTCATCCGGCAACATCTACTTCCTGGACGGAAACGGCACATTCGACACAACACTCACGAATGGATTTCCAAGCAGCGGTGATTACGGGAACGGCTTCATCAAACTCTCAACTACGAACAATGCTCTCGCTGTCGCCGATTATTTCGAGGAGTTCGACACAGTCAACCAGTCGAACAGGGATCAGGATCTCGGATCCGGGGGCTTACTCCTGCTGCCCGACATGACCGATGCTAACAACGTGACGAGGCATTTGGCGGTAGGCGCAGGGAAACAAGATCTGACTCGCAGCGGCGACCCAATTATGTTGTTCGTCGTCGATCGCGACAACATGGGCAAGTTCAATCCGAACAATGACAACGCAATCTATCAAGAACTCAGTGGGGCGCTTCAAGGCGGCCAAGGAGTATGGGCTGCTCCCGCGTATTTCAACAACACGCTCTACTACGGTGCGGTGAGCGACAATCTGAAAGCGTTCGCCATCACGCAGGCGAAGGTGGCATCGTCGGCATCTTCCCAAAGTTCGACCACGTATGACTATCCCGGAACGACGCCATCTATTTCCGCTAATGGAACTGTGAATCCGCCAACGAACGGAATCGTATGGGCGATCGAGAATGCCACGACGCTAAATGCGTACGATGCGACGAACTTGGGCAATGAATTGTTCAGCCGTGGGTTTCCCGGGAACGGGAACACCAAATTCATTACGCCGATGATCGCGAATGGAAAAGTGTATGTTGGCACCGGCTCGCCCAACGGCAGCACCCCCGGTACGGTAGTCGTATTTGGGCTGACGAATCAGGGAGCGGGGCTGGTACGAAAGCCGCGACCGCCTCGTGATCGCCGCCGATCTCTGCCGCAACTAAAGCCGCCCCATCCGGGCACCAGCACTCCGGGCCTATAGCTGGCTACTCGTTCGGGTGCTCACCGAGACGATCATTTTCTTCGCCCGCCTCGAGCGAGCGAATGCAAAGCTCCATCCCGCTCGGGCTGCACTGATAAACCTGATACACGGGCAAATCACTCGGCTGAATGATGTACCCTCCGTGCTCCATGTCGATTGCAAGGTCGTACGAGGTCAAGACGTAGGGATTGCCCGGGAGCGCGCGCACGCGAAACACAGCCGCGCCCGGTTCGTAATTGCCGTAGCTGAAACAGTGCCCGACGCACGCGCGGTCCACAATGTGCTGCACCAATATGCGAGAGCCGCGCGGCGGCAGGATTGTTGCCATCACGCGCTGGTTCGGCGGCAGCTGGCCCACAAGCTGATCGACTTGCGCCTCCATTCGGTTGACCGCGCCGGTGTCCTGATACAGGAACGCGAAAAACACGGCGGCGATGACGGCCGAGCCGATCAGATGCCATTTGCTCGGGCGCATAGCCCCGAGCAGGCAGCAGCCGAGCGCCGCGGAGACGGACGTCAGCCGTTCGGTCAGCAGCGCGATTGTCGCAGTGGGCGGCGGGAAATTCACGGCGTCCGGCAGAAGCCACACCGAGAGCCCTAACAGCAAATACATCTGGAGCGGGATGGTGTACTCGTCCCGCGCCGTTGGGTCGCGCCTGCGGCGAAGGACGTCTGCCAGCAGCGCGACGGCCGAGAATAGCAGCAGCGCGCGCGCCACGATGCGATACCGTTCGCCGAAAAGGACCAATTGATCCGCGCCGTTAAATGAGTAGAACGGTTTTGAGCCCGGATCGACGCTGTAGTGGCGCCACAGATAGAAATGGAAGGCGAAAAGAGCCGCGGCAGCCGCCACAAATGGCAGCCAGCGGTAGCCGCGCGGCACAGCCTCAGAGATTCCCATATAGAGCGCCGCGCCCGCGAGCCAAACGAAACCCAGCGGGTGCGCCACCAAAACCATCGGCGCAATCGCAACAGCGAGAAGCCGTTCCAGGCCTTTCCCTCGCCACAGGATCGCAAGGCTGAAAAACGATAGTCCGAGCGAGAGAAAGTAGTTGAAGAATCCCAGGTGAAACGTCCAGCCGTACGTGACGAGCGCGATCACAGGCAGGAGAAGCCACGGCGCGCGGCGCGTGGCCGCTGAAACCAGCGCGAATGTCCCCCAAAAGAAAATCAAGATCGCAAGCGACACGGCGATTTTTTCCGCCACGTGCAATCCGAAGACTGATCCTAGGCCGCTCAGGAGCCAATCGAACAGCACGTTGGTCCGCTGCGGAGCGATCCACAAGCCGGGCGCCTGCCCGTGGTGGATGAGCTGCACGAGCCAGGCGTTGTAAACATGACTGCCCAGATCGGACGAGACGATTTCGCGGTGCCAAAAGCATGGCGCGAGAACGAGCGCGGAGATCGAGCAAAGTTTCAGCCAATGCGCGCGCACAAAACGAGCAAATTCCGCCAAGGTTGGCGAAGGCTCGGAAGGGTGCTGCTGGCTCAATGTCCGCTCGCGGTTTGCGGGATCGGCCTTGCGGACAAAGTCGCGCGTCAATTTTGCAACTCACGGCAGGGAATCGCAAAAATTTGCTCGCGAGCAAACATAGCCAAACATATCACTGATCCAAAGCCCGGCGCAGCGCAGCGCGGGAATATGTTGGATGGAATTGCCTACGTGTGGGGCTTCGCGGGCGGACGAGATGTGCTCGGCCGTTTCCGTTCGGAGGGGTCCCAGTCCTCGGGCGGGAAGGCAATTCGCCAGAAGAGAGGCGAGGCCTCGGCAAATTCAACGCCCACTTCCGTCTTGCCGTTGTCTCTCTGTCCGAGAAAAGTGACCGTGCAAGGCAGCTCTTCCACGGTCTTGGGGTTGAGGAGCGAGATTTCCTGCGCGCGCGTCACCTGGGTCGCCAGACGGACCATGCAACCGTGTGCGTTGACGGAGATCGTCAGCGTTTCTTCCTCAAACGGTACCGTTCCCTTTTTCCCGCGAACGAGCACCGGCATCGCGATGTTCACGCGGTGCGAGCGTCTCCGGTCTGAGGAGCTGTCGCTGCCTACCTGGGGTTTCATGTCGGCCATGAGGATCTCCGTTGGATACGCGAATTTGTCCCGCGGGCCATCCCGTCGCCCGCGCCCCGGATTCCGAGGAATCGGTAACAATCAATGTTACACCGGCTCTACGCGGGGGACTGCTCAAGTCACGGCCAAGCGCGACAACTTGTCAATACATGGGAAGTATGACGGGAGGGAAGGGCGCCGTTTCAAAGTGCGGAAAAGAAAAAAGGCGGACCGGCGATTGCCGGCCCGCCCTTTCTCGACTGACTAGAGGCTGGTGACGTTCGCAGCCTGCAGGCCCTTGGGGCCGCGGGTGACTTCGAATTCAACCGCCTGGCCTTCGTTCAGCGATTTGTACCCCTCCGCTTGAATGGCGGAGAAGTGGACGAAAACGTCCTCGCCGGACTGGCGCTGGATGAACCCGTATCCCTTGCTGGCATTGAACCACTTCACTGTTCCTTGTTCTTTCACTGATGTACTCACTTTACTTGTAAGCTATTTGTGCTTCTCGACCGCCTCCAGCCGTAAAGCAAAAGAGGCCGCGAGTTTGTACTCGCAGCCCCTTCAAACGAATCTAAAGGTGTTAAAGAGCATCAAACGCGCAACCACTATAGCACGCTTTGCCCTCCAATCGTACAGGAATCCGGCTGTCGATCGGTGGGTGGCGCCAGAATGATAGGAGGCTCCGAATTCGATACCCGGCTTAAAAGGGACGCTTCGGCAGAAACTTGTGAATCCGGGGGCCGGCGAAGCCAGCCCCCAACAGTTCGAAGCTGAGACGACTATGCCTGGATTGGAGACGCCAGCCGCACGCGCCGCTTCATGAAGCACAGCGCGCCCAGGCCCAGTCCGAGCAGAAGAATCGTCGAGGGCTCAGGAGTTTTGACGATGAACTCTTGCGGACTACCACTTCCACCGGTGGTTGGCGTGTAGATCAAAAGGTCTGAAAGGTCGCCCGCCGGGATCGCATTCGTGAGATAGGCATTGTTCGCCTGAGATAGCCAGTAAGCCACGCCGTCGGGGTCGCTCGAATCCGTGAAAAAGCTGGTTGAGCCGATTGCGGCGTTGACGTCGGTAGGATCATTGATGTCCCAAATCGCGTACTGGAGTGCGTCGGCTTCCGCGTTGTTTCCTGAGACGCCGAACAGGATGTTCGCTAGGTACGCCACTTCGTCATAGTTCTGCGTCTCATTCGGTCCCGTGAACCGGACGTTCGTCAGACTTGGGAACGAGGACACATTCACGTTCCAAGGAGTATTGAGGTAGGATTCATGCGCATAGTCGTCGCATATGACTGGCGTGTTAGTCGCACCGTCGACCGTGGCCACGTAAGGGCCCACGTATACGCCGTACAGAGACCCGTTGTTTCCCACGCCAGTGAGCGTCATGCTGTCGGCAAAAGCAGCGGGAGTGAGCAGGAGAAAGGTGACCGCAATCGCTAGCAGCGAAATTTTTCGCACGGATGTCATTGGGGCCTCGTCCTAAATCCATCGATGCACGCTGGCCCCTCAGATATCCGGCGTGCCCGTTGTTACAACACGAGAGTACGGAGATCACGGAATGGTGTCAACATGCATGTTTTTTCCCACATATGAGAAACGTTTTCTAAGATAAGAGTCATAGAATCTGCCCCTTACGCAAGATTGTCGTAAACTTTTCCCATTATCGCTGCCGCGATTGTTTGGGTACTGGAGCGTTCAGAACCCGCGACTGATGCAACCGCGGGCGCGGTCGTAATCCATCTCCAAGCGGATGTTGTCGACGTGCGCCCTCATGAGCGCGAGCTAGAATCGCCGACGCCCGCCCGGCGATTTCTGTACAATCGAGAGCAGCGAACCAATTGGCGAGTCGCGATCCGAAGAGCACGCAACCGGATCGGCGGGGTTTTTCGAGTGCAGGAAGACCACAAAATGGAAGCCGAGCGCGCCAGACTGCTCCGGGCGGCGCGCAGAGTGGTGATCAAGGTCGGAACGTCCACTGTCACAGGGGCCGAGGGTGAGTTGTGCTTCGAGCGCGTCGAGCCAATCGTGCGGTCGATTGCGGCCCTCATCAAGGCTGGCCGGCAGGTCGTGCTGGTTTCCTCCGGTGCCGTGGGTCTAGGGCGCGGCTGGCTGGGGTTGCACCGCTCGCGTCTGGGCGATCTCGTGACCAAGCAGGCGTGCGCCGCCGTCGGCCAGAGCCTGCTGATGGATGCGTACAAGAATCTGTTCTCGAAGTGGGATGTCAAGATCGCGCAGGTGCTGCTCACCGAAGAAGACTTCACGAATTGGCGCCGCTATTCGAATTTGCGGCGCACGATGGACAAGCTGATCGGGTTCGGAGTGCTGCCCATCGTCAATGAGAACGATACGGTCTCGACCGCCGAGCTTGAATCGGTCGCCCCGGGATCGCGCGCGGCCGCGTTTAGCGACAACGACCGCCTTGCGGCGCTCGTGATGAGCGGGCTCGAGGCGGAAGCCCTGGTGCTCCTGACCAATGTCGATGGCTTGCTCCGGCAGGACTCGGCAGCATTGCACGAGCGGCCCGGCAGCGGCGCGCCTGCGAACGTTATTCCGTTGGTCGGCGAAATCACGCCGGAATTGAAAGCGCTCGCCGCGGGGCCGTCAGCAAGCGGACGCGGCGGCATGCGCACCAAGCTGGAAGCCGCCGAAATAGCCATGAATTGTGGCGGGACCGCAGTGATTGCCAACGGCAACAATCCGGAATCGCTCGATTGCATTTTCGCGGGAGATAGCATCGGCACCGCTTTTCTGCCCGCTCGGCGCATGAAAGGCAAGAGGCGCTGGATTGCGTATGCGGCGGGCGTCCGCGGACGCGTGGTGGTTGATGCCGGCGCGCATCGTGCAATCACGCAAGGGAAAGCGAGCCTGCTTGCGTCGGGCATCGTGCGCGTTGAGAATCACTTTGCGTCGATGGACGTGGTCAGCATCCTCGATGCGGAGGGCCGCGAATTCGCGCGCGGCATTGCCAACTGCGCCAGCGAGGAAGCCGAAAAGTTCTCGGGGAAGAGAAGCGGACGCGGCGGCAGCGCGGCGGCTCCCGCGCCGGTTCTTGTCACCCGCGATAATATTGTGCTATTGCAGAAATCATGAGCCAGCCAACTACAGCACCGTTGCAGGCAAGCGACGTCGCGGTCGCCTCCGTTGCCCGGCGGGCGAGGGCCGCGTCGCGAGAACTCGCGAAACTTTCGTCCGAGCTGCGCAATCAAGTGCTGCTCGCGGCGGCGCAGGCGCTCGAAGACGGCAAGCAGCGAATTCTCGACGCGAATGAGCGCGATTGCCGCGCCGCGGAGCCTGCGGTTTCGGCGGGAAAGATGTCGTCGGCGATGCTCGCGCGGCTGAAGGTGAGCGAGCGAGGCATCGCGCAGATGGCCGCACAGGTGAGGGAAGTCGCGCGCCTGGCCGATCCGCTCGGCCGCCGCCTTTCCGGCACGGAGCTGGACGACGGCCTGGTCCTCTATAAGGAATCGTGTCCGTTCGGCGTGGTCGGCGTCGTTTTCGAATCGCGCCCTGACGTAGTCCCGCAAATTGCCTCGCTCGCGCTGAAATCCGGCAATGCAGTCATTTTGAAGGGCGGCTCTGAAGCCGTGCATACGAACGAAGTCCTCGTGGCGATCTGGCGCGAATGCCTCAGCCGGTTTCCCGGTGTGCCGGCGGACTCGATCAATCTGCTCCAAACGCGCGCGGACGTAATGGACCTGCTGACACAGGATCGCGACGTCGATTTGATCATCCCGCGCGGATCGTATGAGCTTGTGAACTTCATCATGGAACACAGCCGGATTCCCGTGCTTGGACACGGCGAAGGCATCTGCCACGTGTATGTGGATCGCGCGGCGGACATGAAAAAGGCGATCGACATTACGTACGACGCGAAGGTGCAGTACCCGGCCGTGTGCAACGCTGCGGAGACGCTGCTGGTCCACGAAGGAATCGCGCGCGAATTCCTACCCAAAATCGTCGCGAAGCTGAAGCAGGCGGGCGTTGAAATCCGCGCCGATGCGAAGATGCTGGCGCTACTTCCGGGCGAAGGCCTCGTGCCCGCGACCGAAAAGGATTGGTCGACTGAATATTCCGATCTCATTCTTTCGGTCAAGATCGTCGCCAGTCTCGACGAGGCCATCGACCACATCAATCGCTACGGTTCGCGCCATACGGACGCAATCGTTACCGAGGATCCCGAAGCCGCACTCCGATTTATGAACGAAGTCGATTCCGCCGGTGTATATCAAAACGCGTCGACGCGCTTCGCGGATGGCTTCCGCTACGGCTTTGGCGCCGAGCTGGGTATCAGCACCAGCAAGCTCCACGCCCGCGGTCCCATGGGGCTCGAAGGTTTGACGACATACAAATTCAAGCTCTACGGCAGCGGCCACACGGTAGGCGAGTACAGCAAGGGCGAGAAGAAGTTCAAGCACCGCCCGCTTCCGTAGCCTTCCTCCGCAAGGCCCACCAGAACGCAAAAAGTGCAATCGCGGTAAAAGCAGAGATCGCATCCCCAGCAGTGCGGTCCCATGTGCGTCCGAAACGCACGTCCACGCGATGTGCGCCGGCCGGCAGCGGCAGCAGAATCTGTTTTGAGTCGGGACGCAGCTCGGCGCGAATCTCCTGTCTATCCAGCCGGACGTTCCAGTCAGGGTAGTCCACTAAGCGCAGCGCGAGCGTGACGGAAACAGCGGTATCCGCGGTGAATGCCTTTCTCTCGGCGGTCCACTGCTCGACGTGAACTCTTACGCCCGCGGCGGGAACTATGTCGCCCGAATCAGGATCGAGCTTCGCAACGCGCGGCGCGGGAACGGACGACACGTCAGGCACTCGCTCCGTATCATCCGGATTGCCGGGAAACTGATCGGGATCGCATCCGACGGGTGCGTATTCATACGTGCCCTGATAGCCGCGACCGGAATCAACCGCGGATACTAAGGTCACAAAGTCTCCGCCGCTCCAGTCTGCGTCGCGGATAATCGCCGCGGCCGTCGCGCCAATCCCCAGAAAGACGACGCCGATCACCACCCACGACCCTCGCTCCTTTGGCGCGCGGCTCATGGCAGCCGCCACGAAAAATGCGAAGACGAGACTCAGCACATCGAGCCATCGCCACGGGAATTGCATGAACCTTAATTCCGGCAGCACGCGCCAGAGCCACGCGCTCGAGCTGAGCATCAGCACGACGGACGCAACCCCCAGCGCAACCAGCATCCACCACAGTCCCTGCAGCTCCCGCCGTTTCCTCGCAACAATCGCCGCCGCGATGGCGGTCACGATGATCAGGCCCAGCGCCACCCACGATACCTTCCAGTTGAACGCCACAAAATCGGGCTCGTTCGAGTGGGTAAAGAGAAAATTCTCGGCCGGGCGAAGGCTGTCCGAAATGACCTGCGTGATTTGTACCCAGCGCTCCTCCCACGCCGCTGGCAAAATGTAGAACGCGGCGAGGCCAAAGCCGCCGGCGATCGCTGCCGCGCCGGGAAGAACTGGCCGAAAGCTGCGCTGCGTCGCGCACGCGACGGCCAGAATCAGCGCCAGGGAATATGTCGCGATGACGGCTGCTGGTGCGTTCGACAGCCATATGCCTGCGAACACCATTGCAAGCAGCGGAACCCGCCGCCACTCACCGCGCGCCACGCGCAGCGCGTCCCATAGCAGCAGCGGAAGAAGCGCAGCCGCCAGCAGCTCCGCGAAGTCGCTGCGGTAATAGACTGTGACGAGAAAATAGGGATTCACGGCGTATAGCACCGCCGCGACGATCGGTTGCGGACCCGGCAGCCATTCTCGCGCGAGCCTCCACATCCACATCCCGGCGGCAACGAGCACCAGCCAAATGAACGCGCCGGGCACCATCTTCCACGGCAACACCGAGCCCAGCGCCGCTCCGATCGTCCACGACGCTGGAGGATAGAAAACGAACCGCGGTTCGCCAAATCCCCAGTTTGCCCACTCGGCCCATCGGGGATAGACGATTCCTTCGTGCCATTGGCCCGCCACGTCCATCCACGACGCAAGATGAAACAGGAAATCGTGGCCCGTGGCGTTGCCGAGAAAAAACATCGGCGTGATCACCGCCGTGGCAGCCAGGCAAACGCATAGGAATGCCCAGCCCCAGGATGACCTCTCGGCAGCAGGCGCGGTCTCAGTTGTGGGCTCGGTCAGAGGGGTGCTCCGATTCGGGATCCAGTTCGAAATCTGGTTCGACGACTTGGCTCGGTCGAGAATACAGAATCGCGGGACGGCTCGCCACTGGCGCACGCCCTTGGTGCGATTTAGGAATGTACCGAATCGGCTCACCTTGCCACGCCCGTTTTGGACGGCTAGAGTAAATTGCACTGCCTGCACGATCAGCGAATGGACGCTAGGATCAGTTTCGCAGCCTCTGCGTCGCGAGGGATTGGGGAATGACTGCCGAAGAACAGAGGCTGCAAGCGAGCGTCGAACGCGAAGTTCACTGGAAGCGTTGGGGGCCGTACCTTTCCGCGCGGCAGTGGGGAACGGTTCGCGAAGACTACAGCCCGGGCGGCGACGCCTGGAACTATTTCCCGCACGACCATGCCCGCTCGCGCGTTTACCGCTGGGGTGAGGACGGCATCGGCGGAATCTGCGACCGGCGGCAGCACATCTGTTTCGCCATCGCGCTCTGGAACGAAAAAGATCCGATCCTCAAGGAGCGGTTTTTCGGCCTGACGAACAGCGAGGGGAATCACGGCGAGGACGTCAAAGAGTACTACTACTATCTCGACGCCACGCCGACGAGCTCCTATCTGAAATTTCTCTACAAGTATCCCCACGCGGCTTACCCGTACGATCTGCTGGTGCGTGAAAATCAGCGGCGCACGCGGCTCGATCCGGAATACGAACTCATCGACACGGAAATTTTTCGCGAGAATCGCTATTTCGACGTGTTCGTCGAATACGCGAAAGCGACGGCCGAAGACATCCTCATCCGCATCACCGCCTGGAACCGCGGGCCTGAGCCCGCGCGGCTTCACCTTCTCCCTACGATCTGGTTTCGGAATCGCTGGTCCTGGGGCGACTACGATGACCGGCCGGACGTGCACCGGATCGATGCGCCCGCCGGAACGGCGCTGGTCGAGCTGAGCGAATTTCATTACGGCAAGCGCTGGCTGCTGATGGAAGGTGCGCCGGAGCTTCTCTTCACCGAAAACGAAACGAACATGGAGCTTCTCTACCAGCAACCGAGCCGCACGCCGTACGTGAAGGACGCATTCCACCGGTATGTCGTCAACGGCGAGCAAACCGCCGTGAATCCCGCGATGATGGGCACGAAGGCCGCCGCGCACTACTCCGCCGAGATCGCGCCGGGTAAGAGTTGGGCTTCCCATTTGCGTCTGCTCGATCGAAATCCCGCCAGCGACCCGCCACCGGCGCAAGAATTCTTCGGCCCTGCGTTCGATGCGATCTTCGACGAACGGCTGAGGGAAGCCGATGAGTTTTACGAGCGGCGCATCCACGTCGGGATGACCGATGATCCGCGGCTCGTGCAGCGCCAGGCGTTCGCCGGGCTTCTCTGGGGCAAGCAGAGCTATCACTACGACGTGAGCCGGTGGCTCAAGGGCGATCCCACGCAGCCCACGCCGGATCCCGCGCGCTACCAGGGACGCAACCACGAGTGGACGTACCTCTACAATTCGGACGTCATTTCCATGCCGGACAAGTGGGAGTATCCGTGGTACGCCGCGTGGGATCTCGCGTTTCACTGCGTGGCGATGGCGCTCGTCGATCCGGATTTCGCCAAGGAACAGCTCGTCCTCTTCCTGCGCGAATGGTACATGCATCCCGAACGGCCAATTGCCCGCGTACGAATGGAATTTTTCCGACGTGAATCCGCCCGTGCACGCCTGGGCCGCATGGCGCGTGTATAAAATTTCGCGGGCGCATCCAGGGAAAGCCGGACCGCGGGTTTCTCGAACGCGTGTTCCACAAGCTGCTGCTAAATTTCACATGGTGGGTGAATCGCAAGGACCCCGCAGGGCCGGAACGTCTTCGAAGGCGGGTTTCTTGGCCTCGACAACATCGGCGTCTTCGACCGTTCGCGCCCACTCGCTCAGGGCAGCTTCATCGAGCAATCCGACGGCACGAGTTGGATGGCGATGTTCTGCCTCGACATGCTCTCGATGGCCATGGAGCTGGCGCACGAAGACCCCGCCTACGAGGATGTCGCCAGCAAATTCTTCGAGCATTTCATCCACATTTCCCAGGCGATGAACGACATCGGCGGCCAGGGAATCGGCCTCTGGGACGATCAGGACGGCTTTTATTACGACGTCCTGCATCTCGGCGACAGCGCGCACATCCCCATGAAGGTACGCTCGATGGTGGGGCTGATTCCGCTCTTTGCGGTGGAGACGTTCGATCCCGACGATTTGGCGCGCCTGCCCAATTTCATGCGCCGCATGCAGTGGTTCCTCGATCACCATGCCGACGTGGCCGAGCACGTGGACATGAGCCGCAGCACGCCGCAGGGCACGCGACTGCTGCTCACCATCGCGAACCGCGAAAAGCTCGAGCGCATCTACCGCTACGTCCTCGATGAAAACGAATTCTTCTCGCCTTACGGCGTGCGCGCTCTCTCGAAGTTTCACGGAGAGCATCCGTTCGTGCTGAGCGTCGACGGCCAGACGAATTCGGTGAACTACGAGCCAGCGGAATCGAGCACCGACCTCTTCGGAGGAAACTCGAACTGGCGCGGGCCGGTCTGGTTCCCGATGAACTTTCTCCTGATCGAGTCGATGCAGCGCATTCACTACTATTACGGCAATGAATTCAAAGTGGAGTGCCCGACGGGGTCAGGCCAGCAAAAATCGCTCTGGAATGTCGCGAGCGAGCTCTCGCGCCGCCTCTCGCACATCTTTCTCCGCAAGGATGGCCGCCGCCCCGTCTATGGCGACACGGCGATGTTTCAGGACGATCCCTACTGGCGCGACTTGATTCTGTTCTACGAATATTTCCATGGCGAAACCGGCGCAGGGCTCGGCGCCAGCCACCAGACCGGATGGACCGCCCTCGTCGCCAAGCTCCTTGAACAGACCGGTGAATAGTTCGGGAATTTTGAAGCGGGTGTGAATTGCGCCGCTACGATTTCGCGGCTGGCTCCACGATTTCGATCAGAACTTTCCGGCCGTCCGCCGCCGGCACGAGGAGAAAATTCACGCGCGTGCCGTCCGCACCGACACGCGTCGCCGGATAAATCGGCGTCAGCTTGAATCGTGCGCGAAGAATCTCCGTGGCGCGGTCCACGTCCGTCACGTTGATCTCGATCTGCTGAATTCCCTCGCCAAACTTCTGAAGGTAACGCGCAATGGCCCCCTCGCCGCGGGGTGCGCGTGTCGTCAGGATATCGAAATCGGAGTGTTCTCCGAATCGAAGCTCAAATTCCATGGCATCCTGGTCGGGCGGGACGTCGGCGAGCTTCGGCGATCCATTTGCCACGCGGATTCTTTCGAAATTCTCCGGCCGAACCGCGATTCCCACGACGATTGGCGTCCACTCCGCGCTTGGCTCGGATCGACCTTCCACCGGCACTTGGCGCACCAGTCCGCGAAACTCGGCGTCCCTGATCCACTCCTGAATCGCAGGGAGGCATAGCGAGTATGCCTCCACACGGAGGCGCTTTGCGGCCGCGCTTCTTTCCGCTGGATCGGGATCGGCCAGATGGCCGATCCACTGTGCGATTTCGGCGGCCTCGGACATGTCGAATGGCTATCGTTTACTGCGAGGATTGGGAGGGCTGCACTGCGTTGGCATTCGAAAGTGCGACGTATTCGGTGTTTCCCGGCCGCACCGTCACGGACAAATCCCATCGCGGCCGCGCATCACCAACATCGGCGGTCACATCGAGCGAGCTGATCCAATACGTGCCCGGTGGGATGCCGTGCAGAAAGCCCTGTCCCTGAAGATCGGTTTCTGCGCGGGCCACTAGATATTTTGACTGCGACAGCGCCAGCGCTCTCCGGTGGATTTCCGGCACGCGTTTTGCGAGCATGTCATTCCACTTTGGCCCGGGATCGATGTCCGCAAGCGTCAGATCGATGCCGTCAACGCTCTGCGGATGCTGTTCGATATAGTGGCGCACGATCTCGACGTACTCGGCCGTCATCTTTTGGAATTTCTCCGGATGTTTCTGTTCGTCCGCCGGCTTGACCTTTGGCTCCGGGAAATCCGCGGATTGATCGCCGGAATTTCTGTCGATGTACGCCTTCCGGAATTCCGGCACGGCGAGGATGTCCGTCGGGGTCAGCGCGTGGATGAAATCCTCGCCCGCGAGCGAGACGCGGTCATGTTTTTTCATCCATGCCTTCAATTCCGGTGAATACATTGATCCAAGCTTGTCGATGAACGCATCCATGTCCGGCTTCGGGGACGCCGCGTCTGCCTCCTTGGCGATTTCGTCATAGCTCTTGGTCAGCAGATAGAAAGGGAATCCCCGTACGGGTTCTTCGAGGCCACCGGAGGGAGTGACGCGAGCGACAAATTCGATCGAGCCGGCCTGCGCGACCGCGCCAGGCGCAACAGCGACCGTCCCGATTGCGAGCAAAAGTGCGGCGCTAAAAACGCTTTTCATGCCGCTCATCGTAGCAGATCGCAGCCGGAGGGTTCGCGCATCGAGTCGTCTGGGACCAGTTGGTTAACTCTGGCGTGAAAAGTGAATGTGTGCGGAAGGCCAGACACGGCGCCGCACGAGCGTCAGAACAGTTGGAAGACTGCTTCGATGACTACGCGGACAGCCGCGGGCTTCCCGTCGGGCCCCCTTGCGGGAGTGCAGCGCCAGGTTCGAACGGTTTCGATGGCCTTTTCGTCGAGGCCGTAACCGAGGCCCTTGGCAACATGAGGATCGACCACGCGCCCGTCAGCCGTGACCACCGCAGCCAATTCGACTGAGCCTTGAATCTTCACCTTCATGGCCTGGTCGGTGTACTCCGCCGCAGGCTTGTAGTAGCACGCCGGATTCCCGTATCCGCCGGCACCTGCGTAAGGGAGTCCGCCGCCCGTGTTCCATCCTTCACCGGGACCCAGGCCTGCGCCGTTGCCGTTGCCGATGCCGGTGCCGTGGCCCTCACCCATCGAGCCTGTATTCGCTTTTGCCAGCGGATCACCCCACGTCGTTGCGTTCAGATTCGGCATCTTGATGTCCGGATTGCCAAGAATCGTGGGCGCGACGGGGAGTTGCGGGTGTTCGGGCGGATGGGCTATCGGCGCTGAAATTTGAGTCCAGGAAAACTTCGGCGCTTTGCCCTTGGTCGCCGGGGCCTTGTCGTGGGCTCCGCCACCGCCGCCGGCCTTCTCCGCCGCTGGCTTGAGCTTTGAAAGAAACGGCGAGACGGTCACATCGACGGACTTGCCGGGATCGAATGCTTTTGTAACCGCGCTCGGAATGATTCCGGGAAACATGATCGGCACGATCACGATCAACCCAATCGCGACCACGTGGACCAGAATTGAAATCACCTGCATCCGGCTGAACTGGGTATTCTTCGACCAGATTTCCGGGACCGGAATCGGCTGGCTCGTCGTCTTGAGAGGCGGCAGCTTCCGCGGCGCAATCAAATCGCGCAGGTTCTGCCACAGTCCCGGTTCCTCTCTCCAATTCACGAGCAACGCCGAATTGACCGGGCCGCGAGGCGCTGCGTGGAAGAATTCCTTCAGGTTTCCGCCTACGCCGGTGCCAAACTTCGGCATGTCGAAGGCTGTCGGAGTGCCCGCTTTGACTTTCACGGGCCGTTCCACAAGAAAATCTCTAAGGTTTGAAAAAAGGCTTTTCAGGCTGGAGCCGTGCACGGGCGCGGCCAGCTTCCCCAAGCGGAGCGATGGCTCGGTCGCCGAGCGGCCCGCGTCGTCGAGTCTGGTGCTAAAATCTGACATTCGAATTACCTGTGCCCCTTGCCGCAGCGATACACATTATTAGACGCATCCATGCGAAAAAGGATGTCTGTGGCCCGAGGCGCGGCTGACACGCACCAAAAACCATTGTAACATATCAGTTGCAGCCGTAAATTTCGGTTTCCGCTTCGTAACTTGTAGCATTGTCGCGCACGCCCGCACCGCAGAGCGCGCTCGAGCATCAAGAAAGGGCTTCTCAACCCCGCAAGATGGTGAAAATCCTCGACCTCAAAAGTACTTTGAATCTGCCTAAGACCGATTTTCCCATGAAAGCCAAGCTGCCCGAGCGCGAGCCTGAGCAGCTTGCCGCGTGGGAGCAGGCAGGACTCTACCGCCAGATTCTCGAATCGCGCGCGGGCGCGCCGCTGTTCGTGCTGCACGATGGGCCGCCGTACCCGACCGGCGAAATCCATCTCGGCACAGGCCTCAATAAAATCCTGAAAGACATGATCGTGAAGTCGAAGACCATGGCCGGTTTCCGCGCGCCATACATCCCCGGCTGGGATTGCCACGGTCTTCCCATCGAGACGAAGGTCGAAAAGGAACTGGGCGGCAAAACGGCGAAGGTTCCGGCCGCGGAGTTCCGCAAGATGTGCCGCGATTTTGCCGCGCGCTACGTTGAGGCGCACAAGCGCGAATTCAAGCGCCTCGGCATCTTCGGCCAGTGGGACAAGCCCTATCTCACGATGGACCCGGACCTCGAGGCGTGCATCGCCGGGGCGTTCCTCGACTTTCTCGAGAAGGGTTACGTCTATCGCGGGCTGAAGCCGGTTTACTGGTGCATCCACGACCGCACCGCACTCGCCGAAGCTGAAGTCGAGTACGAAGACCACACCAGCCCGTCGATCTGGGTGAAGTTCCCCGTCGTCGCCGGGCCGAAATCGAGCAGCGCTTGGCAGCGACGTGAACGCGCTCATCTGGACGACCACTCCCTGGACTCTTGCCTGCCAATCGCGCGCTCGCATTTCATCCGGATTTCGAATACGTCGTCGCCGAAACTTCCGCAGGCAAACTCCTGCTCGCGCGCGAACGCGTAAAGGCTCTCGCCGAAGAACTGAAGCTCGAAGCGAGCAGAGTCCACGGCGGCTGGAAGGGAAACGAACTCGAAGGGATCGAAGTTTCAGCATCCGTTTCTCGATCTCCGCGTGCCCGGCGTGCTGGCCGATTACGTCACGCTCGATCAGGGCACCGGCATCGTCCACACCGCTCCCGGCCATGGCGCGGACGACTTCCGCACGGGCCAGAAATATGGCCTCGAAGCTTACGCGCCGCAGGACGACGACGGCCGCTTCGTCGAAGGCCTGCCGGAGTACAAAGGCAAGACCGTTTTCGAGGCGAATCCGATTGTCATCGAGCTGCTCAAGAAACGCGGCATGCTCGTCGGCGAAAAGAAACTCACGCACAGCTATCCGCACTGCTGGCGCTGCCACAACCCGGTGATCTTCCGCGCCACCGAGCAATGGTTCATCGGGCTGGATCAGGACAATCTTCGCCAGACGGCGCTCGAGGAAATCGACAAAGTGAAATGGATCCCGGCGTGGGGCCAGGATCGCATGCGACGAAATGATCGCCGACCGCCCGGACTGGTGCATTTCGCGCCAGCGATTCTGGGGCGTGCCGCTGATCATTTTCTATTGCGACGCGTGCGGGAAGCGGCTCGACGATTTGCGCGGCGCTGCGCCACGTCCTGCCATTTTTCGAGCGCGAAGGCGCCGACGCCTGGTACACGCACTCCGCCGAGGAGTTGCTGCCGCCCGGAACGAAGTGCGCCGTGCGGCGAACGCAAGTGGCGGAAGGAAAACGATATTCTCGACGTGTGGTTCGATTCCGGCTCGACGCATCTCGCCGTGCTGAGCGAAAAGGACGGCACGTGGCCCGCGGACGTTTACCTCGAAGGCCCCGATCAATTCCGCGGCTGGTTCCACAGTTCGCTGCTCGTCGGCGTGGGCACGCGCGGCCGCGCGCCTTACAGGCAAGTCGTCACGCACGGCTGGACGCTCGACGAAACCGGCGAGCCGATGTCGAAGTCGCTCGGCAACGCCGTCTACCCCAACGAAATCTCGCGAAAAGTGGGGCGCCGATTTGCTGCGCCTGTGGGTCGCCTCGCAGGATTACACCGCGGACATGCGCATACTCGCGCCGCGATGATGACGCAGCTTGCCGAAGCCTACCGCAAGATCCGCAACACGTTCCGCTTCGCGCTCTCGAACCTCTTCGATTTCGATCCCGCGCGCGACGCGGTCCCCGACGCAGACTTGTGGGAGATGGACGCGTGGATGCTGCGCGCGCACCGGCGCGCTCGTCGCACCTGTGCCGCGAGTGGTACGAGAAGTTCGAGTTTCATCGCGTGTATCACGCGCTTCACGATTTCTGCACGGTGGATTTGAGCGCGTTTTATTTCGACGTGCTGAAGGATCGGCTCTACACCTTCGCGCCGCGATAGTCGCGGCCGCCGCTCGGCGCAAACGGCAGTGTATCGCATCGCGAGCGCGCTCGTCCGCCTGATCGCGCCGATTCTCGTCTTCACGTCGGAAGAAGTTTGGAAGCATTTGCCGCACGGTGCGGGCGATCGCCGCCAGCGTCCACTATGCTTCATTTCCGGCGGCCGAGCATTTGCGAGCAACGCGTTCGACGAAGCCCGCGCGAAAAACTGGGAACGACTGCTCGTCGTGCGCGAAGAAGTGCTGAAAGCGCTCGAACCAGCGCGCGCCGCGAAAACGATCGCCGCCGAGCTTGAGGCGCGAGTCACGCTCGCGGCCGAGGGCGACGTGGCGGCCTTGCTGCCGAAAATATGCCGCGAATCTTCCCGCGCTCTTTATCGTCTCGCAGGTTGAAATCGCCGACCGGCAAGTTGCACGGCGGTCACGCCTGCAGCGAATGTGCCGGCGACTGCAAGACTCGCGTCGAGCGAGCGCGACGGCAAGAAATGCGAGCGCTGCTGGAATTATTCGACGCACGTCGGCGAGAACGCCGATTATCCAACGCTCTGCGAGCGTTGCGTTGCCGCGCTCGCGGAAATTGAGCGCGACTGGCGATGCCCAGGCCGGGAGCGCGGCGTCATGATCGACTTACTGCGTCACGTGCGGGCTGGCTGCTCGGCTCTCGCTTCGCGCTCGCGCGTTCTCGCGGCCGACCAAGCCAGCAAGTTCGCCGTTCAAAATTTCACCGCGCGTCGGCTCGCACGCGAGTGCTCGTGCCCGGCGTCCTGAATCTGGTGCACACGAGCAATCCCGGCGTGGCCTTCGGGCTGCTCGCCGATTCCGAAGCGCCCTGGCTGCGCGCCGCTTCTGGTGATTTTCTCGGTTGCGGTGATCGGCGTGATTCTGCTGGCTGCTCTTCACGGGCCGCGCGGGCGGCTGGCTTGGCGCAATGCGGGCATGGCGCTGATTCTCGGCGGCGCTGCGGGAAATGTCCTCGACCGTGCGCTGCGGCACAGCGTCACCGACTTCATCGACTTTCATATCGGGCAGCCATCATTGGTACACGTTCAACGTGGCCGATTCCGCGATCGTCGTCGGGCGCGGGCCTGGTCATCCTGGAACTTTTGCGTGACTGGCAGCATCCCAGCCCACGAGCGCGCGTAGCCATGCATCCCGTCCTTTTCCAACTCGGTCCCGTCACCGTCTACACCTACGGCGTGCTGGTCGCGGCCGGATTCCTGATCGGATTGTGGTATGCGTGCCGCCAGGCTCCACGCGCGGGGCTCGATCCCGACAAAATCTGGAACCTCGGCATTTACGGATTCCTCATCGCCGCTTGCGTGCTCGAAACTTTGGCTGCTCTTGAGCGCGTGGGACTACTACAGCGCGAATCCGCGCGAAATTTTCAGCATGGAAACATTTCAATCCGGCTGGAACGTTTTACGGCGGCATTCTCGGCGGAATTGTCTGGGTGGTCCTCTACTCGCATTTTCAGAAGATGCCGTTCCTTGGCATCCTCGATCTGGGCGCCGCCGCGCTCGCCGCTGGGCCATGCGATTGGCCGCGTAGGATGCTTCGTCGCCGGCTGCTGCTATGGCAAGCCGACGTCGCTCCCTTGGGGCGTCACGTTCACTAGTCCCGTGGCGGCGCGAATTGCCGGAACGCCGCTCAACGTCTCGCTTCATCCCACGCAGCTCTATGAAGCAGCCGCCGAATTCCTGAATTTTCTTTTTCTGGTTTGGCTCGGCACGAAGCAGCGATTCATCGGGGCAACTCGTCGGGACGTTCTTCATGCTCTATGGAATCGAGCGCGGCACGATCGAATTTGTGCGGGGCGATCCGGGCCGCACGCTGATGTTCCACGACACGGTATCGCTGATGCAGATCGTGAGCGTCGGGCTGATCATCACGGGCGGATTCCTATGGTGGCGCGGATTGCGTGGCGCAGCGCCGATTCCTCCCATCGGGGCTGCTCATGCTGGCGCTCGGCCCAGCGCACGGCCCGCCGCCGGCCGCTCGCACTAAGTTGCATTTCACGCGCACTGCAGCCTCCGCCTTTTCTTGCGTCGTGGCGCGGGATAGTATCTCGCCGTGAAAGATTCCCCCGAGAACATGCAATTCATCGTCCCGCCCGAAGACGCAGGCCAGCGCCTCGATCGCTTCCTCGTCTCGCAGCTCCCTGCGCTGAGCCGCTCGCGAATTCAAGCGCTGATGGAAGAAGGCCGCGTGCGCGTCGATGGAGTCGCGCGAAAAGCATCGCACCGAATCGGGCCGGGCGAATCCGTGAGCGTCGAAATTCCGCCCGCGCCGCCGCCGGGCGTCGCAGCCGAACCGATCCCTCTCGAAGTCCTCTACGAGGACGCAGACGTCGCCGTCATCAATAAGCCTGCCGGAATGATCGTCCATCCAGGAGCGGGAGCCGACTCGGGCACGATGGTCGCGGCGCTGCTCGATCGCTTCGGCGGCGCGGGATTGTCCACAGTCGGCGGGCCGCTGCGCCCCGGGATCGTGCATCGCCTCGACAAGGGCACTTCAGGCGCCGTGGTGATCGCGCGGAACGATGCGGCGCACCGCAAACTCGTCGAAGATTTTCGCGACCGCCTCGTCGACAAGACCTACGTCGCGCTTCTCCACGGCAAGATCAAGGGTGAGGCTGGCACCATCGAGCTGCCCGTCTCGCGTGACTTGCGCCGCCGCTCCCGCATGACCGCCCGCCGCCGCGAAGGCCGCCCCGCACGCACGGATTGGCGCACGCGCTTGCGCCTCGATCGTTTCACGCTCATCGAAGCAGATCTTCACACCGGCAGGACGCATCAGATTCGCGTTCATTTTTCCGCGTTCGGCTGTCCAGTGGTGGGCGACGCGCTTTACGGCGCACCTCGCGAGGAGCGCGTCGGCTCCGAAACTTTGCCGCCTCTCAACAGAAATTTTCTTCATGCGGCGCGCCTCGCCTTCGCGCATCCGCGGACCGGCCGCCGAATCGAAGTTCGCGCGCCGCTGCCACCCGAGTTGGTGAGCTACCTCCAGGCGATCGGGCGCGCCGCCAAAGTGGACCCCGCGTCGATTGACGCTGCGCTCCAGGAGTTTCTATAATCAGCCCCGTGAAACGTCGTTCGGTGATGAATTTCTTCGGCAAGGCGCTGTTCGCGCTCGTTTTTCTAATCACGCTACCGGGGAACTCGGCGCGCGCTCAACAAGCACCGCCGCTCGTCGAGCCGCCACCTCCGGTCGCAGCTCCGCAGACCGCGGCGCATCAGAATCCGACGCCCGTCACGCCGACCCAGCAACCTCCCATCATCACCACCACGGGGCTTGTGCACCTTGTTGTAACCGTCGTGGACCGCCATCGCAACTTCATCACGGATCTCGATAAGACCGACTTCAAAGTCCTCGAAAACGGCACGCCGCAGGACATTCGCTTCTTCGGCCGCGAGACCGACCTGCCGTTGCGCATCGCTCTCCTGCTCGACACGTCCAACAGCATCCGCGCGCGCCTCGAGTTCGAAAAGGACGCAGCGATCGATTTCCTCACCAAGGTGATCCGCCGCAACAAGGACGAAGTCTTTCTGATGACCTTCGACAACGAGCCTGAGGTGATCCAGGATTACACCGGTGATCTCGATCTCCTCACCGGCGCGATTCGCGAACAGCGCGCGGGCGGCGGAACCGCTCTCAACGACGCGATTTGCCTGGCCTCGGAGAAGCTGGCTCACTCGCCGCCGGCTAAAGCGCCGGACACCGAAGTGCGCCGCGTGATCGTCGTGATCAGCGACGGTGACGATAATCTAAGCGACCGCGCGCTCAGCGACGCGATCGACGCCTCCATCCGCTCCGAGGCTGCCGTGTTCACGGTCAGCACGAACACCGATTGGCTGGCGATCGACGACGCCAGCAAGCCAAGCAAATACAACATGGACCCGGGCGATAAGGTGCTGCAACAGTTCGCCGACCAGACCGGCGGCCACGCCTTTTTCCCATACCGCGTCGACGATCTCGCGCAGTCGTTCCTCGACATCGGCACCGAGCTGCGCAGCCAGTATTTCATCGCCTACCAGCCCGCGAATCCGCCTCCGAACGGCCAGTTCCGCAAGATCGACGTGGAGACCGACCGCAAAGGCCTCATCGTTCGCACGCGCAAGGGCTACTACGCCAACACTCCGGCGTCCACGATCGGCTCGCCGAAGTAACGCATCGTTATGTCTACGGAATTGCATCGCCCGCGCGAGTCGGCCCGCGCTATCGCGTACTCAGAGCCGGCCCGTTGCGATGTAGGAACCAACGGTCGAGAATGACGTGTCGCGAGAACCAGGCGCTGGCCAAGAGCACTCGCGCTAATACGTTCACCAAACCATCAGGAAGGTGACTACCGATAGCAATTGAAAAATCCTTCCCGGATTTCCCGAACCTTGCGTGCAGCAAATCTCGATAGCGCTCCAGCTTGCCCGCGCTGTAATTCCCGTCCGCAGCAACAATGGCTTCTGCCGCCAGCAGACCGGATTCGATCGCAGGAAGAATCCCTTCTCCGCTCTGCGAATACGCGAGGCCCGCTGCATCTCCGACGAGTAAAATGCCGTCGTTGAGCAGTGTCCGTTTGCTTTCCCTAAACAGCAGATAGGCATGCCCCGACATTGAACTGGGCAAGGCGAACGAAAGTTTTCCTGACGCGCTCAAAAACTGCGCGAAAGCTGAAACGTGGCTTGGAAATGAATGCGGATCGAGTCTGCCCAACCCAATATTGAGAAAGTTTTTCTTTCGAAAACACCATCCGTAACCCTTCATATCCGGACAGAAATAAAGTTCAGGAACCTCTTCGCGAATCGAGCACCTCTCGCGCTGGCTGGCGGTCATCTCGAACTCGATCTCTTGGGCTGCAACGGCAGTTTCGTTGCGGGCATTGGCCCCCAAGTGGCGGGCTACGGGGCAAAAATGCCCGCCGGCCCCTATCACGAGCCGTGCCTTAATCTGGCCATTGGCGATCCACGCATCCCCCGATCGTTCGAGGCTTGCCAGGGGCACGCCTTCCACGACGCGCGCGCCGCAGCGCCGGAGCAGGAATTCATCAAATTCAAATCTTCGGATCCCGTAGCTGATGGGTCGCCCGTACCCGGTTTGAACCTCGGGGCCGCCTATGATGCCCGTGCGGAATCCGGTGATCGGCTGGAAAACGTGCTTGCGCGCATATTCAAGGGGATCGATCTGCAGCTCGCTGAGCACCGCGGGCGTGATCCATCCGCCGCAGGTCTTGTCGCGGGGAAACACGCGCTTGTCCATGATCGCAACATCGAAGCCCCGTTGCCGCAATCCCCACGCACAAGAAGAACCCGCAGGGCCTGCGCCGACGATCAAGACATCGCATGCATCCATCTGGATTCTTTCGTTGCAGCCGGACGCTGTTCGTAGAGGTGCGCGCGAGTCCATGGAATTCGCTGGCTGCGCGACCCGGCAAATACCACCTGAAACAATTGGAGCGTGCCGACCCGAAACGCGGCCATGGATCCAGCCAGATAGAGCCGCCACGCTCTTACGAACTCGGGCCCGAAATTCTGGGCGACTTGGTCGGCTGACTTTTCGAATCTGGCCAGCCAATCTTCCAGCGTCCTCGCATAGTGGTTTCGCAGGTTCTCCACATCCAGCACGGAAAAATTCCAATGCCCCAGAAAGTCCAACGCTTCGCCAAGAGCGGGAACGTAAGCGCCGGGGAAGATGCGTTTTCTGATCCAGGGACTGAATGGGCGAGCTTGGTTGCGACCTATGAAGTGTAAGAGCCCCTGCCCGGAGTCTCCTATCGTGCGATGGATCACGCGTCCAAGATCTTCGTAATGCTCTGCGCCCACATGCTCGAGCATTCCCACCGACACAAACGCATCGAATTGACCGGAGATATTCCGGTAGTCGTCCTCGATGAATTCCACTTGACGGCTCAGTCCTTCCTCTTTTGCCCGCTCGCGAGCGAAGAGAACTTGTTCCTTTGAAATGTTGAACGCCTTCACGCTGGCGCCGTAATGCTTTGCCATGTGCAGCGCGAGCGCTCCCCAGCCGCAGCCTGCATCCACGACCTTGTCTTCGGGCTGGAGGCGGATCTTGCGGCAGACGTAATCCATCTTGGCGAGTTGTGCTTCGTCGAGCGTTGCCGAGGGAGACGGGAAATAGGCGCAGGTATAGACCAAGCGAGAGTCCAGCCACAGCTTGTAGAAATCGGCCGAAAGATCGTAATGATGGCTGATATTTCTTGCCGATCCACGAAGCGTGTTGGCTTGAATTCGATCCAGCCAACGCGAAAACAATTTGGAATAAAAGCCTCCCGCCTCGACGTTTTGCATCGACCGCAGAGCGGATTCCAGAAGAGAGATAAGATCCCCCTCCACTTTGACCGTCCCGTCCGCGTAACAGTCTCCAAATCCGACTTCCGGATTCAAGACTAATTTTGCGAGCGCCTTGCGGTTGGAAATGACAACCGTGGCGACGGGCGGAACACTGGAGTCCGCGGTTCCTTCGTCTCGGCCGAGGACAAGTCGGATGGGCGCCTGACCAATCGAGCGGTTGATTTTTTGAAGCATCCACTTCTCGACCGATGAAAAGCTGGAGGTAGTCAAAGTCATATCCTCCTCCCTGAATCACTTGGCCCTATATATAGCCGATAAGTTGGCAGACTTGAGCAACAAAATAAAGTCGCGAGGCAGGGTCTTCGGAATGCCCACGATCAGCACGGAGCAACGGGCATGGCGGGCCTATGGAGGCAGCCGGAAAGGAAATTGCGGCTCGAGATGAGCATCGTAGAAGCCAGGTAAATCGGCGATGCGCGCAGGTTGGAGAAGTCGTTGGGAATCAGCTGGCCAGAGCCCGATAAACGCACGAATCGGAAACCGGCCCGCTACCGAAACTCGAAGAGTTATCTCGACGGAGCGTAGTAGCCCTTGCGCGCGAGGATTTTGACGTCTGGGCGCGCCACCTCAACCTTGATTTTGCGGAATGTGCCGTCGTGCGCGACGTTCGCGGGATAGTAGCCAAGCACGTACTGCGAGCGCAGCTCTTCGGACACCTCGTCGAACGCCTTTTCGAGCCCCTTCGCGTTGCGCACGACCATTACGCGCCCGCCCGTGTTCTGCGCAATTCTGGAGGCAACTCCCGGTCCGTATCCTTCCGTCGCGCGCGGATCGGTGATCAGCAGGAAGTGGACCACGGCATCGGCGCGCTGCGCGGATTCGATGGCCTGATTCTCATTCATCTTGCTGTTGTTGTCCTCGGCGTCCGTCAGCGCGACGATCGCCTTCCGCCCTGCCTCGGACGCCAGTTCGTCGTGGCTCGCGAGATAGATCGCGTCATATAGGTTCGTTCCGCCGCCGCTTTGCGGCACGGTCCCGGGTGTGATCATCGGGCCGGCAGCGTTGATCTGCGCGCGCCGGATCGCACGCTGCAGCTCTCGCGGATCTTCGGTAAAGTCCGCGAGCAGGTTCACGTCGGTGTCGAAGCTCATGACGATGGCCTCGTCCTTCTTGTGCATCACTTCCTGGACGAAGCTCGACGCAGCCTCCTGCTCCGCCACCAGAATTTCCTGCATGCTGCCGCTCGTGTCCATCAGCATCGCCAGAGACAGCGGCATGTCGACTTCTTTCGTGAAGTAGGAAACCTTTTGCTCGACTCCGTCCTCGTATACCTTGAAATCGTCCTTGGTCAGGTCGGAAACGATGCCGTTGTGCCTGTCTCGAACCGTGGCGAAGACGTTGACGATGGTGGTTTGGGTTTTAATTGTTTGGTCCGCGAGCGGCGGTTCCTGCGGGGTGCCTTGCGGCGCGTCGTTTGGTTGCGGCTGAGATTGCGGGCCAATCGGACCGCGCGGCGTCGTTCCTTGCGCTGCTCCGTGCGGCGCGGCTGCGTGTGCTGCGATGGTGCTCACGGCCGGATAGGCGCCGAGAGCGAGAGTGGCAATACCCGCCGCGATGATGGTCAGCCGCATTGTATAATTCCCTCCAGGGAATGGATCAGAACCGATATGATGCGCTTCACGCGCCGCTGGATGTTTGGACGAAACCCCGCCGAGCGGAATGGCGGCGTAAATCCGCGGCTCGACCCGCGAGCGAGAAACGAGAAACACTGATGATGCGAACGCTTTCGTTGCTGGCCATGTTCCTCCTTCTGGCTCTTTCAGCCATTGCACTGCCGGAAGACGCCGGGGCGCAAGCTGCCCAGCCGTCGGTCGCCGCTCCTCAGCAACAGAATCCTCCGACCATCATCGGGCGGACCCAAACGGTCATCGTTCCCGTCACCGTGAAGGATGGCAGGGGCCAGCTCGTCGGCGACCTTCGCAAAGATGACTTCAAAATCTTCTGCGACGAGGTCGAACAAAAGATAGGCAACTTTTCCTCGGACCCTGTTCCGCTTTCCGCCGTCGTTCTCATCGACAACGATCTCGAGCAGCGCGCCACCGCTCAGGTGCAGAAAAGTCTCACGGCCATCTCGGCCAGCTTCGGCCCCAGCGATGAAGTGGCACTCGTAACCTACGAGCAGTTTCCCGAAACCGTTGCAGACTTTTCTTCGAATAACGATCTGCTCTATACCAAGCTCAAGCGCCTCGAACTCGGCTCGCATAATAGCCAGGTCATCGCCGATCCCACCACGGCCGGGCCCATCATCAACGGGCAACCCACGCCTAACGGAACCGGCATCCAGCTCCACGGCTCGCAGCGCTACAAGAACACGAACTCCCTCGATGATGCGATTTTCGCCGCGGGCGAAATGCTCAAGGACCGCGGCCGCGACCGCCGCAAGATTATCTTCCTGATTTCCGATGGGAGCAATTCAAGAAACAACACTCACACTTTCGATCAGACGCTGCACTCCCTCCTTGTCGCAGACGTTTCGGTCTTTTCCATTTCCGTCAACCACTCCGTGCCCGTCGGCAAGGCGCTCGTGCAGCACGGAGCTTCGGAGCTTCAGAAGTATGCGGTCAACACCGGAGGCGACACCTACTACGCTGGCAAGCAGCTCGAACTCGAACGTCTGTATTCCGACGTGACCGAGCAGGCGCGCAATGAATATACGCTCACCTTTACCCCGCAAGAGCTCACCAAGGGTCAGGACTTTCACCCGATCGAAGTGGGCGTCGAGCGCCCCGGCTTGACCGTCGAAACGCGCCAGGGTTTTTATCTCAGCGCGATCGCCGCCGGCCACTAAAAGCCATCTGACGCCTTTTCACATCGTCATTCTGAGCGAAGTGTCCCGACGCTTTATTCTTTCCCGGAGATCGGTTTTCTCGATCTCCGGTCGGGACGCGCAGTCGAAGAATCTCTCTTCGGCGTCACAAAATGAGGAGACGTCTACACAGCCCGATGAGTCCCCGGTAAATTAATTTTGTCGCGCGAGAAATCTGCGCAAAAGTTTTTCCCCTTGACTTCACCCGCGCCCGCCTCTATAGATGGACGAAGCGAGTGCGGCGCACGCGGAAATTTTCGCAGCGCTCTCTTGAGGGAGAAAGTTCCACTGTAGTTCATGCGCGGAACCACTCCAGGCTTCAAGCAGCCCGGAAGCCTTTGAGAAAAACAGAGCGGGGCATCCATCACGGATGCCCCGCTTTTGTTTTCCCGCCGTATGGAATTTCTCTTCAGGCTTTTCCCGCGGGCTGAATCGAAACCAGCGTCTCATGCGCGGGGCACAGCGGCCTGAAATCGCAATAGCCGCAATTGAATCCCGGCTTGGCGGAAAAATCGCCCGCACGAATCTGGTCCGCCACTTCCGCGATCTTTTTCTTCGTCGCCTCGAGCGCCTTCGCGTCTCGCGACGTTTCCACGGCCTCGTTATTCACCAGGTTGTAGAACACCAGCCGCGCAGGTTTGAGGTCCAGCACCTCGCGCGCCGCCAACGCGTAGATGCCTAGTTGGAGATCCTCCGCCGCTTTCTTCGCGTCCCGGGCCTTCCCGGTTTTGTAATCGAGGATTTCGACTTCGCGCTCATTCAAGCGGTTCACCTGGTCCATGCGGCCCGTCACGATCACGTTGTGCGCGAGCGGCAGCTCGAACGCCTTCTCCTGAAAAAGCACGTCCGCGGGCGCGGCCGAATAGCTGCGGTAGAACGCCTCCAGTTGCTCGCGCCCCGCCTTGCGGTATTCCTCTTCCTGGTATTCGTCCGGGAATCCCGCTGACGACCACTCGCGCTCGTAGATCGCCATCAACTCCTCGAGCGGCACCTTGCCCCGCTTGCGCATCTCGCCGACGAATTCCCGAATCGTCGTGTGCATCACGTTTCCAAACGTCATCTGCGGGTGCGGCCCGCCGCGAATCTCCCAGACGTACTGAAACAGGTATTTCATCGGGCAGCGGTCGTACGCATCGATCGCCGAAGCGCTCAATTGCAGCGGTTCGGGCCGCGGTGGGCGAAACGCCTTGGCCCACAGCGCGACCCGCGAATACGCCCGCGTGTTTTCGCTCGCGGGAGGGAACAGCCGTGCAGGGTCCGCCGCGCCTTGCACGGGCCCGGTCGTTTCCTCTGACGGCGGCACATCGACTTTCGGCGTCAGCCGCTCCGTGTCGAGCTTCTCGATCTTCGCGTTCATCAGAAAGTCTTCGAGGAACGGCGAAGCCTTTTTGCGCCGGTTGACGATCGTCGAAAGCGTCAGCCGGTGCTTTGCGCGCGTCAGCGCCACGTAAAACAGCCGCCGCTCCTCCTGAATGTGAAAATCGTATTTCGGCTGCTCCTCTTTCATCAGTTCGGGCGGAAATTCGAATTCAGGCCGCCGCGCGCCGGAAGGGAAGTCGCTCTTGCTGAGCCGCAGGATGAAGACGTGCGGGAATTCGAGACCCTTCGCCGCGTGCACCGTCATCAACTGCACGGCGTCGTCGGAAAGCTCTTCCTCGATTTGCACGTCGCCGCCCAGCTCGTTGAAGTAGCCCATGTATTCGATGAAGTCGCGCAGTTGCTTCTTCTCGCTCTTCCGCGCCCACTCCTTCACGAACGTGGTGAGCCGTTCCACGTGTTGGCGGTCCGTCTCGGATGGGAGCGGCGCGATCTCGAGATTCCGGATCAATTCGTCAAGCGCATCGCTCGCGCTCGTGCTGCGCGCTACCTGCCGCATTCTGCCAAACAGCTCGACGAGTTCCGCCAGCCGCACTCCCTCGCGCGCCATCGACGCGTCCTTCTGCGCCGCCTCGACTTCATCCCACAGCGCGCGCCGATTTTTCGTCGCGCGCTCCGCGAGGCGAACCAGATCGCGCGGCTCGAGTCCCCAGTACGGAGCGGCCAGCACGCGTGCGCACGCCACGTTGTCCGCCGGCACTGCGATCAACCGCAGCCACGCGAGCAGGTCGCGCACGATCGTGCTCGCCAGAATCGACGATTTACGGATCACGAACGGAATTCCACGCCGACGCAATGCGTCGAGCAGTTGCGCCCGGTGCGAATGCTTGCGATAGAGCACCGCAAAGCTGCGCCACGGCGCCCCGGCCTCGTGCAGCCGCTCGATCTCCGACGCGACCCAATGCGCTTCCTCGTCGAACGCGCCGAATTCGACTATGCGAATCTTTTCGCCGGCGGGATTCGGCGTCACGAGTTTCTTGGGCGGCAGCAGCGGCGATTTCTCATTGTGCGAGATCGTCTCGCCGGCCACGCGCAGGATTCGCTGCGTCGAGCGGTAGTTCTGCGAAAGCGATACGAGAGACTTTTTCGCCGCGGCGCCGGCGGTTGTGCCGCTCTTTGAACTGGCCGCCCCGCAGAACCGTTCGAGAAAAATCGTAAAGCTGCCGAACGACGCGCCGCGAAAACGGTAAATCGCCTGATCGTCGTCGCCGACCGCCAGAATATTTCGCCGGTCGCCCGCCAGCAGCCACAGCAACTCGAGCTGCGCGACGTTCGTGTCCTGAAATTCGTCCACGAGGATGTAGCGATACTGCTCGCGCATTTTTTCGAGCAGCGCCGCGTCCGCGCGCAGCAGCTCCACCGATTGCAGCAGTTGCGCGCCGAACGTGCAGAGATTCCGCTCGCGCAGCAGCCGCTCGCTCACGCGATAGACGCGCGCCAGCTCTTCCTGCCGCGCCAACTCCTCCTGCGCGATCGCGTGCGCGTCCGGCTCGAGCACCGCTTTCTTATCCTCGATCGCGCGGCGCAACCCGTCCACGTACCGCTGATAGTCGTCCGGCGTCACCAACTCGTCCTGGCAGCGCGAAAAGAAGCTCTGAAAATCCTTCAGAAATTCAGCAGGCTCGGCCAGACGCCGGAAAACCACGAGGCCGAGTTCGGCGATGTTGCGCCGCAGCAATATCTGGTGGTCGATGTCCTCGAGAGGCTGAACGTCCGGATTCGCTTCGCGCAGAATCTTTTCGAGGCAGAATGAATGAAACGTGCTGAGCCACACGCCTTCGGCGCGCTCTCCGGCCGCCCTCACCACGCGGCTCTTCATTTCGCCAGCGGCCTTGTTCGTGAACGTCAGCCCGAGAATATTTTCGCCGGCAAGCTCCGGATTCGATTCGAGCAGCGTGCGAATCCGCTCCGTGATGACGCGCGTCTTCCCCGTCCCTGCGCCTGCCACCACGAGCATGGGTCCTTCGCCGTGCTCCACCGCCGCGCGCTGCTCCGCGTTCAGCGGAAATCCCGCCGCGGCAGTTTCGTGTGAGTGTGGAGTCGAAGGCATGAAATGTTTCCGGTCCCGCCATCTTACCAGATTTTCCCATGGCGAATAGAAGGCGAATATCAGCCTGCCGCCATCTGGAGTGCGGCAGCGCGCGATTGCTGGATGGGCGGCCGCGCGCCAAGAATGTTTGCCGGGCACAGCATGCTTCGGCCCCCTCGGCATGTTCCCCTGGGCTACGCTCGGGACAGGCGGGACAAGTTCAGGTGGCCGTCCCGCAGAATCGTCCGGGACGCAGAATGCGCGCCACGAAGACCATAGCGAGAGGTACCTATTGCTCGCGCGAGATCAGGTCAGAGAATCAGAGGAGTGCGCCACTCGCCTACTTTGAAAACGAGACTCTAGTCGTCTGGCGGGGCGGGGATGTCGGGCATCTGGTCCGCTTTCTTCGCGCCGAAGTGGTCGGCAAGCTGCTGGCCATCGAAGCTGGCAGTGACGCTTTCGCGGATCTCGGGGAGCATGGAAGCATTCCAGTCATACCACTCCCGGACCAGACGATGGTAAACGTCCGGTTGGCGATCTATCAGGTTGGCGCGCTCGAGTGGATCTTCGACGACGTTGAAGAGGAAAGTATTGTCCAGGATTTTCAGGAACTTGTAATTGCCGTCGCGTGCGGCCCGCTGGGCGTTCGCCTTGTACCGCCAGAAGAGCTTTCGCGAAACCCCAGGAACATCCTGAGTGAGCGTGGGCAGCAGATTCATGCCGTCTGACGGGTAGGCCGGATCAAGTCGGGCCTCGGCAGCAGCCAGCAGAGTGGGTAACCAATCCATGCTGATGGAGACCTGATCGGTGGTCCGGCCCTGGGGGATGTGGGCGGGCCATGAAATGATGGCTGGAATACGCAAGCCACCTTCCAGCAATTCCGTCTTCTTCCCCGTAAAAGGCCATGTATCGGCGAAGCGCTCGCCGCCATTGTCGCTGGTGAAAATAACGATCGTGTTTTCCGTAAGCCCATGAGTGTCCAAGGCCCCCAACACGCGGCCAACCTGGCGGTCCATTTCTTCGATCATTCGCTGGTAGGTCTTCTGCGATCCGCCATCGAAGTCGAAGATGCCCTTGCCGCCCGGCTGGCGCAACCGCTCGGACTCGGCCTGATCGTCGGGGCCTTCCCAAGGCCAGTGCGGAGCGCTGAAATGAAGGCTGATCAGAAAGGGTTGCGCGGATTTCGCATAGCCGTTCACGACCTGGACGGCGCGGGCACCAAGCAAGTCGGTCAGATAGCCCACCTGATGGATCGGAACGTCATCATCCCAAAGATCGTCGTTTTGGCCGACGGAATGCGAAAAGTAGTCCACCGCCCCGCCGCGAAAGCCGTAGAAATGGTCGTATCCACTTTTCAGAGGGCCAAAATTGGGCAACACGCCGAGGTGCCACTTGCCGATTAAGGTCGAGCTATAGCCGACCTTCTTCAGGAGCGAGGGCAAGGTGGGGTGTTCGGGAGGAAGACCGACGTCGGGATTGTTGGCCAGAGGTTCCTCGAGGCCGACGCGCAGCCGGTATTGATAGCGGCCCGTGATCAGCGCCGTGCGTGTGGCGCTGCACACCGCGGAATTGGCATAGGCCTGAAGAAAGCGCATTCCGCGATGAGCGATGGCATCGACATTGGGTGTGCGAAGATCGGGACGTCCGTAGCACGCTACGTCGGCATAACCGAGATCGTCCGCGAGAATAAAGACAATGTTAGGAGGTTTTGTCCGGGGTTCCTTAGCTTTGTCGCCGGTGCTTATGGCGAGCGTCACCAATCCTGCGCCGGCGCCGCGGAGCAGATCGCGTCTCGTAATGGGTCTTTTTTCCAAGAAAAGCATCCTACCACCGTGATGCTGATTGCCGCGAATTCTTTGAAATCCAGCAATGTACATTTCACCGCCTTCACTTGGAAGAATGCATGCGCCGCGAAGCTCATTTCCGCAAGGACGTGTTCGAAAAAGGCGAATGGCGCGACTCGTATCTCTACGCTATCCTCGCCGAAGAGTGGCTCGCCCGCGATATTCACGCATTCCCCGATTCGAGCACGCGCTAGCCTCGGTATTCCCGCCGTATGCCTAGACAATTCCTTGTGCAATTGACGAAAACAGTATAAGAAAAAAGGCACGTGCGGCGGCTAGGACCCCGTTTTCAACCACCGTTCGCTCTGTCGCAGATGCTGGAACCATGATTCGAGACTTGCTTGCCTTGTGCCCGAGAGAGCGCCGATGCTTCCGCTGACGGACGCGGTCTACGTCGTGTGGAAATTTGCGGCGGACGAAGCGGCTGGCGCGGGCCAGGTGTCGATCGAGCCGGTCGATCTCCTCATCGGCGTGTGCAGCGTGCCGAAGCCCCTGACGCCCAACTCCACGGGGCCGATTCAGCTCGAACCCGCTGCCAGGGATCGCGTCCATTCCGAGTGGCAAGTGGTCAGCAAAATTCTGGAGCGGGCCGGCGCGGATGTCGTGCGATTGCGGCGCGCCGCGCGGCAATTGCCCCGGCCTGCCTCCAAGATTCACTTCTCATCGACCAGGGTCAGTCGATCCGAGCCGTCTCGCCGGATCTTTGAACGCGCCGAACGCACGGCGCAAAGCTCCGGCGCAGCCTCAGTTGGCTTGCGCGAATTGCTCGCCGCCATGATCGAGTCTGACGAGCGGCCTCTGCCGGATTTGATCAAGTCGCAGGGGATTGATTATGCGGCGCTCAAAAGGGCGCTTCAGGAATCCTCCACGTCTCAATCGGACGATCTCGCGGACACCCACGTCTCGGCAAGCGTGGACGCCTCGTTGCCGAAATTCACGCCATCGCCTTCCGACGGTGGCCAGCGATTGAGTTTGCTCTACGATTTGCCGCTTCAACTCGGTGTTGAATCCGATCTCCCTTCCTTGCTGAAACGAATCGTGGAAAAGACCATGGAAGTCATACCGGGAGCGGAGCGAGGCGCGCTGCTGGTTCGCAACAAAGACACCGGTCAACTCGTGCTGGAAGCCTGTATTCCTGCCGGACAGCCTGCCGTCAGCCTGACTCTGTCGGAACGCGCGATGCAGGCCAAGCAGGGCCTGATCTGGAACCGCGACGCGGCCGACACAAGCCGCAGTCTGGTCCAAATCAGGAGCGAGACGGGAATGTACGCTCCGCTGCTCTGGCAAGGGCAAGCACTCGGCGTAATCTGCGTGGAGACCAGGAAACTTGGACACACCTTTCAGCCGAACGATCTTCGGCTTCTCGTCGCGGTTGCGCACCACGCGGCCATGGCGATCGCGAATCATCAGTTGCAGGAAAATCTCCAGCGACAATCGATTCTTCTCGAGCGATTGCTCACGAGCTTTTCACCGAAGCTTCGGGAGAAGATTCTGGAAAAGGCCGCGCGCGGCAGGCTTGCGCTCGGGGGCGAGAGATCCGAAGTCACGATCTTGTTCTCGGACATTCGGGGCTTCACCAAATTGATCTCGTCGATGCCCGCGGATCACGTCGGCGAAATGCTGAATAGTTATTTCTCCGTGCTCGTGGACGCGATTTTTCGCCACGATGGAACCGTCGACAAGTTCATCGGAGACGCGATCCTCGCCGTCTTCGGCAGCCCCGAGGCCGATCCGGACCACTACGCGAAGGCGGTGCGGGCAGCCATGGACATGCAATCGGCGATAAGCGCTCTCAACCAGACGCGCTCGTCGAAAGGCCAGACCACCTGCGACATGGGAATCGGGATTCACTGCGGGGAAGTGCTGCATGGATTCATCGGCACGCAGGACCGCATGGAGTTCACGGTGGTAGGCGATCCCGTAAATCGAGCGGCGCGGTATTGCTCCGGCGCGGCAGCCGGCGAAGTCCTCATCAGTCCCGACCTGTACCAGCACGTCTGGCGGGACGCCGAGGTCGAGCCTTGCACGATCCCCACGAAACACGAAGGAGACTTCTCAGCCTTTCGCGTTAAGCGCTGCACACCGCTCGGCGCGCCTGAGGCTTAGCTTCTTCTAGTTCGTACGCGCCCTCTTGCGATTTATCCCGCGCTCAAATTGACGGGGTAAGAACACATAGGGAGAGATTCGGCACGACTTTTGAGCTGGCCTTGCGTCTCTGGCTTTTAGGCATTCAGTTCACCCGCGTGCGACCGTCAATTAACGGCCTTACCATCGAGAAGAGCAATCTCTCCCGCTCTTAAGTCCGCACCGACTTCCCTCCGCAAGGCGATGCAAGCATCGCAAGCTAGCGCGATTACATTTGGAAGCCGGTCCTTTAGTTCCCCGAACAGCTTGCCCGCCAACGCATCGGCTTGCACTCGCGACGCCGAAATGTACTTTTCATTTAGCACGGTGCGGTACTCGCGCAACAGACTGGCATAGCTAGACGCCCCGGCGTAAAAACGGACGATCGAGGGCACAGTCTCTTCGCCGAATTCTCCTAAGACGTTTGCATTGGAGTGGTAGACAGGGAATGGATCGAATTCAGTCGATTTGATTGCGGTGGGAGGCAATTCATCTTGTCGCGCAGCGAAGTCAGTCAACCACTGGCTAAGATCTTTAAGGTGGTGGCGATAAAATCCGTCGATCTCGAAAAGAAGCGCTCTCGATACGACTCTCTTCTTGCGACACAGCTCCCGTTTCCGATCCCGTTGATCAAGAGCGCGCTGGACGATCACGACAATGAGTGCGACCGCAGCGCCGATGAATGCAGCCACTAAGGTGGCCCAAGCTTCGGGTGTAAGGCCACGAGCCGAGTTCTGAATGTCCTGCCCAAACATGATCCACCTACCTGGTCACGTGAGAGTTAGCCGAAAGGACTATCAGCATCCTAGCCGAAAAAAGCGCTGCGCGTCACATGGGGCAGTTTATGTAACGTACCGCCATTGACGATCGAATTTAGAACGTCTTTCGTTGAATCCACCTTTCTCATGGTAAAACCGCTGCCATGTTGGAACGATTCAAACGCCGCCATGCGGGCTTGTTTTTCATACTTGGAGGTTTTTTTCTTATTATCGACACAATAGGCCGAATACAAACTGTCGAAGCCCTGTACCAGGCCGGAAAGAGTTGGTTGACTAGCAAGACCGACATTCATCTGAATTGGCCACTCGCACATCTAGCATGGCCCCATTACACCGTATTCGGCATCGGGGTGTTTTTTGTTCTCTTAGGATTGGTTTCATTTTTCTGGCCTTCTAGGACTCCTAAGCTAGTAATAGATAGATGGAATACGCTGAAAACGCGGGCTAGTGACGGTTCACAAAGGCTGTTTGTACAGATTCTTGTGAAATGCGGATCAGAGGGCAGTATTGACGATTGTAGAGGCTATATTAAACAGGTTTCCAAATGGTCCAATCGCGACAATTGCTGGATACCTCTGATAGATCAGTCCTTGCCTTTGCTGTGGAGCAATATAGATCAACCAATTTGTACTTTGTGGTTTGACCTTGGTCAGGCACTGAATGTCTTTTTTATTGACAACATTACGGGGCGCATCACGCCTTGCAGTCAGCGAATACCGTTTTGGATGAGCGATGCTCTTAGCAGTGTCACTCCATCCGACATTCTTAAGTTTGACATTCTGATCACGGCGAAGGACTGTGCCCCAGCGAGTCCCGCTCTAAAAATAGAACTGGCACAAGAATGGGACGAAATCACTATAGAGTTTGCGTCTTAAACCTCTTAGAGATTGGCAAATGAAAACAATTATGCGGGTTTACAGGGGATTCCTCTTGATTGGCTTCGGTTAATCGAGGGAATCGAGCGGGCACGAGAAACGTTTTCGCATTGTACCCCGCGCTCAAATTGACGCTCCCTCTCGCCGCGCCTATACTTGAGTTTCTAGCCATCGAAGATTCCCAGGAGAAACCACCATGGAAAAACCCGTCATCCTAAGCGCAGTCCGCACGCCGATCGGCAAATTCATGGGGGGACTTTCTCCGCTCTCCGCGCCGGAGCTGGGCGCAAAGGTCGTGGCCGAATCCGTTGGCCGCGCGGGCATCGACGCGAAGCAGGTCGACGAAGCGATCATGGGCAACGTCATTCAGGCGGGCCTCGGCCAGAATCCCGCGCGCCAGGCTGCTCTGAAAGGCGGGCTCGACCCGCGCGTCGCCGCGATGACGATCAACAAAGTTTGCGGCTCGGGCCTGAAATCAGTCGCGCTGGCGGCACAGGCCGTAGCGCTCGGCGAATCCGAAATCGTCGTCGCGGGCGGTATGGAGTCGATGTCCAACGCGCCTTATCTCATGAAAGGCGCGCGCGCCGGACTCCGCCTCGGCAATTCCGAACTCCTCGACTCGATGATCACCGACGGCCTCTGGGACGTTTACGAAAACTTCCACATGGGCATGACCGCCGAACTTGTCGCGGAAAAATACGGCATCTCCCGCGCGGAGCAGGATGCCTACTCGGTCGAGAGCCACCGCCGCGCGGTCCTCGCGACGAAATCCTGCTTCGTCGCCAGCCAGATCGTTCCCATCGAGCTGCCGCAGCGCAAGGGGCCGCCCGTCATGATCAAAACCGACGAATCGCCGCGCGAGGATACGTCGCTCGAAGCGCTCGCCAAGCTCAAGCCCGCGTTCAAGAAGGAAGGCGGCACTGTCACCGCCGGAAACGCGCCTGGCACAAACGACGGCGCCGCGGCTCTCGTCGTCACGAGCGAGCGCACCGCCGCGCGCCTTGGCAAAGCGCCGATTGCGCGCATCGTCGCGCAAGCCGTCAGCGGCGTGGAACCAAAATGGGTGATGATGGCGCCCGTCGATGCGGTCGAGAAAATCTTCTTGAAGACCGGCTGGCACCGCGACAAGGACGTCGATCTCTACGAGTTGAATGAAGCCTTCGCTGTCGCTGCCATCGCCGTCACGCGCGAGCTGAAGATCGATCCGGCGAAGGTCAACGTGAACGGCGGCGCCGTCGCGCTCGGCCATCCGATCGGCGCATCCGGCGCGCGTCTCCTTGTCACGCTGCTCTACGAATTGCAGCGGCGCAACCTGAAGCGCGGCATCGCCGCCCTCTGCCTCGGCGGCGGCAACGCCGTTGCCTTGGCGATCGAGCGCGCGTAGCGGATGGTAGGCTTTTCTCCGTAGGGGCACGGCACGCCGTGCCCGGCGCACATCCTTGGCGCGATGCCGCCAATCTGGCACGGAGCAGCCCGAACGGACTTACACCAATGGCTTCCTCAAAATCCGATGCAGGGAAGACCGGACCGCAACTCGCGTGGCGCGGCAATGATCCCGTTCTTTTCAGCCTCGTGCTCGCGGCCTTGCGCGACGCAGATATTCCAACGTATCAAATCGCTGACCATCATGAACTGACGCTCGAACCCATTCAAAAACCGGGCTACGGAATCTTCGTCCGCAAGGAAGATTTCTCGCGCGCCGAAGAAATCGTCCGCGCCGCCCTCAAACGCCCGTAGCGCGCGTGCCTTTTCTCCGTAGGGGCACGGCACGCCGTGCCCGGCGCATATCCTTGGCGTGATGCCGCCCATCCACCTCGGTCATCCGCCGTCTTGGTCGCAGGTGGAGGTCCCTGGCACAGCGCCGCACTTTTTACCCTCTTTTTGACCAGCTCTAGAGACGCGACGCCAGCCGTCTTTCTCACCTGATCGATCCGAACGGCGCTATGATTGGCCCCGCCGTGCCATCCGGCTCGACCAAAACCGCCGCCGTCGGCTTTCGCGTTCATTCCGGCTGGACCGCCCTCGTGACGCTGGCTGTGAACAAAGGTTCGCCTGTCGTCCTCGCACGCGAACGCGTTCACCTCGTCGAAACCTTCACGTACGAATTCCGCCAGCCCTACCACACCGCGGAGAAAATGCCAGCCGGCGAGGCCGGTGCCGTCATCTCGCGCGCGAAGGCCGAGGCAAGACGCCTCGCTTTCCGCGCGATCGGCAGCCTTCAGACAAGCCTGCAAGCGCAAGGCTACGAGCTGACCCGTTGCGGCCTTCTCCTCGCTTCCGGGCGCCCGCTCCCCAGCCTGGCGAAGATTTTGGCGTCGCACTCCTTGATCCACTCCGCTGACGGCGAACTCTTTCGCGAGGCTCTTCTCCACGCAAGCGCCCGCTGCCATCTCAAAATCGCGACGTTCAAGGAAAAGGAGCTCCTGGACTCCGCCGCGCTGACCCTTCACCTGAAGGCCGGCGACTTGACACGCCGCATCGCCGATCTAGGCCGTCCGTTCGGCCCTCCGTGGTCGCAGGACGAAAAGTTTGCGTCTCTAGCCGCCTGGCTCGCCGCTTTATCCTGAGCGCGCCGCTTTTCCTCTACCTCCTCTGCCTCCTGTCCTTCCTCTTATCCCTCCACTTCGATTATCATCGACGCCACCATGTCCCCCGACTCGATCAAAACCGTCGCCGTCCTCGGCGCCGGCACGATGGGCAACGGCATCGCGCACGTCTTCGCACGCGCAGGCTATCGCGTGATTCTGCGCGACGTCGAAAAGCGCTTCCTCGATCGCGGCCTCGAAACCATCTCCAAAAATCTCGACCGAGAAATCAAGAAAGGGAAAATCACGGCCGCGGATAAATCCGCCGCGCTCGCTCGCATCCACCCGGTCACGGACAACGTCGCTCTCGTCGGCGCCGATTTCGTCGTTGAGGCCGTTCCCGAGCAGCGCGACCTGAAAATCCGCACTCTCAAGGAAGTCGACGCCGTTCTCGGCCCCGGCGTGATCCTCGCGAGCAACACGTCTTCGATTTCGATCACCGAGCTTGCCGCGCAAACCAGCCGCCCCGATCGTTTCATCGGCATGCACTTCATGAATCCCGTGCCGGTGATGACGCTCGTCGAGGTGATTCGCGGCCTCGCCACGAGCGAGCCGACGTTTCACGCGACGATGGCGCTCTGCGAGCGGCTCGGCAAGACGCCCGTCGCCGTCAACGATGCGCCCGGCTTCGTTTCCAACCGCGTTCTGATGCCGATGATCAACGAAGCGGCTTTCGCTGTGATGGAAGGCGTCGCCACGCCCGAAGCCGTCGACGCCGTGATGAAGCTCGGCATGAACCACCCGATGGGCCCGCTCGAGCTCGCCGATCTCATCGGGCTTGATGTCTGCGTCGAAATCCTCGACGTGCTGTTGAAGGGTCTCGGCGATCCCAAATACCGCGCCTGCCCGCTCCTGCGCAAATATGTCGCCGCCGGTTGGCTCGGCCGCAAATCCTCCCGCGGCTTCTATCAGTATTGAGGTGCACGCGCCCCGGAATAGTCTTTGCTTTTTCTTCGCCTCTTGATATACTGCCGCCCGAACAAATGCCCCGGCCGCCCTTTCCGCACTCTGGTAGAATCGGGCCGCTCGCCGCGGCGAGACCTAAACGCACACCCTTCGAGGTACACGATGAACGACGAAAAAACTAAAAATCTGGATCTCGCAATCTCGCAAATCGAAAAGCAGTACGGCAAGGGCTCCATCATGCGCCTGGGGAACCGGGACGTTCTCGTCCCCGTCAGCGTCATCCCCACCGGCTCGATCTCCATCGACGCGGCTCTCGGCGTCGGCGGCTTTCCGCGCGGCCGCGTCATCGAAGTGTACGGCCCGGAATCGGGCGGCAAGACCACACTCACGCTCCACGTCATCGCCGAAGCGCAAAAGCTGGGCGGTCAGGCGGCGTTCATCGACGCAGAGCACGCGCTCGATCCCGTGTACGCGCGCAAACTGGGCGTCGACGTCGACAACCTCCTCGTCTCGCAGCCGGACAACGGCGAACAGGCGCTCGAAATCGCCGAAGCCCTGATCCGCACCAACGCGGTCGACATCATCGTCATCGACTCGGTGGCCGCGCTCGTCCCCAAGGCCGAGCTCGAAGGCGAAATGGGAGAGCCGCAGATGGGCTTGCAGGCGCGCCTGATGTCGCAGGCGTTGCGCAAGCTCACCGCAATCGTCAACAAATCGCGCACCTGCCTCGTTTTCATCAACCAGATTCGCGAAAAAATCGGCGTGATGTTCGGCAATCCGGAAACGACCACCGGCGGCCGCGCGCTGAAGTTTTATTCCTCCATCCGCGTCGATATCCGCCGCATCCAGTCGATCAAAGAAGGTGACCGCGTGGTCGGCTCGCGCACGCGGGCGAAGGTGGTGAAGAACAAAGTGGCTGCGCCGTTCCGCGAGGCCGAGTTCGACATTATCTACGGTGAAGGCATCTCGAAAGAGGGCGACCTCATCGATCTTGGCGTCACGAAAAACATCCTTGAGAAATCCGGCACCTGGATTTCCTACAAGGGTGAGCGCCTCGGACAGGGCCGCGAAAATGCGCGCCTATTCCTAAAAGAACACACCGACATCCGTGACAAGATCGAACACGAGCTGCGCAAAGCCCTCGGCCTCATCGCGCAGCCGCCTGAGGACGCGAAGAAGGCTTCGGCCGACGGCGATAAGCCTGTAGCAAAGGCCGCCGCTGCCGGACAGGCTCGCGCCGCCCGTTAGTCGCGCCCTCTTTCGCGTGCATTCGACGTTGTTTATTTGGTTTTTGGGGTGCCGGGTGCCCCATCCTTTGCGGTTTTTGCAAAGGGTGGGGAATCGGTTTTTCGATCCGTAGGGGCACGGCATGCCGTGCCCGGCGCTCATGCTTGGCGCGTTGCTGCCCATCCACCTGATGGTTGGGTTTTGCCGGGCGTCTCTAACGGTCTTTGCAAAGCGTGGGAATTTTTCCCCGTCGAAACTGACATCCTAAGGAGAATCCCATGACGCCAGCCGAACGCGAACAAGCGATCTCGTCGCTCCGCGATTCCCGCGACCGTCTTCTCCGCACGGCCCATGGACTCTCGCCCGCGCAACTCCGCTACAAGCCCGCGCCGGATCGCTGGTCCGTGGCCGAATGCATCGAGCACATTGTCCTAGTCGAAAGCTCTATTCTCGGTGGCGTAGAAAAGACGCTGCAGCAGGCGGCCGATTCTCCAAAGAGCGCAATTCAGGACGACGTCCTCGTACACCAAGTCGTCGATCGCACCACTCGCGTGAAGGGGCCGGATCGCCTGATGCCCATGGGCCGGTGGCCGCATGATCAGCTTCTCCGCGAATTCGAGGCTGCGCGCAAGCGCACCTCCGAATTTGCCGCGACAACGAATGCCGATCTGCGGCAGGCCGCTTTCCCGCATCCGGCGTTCGGCCCGCTCGATTGCTACCAGTGGCTGCTTCTCATCGCCGCGCATGGCGAACGCCATCGCGCCCAAGCCGAAGAAGTCATGGCCGACGCGAATTTCCCGCGCTCAGCCGCCGCAGTCTAAGATTTCATCCGTTCAGGGCACGTCTGTCGGGACCGTCATTCTGAGCGGAGCGTCCCGACGCTTTATTCTTTCCCGGAGATCGTTTCTTTCGATCTCCGGGTCGGGACGCGCAGTCGAAGAATCTCTCTTCGGCGTCACCAAGCAACGAGGATGTCAACAGGGCCCGGCTCGATCTCCAGCCTGGCTCGTGGTTCTTACCCTCTTCCTGTCCGCCCGGACAGTTGCGCATTCCTTTGCCATCATGGAAAATACCCTCACCATTTAGGTTGCACATCCGCGTGGGACTTCCTTAGACTGAGCGCGGGCGTCCGCTACAGGCTATTTCGGCATCTGAGAATTGAACATATGAAACCGACTCCAGCTCTCGGAAAAGCAGTTTCGATTTTGTGCGTGTTGCTCGTTGCCGGCCCGAATTTCGCCTTTGCTGCGCCGCCTGCGCATCCAGCTCGTCCCTTGCGTCACTCGCGCCGCGCGCGCGTCGTCGAATACGTCGATCCCGCCAAGGACGACATTACTACCAACGACGATCCGGTCGTCCGCCAGATTGCCGTGGACGCCCTCGGCCATGAAAAAGGCTCCGTCGTTGCCGTCGATCCCACGAACGGCCGCATCCTCGCCATCGTGAATCAGAAAATGGCATTTTCCGCCGGCTTCGAGCCGTGCTCGACGATCAAGCCTTTCGTCGCCCTCGCAGGCCTCGAGGAAAACGTCATCACGCGCGACACCATGATCCGCGTCGGCAAGCGCCGTTACATGGACCTCACCGAGGCCATGGCGCACTCGAACAACGAATTTTTCGAAGCGGTCGGCTCGCAGCTCGGTTTCGATCGCGTTCAGAAGTACGACCGCCAGTTCGGACTCGGCGAGCGCGTTGGCTACAATATTCCCGAGGAGCAGCCCGGTTGGGTGCCGCCCGCGCCTCCGTCGTTCGGCGGCGTCGCACGCATGTCGAGTTTCGGAGAGGGCATTCGCATCACGCCATTTCAGCTTGCTTCCCTTGTGTCCATGCTCGCGGATGGCGGCGTGCAGTATTACCTCCAATATCCGCGCACCGATGAAGACCGCCAGACTTTCGAGCCGCGCATCCGCCAGCAGTTCGATATCGCGCCGATCCTTCCCGATCTGCGCGAGGGCATGCTCGCGGCCGTCCTCTATGGCACCGCCAAGCGCAGCTACGACCCCGACGGCGAGCAGGACCTAGGCAAGACCGGCACCTGCAACGACGAAAGCGTGGGCGGGCGCCTCGGGTGGTTCGTTTCCTACGCCGATCAGGCGCATCCGAAAATCGTGATTGTGGTACTGCTTCACGGCGGCAGCCGCATCATCAGCGGACCACACGCTTCGGAAATCGCCGGCCGCATGTACCGCAGCCTCTACGAGCGAAATTACTTCGCCAACAACGACGTGAACCACAATTCGCAGTACGCTGACTCCGTCGGCTCCCAGTAGTTCTCTCTGCGTCTCTGCGGTATTCCTTGTTCCATGGCCGTTGCTTCTTTGTATCTAATGCTGTTGGCAGCCGCCATTGGACACCACTGGCAGAATCCCTCGACGAAATCCCACCCTTGCCTGCAACGCCGCGCGCGGTGTATACGTCTCCCCGAGGAAGCCAATTCGAATGATCGGATTTCGGAAGTCTTTTCGGACACTTGCGCCGCTGGTAGCCCTGATTCTTTGGATGCCTGCCTTGGCGCAGGCTCCGAATAAGATCGACATTGCCAAAATGAATCCGCCTGGCCTTTTGGTGGATGCGTACAGCTATATGGCGCAGCCGTACAGCTTTTACTACTTCCATCATATGGATGAGCTCGGCTTCCGACTCGAGTGGGTGCGAAAGGGCAGCGACGTATATCCCCTGAAAGAGGCCACGCGAAATTTATCGCTGAGCTACGCCTTCCATGGCGGCAACTACTCGCTGGACGACTATTTTAAGAGAAACTTTGTCACAGGATTTCTCGTTCTGCACGACGATCAGATCCTGCTTGAAAAGTATTTCCATGGAGCGGACGAGAACTCAAGATTCGTGTCTCAGTCAGTTGGGAAATCGATCGTCTCGATTTTGGTTGGCGCGGCCGTCAGCGACGGCACGATCAAAAGTGTCAACGATCCGGTTGTGAAGTATCTGCCGTATCTTTCGACCAGCGGATATCGCGATGTGACCATCAAGAACCTGCTCGAAATGTCCTCGGGAGTCGATTATAGCGAGGATTACAAAGACCCGAAATCCGGAGCAGCCCTCATCGGCGCGGCTTTGCTCACCGGAAATCCAACGTTCAAGGATTTCGCTGCCTCGATAAAGTCGACCGCGACGAAACCCGGTACCCAATTCAACTACCAGAGCGTCAATACCGCAGTGCTGGGATTGCTGTTGGAGCAGGCCACCGGCCAGCGCTTGAACCAATATGCGGAAGCGAAGCTATGGAAGAAGATCGGAGCGCAAAGCGATGCCTTCTTCTATCAGGCGCATGCACAGCCCGATACCTGCGCGTTCGCATGTTTCAACGCCACGGTTCGGGACTATGCTCGCGTGGGTCTGATGATGATGCGGGGTGGGGCGATGGGAAATTCGCGAGTCTTGCCTCAGTCCTGGGTCCGTGACTCCACCACACCGGAGGCCGACTACCTCGAACCCAAGCCGCCCGGCCCCAATGGAGCCCCGGCTCAAGATGGATATGCCTATCAATGGTGGATTCCCTACGGTGACGAAGGTGCCTTCATGGCCGAAGGGATCTATGGGCAGTCAATTTATGTGAACCCGACCAGGCATGTCGTGATCGTGCAAACCAGTGCTTGGCCCGCGCCTCTTGGAAGTCCGTCGCTCGATGAGGAGAATAGTCTCGTTCATGAAAAAATCGCTCATGAAGCCATGCCGTGACTCTGTGAGCATCTCGAATTGAAGTAACTAGCCCAAGGAGGCATCGGCATGAGGCATCGTCTCGTTCTGTTCGCGTTTGTGTTTGCGGCTTTCGCGTTCGCTCCCCCGCGCGCCGCCGCTCAGCAATCCTGCGAGAGTCTTGCATCGCTCAAGATTCCGAACGCGACGATCACATCGGCTACTGCAATCAATCCTCCTCCCGATCTCACGATTCCGCTTCCGCCTAGCCCGATCGGTCCGGCGAGCACTCTGACCATTTCCCAACCGTTTTGCCGCGTCGTCGCATTCTCCGCGCCCACGAACGACTCGCACATCAGCTTTGAAGTTTGGCTGCCGGTCGTCGCACGTTGGAATGGAAAATTCGAAGCAGTTGGCAACGGCGGCTTCATCGGCCAAATCGGCTACGGCGCTCTCGCAGCAGCACTCAACCGCGGCTACGCTGCCGCCAGCACCGACACGGGTCACGCCTCCGGAAACGACGAAAGCTGGGCGCTCGGCCATCCCGAGAAATTGGTTGACTGGTCGTACCGCGCGGTCCATGAAATGACCGTCGACTCGAAGCTCGTCATCGAAGCGTTTTACGGCAAGCCCGCGAAGCTCGCCTACTGGAACGGCTGCTCGACCGGCGGCAAGCAAGGCCTCACCGAAGCCCAGCGCTATCCGGCCGACTTCGACGGCATCGTCGCCGGTGCGCCTGCGAATTACATCACGCATCTTCAGGCCGGAGGCGTGTACACCAGTTGGGTCAGGCTTAAGGACGGCGAGAATGCGTCCGGCTTCATCCCTTCCGCCAAGTTCCCGGTGCTGCACAAGGCCGTGCTCGATGCCTGCGATGCCAAGGATGGTGTCATGGATGGCATCATCGCGGACCCGAGGCGTTGTCACTTTGATCCGAAAACGATCGAGTGCCCGGACGCGGACGGACCAGCATGTCTCACCGCCGCGCAAGTCAATACGGCGCGGCTGATCTACGCGGGTGCGAAATACAGCGACGGCAAGCAAATTTTCCCCGGTTTCGAGCCCGGGAGCGAGCTTTTGTGGGCGCCCCCGAATGCCGGTCCCGTGACGAACACCATCGGTGTCGGATTTTTCAGGTTTATGGTCTTCGACAATCCGAACTGGGATTTCACCACGTTCGATGTGGACCGCGACACGCGCACAGCCGACCAGAAGTTGGGTTCAATCGTTAACGCGATCAATCCCGATTTGAAGGCTTTCCAGCAGCACGGCGGGAAAATGATCATGTACCACGGTTGGGCTGACCAAGCCATCCAGCCGGAAAACAGCATCAACTATTACGAGAGTGTCGTTCCGGCGATGGGCGGCCAGCAAAAAACGCAGGAGTTTCTGCGCCTTTTTATGGTTCCGGGAATGACACATTGTCAGGGTGGAGTGGGGCCAAACGTTTTCGACCCGCTCACCGCGGTTGAAGAATGGCGCGAGAATAATTCCGCGCCCGAAAAGATTATAGCCACGCATTCGACCAGCGGCGCCATCGATAATACGCGACCGCTCTGCCCGTATCCCCAAGCCGCGATCTACAAGGGGAGCGGCAACACCACCGACGCCGCCAACTTCGTCTGCGGCAACCCAAACTGGTAGGGAATTAATTTCAGTTACAGCGGACGGGCGCGCTCATTGCGCGCAAGACGAACGACTTTCCCCCGTAGGGGCACGGCACGCCGTGCCCGGCGCACTTCCTTGGCTTGGTGCGGCCATCCAGCAATGAAGCTCTGGCACTGATCCTTGGCGTGAAGCCGGCCATCCAGCAAAGGTTGTCGGGTGGGACTTTTGCAAACATTCTTGGCGCGATGCGGCCGACTTTGCTTTGCGCCTCGGTTGAGACGATTTTCGTAGGGGCGCAGCACGCTGCGCCCGGCAAACCTTCTTGGCGTGACGCCGCCCATCCAGCAACCGCGTCGGGCGAGACCGATCCGAACTGCGGCGTCTCTACTCCCACCCCGTCAAGGAGTTATACGGCAGCAAATATCCCATCGCTTCGATCTCGTGGATTTTGCCGTCGCGAATCGCGAAGATTTCCGCCGCCTGCAAATCGATCGGCCCGAAATTCATCGGAATCGTGTCCACTCCCGGCACGCCGATGATTTTGATCTGCCTCACGTTGCCGCGGTGAACGAACATCGGAAATCCGAAGACCAGTCCCCGCTCCTCGTCGATGATGATCAGCCGCCGCGGACGTATCTTCGTGATGTAGCTGAGGCCGTGCGTGTTCATGCTGTCGTGGCAGCCCAGCGCCCCAATTTTCGCCATTGCGGAGCCCATTCCCGGCCCGCTTACGGCGGAGTCGAGCGGCGTCGTGGTCGGCGCCTTGTTCGTGGTCGTCTGCATTCCGTTCTCGTGCCGCACGCAGTCGTCGGCGTAAGGCGCCAGATCGCCGTTGCTGTGCTCGATCGACTCGAAATACGAATCGGCGATCCGGTACATCTCCTCGCGTGAACGCCTCTGCGCAGGAGGGATCGTTTCCACCAGGCCCGGCCTCGCCGTAATCAGGTTGGGCATTCCCGCCGGACGAATGTCGCGCACCACCACATGCTCGATCTCCGTGATTTTTCCCTGCTCCACTTTCAATCGCAGCGCAAATATGATCGGCTTGTTGAACTCCTTCATCACGCAATACAGTCCCACCTGCTTGGATGTCGGGTCCGTCGCGTAAATCTTGAACGTCGTCGGCTCCTCCGACGCGCCCACCCACAGGCCGTCGCCGATCGGAATCGATGCCGTGTTCTCGGTGTACTTGTATCCCGGCGCCAGCGGCAGCCCCGAAGGATCGTGCTTCACCATCGCGGCTACGTACTGATCGGCCATGTTCTGCAAGCACGTCCGATCGCAATCCTGCGCGCTCGCTGTGCGCGCGAAAACTCCTGCCAGCAGCAGAGCGGCGGTCATCGCCGCTCCAATCATTCTCGTACGCATTTCGTTTCTCCCCCCGGAGGAAATTCCAGCCTTCCAATCGCATCAAAACGCGCAGGATCATACCACGCCGCTGAAATGGGGAATGTCGTTTTCGTTTTGCAGAGGAGAAGCGACCGCTTCGAGCGCAGGGCGCGCCCCGCCTTACCGCCTGCGGCGCGCGCGAATGTTCCGCACGCCGTTTTGGCCGTTGTTGATTGCCTTCTCGACGGCCTCCTGGATTTTGGCGTCCAGTTGTTCGGCGGCGGATTCGTACGCGCGGCGCGCCTCTTCGACGATTTCCGTTGTGCGAGCGGCCACTTGCTGCGCGATTTTTTCGACCGTCGATTCGGCGAGGTTGTCGATCGACGCCTTCACCGCCTGCTCGATCGTTTCATGCAGTTGCGGATCGTGCTTCCTACCGTTCCCGAAGGTCCTGATTCCTTCCCGTCGCGGGGGCAGCGGAAGCGCCGACGGCGGCGGTGGTGGTTCCAGCGGAACCGAACTCGCGATCTCCTGCGCCACTGCGAGCTCCGCTTCGTGTCCCTCGGCGCGGCTCGCCATCACCAGGATTTCGCTCGCGTCCCACGATGCCGTTAGCGTCACCGGCGGCGCGGGTGGCGGAGGCGGCGCCGAGGGAATCACCGGCCTCGAAACCATTTCCTCCATCACGAACGCGGGCTCGCCCGGCAGCGGAAACCAGTCGTCGGGCGGCATCGGGATGTCCCACACGTTCCCGGGCACGTCGAATTCGAGGCCAATGAAAAGCACGTCGCGCGCGTAGCGCGGCCGCTGCACCCAGATCACTCTCGCCTGCACGGTGCGTGGCGGTGCGTCGGGAGACGACCGCGGCACCTCCAGCGTCACCGCCGAGCCTTTCGGCACGTAGTGCCTCGACTGGTATTTACACCCGTGGCAGCTCACCATCACGGTGATCGTGTGTTCCGTGAAGGGCTCTTGCAACGCGTCCAAACCTCGCACCTTGATGGGCAGCGCGAGAACGAGGCGCGAGCTTCGGCGCTTGTCCGGGCCGGAGTCCTTCGCTGGAGAGGGGTGGGTCACGCCGTCCTCCGACGAGCCTTTCCCAAGCTTCCTGTGCGGTTCGGCTAGAGCAGCAGAGGCTTCACGAACAGGCGGAGATACACCCGTTGGGCCGTTACAGCGTTGCCCTTCTTCACGTTCCCGGGCGCCCCGCGCCTGACGCGGACCGCACGTAAAATGATAGCATCGGGCACTTTCTCGCGAAGTTCATTCAAAAGGGCTTGTGTCCCTCTTGCGACTGTCCCATCTGCCGCATCCTCGGGAACTTTTGGCTTCACGTATGGGAATAAGTGCCTAGGGTTAGCCGGTCTTGGGTCAAGGGTGAGGTAAGGGCATGTTCCGCCTTAATGGGCTCGCGTTTCTCGCTTTGGCTGTTGGTATCGCGTTCGCAGGTTTCTCTGGCCCATGCGTTGCGCAAGGTTTACAGAACGTCCTGCGCGCCCGCTCGCGCGTGTTTCCGGCCGTCGGCCCAGGCGTCGCCGCAATGAAACGGGACTCCTCCGGCCGCTACTTCATCCTCGCGGAACCCGCCAGCGCAATATTGATTTTTGACACCGCCGGCAATCGCATCGGCCAGTTTCCTAACGCCAATTCACACGGCGCCACGATCCGCTACGCCGTTGCCATCGACCTCGACTCGCGCGGCCGTCTCTACGTCGCCGATCGCGGCGACAATGCCGTCAAAATCTTCGCGCCGGATGGCTCGCTCGTCGCCTCGATTCACGTGAACGCCCCGACCTCCGTCGTCGCGCTCCCCGAGCGTCAATTCGCCGTCACGACGCTCCTCTCGAAGCGCCTCGTGCAAATCATGGACGAGAGCGGCGCCACCATCCGCACCTTCGGCGATCCCGCCGACGAGCCTGGCTCCGAACCCTCGGCCCAGCCGGTGATGGACCGCGGACGAATCACCGGCGATCCCGCGGGGAACATCTATTTTGCTTTCACTTCGCTTCCCGATCCCACCCTCCAGCGATTCGACCGGTTCGGCTACTCCGCCTACGATTCGGTCATCCCCGCTGGGGCGTTTGGGCCGCTTGCCGGGCGTACCGGACACGAAGTCGACCTCGGTTATACGATGTCGGGTCTCTTTGGACCCGATAGCGTCAGTGCGTGGACCGACATGCACTCCTTGAAATCCCTTTCAGTTGGGGAGAGGGGAGGAGGGCGCGGCCGCGGCGCTGCCGCCGCTTCTTCCGCAGCGGCCTCTCAGACACAATCCTCCGCCACACCAGCGTCCGCTCCGTCGGCGTCCTCCTCCTCACCTTCTTCCTCTTCGGGAGACGCGACCGTGGACGGAAACACTCTGAGCTACACTTCCGACACCGGTTCGGACGACTTGACCCTCGATCCCTCCATCTTGAGCATGACCGGGACGGCAGGTCTCGGCTCGGGTTATGGTCAGGGATTCATGATGCCCAGCATGCTCGGCATGGGATTTGGAGACCCCTTCCGCGGCGGATTTATGAGGGGTGGATTCGGAGGCAGAGGTGAAGGCGGCGGTGAGGGCGGGCCCAGGCCCGACTTTGCCGGGCATCCCCCGGAAGGCGGCGATCACTTCTTCGATCATGGCCGCCCCGGTTTCGGAGTGTACCGCGCCACCGCCACCGTGCGCGTGTTGCTCGACGATCCTTCTAAGCACACTCAGGAAAAGCCCGTGATCACCGCCGTCGGCGTTGACCCGGAAACGCAGGACGTGTGGACCGCGATCAGCGATACCCTCGTGCATCTCGACAGCAGCGGGAATCGCCTCGATATGTACTACCTGACGATCTCGGGCGGAGCGACGCTGAAACCCACATCAATTCTGGTCGAGCCGGACCGCATCCTCATCGCGTCCGATCCATGGGGCATCTACGAATTCCCCCGGCCCGATAGACCTTCCCAGTCTTCCGCGCCCCAAAACACAATCCTCCCGCAACAGATTTCTCCCGCGCCTCCATCCCCCGCCGCTCGCTAAACCGCTGCGGCCGGAGATGGTTTTCGTAGGGGCGCAGCGCGCTGCGCCCGGCGAGCATCCTTGGCGTGATGCTGCCCATACACGCCGTACCCTGCGCGGATCCTTGGTAATGCGCCGCCCATCCAGCAAGCGTGCGGGTCGGACGTGGTCCTTGAATTTCATTGTCGCATCGGTTCGAAACGCCTCAAAATAGCGCGCTCCCTGTCACGACGCGATCCGTTCGTGAACCGAACCACCTCCTTTATCGTATAATCCGCCATCGCGACAATGGCGTTACTCCCATGCGATTGACGGCTTCGTCCGCCAGTCACACGCCCGTCTCATCGACGACCAGAGGCATTTCGTGAATTTTCGCGCCACGGACTTCGAGTTTCGCCAGCGCTTCTGGTTCATCATGGCAATCTTCTGCGTGGGTTTCTGGCTTTACTCTGTGGATCACACGAACGCGTCGGTGGCGCTCGCGCGGCTTATCCTGCACCATCCCGACGAAAACTCTGCGATCTTCGGCCGTTACGTTCGTGGCTTCTTCGCTCTCGGCACGCTGATCGTGGCGCTGGCGGCCTGGATCCGCTCCTGGGCCGAGGCGTACCTCCACAGCTCTATCGTTCACGACGCCGCGCTCCACTCTGGCCATCTCGTCGCCGACGGCCCCTTCCGCCATCTCCGCAATCCGCTCTATCTCGGCACGATTTTGCTCGCCATCGGGATCAGCGTGCTGGCCAGCCAAGCCGGTTTCTTCGTCATTGCGATTGGCATGACCCTCTTCACGTATCGCCTCATCCTTCGCGAAGAGGCCACGCTGCTTCACTCGCAAGGCGAAAGCTACCGCCGCTATTTCGACGCCGTGCCGCGCGTGCTTCCGTCCCTGCGCCCGCGCGTGCCCGCGAGCGGCGCAAAGCCCGACTGGCGCGACGGCTTCGGCGGCGAAATCTTCATGTGGGCCGGTGCGGCAGCGATGGCCGTTTTCACGGCCACTTTGAGCCTTCTCTACTTCTGGATTGTTTTCGGCGCCGGCCTCGCCATCTATTTCCTGCAAGCCTTCCTTCGCACCCGCCGCAAGCGCAGCGCTTGAATCATGACCTGATTCCCGTTGTCGGCGTTTGCGACGGTTTAAATGTAGCGCCGCCGAGATATCACGCTTGTGATTGCTGGCTCCGAAGCCGGAGGAAAGCCTGCAATTCTTCGTCGACATCGGTGAAATCAAAATAGTTCTGTTTTTTGTCGCTCGGTTTCCATAAGAATATCAGGGCCGATTTCCAATCGCCGCGGGTCGCGTTCGGCATTCGACCGATTATGACCGGCCGGTCACTTGTGGTCACTTATGGTCTCTTCGTGGTGTCGGGATTTGTCACAAGTCCATAAACTTGGGCCAATGTTACTAGGTTGTAATGTCGCGCATGGAAGGCGGACGGCCGCATTTACTTGATGCTGGGGGTGATAGGGCGGTGTGTCCTGATAGTCAACACGTTGTAGCCTATTGGTACAGCCCATGCTCTAACCAGCACGGAGTACCCCCAGCCGGGAGTACACACAGAGATCATGGAGCCCCAGACTCCTAGGAGACAACGATGATTAAGAATATGAAACAGAAGGGCTTTTCACTTATCGAGTTGCTGATCGTCGTGGCGATCATCCTGATCATCGCGGCTATCGCAATTCCCAACCTGCTTCGGTCCCGCATGGCGGCGAACGAGGCTTCGGCGGTCGGTTCTGTCCGCACGATCAACACGGCTGCTATCACGTTCAACTCGACCTACTCCGACGGTTTCCCCTCGTTGCTGACTGAAATCGGCACGACCGGTACCGGTGCGGTGAGCTGTCAGAACGCGCAGTTGGTTGACAGCTTGCTGACCACTGGTTCGAAGAGCGGTTACAACTTCGCCATGGCTGCCGGCACGACTGCGGTCACGACGATTCCGACCGGATGCGTTGCTGGTTATTCGGACGGTTATGGTGTGACGGCTGTTCCGGTGACGGTTGGCACGACCGGTCAGCGTGGTTTCTGCTCGGATGCGACGGGCGTGATCCGCTACAACAGCGCGGGGACGTCTGGCTATACGGCTCCGAACTGCGACTCAGCACAGAACCCGATCGGGCAGTAAAACGGTCGGCGGTTTTCTCTCTCCGAATCGCTGGAGTTCGAGGGCAGCAGGCGCGCGATCGACTCGTTCAAATTCTTCAAGTTCTCTTAGCGTCGCGCGTCCTGCCCCTTTTCCTGAAATCGATCCGCGTCCCCTCTCGGCCTGAACTTTCTCGCAACGCAACTTCGTGGCTTGCCTGCTTCAAGAACTAGCACCATCATGGCTACGCTGGCCGTTGCTCTGCCTCGCGTGTGGCGTTTCCGTAGAGCCGATTTGGAATCACGCCGGCACGGGGAAGGGAAGCGAAACCTGGTGCCCGACCACATCGGCGACAAATTATGGTGTAAAGATTCTGTGCCGAAACAACCGCGGGCGACGAGCCGACTCGACGTCGGTTGCTCGGCATCGTCTTCCTCCTTTACTTCCTTGCCTCTTCTCCCCGTGCCTCTGTGGCTCTGCGGCTGCGGTTTGTGTTACGCTTTTACATAGACGGGAAGCGTCGTGGCCGCTTTTTGGTTTGGGAGGCGCCATGGCATCTCGTTCTTTTCTTCGCTCATCTAAAGAGAGTGGGGATTCATAAACAGCTATGTCTACAACCTTGGTTCGTCCTCCGCAGCGAAAGCGAGAAACACTCGAGCACGCGGTGATCCGTTTCTGCGGCGATTCCGGCGACGGCATGCAGATCACCGGGAACCAGTTCACGAATACTGTCGCGTTGTACGGCAACGATATCGCAACTTTTCCGGATTATCCTGCTGAGATTCGCGCCCCTGCAGGCACCCTGCCGGGCGTCAGCGGATTCCAGGTTCACTTTTCCTCGCATGACGTTTATACGCCCGGCGACAGCGTCGATGCACTCATCGCCATGAATCCCGCGGCGCTGAAGACGAATCTTTCCGATCTGAAGCCCAACGGAATCCTGATCGTCAACCTCGACGATTTTGGCGAAACCGATCTTCGCAAGGCGCAAATGACTTCGAGTCCCCTCGAGGACCATTCGCTCGATGCCTACCGTCTGTTTCCTGTCGAGCTGACCAAGCTCACGCGCGCCTCGCTGAAGGATTTGGGCCTCGATAACAAGACCGTCGACCGCTGCAAGAATTTCTTCGCGCTTGGCATGTGCTATTGGCTCTACAACCGTTCGCTCGATACGTCTTTGCGTTGGATCGAGGATAAATTCAAGAGCAAGCCGGCCCTCGCGCAGGCCAACCGCACGGCGATGCAGGCCGGCTACAGCTACTGCGAAGCCACTGAGGCGTTCCAGGTCAGCTACGAGATTCCGCCCGCGAAACTCGCGCCGGGTTTCTATCGCAATGTCAGTGGCAACACGGCGCTCGCGATGGGTTTCGTCGCCGCATCTCAGAAAGCGGGGATTCCGCTCTTTCTCGGTTCGTATCCGATCACACCCGCTTCAGACATTCTGCACGAGCTTTCGACCTACAAGAATTTCGGAGTCGTAACCTTTCAGGCCGAGGACGAAATCGCTGCCATCACTTCGGCGATCGGCGCGGCCTACGCCGGTTCGCTCGGCATCACCACGACTTCCGGCCCGGGCATGGCGCTGAAGACCGAAGCGCTCGGCCTCGCGGTCGCCGTCGAGCTGCCGCTCGTCATCTGCGATATTCAGCGCGGCGGCCCGTCCACCGGCCTCCCGACAAAAACCGAGCAGGCGGATTTGCTGCAGGCGCTGTTCGGTAGAAATTCCGAGGCGCCGATTCCCGTTCTCGCGCCCGCGACGCCGGGCGACTGCTTCTGGATCGCGCTCGAAGCGAGCCGCATTGCGATCAAGTACATGGTGCCCGTGATTATTCTTTCCGACGGCTATCTCGCGAACGGCGCCGAGCCGTGGAAGATTCCGGACGTTTCGCAACTGCCGGAAATTCCGGTGCATTTCGAAACCAACCCGGTGAACTTCCGTCCCTATCGCCGCAATCCGGAAACGCTCGCTCGCCCGTGGGCAATTCCCGGAACTCCGGGGCTCGAGCATCGCATCGGTGGACTTGAAAAGCAGGATGTCACTGGCAACATCAACTCCGAACCGCTGAACCACGAAAAAATGGTCCGGCTGCGCGCCGAAAAAGTTGCAGGCATTGTCCAGGATATTCCGGACGTCGTGCCGGCGGGTGATCCGTCGGGCGATTTGGTCATCGTGGCCTGGGGGTCGACGCACGGCGCGGTTACGGCGGCGCTCAAGGCGCAGCGCGAGAAAGGCCGTCGCATCGGCCACGTTCACCTGCGCCATTTGAATCCGTTGCCGAAAAATCTCGGCGAGGTTCTCGGGCGCTACGACAAGGTTCTCGTTCCGGAAATGAACATGGGACAGCTGGTAATGCTGCTGCGCGCGAAGTACCTCGTGGACGCGCACGCCTATAACAAAATTCAGGGCAAGCCGTTCAAGAAGTCGGAAATCGAGAATAAAATCGAGGAGCTGCTCGACTAGTTTTGGCTTTTAATTCGAGCGCGACGAGGAATCTGGTTTCTCAGTGCTGTTAGGAGAATTTGAATGACCACGGCCACTTTGCCGGTGTACACGAAAAAAGACTTTCAAACGGACCAGGAAATCCGCTGGTGCCCGGGCTGCGGCGACTACGCGATTCTCTCCGCCGTGCAGTCCGTTTTTCCCGAACTCGGTATCCCTCGCGAAAAATTCGTGGTGATTTCCGGCATCGGCTGCTCCAGCCGTTTTCCGTATTACATGAACACGTTTGGATTCCACACGATTCATGGGCGGGCGCCGGCGGTTGCGACGGGATTGAAAATTTCGCGGCCGGATCTGGAAGTTTGGGTGGTGACGGGAGATGGGGATTCGCTTTCCATCGGCGGGAATCACACGATCCACATGCTGCGCCGCAACGTCGGTTTGAAAGTACTCATGTTCAACAACCGAATTTACGGTTTGACGAAGGGCCAGTTTTCGCCGACGTCCGAAATGGGCAAGAAAACAAAGTCGACTCCGTTTGGCTCGGCCGACCGCCCGTTTAATCCGATTTCGCTGGCGATCGGGGCGGAGGCGACGTTCGTCGCGCGCTCCGTGGATGTTTTTCAGCAACATTTGAAGGAAACATTGAAGAAGGCGGCGGCGCACAAAGGTTCCGCGTACATCGAAATTTTGCAGAACTGCAACATCTTCAACGACCACGCGTGGGAATCGCTCACGGAAAAAGACGCGCGCAGCGAGCACGTCGTTCAGCTCGAGCACGGCAAGCCGCTGATTTATGGCAAGAACCGCGACAAGGGAATCCGACTGAACGGCTTCGATCTGGAAGTCGTCACACTGGGCAATGGCATCACGGAAAAGGACTTGCTGGTCCACGACGAGCAGCATCCGAGCCCGGAGTATGCGTTTATGCTCGCGCACATGGAGCAGCGGCCTGGTTTCCCGGCTCCGATCGGCGTGCTCCGCTCGTGGGAGGATGTGCCGTGCTATGAAGACGTTATCAATTCGCAGATTCGCGACGTGACAGCCAAGCGCAGCCCAGGCGATCTCGCGAAGCTCCTCCGCGCGGGCGATACTTGGGAAGTTCGCGCCTAGAGAAATAGCTTCAGTTCGAACGATCCGATATCCCCATACTGTAGCTACAGCTCGAACCATCTCATATTTCAATGCTAGAGGTATTTAAGACCCTTAAAAGGCCTTAAATGGCAGTTTTTGCCGGTTTTTGCACCGTTAACCACGGTCAGAAGGCAGAAGAGGATTAGCGGGCCGAGGAATTGGCCTGCGGGGCGCGATTTTGCGCCAAAGTGCGGCGCGATCCGGGCGTTGCGGGCATCAGAGCGAGAGCGCGATCGCGCGCGGCGGCGAATTCGCTCCACTCGCGCTTCGAAACCGGGTCGGCGGTCGGCAGCGGCAGCTTCTCGAAATTCAAAAACTGGCCGCGCAGCTCGATTCTGAAATCGAGATGCGGTCCGGTTGCGAGACCGGTCATACCGACGAGGCCGATACGCTCGCCCTGCGCGACGCGCTGCCCATCGCGGACGAGAATCCGCGAGAGGTGCATGTAGTAGGTGGTGTATCCGTTCGAGTGCTGGACCTTGATGAGATTTCCGTCCCCGCCTTTTGGTCCCGCGAAAATCACTTTGCCGTCGCCTATCGTCTGCACGGGTGTGCCGATGGGCGCGCCGTAGTCGATGCCGAGGTGTGGGCGATATTCCTTCAAGATCGGATGGAAGCGGTGATAGCTGAAGTGCGATGTGATCGGCGCGGCGAATTTCAGCGGCGAGTGGAGAAACGCTTTCTTCGTCGATTTGCCGTCGGGCGTGAAGTACACGGGATTTCCGGCGGGATCGTGGAAGAGCACGACGCGATAGGCGCGGCCGCCGTTGTCATATTCGGCGGCGAGGATGCGGCCGTAGGCGAGCGTCTCGCCGTTCGCGAGAGTTTTCTTTTCGACGACCACGCGGAAGGTGTCGCCGGGGCGCGGGTCGGTGTAGAAATCGAGATCGAACTGGAAAATAGCGGCGAGGCGCATCGCGAGCTCGGGTTTTTCTCCGGCGTCGGTGACGGCCTGGAAGAGCGAATCGTCGATTTGCCCGCCGACGCCGACGGTGTCGGTCTGCGACGGAATCCGTTCGATTTCGGAGTGGAAATCGCCGTCGTGCGGCGCGATGGAGAGGACGCGGTCGGTATCGATGTTGTAGCGCACCTCGCGCAGCTCGCCGAGGACGGAGCGTCCGATGTCCAGCTCGTTTCCGGCGCGGAGATGGCGCATGTCGAATACAGGCTGCGCGGAAGCGATCACGCGCGCGGCGGTGGGCGAATCGATGCCGAGGCCTTGCAGGAATGATGCGAAGGGAAGTCTGGCGGGAACGGCGCGCTTGGTGAAGAGGACGACCTGCTGCTGGATGCGCAGCGCTTCGTCGCGCGCGGCGGAGACCTCCGCGGCCATCCGGCTGTCCGCGGAATAGCGGACATGATACGACCAGCCGACGCAGCCCGCGGCGGCCAGCGCGAACGCCGGCCAGAAAATCCATCGCCCAAGATTGTTCATCGCCTCGACGTGCCTCCGTTTGAAAGCGCGAACAGCGTATCGCACGAGCGCCGCGATAGAAAAGCGAAAATGTGAATGGTGATTCGTGATTAGTGACGGGGGGTGTGATTCGTGACTGGCGATTGGAGCGTGAAGCCCACCCTCACGCGCACCGTGAGGGTGGGGCACCCTCCGGTGTGAATTGAACGCTGAGAATGAAGGGCGAGAAGGGCCATTTGCTCGGGCGGAATCGGGGCAGAGGGTCAGAGGGGTGGGCCACCCGCCTTTCACTTCTTGCTCGCGTTGTCCCTGATCCTCTTGACGGCTTCGGCCGTCTCACTCGCGTGCTCGGCTATGCCGTTTACGTCCGCGCTTACACCAGCCATGTGACCAAGAATTTTCTTGAGTGTTTCGGCGATGCGGTGCAGGTTGTAGAGGCTCCCAATCCCGAGGACTGAGAGGATGGCGAGCGCCCATGCTAGGTCTTAACTCACAACGCCTCCTGTTGCGCACGCTCGCAACTGACTGGCATCTCGTCGTATGTGCGCCCGTCAAGTAGTCTTCCAGCGCGTGATTTCCGCACGCCGCCCCACTGCTTGAAGAAGAATGGAATGCGAGATTCTCGACACTGCTTCTTGATCGAGATTGCCCATTCCCGCTTCATGGGTCGGGCTCCGTACCCGCTCTCGCCGCCCACGATAACCCAGTGGATGCCAGAGAGATCCAAAGCCCCCAAATCCTCGAGGAGCGGCTCGATCGAAAGAAATCGAACCGAAGCAGGAGCTGACCGAAGCTGTTCAATTCTTGGTATTCCGCATAGCCTGTTTTCTACACTCACTCCCCACCAGATGTGTGCTCGATCTGCCGCGAATCGCAATCGAGTTTTCAGTAGATCGCGCATCCGAGCGGAGCGTTTTGTGAGCACTTGGTATGTGTGCCAATGGGCCTTCACCATCGTGCTGGCGACCTCAGCGATGTAATCGTCTGGAATGGCCTCGTGAAAGAGGTCGCTCATCGAGTTGACAAAAATACGCTTCGGCGTTTGCCATGAGAGTGGAGCGCCCAGTTTCTCAGGGACCACTCGTAAATCGAAGCCTTGTTCAAAGGGATGACCTTCGACTCCCCGAAACCGTTCTGCAAATGTCTGCGCGTAGCAGTGAGCACATCCAGGGCTGATCTTCGTGCAGCCGCGGACGGGATTCCATGTGGCGTCCGTCCACTCGATAGATGAGTTCAGGGCCATGTGGGTTCACTCCTCCGTTCCGAGATTCAGAAATCGCTGTCCGGATGCCTGAATATCCGTTGCTTTCCGCCAAAACTTTGCTCCGAGTGGGTGCCGGCTCGCGAGAACCATGAAATAGAGCAACAAATTGTTCTGGTCGCTGCGAATGTCGATTTCCCGGTCTTGAACGGTTTGGTATCCGAGACCGCGTAGTTCGTTCAGATACCGGTTCAAAATCCTACGTGCGATTTGAGAGGTCGGTCCCCCTGCCTCCACATCTTCTAGCCAGCCGTTACCCCCGAGGAAGGCGGACAGTGTTGCTCCCTCGGCCTGCGTGTACAGTGGCAGATTCATTCTGATACCCATGCCGAACTGAATCGTCATCAGGAGGTCCATTTTGCGATTGTTCACAAGCTGCTGAATCGTACGGAACTGAATCTGGAGACCCGTTGGATCGATGAAGACTAGCGTTAGATGGTTGGCCGGCGAGGCCGCCCGCACCGCGTCGATGACGGCGTTACAGTCGCCTTCGATCAGCGAGATCTGCGACGACTTCGAGTGACCGCTGAGTCGCCGCTCCAGATTCGAGAGGACTTCGGGAACATCGACAAAGACGTACCGCGCGAAATCGCACTTGAGCGCCACGAAAGGCGAACCCTCCACCTCCTCGTAGGTTCCCCGGATGACGTTTCGACCGGGACCCGAAAAGAGATCGATGTACGATAGTTTTCCTTCCCATTTCCGACCGACCCCCCGCGTGAAGATGTTTAGGTAGCGTTCTAGGTAGTAGTTTTTGTCGTGGACCCACGGCCCGGTCAATCTCGCGGGTAGTCCATCTGCGGCGGCGACGGGCGGTTCTGGCTGTGGCAGGTGGTCCGTCCTTTCCGATTCTGCCGTTCGCTTGACCAGCGAGGTAGGCGGATGATACCACTTCGGCAGTTCCACTCGGAGTTCATTTGGGGTGGTGGCTGGAGGGTTCCAAGGGCCGCCCGTTCTACGTCGGGGCAGGCAGGACTAGGGCCTCAGGTCTAACGACCTGAGCTACATTGGGTTCCTCTTCGGTGAGAGGGACCCTTCGGCTCATCCGCCACGGCGGATTCGCTCAGGATGACAATGGTTCGGCTGCGCTCAGTGCAAGAAGGCGGCCGTCCCGCAGAATCGTCCGGGACGCAAAAGGCGCGCTACAAAGGCAAGAGCGCGGCGGCGGGCGCGATTGCTGGATGGGCGGCGCAGCGCCAAGGATGTTTGCCGGGCATGGCGTGCCATGCTCCTACGGAGAAATGGGAGGCCGAGCGAGGCAAGCCTCGCGGAAGCGGGGCGGGAGCTAGCTCCCGCACTCCACAAAAGAGCCGGCTAGAAGCCGGCGCTACGAAGGCGAAGAATCGGAAGGAAATACGAAGGCCCCACCCTCACGCACTCCGTGAGAATGGGGCACCCCGAAAAACCTTTTCGTGCGTAACGGCTGTGCCGCCCGCCCGTTGAAATCTAGAAGTTCATTTCGAAGTGAAGGACATCGTGAATCCGGTAGCCACTGTCAATCAAGCAGACGTGATCGCCGATCACGACATACCGGTATCCCCGAGGCGGCGGAGCTAGACGCACATACAAGTCGCGCGGCACAGGTCGAAAGGCCCGGCGCATTTCGGGCGTGAAAACAAATCCTTCGCGAATATTGGGTTCCCATTCCCGATGCCAATACCGGCCCTCTTCGTGCCGAAAAGCGTCGTGATGATCGCGGTACCAATCGCGGGCGGCCTGGCGATCGCGATCGTTGAAGCGGTCGTGATCGTGGTGATCGCGGTCCTGCGAACCTTGATCGTGATGATCGCGATCATCATGATCCTGCGCTTGAGCCAGCGTTACGCTGAGAAATAGAGCGACAAGCAGCGTTGCAGCGGAAGCGAACCAACGTCGAATCTTCATGAAATCCTCCCTGTGACACTTCAGCGTGCTGGAGCATTTTCACTATACGTACTTCTTGAGAGGGAAAGATGTCTCATTCGAGACCATGCGCTAAAGATGCCCAACTGACTGATATCTGGATATGCCGATGTCTTCAGCGCGATGCACTCATCCGGGAAAGATAAGGTGCCCGCCGCCCTCGGCTGCGCTCGGGACAGGCGGGACACGTTCGGTCGCTGCGGCGACCTCAGTGCAAGCGAGTTGGGCACCTGGCGAAAAGGCAAAAGTTTCAGGTCTCCGACCTGAGCTACATGACCCGAGGTACATGAACGAGCTAAACGAACACGGGAGTTGTGTTCGTTTATGGACAGACGCCTGAAGTCGCCAAGTGATATGTGTGAGTTGGCAGATTTTGGTCTCTCTTTGGCTTATCGCTCGAACCATCGTCAATGGCAGGACGGAAGTTTCAGGTAAGGAGAATTTGAGATGAAGGGGTTCCGGGTAGTCCTTTTGTTGATTGCCCTCGCGGGCACGGGAGCGCTTGCGTCCGTGGCAAAAGCGCAATCCGCCGCCGGCGCAGGGACTTCGTCCAGCAGCGCGGCTTCACCATCTCCCAGTACAGCGCAGCCGCAAGTGGGCGTGACCTACACGCGTCCGACGGAGAAGACGAAGCTGCGGAACTACGTCTTCGACGCATTTGGCCCTTATCCGATCCTCGGCGCCGCGATTTTGGGAGGCATCAATCAAGCAGACAAAACGCCTCCGGATTGGGGGCAGGGCGCGGGAGCGTACGGCGAGCGAGTGGGGTCTGACTTCGGGATCGCGTTGGTGACGACGACGACGCGTTACGCGCTGGCGAAAGCCTTTCGGGAAGACACATTGTATTACCGGTGCGAGTGCAAGGGCCTATTTCCGCGGTTGGCTCATGCGGCAATTTCGACGGTGACGGGAAGGTATGGTGAGGACGGCCATCGCCGGTTTTCATTCGCCGCGTTGGTGGCGCCCTACGCCGGCACCATGACGGCTGTGTATGGATGGTATCCGGGGCGCTACGGCCCCAAAGATGGGTTTCGGATGGGCAATTACGCCCTCCTGGCGTTCGTGGGTGGAAATATTGCGCGTGAATTCATCTATGGGGGACCGCACACGCTGTTCGGCCACGCCGCGCGCTCGTCATTTCCAGAAACGGAAACCGAAGCGGCAGCCGACTCGCATCCCTGAGCAGGCGCCGGGCGCTGGATGCTGCACAAAAGCCAAGGCGCCGGGCCACGAAGGCGAAGAGTCAGAAGAAAGAAATACAAAGGCCCCACCCTCACAGCGCGAGAGCCCTTCGGCTCCGCTCAGGACAGGTAGGGCCCCTGAAGGTCAAATGCAAAAGCTTTAGGCTAGGCTTTGGCGCGTACGGGCCGGGCCATCTTCTGAGCCATGAGGAGAAGAAGCTTCTGATTCTTCTCATCGGTGCGGCTCAAAAGTTTGCGGAACTTGTCGAGCGTCCGGCCGTTCTTGCCCGAGCTGCCCCATGCGATATCGTCTCCCGACTTGCGCTTGGGGAGGTTGGGGAGCTTGGGGGGTTCTTCTCCGTCGTAAAAGAGCTGGTAAAGCGGAACTTCCATCGCGCGCGCCAGCTTTTCCAGAGTCTCGATTGCAGGGACCGTGTGGCCGTTTTCGACACGCGAAATGTAGCAACGGAGCAAGCCGGTGCGCTTTTCGATGTCGCCCTGGGAAAGTTTCTTTTCTTCTCGCAAAGCGCGCAATCTTTCAGCTATGACCATATTTGTGTCCTCTCATCGTTTCAAATGTATTCCAACAGGATAGTAATTAAGTGTCTGACACAGCGTACAGCAGAATTTCGCTAAAGGGAAGACGCGCGGTAGAGGAAATTGGTTTCGGAGAGCGGCGGGATTGGAAGGCGGCCGAAGAACAAGTGGCAAGTGATGCGGACGCGGCGGGCGAGACGGATGGGCAGCATCGAGCCGAGAATTGGCGCCGGGCACAGCGTGCTGTGCCCCTACGGATTCTGAACGAAAGCCAAGGCGCTCACGGCAGGTTGACGGCGGGGGCGTGGCGCGCTATCGTGCGTCCCGTTTGGCCGCAAAACGGGACGAGCGCCACACGAAGCGGAGGGTGGACGATGAAAATGAAAATGTGCGCGATGGGAATGGTGCTGGTGTGCGGCATCGCAATTCTCGATGCAAAGATCGTCGCGGCGCGACCAAGTCCACAACAGAGCCCAGCGCCCGCTTGGAACGCGGCCGCCATCAAGGAGTGCGACCGCGCGTGTCTGGTTGGGATCATGGACGGCTACATGAACGCGATCTTCAAGCACGATCCCAAGGCTGTGCCGCCGCTGGCGCTGGACGTCCGAATGACGGAAAACACCGGGCAGATGGACGTCGGCGAGGGAAGGCTGTGGCGGTCGCATGTGGAGCCGACCAGTTTCAAGATTTACGTCGCCGATCCGGTGGCGGGCCAGGTCGCCGAACAGGCGCGCTTGAAAATCGAGGGCAGGGACGCGCTGGTGGCGGTGCGCTTGAAAATCGACCGCGGGAAGATCCTGGAGATCGAGCAGCTGTGGGATACAAATATCAATCAGGCCGCGATCCCGCTGCTGACGACGCCGCGGGAGACGCTGGTGAACGACGTTCCCGCTTCGCAGAGGACGTCGCGAGAAGTGATGATCCGCGCGGCCAACTCGTATTTCGACGCGCTCGAAGGCGATGACGGCAGTATCGCGGCGTTCGCCGACGATTGTGTGCGGCACGAGAATGGCTACCAGACGGTGAACAATCCGCCGCCGGGAGGGCGCATGATGCCGGCGCCGATGCTTCCTGACCCCAATACAGAGGCGGGCAAGAAGATGCTCGAGTTCAGCATGATGACCTGCAAACAGCAGATCGACAGCAAGACGTTTGCGTACATGAAGCACATCCGGCCGCGGCGCGCGCTGATCGTCGACGAGCAGAAGGGACTGGTGGCGACGTTCCCGCTGTTCGTCCACGACGGGACGAGGCGCGGCGCTCCGCCGGACGCGCCTCCGGGCATGCTGCAGAATCTGGTGACCATGGAAACGTTTGGAATCCGCGGCGGGCTGATCCACGAAGTGGAGGTATTCCCGTTCGTCACGATTCCTTATGGGCTAGGCGACGGGTGGACCGAAGGCTCGGGGCGGTAAGGCGAATTCGGAAGAACTAATCCCGTGATTATCGGCTGTTCCGTTTTGCGCGGCCGAAGAGAGATTCTTCGACTTCGCGCGCCGTCCGATCGTCCCGCAAAAGAGCTGCACGATCGGAAAGGCAAGAACCGGCGCGCTCCGCTCAGAATGACGGTGGGCACTGAGGGCCGTAGAGAGGGGGCAGAAGATGCGAGCGAAGATTTTTGTGATTGTAGCGGCGTGCTGTCTGGCCGTGGCGATGATGGCGGGGAAGTTTACGCGGACGGTTGCCGCGATGGGGCCGATTCCGGTGGACTGCGATCGCGCGTGCCTGGAAGGGCTCGCGACCCAGTATCTGGCGGCGCTCGTGGCGCACGATCCGAAGCGGCTGCCGCTCGCGGCGGACGCGAAGTACACCGAGAACGATCAGGTGATGGATGTCGGCGACGGATTCTGGGGCACGGCGACTGCGGTCGGCGGCTACAAGCACTGCTTCTCCGATCCGGTGGCCGAGCAGATCGGCTGCATGGTGACGATGCACGAGGGCGATCACATCGTGATCATGGGGATGCGGCTGCGAGTGGAGCTCGGCAGGATCACGGAAATTGAGACGACGTATTACCGGCAGGGTGGCGGAGGTCCGTCCAACGCAGCGGGCTTGGACGCGAGCCAGCCCGAGGCGCTGTGGTTCAATACCGTGCCGCCGGCGCAGCGAGTGTCGCGTGCGCAGTTGATCGCGACGGCGAACATGTATTTCGCGGGACTCGAGAACAACGATGGGAAGGGAGTGTATCCGTTCACCGACGATTGCGACCGCATAGAAAACGGAATCCACACGACGAACAATCCGACGCTGTCGCCGCCGAATGTGCCGTTCAATGCGTTTGCGCTGGGCTGCATCGCGCAGTTCAAGAGCGGGTATTACGCGGTGGTCACGCGGATTCATCACCGGCGGTTTCCGATCGTCGATGAGGAGCGGAGCATCGTGTGGGCGTACGTGATCTTCGATCAAAACGGCACGGTGCAAACGATTCACCTCACGAATGGCCAGGATGTCTCGATGAAGAATTTCAACCGGCCGTCGAGTCTTGAGGTGACCGAGGCGTTCAAGATCGAGAATGGCAAGATCCGGCGGATCGAGATGGTTGGATCTGGGCTGCAATATCATTTGAATACGACGTGGGGCGGGATCAGCGATAAATAGGGCGACGCGTGCGAGTGCTGGATGGGCGGCGAGGCGAGAATTTGTGCCGGCGGGGAACCAATACTTGCCGCGAGAAAGGCAGCGCATCGGAAGGCGCGGCGCGCCGTCGTTTTTGTCGCACCTAAAGGTGCGACCCCTGAAGCGAGGCCGGGGTGCGACGCGGATGGACGGCGTCTTGCCAAGGATGTGCGCCGGGCACGGCGTGCCGTGCCCCTACGGGAACCAGCGAAGGGGCGCGATCGAGGCGGATATTCGACGTCGCGCCAAGAATGTTTGCCGGGCGAAGCAAGCTTCACGCGAAGAGAAAGCGGGAGCAAGCTCCCGCACTCCACATGAGCCCCGGCTGGTGGGCGGAGTGAAAGGGAATCGGATCATATGAAAAGGCGCTTTTATATTGTGGCGGTTGCGATCGGCGCGGTTTGCGGATGTATGTGCGGAGCTGGAGCCGCGCGGGCGCAGGCACCTCCGCCGGCCGGCGCGCAGACTCAAACGCCGCCGGCGACTACCGCGAATCTCGCGACGGGGACCGAGACCGGCATCGGGACATTTCAAACGCACTGCATGGGCTGCCACGGAAATCCAAATGTGCCGCAGGCGCCCGCGCCGGACGCTGTCCGGCAGATGCCTCCGGAAAGAATTTACGACGCGCTGACCACCGGCGTGATGAAACCGCAGGGCGACAGCCTGACGGAGGATCAGCGAAAAATGCTCGCCACGTTCCTGAGCGGGCGGCCGCTCGGCAGCCTGAAGGAAGGCGATGCGAAGGACATGCCGAACCATTGCGCGTCGAACCCGCCGCTACGCGATCCGTCGTCGGGGCCCGAATGGAACGGATGGAGCCCCGATGTGGTTAATTCGCGATTCCAGACTGCCAAGGGTGCGGGCCTGACGGCAGATCAAGTGCCGCAATTGAAATTGAAGTGGGCGTTCGGCTATCCGACGGGGCTTTCCGCGTTCGGCCAGCCGACGATTGTTGCCGGGCGCGTTTTCGTGGGAAGCGATATCGGTTACGTCTACTCGCTGGACGCGGCCACCGGATGCATCTACTGGTCGTATCAAGCTAAAGGCTCGGTGCGCAGCGCCGTCACCGTGATGCGAGTAAAGGGTCGTGGCGCGACGAAGTACGCAGCCTATTTCGGAGACGCGCACGCGAATGTGTACGCCGTGGACGCGCAGAACGGGCAGCAGCTGTGGGTGACGAAGGTGGATGAACACTTCGTGGCGCGGATCACCGCGGCACCCAAGGTCTATAAGGACCGCGTGTACATCCCGGTATCGTCTTCCGAGGAGTTTTCGTCTTCCAATCTTGACTATTCCTGCTGCACTGGCCGGGGAAGCGTTGTGGCGCTCGACGCAAGCACGGGAGCGCAAGTGTGGAAGACCTACGTGGTCGATACGCCGAAGCCTGTGCGGAAGAACTCGAAGGGCGTGCAGCAGTACGCGCCGTCCGGCGGCTCGATCTGGAATTCTCCGACCATCGACGCGAAGCGCGGCGCGATCTACGTGGGAACCGGTGACGGGCAGACCGAGCCGGCGCCGGATACCACGGACGCCATAATGGCGCTCGACCTGAAGACCGGGAATGTCTTGTGGTTTTATCAGGCGCAGGCGGGCGATGCGTTCATGGGCGGATGCAGCGATCCCGCGACGAGAACCGACAACTGTCCGAAAGTGAATGGGCCCGACCAGGACATCGGCAACTCGCCGATTCTGCGCAAGCTCGCCAACGGCAAGAGCGTCGTCGTGTTTGGGATGAAGAACGGGACGGTCACGGCGCTCGATCCCGACCGGAAGGGCGCGGTGGTGTGGAGCATCCACGCCGTCGAAATACCCAAAGGGCAGGAGAATTCGTTTGCGGCGCATCTGAACGGCGTGGTTTGGGGCGGGGCCGCGGACGATCAGAACGTCTACTATGGGCTGCAATCGGGCGGGATGATTGCGCTGAAGCTTGCGACGGGCGATGTGGTTTGGCGTGCAAAGTTTCTGAAACCGGAAGGCGCTCGCGTGATCAATTCGGCCGCCGCAACGGCGATGCCTGGCGTCGCATTTGTGGCCGGGTCGGACGGGAAGCTGCACGCTGTTTCGACCGTCGACGGCCGAATTCTCTGGGAATACGACACGGCGCGGAAATTCGACACGGTCAACAAGGTTGCGGCGAGGGGTGGAGCGATTGCGTCGATTGGACCTTCGATCGCGAACGGGATGCTTTTCATCGGCTCGGGCTACGCCGTGACGGGGAGCAATTCGGGGAATGTGCTGCTGGCGTTTGCGGCGCAGTAAGCGGTTGAAGTTTTTCCAGGTAGCTCGTGTCTCAACGTTGTTTCGCAAGCCGAGCAAACAAACCGATGAACCCGGCTTAAGGGACTTCCCGACATAATCCGCGGGTGGCAGATGGACTGCGCCGTGCCAAGCATGTGCGCCGGGCACGGCATGCCGTGCCCCTACGGAACTGTTAGCGACGTGGGTATTGAGGGACGGATGAGCTACGTCGAGAAGAATCTGATTGCGGGGGAGAAGCTGGTCTACCGGACGGGAGTTCATTGGAGCGTTCTGTTCTGGCCGTTCGTTTTCACCGTTCTAGTCGAGGCCGCTGCGCTCGCGACTTTTTACTTTCGTCGCGACCTCGTGATCGTCGCGGCTGCTTTGATTGTCGCTGCGGCGATTCCATTGATCTATGCCGTTCTCAAGCGAAATGCTACCGAGATTGCGGTGACCAATCGCAGAGTGATGATCAAGACGGGAATGTTCAGCCGGCGATCGCTCGAGATCATGCTTCCGAAGGTCGAGAGCATTGGGATCGATGAGTCCACATTCGGGCGGATGCTGGGATACGGAAGCGTGATGATTCATGGGACGGGCGGGACACCGGAGCCATTTGCGAAGATCGCACATCCGTCCGAGTTCAGGCGGGAAGTGCAGCAGCAGATCGATACGCAGCGGTGAATTTGAACTGGCGCGAGCCGTCAGCGGCAGGGAAAAGCGCGGCGGCGGCGAGGGGTACCCTGCGAAAGAGAAGCATTTACATTGCCGCTGCTGCTGTATAATCCGCGCGATCACTTTTATGTCCACTGACATCTCGACTAGCGCTGCGCAGGACGCCGCCGCTCCCCGCCCGCGCCGACATTTTCTCGGCACGGCGTTGTGCGTGGCAGCGATCGCGAACGCACTCATCCCCGCCGTCTTTTTTTCCGAAACGCACCTCTTCGGCCATGTGGACCCCCGCTACCGTGCTCTGATCGCCGCCGTAGTGCTGGTCGAATATGGGATCGCGTTCCTGCTTCTTCTGCTGCACGCGAATGTGGGCTTTGCGAGCGGCTACGCCGTCGCGACGGCCGCCATCGTTACGCTGGGCTCCGCCGCGCTCGCTTTCATGACCGTGGATTCCGGCGGTTGGGGTTGGAATGTGCTGTACGCGGAGCTTCTCGTCCTCGGTGGATTTGCCTTCGCCGTGTCCTCCAACATCGTATTTCTCGTCGCCAGCATCCGATATGCTCGTGCCATACACCCGCGCCTGCACCTCGGCGGCTTCTTTCTCGGCGTCGCCGCGTCGCTTGCTCTCGTGTTTCTCTACACCCGGATTCTCTCGTAGCGTCTCCGAATCCCTGCAAAAAACGCAAAGGCTCGGCCACGCGGCACGGGCGATCGCCTCCTCCCTGATCGCTGACGGGACTCGCCGACCAGCTGTCCCCAAGTACCATTGACTTTCGCTTTTGGTTCGCCTAAATTTAACGAAGCTCAAACTGTGTTTGTTGGGGGTCTAGGATGGCGCTGACGAAACGGCAAAAAGAAGTGCTGAATTACCTGGTGGCGTTCATCAACAAGAACGGCTACTCGCCGAGCTTCGAGGAGATCGCGCACGCGCTGAAGCTGACGTCGCTCGCGACGGTGCACAAGCATCTCTCGACGCTTGAGAAAAAGGGATTCATCCGCCGAGGCTACAACCAGAGCCGGTCGATCGAGGTGATGCAACTGCCGAAGCAGGTGCGCGAGGAGATCATGGATCGGCACGTCGTGGAATTACCGCTCGCCGGGACAATTGCGGCCGGGCGGCCGCTGGAAGCGGTCGAGGAGAATGAGTCGATTTCGCTCGCCGATTTCACGCGCGGGCAGCACAACTTCGTCCTGAGGGTGAAGGGCGAGTCGATGCGCGACGATCACATCCTCGACGGGGATTTCATCGTGGTCGAGCAGACGCAGGTGGCGAATCCGGGAGAGATCGTGGTGGCGCTGGTGGGCGAAGACGAAGCCACGGTGAAGCGTTTTTATCGCGAGCCGGGCGGGAAGATTCGTCTGCAGCCGGCGAATTCGTCGATGGCGCCGATCATGGTGGCCGCAACGGATGTGAAAATTCAAGGACGCGTAGTAGGGGTTCTCCGCAAGTATTGAGAGCGAGTGCCTAGAGAAGCGTGATTCGTAACTCGTAACTCGTAACTCGTGATTCATTGCTCGCCGTCGTCGCCCGCTCTAAATTCACCAGACCCTCCATCGCATCGCAACGAAGCAATTATGTCGGGGCCGTGAAATGCGTCGGGGCGGCAGTTGATCGTCACGACGACCGCGTATCTGGCCGCACCCGACACGGAAGTTTCGGGCTCATTCGGACCGTAGTACGCATGGAACATGCCGAAGCAGTTTCGAAATCGCCAATTTGTGCCAAGTCCTCTTACATCCACTTATCGATCGATGCGCTCCTGCCGTGGTTCATGTTGGCCACCTGGAAGAACGCATTGGCTTGGCCACCGCAAACGACGAAGTTAATGTCCGCGGCCCTGGGGAAAAACGGGATCAGTGTGTCTTCTGGGACCTTGTACCAGGTGGCATAGGGCTCTCTTCCCTGCAGTGCGAGCGGATACAGGTGAAAGGAGGCTAAGAAGGACTCCCGAAAGTCCTTCGCCGTGCGCACCGTGTTCTTCCACAGCCAGTCGGAAAGCTTTTCCTTGGTGTCGTATCCCTGCTCGACCAGACGATTTGCCACCAGCGGGTCGCAAACCACCAGCGCACCGGACCCGCCGACCATGGATTGGAACATGAAACTGATCTGTTCGTCGAACATCGCAATCTGGGCTCCCGCGCCCCTCGCGCCGTGACCCTGGCGGAGGTCCGGCCCGTCGAATATACTGACCACGTTTTCCTCGGGTTTGAATCCGAACTGTACGTGAAGAGGAGTCCACGGGCTGTTCTTCTCGTCCTCCGCAATCACGCAGTTGTTGTAGTCGAGCTGGTTTCCCTGCCCACCTTGATAGGTGTCGCCGGGTATGCCGCCGTTGGTTAGGTTCTTGCCCATCAACGTCCATGATCGCCCGATGGTAGCGTTGGACTGCGCGAAGGGACCGAGCGCGCCGAGACCGTAATTCATGTTGAGCTTGTCGCGGATCGGGCCGTTGATCACGATCGCGGAACTCGACGATGTCGTGGAACCGAAAAGTCCTAGCGGGCCCACAGACGCCATGGCAAGCACCACCGGAAAAAATTCCGGCCTGCATCCCGCCATTACTGCGTTCACAGCGACCTGCCTCACCGTGTACCCCCACCGCGCGGACGTGTAGCCCACACCTTGGAGCGGCGTCCTGAGCACTTCGTCCGGACTGTGGCTCGTGCCTTTGAGCATCGCCTCCACTTTTTCTTCCGTGGGGATGATGATCGGCATGTAGTCCGTCATTCCATTATTCATGAAGATTTCTTGCAGGTTATCCGCCGTGTCCGGACCGTAGGTAGCCGGTCCTGCAGGAATGGATTGCATCCCGGTCTTCTTCTCGTCGTCCGAAAGCGGCACGGTCAGGTCGTCAATGATCTCCTTCATGATCTGTTTTCCCGAAACCGGGTCGGGATTTACCAGATATGCTGCGAGTTCCTCGTCGGTCTTGCCCCCCACAGGGTGAGGAGTGAAGACTTGACGTAAGTGCGGCATGCCTTCCCTTGCCGCAGTGAGGTTCGCCAATTCCGTGTAGGCTTTGGTGCACATCGGAATTGCAGGGACGCCCATCTTTTCCATCGTTACGCAGTGACTCACGGTCGCTGGGGCGCAGCCTCCTCAATGCCCAATGGCCATCACAGTCGCGTAGGCGTTTGCCTTGATTTCCGCCCAGAGCTTTGGGTCGTCTGCGCCATAAATCCCGGCCTTCTTTCGGAAGACCGTCTTGACGCCGGGCATGTTCTCTTGAAACCAAGCCTGCATTTTTTTCAGGAGCGTCTCGCTGCCAGGGAAGCTAGTGGCGTCGACCACGTAGATGGTCTTCCCGTCGAGGGAACTGGCGCGAGGAGCCATGGAATAGAGCTGTATGGCCGGCGGAGTTCCTTTCGGACTAACCGCCGTCAACTTCGGCTCGCTTCCCGCGGCGCTGTGCGCACCTTTTTTCTTCTGTTCCGCCTCCGCTCGGGAACCTGCCAGAAGCGCCGGAGACATACCCAGCAACGACAATAGTTTTCGTCTATTAACTTTCATGGATGAACTGCCTCCTGTACTTTGGCGATTTTCCGCGCACTATCAAATTCGGATCACGGCAAACTAAAGGCAACGAAGCAGTTGCCGGACGCTCCGATCAAATATTGTTTGCCATCCACTTCATATGTGATGGGATTTGATTCAGCACCCGTACCACCCACCGTAAATTCCCACAACAACTTGCCAGTTGCGGCGTCGAGCGCGAAGAAATTGCCTTCGTCACTCACAGAGAACACCAGACCGCCCGCGGTCGCGAGAGTGCTAACCTCCGCGGGAGCAAGCAACCGATATTCCCACTTCAACTTGCCCGTCGTTGCTTCAAGGGCGCGAATTGCACCGTAGGAGTCATCTCCAGAAAGAGCGTTTCGCCCGCCTCCACCGAAGTCGGGAAAGTGGACTTTCGGCTGACCTTGCACGGTATATGCGCCAATCTCACGAGCTGAGACGTAGAACAGTTTTGTCTGAGGGCTGTAGGACGGACTGTTCCAATTCGTGCCTCCATGACCATCGGGGTATACCAAACTCCCTTCAGGAGTTGGCTCGGTGTTGGGCAACAGAATTGGCCGCCCGTTCTTGTCGAGCCCCTTAGCCCAAGTTTGCGTCACGAAGGGGACGCCGGTCACGAACTCGCCCGATACGCGATCCAGAACGTAATAAAATCCGTTGCGGTTCGCCAGGGCTAAAAGCTTTCTGGGTTTGCCCTCCACCATCTCGTCGAACAACACAGGAACTTGAATTGCGTCCCAGTCGTGCGTGTCGTGCGGCGTAAACTGGAAATACCACTTCATTTTCCCCGCATCGGGATCGATGGCAAGCACCGAGTCCGAGTACAGGTTGTCCCCTTCCCTGTTACTCCCGTTGTAATCGGGAGCCGGATTTCCTGTAGTCCAGTACAGCAGATTTAGCTCCGGGTCATAGGAACCCGTGCCCCACGTGCCTGCGCCGCCGGTGCCGGACATATCTTTCCCCCACGTTTCCGAACCAGGCTCGCCCGGATTTGGAATCGTCCATACGCGCCAGAGCCGTTTGCCCGTCTTCGCATCGTAGGCGTCCACGAAACCCCGAATCCCGACGTCTCCTCCGGAAATCCCCACAATGATTTTCCCATCCAGCACTCGAGGCGCCCCCGTCATTGCGTACCCTTGGCCATTCTCGTCAACGTGGACACTCCATCTCACGGCGCCTGTTGTGGCGTCGAGCGCGACAAGGTGCGCATCGAGCGTCTCCACATAAACCGTATTATTGAAAACCGCTACTCCGCGATTCGAACGATGCACTCCAATGGTAAAAATCTTTTCCGGAAGATGCGGTGACCAGCTCCAGATCTTCGTACCCAGGCGCGCATCGAGAGCAGTGACCGTGCTCAGCGGCTCCGTGACGTACATGACTCCATCCACCACGACGGGAGATGTCTCAAACGGCTGAAGGGGGTGGTTGGGCTGGTATATCCAGGCCGGTTTGAGGCTATGAACATTTTCGCGGTTGATCTGCGTAAGCCTCGAAAACCGCTGGGACTGATAATCGCCGCCGTACATCAGCCAGTCTTGAGGTGTGCTGTCGGCGTGCAGCAACTGTTCGTAGGACACGTCTTGGGCGAGCAATCTCGCCGCACCCGGAAAGAGTGAAACAACGAACACCAGCGCATATAGGAAGGATTTCATTGTGCGCTCTTCAAACTCATAAGGTAGGCCACCAAGTCATCTTGCTGCGCCGCGGACAATGTGACCTTGAAGCTCGGCATGAAACTCTTCCCGGGTTCCTTTTCCAGGGAGCGCAGATCAGGCTTCCACAATCCGTGGAATTTCCCGCTGGCGTCCTTCAGAACGATCGTAAACGAGTCTTCGCCGACGCGCACGCCTTCAACGGCGCGTCCGTCCTTTTCGACCGCACGGAACATTAAATATTGAGTCCATTTGCTGCCGAAGGGGCCGTCTCCTACCTGGGGCAGATTCGCGCCGGGATCTTGCAATCTCGCCTTCAAGTTTGTGGCTCCCCGCACAGCGCCAACCCGAGTCAGCTCGGGCCCGATGCTGCCGCCTTGGCCGGCGATCATATGGCAAGCCGGGCAGCCGCTGGAGTTGTAGAGAGCTTCGCCCTTCTTGGGATCGCCCGTTACTACGCCAGAGGTTGTTGGGCTGTTCAACGTTCGGAGATAGGCCACGATGTTCGCCGCTTCTCGATCCGAGACGGTGGAAGATCCCGGCATTGCCGTGCCAGGGATTCCTCTCCTGATGATCCCTTGCACCGTTGGATCGCCTAAGCTGGCTGGAACACCGTGAAGATCAGGACCGTCTCCGCCGCCAGCATCCGCTCCGTGACACGCAGAGCAGTTCTGCGCGAATAGACGCTTGCCTTGTTCAAGATCGACCGGCGCGGCCGGCGCGGCCGCAGAAGCGGGAGGCACCTGCGCAGTCGGAGATTCCTGGCCTGTGGCCTGAGAGATGTGAAAGACATTCAAAGCCAGAGTCCACGCCATCAAAATCAAAGCGACAAGCCGGAAGCGCCTGACTACATTCACGCAATCCCCCTACTCACCCTTCGCCTATCCCGTGCCAGCGCTGGAATGAATAACATAGAGCCCGTCCCGCCGCCAGCGTTCCGTTATACCTCCGACCATGTTCAACGTGTTCTCGCTCTGGTTCAGCGCGCTCTTTCATCTCCTCGGTACGCTTTCGCGGAAAGCCATTTCTGAGTCTCTAACCTAACTCCCGAGCAGTCGGCCACTCGAAAATTATCTTCGCACCCGGCTTCCCAGCAGTCACACGGACGTATAGTCGAATGACCGAGATTGAGTCGCCAGGGTTTCGCTGGACAAAGGTCTAGTAATGCCCCGGACACAAGTGTCCCAAATTGGGATTGGCGTGGATTTCGCAGCGGAATAGATTGATAGCCCCGGTCCGTATCCGATAGCTGTTTCCGGCGCAATTGGGCCCAAGGAGGTAGGGTAAATGTGGGGAGATAAAAAGCAGGAGACTCCCGCTAGGACGCCGCTCCCGCAGCAGCCTAGACCGAACGTATCGCCTGCGACATCCATTCCTGGGGAGGCAAAAGCCATGGCACCTTTGGATTCGAGTTATCCGACGACGACCGACCGGCTCAGCGGAAGCGGCACGGCCCGGCTCGGAGCAAGCTTGCACGTGAAGGGCGAGATCACAGGCAACGAAGACCTGGCCATCGACGGAAGCGTTGAAGGGCTGGTGCAGCTCGAAGACCGCAAACTCACGATCGGTGCGAGCGCTCGCTTGACGGCCGACGTGATCGCACGGGAAGTGGTGGTATACGGCAATGTGAAGGGCAATCTTCGGGCGCGCGACCGCATCGAGATCAAGAAGGACGGCTCGGTGGTGGGCGACCTGACGACGGCCCGAATCATGATCGAGGACGGCGCGTACTTCAAAGGCTCGATTGAGATCGACAAGGCCGGCGAAGCGTCGAGCGACAACGACCTCGACAAGCCCGCGTACACTCGCACGACGCGCGCTGCGGCGACAACCGCAACCTCAGCGGACTGATTCACACGCATTCCAACCGGCGAGCGGGCCGCGAAGACGCGGTCCGCCGCTGGCCTCCTCGATTTGCGCTCGGAATTATCCCAAGAAGGCAGCAGACCAATGCGGATTCGTACCGGCGCAGGCGATCCGTGCGCGGACGTGTGCGTGTGCGTCAGGCTGAGGTCAGGCGGACGAGATAGTCGCCATCGGACGGCTCGAATTCGACCTTGTCCTCGCGCGAGAGCCAGCCGATGGCCATGAAAAAGATGCTCTGCGGCGCGTTGACCTCTTCCATCAGAGCGGCGAAGGTGAGAGGGCCTTCTTTCGAGAGCGTTTTCCAAACGGCGCCAGCGGTTTCCCCAATTTGCGTGTAGCCCACGGTGTAAGCTCCCTTCGAGGACTGGCTCTTGAAGCGCTCGAGCCAGCAGTACGCGGCGGCCCGGCGAAGCATGCGGTCAAACAGCTCGGGCTGCGAGGGGCCTGCGTTGGCCAAGGAAAGCATGATCGAGGTCACGCGAAACAGCTCCGTGACGATATTCGTCAGGATGCATTACACTTTGATGATCGAAGCGTAAATAGTCGTGGAAAGAATCAGCGCGGCGCGGTGGATGGGCGGCATCGAGCCAAGCATGTGCGCCGGGCGCAGCGTGCTGCGCCCCTACAAAAACGATCTCGACGGCATGAGAGTCTTCGTTGACAGGAATTGAGGCGTAGCCTACACTTAGCGTTTGTCTCTAGACGGAAAGGTGTGACTGGGCAGATGCGGACATATGTACCAAAGGGCCGGGAGGCGGAAGCGCTCACGGTCGGGGCCAACTGGTTCGTGGTGGATGCAGAGGGACAGGTGCTGGGGCGCCTGGCGACGCGTATCGCGAGGCTTTTGATCGGGAAGGACAAGCCGAGCTACACACCGCACCTCGATTGCGGCGATCACGTCGTGGTGATCAATGCGGAGCGGATCAAGCTGACGGGCAACAAGATCGATCAGAAGATTTACCGGCACCATAGCGGTTGGCCCGGCGGATTGAAGGAAATTCCGATCCGGGCGATGATGCAACGCCGTCCAGCAGAGGTCGTTCGCGAAGCGGTGCTTGGAATGCTGCCGAAAAACAAGCTCCGCGCGCGTCGTGCAAAGAAGCTGCGTGTTTATGCCGGAAGTGAAGCGCTTGCCCGCCACGCCGGACAGAAGCCCCAGCCGATCGCGCTGTAACCTGTAACCCAGAGTTACTGAGATTTCAGGCGCCCTCGCGCCCTTCGTCCGCGAAAGCGGGCTTAGGGGGAGACGGAAATCCGCAGAGGGCATAGGAATTGCGACGCAGCTTCCTGCTGCGCAGCCTTGGTCCGCCAAAGCGGGCCGAGGGTAAATAGGAGGAACGTTGAGTTCAGCGACGAGTTCGATGGAAGGCGCCGGAGGGAAGCAATTCTACGGCACGGGACGCCGCCGGGAATCGGTGGCGCGCGTGTACATCAAGATGGGACCGGCGCGATTTACGGTGAACGGGCGGCCGGTGGACGAATATTTCCGCAATGTCGCGTGGAATACCGCGGCGGTCGAGCCGCTGAAGTTCACGCAGATGCTCGACCAGCTCGAGGTGAAGTGTCAGGTGAAGGGCGGCGGAGTGGGCGGACAGTCAGGAGCGGTGCGCATGGGACTTTCGCGCGCGCTTTCGAAGCTGAATCCGGAGCTTCGGCCCGCGCTGCGGAAGAATGGTTTTCTGACGCGCGACCCGCGCATGAAGGAACGGAAGAAGTACGGGCAAAAGGGCGCACGTCGGCGCTTCCAGTTCAGCAAGCGCTAATCGATCTTGGGTCCGTCCCGGTGGCTCGGAACGAGCGATCGGGACAGACTTAAATTCACGGCCGGGAAGGAACCGGCAGAAAAGGATGCTGTTCCGGTAAACCGGAATCGAAGCATCCCTTCATGGAGGAGGTACCTTGGCAGTCGAAATCACGATGAAAGAGCTTCTGGAGGCCGGCGTTCACTTCGGCCACCAGACGCGACGCTGGAACCCGAAGATGAAGGAGTACATCTTCGGCGAACGCAACGGAATCCACATCATTGACCTGCAGAAGACCTTGAAGATGTTCCGCGAGGCCGCGCGATACGTGGCCGAACAGGCGGGACAGGGCAAGAGCGTCCTTTTCCTCGGCACGAAGCGGCAAGCGCAGGAAGCGATCGCCGAAGAGGCGCAGCGCTGCGGGATGTTCTATGTGAACCACCGCTGGCTGGGCGGGACGCTGACGAATTGGGCCACCCTGCAAAAATCGATCAAGCGATTCAAGCTGCTGAAAGCCATGTCTGAAGATGGCCGGATGGCGCAATTTTCGAAAAAAGAGGGCGCGCGCCTGGACCGCGAGATGAAGCACCTGCAGCAGAATTTTTCGGGCGTCGAGAACATGACGACGCTCCCCGACGCGATGTTCGTGATCGACCCGAACGCGGAAGTGATCGCGGTGCGCGAAGCGCGGCGGATGGGAATTCCGGTGGTCGCGATCGTGGACACGAATTGCGATCCCAACCTGGTGGATTGGGTCATACCCGGCAACGACGACGCTCTGCGCGCTATCCGGCTGTTCACGTCCAAGATCTCGGACGCCGTTCTTTCGGGCCGGCAGTCGTTCGAGCAATCGCAGATCGCGGATCAAAAGGCCGCGGAAGGCACGGGCGAGGAAGGTCCGGAGTACGTGGACACGAGCGCCTACGAACAGTACGAAAAGCAGGAAGGCGATTTCGTCGAAGGCGAGCCGGCAGCTCCCGCGGAAGAGGCGGCGCCGGTCGCGACCGACGAAGAGGTCGCCTCCTAAGAGTTCCCGAGCGCCTGCACACACCCCTGGCCTGGCCGAGCCGGGCCAACCAAAATTCAACGAAGAGGAATCGAGTACATCCATGGCTACTGCACCTGAACCCGGCAAGGGCAGCAACATACCTGCGCAACTCGTGAAGGAGCTGCGCGATCGCACCGGCGCGGGATTTTCGGATTGCCGCGCGGCGCTGATCGAGGCCAAAGGGGATATCGAGGCGGCGATCAACGTCCTGCGCAAAAAGGGACAGGCGGCGGCGGCGAAGAAGGCGCAGCGGGCGACGTCCGAGGGGCTGGTGTCCTGCTACATTCACGCGGGAGGAAAGATCGGCGTGCTCGTCGAGATCAACTGCGAGAGCGATTTCGTTGCGCGCACCGAGGATTTCCAGCGCCTTTGCCATGACGTGGCGATGCACATCGCCGCGCTCGATCCGCGATTCCTGCGGCGCGAGGAAGTGACGCAGGAGATTCTGGACCGCGAACGGGACATCTATCGCGAGCAGGCGAAAGCGACCGGGAAACCCGAAGCCGTGATCGAAAAGATCGTGAACGGCAAGATGGAAAAATTCTACGAAGAGAACTGCCTGTACGAGCAGCACTTCATCAAGGATGAAGGCACGACCATTAAAGAGCTGGTCGATCAGGCGATCGCCAAGCTTGGCGAGAACGTCGCCATCCGCCGGTTCTCGCGATTCAAGGTGGGCGAGACGGATGGGGCCGCTCCTGTTGCGAGCCCTGAAGCGGAGCCTGCGCCGGCGTCATAAGAATCGTTTCCGAGCCGTACGAGAGGGCGTTGATTCACGCTCTTTGTTCATGACGACGACCCTCATCGGGCCGGTAATTCTCTGCTAGAATGCCCGCGGGAAAGGGCGCTGCCCCCAGACGAGATGACCACACCGCAAGAGGCGAGCCAAGCCGCAGCAGCCAAGACAACGCCGATTTACCGCCGCATCGTTTTGAAACTTTCGGGTGAATCCCTTTCCGGGCCGGACGCTTTCGGCATCCACGCAGAGACGATCCAAAATATCGCGCACGAGGTGAAGGAAGTCCAAGAGCTGGGCGTCGAGATCGCGGTGATCGTCGGCGGCGGCAATATTTTTCGCGGGGCGCGCCAGCAGGGGTTGACCATCGACCGCGCGACGGGCGATTACATGGGCATGCTCGCGACGGTGCTCAACGGACTGGCGCTGCAAGACGCGCTCGAGAGGGCCGGCTGCCACACGCGGCTGATGAGCGCGATCGAAATGCATCAGGTGGCCGAGCCGTTCATCCGGCGGCGCGCGACGCGGCACCTGGAAAAACAGCGCGTGGTGATCTTCGCCGCGGGAACCGGCAATCCCTATTTTTCGACGGACACCGCGGCGGCGCTGCGCGCGATGGAGATCAAGGCGCAAGTGATTTTGAAGGCCACGCGCGTCGACGGAATTTTCGACGCCGATCCTGAGAAGGTAGCGGACGCGAAAATGTTCGAGCGCATCACGTATATCGAGGTGCTGCAAAAGGGCCTATCGGTGATGGATTCGACGGCCATTTCGCTGTGCATGGACAACAAGATGCCGATCGTGGTGTTCAATATGAACGTGCCGGGGAACCTGAAGCGCGTGGTGGAAGGCGAGCGGGTCGGTTCCACCGTCACCGCGGCTTGACGCCGCGCCGGCGGAGGCTAAATTTCCAATGACAACGATTGCGACAAGCAAAGACGCCCTCGCACAGGGCAAGACGCGGATGGAGAAAGCGGTCGAGGATTTTCGCAAGGACCTCTCGGCGGTGCGCACGGGGCGGGCGAACGTTGCGCTGCTCGATCATGTGCGAGTGGATTATCACGGCACGCCGATGCCGATCAACCAGCTCGGTACGGTGAACGTTCCCGATCCGATGACGATCGTAATCTCGCCGTGGGACGCGGGGGCCGTGCCGTTGATCGACAAGGCGATTCGGACGTCCGATCTCGGACTGAACCCGACGAACGATGGCAAGGTGGTGCGCGTGCCGATTCCGTCGCTCACCGAGGATCGGCGCAAGGATTTGGCGAAGCACATCCACAGGGTGCTCGAGAATCACCGGACGGCCGTGCGCAACATCCGGCGCGACATCAAAGAGGCGATCGAGAAACTCGAGAAGGAAAAGAAGATCAGCGAGGATGAGAAGAAGCGCTCGCTCGATGAACTTGAGAAGCTCACGCACTCCGAAACGAAGAAGATCGAAGACCTCTCCGCCGCGAAGGAAAAGGAAGTAATGGAAATCAAGTGACGATCCGATAGGAATCGTCGCCCCTCTACTGACAGCTGTGGCAAACGGCCGTTGGCCTCCCACCTAGTCGTATTGCCAAATTCCGTCGTATAACTGAGACATGATCGAGGCGCAGCCGAGCAAGACCGCGATGCGCGTGGCCATGCGGCGCGCGGCACATCAGATTTTCGACGTTCCCCGAGTGCTGGACGATCCCATTGCGCTACTGATTATCGGATCGGAAGTGGCGGCGAAAGTCGAGGCCGAGCGGAGCAAGCAAGAGGGCCGCGTGGCACGCACGATTCGCGCGTTCATGGTCGCGCGCAGCCGGTTCGCAGAAGACGAACTGGCGCGGTCCATCGGGCGCGGCGCGACGCAGTACGTGATCCTCGGAGCGGGGCTCGATACATTCGCGTATCGAAATCCATTCGCGGACTCCGCGCTGCACGTGTTCGAGGTGGATTTTCCGGCGACGCAGGAATGGAAGCGCCGCAAACTGGCAGCGGCCGGAATTCCGATTCCCGCGTCGGTGACGTACGCGCCGGTGGATTTCGAGGGGCAGACGCTCGCAGAGGGCCTGCGGCTCGCGGGCTTCGATCCGGCGAAGCCGACGTTTTTTTCGTGGCTCGGCGTAACGATGTACCTGACCGAGGAAGCTGCGATGGCGACCCTCGGATTCATCGGATCGACGCCGTCGGGCGGAGGGGTCGTGTTCGACTACGCGATTCCGCGATCTTCGCTGAACCTGATAGGGCGGCTGGCGCTCGATGCCATGGCGGCGCGCGTGGCGGCGCTCGGAGAGCCGTTCCAGACGTATTTCGAACCGAAAGCGCTCGCGGAGCGGCTGCGACAGATGGGTTTTCATTCCGTCGAGGATCTCGATTCTGCGGCGATCAACGAGCGGTATTTCAAGGACCGCGCAGACGGGTTGCGAGTGATGGGCGGCATAGGCCACTTGATGTGCGCGCTGTTGTGACAACCCAGGTACGATCGAAAGCGCTAATTCACGGCGTGTACATCCTCGGGCGAGACGAGGGTGAGCGTGCAATCGGCGCCCTTGCCCGGACAAGAGAGCGTGGCGCGGCGGACGATCTGTAGGGGCGACGCATCCGGAAACGGCACGCCGTAATCGAGCGCGCGCAGGCGGTCCGCGAGCGCACGCAGCCTTTCACTTCCACTGACGAATCGCACGGCGTCGACGCGCGCGTTCTTCTCCGCTGGCGACAGCAAAATGAAAAAGTCGGCTTGCGTTTCCTCGTCGAGGAGTTCCCCGGCGGGGATCGCGCGCAGAGCAGCGATTTCAGGTTTGGCTTTGCTCACGAGGCCATCGATCTGGGAATTTCCGCCGAGGAGGAGCGTGAGGCGGGCGCGAGTCTCGGCAACCGAGTTGGGCGCCGCAAGCGCGAGCGCGTATGCGTGGATCGCGCGATCTTTCTGTCCGAGCTTTTCGTAAATCTGCGCGAGATGATCGCCGATCTCGCCGTTCTGATCGAGCAGCCACGCGGAGTTGACGTATCGCCCAGCGGACTGCAAATCACCTTTCTGGAAGTAAACCCATCCGAGCGTGTCCCAATAGAGCCCAATGGCCGCGACCGCGTTTAGGTGGGCGACCGTGAGATGTTGCAAATCAATGCCGCGAAGATCGGGTGCGATAGCGGCAATCGCGGATTCGGAGTAGTGCTGCGCCTTATCGAGATCGAGTTTGCTGTCAGCGAGATCGTAGGCGATGTCGTTCCACACGGCGGGCGTGGGAGAGAGCGCGGCCGCTTTTTCGAATGCGGCGAGGGCTTTTTGCGCGTCGCCGGTATTCGCGTACGCGCGCCCGAGGCTTAGCTGAAGCTGGACATCATCGGGCGAGAGGATCGCGGCTTTGTCGAGCTCGGGCGCGGCCTGAGCGTACTCGTGCTGGCCGAGGAGAATTTCACCGAGCGCTGTATGAGCGGTGGCGTCAAGCGGATCAAGCTCGATCTGCTTGTGGAATGCGGCGGCGGCTTCGGCGAAATTCTGCTGGTGTTCAAGCGCGAGGCCGAGATAGTCGTTGGCATGCGCGTCGGAAGGATTGATTTCGAGCTGCTTTCGAAACGCGGCAACGGCTTCATCGAATTGGCCGATGCGGAAATCGGAGAGTCCGAGATCATTCCACGCCTGCTTGTGCGCGGGATCGAGCTCGACGACGCGTTTGAAAAGCGGAATCGCCGAGCGCGCGTTGCCTGCATTCAGGGCGGCGAGGCCCGATTCGATCAGGGAATCCACGCTTGCCGACGAGGGGACGGCGGGGGCGCCAGGCGTCGTGTTGATCACGACGAGCGGCTGATTCTGGTCCGCTGCGACGGTGCGCGAGAAAGCGAGAAAGTCATCCGCGCGCGACGCGGCAAGCTCGCGCATTTTGAAATCGAGCGAGCGCTCGGCGGTGACGGTGTGATCCGCGAAGCGATAGCTTGAGCTGAATGCGGCGTAATCGCGAGCGACGGAAACGGAGACGGGCGGCTGCGCGATGTAATCGGGCGGGAGCGCCAGCTTCAATCGCACGGTGACGTCGAGCGGGCTGCCAAGTTGGATTGAGGCGGCGTTCTTCTCCGGCGCGTCGGGTAGGCCGATGGCGAGCAGTGGAAAAGCGGCCTTCGAGTGCTTGCTTGACCAATCGAGAAAACCCGGTTGCGCGAATTCGATATCGAGCTGAAAGGGATCATGCGTGGCGGTGGGATCGCCCGGTTTCACGGAGTTCACGTCGCCGCGAATGCCATCGAGAGAGAGAATTGTCTGGCCGAGATCGCGCCACTGATTTTCCGGCGTGCGGTGAAACGCGAGGCGCAGGACCAGTTCGGTATCGCCTCGCACGGAATAGTGAGCGCGTGCCGTGAGCTTGCCGAGGTCGCTGACCTGACCGTCGATGTCCACGTGCTGCACGGAGAGAAACGGCGGGTCGGCCGGAGTTTCGACGATCTTGCCGATGCCGCCGACGGATACGAGCAGGGCAGACTTGCCGCGCAGCGGAGATGCGAGAAGCCTGAACGGCGCGACTTCGGGCGTTGCGTCCATCCAGATGCGCTGTTCACCGAGCGGCACGGCTGTGATTACGTGATCGAACTGCGATGGGGATGGCACCGACGCGTCGAGCTCGTGGGTCGGAGAGATGAGGACGATGTCGGATGAAATGCCTGCGGCTTGAAGCATCGCGGCGAGGAGTGTGTGCTTATCTTTTGGGTCGGCGTACTTGCTCGAGAGCACTTCCGATGCGGAACGCGGCCGATAGCCGGCGGCGCCGAAGGGAAGGCTGACGGAGCGAATGTTTTTCGATACGTAGTCGTAGAGAGCCTGGATCTTCTGGATGCTGGTCGCGGAGCCCTTGATCAAGTCTTGCGCTGCCGAACGGATTTCTGGCGCTGGCTCGGCGCGGCCCTGTGCGAGTTTCGCGTACCAGCGGCCGACGTCTTGCCAGTTCGCGAATGTGGTGAGCTGAACGTCTGGCGGTTTTGATTTGCCTTGCTCTGTGCTGCCTTTTGATGAGCCGCCTGCGGCGATCGTGAGATTCGAGCGTTTCCAGCGATAGATCGTTCTCCCATTTTCGTGAGAGGTCTCGTAGGGCGAGGCGGGAGACGATTTCAGAATTATTGTGCGCGATTCGAGGACGTTGATTTCAAATCGTTCGTCGAGAACGATGGCGCTCTCGACGAAGCTGTGCTCGAACCAGAATTCGCCGGGAGCGGGCGGCGCTACGACGCGCGTGGCGATTTCATACTCGAGCGTCGTTCCAGGGGCGAGCGAGGGAACGGCGATGTGTTTTTCCTTGGCGTTGCCGTAGGCGGGCGCATCGCGCACGATCGAAGCGGAAACTTCTTTCACGGCGTCGGCGGCCGCGGTGACGATTGTACCGTCGGGCTGGCGCACACGCGCGTAGCGAACTTCCATTTTCTCGCTGGAGGAATCGAAATCGAAAACGAGCTCTTTCAGTTGCTGTGCGCCCGCGTCGGATTGCACGCGAATGCGGACGGTGAGATCGCGCTCGCTCGTGCCGTCATTTTCAAATCGCGCAGTAGTGAAATATTGCTCGATGACAAATGGCTCGCGCGAGTAATCGGCGTGCGGCTGAGTCGCCGTGGGTTGCTGTTGTGGCGCGGCCGCAAGCGGCATGCAAAGAATGAAAATCAGCGCCACGCCAAGGCGATTCATCCGTCCTCCCTGTGGAAAACTGGCCCCACGAGTGTAGGCGCGTTGCAGGCGCAGCGCAAAGCTGGGACGGCGAATGGGTTGCGAAGTCTTCAACGGGTGAGCGGATTGATACCGAGGCGCGATCCAGGTAACCGATGGCGCGCCTCGGTCTTGGAAGCAAACCGGGGCTGGCCGCGGTTTAATAGAAGCACCTTATTGTCAGCAGGATACGGAAATTCAACCGACTCATTCGGATGCGGACGCCGAATGACTTTGGGTACTAGGACGATCGACCAACCGGCGCGATTCGGGAAGCGAATTCGACCAAGGCTGGACGGCCACGCTGAACGGCAGGACGGGTGGGGGTATCGACTGCGAGGGCAGGCGCTCATCTTTTCCTTTATTTTCACAGCGGTATCGTGTTGACACGAATTGTTGTTTTGCCTATACTTGCCCGGTTGTCTTGAGGCCTTCGGGCCTGGTGGTGAAAGGGAAGTCTTCCCGCCCCGGAACAAGAAGGACGGAACGGGGTTAAGGAAGAGCGGCCGGAATGGGGCGCCAGCCCCGCAAAGCCGTGCGAAGCCCTCCGCATTCGGCAGATGCAGTTCACTCCTTGGGGTGAAGCGTCAGCGCGGAGTACCTGGCAGTTCCTTCAGGTTGGGCGACCTTTTCAGTTCATTCACCCGCAGACTTCTGCGCGGGCAGGTTTGGGCTGCGCGGAATCACAATAACGAAACGCTTTTTTTGAAACGAGGGGGACGAGCGTGCCGACGTTTTCACAATTAGTGCGCAATGGCCGAGAGAAAATCCGGACGAAGACGAAGTCGCCGGCTCTCGAAGGATGCCCGGAAAAGCGCGGAGTGTGCGTTCGCGTGTATACGCAGACGCCGAAAAAACCGAACTCGGCACTGCGAAAAGTGGCGCGCGCGCGGCTGACGAACAGCGCGGAAGTGACCACGTACATTCCCGGGATCGGCCACAATTTGCAGGAGCACTCGATCGTGCTCGTGCGCGGAGGCCGCGTGAAGGATCTGCCGGGCGTCCGCTATCACGTTATTCGCGGCACGCTGGATGCCGCGGGCGTTGAGAATCGCAAACAAGGGCGCTCGAAATACGGCGCCAAGCGGCCCAAAGCCGCGCAGAAGTAGGAGAGCGGAACGATGCCACGAAAAGGATGGGTTCTTCGCCGCAAGATTCCGGGCGATCCGGTGTTACGGCAGCGACCTGGTGCAGAAGTTCATTTCGAGCATGATGTACGACGGCAAGCGCTCGACCGCCCAGACGATTTTCTACGACGCCATGGATCAGGTGGCGAAGAAGACGAACGACGATGCGTTCAAGCTGTTCAAGAAGGCGTCGAGAACTGCAAACCGATGCTGGAAGTGAAGACGCGGCGCGTCGGAGGCGCGAACTACCAGGTGCCAGTTGAAGTGAATCCGTTCCGACGGCAATCGCTGGCGATCCACTGGCTGGTGCTGTACTCGCGGACGCGCTCGGGGCGGTCGATGACGGACAAGCTGGCCGAAGAAATCATGGACGCCGCCAACGGACGCGGCGGAGCGGTGAAGAAGAAAGAAGACGTACACCGCATGGCGGAGGCGAACAAGGCTTTCGCGCACTATCGGTGGTAACAGCTTCCGGCTTAGGACTCGAATAAGAAGAAAATGGCACGACAAGTACAACTCGACCAAACCCGCAACATCGGGATCATGGCGCACATCGATGCGGGGAAGACGACCTGCACGGAGCGCATCCTGTTCTATACGGGTGTGACTTACAAGATCGGCGAAGTGCACGAAGGCACGACCGTGATGGACTGGATGGAACAGGAGCGCGAGCGCGGGATCACGATTACGTCCGCGGCGACGACGGCTTCCTGGAAGCGGTTCGACAAAACATATCGCATCAATATCATCGACACGCCGGGGCACGTGGATTTCACCGTGGAAGTCGAGCGGTCGCTGCGCGTGCTGGACGGCGCGGTTGCGGTGTTCGATGCGGTTGCCGGCGTGCAGCCGCAGTCGGAAACGGTCTGGCGTCAGGCGGACAAGTATCGCGTGCCGCGCATCGCGTTCATCAACAAGATGGACCGCATCGGCGCAGATTTCGACCATTCGATCCGCTCGATGCGGCAAAGGCTTTCGGCCCACCCCGTTCCCATTACCATTCCCCATCGGCCGCGAAGACAATTTCGTCGGCATCATCGATTTCATCGAAGAGCGCGCCATCGTCTGGAAGGACGAGACTCTGGGCGCCGAATACGAAATTCTGCCGCTCGAGAAATTGTGGGATGCGGCGTACTTGAAGACGCGTCCGGCGCTCGAAACGGCCGTCAAAGCTTCTGCGCTCAGCCCGGAATTCTACAAAGAGCACCGCGATAAGGTGGTCGAGTACATCGCCGAGCACGACGACGCCATCCTGACGAAATACCTCGAACAGCACAAACTGGAGCCGGCGGAACTGCGCGCTTCGCTGCGGCGTTCGACGATTGCGCTGAAGCTCGTGCCCGTGATTGCCGGCTCGGCCTTCAAGAACAAGGGCATCCAGCCGCTGCTCGATGCGGTGATCGATTATCTCCCGTCGCCCGTGGATGTGCCGCCGGTTGAGGGCACCGACGCTCGACGAAAACGAACCCGAACTGCGGCGTGCGTCGGACGATCAGCCGTTTTCGGCGCTGGCGTTCAAGATCATGACCGACCCGTATGTCGGCCATCGTGACGTATATTCGGGTGTATTCGGGCGTGCTGAAGACGGGCCATTCGGTTTACAATTCGACGAGAAAAACCCGCGAGCGTATGGGGCGGCTGCTTCGAATGCACGCCAACAAGCGTGAGGAAATCGAATCGATTGAAGCGGGCGACATTGCGGCCTGCGTAGGCTTGAAGAACGTGACGACGGGCGACACGCTTTGTGACGAAGAAAAGCCCATCATCCTCGAGAACATCGATTTCCCCACCCCCGTAATTTCCGTAGCGATCGAACCCAAGACTAAAGCCGATCAGGAAAAAATGGGCACAGCGCTCGGGAAACTTGCGCAGGAAGATCCGACGTTCCGCGTGCACACGGACCATGATACCGGTCAGACGCTGATTTCAGGAATGGGCGAGCTGCATCTTGAAATCATTGTTGACCGCATGATGCGCGAATTCGGCGTGCAGGCCAACGTAGGCCGGCCGCAGGTGGCGTATCGCGAGACGATCACTGAAGGCCGCCGAAGGCGAAGCACAAGCACATCAAGCAGTCGGGCGGACGCGGACAGTACGGCCACGTGAAGCTTGATCGTGCAGCCGTTGCCGAACGCGGCGCACGAAGACATGCACGAGATGTCCACCGACGAACTCGACGAGCTTGCCAAGCAAGTCGCGGGGAAGGGCGGCAAGTGGCGCTTCGACAAGGAGCATCGCCTGCTGTTCATCGACAAGCTAGTGGGCGGCGTCGATTCCGAGAGAATTTGTGCCTCCGATTGAAAACGGCGTAAAAGAGGCGATGGATAGCGGCGTTTTGGCCGGCTACGAAATGGTGGACCTTGCCGTCACTGTCGATCGACGGCAGCTATCACGACGTGGACAGCTCGGAAATGGCGTTCAAGATCGCAGGCTCGATGGCGTTCAAGGAAGCGTTGCCGCAAGGCGAGCCCGAAGCTGCTTGAGCCGATTATGCGCGTCGAGGTTGTGGTTCCGGAAGATTACATGGGGCCGGTGATTTCCGACTTGAACGCCCGGCGCGGACAGATGCAAGGGCGCGAAACACGCGCAGGCAGCGAGATCATCAACGTGCTGGTTCCGCTGGCCGAGATGTTTGGCTACGCAACGGATATCCGCAGCCGGACGCAGGGCCGCGGCAGTTTCACGATGCACTTTTCGCATTACCAACAGGCGCCGCCCAATATCGCGGAAGAGGTCGTTGGCGGCGCGAATGGCGCCAAGGCAAAGAGTAGGTAGCGAGGATCACGAGCAGGCACGCAACAACACTGGAGCGGAGAGAAATATGGCGAAGGAGAAATTCGAGAGGGTCAAGCCGCACTTGAACGTGGGGACGATCGGGCACATCGACCACGGGAAGACGACGTTGACGGCGGCGATCACGAAGGTGCTCAGCAAGAACAACCCGAAGGTGTCGTTCCGTGCGTTCGACACGATCGACAACGCGCCGGAAGAGCGGGAGCGCGGAATCACGATTGCGGTGTCGCACGTGGAGTACGAGACGGCGAACCGCCACTACGCGCACATCGACTGCCCAGGTCACGCGGACTACGTGAAGAACATGATCACCGGCGCGGCGCAGATGGACGGGGCGATATTGGTTGTGGCGGCGACAGACGGACCGATGCCGCAGACGCGGGAGCACATACTCTTGGCGCGGCAGGTGGGCGTGCCGGCGATCGTGGTGTTTTTGAACAAGTGCGACGTGGTAGACGATCCGGAGTTGCTGGAGCTGGTGGAGCTGGAAGTGCGGGAGCTGCTCAAGACGTATCAGTTTCCGGGGGATACGATTCCAGTGATCAAGGGATCGGCGCTGAAGGCGCTCGAGGGCGATCCGAAGTGGGAGAAGTCGATTTTGGAATTGATGGATGCGGTGGACAAGCACATACCGCTGCCGCCGCGGGAGGTGGACAAGCCGTTCGCGATGCCGATTGAGGACATTTTCTCGATCTCGGGGCGCGGGACGGTGGTGACGGGAAGAATTGAGCGCGGCAAGGTGAAGGTGGGCGAGGAAGTTGAGATCGTGGGTTTTCGTCCGACGATGAAGAAGACGGTGACGGGCGTGGAGATGTTCCGGAAGCTATTGGATGAGGGGATGGCGGGAGACAACGTGGGATTGCTGCTGCGCGGGACGGAGAAGGACGAAGTGGAGCGCGGGCAGGTGCTGGCAAAGCCGGGATCGATCACGCCGCACACGAAGTTCAAGGCGGAGGCGTACGTGCTGACGAAGGAAGAGGGCGGGAGGCACACGCCGTTTTTCACGGGGTACCGGCCGCAGTTTTATTTTCGGACGACGGACGTGACGGGAGACGTGAAGCTGCCGGCGGGAGTGGAGATGGTGATGCCGGGAGATAACGTGTCGGCGGAGATCACGCTGATTACTCCGGTGGCATTGGAGAAGGGGCTGCGATTCGCGATTCGCGAAGGCGGCCACACGGTCGGCGCGGGCGCCGTCGCCGAGATCATCGAGTAAATCATGCCAAACGGAGAAAAAATTCGGATTCGTTTGAAAGCGTACGATCACCGCATTCTCGATCAATCGACCAAGGAAATTGTGGACACGGCGAAGCGCACCGGCGCGGACGTGGCCGGTCCCATTCCGCTGCCGACAGTGATCAACCGCTGGACGGTTTTGCGGTCGCCGCACGTGGACAAGAAGTCGCGCGAGCAGTTTGAGATGCGCACGCACAAGCGGCTGATCGATATTCTCGAACCGACGCCGGACACGGTGGACGCGCTGATGAAGCTCGATCTGCCGCCGGGCGTTGACGTCGAGATCAAGGCGTTTGGCCGCGAGCACGCGACGAAGTAAAGCTGAAGAAAACAGGAAAGAGCGAGAGAAATGGGAGTCAACGGCATACTTGGAATCAAGCTCGGAATGACGCAAGTCTTCGCCGAGGACGGCACGGCGGTTCCGTGCACGGTGCTGCAAGCGGGCCCGTGCGTGGTGGTGCAGCGTCGCACGAAGGACAAGGACGGCTACGACGCGGTCCAGCTGGGCCTGGTGGAATTCATCAAGCCGCAGCGGGTAACGAAGGCGCTTACCGGCCACTTCAAGAAGGCGAACGTCGCGCCGATGCGGTATCTCCGCGAGATGCCGATCGAGGACTCGAAGGACGAGACCAAGGCGGGCGACCGCGTGCTGGTCGACGCATTCAAAGTCGGCGAGTTTGTGGACATCAGCGGCGTGAGCAAGGGCAAAGGATTTCAGGGCGGCGTGAAGCGCTGGCACTATCGCGGCGGCGACGCGTCGCACGGCTCGATGTTTCACCGCGCGCCCGGCGGAATCGGCGCGAGCTCGTTCCCTTCGCGCGTGTGGAAGGGGCAGCATTTTCCGGGGCACATGGGAAACGAGCGGAAGACGTCGAAGAATCTGCGCGTCGTGAAAATCGACGCCGAAGAGAATTTGCTGCTGGTGTGCGGTTCCGTGGCTGGTCCGGCGGGCAGCTACATTTTTATTCGCAGGGCCAAGAAGGCCCGGTAGTAATCATAGTAAAGAGAGACGACGATGCCCGTTGTGGACGTGAAAAATCTCGAAGGCAAGAAGGTCGGCACGATTGAGCTGGCCGATGATGTGTTCTCGGTGAAAGTGAACGCGAACCTGCTGCACGAATCCGTGCGGCACTTTCTGGCGGGCGAGCGCGCGGGAACGCACAAGACGAAAGACAAGAGCGAAGTAAGCGGCGCGGGACGCAAGCTGTGGAAGCAGAAGGGAACCGGCCGCGCGCGCGTCGGGTCCATCCGTTCGCCTCTGTGGCGGCACGGCGGCACGGTGCACGGCCCGGTGCCGCGAAGCTACGCATATGCCCTGCCGAAGAAGATGATTGCCGGCGCGTTGCGCTCGGCGCTGTCGTCCAAGCTGGCGCAGGAAAAGTTGACGGTTGTGGACGGATTCGCGCTCGAGTCGCACAAGACGAAGGCGTTCCGGGAAGCGCTGTCGAAGTTGGACGGCGCAGACGAAGCACGATTTTGCTGGTCGAAACCGGCGCGAACGTGAACCTCGAACGCGCCAGCAGAAATCTCGAGGGCGTGACGCTGGTGGCACCGACGGCGCTGGGAGCCTATGACCTGATGCGGCACGACCGCCTGATGCTTTCGCGCGAAGCGGCCGTGAAATTGAGCCACGCGCTTTCCGCGAACAAGTCCGCCGAAGCGCCCGCAGCCAGTGAAGTGCCTGTGGCGGCTGCGCCAGAAAAAGCGGCGGCGAAGGCCGCACCGGCGAAGGCTGCCGCGAAGAAGGAAGCGGAGCCCAAAGCGGCAAAGAAGCCGGCGGCTGCAAAGAAGGAAAAGCCAAAGGCCAAGCCCAAGGCGAAAAAGGACTAGCCGATGGCGACGAACTTTTATCAAGTGATCCGGCGGCCCATCATTACCGAGAAGGGACTCGGCGTGAAGGAGACGCAGCACACGGTCGTATTTGAGGTCGCGTCGAACGCCACAAAGACGGAGATCAAGGAAGCGGTACAGCGGATTTTCAAGGTGAAGGTGGACCACGTGCGCACGGCGATTTACCACGGAAAGTTTCGCCGCCGGGGCCGCGCAGAGGGTTTCCGGAGCGACTGGAAGAAAGCGTACGTGAAGCTGGCGCCCGGCGAAAAGATGATCGAGTACGCCGAGAATCTGTAGTTCCGGCGAAGAGGGAGGGCGGCGGCGCCCTCTTTGAGGCACGAGGCAACGATGGCACTGAAAACATTCAAACCATACACACCGTCACGGCGGTTCCTGACGATGCTCGATAAGAGCGAGATCACCAAGGAAACGCCGGAAAAGTCGCTGACCGAATCGAAGAAGCGCACCGGCGGGCGCAATTCACACGGCGAAATCACGTCCTGGCACCGCGGCGGCGGACACGCGCGGCGGTATCCGGTCGATCGATTTTCGCCGCGACAAGATCGGAATCCCGGCGAAGGTTGCGGCCATCGAATACGATCCGAACCGATCGTCGCGCATCGCGCTGCTGCACTACGCCGACGGCGAGAAGCGCTACATCCTGCATCCGGTGGGCCTCGAAGTGGGCATGACGGTGCAGAACGGCGAGGGCGCGGACATTCTTCCCGGCAACGCGCTGACGATCCGGCACATCCCGCCCGGCACGATGGTGCACAACCTGGAGCTGTTTCCCGGCAAGGGCGGGCAAGTGGTCCGCGCGGCGGGCGGAGCGGCGCAGCTTCTGAGCAAGGAAGGCGATTTCGCGCTGGTGAAGCTGCCTTCGGGCGAAGTGCAGGAAGTTTAGCGTGGACTGCATGGCCACGGTCGGCCAGCTCGGAAATCTGGATCACGAGAACGTGACGTACGGGAAGGCGGGCCGCACGCGCTGGCACGGCAAGCGCCCGACGGTGCGCGGCGTGGCGATGAATCCGGTGGATCACCCGCACGGCGGCGGTGAAGGCCGCGTGAAGGGCAATCACCCGCAAACTCCCTGGGGTTTTCCGACTCTGGGCGCGAAGACGCGCAAGAAGCGGAAGAGCGACCGGATGATCGTGGAGCGGCGCAAGCCGTAAGTTTATGGAGCCGGGCGGTCATCTGGAGAGAAGTAAAATGAACCCGGCGCGGCGGGGAATTGAGAGCACCTGATGACAGCCACTCGAACGTCACGACGTAGACCGCGGCGAACCGCGCGTCCGCGGAAAGACGATTTCGCGGCGCGCGGCAAAGCCGGCGCCGCAAAGCCGCCCGTGAAGACGGCGACGAAGCTCGGGCCCGCGCCGCAAGTGCTGTACCGGCTGTGCCGGCCAGGATGGGCCGTGATCGTGGATAAGATCCCGAACGCGCAGGGGACGCGATTTGTTTGTCCGTTTTGCCCGGTTTCGCACCGCGTGCCGGGTCCGGTGCGTGGATTCCGCAAAATGCGCCGCGCGCAATGGGTGAAATTGCGCCGGGTAGAGGAGTAGGGAGACCGATGCCGCGTTCGCTGAAGAAAGGCCCGTTCATCGACGACCACCTGCGAGTGAAGGTGGAAGGCGATGAACGCGCGAAACGAAAAGAAAGTAGTGAAGACGTGGTCGCGCCGCTCGACGATTCTGCCCGAAATGGTGGGCCACACGATCGCGGTGCACAACGGCAAGAAGTTCATTCCCGTGTACATCACCGAGCAGATGGTGGGACACAAGCTCGGCGAGTTCGCTCCGACGCGCACGTTCAAAGGCCACGGCGTAAAAGTTGCGCTCGAGAAGGCAGCTGCGGCAGCGGCGCCCCCGGGAGCGGCGGCGGCGCAGCTCCGGCGGGCACGAGTTAGGCGAAGAACAGAGGCGAAGGCATAGACGATGGCGACGGCAACGGAAGCTCAGGGACAGATCGAGGGCGTCGCGAAGGCGCGGTTCGTTCGCGTGTCGCCGCAGAAGGCGCGGCTGGTGGTGGATCTGATTCGCGGCCAGCGCGCGGAAGATGCGTTGCAGACGCTGCGGTTCACGAAGAAGCGCGTGGCGAAAGAAGTCGAGAAGACGCTGCGCAGCGCCATCGCCAACGCCGAGCGCAAGGCCGACGATGCCGGGAAGTCGCTCGACGTGGACGCACTGTACGTGACGAGTTGCTACGTCAATGAAGGCCCGCGCTGGAAGCGCATGCGTCCCGCGCCGATGGGCCGCGGCTTCCGGTATCAGAAGCGCACGAGCCATATCGTTGTGCAGGTGGCCGAGCACCATCGCGCCGCGGCGGACCGTGCTGCGGCGGCTGCGGCGGAAGCAGAAGCGTCGAAGGGCGTGCGAGGGCGCAGTGCGAAAAGCCCGCAAGGCAATTGAGAAACGCGCGAAGGAAGCGCAGAAAAAGAAGAAGTAGGAGGCCAGTTTGGGGCAGAAAACACATCCGTACGGATTTCGTCTTGGCTACAACAAAGGCTGGAAGTCGCGCTGGTTCGCGAAGAAGGATTACGCCGACCTGCTGCACGAAGACGTCCAGCTGCGAGCCCAGCTCAAGGAACGGCTGAAATCAGCCGGCGTGGATTCGATCGACATCGAGCGGGCCGCGAACAAGCTCGTCGTGCGGATCTATACCGCGCGCCCCGGCATCATCATCGGGCGCAAAGGCTCGGAAATCGACAAGCTGAAGGCCGAAGTGCAGAAGCGCACGAAGCGCGAAGTGCACATCGACATTCAGGAAGTGCACCGGCCGGAACTCGACGGCGCAGCTCGTCGCGGAATCGATCGCGCTGCAGCTTGAAAAGCGCGTGGCGTTCCGGCGGGCGATGCGCAAAGCGGTGGATTCGGCGCTGCGTTTTGGATGCAAGGGAATCAAGGTGCGCGTCGGCGGGCGGTTGAACGGCGCCGAAATCGCGCGCAAGGAGTGGTATTTGCAGGGGCGGTTGCCGCTGCAAACGCTGCGCGCGGACATCGACTACGGAACTGCTGAAGCGCACACCACGTACGGCATCATCGGCGTGAAGTGCTGGATCTATCAGGGCGAAAAAATCCCGCAGCGCGGGAAGCCCGGTGCCGGCAACGGAAGCGTAAAGGGAACAGGCGAACAATTATGTTGATGCCGAAAAAAGTGAAGTACCGCAAGCAACAGCGCGGCCGGCGCACCGGAAAAGCGTGGCGCGGCGGCTCGCTCGCGTTTGGCGATTACGGATTGAAGGCGCTCGAGCCGGCGTGGATCACCGACCGGCAAATCGAGGCGGCGCGCGTGGCCATCACGCGGTTCATCAAGCGCGGCGGAAAACTTTGGATCCGCATTTTCCGGACAAGCCGTTCACGAAGAAGCCGGCCGAGACGCGCATGGGGAAAGGCAAAGGTCCACCGGAGCACTGGGTGGCAGTCGTGAAGCCGGGGCGCGTGATGTTTGAAATGGCGGGCGTGGATCTCGCGTCGGCAACCGAGGCCATGGAATTGGCGGCAAACAAGCTGCCGATCGCAACGAAGTTTGTAACACGGGCGGAGGAACTCTGATGGCGCGGCGCGTGGAAAAGTACCGCGAGATGAATTCGGGCGAGCTCGAAATCCAGCAGCGCGAGCTGGCCGAGCAGATGTTCCGCCTGCGATTTCAGATGTCGGCCGGGCAAGCCGAGGGGCTGAAGAAATTGCGGGAAGTTAGAAAAGACCTGGCGAGGGTGAAGACGCTCCTGCGCGAGGCCGAATTGAGGAAGGCGTAATGGCGAACGAAACAGCGGCTCCAGCGGGAGCGATTCAGGAAAGCGCCCGGGAGCGCGGTGCGCGGCAGGAACTGGTGGGCGTGGTGACCAGCGCGAAGATGGAGAAGACGATCGTCGTCAAGGTCACGCGCACGACCCAGCATCCGCTCTATCGCCGCGTGATCCGCTCGGGGAAAAAGTATTACGCGCACGACGAAGAGCGGGAGGCGCGCGTGGGCGATACGGTGCGAATCGTATCGACGCGTCCGCTTTCGAAGCTGAAGCGGTGGCGGCTCAAGGAAGTGCTGACGCGCTCGACGCGCGTGGCCTGAGCCTCAAGCGAATTACATAAGGGAGCACGACGATGGTTCAGATGCGGACGTGGCTGACGGTGGCCGATAATTCCGGCGCGCGCCAGATTACCTGCATCCTCCCGCTGGGAGGAGACGCAGGACTGACGGCCGGGCTCGGCGACGTCATCACGGCGGCGGTAAAAGAGGCCACGCCGGACGGCCAAGTGAAAAAGGGCAAGGTTGTGCGCGCGGTGGTGGTGCGCACGAGGAAAGAGCAGCGGCGGAGGGACGGGACGTACATCCGGTTCGACGACAACGCCGCCGTGCTGATCAACGACGCGAACGAGCCGATCGGAACGCGCGTATTCGGGCCAGTGGCCCGCGAGCTGCGCGACAAGAAGTTCACCAAGATCGTGTCGCTCGCTCCGGAAGTGTGGTAACGATGGCGAAAACAAACATTAAAGCTTTACCGATGGGCATCCGCCACGGAGACAACGTCAAGGTGATGGCGGGGCGTTCGAAGGGAAAGACCGGAAAAGTGCTGTCCGTCAATACGGAGAAGAACCGCGTTACGGTCGAGCACGCCAACATCATCAAGAAGCACACGCGGCCGAACCCGCAGAAAAACGTGCGGGGCGGGATCGTGGACAAGGAAGGCCCGATTCACATTTCGAACGTGATGCTGATCTGCCCGAGCTGTGGGAAACACACGCGGGCGGGGCACACGGCGCTGCCGGACGGAACGAAGGTGCGTACGTGCCGGCGCTGTAACGCGACGTTTGAGAACTAGAACCCGAGGCGAATGAAAGATGGCGAGCCGTCTGCATGACAAATACCGCAAGGAAGCCGTACCGGCGCTGACGAAGCGCTTCGGCTACAAGAATACAATGGCCGTGCCGCGCGTCTCGAAAGTGACGCTGAACATCGGCCTGGGCGAGGCCAGTGCAAACGTGAAACTGCTGGATACCGCGGCGGTCGAGCTGGGGCAGATCGCCGGGCAGAAGCCGGTGATCACGCGCGCGAAGAAGTCGATCGCGAATTTCAAGATCCGCAAAGGCATGCCGATCGGCTGCATGGTGACGCTGCGCGGCGAGCGGATGTACGAATTTCTCGACAGGCTGTCGGCAATCGTTTTTCCGCGCGTGCGCGATTTCAAGGGGCTGCCGCCGAACTCGTTCGACGGCCGCGGCAATTACACGCTGGGCCTGAAGGATCAGCTGGTGTTTCCGGAAATCGATTACACGCGGGTGGACAAGATTAAGGGCATGAACGTCACGATCACGACGACGGCCCGAAGCGACGAGGAAGGGCGCGAGCTGCTGAAGATGCTCGGCGTGCCTTTCCGCGCGCCAGGGGCCTAAGGAGAGCGGCGGAGCATGGCACGAACCAGTCAAATCGCGAAGACGAAGCGGAAGCTGAAGTACAAGATCCGCCAGCGGAACCGTTGCCGGATTTGCGGCCGCGCCCGCGGCGTCCTGAGCAAGTTTCGAAATGTGCCGCATCTGTTTCCGCGGCCTCGCGCTCAAGGGAGAAATCCCCGGCGTGGTGAAGGCGAGTTGGTGAGGAAGAGAGAATGACGACCGATCCCATTGCCGATCTTTTGACGCGAATCCGAAACGGCGCGCGGGCCAAGCATCCGCGCGTGGATTTGCCTTCGTCGAAGCTGAAGGTCGAGATTGCGCGAATCCTGAAAGACGAGGGGTATCTCGCGAATTTCAAGGTTGTGGAAGAGAAGGGTAAAAAGACGCTGCGAGTATTCCTGCGATACACGCCGGACCGCCGCAGCGTGATCACCGATCTGAAGCGCATCTCGCGGCCGGGTTCCCGGCGTTACGTGGGTAAAGACCGGCATTCGTCCCGTGGTGGGCGGCATGGGCATCTCGATTCTTTCAACGCCGCGCGGCCTGATGACGGGGCAATCGGCGCGCAAGGAAGGCGTCGGCGGCGAACTGCTCTGCGAAGTTTGGTAACGCGAGGTCTCGATAGAATTATGTCGCGAATTGGAAACAAGCTGATCCCGGTTCCGTCCGGCGTGAAGGTACAGATCAAGGACGGCGCCGTCGAAGTGCAGGGGCCGAAGGGCAAGATGGCGGTGCGCGTGCCGAGCGGAATCAAGTTCGAGCAGAAGGACGGCACGCTCGTCGCGAAGCGCGATACCGAAGATCACCGCGCGCTGCACGGGCTGGCGCGGGCGCTCGTCGCCAACGCCGTTACCGGCGTCACCACGGGATTCAAGAAGGATCTCGACATCGTGGGCGTCGGCTATCGCGCCGAGGTGAAAGGCAAGAACGTCGTGCTCGCGCTGGGCTATTCGCACCCGATCGAGTTCCCAATTCCGGAAGGAATCCAGATCGCGATCGAGAAGCAGACGCACATGACGGTCTCCGGCGCGGATAAGAACCAGGTGGGCCAAGTGGCGGCGAACCTCCGCGCGCTGCGCCCGCCCGACCCGTACAAGCAGAAGGGCATTCGCATCACCGGCGAGCGCCTCAAGAAGAAGGCCGGCAAGGCCGGCGCCAAGACGGCGGCCGCATAACGCGGCAGGAAAAGGAGAACCAGCGTGGCAGCACCGGTCCGAAGATTATCGCGCGAGGCGCACCGCCGGCGGATTCACGTGCGCATGCGCAAGAGGGTTGTGGGCACGTCCGAGCGTCCGCGGCTTTGCGTGCACCGCTCGAGCCGACACATTCGCGCGCAGGTGATCGACGACGCCGACAGGCCGGACGCTCGTATCGGCCAGCTCGCTCGATAAGGAAGTCCGCGCGACGATCAAGGGCGGCGGCAACATTGCGGCGTCGAAGGTTGTGGGTAAAGTGATTGCAGAACGCGCTCGCGCGAAGGGCGTCGAGAAGGTGGTGTTCGACCGCGGCGGCTATCAGTATCACGGCCGCGTGCAGGCGCTGGCCGAAGCGGCCCGGGAGGCGGGCCTGAAGTTCTGAAAACTATGCCGAAACAAGAGCTTAAAGATACGCTTTCGGTTCGCCGGCCGGTCTCGGCCAACCAGGCGAACCTGAAGGATCAGGTGGTTTCGATCAACCGCGTCACAAAAGTCGTGAAGGGCGGAAAGAATCTCAGCTTCTCGGCGCTCGTGGTGGTGGGCGATCAGGGCGGCCACGCCGGGTTCGGCATGGGCAAGGCTCGCGAAGTTCCCATGGCCATCCGCAAGGCGATCGAGCAAGCGAAGAAGAACATGGTGAAGCTGAACCTGAAAGGCTCGACCATTCCGCACCAGGTGGTCGGATCGTACGGTTCCGGGCAGGTGCTGCTGAAACCCGCCCCGGATGGAACCGGCGTGATCGCGGGCGGCCCGGTGCGCGCGGTGATGGAGGTTGCGGGAATTCAGAACGTGCTGACGAAATCGCTGGGCACGTCGAATCCGCACAATGTGATCAAGGCCACGTTCGACGCCCTGCTGCATCTGAAGGATGCGGCGCGCGTGGCGGAATCGCGCGGCAAGGGTGCGGAAGAAGCGGCTGTATCCTAGCCGCGGCGTTCATCAAAAGGTCCGGAAGAAAATGGCGACGACGAAAAAGAAATCGGGAACTTTGAGAATCAAGTGGGTACGCAGCTTCATTGGCTGCCCGCGCGACATGCGTCAGACGATTCGCGGCCTGGGCTTCCGCCGCATGCAGCAGGTGGTGGAGCGCGCCGACACGCCGGAAACGCGGGGCATGATCGCGAAGGTCCACCATCTGGTCGAGATCGAGGGGTAACGGGAAATGGCCAAGGTACCGACACTATCGAATTTGAAGCCGCCCCGCGGTTCGCGGCACCGTAAAGTGCGCGTGGGGCGCGGCATGGGCTCGAAGATGGGAAAGACGGCGGGCGCGGGCAACAAGGGACAGCAGTCCCGCCGCGGGTATTCGCGTCGTCCCGGATTCGAAGGCGGCCAGATGCCACTCCACCGGCGTTTGCCGAAGCGCGGATTTTCCAGCCCGTTTCCGAAGACGTTCGCGGTCGTCAACGTGGAAACGCTCAACGAATTCGCCGCGGGCGACACGGTGACGCCGGAAACGCTCAGCGAGCGCGGGATCGTCCGAGCGGCGCGCGACGGCGTGAAGATTCTGGGCGATGGGGAGTTGAAGATCGCATTGACGGTGCGCGCGCACGCATTCAGCAAGTCGGCTGAGGAGAAGATCGCGCGCGCCGGAGGGAAGACCGAAGTCCTGTCATGAGGAAGCTGGTCGAGGCTTTTCGGAACATTTTCGCCACGCCGGACCTGCGCAATCGAGTCTTGTTTGCGCTAGGCCTGCTGGCAGTGTACCGCCTCGGCGCCGTCGTCCCCACTCCCGGAATCAATACCGCGGCTCTGGCAAGTGTCTTCGAGCAGAACCGGGGTTCGATGCTGGGCATCTTCGATCTGTTCAGCGGCGGCAATTTCCGCCGCTTGACGATCTTTGCGCTCGGCATCATGCCGTACATCACGTCGTCGATCATTTTGCAGTTGCTCGTGGTCGTGTGGCCTTACCTCGAGCGTCTGCAAAAGGAAGGCGAGCTGGGCCGGCGCAAGATCACGCAGTACACGCGCTATCTCACGATCATTCTCAGCGCGTTTCAATCGTTTGCGATCGCGCGAACGCTCGAAGCAGGGAGCCTGTCAGGCCAGTCGCTGGTCTACAATCCCGGCCCGCGTTTCATTTTGATGACGATGCTGACGCTCACGACGGGCTCGGCATTCATCATGTGGCTTGGCGAGCAGATCAGCGACCGCGGCATCGGCAACGGAATGTCTCTGATCATCTTCGCGGGCATCGTGGCGGGACTGCCGCGCGGCGTGAACGAGCTGTGGACCAAGGCCGTCAACGGACAGTGGGGAGCGTTCACGGGAATCGTGCTGGTCGCGCTGCTGGTGCTGATGGCGGCGGTGATTGCATTCATCGTGTTCGTCGAGGGCGGGCAGAGACGCATCCCGGTGCAGTATGCGAAGCGGGTGATGGGACGCAAGGTGATGGGCGGACAGATGACGTATCTTCCGCTGCGCGTTAATTCCGGCGGAGTAATTCCGCCGATTTTCGCGAGTTCGCTGCTGGCGTTTCCGCAGACGCTGGCGCTGATTTTCCAGAAGACGTCGCCGCACTTGCAGGCGTTCGGAAAAATGATCGCGTGGGGCGAGCCGCTCTATACCGTGATTTACGTCACGATGATTATCTTTTTCGCGTTCTTTTACGTGGGAATCATTTTCAACCCCACGGAGCTGGCGGACAACATGCGGAAATACGGCGGCTTCGTTCCCGGAATTCGTCCGGGGCGGAACACTTCGGAATACATCAATCGCATACTGTCGCGGCTGACGCTGGTCGGCGCCATCTATCTGGCGATCGTCTGCTTGCTGCCCGAATGGATGATTTCCGGGATTCACTTGCAGCACTTGCCGGGTGCGGTCGGGGCGTGGTTCGACAATCACATGTGGCGCTTCGTGCTCGACGGGTTGAACGTGCAGTTCTATTTCGGCGGCACGTCGCTGCTGATCGTGGTGGGCGTGGCGATGGACACGGTACAGCAGCTCGAGGCGCAGCTCGTGATGCGTAATTACGATGGTTTCGTGCGGAAGGGCCGCGTGCGGAGCCGCCGCGGTTGATTCCTGGTGGGGCGGTGAGAATGGCGCTCAATCGGGCGTTGATTTTTTTGGGACCGCCAGGCGCAGGGAAAGGCACGCAGTCAAAGCGAATCGCGCAGCGTTGCGCGGTGCCCCATCTTTCGACCGGCGACATGTTTCGCGACGCCGTGACGCGCGGCAGCGATCTCGGCAAGCAGGTCCGGCCGATCATGGAACGCGGAGAGCTGGTGCCGGACGACCTGGTGATGAAGATGGTCGAGGAGCGGCTGTCGCGGCCGGATTGCGCGGGGGGATTCGTATTCGACGGATTTCCTCGCACGCTGCCGCAGGCCGAGCAGCTCGATGGCATCCTCGAGAAGAAGGGCTTCGGCAAGCCGATCGTTGTGGATTTTGCGGTGAGCGCGGAAAAGCTGCTGCGGCGGCTTACGGGCCGATGGACGTGCAGCGTGGGCGGCGAGATCTATAACGTGTACGACGCGCCACCCAGGGTGCCCGGAATTTGCGACGCCGACGGCGGCAAGCTGGTGCAGCGTGCCGACGACCGGCCGGAAGTCGTGAAGGAGCGGCTGGAGGCGTACGAGCGCCAGACGAAACCGCTCGCGGAGTATTACAGGCGCCAGGGCGTCCTTGAAACCGTGGACGCGGCGGCGAGCGTGGATGAAGTGGGCCGCGCGCTCGGCGAGATCTTGAAGCGCGCAGAAGGGCGAGATGGTCATCTGTAAATCGCCGGCCGAGCTCGAGAAAATGTACCAAGCCGGGCTGATCGTCTGGGGCGGACTCGAGAAGATGCGGGCGATGGTGAAGCCAGGCCTCGCAACGAAAGAACTCGATGAATTCGCCGAGGCGTATACCGTGGAGCGTCACGCGCGGCCGGCGTTTAAGGGATACCGGGGATTTCCGGGGTCGGTGTGCACGTCGATCAACCAGGAAGTCGTGCACGGGATTCCGTCGGCATCGCGGCGGGTGCGCGAAGGCGACATTTTGTCGATGGATTTCGGGGTCGAGCTGAACGGCTACTACGCCGACGCGGCGCTGACGGTGCCGGTCGGAAAAGTCGCTCCGCAGCGGGAAAAGCTGATGCGCGTGACGCGCGAGTCGCTCGAACACGCGATCGACAAAGTGCGGCTCGGCAACCGTCTCGGAGATGTTTCCGCGGCAGTGCAGCAGTGGGTCGAGGAGAACGGCTTTTCGGTGGTGCGGGAGTTTGTCGGGCACGGAATCGGAACGCAGATGCACGAAGATCCGCAGGTTCCGAACTACGGCGCCGCCGGACACGGGCCGCGCCTGCAAGAAGGCATGGTGATCGCCATCGAGCCGATGGTGAACTCGCGCGGGCCGGATGTCCGGGTGCTTGAGGACAACTGGACCGCGGTCACCGCGGACGGCGGAGACTCGGCGCACTTCGAGCATACCGTCGCCGTGACGAGCAATGGGCCCTGGATTCTCACGCGGCCACGCGAAGCCACCGGGCCGTGTTGGTAAGCGGACGGGTTCGATTCGAAAAGGGTGCGGATGGCAAACAGGCCACAGCGGGAAAAAAAGAAGCCGGGCGAGGGAAGCGGCAAAGAAGACGCCATCGAAGTGATGGCGACGGTGATCGAACCGCTCCCAAACGCGATGTTTCGCGTCGAGCTCGAGAACAAGCACCAAGTGCTGGCGCACATTTCGGGAAAGATGCGGAAAAATTTCATCCGCATTCTGGCGGGCGATCGCGTGGCAGTCGAGCTGTCGCCCTACGATCTGACGCGCGGGCGTATCGTGTACCGGTATAAGTAGAGGCAGGCGAGGAACGGAGCAAAAGAAATGAAGGTCCGGGCATCGGTTAAGAAAATTTGCATGAAGTGCAAGATCGTTCACCGGCGCGGAGTGGTGCGCGTGATTTGCATCAATCCAAAGCACCGGCAGCGTCAGGGCTAGGGAGAAAATAAGATGGCACGTATCGCGGGTGTGGATTTGCCGCCGAACAAGCGCCTTTGGGTCGGGCTGACGGCCATTTACGGCATCGGGCAGGCGCGCGCGCGTTCGCTCGCTGAAAAGGCGAATGTGGACGCGACGAAGAAGATCAAGGACTTGACCGAAGAGGAAGTGACGCGTCTGCGCGCCGCAATCGAGGCCGAGGGCCGCGTCGAGGGCGATCTCCGCAAGGAGATGCAGATGAACGTCCGGCGGCTCATCGAGATTCAGTGCTACCGCGGACTGCGCCATCGCCGGAATCTTCCGGTGCGCGGCCAGCGTACGCACACGAACGCCCGCACGCGCAAGGGCCCGCGGAAGGGCGCCGTGGCAGCCAAGAAGAAAACAATGGCGCGCAAGTAGGCGCAGAGTTCTCACCGAAGACCGAGGAGAGGAAACAGCGTGGCAAAAGAACCGCAGGACGCAGCCGCTGCTCCGGCAGCAGCAGCGAAAACGACGAAGCGAAAGAAGGAATTTCGCAAGAAGAAAGAGAAGCGCGTGGTGCCGCACGGACTGGTGTGCATCCAGGCGACGTTCAACAACACGATTGTGACGCTCACCGATCCCGACGGCCGCGCCGTAAGCTGGGCGTCGGCTGGTTCCGTGGGGTTCAAGGGGTCGCGCAAGGGCACGCCTTACGCGGCGCAACAGGCGGCGATGACGGCCGCGGGCGTCGCGCGCGATCAGTACGGCATGAAGTCGGTCGAAGTGCGCGTCAAAGGTCCGGGAGCGGGGCGCGAGTCCGCCGTCCGCGCGCTGGCATCTTCGGGGCTGCACATCAACGCGATCAAGGATGTAACGCCGGTGCCGCACAACGGCTGCCGTCCGCCGAAGCGCCGCCGCGTCTAATTAACGATCTTGTGGGGGCACGGCACGCCGTGCCCGCTTGGAAGTGGAAGCAAAGGAGAGAAGCACTTGGCAAGACATCGTGAAGCGGTTTGCCGGTTGTGCCGACGGGAGGGCCAAAAGCTCTTCCTGAAAGGCCTCCGGTGTTTTACGGAAAAATGCGCCATCGAGAAGCGCAATTTCGTTCCCGGCCAGCACGGCCAGGCGCGGCGCCCGAAGATGGTCGGCTACGGCGTTCAATTGCGCGAAAAACAAAAGGTGAAGCGCACCTACGGATTGCTCGAGCGGCAGTTCCGCGCGTACTTCGAGAAGGCCGTGCGCACCAAGGGGCCGACGGGCTCGAACCTGGTGGTGATGCTCGAGCGGCGCCTCGACAACGTCGTCTACCGAGCGGGGCTCGCGGGTTCGCGGGCGCAGGCTCGCCAGCTCGTGCTGCACGGGCACGTTCGTGTGAAGGGGCAGAAGGTCAACATCCCCAGCTATCTCGTGCAGGTAGGCGACGACGTGGCCCTCAAGGACAAGATGCACCAGAACGCGATGGTGCTCGAAGCCCGCAACCTGGCGCAGAGCCAGGGGGTGGCGCCATGGCTCGATATCGACCGCGAGAACTTCAAGGCCCGCGTGGTGGCAATGCCGCGACGCGAGGACGTCCAAACGCCGCCGATGAACGAGCAGCTCATCGTCGAGTTGTACTCGAAGTAGCGCAAGACTTTCGCTTTCTTGGATAGGTTCGTAGGCCCGCTGTGCGCGGGCCGGGAGGAAGGTTGAATATGTGGAAGGGATTCCAGAAACCAAAGCGGCTCGCGGCAGAACCCGAGACGCTGACCGATAAGTACGGAAAGTTTTCCGCGCAGCCATTCGAGCGCGGCTGGGGAACCACGGTCGGAAACGCGCTGCGGCGGGCGCTGTTGAGCTCGATCGAGGGCGCCGCGATCACCGCGGTGAAAATCGAGGGAGTGCTGCATGAATTTTCGCCGATTCCCGGCGTGGTCGAGGATGCGACGGACATCATCCTCAACCTCAAGCAGGTTCCGCTCAAGTTGAACACGGACCAGCCGAAGACGATTACGCTCAACGTCGACGTGCCGGGACCCGTCACTTCCGCCAAGATCGAAGAGGACGCGGACATCGCCGTGCTCGACAAGAACGTCTACATCGCGACGGTGAGCGAGGGCGGCAAACTCGAACTTGAATTGCGCGTGAAGAACGGCCGCGGGTACGTTGCCGCCGACCGCAACTTCGACGAGGACCTGCCGATCGGCTACATCCCGATCGACTCGGTCCACTCGCCGGTGCGCAAGGTTAACTACGCGGTGGAAGCAGCACGTCTCGGCCAGATGACCGACTACGAGAAACTGACGCTCGAGGTTTGGACGAACGCCGCGATCACGCCGCAGGACTCGATCGGCCTCGCATCGAAGCTCATCAAGGACCACATGAGCATCTTCATCAACTTCGAGGAGCAGCCGGAGCTTCCCGAAGAAGCGGTCGAGAACTACGCCGACCCGCGCCTTGAATTCCTCGATCGCTCGGTCGAGGAGCTCGAGCTTTCGGTGCGCTCCTACAACTGCCTGAAGAACGCCAACATTCAAAACCTGCGGGAGCTCGTGCAGAAGACCGAATCCGAAATGCTCAAGACCAAGAACTTCGGCCGGAAGTCGCTGAACGAGATCAAGGACATCCTGCACAAGATGGGCTTGAGCCTGGGCATGAAATTCGACGAGCACGGACGCGTCATTTGGCCGCCGCTCCCGAGCCAGACGGCTCCTCCGCCGTCGGAAGGGGACGCTTCGGCTATTTAGGCCGCGGAACGGAATATGAGACACCTCGTATCAGGCTCGAAACTGGGACGCCAGCCGGCGCACCGTCGCGCGACGCTCCGCAATCTGGTGACTAACCTCATCGAGAAGGAGCGCATTCACACAACGGTGCTCCGCGCCAAGGCGGCTCGTCCGATCGCCGAGCGCATGATCACTCTCGGCAAGCGCGATTCGCTTCACGCCCGGCGTCAAGCCGCCGCGTTCCTCATGACCCCGGACGCCACCAAGAAGCTTTTCACCGATCTGGCTCCGCGCTTCGCGGAACGTCAGGGAGGTTACACGCGGATAGTCCGCACCGGATGGCGCATCGGAGACGGCGCCGAGCTCGCAATCCTCGAATTCATCGGCTCGGAGCTGAAAAAGAAGGACAAGAAACCGAGGAAGGCAGCGGCCGAGGAAGCTCCGGAAGAGAAGGACGAAAAAGAGGCCGTCGCCACAAAATAACCACGCTCTAACGGGAACTGCAAAGGCCCGCTCCGATTCATCGGGGCGGGCTTTCTTATTTGGCGGGCAGAGCGGATTCTTGCTGCCTGCGCTTTTCGCGCACGTGGCCCAGTAGAATCACGAGCGCGGCGATGGCCTGCGCCGCAATTCCGCCTGATGTATCGAGCAGGACGTCAGTAACCGCGGCAGTGCGCCCCGGCACGAACATCTGATGAAATTCATCGAGCGAAGCGTATCCCGCCACGATCGCGATCGCTGCCAGCGCCCAGGCGAGCCGAGCGTCGCGCCGGCCCCGCGAATTCCGCGCAGAATCAAAAGGCTCAGAATGAAGTATTCGGTGAAGTGTGCGCTCTTGCGGATGTAGTGGTGAATTTGGGAAAGCGTATCGAGGGAAGCGCGCGGCAGCAGCCAGTGCAGGACCGGCACGATGATTCGGCTGGTATTGTCGGAGGTGAATACGCCCGTTGAGAATCCAGAAATTACGACGGCCCACACCAGCGCCGGCCACCATTGTTTGAGCCAGCGCACGCTACTCGAGCCGGTAGTTGGGCGCTTCGCGCGTGATGATCACGTCGTGGACGTGGCTTTCGCGCAGGCCTGCTTGAGAGATGCGGATGAACTTGCTCCGCTCCTGCAGTTCCTTCAAGTTCTGCGCGCCGCAATATCCCATCCCGCTGCGCAACCCACCCACGAGCTGGTCGACCAGCCCCGCCAGCGGCCCCTTGTATGGCACCTGGCCTTCGATTCCCTCGGGCACTGATTTTCCGCGCTCGGCGCTTTCCTGCGCGTAGCGGTCGGCCGAACCCGCCTCCATCGCACCGAGCGATCCCATGCCGCGATAAGATTTGAACGTGCGGCCCTGGTAGAGAATCGTCTCGCCGGGTGATTCTTCTGTGCCGGCAAACAGGCTGCCGATCATCACCGCGGAAGCGCCCGCGGCAATCGCCTTGGTGATATCGCCAGAGAACTTGATGCCGCCATCGGCAATGACGGGGACGCCGCTGCCCTGCGCCGCGCGCGAAGCCTCGATGATGGCCGTGATCTGCGGTACGCCAGCACCGGTGACCACGCGCGTCGTACAGATCGACCCCGGGCCGATGCCGACCTTGAGACCGTCGATGCCCAGCGCGATCAGGTCGCGCGCGCCTTCGGCCGTCGCCACGTTGCCGGCGAGGAGTTGCATGTCCGGCAGCCTGTGTTTGACCGCGCGGATCGCTTCCATCACGCGGCTCGTATGGCCGTGGGCCGTGTCGATCGCCAGCGCGTCCACCTTCTCGCGCGCCATTTCTTCCGCGCGTTCGAGAAAATCTCCGGTCGCGCCGATGGCCGCGCCGACGCGCAGGCGCCCCTGCTCGTCTTTCGTCGCGTTCGGGAACTCGAGTTTCTTCTGGATGTCCTTGACGGTGATTAGGCCTTTGAGATTGAAATCCTTGTCCACGACCAGAAGTTTTTCGATGCGATGCTGCTGCAAAAGGCGCTCGGCCGCTTCGAGCGTGGTGCCAACCGGAACGGTGACGAGGTTGTCTTTCGTCATCACGTTGCTGACGGGCTGATCGAGGTTGCGCTCGAAGCGCAGATCGCGGTTCGTGAGGATGCCGACCAGGCGTTGCCCGCGCGTGACCGGCAGACCCGAAACCTTGTACTTGTTCATGATGTCGAGCGCCTGCCGCACGGATATCTCGGGTGCAATCGTCACCGGATCGACGATCATGCCGCTTTCCGAGCGCTTCACGCGGTCCACTTCCTCGGCCTGGCGGTCGATGGTCATGTTGCGGTGCACGAATCCGATGCCGCCTTGCCGCGCGATGGCGATGGCGAGCCGCGCATCGGTGACCGTGTCCATCGCGGCGGCCACGATCGGAATGTTCAGCGCGATCTTGCGCGAGAGGCACGTGCGCGTGTCCGCCTGCGCGGGAAGCACCGAGGATTTCCCCGGCAGCAGCAGCACGTCGTCGAACGTCAAAGCCTCGGAAATCGGTCCATCAATCATCAAGGCTCCTGTGGGCCTTTCTAGGCCCCATAAACACCGAAGCCCAGCGATGTCCGCTGGGCTTGAAATAAGTTGCGTTGTAGAAGACGACCTTCATGAATCGAATTATAATTTTAAGCGCATCGCGTGGTGAAATCAAGGCAGCGCGGAAATCGGGGCGGAGACTTCGGAAGCTGCCGCCGTTTCTTGCATTTCGGGATTCCCGGTGTTCCAATACGGCCAATCGTGCACGTCTCCGCCGGGGGCGGCTAGACCGAAGGGTGGCCCCGAGAGGTTGATTCAGAAGATGCGAGACAAGCCAAAAGCGCCACTCGAAATTCTGATCGCGGATGACCACAGCGTGGTGCGCAAGGGGCTGCGGAGCATTTTGGAATCCAATAAAGGATGGAAGGTCTGCGCCGAGGCGGCCAACGGCCGGGATGCCGTGACGAAGGCCCAACTCTTCAAACCGGACATCGCGATTCTGGATATCGGCATGCCGGAACTGAACGGACTTGAGGCCACCCGCCAAATTCGTGAAGTTTCCCCCCGGACGGAGATTCTGATCCTGAGCGCGCACGGATCGGAAAAAGTGGCGCGAGAGATCGTCGAGGCCGGCGGGCTGGGCTACCTCGTAAAGGAGGATGCGGACACCGATCTGCTGGCGGCCGTGGAATCCTTGGGGCGGCACAAGCCGTACTTCACTTCCAAAATCATGTCATGGACGGCGCGGGAATGGCGCCGTGGACACCGCGAGACGCCTCGGAGCATCCTGACGCCTCGCGAGCGGGAAGTGACACAGCTATTGGCGGAAGGCAAGAGCAATAAAGAAGTCGCGGCAGCCCTTCAGATCAGCGTGAAGACGGCCGAGACCCACCGCGCAAACATCATGATGAAGCTCAACCTTCACTCCATCACGGAGCTGGTGCACTACGCGATTCGCAACGAAATAGTCCACACCTAGGAAAGCGGCAAAAGCGCCTCTACAGTTTATTCCCTAGGGAGTCCGCGGAATTTACAGCGCCCCGGGATGCTGCCACTCTTTTTATCGATTGTAGACGTTGAATGGGGGTGGACGGTGCCAATTAGCAAGTCGCTTCGCGTGCTCGTGGTCGATGATTCAGCGGCGGCGCGGACCATGCTCTGTTGTTTGCTTGCGGAGCACAATGGGATCGAAATTGTCGGCACGGCCAAGAACGGCATCGAGCTTCTGAACAAAGCGGAGTCGCTGCGGCCCGACCTGATTCTAACGGACCTGCACATGCCTCGCATTAGCGGCCTCGAGTGCACTTTGCGTCTTCGTGAACTGATGCCCGCGACGCGGTTTATGATCCTCACCGATCTGGATTGTCCGTTCACGGAGGAAGACTGCGGGCAGCCCGGGGCTGATTTCTACCTCTACAAGGAAAACATGGCTGAGAGAGTCATTGCGGCCATACACCAGCTATTCCCCGATTTGAATCAGCAAGAGCAGAATCAACCCCGTCGAGTGAACGAACACGCGTTGCTTCGTCCGTTGCTGGGCAATGCATAGTAGATCCCTGCTCTACTTTGCGAACCGCGTCTCGTTCTTTGCCCACCACTTCAAGGCGTTTCCAGTTGTTTCCCTCCACATGGCTTCTCTGCCTTGTTCTCCCTGATACTCTGACAGTTTGTAGTCAGGAGTGAATTCCTCGCCGAGGTACGTACCCAGATGATTGGCAATCATCGCCGCGCCATACTGCGACCGCAGAGCACCGTCGTGAGCAAAACCCTCTTCATTCTTGGTCAACTCATCGAACAGTAGCCAGAATCCCATTCTCACAACGGCTGGATCAATTCCAGAAAGGCGGGCATGCGGCGGCTCCACAAGCTCCTTAAAGATGACATCCCGAACATCACGTTGGCTGGCTAAAGCGTATGCCACGGCTTCAGCATGGTATTTGGTTCCGAGGTGACGAAGAAGGCAAAGTACCGCCTGTTGCCGCAAGTGAGGATCGGCATCGGAGTCCTTGAAAACGGAAACTACGGGTTCCTCGGCTTCCGGGACCCAACTGCTGGAATCGAGGGCCGCGAGCAGCGCGCCCTTCCCCGAAGTGGATAGCGGATGAGCCCACAGTTCCAAAAGGATCTTGCTTACTTGAGGGCTTGCCCTGCCGCATTCCAGGGCCTTGCACCATAGCCAGTTTGCAACGCAATACCTTCCCCAGCCCGGGACACGCCGATCCGTATCTGGATTGGAACAGTTATACGCGGCATAGGTCCAGCCTCCTGGGAGACCTTTTGCAATCTCGGGGAAGAGAGTCTGCATCCTTGTTTCGACCGGCAGCCTTTCGAAAGCGCCTTCTGTCGATTGCCATTGCTGGTCTGAAGTTTGCGGCGACAAAAGAGTCTCAAGCAATTGCGCTGGCGTAAAATCGTCGGCTCTCGATGCGCCCGCTAGGACGAAACCTGCGACCAGCAGCATGATCCAAATCGCGGGCACGGCTAGCTGCCGAGCAAATGACTTCTCAGACGCTGCACTGAACGAGAGTTGAAATGATTGATTTAGCTTCTCACCCACGGCGTGTACACCTCCAAAACGTCCTCACCGGGTTCAGACCGCCACATATGCAGATGATGGTTGATTTCCAAAGGTTCGTTCAGCTGAGTTCGAATTTGGGGTCCAAGATGACGACTTTCTCGCGCTCGGTTTCTGGAAGGCGCAAGCCATTGGTTGCGCGTCGGCGGCGAAGCACATACGATTGAATCTGTGAAAGACTTCGTGCCGCTCAAGGCTCTTCGCAATGCCGACCTGATGACAATTGCCGCGGCGTTCTGGCGGCGGAGCTTCCCGCGATTGCCTCGAGCGATCCCGCGCCTTTTTGAGGTCGAGCCGGGGACGCAGGTGCGCGGCGAATGCCACTGGCAGGAAAACCCCCGGGAGCATCCTACGCTCCTGCTTGTGCATGGTCTCGAAGGATCGAGCGAATCCGGCTACATGCGCGGCACCGGAGAAAGGGCCTATGCGGCGGGTTTCAACGTGGTGCGGATGAACCAGCGGAATTGCGGAGGCACGGAAAATCTTACTCCCACGCTGTACCATTCGGGCCGCAGCGCCGATTTTCTCGCCGTCATGCTCGAACTTATCGAGCGCGACAGTCTGCCGGAGATTTTCGCCGCGGGCTTCTCGATGGGAGGGAATCTCGTTCTAAAGATGGCCGGCGAATCCGGCAATTCCGTGCCGCAGCAGGTTCGAGGCTTCGCGGCCGTCGCGCCATGCTTCGACCTGGCGGCCTGCGCCGACGCACTCGGCGAAGCGCGCAATTTCATTTACAACCGGCACTTCGTCCGGCGATTGAAAGGCCGAATGCGATATAAGGCGCGGCTGTTTCCTGAAATCTACTCAGCGAATGGCTCGATGCGGGCGCTCGGCGGAGTTCGCACCGTGCGCGATTTCGATGACGCGATCACCGCGCCTTTCTGCGGCTTTGCGAGCGCGGACGACTACTACGCGCGATCAAGCGCCATGCACGTGCTGGGCGCGATCGCGCGGCCTACGCTTATCTTGACAGCGCAGGACGACCCTTTCGTCCCGTTCTCAACCTTTGCCAATCAGGCGATGCATGAAAATCCCAATATGGCGCTTCTGGCGCCGCAGTACGGCGGGCATTGCGGGTTCATCTCGAGCGAGGGCGGTGCGGAGCGGTTCTGGTCGGAGGCGCGCATCGTGGAGTTTTGCCGGCAGCAATCGAGGTTTTAGTTCTCCGCCAAAGACAAGCGGAAGCGCGCGTGCGGATCGAGGCTGGGCTCGGGCGGAAACGCCTACTGCAGATGCTTCACCGCTTCCACGGCAAGCTCGTGCAGCCCGCTGCCGCCGTGCGCGACGTACTCGATGATCTGCTTGCGCATGCGCGGCTCCCAGAATTTCTGGAGATGGTCGGTGACTCCGGCGACCGCTTCGTCCTTTGGATAGCTGGCGAAGAAGAGCGCGATCTGGTTCGCCATGTGGACCATGTTCTCGGCTTCCATGGCTCAGTCGTCGGCCGCGGTTGTTTCTTTAGCGATCCGCGTGGTTTGCTTTCGCGTCTGGCGATAGTGCTCTTGCCATTCCGACAAATGCCTCGCGAGCTGCACCTGCACCGCCGTTACTTTGTACTCGGGGCAGCTCGTGGCCCAGTCCGAAAACTCCGTCGTGACCACGTTTGCGCCGGTCATGGCGTGATGGAACGTGGTGTAGACCACGCCCGGCTGCATGCGCTCCGAGATGCGGGCGGGAAGCGTGATGTCCCCTTGGCGGCTCGCGAGCGACACCAGATCGCCTTCCTTGATGCCGCGGTTTTCGGCGTCGGAGGGATGAATCTCGAGCACGTCCATGTCGTGCCAGACATTGTTCTCCGTCCGGCGCGTCTGAGCGCCCACGTTGTATTGCGAGAGGATGCGCCCGGTCGTCAAAATGAGCGGGAAGCGTCCGGTGGTTCGCTCGTCGGTGGGTATGAACTCGGTGATCATGAACCGGCCTTTGCCGCGGACGAAGCTGCCGATGTGCATCACGGGCGTGCCCTCGGGAGCCTTGTCGTTGCAGGGCCACTGTACGCTGCCCAGCCGTTCCAGCTTCTCGTATGTGACCCCAGCGAAAGTCGGCGTGAGGCGCGCAATTTCGTCCATGATCTCGGACGGGTGGTTGTAATGCATCGGGTAACCGAGAGCTTCCGAGAGGGCCATGGTGACTTCCCAATCGGCTTTCCCCGCCATCGGCTCGATGGCCTTCCGCACGAGCCCAATGCGCCGCTCCGCGTTGATAAAGGTTCCATCCTTTTCGAGGAATGACGATCCAGGCAAAAATACGTGAGCGTAGCTCGCGGTTTCATTCAGGAAAAGGTCCTGGACGACCACGCACTCCATGGCGGTCAGGCCTGCGGAAATGTGCTGCGTGTTCGGATCGGATTGAACGATGTCTTCGCCCTGCACGTAGAGGCCCTTGAATGTGCCGTCCACGGCCGCGTCGATCATGTTTGGAATGCGCAGGCCTGGCTCGGACTGGAGCGGCACTTTCCACGCGGCTTCGAAGAGATGCCGCACCGGGTCCTCGGACACATGGCGGTATCCAGAGAATTCGTGCGGGAACGATCCCATGTCGCAGGAGCCTTGCACGTTGTTCTGTCCACGCAGCGGATTGATGCCGACGCCGATCTTGCCGATGTTGCCGGTGGCCATCGCCAGGTTGACCATGCCCATCACCATGGTCGATCCCTGGCTGTGTTCGGTGACGCCGAGGCCGTAATAGATCGCTCCATTTCCGCCGGTGGCATAGAGCCGGGCGGCCGCGCGAACGTCCGCGGCTGGAACGCCGGTAAATTTCTCCGCGGCTTCAGGCGAGTTCCGCTCTTCCGCCACGAAATTACGCCACTGTTCGAACGCCGCCAGGTCGCAGCGCTCCTTCACATAGGTCTCGTCCACCAGGCCCTCGGTAACGACCACGTGCGCGAGGGCGTTGATCATCGCAACGTTCGTGCCGGGCAAGAGTGGCAGGTGATAATCCGCCTTCACGTGGGGCGACTTCACGAGATCGATGCGCCGAGGATCGACGACGATGAGCCGCGCGCCCTCCCGCAGCCTGCGCTTCATTTGCGAGGCAAAAACCGGATGCGCGTCCGTCGGATTCGCGCCGATGATCATAATTACATCGGCCTGTTCCACGGAATCGAAGTTCTGCGTCCCGGCGGAGGTCCCGAGAGTCGTCTTCATGCCGTAGCCCGTGGGGGAATGGCAGACCCGCGCGCAAGTATCGACGTTGTTGTTGCCGAACGCGGCGCGGATCATCTTCTGAACGAGGAAGGTTTCTTCGTCCGTGCAGCGCGAGGAAGTGATTCCGCCGATGGAATCTCGGCCGTACTTGGCCTGGATACGCTTGAATTCGCTGGCGGCGCGGCCGATGGCCTCTTCCCAACTCACTTCGCGCCACGGATCGGTGATCTTCGCGCGGACCATCGGCTTCAGGATGCGGTCTTTGTGCGTCGCATAGCCCCACGCGAACCGGCCTTTCACGCAGGAATGGCCGTGATTTGCTTTGCCGTCCTTGTAAGGAATCATACGGACGACTTCATCGCCCTTCAGCTCGGCCTTGAACGAGCAGCCCACGCCGCAGTAGGCGCACGTCGTAACCACGCTGCGGTCCGGCGCGCCTTTTTGAATGTAGGTCTTTTCCACCAGGCTGTTCGTCGGACATGCCTGCACGCACGCTCCGCAGGAAACACATTCCGATTCGAGGAAAGGCTTGTCGCCAGCCGAAACCACGGAAGCAAAGCCGCGCCCGTCGATTGTCAGCGCGAAAGTGCCCTGCACTTCTTCGCAGGCGCGCACGCAGCGCGAACAGACGATGCACATCGCGGGATCGAATGTGAAATATGGATTCGATTCGTCTTTTTCGGAATTCAGATGATTCTTGCCCGCGTAGCCATAGCGGACTTCGCGCAGGCCCACGGCCGCGGCCATTTCTTGAAACTCGGTCTGTCCATTCCCTGAGCCGTGAAGCATCTCGCGCGGATGATCGGAAGCGTACAGCTCCATCACGCCGAGGCGCAGCTTCGCGAGCTTAGGCGATTGCGTCCGCACCTTCATGCCCGGCTCCACGGGAGTCGTGCAGGATGCGGGCGTGCCGCGCCGTCCTTCGACCTCGATCAGGCAGAGGCGGCAGGAACCAAACGGTTCGAGGTTGTCGCTCGCGCACAGCTTCGGCACCTGCACACCGGCCTCGGCTGCCGCGCGCATGACCGACGTGCCCGCCGGCACGGTCACCGGCTTTCCGTCGATCTCCAAATTGACAAGCGTCTCGGAAATTCGTTTCGGCGTCCCATAATCCACTTCTCGTATTAGCGCCATGATTGTGACTCCTGAGACTTGCGGGCCCCATTCGTCGGCGGGGGAGGCGCCGGCTTATCAAAATCTTCCGGAAAATGTCGAATCGCGCTCTGCACGGGAAACGGAATCAGTCCTCCGAGAGCACAGAGCGAACCGTCCGTCAGCACTTCGCAAAGATCACCGAGCAGTTCGAGGTTTTGCGCGCGATCCTGATTGGCGATGATCTTGTCGATCACCTCGACGCCACGCGTCGAGCCGACCCGGCACGGGGTACACTTACCGCAACTCTCCACGGCGCAAAACTCCATCGCGAAGCGCGCCTGATGCGCCAGATCGACCGTATCGTCGAACACCACGATCCCGCCGTGCCCGAGCATGCCCTTTCGCTCCGCGAATGCTTCGTAGTCGAGAGGAGTGTCGAGCAGGGACTTCGGAAAGTATGCCCCGAGCGGGCCGCCGACCTGCACGGCTCGCAGCGCGCGGCCCGAAGCCGTCCCGCCGCCGAAATCGTAGATTGCCTCGCGCAGCGTAAGCCCGAACGCCTTCTCCACCAGGCCACCGTGTTTGATATTTCCGGCAAGCTGGATCGTCAGCGTGCCGCGGGATTTTCCCATTCCGAAATCGCGATAGTGCTGCGCGCCCTTATCCAAAATGATTGGCACTGTGGCGAGCGAAATCACGTTGTTCACCACCGTCGGCTGACCAAACAAGCCCTTGATTGCGGGTAGCGGCGGTTTGAAGCGGATCTGGCCGCGCTTGCCCTCAAGGCTCTCGAGGAGCGAAGTCTCTTCACCGCAGATGTACGCGCCGGCACCCATGCGCACGTCGAGATCGAATCTCTTCCCACTTCCGGCCACGTTCGCGCCGAGATATCCCTTGTCGTACGCGATGCGGATCGCGCGCTGAAGCTGGCGGAACGCGTGAGGATATTCGGAGCGGAGGTAGATGAACCCGCTCGTGGCTCCCACGGCCAAGCCCGCGATCGTCATTCCCTCGATGAGAACGAACGGATCGCCTTCCATGATCATGCGGTCCGCATACGTGCCGCTGTCGCCCTCGTCGGCGTTGCAGACGATATATTTTTGATCCGCCGCCGTGTTGAGAACGGTCCGCCACTTAATCCCGGTGGGGAAGCCCGCGCCGCCGCGCCCGCGGAGCCCCGAATTCGCCACCTGTTCCACGATTGCCTGCGGCGTCATGCCGAGAGCCTTTTCGAGCCCGCGATAACCGCCGTGGCTCATGTAATCGGAGAGCGAAAGCGGGTCAGTGATGCCGCAGCGCGCGAACGTCAACCGCTCCTGGTTTTTCAGAAATGGAATCTCTTCGGTAAGACCGAGACAAAGAGCGTGCGGCTTTCCTTCGAGGAGTCCCGCATCGAGCAAACCAGCAACCGCGTCCGCGGATACCGAACCGTACGCGACGCGGCCGCGCGGAGTTTCGACCTCGACGAGCGGCTCGAGCCAAAACATGCCGCGCGATCCATTGCGAACGATCGTCGCATCGAGGTGCCGGGAAGCAATCTGGGCCGCGAACGCCTTCGCGACAGCATCAGCGCCGACCGAAAGCGCCGCAGCGTCGCGCGGAATGTAGACTTTGGCGCTCATCCGTGCCTCTGAGCGCTGTCGATCAGAAAATCGGCGACTTCCGACGACACTCGTCCGTACAGCTTTCCATCGAGCATCACCGCGGGAGAGAGAGCGCAATTGCCGAGACAATAGACCGGTTCGACCGTAAAGCTACGGTCCTCGGTCGTTTCGCCAAGCTTCACCCCAAGCCGGTCCTGGACGTGCCGGATCGTGCTCTCACAGCCCATCGACTGGCACGCCTCGGCCCGGCACATTTTCAGGACGTGCCGTCCAGGCGGAGTATGCCGAAAATCGTGATAAAAGCTGATGACGCCGTGCACTTCGGCGTGGGAAAGATTGAGCGCGTCGGCAATCAGGGGGACTGCGGCCTTATCAACGTACCCGAACTCATCTTGCAAGGCGTGAAGGATCGGTAGGAGAGCCCCGGGCATTTGCGCGTGTTCCTGGATGCAGGATAGAGCCCGGTCAGCATCCCATCCTTGCTCGCTGCTCATGCGATTTCACCCCTAACTTCGTATGAATCAGCTACATCCACTCTTCGCGCACACTGCCACCGCCCTACCAGTCGAGAATTTTATCATATGCGGATGCGCGCGGCCCAGTTTTTGTGTCGCGCCTACTGGGCGGATCGTCGGTTCAGCCAACGTCGGTCCAGCCGACTGGTCTGCGTCGGTATTTCACGCCCCAGGGCAACTCGGAGTTAACTCCCAGTCTCTTATTATTGAATTTGGAGTGGACACACTGGCGAACTCTCGGTCAAATTAGACGGGCAGGGCAGAGGTGGGGGATTTGGGAGGGGAGATTAGGCGATGAAACACGCTGCATTTCTGTTAGGGGTCATCCTTCTATTCGGCGCAAGTGCCGGCGCACAAGTGAATTCGGACAACCCGCTGCCGCCAACTCCGGAAGCAAGTTTCGCTTCGGCCCCGGTTACGTCGCCCACTCTACTTGCTGCGACGGCCACGCCGAGCAGCAGCGCGTTCGACGGACCTGGAACGCCGATCTCATCCTTAGCGGCTTCGGGTGCGAAAGACGCCCAGCAGCCGACCGTTTACGGCGTTTTTCAGAATTACAACTGGCAGGCATATATCGGCTATTCATTCTTCCGATTTTATGCGGCGCCCAAGGTTACCCTGAACACGAACGGCCTGAACCTCGGAATTGTGTACTACCCGCGCGGATTGTGGATAGGCGCGGATGGCGAGTTCATGGGGGAGTTCGGTTCGTACGGGCCATATACCGCGAAGTTCGCTCTCGGAGGTGGAGGCGCCCGCTTCCGTTGGTCAGCCCCGCGCGGTTTAGAGGTCTGGGGTCATGGCCTCGTTGGCGGCGCGCACTTCTTGCCGCAAACCGCATACGGCGGGCAGTCGGCATTCGCGTATGAAGTCGGCGGCGGGGTTGACATCAACGTTCACCATCAGCGGTGGGCCGTCCGCGCACAAGCGGATATGATCGGAACGCGTTTCTTCAGTACCTATCAATACAGCCCGAAAATTGCATTCGGCGTCGTCTACAGATACTGACGCGGTTTACATCAGGGAATTCCAGGGCGCCAGGGCCACTCCCGGCTTGACCTCCTACCTTGCTGGATGCATTCGAGCGATGATTCGCCCAAAAAACGCGCGAGCCTCCGCAAGCCCCAGCATCCACGTTCCCGCCAAGTAGAGAAGTCCGTAAGGCCCCAGAACGATTACGGCAATCAGAATCGGCGAGTGGTGCCCGAAGTATCGGCGGATCGCCCACCCGGCCGCCGCAGCCACCAGGGCTGCCAGCCACAGTTTCGCGAGATAATCCTTCGCCAAGCCGGTCCGGCCAATGCGGCGGTTCAGCGTAGTTCTCAGAAGCGTGAACTCGACCCACGACGCGATTCCAGCGGAGATGGTCAGCCCGGCGACGCCCCAGCGCTGATCGATCCCCAGCGCCGGAGGAAGCGGTTTCGCGCAGATGTAACCGAGAATCGTCGTCAGCGCCACACGCAGGATTGCAAAGTACAGCGGCGTGCGCGTGTCCCGCAGCGCGTAATACGTGGATGAGTAAAGCCGCCCGAGCGTCGAAGCGAGCAGCCCGACCGTGGAGCCTGCGAGAATGCCCCAAACCCACATGACATCGTCCTGAGTGAAACGGCCGGTTCGGGTTCGGTAGATCCCTCCGACGATCACGTCGCCGAGGATCAGAAACGCCGCTACCGAAGGCACGACGAAAAAAGCGATTTGTCTGAGGCCCGCATCGAGCCGCCCGCGCAGCGTTTCCGCCACTGCAGTGTCACTGCCGATCGCCCCGGACATCTGCGGCAGCTCAGCGGCCGAAACGGACATCCCGAATAGGCTGACCGGGAGCAGATAGATCATCTGCGCGTACGAGAGCGCGGCCACCGCGCCGATCGGGAGCATGCTTGCCAGCAAGCCATCCACGTATGCGCTGATCTGCACCACGCCGCGGCTGACGAATACCGGAAAGAAGTTGAGTATGACCGTCTTGACGTTTGTCGCGTGAAGGCCGAGCGAAAGGCGCAGACCGCCGAGAAGCCGCAGGACGATCGGCAACTGGGCTCCCACCTGGAGCGCACTCCCCGCCACCGAGCCCCACGCGAGAATGATTGCCAGCGGATACTGCGCGTAACGCCCTCCCCAGATCCACATTGTCGCAATCATCGCGGCGTTCCAGATCACGCCCGCTGCGTAGGAGAGGAAGAAACGGCGGTGGCTGTTCAGAATTCCGAGGCACCACGCTGAAAATACCAGCAGCCCCACGCCAGGGAAGAGAATCCGCACCAGCCGGATCGTCAACTCGCGCCGTTCGTCGTGGAAGCCGTACGCGATCGCGTCGATCAGATACGGCGTTGCAAGCACGCCGAACAGGACGAGTATCGAAGTGGTCAGCGCCAGCAAGGCGGCCACCGCGCCGGCCGTGCGACGCGCTTCTTCGTCATCCTTGCGGGCCAGAAGGCTGGCGTACACTGGAATGAAAGACGCGGAAAGGACGCCCTCGCCGAATAAATTCTGCAGAAAATTGGGAATCCGCAGCGCGGCCTTGAACGCGTCCGCGGCGCCGGAATTTCCGAAATAGTGGGCGAAAACGCGTTCGCGGATCAGCCCGGCGATGCGGCTCGAAAAAATTCCCGCCGCAACCAGAAATGCGTAGCGCCCCGGCCCGTGCGGCCGCGGCTTGGCGTCGGTGGTGTCCGTCACGATGAAAATGCTGCCGGAGTGCGCATAAGTGTGGAGCAATTCATTACAAGAGTTACGCGCGGCGAAGTCAACTTCGATTCTCGGCGCTGTGCGGTGTTGATAGCATCTGCACACACCACCACTTCGTCACCCGAACTGGCCGTCATTCCGAACGAAGTGAGGAATCTCTCCTGGTTTTGGTCGAGGCGCGATTCTCTAGGCGCTGGACCTAAGGGGATTGTGCGAGGATCGGATGCAGCGTGAGCTGGCTATCTTTAAGGACTTCGAGGTCGCGCTGCCACTCCTGCTTGCCTTGCAATTTGACTTCGATCCGGTGGGAACCGCTCGGAAGCTGGATCGTGGACGGTGTCTGCCCAACGAATTTTCCGTCGATGTAAATCTCCGCACCCGTTGGGTCCGACGAGATCGTCAGGCTGCCGGTGCCCGCCTTCGTTTCGTGGTCATCCGCACGAAATGCAGCGGCGGATGCGGGGTGCAGTGGACCTTCATGGCCGATTGTCTCAACACGATTGCTCCCGTAAAAAATGGGATCGAGCTTGATCTCAAAGTGGCTCGATTTCAGCAGGAAGTAATTCCCGTGGTGCCGTCCGTTGATGGCGACCCACTCGAACGGGCCTTCCGTCAGCGTGACTTGTTGTGCCAGGTAGCCGTCCATGGAGACTCGCGCCATCATCGAGTGTTCAAGGCGCGAGCTAAATACGGTGTGGGTCTTGTGGAAGTACCCGCCGGGATAGTCGGTCTTATATGGGGTCGTGCCCGCGACAGAGCCATTAATTTCAATCGTCGCGCCGGGGGGCGAACTTGTAATCGTCAGTGTTTCGGCATGCGTTCGCGGGGCAAGCGGCAAAAACGCGAGCAGCGCGAGCGATGCACAGAGACAGTGTCGCCTCGATGGCTGCATCGGAGCCCTCCGAGGGAATTAGTCAGACAGGCCCGCAAGATGTCACCTCGCCAGTCGCACTGTCAACTGCGGAAACTACCTAGAACGCAAACACGAGGTGCTGGTGTGACAGCCAATGAGATGAGAGTTGCTACGTTGCTGTAGGCTCGCGAAACGTAAATCCAATGCTCCGCATCTAACTAGTTGACCATCGCAGAGGCAGTGCAACGATTACTCTGCGACGTTCGCCCCGTGGAATTCGCGAAGTTCGCTCGAATATCCACAGGGTACCCAATTCATTCGGACAGGAGCTAGCCATTTCATGCGAGTGCACGCGAAATACTATCTCGGAGTCGTCACAGTTCTGTTCCTGGTGACGTCGGCCTAGGCAGGCGGAGGTTCTAACCGCAAGGACTCCATTTCTCTCGACGTTGCTCAAGTGACCATGGTCGGAAATACGCAGTTGCAACCCGGCCACTACAAGTTGGAAGCCACGGAGTCCACAAATCAACTCAACGTCCTTCGCGGCGGAAAAATCATCGCGACAGTTGCTTGTGAATGGATCAAACTCCCCCAAAAGTCCACGCAATCCGTCGTTCTTTCGGACCAGAACCGGGTGAATGAGATTCATTTTGAGGGAACGGACCAGGCGGTAAAGCTCGATTAGTCCCGCGTCCTTGTACCAGTAAAACAGAAGAGGGCGGGCCGGAACCCGCCCTCTTTTTTGTCTCTGATCGCCTGCGGTTTTCGCGCCTATCGCAGATACGTTGCGAGCCAATCGAGGAACGTCTTGTACCAGAACTCGCTATTCTGCGGCTTTAGGATCCAGTGGTCTTCGTCGGGAAAGATGACCAGCTTCGACGGCACGCCCTGGCGCTGGAGCGCGGTGAAGAATTCGAGGCTCTGCGTGTAAGGCACCCGGTAATCGAGTTCGCTCGCGATCACGAGCGTCGGGGTTTTGTACTTACCCAACTCCCCCGCGAATTCGCTTGGCGACCATTTTTTGTAGAGCGCCGGATTCGACCAGGGTGTTCCGCCAAATTCCCACTCCGGAAACCACAGCTCTTCCGTTGCGTTCATGCTGACTTCGTCGTACGTCCCGGCGTGGCTGATGAGGCATTTGAAGCGGCCAGTGTGCGTCGCAAACCAATCGACCATGTATCCGCCGAATGAGCCGCCGGCCGCAGCGACGCGAGAGACGTCGATGAACGGATACTTCGCAATCGCCGCGTCCGTACCCTTCATCAAGTCTTCGTAGACTTTTCCGCCCCAATCGCGGCTGATTTCCTGCACGAACTTGCTGCCGTAGCCCGGCGAGCCGCGCGGGTTGATCATTAAGACGACGTAGCCCGGCGACGCCATCAAGGCCGCATTCCAGCGGTAGAACCAAGAGTCGTCCCACTCGATTTGCGGGCCGCCGTGTACGAGCAGCAGCATCGGATATTTCTGCGCCGGGTCGAAATGCGGCGGCGGAAGCATCAGCGCCTGCACCTGCGTTCCCCCGGCGCCCTTGAACCAGAATGATTCCGCAGCGGGGAGGTCGAGTTGCGACAATAGCGCGCCGTTCTGATGCGTGATCTGGCGGACGCCCGTGCCGTCGGAATTCGCGGCAAAGACTTCCGCCGGCATCGCGAGGCTCGTGCGCGTGAACGCGATCGTGCGGCCGTCGCTACTAATCGCAAAATCCTCGTTCGCGCCGTCCGCGAGGACTACCTTAGGTGCGGTTCCAGGGCTCGCCGCGACCGAATAGATCGGCAGCTCGAATTTTTCTTCCGTCTGGAAATACACTTTTGTGCTGTCGGGCGACCACGCAAACGCTTCGACGTTCCTGTCGAAATCTTCCGTGCGATTGACGATTTGGCCGCTCTGTCGGTCGTAAAGCATCAGCCGCCAGCGGTCGCTTTCATAACCCGGCTGCAACTGCGCGCGGTAGGCGATCCACTTTCCGTTTGGAGAATAAATGGGCCCCCAGTCGTCTCCGGGATTCGTCGTGATCCGTTTTGGCGGGGTTGCGCCGCTCACCGACACCGTGAAAATATCTCCATTCGTGCTGATGGCTTCGACCTTATCTGTATTCGCGGTGAAGGCGAGTTCCTTGCTGTCCGGCGAAAATGCGATCGCTTCGGGATTGCCGAGATTGAACGGCGGAACGTCGTAGTCCGCGCCGGGCGTGAGATCGCGCGGCGTGCCGCCGTCTGCGGGCACGACAAACAGATGGCTGCGCTTGCCGTTCGACCACGCGTTCCAGTGGCGGAATAGCAGCTTTTCGTACACGTACGCCTTCACTTTGCTTTTTTCTTTTGCCGCATCGCGCGCGGCATTGCACGCGTCGTCTTTGCAATCTGGATAGACACTTGAGACGAACGCAATCCATTTCCCGTCGGGCGACCAGAGCTCGTTGTCCGCGCCGGTCGAAAGAGAAGTGACGGCTCGAGAGGAGCCACCGTCCGTCGGAGTCGTAAAAACTTGCGCCGTGCCGTCCTTGGAATCGAGAAGCGCGATCCTTTTCCCATCTGGCGACCAGCGGGGCCGCTCGCTCGTGCCGTCGTGAGTCAATTGCCGGGCGTCGCCGTCCGAGACCGGTACGATCCAGATATCGTGCGTCATGTGATTGGCGTCGTAATCGGGCGTCGCGACGTCATAGGCGACCCATTGGTTGTCGGGCGAAATCTGCGGATCGCTCAGGCGGTGCATCGAGATCAGGTCCTTGAACGCGATCGCGCGCCTTTCCTGCGACCTTGCCGTGAAGGTGACAATCGAGATGGCCATCGCGGTCCAGATGGTGCGCGTCCTCAATTTCATGTCCCCTCCTGCACGACGCCGGTTGGCAGTCTCGATCGAGCGACTGAAATGATGGCACCTTGTTTTGCTGTATCCAAGCGAAGGCTTGCCCGGCGGCCGTTGCCGGATGTATCGTGATCGCGAGCTGTACCCGGCTTGGGCGCTGGTTTTCGCCGTCCGCTTCGCGCCTATGGATTAATTATGCAAGACGCCCTCGGTGTTCACCGACTCCACTTCGCATTCACCGTTACGTTTCACTACATCTTTCCGCAGCTCACGATGGGCCTGGCCCTCCTGATCCTCGTTCTGAAAACTGTGGCGCTCCGGACCGGAAACGAAGTGTGGAATCGCGCTGCGCGTTTCTGGGCTAGAATTTTCGGAGTCAGCTTTGCGCTTGGGGTGGTCACGGGCATCCCGATGGAGTTCCAGTTCGGCACGAACTGGTCGGAATTTTCGAAGAGCGCCGGCGGCGTGATCGGCCAGACTCTGGCGATGGAGGGAGTGTTTTCGTTTTTCCTCGAATCTTCTTTCTTGGGTGCATTTCTTTTTGGTGAAAAACGACTGGGTCCCCGCGGTCACTGGTTTTCGTCGCTCATGATGTTTCTTGGCTCGTGGCTCTCCGGCTATTTAATCGTCGCGACGGATGCGTGGATGCAGTATCCCGTCGCCTTCTTCCGTGGCTCGGACGGATCGTTCCAACTGCAGAGCTTCTGGGCGCTGATACTGAATCCGTGGGGTCTCTGGCAATACGCGCACACGATGATCGGCGCCGTCCAAACGGGCTGCTTCGCCATGGCCGCCGTCGGCGCCTACTATCTCCTCTCTCATCTCCACGAAGAATATGGAAAGTTGTTCGTACGGGTTGGCGTCGCGGTGGGAGTGGTCGCGGCCGTCCTGCAACTTTTTCCCACGGGCGATGGTCAGGGCGCAATGATCGCGAAACACCAGCCCGCCACGCTCGCGGCGATGGAGGGGCTGTTTCGCACGGAAAACGGAGCGCCGCTGGCAATTCTCGGGCAGCCCGATGTCCCGAACCAGCGTCTCGACAACCCATTCATGGTGCCCCGCGCGCTGAGCTTTCTCACGTATCGAAGCTGGAGCGCCCAGGTGAACGGTCTCGATCACTTTTCATCGGACGAATGGCCCGATCACATCGAACTGCTTTACTTCAGCTATCACATCATGGTGGGCCTGGGAACGATCTTCATCGCGATTCTGGTGATCGCCGCGTGGTTGTTATTTCGCGGCACGCTCTTCCGCTCAAAAGCCATGCTCTGGATTCTCATGCTCGCCGTGCCTCTGCCGTTCATCGCCAATACCGCGGGCTGGATCACGGCGGAAGTGGGGCGCCAGCCGTGGTTGATTTACGGTTTGATGCGTACGAGCGCCGGTTCTTCGCCTCTCGTGTCGGCGGGGAGCGCGTGGTTCACGCTGATTGGTTTCATGGGGCTGTACACGATTCTGGCGATACTGTTTCTGTTTCTGGTGGGCCGCGAGATTCATCGTGGCCCCGAATCGCCCGGTCACGGTTCGGCTCTGTAGCCGTCGCGAACCGCGGGCTGCGTTGAGAAAGATGCGCTGACAAAGGAACGTCATGGGAACGATCTGGTTCTGTCTGGTTGCGATCCTGATCGCCGGCTACGTCGTGCTCGACGGATTCGATCTCGGCGTCGGCATCCTACATCTCTGGATCGCGCGCAGTGACGCGGAACGACGGGTTGTGATCCGTTCGATCGGCCCGGTATGGGACGGCAATGAAGTGTGGCTGCTCGCGGGAGGCGGCACGCTCTACTTCGCCTTTCCCGCCGTGTACGCCGCGGGCTTCAGCGGATTTTATCTGCCCTTGATGATGGTCCTGTGGCTGCTGATCGTGCGGGGAGTTGCTCTCGAATTCCGTAGCCATGTCGCGGGACACATCTGGTCCGCGTTCTGGGATGCCTGTTTCGCGTTTGCGAGCATCCTTCTCGCGGTCTTTTACGGCGCCGCACTGGGCAACGTGGTCCGCGGCGTTCCCTTCGATTTGAGCGGCCGGTTCTTCGAGCCGCTGTGGACCAATTTCCTGCCCATGGGACGGACCGGAATCTTGGATTGGTACACGATCCTCGTCGGCGTCACTGCACTTCTGGCGCTGGCGCTTCACGGAGCGGCGTGGCTCGCGGTCAAGACCGAGGGCGAGTTGAACGCGCGCGCAGCAAGGTGCGCGGCGTTCATTTGGTGGCCGGTTGCGCTTGTGACTGTGGTGCTCACCGTCGCCAGTTTCCGGCTGTTGCCCCAACTCGCGACGAATTTCCGCGCGCAGCCGTGGGGATTCGTGTTCCCCGTGCTGGCAGTTGCCGGGCTGGCCGGCGTGAAATGGTTTGGTTTCGCCAGGAACGAACTCGCCGCGTTCGGAGCGTCGTGCGCCTATCTTCTCGGGATGCTCACAAGCGCCGCGTTCAGCTTGTATCCGATTGTGCTGCCCGCAAGCCTCCACACGCTTTCAGGCGGTCTGACGGTTTCGAACGCCAAGGCGGGGGATTACGGTTTGAAGATTGGGCTCATCTGGTGGTTGATTGGAATGGCGCTCGCGACCGGCTACACGGTTTTCACATACCGGAGCTTTGCGGGAAAGGTCCGCGCGCAGGACGCGGAAGATCACGAACGCTACTGAAACACCGCATCGCGCGCAGGTTTAACTCAGGTTTTTCGCAGGCCTAGAACAGTCAGTCCGGCTCCCGAGACGATCACGATGCCGCTCAGGATCGCCGGAATTGAAACGATCCGCCGCGTCTCCACCTTCAGACTCTGGCGCCCGATTTGGATCACACTTTGCTTCGCCGGCATCTTGAGATCGGGGTGCATCAGAGCGGCCACGCCGGCCACGATGAACACGATACCGAGCAGCGCAACGAGTCCCTTCATTTTGCGAGTCTCCTCAACTGCCACCGCGCCACGGATCGAGAGCGCGCGACCCAAATCATGAGCCAGCTCACGGGTTCATCTTAGGGCGCCAGCGGACGTAGAATCTCGTCCAGGTAGTCCGGACGGCTCTCGTCGCGCACCAGATGCGGATACCGCGGCCCGCCGTGATAGTCCACAGAATACGTCTGGACTTGCGGGCCGTTCGTGGCGATCAACTGAATCGGTGCGGTCGTCGCCTCCGCGGCGTCGATGGCTTCCTTCAAGACCCCCGACGAAAATTGCTGCCCGTTGACCGCCGTGATTTTCATTCCGGGGCCGAACCCGGCCTTGTAAGACGGGCCGTTGTAAATCACGTCCGCCACCGTTCCGTCGTTGAGCACCACCAACCCGATCGAACTTCCCAAATTCATCGCCTTTCTCGTTACCTCGCGGTTCTCCATGATTTCGTTCGGCTGGTCGTTGTAGATGAGCTTCCATCCGCCGTTTTCCACGGCTTCGAGCGGCGTGCGCGGCGCCAGCGAATCGAGACGCGATCGCAGGAAACCGCTCCAGTCATACGGCGCGAGACTGTTCAATGTCGCGACGATATCGTCAAACGTGTAGGTCTTCAGATCGGGCTCGCCGCCTTTCCCGCCGTGAAAGGCGCGGCAGAAATCGTTCATGGACTTCTGATCTTTGGTCAGGCGGCGCAAAGTCGTGTCCACGTCGAGCCAGAGAAATTCGCCCTCTTCGTAAAAATCGACGCTGCGACGCCAGTTTTGCCAGTCCGCATCCGCGTTGTAGAGGAACACCGCCGCGTCGGCCGTGTCCTGCAACGGCCGCCAGCCTCGCCCGGGCCGCAAATCGAGCATCGACGCGAGGCGTGCCATATCTTCTCGATCCTGCTGAGCGCTCCAGAGTCCGCTGCGAGCGGTGAGGATTTGGCCCAGATATTCCGTCAGGCCTTCGTAGACCCAAAGCAGATCGTCCTTCATCGGCTGGTGATAGTCCGGAGTCGCAAGGTCGGCTGGACGGCGGTATTTTCCGTTCCACGAATGCACGAATTCGTGGGGAAGCAGCCCGGCGAAGTCGATGCGGCCCGACTCGTCGATCAGGCTGCGCTCCATGGTGCGGTCGTCGCTCGACTCATGGTGCTCCAGGCCGAAGTGCGCGACGTCGTCGCTCAGTGTTACCAGAAAGTGGTAATCGCGATAGTGCCGGACGCCGAAGAGCGCGCCCGTCTCCGCGACGAGTTGTTTGAAGTGCATTTGCATTTCCGGAGTCATCGCAAGTGCGGCTGAGCTGTCCGCCGCGATATCCATTTCGTGCGGCGGATGCTGACCCGGAGTCAATTCAATCGCCCGAAAATATCGGCCCGAGATGACCGGAGAATCCACGAGCATATCAAGCGGCACGGGTGAGAAATCGATCGTGTCGCCATTCTGCTTGGGGCCGGGCAGTGCTGTTCCGAATTTCCAACCGGCGGGCAGCTTCAGGCTGGGAATGTAGGTGAGGTCCGCGGCCGGATATCCGGCGGGATACAGGAGCGCCTGATTCCAGCTCAACAAATTCAGAAACGCCGTCGCGGAAGAGCCGGCGGAGTATCCCTCCGCGGGCGCCGAGAGAAGAAAATCAAAATCGATGTCGAGCGATGTCACTCCCTGCGGAATGTCGAGGTGGAATGCGAACATATCGAGCAAATCGCGCCGCCACGCGATCGTTTTTCCGCCCGCCGCAAATTTCAAGCCCGCCATCTCGATGATCGGGCCGTCCGGCATGTGCTCTCCCGGAATCCACTCCGGGTAGTAGAGCACCAGCGGCCCAGGCTGTACCGGCATCTGGAGATGAGTGTGCAGGATCTTTTGCGGAGCGCGCGTCGAGTCGACTTCAATCCGAATCGGGCCGGGCGGCGTCTGCGCCCCGAGCCGCGCGCCGGAACCAAGGGACGCTACGGCGGCGAACGTGAACAGCAACGCGCTCTTGCGAAGAGATCCGATCATTCTTCCCCCTTTGCGCGGGACCCGAGGTTTGATTGTCGGGCAGCGAGGGTCGCCGTTCTTTGTTTTGAATGGGATACAAGGATTTCTGCCCGGCAGCCATTGTCGGGCAGCGGCGCATGGAAAGCGCGCGCTTGCGCCGCCGGGAGCCGATGGATGGACGATGCACCATTGGTTTTGGTAGCAATCATCGACGCCATTTTCATCGCGCTTATCTTAGATGACTCAGGCCGAAGTGCAAGCGTGCAGTTCTGTGGACTTTTGGAGGAGACTTCAAGCCAATCCCAGCGAGGGTGACGATATGAAATACGACGCGATCGCGATCAGGTCGGGACAGGCGGCGAACTGGTGCAGATTCCAGGCGCGCTGATGCTGGCCGACGCGCCGTACACGGTGCTGAAGGGCGCGGTATACAGCCATTCGACGCTTGCGAAGGGCTTCTTTGGCCTGATGGACTCTGTCAAACTCGCTGACTCGTGATGCAGATGTAAGGTGAAGGCCCTGCTTCACCTCTGTTTGTCCGATAAATCAAATCGGAAGTATGTACTTTAGGCAAACCGCCATTGCTCACCCTAACCGAATCGGAAGTATATAATTCCGAACATGAAAGGAATCACAAATGGCCGAAGATAAAATTACAAACCTCGAAAAAGAGATAAAACGACTCTCAGTTAAACTAGAGACTCTGGTGAACTATCTGAACACACAGGGGGAGTTTGGTCCGCCTGACGGTCGAGATCGTTACGATGCGATGGTAAAACGAGACTTGGCCGAGGCAAACCTTTAGCAGCAGCTTTAGCAACATCTTGCCCCCATTTTTCTATCGCTCTCATATCATCTGTAAAACCTGACATTATTTCTCTCCTTTCTGTAAATAACTGTTTGAACAAGAACTATTGACCTAACCACTCCTCGCCACGAACCTAACAATGAGGAAACCATGAAATCAACTTTAATTACGATAGCCCTGCTTTTGTTTGGGTCCGCAGCATTCGGTCAGCAGACCACGACGAACACAAACTGCTATGTAAACGGTCAACAAGTGGATTGCACGAGTACAAGCACGAACAATTCAGCCACGCAAGCGCAACAAGCCGAAACGCAACGCGAACTCAATGAAGCGGGCACAAATCTTGGAGCGGCAATCGGTACGACCATCGCAAGGAACAAAGCCGAGCACGCTGAGGAAGAAAGAGTCCTTATGAACATAGTGTACTGTCAACAAAATCCCGAAGGGTCTGTGACAGTAGGGCAAGGGAAACTCACGCAAAGTTGCGCCGTAGAACTGGCGAAGGCTCGGGCGGTTTGCACCGTGAAGAACAAATATAAGTTTTGCAAAGTTCTCGCGGCCCCGCTTTCCCCGGCACCAACTGCGGCAATTCAGGTATCAACCCCGTCTGCCCCGACTTCCTCCCCGGTCTCGGTTGCGGCAACATCCGCTCCCGAACTCACGCCAGAACAAAAGGACGCCGCTTCATACTGTCAGCGAAATCCAACCGCAACAATCACAAAAACCGATGGAACAGTTATTCCCTGCGCGACAGTTTCAGGAAACTCACGTTGAGGTTTTCGGCCATCCGCTTGCGGGTTTCTTCTTTTGTAGCGATTGCTTAACTGCGTCCCGCCAATCGCCTTCAATCTTGATGATCTCTGGTTTAGGACCGGGAGTCTTACGCTTTTTCTGAGTTCGACTATTTTTCATTCGGCTGTCTTTGTTCATATTGGGCTTCTGCTTTTTCTATTTGTGAAGGCGCGATCAAGCTATGTGCAAGCAATTCAGCGCCGAACTTTGTGTCTCTTGTTTCCACGACAATTTGTACAAGTTGTTCAATACACTCATCGTGACCTTTCAAATGCCCTTCTGCGTGTCCACTTGCGTAGCCGAGCGAATATCCCGTTGAGTGTTTGACAGAGGGATCATTGCTCCAATCATTTCGGTATTCAGCCTCGTAATTTGCAGCAGCTTTTGAAGTAGCGTCTGAATAGCCTTTACGATAGCAACCGTAACCGAACAATCCGATCAGAGCGAGTATAAGGAAAACCAAAAGTGTTTTCTGCGTTTTCATATCGCACTCCGGCGTTTCACTTAATCGGCGCACTTAATGCTTAAACGCATTCTCAGGTTGCGCCCGTTCACTAATTCGATGAGCCGCTTTAGAGAAACACTAAAATCCAAAAAAACTTTCGTTTCTTGAGTACCGGGCTGAAATCCTGATGGGGTCTGACAAAAACGGCATCCTGCTAATACAAAAGACGCCACCTGTTCAGGGTCGAGTTTTTCAATCGGCACTAAAATCGCGGCGTGGCATTTCTCGCATTCATACTGTACCGAAATAAAATCACTCGGCTCGATCAAACATCGCTTCTCAAAAGTCATATCATCCTCTTTACTGGTGCCTTATACATTAGCCGCTTTCCCTCAGTGACCCGAATCAATTCTGCCGTGCGCTCACCATCATTCAAACCGCGATTATTCCAAACAAAGTCAAACTGCCAGAGATACCGATGCAAATACTTTTTGCTGACGTTGTGATAAACGCCCGTGATTCCACGCTTCACTAGCGCGAAAGAACTCTCAACTGTATTGGTATGAACGTCGCCGCGAACATACTCCCGCGTGGTATGGCAGACGCTTTCATGACCTCCCGCATATTCAGAGCCGAGACCTTTGTAGGCCGGAAAATCATCGGTGATAAGACGGGCTTGTTGGCTGACTTCTTCTCGAATGGCTTGTTTCAATGTCTGACCGCTAACACTAGCAATAACTCGACGCCGAATTTTACCGTTTCGTTCAACCGCTGCAAATACAGGCGTCTTAATCGTACCGCGTCCACGCTTGCCCCTCCCCTTATGGCGGGGCTTCCCACCAACGTATGTTTCGTCCACTTCAACTGTGCCGGAGAGTTTCGGGATGTTCGCTTCGGGAGCCATCGCAAACCGAATCCGATTCATCAGAAACAGGGCTGATTTATAGCTTATTTGGCAGTGGCGCATGATCTCCAACGCTGCCACGCCTTTCTTGGAAGTCGCCGCCCGCCAGAATGCATAGCACCAATGCCGAAGTTCAATCCGCGATTCCTCATATACTGTGCCGATGCGAACGGTGTATTGCTTGCCGCAATCCTTACAGCGCCACAAATACCGCTGATTCCGCTGTCCTGTTTTGGCGTCCGTCATTTTGTAAACTTCAACAGAGCCGCAATGAACGCAAGCAGGAGTCTTACCCCATCTCTGGCTTTCCATGAACTCGACAGCGGCTAGTTCATCGGAACACGCCGAAGGAATGCTATCAATGACTTCGGACTTGGTGAGTTGATATCGCTTCTTATTCATGGGCTAATTCTATACTTGACGCACACGTTTGTCAAGTACACAATTAGCCTTTGGTAGGGAATTCATAGGTGTTTATATAGACACCTAACTCTCACATATACAAGTGTTTAATCTACAATCAAAATCGAGCCACGGCTGTTTCCCGATGAAACTTCTCCGCCACCGCGCTGTGTATAGCCGCACGCGGCCTCCGGTCGCGGAAAGGAGACAGCCATGAGAAATAAAACACTCGGCCCTCTCAGGGTAATCATCGTCTGGCAAGCGAAGGTTCTTGAGAGTGGTGTCATGCTTTACTTACCGCACTACATAGTGTTGGCGTAAAGCTTTAGGGATTCGGGCCGTGGCTTTGATCTGTAATCAATGTTCCGTTGATTGCAAACCCCATTAAGGAGATTTTATGAGCTTGAAACAAATCTTAGAAAACATCGTCGCAGAACTTGAAGATACTCAAACGCTCATTGCAGCTATTGAAGGGGCTTTGATTCAGAAAAATTTGCTTGATCCAGAGGAGGTAAAGAACCGCCTGCCAAAAGTTCGTCCAGCGTCTCATAACCGTCTTGCGGCAATCCGAGCCTCAATTGCTCGACTCTCCGATCAGCCCACTCCATAATTTTGCTATGTAGAAAATACATACAAGTTTTAGGATTCATTTTAACTCCTTTGCGTAAGGTACATACTTCCGAATCAAATTGACAGATCGCCGGTCTTGGATGAAAATCCTGCCTGCTCAGCGGGAGTTTCAATGGCTTCTCCCGGTCCCCGGAATTCCTTCCACCGTCAGTCTTCCAACGAATTGTGTTCAGGCGAAATGTTACAGCATCGTGAATGTTTGTCGTTTCCGTGCAACCGGATGACCCGGTTTTTTGTCACATTCACCGGCTTGGCAGGGACTGCGGCTTCTGGATTGCCGCGCTGAAAAACAGGATGGGAGGCTCACGAAATGGAGACGACTCGCCGGAACTTTCTGAAGGTCGCAACCATCGGAGGCGCGGCGGCAACCGTTTTCGGCTTCGATTTGAAGCCCGCCTATGCGGAACTCCGTGAGCTCAAAATCGCCCGAGCGACCGAGACGCGCTCAACGTGTCCATACTGCTCGGTAAGCTGCGGAGTTATCATTTACACGCTCGGCGACAAAGCCAAGAACGTCACACCGCAAGTCATCCACGTCGAGGGCGATCCAGACCATCCGATCAACCGCGGGACGCTCTGCCCAAAGGGCGCGTCTCTCGAACAAGACATTTTGAATGAGCGCCGCCTGCTGAAGCCACAGGTGCGCCGGCCGGGCGGGACCGATTGGGAAGATATTTCCTGGGACGATGCGCTCAGCGAGATCGCCCAGCGCGTGAAGACGTCGCGCGACCAGACGTTTGTCGAAAAAGACGCGATGGGACACACAGTGAATCGTTGCGAGGGAATCGCCTTTACCGGCGGCTGCACCGACACCAACGAATTCAACTTTCTGGTCGTCAAGACCATGCGCAGCCTGGGGGTCTGCTACCTGGAAAACCAGGCCCGTGTTTGACACGGCCCCACGGTCTCAAGTTTGGGACCAACATTCGGACGCGGGGCCATGACGAACGGCTGGATCGACATCAAGAACACCGACATGATGTTGATCATGGGTGGGAATCCGGCGGAGAACCATCCCTGCGGCTTCAAGTGGGTCATCGAGGCAAAACGGAACCGCAACGCCAAGATCATCTGTGTGGACCCGCGCTTCACGCGGACGGCCTCCACGGCTGACCTCTTCCTTCAGATTCGCGCGGGAACCGACATCGCATTCCTAGGCGGTCTGATCAATTACGCGATCGCAAACGATCGCATCGCGAAAGACTATCTCGTCAACTACACGAACGCCTCCTTCGTGGTGAAGGAAGGGTTCAAGCTACCTGAAGACGGCCTGTATTCCGGCTTCGATCCGGTGGCGCACACCTACGATAAATCTTCCTGGAACTACGAAGCGGGCGGCGACCTGACCGGCAAAGCGGTCGCTGCCGAAGCGCCGCATAAGCCAGCACCCGCGCCCGTTCCGGCGAAGCCCGGCCAGGCTCCCCCGCCGCCACCCGCATTGCCGGCGGACGTCGCCCACGATTTGACGTTGCAACATCCCCGCTGCGTCTTCCAGCTATTGAAGCAGCAGTATTCGCGCTATACGCCGGAGATGGTCGAACGCATTACGGGCATACCGAAGGACCAATTCCTGAAGGCCGCCGATCTGTTTACGTCGATTCGCAAGAACGGCGACATGAAGAAAGCGGCGACGATCATTTACGCCGTCGGGTGGACGCAGCACACCTTTGGAACGCAGATCATCCGCACGGCCGCGATGATGCAGCTCCTGATGGGGAATGTGGGCCGGGCGGGCGGAGGCGTCAATGCGTTGCGCGGCCATTCGAACATTCAGGGCGCAACGGACATGGCCGGCATCTTCGACAACTTGCCGGGGTACCTCAAGGTACCGAATCCAACGGATACCGACCTTGCGGCCTATCTCAAGCGAATTACGCCTACGTCGTCGAAGCCCGGCGCGTGGGATTCCTTCAACTACTGGTCGAACACGCCCAAGTTTGTGACTTCGTTATTGAAGACGATGTACGGCGATGCCGCGACGAAGCAGAACAACTTTGCGTTCGACTATCTGCCGAAAGTGGACCGCAACTATTCCTGGACGCAGATTTGGGACCAAATGTATCGCGGCAACGTGAAGGGGCTTTTCGCCTTCGGCATGAACGGCGTAATGATCGGACCGGACACCAGCAAGAACATCGAAGCGCTGAAGAAAGCCGAGTGGCTCGTCGTCGGTGAAATCTATCCGGATGAAACCAGCGAGTTCTGGCGCGCGCCGGGCATCTCCGCCGATGAAATGAAGAGCATCAAGACGACCGTTTACCGCCTGCCGTGCGCCGGCTTCGCCGAAAAAGACGGCAGCATGACCAACTCGGCGCGATGGCTCCAGTGGAAGAACACGGCGCTTCCGCCTCCCGGCCAAGCCCGCCTCGATCAGGATATCGTCGCGCAGATTTTCCTGCGGGTTCGCGATCTCTACAAGAAAGACGGCGGCAAGTTTCCCGATCCGATCCTGAATCTGACGTGGCCATATACTGATGCGCAGCACCCGGCGCTCAGCGACGTCGCGAAAGAGATCAACGGGAAGGCGCTTGCGGACCTCACCGACCCAGCGACGCAACTAACAACAAAGACCGGCCAGCAGCTTCCCGGCTTCGCCTGGCTGAAGGACGATGGGACGACTTCCTGCGGGAACTGGATCTACTGCGGGTCCTGGACGGAAGTGGGCGCTCAAATCCAACGTCGTGGCACGGAAGACCCGTCGGGCCTCGGGATTTATCCGAACTGGGGCTGGTCGTGGCCGGCGAATCGCCGCGTGCTATATAACCGCGCCTCGTGCGATTTGGACGGCAAGCCGTGGGACCCGCAGCGGAGACAAGTTTGGTGGAATGAGGGCGCGCAGAAGTGGGTGGGGAACGATGTGCCGGACTTCAAGGCGGACTCTCACCCGAAGGACCACCTGGGCCCGTTCATCATGAATCCCGAAGGCGTCGGAAGGCTCTTCGTGCCGCTCGGCGCCATGGCCGACGGGCCGTTTCCGGAGCACTACGAGCCGTTCGAAAGCCCGATAGCGAATCCTCTGCATCCGAACCAATCGAACAACCCGGTGGTGAAGAAACTCACGACACCTGCGGACAAATTTGGCACTCCAGCGGACGGTTTCACGGTCGTCTGCACCACCTACCGCCTGACGGAGCAATACCACTACTGGACGAAGAACAACCCGATGAACGTCCAACTGATCCCCGAGGCGTTTATTGAAATCCCGGTGGAGCTTGCGGACGACATGGGAATTCGCGGCTCGGAAAAAATCAAAGTCACAAGCGCGCGCGGCACGTACATTGCGAAGGCCTTCGTCACGCGCCGCATCAAGCCGATGACGATTGACGGCAAGAAGGTATATCAAATCGGCTTGCCGATTCACCAAGGCTTCCGCGGAATCGCCGAAGATGCCGACCGAAACGCGCGAACGCCAGCGAATCTCCTTTCGCCAACCGTCATCGACCCCAATGCCTACACCCCGGAATTCAAGGGCTTTCTCGTGAAGGTCGAAAAGGCTTAGGAGACCACGATGAGCCAGGTGTCGAATGAAATTCGGCGGATTTCGGGGCACGCCGGCTCGATTCCCGGAGAGGGTTTCAGCCGGGATTACGACGTCTGCAAGCTGGTCGACACGACCACGTGCATCGGGTGCAAAGCGTGCGAAGTAGCTTGCCTCGAATGGAACGGCTACTCGTTCAGCGAGACGACGTTCGACAACTCCTATCAAACGATGCCGGAGACGCAGTGGAACTATTGGAACCTGATCAAGTTCAACGAGCACGAGCGGGAAGATGGCAGCATGCAGCTCCTGATGCGCAAGGATCAGTGCATGCACTGCGAGGAGCCGGGGTGTCTCGCCGCGTGTCCTGCCGATGGAGCGATCGTTCAGTACGCCAACGGCATTGTGGACTTTCAGCAGGACCATTGCGTCGGTTGCGGCTACTGCATCACAGGATGTCCGTTCAACATCCCGAAATTCAGTCCCACGGCCCGCAAGGTGTTCAAATGCACGCTCTGCAACGATCGCGTGACGCAGGGACTCGAGCCCGCGTGCATCAAGTCCTGCCCGACGGGCTGCCTGCACTTCGGCTCCAAGGCGGACATGAAGGATCTCGCCGAGACGCGCGCGACGCAGCTTCGCGAACATTCCGGGTTTGAGAACGCCGGCGTGTACGATCCGGCCGGAGTTGGCGGCACGCATGTGATTTACGTGCTGCACGATGCGAAGAACCCGGAGCTGTACGGCGGATTGCCCAAGAATCCGACGATCCCATTGGCGGTAAGTCTCTGGAAGACGCCGCTGAAGTGGATCGGCAATCTGGCGATCGTCGGCGGTCTCATGGGATTGGCGGTCCATTACCTGCGCTTTGGTCCGAAGAGCGAAGAAAGCCGTGATTCTTTCCAGCAGGGTGAAAAGCGATGAATGACCAAGCCCGTCTTCTTCCGAATGGACGCATTCTGCGGTACACATTTGGCGAGCGCCTGATGCATTGGTGCGCGGGCGTCTCGTACGTGTACCTGCTGTTCACCGGTCTCGCCTTTTGGTCACCGTGGCTGTTTTGGATGGCAGTGGCGCTGGGTGGCGGCACGATTTCGCGGGAACTGCATCCGTGGGCCGGCTTGATATTTTTCCTCTCCACGATCTGGATGTACCGGACGTGGGCGTCTCAAATGCACGAGACCAAAGTCGACAAGGAATGGTGGCACGCTCTCCCGCACTACATCATGAACGAGGACGATCGCGTGCCAAAGATCGACCGGTTCAACGGCGGCCAGAAGTCCCTTTTCTGGGGATTCTTCTGGTGCGGGCTGCTGCTGCTGCTCTCGGGTCTCGTACTTTGGTTTCCGCAGGAGATTCCCTGGAGCTTGAGATACCTTCGTTACATCGCCGTGATCGTTCATCCGGTCACGGCGCTTCTTACGATTGCCCTGTTCATGATTCACCTGTACATGGGGCTTGCGGTCGAGGGCGGCGCGCTTCACTCAATGGTTCGCGGGGATGTGTCCCAAGCCTGGGCGCGGGCGTTTCACCGGCTGTGGTATGAAAGAGTCCTGAGCGAGTCCGCGTCGAAAAAATGAAAGTTGGCAAGTGGGACGCGCGAATTCGCCGCGCCGCGGAATTGGCTTCGTCGCACGAGTTTGCGGCTGAGGGGCTTCTCTTCTACGGCCACATCGGCCAATTTCAAAAATCCATTTACGCGCGAGTCGAGGCGGCGGTTGGCCCTGGCAAGAAGCATCGCGCGCCCGGCACGCTCCGCCAGGAATTCGACTCGTTTGTGCTGCTCCCGCAATTCGCCCCGTTTCTTTCGATTGTCCAGCAGCACGCTCCCGCCGCGCTCTCGCAAGCGGCGCGCGAACTTCGCGCCAAGGAGAGCGGCCACTGGAAGCAAGCGCTGACCGAATTCTGGCGGGATAGCTCGCAACCGCCGGACGATTCGCGCCGCGCGGAGGCGCTGATCCTCTGGATGTTTTTGCAGCCCTATGCCGAGTATCTGGCGGATCACACGATTCAGGAATCGCTGAACGGGACTCCGCCGCTCTGCCCGCTGTGCCGGTCGAAGCCGCTCGTGGGCGTACTTCGCCCGGAGGGTGATGGAGGAAAGCGATCGTTGATTTGTTCGCTCTGCGCCAGCGAGTGGGAATTCCGCCGGATTGTTTGCGCGGCGTGCGGCGAAGAGGACGTGCACAAGCTCGCGGTGTATACGGCCGAGCAGTTCAAGCACGTGCGCGTGGAAGCCTGCGACGCCTGCCACACGTATATCAAGACGGTCGATCTAACCAAGAACGGCAATGCTGTGCCCGTCGTGGACGAACTCGCCACCATTCCGCTGAATCTCTGGGCCACGGAACACGGCTACACGAAATTCCAAACAAACCTTTTGGGAATATAGGCTGCCAGCCGTTCTTGGGCACGCCCGATACGGCGCGCTCGATGTCGGTTTGCTGGATTCCGACGAACAGATCAGCAAGCCCTTCTCATTGCAAACTCATTGAGTATAGAATCGGCGCCGCTCGGACGAGGACGGCCGCGCAGGCGCGAAATGCTCCGATTCTTGGCGGCGCGAACTGAGACTCCATGATGAACAGGCTCTGGCATGAGTAAGCTCCGGCTTGCAATGGCGTGCTCGAATTACGACCGCACGCGCGCGCTCTTCGACGGCCGCGTTCCCGTCGATGGCATCGAACTGAACTGCCTGAGCCTGCCGATCGAAGAAATTTTCTTTCGCATGTTGCGCCATCACGAGTTCGACGTGGCCGAGATGTCGCTTTCGTCCTACGTCGTCTCGCTCTTCGCGGAGAATCCCCAATTCATTGCAATTCCTGTTTTCCCGTCGCGGTTTTTCCGGCACTCCTGCATCTTCATCAATCGCGAGAGCGGCATCCGCGAGCCGAAAGACCTGATCGGAAAGCGCGTGGGCACGCCCGAGTATCAGATGACCGCCGGAGTCTGGATCCGCGGCATTCTGAGCGACGAATACAAAGTGCCGGTCGCGGGCGTCACGTACTTGCGGGGCGGGGAAGAGCAGCCCGGGCGCCCCGAGAAGCTTCGCCTGACGTTGCCGCCCGAAATCCGGCTCGACTCGATCCCCGAAGGGAAGACGCTTTCCGCGATGCTGGCATCGGGCGAAATCAACGCGCTCTATACCGCGCGCATGCCGTCCACATTCATGCAAGGCTCGGGCAAAGTGCGGCGCCTCTTCGAGGACTACCAGGCCGTCGAGCGGGCGTATTACCTGAAGACCAAAATCTTCCCGATCATGCACACGGTGGTGATTCGCCGCGACGTGTACGAAAAATCTCGGTGGGTCGCGCAGTCGCTCTACAAGGCTTTCGCGCAGGCGCAGCAGGAAGCGTATCGCGAGCTGTATGACTCGGGCGCGCATGCGTGCATGCTTCCCTGGCTCACGCAGCACGTCGAGGACACACGCGCGCTGATGGGAGCCGACTTCTGGCCGTACGGCTTGGAGCGCAACGCGCTCACGCTCGAAACATTTCTCCGGTACTCGTTCGAGCAGGGCCTTTCGAAGCGGCAACTAAAGCGTGAGGAGCTGTTCGCGCCGGAGTCGCTCGAATCATTCAAAGTCTGAGGCGCTGTCGCTCATTTCACCCGCATCCAGGGAGACGTCCTTGGCACCCCCGGCCGGCTTGATTCCGCAAAAGTGGTGGACGCTGACACGCGGTGATGTGGACGCGACGATCACGCAAGTCGGCGCGATCATTGCCCAGCTCTTTATCCCCGTTCTCTTGCTCGCGTCGGCCGGAATTTCTACTGCGTTCAGCCTCGCGCACCTCGTGCCGGGCTTTGCGCTCGGATTCCTAATCGGCTCGGCGGGCTTGATCCAACTCGCCGTGGCGCTCGCGCGGCGCGAAGGCCGTGCGGACGTCACGGCTCACGTCTATGGCAACAACGTTCCGGCGATCATCACCTACACGCTGTCGATTTTTCTTCCCGTGTACCTTGAAACGCACGACGCGAATCGCGCGTGGCAGATCGGCGCGGCGGCGGTGGTCTGGACCGGAATCATCAAGCTCGTTGCCGCACCGTTTGCCGGAGCGTTCCGGCGCTACATTCCTGTGCCGGCTTCGATGACGGTGTTCGGCACGGCGATGTACAGCTACCTCGCGCTCGTCGTGCTGCAGCGGATTTTCGATCAGCCGCTGGTCGGGATCGTGGCGCTTGCCATCGTGGGCATCACCGTGTTCGCGGGCGTCCCGATCACGAAGTATCGGATTCCGCCATTCCTTTTCGCGTGGATCGTTCCGCTCGCGCTCGGCATCCTCGTGCATTACGTACACCCGGTGTGGCAGGGCGTATCCTTCGTGCTTCCGTTCGTTCCCCCCGGCGGGCCGCTCCACGCGATGGCGCTGGCGGTGCCGTTTCTATCCGTGATCGCGCCGATGGCGATTTACCATGTGCTGCAAGACATCGCCACGGTCGAGGGCGCCACGGCCGCGGGAGACAACTACGACGCGCGCAGCGTGGTCGCGTGGGACGCCGTCGGCACGCTGCTGTGCGGCTTGGCGGGAAGCATCGTCACGCCGGTGATCTACGCGCTGCACCCGCCGTATAAGGCGCTCGGCGCGCGAATCGGCTTTGCGTTCTGGACTCCGGTAATCCTGCTGGCGGTGGTGATGAGCGGGCTGACTTCATTCATCGCGGGGCTGTTTCCGTGGCCGATTCTCGCGGCGCTCATCGCGTATGTTGCCGTCGGTGTCGGCACGGCGACGCTGCGCCGCGTCGATCGAAAATATCTCAGCGTGGTGCTGCTGGGTTTCGTGCTGCCGGTCGGCGCGGTGGTATCGGCCGCCGTGAATTCCGCGCTGCCGGCGTTGCAGCTTTCGGCGGCGAGTCCCGGCGTTCAAGCCGCGCTGAATCGATCCATTTACTGGTCGTCGTTGCGCGGGCTGGGCAACGGATTTCTTTTTCTCGTGCTGGTGGTGGCATCGGTCGTCACCGAGGCGATCGACCGCAACTTCGGCCGCGCGGCGATCTGGTGCGTGATCGCGGCGGCATTTTCCTGGGTCGGATTGATGCACGCGGAGGCGCTTCGTTGGAGAGCGGAGCCGATGTACACGGCAGGCTGGCTCGTCGCCGCGGCGATCGTTTACTCCGCGCGCTGGTGGCGCGGCGACGCGCAGAAAGCGCAGTGAACGAACTCCGCGTCGCGCGGCTCTCCCGGCGCAGAAGAAATGGTGGAGGCGGGGGGAGTTGAACCGTTTCGATGTATTGATACTCCGCAAGTTATTCATTCTACGTTTGGTCAGATATGCTCAAACGTCACAAAAAGCTGAACTCCGCTATACAGCCGCTATACGAGCCCGTGCCGTCCTATGGTGCTGAGCGGTCATCTCGCTACCCCGTAAACTTTTCCTGTGACTCCCAGTAGTTTTCGGGATTTCGACAAAAGGTAAATAGAAATATGCACCACACTGCTTAGGTAGCCTCTGGTGGGTGCTGCCGGGATTCTTTCACCGCCACCCGGCGGCTCCTAGCCAGACGGCAGCATTTGCCAGGGCCCCTACGAAAAATGGCTAGGAGACCAACATGGAGAAGCCTGTAATTGAGGCGCGACCCAACCATGAAGCACGAGCGTCGTTCAAAAACAAAGCTTGGAAACGCTACACCGAGGAGGGTGATTACGGCCCCGTCCCCCGATGGCGTTGCGTCTCGTCGGGTAACGAAGCCCTAAGTTCCCCAAAGTTTCACCGCCTGTGGAGGACTATTACAAATCGGGCGACTTCGAGCCCAAAATACATCGCTTTCCACGCTTGGGTGCGATTGCTTCCGAGGACGCCGTCATCCCGGCCTCAATCGGCTGAATGCTCCAAATCGAGCTTCCAACTTCCCACAACCGGACTTGAACGAAGCCGCCCGGCGGCGGACGCTACGCGTGAGGCGAACGGAGCAGTGGTTGCTTGATGGTTGAGATATGTTTTGGGTCACAAGGAGGTCCCTGTGACCCATCTACGAAAAATGATGCTGGAAGAACTCCAGCGTCGTAATTACGCCGAGACTACCATCGATTGTTACCTTCACGCCGTCGAAGATTTTTCTCGACACTTCCACTCTTCCCCGGATCGCTTAGGGCCCCAACACATTCGTGAATATCAAGCGGCGTTGTTTCAGAAGCGGAAGTTCTCACCGAACACGGTGGCGCAACGTCTTGCAGCTCTCCGATTCTTCTACACGAAAACGCTCAAGAAAACCTGGAGCATTACCGAGACACCCTACCCGAAGAAGGCCCTTCACCTGCCAACGATCCTCAGCCAGGAAGAAGTGACGCGACTCATCAATGCAGCTCGCCCTCCGTTGCATCGCACTTTACTGATGGCGCTCTACGCCACCGGACTCCGCCGTGCCGAACTCGCACGCCTGAAAGTGAGTGACATCGACAGCCAGCGCATGGTGATCCACGTCCAAGGCGGTAAAGGCCGCAAAGACCGCGATGTGCTGCTTAGCCCCATGTTGCTCGACGAACTCCGGCAACACTGGCACCGGTTGCGACGAAAACCGAGCGTATGGCTCTTCCCTGGCAAGCGTAGTCATGCCAGCGATCACTCCATCACCCCCAAGGTGATCTACCATGCTTGCAAAAGAGCTGCGCGGCGGGCCGGCCTTCCGAACGATGTGCATCCGCACACGCTGCGCCACTGCTTCGCCACGCATTTGCTTGAAGCGGGCGCGGATCTGCGTACCATCCAGATGCTATTGGGGCATAGTGATCTCGAAGAGACCACCATCTACCTGCATCTCTCGCAACGTCACCTAAACGCGACCGCCAGTCCTCTGGACTCGCTGAAGCTGAAAGACGAATCACCACAGGACCAGTAGATGAGCCGGCCACCGCTGGAGGTGGCCGATCTAGTCCGCGCCGCGGGAGACGCTTTCATCGAACGAAGCCGTACGTGGATCGCTTGGAAGCACGTCAAAGTGCTGCTGGCCATTGCGCGGTGTCGCAGCGTCGCGCTCGGCGGCCATCTGGATGAATGCACCCGCTGCGGACATCGCGCCATCTCCTACAACTCTTGCCGCAACCGGCACTGCCCGAAGTGTCAAGCGGGTGCTCGCGACCGCTGGCTTGCAGCGCGTCGCCAGGAGCTTCTCCCGACGCGCTACGTGCATGTGGTCTTCACGCTGCCTCGCGAGCTGGCGCCACTGGCCTTGCAGAACAAGAAGGTCATCTACGATCTCCTGTTTCGCACCAGTGCGGAAGCGCTTCTGGAGATTGCACGTGATCCAAAACACCTCGGTGCGGAGATCGGCTTCTTCAGCGTGCTGCACACCTGGAATCAGAAACTCCAACTTCACCCGCATGTCCATTGCGTGGTGCCGGCCGGTGGGCCGTCATTCGATCACACCCGCTGGATCGGCTCACACAACGCGTTCTTTCTTCCCGTCAAAGTGCTCGGGCGTGTTTTTCGCGGCAAGTTTGTTGCGGCTCTCAAACGCGCCTTCCAGGATGGCCAGCTGGATTTCCACGGAGGTCTGCAACCACTCGCCCAACCGAAGACTTTCTCATCGTGGCTGAGAACGCTATTCCGAAAAGATTGGGTAGTCTATTCGAAACGCCCCTTCGGTGGCCCACAACTTGTACTCCAGTATCTGGGGCGCTATACCCATCGCGTGGCCGTCTCCAACCACCGCTTGGTTTCCTTTGCGGATGGCAAAGTCACTTTCCGCTGGCGCGACTCCGCTCACAACAACGAACAGAAGTTGCTCACCCTGTCGCTTGATGAGTTCCTGCGTCGCTTCCTGTTGCACGTCCTCCCGAAAGGTTTCGTGCGCATCCGGCATTTCGGCTTTCTGGCCCATCGCCGGCGTGCCACGACCTTGCCACTCTGTTTTCAGCTGCTCGGTTCCGCACCACATCCACAAGCCAGGCAGGAAGCTTCCATAGCCACTGCAAGTGATCTCTGGTTTTGCCCCATGTGCGGCGGTCCGATGGCGGCCATTGAGCGATTCACTTCTGCCCAGATCCAACTCCGTTCTCCACCTGTCCCGGTGACAGTTGCCGCATGAGACGACGATCAACATCACGAACTCTTTGCGTGTCGCGGCGCGCGCAATCTCTCTGTGCCTTGCCCTTCTACAAACCTGGCCTTTCCGGCTTCTCCAGCCTTTACTCCCCGGCCGTCTTGCGTTTCGCCCAACTCAAGAGCATCCGCCGTTGTCTTCCGTGCCCCGCCGCGACTGCTCGACACACCTGGACACCACCCCTCCATCCCATTCAATCCCCATAGGGCCCGCGTCCGCCGCCGGGCGACTTCCTTCAAGTCGCTGTATCGAAACCGCGCCGGAGCACCCTGCCCGCACATCATTCTTCTGTCGATGCGCGCTTCCGATACAGCACTAGGACTTCTGGCCCGCGATAACTTCCGGTTAGCCGTAATCCGCCCGGCGTCGGAGCCGAGCGCGGAGATCACTTCCTGCTAAAAACCATCGCATCGATTGACCCTTTTGAAACTCAGCAAGCAATAGAATCCGCACTCTCCATCCCAGAAGGCTTGCCATAACGGGGTTGTATCCCAATGAAAAACATGACGCCGAAAGAGTTCGGAAGCCTGTCACCTAAAGTGTGGGTTCTGAAATGGGCCGCATACCACCGCTCGAGAATCAGTACCCGTCGCCCTGGATGGCGTTATACGGACTTTGGCTGTATACATATACATAGATATGACCGTCCTGCGCCGCGTCGTAATGCTCTCTCGCAGCCCCAAGTTTGGCAGGTATCTAGAGGCCAGACGGGCGAATTGCGCCTTTGGGACGATTCACGCGTCCATCGCTTTGCTAGTGCTGTTGTCGCTGGTGCATCCATCGCGGGCCTTCGCGGCGAATCCTGACCTGGAGACTGTGTTGACCGGCTCGCGCCAGCGTATTGAGAAATTGGACTACCGCTCGACCGGGCGACTCACACGGGTGGAAGGCAATGGCAAACGCACGAGCTACAAGTTTGTTGCCAAGGCTCGCTGGTTTCCCGATGGCCTGCGTGTGCTATGCGAGATCTCGGGGCCTGGCTCGGAGAAGACGAGCCTTCTTTTGCATATGACCGTGAGTGGACACGTGACCATCGAGGCGGTACTTCCTGGCGAAAAGGCCGCTAGCGTGTTGCCATTCGAACGTTGGAACGACCCACTAGTGGGAACAGACTTCTCCTTTGAAGACATGGTGGAGAACCAGTTCTTCTGGAAGAATCAGGAACTCCTGGCACCGGAGAAATACGGCGCACGGGATTGCTTTGTCCTTAAGAGCAAGTCCGACTCTCAGGATCGGACTTACTATGATTCGGTAACATCGTGGCTTGACCGCGGCATTTTGTTCCCTGTGCATGTGGTGAAGACGCTTCGCGGGACGGGACAGCAGAAGGAATTCATTTACTACGGTCTGCGGCAGGAAGGCGGCGCTTGGTCTGCGACGCAAGTGGAGGCAAAGCTGCAGGGCAAGCCCGGCTCCTCGATTCTTGTAATCGAAGGGGGCTCGGGAAAGGCAAATCTTGGACGCAAGGACTTTGATATCAGCCAGTTCAGCGCCCAAGGGGAGAAGTGAAATAAATCGAATCGCCTAATTAGGCTGTTGCAAGGCCCTGCGCTTTCACTGGAGCATCCACGGTGTTCGTCGTCATGGCGTAAGCTCCTTTTCAGACGTTGTTGGGGCCCCATATAGGCCAAAGGGCCACCAATTCCAGTCGCCGGCAAGTTGCAATAGTGCCGGCCCGACAACCATCCGCACCACTGTCGCATCAATCAACACCGCCACGGCGAGCGTAAAGCCCAGCATTTGGACGACCAGAAAGCTTCCCACGGTGAATGCGGTGAAGACGGCAATCATAATTGCCGCGGCGCTCGTGATGAGCCCGGCCGTCCGCGCCAAGCCCTCGATCACCGCTGATCTTTCGGATAGACCGCGCCGCCGTTCTTCGAGGACTCGGGCGACCAGGAAGACCTCATAGTCCATGCTCAATCCGAAGACGACCGCAAACGAGAGAATCGGCACGATCGGGTATACGGTGCCGGTCGGTCCGCCGAGCCCAAAGAGTTTGCTACCGTGGCCTTCCTGAAAAACGACAACTAACGCACCGAATGAAGCGCCAACGGAGAGCAGATTGAGCAGAATTGCTTTGACAGCCGCAAATAAGGAACGTAACCCGATCAGGAGTGCCAGCAAGCTCCCCAATACAACGCCAAGGACCACCCTCGGCAACCGCTTTTTTACTGCCGAGTCATAATCTGCGTCGAGTGCGGGAACGCCGCCGACGCGCAGCACAGCGCCGGGCACGCCGGTTATCGCCGCGACATCGGAGGAACGCACCTCTCGTACCCATCGTATCTGGTCGTTGGGCGAAAGAGTGGCGGTGGGCAGCAACTCAATCAACGTAGCTTGGCCATCGGTGCGAAGAAAACTCTTGCGGATTGACTCGGGCACATCGTCGACAGCATCCGCCGTGTCAGACATTCCCGTGAGGGTCGGAAGAGATAAGACCTCTTCCGCTCTAGGATCGCTCTGGAAGCTCCTCGTCAAGCGACTGACGGCAAGCCAGCCAGCCGGCGAGAGCGGCGGAGACTGCGGCGGCAACTCCAGGACCACTCGGAGGGACTGCACAATGCCCGACCGCCCCATGCCTTGAAGCGTGTGCAGTGCTCGCGCCGACTCGGCTGCGGCCGGGAGCGAGTCATGGTCAGGAATCCCGGGAGAGATTCTCCGTGCCTGGAATGCAAGGATCAGTAGCGGAACCCCGGCGACAAGCAGAGCTGTCCAGGGCCGGCGGGTTATGATGCTACCCCACCGTACCCACCGCTCACTCGCCGCGGATAGGCTGTCCCGCGTTTTGAATCGTCTTCCTGGAAGACGCACTCTGGCGGCATTGACGCGATGCCCTAGCAGACCAAGCACCCAAGGCAGAATGAATGTACACAGTATGACACTTAAAATAGTTACTATCAGGCCAGCTATCCCGATGGAGCGCAGTTCGCTGATGGGCACAGTCAGCAGCGCTGAAAATCCGATTGCAACTGTCGTGGCCGAGATTATCAGCGTTCGCCCAGCTTGCCCGGCAGCAATATCGGCAGCGTGGCCGGGATCATATCCCTCGGCCAATGCTTCGCGAAACCGGCTCACCATCAGCAATGCATAGTCGATGCCCAAGCCAAGGCCGAGCATCGTCGCCAGATTCTGCACCAGAATCGACAGGTGCAGATAATGCGCGAGTAGCGCAGCCGCACCCATCGCCATCGAGATTGAGAGTACTCCGATTCCCAGCGGCAATAGCGCGGCCACAAGACTGCCGAAAGCCAGCAACAGCAGCAAGAGAGTTACCGGCATCGCTCGTTCCTCGGCATGGTTGACGTCATCTGCGCTGACCTTGCGAAGATCGAAGGTCAGTGGCGTTTCACCTGTAATCTCCAGTTTGATATTGGGGTATTGCGACCTAAGCTGACCTTCCATCCAGTCTGCTCTTGCCCTCAGTTTGGGGACCAACGCCTCGACAGCTTCATCGTGCGGGTCCAACCCGACGATGATCAAGGCCCCGCCATCGTCCCCAGTGAACAGAGGATCTGGCCAATCCAGACTCGAGACGGCACCCGACACTCCAGGCACGCTACGCAATGAACTGGTTAAGAAGCCCAACGCATCTGCGCTCTCTGCTGAGTCCGGATCGGGAATACCAGTGATCACCAGAACCAGGCGGTGGGCGTACGGAGACTGGAAACGCTGCGCCAGTTCCAGGTCAACTTTTTCGGATTCTCCGCCCTTGATGTGAACAGCTGTCTCCAGGCGACGTTCGACTTTGTAGGAAAAGGGCATTAGCGCAAGCGCCATGACAAACCCCGACATCGCCAACCAGAATCGGCGGCGGGCGGCATCACGGCCAGTCTTCAAGCCTTTTACCATGGAAGATCCACGTCGTTTCCCGGTCCGTCTGAGAGCAATGAAACGACTTCGGTGATCGGGCACACCCATAATATAGGATCAAACTGGATATTCACTGGGTTTCGGCCTCGAGGTTAGCTAACGATAGATGTGGGGAACTGCCCGTTAGGTTTTTGTCAATCGAGGGACGTGGCTGACGACGACTTAGCTGTACGATTCCGCCACACTTTCGCCGTAATGCTACTGGAAACCGGTGTTCCCATGGACGGCGTATCAAGATTGCTCTGGGCACCAGAGCGTGCGGGTCACGGAGAAACACTACGCCCCCTCGGTCCGCTCTCGCCAGGATCAATTTGAGGCGGACGTCAGGCAGGTCTGGAAAATCATCGCGGCTGCCAGTTCCCGTTCGTCAAGTACGCCACAGGTAAGCGAGCGTCGAGTCGCCGCCAAGCGCTTGAAAATAAAACCGCAAGAATGGTGGAGGCGGGGGGAGTTGAACCCCCGTCCGAGAAGCCTTGCCACCCGAAGACTACATGCTTATCCCGTTCCGAAGGTTTCGCCGACAGAACTCAGAGCGGGCAAGACGCGCCGCCGGCTAGTCCGATGTTCTCGCCGCCGCATTACGGACCGAAACGCGACGGCCAGCCTACTGTGTGACGCCTCATCTCAAGCGCGCAGGCGACGCTTAAGGAGACGCGCTACCTACTTTTGGTTAGGCAGCGAGAGCCAACTGTGAGTTGCCAGTTGTGTTGTTCCACCCGATTGCGGGCAGGTGGCGCCCGGCATGCCTTCGGGCCGCGACAGCTTCCGTCGAAACCGTTTCGCCCCCGTTGGTAGTTGCATTTTACCACCCCGCGCGTCGAAGGCAAAATGACGCCGGGGTAGCCACCTGCCATGTCGTCAGCGCGTCAGCATGGCGATCAGAGGAGCGTATTTCGGGTAGCGCGCGCACAGCTCATCGCGGTGGCCCGCTTCGTAGTCCGCGGGGTCGAAGCCCGGCGCCATCGTGGTGCCCATGAGCGCAAATTTGCCGCCCGGGGCGAGGCGCGAGGCCTGCCACGTGCCTCCGCAAACCCTTTGCTGCAGACGCATCCCCGCCGCGATGTCGGAGCCTATGAGAAGGGCCTCCGCAGTTCCGTCCTGTTTGAGCAGCACCATTTCGATCGGGTCGCCCAGATAGAAATGATAGATCTCGTCTCCGCGCAGCCGGTGCATCGCCGAAAAGGTCTCGGGCGTCAGCATGTAATAAATCGCCGTGGCCAGCGCTCGGTCACCGGGATAGCACGAGCCCAGCGCATCCTTCGGCAGTATCTTCGGGGACCGGTACGCTTCCGCGAAAAATCCGCCTTCGGGAAGCAGCGGCTCCATCTTGAGCAATTCGCGAATCTTTTCGGCTGTCAGCATGGTGCCTCGGCTTACTCCGATAGGCTCGGATTGGGGCTCTTTTCGAGGCAGAAGATACGAAGCGGCGGCTAGGAAGGCAAGCAAAACCTCTTATATGAACCTCATCCGGCAAGAGCGCATGGGTCTGTCCTGCCTCAGTTGGAATTGGAGAAAGCGTTCATCCGTTAAGACACTAACGGAGCGAACAGATGAAAAAGCAACGGAAGCACTACACGTCGGAAGAGAAGGTTTCCATTCTGAGGAGGCATTTGGTGGAAGGGGTGCCGATCTCGGACCTGCGTGATGAACTGGGACTCCAGGCGACGGTGTTCTACCGCTGGCGGAAGGAGTTCTTTGAGAACGGAGCGGCGGCGTTTCAGCAGCGAGGACGGACCAACCATCAGCCCGAACAGGAACGAATCGCGTATCTGGAGAAGAAGATCCAGACGAAGGATGAGGTCTTGGCCGAACTGATGGCGGAGCATGTTGCCCTAAAAAAAAGTTGGGGAACTCTGACCGGGGTCTGGGTTCCGCACGATACGCGGGACCAAATCGTGGATTTCGTCCGGCACTGGTCGGAGAAGACTGAGATCAGCGCCGGGCGGTTCATCCGGTGGCTCAGCATCACGGCCAGCAAGTTCTACGGCTGGCGCGATCGCTACGGCAAGACCAATGAGCATAACGGCTGGGTTCCTCGGGACTTTTGGCTGGAGGAGTGGGAAAAGCAGGCGATCATTGCCTTCCATCTGAAGAACCCGCTGGAAGGCTACCGGCGGCTGACGCATTCATGATGCTGGACGCCGACATCGTGGCGGTGAGTCCGGCCAGCGTGTGGCGGGTGCTGAGCCGCGCGGGACTGCTGCGGAAGTGGAACGGGAAGCCTTCGAAGAAAGGGACCGGGTTTGAACAACCGCCGCAGCCGCACCAGCATTGGCATATCGATGTTTCCTACCTGAACGTTTGCGCGACGTTCTACTACCTGTGCAGCATCCTGGACGGCTACAGTCGTTTCCTAGTTCATTGGGATCTGCGCGAGTAGATGACGGAAGCCGACATTGAGATCATTCTGGAACGGTCCAAAGAGCAGTACCCTGGGGGTTAGGCCGCGGGTCATTTCCGACAACGGGCCGCAATTTATCGCCAAGGACTTCAAGGAGTTCATCCGCATTTCGGGCATGACGCACGTCAGGACTTCGCCGTATTACCCGCAGTCGAACGGCAAAATCGAACGTTGGCACAAGTCACTCAGAGGGGAGTGCATCCGGCCTGGCACGCCGCTGTCGCTGGAAGATGCGCGGCGTCTGGTTAAGGGTTACGTGGAGCATTACAACAATGTGCGCCTGAACAGCGCCATCGGCTACATTACGCCGAAGGACATGCTCGCCGGGCATCAGCAGGAGATTCAGGCCGAGAGAGATCGGAAGTTGGAGACGGCGAAGGAACAGCGGAAGAACCGACGCCACTGGGCCGCGCGACGCGGATTACTTGCCAGTTGCCGACTAATCGCGACTTTCGGTGACGAAACCAGCCAGACAAGCTTTTTGTAGCGATCATCTTGCAGAGATCACATCGAACTCCTGCTGATAGTGGCAGGGGCAATGTTCCTTATACAGGGATGAAAAAAGTATCGCGGGTGCAGGTGCGGGAATGAGGAAAAGCCGCGAAAAGGAACTGAGAGCGAGGAAAGAGAAGTTCCCCCTTCGCGAGAAGTCGCGAAGGGGGAACGCGTACGAACGAAAGGTCAAAGACAACCTGGCGAAGACGCCCTAGTTATTTGTTATGACCCTGGTTTTTACCGACCCCAACTGGGCCCGCCGTGGCAGGTGCCGACGCCCTTGTCGCTGTAAGTCCCTGCAGGAGCTCCAGGAAGTTCCAGTGCCGACTCGAAATCCCACTTGTAGCCGTTCGGATCAAGCGTCAGGGCCATCACACCCCAGTAGTCCCCGGTTGACGCCTCGAGATTCGCTGCGTTGAATTGCGCGCCGGCGTCTCCGGTTGTGCTTGCGACGACCGTATCTAGTGTCTCGCCGCCGGTGCCCACGATGAATTCCCGTATGCCCTTTTTGGGATCGGAATTCCCGGAAGGGTCAAGTGGGCGGTAGCGGGCATAGAGGTGGTCGTGTCCGTTCAGCACCAAGTCGGTGTTGTACTCGTAGAGCAGTTGCCAAAAGGCCAGAGCGGTCGTGCCCTCAGGGGTGAGGCTGTCGGCAGCGCTGTACGAGGGCTGGTGCCAGTAGGCGAGCGTGCACGGGGCGTGGTTCTCCTCAAGATCCTTTTTCAGCCATGCGAGTTCGGCAGCAAACCAGGTGCCGGTGTCGCTACAGCCGCCCGGCTGTGTCGAGCACTCTATATTGAGCGAAATAAGGTGCCACGCGCCCAGATTGTAGGAGTACCAGCCATCCCCGACTCCAGTTCCGTTCAGGCCTGCGTTCACCCCCAACTCGAAGTGCCCCGCCTGTCCATCCGGCCGCGGCACGGGTTGGGCAATGGCAGTGGTAAGGCCCGGATAGTTGCATGCCGCCGCCAAAGCTGGTGGGCACGGGTCCGAGATCGTAGTCGTCGGAATAGTACCATCGGCATTGAGCTGGAAGCCGTTGTAGTAGGAGAAGTAGCCGTAGCCGGCAACGCCGGTCTCGCTATGCTCGTCATAAAACTCGTGGTTGCCGGGCGCGGGCCGGTGTAGAAATTTAAAGGCGCCATACGTCAAATCGAACGATTTCTCAAAGTCCTGGTATTGGCCTACCTGGTATTGCAGATCTCCGAGAAGCGCGACGGCGTCAGGCTTCATAGTCTCAATCTGATTCGCGGTGGCCTCCTGAGATTGGTACAGAGAGTACGGCGGCCCTGGGGGCGTGCTGGTGGTGCTGGTGTAGGGGGCCTTGGGGGTGTCGCAGGTTTCATGCGCAGCCTCACCGCCACCTGACACATGGTCTTGATCTGGCTGGCAGGCGACGTCGCCAACCACCGCCAGCACGGGCGAGCGGCCCGTTGTTGCGTAAGGCCACGGATTGTCCTTCGGCGCCGGATCGCCGAACAGCCACGAGTCGCCATTGGAGTTTTGATTCTGTGCCTTTGCCCCAGCTGCGAATGCCAGCACCGAGGCGGCCGCTCCCATGAGCACTGCCGCTCGGAACCTTCCCCGGATCGTCTTCATGCGGTTCCTCCCGTTCGGACTTGTAGTTGGATAGTTGCCAAGGTGGCGAATTTTATCCCTTCAATATTTCGTGTGTATGTCGAACGTGTGAAAAAGCCGTAATACAGATTATTCGGGAGGTCGTTTAAACCATCAGCAAAACGGAATGTCCTTGACGCTACCGAGGACTAAAGAGGCTTGCCGTAAGCGAATCCGTCGTCGATTCATAACGACCTGGTTGAAACTGTGCCGCTGAACGAACACACAACGTTTGGCTCCGCAGAATCGCCACCCCGCCCGTTTTGCAGGCGATGCGGTGCTTAGGCGTAGCGAAACAGCGCCATGAAACCAAAGTCCATGTGCTGCTGGATATGGCAGTGAAACAACGTGAGGCCCGGCTGGTCGGCGACCATATCCACTGTGGCGCGTCCAAATGCGGGAACGATCACCGTATCCTTCATGATGCCGGCAGTCGGCTTGCCGTTGAGCTCGACGATCTCGAACAGGTGCCGGTGGATGTGCAGCGGGTGGGAATCGTCACTGCGATTGTGAAACACCAGCCGGTAGCGCCCTCCCTGATGGAACACGAATTCCCGTTCATGCGGATATTCCTTGCCGTTGACGAGCCAATGATTGATCCCATGGGGCCCGCCAGGCACTTTTTCAAAGACCATATCGATGGTCTGGTCTGGCGCGGGATGCGGCGCGGTCTTGCCAAAGATTGTGTAGTCCCAGCGCGCGTTCGGAGGTGGAAGCCAAGTCGCGCGCTGCTGCTGATTGGCGTACTCCACCACGATTCCCATGCCGGATTGCCGCGCGACATCGCGCGGCTCCCCTAAAATCCAGACGCCCGGCTGATTCATCTCCACGATCGCATCCACGCGCTCACCGGGGGCGATCTCAATCACGCTGACCAGCTGAGGCGCGGGCACGGGATTTCCGTCGAGAGCGATCACCTGAAACTTGTGGGCGGGCAAAGCCACGCGATGAATTTGCGAAGCGCTGGCGTTGAGCAGGTGCATCAGGATGCGCTGACCCGACTGCACGCGGAGGGGATCCCCCGCGCCGAGCATCTTGTCGTTGATTGAGTAAAGAGGAGCGCCGACTTCGAGCCCGTTGGGACGCGGGTCTGGAGTGACGGATTTTTCGGGCATCGGATCGTTGGGATCTGCCGCTTCCTCGTCCTGATCCATCGTGGTCAGATAAGGCTCCCATTCATGCAGCGCCAGAAAGACCTCTTGGTCGTAGAGCCCAGGATCATTCCCGGAATCGATCATGAGAAAACCGAATTGACCGGTGTAGGAGCCCCGATGCAGATCCATCATTGCCATCGTGTGCGAGTGGTACCATCGCGAACCTGCCGGCTTGGCCACGAATTGATAGCGCCGGCGGCCGTGGGGCGGGACCGGGGGTGTGCCTTCTTCCTCTGCCCCATCCGCTTCCGACGGAACGAACAGGCCATGCCAGTGCACGTATTCCGGAACATCCGTTTCGTTCACAACGTCGACGGTGACGGGCTGGCCCTCGCGCACCCGCAGGATGGGGCCAGGGACCTTGTTGCTGTAACCGATGGTGCTGATCACAACCTGAGGGGCCAGCTCGACCATCATCGGTGCGATTTGCAAGGTGAAATCCACCGCGCGCCCGGTGGCCTTCGGGTCCAAGGTCGCCACCATCGGATGCGGTTGCGTCCCCGGAACCTGCCGGAGCGCTAGCGACTGCGCGAACGCGGGCCGCAGCTTGCCTGCCCCCGTCGCGATCACGGTGGCCCATCCAAGCCGCATGAAATCCCTTCGGTTCATGCGATCTTCATCCCGGCTGCGAATGCCAGCGTCGAGACGACCGCCTCAATGAGCGATGCCGCTATAGAAAACCCTCCCGATCGTTTTCATGCCGTTCCTTCCCTTCGCATTTCTGCCCTTCGGATTTGGGATTGAACGGTTGTACAAAAGGGCGATTTTAAAGCCTTCAATGTTTCGCTTTTGTTTCTGAGCCGTGACAATTGTGTGACTAGGCAGCCGAAAAGCAAAAAGCAGCGAGAAGCACGGGTGACCTCGTACCTCGTGCAGCTTTCGCCCGCAATCCTCACGTGTACTTATTTGGGATTCGTTTTAGGAGCAATCTTCAAACTTTGAATTGATTTTCTTGTAGGAGTACAGCGACAACTCCTGGTTAAGGGGCTAACCGGAAGTTGAGACAGATGGACGTGGTGGAGCTACAATGATCTTGCCCAAGGGGCGGATTACTCACTGACGGAAAACGCCCTCATTCCATTTCAGGCTGAACCAGCACAGGTCCTGCACGCCCAGGAACCCCTTGCCGGAATGTCAGTTGACACCCCTCGACACCGTTTCCATAATCGCAAAAGGATAGGGAATCCCTTGAAAGAACGACAACGATCGCTTGAGCAGGCCCTCGAGGAAGCAGTTTCTAGGGCATTGCGCGACAATCTGGCTCCGTTGCAGCGGACCGCCGACGAGCTGCACCAGGCGTACGCCGATCTCGTCGCGGCTTGCGCGTCCACCCGCCCGAGCAACGCTTTGCCAGCGATGCTCCGCGCGCAGACGGCCGCCTCGGCGCTTGCCGCTGGCCTGTCCGTGCTCTCGAATTTCGTGGCTGTTGCGCTGAATCCGCGCGACCGTGATGGCGCGGACGGTCATACAACCGCGCATGCGTCCGCCGTCGCCGAGGCCGAAGAAGAGGCACCCGCTCCGGCGATTCAAGTGCCGATTCGCGTGGAACCTCCATCGGATTGGGCACCCGCGGAACAAGTTCCGCTCGAAGCGCCTGTCGAGGTGCCTATCCACGCGGCAACAATTGAGCCGCCAGAGGTATCCGAACTCGAAGCCCCAGCCACCGCAGCGGTTGCGGAAGCTCCCGGTTTCGACGTCGCCAGCCTTTCGTCCGAACTCCAGGACTTGCATCGCCGCGCGAACCGCCTCGCAAAAGTGACCATGCAGGACATCAAACTCCTGCGGCCCAAGGATGTCGCCCTTGGCCGAGAGAACAAAGATATCTGCCAGCGGCTGCGCAGCGATCTTGACAAGGCCCGCAAGGAATACGATCGGCGTTTCCGCGCGATCCAGGATCATCCCATCGATTACTTCCATCACTGGATGGTGGAAATTCTCGCCGGGGGCGATGGCGAAACCCTCGGAGAGTACCCCTATCCCTCGCCCGTCCTGCGGCACTAAAATAGCAGCTATGAACTACCCCGGCCCGTTCCTTCGTTCCGTCGCGATTCTGGTGATGGTTTGCTCGGCGTGTCTCGCGCAGCCCGCGCGAGCGGACACGGTCAGGGTCGTCTTCACGGCGAAGCAGCTTGAGAAACTTTCGCGGGCGCTGAAGGATAAAGATCCGCGTCCTGCCTACACGCAGCTCAGCGCGATCGCCATCCAAAAATCTGCCGGCGTACTCGGCACGCGCGCGTCGCTCGCGCTCGGCTATTTCGACTACGGCAAGGGGAATTACGCGGCGGCGGCCAAATGGTTCGCTCGCGCGGAAAGCGATCCAGTGCTCGGTGATTACGCGCTCTATTGGGCCGCCGAAACCGATCTCGCACAGAATCGTAGCGCCGACGCGCTCGCCCAGCTCAAGAAATTTCGCGTCGCGTATCCGTCTTCCGTGATGACGGATCAAGCGCTGCAATCTCTTGGCGAAGCGGCGATCGCGGCGAAGCAGCCGGCGGACGCCGTAGCGGCGCTCGACGCCTATGCCGCCACGCCACAGAAGCCCGCGCTGCTTTTCCTGCGCGCCGAAGCGCGAGAGCAAGCCGGGCGTCCGCTGGACGCCGCCGCCGATTACGAGGAGCTTTACGCGCGCTTTGCCGCGAGCGATCAGGGCCGCGAAGCCGGCGCGAAGCTCGACTTCTTGCGCGGCAGCCTCGGCGCCCAGTTGCCTCCGTTGCCGGTCGACGAGCGCCTTGCCCACGCCGCGATCATGTTTGGCGCCAAGGATTGGGCCGACGCGCGCAACGAATATGCCGCGCTTGCGCCCGAGCTTTCCGGGCCTGACCGTGAGCGAGCACAATTGCGCATGCTCGAATGCGGGCTCGCGCTGGGCGCTGGCCCTTCGGAAGTAGCCGCGCTGCAAATTAGCGATCCCGATGTCGATGCGGAGCGCTCCGATTCGCTGGCGGAGTTTTATCGCTCACAGCAGCAAGAAACGCAAATGGTCGCTGCGATCGAAGCCGCGGTCGCGCGTGCGCCATCGAGCCACTGGGCCGAGTCCGCGCTTTTCCTCGCGGGAAATTATTACTGGGTGCAGCTCGATCGCGACCGCGCTTCCAGCTACTACAAACGCGTCGCAGAGAATTTTCCCACGGCGCCTGAGGCAGTCTCCGCGCAGTGGCGCGTCGCGTGGACTGCTGTTCTGAAGCGCCAGCCGGAGAGCGCGGCATTGCTTGAGGAGCATCTCCGGCGCTTTCCGGGATCGTCCTACACTCCCGACGCGCTCTATTGGCTCGGCCGTCTGGCGGAGGAAGCCGGAACACCGGGTATCGCGCGCAGCTATTACGACAAATTGTCCGAGCGCTATCCGCAGAACTATTTCGCGAGCCAGGGCGCCACGCGCCTGCAAGCTCTGGGCTCGGTGCCGGAGCAGGATCCGGCTGTGCTGGATACAATTGCGCCGGCGCCCGGTCCGCCGCCGGTCGATGCCAAGATTCCCGCGTCCGCCGCGAAATGGCAGGCGCGCGCCGACGCTTTGCAGTCGATTGGTTTCGACGCATCGGCGGAACTCGAATTGCGCGCCGGATACGCGGCGACTCACGAGCCGCGGCTGCTGCTCGAAGCCGCGCAATCGGCCGTAGCTGCCGGTCATTACGGCGCGGCGATCGTCACCGTGCGCCAGATCGTTCCGCAGCTCGAGGCGCAGAAGTTTACGGAGGTGCCGCGCGAAGTCTGGCTCGCGGCCTACGCATTGCCGTACAAGGATTCCATTCGCCGCTGGTCGGCCAGAAACGGGCTCGATTCGATGCTCGTCGCCGGCCTGATCCACCAGGAATCGGCGTTCGAACCCGATGCCCGGTCCGGAAAGAATGCGATCGGCCTGATGCAAATCATTCCGCCGACGGCGCGGCGTCTCGCCAAGGAAGAAAAAGTCCATTATTCGCAATCGCAGCTCTTCGATCCGGATTACAATGTGCGGCTCGGAACAGTTTATTTCGCGGGCCTGCGCAAACAGTTTGGCACCGTCGAGGCGGCGCTAGCCGCGTACAACGCCGGGGAAGATCGCGTGACGGCGTGGACGGCTGGGCAGACGTACCGCGAAACGGCCGAGTTCGTCGACTCGATTCCGTTTACCGAGACGCGCCAGTACGTCGAAATTATTTCGCGCAACGCCCAGATTTATCGCCAGCTCTATGGAGCGCCAGATGAACCCCGCACAACCCGGACGCACCGCGCTCACTAGCCCGAAACTTTCCGTCAAAGCCGAACAGTTCACCGAATCCGTGATCCGGGAAATGACGCGCCTGGCGCTGCGCCACGGCGCTGTGAATCTCTCGCAGGGCTTTCCCGATTTTCCCGCGCCCGCCGAGATCAAGCGCGCCGCGCAGGAGGCCATCGCCGCGGACATCAATCAGTACGCGATTACCTGGGGCGCGAAAAAGTTTCGCGACGCCATTGCGGAAAAGTTCCAGCACACGCAGGGCGTCACCGTCGATCCCGAGCGCGAGATCACCGTGTGCTGCGGCTCGACCGAGGCGATGATTTCCGCGATGATGGCGATCATCAATCCGGGCGACGAAGTAGTGGTGTTCGAGCCGTTCTATGAAAATTACGGCCCCGACGCGATTCTTTCCGGCGCCAGTCCGCGCTTCGTCAAGCTGCGGCCGCCCGATTGGACCTTCGATCCCGACGAATTGGCCGCTGCGTTCGGCCCGGCGACGAAGGCGATCATCCTGAACACGCCGAACAATCCCACGGGCAAAGTCTTCGAGCGCGCCGAGTTTGAGATCATCCGCGACCTGTGCGTGCGCTGGAACGCTTTCGCCATCACGGACGAAATCTACGAGCACATGCTGTACGACGGCGCGAAGCACATCTCGCTCGCATCTCTCGACGGAATGCGCGACCGCACCATCACGATCAATGCGCTCTCGAAAACGTATAGCGTCACGGGCTGGCGGGTTGGCTGGGCGATCGCCCCGCCGGAAGTGACCGCGGCCATCCGCAAGGTGCACGATTTCATCACCGTCGGCGCGGCCGCGCCCTTGCAGGAAGCGGGCGCAGTGGCGATGCACTTGCCCGCGAGCTACTACGAATCGCTCGCCCGCGAATATCTGGTGCGCCGCGATCGCCTGCTTGGAATCCTCACCGGCGCGGGCTTTCGCTGCTTCAAACCGCGCGGTGCGTACTACATCATGACGGACATTTCCGCATTCGGCTTTCCCGACGACGTCTCCTTCGCGAAATATCTCGTCACGGAGATCGGCGTCGCCGCGGTGCCGGGATCGAGCTTCTATCGCCATCCCGCGGACGGCCGGATGCACCTCCGCTTCACGTTCTGCAAGAAGGAAGCCACGTTTCAGGCCGCAGCCGAGAGGTTGGCGAAGCTGCGGAGCGGTTCTTCGTTTACTTAGCGACGGTTCGTTTATCTGAAGAGGGATCCATCTGTAGGTAAGTCACTCTGCCCTTTGGTTTCCATTCCCCAGCATCAGTTCGAAAGATAAAATAGTCACCCTCCGTAGGCACGCTGTCCATATACGAGAAGGTCAGAGAATAAACCACCGCCTCGGTCCGGTTCGTATTGAAACCCACGCGCGAAAGAAAGATGGTCAAGTCGGGCGCTGCCCACTCTCCCGGAAGGGAAACATCTAAAGCTGCCAGCTTGTGCTTCCATGACGTCGAGAAAGCGTCACGCAGCTTCGCGCTGTCTGCATTTTGCTTCGCGAAATCGTCCCACGTTGCTGTCTCCATGTTTGGCCAGTTCCTTTGAAGAAGTTGCCCGACATCCTTGGGTTCGTCCGGCGGCATACGCATTCCACTGCAGCCGTTCATTAGAACCGGGTTGCCCGAGTCTCCACCGCACTTAAAATTGAGCGTGGTTTCGGCAATCAAAACATGAACGTCTTTCTTCTCAAATTGCATAAGGTCGAGCGTTGCGTTGTACACGCGATACTCCAGTTCTGAAACGACAGGCTGCTCATGCGCAAGAATAGTCGAGAGGGCAGGGCCGTAAGCGACAATCACGATAAAGAAGCAACTGGCGATAGCGAGCGCCCTTCTTGGACTCACGGAGTTCTCCTACAAGGTCAAATCAAACGACTGCAAATAATCCGGAATCGTGACGGGCCAGCGGTATTGCGCCGCGATCGCGTCGCGCAGGCCGTTCAGGCCGCTCGGCTCGCCGTGGACCATGAACGTCTGGTGCGGCGGCGCTTGAAAGCCCGAAAGCCAGCGAACCAATTCGCTCCTTCCCGCATGAGCCGAAAGCTCTCCGATTTCGACGATTTCCGCCCGCACCGGAACCTGCTCGTTGTGAATGCGCAGGTACTTTGCGCCGTCGAGCAGCGCGCGCCCTCCGGAGCCTTCCGCCTGATACCCGACGATCAGCACCGTGCTGCGCGAATCGGGCAATCGTTTCGCCAAGTGGTGCTTGATGCGCCCTCCCGTGATCATGCCGCTTGCCGAAATGATGATGCAGGGTGAGACCACGTCGTTGATCGCTTTCGACTCGGCGACGGTGCGCGTCATATGAACTTCGTGGACGTTAAGCGGATCGGCCTCGGTCTGCTGTTTCAGGTCGTGGTCCGTGCGATGGCGCATGTAAATCTCGGTGATATTGATCGCCATGGGACTGTCAACGTACACGGGCAGATGTGGAATCCGCTGCTGATCCTCGAGTTGGCGCAGGTAATAGAGCAGCAATTGTGTCCGGTCGACGGCGAATGCGGGAATCACGACAGCTCCGCCACGCTTCGCGGTGCGGTTGACGACGTCCGCCAACGCATCCTGCACTGAGCCGCTGGGGTGTTCCCGATCGCCATACGTCGATTCGCACAAAAGAAAATCGGCGCGCGTGGGCGGTTCCGGATCTTTCAAGAGGGGCTGATCGTAACGGCCGAGATCCCCCGAAAAAACAACCAGCGTCCGCTTGCCGTTTTCCGTGATCGTCAACTCGAGCCACGTGGCTCCCAATATGTGTCCCGCGTCGTGCGGGAGGACGGAGAACTGCGGGCTGATGGCGAAGGCGTCGTTGCTAGGGATTCCGCGGAACTGTTTGAGCGCCGCCTGCGATTCCGGCACGGTGTAGAGCGGCAGCGGAGGCTTGTGGGCGCTGTAGCCTTTCTTCGCGGCGTATCGCGCGTCTTCCTCTTGCAGATACGCCGAATCGGGCAGCAGCAGCTCGCACAGTTCGTGCGTCGCGGCGTTCGAATAAATCGGTCCGCGAAAGCCATTACGCACGAGCCGCGGCAGATAGCCCGTATGATCGATGTGCGCGTGCGTCAGCAGCACCCAGTCGATCGTGGCGGGATCGATCGGCAGGCGATCCCAATTTCGCTGAATCAGCTCCTTTGAGCCTTCGAAGAGGCCACAGTCAACCAGCAGTCTCTTGCCCCCTGCTTCGATCAGATACTTCGAACCGGTAACTGTGCCTGCCGCGCCCAGAAAAGTGATTTTGGCCATAGGGACCGTATTCTAAGACGTAAGCCGCTCGGTCCCGTTCCTTTTTTCAGCGCGAAGTTCGCATTCCTGAATTATTCCGGCATTCCCGGTTTCCGCGCGGTCTGACGCTCGGTATCTCGTGGTACTATAAGTGCAAATGTAGACTTCGGTGGGGCCGTGGCGCAGTTGGGAGCGCGCCTCGATGGCATCGAGGAGGTCGTGGGTTCGAATCCCATCGGCTCCACCAACTAATTCTCCGCTGCTTGCGCCCATATTTAAGACCTGCCCGAAACATGCGCGGCACACCACAAGATCACTACTGTAGCTGCCACCGAGAATCCCATCCACGCGATATATTTTGAGGAGATGCTGCGCTGGATAGCCACCGTGACGATCATGCCAACCGAGACGGCTATGCCGACGTACGCCACGTAGCGAGATGCCTCGTAGATGAACCACAGGGCCGACGATGGATACCATCTGGTATGCGATGACGCAAACGCGCAACCGAAGGCGATGATCGAGGGCACTCCGAAGAGCAGAGTTACCAGGAACAGACCTGCGCCGCTCTTCTTAGAATCCTGAATCGGTATATCCACAGGCGCCTTTGGACCGAGCCTGAACCCTTCCGCTCCGGCGTCCGCCGCGCGGCCTTGGTCCAGGATGTCTTTATACTGTGAATCGCAACATCTGTGAAGCTGCGGTATCGCGCCTCGCCTAGGAATTGATCCGCTCTTCGATATCTATGTGGCGCTGCCGGAGGCCGAAAACGAGCTCCCTTAAAGTCGGTTCGCCCGCGAAATAAACGTGGCCGCGCATGCAATCGCAGTAATCAATTGAAAATACAAGCCTTACCGTAGTCTCAGCCACTCGTCCCACCAGTACCTTCGGTACATCACACCCGCCGCACTTTTCTGCTAGACTTGCAACATAGCGGCGCAATCCGGTGTCTAAGTTTGGTAGAAAGAGGCCCCGGGGAGCGCGGCGTAACCGATGGCTGGAATCGCACAATCGCTGCCGTGGGTACGAGACGAAGCCGAGCTGGTTGCGGAGCTTCAGGCTGGCTCTGACTCCGCGTTCGAGTATCTCGTCACCTACTACCACTCCAGTGTGTACAACTTGGTTTATGGAATCCTCTCAGACGCAGCCGATGCAGCTGATGTTACCCAGGAAGTTTTCTTGCGCGTGTTTCGCGGAATCCGCGGATTTCGCCGCAGCAGTTCGCTGAAGACGTGGCTGTATCGCGTGTCGGTGCGCCAAGCCTTGAACCATCGCCGCTGGTGCTGGCGGCACCACCGGCAACAGGTTTCGATCGATGCGGAAACCGAAGAGAAGGGCCCGATGCTCGAGCTGAAGGACGAGGAAGCCACTCCGTTCGAGCAGTGCGCCACGCACGAAACGCAGGCGGCTGTGCGCCGCGCGCTAGGCGAGGTACCGCCGCTCTTCCGCAGCGCCGTCATTTTGAGAGACCTCGAGGGGCTGTCATACGAAGAGATCGCGGAGGTGCTTGAAGTTTCGGTGGGCACCGTGAAGTCGCGCATTTTGCGCGGTCGGCGGACCTTGAGAGAAATTCTCGATCCACTTTTGCACGTTCCGGCGCGCCAGACGTCCGAGACAGCCGATCAGGCGGGCCGCACCGACTTGCGGCGCCAGGCAAAGATTCGGTATGTAGCGCGCACCGAAATCCTGGATGCTCCTCGCGCGGAAGCCATTCAGAACGCAGAGACGCACGGAGGCGAGAGATGAATTGCCGCGAATCACAGCGGCACTTGCCGGGTTATTTGGATGGTGCGATCGCTCCGCGCGACCGAGCCCGCCTGCGCGAGCATCTTGAATCTTGCGGTTCCTGCCGGCGCGAAATCGAGCGCTACGCCCAGTTATCGGTGCGGCTGGCAAGCGTTGAGGCCGTTGCACCTCCCGCTGATCTGGCGCTGCGCATTCGCGTACAAGTCTCGCAAAGACGCTCGCGTTGGGCGCCGCTGGGTCGGTTGTGGTCCCGAGCGGCGCTGGTCTCGCAGAACATTTTGAGGCCGCTGGCGGTCCCCGCTACGGGCGGCGTTCTGACGGCGATTGCGGTATTCGTGATCGCCGTGCAGAGCATGCTCATGGGCATGCCCATCGGCGGCGTGGCCGCGGATGATCTTCCTCTGAATCTCGTCCAGCCCGCGCAGCTTGAGAGTCTGGCGCCTTTCCCGGTTCCGGGCATTGAGCAAACGGACGGCCTTCCCAATTCGGGCGCTCTGCTGCTCGAAGCGACGGTCAACGCGCAGGGCGAGGTTGTCTACTACAAGATTCTTTCCGGTCCGACCGACACTGCGGTGCGGCACCAGCTCGATCAGGTTCTGTTGTTTTCCCGCTTCCGCCCGCAGCTCGGATTCGGGCGTCCGATGGGCGGCGGTCGTGTCCTGCTGAATTTCAGCGGGGTTCTTGTCCGCGGCTGACGCGGATTCCGGAATCTCCCTCTCGTGCTGCCTCTATCCACGATTCTTGACTCCGCCCCATCCACTCGCTAGAGTTTCAGGGTATCGGGGGATCACGGGACGCCGGATGAAAATCGGAGGAACTTGCCGGCTGCGCGAACGGAATCCCATCAGACCTATTGCATCGAGGAGCTTGCCCATCCGAAAATTCTTGCAGATATCTTGCGTGCTCGCGTTTCTGGCCGCTGTCGTCGCGGTCGCTCCGCCGGGCCTGAAGGCGCAGGATGCGGCGCCCGAGGAAGTTTCCGGCGTCAACGTCGAAGCCAGCCCTCAGATTTTTGCGACCATGTGCGCGCTGGACGCGGCGGGTTTCGACGCCGACGAGAGCACGCTGGCGGAAATGCCCGCGCGCCTCGCGCTCCGCGGCGACTTGCTCAAGATGCAAGGGCCGGCGACGGACGCACTGCGTCAGTTCTACCGCGACCACGCCTTGAGCAATCCCGCTGATACGCTTTCCAGATACATTACCTTTGCATTGGTTGCCGGCCCTCCTCCGGCGTTCCAGTTTGAAATGGACCGCGATCTTCTGCCGCCGGACGTGCTCACGATCGATGGATTTCAGGAAGTGCTCGCAAAGTTTTACCGCGAAGCGCATCTTGACGTCCGCTGGGCCAAAATCGAACCGGAGTACGAACCATCCGTAGACCGCTACCGAGTGTCGCTGCGGCGGATTGCGATGGTTTCCGACGCATATCTGCGGGAGATCGCCAAACCGGCCAACGGGCGCAGCTTCATCGTGTACGTTGAGCCGCTCGTGAGCACGCACACGAATTTCCGCAATTTTGGAAGCCGCTATTCGATTGTGGTCGGAACGAATGCCGATCTGCATACCAACGCGATTCAGCACGCTTACTTGCATTTCATGCTCGACCGTTTCGTGATCCGCTACCGTCCGGTCGTGGACAGCAAGCGCGCCTTGCTTGAAGTAGCGGGCCGGGCTCCGGGCTTGCCGCTCGAATATCACGATGATTTCGTCGGGCTAATGGATGAATGTCTGATTCGGGCGGTCGAGTTGCGCCTGCGCCATCTCCCAGCGGATCAGCTCGAAACGGCGCTCACGGCGGATGACGAGTCTGGATACATTCTTGTCCGCCCGCTGGTGGCGCAACTGCAGAAATTCGAGAAGGCCGAGCCCGCCATGTCGTATTACTTCCCAGATCTCATTGCGGGCATCAGCGTGCCGGACGAGCAGAAGCGCTTGCAGAAAGTGACATTTGCTGAAGCGGATTCCGGCCCTGCATTGGAGCAGCACGGCGAGCCCGATGCCTCGCAGCTTTCGGAGCTGGATCGTTGGCTCGCCGAAGGTAATCGCGAGATCGCGAGGAAAGATGCTTCAGCGGCGACGGCGACATTCGAAACAGCGCTCGCCAAATACCCGGACGATCCTCGCGTGCTGTACGGCCTGGCGATCGCTTCGGTGATCTCGGGTAAGGCGGAACGCGCCCAGGGACTCTTCGAGAAGCTGACGTCCGCTCCGAATTCCGCCGCGCCGTCCGACCCGGCGATTTTATCCTGGGCGCACGTGTACCTCGGCCGCATCCACGATCTCGAAGATGAGCGCGACGTCGCCGTGAACGAGTACCGTGCGGCTCTGGCTGTCGACGGCGCCCCCGAGGCCGCCCGCATCGCGGCGCAAAGCGGCATGGAAACCGCCTACAAGGCCCCGCAACGCCCGGCGGAAAGCGAGCAACCACATCCATGAGCCAGCCGTCTCATGCGAAGGCCCGCACAGTCAATATTCCGACGGGAGGATCAATCAAAATGAAAACTTCGTCGATCTACTCGGCCATTCGGACTCTGTCGATTGCACTCAGCGCGGCTCTTATTGCTGCCACGTTTTCGCACGCGCAGGTGGCCGGTGGCCAGCAGGCTACCCCGATGTCATCCGGGACGGATTCATTGCAAACCCGATTGCATATGCTCACGGACGTGCAGACCCAAGGGGTCGACCACAAGGAAGTGGACGCGTACAAGGCCTTCTACAGGGAAAGCGAGGATATTAACAAGAAGATCCAGCTCGGCCAGGCGTTCCTCCAAAAATACCCAAAGAGTTCGCTCGCCGAAGCCGTGGATGCTGGCTTGGTCACCGCCTACTATGCCACGCAGGATTGGAAGGATTTTTATGCGTCCGCGGACAGCGCGCTCGCGCTCAAACCGGACGACGTTGACGTCCTCACGAATGTCGGCTGGGTGATTCCGCACGTCTTCCACGCGGACGATCCGGACGCGGACAGTAAATTAGACAAGGCCGAGACGTACGAGAAGCACGCCCTCCAGGTTCTTCCGACGCTGCCCAAGCCATCGGGTCTCACCGACGCGCAGTTCGCTACACTGAAAACGCAGAAATCCTCGCAAGCGCACAGCGGCCTGGGCCTCGTCTATTTCCGCCGCGAGGATTACGACAACTCCGCGAAGGAGCTGCAACAGGTCGTGCAGGACAATCCCAACCCCGATCAAACCGATCTGTTTGTTCTGGGAATGGACCTGGAAAACCTGAAACACTACGCCGAAGCAGCCGATGCGTTCACGCGTTGCAGCAAGCTCGGGGGAAATCTCCAGGACCGCTGCAGCCAGGGCGCGGATGAATCGAAAAAGCTCGCCCAGATCAAATAGGCAGTATCAAACTCTCAAAAGGGAAGACGATACGCACCATGAAACCATCATTCATGCACGCTCGAATTGCAATCCTTGCGGGTGCCTTCGCGGCCAGCCTCGCCTTTGCGGGGATCGCGCCCGCCCAGGGCACCAATCCCAATAAGGTGCCGGACAAAGAGCAACAAGCGGACCAAGACCAGCAGTTGAAGCAGCGCGAGTTGAACCAGGCCCCCACGCCTGCCCCGCCGAAAGTCGATCCGGCGGAGGAAGCCGCGTACAAGGAATTTTACAACTCGAATCCGCAGGATGCGGATACACGAATTCGCCTCGGCGAGGCTTTCGTTCAAAAATATCCGACGAGCCGCTACGCCGAGTCCGTATTCTCGGCTCTTACCTCGGCTTATTACGCGAAACAGGATTGGAAAAATTTCTATGCCGAGGCGGACAAGGCGCTCGCACTGAGTCCGGACGATGCGACGGTGCTCGTAATCGTCGGCTGGGTGATCCCCCACGACTACAATCCGGAGAGCCCGGACGCCGCTAAGAACCTCGATAAGGCCGAGCGCTACGAAAAGCATGCCATGGACGTCATCCCGGCGCTGACCAAGCCGGGCAACATTACCGACGACGAATTTGCTAAATCGAAGACCGCGCTCCTGTCCGAAGCTCACAGCGGCTTGGGACTCGTCTATTTCCGCCGCCAGGATTCGGAGAACTCGGTAAAGGAGTTGCAGCAAGCCACGCAGCTTGCCGCCGCTCCCGATCCCACGGACCTATTCGTTCTCGGGCTGGGTCTGCAGAGCCTGAGTCGTTACGCGGACGCAGCCGACGCCTTCAATCGCTGCGGCCAGGTTCCGGGCGGCCTGCAGGACCGCTGCAAGCAGAGTGCGGATGCCGCCAAGAAACAGGTGAAGTAGCGGTGAAAGGCAGTCCGGCAATGACCGTAGAGGAACGCGGAGATCTCGAGGCGATTCTTGGCCACCGTTTCCAGCATCCCGAACGCCTCGAGCGCGCCCTCACCCACCGGTCGCACCGTCAAAACTCCGCCGGGATCGACAACGAGCGGCTCGAATTTCTGGGAGACCGCGTTCTAGGCATCGTCGCGAGCGAACGCCTCTTCGAGCTGTTTCCCAGTTGGGATGCCGGGAAACTTTCGAAGGGACTCGCGCGGCTCGTCAGCGCCTCCTCCATCTATTCCGCGGCGCGCGGACTGAAACTCGGCGAACATCTGCGCCTGGGCGCGGGCGAGGAGAAAACGGGTGGGCGCGAAAAGAAGCGGCTGCTCGCCGACGCCTATGAAGCGATCGTCGGCGCAATTTATCTCGACGCCGGCCTCGCGGCCGCGACGGCCTTCTTGCGCCGCAGTTTGCTCGATCCCGCGATCGAGGGCGGCGTCGACGGCCTGGAACGCCCTGATCACAAGTCCGCACTTCAGGAATGGCTTCAGCAGCGCGGGCTTGGTAAAGTTGAGTATCGCCTGCGGAGCGAGTCCGGTCCCGAGCACCAGAAAACGTTCGATGTGGAGGTCTGGCACGGCGGCCGACGGCTTTCCGAGTCCGAGGGCCGCAGCAAGAAGGACGCCGAACAGGTCGCCGCGAAACTAGCGCTAGAAGCTCTCGCGTCGGATGGCGGCGCCGGCTGAGTCAAACGAATGGAAGTCATAGTCTCACTTCCGGAATCCCCTGTAGCAGTGGCGCCCGAGCCACCGCCAATCCCGCGCGCACGTCCGCAGACCGCGCTGGTCGATGTCATTGAGTCGCTGCTCTTCACCGTGTTGCTCGTCCTTTTCGGCACCACGTTCGTCGTTCAGGCTTTCAAGATTCCGTCCCAATCGATGGAACCCGCGCTTCTCGTGGGCGACCATCTGCTCGTGAACAAATTCGTGTTCGAGGGCACCGGCGCCTGGTACGAAAAGCTGTTGCCATATCGCCCGGTCCACCGCGGCGATATCGTCGTCTTCAGGTTTCCCTATGACGATCATCTGCACTACGTAAAACGCGTGATCGGGCTGCCCGGCGATCGCATTCGCATCGTCGATAAGCGCGTTTACGTCAACGGCAGTCTCCTGGTCGAACCCTACGTGGTTCACGATCCCGCGGCCGACGATCCCTTTGGCGATAACTTTCCTCCAGTCGATGGTTACGCGCTGCGACGCGAGTTGCGCCCTGAATGGGCGGATCAGATTTTGAATCACGTTCAGCATGGCGAACTTGTTGTTCCGCCTGATCATTACTTCGTCATGGGAGACAACCGCGACCGCAGCTCCGACAGCCGCTACTGGGGTTTTGTCGACCGCCGTGCGATCATGGGTCGGCCGATTCTGATCTACTGGTCCGTGTCAGCCACAGCCGATGACTACAACGACCGGAGCCTGATGGCCTCGGTTCGCGGCATCGAAGATACGCTGGTCCATATCTCCAGCCGCACGCGCTGGGACCGCATGCTCCGCGTCGTGCGCTGATCGCCGCTGGAAATCGATCGCCTCGGCTCTTGAATCCACCATGTCCGACATTTATGCCGAAGTTGTCTACCGTGCGAAGCCGCTCAAACAGGAAGCGTTGAAGCCTCGCTCCTGGCGCCGTTGGCCGCTGCGGATTCTGCTGCTTGCGGGTTTCGTGTGGCTCGCCGCTGAAGGCGTTTCGCTCGCGATCCAGTACACCCGCCTGAATCGCAAACTTACGGAGCACCTCGAAGTCGCATTCGGACGCCCGGTTGACGTCGGCAGATACGCGTTCAGCATCTGGGGCGGACCGTTGCTCGAAGCGCGCTCCATCACGGTCGCCGAGGATCCTCGCTTCGGCCAGGAGTATTTCCTGCGCGCCGATTCCATGACGATTCGCCTGCGCTGGCAGAGCCTGCTCCGCGGGCATATCGAGCTCGGCACGCTCTCTCTCATGCGTCCCAGCCTGAATCTCGTTCGCAACTCTGCCGGTGACTGGAATCTCGCCGAATGGCTGCCGCGCCCAGCAGACACCTCGGCGGCGAAGGTGCCGTTCGGTCCTCCGTTGCCGGTTTCGCCGCTCCGCTTCCGCAAGATTGAGATCGAAGGTGGGCGCATCAACTTCAAACAGGGCGACGTGAAACTTCCTCTAGCATTCGTCGGCGTGACCGGAAAATTCGAAACCGACGGCCCCGGCCGCTGGCGCATGGACCTCGCAGCAACTCCGTGGCGAGCCGCGGCGCTCCTACAGCAGGTCGGCACGGTTCATCTGTCGGGCGACGTCGGAGGCACGTCATCGCGCCTTCGCCCCGCCTTGCTCAACGCCTCCTGGACCGATGCATCCGTTTCGGACGTGCTGCGCCTCGCCCGCGGCGAGGACAGCGGCGTCCGCGGCTCGCTGGCTTTGTCCGTCAGCGCTCGCACGCAGGATCAGAGCGATGCGTGGGTCATCCAGGGGCGCGCGGAGCTGCGCCAGCTCCATCGGTGGGACCTCGCGCTTCGCCCCGACAATCCGGGAGTCAATCTCACCGCGCGCGCGGCTTGGTATCCCGGTTCCCCTGAAATGGAGCTGACCGAAGCGACTCTCGAAGCGCCGCATTCGAACGTGCATGCCGCTGGCGTGATCCTCTGGGATCGTTCCCAAACGCTCCGCCCCGAACTATCCGGCTCTCCGTTGCTCTTAGTGACGTCTTCCACAATCGACTTCGCCGACCTGCTTGAGTGGATTCGCGCGTTTCGCCCCGGCGTGGCCGACAACATCTCCCTTCGCGGACTCGCCAGCGTTCGCGCGCATTTTCTTCCCTCGTGGCCGCCACGCGTGGTGAATGCCGTGGTGCTCAGCGAAGGAGTGGATCTCTTCGGTACCGCCCTTCGGACTCCCGCGCACCTGGGACAAATTCAGTTTCGCTACGACCGCGGCGTCGTTTCACTCCTTCCGGTTGCGTTTTCCTGGAACGCTCCGGGCCGCGCGGAGGACGGCTCGTTCCGCCTCGATGCTTCCACCAAGCCCGCTGCCGGCGCAATTCCCGGCTGGCACCTCGCGGGAAGCACGGGCCAAATGCGCAGCCTGATTGTGGCGGCCGGCGCTCTAGGATGGAACATTTCGCGCGGCTGGGACTTGAGCGGACCGTTTGCGTGCGATCTGCGATGGCAGGCCGCGCTCAGTCGCTCGCCGGCCGCGCCCGCAGTCCAGCCCGTCGGGTGGCTGGAATTCGGCACGCCAGTTAACGCGCACGGCAAGGTGCCAGACAAATCGACCGATGGCGCTGCGCTTCGCGCGCCGTTTCTGAATCTCCCGGTCGTGCAAATCTACGCCCGCGCGGAACTCAAGCCCGGCATCCGCCACGTCACTCTCTCGTCGGCGCAGGCGTTCGGCGCGCATTGGGGTGGCACGTTCGACCGCCGCGATCCCGCCGGCCCTTGGCAGTTTTCTCTCGCTGCGGATCGCCTTGCGGCAGCGGACCTCGACCGCTGGATGAATCCCGCCTGGCGCGAGACCTTCCTCGATCGCATGCTCCCATTTCTGAATTCACCGTCTGTTGCGGCCGCGCCGGAAAATCTTCGCGCCACCGGGCGTCTCACGCTGGACCAGCTCGTTCTCGCGCCGCTCGTCGTACATCGCCTCGAGGGAGACCTGAGAATCGACGGCCGCCACCTCGAGCTTGCCAACGCAACCGGCCAATTCTACGGCGGGCAGGCCAGCGGCTCTTTTGTTGCTGACCTGAGAGCGATGCCCTCGTATCACGCAAACCTCGATTTTGCCCGCGTCGATATGTCTGCGCTCATCGCGGCGACGCCGAGCCTCGCGGGGGTATCCGCGGCGTCTGGCTCGGCGCAGATCTCATTCGACGCAACTGGCGCGACTCGCGCCGACCTCATGGCCTCTCTGGAGTGCCAAGGCAATGCTCGCGTCGTGGATCCTCGGTTGGTGAATCTTGACCTTGGGAAAGCGCTCGGCAGTCCGTCTCGGGGTGCCCGTTTTGCTCCGTTTTCCGACGGCTCGGCAACTTTCTCGTGCGCCGGAAGGAAGATCGAGTTCCAGAAACTGAGCCTGGGTTCCGGAGTCGGCAGCCCAATCGAGGGGTCTGGCAGCGTCGACTTCAGCCACAATCTGGATTTGCGTTTTCAAGCGAAGGCGCTGCAAGTCAATGAGCCGGGTACTGTATTCCGTCTCACCGGATCGCTCGCCGCTCCTAAAGTCGCGTCCAATTCCATATCTTCACGTACGCGCTAGAGTGAAACCTGAGTTCTTTCTTTGAATCGCCAGTATTGCTCGCGTTTCGTCCCGCAGCGTGTTTGCCTAGCCCCTGACCGTGTGCTAGCGTTCGTTCAATGCGCTTGAGACTTCGTTGCACGGTAGGGAAGTGCGGTGCTGCCCTCGCGCTATTCCCACTTCTGGTCCTGATTGCTCTCATAACACCGGCCAGTCAGCACGTCCGGCTTGCGCCAAAATTCTCTCCGGGCGAATCGCTTCGCTACCGCATCGAATCGCGCACAACGACTACCGGTAAAACCACGTCTCCGATCGCCAATCCCGAGGGTGGTTCGCAATCGAACCAGACGATCCATCTCGAGATTCGCTTGGACGTGCTGGATGTGCCGCCTGCCGCGGCAGGATCGACCGCAACCCGGCTCCGCGCTACCTACGAAAAATCCAGCGCCGAATCCGCGAGTGATGCCTTCGATCCGGCCCAGCCATCCATCGCGGACCAATATTCACGCGTCGAAGGCCGCTCCATCGAATTCACACTCGGGCCCGGCGGAAAACTCGCCGATATCAAAGGTCTCGACGAACTCCTTCCCGATCGCGCGGCTGCGCAGTCGATGGTTTCCTGGCTCGACGGGCTTTTCCCCGCAACCGCACTTCCGCCGGACGGCATCGCCATCGGCCAGAAGTGGAAGAACGAGAGGCCGCTCGACGGAATGCCGCTCACCGGGCTTGTCTGGCGCACCGAATCCACATATCTTCGTGACGAGCCATGCGATTCATCGAGCAGCATAAACGCACGCACCACGCACGTTGTTGCGAGGCCCGTCGGCTGCGCTGTCATCCTCACCCGCTTCGAAATCTCGCGCCGCGGCTCGCCCCACTCCGATGCCACGCCCGAAGACTATCTCCGAAACGGCCTGCGCACGTCCGGCACATGGACCGGCTCGGGCGAAAGCCTCGATACCATCTCGCTGGCCTCCGGCCTTCTCGTCAGCTCGACGCAAACCAGCACCCAGGACATGGATTACCAAATCACTAGCGCCAGTACCGGCTCCAGCATTCACCGCAAGGGCCAGGTCCAGACTCAATCCGAGATCACGCTGCTGCCGAATCAAATCTAGGTCCAGGAAATGGCGCGTCAATTTATCCTGTGATACGATTGGTTGGTGGATAGAATACTTATGCGCGTGTGTGCATAATTATGCTACTTCAAGACAGATGATTCGAACGCGCAACGCCGTCCTCCCGGACGTGGAACCTATCCACGCCATCATCCAGCCCTATGCTGATGAAGGCACGCTGCTTCCTCGAAGCGTCCCCGAACTGTGCGAGAACGTTCGCGACTTTGTCGTGGCGGAAGATGACGGCCAGATCGTCGGCTGCGGCGCCCTCCACTTGTACGGCACGCACCTCGCCGAAATCCGCTCCATCGCCGTCTCTCCGCCAGCGAAGGGACGCGGCGTGGGCCGGGCGCTCGTGGACGCCCTCACGGAAGAAGCTCGGCGCCACGCGGTCACCTGCGTCTGCCTGTTCACAAGGACGCCTGAGTTTTTCGGGCATCTCGGATTCGAAGTCGCCCGCCGCGCTGAGTTGCCCGACAAAATCTATAAGGATTGCGTCCATTGCCCGAAACTCACGGATTGCGACGAGGTCGCCATGGTAATGGGCAAAATTCCCGCGAATACGAACGGCCTGAGCGATCCGCAAGTCCTGATCCCCCTTGTCACGCTGAAGCCCTAGCGCCAGTGCGCTATAATCACAGTTTTAAGCAGCGCCCATTTTCCGCACTGGGGCTCCCGTGCCATGAAATTCAAACTTGCCAGCGACTACGAACCCCGCGGTGACCAGCCCGAGGCGATCTCGCGTCTCGTCCGCGGCATCAACGACGGCGACCGACATCAGGTCCTTCTCGGCGTCACCGGTTCTGGCAAAACTTTCACGATGGCGAAAGTGATCGAGCACTCCAACCGCCCGACCATCGTCCTCGCTCACAATAAGACGCTTGCCGCGCAGCTCTTCCACGAATTCAGATCGTTCTTCCCGCAGAACGCCGTCGAGTATTTCGTCAGCTACTACGATTATTACCAGCCCGAGGCCTACGTCCCATCGAGCGACACCTTCATCGAAAAGGAAGCCACGATCAACGACGAACTCGATAAGCTCCGCATGAGCGCCACGCGCTCCCTCTTCGAGCGCCGCGACGTGATCATCGTCGCTTCCGTCTCCTGCATTTACGGCATCGGCTCGCCCGAAGCGTATTACGGCATGTTGCTCATGCTCGAAAAGGGCCAGTCCATCGCACGCGAGTCGATTCTGCGCAAGCTCGTCGAAATTCAGTACGAGCGCGCCGAGGATCTTCGCCGCGGCACGTTCCGCGTACGCGGTGATATGATCGAAATCTATCCGCCATATGAAGACTTCGCCGTGCGCGTCGAGCTGTGGGGCAGCCAGGTCGAGGTCATCCGCAAGATCGATCCGCTCACCGGCGCGATTCGCTCGAGCGAAGGCGAAATCGCGCGCCTGCCGATTTATCCCAAGTCCCATTACGTCCTGCCCGCCGGCCAGCGCGAACGCGCGATCCAGACGATCTATGAAGAGCTCGATTGGTGGAAAGCCGAACTCGCACGCCAGGGAAAAATCGTCGAGGCGCAGCGCATCGTGCAGCGCACGCATTTCGACATCGAGATGATGCGCACCATCGGCTATTGCCACGGCATCGAGAATTATTCGCGGCACCTGTCCGGCCGCCTGCCCGGCGAAGCGCCGCCCACGCTGTTCGATTACGTCCCTTCTGATTTTCTTCTGTTCGTCGACGAATCGCACCAGACGGTCCCGCAGCTCCGCGCCATGTACCACGGCGACCGTTCGCGCAAGCAGACGCTCGTCGATTACGGCTTCCGCATGCCTTCGGCGCTCGACAATCGCCCGCTCACATTCGAGGAATTCGAGCACCGCACCAATCAAGTCGTGTACGTCTCCGCCACGCCCGGCCCCTACGAACTCACGAAATCCGGAGGCGTCGTCGTCGAGCAGGTCATCCGCCCGACCGGCCTCGTCGATCCCCAAGTCGAAGTCCGTCCCGTGAAGGGACAGGTGGACGATCTCCTCGAGGAAATTCGCGTCCGCGCCGCGCGCAACGAGCGCGTTCTCGTCACCACGCTCACCAAGCGCATGGCCGAGGATCTCGCCGAATATTTCGCCGAGGTCGGCGTGCGCTGCCGCTATCTCCACTCCGAAATCGAGACGCTCGAGCGCGTGCGCATCCTGCGCGATCTCCGCCGCGGCGAATTCGACGTCCTCATCGGCATCAATCTTCTCCGCGAAGGCCTCGATTTGCCCGAAGTCTCTCTCGTCGCCATACTCGACGCCGACAAGGAAGGTTTTCTCCGCAGTACGACCTCTCTGATTCAGTCCATGGGCCGCTGCGCCCGCCATATCGAGGGCCGCGCCATCCTCTACGCCGACCGCATGACCGACTCGATGCGCCAGGCCATCGGCGAAACGAGCCGTCGCCGCGCGAAGCAGGAGGCATACAACCGCGAGCACAACATCACGCCGCTATCCATCGTGAAGTCCGTCGACATGCAGCTCGCGCGAATCGTCGAAGCGGATTACATTACGGTCCCGGCGGACGATACCGCCATCGGCGAAATCACCACCGAAGAGCAATTGCAGCAGGCCATTACCCAGCTCGAATCTCAGATGCGCGAAGCCGCCAAGAATTTCGAATTCGAGCGCGCCGCCGCCCTCCGCGACCGCATCCGCTCTCTCAAGCAGCGCGACCTCGGCGTCATCTCCGCCACGGAATTGCCGTCCGCAACCCGCGCCGCCGGCTAACTTCCCGCGCTGTGTGAATGCTAGAATCACCGAGGTCTCCATGAAATCTAGCCGCCGGCCCCGGACGTTGAGCTCGTGCCCAGTCGCGTTCGTGATTTTCTTGGCGGCGTTCTTCGGAGCGCCCTCGGCGCACAGCCAGGAGCAGCAGGCAGAAAACGAATTTGGCGCCTGGGGCGCCTACTCACTTAACTCTCCCGATGTCTACGGGAGTCGTGGTCACCAGCAATTTGGCGTCTTGGCCTTTCGCTACGGCAGGACGTTGGTTTCCTCTCGTTCGTTTGCGATCGAATATACCTTCGACGTGGCGCCTGTCGAAATCGCGCACCAGTATAAGTATGTGAGTTGTGTAATCGAGTCCGGAGGAATGGCGTCGCTCAGTTACTGCCCGAATGGTCATGAAACGGTTTACGGTGGAGGTGTCAGCCCGTTCGGGTGGAAGCTCAACTTGTTCCCGCGGCGCCAGTGGCAACTCATCGGCGCGTTGAGCGGCGGATTCATTGCATCGCTGAGGCCGATTCCGATGGATATCCCGAAGGCGACCGCATTCAATTTTACCTTCGATTTTCAGGTGGGCGTCGAGCGTTTCAACTCCGCGCGCACGCGGGCTTGGACGTTTGCCTATAAGTTGCAGCACATATCGAACGCGAGCCGCAGCGTAGTGAACCCTGGCGTCGACCTCAATATGTTCTCGGTCGGCTATTCCTTCTTCAAGTAGCTCCGGAATCCGGCAGCGTCTTAACTTCGGCTTGAAGTCTCATGCATCCGCTGCGCGCTCCGCACCTTAATTTCCCGCCCCATAAAATCAACGAACACGCTATCCTATTCACGCTGCATGGATCGCTCCATTTCCATCATCGGCGCGGGACGCGTCGGCACAACACTCGGAAAACGCCTCCGTCAACTCGGCTGGCGAATCGGCGCGGTTGTCACGCGCTCTGCGGCCACCTCGCGTGCCGCCGTCCGCGCCATCGGCGCCGGCTTGGCGCGCGCCGGTATCACGATCGACGCCGCTTCAGCCGATGTAATCCTTCTCTCCACGCCAGATGACGCGCTTGCAATCGCCGCCCGCGCGCTCGCTGAAATCAGGGGCGCCGACTGGCGCGGCAAAATCGTCCTGCATACGAGCGGCACGCTCGACCGCCGCGTCCTCGCTCCGCTCGCGCGCCTCGGCGCCGCCACCGGCTCGCTCCATCCAATGCAAACCTTCACCGGCCGAGGCATCCCGAGGCTGAGCGGCGTCACCTTCGCCATCGAGGGCGACGTGAAAGCCCAGCGCGCGGCGCGAGGCATCGCCAAAGCGCTCGGCGGCGTGTCCGTGGTCATCGACAGCCGCGACAAGCCTGCCTACCACGCGACTGCCGTCCTCGCCGCCGGCAGCGGATTTCCTCTGATTGAATCGGCGTTGCAGATTCTCGTCCGCATCGGCTTCACCCGCCGCCGCGCCACGCAGACGCTTCTACCCTTGATCCGCCAAATGCTCGATAATGTAGAGCGGCTCGGGCCGCGCGCCGCATGGACCGGCCCGCTCTCGCGCGGCGATTACGCCATCATTGCGAAGCACGCCAAGGCGCTGCGCCGGTATCCGCGCGAGATGCGGCACGCGTACGTGGCGCTCGCGCATCTCGGCGCTCGCGTCCTGTCGAAGACGCCGGCCGCGACGGGCCGCCGTCTCAAGCGCGCGCTCAAGGATCTCAAGGGAGGCTTTCGTTGAATCCAGCACCGAAAAAGCTTCACATTCCGGTCGAGCACACGACTCTCGCCAATGGCTTGCGCGTCGTCGCTTCGCCAGACCGCTCCGCGCCCGTCGTCACCGTCGGCGTGTACTACCAGATCGGGTTTCGCCTCGAGCCGCGCGGCCGCAGCGGCTTCGCGCACCTTTTCGAGCACATGATGTTCCAGGGCTCTGAGAACGCCGGAAAGATGGAGCACATCCGCCTCGTCAATTCATCGGGCGGCATGTTGAACGGCACCACGAACTACGACATCACCAACTATTTCGAAGCTGTCCCATCGAACGCCCTCGAGCGCGTCCTCTGGCTGGAAGCCGACCGCATGCGCGCGCTCAAAGTGGACGACGAAAATCTCCGCAATCAGCGCGACGTGGTGAAGGAAGAAGTCCGCGTCAACGTGATGAACCAGCCCTACGGCGGATTCCCGTGGCTCGATCTTCCGCCCGTCGCGTTCCGCAACTGGCCCAATGCGCACAATTTCTACGGAGATTTCGCTGACCTCGACGCCGCCACGCTCGCCGACGTCCAGACCTTCTTCCGCACCTATTACGCGCCGAACAACGCCGTGCTCCTGATGCTCGGCGACTTCGAGCCGGCCGAAGCCTTCGCGCTCGCAAAGCGCTACTTCGAAAATATTCCGGCGGGCGCGCTTCCGCCGCGCGCGGACGTGACCGAGCCGCCGCAAACCGAGGAGCGCCATGGCGAAGTCGCGGAAAAGCTCGGCCCGCTTCCCGCCATCGCCATCGGCTACACTCTGCCGCCGCGAGAAACGCCCGATTGGTACGCCGCCGCCATTCTCGACCGCGTCCTCCACGGTGGCCGCGCCGGGCGCGTCTATCGCAAGCTCGTCCTCGAAGATCAGATCGCCGTGGATGTTGACGGCAACGCGGATGTCTTCGACACGAACGGCCCCACGCAAATGGTCACGCGCATCTTCCACAAGCCCGAATTCACCTCGGAGGGAACCGTCGCGGTTTTCGATGAGGTCATCGAGGAATTGCAGAATAAGGGCGTCGCGCCGGAGGAGCTCGATCCGGTGAAAGTGAAGTTCCGCTCGGACTATTACTCGATGCTCGAAGGCGGCATGGGCTCCTATATGCCGCGCTTCGGCTTGATGCACTACCTCGCGTGCTTCACGCTTTTCGACGGCGATCCCGGCCGCGTGAACACGATCCTCGACGGATTTCTCGCCGTCACGCCCGAACAGGTGCAAGCGGTCGCCAAGAAATATCTCGTCCCGCGGAACCGCGCCGTGCTCGTACGGCGCCCCGTGAATCCCGGAGGTGCGCAATGAGCGCTTCGGCCCTCACGCAACGCACAGCGCCGCCCGCCCTCACGGCCGAGCGGCCAGTCGAATGGCCCAAGCGCACCGTCCGCACGCTCGCGAACGGCATGCAGGTCGTCCTCGCCGAGTCCCACACGTTTCCCAAAATGTCCGCTCATCTCTATTTCCGCAGCGGAAACGCGGCCGTCGCGCGCACCGCGCCCGGCCTCGCTGAAATCACGGCCACTGTCGTTCGCACCGGCACCGCTTCGCGCCCCAGCCGCCAGATCGAAGAGGATTTGCGCCGCATGGGCGCGGGCCTCGGCACCACTGCCGGAGCCGATTCGAGTTCCATCTCCGCCGGAGGCCTCGCGGAATTTTCCAGCGGCATCCTCGATCTGATCGCCGACCTCGCGCGCAATGCGTCCTTTCCAGCGGACGAATTCGAGCGCGAACGCCGCCAGCGCCTCGAGGAATTGAAAATCGAGCGCACCACACCCGGCTTCCTCGCCAGCGAACGCCTTCGTAAGGTGCTTTTCGGCGCGCATCCCTACGCCATCGTCGCTCCCACCGAGGAACAGGTCGCCGGCTTCCGCCGCGAGCAGATCGAGGATTTCTACCGCCACCACTACACTCCCTCGAATGCGCTGCTTATCGCTGTGGGCGATTTTTCGGCGGACGCCATGATGGAGCAGGTGGAGAAAACGTTCGGCGCGTGGAAAGCGCCGCAGCCGGCATCCGTCGCGTCTCCCGCTCCGCCGCGCCAGTCCGGCCGCCGCGTCCATCTGGTCCACATGCCGGGCAACGTGCAGACGCAGGTGCTCCTCGGCAACATCGCCATCACGCGCCGCGATCCCGATTGGTATCGAATCATCCTCGCGAATTCGATTTACGGCGGTGCGTTTCATTCGCGCCTCGTTCTCAATATCCGCGAGCAGAAGGGTTACACCTATAGCCCGGGCAGCGGCGTCAACGCGCTTCGCCAGCAGGGATATTTCACCGTGCGCGCGGCTGTGCGCAACGACGTCGCAGCCGCCACGCTCACCGAAATCTTCTACGAAATGGACCGGATGCGCTCGCTTCCGGTCACGCCCGAGGAACTCGACAGCGCGCGCAGCTATCTCAGCGGAGTTTTCTCGCTCGGCGTCGCCACGCAAGATGGCCTCTTAGGCCAGCTCGCGACTGTTTATCTCGATCAGTTGCCGGAGGATTATCTTGAGTCCTATCGCGGCAAAATTCGCGCGCTCACTGCGGACGATGTCCTCGCCGCCGCCCGCCGCCATTTCGATTCTGCCAATGCGCAAATCGTTCTCGTCGGCGACCGCGCCCAAATCGGCGAACAGGCGGCCCTCTTCGGCCCCGTCACGGAGTACGATGCACAAGGACGATCCATATAGCTTTGCACCTGAGGCCGAGGCGGACCGGTCGGCTGACGCATATCGTGCAGTGCGGCCGCGGCTTCACGGCTTTCGCTTCTGGATGGCCGTCAATCACGAACTAGCCATCGTTTTCTGTCTCATCGCTGCCTACGCAGCGTTGATTCTGTACTTCATCTCATTGATCGCTTTCGGGAGAGAAAGCCTTCTATCCAGGATATTCATATTTGTCCTCGTAACTTCCGTTTGCTGCGCCTGGTTATTAGTCCGAATTAACCGGCGAAGATTGAGGCTCACAAGAACGAAACGCGGGTGGCGTTGGCTCTGGCGCCCCGCTCGAATTTGGAATCTGTATCGCCCGGTCGAGACCGAGCGAGCGGAAAAATTGATCGCCGCGGTTCTGTGGTCGTTCATCACCATCGCCGTCTTAGTATTGCTTCTTTTCTCATCCGCACACCACCCAGGATGAAGCGCCGCTCCATTTTCGGATTGAGCCTGATCATTTTCCTGTGCGTGGCAGGTGGAATGCTTTCGGCCCCCGCCCATGCAAAGAAAACTCCTCCCACGCATCCAGTCGACATCAACGCCGCAACCGTAAAAGAACTCGAAGAGCTTCCCGGCGTCGGACCCACAACCGCCAAAGCCATCGTCGAGTTCCGCGCCAAGAGCGGACGCTTTCGCCGCGTCGAAGACTTGCTCGTGATCCGCGGCATCTCCGAATCCAAGCTCCAGAAGATGCGCCCCTACATCACCATCGGCCCGGCGCCGAAAAAGCCGCAGTAGGATACGCGCGGCCGTGGCGCAGATTGTTAACACACCTTAATCGCCGGTTCATTTGACGGCTGCGCCCCGCCAAGCTTACGATGGCGGCGCAAATATTGGCGGCGCGCGCCGCCCCAGGAGCTTCTCATGTCAACCAAGCGTGTCGGTTTGTTCGCGATTCTCGTGCTCGGTGCCGCAGCACTTGCTGCCGCGGGAATCGGCGGCTCCAGGTTCCCGTCGGTCAAAGTGGAAGCGGCTCCTGCGGGCACGCCCGGCCCTTCCGGTTACCACCTGCTCAAAACGATCAAGCTCGGCGGCGAAGGCTTCTGGGATTACCTCGCGTTCGATTCGCCTACGCGCCGCCTCTTCATCTCGCGCGGCACGAAGGTCGTCGTTCTCGACGTGGATACTGAAAAAGTGGTCGGTGAGATTCCCAACACAACCGGCGTGCACGGCATCGCGCTAGCGCCCGATCGCGGCAATGGTTTCACGTCCAACGGCGGCGCGGGCACCGTCAGCATCTTCGATCTCAAGTCGCTTCAGGTGATCGGACATGCGCAGGCCGGGACGAATCCGGACGCGATTGTGTATGACCCCGCTTCGAAGCGCGTCTTCGCCATGAATGGCCGCAGCGGCGATTCCACCGCGATTGACGCCGCCACGGGCAGCGTTGCCGGCACCATCCCAATTGGAGGCAAACTCGAGTTCGCCGTATCCGACGGCGCGGGACATGTGTACGTCAACGTCGAAAACAAGAGCGAAGAAGTGCAGATCGATTCGAAAAATCTCGTCGTTACCGCGCACTGGCCGCTCGCGCCGTGCACGGAGCCCTCGGGCCTCGCGATCGACGCAGCGCACCGTCGTCTCTTTGCCGGGTGCGACAACAAAATGATGGCCGTGATCGACGCCGATTCCGGCAAGGTGATCGCGACGCCGCCGATTGGCGACGGCGTGGACGCGGATCAGTTCGATCCGGCGACCGGCTTTGCGTTCGCCTCAAACGGACAGAGCGGCACGCTCACCGTGATTCACGAGGATTCACCGGATAAGTTCAGCGTCGTTGAGGATGTGCCCACCCAACGCGGCGCTCGCACGATGGCACTCGATCCGAAAACTCACGAAGTCTATCTCGTGACGGCGCAATTCGGCCCGCCGCCTGCGCCGACCCCAACCAATCCGCGTCCTTTCCCGACGTTGGTGCCGGATTCGTTTGTTGTCTTGGTCTTCGGCCGCTAAGGAGCCAACCGCATCCACTGGCATCTTCACGTTGGCGGATGTCGCCGCGGTTGTTCAGGACACGACCGTAATGATCGTCATTCTGAGCGAAGCGTCCCGATGCCTTATTCTTTCCCGGAGATCGGTTTTCTCGATCTCCGGGTCGGGACGCGCAGTCGAAGAATCTCTCTTCGGCGTCAGTAAGAACGGGGATGTCAACAAAGTCGGACTGCTTGTACAGTGGCGCGGCGCTAGAGAACCTGATGTGTCTTCCGCGCGGGATTGATGGCGAGAGGCACCTGCTCCGAAATCTCGATGCCGTAGCCCTTGAGCGCGACAACTTTGCGCGGGAGATTCGTGAGCACGCGTATTCGCCGCAGCCCGAGATCCTTCAAAATCTGCGCGCCGATTCCGCTCTCATGCTGGATCACGCGCTGCACGCCGGGATCGCGCTCCACGTGCTCGCGCTGGTGGAAAAGAATTCGCGGCAGCGCGGCGCCCTCTTCGGTCCGCGAATCGATCCGAAATCCGCGTCCCGTGTGGTGCAAATAGACGAAAACTCCGCGGTCCTCGTCCGCAATCGCCTTCAGCGAGCCTTCGAGCATTTCGCGGCAGTCGCACGCGGTTGAGCCGAGCACGTCCCCGGTAAGGCAATGCGAATGGACGCGCACGAGCGGCGGTGCGTTTTCCGTTCCACTCTGGGCCGCGTCCTCCGGCGTCTGCGCGATCTCGCCGCGCACCAGCGCGACGTGCAGCTCGTGATCCACGTCGCTCGAATACGCGATCATCCGAAAATCCCCGTACTTCGTCCGCAGCAGCGATTCGGCGATTCTCCGGACGTTCCTCTCGTGGTGCATGCGGTAGCGGATCAGGTCCGCCACCGTCACCAGCTTTAGCCCGTGCACGCGGCAGAACTCCGTGAGCTGCGGGATGCGCGCCATCGTGCCGTCCTCGTCCATCACTTCGCAGATCACGCCCGAAGGTTCGAGCCCCGCGATCCGCGCCAGGTCCACCGACGCCTCGGTCTGACCCGCGCGCACCAGCACGCCGCCATTGCGCGCGCGCAGCGTATAGACGTGCCCCGGCCGCGCCAGATCGTCGGGTTTGGTGTGCGGGTCGGTGGCGGCCAGGATCGTCGTCGCACGGTCCCACGCGCTCGTACCCGTCGTGGTGCCGCGCCGCGCGTCGATCGGTTCGCAAAACGGCGTGCCGAATGCCGACGTGTTTCGCGGCGAAATCGGCTTCAGATCGAGCTGCTCGCAGCGCTGCTCGCTGAGCGACAGGCAGATCAGCCCCCGCCCGAACTTGGTCATGAAATTGATGGCTTCCGGCGTGATTTTCTCCGCCGCCATCGTCAGATCGCCTTCGTTCTCGCGGTCCTCGTCGTCCACGAGGACGATCATCCGCCCCTGCCGGATGTCCTCGACCGCCTCTTCAATGGTTGCAAACGGAAGCTTCTTTTCGCTCATATCGGAATCCCCGCCCTTTTATGGACTATATCCAATCGCCCCGCCCCCAGGCAAGAAACCCCGTTCCGGCGCGTTCGTTCATTGCGGGTGCGGGCGCTTGGCAACCTCGCCCGACTGCCGTCGCCTCCGTAGGGCACGGCAAGCCGTGCCCGGCGCAGATGCTTGGCTCGATGCGTCCATCCGTCGCGCTCGCCCTCCGCTACGGCATCCGTCGTCGGCTGCGCTAGTTGTGGGCACGTATGTTTGGCAACCTCGACGCCCTCGCTGCCTCCGTAGGGGCACGGCACGCCGTGCCCGGCGCGGATGCTTGGCTCGATGCGTCCATCCGTCTCGTTCGCCCTCCGCTACGGTAACCGTCGTCAGCCACGCTCGTTGCGGGCAAGTATGTTTGGCAACCTCGACGCCGTTGCCGTCGGTTTTGCCCGGCGATGTGATCCAGCGGTAGCGGGTCGGTTCTCGCCCGCGCATCGGAGCCGCCGATTCCTAGGCCCGTTCTTGCGCGCCGATTTGAATGAATCACTTCTCCGGTAATCCGACTACACGTCCATGTACCGGCCGGTCGGGGTTCTTGTATCAGCGTGGCCTGGTGTAGGGGTGTAGGATGGTTGCTCGTATTCTTGCATCTGATTATTGAGAGGGCCATCCTTCCCGCCGATGATTGTGCGAGGCTACTTCCGGATCTTCAGCTTCTTTGATATTGCCGAAGCGATTAAATTGGACAGTCTGCTTGGCATTCTCGGTCCGGAGGCGGCTCAGCGCGTGCCGGGCTTCTCTCACCGCACTCCCGAATACGCTCAGGCCCAGAACGCCCCAATTGTTGAATCGGTGGAGCCGCTTACGCTTCCGACCGGCGAGAAACTGGACGTTCGAATCAAATATTATTGGTTTGGTGTTGCAGGCGTTGAGCTCACCACGGGTTTCGAATGCGACTTTGACTCCCTGTGTCCTCAATCCTATCGCTGGATGAACGCGCCGGAGGTCGAGAAAGCCGCGGAAGAACTACTGAGAGGCCGCTTGGAACGTTTTCGCCCCGCCCTCATCAGACCGTCGCCAAAGTGGCTGGATGAAGATTATCTCGTCATCGACATTCAGTCGGCGCAGCACGCGGGCGGCGGCTCCGCGACCGCCGTCGAAATGCTCCAATCTTATGCCGATCAGATCACGCAACTCGTCCGCGGCGAGCTCATTTCTCTGTCGGCTGCCGAGCGCGATGAGATCGTGCGCTCCGCCTTGTCTTACTATCCGAGCGACCTAGTTGTGGTGGGCTGGGCGGCGGCGCTCGTATATGACAAACCCGACGCTACGCCCGCCGTGATCGATCTTCTCGAGTACGCGAATACCCAATTGCTGGAGTTTCGCTACTACGACGAGTTGCTCACAAAATTGCTTTCAAATGTCTATAGCTCACTCGAGGGGCACGAAAGCTTCCTGTCCCGCTGGCGATTGCCCCGGCGCGCCAGCCGTTTGAATCGAATCCGCTTGGACATCATGGATCTGGCCGAAAGAACGGAATATGCCGTGAAATTCATCAGCGACACTTACTATGCCCGGGTGTACCGCGTCATTTCGGCAAAGATCGGAGTCGACGATTACAAAACTCTCGTCGCCGAAAAATTGAAAACGGCGGGGGAGCTTTACGAATTCATGGTCGCTGAATTCAATGAGCGCCGCATGTTCACGCTGGAGGTGGTTGTGGCTGTGCTTGTGCTGCTCGACGTGATTCTATTGCTGCGCGGCAAATGAGGCGAACATCGCTGAAGATAAGAGAGACTACGGTGAAGACGGCGGACAAAAGATTCAAGAGGGCTTTGCGGCTCGGACTGACAGTTGTGCTCGCCAGCGTTGTCCTCTCAGGAGCCGGCAAGCAAACTCAGACCGCGCCGAATGCGGAAGACCAGTTTACGCCGTTGATGCGCTCTGTCGAGGGACCAGACTTGTTCCGGGCCTATTGTGCCCCTTGCCATGGCGTGGCCGCCAATGGAACGGGCCCAGCAGCGCCCGCGTTGAAGGCCAAGGTGCCCGATCTAACTCTCCTGGCCAGGAATAATCGAAGGCAGTTTCCTGCGGCGCATGTGCGCGAAGTGATTATGGGCGACAAAGTCGTGGCGGCGCATGGTTCCCGGGAGATGCCAATTTGGGGCCCCATCTTTCATCAGATTGAATCGGATGTGGACCGGGGAAATGTGAGGTTGGAGAATCTCGTGAAGTACCTGGAATCGATACAGACGATCACGGCTTCGAGTCCCCCGTCCGGTGCTGAACTGTACAGCCAACATTGCGCCGTCTGCCACGGAAATGATTTGAAGGGGAGCGGCCCTGCGCCTTACCCATTCAGGGCACCGCCCGACTTGACCACGCTAGCCCGGCGTCACGGCGGTAGATTCCCTGAGGCCTATGTTTCGAATGTGCTGCGGAATGGTGTCGTAATGCCAGCGCATGGACCAGCTGAGATGCCCATCTGGGGAGCCGATTTTACGATCGACCGATTGGATGAGACTCAAGTGACATTGCGGATTACAAACCTGACGAACTACATCAAGTCGCTCCAGGCAAAATAGGACGTTAATGGCCCTTTCGGGCCACCGACCTCGCTTTGCGGGAACCCTCGGTCAGGAAGGCGCAGAGACGGACGAAGGAACTGCATGCACTTATTTGAACGGCAATTTCTCGAGCTTCGGAGCTACCCGCCGATTCCCTTCAGATCGTCTTTGGCCTGCTGCTCCGCGTCCTTTGTGGCTTGCTTGGCGTTGGCATCCGGCTTCAGCTGATGGATGGCATTGTTCAGGCCCTGAGCTTTCCCTTCGTCAGCGACCTTGCAGCCGGACACATCCGCACTGGTGTGCACACCCGTCACGTCGGCGCGAAGGCAATTGAAATCCACTCCGAGATTGTGGCTGGCGTGAAGGGCAGCAAGGCATCCATCTAATGCCGTGAATGGCGCACATGCGTCGGTAGCGGTAGCGTTAGCGGCCAACACCCCCTCAGCTTGCAGGCTGGGGGTGAGCTTTTTCTCTACGTCGCTTCTGCTTCCGGGCGCATCGGCGGAATTCTTGGAATCTTTCTTGACCCACTTGATCGGATTAAGGGAATGCGAGCTATCCTGCGCGGCAGCGGACGCGCCCGCGCCCGCGGGCCCTTGCGCCGCGGTCCGTTCCGCACCCACCGTCAAATAAGTCGAAATACCGAAAAGCAGGACAACCCCAACAAAAAGCGTTTTTTTCATACGTGCTCCTTCATTGAAGATACCTGGCACAAAGAAGGCTGCCGGACGTGGCCTCACACCCAGTAGGCCACAGCGCAGCTGCCGCCAAGAACCGAAGTGGGGCGTACTACTCCAATCGGTCACGCTGGCCTTTCGAGCAGGTAGGGATGTTGGTAGCGGCGCGCAAAGAACTGCAGATTGGAGAGGAGCCAGTCGTTGCGCGTTGGGGAGTCTCAGTCGGTTTCCCAAGGTGGCTCGTTCTGGGAAACGACTGCTTCTTTGGGCTTAGCCATTATCAAGATCGCATTCGGCATGACTTCGATTCGCGCGCCATGTATTCTGTCGCGTGCACCTGAGCCACGCCGTTTTCCTTTTTCTCGCCGCATTCGTTGCCGGAGTCGTGAACTCCGTTGCGGGCGGCGGCAGCTTCATTTCGTTTCCGGCGCTGCTCTTCACGGGCATGGCGCCGATCGCCGCAAACGCCACTAACACCGCCGCGCTCTGGCCCGGGACGGTGGCCAGCACCCTCGCGTATCGCAACGCCTTCACGCCCGACGCGCGCCGCCTGATCCTGCCGCTTTTCCTCGCGGGCATCATTGGAGGCGTGCTCGGCGCGCGCATCCTGCTCATCACGCCCCAGCTCACGTTTCTGCACCTGATCCCCTGGCTGATGCTGGGCGCCACGCTGCTGTTCCTTTTCGGCGGACGCATAACGGCCTGGCTCCGCAGCCGCGCCGGGCACTATCCGGAGGGCGCGCCCGGCAGCCCCAAAATTCCGCGCCTGCTGATGGTCATCGGGCTGTTCCTCAACCTGATCATCGCCATGTATGTGGGCTATTTTGGCGCGGGTGCGGGCATCCTGTTTCTGTCCCTGCTGGCGCTGCTTGGCCTCGACAACATTCACGCGATGAACGGCGTGAAGGCGCTGCTCGTCAGCGTCGTCAACGGCGTCGCCATCGTGACGTTCATTCTGGCGCGCGTGATTGTGTGGCCGCAGGCTCTCGTGATGCTCGTCGGCGCCGCCAGCGGAGGCTACGGCGGCGCATATCTCGCGCAGAAAATGAATCCGCAGCACGTCCGATGGGTCATCATCGCCGTCGGCTTCGGCATGGCCGCCTATTTCTTCGTCAAATACTAACTCCCCGGCAGACGCACGCCGGCTCCACCACACAGGCTCAGGACGAGGCGACGCGGTCGAGGCGTTCGAGGGTGTCAGGATATCTCCGGACAAGGAGCACGAGCGCGGCAGCTTGTCGATTAGGCTTGGCGCGACCCTGTTCCCATTTTTCAAGGGTCCGCTCGTTGATGCGCAACTTCCGCGCAAAAACGGCACGCGAGCAGCGGAGTTTCCTCCGGGTGTCACGAATCAACTTGGCGTCGACCTTGGGCAGCGGCGCCGGTTCGACCTTGTAGCTGCGCAACGTAAGCTTGGCTTCGCGATGGCTCTTCATGGCGCCCACGCCTTCCATCAGCTCATCAAAGACATTTCTCTTGCTCATCGTAGTCAGAACTAATTATACGCTCCTGGCATATATTCGATCCTCTAGGCTAACAGGGTCCATTCGTCGACGGTCGGCAAGAAATGCGTCCTCGGGCCGGCCTGCCGCATCCAACCAGTTCTGGCGTATGATGCTTGGGCAGCGAGCCCGAAAAGGAGCACACGATGGCGAACAAGAGCGACGTGAAAGACCGGCGTAAGGAACCGTTGGCGACCCCGTCAGACATCCGGCCCGAGGCGGTGAAGGACATACAAGGTGGGCTGAACGCTTTGTTGGCGGACGTATTCGCGCTCTACCTCAAGACCAAGAATTTCCACTGGCACATGAGCGGCCCGCACTTTCGCGACTACCACCTGTTGCTTGACGAGCAGGCCGAACAAATCTTCGCGATGACTGATGACATTGCCGAGCGCGCCCGCAAGATCGGCGGCACCACGATTCGCTCCATCGGACACATCGCGCGCCTTCAGCGCCTGCCCGACAACGACGCCGATTTCGTCGATCCCGCGGACATGCTGAGCGAGCTGTGCGAGGACAACAAGGCACTCGTCGTCAGCATGCTTGCCGCGCACGATTTGTGCGACGACGCGAACGACGTGGCCACCACGAGCCTGCTCGAAAATTGGATCGATGAGACGCAGCGCCGCGTCTGGTTCCTGTTCGAAGCGACCCGCAACACGTAGATTCCGCGACGCCGTACGACCCCGCCGCGTTCAGGCTGGGCGAATGTGGAATATGCGCTCGGCGTTGCCGTGATAGATCTTTTCCTTGTCCGACGCCGAGATTGGCGCGGAATCCATGAATTCCACCGCAGGCGTCGTCGGCTGATATGGATAATCGATCGCCCAAAGAACGTTATCCACGCCAAGCGCCTTGATCGAAAAATCGAGCGCGAGGTGCGACTCCTGCCCGCTCGTCGTAATCACGAAATTCCGCTTGAAGTACTCGCTGGGTGTGAGCTTGGTTTTGGGCGCACTGCCTCGGTTCTGCGCGTTTTTGTTCATATAGTCGAGCCGCCAGAGCCAAAAATGCACGGCCTCGCCCATGTGCCCGATGCAGATTTTGAGCTTCGGGAATCGGTCGAAGACACCGCTGACCATCATGCGCACCGCGTGCGTCGAAACCTCGATGCCGTAACCCCATTGCGCGCTGTCGAGGCCATATTCGCGGAACGGCGCGGCGAGCCCGTCCGAAGGCGCGCGCGGATGGATGTAGATGCAGGCGTCGAGCGCCTCGGCGGCTTCCAGAATCGGGAAGAATTTCGGGTCGTCGAAGTAGTCGTTGTTCGTGTGCGAGTTCACAATGAATCCGTTGAGCTTCAGCGTCTTGATCGCGCGCTCCATTTCCTTGGCGGCGCGCTTGGGCGAGTGCGGCGCGAAAGTCGCGAGCCCGGCGAAGCGCGTCGGATGCCGGCCGATCACGGCCGCCAGCCGGTCGTTCGCGAGCGCGGCTAATTCGGTGGCCGTATCGGCGTCGAACATCTGTACGCCCGGCGCGGTGAGCGATAGCAGATGCACGGCGACGCCGTTCTTGTCCATATCCCGCAGGCGCTCGTCCTCGAGATCGAGCAAACGCGGCAGCAGGCGCGCCTGCATGTCATCCACTTGTGCGTCGTAGATTCGCTTCACGAGAGTCAGGTCGAGGTTGTTGCCGGGGGCCCGCGCGACGTCGCGCAATCCCGCTGCGACCTCCGGAATTGAGAAAGCCTCTTCGGTAGCGATTCTGCGGTGCGCTTTTAGATCAATGCTCATCGGAGTTTCCTTTCATCAAGTTTGCGGCCTGTAGCTTCGCGCGTCGCCCGAAAAAATGCAAGTGCGCGCTCACGCCGGTAAAATGATCGCCGTCCGACGTGGCTCACCGCGGATTCTTAAGATGAAAGTGCGTCGCTGCGCGGAGTGTGGTTTGAGGTATCATCCCTCGGCGCTCAAGCCCATCCGGTGACGCAGGCCGCCCAAACATCGCCATCCAACAAAACTGCAGGCTCGCCGCAGCGCGCCACGCCGATTCGCGCATGGTGGCCCGTAGTGATGATGCTGGCATGCTCGCTCCTCAGCTACATGGACCGCCAGATCCTCGCCGTGCTCTCGCCGATGATTCTCGCGAATCTGAAGCTCAACGCCGAAAAGTACAGCGAGATCGTAAGCGCGTTCAGCGTGGCATACATGCTGGGGAACCCGATGTGGGGCGCGATTCTCGATCGCGTCGGCCTGCGCCGCGGCATGACGCTCGCGGTAACCATCTGGACGATTGCATGCGGCGCTCACGCGGTGCTCTCGGGATTTCTTGGCTTCGCGATCGCGCGCGCCGTGCTCGGATTCGGCGAGGGCGCCACGTTTCCCGGCGGCCTGCGCGCCGCGATGGATTGGCTCCCGGCCAAACAGCAATCGCGCGGAATCGCGGTGGCGTATAGCGGCGGCTCGCTCGGCGCGATCATCACGCCGCTGATCGTCACTCCGATCGCGCTCGCGTATGGTTGGCGCGCGGCGTTCATCGTGACCGGCGTCGCGGGTCTCGCGTGGGTACTGCTCTGGCGCAGCACTGTCGATTTCACGGCGGTCGCGTCCGTTCGCCAAACACAACGCATCACGCCGCCGAATGTTTTCGAGCGGAGATTCTGGAGCCTCGTCGCGTCGTACGCGCTGGGCGCGCTTCCGATCGGATTGATTCTCTATCTCGCGCCCCTATATCTCGCGCAGGTGCTCGGTTTCACGCAGGGGCAGCTCGGGCGCGTTCTCTGGCTGCCTCCGCTCGGATGGGAAATCGGATATTTCTTCTGGGGTTGGTTCGCGGACAGGTTCGCCGCGGGCAACGCGCGCCCGTCGTGGATGTTTTTCTCATTCGCGGCGCTCGGCCTGCCGTTGATCACCGTGCCTGAATTTCGCGATCCAGCAATCGTGCTCGGGCTGATGTTCTGGGCAATGTTCGTCGCCAGCGGATTCGTGGTCGTCGCGCTGCGGACGAGCGCGCTAGCGTATCCGAAGGAGCAGACAGGCCTCGTAGCGGGGATCGGCGCGGGCTCGTGGTCCGCGGTGGTGGCAATGGTCCTGCCTAGCCTCGGCCACATGTTTGACATGAAGCACTACGCCAACGCGTTTCTCTTTTGCGCGCTGGTGCCCGTGATCGGCACGTTCTGCTGGTGGGCGCTCACCGTGCCGGAGCGCAGCCTCCTCGACATCGACGTCACAAAATAAAAAGGGCGCCCCGATGAATCGCATCGGGACGCCCTTGTGTTCTGCCTTTGTAGCGCACGCCTTTCGCGCCTTCTGCGTCCGCCGATTCCTGGCGGAAGGCGGGCGGCCTTTGCATTTCTTAGCCTTCGTTACTTAGTCTTCGTTACATCCGCCTGCCTTTTCGCCAAGTCTGCGTTCTGCTTGCATTGATCTTGCAAGACTCCCGCGATCTGACTGCATCCGCGAAACGCGTCCGCCGCTTCGCCGTAGCGTTTCAAGTTTTGCAGATCCACGCCCAGAACAAATAGATCGGTCTGATCGGGCGTTGGATTTTCCTTCGTGGATTGTTCCAGCTCCTTCGCCGAATTGTCGTAGTCCTCGCGACGGAAATAGACGAGGCCGAGGGCGCTGTGCGCTTGGACGGACCTTTTGGCTTTCGAAGCCGCGAACTGCGCGTCGTTCATGTCGGTGGGTTTGGGCATCTTGGCGAGAACCTCGATGGCGTGCTTCGCGTATGCCTCCGCCTTGTCGAGCTCCTGATCGCCGTCCGGATCGTTTGGAGTGTAGACGTGCGGTATCGTCCAACCGACCGTGGTAAGCACGTCCACGTCATCGGGCTTCAGCGCGAGCGCGTTGTCCGCGAACAGATACGTATTCTTCCAGTCCTGCTGCGCGCGATAGGCGTTCATCAAGCCGGCGTCGACGCGCTCTGCAAACGGGCTCTTCGGGTATTTCTGCAAGAACTTGCTTCCGAGTTGGATTTTCTTCGCGGGTTCTTGCTCCTTGGAGAAATTCTTGTAGGCGGCAACCTCATCCTTATCGCCGAGAGCGTCCATGTTCGAAAGCTCCATTCGCTCCGCCATCTCGTTTCCCGCCACGTTCAAGTTAGGACCCGCGCTCTGCTGCGCCCGGCAAATCGGCGCGAACGCAAAAATGGCCGTCACCGCAATCGACGTAAACCGCAGCAATTCTCTTGCAAGTGAAGTGTTCATGCCGTGTCTCCGTGCGTGTTGCCCTTACCCTGCTGGCGAATTGTTATCATCCCGCTGCATCGTCGGTCAAGTGCCTGAATGGGCGAGGGATGCGGTCTCATACGCGCAAATCCTCGTCCGCATCCTGCATCCGAATCTCCTGGAAGAATTTCACGATGTTGCCTTCGCGCAACTTTCGGCACAAGCGCCCGAGTGTATCCTGCTCCCGCAGATCGAGTGCGCGCATCATCGCCTTCACCATCTTCGCTTGCCTCGGCAACACCGTTGCGATCAGCTTCCGGCCCTCGCGCGTCAGACTCACCACTCGGACTTTCGGCCCACGTCTCGGCTTCCCACGCCGCACTTTCGGCATCCGGCTCTCCCGTATCTCCGCTGGCGCGCGCCACACGACCTGCCGTCCCACCCATCCTGCCCCCTCCATCCGCTCGACCAGCGTATGCATGTTCTGAATCTTGCACGCGCGCCTTTCGGCCGCGTCGCTCACGCTCATCGGCCCTTGGTTATACAGCATATGGAGCAGCCGAAATTCGTTCATCGTCAGGCCAAAATAATCAAGCGGCCCGGCGAGTTCCCTCCGAATCCAGTCCGCCGCATCGACGAGGTCGAGATACGCGCGGAACGCACGCCCCGTCTTCTCTTTGTGTGACGCCCTCTCCTTCATTGTGCAAATAAGCTCCCCTAAGCAGCCATTTCGCGGCTTTTAAGGGTCATTAAGGCCGCTTAGCGCCTCATCAAAAATGAGTGCGTTGCACGACCAGCGTACGGCCGCACGCGGAGCTCTTAGGCGTCAAATCCCTGTGGACTACGGGTTTCAACGTACCGCCGGGTTCTTTCGCGGTTTGTGCGTCCCGGTGACCTGTACCGGGACGCCCGGCCAGCCCGCACTTGTGGCACAGATAATCCTGTCTGTGCTCTTGAGCCCCGGGCGATTCGCTGCTCGCCGCGCCCCCCTCTGCGTTAAGGTCCAAATGTAGCGCCGCGGCCTTCAGCGCGGCAGCATTCTTCGCTCCGGGGTCGCCTTCGTGGCCACCTTCCTGCCCTGAGCGGAGCCGAAGGGCAGGCGGGCAGCCTTTGCTTTGTGGGCCGCGGCTCGCGCCGAATTGACAAGGAGCGGCTGAGGGTGGGCCGCCCGCCCACCCTCGCATATGAGACTAGCCGGACTTTCGATTCAGGAGCTTACTTACTGCATCCTTCAACCAACGTGGCTTCTTCTTTCAGCGCCACGGAGGTTCGTTCTGCAAGCTCGGTCAACACCACCCTGATACTCATTGCCAGTTCCAGACATTCCTCGTCTGTGGCCCATACCTTTTTGCGCCACGAAACAAAAGGGCGCCCCGGATGAATTGACCGGGACGCCCTCACGTGCCGCGCTGAAGGCCGCGGCGCTACATGTAAACCTAGATTCAAACCGTCGGCTGGGGTTTGTACATCCCGCCCATGCCGCAGCCATCTTCTCCGCCGCGTCGATGGCTCCTCCTCAAAGACTCTAATGTAGCGCCGCGGTCTTCAGCGCGGCAGACTTCCACGGTGGCGTCCATTCGGCTGCCGTGGAGACTTTCAACAGCCTCGCGCCCAATTCGGTGAACGATCCCAGAAACGGGTAATCCGTTGGCTTGCGGCAGAGGCCTTTTCGCACCGGATTCAACCAGATGTACCAGGCGACGCGGTCGGCGGAATCGGCGCCGCGAAGGATGCGATCGTAGTATTTGAATTGCCAGAGAGGACGATGCACCCTGCGCCCGAAACCAATTGCGGTTTCCTGTTTGAAGGATTCGACGAATTTGACGAGATTGCTCCTGTCCGACGCCGCCGCCGCGAGCACATGCATGTGGTCGGGCATCACGCAATAGGCGTGGATGAAAAATTCGCATGCGGCGGCGTGTTTTTGAAGCGAGGCGATGATCCAGCGCGCAATGCGAGGGTTCGTGCCGAGCGGGTGCCGATTGTGGAAGCAAAGTGTGACGAAGTAGAGTCGGCGTCCGCGATAATTTTCCGCGGGTAAACGGATGTTCTTGCGGTGAAATTCAGGCATTGTGTCTCAAGAACCGAAGATGTCGTTACATGTAAACCTGAAACCGCCAGGGCATGCAATGCGCAAAACTGCGGAGACGAACGGGAAGATGCCGCGCTAAAGACCGCGGCGCTACGTTTAAACCTTGAGAAGAAGATGCCGCGCTGAAGACCGCGGCGCTACGTTTAAACCTTGAGCAGAAAAAAGGGCGCCCCGATGGATCGCATCGGGACGCCCTTTTGTGCCGCGCTAAAGACCGCGGCGCTACGTTTAAACCTACATCCGAACCGTCGGATGAGGCGTTTAGTACATCCCGCCCATGCCGCCGCCACCTGGCATACCGCCACCGCCGCCCGCAGCGCCCTGCTTCGTCTCTTCCTTGATGTCGGCCACCAGAGCTTCGGTGGTGAGCATCAGGCCGGCGATCGAAGCAGCGTTCTGCAGAGCGAGGCGCGTGACCTTGGCTGGGTCGATTACGCCCGCCTTGACCAGGTCGACGTACTCCTCGGTTTCCGCGTTGAAGCCGAAGTTATCGTCCTTCGACTCGCGGATGCGGCCGACGATCACAGCGCCTTCTTGACCGGCGTTGAGTGCGATCTGCCGCATAGGCTCTTCGAGAGCGCGCTTCACGATGTTGACGCCTGTGGCCTCGTCACCCTGAAGCTTGAGCTTGTCGAGAGCTGTGATGCAGCGAACCAGAGCCACGCCGCCGCCGGGAACAATGCCTTCCTCGACCGCAGCGCGTGTGGCATGCATGGCGTCTTCGACGCGAGCCTTCTTTTCCTTCAGCTCGGTCTCGGTTGCCGCGCCCACCTTGATAACGGCCACGCCGCCGACCAGCTTCGCGAGCCGCTCTTGCAGCTTCTCGCGATCGTAGTCGGACGTGGTCTCTTCGACCTGCGCACGGATCTGCCGCACGCGCCCCTCGATCTCGGTGGCTTTTCCGCCGCCCTCGACGATCGTGGTGTTGTCCTTGTCGATGGTGATCTTCTTGGCCCGCCCGAGGTCTTCGAGCTTCACGTTCTCGAGCTTGATCCCGAGGTCTTCCGTGATGGCCTTGCCGCCCGTGAGGGTGGCGATGTCTTCGAGCATGGCCTTGCGGCGGTCGCCGAAGCCGGGTGCCTTGACGGCGGAGCACTGCAGCGTCCCGCGGAGCTTGTTGACGACGAGCGTTGCGAGAGCCTCGCCTTCAACATCTTCCGCGATGATCAGCAGCGGCTTGCCGGTCTTGGCGATCTGCTCGAGCAGGGGAAGCAGGTCCTTCATCGAGCTGATTTTCTTCTCGTGGATCAGGATACGGACGTCTTCGAGCGCGCACTCCATCCGCTCCGGGTCGGTGACGAAGTAGGGCGAGAGGTAGCCGCGGTCGAACTGCATGCCTTCGACCACTTCGAGCGTCGTCTCCATCGTCTTCGATTCCTCGACGGTGATGACGCCATCCTTGCCCACCTTCTTCATGGCCTCGGCGATGATGGAGCCGATCTGCTTATCGTTGTTGGCGCTGATCGTGCCGACTTGCGCGATCATGTCGCCCTTCACGTCCTTGTGGAACTTCTTGATTTCCTCGACGGCCACTTCGACGGCCTTTTCGATGCCGCGCTTCAGGGCCGTGGGGCTTGCGCCGGCCGCCACCGTCTTCACGCCTTCGCGGAAGATGGCCTGAGCCAGCACGGTCGCCGTGGTCGTGCCGTCGCCCGCGACATCCGACGTCTTGGAGGCGACTTCACGCACCATCTGCGCGCCCATATTCTCGAGCGGGTCCTGCAGCTCGATTTCCTTCGCTACCGTGACGCCGTCCTTGGTGATGATCGGCGCGCCGAACTTCTTTTCGATAACCGCGTTGCGCCCCTTCGGGCCGAGCGTAATCTTCACGGCGTCCGCGAGTGCATTGACGCCGCGCAGAATCGCCTGGCGCGAATTCTCACCAGTTACGATTTGCTTTGCCATGTTTCTGTCTCCTCTTTCGGATTCTCAGGATGGTTGTCCGTGGCGCTAATTAGGCGTCCGGAATTTACTTTTTGCCGCCGGCCGCTTTGGCCGCGCCGCCGATCTTCGCGAGGATTTCGTCTTCTTTCAGGATCATGTATTCCTCGTCGTCGATCTTGATGTCGTTCCCAGAATATTTGCCGAACAAGATGCGATCGCCCGCCTTCACGTCCAGCGGGATACGTTCGCCCTTGTCGTTAAGTTTGCCGGCGCCTACGGCGATCACTTCCCCTTCTTGCGGCTTTTCCTTAGCCGTATCGGGGATGATGATTCCGCCCTTTACGCTTTCTTTTTCTTCGAGCCGCCGCACCAGCACACGGTCGTGGAGCGGGGTGATGTTGACAGCCATTTGTGCGATCCCTCCGGTGATTTGCTGAGTGAGCCAGGAGAAGGGCAATGATTAGCACTCCTCGCAGGCGAGTGCTAATATAACAAACTTGGATGGACAGTCAAGGAAAAACCTATCGGTCAAGGGCTGAATTTCAGCTCCCTTTAGATTATGTAAGTCTATCTACATCAGATAAATAGGGAATGTCCGGTTTTTCCGACACTTGGGCATTGAGTTGCTTCTCCCGCAGGTCTAGAATCCTCAGTCAAGAGGCGCTTGGTGGCCTGGCTCTTCTATATTCGACTGATCGCGCTCACGGCGGGAACGCTTGTCTACCTGTTCTTGATCGCTCTGATTCTGGGGCATCGCCGCCCGCGCCTGTTTGAACGGCTGCTCTTCTTCCTCATCCTCTCGCTGTTCGCGATCTATGCCGGCGGCCTGCTCGAAATCAACGCGCAGATTCAATACGGATCGCCGCCCGCCGCCACCCGGCTCCTCTACACGTTACTCACGGAGCTGGGGACGCTCTTGTTGCTGCCGCTGCTCGTCCACACCCACGTTCAATATGCGCTCACGTTCCAGGGAGTACGGGCCGGGCCGGGGCTACGGGCGTGCGTTTGGCTCGCGTACCTGACGGCGATCGCGCAGGCGGTTGGCCTAGTCGTCATTTCCCGCGGGACGGGCACCGGCCTAGGGGGCGCGCTGTTCGGTTTTGAGGGCCAGAGCCTGCTCGTTGACTATGCGATCTGCGCGGCCTTGGCTGGAATCCTGCAACTGTCCTTGGTGGTTCGCGAGACGAGCCCGCGTGCGAGAGTTCTGGGGAAATGGCTTTTCACGGTTTCATTCTTCCTGTTCGCCATTTTACTCGCCCGCATTGCGCATGTGGGCGCCTCGCCTTTGATGGCGGACCTGTTCGCCACGGCCACAATTGTGGGTGGCATACTTCCGGGCGCGATGCTCGTCTACTATGCGCTGCGGCACAATTTTCTGGAATACGGGGCGCAGCGAAATCTGGTGTACGCGCTTTCGGCGACGCTTCTCGCGTTGCTCTATCTTGCGCTTGTGCATCGCGTCAGCGGCTGGCTGGCGCCGGTGTTTCCTCCGGAGGCGACGGCGAGCGTGCTGCTGTTCATTCTGATTTTTCTTTTCGAGCCGCTTGAGCGCGCGATCGGGCCGGCGCTCCATCGCACTTTGCGCGAACGCATGGGACGCTGGCAGAGTCTGGCGCTCGAGCTACAGGAGCAGGCACGGCACGGCGATCTCACGCTCTTGATCGCGCACGCCGAGCGCGTGATCCGCGAAGAATTCGGGCTGGCGGCCGTGCGGCTTTCGATTCCGCGCGATCCGAAGCAGAAGCCGCTCGAAGCGCCCGGCGGACTCGGCCACGTGGCGCGGGTGCGCTTAACGAAAGACGGCCGGGATTTTGGCTTGCTCGAAGCTGCCTCGACCGGCTCGTACCTGACCGGTGAGACGACCGCTGCGCTCGAATTTCTCGCCGAGCAGTTACCGGCGATGGCCGATCTCTGCCTGCTGATCGAAGAAAAGCTGCGCCTCGAACGCGAGCTGGCCGAACGCGAACGGCTTGCAATGCTCGGACAGATGGCGGCGAGCGTCTCGCACAATCTCCGCAATCCGCTCAGCTCGATGAAAACCGTGCTGCAAGTGCAGCTCGAAAAGCCGGACCTGCCGGCCGACGTGCGGCACGATTGCGCGCTCGTGCTCGACGAAATCGACCGCATGAGCGCGAAATTGCGGCAGCTCCTGAATTTTGCGAAGCCGTCCGCGAACGGGCGGCGCGTCGGAGCGGTCGCGCTCGCGCGCCAAACCGCCGCGCTGTTTCGCCACGACGCCGAGCGCCGCAACGTGATCCTCGAATTCGACGCTCCTGCGGAGGATGTTTCGGTGACCGCTTCCGAGGAGGCGCTCAGCGAGGTGCTCTCGAACCTTGTGCTCAACGCCATCGAAGCGCAGCCGAATGGCGGGCGCGTCCACGTCGGCCTCGCGCGCACGGACGACCGTCTCGAAATCTGCGTGGAAGACCGCGGCCCCGGAATTTCTCAGGAATTGCGCGCGAAGATTTTTCAGCCTTTCTTTACGACTAAGGCCACGGGCACCGGCCTCGGCCTTGCGATCGTGGCGCGCCGCGTGGATGAGATGGGCGGGACGCTCGCATGCGAAAGCCCGCTGCATGATGGGAAGGGAACGCGATTTCGTGTGACGTTGCCGCTCGCGGAGGGCACGCGCTAGTGACGATTAAGAGGGCCATGCGAACGATTCTGATTGTGGACGACGAGCCGGCGGCGCGCTACGGAATGCGACGCGCGCTTGAGGGCAGTTACAGAATCTCGGAGGCCGCGTCGGCCGCAGCGGCGCGTGCGGCCGTCGCGAGCCAGCGCTTCGACCTGATCCTGCTTGACCTCATCATGCCGGATGAAGACGGCCTCGTATTCCTGCGCTCGCTGCGCGCGGGCGGCGACGGAACGCCTGTGCTGATCGTTTCCGCGCTCGATACGGCGCGCACGGCCGTGGAGGCGCTGCACGGCGGCGCGGCGGATTACATCGTGAAGGGTTTCGATATCGAGGAACTACGCGCGCGTGTCGCGAATCTTCTGCGCCTTTCCGAGTTGGGCGCGGAGAACGAGCGCCTACGGCGCGAACTTGTCGCCGAAGGGCAATTCGGCCGCATGTTAGGAAGTTCGGCGGCCATGCGGCGCGTCTTTGAGATGGCGGAGCGCGTCGCGCCGACGGATGCAACCGTACTGATCCTCGGCGAAAGCGGAACGGGCAAGGATCTGCTCGCGCAGGAAATTCACGCGCGGTCTCCGCGAGGCGAAAAAGCGTTCATTGCCGTAAACTGCGCGGCGCTACCTGAGACTTTGATCGAGTCAGAATTATTCGGCTACGAGCGTGGCGCATTCACGGGCGCGGCGCAGCAGCGAAAGGGGAAATTCGAACTCGCGTCCAGCGGCACGCTTTTTCTCGATGAAATCGGCGATATGAATCCGGTGACGCAGGCGAAGGTGCTACGCGCGCTCGAAAACCGCAAGATCGAGCGGCTCGGCGGATCGCAATCGATCGACGTGGACGTCCGCGTGATCAGCGCGACGCACCGCGATCTCGCCGCCGAGATCGCTGCTGGCCGCTTTCGTGAGGATTTGTACTATCGTCTTCGCGTCGTCACGCTCGAAGTTCCCGCTCTGCGCGCGCACAAAGAAGATCTTCCGCTGCTTGCCGATGCGTTTCTCGCGCAGCTCGGCGCGCGTCACGGCCACCGCGCTCTTCTGAGTCGCGAGGCCGCGGAACTTGCGCGGCGCTACGACTGGCCGGGCAACGTCCGCGAACTGCGCAACGCGCTCGAACGCGCGCTAGTGATGTGCAAGGGCGATGAAATCAACGCCGCCGATTTGCCCGAAGAAGTGCGGGCCAATGCAGGTGCGGTGGCAACCGCCCGTGATGGGGCAGGGAACTCGTTCCTGAGCGAGACCGATTTTCGCGAGGCGAAACGCAAGTTCGAGATTACGTATTTGAAGCGCAAGCTCGAAGAGCACCGCTGGAACGTGTCGAAGACGGCGGCGGAAATCGGGCTTCAGCGACAAAGTTTGCAGGAAAAGCTGCGCGAGCTGGGAATTCAGAGGCCAGGGAAGTGAAGCAAGATCAGGGATGCCCGCCTAAAGGCGGGCTCTACAAAACCCGCTCGTGGTTGAATCGGAGCTCATGGTTGGAAAATTGCAAACCGCGCGCCGGGCACAGCATGCTGTGCCCCTACGGAGAGAAATACACCGGCGGTGAGAATGGGGCGCACTTCTTAAGGGAGAACGTGCGAGGAGGTGGGCACGGACGCCAGCCGCGCGCCGGGCACAGCATGCTGTGCCCCTACGGAGAGAGATACACCGGCGGTGAGAATGGGGCGCGCTTCTTAAGGGAGAACGTGCGAGGAGGTGGGCACGGACGCCAGCCACGCGCCGGGCACAGCATGGTTCGGCTGCGCTCGCCACAAGTGCTGTGCCCCTACGAAGGCTGGTGGCGCGGTGGCGAAAGAGCTGGTAAGTGGCGGTGAGTTCGATTCGACAAGTCGCGGGATTTATCCTCGCGGGCGGCGAAAGCTCGCGCATGGGCCGCGATAAGGCGCTGCTCGAAATCGGCGGCGTCGCGCTGATCGTTCGCACGGCGCGGCTTGTCGAGTCGGTTGTCGGCGCGCCGGTGGTGATCGGCGGCACGGAGGCGAGTCGCGCTCTCGGGCTGCGTTCGATCGCGGACGACTTTCCGGGTGCGGGGCCGCTCGGCGGAATTGCCACGGCGCTGCGCGCGTCGAACGCCGAGTGGAATCTTGTGGTAGCGTGCGATCTGCCGTATCTGACGAAGGAGTGGCTTGATTTTCTCGTCGCGAGGGCGCTGGCATCGTCGGCGGACGCGGTGCTGCCCATGAACACGCGCGGCGCCGAGCCGCTCTGCGCGATCTACAACAAGCGCGCCGAATCGGCCATTCGCAGCGCGCTCGAGCGCGGAACGCGCAAGGTGACCGACGGCCTGGCGAGTCTGCGCGTCGAAACAATCGAGCCTGCCGAATGGAAAGCCTTTGATTCCGAGGGTCTCCTGTTCAAGAATATGAACTCGCCTGAGGATTACGAGGAAGCCAAGCTGAGACTCCGCGACGAATCGAGCGGCATCCGAAAATGAGCGGCCACTACCTCGAATTCCAAAACGTCTCGAAATCTTTCGACGAAAACAGCGTGCTGAAAAGCGTCAGCTTTTTCGTCGATCAGGGTGAGACGGCCGTCATCATGGGCCGCAGCGGCGTGGGGAAATCCGTCGCGCTGAAGCTGCTGCTAGGCTTTCTGGAGCCGGACGAGGGCCGCATCATCGTCGCCGGGCAGGACGTGACCGGCTGGACCGAAAAGCAGTTCGCCGAGATTCGCCGCCGCGTGACGATGGTCTTCCAATCCGGCGCGCTCTTCGATTCGCTCACCGTGGCGGAAAACGTGGCGTTTCCGCTTGTCGGCCGCGCCGGGCAAGACCCGGAAAAAATCGACCGCCACGTCCAGGAACTGCTCGCCATGCTGGAAGTCTCCGATCTTGCGGACCGCTTGCCCGCGGATTTGAGCACCGGAACGAAGCGCGCCGTGGCCATCGCGCGCGCTCTCGCCGAGGATCCCGACGCGATCCTTTACGACGAGCCGACCACCATGGTCGATCCGCTGATGGCGGCGCACATCAGCGACCTGATCGTGAGGCTGAAAAAGACGCTGCACAAGACCTCGATCGTCGTGACGCACGACACGCATCTTGCGAAAAAACTCGCCGACCGGCTGATATTTCTGCATGAGGGGCGCGTCCGATTTTTCGGCGCGTGGGCTGAGTTCGAAGCCTCCGGCGATCCCTATCTCCGCAACTTCCTGCTTCAGGACGAGCTGATTCCCGCGCTGGACGCGACCGTGTGAGCGACGCCACCGCATCCGATCCGAAAAAACAGCTTCGCCGCGCGATGGGCTTTTGGGACGTGCTGCTTTTCAATATTGCGGCGGTCCTAGGACCACGCTGGATCGCCGCCGCCGCGCACAACGGCACGTCGTCGATCAGCCTCTGGTTTCTCGCCGCCACGCTCTTTTTTCTGCCGACGGCGCTGATCGTCGTGGAACTCTCGACGCGGTTTCCGCACGAAGGCGGCCTCTACATTTGGTCCAAGGAGGCCTTCGGCGAGTTCCATGGTTTCGTCACCGGCTGGACGTATTGGGTCTACACGTTCTTCTACTTTCCGGGCTTACTGATCGCCAGCGCTGCGATGGCTGCCTACGTCGGAGGTGCCGGCACGGCGCACCTCGCGCAAAGCCGTCCATTTCTATTGATCGTCGCGATGGTGATGCTTTTCGCCGCGATGTTTCTCAATATCGTCGGCCTGAACATTGGGAAGTGGCTGCAGAACGCGGGTGGCGTCGGCACGTACATACCGCTGCTGATGCTCATCGGCCTTGGCGCGTATCTTTGGCGCACGCACGGCTCCGTGACGCATTTCACATGGTCCAACATGCTTCCGACGTGGAACTGGGGCACCGTGAATTTCTGGCCGCAGATCGCATTTGCGTTCACCGCGCTCGAACTTTGCTCGACGATGAGCGAGGAAGTTCACGAGCCGCACAAAACATTTCCGCGCGCCATCCTCGGTTCGGGCGTCCTGATCGCGGCCGCATATATTCTGGGCACGTTCGCGCTGCTCGCAATCGTGCCCGCGGGCGACGCGGACCCGAAGAGCGGAGTGTTTCAGGCGCTCACGATCGGGTCCACGAGACTCGGGATCGCGTTCTTCGGAATCCTTGCCGCGTTTCTTGTGCTGTTCGGGAACGCCGGCGGAGTGGGAACGACCGTGGCGGGCGTGGCGCGCATTCCTTTCGTGGTGGGGATCGATCGCTACATGCCGGCAGCTTTCGGCAAAATCCATTCCAAGTGGAAGACACCGTGGGTTTCGATTCTCGTGCAGGCCGGGATTTCGTGCGTCGTCCTGCTGCTGATTCAGATCAATGAGTCAGCCAACACGGCGTACCAAATTCTCGTCGACGCCGGAACAATCCTCTACTTCATCCCGTTCCTTTACATGTACGCTGCGGCCGTCAAGCTCGCGTATCGTCCCGACCGCACTGCGAATCCCAACGCCGCGTTGATTCCGGGCGGAAAAGCCGGCGTGTGGGTCGCAGCCACGCTGGGGTTCGCCGTGGTGGTTGGCGGAATCGTGCTGTCGCTGATTCCGCCGGCCGAGGCTGCGAATCCCTGGCTGTTCGAAACGAAGCTGACGGCCGGGACGCTTGGCGCGTTTCTGCTCGGCCTATTTTTGTATATCCGCGGCGCACGCGCCAAGGCGCGCGAAGCCGCTCGGACGCCTGTGAGTTGAATTGCAGCAATCCTGAATCGACGCCGTTAACTTGAACGCCAATGACCTCCAAATTTCTTTTGCGCGCCACGTTTCGCGCCGGCATCACGATGAAGGGCGTCGACGGCCTGCTCGAAGCCATCGGAGGAGTGCTTCTGTGGTTCATCAACCCACCGGCAATGAGCGCCACCCTTCAGGCGTTGTTCCAGCATGAGCTTTCGCGCGATCCGCACGACTTCATCGCGGCCCACTTTCTCCATATCTCGGAAAGGCTCGCGCATAGCGATCCGCTCTTCGCGTCGATCTATCTTGTCTTGCATGGCACGGTGAAGGTGGCGATAGCCGTCGCTCTTTGGCTCAATGACCTGTGGGCGTATCCGCTGGCGATCGGCGTCTTCAGCGCCTTTGGCATATATCAAACTTACAGATACATCCACACGCACTCGATCGCACTCCTGCTGCTGACGATTTCCGATGTGGCAATCGTTTGGCTAACCTGGGCGGAGTATCGCGTGGAGAAAGCAGCGCGCGAAGCGGGGAGCAAGGCATGATCCCGAGCGGGTCTCGGACCTTGGAGGCTGCGATGAAAGTCTCTTGGAAGCTTCTGCTGTTCTGTATTTTCGGTTCCGTATTGTGCGCCGCTTGCCTGACTGCGGGTTCTCCGGCGGCGCAGATCGGCGCACCCAATTCAACGTCACTCCGCTCCATTCAGGATGCGAATTTTGAAGATCTTTTGGCGAGTAAGTTCCGTAAGGAACACGGCGGCGCGAGCATGGAGAAAATCTGCGAGGGGATGGAGACGCAGGAAATCAACCTTGCGGATACGGTCTTCGGTGACCTTGACGGAGATGGACGGGACGAGGCCGCCGTGATGGCGTTTTCCTGCGTCGCCGGAAGCAGCGGTCCTGACCTGACCGCCGTTTACAAGCTGCGGCCTGACGGCAAGATTATCGAACTAACGTTGGAGACGCCCACCCAGGAACGGATGTTCAGGGGGCTGAACACCGATCTTGTATCTCTCCGTTTGCGCACAATCAAGATCGAAAAGGGAACGTACATCGAGGAATACACGATTTGGGGGCCAGGCAGGGATGACGCGCGCGATTTTACCTACCGATGGGACGGGCACAAGCTCGCATTGATCCAGGTCAAGGACGTGCCGATTCAATAGTACGCTCATCGCTCAACAACCAAAAGCAGCCGTTCCCGTCAGAATCCTTCTTCGATCAATTTGCTTACGGTGAGGTTCGATGCCGCTGGTCCCTTGCGCGCATTGAGCAGGCCTTCGACGTACTTTGCGAGGATGTCGACTTCGAGATTCACCGCGTCGTTCGGGACCATCGCGCGCACATTTGTGTGCGTGTAGGTGAACGGAATGATCGCGATGTCGGCGATGCCTTCTTGCCAGCGCGCCACCGTGAGGCTGATTCCATCGATCGCGATCGAGCCCTTTTCGGCGACGTAGCGCCGCAAGTCCTCCGGCACGCGCACCGACAGCCACCAGTTGTCTCCCTCGGGCACGAGCTTGGTTACGCGCCCGACGCCGTCCACGTGCCCCTGCACGAAATGCCCGCCGAGCCGGGCGCCCGCCGCGAGCGGCCGCTCGAGATTTACCACCGTGCCCGGCTTCATTTCGCCGAATGACGTCCGTCGTAACGTCTCGCCTGAAAGGTCGGCGGAAAAATAGCCGGCGCCGAATTCGGCCACGGTGAGGCAGCAGCCGTTGACGGCGATGCTGGCGCCGAGCTTCGTCTGCGCGGCGATTTCGTCCGCGCCCGCGAGGCTCACGCGCAGCCGTCCGCCGTCTTCACGGCGATCGAGCGCGTCAATTTTTCCGGCGTGCTCGGTGATTCCCGTAAACATCGTGGAAATATCCTTCGACAACGAAATCCGATCCGCACGTAAGCACACGAAAGTTTTTCAGCGCAGGTCCCTTCGAAAACCATCGGGCGGCAGGAATCCGCGCCATCGGCACTCCGCCCGTCCCCATGATCTTGGGAGCATAAAAGAGAATGACCTTGTCAACAATCCCAGCCTCGAGCGCGGCGCCATTCAGCTCCGCCCCGCCTTCGATCAGCAGATTCACCATCTCGAGCCTTCCGAGTTCGCGCAGCACCGCCTTCAAATCCACGCGCCCGCGCCGCTTAGGCACGCGCACGATTTCAACGCCAGCCTGGCTCAGCGCGCGCGCCTTCGGCAAATCCGTGCGTTGCGTGGTGAACACGACGACGTCGCCCTTCGCCGATTTCACAAGCTTCGATTTGAGCGGCAGGCGTAACCGCGAATCGAGCACCGCGCGAAGAAGTTTTCGCCTGCGCGGTTCGCCCGTTCGATCGGTGAGAAGAGGATTATCAGCGAGGACGGTGCCGATTCCGGTGAGCAGCGCGTCCGCCTCGTGGCGCAAGCGCTGCACGGCTTCGCGCGAGGCTTTGCTCGTAATGCGCGTCGCGCTGCCCGCGCGCGAGGAGATTTGACCGTCGAGAGTCAGCGCCGTCTTCATCGTGACGAAGGGCAGACCTGTGCGAATCCATTTCGCGAAGTCTTCGTTCAGCTCGTGCGCATGTTCTGCATGGATGCCCGTGTGGACCTCGATCCCCGCGCGCTCGAGTTCGTGCAGACCGCGGCCGGCCACTGCGGGATTCGGGTCTTCCGTCGCGGCATATACGCGTTTCACTCCGGCCGAGATGATCGCTTTCGTGCACGGACCGGTGCGGCCCGTGGTGCAACACGGCTCGAGAGTCACGTAGAGCGTCGCGCCGCGCGCGTTTTCACCGGCCTGCGCGAGCGCGGCAATTTCCGCATGGTCGCGCTGGTCGTACGCGTGAAATCCCTCGCCCACTTTGAGGCCGTCGCGAACCACGACCGCTCCGACGCGCGGATTCGGATGCGCGAGCGCCATGCCCTTGCGAGCCAGCTCGATGGCCTCGCTCATCCAGTAGGCGTCATCCGGAATCGGGCTAATCAAAGAGGGAGTTGACATAGGTTTGTGCGTCGAAGGGCACGAGATCGTCGATCTGCTCGCCGGTGCCGACGAACCGGATCGGCAGATTCAGCTCGCGCGCGATCGCCACCACGATGCCGCCCTTGGCCGTGCCGTCGAGCTTCGTCAGCACGATTCCGGTGACGCCCGCGTGGCTCCAAAACTCGCGCGCCTGGTTCAGGCCATTTTGCCCGGTGGTCGCATCGAGGACGAGCAGCACGTCGTGCGGCGCGCCGGGCACCACTTTTGCGGCGGTGCGCTTCATCTTTTCAAGCTCGGCCATCAGGTTCGATTTCGTGTGCAGGCGGCCGGCTGTGTCCACGATCACGACATCCGCCGAACGAGCCTTCGCGGCCGCGAGGCCGTCGAAAACCACCGCGGCGGGATCGGCGCCCGATTTCTGCTTCACGACATCCACTCCCGCGCGGCGTCCCCAGACTTCGAGCTGCTCGATCGCGGCGGCGCGAAACGTATCCGCGGCGCACAGCACCACGCTCGCGCCCTCTTTTTTCAAGCGGTTCGCGAGCTTGCCGATCGTCGTGGTTTTTCCCGTGCCATTCACCCCCACGACGAACAATACGCGCGGCGGCGCGACCACCTTGCCATCCGAATTCGCCGCGGGCGCTTCGAGGATTTTCAGAATTTGAAGCTTCAACTCCCGTTTCAGTTGGGCGGGCTCGTCGATTTTGTGCTCGTTCACCTGCTGCCGCAGCGCCGCCAGCACTTCCTTGGTCGTGCGCACGCCGATATCCGCGCCGAGCAGCGCCGATTCAAGCTGCTTCAGCAGTTCCGGATCGACGGGCCGGTCGCCCGTGAGGAGTTGCTCGACGCGCGCCGAAAGCTCCGTGCGCGTCTTGCCGACCGATTCTTTCAGGCGCTCGAGAAGCGTCGGCTCCGGTTTTCCGAACAGTGTGATCATGAGTTTTGTCGCATGAATGCGGCGGGAACCATTCTAGCAGAGGACACACGCGCGGCCTTCGGAGGACGTGCGAGAGGCGGAGGAGGCTTGTCGGCAGGCGCGCTGGACGCGCAAGCTGGATTCTCAATCTAGAGAATCCCGCTCGCCGCCAGAAGCCCGCGTTACCGCCCGTGCAGTCTAGTGATGCGTGTTGTCGTGCTCATTCTTCGGAGGATTCGACGGGTGAGATTCGTTGTGTGGTTGCACGTGAGATTCGTTGTGTGGCTGGTTCACATGTGTGTTCGCATTGCCGCCGCCGTGAGACGTGTTCGTCTGGTTGTGCGGAGGGTTGAAATTGGAGTTGCCGCCGTGCGTCTGGTTGGTGTTCGTATTCGTATGTGTCGCGTTCGTATTGTTGTGCGAATAGTTGTAGTTCGGGTTGTTCGTATGAACGGTGTTGGTGCTCGTTCCGCCGTGCGTTGTGGACGGGTTGTTCGTCGGCGGACGGAAGGAATTATTCGTCCCTCGGGACGCGACCACGCCCCGATTGAAGTCGCCCGCCCGGGAAGTGGCGGCGATCGTCGGATGGCCATGGTTTTCGGACGCGAGGAACGCGTGATTCGTGCTGGCATAGTGCTCGTGCTGGGTTTGCATCGAAGTCGCGCCGATGTGATGGTCGCGCTCCGCCATTCTCTCCTCGGGCCTGGGCTGCGCCGTGATCCCGCCGCGCCCGCCGTTGTAGCTTGTGCGGTTGTAATTGTTCTCGTGGATCACGGTCCGGTCAACGTAGGTGTTGTGCACGTACCGCGCGTCCACGTGCATCACCGCCGTGTTATACGCGAAAACGCCGCCCCGCCACTCTCCGCCGTAGAAACCGACGCCGCCGTACCCGAAGCCGTAGTTAATGCCGCCATAGAAGCCCACGTGGGGCCCCCAGTAGCCGCCGTGCCAGACGTAGAAGCCGTTGCCCCAACCCCAATATCCGGGCGTCCACAGCAAGCCCACGGCAGGCGCTTCAACCCAAGTGCCGGGAACCCAGTAGTAGCCCTCAGGGCCGTACGCCCAGTAGCCGGGCGTCCAGAGGAAGCCGGGTCCGGGGCACAATGGTTGGTCGTACACGGGCAGCGCCGGCGGGCCGACCCTGATCGACAGTCCGACTCCGATCTGCGCCGTCGATGCGGCCGGCATTGCCAGAATTAGGACTGCAAGTAGTGCAAATGAAATGAAATGGATTTTCCGCATGTAGTTTCCCCCAAGGACCTCCACAACGAATTTTACCCCGATTGTAGAACCCGCTGGGCCCGCGAAAGTTGTGCAGCAGTCTATCGGTAAATGCAGCGACTGGAGACGGCCCCAAACGCCATTCCAAGTCGATGCGCGGCGAAGACTGCGCGGAGGCGGGCCGATGATACGCCCGAACTCCGCCGGTCGGCAACCGGCATTCCATCCGGGTCGTGGGTCGGTTCGGCCAGACAGAGCCGATGGCGAGAACTGTTCCCGATTATGCTGTCGCCCACTCGAAATCGGCGGCGCGCTCCATTGAAATTTGCAACTTCCCATAAGCGGACTCCTAGGGAGTCAGCGAGATTTCCACTTGTCCGATTCCCGCGTTAATGAGGCGCGAGCCGGTTAGCTGGCGACGAATCCCAACAGCCAGCGTAGGCGACGTGGCTTATTCAGGCGGCAGTCCTACGCAGAAGAGAAGAACGTCTTCCGCACTGGTGATCTTGGTCGAGTGCCCGCTGCCCGTAGTGTCCTCGAGTACGAGCACGCTACCGGCAGGGAATCGCCGGACCGCGCTATCACCTGCCGTCATTTGATATTCGCCGCGCACCGTTATGAAAACCTGCCGGCGCGGGGCAGGATGAGGCGTCTCACCGTTCCAATCATTTGGCACTCCAAGCCAGAAACAGCCCTCAATTGGCAAGAACGGAGCCGACTGCGTGGGCTTCAGCGGCGGAGCTGTGTATTTGGCGCTCAACTCAACGTCGATGTCTGCGAAGTGCGATATCCCACCTTCACCCGTGTAGAGCCGCGTGTAACGAGCTTCCACCTGTCCCTCCATTCGCTCTGCACTGGAGAGGCTATCACACCGGGATGCCCACATATCGCAGCGTGCGTGTCTTTGCTCCACACATGCGTGCGCGCCGAGATGACGGAAAGCGATTGCAGACGGCGTTATTTCTCGAATAGTCCGAACCGGATCGGGAGCAGCGCTCGAAGGCGTTCATCCCGCAGCCAGATTCCCAACCAGGCAATCATGCTGGTCGACAGCGGGACCACTACCGGATAATAGTATCCGATGCGGGTATAGGAGGCGATGGCTCCGCCGAGATAACCGGTGAGAAGCACCGCGCCCAGAACCGCGGTGGGCGGAAAGATGAACAGGATGATGGCGCCCAGCTGCAGGCATGCGAGGAGCGTAAGGGCGCTATCCGGCCAGCCGATTTGTGCAAACATTTTGAGATAACCGGGGTTTCGGGTCAGCTTCCAGTGGGCGCTCATCCCCACAACGAAAACGGGCCAGAGCGAAACAACCCAGCCAGCCCACACCAGCCAACGATTCCATTTCGGTTCACGTACGGGAACATCAACTGCATTCATGTGTCCGTCTCCTTTGGCGCGCTGCGGTGCGGGCCGTCCCGAGCAGTGCGGTGCCTGTAGAATCCTGGATCTGGCACACCGCCCGGACACTGCGACACGAATCGTATGGCCCGCGCATTATATTCGAAAACCTTTGCGCACGGCTCCCGCCGCTCTGTAACCGGACAACTGACCGTTGCTGGCTAGAAACGGGGATCTGGGAAGTCTCGGGCCACATCGAATCGGTTGTTCTGGACGAATTCTCGCCCGCTCGGAAGCGATTCCGGTTTGCTGTCCGATCTGACCCACAATTCCGTCCGGTCCGCCGCGCTCGGCTTCCCTCGGGGCGCCGTTGATGCTACGTTGCGCCGGGAAGCCAGATTTGCGCACGTAGTGCCGGGCTGAAGAACCCGGCGCTACGTTTAAACCTGATAACATCTAGCCGGTATGGCTGAGCGATTTGTGTTCTCCGATCTCCGCGAGCTGTTCGCCAAAGCCAACGAGGAGAAGTCCGGCGACCAGTTGGCGGGCATCGCGGCGCGGTCGGAGCGAGAACGCGTGGCCGCAAAGCGCCAACTCGCCGATTTGCCCCTCTCTGAAATCGTCCGGCATCCGCTGGTCGATCCTGACCACGACGAAGTCAGTCGCCAGATTCTTGACACGTTCGAGCGCGACGCCTTTCAGCCGATCCAGAGCATGACCGTCGGCGAATTTCGCGAGCACATCCTCGACGACGCGACCGGCGAAGCGGAACTGAAGCAGATCCAGCGCGCGATCATTCCCGAGATCGCCGCGGCGCTGGCGAAGATCATGAGCAACAAGGATCTGGTTCTCGTGGCCGCGAAAATTCGCAACGTTACGCGATGCCGGAACACGATGGGCGAGCGCGGAGTGCTTGGCATTCGCGTGCAGCCGAACCATCCGGTTGATGACGTGGGCGGGATTCTGCTCGCAGCGTTCGAGGGACTGCTCTATGGATGCGGAGACGCGGTCATCGGCGTGAATCCCGCGTCGGATTCCGTCGAGACGGTCGGCTCGATCCTTCACGCGCTGGATCGCCTCATTGAAACGTACAAGGTGCCGACGCAAGCTTGCTGCCTCGCGCACATCAGCGCGCAGCTTGCGGCGATGGATCGCGGGGCGCCCGTCGATCTTCTTTTTCAGTCGATTGCCGGCACCGAAGCGGCGAATCGGAGCTTCGGCATTTCGCTCGCGACGCTGCGCGAGGGACGCGAGCGAGTTCTGGCGCACCACGCCGGGCGCGATGTGGCGTGGAAAGGCTCGCAGGCGATGTATTTCGAAACGGGGCAGGGAAGCGCGCTCTCGGCCGAAGCGCATCACGGCGTCGATCAACTGACGCTCGAAGCGCGCGCGTATGGCGTTGCCCGGGCGTTTGATCCTTTCATTGTGAACAGCGTGGTCGGCTTCATTGGCCCGGAATATCTATACGACGAGCGCCAGATCATTCGCGCCGGCCTCGAAGATCACTTCATGGGCAAGCTGCTGGGATTGCCGATGGGCTGCGACGTCTGCTACACGAATCATGCGGCGGCCGATCAGAATTCCGCCGACAATCTCCTGCTGCTTCTCGGTGCGGCGGGCTGCAATTATTTCATGGGCGTGCCGTGCTCCGACGACGTGATGCTGAACTACCAATCCACGAGCTATCACGATGCTCTCGCAGTACGGCGGCTTTTCAAACTGCGGCCTGCTCCGGAATTTCTCGCGTGGCTCGAGGGGGCGGGAATTTATCGCGACGCTGAGCCGGCAATGTTGGACGCGCCCGCACGGCGGAAATTGATGGCTGGCTTGGAATCGTCGCTGGCAGATTGCTGAGATTCAGAACTGTCGCGATGAAGGCACGCCTCGGCGGGCAGGCCGCGGCGCCAGATTGAACCAAAACAAAACGCGACGCGTCGCCGGATGGCGCGATGTTGCCAAGTATTCTTGCCAGGCACAGCATGCTGTGCCCCTACGAAAGACTTTTTCGGAATGGTTCGGGAGAGATGGTTTGACGGCAGAGGATCCGAATTCGACGCTGGCTCCAGGCGACTTGCCGGAAATCGTGCGCAAGATTCGCGCGCGGACGCCTGCGCGCTTGCTCGTTGGCCGCGCGGGAGCCGCGTATCGCACGGGCACCCAGCTGGATTTGCGCGAGGCCCATGCCGCCGCGCGAGACGCGGTCCGCGCGGAGCTCGACCCGGAAACAGCATTTGGCGCGGCCTTCGTCGAGCGATGGAGGCTGTTCGAAGTCCGAACGAACGCCGGCCGAAAAGACGAATACCTGCTGCGCCCTGATCTCGGCCGGCATTTTGATGCTGCGTCCAGAGCCGAAATACAAAAGCGCTGCCCGCGCGAGAGCGATCTTCAACTCGCGATCGGCGACGGGCTGTCCGTCCCGGGGGTTGCGGCGCAAGTTCCTGCGCTACTGCCTCTGCTCCACGAGGGCGCCAAGGCACGCGGATGGGCGGTCGGCCAGACGTTCGTGATCCACCATTGCCGTGTGGGTATCCTCAACGAAATCGGCGAACTGCTAAATCCGCGCGTCGCGGTGCTGCTCATCGGAGAGCGGCCGGGCTTGGCAACGGCGGAGAGCCTGTCCGCGTACATGGCGTATCGCCCGCGCGCAGAGCATTCGGACGCCAATCGCAATCTTGTCTCTAATATTCACGCGCGCGGCCTCAGCCCGAAAGACGCGGCCGCACGCATTCTGAATCTCGCAGCGCAGATGATGAAAATGGGCACGAGCGGCTACATGCTAAGAGGGGAACTTCCAGCGCTCGGCTAGCAGCGGCGGCTGGGCGGAGGAGTCGGTCCCTCGGCTTCGCTCGGGACTGACGATCCTTGCCGGATCGTCAGACTTCGACGAGCGTGGCGGAGAGACGCAAGCGCCCGGCCGTTACGGCCGTTTCGAGCGCGGCGACTACCTCCGGATCGAAACGCGTGACGGAGAGCGACCGAATGCGGTCGAGCGCATAGTCGAGGTCCATCGCCGATTGATACGGGCGATTCGTGGTGATGGCGTCGAGCGTGTCGGCCACGGCGATGATGCGCGCCATCAGCGGAATTTGGTCGCCGTGCAAGCCATAGGGATACCCGCCGCCGTCCATGCGTTCGTGGTGAAGTTCGATTCCGGGCAGCATGTCCTTCAATTGCGCGACGGGACGCATGATGTTTGCACCCTTCACCGTGTGCTGCTTCATCAGTTCGAATTCCTCATCGGTGAGCTTGCCGGGCTTTTTCAGCACGCGGTCGTCCACGCCGATCTTGCCGACGTCGTGCAGCAACGCCGAAATGCGCAGCCGGTCGAGGTCCTCGGCGTTCATGCCCAGGCCATCGCCCAGGATCATCGAGTATTTCGCCACGCGCCCGGAGTGGCCGCGCGTGTACGGGTCCTTTTCGTCGATCGCGGCCGCGAGCATGCGGATCGAGCCCATGAACAGCTCGCGGTTCTCGGTCGCGGCGTCCTTCAAGCGATCGACGTACTCCTCGATGTCGTTCGCCATGTTATTGAAGGTCTCGGCCAGCTCGCCGATCTCGGCTGCGCCGCGCACCTGCGCGCGCTCGTGGAATTCGGCGCGGCTGATGGCGCGCGTCGATTCCACCAGGCCGCGGATGGGCCGCGTGATTCCGACGGCGAAGAAATATCCGAGAAGCAGCGCCACGAGCGTGACGCCCATTACGAACTGCAGGGCCTCCGACGTGAGCTCCTTCACGCCCGCGTCGATGCGCGCGTCATCCAGGCTGCGCTGCGCGATCACGGCCCAGCGAAGCTCGGGAATCGTGCTGTAGGTGCCGATCATTTCGACGCCGTGCCGCTTGTCTGGGCCGGGCATCAGGAAGTTCGACGTTTGCGTCGCGCGCAGCTCCTGCGGCAATTCCGTAACCTGTTTTGCGAGAGGCGAGATCGACGTGATATCTCTCCCCGGCACGAACTCGCGAGTGTCCGGATATGCGACGATTTGCCCGTGGCCGTCCACGATGTACACGGTGCGGTCGCGGACGCTCGCATCCCGCAGCCGCGCTTGCAGCCGGTCGAGCGACACGACCGCCGCGATCATTCCCGCAAACTGGCCATCCGTAAGCAGCGGCACGGACATCACCAGCGCCGGGCGGTTATCCTGCCCCAGGGCGAATGGCTCGCTGATCGAATCGAATCCTTGAATGCTCGACGTGAACGCGCGTTTCAGCCCCGCTTCCACGAACGGATCGCGGTCCGCGCTGAAGCTGCCGGCCGATTGCCCCTTGGCCTGGCGATCCACGGCGGAGATGTAGAGGATATTCGGGTTGTTTTCCACGAAGTCTTGCAGCAGCCGCGAAAGCTGCGGCCCGTGCGAGGGATCGTCAACGTTTTGTATCCAGCCCGTGAGGGCGAGCACCTGCCGCTGGCTCAGGAGCTGCTGGCGCACTCCCTGTTCGAATTGCAGCGTTTCGTTGGCGAGCGAACGGGTGATTTCGCTTTGCTGGACGCGCTCGGTATCTTGGAGCTTTTCCTCGCTCAGGCGCAGCGCCTGGCGATGGTACAGCCAGAGGGGCGTCACGCTGACGAGCAGCAGTGCTCCCAGCACGATCCAGAGTATGCGCAGTCGTCGCGTCGTAAATCGCTTGAGGGCTTCGATGGGCATTTGAATCCCGCTCGAAAATGCTATCGAAGGCGAAGGGGAGGCACAACGGGACTATCGTACTAGAGGTGCCGTATAAGCCACACCGCTTGCACCACTTAGGCACAGCGCGGCCGGCCCCAATTTATTGCTCCCGCGAGCCGAGGCGGCTTTCCTTGCCAGCAATCAGCCGCTCCATGTTCCCGCGGTGCTTGGCGAGAATGACCAGCGAGATGAAAACGGTGCCGAGAAGGACGTACTCCGGCGGCGCGTGCGGCGGCGCGTAGAACAGATACACTAGAACCGGCAGAGCCGCTGCCGCAACGATCGATCCCAGCGACGAGTATCGCCAGAACAGCACAACCAGAATCCAGAAGCCCGCTGCGGCCGCCACCGCCAACGGGCAAATCGGCAGAAAGACTCCCAAGCCGGTCGCCACTCCTTTGCCGCCCTTGAATCCGAGCCACACCGGAAACACGTGCCCGACCACAGCCGCCACCGCCGCAGCCATCATCCAGCGCAAATTACCGCCGCTCCAGTGTCCCGCGAGCCAGACGGCGGCGTAGCCTTTTCCGGCGTCGAGCAGCAGCGTTAGCGCGCCGGCCGCCAGCCCGGCGTTGCGCGCCACGTTCGCGGCGCCGATATTGCCGCTGCCGACCGCACGGATGTCGCGCCCAGCGCTCGCTTTCACCACCAACAGCCCAAATGGAATCGATCCCAGCAGATACGCGCCGACCGGAATCAGCCAGAATGGAATCACGCGGCCGCCTTCACAAACGAGTACGTCTCGATCTTCCGATGTTCCGAGCCGGATGGTTTCGTCATGCTTTCGTAGAGATGAAATTCGGTCGCGCGCGCGGCCCCGAAATCTCGTGAGGAGAATTCGTTCGTGGCTCGGACGAGCGTCTCGACGCCTTCCGGCGCCTTGAAGCGCGCCAGCGTGAGGTGCGGCACAAACGCCCGTTCCTCGCGCGGGATTCCGATTTGCTCGGCCGCCTTCTCGATCTCCGCGGCCAGCGGAGCCAGATTCGGCGACGCCTCGACTCCGCACCATACGACTCGCGGCCTTCGCCCGTTCGGGAAAAATCCCACGCCGCGAAAGTGCATGTCGACGGGCGCGTCAGACCGCACGCCCGCCAGGGCCGCGCGAAGCTGGCCGAACTTCTCGTTCTCCGGCCGGTCGATCGCGTGACCGATGAATTTCAGCGTCAGGTGCATCGTCTCCGGGCGCGCCCAGCGCGCGCTCTTGCACAGCGGCTTGAGCGTTGCAATCAACCCGCCAAGCGCTGCTCGCACATCTTCCGGCAGATCGAGCGCGACGAACAGTCTCATCGCCTATGCCCGGCCGTGCGCGGGATACATGAAATGCCGCCGCACGGAATCGAGCGCGTTCTGCGTCGCGAAAAAACGAATGCGCTCGCGGTCGCCGGGAAAGCGAAAACTCTTCTCGCGCGGCCCGCGCTCGTCCGCGACGCCGATATGCACCAATCCGACCGGCTTTTCCGGCGTTCCGCCGCTTGGCCCGGCAATTCCCGTGATGCCCACCCCCATCGTCGCGCCCGTGCGCTTGCGAATTCCGTCCGCGAGCGCGAGCGCCACTTCCGAGCTGACGGCGCCCTTGGCCTCGATCATCTCCGCCGGCACGCCCACGAGGCTCGTCTTCAGCTCGTTGCTGTAGCAGACGACGCCGCCCACGAAATACGCCGAGCTTCCGGCGATGCTCGTCAACCGCTCGGCAAGTAGACCGCCCGTGCAGCTTTCGGCGACGGCAATCGTCGCGCGGTTTTCCATCAGCAGCCGCGCCACAATTTCCTCGATCGCCTCGCCGTGCGTCGAATACAAATTCTCGCCGAGCGCCAGCGCCATCCGCCCCACAAGCTCGTCGAGCCGCGCCTGCGCGTGCGCAGCGTCCTCCGACCATATGCTCGGATGAAGCTGGATGCCTCCCGCGGTCGCAAGGATTGTGGTGTCCGTGTCGGGATACGCCGCGTAGAGCGGCGAAACGCGCTGCTCGACCTCGGATTCAAAAAGCCCCGCTATGCGCAGATCGCGCGTCCAGCGGCGCTCCTTGATTCCCAGCCTCGCGAGACGCGGCTTCACCTCGGTTTCCATCAGCGCGCGCAACTCCTGCGGCACGCCAGGAAGCAGGACCACGATTCGCCCCTGCGCCTCGATCCACTGGCCGGGCGCGGTGCCGCGCGGATTCGGGAGCACCGTCGCGCCTTCGATTACCAGCGCCTGCCGCGCGTTGATTTCCGGCATGGTGCGGCCGAAGCGCCGGAACCGCTCCTGGATTTTTCGCAGGGTGGGTTCGTCGGTGTAGACCTTGCGCCCGAGGAGGTCCGCGACGGTCTGCCGCGTGCGGTCATCGTCGGTCGGGCCGAGGCCGCCCGATGAGACGATCACGTCCGCGCGATCCATCGCGTGCTGGAAGGACGACCGCATCTCGTCCGGCGCATCGCCCACCACCGCCTTGTGAACCACGCGCACTCCGACCTCGTTCAGCTCGGACGTGAGGAACAGCGAGTTCGTGTCCAGCCGGTAGGGCGTCAGGAGTTCCGAACCAACGGCGATGATCTCCGCCTTCATGCTTTAGGAGTTTTACTCGATGACGCCGAGCCAGCGCAAGAGACGCCGAAATCGGGTAGTGGGTCAGTTTACGGCCGAGCGTACGAGCCGCCACGTCCTAGACCCCGTTTCTGGACCCGGATGTCGAGGGACCGCTCGTCCGGTAATCTGACTATACGTCCACTTGAACTCGGTGGGGTGGCCGGTGACAGCGAATTTAATTCGGTTCCGAGTGGGCCGCAATACAGGCGTTGTAGCTCTTGGCCGCGAACTATCCCGAACTACTCAGCGTTCCGCGACGAAGTGCCCGCTCCTTCACCAGCGCGAAGAAAACCGGCACGAGAATGAGGACGTGAATCGTGGAGGTGATCATCCCGCCGACGATAGGAGCAGCAATCGGCTTCATCACATCCGAGCCGACGCCGGTCTCCCACAAAATGGGGACCAAGCTGGCGAGAACCACGCAGACGGTCATCAATTTCGGGCGAAGGCGCTGCACTGCACCTTCGATTACCGCTTCTTCGATGTCTTTTTTCAGCAGCGGAGCACCCAATTTGAGGCGTTGGTTCAAGGCTTCGTGGAGATACACCACCATGACCACGCCTGTTTCGACGGCGATGCCAAACAGTGCGATGTAACCGACCCACACGGCGACGCTGAAGTTGTAGCCAAGCAACCGCTGAAGAATCAGGCCACCGGTCAATGCGTAAATCGTGGGGAAAATGAGAACAGCAGCCTCGATAACCGAGTGAAAGACCATGTAGAGAAGCAAGAAGATCAGGAAGAGCACGACCGGCAAGATCAGTTCCAGCCGCTGCTTTGCTCGCAACTCAAATTCATACTCGCCGGACCATTTGTAGGTAAAGCCGGGCGGCAAGGTGAGTTTCTGTTTGAGGAGGCTGCTGGCCTTCGTGACGAATCCGCCGTAATCGCTTGTGTTCAGGTCGATATAGACGTAGCCGGTCAGGGCGCCGTCTTCATCGCGCACCATGGAAGGCCCCCGAGAGAACGAGAGCTTCGCGACTTCGGATATGGGAATCTGCGCGCCAGTAGGTGTGCCGATCAGGACGCTCTGCAACTGCTCGACATTATCGCGAAAGTCACGGCCATAGCGGACATTCACCGGATACCGCTCGCGGCCCTCGACGTTTTCAGCAATTACGTCGCCGCCCATTCCCGACGTGACGGCCTGCTGGACATCGGCGATCGTGAGTCCGTAGCGAGCCGCCTCAGCTCGGTTCACTTCGATGTTGAGGTAGAAGCCTTGCGATACGCGTTCGGCAAAGATGGATCGCATCTCAGGAATCGCCGACAGGATTTGTTGTACTTGCGCCCCAACCTGCTGGACGCCTTCCAAGTTTGGCCCCTGAATCTTCAAGCCGAGAGGGGTCTTGATTCCCGTCAATTCCATGTCGAGACGGTTTTCAACGGGCATCGTCCAGGTGTTCGACAGGCCGGGAAATTGCAGCTTCGCGTCCATTTCTTGAACGAGCTTTTCGTAAGTCAATCCGGGCCGCCAGCGATTGCGCGGCTTGAGCATGATGGTCGTGTCATACATGTCGAGGGGAGCGTTGTCCGTTGCGCTGTCAGATCGGCCGACCGAGCCGAACACGGTCTCAACCTCTGGAAAGGTTCGGATGATCTTGTCTTGCTCCTGGAGCAACTGCGACGCTTGAGTGATGGAGATTCCGGGCAGAGCCGTGGGCATGTAAAGGGAAGAGCCTTCAAAGAGAGGCGGCATGAACTGACTCCCGATGTGAAACGCGATGGGCAATGTGACTGCCAAAAACAGCAAATTGAGCAGCAACGTAGTTTTTCGAAAACGAAGGCACAATCGCAGAACCGGCAAATAGATGGCTTGGGTGACCCTCGAAATCGGGTTCCGCGATTCAGGCGTCAGCCGCCCACGGATGAATAGAACCATCAGCACCGGCACAAGAGTAATCGCCAGAACCGAGGAAAAACCGACCGCCAGCGTCTTCGTCCACGCAAGTGGTCGAAACATCCTTCCTTCCTGCGCTTCCAGCAGAAAAACGGGCAGGAACGAAACCACGATAATCACAAGTGAAAAGAAAATGGCAGGACCAACCTGCTTGGTCGAGTCGAGAAGTATCCGGCGTCTCTCGCTTTCGGGAATTGTCATTTGCGTTGGGGCAGGTTTCTCGAAAAGCGAGCTCGCCACAGGGCCATTGGAAACGTCATCGAGAGCCGATGGAACCGGCATCGATTGATGCTCGGAGAGATGCCGGTAGCCGTTCTCGACCATGACAATGGCGGCGTCCACAAGAACTCCAATCGCGAGCGCTAATCCTCCGAGCGACATGATGTTCGAGCTGACGTGCAGGTAGTACATAGGGATAAACGAGGCGACCACTGCGATGGGCAGCGTTAGAATTGGTATCAAGGCCGAACGGAAGTGAAAGAGGAATACTACAATCACCAGACTCACGATGATCGTCTCTTCCAGCAAATCGCGTTGCAATGTTTCGATGGATGTCCGAATCAATCCCGAGCGGTCGTAGCCGGCAACCACTTCCACGCCTGCTGGCAGCGAAGGTTTGATATCCGCCAGCTTCTGCTTGATGCCATTGATGACATTGAGCGCGTTCATGCCGTCGCGCATTACGACGATCCCGCCAACGGTTTCTCCCTCGCCCTGCCATTCTGCAACTCCTTCGCGGATGTCCGGCCCGAATGAGACTGTTCCCAAGTCGCGGACCAACACAGGCGTGCCATTCTTGGTTGCAACAGGAACGGTCTCCAGATCGCTCAACGACCGCAGATAGCCGAGGCCGCGAATCATGTATTCGGCCCCGCCCATTTCAAGTAGGCGTCCGCCGACTTCGTTCGTGCTGCCTCGAACTTTCTCGATGACAGTCGAAAGCGGAATACCGTAAGCGCGAAGTTTTTCGGGATCGAGATTGACCTGGTACTCGCGAACGAATCCGCCGATGGTGGCTACTTCTGCGACGCCAGGAACTGTTTCGAGCTGGTAACGCAAATACCAGTCTTGAAGGCTGCGCAGGTCTGCCAAGCTATGTTGATGGCTGTGATCTACGAGAGCGTATTCATAAACCCATCCTGCTCCGGTCGCGTCGGGTCCAATCACGGGCTGCACGCCCTGCGGCAGACGGCCGGTGATCTGCTGCATGTATTCCAAAACGCGCGAGCGCGCCCAATACAGATCCGTACTGTCCTCAAAAACCACGTACACGTACGAATCACCCAACATCGTCTGTGCCCGAACGGCCTTGACATGTGGAGCCGCGAGCAGAGTCGTGACAATCGGGTAGGTAACTTGATCCTCGATGATGCTGGGAGGCTCACCGGCCCAAGATGTGTGAACAATCACCTCGACATCGGAAATGTCGGGCAGTGCATCGAGCGGAATCTGACGCAGAGCCCAGATTCCTGCCAGCACAAGAAGCAACGTCCCCGCAAAGACGAGGAAGCGATTTCGAGCGCACCAATCAATCCATCGGGAGATCACGTTACATTCCTCCTGTGGCATTGACGTTCAGCTCTTTCCTGGCTACGATCTGCCCGCTCTTCTTCGCGAGGATCGTCACCTGCCAGGTTCCGCCACTTTCAAGTTGGGCCGAACCCTCATAGAGTCCGTTCCCTTTGTCGCTGAGGGCGACAGAGGTGCGTATGGCTGCCATGCCCATGGCCGGCATGGCTGGCATGAAAAATGTGACGCTGACATCTGCCCCTGAAACAGTTGAGCCACTCGCGTCTGTGAGTTTCACGCGGAAGACATTGCCACCTGTGTGGGGAGGAGTGGGGTCTGAGCTTAGTTCGGCCTTCGCTTGAGGAGCATTCATCGCCGCTGCTGCGCCTGCACCGGGAGGCGGCGGGACGAATGAGCCCATCGCGGCTTGGAGCTGGCTTTCGGAGTCGATCAAGAAGTTTGCGGACGTGATAATTTGCTCACCCACGCTCAATCCCTTCAACACGACAAAATCGTCTCCCACGCGCGAGCCCAGCTGCACTTCGCGTGGTTCGATGTAGCCGTCACTACGTTGCACAAACGCAATCTCGCGCTCGCCGGATTGCAGGACACCGGTCGCGGGAATGACCAATTGGCTGCCCATCGGCACCTTCAGGGCGACGTTCACAAACATGCCGGGTTTGAGCTGAAGTGCAGGATTGGAGAAGACGATGCGCACCTTGGCTGTTCGCGTGTCCATGTCCACTTGCGGGTAGATGAAGTCCACACGGCCCCTGAAACTTCGGCCCGGAAACGTATTGACCGTAAGCGTCGCCGCATTACCGGCTTTGATTCGTCCAAGGTCGTCCTGAAAGACTTGCGCCTGAACCCAAACCGTGGAGAGATCAGCAATCGTGTACAAGCGCATCTCCGGCTGGACGGCAACGCTCGGTAGAGCATTCCGTTCGGTGATGTAACCGGAAACCGGCGAATCAATTTCCAATTCATGCTGCACCTGCCCGGTGGATTCTAGTCTCGTGATTTCGCCTTGCGGCACGCCCCACTGCTTGAGCCGTTCGGTGGCTGCTTCGAGCAGCGATGCAGCGCTGGAAGCAACACCTGGAATCGTGCTCTGAGCTACCTCCTTCTGATTCTGCTTTGCCACCAAGTACTCGCGTTCGGTTGCGACTAGGTCGGGGCTGTAGATTGTGAGTAGGGGCTGTCCTTTGCGGATATATTGGTAAGTCGCGTCGGCGAAGACTTTCTGAATATAGCCCGAGAAACGCACTTGAACATACGCGAGTCGCGTTTCATCCACTGCAATGTTGCCCGTGGCACGAATCTCATCCTCCACCAGCTTCCGCTCGACCTCGCCGGTCTTCACCCCGATACTCTGCAAGCGTTGTGGAGAGATTTGCACTGGAACCAATGGCGTCTCTGGCATGGCAGGTGCTGTAGGTGTCGGACTTACCGTCGAGTCCTGCGCGTTCGAAGCCGCCACATCTTGCAGCTTCGCGTCTGTACCTGGCTTTAGGCCCCGATAACGCCACCAGAGTCCTGCCAGGATCGCGACGAGCATGAGGTTTCCAATCAGCGCCAGTAAAAATCCTGTCCGATAGGTTTTCATCTCTTCGCCCCTTCCTCGCGCAATGACAGCCCGGTGAGCTGTTCGAGCCGCGCCAATGCCGTCTCGCGTTCAGCGACGCTTTGCCAATACTCCTCGTCTAGCTGGAGGACATCGAGAAACGAACTCAACAGTGTTTGAAAGTCTTGGCGGTTGTTTTGGTAGGCAGCTACGCCCGCTTCGAATTCGGCGCGAGCCTGCGGGAGCAATCCTTCACGGTAAATCTTCAGAACCTCGGTGGACTTCTCCGCTGTGTCGAATTCGCTTCGAAGTTCAAACGCGACTTGCTGTGTTTGCGACTCTGCTTCGCTGCGCGCGCGACTGAGCTCTGCTTCCGCTTGGGCCAATTCTGGGCGCTGTTTCCGGCTCCGATAGATAGGCACCTGAATTCCAACGCTGAGCATGTAATAGGCGCGGTATTGAGTGGGGTCGGTGCGCTGCCACGCGTATTGAAGGTTAAAGTCCGGGTAGAAATCCTTGTGCGCAAGATCGACTTGCAGGTTCTGCTTCTCGACGATTTTATGCGCGCCAGAAATCTCCGGGTTATCAGCCTTCGCGGAGGAGAGGAGTTCATCAAACGTGTATGGCAGCGGCGTTTCGGGCAAGTCAGAAGGTTCTATATCCGGCGAAGACTGCGGACGATTCAGCAGTTGTTTGATCTGCGCCTCTGCCTTCGCCACGTCGAGATGGTGCATGGTGATTTCACGGAGCAGTTTGGTTTGTTGAAGCTGTGCCTGGAGCAGGTCCTGTTGATTTCCCATTCCCGAGCGATAGCGTGCGTCGGCGGCCTTCTCGACCTGCTGGAGCAGTTGTCCATCGCTCTCAAGGATTCCTAGGGTCTTGGAAAGATAGGCAAGCTGGAAGTAGACGGACTTGACCCCGGCGAGGACGGAGCGGCGCACGGACTCGTATTGCTGCTGCGTCACATCCGCATCTCGTTTTGCCATCTCGCCTTTTAGTCGCAGTTTGCCTGGATATGGAATGTCTTGAGAGACGCCGACACCGATGTAGGCGAAATCGCTGTTTGTATACCCGGCAAAGGGTCTTGGGCTACCGACGTTGACTTGCTGCAACGTAAATTGCGGATCGGGCAGCGTAGAGACCTGCGAAGGAACCTGTTTGGCAGCCTGCCAACCTTGTCGCGCTGCCTGAATCTCTGGATTGTTCTGCTCCGCTTCGGTCAACAAGTCCGACAGTGAGGAGACTGCTCCAGAATGCACACGCTCTTGCGAGGACGGTCCACCTCCGACCGGCCCCATGGTTGGCTCCTGGCCGAAGGCCACGGTAGCGTACGCAACAAATCCGAGCAGTAACCCAAGAAAGAGATAGCGCCATAGGAATAACTCGCGTTGTGGTCTTTCGCTTCGCAGCGCTGACATTTTGTTGCCTCCTGAGAAGGCGTAAGAATTCCGGCGGTTGAGATTCGTGAACTGCGCTTGCAGGGTCAATCCCTGCACAGCACACAATTTAGGGACACAAATGGGAAAGCGGCGTGCTTAATGCACACCGATAGGAAGGTCTAGATCAGGAGAGAAGAGTGAAGTGCGTAGAGTTCGGGCGGCGAATGCTGCGGAGCGTTAACGACTACAGGCGGTATTTGATTCGAGTGAACGATTTCAAGCAGTCGCGGATACGTAATGGTCGCGACATTTGGCCCGTGCAGCGAGACATACTTCCCCGGCAGCAAGTCCGATGTTTGCGCCGAAACCGTCGCCTTACAGCAATCTTGGCTCTGCTTCGATGGCATGCAATGCATCGCAGCGCAGCATTTCATGGTCTGCTGGTCCTGTGCCATCGCAGACATGCAATCCGCAAATGGCAACAGTAGCAAAGCACCTGCCGCCAGAATCAAGATTAGTCGCTTGCCGATCATACTCTTTCGACTCTCAAAATGTTGGACGCGTGAGTCAAGGTTTTGGATACGGAAATTCGTACAACATCACCCGCAAATGGACCTGGCAGCGTCGGTCTAGCTTCTGATTAATCCGGGTCATCCACTATCACTGATGCGTGCTAGGGCCCGATAAACGGGGTGGTCTCAATAGGTCGATGCAACACCATCTAAGGTAAATCTTCTCTCTAAAGGTGGTGTTTATGACTCAAGTGAATCGGGCGGGGCTTTCTGCGGCGCAGAAGACCGACATATGGTCCCGTTGGAAGGCGGGACGCTCGTTGCATGAGATCGGGCGCGCATTCGGCAAGGGGCATTCGTCCATTCGTTTTCTGTTGCTGCAACACGGTGGGATTGTTCCGGCAGCCCGTCGGCGGTCGCTGCTAGCACTCACGCTGGCCGAGCGAGAGGACATCTCTCGAGGGATCGCTTGCGGTTCGTCGATTCGTGATATAGCCAGAGGTCTGAAGCGAGCTGCGTCGACGGTGAGCCGGGAAGTGTTACGCCATGGTGGCCGTCCTCAGTATCGAGCCAGTGAAGCGGATTACGAAGCCTGGGAGTCAGCCTTACGGCCCAAGCCTTGTCTTCTTGCCATCCAGGTGAGGTTACAGAAGATCGTTGCGAGTAAACTGATTTTGGACTGGTCGCCGGAACAGATTTCCGGATGGCTGAAGATCCAGTATCCCGATGATGAGAGCCTGCGCGTGTCCCACGAGACCATTTACCGTAGCCTGTTCATTCAAGCCCGAGGAGTATTGAAAAAAGAGCTGATCGGGCACCTTCGGTCCAGGCGCCGCATACGTCGCTCGCAGCACTCTCGTGCCAGCGGTCAATCACGCGGTCAAATCGTCGATGCCATCTCCATCCGGGAAAGACCTGCAGAGATCGAAGACCGAGCCATTCCCGGTCATTGGGAGGGGGATCTCATTGCCGGCGCAAAGAACAGTCACATTGCGACCTTGGTGGAACGTCATTCGCGTTTTATCACACTGGTAAAGGTGCCCAGCAAAGACACGGCCGTGGTCGTCTCCGCACTGAGCCGGCAAGTTCGTAAACTCCCCGCGACACTGCGGCGTTCGTTGACCTGGGATCGAGGACTGGAGATGGCGAAACACAAGACCTTCACGGTGGCCACGAATGTGCAAGTTTACTTCTGCGATCCTCATAGTCCTTGGCAGCGCGGCACGAACGAAAACACGAACCGGCTGTTACGACAATACTTCCCTAAGAAGACTGACCTGTCCGGCTATTCTCAATCGGAGCTGGACAAAGTAGCGCTGCGTTTAAATCAACGCCCGAGAATGACTCTAGGTTTTCAGACTCCGGCGAGTAGACTACGAGCAAGTGTTGCATCGACCCCCTGAGCTCGCAGGGGTAATCGGACGACTGCCCCCAGGACTCCCGGAGGGCCCGCTTTCGTAGCGCCGAGTCTCGCCGGCCTTTTCTCGCCCTTAAGCAGACGCAGCGGATCAGCCGTTGAGAGGAAGTCCTTCGACATCCCAGTCGAGGGAGAAGAGCGCACTGTTGGTGGTAATCATCGCGCGATGGGTCGGCATCAGCGCCAGACCGACGATGTTGCTTCCGCCGAGGACCAGTTCCGGCTCCGCTTGCGGCGTGAGCCGCACGATGCCGCGCTTCCCTGCGAGCGACGCCGCGACGTACAGATTCCCCTTGCGATCGAACGCCAGCCCCTGCGGCCTTCCCAGCCCGCGGAAAAACACGCTCACCTCGCCCGCCGGAGTGATCCGGTGGACGCGCTCGAAGCTCGACGTCGTCGGCCCGGTGACGAATAGATCTCCCGCCGGGCTGAACGCGAGGTGATAGGCCGCGAGCGACGGCTCGAGCGTCGCGAAAACAAAAACCTCCCGGTCCGGCCCGATCTTGAAAATCGTGCCGCTGCGGTCGCCGACGTAGAGGCTACCCGCCTTGTCGAACGCGAGCCCGGTCGCGATACCCATGCCCTCGATCCACTGCATCGAGTGGCCGTCGGGCGTCACGCGATGGATCGTGCCCTCATGCCGGCAGGAGACGAAAAGATTGCCGTCGCGGTCGATCGCGAGGCCCGTCGGATTCATCAGCTCGGTGATGTATGGCTTCACCGTGTGGTTCGGCGTCACCTTGTAGAGCGACACGGGAACTTTCTGTCCGCGCTGCCCGCTGAAGGTGACGTACACATTGCCGTCCGCGTCCACTGCCGGATTGCCGACCGGATGCAGGTTGTCCGCGATTTGTACGCCGAGCGCGATCGGATACGGCGCGCTTTCAGCGCTCCCCATCCGCACGCGCACCGTGCCGCCCGCCGCCCCTTCCGGCACGGCCGCGACCAGAAGATTTTCCGCCGCCAGCATCACGTTCGCGTCGACCGTGCCGAACTGCACCTGTGGCCGCGTGTGGTTGCGCGACGCGAAACCCGAGCCGGTAATCGCAACTTCGCCGCCCGGGAGGGCCGCGCCCGGTTTTATGCTTTCGATTCTTGGTGGGCCGTTCATTGTCAAGAACTACTCTATCCTACGCCTCGCACCGGGCCAAAGAGCCAGTGTAGCAACCGCAGAATCGGAACTTCAGCGGCTAAAGCCGATCTAATTTTATAGCGCTTATGTCGTGGCTAAAGCCACGACCCACAAAGACTATCGGGTTCTCGCCCCGACCTATAGCCCCGCCGCCCGTGCGATCCACAACCCGATCGCCGCGTAGATTCCGGCGACCCAATCGTCCGCCATGATGCCCCAGCCGCCCCGCAATGATTCCGCCTGCCGCGCCGGAAACGGCTTCCAGATGTCGAATACGCGAAAAAGTATAAAACCCAGCAGCAAATATTTCCAGCTAAGCACGGAATGGATCGTGATGAGACCGAATGAGCCGCTTTCCCAGGTCGTTTGCGCGGGCCTCCACCAAACGGGCACAGCGACACCCAACACAATTGCCAGATCCTGCCCCGAAACTTCGTCGATTACGACCCGCTGCGGATCGTGCTGCCGCCAAAACGCGGCGGCGCGATTGGCCGACCATACCCCAATCGCAGCGGTTGCCATGGCGAGTAAGACGTGAGTAGCCAGAATCGGGTCGAGCGTGGTTCCGTTGAAAAAGATGCCAAACGACCCAGAGATCCATGTGATCACGATAGTCGTCCAAAACGGCAGCGTCACAAGCACGAGGCCGCCGAGCGAGCCCCAGGTGCCGGGCGCTTTCGGAAGATAGCCAAGGCCGCAGGCTGTGGCGACGAACAGCGCGAATCGCGGGTTGCGCTCACCAGCAGCGGGCGATGCATCACGAACGGAACCTTGCGGATCGACACTCGCGCTCATTCCTGGCCGTCCGCATCCGACTGCGGCGCATCGGGATCAATGTCCTCAAACATGGACTCGTCGAAGGCTGGCGAGCTGATCACGTACTTCTCGCTCGACCAGTTGCCCAAATCGAGCAGCCGGCATCGCTCGCTGCAAAAGGGAAAGTCCGCGTGGGTCTCGGAATCCGTGGGTTTCTTGCAGATTGGGCACTGCCGCTTCATTCAATGAGCATACCGCAAAGGCCATCGACGCGCAGCAAGCCTGCGCTATTGTTGGTGGGCAGTCTGTCGGATGGTCTCTCTTAGCTAGGTGAACTGCTTCCGGGCGTGGCGGTCGAGCTAAGACGTTGGCCGGACCCTGTAAATGCCCAGAGTCTCGCAGCGGCTGATGAATTCGAGTTCGCTCGACAAGCCGTCGATCAGATTTTTATTCTCATCGACTAAGTCGTGCATGGCCAGAATGCCGTCATTCTCGATCTTGGCGAGAATCGCGGGCAAATTTCTTTGAATCTCCGCCCGATCGTGCATCACATCCGCAAATACCAAATCGAACTTGCCTTCGACTCCCCTGAAATCGCCCGATTGAATTTTCACAAACTGTGCCAGGCCGTATTTCGAGAGTTGATGTCTGGCATACTCGGTGGTCGACATGCCCAAGTCGAAAGCTTCCTGATATTGCGGAGGCAATTCGATTTCACGGATGCCGTGGATTTCAGAAAATGTCTTTTTGAAGTCTGCCTCATTGCGAAAATCAAGGTCGATGGTGATGAATTCGACGGGCCTCTTCATGCTTTTGATTGCCGCGCAGATCGAAGCCGTGCTCCTGCCGTAAAAGGTGCCAATTTCCAGGATTCTTCGTGGGCGCTTCAGTTTGATCGCGGTGTAGAGGTGGAGGGCATCCCCGCACGAAAACCATCCCGTGATGTCCGGAAACCAGTATTCGCGTGCCAGTTTGTCGGCAGGTTCCACTGCCGGCGTGTCGGTCGCTTTCACGGGCGCTGTCTTCGCCGGTTCCGCGGGAGAAGCCGCTTGCAGCCGGGAGACAAGTCCTTGAAACGCTGCCTGAGATCGGCGCATCGCCTCCGAAACCACTCTGTTGCGGCATCCGGCCAGCAGTTGCGCGAGCGTTGCGCGCTGCTCGCCCCCGACATCAGCGGCGGCCTTCTCGAGAAATGGAATTGCCTCGCCGGGGCGATCCAGTCCAGCCAAAAGCACGCCGAGGTTCGCCGCAGCCTGAATATCCTCGGGCCTGAGCCTCAAGGCGCGCCGGAAGCCTTCCTCGGCTTTCCCGGCGTCATCGCAGGCTAACGCCGCCACGCCCCAGTCATTCCAAAATTCAGCGCGAGCATCTCCAGCTTGCAGCGCATCTTCGAGCACCGTAAGCGCCTCGCGAAAGCGCCCTTCGCCATATAGCTGGACTCCCTTGGAGTGTTTTCCTTCCGCCGACATCTCGGAGATCCCAATCGCGGTTTGCATTTCCCGCCTCGGTTATTCGCACAATTTCGGCTGATGCCGTTTGCGAGCCTGGTAAGAATTGCGAGCATTTCGTCTGCCACAGGTGGGTTTTGAGCGGATTAGACGATTCTAATTTCGGCCGCGACGTGTCGGCTCGATAACACTCTTGAAGGAGCGGAAATCGAAAGACGCCAAGTAGGCAAATTTCTCCGACCTTATGCTTACACGCCTGCCTCGGAGTCAACTTGCGTAGAGCTTATTCTTGCGAAACAAATCGTACAGGGAAGGAGCGGCTAGAAAGCACCAGAGAGCGATGACCGGGTCGCAGATCGCGCATCCCAGCGAAGACGTGGCCACGAAGAGAACGATGGGAGTGCCGTACAGGTGGTGCACCACGTCCCACGCGGCATGGAGCATCCATCCGACGCCGATGAAGCCATAAGACTTCAGCTCCTTGTACGCACAGTAGGTAACGACCGCCGTGAACGCAAACTCCCACTCGCCCAGCCGTTGAGATACGCCGCGCCCGCGCCGGCGATCATGATGGCCATGAGGTTCCGTCGATTCGGCTTCTTAAGCAAAGACGTCGCGGCGATGAATAAAATCGCCACGACGATTGGCGCCACTACGTCGATGAACTCGAATGGGGCCTGGGATGGATTGGCATTTGAGCAGTTCCTCTCGTTCGCGGACGCTGCTCTTGTTTATACGATGGATCGAGGCGTGAAGTATCAGCGGTGCTTGGTCAGGCGTGCTTTCCCTTGCCGCAAAATAGAAGATGTCGCTGACCTTCGGGGCCGACGCTCGCTGCGTCGCGCCACATCTTCTCCGGTCGGGCTGGAACCACGGACGAAAACGCGATTGCTCTATCTCGTGAGCCCGATCCAGAGCCAGGTGCAGAAGCTCGCTACCACCAAAGTGCCCGAAATCACCGCCAGGACGACGATCACCTTCTTCAGGCGATCCATCTTCCCGACAAGCACCTGTTGCTCGGAGGCCATCATGCTTTGTTCAGCCTTATTGAGGTACAGTTGGTCTCCTTCTCTCGATGAAAGCGCATTTCCGTAAATCACCAGGATCGCCAGGATAGCCGTGGTTATGCCGCACACGATCAACATATAAGTCACCGCAGTTGGTATTCCAACCATTGTCGCCTCCCTCGGGGCGCGTCACCTTCGTGGACCCCCATTGCCACAGTAATATTCCCATCGCCTTGCCTCGCCCTCGGTGACCGCTATTACCAGAAGATGTGAGCTGGATCACACGCTGGCTACGCCTTGGCCACAGCATTGCATGCCGAGGCCATCTCGTGAATCTCACTTGTCTCCGGACGAATCAAAAACGTGCACTTGGCTTGTATTTCCTTGGATCGCTGAGGGTGGTGGCGCGCCTAGCGGATGAACTCCCTGAAGGGGCGTCTGCAGCCAGGTGAATTACTTCCGAGTGTAGCGTCACCCGCTCGAAATCAGACTTTGTTCATTTTCTTGCTCCGAGCTTTCGGCGCTTTCGCGCTGGCGAACGGAGCGCGCAGGTACGCTGTGCTCTCCGCCACGCCGGGCAACGCGAGTTCGATATTCCGCACGACATAGAGTGTTCCCGATCCTGGCGACGGCATGGACGGCTTAAAGAGGATGAGATTTGTGAGGGAGGGAAAGTTGACTCAGTTTCCCTTTTCTTGAGCTGTGTCCACATCCGTGCCAGCAAGAGGGTAGTGCAACTGTTCCCATCGAGTGAGGCCGCCCTTCAATGCTTTCACCTTGTCGTGGTCGTAACCAAGTTCCCACATCTCCAGCACCATCGGCGCACTATCTTCTTCGTGGGGACAATTGCAGTAGAAGACAATCAACCTGTCGCCAGGCAACGCACTGAGCGACTGATCCTGTTCGCGGGCATCGACCGTGGGATCATAGGCAATGTTCACGGCTCCCTTGATGTGCTCGGCTGCGTAAGCCTCGGAATCGTCAGTATCCACGAGCACGACGTTACCCTTGTCCTTCGCCAGGCGCTCGACCTCCTCGCCAGTGATGCGCGGCACCTGCGGAAAAGGCACCGTCTCTTTCGCCGACGCGGATGCGCCCGGGGCTGGTTTTGCGGAAGCCGCCTGCTGCGGATACTTTGGCGAGCCGCGGGAGGAAAGCGCCGCCGGCATCAGCATGAGCGTTCCGAGCAGAAAGACCGCAAAGAATTGAGGCTTCATATGCACTTCCTACTGCGGCAGACGCGGGGCTTGCGCCCCGCGCCACCGTCGATCAATTCAGTTCAATTCAATTCTACGCCCAATCGTCAATCAGCACTCCCCGGCGGATGCCGAAGTCAGTGACAAACCACATGGTTTGGACTTTTCCGCCCGCCACGACCACGTGGATGGCCTTGGGGTTGGTGAATGGCTTGATGAGGGCGTCATCCGGCAGTTTTCTCCAGCTTGCATAAGGCTCAAGCCCCTGCAGAGCAAACGGAACGGCAGTGCTTTGAATGACGCCATTTCCCCAATATGACGCGTTCGTCTTCGTCACATTTTGGGAAAACCACTCACTCAACTGGGCCTTGGTTTTGAACCCATGGACGTCTTTGAGCAATCCCGCGACGGTTGGATCCATGACGATGGTAGCGGCTGAACCCGATGCGCAAAACGAGCTCATGTAGTCGCGCATCAAGAAATGGGTTGGGTAGATGCTTTGGCTGGCACCAACGCTGGCAATGCTGCTCCAGCCCGTTCCCACCGTAAGGACGCTGTCGGTGGGCTTGAAGCCCATTTCAACGTGCAGAGGATCCCAGCCCTCGGGCAACGCCTCCTCGTTTTCGCCATAGCACATGTTGTTGTATTGCATCGTGTTGCCCAGGGTCTCCCAGGCATTGACATCGTTGCGGAGATCGCCGGCCGTCTTGGACATCAACGTGAAGGCACGGCCAACGACGGCATTCGATCTGTTGTACGGACCCATGGCATTCGTCCCGCAATTGAACTTGAGCCGATTGCGGATCGGTCCGCTGACCACGACCATATTCGCCATCGAACTGGTGGAGTTGCCGAAGGGCGCTTGCGTCGCGAGCGCCAGGATCACCGGGAAGTGTTCAGGACTGGCGCCGGCCATCACGGCGTTGATGGCGACTTTCTCCACGGTGAGTTGCCGCGCGCCGCCGGTGATATTGATTGTCTTGATCACCTCGTCGGGCTTGTGGCTGGTGCCCTTGAGCATCGCGGTGACACGCTTTTCAGTGGGAAGAATGATCGAGTTGAAATCGGTCCATTCCTTGTCGTCAAACAGGCGTCGCAGGTTGTCCTCGGAGTCGGGCGAAAGGAACCTCGGCTCGACCGCCTCCTCGGGCGGCGCTCCCGATATCTTTTCCTCGGCCGTGAGAGGACTGGTCAACGCGTTGATCACGGCGGTCATTAACGGCTGGCCGGTCAGCATGTCCTTACCAGTCACATATCCCACGTCCACGGCACGCGGCTGCCCTGTAAAAGGAAACGGCACGGAGACGTATCGGATCGGCATCCCGTTGTTGTATTTGAAATTGTAGCCCGTTGCGTAATGCACGATGTTGGAGGAGGCGATGCCAATGGCGGGGATCTTGCACTGCATCTCGATCTGCTTTGCCCAGCGGCCGACGGCCGCGCAGCAGCCGTTTCAACCAGCGACGCCGACAATGGCTGCGTCGGCCTTGCTGGCGGTGATCTCCTTCAGGATGGAAGGATCGCTGCCAAACATGCCCTCAGCGGTGACTTTCACTACTGTTTTGACGTCGGAATAATGCTTGTCAAGCCACTCCGTCATCGCTCCATAGAAGTAGTTCGCGGCATCCGGACCCTCCCAGGAAAGATTGATCATGTAGATTGTTTTGCCTTGAAGAGTATCGAGCGGAGGTACTAGAGGAACCCGGGTTGCCAGCTTGCCGGCTATCGCGGGGTTCATCACCGTGATCAACCCTTCGCTGGCTCCGTCTCGGGACGGAACTTCTGGGACGGCTTTCGGAGCGGTCCGTGCGTAGGCTGGAGAACCGGCGGCGAGCGCCGGGCTCATGCCTAAGAGCGCCAACATCTTTCGTCTATCCATGATTGTTTACCTCCTCAAATTTTATTGTCCAGTAATGGCCCCCAAAGGCGAACTTCCTACCAGATCGTATGTTGCTTGGCCGACCGAAGCGCATCTTACATCAGGCTGGTGCCCTCGGTCACCTTCGCGTTCTTGATCAAGGCCCTGTCCAAAGTTGAATTGCCCGGGGCCCATGGCCGTCAGCGGGCACGAAAATCTGTGGTACTCCCGGGGACCCTCAGGCGTCGAACACACAATTGGTTCTATGTTAGCCAGAAGCCCGCTCCTGAGAAGCCATGCGCGGATCGCGGATGGATCGTCGCCTACTCGGAAGCTATCTGCCGCAGGCCTTTTATTTCTCGCGAACGGCTTCATGGACGAAACGTCGCTATTTCTTCGGATCGCTGGTCGGCACAGGCGCGCCGCGGTCTCCGGTCGAGACTTTGTGTTCGAGTCCCAAATGGACGAGAGCGAGACGTTGCGCGACCATCTCGTACTGCGCTGACAGATGCCCACGATAGATCGATGCGTCGCGGTAATAGCGCTGCATGCGTTCGCCGTCTTTCGCAGCGCTCGAAGTCGCCGTGCGGAACAGCATTTCCACCGCTTCCCATACGAGCCGGCCGCCGTGCTCTAGGCTCGCGACGAGCTCGAGGTCCTCTTCCAAGGTGAACGGCTGGCTGCCTTCGAGTCCCCGCCGGCAATACTCCATGTAGACCTCGCCCGCGTTCAGCACGAGCCGCTTGGCCGCATTCATCATCCCGAGCGCCAGCCCGAGGTAGCGCTGATAGTCGTGATGCAGGTACCGCGGCATCATCGGCGGATAGAGCGTGGATTTCGTGTGAATGATTTTTTCGTACTCGTCGATCGCCGCGTAGCCCAGTCCCACGAGAACCGAAACAAGCTCCGCGTGAAAAAATGCGAGGCACCGTCCCGCGTACATCGGGTTGCCATGCAGTTGGAAGCCGGGAGTTCCGCGCGAAACATCGACGTCGAGCATGTCCAACGCGATCACGTGGCTCTTGGGCACGCGCGCGCCCTCGATGACGATTGAGTTCGACCCGCTGCCGCGCATGCCGAGGATGGCGCCCCAATCGTCGAGCATCTTCCACTGCGACCGCGGAACCAGCGCGATTCCCGCGCGAGGCTCGTCCGGCTTTTCCAGGATCAGCACGCTCGGCATGAAGTGCGTTGCATAGGGCGCGCCGGACGCGTAGCCCCACTTGCCTTTCACGAGCCAGCCGCCGTCGGCAGGCGTCGCCGTTCCGTTCGGCGCTGCCACTGAGGGAGCCGAAAAATCGCCGCTGGGGCCGAAACCGTCCGCCTGCGCCTCTTCCGAGAAGTAGGAGCCGAGCATAAGCGCGTGGCCCGCGCCTACGATCAGACACCAGGAAACCGACGGGTCGCCGCGCGCGATCTCGATGCCGACGCGATAGTAGGTCTTCAAGTCGAACTCATAGCCGCCAAAGCGCCGCGGCTGAAGACAGCGATAGAAGCCCGCCTTCCGGAATTCCTCGTGAATCGCCTCCGAGTGGTATCCCCGGCGCTCGGTTGCATCCTGTTCGGAGCGAAGCAGCGGCTGGAGCGCGATCGCCCGCTGGATCATCGCGTCCGGTGTCAGGTCCGGTTCCGGCACGGGCACAGTTCGCCGATCGGTTTTTGTAACGCTCATTTGCCGGGATTATACACACATCGCCGCGAGCGCAACCCGTCAAATTGTTGCTTTTTAGCGCGATGCGAGAATCGGAAAAGACGTTTTGGCGGGCGGCGGGATTCTTGCGGCGTCCAGCGGAGCCGCGAACTCGACGACGCGGCCGATGAGATCGTAATCCTTCGCTTCGGTTACTTCGAGCGTCGCGAGCGTGCCGGGCGCGGGAAGCTGCACGGCGTCGGTGACGCCATCGAACTCGGTGATGAAAATCTTGCCGTCGATATCGGGAGCCATGCCTTCGTGCCGCGCCTCCCAGATTAGATCGGTATCCTTCGACGGGCCTTCCAGTATTACTTGCAGCCGCTCGCCGACGCGCCGACGCTGCTTGCGCCGCGAAATCGTCTTTTGGAGCGACATCAGCGCATTCTTGCGGCGCGCGATTGTCTTCGCGTCCACTTTATTCTCGAGCGAAAAACTCTTAGCGGCATCTTCGTCCGAGTAGGAGAAAACGCCCATCCAGTCGAATTCGGCGGCGCGCACGAAATCGCACAGCTCGCGGAAATCCTCCTCGGTTTCGCCGGGGAAGCCGACGATGAACGACGTGCGAATCGAAACTCCGGGAATCGTCTTGCGAACTTTTTCCAGCGTTTTCAAGAATGCGTCCGCGTTCGAGCCGCGCTTCATCCGCGCGAGGACGCTGCGGCTGGCGTGCTGCAGCGGCACGTCGAGATACTTCGCGAGGCGCGGATGCGCGGCGATCGTATCGAGCAGCTTCTGCGTGATGCGATTCGGATAGCAGTAGAGAAATCGGATCCAGCTCAGGTCTTCGACTTGCGCGAGCCGCTCAAGCAGCGTGGGCAGGCCGTCGCGCAGGCCGAGGTCCTCGCCGTAGTAGGTCGTGTCCTGCCCGATGAGATTAATTTCGCGCACGCCCGCAGCCGCGAGATTTTCCGCCTCACGCACGACGGACTCAAATCGCCGGCTGCGGAATTTTCCGCGAAGCTGCGGGATCACGCAAAACGTGCAGGGATGGTCGCAGCCCTCGTTGATTTTGATGTATGCGGTGTGGCGCGGCTGTCGAGAGAATGCGCGGCGTCAGGTCGTGATAAAGATACGTGGGCAGCCCGGCGGAATTCGCGTCCGTGTCCGGGCGCATCCGGCCCTCGCATACCTCGAGGATTTTCTCGACTTCGCCGGTGCCGATCACGGCATCGACTTCGGGAATCTGCTCGCGGATTTCATTGCGGTAGCGCTCGACCATGCATCCCGCGACGATCAGTTTTTGCGCGCGGCCGAATTTTTTGTACTCTGCCATTTCGAGAATCGAGTTCACCGACTCCTGCTGCGCGGGGGCGATGAAGCTGCACGTATTGACGACCAGCACGTCCGCCTCGTCCGCGCGCGGCGTGATTTCGTAGCCCGCGCGCGCGAGTGTGCCCATCATCACCTCGCTATCCACGAGGTTTTTCGGGCATCCCAGGCTTACGAATCCAACCTTCGGCATCTCGGCGCGGTCCTTTGTGCTGCACGTAAACAATCAATTCTAGCACGCCGCGCCATGATGAGTGGTCCGGGAGCCGCGACCTGGCCTTTGACCCTTCGGGTGCCCCATCCTCGGTTTGTGAGGGTGGAGCTTTTGCATCAAGATGCACAATTGTGCGAAATTTGTCCGACATCCAGGGGCAGCCCATGACCAAACCCATGAAAGGCAAGAAAACGGGCAAAACTCAGTCGACTTCTCGAGGAATGCGACGTGTGAAGCAAGATCGCAACGCCGCGAAATCTTCCGTGACGTTCGAGACGGTCCGCGAAATCGCGCTTGCTCTGGAAAACGTCGAAGAAGGCGTGTCCTATGGCACACCCGCATTCAGAGTGAATGGCGTGTTATTCGCGCGACAGCATCAAGATGGCGAGTCGCTGGTCCTGCGAATGGATTTTGAGCAGCGCAAAGCGCTGATGGCGGAAGATCCAAGCACGTACTACATCACCGATCATTATTTGAATTACGAGTGGATTCTCGTCCGCCTCGCGCGCGCTCAACCAGACGCGCTCCGCGATCTCGTTCGCGGCGCCTGCCGCTCCGCCACATCGAGCAAGCGGCGATCATCTCGCCGCCGCGGAGCCTAACCGCGCGGATACCTCAGCGCTGGAGAACATCCTTCATGGCATTGAGCTCGACCTTCTTGGGCTGCTTATCCAGAACGAAGTCGATAGTCCGCGTGGAATTTCCGACCATCTCCACCTGGCCGAGCCGCACCATCCCGTTTCCAAAATCGGCGAAGACCGGCACGAACATCGCGAAATGGTCGTCCACTTCGCTTTGTGTGACCTCGGCGCGCACTCTGAACTTGCCTCCCTCGGCCGGCTGCAAGTCATATTTAAATTGATAGCGCGGCACCTGGGTGCCGTAGACCCACTCGTTGAAGAACCAATCGAGGCGGCCATTGTTCTGCAGGTCAAGCTGCTTGGTCATGTGCTTTTCGACGACGGCCTTGAACGACTCGGTCGAGGCAGGCGCGTCGCGGTGGCTCTCCATGAAGTCGTGCATCATGTCGATGAACGTCTGATCCCGGTTCTTGTTCGCGCCTTGATCGTCGTACATTAGCGACCGCAGCATCAGCAGCACGTACGCGCCCTTGGAATAGGTGTCGCCCTGATACGCGTCTCCGGTACGCGGAGAAACCAGCCGCTCTCCCATCCACACAGGGCCGGCGTTGTTCGGTGAAACGCCGAAATTGTTTTTTTCAAGGATGCGGGTGCGCTGCCGTTCCCAGAAATCGAGGTAGTCCTTCTGCCACTTCGGTCCGACAGCCTGCTCCAGAAATAATCCCGCGGAAAAGTCCGCAAAGCCTTCCGAGAGCCACTGATCGTGATAGGACGCCCACCCCACGCCGTGCCCGAACCACTGATGCGCCACCTCGTGCGGAGTCACCTCGCGGACAAATCCCGTGAACTTCATGTCGATCTGGCCGAACAGCAGCCACCGCTGCGTCGAGTCGATGTATGCCGAAATCGGCAGGTAGACTAGATTGGGCCACGATTGGCCGAAATTGAAATTCGGCTGTTCGGTGATGTCCACGTGGTCGTAGGGAGCCTTGCCGTAATAAAACGTCAACAACTGCATCTGCGCGCGTGTTTGATCGAGCGCGTACTTCGTCATACCGAGGGGGTTCATGCCGCTCAATGGTGACATCCCGCCCGCATTCGGGTTGGTTTCATACGGTTTCAGGGTATCGGGCAACTCTTCCAAATAATATCCGGAGATGTCGTAGTGCGTGATCGTGTCGGGGTAATCGATCTTCTTGTATTGGCCGTAGTTGAAGCCCGCGACCGCCACCGGCACCGGCGTCACCCAGTGCGTCACCGCAAAATTGGCTTCGGTCGATTCTCCTTCGAGCTTGCCGACGCTGATCACCACGTTCGAGTGCGGCACTTTGAATGTGAGATCGTAGAGCGCCTTTTCGCCGAAGCCGTTCAGGTTCGGATACCAAGATTCGCGCGCGCCAACGTAGTAGCTTCCGTTCCCCGCGTCGAACAGCACTTTATCGCCCACGTACTCGACGGTGATCGAATGTTCCTTCCCCATCTCCGGCGCGGCGTCGAGAATCGCGTAGAACGAGCCATCTTCCTTTCTGTTTTCCTGGATGTAGTGCAGGTCCTTGCCGTTCTCGTCCGTGACACGCGTGACTCGCAGAGTGGGAAGCAGGCCGAATTTCATCACGCGTTCGCCGTCGATGAGCGGCTCAAACGCGATCGTGGCGCGGCTGTATAGATGATCGTTCTTCGCGATGTCGGTTTCGATCGCGTAGCGGTGCGTGGCAAAAAGCCGCTTGTCCTCGCGCGAATTCGCGGTGTGGGCGTTCAGCTCGGATGCAAGGTGCTCGGAATACCACACACCGTCGTCCATTCCTCCGCCGTTGCAATTGATGAGCGCCACTTCCTCGGGTGAATCGAGTTGCGGGACCGCGCCCACGCGCACGCGAATGAAAAATCGCAAGTCCTTGTGCGGCGAGCCGCGCATGTAGGCGTTGATAAACGGAGGATGCTTCGGATTGTAAACCGAGGCGAGCACATCGGCGTCCACGTTGTCGATCGTTTCGTTCTCGAGGATTGCCTGCGTGAAGCCTTCCGGAACTTCATGGCGATGGCGAACGTTATTTTTCCAATCCTGAAACGCGGACGCGGCTTGGCCCGGCGTGTCCGTTTTGGCGCCCAGCGCCTTGGCGACTTGCGGATACAGGCTGTTCGTGAAACGAAACACGACTTCGGTGAAGTCTTCCTCGGCGGTCGGACTGCCGCCGCTGCGCCGGACCATCTCGCGCGTGTCGAGCCCGCCGGGCGGCCTCAGCGTGAAGTGTCCTTGCCCGACAAATATCGCGCCCGTCTCGCAATTATTCACAAGCGCCAGCAACGTAATCGTTCCGGACTTGAACTCAAAGCTTCCCACGTCCAGATTCATCGTGTAATTGTCAACGCGGTAGGTGTCGCCCAGCCCGACGTCGCGGAGTTGCCGGTAGACGGCGTCCGAATTCGTGAACCCCGTGCTGGTCGCGGTCACGGTAACGCGCGTCTGCTGCGCGGCGAGCGTCAGGCTCAGCGCGAGGTCGGCCGTGCCGCGCAAGTTGACCGGCGTGATGAGATCGTCGAAGCCGTCCTTTACGACGCGGACCGAATATTGCCCGGCAATGAGATTCGGCGCGGCGAATTTGCCGGAGTTGTCGGACGCGAGGACGAGCGGCTGCGTCAGGTTGCCGCCCGTGATTTCGACGCGCGCACCGGCGACGACCAGGCCGGAAGGGTCTTTCACCGTGCCCGAAATCGTGTCCGCGCGCAGTTGCGCGACGACCGCCAGGCAGAGCAGCGCCAGGACAGATGCGCGAAGAAAGGGAAGTCGCCTGAGCCGCCGGAGCGATCTTGCGGCGAGGGATGAGTCGGGCTTGCGATTCTCAGGGTGCATCTTGTCAGGTTGGCTCATCGGCTCCCCTGAGAAATCCCGAACGATTCGAAAACAGTTGTATCCAAGCGCCCTGCGGAAAGCAATTGTAGCACTGAACTGACTATATACTCGCCTCCCGCCCCACGTAGCAAATCATTTACCCCGTCGCCGGGCGCGCCACTTTCTTCCCATTCGCCATTGTACAAAAACGTGGTCGGGTCGCAGTCTTTCGCTAGCTCTCACAGTCCGTTTTCAAAGCAGATTACCTGGTGATGTCGATTCATGGATACTAGGCAGGGGATTGAAACGGGAGGTGACCATGCAGAGTCGTGCAGGCAGAAAACGCTCCATCGTCAAAGCCATCACATACCGCGCCATCATCGTCTGCCTCGATTTCCTGGTGATCTACTTGCTGACGGGCAAAGTGATGACGGCAGCGGCGTTTATGATTGTCAGCAACATTTACACCACCGTTGCCTATTTCTTGCACGAGCGCGTGTGGGCCGGCATCAAATGGGGCTTGGAGCCTCAGAAAGCAAGTTGATAGGTGATCCAGAGGGAAGACGAGGGGCATTAGCCGGATGCCCCAATCCTTTGCCCAGCAGAGGGCAGGGCTCGCTCCAAAAGCTCAGTGGGACCGCACAGTTGACCCACAGCCCGGCCCTAGCGCGCGGAAGCGGCGGCGGCCGAGATTTGCTGCATCAGAGATAGCTGGTCCCAACTGTCCCAGCCCTGGACGATCTTGCCGTTCTCGATGCGCGCAATCGTGATACCTGTGATCCAGACCTTTCGGTTCGACGCCGGGATACCGAGATGGTCGCCGGTGTGAGTCATTGCGGCGGACCAGCGGACCGCAACTTTGTCGCCCGCTCCGAACGCGTCTTCGATGGCGATCTTCATGTCCGGGAACGCACCGCGAAGTCGATTGTAGAATGTCACGAAATCGGAAGGCTTGTGGATTTCGACGCCCGGCACGTCCTGTCCGACGCCAATCACATCTTCGGACAGCAGTTTGTAAATGGTCTGGACGCGTCCCTCGTTCCAAACTTCCTTGAACCACCGCCGCATCAGAGCAATGTTTTCTTCGACGGACATAGACACCCTCCTGTTGAGGATGGCTGGGGGTATCCTCAATAGCAATTCACGCGCAAGACTATATCACGCCTTCGGGAAGCACTGGCTGCACGCGCCCTTTCGTCGCTTCTGATGACGATTTCATCGATCGTTGATTTATCCAACGATTTCGCACGTTTCCCAGACCGTTCACGTCAAGCCGCCGCGCAGAATCATAAGGGCTTAACTCGCGCTTCGCGAGGCCCTGGACAATGGCACGAGTTTTGCTTATAAGACCGCCAGAAGCCCTCGGAGAGGCAATTTCAAGAGAGGAGAATCTACATGGCAACCAAGAAAACGCCCAAGAAAGCGACCAAGAAGCTCAGTCAGGCCAAGAAAATACAGCCAACGAAGCCCCTAGGCAAAGTCTCAATGTCCGATTTTTAAGCCCGCGCAGAGCACTTGAGCCGCCGACCTCTGGTTCCGAACGCTATGAGGCGAGGGATTCGAGGCGGCGAAGCTGCTCGTCCTTGCCGATGACGATGAGGCAGTCGTCGGCGCGGATCACGGATTCGGGCGGGGGATTGAATGTCATTTTTCCGTCGGTGCCTTTCAGCGCGAGCACGATGACGCCGGCATCTCGCGGAATCGCGGGATCGGCCAGAGTTTTTCCAACGAGGCTCGAAGCTGCGGCGATTTGCACCTCGCCAATTTCGAAGTCCAGGCGCTCGCGGCCAAACGCCGCGTCGACGAAATCGAGAACGTTCGGGCGGAGCAGCAGCTGCGCGATGCGATGTCCGATGAAATGGTACGGCGAGAGCACCTGCGACGCGCCCGCGCGCAGGAGTTTTGAAGTGGCTTCCTCTTCGCTGGCGCGCGCGATGATTTTCAAATCGGGGCGGAATCCCCGAGCCGTCAGCACGATGTAGAGGTTTTCGGGATCGGAGCTGACGGCGGAGACGAACCCGCGCGCGGTGTCGATGTGCGCCTTCTGAAGGATTTCCTCGCTCGACGCATTTCCGATGATGACGGGGATCTTTTCTTCTTCGGCCCAGCGCGCGCGATTGGGATCGCGATCGATCACAACGCAGGTTTCGCCGTGCGCGCGAAGCTGGCGCGTGACGGTCCGCCCCACGCGGCCGGCGCCGCAGATGATGTAATGCCCGGAAAGTTTTGCGAGCTCGCGTTCCATGCGGCGGCGCCCGAGGGCCTTGCCGAATTCGAATTCTAACAACGTCTGCGAGAACGTGGCAATCACGAAGCCGCCCGCGAGCACCGCGGCCACGATCATGAACGAATTGAAAATGCGCCCGGAGTGCGAGAGCGGATGAGCTTCACCGTGACCGATCATGGTCATCGTTGTGAGGGTCATGTAGAACCCGTCGAACAACGGCCAGCCCTCAATGATGTGAAAGCCGAGCGTCCCGCCGAGCACGACGGCGGTTAGAAGAATCAGAGCGAGCAGCAGCCGGTGGCGAGTGGTCATGTGATGAAAAAGGCGGCGAAAAATATGCCGCGCTGAATCGTGTCCCGTGGGCGGAGGATTGTCAAGGACGAGAGAGATGCGACGGCACAAAGGCAACCGCTATTTGGTTGGCAAATCTCTCAGCCACAAAGCCATCCCGGAATGAGTTGTGAGGCAGACGTGGACACCAGATATTTCCAAAGTGCCTTCCGTATGATCTGAAAACTGCACTGTGGCAATGATGTCTGCAAACACAAATTCATCCCAGGCCTCGTACGGAAAGACTTCTCCAGATTGCGTTTTCAGCAGGCTAGCTACGCGCTGTCGGACGTCATCAGGCTTCTTCCAGCCAGGACCATAGCGGCGTATTTTCACGACTTCGATTGGCGCCCCCATCCACTCCGCAATCGGAACCGGCTTGTCCCAACCCGGATGGTACGAGCGCTGATCTTTGCCATTTTCTGGTTTGAGCGATTTACAAGTTGCACCGAACGGCTCCCAACCCCTGGGATTACCCCCTGAAACTGGTTTTTCCAATTTCAGCACGATCTTCGGCTCACGCGGTTTGTCCTGAGCATAGCCGGTCTGCGAAGCAAGAACCGCAAGCATAAGCGCTGCGAAAAGGAGCTGCATGCTTCGGACCACACGATTCTCCTGACAGGAGCCGCCTTCAAATCTCAATTCTAGTTCAAGAGGGCGTGGCGGGTGGAGGTTGTGCTATTTCTTGGGGATCAGCAATTCCTGATAGTTCTTGTTGTTCTCCTCACAGACGTACTCTTGCAGGTCCCACTCGGGATGGAGGCGCAAAGGCCCGCCATACTGCCAGGGCGCCGCGAAGACGTTCGGGTCATCGATCGTGGCCACGTAGTTGAGCGTGTCGTATGAAGTTCGGCGGTAGCGCTCGACCACGTGAAACGCGGTCGAATGGTGATAGTCGGCGACCACCGTTTTGTCGTTGAAGCCGGTCACGTCCACGACGAGCGTATCGCCCTCCCAGTGCCCCACGGAATTGCCCATATACGTGGGATCGAGGTCATCCGGATGCGGACGCCCGTCGGTTGGGATCACGCGAAACATCGGATACGCTTCGTAGAGAATCACGACGAGCCCCGGCTTTTGCACGATCTGCAGAGGATACGGCCACATGGTGGCGACCGGCACGCCCGGCGGAAGGCAAGTGACCGTCGCGCCAAGCTCGAGTTCTTGCGCCGTCATTTTGAAATGTTCCGCGCCCGGCTTGAGCGTGATCTTTTCCATCGGGACAATGCCGAAGCCGCCGATGTAAACGCCCGAGAGATCCGGGTGATCGCCCATTCGAGGAATCGGCTTGTCCTTCGCATCCGCGCAGCCGGCGTCGGCAGCGGCCGGAGTGGTGCCTGGAACCGTAACCGTGACGGACTGTTTATCGTTGCCGCCGCGTCCTTTCGCGGAAAGTGTGTAAGTCGTGGTCGCGCTCGGCGAAACTTGCCGGCTTCCTCTCGCGGGCACGATTCCCACGCACTGATCGATGGACATGTTGTCTGAATTGATCGCTGCCCACGTGAGAGTGACCGGCTGGCCGGGCTGTATGGTCGTGGGCTGGGCGGTGAACGTGGTGATGCGCGAAGGTGGCCCGACCGGAAACCCCTGAGCTCGCGCTGCGGGCGCTTCCTGCTCTCGTTCTTGCGCGGGCGCCGCTGTCGAAAGCAGCGCCGCTACGAAAGTCAGCATCGTGGCGAGCAAGATTTTCTTCTTGTAGGACATGGCACTAAGCAGACCGCGCGTATCTTAACGCCAACTGCTGATTTCGTTGCATCACTTTTGATAGCGAGGACCCGCTATGCGGGATGGGCGCGGAATGGAGCGCGAACCCGGAGCATGCGGAGAATTCAGCAGGAGCAGGCGGCCGCAACGGCGGCGCTCAGTCCGGAGGCAGCATTGCTCGCAAGGTGTCCTTTAGCCGACCTACGACGGACAGCTGCGGATTTAGCCCGACGATCCTCTCGTGAATGAATCCCTCCGGATCGATCACCAAGTAGGTGGGAAAGGCATTCACTCCAAACGCGTTTCGAATGCGGCCGTCGCTATCCCAATACTGCGGCCACTCCATATTCTTCTTGGCGACGAAGTCGCGCCACGCTTGCTGGTCGTGGTCCGCGCTGAAGCTGATCAGAACGAGTTTCGTGCGCGGATATTTTTTCGTCAGGTCCTTCAGCTCGGGGACGGAGCTCACGCATGGCGGGCACCAGGTAGCCCAGAAATCCATCACAACAACTTTCCCGCTGAGTTGATCGAGCGAAATCTGTTCGCCGTCGAGCGTTTGGACTTTGAAATTGGGAGCCAACGCCTGGCCGGCAGGATCCGGATTGGCGATGAGTCTTCTGGCATATTCAGCAGTCGGTCCGCTAGGGGCGATCTGCAGATAGTTGTTGAGTTCCTGGATACCTTCCGATTTCTGCGATTCCCTGAGAAGCGTGAGGCCAAGGTTGAAATGAGCCATCGCGTTGTCTTTTTGAAGCTCTAGAGCAGCGCGATATTCGGATTCGGCGGCTTTTAATTTTTTCGGGTCGCCGCCCATCTCTTGGAGAATATTCCCCTCGAGCGTGTGGCTCTCGGTGCGAAGGTTATCATCCGGCACACAGGAAATCGCCTTATCGCAATTCTTGAGCGCGCCATCCATGTCGCCGAGTTTGCTTTGGGCTATCGCCAATTCGAAATAGCAATCGGCGCAAGCGTCGTGCCGGAGTTGATTGGCCTTCTTGAGCGCTGTGACGGCCTCCTGGTAGCGCTGCGATTTCAAATCAGCAGTGGCCTGATTGAGCAGGTCGGCGGCAGGATCGCTCGCAGCAGTTTGGGAGACGGCGGGCTGCGGCAGGAAAAGCGCGCACGCCAGGACCGTGAAAAGGGGGGCGCGAAAGGCTCGAAATGATTGGAGGAGCATCTGATTTACGCCTCCGGGGATTAATCGCGTCGCTAATAATGCCACAAAAGAACTTGAACTCAGCATTCTTAGTTTGCGGCAAAACTAGCCGGAAAAAGCCCCATCAGCAACCGAATCAGCGGGGCGGGTATCGCGCAGCGGAGTGCGCCGACGGAGCATGCGGAGAATCCAGTAGGCGGAAACGGCGGCGGCGATGTGCTTGAGCGTGTGGCCGCTGACGACGTTGCCGAGCGCGAAGATGGGCTTGTCGGCTGCTTCGAGAATTTTCGCGAGGCCGTAGATGCCGAGCGAAACGATGAAGTCGGCGCCGCGCGTGTAGCGGGCAGGGAAGAGGACGAAGATCAGCAGCAGCACGAAAAGCGAACCGAACTGCGCGATCGCGCACGGGCGCAGGTCGCCGTGGCCGCGCGCCTGCGTCACGTCCCAGTAGATCACGCTGCCAATACCGAGAATGATCAGCGGCAGAAGCAGGCGCATACCGGTCCTCAGGTTGATTCGCTCGGCGACGACCGCCGCGACGAGCGACATGAAGCCGATCGCCATCGGGATGCGGTCCCACACGAGCGTGTGGTCGTTGGGGCGCAGGTGATACCACGCGGAGCCGAAGGCCGTCAGCGCGACGCCGACGAAGAATGCGAAGTAAGGCCAGCGTTCCAGCGAGTCAACAAACCGGCTCCCGCGTTCGGCTGTGTCGCGGAGCGCAAAGCCCATTCCAGCCAGTCCGACGAGGAGAAACGGCGCGTTCGAGATGACGTTGAGGCAATTCGCGATGCCGAGGAGCGTGCGCTTGTCGGCGAAATTGTGGTACGCCTCACTCTGCGGAATTGCAGGGAAAAGATACACGACGAACACAGCGACGCAAATGGCTCCCAGCAAAATCCACAAGCGACGATTCATTGCGTCACGGGCTTGCGCGAGCGAAGCGAGTCGCGGATGGAGCGGAGGAGCGAGGACATCTGCTCGACGCGGGCGGGATGATCGCCGAAGCGCGCGGACTGATACAGCTCGGTGAAGCGGGCGATGGGAGCGGAGAGATCGGCCGCGGGAATCGCGGCGGCGAATTCGAGCGCGGTCTGCGACGGAGATTTTTTCCAGCCGCTCCTTTCGAGCAGGCGCAGCATTTCGGAGTATTCGAGAGCCGCGAGTGAGGCGGTCAGATTGCCGCCGCGGCGCGCGCGCAGGCTCCAGCGGGCGACGGCGTAGCGAATCATCGAGCGTCCGCGAAGGGCGAAGAGCAGCACGACGAGAGAGACGAGCACGCCGGGCAGAAAATAGCGCGAGGCTTCGACCCTACGATCGAGCGCAAGCAGATGGCGCATGGCGGCGCGTTCATTCTGGCGGTAAGAATCGCGCACGCGGTCGCTCCAACTGCGCGAGGACTTCTGGATGTTCTGGCCGAGCGTCAACTGGTGCGTGAAGTCGTAGTTGATCACCCATTCGCCCCAGGCGAACTGGAACCAGTCCCAGTAAAGACCCATCCGGGCGAGCAGGCCGCCATGGTTGTCATTCCCGGGCGGCGTGGGGTCAAACGTCATCCAGCCGTAGCCCGGGAAATAGACTTCGACCCAGGTGTGCGCGTCGCTCTCGCGGATGATGTAGTCGCCGCCGACGTCGTTGTATTCGCCGGGCAGGAATCCCGTAGCGTAGCGCGCGGGGATGCCGATGGCGCGGAGCATCACGGTCATAGCCGAAGCGAAATATTCGCAGTGGCCGGAGCGGCGGACGAACAGAAAGTTTGCAAGGGGATCGGCCACGCGCGGGCCGGAAAGATCGAGCGTGTAGGAATAGTGCGCGATCAGGTAGCGCTGAATGTTCGCGGCCTCGTCGTACTCGTTGGTCGAGCCGGCCGTGATTTGTTTGGCGAGCTGTTGGATGCGCGGATCGATAGGCGGCAATTGTAGGTACGTCGAGAGTATGGTCTCGGGAAAACCGGTCGAGTCCTTGCGTAGATCGGACGCGGGAACGAGGGGAAGGCGCGAAATCCCTTCGTAGCGAATCTTGAAATTATTGTGAACGGAATTGAAGAGCGAGCCAGTGTCGTCGAGAAGCAGGTAGCCGCGGCGGATCGAGCCGTCTGGCCGGGTGATGTCGTCACCGAATCGTCCGCGCACGAACTCGGCGCGCGGAGCGATGAAAATCGCGTCAGTGGCGATCGGCTCCATCAGCACCGTGTAGTGCAGCGGATAAAACTGGCCGCGCGCGAGCGAGGGAGCGCCGAGCCGGTAGCTGCTTTCCGCGTCAGGCACGATGACGGTTTGGTCGTGCACGGGCGTGAACCAGCGCCTGCCGTCGAAATTGGTGAGGACGATGCCGCGCCAGTGAACGTCCTGCGCGCGAGCGGGATCGCCATCGATGCGGACGCGCATCACGACGGCGGTGTTCTGCTTGAGCTGGCCGATATCGCCGAGCGTGACGTTGTCGCTGAAGCCGGTCATGAGGCTGGGCTGGAGATTCAGCGCGCTCAAATAGCCGGTGGTGAAACGCGGAATCATGAAAAAGATCACGACGCCGATGAGCAGCACGCTTGCGGCGACGAGAATCGACGTGAGGCCGAGCGCGCGAGTCAATCGCTGCGCCATCGGCGAATCGGCTTCGAGAGGCGGGGAAACCGCTCCGGTGGCGCTGCGGCGTATTTCAAGGGCCACGAACGTCGAAACGGACAGAACCAGGAAAACGGCGAGCGCGATCAGGAAGCCCGTCTCGACCGTGAGGATCGCCGAAGCCAGCATGGATGCGACCGCGAGGACCGCGAGAAACGTGTAGTCGCGGTTCGTGCGCGCCGAGTAGAGGCGGACGAGCGTGGCGAAAAGCAAAAGGTGCACGGTCGAAAGCAGCGCCGCGTAGAGCGGCGGATTCGGCGCGTTCTCGGCCATCCCGCGCGAGAGCACCCACAGGTCCAGCGGGAAAAAGAGAAAATACGCGAGCACAAACCAGGTGGCCACGCGGGCAGAGAGTTCCGGGCCGCGTCCCCTGCGGATACGGAGGCCCTTCCAGATCAGGGCGGCCGGCGCGGCGATCGTCGAGAAAAGATCGAGCTTGCCGGTCGAGAGAACAGCGAGCATGCCCGTCGAGACGAGCAGGTAGAGCGAGACCTCGAAGTAGCGTTGCACGGCCGGCAGCCCGTCGCGCGAGACAAATGGCTCGGGGCGAGGCTGCGCCGTTGATTGCGCGGCGGAAGACATGGCACTCGTACGATGCTAGCACCCGGCGGCTGCGCGGCGGTTGCGAGGCGCGGGGGCGAGATGCGAAAGGGCTAACGGGCTCGGTTTGGAAGGGGAGTGGTGGAGCGGTCTACCGCGGGGTGAGGGCCGCGGCGATTTTGTGCGTGGCGCTGGAAACGGGCAGGTCGCGGAGGCGAGCTAGCGGTAGAACGCGCGTGCGAGGGCGCTTTGGCAGGCGCGGAACCTGCGCGAGAAACGGCAGAAGCGTGATGTTGCGAAACGTGACGCCGTGGCGGGCGGCGGGTAGAGGCTCGAGGTGAAGCGGTGTGCCGTCGAGCTTGAGAACATCGCGGAGATGCCGTTCAAGCTCGGCTTGAGGATCGCGCGCGACCTCGACGGCGGGAAACTGCCACATGCGCGAGAAGAGAACATCGTCGTGCGCGCCGGGATCGCGGACGAGGATCGTGCGTCCGCGCGGGTCGCGAAGAATTGCGGCGGCGATGCGGATCTTGACGGCGGCGCGTTTGCGGCGCGCGGTGGGGATTTTGCCTGTGAGGTTGCACGCGCGGGCGAGGCACGAGCGCGAGATGGGGCACACTCCGCAGCGGGGAGTTTGCGGCGTGCAGATCGTTTCGCCGAGTTCCATGAGCGCCTGGTTCCAGTCGCCAGGCGCGGCGGACGCGAGGATGTTTTGGGCGGACGCGGCGAGCTGTTGCCAGCGGCGCGGCGCGCGGAGGTCGCCGCGAATGGCGCCGAGCCGCGCGAGAACGCGCGCGACGTTGCCGTCGAGGACGGCGAGCGGAACGTCATACGCGATGCTCAGGACGGCGGCGGCGGTGTAGCGTCCGATGCCGGGGAGCACGAGGGCGGCTTCGAGCGTGTGCGGGAATTCGCCGTTGTGGTGGGCGACAATTTCCTTTGCGGCGCGATGGAGATTGCGAGCGCGGCTGTAGTAGCCGAGGCCGGACCACAGGCGCAAAACTTTTTCCGCGCGCGCGCGAGCAAGAGATTCGACGGAGGGGAAAGTTTTCAGGAAGCGGTCGTAGTAGGGCAAGACGGCGGCGATGCGCGTTTGCTGCAGCATGATCTCCGCGATCCAGATGCGGTAGGGATCGCGGCTGGCGCGCCAGGGAAGATCGCGGCGGTGCGCGCGGAACCAGTCGAGGATGCGGCGCTGAAAACGTGCGAGCGATCGAGACGTGAATTGCGGCGGCATGCGGGCGGTATTGTCGCATGAAGAGAGACTCCTCGCTGCGCTCGGAATGACAGCGGGAAAAATTACAGCGATCGACGGAGAGAGAGTTCAAGAAAATTACAGGCGGTCGATGAAGAGAAAGTAGGAGGAGGACCAGAGGGCGGTGGGGATGGAGCGCTGGGGGCGCGCGGTGAGAATGATTTTGAAGATTTCGCGCTCGGTGGTGAGGTCGTCGAGGAACGAGCCGCCAGCGGCGGACGTTTGCGGCTGGATCAGCGCGAGCTCGCGGAGCGTGTCGTAGATGATTTCGCCGGCGGGAGCCATGGGCGTCGAGAAGCGGTCGGTGCGGAACTGCATCACGGAGTGAATTTCGTTGAAGTGCCAGGCGATGCAGGCGGCCATGGTCACGGCGCGCTCGAAACGCTCGGCGTGTTCGGCGGCGGCGAGTTCGCCGAGGTCAGCGCGCGGAGGGCCAAGAAACGGATCGAGCACAAGCATCACGCGGCGCTCGTCCTCGCGCGCGAATTCGCGAATCATCAGGCGGCCGGACTTCGCGGTGACTTTCCAGTCGACGAAGCGCGCGCTGTCGGTCGGCAGATAGTCGCGCAGGGAGTGCAGCTCGTGGCCGCGTCCGCGAAATTGGCTGGCCATTTCGCCGGAAAGCAGCGGCAGGACTTCGTAGAACTGCTCGGTCGGCTCGACGCGCGGATACACGGTGATTTCGATGTCGGATTCGACGCGACGCGTTTTTTCGAAGAAGCCGAAGGGGAAGCGCGTGCGAATGCCGAAAGCGTCCTGCCGATAGACGCCGCGGCGCGGAAAGCGAAGCTCCACTTTCTGGCGCGCGGCGCTCATGCGCGGAATATACGGAAAGAAAACCGGGTGCGAGAGAATTTCGGACGCGGCGCTTTTGCCCGCGCCAACGACGCGCAGCGAAAACGACGGCCACGCCTGTTTTTCGTTCCGCAGCTCCATTTCGGCGAGCACGGGCTGCTCGGCGAAGATGTGCTCGGGCACGTCGAATTTGAGATCGATGCCGGTGAGCACGACTCGCGAAAGCACGCCGGAAACGAGAATGCCGGCGAGCAGGCAGGCGAGAATCAGAAAGAGAAGATTGTTGCCGGTGTTGACCGCGGCGAGCACGAGGATGAAGACCGCGGCGAGATAGATGGTGCCGTCGCGCGTGAGGCGGTAGTCAACCTGATAGGCGAGCCAGCGCAGGCTGGTGCGTTTGGCGAGCGCTGGGACGATCGCGACCGCGACCCATGCGGCAATTCCGAGGGCGATGACCGTGGTGATTCCCGCGAGCAGGACGCGGCCTTCCTGCGCGGCGGCGGCGGAAAAAAGCGCGACGACGAGCGCGGCGGAAAGCGCCAGCATGGCGATGCCGAAGTTCCGCCAGCCGGGACGGTCGCGGCCCTGCCACCAGCGTTGGAGGGTGGACTCTTGCGTCGTCATGTGTGCATGACCCTCGGCGGCGCTCCTGTGCGAATCGAAGAGAGATTCTTCGTCGTCCGCCTGCGGCGAACTCCTCGGAATGACAAGGAACCGGAAAGTCGCATTGTCAGAGTGGAACGCGAGTCGTGTCGAGGATTTCGCGAAGGATCGCGTCGGTCTGCTCGGATTTCTTTTGCGTCGAGACGTAGCGCGAGCTGACGACGACGCGGTGCGCGAACACTGGAACGATGAGGCGCTTGAAGTCGTCGGGCAGGCAGTAGTCGCGGCCCTCGAGAAATGCGCGCGCTTGCGCCGCGCGATGGAGCATCACGGCGCCGCGCGGGCTGACGCCGAGGCTCAGCTGTTCGCTCTGGCGCGTGCGCTCGACGATTTCGAGCGCGTAATCGAGCAGGCTGTCGTCCACTTTCACTTCCGAGGCGGCTTTTTGCATGGCGGAGACGTCAGTTGCGTCCATGAGCGCAGCAATCTGATCGACGCCGCCCACGCCGGAATGATTGCGGATGATTTCCTTTTCGCTCGCGCGCGAGGGATAGCCCATGCGGATGCGCATCAGGAAGCGGTCGAGCTGCGATTCGGGCAGCGGATAGGTGCCGTGGTGCTCGATGGGATTCTGCGTCGCGAGAACCATGAAGGGCTGCGGCAGCGGATGCGTGTGATTATCGACGGTGATCTGCGATTCGTTCATCGCCTCGAGCAGCGCGGACTGCGTTTTCGGCGTGGTGCGGTTGATTTCATCGGCGACGATGATGTTGGCGAAGATCGGGCCGGGTTTGAATTCGAATTCCTGCGCGGCGGGATTGTAGACGCTGACGCCGATCACGTCGCTCGGAAGCATGTCCGAGGTGAACTGGATGCGCTGGAACGAGCAGTGGAACGAGCGGGCGAGCGCCTGCGCGAGAGTCGTCTTGCCGACGCCGGGTACGTCTTCGATCAGCAGGTGGCCGCGCGCGAGAAGGGTGGTGAGCGCGAGCTGGATGACCTCTTCCTTGCCCTTCACCACGCGCGCGATCGAGCGCTGAAGCTCGGCGAGGCGGCTGCTGGCGGAGGCGGTCGTGACGTTGGTCGCGGTTTGCAATTGGCCCAGCCTTCTGCTACAAAAAGTGAGTTCCCCGTTGCCCGCACAGGCAAGAGTGCCTGCGCCACGCAAAACGATTATGGGCGACTAGCTCAGTGGTTAGAGCGCTCCCCTCACACGGGAGAGGTCCAAGGTTCAAGTCCTTGGTCGCCCACCATGCCCCGATTTGATTCTGCCATTAAGTGATTGGCTGCCTGAACTGTGATTTGTGCAGGTGTGCCCAAGAAGTCTTCCGCGCTAAGCGCCCTGCGAGTACCATGATTAGATTAGCTACAGATTGATGATGGGGTAGATATTGCGATCCGTGCGGCGATCGCACTGAAGGACTGAGATGTCCAACGTCATTCTCCGCAGCGTTTTGGTCGGATTCGCTAGCGTGGCTGCAGCGATTGGTATCGGAGTTTTTGTAGCTCTTCCGGTTGTCGGTGCACTTATGCTCAAGAATGAGGCGTCCGACAATCCTCCCGAATTCGGATGGGATTCCATCACGTTTGCGCATAGCCACCCGGTTGTCTTCACTCTTGTACCGGCGCTGATCTTTGCGTTCGGATTTCTTTGCGGCTTTCTGCATTTCAAGCAGTCGCTTTCGCGGAAATAGAGTCCCATGCCAGGTCGCGTGCGCGTTTCTGATAAGGATTTGAGATGAGCCAAATTTGGCGATTCGTGCGGGTGCTCGCGCTGGGGACATGGGTCGGGGCGATCATCTATTTTGTGGCGGTGGTGACGCAGGGCGCGTTCGCGGTGCTGTCGAACCGCGATGAGGCCGGGCTGCTCGTGGGGTTCACGCTCGGAGGGCTGCACTTGATGGGGCTGATCGCGGCGGTGATTTTCGTGATTGCCTCGGTGGCGATGAGGAAGTCGCTGCGGGCGTTCATCGAGCCGGCGGTGTTGGGCGTAATTCTGATGGCGGTGCTGACGATTGCGTCGCAGGATTATGTGATGCCGAGGATGGCGGTGCTGCGAACGCAGATGGGCTCGGTCGAGGCGACGCCCGCGGGCGATGCGCGACGCGCGGAGTTCGATCGGTTGCATCGTGCATCGGTGGATCTCGAGGGTGGGGTGCTGCTGATTGGATTGGTGGCGCTGTTTTTGACCACGCGGAGTAAACCCTCGCCCGCCTGAAGGCGGCCGCTACGAATGCAACGGCACGCTGATGCTGGCGCGCGATGTTGTCGGATGGCAAGAGTGCAGCCAAGCATCTGCGCCGGGCACAGCATGCTGTGCCCCTACGGGCGCTTTTTGGCGGTGCGTTTCTTGGCGACGACGCGTTTCTTTGCATGGCGGGGTTTCGTGATTTTGCGGGCGGCGGGGCCGGCGAGCTGGACGGCGCGCCACATGTACCAGCTTGCGACCGTGCGGTAGGGTCGCCAGCGTTCGCCGAATTCGGCAAGCTCGCGCGGCTTCGGAATGCTTTTCTTGCCGTACGTGATGGCGAAGCCCTTTTGCACGCCGTAGTCGTGGATCGGGAGAACGTCCGGGCGGCCGAGGCGGAAGATCAGAAACATCTCGACGGTCCAGGCGCCGATGCCGCGCACGGAAATCAGGCGGTCCACAAGCTCCTGATCGGACATTTTCCCGGCCGCTTCGATGGTGGGCACCACGCCCTCGATTGTTTTCTGCGCGAGATCGCGGACGGCGGCGATTTTGGCGTGCGAGAGCCCGACTTTGCGGAGCTTCGGTTTGCGTACGCGCAGAAGTTCTTCGGGCGTGGGGCAGCGGCCGTCTGTGCCGAGCGCCATGATGCGCGCGAAGATCACCTGCGCGGCCTTGCCGGCGATGCTCTGGTGCGTGATGGCTTCGAGGAGCGATTCGTAGACGCTGTCGCACTCGTCGAGCTTGAATTGGAATTCGCCGACGCGGGAGATGACGCGGGCGAGGCGCTTGTCGATGCGCGAAAGATGCGCGTGGGCCTCGACGTGGTCGAAAGGCAGCGCGAGTTTGCTCGTCGCCGAGTTCATGGCGCTCGAAAGGATATCGCGCGGCGGCGGGTTGCACAATCGTCCCCGAAGCAAAACCAAAGGCGCCCGCCTGGAGGCGGCCGCTACGAAGGCAAAAGCAGATACATCACCGCAGAGACGCAGAGGGCGCAGAGAAACATCATTAGGGGCGACGCGCACGATCGCTGGATCGGCAGCATCACGCCAAGGATGTGCGCCGGGCACGGCATGCCGTGCCCCTACGGAAACCACCTTGACCGCTGCTCCATGCCAAAAAGATCGAGCGGTGCCACGCGCTGTTAGGCGGAGGCGCCGGCGCGGAAGGCGGAGGCTACGTGGAGCTTGCGGAGCATGGAGCGCTTCTTTTCCTGGTGCGACTGCATGCGGCGGAGAATGTCGTCGAGAATGCGGACGGCGGTGACGATGTAAGGGCCCTTGTTGAGCATGACGCACTCGGCGCGCTCGCCCATCGCGGCGTCCGTGATTTCCGAGCGCGAGGGCACGCCGGTCTTCGCGAGCGATTCGAGGACTTGCGTCGCCCAGATCACGGGCATGTGCGCGGCCTCGCAGATCCACAAAATTTCTTCCTGGACTTCGGCGAGGCGCTGGTAGCCGCACTCGATCGCGAGGTCGCCGCGCGCGATCATCACTCCTACGGCGCGGCTGCGCATGGCCGCGAGCAGCAGCGCGGGCAACTGGTCGAAGCCTTCGCGCGTTTCAATCTTGAGGATGATGCCGAGATTTTCGCCGCCGAGATCGGCAAGGCGCGCCTGCAACTCGCGCACGTCTGCTTCCTTGCGGACGAAGGAATAGCCGACGATGTCCGCGTTCTTGACGACGAACGGGAGCGCCTTGAGATCATCTTTCGTGAGCGACGAGAGGCTGAGCTGGCTGTCGGGGACGTTGATGCCTTTCTCGGCGCCGAGTTTTTCACCCGTGGGGCGCGCGCGCGTGATTTCGACAGCCACCTTTTCCGGCGCGACGGTGCGGACGATCCCGCCGATCTTGCCATCGTCGAGCGAGATCGGTTCGCCGGGGCGAACGCACTCGAAAAATTCGGGCAGCGTGACGCCGATGCGCGCCGGACTGATCAACTGTTTTTTCTTGTCATATTTAGCGGGCTGGCCGGGATCGAGCGACCGCGTGAGGACGAGCGTATCGCCGACGGCGAGCCGAAACGTCTGTGGCTTCGGAGGAATCGCACCGACGCTCGCGAGGCGCAGAGATTTCGCGATTTTCTTTCCAGCGCGCGGCTCAAGCTCAAGCGCCAGTCCGGGGGTGATGTAGGCGGTGCGGGACGATTCGGCCCAGCGGCTGTCGCCGTCGACGCCGGTAATCTTCAAGAAGCGCGACGCGCCGCGCGCGTCGGTGAAGCGGACGCGGTCGCCGGGCTTGGTTTGCGCGAGCCATTCGGCGGGAACGGGGATTGAGGCGTCCGCTTTGGCAGGCGCGTGCTCGGGCTGGGAGCCAGGAGTGAGCCAGATGCGCGCCGGAGAAACGACGCGGCCGAAGTCGTCGCGCTGCGGGCGAAATTTCAGCACGGCTGGTCCGTGCTCGACAGGGCCGGTGCGGAGCTTGGGGCCGGCGAGGTCCATGGAGATTTTGCAGGGGCGGCCGGTTTCTTTTTCAGCGCGGCGAAGGTTGCGCACCATTCCGGACCACGCTTCGGGGCCGTCGTGCGCGCAGTTGATGCGCATGCAGTCCATGCCGTGAAGGACGAGATCGCGGACGAGATCGTAGTCGGTGGCGGCTTCGGAGGGCATGGTCACCATGATGCGGACAGTGCGGCCAGCAGGCGCGGGACCGAGCAGCACTTCGGAATTCTTTTCGAGCAGGGCAGCGCCGTCGCCAATTGCGGGCGCACCGTCGGGAAGATCGAAGGGCGGCTCCGAGGAGCCGGCGAGTTGATTGAGCACCTTCATCACGGCGTGCAGGCCGCTGATGACGTGCGATTCGGTGCGGCCGAGAGACGAAAGACCAAGCGAGGCGAGCTGCGATTGGAGTTGGCGGATGTCGTGGCGGCGAAGCGCGAGATAGTGGATCAGATTCACGGCGCTCGCGCGGTGGTCGGCGTGGACGCCGGCAGAGTCGAGCATGCCGGAGGCTTCGAGTTGCAGCATCTCGGAGCGGAGAAGGTTGAGTTGCTGGATTAGCTGCTGCGGGAGTTCCTGGTTTCTGTTTTGCATTTTGGCCTGCAACTAAGGCAAACAATCAGTCTATCCCGGATTCGTTACAGGTCTGTGAATGCCTAGCCTCGCGCCGTCAACGGGCGGACTGTGCAACGCCACAAGTTTTCATGCAGCTGAGGCATGGGCCTTTGCGAAGGCGCTGTCGGGTTGGTTCGTCGTTTCAATTAATTCCTCCACCCTATTTCGTATTTGATCCCGAACTTGGCGGAATGCCTGTTTTCTCGCATCTGGTTCGGCGGCCGCAGTTTCGGGGTCCGGTACGGACCACCTGAGTAAATTCCGGGTGAACGGATATACAGGGTATCGTTCGCGTGGCTCATCACACACAGCCACCGCATAGCGAAAAGTTTCCCGAAACAGAGAACCGAGCTCGCGTGGCCGCTGAGCGGAGATATCGATCCCTACCTCAGACATGACCTCCATCGCCAAGGGACTCACGTCTGCGGACTCGGTCCCTGCGCTAAGTGGAATGAATCGACCGCCCGCTAAAACACGTAAAAATCCTTCTGCGATTTGCGCCCGCGACGCACTCCCTCTCGACAAAAATAAGACCTTGGGTGTTTTGTCCATTTATAGCCTCCCCTCCGTGCGGCAGCCAAATGCCAAGAGTCCACCCGCCCGAATAGGCGCCCACATAATTTTGCCTGAAGGACTGCCCTTGATTCTGTGACCCTTGTCACCCTGTTATGAACCCCATCATGTGGTTGATTCCTTGCCCTTTAAATGGGGAATCAGAGTTCGTTTGGAGGTCACTGCCCGATAACTCGGTTCCAGACATTCGGTTATATGCAAACCGCGCCTGTTTGCACGATGGGCGGCATTGCGCCAAGGATGTTTGCCCCTTCGCAACTTCACTCAGGGTAAACGGGCGCAGCCCGCCGGAGGCCGGCCCTACGAAAACCGTTGTGAGCCGGCGGCGAGGAGGCACGGATGTGTGCACGCACGAAAGCCGAAGGGGATGGGGGAGAGGAGATTGCGAGCGTCTGCGACCGAGTTCGTCCGCTGTGCTAGTATCGAACGCTTATGCAAACAGGAATCATTGGGCTGCCGCTGGTAGGGAAGACGAGTCTGTTCCGGATTTTAACGCGCGCGCGCGTCGAGTCGCGGAGCGCGCCGAATCAGCCGCACGTGGGCATCGCGCGCGTGCCGGATGCGCGCGTGGCGAAGCTGGCCGAGGTGTTCAAGCCGAAGAAGGTCACGTACGCGACGATCGAGTACGTCGATATCGGCGGATTGCAGAAGGACCGCGAGAAAAATTCGGCGTCGCTTGTGCCGCTGCGCGAGGCGGATGCGCTGGCGCACGTGGTGCGGCTATTCGAGAATCCGGCAGTGCCGCACGAGGGCGGGACGCTCGACGCGCTGCGCGACATCGTGAACGTCGATATCGAGCTGATCCTGCATGACCTCGAACAGGCCACGAAACGGATCGAACGCGTCGAGAAGGATTTGAAAAAGAAGAAAGATTCGCTGCTCGAAACCGAGTTGCACGTCTTGACGCGCTGCCGCGAGGCGCTTGAGGCCGAAACGCCGCTGCGGGAACTCGAATTCAAGCCCGAAGAGAAAAAGATGATCACGGGCTTCATGTTCCTGACGCGGAAGCCGATGCTCTACGTGCTAAACCTCGGCGACGAAGAAGCGCCGGAGATCGATCGCGTGGTCGAGAAATATCATCTGGAAAAGCTGGCGACGAAGCCGCACACGGCGGTGGTGCCGTTTTGCGGAAAGATCGAAGCGGAACTCGCGGAACTCGACGACGCCGAGGCGGCTGAAATGATGCGCGCGTATGGGTTGGCGGAGTCGGGGCGCGACCGGTTAATTCAGGCGACCTACCGGTTGCTAGGGCTGATTTCGTTTCTCACGTGCGGCGAGCCGGAGTGCCGTGCGTGGACGATCGAGCGCGGCATGACAGCTCCGGAGGCCGCGGGCGCGATCCACAGCGACATCCAGAAGAACTTCATCAAGGCGGACGTGGTGAATTGGGAGGATCTGCTTAAGGCGGGGAGTTTTGCGGCGGCGCGCGAAAAGGCGCAGGTGCGGCTCGAAGGGAAAGAGTACGTCGTGCAGGATGGCGACGTGATTTTGTTCCGGCATTCGGGGTGACGTTTGACCTCCTGATGGGCAAGACCAAGAGAGATTCCTCGTCCCGCTGAGGCATCCGGGACGCAGACCACGCGCTACGCTCGGAATGACAATACCGTGAGAGGCGCTCGATAAAGTGCCGGCGGAAACAATCCGGATACTCGTGGCGATGCTGCTCGGATTGACGGCGGCGTCGGCGAATGTGATCGGCGGGCTGCTGATCGCGCGGCGGCAATGGTCGCGCCACTTCCTGAAATATTTCATCGCGCTGGGCGCAGGGTTCATGCTGGCGACGGCGCTGCTGGAGATGATTCCGGAGTCGGTAAGGCTGCACGGCGAGTCGGGATCGTACTTCTTCAACGATACGAACGCGGTGTTCGTGTTTGTCCTCGGCGGTTATTTCGTGGTGCATTTCTTCGAGCACACTGTCGCGCCGCACTTTCATTTCGGCGAAGAAACGCATCGCGAAGAGATGTCGCACGCGCACGCGGGTTATGCGGCGCTGCTGGGGCTGGTGATCCACACGTTTTTCGACGGCGTGGCGATCGCATCGGGGTTGCTGGTTTCGACATGGCTCGGCGGCGTGATCTTCGTTGCAATCTTCCTGCACAAAATTCCCGAGGGGTTCACGGTCGCGTCGCTGATGCTGGCGAGCGGGCAGAGCCGGAAAGCGGCGTTAGCGTCGTCGGCGATTCTGGGCGGGGCGACGCTTGCGGGCATGGCGCTGATGTTCGTGCTGCGGAGCGCGGTGGCGGATGCGCTGCCGTTTTCGGCGGGTGTGACGCTGTATGTGGCGGCGTCGGATTTAATTCCGGAAGTGAATCGCGAGCCGGCTCCGGCGGTGGCGGTGTTGGTATTTCTTGGCGTTGCCATCATGCTTGGCCTGAAAGTGCTATTCCACGCCTAAGATAGAATCGCTGATGGACTATGCGAACGCTTGAAGCGATAGAAGATCGCCAGTCGATCGTCGAACGCATCTCGGCGCTGACGCCATCCGACCGCAGGCTGTGGGGGAAAATGTCGGCACATCAGATGGTGTGCCACCTTTGCGATTCACACCGAAGCGCTCTAGGAGAGAAATCCGTCAGCCCTTTGGGTGGATTCTTGCAGCGGACAATCATCAAATTCATCGCGCTGCAGGTTCCTGTGAAATGGCCGAAAGGAGTCGCGACGCGTCCGGAGGTGAAGCAGGGTGTTGGCGGCACAGCTCCCACTGAATTTGAGACGGACCGCGCCGAATTGCTTGCCGCGATCGAGCGATTTTGCAGTGGCGGCGTCAATCTGGCGATCCCGCATCCGTTTTTTGGCCGCATGACTTTGCAGGAATGGATGCGGTGGGGCTACCTACACGCCGATCACCATTTGCGGCAGTTTGGCCGATAGATGCTGCCCGCCTCCAGGCGCTATTCGGCGCTGAGCGCGGGTGCTGTGGCCGGAGCGCGGCCTGCGGCGAATCTCAGCATTGCCAATAGCATGACCGCGAGACAAAAGGCGCAGACGCCGGGCCAGCCTCGCAGGCGCCACGCGTAGGCTCCGAACAGCGAGCCGAGCGCACCTCCCACGAAATAGCAGACCATGTAAAACATGTTGAGGCGGCTGCGCGCGTCGGCGGCGAGGGCGTAGATGCGCGTTTGATTCGCGATGTGGCCGGCCTGCGTGCCGAGGTCCAGGAGCAGGACGCCGGCGATGAGGCCGGGGAGAGCTCTTCCGGTAATCCAGAGCAAAACGTACGAGACGAGAACCGCGAGTAGGGCGAGGCCCACGGCGAATCGCGGACCGCGCTTGTCGGCGAGGCGGCCGAACAGTGGAGCGCCCGCGGCTCCGGCTGCTCCTACCAGGCCGAAAAGTCCCGCGACCTGGCTGCCATAATGGTAGGGAGGTGTTTCGAGCAAGAAGATTAGGGTGGTCCAGAACGCGCTGAAGCAGCAGAACAGGCAAGCGCCCAGGAAAGCCGCTTCGCGCAGCTCGCGATGCGAGCGGATCAGGTCGATCGTCGAGCGAAGAAGCGAAAAATACGAAAGCTCGACGGCGGGCTTGCTGCGCGGAAGCATGAATTGGACCAGGATTGCGACGCACAGCATCATCGCGGCGGCGATGCCGTAGACCGAGCGCCAGCCCAGGTGCGCGCCCACCGATCCGCTGAACGTGCGCGCGAGCAGGATGCCCAGCAGGATACCGCTGAAGATGGAACCGACCACGCGTCCGCGCTCGCGCGGAGGCGCCAGATGCGCGGCGAATGGCACGAATAGGTGAACCGAGGCGCCCATCATGCCGACGACGAACGAGGCCAGGGCAAGCCATACCGCGTTGCGAGCCAGGGCCATGAGAACGAGTCCCGTGGTTGCCACGATCAGAAGCACTGTGATCAGGGAGCGGCGCTCGCGGGTGTCGCCCAACGGGACGAAGAGCAACATGCCGAGCGAGGTGCCGATCTGCGTGAGCATCGCGATGAGGCCGACCTTCGTTACGGTCAGGCCGAAGGCTCGCGCGATGTCGGCGAGGAGCGGCTGGATATAGTAGATATTCGCGACGATGACACCGGTGCTGGCAGCCATGAACCAAACGGTGATGGAGGATAGGGAAGATGGAGTGAAGGAGGAGCGATCGGTCATTGGTAGCCGAGTATCAGTGACATTCGATTCTCCGATCCCTGTTTCCGGTGGCGGGTCAGTTTCCGATAACCCAACTTATCAGGACTTGGCCCCGTTCAGTTGCAGTAGGTGACTATGTCGGCAAGCCGATGAGCCGCGCTTCACGTTTGAAATTGCCGCCGAGCACTATACATTCCCTTGCAAAACGTTCGATCAACCCCAGCTCCGTAGGAAGCTCGATAGCAAACCGCGATGTCTCTGCAGGCCGCGGGCCGTCCGTGCGCGTTTGCGTGGCAAGCGTTATGGCACATCGGGCGTGGCCAGCATGGTTGATCGTATAAAACTGCAATAGCATCCAGCCGATCCCCGTGTCCGCACCAGCTTCGATCCGCAAAGGCCGCTCAGGTGCTTCGACCCACCGGAGAAGTTTGTTTCCATTCTCAGTGAAGAATGATGATGACGCATAGGCCGTTGACACCGCCGACCACTCGCCGTGGATCACACGCACGCCGAGTTCTATCAGGTCTGGCAGATCCTCGTAGATGACGCGAAGCTGAAGGAAGTGATCGTCCATGTCACTTATTCACCGCTGGAGCCAAGTCGCGATTATATCGTGCCCTATAGAGGCGTTAGCCGGAAACTGGCCTACTGCCAGGTTTCGTCTTGGTTGGTGACAGGAGGCGAGTTTGCGCGTTGGTTAACCTATTGAAATAACAAGAGTTGCATAATATCGACTGGGCGCACCTGTACCTTAGGCCGGTTGGGTTTTGGAATGACCCGGCGAGGCGCAACTTTATGGCGGGGTGGGTGTTAGATAAGCTGTGGAGGCCATGGCTAGAAGCGACGTCCAACTGATGCTGGACGTGAAGGCAGGGGACGATGCGTCCTTTGACTTCTTATTGCAGAAGTATCGGTCGCCGCTGGTGAATTTTCTCCACCGAATGGTGCGAGACACGGCGACGGCGGAAGACTTGGCGCAGGAGGTATTTCTGCGCGTCTACCGGGCGAGGAAACAGTATACTCCGAGCGCGAAGTTCACCACGTGGCTCTTCCGCATCGCGACGAATGTGGCGCTCAATTCGGTCCGCGACAACCGATACCAGAAGATGCAGATTTCGATCGATGCACCCGTGGACGAGGACAGCCAGGCCCCGATGGAATTGCCGGCGCGGGAGAAGCGGATCGACCAGCACATGATCGAGCGCGACCGGACGGAGATCATCCGCCGTGCAATCTGGTCGCTGCCGGAAAAGCAACGCGCGGCCGTTTTGCTGCATAAGTATGAAGAGATGGATTACGCGGAAATTGCGAGAATTCTGGATTGCTCGGAAGGGGCGCTGAAGTCGCTTCTCTTCCGGGCGTACGAGACGCTGCGCGTGCAATTGGCGCCACTGGTCACTCGGGCGGCGACGCAGCGCGCAGAGGAAAGAAGGCCATCATGAAGTGCGAAGAAGTTTCAAGGGAATTGATCGAGTATCTGGACCGCCGGGCGGACTCCGCTGAGCGGCGCGAGGTGGAAGAGCATCTGGCGGGCTGCACGGCCTGCCGGAAGCGAGCGGAAGAGTTTCGCGGGATCTGGAGCGTGCTGGACGAGCTGCCGGCGGTCGAGCCGTCCTTTGGATTCGACGCGCGGGTGCGGCAGCGCGTGGCCGCAGAGCCGCAGCGCCGATGGTTCGAATGGTTCGTGCCGCAGCCTCGACTGGCGCTTTCGGCCGCGCTATTGATTGCGCTGACGGTGTGGATTGCGAAGCGCCCGGCGAACACTCCCGTGCCGGGAATTCCCGCGGCGCCGACATCTGCTTCGGCCGAGCAGGACTTCAACGCGATCAAGGATTTGGGCGTGCTCGAGAATTACGACGTAGTGACCAAGATGGATGCGCTGTCCGAGCTGGCTCCCGCGGACGCGCAGCCGCCTGAAAAGCAGCTGCCGAGCGGCGCGGAAAGCAACGACTGACGGAGGAATGTACTTGCGGCATCGCGCGATCACTTTCGGGCTTCTTCTTGCGCTCCTGACGGGGTTTGCGGCGCAGACTGCTCGCGGGCAGAACGGCGAGCGGCTGCGCGAATGGCGCGAGCGAAGGGCAGCAGCGCAGCAAGAAAAGGCCAACCGACAGGCGAATGGTGGCGCAAAGGGCCAGCCGAACGCCCGTGGGATGGAAGGTTTGCCGCCGAAATGGGTGGAAAAGCTCCGCGACATGCCGCCGGAGCAGCAGCAGCGGTTCATGGAGAACAACGAGCAATTTAGGAATCTGCCTCCCGAGCGTCAGCAGCAGATTCGGCAAAACCTCCAGAGATGGAATAATCTGACGCCGGAACAGAAGCAAGAGGCGATCAATCGTGAAGCTGTGCTGGAGCGAATGACTCCAGAGCAGCGGCAGTACGTCCGGAATGTCCTTCTGCCGAAGTGGCAGTCGATGCCGCAGGAGAGGCGCCAGGTGATGAACCGGCACCTCGCGATGTTACGCAACATGAGCCCTGAGACGCAGCAGGCCGCGCTCAACGACCCCCGGTTCATGCAGGGGCTCAGCCCGGACGAGCAGTCCATGTTGCGCGACCTGAACGCGCTGCGAAATCCCTCCACGCAGTAGGTTTCGAGCCGTCTCCCGCCGTATTGAATCGCAACACACGAAAAAATCAGACGCGCGATTGTTGACTCTTACAAAACAATTCAGGCGTTAGCGGGGTATTGACCGCAACAGGTCGGGGAATCGTGCGCGCTAGGCCACAATTGCTTGTGGTTTTTCCATATTGGAATTATTAAAGCGCCGAATCGGGATGATCGCGCCGATCCAAAAAAACTTTCTCAAGTTGCAACATTCCCCTTGACAAGAAAAAGAAGGCCACTACAATCGGGGGCACAAAGTGGGAGAAAGTGGTTGGCAGTGGCGGAAATTGTGAGACGGTGGATGAGGCGATCGAGCGAGTGATTCGAAGCGCGAACACGCCGGGCGGAATTCCGAAGGGCAAAAATGCTGCGGGGCAACTATCCAGCGACGGTCGACGAGAAGGGCAGGGTGAAAATCCCGGCCGACTTCCTGGCGGAGTTGCAGCGTTTGGGCAAGAAGTTCTACGTGACGAGCGCGAGCGGCGATCACGCCCGGGTCTATCCCATGAAAGTATGGGAAGAAATCGAAAAGAAGCTCGCGAAAAGGTCGTCCTACAACCCAGTCAAACAAAAGTTTCTGACACGCACCAACTATTACGGGCAAGTTGTCGAGGTGGATGGGCAAGGGCGCATTCTAATTCCACCGGTCTTGCGGGAATCCGCGTTGATGAAGGGCGAAGTGGATGTGCAGGGCGTGCTGACGTACCTGCAAATCTGGAATCACGCGCGGTTCCTCGAGCAGCTCGACCGTAATCCGATCACGGCGGAAGACGAAAAGGCTTTTGACGAACTGACCTAGGTTTTGAGCGTTTTACATACGCCCGTTCTGGTCGCGGAAGTCATCGAGTGGCTCCGTATCCGGCCCGAGGGAACGTATGTGGACGCGACGGCCGGCACGGGCGGGCATGCGATTGAAATCGCGCGGCGGCTGACAACGGGGCGGCTCGTGGCGCTGGACCGGGATCCGCAGGCGCTCGAAATCGCGCGGGAGAGATTGAAGCCGTACGGGGAAAAGGTGGTTCTGGTGCACGCAGAATTCTCAAAGATCGGGGAAGTGGCGGAGGATTTGAAATTGCCTCCGCTCGACGGAGTGCTCGCCGATTTGGGGATCTCAAGTCTGGAGCTGGACAGCCCTGAGCGCGGATTTTCGTTCCGCTGGGCCGCGCCTCTTGACATGAGGATGAACCCCGATACGCAGCTTACTGCGGACGAAATTGTGAACCGCTGGTCGGAGAAGGAAATAGCCGACCTCCTCTATCAGAAGGCCGAGGAGCGGGACTCACGCAGAATCGCCAAGGCAATCGTTCGGTCGCGGCCCATTCGCGACACCGGACACTTGGCAACGGTTGTGGCAGGTGTTCGTAAAGCAAGGGGAAGGCAGAAACTGCAGCCCGCGACAAAAACGTTTCTGGCGCTGCGGAATGCGGTGAATCGAGAAGAGGAGGAACTCGAGCAGTTTCTATCGCGAACCCCTGCCACTTTATCTATTGGAGGACGGTGGATCGTCCTCAGCTACCATTCGCTCGAAGACCGACCGGTGAAGCAGGCGTTTCAACGCCTGGCGCGAGAAGGAAGTTTTCGCGTGCTGACCCGGAAGGTGATCCAGCCCGGCGAAGAGGAGATCAGGAACAACCCTCGCGCGCGCAGCGCAAAAATGCGCGTCGCTGAAAAAATCGCAAACGTGGAAGGCCGCCCGGCCGGGAGCTGGCAATGATGGAATCTTACACGGAATATTACACGGTCAAGCGGATCGACAATTCGAGGCTGATGCGTCCGGCGGCGACGGCGCAGATGAAGGACTTCTGGCGGCGCGTCGCGACCGGCTCGGCCATGGCAGCGTGCCTGCTGTTTTACGCCTGGCAGCACTTCGAATGCATACAGATCCGCTACCAGCTCGAGCAACTCGACAGCGAGCGCGCCCAGGCTGCGGAGCTCAACCAGCAATTGCATCTCGAGGTTGCCACACTGCGCTCGCCGATGCGGGTGGACGCGATTGCGCGCAACCAACTCGGCTTAACAGTCCCCGTGCCCGGGCAAGTGGCTCCGGCGGAAGGGGCGAGCGACGCAGTGCTGGCCGATGCGCGCCCGGTGCCGCAGTCGCCGCGGCCCTGATACCCGCCTGACACGAAATCGGCAAGAGTCTGTGGTCCGCCGTAGCGGACCCTTTCTGGCGGCTTGACCGCGCCCGCTGCCGGAACACGTTTCCAAACGGGGAAGGCCGGAGTTTATGGAGCAGCGCAACCCGCGTCTTCGCTGGCTGATCATTTGGGTTCTGGCAGTCGTTTGGATGGGCATCGTCGTCGCCCGCCTCGGTTACCTGCAGCTTTACTCCTACAGCGAGTACCTCGCGAAAGCCCAGCACCAGCAACAGCGAATTTTCGAACTCAGCCCGATGCGCGGCACGATTTACGATCGCAAGGGGCACGAGCTCGCGGTCAGCTTGCCGATGGACTCGGTGTTCGGCGATCCGGCCGAGATTACGGACGTCGAGATGGTCGCGCGGCTGCTGTCGGGCGTGCTGAACATGCCGGCAGACGATCTGGAGACGAGAATTCGCGAGGCGCATTCGCCGGTGCGGTTGGCGAAAAAGCTTTCGCCGGAAACGGTGCAGCGAATCAGCGATATGAATTTGAAGGGCGTGTTCTTTCAAAAGGAGAACCGCCGCGTGTATCCGCAGCGGGAGCTGGCGGCTTCGGTACTCGGCTACGTGGACGTGGATGAAAAGGGAATCGGCGGAATCGAATACTCGCTCGACAAAGAGATCCGCGGGCGGCCCGGCAAAATGATGGTGATGGCGGACGGGCGTCGGCGGCAATACGACCGGCGCGAGTCGGCTCCGGAAACGGGCGCAAGCGTTACGCTGACGATCGACGAGACGATCCAGTACATCGCCGAGAAGGAACTGGCGCGAGGCATCGAGGAGACGCATGCCAAGGCCGGCACCGTGGTTGTGCAGGATCCAAACACGGGCGAACTGCTCGCGATCGCCAACTGGCCCACGTTCGATTCGAACGATGCGAACAAATATTCGGATGAGGTGCGCAGCGACCGTGCAGTGACCGCGGCGTACGAGCCGGGATCGACGTTCAAGGTGATCACGCTGACGGGCGCGATCGAGAATGGCATGGCGACTCCGGACGAGATGATCGATTGCCAGATGGGGTCGATTCAGTTGCCCGGGCGGCTGATCCATGACTGGCACCCGTTCGGCGTGCTGAGCGTTCGCGGAATCCTGGCGCAGTCGAGCGACGTCGGCGCGATCAAGGTGGCGCTGCGGCTGGGCGCGCCGAAGTTCTACGACACGATTCGCGCATTCGGCATGGGCCAACTGACCGGCATCGAGTTGCCGGGTGAAAATCGAGGGTTGCTGCGTCCGCTGGAGAACTGGTCGGCGAATTCGATCGGGTCACTCGCGATGGGGCAGGAAGTGAGCGTCACGCCGGTGCAGATTACTTCGGCGATTTCGGCGATCGCGAACGGGGGAACGCTGTACGAGCCGCGCGTTGTGCGCGAGACTGGCGGAGGTGCGGAGGCGCGCGCAGGCTTCGAGCCGCGGCAGGTGACGGACGGGAAGACAGCGGCGGAGATGCGCGAGATGATGGAGGATGTGGTCCTCGAAGGCACGGGGAAAAATTTCGCGCAGCTCGACGGCTATACGGCGGGGGGAAAGTCCGGCACGGCGCAGAAGATCGATCCGGCAACGGGGCGATACTCGGCGAGCCAGTACAACGCGTCGTTCGTGGGATTTGCGCCGGTGAACAACCCGGTGGTGACGATATTGGTGGTGCTCGATTCGCCGGTCGGGCCGCATCACGGCGCGCAGGTGGGCGGACCGGTATTCAAGCGGATTGCCGAGCAGGTGCTCACGTATCTGGATGTGCCGCACGATGTACCGGCGCCGACGGACGTCGAGACGGCGAAAAATTTGGGCGCCGCGCACCGGCCGGAAGCGGCAGGCTCCGGCGGCGAGGAATCGCAGCGCTTCGCAGCGGCCGTCGCGAAGACAAGGCAGCCGGAAGGCGCGTCGCCAACGGTGGCGTTTGGAGATGAGGCCGTGGTGGTGCCGAATCTGGCTGGGCAGAGCGTTCGTGGCGTCACGGAGGCGTGCTCGAAAATCGGGCTGGTGCCGTCGCTGATCGGCAACGGAGTTGCAGTGGAGCAATTCCCGGAGGCCGGAGCGCAGGTGCTGCGGGGCAGCGCGGTGATGGTGCGGTTCGGGCGCGCGGGAGGGATGGTGACGGTGTCGGCGCGAGGGAGCGGGGATTGAGCGTCGCTTTGAAACACAAGCCGCGCTTGAGAAACGGGAAGGCGAGCGCGAGACTGGAAGAGCGCGCCATGAATCTTCAAAAACTACTTGCGGGAGCTGAAGTCGCGAAAATCACGGCGTCTGCGGATTGCGTGATTGAGGCGGTCGCGTACGACAGCCGCAAGGCTACGCCGGGAAGCATCTTCTTCGCGCTGCACGGGGAAAAGCTGGAGGGAGTGAAGTTTGTCGAAGACGCGCTGCGGCGCGGCGCGGTTGCGGTGGCGAGCGCCAGTGCACGGCCCGCAGGAATTTCGAACGAGACGACGTGGGTCGAACTCGCGGTGGGTTCGGAGCGGCGCGGGCTCGCGATAGCGGCAGCGAATTTCTTCGGACGTCCGGCCGATGCCTTGGGACTGGTGGGCGTGACCGGCACGAATGGGAAGACGACGACGGCGTATCTCGTTGATTCGATTTTGCGCGCGGCCGGGCACACGACGGGACTCATCGGCACGACGGGGTATCGCACGCCGAAGGGCAGCCGTGAGGCGCTCAATACGACGCCCGAATCGCTCGACTTGCAGCAGATGTTCGCGGAGATTCGCGATGCCGGAGGCACGCACGCGGTGCTTGAAGCGAGTTCGCACGCGCTGGCGATGGAGCGATTGTGGGGCTGCCACTTCGCTGCGGCAATCTTTACGAATCTGACGCGCGACCATCTCGACTATCACAAGACGTTCGAGGAGTATTTCGCCGCGAAGCGCCGGCTGTTCGAGGGCACCGGAGCGGGAGCGCCTGAAGTCGGCGTCATTAACGCCGATGACCCCTACGCGGCGCAGCTTGCGGGCCTCGCTAGGCGCACGCTGACGTACGGGCTGAAAGGCTCGCCCGATTTGACCGCGAAGAAATTCGCGCTCACGTTTCACGGGCTCGAATTCACGGCGCAAACGCCGGCAGGGAATATCGAGGTGCGCTCGCCGTTCGTGGGCCGGATCAACGTGTACAACATTCTGGCGGCGATCGGCGCGGGGATCGGGCTCGAAATTCCCAACGCGAAGATCGAAGAGGGCATAGCGAAGCTGGAGCTCGTGCCGGGGAGATTTCAGCGGATCGACGAGGGGCAGCCGTTCCTCGTGGTGGTCGATTACGCGCACACGGACGACGCACTACGCAACTTGATTGCGACAGCACGCGAACTGGGGCCGACGGCGCGGATCATCACCGTTTTCGGCGCGGGCGGAGAACGCGACCGAACCAAGCGTCCGCTGATGGGCGAAGCGGCGGGCTCGCTGAGCAACCTCGTGGTGCTCACGAGCGACAACCCGCGCAGCGAAGATCCGCTGCGGATCATCAACGACGTTGTCGTGGGATTGCAGAGGGTGAACGCGAAGTACCGCGTCGAGCCGGAACGCGAGCGGGCGCTCGAAATCGCCATTGAGGAGGCGCAGCCGGGAGACATCGTGCTGCTGGCCGGTAAGGGCCACGAGACATATCAAGTTCTGCGCGATGGGACGATTGCGTTTGATGACCGAGAAAAGGCGCGGGCGATTCTGCGACGCAAAGGGTATTCGAAGCCAGTAACGCGAAATTAACGGACGGTCACTGCGGCAAGGCGCGCGAAGGCACTTGACTTCAATAGGGACCGGGACTTGCAAGATAGCAGGAATGGTATTGCGCTGAACGGAGATTGCCGCTGACGGTAAAACCGACGGCTCGGGAGACGCGATGCGGTGGACAGTGGCTCAAGTGGCTGAAGCGCTGGGTGTCGCGGCTCCCGCGTGGCTCGACCCCATGGCCGGGGTGGCCGGCGTGTCGATTGATTCTCGGACGATTCAGCCCGGAGAACTGTTCATCGCGATACGCGGACCGCGTCACGATGGACACGGTTTTGTGGCCGGCGCGCTGGGGCGCGGCGCTGCGGCCGGGGTGGTGGCGCGCGAGCGATTCGGAGAGTACCCGGAGGAAATCCGCGGAAAGCTCTTCGCCGTCGGCGACCCGCTCGAAGCGTTGCAGCGCCTGGCCTCGCGCGCGTGCGAAATCTGGCGCGATGGGCGGAAGGGCAGGATTATCGGGGCGGTGGCCGGATCGGTCGGAAAGACGACCACAAAAGAGATTCTGGCGGCGCTCCTGGGCGCGCGGTTCGGCGTGCTGAAGACGCAAGGGAATTTGAACAACGAGTACGGCCTGCCGCTGACGTTGCTGAAGCTTGATGAGGAGCACGGCGCAGCGGTGGTGGAATTGGGGATGTCGCACCGTGGGGAGCTTGCGCGGCTCGCGCAGATTGCGTCGCCGGAGGTAGGTGTCGTGACGCGCGTCGCGGTGGAGCACCTGGAATTCTTTTCGTCGATTGAGGAGATCGCGCTGGCCGAGCGCGAGCTGATCGAGAATCTGGCGTGGCCAAACGCGACCGCTGTGCTGAACGCGGACGATGAGCGCGTGGCGGCGTTTGCGAAGGTTGCGCGCGGGCGCGTCGTCACGTTTGGCACGAGCGCGCGGGCGGAGTTTCGCGCTGAGGCGATCGAGGAACGCGGCATCGAGGGAGCGGCGTTCGATTTCGTGTGGCCCGGCGGGCGCGCGCGGCTGGAATCTCCGCTGATCGGGCGGCACAACGTGATGAACGCAATCGCAGCACTGGCGGCGGCGAGCGTCTGGGGCGTTGGCGCGGAGGAAGCGAAGCGCGTATTTCCGGCGCTCGCGCCAGCGGACAAGCGCGGCGAGGTGGTGCGATTTGAAGAAGGGTTTTCTGTGATCAACGATTCGTACAATTCGAGTCCGACGGCGCTGAATTCACTGGTGCAACTGCTCGCGGCGACGCCGGGATACCGCCGCCGAATCGTGGCCGCGGGCGAGATGCTCGAACTCGGGAACTCCTCGGGTGATTTGCATCGCGAGTGCGGGCGCGCAGCGGCGAGTCTCCACAAGATCGATTGGATCATCGGCGTGCAGGGGCACGCGGCAGATTTCTTGGCGGCCGCGATCGAGGCGGGACATCCCGCGGACCACACGCAGTTTTTCGCAAGCTCGGCAGAGGCGGCACAGTTCCTCGAAAAATTCATCACGCGCGGCGACCTGCTGCTGCTGAAGGGTTCGCGCGGAACGAAGATGGAAAGAATTCTCGAAGCGATCGACGCGCGGCACCGGCGCATGGCCGCGAGAGTCCCGTCCGAAGCCCTTGAAGTCGGACGAAAGGGATCGCGCTGAAATGCTCTACTATCTCTTCTTTTTCGCACTGCGCCGGCATTTCAGCCCGCTGAACGTGTTCCGCTATATCACGGTGCGAACGGCCGTGGCGAGTCTGACAGCGCTGTTGCTTTCCCTGATCTTCGGGCCGTGGATGATCCGGCGGCTGCGCGAAATGCAGGTGAAGCAGTACATCCGCGAGGAAGGCCCGAAAGGCCATCAGAAAAAAGCCGGCACGCCGACGATGGGAGGCGTGCTGATCGTCGCGTCGATCGTGATTCCCACGCTGCTGTGGGCCGATCTGCGCAACCCGTACGTCCTGCTGGCGCTGGGAGCCACGCTCGCTTTCGGCACGATCGGATTCATCGACGATTACAACAAGGTAGTGCGGAAGCACAATCGCGGGCTGACGGCCGCGGGAAAGTTCGCGCTGCAAGTGCTGACGTGCGCGTTCGTCGGCGCGGTGCTCATCGGATTGCAAGCGAGAGGCGTATATTCAACGCAGTTGAGCGTGCCGTTTCTAAAGCGGCTGCATCCCGACCTGGTGATCGATGCGCTGCTCGGCCACCGGTTTATCTGGCCGATGGCGTACGTGCCGTTCGTGGTGTTTCTCGTGCTGGTGATCGCGGGGCTTTCGAACGGAGTGAATCTGACCGACGGGCTGGATGGGCTGGCGATCGGCTGCGTGCTGATTTCGTCGGTGGCGCTAACGGTCATCACGTATCTATCGAGCAACGTCCGCTTCGCGGAATACCTCGAGATTCAAAAAATTCCAGACGCGGCGGAGCTGACGATTTTCTGCGGCTCGCTCGCGGGCGCGTCGCTCGGATTTCTCTGGTACAACGCGCATCCCGCCGAGGTTTTCATGGGCGACGTCGGCTCGCTCGCGCTGGGCGGGGCCATCGGGACGGTCGCCGTGATCCTCAAGCAGGAAATCCTGATGCTGTCGATTGGCGGAATTTTTATTCTGGAGTTGCTGTCGGTAATGATTCAGGTGGGATCGTTCAAGTTGACGGGAAAGCGCGTGTTCCGCATGGCGCCGCTGCACCACCATTTCGAGCTCGCGGGCTGGGGCGAGTCGAAAATCATCGTGCGATTCTGGATCATGGCGCTGGTGTTCGCGCTGTTTTCGCTGACGACGCTGAAATTGAGGTGATGGCGGGTGAGACCCGGTTTCGAGCTCGAAGGCAAGCGGGTGCTGGTCGTGGGACTGGCACGCACGGGGGAGACCGTGTCGCTTTTTGCAGCGGGCTACGGCGCGAAAGTGACTGCGACGGACGAGAAACCGGAGAGCGCGCTGGCCGAGACGGCCGCGAAGCTGCGCGCCGCGGGAGTGACGCTCGATCTGGGTGGCCATTCACAGGCGGCTTTTTTCGACCAGGATCTGATCGTCGTCAGCCCGGGCGTGCCGGCGAATCTTCCTGCGCTGGCGCTGGCGCGCGTCGCGGGGATTCCCGTGTGGAGCGAAGTCGAGCTGGCCTGGCGCTTTCTGCGCGGGAAGCTCGTCGGGATCACCGGCTCGAATGGCAAGACGACGACGACCTCGCTCGTGGCGCACATTCTGAAAACGGCGGGGATTCCGACGCTCATGGGAGGAAACATCGGTGTGCCGCTGCTATCGCTCGTCGAGAGATCGACGGATTCGAGCGTCACGGTCGCCGAGCTCAGCAGCTTTCAGCTCGAGGAGATCGAAAAGTTTCGTCCTGAGATCGGCGTGCTGCTCAATCTGACGCCGGATCATCTCGATCGCCACGCGTCGTTTGAGGAGTATGCGGCGGCGAAGCTGCGGCTGTTCGAGAACCAGCTCGATCGCGACGCGGCGGTGCTGAATGCGGACGATCCGGAGGTCACGCGGCGAATGCCTTCCGGCCCGCACATTTACTGGTTCAGCCGGCAAAAGCGAGTGGCCGAGGGCGCGTTCCTTCGCGACGGACAGATTATTTTTCGCACGGACGGCAGCGAGTTTGTGGTCGGGCGGCGGGACGATATTCCGCTGCGCGGCGAGCACAACGTGGAAAACGTGCTGGCGGCGTGCGCGGCGGCGTATCTCGCGGGCGCCGATTCCGCGGCGATCGCGAACGGCGTGAAGACGTTTCGCGGCGTCGAACACCGGCTGGAATTCGTCGGGGAGATCGGGGGCGTCGATTTCTACAACGATTCAAAGGCCACGAATGTGGATGCGGCGCTCAAGGCCATTGAGGCGTTTCCGGGGCCGCTGCTCGTGATTCTGGGCGGCAAGGACAAGGGCAGCCCGTACACGCTGCTCGTGGAGCCGCTGCGGCAGCGCGCGCGCTTGACGATTCTGATTGGAGCGGCGGCGGAGAAAATCGCTGCGGATTTTGCCGACGCCGTCCCGTTCGTGCAGGCAGGCACGCTGGATCGCGCCGTGCACACGGCAATGGACCGCGCGCAGCCGGGCGACACGGTGCTGCTTGCGCCGGCGTGTTCCAGCTTTGACCAGTTTGAGAATTACGAGGAGCGCGGGCGGACGTTCAAGCAGCTCGTTGCAAAACTCGAAACTCGATCCGCCGCGGGCGCCCCCGCGCGAAAGGGATAACGGATGCCCCGGAGTTTACAGCACGACCGGCAATTGTTCGTCGTCACGCTGGCGCTGTGCCTGATCGGTGCGGTGATGGTTTTCAGCTCATCGGCGATCACGCTGCAAGAGCAGGGAGGGAACGGCTACTCGTTTCTTCTGCGGCAGCTTCTGTGGATCGTGCTGGGGATCGCCGGAATGTTCTGGCTGATGAAGACGGACTACCGCAAGCTGCGACAGCCGCGCGTGATTTTCACGGCGTTGTCGGTGACTCTGGTGATGTTGATCGCCGTTTTTTTTCTGGATAGGTCGCATGCGACGCATCGCTGGATTCGACTTGGCGCGCTGAGCCTGCAGCCATCCGAATTCGCGAAGCTGGTGGTGATCTTCTACCTCGCGTGGTTTCTCGAGATTCGCCGCGAGCCGCGCGGCGTGGGCGTCAACAACCTGCGGCAAACGCTTTTGCCGGCGGTGGGCGCGGTGCTGCTCATGGTAGCCCTGGTTTACAAGGAGCCGGACTTGGGCACGGCGTGCATGATTTTCTTCATCGCCGCCGTGATGCTGTTCATCGCCGGACTTTCTTATCGCTACATCTTGGGCGCGGCGCTAGCGGCGGTGCCGGTGATCTACATCGCGATCGCGAGCGTGCCGTACCGCTTGCAGCGCGTGCAGGCGTATTTTTCTCCGGGCGCGGACCCGCAGGGGCACGGCTTTCAACTGGCGCAGTCGCTGATCGCAATTGGCTCGGGCGGATTTTCGGGCGTGGGCCTGATGGAGAGCCGGCAGAAGCTGTTCTTTCTGCCCGAGGCGCACACCGATTTCATTTTCTCGATCATCTGCGAGGAGATCGGATTCATTGGCGCGATCATCGTGCTGTCGCTGTTCGCGGTATACGGCTGGCGCGGATTCGTGGCCGCGATGAAAGCGCCGGACGCTTTCGGGCGTCTGCTTGGAATCGGGATCACGACGATGGTCGTGGGCCAGGCGCTGATCAATCTGAGCGTAGTGCTCGGCCTGGTGCCGACGAAGGGGATTCCTCTGCCGTTCGTCAGCTACGGAGGATCGAGCCTGCTCGGAATGCTTCTGGCAACCGGAGTGCTGTTGAACATCAGCCAGCACGCGGACGAGACGTGAGCGCGGATGCGAAAAATTTATTGATCGCGGGCGGCGGCACCGGCGGGCACGTTTTCCCGGCGCTGGCCGTGGCGAAGGAATGGCTCCGGCGCGGGAGCGAAGGAGAAAGGGGCGTCGTGTTTGTGGGAACCGAGCGCGGGATGGAAGCGCGGCTCGTGCCGCAGGCGGGGCTGCCGCTGGAGACGATCCGCGTGGCCGGCCTGAAAGGCATTGGCGGGGCGAAATTCGTCCGCAACGCGGCGATGCTTCCGGCGGGGCTGTGGGACTCGGCAAAAATCTTGCGCCGGCACCGGTTCAACGTGGCGCTGGGAGTCGGCGGATACGCTTCCGGCCCGATGATTCTCGTTGCGGTGATGAATCGGATTCCGAGTGTGGTGTTCGAGCCGAACGTCGAGCCGGGATTCACCAACCGCGTTCTCGCCGGGCTTGCGACGCGGATCGCGGTGGCGCATCAGGAGACGGCAACGCGATTCGGCGCGAAGGCCGTGGTGACCGGATGCCCGGTCCGCAAAGAGTTTTTCGCGGCGCCCGCCAAAGAGCATCGCGCGCCGTTCACGCTGCTGATCACGGGAGGAAGCCGCGGCGCACTTCCAATCAACCGCACGGTCGTCGACTCGCTCGACCAGCTGGCCACGCGAAAAAACCAGCTTTTCATCGTGCATCAGACCGGCGAACGCGACTATAATGCGGTGCGAGTAGTTTATGCGCGGCGCCAATTTCAGGCGGAGGTCGTCCCCTTCATCGAAAATATGGCGGAGAGGTTTGCCCAGGCCGACCTGATCGTTTGCAGGTCGGGAGCGATCACTGTCGCGGAGGTGTCAGCCTCCGGACGCACCGCCATCTTTATCCCCTTTGGCGCCTCGACTGACGCACATCAGACGCGCAACGCGCAAGCCATGCAGGACGCAGGCGCGGCCCGGCTCCTGCCGCAAGAGGAGCTGACGCCTGAGCGCCTGACAAACGAGATTTTTTCCCTCCTGGACCAGCCCCGGAGAATTCAAGAGATGGAAGATCGCGCCCGCGCGCTCGCCCGCCCGCGCGCCGTCGAAGACATCGTCGATCTTCTCGAAGGGGTGGCACGGGCATGAGCGTCACATTTCGCAATTTCCAACGGATTCATCTGGTCGGCATCGGCGGCAGCGGCATGAGCGGAATCGCCGAAGTGCTGCTATCGAGCGGCTACGCGGTTTCAGGCTCGGACTTGAAGGCGTCGCCCGCCACGCAGCATTTGCGCAAGCTCGGCGCGACGATCCACGAATCGCATCAGGCCGAGAACGTGCACGGCGCGCACGTGGTGGTGATTTCGTCCGCGGTGCCGCAGGATAACGTCGAAATCGTCGAGGCGCAGCGCCAGAAAATTCCGGTGATCCCGCGCGCCGAGATGCTCGCCGAACTGATGCGGCTGAAGCAGGGCATTGCCGTGGCGGGTGCGCACGGCAAGACGACCACCACTTCGATGGTCGCTTCGGTGCTTGCGGCGGCGGGGCTCGATCCGACGTTCGTGGTGGGCGGGCGCGTTAATCATGTGGGTGCAAACGCAAGCGTCGGCCGTGGCGAATATATGGTGGTTGAGGCGGACGAGAGCGACCGGTCGTTTTTGCTGCTTGCTCCAGTGATCGCCGTGATTACGACGATCGATCGCGAGCACCTCGATCAGTACAGATCGCTCGAGGAGATTCAGGGGGCGTTTCTCCAGTTCGCGAACCGCGTGCCGTTTTACGGCTCCGTGGTGCTGTGCCTCGACGAACCGAACGTGCAGGCGATTCTGCCGCGCGTGAAGCGGCCGGTCGTAACCTATGGCACGTCGGGCCAGGCGGACCTGGTGATTTCGGATGTGAAGCTGAGCGGGCTTTCGAGCGAGTTCCGGTTGGCGTATCACGGCGAAGACCTCGGAATGTTCCGGTTGCCTGCGCCTCCGGGAATGCACAACGTGCGCAACGCGGCTGCGGCGGCGGCCGTCGCGCTGGCTCTGAACGTCCCCGCAGATTTGATCCGCGCGGGCCTCAAGAGTTTTTCGGGCGTCGCGCGGCGCTTCGAAATCCGGGGAAAATTCTCGGGCGTCACTCTGATCGACGACTACGGCCATCATCCGGCGGAAATTCGCGCCACGCTCGAAGCGGCGCGCGGCTGCGGTTACAAGCGCCTGCTGGTGCTCTTCCAGCCGCACCGCTACACGCGTACGCAGCATCTCTGGGAGGATTTCCGGCGTTCGTTCAATGAAGCTGACATCCTGGTGCTGACGGACATCTACGCGGCGGGCGAGCAGCCGATCGAGGGCATCACCAGCGAACGTCTGGCGGAGGCGATCAGCAAGGCTGGGCACAAGAACGTCGTGTACTCGAGCACGCTGCAGGGCGGAATCGAGTTCATGCTGCGCGAGGCGCGGACCGGCGACGCAGTGCTCACGATCGGCGCAGGAAGCGTCGGCCGCGTGACTCGAGCAACTCGCCATGCTGCTCGAATCGAGGATTTCGACATCGCGCCATGCGGATTAACGACAAAGCGGCGGCGCGTCTGCGGGAGCTTGGCGTCGAGTTGCGCCAGGGAGTATCGCTCGCGGAAAAGACTTCGCTCGGAATCGGCGGAACGACGGACGAAATTCTGCTGCGGAAGTACGAGTCGATTCCGGAAGTCATGCGCGTGCTTGCGGATGAAAATATTCCGCACCGGTTCCTCGGCGGCGGCACGAACGTCCTGATCGCGGACGGCGAGCTGCCGTTCGTGGTGCTGCATCTGCCCACGGCGCATCCGGGCATGCGCGTCGAGGGGAATGCGGCGTACGTGGATGCGTCGGCGGATCTAGGCGGCATGGTGACGTTTTGCGCGAAGCACGACCTCGGAGGGATGGAAGGGCTGATCGGCGTGCCGGGAAGCGTGGGCGGCGCACTGCGAATGAATGCGGGCGCGTACGGCACGCAGATCGGGCCGCACGTGAGGGAAGTGGAGCTATATCGCGCCGCGACGGGAAGGATCGAAACGCTGCGCGGCAGCGAGATTCGCTTCGATTACCGGCACACGTCTTTCGCACCAGAGGACGTGATGCTGCGCGTGAAGCTCGAGCTGCCGGCGAAGCCGTTCAAGGAAATTTTGGCGGGCATCAAGGTGTGCAACGAGAAGCGCCGATCAGCCAGCCGCTCAACCAAAAGAGCGCGGGGTGCATTTTCAAGAATCCGCAGGGCGGCTCGGCGGGCCGCATGATCGACGAACTGGGATTGAAGGGGTACCGCGTGGGCGACGCGATGGTGAGCGACCGCCACGCGAATTTTTTCGTGAATACGGGGCACGCGAGCTGCGCGGACATGCTGAAGCTGATCGATGAAGTGCGCGAGCGAGTGCGCAGCGCGTACGGCATGGAGCTTGAGAACGAGGTAATCGTCTGGCGAAACTGAAAGGCCATGGACGCGGAAGTGTATCCGCAGGAAGTGCTCGCGGATGAGGAGCCGAAGTATCTTCGCCGGCAGAAGCCGCTCGAAATCAAGCGGCGGAAATTCGGGCGGAAGGCGTGGAGGACGTATCTGCGCGTGACGATGTGGGCGGCGGCGGGCATCGCGGGCGCGGTCGTGGCGTACGAATGCGGACATTTTCTGATGGCCTCGCCGGAAATGGCACTGATTCATCCCGATCAGGTGAGCATCGGCGGGAACCACTACGTTTCCGATGTGAGCGTGCGGGAGCTGTTTGCGGCCGACCGCGCCAAGAGCGTGCTGCGGATTCCGCTCGACGAGCGGCGGCGCGAACTCGAAGCAATGCCCTGGGTCGAGCAAGCGACGGTGCGGCGGGAACTGCCCAACAGGATCGCCGTCGAAATCGTGGAGCGGACTCCGATTGCGTTCTTGCGCGAGGCGAACGATCTCGCGCTGGTGGACGCGCACGGCGTGATCCTCGAGCGGCCGCTCGCAGGCGATTTTCATTTTCCGGTGGTGACCGGAATCGGCGCGGATACGGCGCTCGACGAGCGCGACAGCCGCATGCAGATGTTCGCAGGCTTCTTGCAACAGATCGAGTCGGCACAGTCCGGGGCGTCCGATCGCGTGAGCGAAGTCAATCTATCGGACACGCACGATCTGCGCGCCACGCTGACGGGCTTCGAGAGCGATGACGCGGGCTCAGCGCCCACAAAGGCTGACATTCCCGTGCTCGTGCATTTCGGCGACGGCGATTTCGCTGGCAAGTATCAGACGCTGGTGGATGAGTTCGCGCAGTGGCACGCGAAGGCGGGGCGCATCGAGTCGGTGGACCTGCGTTTCAGCCGCGAAGCGGTGGTGAATCAGGACACGACCGCCGCGGCGCAGCAATTGGCTTCGTCGCGCGCTGCTTCGCGGCCACCGAAGCAATCGGCCGCGCGCGCATCGAAGCGTTCGCCCGAATAGAAGCGAATAGTACAGCGCGGTTTCGAGATACGGAAACCAGATGGCTCAAGATTCTGAAGATGACCGGGCGGAACGCAAGCTGGAAGGTGCGAAGGAAGAAGTTGTCGGACGGATGATGGAAATGGTTGAGGATCTCGACTGGATGCGGCAGAACGGTACGATTCGAGACGATGATTGGTTGGACATAGCCGACGCGCTGAGGGATCTCAAGGCTGCGATTAAGAAAGCCCTCGAACGCGCCAGCTAGGATTACGCGGGCAACTAGACGTGTGAGGGAGCATAGGATTTGACCAAGAAAGAACGGCTCATTGTGGCGCTCGACATCGGCAGCACGAAGACGTGCGCGCTCGTCGGAGAAATGGACGACGAAGGCGGAGTCAAGTTCGCGGCGCTCGGCGCCGCCGAATCGAAGGGCTGGCGCAAAGGCCAGATCGTGAATCTCGATCTGGCGGTCAGCTCGATCCGCCGCGCGGTCGAGGAAGCGGAAACGATCGTCGGCGTCCCGGTGGAATCGGCGATGATTGGCGTGGCGGGGAGCCACGTGCGCGGCGTGAACAGCCGCGGCGGGATTACGGTGGGCGCAAAGCCGCGCGACGTCCAGCGCGATGACGTGCGCCGCGCGATCGAAGCCGCGCGCGGAGTGACGTTGCCGGAAGACCGCGAGGTGCTTCATGTGCTGCCGCAGGAGTTTTTTCTCGATGCGCAGGACAACATCCGCGACGCGATCGGGATGGTCGGGCAGCGGCTCGAGGCCAACGTGCACATCGTGACCGCGTCTGGCACAGCGACGCAGAATATTGTGACGGCGGTGAATCGCGCGGGCGTGCGCGTGGACGACACGGTGCTCGAGCCCTTTGCTTCGGCCGAAGCGTGCCTCACGCAGGATGAGCGCGAACTCGGCGCGTGCCTGCTCGACATCGGTGGCGGCACGACGGAGCTGATTGCATACGCGGGCGGCGTCGTAAGGCACACGGCGGCGATTCCGGTGGGCGGCGACCATTTCACGAACGACCTTGCCGTGGGATTGCGGACGCCCGTGCCCGAAGCCGAAAAGATCAAGCGCGAGCACGCGCAGGCCTTTCGCGAGCTGCTGACCGATGACATTGCGATCGAAATCGCGAGCGTGGGCGACCGTCCGCCGCGCACCGTGTTTGCGCGGATGCTGGCCGACATCGTCGAGCCGCGCGCGCAGGAATTGCTGATGCTGATCCGCGATGAGTTGCGGCGCGCTGGACTCGAATCGCAGATTCCCGCGGGAATCGTGCTCACGGGCGGCGGCGCGCAACTGCGCGGTTTGCCGGAGCTGGCCGAGCGTGTTTTCAATCTGCCGGTGCGCATCGCGGTGCCGCGCGGCCTGGCGGAGATGAGCGAGGAAGTTTCCCGGCCCGAATATTCGACGGCAGTGGGGCTCGTGCTGTACGGAGCGCGCACGCGGCGCATCGCGGGAGCGCGGCCGACGGGATGCATGGGCAAGCTCAAGAGCATGTTCGCGGGGGCGTGACGCAGAAAAAGATCGAGCGGTTACTTTGGCAAGGGTGATTCAAAAATTTCAGGCCTGATTTTCTGGGGAGGAAGCATGGCAAAGGAATCGAGCATTCGGGTTTCGTTCAGTGAAGAGGTGCAGGACGGCGCGAGAATCAAAGTGATCGGCGTCGGCGGCGGCGGATCGAACGCCGTCAACCGCATGATCCGCGCGAAGGTGGAGGGCGTCGAATTCATCGCCGCCAACACCGACCTGCAGGCGCTGAAGCTTTCGCAGGCGCCGGTGAAGTTGCAGCTCGGCGCGAAGCTGACCAAGGGACTCGGCGCGGGCGCGAATCCCGAGGTCGGGCGCAAAGCGGCGCTCGAGGATACCGAGAAAATTCTTGAAGCGCTCGACGGCGTCGGACATGGTGTTCGTCACGTCGGGCCTGGGCGGCGGCACGGGCAGCGGCGCGGCGCCGGTGGTGGCGAATCTCGCGAGCGAACTTGGCGCGCTGACGGTCGCCGTGGTGACGAAGCCGTTCGCGTTCGAAGGCAAGCGCCGCATGCAGCAGGCCGAGCAGGCGCTCGCCGAACTCGTCGGCTGCGTGGACACCGTGATCGTGATCCCCAACGAGCGGCTGATGGAGTGCGTCGAGCAGGGCACGAGCTTTTTCGAGGCGTTTCGCATCGCGGACGACATCCTGCGGCAGGCCGTGCAGGGAATTTCGGACATCATCACGATTCCCGGAATCATCAACCGCGACTTCGCGGACGTGAAAACGATCATGTCCGGCCAGGGCTACGCGGTGATGGGCACGGCGGTCGCGTCCGGCTCGAACCGCGCCATCGACGCCGCGAACCGCGCCATCAACAGCCCGCTGCTCGAAGACAACTGCATCAATGGCGCGCAGGGGATCTTGATCAACGTGACCGGCTCGTCGAGCCTTTCGCTGCACGAAGTTCACGAGGCGTCGTCCATCATCCAGAAAGCGGCGCACGAGAATGCGAACATTATTTTCGGCGCGGTGCAGGACGATGCGATGAAGGAGTCGGTGAAGATCACGGTGATCGCGGCTGGTTTCCGCGAAGTCGCCGGGAAAAAGACGCACACGCGGCCGTCGTATCTGCCGAAAACGTGGAAGGCCGGGCGCGAGCAGCCCGTGGCGCCGCAGCAAACGAACGTGGTGCAGCAGGTCGCACGAAACGTGAGCGACGTCGCGCCCGAAATCGCGGCGGACGATCTCGACGTGCCGACATTCCTGCGGCGCCAGGCGCAAAAGGCGTAGCTACTGACTACCGCTTCGCAGGGCAAGCGGATTGTTGCGCGCGTACGGCTCTTCGCAGTTTCTCCGTGGACCGCACGGTTACAACTTCTCGCCTTTTGCACGTCCGGGTATAGACTCCGGACGTGCGTAATTCAATTCAAATTCGACCGGATGTCTCCGCTGATCTGATTGAGCGCGCCCGGCGGGAGCCGAAGCAGGAATGCTGCGGGCTGCTGGCGGGGCGCGACGGAGTGATTACGCGCGCGTTTCCGGCGACGAATGTTGCGCCGAATCCGGCGACCTCATATGAGATCGCGCCTGAGGAGACCGTCCGGTTTATGCGCGAGTTCCGAGCGGCGGGACTCGAATTCCTGGGAATCTACCACTCTCACCCGAATGGAGAGAACGCGCCTTCGGCGCGCGACATCGAGCTCGCGTACTACTCGGAGGAAGCTTACTTCATTCTCTCGCCGCAGCCTGACGCGGCTAAGCCCGTTCGCGCGTTTTCGATTCGGGAAGGATGCGTGGCAGAATTACAGACCGAGATAATCTAGGCAGGAACTCTCAAAACAACAGCAGTGATGTCGTCCTGCTGCTCGCTGCCGCCTTCGGAAAACTGCGCGGCCTCTTCGAAAATTACGTCGAGCGAGTCCTCGGCGGAAACCCCACGGCATTGCCGCCAGATTTGGATCAGCCGCTCCCAACCGAAGTCCTGTTCGTGGCGGTCGCGCAGCTCGTGGAGGCCGTCGGTGGCAAACAGCACGGCATCGCCGGGTTGCAATTGGACGGAGTGGCTCTCATAGGTCGAGTCCGGGATCATGCCCGAAGGCAAACCTCCCTCGCCGACCGGGCCGCAGCCCGAGTCCGACACGACGAGCGGAAATGGCAGCCCGGCGTTCGAGAACGTCAGCCTACGCGACTCCGGATCGAACATCGCGTACAGCGCGGCGGAGTATCGCCCCGGAACGGGTCGCACGAGCAAGCGTTTATTCAGGAGCGTGAGCGCCGAGCCGGTTTCGCCCCCGGTCTTATGAATGCCGCGCAGCATCCCCATCACCAGCGCCGCATAGAGCGCGGCCGAAAGGCCTTTTCCAACGACGTCCCCCAAATAGATGCCGACCTGGCCGTCCGGCAGCGTGAAGAAATCTGCGAAGTCGCCACCGACGCCGGCGTACGGCGAGAAGCGGTAGGCGACTTCGTACGAGTCTCCGCGGAGCGGCGCAGCCGGCAACAGCGAGAGTTGGATCTGCCGCGCTTCTTCCCGCTCATACTCCGTGATCGGGCCGCCTAGGTAGGTCTGGGTCGCCATCGGAACGCTCAGAGTATCAACACTGAACCGTTTCAGGACATCTTGCTGCGGTTGCGTTGCGAAGAAAGCGATAGCGGGACGCTCGGGGTTATGGGGCTTCGAGGCTCAGCGAGCCGCGCGCGCGCCGGCGAGCAAAGCCTCAGCGGCTTCGAGGCGGCGGGAGTAGAGCGGGAAGTTCGCGGCGAAGGAGGCGACTTCGCCGCGGACGCGCTGCTCGACGCTCGCATCGCCGATGTGGTCGAGCACTTCGGCGATCCATCCGGCGATTTTCTCCATTTCGGGTTCCCTCATGCCGCGCGTGGTGACGGCGGGGGTTCCCATGCGGATGCCGCTGGCCTTGAGCGGCGGCAGCGGATCGAAGGGGATGGAATTCTTGTTCACGGTGATGCCGGCGCGATCGAGCGCGGGCTGCGCGACGCTGCCGGTCAGGCCGCGCGAATTGATGTCCACGAGGAAGAGGTGATTGTCCGTGCCGCCGCTGACGATGCGATAGCCGCGCCGGGCCACCGCGGCGGCGAGCGCCTTGGCGTTGGCGACCACCTGTTTCTGGTATTCGACGAACCCAGGTTCGGTGGCTTCCTTCAAGCAGACGGCTTTGGCCGCGATGATGTGCATCAGCGGGCCGCCCTGAATTCCGGGGAACGCCGCGCGGTCGAGATCTTTGGCGTATTTTTCGCGGCAGAGAACCAAGCCTCCGCGCGGGCCGCGCAAAGTCTTATGCGTGGTTGTCGCGACAAAATCGGCGTAGGGCACTGGACTCGGATGTACGCCCGTGGCGATGAGCCCCGCGATGTGCGCCATGTCGACGAAGAGCGTCGCGCCGACGGACTGCGCGATTTTCGCCGTCTGCGGAAAATCGAAAATCCGCGAATACGCGCTGGCCCCCATCACGATCATTTTCGGTTTATGCTCGCGCGCGAGGCGGTCGAGCTCGTCGTAGTCGATCGTTTCGGTGTCTTTCGCGACGCCGTACGGCACGAACTTGTAGGTCTTACCGGAAAAATTCAGCGGATGGCCGTGCGTCAGGTGGCCGCCGTGAGCGAGGTTCATGCCAAGGACGACATCGCCCGGCTCGAGAGCCGTCATATAGACGGCGAGGTTGGCTTGCGTGCCGGAATGCGGCTGCACGTTGGCGTGGTCCGCGCCGAAGAGCGCTTTCGCGCGATCGATGGCAAGCTGCTCGGCTTGGTCCACGAATTCGCAGCCGCCGTAATAGCGCTTGCCGGGGTAGCCCTCGGCGTACTTGTTCGTGAGGACCGAGCCCATGGTTTCCATCACCGCTTCGGATACGAAATTTTCCGAGGGGATCAGCTCAAGGCCCGTGGCCTGGCGGCGAACCTCTTCGCGCAGCACGGCGGCGATGGCGGGATCAGTCTCGTCGAGCGAACGGCTCATTCTGCGAAGTTCGGGCGAGTCTTTAGTCATGGTTGCGCACATCTTAGCAAAACAGTTGCACAGTGGCGAGTGGCGCGGGGTCTGCCAGCTTTATCTATGCACGTGGAAGAGGAGCGCAGCGACAAAAGAAAAAGCCCGGCTGGTGCGATCTCGCCGCACCGGCCGGGCTTTGAGGCGTTTGAACCGCTAGAAGCTGTACTTCAAGCCGAATTGCAGGATGCGCCCCGGCACCGAACTCGAGGTGATCTCCCCGAAGGTCGCCGAGCCGAAACCGTTGCCCGGTTGATTGAACTGGGCGTGATTCCAGAGGTTGAAGAATTCCGCCCGGAACTGAAGGCTGGCGTCTTCGCGCAGTCCTCCGACGGTCGTGTTCTTGATGATCGCCGCATCGAAGTTGAGCTGCACGCAGCACTTCATGATTCCGACACCGGAATCGCCGAAGCCTGTGCCGCACTCGATGAACGCCGGGTTCGCTCCCGTGCAGTTGCCTGTGATCGTTCCCGTGTTTCCGCTCGGAATCCCCCCAAACTCGGGCAATGACGTGAAGGCACCGGCATTGATGAAACCGCCGGTCCCTTGCAGCCCGCTAATCACACGCGAGGTCAGGCTACCGGAAGTGCCGAGCGGCACGCCTGACTTGCAAATGCCGAGGGAATTGCAATCGACCGGGGCCGCGAGCTCGGCTCTGGCTACAGGGCCGGTGGGGGGAATCGAGGCGCCGTACAACAGGGTGGCGGCGGAACTACTTGCGTCCGTAACCGTGAAAGGCAGACCGTCTTGAATCGTGGTTACGCCAGAAACGCCCCACCCGCCCAAAGCCTTCTCTTTCCACCCCTCGCTCTTGTAGGGAATCTGATAGCTGTAGCTAACCACAAAGCGTTGGGGGCGATTGAACGCGGCCAGCCCATACTGCTGCCGGCGATTCAAAGGGTCGTTGGAAGATGCGCTGCCGGAAAGCACGTTCCCCGGTGTGGCGATACCGGCTCCCGCCTCGCTTGCGTTGACGTCCGTGATGAGTTTGCTGAACGTGTAGGACGCCTGAATCATCAGCCCGTGAGAGAAGGTGTGCCGGAGCTGGGCCTGCAAGGCGTTGTATAGGTGATTCCCGTCCGTTTCGACTTGCTGCAGATTTCCCGGATTCACCCCCAGATAGGCTACGCGGCCAAGGTAATTGCTGGAGGTGTTCGAGAGAACCTGCGTGGCCTTGTTAGTGTTAGCCACGTCGTTCATGGGGAATGAGCTCGCGGGCCGCTCCAGATTTATGTCGACTTGATCCGTCGGCGGATCAGGGGCGCCGGCCACAAGATACGCCAGGTTTGGATCGCGGTTCCAATCGTAGAGATGAATTCCGTGTGTGCCGACGTAGCCGATGTCGGCGACCCATCCGTGCGCAAATTCGTACTGAACGTCGAGATTATATTGCTGGATCTTCGGAGTGCGCATCGCCGGGTCGTCGCCCGAATTGATGAGCCCCGTGGCAGGACCGCCGAAATGGTCCGTAATGGTGGTAGCGCCGGTAGCCGCCGTGCCGGGCGTCACGACCAGAGTTCGAGGAATGAACCCCAGGAATTGTGGGCAATCGTTTTGAGTGGCGGGCGGGACGACGGTGCAAAACGGATTTTGAAGGGTCTGGCCGGGGTTCGCTCCGACGCCGGTGGCGTACGGCGGCTCGTTGCCCAGGATGTTGTCGCCCACGAGGTTTCCGTAAACGCGGTCGAAGAACATTCCGTACCCTGCTCGAATGACGAGTTTCTCGCTAAACGGTTGCCATGCCAGGCCGATGCGAGGCGAGAAGTTGTCCAGGGGCGAGCCGTGCAAAAGGGTTTTGTTGCTATTGACCAGAATGCCGGTCGAGCCGAACTCACCGGTTAGGCCCTGATAAAGGGCCTTATTGTAGTTGGACTGAACGATGTAACCCGCCAATGTGCCGCCCGGGTTATTCAAGAAGAAAGAACCCGTATCAACGAGGCCTGCCGCGGAGGCCGCGAAGTTCGTGAACACGCCATGGGCGTCGGAGGGCCATCCGTCATATTCCCAGCGAAGACCGAGGTTGACGGTCAGCTTCCGGGTTAGCTTGATGTCGTCCTCAACGAACGTCGAGTATTCGCTGATGCGCCAGTGATGAGGATTCGGCGAACCATTCGGCAACAGGCGGTTTGTGTCGTTTATGAGCCAGTTCATTGGCGCAGCTGGGGTACCGTCGATGGCCACCCCGCTGCTGGCGGTCATGAGATCGGCAATGTTCCCAGCCATAATCCAACCTCGTTCACGGTTCGGCTGGGCCCAATTCCATTGGATGCGCTGCGTGTTCACTCCTGCGCGAATGGACTGCTTGCCGTGGTTCCAGGAAATCTGGTCACCCGTCAGAAAGCTCGTCTGGATACTTCTCGTCGCCGAGAAGAAGTTCCCTCCAGCGCTCCACGTTCCCCATGATGACCCTGGAAGCCCGAGATCGCCAATGATCGGGACGAGAGAATCCTCGCGATTGTTGCTGGCCTGCCCCGAGAGGGGGCAAGCGGTGCCGTCATTGACCGCAGGAGTGATGCCCAGTGGGGTGATGCCGTCACCCGCGCAGGCCTGGACCGTGACGCCGTCAGTGACATCGAGGTACAGCCGCTGAAAGGAGCCAAATACCTCGTTCACAAAATTGTTGGTGACGACCGCCGTGTCCTTCAGAACCGCAGAAGTCGATGCATACTGGCCATCTTCCGGGGCGCCCGGGTCGCAGCCGGTCACAATGCAACTAAAACTCTGGGTCTGCGGGTCGGCGGAGAAGAAAAACTTTTCCGATACAGTGTTCTTGCTCGTAAGGACGTAATCACTGTTGAGCATGTATTGATTTTCATTGGCGGCGGTGGCTTGCGATATCGTTGTCGGCGCGGAGCAGGATGGGCGATTTTTTATCGAGGCATCCGCGCAGACCGGCAAGCCATTCGCATCGTAACGCAAGCTGGGGAGGTAGTAGCCATTATTGATGCCACCCTTGACCTGGGGAATTTTCTCCGTCTGCTGCAAGAGATTGATGAAGGTATTGCTGATGTTGGACCCATCATTCGCCACCGCCACTCCTGTGCCCAAAGGGAGATTAATGGGGGGGGCTGCCAAGAAGTTTACCTCGCCGCCAAAGGCGCATCCCAGGTATTTCCGATACGTCGAGGCATCGCACGGTCCACCGATGGTGTCCGTCGGGCCCGTTTTACCGAAGTTAGTGTTCAATGGGTTCTGAATGCCGTAGTCGAGCGGAATCTTGTAGCCAGCGCCTTGGTTCGAGCGCGCATCCGCGAAAGGAACACCTGGCTCGTTAAACGGCAGCAGGCCGACGGCAGTGATGGCGGTCGCGAAGCCATTGCTGCCGATTCCATTAAGTTGCCGCGTTCCCTGATAAGACCCAAAGACGAAGAACTTGTCTTTCTTGATTGGCCCGCCAAACGTGCCGCCGAACTGGTTTTGTTTCACTTCTGGCGGAGCATTTGGCTCCAACTGGGCGGCTTCGGAGCGCTTGTAGAAAAAGTCGTTGGCGTTGAAAAAGTTGTTGCGGTTGAACTCCCATATCGACCCATGGAACTGGTTCGTACCGCTCTTGGTCACGACGTTTACGTTCGCGCCCGGGTTCTGACCATATGCGGCGTCGTATTGTGACGTCTGGACCTTGAACTCCTGAATCGTGTCGGGATTGGGAATCGGGATTCCCGCATAGCTGCCCGACTGCGCTGCCCCGCCGCTGCCGTAGTTCGTGGTGATGACCCCGTCCATCATGTAGGTGTTCTGATCGGAGCCGGAGCCGTTCACGTTGATGTCCATCGTGCCGTTGCCGACTGCTGTCGCGGTTGCGACGTTGGCAGTGACGCCGGGCGAGAGGTCGATGACCTGCGTGTAATTACGCGTACTCAGGGGCAGGTCCGTAACAGTTTCGCCGGAAACCAGCCCACCGATGGTGGCGTTCTGCGCTTGGATCGTCTCAACTTCAGATTCGACGGTTACCTGCTGGGTCTGCGCGCCTATCTCGAGCTGGCGATTCAGCGTCGGGGTCTCTGTGACGTTGATGGTGATCGAGGGAACCTCGGCAGTCTTGAAGCCGGACGCGGAGAACTTCACGCTGTAATTGCCAGGGGGCAGCAGGGAGAGCTTGTACGAACCGCCGGAGTCAGTCGTGGTATCGCGGGTCTGGCCCGTGCCAAGGTTGGTCGCCGTGACGCCCGCACCCGCGATGCTGGCACCGGAAGGATCGGTGACCACTCCGGTCAGCGCACCCGTGGTAGCGCTTTGCGCAGGAAGGTTAGTTGCAGTCGCTACGACAAGAAAGAGGAAGCCAAGTACGCAGACAAACGCATACGCGAGCGCTTTCGTGAACCGTGTCATTTCCCCACCCTTTTCTTGGCCCGGCAAAAAACGATTTGGAATCTCGCCACCCCGGCGAGGCATGCGCGTGGATTTACTACCTCTTCCGAGGGATGTCAAGTCAAAAGCGCAGTATCCCAAGCAATTGACATCGGTTACGGACTCTCCTAACCTGAACCGTCCACAGCGCTGCAACCCGCGCAATTGAATCGCGTGCCGCCGTACTGCACGGAAAAGAGCCAAACGAAGAATGTCGGACCTAAAGTTGACGACGCGTGCCGAGGATTTCTCTGAGTGGTACAACCAGCTAGTGTTGCGCGCCGAACTGGCGGACTACGCGCCGGTGCGAGGCTGCATGATCGTCAGGCCGTACGGATGGGCGCTGTGGGAGAACATCACGGCGGCGCTCGACAAGCGATTCAAAGCCACCGGGCACGTGAACGCAGCCTTTCCGCTGCTGATCCCTCGCAGCTTCATCGAAAAGGAGAAATCGCACGTCGCGGGGTTCTCGCCGGAGCTTGCCGTCGTGACGCACGGCGGAGGCGAAAAGCTGGAAGAGCCGCTGGTGATCCGCCCGACGTCGGAAACGATCATCGGCCACGCCTACGCGAAATGGATTCAGTCGTATCGCGACCTGCCGCTGCTGATCAATCAGTGGAACAGCGTTGTGCGCTGGGAATTGCGCACGCGGCTTTTCCTGCGCACGCTTGAATTTTTCTGGCAGGAGGGTCACACGGCGCACGCCACCGCCGAAGAAGCCGAAGCCGAGACGCGCCAGATGGTCGATGTCTACACGGATTTCGCCGTGAACGAGGCGGCTGTCCCGGTCATTCCTGGCCGAAAATCGGAGGCCGAGAAGTTCGCCGGAGCCGAGATCACGTATTCGTTGGAAGCCATGATGGGCGACGGCAAAGCGCTGCAATTCTGCACTTCACACAACCTTGGTCAGAATTTCGCCAAAGCCTTCGAGATTCGCTATCTCGACAAGACCGGCGTCTTGCAGCACTGCTGGACGACTTCGTGGGGACTCTCGACGCGCGTGGTGGGCGCGATCATCATGGTGCATGGCGACAATCAGGGGCTGATCCTGCCGCCGCGCCTCGCGCCGTATCAGCTCGTGATCGTGCCGATCTTCAAGACCGATGAAGAAAGGGCCACCGTGTTCGAGAACGCGCAGCGGCTGCGGCGCGAACTCATTGATGCGGGCATGCGCGTGAAAATGGACGAGCGCGACGGCATGAGCCCCGGCTTCAAATTCAACGATTGGGAGATGCGTGGCGTGCCGCTGCGGCTCGAGCTGGGACCAAAGGACGTCGCGAAAGGCTCGGTGGTGCTGGCGCGGCGCGACCGTCCCGGAAAAGAAGGCAAAACGTTCGTCCCGCAGCAGGGAATCGCCGCGGCCGTGACGCAACTGCTCGCCGAAATACAAAAGGCGCTGTACGAACGCGCCCTCGCGTTCCGCAAATCGAATACCGCGGAGCCTGCCGACTACGGCGAGTTCAAGAAGGCCGTGGAAAAGGGCTTCGCGCTCTCCTGGTGGTGCGGCGGCAGCGACTGTGAAGAGAAGATCAAGGAAGAGACGAAAGCCACAATGCGCTGTATCCCGATCGAGCAACCCGGCGGCTTGGGGAAGTGCATCTATTGCGACCAGCCCGCGACGGAAAAGGCCGTCTTCGCCCGCGCGTACTAGCGCGGTGGCTGGACTGAGCGAAACGGATTCGCGGCGTCTCCTGTCAAAGAATCTCGCGCTCGCTCAGAACTCCAGACGCGCCTGGAAAGCGATCATGCGCGGCGAGCTATCGCCGCCCAACCCGACGCCGAGCAGCCCCGTTGGCGGCGACGTGGTGTACGTCAGCGCTCCGAATCCGGTCTGCGTGGAGGGCTTTCCCGGGATACCGGCCAATACCATGCTTGGAAGCCCAAAATTCGCGTGATTGAAGACGTTGAAGAACTGCGCGTCGAGCCGCAGCCTCAAGCGTTCGCTTAGCGGAAACCACTTTGTGACGTAGAAGTCGCTCCAGAAAAAATCCGGACCACGCAGCGCATTGCGGCCCAGATCTCCAAACTGGCAGTTCTGCGGATTGTCGCCAATGTTTAGGTTACCGCCGGTGTTGCACTTGCCGGTTGACGGGTCCACGGCCGAAACAAATGCATCCGGGTTGAGCCACTGAACCGTGCCCGGCTGCGTCACGCCCGGAATCGGTCCGTGCGCGTAAAGCGGAACGCCGGGAATGATGCTTGCGAATTGCGGCCCGCTGCCGTTCACGATGCCATTTCCATTTGCTGAATAGGGCGTGCTCAGTACAGAGAACGGAATCCCGCTATGCCAAAACACGGTTCCCGAGACCTGCCAGCCGTTCAGTACGTCGCCAAGAATCCGGTTTTGGACCTTGAGGGGGAATTGGTAGACATATTGCGCGTTGAGATTGTTCCGGATGTCGTAATCGCAGGGACCGTAGTCGCGAGCCAAGTCTCCCGGGAGCGGCGACAATATTCCGCCCGCCGAGAACTGCAGGAATCCGCCGTTCGAGACGGTGTCCATGCAACGGCTCCAGGTGTAGTTGATTTGTCCCATAAGGCCGTGTCCCATGCGTTTCATCGCCGTCAGCTGTAGACCGTTGTAATGACTGCTTGCGCCGGTGGAGAACTGCGTCACCGCTCCGAATCTGGGATCGGTCGGTTGGTTATAGGGGAACGGGGCAAAGCATCCCTGGCACACGGTTTGATAGCCGTTCACTTGAGTGGAGTAGGGTTGGTTCAAAGCTCGCGTGCCAACGTATTGCGCTTGGACCTTTCCCGTGGTTCCCAACTGCTGTTCCAGGCCAAGGCTCCACTCCATAAAGTAAGGTGCATGGAGCTCGCCATCGGGGACCGCCGTGATGGCCACGGGCGGAATCTGCCCGGCGCAGTTGGTGTATGGAAATGTGCAGGAAAGTTCCTGCTTAGAAAAGCCCGTGCCAAACGCTTGATTGGCGGTCACAGTCGCACCTACCGCACTGTTAGGCACTCCCGGCGCGATCGCCGTGCCGCCGACCGTGCCCAAAACTCCGCCTTCAAAAATCCGAACGTATGGCGGGTTCATGCCCACAACATCTGCAATGCTGCCGGGCAAGATGTCGCTGAATAGCCCAAATCCAGTTCGGAGCACGGTCTTGGGTTCAAACTGCCAGGCGAATGCCGTTCTTGGTTGCAAGATTGCGAGCGGCGTGGAAGCAAACAGGTGTCCGAGATTCGTCTGAATTGCAGCGTATAACGGCTGATTCACATCATGGGAGATGGAATCGAAAGAGCCGCGGAGCCTCGCGATTTCGTCATGTGGGTTCAATGGATTTGAATTGAGCGTATCGCGGATGCCGATGGTCCACGTCAGCTTCGGTGTCAGCTTCCACGTATCCTGCGCGTAGAGGTCGAGATTTAGGAAATTGAAAGGCTCGTTCGGCAATAGCGGAAATGTTTGCGTCGCCGTATTGGCAACTCCATAGATGTATTGCTGCAGATTGGCATAGGTGACCGTGGGAACCGTGCCTTCGCCGAAATCGAAGTCGTTTAGTCGAAAAATTCTGGTATTGGTTCCAAACCTGAACTCGTGCGGGCCGTGGCTCCACGCCAGGTTGTCGTTGATAAAGAACCGGGAGGCGCGCCTTCCCTGAAGCCAGGTGTTGTCGAGTCCTCCAACGGTAGTGAAGGCGTTGGCACCGGTGCCTTGGAGGACAATCGGGAAAGCCGCGAGTGTTTTCTGAAAATCGCTCGGCGCGAACAGGCTTTCATACCAGGAGAATCCTGGATTGAAATAGTTCACGAGGTTCTGTGAGAAAACATGCGTATAGCCTGCGGCGAATGAGTAGAGCGGTTGCGGAGAGAACGAGTCGACCAAAGAATTGATCGGGTCGGTATAGGCGGCTTGCAGGCCGGTGTCGGCTTGAAAGCGGAACCAGGTAGTGTTATTTGCGTTGATGTTGTAATCGATCCGAGCTGTCTGTACCTGCTCGTGATCGTCGCTCGAATGCGAGACGCTCTGGCGATTGGCGCACCCGTTTCCATCCGGCGGATTGCCGGCTGCCTGGCTGCCGTCCGCGTTGAACGGGCAGCCGAGCACTTCAACCGGACTCCCGCTCACGTTTCCGTAGAGGGAAAACATTTTTTGATAAAAGCACGATTGGAGTGTGCAGCCGGTTGAGGTTTGGCCAAGTTGTTGAAGGACGTAGCTCTGAAACGCCAGGGTCGGAACGGTCGTGGGTGTGACAATCGGAAGCGCAATCCGAACCCATTCACTATCGAAGAAGAAAAACAATTTATCCCGAAGAATCGGGCCGCCCAGACTGCCCCCGAAATGATTCACAGTTGAGCGCGGCTTGTGATTGCCCGGTGTCGCGTTTGTGAAATAGTCCGCTGCGTTTAATATCGAGCCGTTCCAAATCTCGTAGAGATTTCCATGAAACTGGTTCGAGCCTGACTTTGTAACGTAATTGATCTGCGATGCTCCGTACCGTCCCTGGTCGACGGCATAGGAAAGCGTGTTGACCGTCACTTCCGATATCGAATTCAATCCGAGGACGAGGTTTGTCGAGAGTCCACTGTTCAGATTCGTCAGCGGATCATTCGTTTCCAGGCCATCGACGATATAGCCGTTTGAGAGAGCAGGCAGTCCATTGAACTCCACGTTGCCATACCCATTCGTACCGCCGACGAAATCATTGCTACTGCCTGCCGTGTTGATAAGCGCGCCCGCGGCAAACTGAAGGGGGTAGGTCAAATCACCGCCTGGGTTGGGCAGGTTCTCCAACGCCGGCGCATTCAGATTCGTGGATGTGTTTGCGTTTTCGGGATTGATGAGCGGCGCTTCCTCGGTCACCTGAATCGTCTGGATCGACCGAGCCACCTTCAGGGTGATATTGACCGTTTGCTTTTGGCCCAAACTGGAAACCACATTGTCAATCCGTTGCGGGTCGAATCCTTCCGCTTCCGCGTGGACGGAATACGTACCCGGCAGAAGTTGAGGGAAATTGAACCGGCCCTCGACGTCGGTGCTGGCGCTGCGCTTGAGACCGGTCTCACGGTTTACGATGATTACCGTCGCGCCCGGAATCGCCGCGCCGGATGCGTCCGTCACTTGACCGACAATCGCGCTCGTGGTTTCTCCTTGCGCCGATATCCGCGCGGCTGCTAGCAGAAGCAGGCTCGCGAGAATCATTCCGAAAAACGCCGCTTTACTCATATCGCGCGTGTTACTGCTCCTGCGGGCCCACCGCCCGGGCTCAATATTAAGCGCCATGTCGGAGATATATTAATCATAGTTAAGCAACAATGTAAATGGAGGTGTATAGAGAAACGTACGGGAGCGGTGAGTTGCTATGGAGAGGCTCCGTGCGGATTGTTGGGCGGCTGCACAAAGAGGAGCCAGCAATGACGGCACCGGGCGCAAGCTTGCAACTGCCATGAAATGGTACTCGGTCTGGCCGGGCTTCACGGCCGCGTTTACTCATCGCGAACAAGAGCCCTTGCGCCACCGCCGCCCCGCGGGCTGGCGTGCTAGGTTAGGGGGCAAGCGACGGACGGGAGGGCGCGCGGGTACTATGGATCGAGCAAACCAAATCGGCGAGCGCGGCGGTTCGAAATTTAACCTGATCGTGACGCTGCTCATTCTCGGAGCGATGGTTTTCGGAGCCGTCAAAGTCGTTCCCGTGTACTTCGCGAACTACCAGTTTCAGGATGCGATCGAGAGCGAGTCCCGCTTCGCCCTTACCGGCTATCCCAAGAAAAATGCGGACGACATCCGAGACGACATCTATAAGAAAGCGCAGGAGCTTGGCATTCCCGTAAAGCCGGACAGCATTCAGGTGGTCGTCGGCAACGGCACCGTGGACATCGCGGTCAACTACAGCGTTCCCATCGATCTGGCTGTATATCAGTGGACTCCACAATTTCACCCCCACGCGGACAACCATTCGATTTAAGATAGTACTCGGTCTTGGGGGTTACTCAGACGGTTTCCGGGCAGTCCCATCCCCGGAGGCGCCGCGCCCGCCCGGCCGCGGCTTCTGACACGCGTCGAAGTTCTGCGCACTTCGTACCGGAGACACTGATTGCGGATTCGAATTGCCCGCGGATTCTGGAGTTCCCGTTTTGGGATCGCGTTGCTGGTCTCGATGCTGGTGGTGTTGCTCGCCGCCACGATCGTCTTCGCGCATTACTACATCCAGTTCGGCCACCTGATTGACCAGCGCCTCACCGGACAGGTTTTTCAGAACACTTCCCGTGTGTACTCGGCTCCCGGCCACATCTACACGGGCGAAACGATGCGCGCGAGCGACCTCGCGAGCTACCTGCTGCGCGCCGGATATCAGGAAGGTGCCGTCGCAGGGGCTCCGGGGGAATTTCATGCGACGAACGCCATGGTCGAGATTCGGCCATCGGCGGATTCGTTCTTCCGCGGCCACAACGCGCTGCATGTGAATTTCGAAGGCACCGAAATCTCCCACATCACGCAGATGTCCGATGGCACCGAACTCGATTCGGCGGAGATCGAGCCGGAACTGCTCACCAACCTGTTCGACAGTTCGCGCGAGAAGCGGCGCGTGGTCCGGTTCGAGGATCTGCCGCCTGTGCTCGTGCACGCAGTGCTCGCGGCGGAGGACAAGCGCTTCTTCGAGCACGGCGCGCTGGACATGGTTCGCGTATTCGGCGCGGCGTTTTACGACGTGACGCGCGGCCAGAAGGCGCAAGGCGCCAGCACGATCGACATGCAGGTGGCGCGCACGTTCTTTTTTTCGACGAAGCGCGAATGGCGGCGGAAGATCAAGGAAATCCTGATGGCCGCCGAGATCGACGAGCGCTTCTCGAAGACGCAAATCCTCGAGCTTTACGCGAACGACATCTATCTCGGCAATCGCGGCAGCTTCGCGATTCGCGGATTCGGAGAAGCTGCCCAGGCGTATTTCGGCAAGGATGTGCGCGAGCTGACCGCGGGTGAGGCCGCGTTTCTGGCCGGGATCATTCGCGCGCCCAATCGCTATTCATCCGCCGAACGCCACGTGGACCGCGCCGATGAGGCCCGCGACCGCGTGCTCGGGCAGATGGTCGAGGATGGCTACCTCACCGCCGAACAGGAAGCCGCCGCCAAGAAGCTGAAGCTGAAATTCGTGAATGGCGGCCTCGTCAGCAGTTCCGCGCCGTATTTCGTTGATATGGTGAAGGACCATCTTCTCGAAAAATACTCCGAGAGCGATCTCGAAAACCAGAGCTTCCGGATATACACGACTCTCGATCCCGACCTCCAGCGCGCGGCCACGGATGCCGTGCAGATCGGCGTCGAGAATCTGGACAAACTTCTCGCGCGCCGCTACGCCGCGTGGAAGAAAAAGGGCCAGCCGGTCGCGGAGGCGCAGGTGGCCGTGGTCGTGCTCGATCCGCGCACGGGCGAGATTCGCGCGCTCGTCGGCGGCCGGGACTACGGCGAAAGCCAGCTCAACCATGCGCTCGCGCGGCGGCAGCCGGGGTCGGTTTTCAAGCCGTTCGTGTATGCGGCGGCGTTCAACAATGCGGCTCAGGGGCTTCAGCCGGTCGTGACGCCCTCAACGATTGTGGACGATTCCCCCACCACGTTTGAATTCGACGGCAAAGAATACACGCCCGACAATTACGGCGAAGAGTTCTACGGACCGGTTACCGTTCACGACGCGCTGATGCATTCGCTCAACGTGGCGACCGTGAAGGTCGCCGAGCTGATCGGCTACCAGCGAGTGGTCGATCTCGTGCGGCAGATGGGACTCGGGACGAACATCCAGGCGACGCCCGCCGTGGCGCTCGGCGCATATGAAATGACGCCAATTGAGGTGGCAGCGGGATACACCGCGTTCGCGGCAAACGGCGTACGCGCCGAACCGCTCGATATCCGCAGCGTGATCTCGAGCGACGGCAGCACCGAGGAGACCACCGCGCCCACGACGCGTTCGGTGCTCGATCCGCGCGTCGCCTACCTGACGACGAGCCTCATGGAGGACGTGATCAATCACGGCACGGGCTATCCCGTCCGCGCGATGGGATTCACCGCGCCGGCCGCGGGCAAGACCGGCACTTCGCGCGACGGCTGGTTCGCCGGGTACACATCGAACCTCCTTTGCGTCGTGTGGGTCGGGTTCGACGACAATCGCGATCTCGGATTGGCCGGTGGCCAGGCCGCCGCGCCGATCTGGGGCGAGTTCATGAAGCGAGCCGTGACCGTGCCCGGCTACCGCAATACGCAGCCGTTTGAGGCTCCGCCGGGCGTCATCGAGGAAACGATCGATCCGCAGACCGGCCAACTCGCCACGCCTTCGTGCCCGCAAAATGCGCCGGAATACTTCATCGTGGGAAGCGAACCGACGCAGTATTGCCAGCTTCACGGCGGCCAGACGGCGCAGTCGGGGCAGGGCTCTTGGATATCACACTTATTCAGCAAGGAATCAAATGGGCAGGCGCCTCCGCCCGCGAATTCCGCTGGCGCGGTGCCCGATGCCGCGACTAACGCCCAGCATACGAAAGCTGCTCCGCATGCGAAATCTCAGCCGACCCCCGCGGACCAGCAGGCCAGCCAGCCCGAGAAGAAAAAGGGCATTCTCGACCGGATATTTGGTATCTTCGGTGGAAGTAGCAAGCCGGCGGACAATTCCAAGCCCCAACAGTAAGCCCGGGCGCACATGCGCCGGCAAAACAGGAGACGGGCAATGAGACGTTTGGCCCTCTTCGCTATAGCCCTCGCCTTCACGGCCGGAATCGGCCGCGCACAGCAAGCACCTGCCGGTCCACCTGTCCTTCCGACGAACGATTCGGCTTCCCAGAACCCGAACGAGCCGCCGATGACGCCGCGCCAGATCGCCGTGATGCGCGCGCAAATCCTGATGGCGCGCAAGGACTACCAGCAGGCGGCAGTTGCGTACCAGCTTCTTCTGCAAGACGACCCGCGAAATCCGGATTTTCTGAATCAGGTCGGGATGGCGTACCAGCAATTGGGAGACGGCGAACGCGCCGAGCATTTCTACAAGCGGGCAGTTCACGCGGACAAGAACGATTCGCGCGCCATCAACAATCTCGGGACCCTCGAGTATGGAAATCATCGCTACGGCAAGGCGATAAAGGACTACAAGAAAGCGATCTCCCTGGGAGGCGATTTGGCTCCCATCTACAGCAATCTCGGCTACGCCTACTGCGGCATCAAGCTGTTTCCGGAAGCAATGCAGGCGTTCGCCAAGGCTCTGGCCATCGATCCGGAAGTTTTCGAGCACCACGGCGGCGGCGGGTCGGTCTTCCAGCAGCGCAGCGCCGTCGATCCTGGCGTTCTGTATTTCATGCTTGCGAAATCGTACGCCAAGACCGGCGACGCCGAACGAACCGCGCGCTATCTGAAGCTCTCTCGCGACGACGGCTATAAGGATTTTCTCTCCGCCCGAAAAGATCCCGATTTCGCGCGCGTGATCAAGGACCCGCAGGTGCAAGAGGTGCTGCGCGTGCAGCCCGCCTACGCCGGCGAGCCGCAGAAACCGGTTTCGAACTGAGGCGGCGCGAAATTCTCCGCCACGCTCGCGTGGCCGCTAATTTCAGATCGGCACGTGCGGTGAGTGACGTTCGGTCGCTGTCCAAAACGGCACATAGCTTCCCTTGAAACTGTTGCTATAATACGCAACCGAGATGGCCTGCAGTTCATTGCGGCGACTTTTCCTCTGTGCGTGTATTTTCGCGGGAACGTCGCTAGGCCTCACCGCGCGCGCGGCCACACCTGATTCTTCTTCCTCTAGCGTTGTTGAATTGCGAATCGACGGCGAAATCGAGCCGGTCCTCGCGGAATATATCGTCAACGGGATCGACCAGGCCAATCGCGATCATGCGAGCCTGATACTTATCACCATCAGTACGCCCGGCGGCCTGGACACTTCGATGCGCTCGATCGTGCAGGCAATTTTGCTCTCGCACGTGCCGGTGGTGACCTACGTGAATCCCACGGGATCGCGCGCGGCTTCCGCCGGATTCTTCATCCTGCTCTCCGCCGATGTCGCCGCCATGTCTCCCGGGACGGACACCGGTGCGGCTTCTCCCATCATGGAAATTGGTGGGCAGGTGGTCCAGATCGACGAGACGCTGCGCAAGAAAATCCTGAACGAGGCGACCGCGTATCTGCGCAGCTACGTCAGCAAGCGCGGGCGAAACGTCGATCTCGCAGCGACGGCCGTCACCGACGCGAAGGCCTTCAGCGAAAAAGAGGCGCTGGACGGCAAGCTTGTCGATCTCGTTGCCTCGTCGCCCGAAGATCTGTTCTCGAAGCTCAACGGCCGCACGATTACGCGCCTTGACGGATCGACGACGCAGTTGGCGCTGTCGAATCCGGTCATTGTGGCAGTCGATATGACGGCGCGCGAAAAGTTTCTTTCCCGAATCGTCCAGCCGGATGTATTTTTCATCCTGCTGATCGTTGGCGTGCTCGGGCTGTACACCGAATTTACGCATCCCGGGATGTTCGCGCCGGGCGTGATCGGAGGGATCGCAGCGCTCCTCGCGCTCTTCGCAATGCATATGCTGCCCGTGAGTTTGACGGGCTTGCTCCTGATCGCGATGGCGCTGGGCCTCTTCATTCTGGAGGCGAAATATCCGACGCACGGCGTGCTTGGCGTGGGAGGCGCGATTTCCATGGTTCTCGGGGCGCTCATGCTGATTCAGTCGCCATGGACAGGAATGGGCGTGAGCCTCAGCGCGGCACTGGGCGTGGCGATTCCGTTTGCGGTGATCGTCATCTTCCTTATGAGGGCGGTTCTGCGGTCGCGCTCGTGGAAGCAATCGGTGGGCAAGGAAGAGCTGCTGAAGGAAGAGGGCGAAGTGGTCGAGCCTATCGGAGCGGCTCCGGCCACGGGACTGGTGCGGGTCCACGGCGAACTCTGGCGCGCCGCGGCGCAAGCTGGCGACGGCATCCCGAAAGGCGCGCGAGTGCGCGTGAAAAAAGTAGAAGGGCTTACCCTGCAAGTGGAACTTGTGGGGCCGTCGCGGTCGGCGGCTTCGTAGGAAGCGATTCGGAGGGAACAGCGATGGATTTCAATTTCGTGACGATCTTGGGCGTTGCAGCGGTCATCATCTTCCTCTTTTGGCTGTTCAATTCGATTTATGTGATCAAGGAGTGGGAGCGGGGAGTCGTGCTGCGCCTGGGAAGAATGCAGCCCGAAGCCAAAGGCGCGGGATTGCAGCTCGTCCTCTATCCCATCGACAAGCTGACGCGCATGTCGCTGCGAATCGAAACGCTGGATGTGCCACCGCAGGACGTGATCACCCGCGACAACGTCTCGGTGAAGGTCAACGCGGTCTGCTATTTCCGCGTCGTGGACGCGAACCGCGCGCTTTCGCAGGTGCAAAACTACCTCTACGCCACCTCGCAGCTCGCGCAGACTACGCTTCGCAGCCTCATCGGCCAGTTCGAGTTGGACTCCCTCCTGTCCGAGCGCGAAAAGGTAAACTCCAAGCTGCAAACAATCCTTGACCAGGATACGGAGCCTTGGGGTATCAAGGTAACGAAGGTTGAGGTCAAGCAGGTCGATATCCCGGAGAATATGCAGCGCGCCATCGCCAAGCAGGCGGAGGCTGAGCGCGAACGCCGGGCCAAGGTCATTCACGCCGAGGGCGAATTCGAGGCCTCGACGAAACTGGCGGAGGCGGCGGAGGTATTGGAGAAGCAGCCCGCTGCGATCCAGCTCCGGTACTTGCAGACGCTGACCGAAATCGGTGTTGAGAAGAATACGACCGTCGTATTTCCAGTGCCGATCGACCTTATCTCGCAGTGGTTGAAGCCGAACGGGGGGAATAAGTAAAAACTCATGGCTGGGGGCGGAAGACGCGGGGGCGGCGACCGGGTGCTCGAGAGCAGGCACCTGGTGGGACTTTTTCTCGGCGTCGTGCTGTTGTGCGGCGTTTTCTTCACGCTCGGCTACGTCATGGGCCACAACCAATACGGCGGATCGGTTCATGCCGCCGATTCCTTCGATCGCATCACGGCGCCGCTGGTTCGCAGCGTTACCAAGCCCTCGCAGCCTGCGGCTTCGCCTGCGCCAACACCCGCGCCCGCGAACAGCGAGTGGGATTTTTATTCCAAGAACAACGACAATCGTCTCGAGCCTGCGGCGAAGCCTTCGTCGCCCGCGGCCGGTCCACCGGCAACGATCGTTGCGAAGAAGCCTGAATCTGCTCCTGCCGCGCCCGCCGGGAGCGCGCGAACGGTTCCAGCCTCGGCCCGTTTCCAGCCGCCGAAAATGCTCAAGGGCTCGGTCGTGCTCCAGATTGCGGCGCTCACGCATCAAAGCGACGCGCTGGCCATGGCCGACGCGCTGCAACAAAAGCAGTTTCCATCGTTCGTCGTGACGCCTTCCTCGGACAATTTCTATCGCGTGCAGGTGGGGCCGTATCCGGACGAGCGCGCCGCCGAATCGGCCCGGGCCGCGCTTGACCGTGCCGGTTTCAAGGCGATCATCAAGCGCTGAATGAGCTTGTCCTGGTATACGCGCGTGCTGCTCGCGCTCGCGAGCGGTCTGGCCCTGGCGCTCTCCTTTCCGAATTACAATCTCTCGCTCCTCGCGTGGATTTCCGTCGCGCTGCTTGTTCTGGCGTCCTGCCGCGCGCGGCCCGCGGTCGCTCCGCTGTATGGTTTCCTTCACGCGCTGGTTTACTACCCGGTCTGCCTTACGTGGATTGACGTCGTCGTGCGGCAGTATGGCAACGTTCCGCCGCTGACGGCCGCCGGGCTTGTGCTGCTGATTGCCATCACAGGCGGAATCATCTGCGCGGTTTTTTCCTGGGGCGTGGCTCTTGCTTCGCGCAAGAGCGCGGCGATTGCTTGCGCGCTCGCGCCGTTCCTGTGGGTGGCGCTCGAGTTCGCACGCGCGCATCTGCCGATCTTCGGTTTCCCGTGGAATCTGGCGGGCTACGCGGCCAGCGGCAGCCTCGCGCTCGTGCAGCTCACCACGCTCACGGGAATTTACGGCCTCAGCTTCGTTGTCGCGGGCTTCGGCGCGCTGCTCGCATACGCGATTCTCTCGGGCAGGCAGCGCGCGTGGAATGCAGTGATCGTCGCGGCGGGCGTGCTGATCCTGATCGCCGGCGGCGGAAGCTACTTCGTGCCCCAGGACGCGCCGCGCTTCGTCGCGCACCTGGTCCAGACGAATTTCGCGCAGTCGTACGACTATCCGCCCGACTGGATGCGGCTCCACGCGGGCGATCTGGACGAACTCGAACGTATCAGCGTGGACTCGGCGACAAAAATCCCCGGTCTCGTCGTCTGGCCCGAGGTCCCCGCGCCGTTCAGCCTGCAGGACGCGGACTTCGGCGGGCGCGCCAGCCGGATCGCGCGCGAATCCGGCGGCGATTTCCTCGTCGGCGTCGAAGACTGGAAAAAGGACACGGCAGGGAAGTGGATCGCGACGAACAGCGCCGTGCTGCTCAGCCCCGCCGGCACGCGGCTTTTCACCTACGACAAAATTCATCTCGTGCCGTTCGGCGAATACGTCCCGCTCCGGCGCTGGATTACCTTCGCGGGCAAGCTCACCGCCGATATCGGCGACTTCACGCCGGGTGACGCCTACCGCGTGGGCACGCTGCCGGGTGGGAACTTTGGCGCGTTTATCTGCTTCGAGGCGATTTTCCCGAATGAGGTGCGGCGCTTCACGTCCGGCGGCGCCGAGCTGCTCATTAACATGTCGAATGACGGATGGTTCGGGCGCTCGTCTGCCCCGGCGCAGCACCTGATGATGGCGCGCGTGCGCGCGGTCGAGAACCGGCGCTGGCTCCTGCGCGACACCAACAACGGATTCACCGTCTCCGTCGATCCGTACGGCCGGATCGTCGCCGCGCTGCCGACCGACGTTCGCGGCCAGCTCGACGCACCCTACGATTTCCGCAGCGGACTAACGCCTTACGCGCGCTTCGGCGACTGGTTCGCCTGGCTCTGCGTCCTCGTGTCCGTCGCGTTGCTCGGCGTCGCGATAGCCACGCGGAGGCGCGGTGACTCCACTGCAACTTAGCGAGTTCGACGAACAATAGGCGGCTCGATCCACACTTTCGATTTTCTATTTACCGGTTTCCTGTGTAGGATTTAAGTATGGCTGAACACATCGAAGACCTGCAGAAACGCTACGACGAGCTCCAGAAGCGTATCGGGCTCGTGCGGAGCTATCTTTGACGTCGAATCCGCGCAAAAGCAGCTCGCCGCAAGCGAAGAGAAAGTAAACGATCCAAATTTCTGGCAGGACCAGGAAAAGGCCCAGGCCATCCTGCAGGAGCGCAAGCAGCTTGAAGAACGCGTTAACGCCGGAAAATCGCTCGCGACCAAGGCGAGCGATCTCGACACATATTTCCACCTCGCGCAGGAAGAGACCAACAGCGCGCAGCACGATTCGCTCATGGAAGATATCGGCAAGGAGTTGGCCGCCGCGGACACCTACGTCTCGGAACTCGAGACGAAAACTCTTCTCGCCGGCGAAAGCGACCGGCTCAACGCCATCCTGACGATCAAGCCTGGCGCGGGCGGCACCGAGTCGCAGGACTGGGCCGAGATACTGCTGCGGATGTATCTCCGCTGGGCGGAGGACAAGGGCTTTCGCGCGAACGTCCTCGAATCGACTCCCGGCGAAGAAGCAGGCATCAAGTCCGCCACGGTGCAGATCGAGGGCGAGAACGCCTACGGGATGCTCGCGGGCGAAAGCGGCGTGCATCGCTTGGTGCGCATTTCGCCGTTCGACCAGCAGGCGCGGCGGCACACGTCGTTCGCCTCGGTGTTCGTGATCCCGGAAATCGACGACAAGATCGAGATTGTCGTGAATCCCGACGACCTGCGAATCGATACCTACCGCTCGGGCGGCAAGGGCGGGCAGAACGTCAACAAGGTCGAGACGGCCATCCGGATCACGCACATTCCCAGCGGCATCGTCGTCCAGTGCCAGAGCGAACGCAGCCAGCACAAGAACCGCGAGACGGCCATGAAACTCCTGCGCTCGCACCTCTACGAGCGGGAGATCGAAAAGCGGCGCGAGGAAATGCGCAAGCTCGACGCTTCCAAGCCCGAGATCAGTTTTGGCAGCCAGATCCGGTCTTACGTGATGCAGCCCTATCAGATGATCAAAGATCACCGCACGAAATTCGAGCGCGGCGACGTCCAAAAGGTGCTCGACGGCGATCTCGACCCCTTCATCCGCGCCTACCTACTTTACCGCCGCGAAGCTCCGGTTTAGGAAGCGTCCGGCATTTCCGCCGACGGTGAAAGGTGTAAAACGTCGCGATGGTCGGACGTCAGCCGCGCCTTAGTTTGTATGCAGCCATATTCGTTCGGAATACAAAAACAAGCCGGCGACATATCGCGATCTCAGCGAAGCCATCCCATCCCAGCACCTAATCTGATATTTACCAAGTACATCGCGGGCAGCTAAGCACGGCCTTGACAGGTCCAATAGAGGCTCTAGATGGATGAATGTATGCAGTTTTTCGTTGACATGAACATTCTTGCAGTGGTATGTGCTGCGCAAACGGGGAATGTGCCGCACTTGAATTCACGAAACTCAGCGGAGGGGGGAACATGTCAGAGAGCCATAGCGCGGTGAAGTCTGCCTTTTTGATGTTGCATTGCTGTCCTGCAAGGTCTGGCGCGGACTTTGTGGCCGCCGAGGAGGAGCTGGCGGAAACAAGAGATCGCAATTCGGTTCGTTGTTCGAGTGTGCTTCGCGCCGCGTTTCTGGCAGCGCTGGCCATAGCTTTCTTGTGCGTGCTTATTGCTGGCAACTTATACGCGCAGGTGGAAAAAGCTACACTTTCCGGAACCGTCACGGATGCTAGCGGCGGGGTCATAGTCGACGCCAAGATCCAGGCGAAGAACGTCAACACCGGCGTCACCTATTCCGGCGGTACCGACGGGCAGGGACGCTACATTCTCCCAGAAATGCAGGTTGGCACTTACGAGGTTTCGGCCCAGAAGGCCGGCTTCCAGCAAATGGTGCAAACCGGCGTCGTGTTGAGTGTCGGCGCGCGGCCGATCCTGGACTTCAAACTGTCAGTGGGCCGATCCGAGCAAGTCATCGAGGTGCAGGGCGAGGCTTCCAGAGTCGATACCGAAACCGCTGCGGTGGGCCAACTGGTTTCGCCCAATCAAATGGAAAATCTGCCGTCCAACGGCCGCAATTTCACCGATCTCCTCAGCCTGGCGCCGGGCGTGGCGACGGTGCCTTCGAGCGGTGGTGGCGGCGGCCAGTCGGCCACCGTCTACGGTGAACAAACCAACTACTCCGTTTCCGGTTCGCGCCCGGTGGGATTGGCCTACATGCTGGATGACACCGACATCCGCGACGCGCTGGACCATGGCGCGGGCGTCAGCGTGATGGGGACTTCCCTCGGCATGGAGGCCATCCAGGAATTCTCGGTCCTGACCAACACCTACAGCGCGGAGTTCGGCGGTACCGGCGCGGCCGTCAACGCGGTCACCAAGTCGGGCACCAACGCCCTGCACGGCTCGGCGTACGAATACATCCGCAACAGCGTCCTGGACTCCAAGAACTACTTCGACGCCCCCGGGGAGAAACCGACTTTTAAGAGGAATCAATTCGGCGGCTCGCTTGGGGGTCCCATCAAGAAGGATAAAGCCTTCTTCTTCGTCAATTACGAGGGCCTGCGGGCGGGTACTGGCGAGACCTCGCGCGCGATTGTGCCTACCTCGTTGCCGGCCCTGTTCACGGCCGGCGGCATGACGCTAACCGGCGGCCACTGGGTAGGCCCTTACGGGCCGATAAGTCCGCTGACGCAAAGCATATTCGGCTTGTATCCGCTTGCCCAAAGCCTGTCTCAATGCCCCAATGTAACCGGTATCCAGTTTCTGCCGGGCACCGGCCTCTACTGCTCACATGATCTCCAGATCGGCAACGAGGACTATGTGCTGGGGCGCGCGGACTACACTTTGGGCACCAAGGATAGCCTGTTCGCCCGCTACATCAGGGAGAGCGCTTACCAGGTTCTCCCGTACGTCTATACTCCGGTCCCGGGATACCCGGAAATCGACAACGAGCACAACCAGTACCTCACCATCGAAGAGCGGCATACGTTTTCGCCCAGGATGCTCAACGAAGTCCGTTTCGGGTTTGTGCGGCTGTATACGCTGACGGCGAACGGCGGCGTCAGCGAACCCCCTCTGCAATCGGCTCCCGGCCTGCAGGATATGGACTTTTCACCCGGCCAGAATCTGTCCTCGCTCGGTCCCTCGCCTACGAGTCCAAGCCGGCCGGTTACCAACCGGTTCAGCGGTGGCGATGATGTCATCATGTCGCTGGGCGCGCATAGTCTCCGCTTCGGGGCCACGCTAACCCGCGTGGAGTTGAACCAATATTGGGACCAGTATCCCGGCGGCGCCTGGATCTTCGCAGACCTCAGCGGCAACACAATACCCGGTACGCCATTGGGCGGCTCGATGTACGGCGACCCATTGCTGTGCGTGTGTGGGGCCGCCCCCAGTTACAGCTATACGACCCCGGGTGGGGTAACTTACCCCTTCAACCCCTACCGCTACTGGCGTCAGACCTGGGTGGATCCATACATCCAGGACGATTGGAAGATCACTAAGAGGCTCACCTTAAACCTCGGCCTGCGCTACGCCTGGGCCAGCAACCCGACCACGCGCCACGAACCCGTGTTCGTGATCAACAACTTAACCGCGCCGACGACGACTGAATACGACTTCGTCACCGCGAAGCATCCCTTTACCAACAATCCCAATATCAAGAACTTCGATCCGCGCATCGGCCTCGCCTGGGACCCGTTCGGGGATCACAAGACCTCCGTCCGCGCCGGCTTTGGCATGTTCCACGAGCCGGTCACCGCGCGTACCTATGCCCTCGACAACACGTCATTTCTCCCGAATGCCCCGCTGTTCTTTCTTTTCTTTGACACTGGCTTCCCCGCTCTGCCTTCCAGTCCCAGCGCGGCCAGCTCGATCGCCTGGTACTATGCCATCCTGCAGAATGTGGACACGGCGCCGTACGTTATGCAGTACAACCTGAACGTGCAGCGCGAACTGGGGCACGGGACCGTGCTCACGGTGGGCTACAACGGTTCCTCGGGCAACCACCTGTTCTTTTGGGCTGACGCCAACCCTCCGCAGTCCTTTTCCATGTTGACGCCCGCCCAGCAGACGACGGCACTCGCAACCGGAAACTACCCCAGCGCTACCGGGGCAGGAGCGCCGGGCACGCTGACCAACCCGTTTATGGGCACCCACGTCAATCCCAACTTCCAGGCGGTGGAAGCCGTCCAACCCAGGGCACACTCCACTTACAACGCCTTGCAGGTCACCGTGAGCCGGCAGTTCGCCCGGGGCTTGGTCGGCAATGCCGGCTACACTTGGTCCAAGTGCCTGGATGATGCCTCGGCCACCATCAGCACGGAACAGGGCGAGTGGGCCGTCGTTGATGCCTACAACCCGAGCCTGGATAGAGGCCCCTGCAGCTTTAGCTCCAACCAGGTGTTTACCGCCAATGCCATTTATCGGCTGCCGTTTCAGGGCAACCGGTTGAAGGACGGCTGGCAAATCAGTCCTATCGTCAGCGCCTATTCCGGCCTGCCCTTTAACGTCCAGACCATGTTTGGAGGCCTCTACCAATCTCAAACGGGTGGCGCCACCGAGGGCGAGCGTCCGGAGCGCGTCCCCGGCTGCAACCCCATGGTGAGGAGTAAGACCGAGTGGTGGAATCCGGAATGCTTCGTGCTTCCGCCGTTCGGCACCCTCGGCAATTCCGGCCGCGACTCGCTCAATAACCCCAATTTCGTCAACTTCGACTTCGCGCTCTTCAAGGACACGAAGCTGACCGAGAAGGTCACCATGCAGTTGCGGGCAGAGTTTTTCGATATCCTGAACCACCCCAACTTCGTTGTTGGCAACCAGGTCTACTTGATGGGCACCGCCGGCACCGTCTCACCTTCGAGTGCGGGGGCCAATTACTCGCAACTTTCTAATCCGGCTGCGTATGTGCCTCCGAGCGGCGGCAGCCCCGGTGGCATACTCTGCAACCCGGGGCAGAACCCCGCCGGTCCGGTCAGTGGCCCCTGCTACACCCCCACGACCGGGCTGGGCGTGACCATGCCGGGGACCAACGGCGGCCAACGCCAAATTCAATTCGCTGTGAGGTTTATGTTCTAGGCTTCAGGGCGCCTTTCCTCAACTTTGCCGGCGGCAACTCCAAGGTTGCCGCCGGCGGGTTGTTGTTCTTGGTTCAGAACTTCTGGTTCCAGGGAAATCGGAATTCAATTTTAATTGCGATGCTCGATGGAACTGTGCTGGCAGGAATCCCGTCAAGCCAGGCCTACTGCGGCCGCAGAAAATCAAGAATTCAATTTTAGCCCGCCCATGTGAGCCTCGACGCTGACGGAATCTGATGACCCAGCGATTCCAGTTTCCGGTTTGCCGACATAACTGGCCAATCGTGATGCCCGCGCCTGATCCAGTTCGGGTTGCACTTCATTTTCTAGGGGGGCAGGTTGCAGCGCAAGCTTGACCGGAACAGCTTGCGCGATGACTGCCGCAACACGAGAGCCGGCGCGGAGATCCCATCCCTCCCGCCGGCCCCTCTATTTGGCTATTGCCGGTCCGCTTTCTGATCGCGTATTGTGCCGTTCAACCCGCGTTTAAGGCCTTTCCGTGCATACGATTGACAATCCGAATGACCGCATGCTAGCGTCTTTAACTTCGGCTCGACCTCGAAAGTGAATTAATACTCGCAGGCTGCAATTCATTCCGCTGGAGGACACTGTTTTGGCACACGCACACGAAAAGTTCCTGTTTACCTCGGAGTCGGTGACGGAGGGCCACCCGGACAAGATGGCCGATCAGATTTCCGACGCCGTGCTCGACACGGTGCTCACGCACGACCCCATGGGGCGCGTGGGCTGCGAGACGCTGGTCACGACCGGCCTCGTGGTCATCGCCGGCGAGATCACGATCAAGAAGGAAGCCCGCGGCGTCCTCGAGTACGAGCGCATAGCCCGGGACGTCATCAACGATATCGGTTACAACCGCGCGAAGTACGGCTTCGACGCCGAGACCTGCGGCATCCTCTCCGCGGTCAAGCCGCAGTCCCCGGATATCGCCATGGGCGTTGACACCGGCGGCGCGGGCGATCAGGGCATGATGTTCGGCTACGCCTGCGACGAAACTCCCGAGCTGATGCCCATGCCGATCCAGCTCGCCCACCAGCTCACGATGAAGCTTGCTCAGGTTCGCAAAGCGAAGGAAGTCGATTTCTTCCGCCCGGACGGCAAAATCCCAGGTTTCGATTGAATACGTGAATGGTCGCCCGGCGCGCGTCGACACGGTCGTCATCTCAACGCAGCACAGCGACCAGGTATCGCCGAGCAATCTCCGCGAAGCGGTCATCGAAAAAATCATCAAACCCGTCATCCCCGCAAACATGTTCGACAAAGGCACGAAGATTCACGTGAATCCCACTGGCCGTTTCGTCACCGGCGGTCCCATGGGCGATGCCGGTCTCACCGGCCGCAAGATCATCGTGGACACTTACGGCGGCTACGGACGCCACGGCGGCGGCGCATTTTCTGGCAAAGATCCATCGAAGGTGGACCGCTCGGCCTGTTACATGGCGCGCTACGTCGCGAAGAATATCGTCGCGGCGGGCCTCGCCAAGAAAGTGGAAGTCCAGTTCGCCTACGCCATCGGCGTGGCTGAGCCGGTTTCGGTGATGGTGGATACGTTCGGCACAGGCACGATTCCGAACTCGCAGATCACCGAAATCGTTCGCTCGCTGTTCAAGCTGACTCCCAAGGGCATCATCGAAACGCTCGATCTTCGCCGTCCGATTTACCGTGCCGACCGCAGCCTACGGCCACTTCGGTCGTACCGGCCCGGGCTTCACGTGGGAGCGTACGGACAAGGCCGACGCGATCCGCAAGGAAGCTGGTTCCGTCGCAGTGGCGCGCGGCTAACGAATCTCGTCTCCAATTAAAAACACAAGGGAGTATCTAGTGGAAACTGCAACCAAGCTTAAAGGCGATGTGAAGGATCTGGCTCTCGCGGCGGAAGGCAAGCGCAGGATCGAATGGGCCAACCAGCACATGCCCGTATTGCAATTGATCCGGAAGCGTTTCATCAAGGAGCAGCCGCTCAAGGGCATCCGCATGGCGGCCTGTCTGCACGTCACCACCGAGACCGCCAATCTGGCGATCACGCTGCGTGACGGCGGTGCCGATCTCGTCGTTTGCGCCTCGAATCCGCTCTCGACGCAGGATGAAACCGCCGCATCTCTCATCAAGGATTACGGCATTCCGACGTACGCCATCAAGGGTGAGGACAACGCCACCTATTACGCGCACATCAACGCGGCGCTCGATCACCATCCGCAGATCACCATGGACGATGGCGCCGACCTCGTCACACAGCTTCTCACCAAGCGCACCGATCAGATCAAGGACGTGATCGGCGGCACGGAAGAGACCACCACCGGCGTGATTCGTCTGCGCGCCATGGCCAAGGACGGCACGCTGAAGTTCCCAGTCATCGCCGTGAACGACGCGCTCACCAAGCACTTCTTCGACAACCGCTATGGCACGGGCCAGTCCACGCTCGACGGCGTCATCCGCGCCACCAACCTCCTGCTCGCCGGCCTCAAGGTCGTCGTCGCCGGGTACGGCTGGTGCGGCCGCGGCGTTTCGATGCGCGCCAAGGGCCACGGTGCGGACGTAATCGTCACGGAGATCGACCCGACGAAGGCGATCGAAGCCGTGATGGACGGCTTCCGCGTGATGCCCATGAACGAAGCCGCCAAGATCGGCGACGTTTTCATCACCGTCACCGGCAACAAGTCCGTGATCGCGCACGAGCACTTCGAGAAGATGAAGGACGGCGCGGTCATCAGCAATTCCGGCCACTTCAACGTCGAAATCGATATTCCGGCTCTCGAGAAGCTCTCGAGTGGCCACAGAAGTCGCGCGCCCGTTCGTCGAGGAATACACGCTCAAGGATGGCCGCCGGGTCTATCTTCTCGGTGAAGGCCGCCTCATCAACCTCGCCGCCGCCGAAGGCCACCCGGCCTCGGTGATGGACATGAGCTTCGCGAACCAGGCGCTCGCGGCCGAATACATGGTCAAGAACGCGAGCACGCTCAAGGCCCAGGTGTACCCGGTCCCCGAGCATCTCGATAAACAGATCGCCAAGCTCAAGCTCGATTCGATGGGCGTCACGATCGACAAGCTCACGCCCGAGCAGGAGCACTACCTTGCGTCATGGGACGAGGGCACGTAGTCCTCGAAATACAAAAACCAAAATTCAAGAAGCCTCGCGTCATCCGGCGCGGGGCTTTTTGTTTTGGGTTGCCTTCGTAGCGGCCGCCTTGCCTTTCAGGCGGGCGCCTTTTCCTTTGCTTCTGCTTCTGCACTAAAGACAACCTCGGCAATCGCGATGTAGAATCCCCGCTCGATGTTCCCTCGTCTCATCGCTTTGGTTTGCGCTCTCGCGGCGGTCGCGACCACAAACGCGTCGCTCTCACAAACAGCCGCGCCCGCATCGGCGTCTCCGTCATCGCCCTCCGATCCGGAGGATGTTCGTTTCACCGGCGAAGTCGTGCGCGGCCAGCCGTTCGAGCGCGACATCGGGCACGATATGGTCTTTCGCCTCACTCCCGCCGTGGCGGACGAAGGCGGCGGCTGGGTCATCCAGATCCTTCCGCCCGCCGAGCCGAATGACGAGGTCATCGAATTCTCGGAAATCGCGACGCCGCCCTACCACTCCTACAACGAGCGCTACCTCGCCGCTGCGTTCGGCTATTCGGCCCGCGAGGCCGTTCAGGTCACCACGCGAAAATTCTATTTCGTGGAGTCGGTCACCGACGAGCATTTGGCCAACGAAGTCGTGAACGCAATGCTCTATCCCAGCACCGTCACTGAGGCGGAAAAAAGCCGCATCGCCGAAGAATCCGCCGCAATCCGGCTGGGCAGCGGCCAACTTCGCATCGTTCACTCGCGCATCACGCCCGGCAAGGACGGCGTTCCGGACACCATCGCCTGGGTCAAATTTGAGGCCGCGGTCAATTTCTCCTCGGGCCTCACGTTGCAGGAATTGCTTGCGCCGAAGCCGCCGTCCTCGCGCAAGGAGCGGTGACTCAGTTTGCCCATCCCTCTCACCGCTCGCGCGCCCAGTGTATAATCCCGCGCCGACGCCCAGTTTCCGAATCTGAAAACGAGGACCCGACTATGGCCGAAACCGCATCCACGCAGTCGCCCGTCGCAATGCCGCCGCAAGTACACCTTCTTGAAATCATCCGCGGCTTCTGGCAGAGCCGGGCGCTGGCCATCGCCGCCGAACTCGAGATCGCCGACCTGCTTGCGGGCGGCCCGCTTTCGCTTGGGGCGCTTGCCGAACGCAGCAAGACCCACGCACCAAGCCTCTTCCGCATGATGCGCGCGCTCGAAAGCGTTGGCATCTTCACGCAGACTTCTCCGCGCGTCTTCGCGAACACTCCGTACAGCGAATGCTTGCGCAAGGGCGTGCCCGGCTCGATGTGGGCGTTTGTGCGCACGATCCTCTCGACCGGATTCGGGCAGTACGACTCCTGGGCGGAATTCCTCTATAGCGTGCAAACGGGCAAGACCGGCATGGCAAAATTGCACGGCTATGGCCCTTGGGAGTTCTTTATCACCCGGCCGGAAATCTGGGAGATATTCAACCAGGCGATGCGTGCGGCGAGCGCGCTGATTACGCCAGCTGTCGCGACGGCCTACGATTGGAGCCGCTTTCCCGTGATCGCCGATATCGGCGGCGGCATCGGCACGCAGCTCGTCGCGATTCTCGACGCGCATCCATCGAGCCGCGGCATTCTTTTCGACGCGCCCGCCGTCGTGGCCGGAGCGCTCCCGCACGACCGCATCGAGCGCGTGGGCGGCGACTTCTTCAAGAGCGTCCCGGCCGGCGCAGACGCCTACACGATGCGATGGATTCTACACGACTGGCTCGATCCCGAGGCGCTCGCGATCCTCGGCAACATCCGGAAAGCCGTCAAGCCCGAATCCCGCGTCGTGCTGATCGAGGAGCTCATCCCCGATACGCCCGACCTCACATGGAGCAAGTGGATCGACCTGCACATGCTCTGCGTGACGGGAGGCCGCGAGCGCACTGTCGCCGAGTACGCGGAACTCTACGCGAAATCCGGCTTCGAACTTCAGGAAGTAGTTCCCACCATCACCGGCGCGAGCCTCATTATCGGCCGCCCGCGCTAGGCAGCGGACCCGCCGCTAGGACACGCCGTATTCTTTGCACGTATCGATCATGGCGTGAAGATTCTCTGGCCGGGCATCATCGACCACCGCGCCCGTCGAGAGGACGTAACCGCCGTCCCGACCGACGTCGTCGATCAGCTGCTTGACGTGCGTCCTCACTGCCTCCGGCGTGCTGGCCATGAGGAGCGATGACGGCACGTTGCCGCCGAAGCATGCCCATCCACCGAGGCGCTTCTTCACCTCCTTCATGTCCGTTTGGTCGAACATCCACACGGTCGTGCCTGCTGGAATATCCGGATCGACGATGGTTTCGAGCCTTCTGTTGTAGCCACCCTCGGCAAATAGGTAGGGAACCAGACCCTCCTGTATCAATCCCAGGATTACCGCTTTCAACGAGGGCCAATAAAACGTATCGAAATCCTTGTTTGATAGGAAGCTGTCCGCGCCCTTGTGGAGCGGAATGAAGACGACGGGGCTGCGAGAGTTCTTCGCCGCGCGCACTCCCGCGTCGATTGCGAGCGGCACCAGCCGCTCCATCGCGGCCAACACCTTCTTGGGCTGGCGGAACTTGTCGAGCATGACGGCGCGCGTACCGCGCAGGGTGTCGCCGATCGTATCGAATGGCGCTTTCGTGAAGCCGCCCATGAATCCGGGGAGCCCAAGGGAACTCACCAACGAGCGATCGATCCTGCCGCATGCCTGTATCCACTCGATCGCGGCCTGGCCTGCCTCCATAAGCCGCTTGAGAGTTTTCTGCATCTCCGGCAAACCGAAGGGGACCATTGCCGGGCCCACCGACGGCAACTCGAGGATGTCCGTGAGAGGTGACAGCAACCGCCAGGGATCGAGCGTGCCGAAGACGCGCGGCAGGTAGTTGCGGTAGAAAAAGTCAGACGGGTCGTTGATCAGCCGCTCGTACTCATCCGCCCGCATGTATTCGTCCTCCACGCACTGGTAGGACTCCGTCGCGGGCACACCGTGTCCCGGCCAGCGATAGAGCTTGTAGTCGAGAATTTCGAGCACCTTGCCCGGGCCATAAAGCGCCGTGCCTGCCAACGTGTCCGGCATGAAATCGACGTGATATTTCATGAGTCCATTGCCGAGCTTCTCGTAGTCGTACATAGCCTCCTGGGGCGTCACCCCTGCGTAGACGAATGGAAAGATGCCCGTCGCCGGGCACACCGGGATGCGTTTGGGTTTTTTCAGGCTGATGACGTCCAGCAGCATCTGCACGTGTTCTTGATACGTCTGCTGCGCGCCCGGATTCGCGAATTCGAGTCCTTCGGGGAACTTCCATCTTTTAGCGCGTTCACTGAACTTCTGACTGGGCGTGAGTTGCTGCTGTGTCGTTTCCATGTGAGGCACGCCACATTGTATGCCAGTAAGGCGCCAATCGCGCTGGTTTTGCGGCTATGTGGGTCACCGCTGCGCCGATCTCGAAGCGGCCCTGAATTTGTCGCCCGGCCTCGCACTCCAACGGGCCCCGGCCTCCAAACGTCCGACCGGCCACTGGCCGAAGAACAACTAGCACGTCGAATAGTCCTGAAGTTTGTCGTCGTGAGAGATCAAGAAGCGTGATGCGTATCAATCCGAGTCTGGGAGAACATTTCATTTCACAAATCGATCGCCTTTGCCTTTGGACAACGTTCCACCCCTTCTTTGCATCATAATATATGGAGGGAGGTGGATATGAAGGGTGATCGGGCATCCCGAACCCCGCTGAAACCTCCCACCAAGCGCCGGCTGATGGGCGCGGATCTACCGAGGAATAGATAGCCCGCCGAGCTGAAAATGGTGAGCGCTACCAGAGAATCTGGGATCCTCGGGGATCGCCCGCGGGGCTTCGGGGCGAGAGAAGTTCGGGTTGAGTTCGAAGGAAGGCGGCGAAAGCCGCCTTCACTATTTTAGGGTATAGCCCAGCCGCCTTGACCTGCTAGCTGTTGGACGCGCCGCCGAACACCAGTTCCGCCCGAGTAACGGCGCGTTTCGAAGTAGTGCGTTTAACCAAAGTGCCCACCCTGGAAGGCCGTTCGATCCGCGTTCGATAATCGATTCCACTGGGATGTTTAGTCGTACTGCCGGACTCGGCTAGTACTCGACCACTCCGGTAACGGCGTTAATCGGGAGTTAGCCGCCGGAACCCCGCTGATCTCGCTGGAGCCCCCTTTGGTGGCAGACTCGTTGTGGCGAGGGCAGAGAACCGTACGATGCGCGAGACAGGGGGGGCCAAATCGGAGATTCCGGAACACTGTCCCATTCTATGGTCCGCGGAAGCGCCGAGCACTGGAAACCCGATGGGACCTTGCGTTCAGGGGCGGCCGGGTGTAGGTTACGGGGCCGGCGTATTAGAAAAACGGAATTCCCATTTCGAATGGGCAATGCGCCGGCTAGAGAAGGGCTCGCTCGATTCACGAAGCGCTCCGGTCGAAAACGTGCTGGACGCAAAATAGGGGAGGATTCTTATGGCTGTCGCCCGCGTTACGAAGATCACTGCTGCATCTTCTAAGGGTTTCAAAGAGGCGGTCGATGAGGGTATGAATCGCGCCACAAAGACATTGCGAGGCATCACCGGTTTCGAGGTGCTTTCCCTCAAAGGAAAAGTCGAGAAGGGTAAAGTTGTCGAATACCGCGTGACCATGGAGGTCACCTTCATTCTCGACTAGCCGCGCCCGCAAATGGAGTGCGCAGGCCTTCTGCCGTTTTTTCTTTGGCCGCGCTTGCGTCGCTGGTCTTTAGGGGGCAACCACGGTCAGCGAATTTCTGACCGTGGGTTTGCTTCCCCGCGTAGCATCCTTCTTTTGGCGCCGCGAGATTCGCAGCCAGCAAATCCTTCTCCCTTTGATTGCTGCCACCGCTCAATTTCCGTGTCGAGAAGAAGCGCTTTTAGGTCTGTGACAAGCTGTGGCTCATTTGGCAGATTGCCATCGAAAGCAGCTTCAAAAGGATCGTTTGAAGCAATCTTAGCGGCACAACAGAGTACAATAGAAGCAGCGAATGCCGCTTTTGCGACTGTGGGATCCGTAGCGATATTCTCAAATCAGAAGAGGAGCAATCTGAACATGGCGTACAGTAAGCGCGACAAACCAGAACGCAAATCAGGACGAGCCGGATTTGTGGAAGGCCGGATCGACGAGCTTCGGCGTCGCTGGGAAAATGCGACAGACGAACGCGAGAAGAGTGAGCTGTCCGAGCAAATCCGCGAGTGGCAATCGTTTAGGCCCGAACGATCCGCATCCTCCGGCGGCAGGCGATAAGACTTCCTGTAGCAAGTTCCGTTGGGAAGGCATGACGTCGCCACACGAAGCCAACGGAATCGGGCTAGGCGGTCGCAGGTCCCGATAAGTCGGGTTGCCGGAAACCGATCGGCGTCCGCGCCGTTGTCCCATATTTTCCATTTAGCGCGTGTGCTATAAAGGCCGCTTGATTTGGAAACCGTTTGCAATCCAGAAAGCGGTGATGACTTGAACCTTTTCGATGGGAACTGGTCACCCTTCCGTTTCCCCGAAAAATTCATCGGGTTCTTGTTTGCCGGTGCCATTTTTCTTTCCGCATCAATCCCGGCGGTTGCGCAGCAAGCGGAGCGCCCGCAGCCGCCATTGATCGGCCCGCCCGCGCGAATGGCCGCCCAGACCCTGTTCAATAGCAACTGCGCGACCTGCCATCAAAATGTGAAAGCCAGCGCCGTCGAAAGCGCCCCCGGAGCTAAGACCGCTCCCAGCACCGAAACGCTCGGCCAGATGACGCCGGAAGCAATCTATGCGGCTCTCACGACGGGAATCATGGCGCAGGAGGCGCGGAATCTTTCGAGCGCTGAGAAGCAGGTGATTGCGGAGTTCTTTGGCGGACGTCCGTTGGGCAGCGCGGACGCCGGCGACGCGAAGAACATGACCAATCACTGCGCGGCGAATCCGTCGATGGGCAATCCGTCGGCCGAGCCTTCCTGGAACGGCTGGGGCAACGGCCTCGCAAATACTCGCGCTCAGTCGGCCAAGGGTGCCGATCTCTCCGCCAGTGATGTGCCTAAATTGAAGCTGAAGTGGGCCTTCGGTCTCCCGGGCGGTGCGGAAACGTATGGCCAGCCGTCCGTCGTGGACGGGCGAGTCTTCTTCGGCGATTACAACAGCTACGTCTACTCGTTGAATGCCGACACTGGATGCGTGTACTGGTCATTTCGCGCCGACGCGCAGGTGCGCACAGCTGTCGTCGTTGGCCGCGTCAAAGGCGCGGGTTCGTCCAAATACGCCGCCTATTTCGGAGACAAGAAAGCCAACATCTACGCGGTCGACGCGCGAAGCGGAAAACTCCTCTGGAAAGTAAACGTGGAACAGCGGCAACTCGCGCACATTACCGGCGCGGCCGCGCTCTACGGCGGGCGCCTTTTCGTCGGCGTGGCGGGCTCGGAGGAAATCACGTCCGCCGATCCGCACTACCCGTGCTGCACCTATCGCGGCAGCCTTTCCGCCCTCGACGCAAACACCGGCAAGATCATTTGGAAGACGTACATGATTCCCGAGGAGCCTCAGCCCACGAAAAAGAATTCCCTCGGCACGCAGCTCTGGGCCCCCGCCGGCGCTTCCATCTGGACTACGCCGACGATCGACGCGAAGCTTCACGCTGTGTACGTCGGCACCGGCAACGCTTTCACGGCTCCCGCAGCAAAGAACTCGGACGCGATCGTCGCTCTTGACATCAAGACGGGCAAAATTCTTTGGTCTTACCAGGCGCTTGAAAACGATGCTTCGCCCGCCGGTTGCAACGGCAATGGACCGAAAGGCGAACAGTGCCCGGAAGTCGTCGGACCGGATTGGGACTTCGCGAACTCTCCGATCTTGCAGACGCTCTCGAACGGCAAGCGGATTCTCGTCGCGGCGCACAAAGGCGGCGGCGTGGTTGCGGTCGATCCGGATCGGAACGGCGCGCTGCTCTGGAATACAAATCTCGCCGCACCCAACGCAGGCACTGCGATTCAGATCATGTGGGGCGGCGCCGCTGACGCGCAAAACGTCTACTACCCGCTCAAGTCCGGCGGAGTGGCCGCAGTTCGCTTGCTCGATGGAACGCGCGCTTGGCTTGCGCCGCTGGAACCCTCTTCGCCGCCGCCCGGCCAGCGCCCGCGACGCGGGCAGGACGCCGCCGCGACGCTCATTCCCGGTGTTGTATTTTCAGGCGGCTGGGACGGCGTGCTGCACGCGCTTTCGACTGTTGATGGCAACTCACTTTGGCAATACAACACCGCTCACGAATACACGACCGTCAACAACGTTCCGGCGCACGGCGGCTCGCTCGGCGCGCCCGGACCTGTGGTCGTCGGCGGCGTGCTCTTCGTTGGCTCCGGATACGTCGGCACCGGCAACGGCATGCCCGGCAACGTTCTGCTCGCCTTCTCCGCGCAATAGCATCACCTTGCGCGCGCGGCCGCATCGGCCGCTACGCCTTCATCGCGTACGTCGCGCTGCTGATGCTTACCTACATAGTCAACCGATTCAGCGCTCCACCCGGCAGCACGCCCGAGGTCGTGTGGTCCGGCCTCATCGCTAGTGTCGTCCTCATCCCCTGGCCCTCGTGGTTCGATCACGACCGCACAGCGAAACTGTCTTTGTAGGGGGATAGCACTGCTACGCCCGGCGAACTTTCTTGACGCAACTCCGACCATCAGCGCGATCGCCCCTCGCCGAGCTTTTCGATTTTACTGCCAGGTGAAGGCATGCCGAACGCCGTTCACGTCGGAGTAAAACCCGGCCACCGCTCCGTTCGCGTTGATGTGGCGGGGAACCGTGCCCTGGTTTACGGCCGTAAGGGGAACCTGTGCGGCGTCCGGGTCATCGAAGCTGATGAAGGTTCCATCTGTCTGCAGAAGATATCCGTGTCGCACCAGATTCGCGTCTCGGTAAGTCCCCACGACCACGCCGCTGTCGTTGATGGCCTCCGCCAAAGAGCTGTGCGCGCCAGACTGCGGAGGATCGAACACCGTGAATATCCCGTCCGCAGCTCGCACGAGGCTGTGGGTCGTGCCGATCCCGTTCACGACACCAACGTTGATCCCGCCCGCGATTGTGCCGCTCGTGTTCATATCGATGAGTTCGGTCCCCTCATTCGCCGCCGTGCCCGCGCCCGGCGCGTCCAGGATCGTGACGTCGCCGCCCGTGTCGCGCAGGAAACCATGAAAGACGCCGGCGCTGTCGAAGTACGTTCCAGCCACGGCCCCGCTGGCATTGATCTGGTAGGGAATCACGATCCGAACTTGAGTCGCATCGCCCGTCGGGTCGAAGGTTGTGAACGTGCCGTCCGTCGCGCGCAGATAACCGTGGGCGCCGTTCGCATCCACGAATCCGCCGGCCACCGTGCCGCTGTCGTTGATCGATTGCGCGCCCGAGGTGCTGTTCGGCGGATCGAACGTCGTGATGGTGCCGTTTGAACTGCGCGCGAAACTGTGTTGGTTGCTTTGCGAATCGTAATAGTAGCCGGCGGTGTCACCGGACGCGTCGATCGCCTCAATCACGGTGCCCAGGTTTCCGTTCACCGGGACGTCGACCACCGTTATGGTGCCTGCGGAATCAATAAATCCGTGAACGATGCCGCTAGGGTCGATGAAATACCCCGCCACGTCCCCGTTGTCGTTGATTTCCAATCCAAATGTGCCTTGCTCGCTGTTCGTTCCTGCCTCGGGAACATCGATCGTCGTAAACGTTCTCGGAGGCGGTCCCCCGCCGCCTGGCATTCCCGATGAGCCGCCGCCGCAGCTGCCGGCTTCGAGACAAAAGAGCAAGGTGAGAATGAACAGACCGCGTGGAATTCTTTGGTTGACCGTCAGTTGGGTTTGCTCGAACCGTTTGCGAAGAATGGGCACGGCGGGCTCCCGCGAGTCTCTCGCTGGATTATTAGTTAGGGGACGCTAGGGGGCGGATATTATACGTAAAGTCACTATCGTTCCACTTTTTTCGGCTGGATGGGCAGAGACGGCGGCCGTTGCCCCAACCCTTTTGATCCCAAATTCTTTACACAAGCTCTCCCTTGCACTCCGGCTGCTTTCCACTAAGATAGTCGCGTGAAGAATTGCAACGCACGAACGGGCGCTCGGAACGGCGCCGGGACACTCGGCGAAGGGCGCTCTCTGCGCGCATTTCTGCCGGACAATGGCTGCCGGACAGAATCACGCGTAAGTCAAAGAAAACAAACGATCGGGTGCGCGTCTGCCCGACAATGAAACCCGGGTCTCGGATAACCGACGATGATGCAGGAATTGGCCAATTCGGCGATTGAAACGGCAAAGCGCCGCGGCGCTTCCTACGCCGACGTCCGCGTGATGGACGTTCGCCACCGCGACATTTCGACGAAAAACGGTGAAGTCGGCACGCTCGCCGAATCCGAGTCGCTCGGCATCGGCATCCGCGTGATTGCGTCCGGCGCGTGGGGATTTGCCTCGACCGACCGGTTGACGCGCGAGGGCGTGCAAGCGTGCGCCGCGGAAGCCGTCGCCATCGCGAAAGCCTCCGCGCTTGCGAAGCGCGACGACATTGCACTCGCGCCGGAAGAAGCCCACGTCGATACCTGGCAGAACCCTTTTCTCAAGGATCCATTCCGCATTCCCGTCGAACGGCAGATCGACCTACTGCTCACGGCGGACAAGGAAATGCGGTGCGTCAAGGGCGTGACTGTCGCTGAAGGCTCGATGTCGTTTCGCCGGATCGAGCAGCTTTTCGTTTCAAGCGCCGGGTCCTCGATTCACCAGATCAAGATGCAGTCCGGTGCGGGGATTGTCGCCACATGTTTTGCGGGAACCGAAATCCAGAAGCGGTCGTATCCGAATAGTTTTGGCGGCCAGCACATGCTGCAAGGCTACGAGCTGATCGAGTCGCTCGATCTCGTGGGCAACGCGCCGCGCATCGCCGAGGAGTGCGTCGCGCTGCACTCCGCTGCGCAGTGCCCCGAGGGACAGGGCACGATCATCCTCGGCAGCTCGCAGCTCGGCCTGCAGATACACGAATCGATCGGCCATCCGATTGAGCTCGACCGCGTCCTCGGCATGGAAGCGAACTTCGCGGGGATGAGCTTTCTCACCACCGAAAAGCTGAATAAATTGAAATACGGCTCGGACATCGTCAACGTGGTCGCCGATGCGCGCCTTGAGCACGGCCCCGGCCTCGGCACGTTTGCCTACGACGACGAGGGCGTTCCCGCGCAGTGCACGCCGATCATCACCAACGGACTTTTCACCGGCTATTTAAGCAGCCGCGAAACTGCGTCGTCCATCGGCGAGAAACGCTCGGGCGGCACGATGCGCTGCGAAAGCTGGAACCGTTTGCCTATGATTCGCATGACCAACATCAGCATCAATCCCGGCACGTGGAAGTACGACGACCTGATCGCCGACACCGACGACGCGATCCTGATGGAGACGAACCGCTCCTGGTCGATTGACGACAAGCGCTATCATTTTCAGTTCTCGACCGAAATCGGCTGGGAGATCAAGGGCGGCAAGAAAGGTCGCATGATCAAAAATCCGAGCTACAGCGGCATCACTACGGAATTTTGGAACAGTTGCGACGCCATCTGCTCGCGCGACCACTGGACGCTCTGGGGAACACCCAATTGCGGCAAAGGCCAGCCGCAGCAGACCATGGGCACCGGCCACGGCGCTTCGCCCGCGCGCTTCCGCAACGTCAAGATCGGCGTCGCTTTCGCGAAATGACAACGATCCCTGAAACTTCGAGACCGGCGATTGCGGGGAAGCGCGGAGCTGCGCGTCTTGCGACACATTCACTTTTTGTTGTCATTCCGAGCGAAGCGAGGAATCTCTCTTCTCGATGAAGCCTCAAACCCCCAAATTGAAGCTCGCGGAGCTTGAGCGCATCGCCACGCGCGTCCTCAAGATGAGCGATGCGGACGAAACCGAAGTGGACGTCTCCACAGCCACGGACGCGCTCACGCGTTTTGCCAACAACACGATCCACCAGAACGTAGCTGAGGATATGTTGGGCATCTCCGTCCGCGTCGATGTGGACGGCCGCACCGCGCGCGCCTCCACCAACAAGACGGACGACGAATCGCTCCGCCGCGCCGTGGCATCCGCCGTGAGCCTGGCGCGCAACCAGCCCGAGAATCCCGATCTCCTGCCGATGCTCCGCGCGCAGAAATTTCAGAAGGTCGCGCGCTTTTTCCCAGCAACGGCCGCGGCCACGCCGCAGGACCGCGCTCGCGCCGTCACGCGCGTCTGCAAATTGGCGGAAAAGAACAAGCAAACCGCGGCGGGAATTTTTGCGAGCGGTTCGTCGCAGTCCGTGATGGCAAATTCGAAGGGGCTTTTCGCGCATTATGAGCAGACGCGCGTCGGAATTCTCAGTCACGATTCTCGAAAAGAATTCGTCGGGCTGGGCCAAGTCCAATTCGCCGGACATCCGCATGCTCGATCCCGACGCGCTTGCCGAGAGCGCCAGCCAAAAAGCCACCGAATCGCGCGAGCCGCGTGAAATTCGCTGCTGGCCGCTATACCGCGATCCTTCCACCGTCAGCCGTTCTCGATCTCGTCGGCTTTCTCTTTTACGATTTTGCGGGCACGGCCGTGCTCGACAAGCGCTCTTGCTTCACCGGCCGTATGGGCAAGAAGGTGTTCGGTGAGAACATCACGCTGTGGGACGACGTCTATCACCCGCTGCAATCCGGCCCGGCCTTCGACGGCGAAGGCCTGCCGCGCCAAAAGGTCCTGCTCGTCGATCGCGGCGTGCCCAAGAATCTGGTCTATTCACGCGCGACCGCAAAAAAAATGAAAGCCAAGCCCACCGGGCATGGATTTTCATTGCCCAACGAACATGGCGAAGCCCCGATGAATCTGGTTTTCGCGGGCGGAGACAAATCCATGGACGAGATGATTCGCACCACGGAGCGCGGAATTCTCGTCACGCGGCTGTGGTACATCCGCGAAGTCGATCCCTACGAAAAGATTCTCACCGGAATGACGCGCGATGGAACGTTTCTGATCGAAAACGGGCACATCGCGGGCGGCATCCGGAATTTCCGCTTCAACGAAAGCATCATCGAGATGCTGGCGAAAGTCGAGATGCTCGGCCCCGCCGTGCGCGCGGCCGGGGAAGAGTCTTTCGAGATGGTCGTCCCGGCGATGAAGGTCCGCGACTTTCACTTCAGCGAAGTCACGAAATTTTAGGCGTCAGTGTTCGTGCGCGGCGTTCGTTCCGCGGATGAAGAATTGCGTCTTGTCCGTGTCTGCGGGTACAGCGACGTCGAAAAATCCAACCATCATTTCATCGTAGGTCTGATCGCCCCAGTAAACCGCGGCGTCCGGATCGGGATTGTGCGGATTGTTTTTCGAATTGTCGAACCACGCGACCGCTTGGAGAGTTGTGCCCGCTTTGAGCGGCATCGGCTGCGCCAGGCGATAGCTCAACTGCCAGAAGAAATCGTAATGGACGCGCAGCAGCGGCTCAGTCGTTCCGTCGGCGCGGAGGATGTTGTACTCGAAGCGCTTTCCGCGCAGGTGCATGTGAGGGAAGAAGCTGAGCAGCAGGGAATCGTTCGGCAGCGAGCCGTGGACTTCAACGCGATAGTTGTCCACGCCGGGCGGAATCACGAAGTCGCTGTTGGTCAATTGCAGCGTCAGCACGCGCTTCGCCGGCGGCTGCTTGGCGAAGACAATTCCCACACTCGTTTGGTCGGACGTCGCGCGGCCGTGCGTGGTGTAGTGCATCTGGAAGACGAGGTCCGATCCCGCGGAGATGAACTTCGCCATTCCATCCGGCCAGTTGTCCGGCGAACTCCCCGGCGCGTACACGAGAAGGATGTCTGCCTTCGTTGTGTGCGTGTCGTGGCGGTCCTCTTCGCTCGTCATGTCCGATGCGGTGAACGGCACGCCTACCGGCGCATGGCGCAGCCACGGCGAATCCGGCGGGCGAATGTACACGACCGCGTGGTGAACATTCTCGCGGCTGGACGGACGGATTTCCGACATCTGCACCCACTTGCCCTCGGTAAATCCCGTGGGCACGATCTCGTAGGTGTACTCGACGTCGCCTGTCGCGGGAATCGCAACCGGTTTCGGCATTCGCACCACAAGATCGGGCTGCGGAATGTTCCAGCCTTCCGCCCAGTGGCGCGGCGGGGGCGCATCGCCGGGATTTCCCTCCGGCGTATTTGCCGCGGCCCACGCGATTAGCGTGTTGATCTTTTGCGCCGACAGCGAAGGATCATTGGAAAAGTGTCCGACGCCGGGATCGGCGAACCACGGAGGCATTTTCCGTGCACGCGCGTCTTCGGCGATTGCCGAAGCGAATGGCCGTGTCTGAGCGTACGTCTCGAACGGCATCGGAGCGATTTCGCCGGGACGATGGCAGGACTGGCAATGCTGCTGAAGAATCGGCAGCACGTCGCGGTAGAACGAAGGCGCAGCGTTTGCAGGTGGGCGCGGCGTTTGCGCGCCGGGCAAAAGCGCCGCGGCCGCGAGCGCGCACGCGGCGAATGGTTGCAACGATCTCATCGAATTCTTACCGGCATAGAGGTTTCCGTTGCGAATTCTCGCACAAAGGTTGCTGAGCACAGAAGGAGTGCGCTACTGCTCGGTGAACTGGAGGCTCGAAATGGCGCGGGCGATCACGTTTTCCTGGATCTGCACGAGGTCGCTGTCGGCGCGGGTCATGCCGAAAATCGTGTAGAGGCGCGGGCCGCGCGGCACGAGTACGACGACGCCGGACCAATCATGCTGGTCCACGCTGCCGCGAAAGTGGTGCTCGGTCGCCGGCCCTCCGGCGACGGTGATGCGCTCCTCGCCGAGCGGACGGAAGTTATCCATCACGTCGCGCAGGCGGTGCTCGGCCGCGTCCATGTCCGTCGCGATTGATTTCCCGGGCGGCTGCTGGCCGATCAGAAGATACGTTGTGTCGTCGTCCGTGCCCATCGCGGCGATCGCGCCGGGCAGGAGCGCTCGCGCGGCGGCGATTACTTCCCAGTCGGGCGGCTTGTACATGTGGAAGCGGTACGTCTCGTTCGTGTACGTGTTGCCGGTGACTTCCTCGCGGATCGGTTCGGGCGCGGGCGGCGGAGGTGGCGCAATATTGGCAGCCGATGAAGACGCCGGCGACAAGGAAGACGCCGCCATCGCAGGAGGCGCTACAGCAGGTGCAGGCACACGCGCGGGATTCTTCGCGACCGCGGGCATCGGAGCAGAAATCACAGGCTTGGGCACAGCGGCTGCAGGCTGCGCGGGCATCGATGCGATTGCTGGCGGCGGCGCGTCTACGGTTTCCGGCTTCGGTTTCTCTGGCGCGACAGCTTTCGCGGCAGCAGGCTCGGGCTGCTTTTCAGGGGCAGGCGCGGCGACGTCCTTGACGTTGATCGAGACGACTTGATCCTTCTGCACGACGGCAAATCCGTAGCTCGTCTTTACTTTGAAGGAGTTTTCCTCGAAGCCGACGATCGTGCCGGTGATCTTGCTGCCGTCCTTGAGCTTTAGTTCATCGGCGCGAGCGGTGTGCACACCGAGCAGAGCGACGGCCGCGAGCGAACACAGCGGCACTGCAGCGAGACGAAATCGAATGCCCCACATCATGTATTGGAGTATCGCGCCGGGGCGCTCGCCCAGCAAGCTTCTGACGTGCGCGGTTGCTGGGTTAGTCAGCCTCAGCGCTTTCGGCAAGCGCGGGAAGCGGCACTGCGCTGCGTGCGTGCTTTGCGGGCTGGCGTGGCCGCGGCTTGGAGGGCCAGGAGTTCGCTGCGAAGATCGTTGAATTCAGATTCGAGCGTCTGAAATTCGCCCGCGGCACCATCGAGATTTCCCGAGCGGCCCAACGCCTGAAGACTGCGCGCGGCGGCAGTTGCTTTCGGAGCGCCAAAGATTTCGATGGAGCCTTTCAACGAATGGGCGATCACGGCGACTCGCTCTGCGTCTTTTCGCGCAAGCGCGCGGCGCAGCGCGGAAAGTTTCTTGGGCGCATCGGCGAGGAATGTTTTCACGAGCGACCGGGCGAGCTTCCCATCGCCGCCGGTCGCTCGCCGAAGATGGGCGGCCAAATTGTTCTCACCTAATTCGCCGTGCGATTCGCTCCGTGACTCAGCGCGCGGGGACGGAGTCTCCGTCTGGGCCGGCTGCGGCGAAGGTCGCCCGAACCATTCGAGTACCTGGGCAATCTCCAGCACGCCCGCGGGCTTTGCGAGAAAGGCATCCATGCCAGCTTCGAGGCAGCGGCGCTCGTCCGTTTCCTCGGCGTTTCCGGAAAGGCCGATGATCACGGGACGGCGCCCGCGCAGGGCATTTCTTTCGCGAATGGCGCGCGTGGCCTCGATGCCGGTCATGCCGGGCATTTCCTCGTCCATAAAGATGATTTCGAATTCCTCGCGGTCAAGCGCGGCGAGCGCTTCGAGACCGTCGTTCACGCCGACGGCGGAGTGTCCGCGATTCTTGAGGAGTTCCACCATAAGATCGCGATTGGCGGTGTTGTCTTCCGCGACGAGAATGCGCATGACCCGTTCAGCTCGCCGGAGAGGATTTGGGGCCGGGCGGCGAGCGTCACAGGACAGGATCAACTTGCCGCGCTTTTGCTGCAAGGTTTTTTGTTCGGGCGAGTGCGATGGCGTTACCGTGCCGGTCGAGGAAACAAGTCGAGGGGGTCAGCGATCGAGGAACGCGCGGAGGCGCGCGTGGCCCGCGCGGCTGACGGGGAGTTGCGCGCCGCCGCTCAGAATCGCCACGTACGAATCCTTGCCGTACGGCTCAATCTTCACCACGCGTTCGAGGTTCACGATATAGGAGCGGTGGATGCGGAGAAAGCGGGAAGGGTCGAGCGCGGCTTCGAGGCTCGAGATGGTCTGCTGTTTCAGGTGTTTTTTGCCGGCCGACGCGAGGGCGACGTAGTCGTCCTGAGCTTCGGCGTAGTCCAGCTTCGCAACGGGGATGATGAAGACGCTGGCGCCGTCGCGCACGGGAATGCGATCGAGATACTGCGACGGAGGCCGCGCCGCCGCAGCCAACTCCATCGCGGGAAGGGAAGCGGGCGGCAATTTGCCCGACAGGCGCTCCTTCGCGCGCTCAAGGGCGGCCTCGAAACGCGCGGCGCTGATGGGTTTCAGCAGGTAATCGACGGCGTGGACCTCGAACGCGCGGATGGCAAACGTGTCGTACGCGGTCACGAAGATGACGGCCATGCCCGCGCCGATGAGTTCGAGCACTTCAAAGCCGTCGAGCTTCGGCATTTGAATATCGAGAAAGACAAGGTCCGGCTTGAGTTCCGAAGCGCATTTCACGGCCTCGAAGCCGTTCGCGCATTCCGCGACAATTTCGATTTCAGGGTGCGCGGAAAGAAATTCGCGGAGGACCTGGCGGGCGAGATCCTCGTCGTCGACGATCAGCGTGCGAATTTTCAGTTCCGTCCGGGCGTTCACGAGGCACGCTCTTTGGATTCCATCGGGAGGGTGAGCGCCACTCGAAAGCGCGGTCCCTCGGTGCTCGCGCGAAAGCTCGCCTGGCTTCCGTAGCGCGCTTCGAGGCGCTGGCGGACGTTCGCGAGTCCGACGCCATTGCGGCGGCGCGGCGGGGCTTCCGGGTCAAACAGGTTCTCGACGATGATTTCGAGAGAACCGTCGCGGCGCAGCGCTTCGAGCCGAATCCAGCCGCCCTCGACGAGATTGGCGATGCCGTGGGAGACAGCGTTCTCGACGAGGGGCTGCAACAGAAGCGGCGGCACCTGAACGCTCAGCGCTTCCTTGTCGATCGTTTCCTCCATTTGGAGGCGGTTGCCGTAGCGTATTTTTTCGACGGCGACGAAGGCGTGAATGAGGGACATTTCTTCCTCGAGCGGGATCCCGGATTTTTCGCCCAAGCCGAGCGTCCGCCGGAGAAAATCGCCGAGCAGAATGCACATTTCGCGAGCCTTCGCCGGATCGGAAGTCGTGAGCGCGCTGATGGAATTCAGGCTGTTGAAAAGGAAATGCGGATTCACCTGCGCTTTCAAAGCTCGCAATTCGGCGTCGCGCGCGAGGACGCTCGCCTGCATCATGCGCGCCTCCGCCTCGCGCGAGGCTTCGAGCGCCAGCAGTACGTAATGGAATCCGACGGCAAGCAGGTAGAGCAGAACGCCGGTCGCGAAGAGCAGTGGGAAATCCTTCGATAGCCTCGCGTCGATTCCATGGAACTCTTCCATCCCAGCGAGCATGCGGCCGAGAATCCTGGCTGCCAGCAACCACAGCGCGCTCGCCACGACGGCGCCCGCCACATGCGTTACCAGAAAGCGCGGGAGTCCGGAACGCTCGAGCGGCGTTGCCATGCAGGGATACCATGCCGCTAGACACACAAACGCGTATAGGAGACAGAGCGGAAAGGCGATGGTGCCCGCTTCGAGCCACGTCATGCCACCGGGCACGGCGAGAAGATAGGTGAGCATCCCGGCAAAGGGAATCCAGCCGATCAAGTAGAGCAGGAGCCGCCGGAGCTGGGCCAGGATGGGATGCATGTCAGTTCTTTACGTTCAGGCCTCCAAAGATTGAAACGCCCTTGATGATGAGTCTTCTCGTGGGAGGCGTGGACGGTGTGTTCGAAGCAGGCGCGCCGATCGGCTGTTCCGGATGGCGAGTTCTGTCTGTGCAGCCCCCGAGGATTCCGACATTTTCAAGGAAGACGCTCCAACTCGTGGGAACATGAATATTACCGCCGCCGAAGAGGGTGACGACTTCGATTGTGGCTTCGCTACCTTCTATGTCGGCTTGCGTCAGATCGATGTCGAAGCCGCCGAGGATCGATACGATTTCTCCGCCTCGGAAGGTTTTTGAGGTGATGCGCCGGCGTCCGCCCCACAGGATATTCACGATGCTCAGCCACGATTCGGACGAATCGACCCAGCCACCTTGGTGGCCAGGCCAGTCCCAGCGATAATCCCGGCGAAAGTCGTTCGCGAAATTCGAGTAGGGCCGCGCGGGACCACCGGGCGGCGAGCCCCAGCGAGGGGTATCCGCACGCCCGGGTGTTGGTCCCGGATTTGACGCATGGCTCGGTTCTGGCTCTGGTGCTGGGCCCGGTCCGGGACCCGGTCCAGGGATTGTTCCCGGCGCGGGTCCGGGAGGCGGACCTGGGAACGGCGGGGGCGCTGAGGAGTCTTGCCAGTTGTAGCGCCTCTCGTACCTTTGTAGGATCAGGAGCACGCCCAGACAAATTAGGAAAACGGGCCAGACCGTCGCAAAGCGAATGCGCTCGAAGCCAAGTTCTTCGAGCTGAAAGGAAATTCCCAACAGGGTGAGAAAGCCGCCCCAGAAACGCCCGACCATGTCGGTGCGATTGAGGAGCTTATTCACGCCGAAGTAGATGAGGATCAGAGGCCAAAACAGAAATACCTTGTTCGCCTCGACGAACCCGAGCTGGTCCAGCAAGAGAATGACGCCTAGGGAGACGATGATCACCCCGACGATGAAGTGCCGGCTCGTATGTCTTGAGTCAACCACCCGGGCAGTTCTCCTTAGCGCCGATCACCTCGTGCATTCGAGCGACTTTGCGGCTTGAGCACGAGCAGAATCGCCAGACCCATGCCGATGAGCGCTAGCGGCCAATACTGGAAAACTTGGCCGGGTGTCGGAGCGCCGAAGCGCATCGCGAGCAGGTCCCACGCGTTAACGGCGATCATGTGAACGAACCACAGGCCGCCGGTGCTCAGCCGGCCATAGGCAAACTCGCCCAATTGAAACACAATTCCGAGCAGAATCAGAATGCTCGCCGCAATCGCGGCTGCCGCACGGGGACTCGAAGCCTCACACACGAGCTGGGGTCGCGCATCGGTCATTGCCATCTCCTCCCGTCTGAATTCGGCACTGAACATGGCGAGAGAGTAGCGGCACGGCGCTGGGGCGTCGCGCACTTTTCGGCGAACGGCGGCTGGTTACCGGCGAATGGAGGTTTTCATGGGAGTCGGCGCGCTAGCGAGCGGTAAAAAACGCGGATCAGAGCGCCATTCCGAGCCAGAAAGCGGCGATGACGAGGGTGGCGAGGAATAGCAGAATACGCAGGCGCTTCTTCCGGGCCGCGATCACGATGACGCCCATCATGCAGGCGAGGAATCCCGATTCCAGCCAGAAAAGCTTGGACCCGACTCCGCCGGTCCATTGGCTTGCGTCGGACCGGAGCCAGACGGAAGCGAACGAAGCAGCCGCAGCGAGCGAAATGGCGACAACGCCCCCGAGCGCCATCCCCTTGGCCCACTCCGGAACCACCCAGTCTTTGTTCGTGTCGCGCCAGTCGACCCAGGTCTGCGCGACCACCAGCCCTACAAGAATCAGCACGAACAGCGCCACGTTGCCTCCCAAGGTCGCGCCGTTCCAGGCTGCGATGGCTACAGAGATTCCGCTGTGCGGCTAACTGCGGTGTATCCCCCGCCGCGCTGCGCCGAATCATCACTCATCGCTGGAACGGCGCGAAGGCCGCTGCCGTCGATGCACATCCTCAGTGCGAAGCCGCCCCCATCGGCGGCTACGCTGTGTCGACTGGCACCTCCGCCCAGTCAATCTTGAAACTGCCAAATAAAACGCCCGGAATCTTCGCGGCTGCTGACCCGGGAGCGCAAAGTTATACGGGAGTGGCGCACCCGTGACAATCATTTTTTCAAGAAGCGCAGCCTCTCGCCCAACGTATAGGCGTCGGTCGCCGCGAACCCGAGAATGTGAGTGGCAATCTATCGACCAACAGCCGAACGAGATGCACGCATCCAGCCCGAGCTATCTGCAATCGGCACAACGGGATTGTGATGCTCTGGTGGGCCTCGATGCGGCGCACGGTGGAATTCGCGGCGTTTTGCAGACGGGATTCCAAAACTCGGCAAACTCACTACCACAACGGAGAAGGAGTTTGCATGTCACGCGAGGTGCGCGAAGGGTCAGCAGTTTTAGCTGTACCGGTACTGAGCCGGTGTCGCGTTGCGATTCTCACAACCGACCCGGCAGCCCCAAAAAGGGAAGCAAGAGAATCTGCTAGGATAAGCTTCGCATGCGAGCTCCCTGGATCATCGCGCACCGAGGCGCCTCCGGCCACGCCCCGGAGAACACGATGGCCGCCTTCCAGCGGGCCATCGAGCTGGGCGCCGGGTTCATCGAGACGGACCTGCGCCTGACGCGCGACGCGCGGTTCGTCGCCTTCCACGACCCCAACCTCGAGCGCACCACGAATGGGAGCGGAGCGGTGAAGGATTTCTCGCTTGCGGAGCTTCGCAAGCTCGATGCGGGGATGTGGTTCGATCGGCAGTTTATGGATCAGCGGATCCCCACGCTTGATGAGGTGCTGGCGTTCGCGCGCAAGCACGATGTGGTTTTCTACCTCGAGATCAAGTACGACTCCGCAACGGGCATGCACCACGCGCTGGTGGCGGCTCTTGAAAGCGTCGAGATCGCGTCGAGGACGGTGGTGATTTCGTTCGATCCATCAACGCTTGCGTCGCTGCGGCGGCTGACCGCTGCGCTCATGCTGGGACTGCTGGTCGAGAGCGATACGGGCGATTCGGTGAAGACGGCCGTCTCGGTGGGCGCGCGGCAGCTGTGCCCGCGCGTGGACCTTGTGACGCGGGAACTCGTGGATCGGGCGCACGCCGCCGATCTGCACGTGGTGACCTGGACCGTGAATGACGCGGATAAAATGCGTGCGGCAATCGGGGCGGGCGTCGACGGCATCATGACGGATTTGCCGGATCGCCTGCGCGCCGTGGTGGAAGATATGTCGTCCAATTTGTCCACGAAGTGACTTCAGATCGACGCCAGCCTGTCGGACTTTCATTTCGGTGCGATTGTGACGAATAGCGAGGCGAACTGCGCGAGCGAGAGCTGTTCGGCGCGGGCGTCGGGGCGAAGACCGCAAGCGGCGAGCGCTTCGTGGATGCGTTGATCCGGCGCAATCGAGCGCAGATTATTCCGCAAGGTTTTCCGCTTGTGACCGAAGCAAACTCCCACGAATTCAAGGAAGCCCGTTTCGTTCGATACGCCGAGTGACGCACGCTCGCCCGGGAGCGTCATGCGCACAAGCGCGGACGTGACACGCGGCGGCGGGCGAAATGCGCCCGGTGGAATCCGCAGCACGATCTCCGGGCGCGTATAAAATTGACACACTGCCGAGAGGTACGCGTAGTCGCTGCGTCCGGGGCGCGCCACGACTCGCGCGGCGACTTCGAGCTGCATCAAGACGTGAATCGAGGCAATTCGATCGGCATACGCGAATAGGTGGTGCAGGATCGGCGAGGTGATGTAGTAGGGCAGGTTGCCGTACACGCGAAAATTCCCATCCGTCAGGCTTCCGAGATCGGTTTTGAGGACGTCGGCGGCGACGATTTCAACGCCCGGCCAGTCGTTCGGGTGCGCCAGAACGCGCTCCCTTAAATCCTGCGCCAGCCGGGGGTCGGCTTCGACGGCGATTACTCGGCGGCCATTTGCGGCGAGAAGGTGAGTCATTTCGCCGTGGCCGGGGCCGATCTCGATCCAGACGTCGTGCGAGCCGATCGGCAGGGTATCTAGAATTCGTTTTTGCCACCCTTCGCCGGCGAGGAAATGCTGCCCCAATCGCTGTCGCGCCATGGCGCCGAGTGTAGCAGGCCGCGAAGCCGTGTCGTGGGGGAAAGCGGCACCGGGAGATGTCTTGACGCGTGCGGCAGGCGTCCGCTAACGTTTTTACTTCGGCGGAAATCCCATGAAGATCCTGTTCGTAGCCTCGGAAGGAGTCCCCTACTCAAAAACCGGCGGACTCGCGGATGTGCTCGATGGCCTGCCGAAGGCCCTGCGGGTGCTGGGCCATGAAGTGGCCGTGCTGTTGCCGCGGTATCGCGGGAACAAGATCACGTCCACGCTGATTTCGAGCGTGAGCATCGCGCTGGGCGACCAAATGCGGTTTCCCGCCATCGCCGAGGGCCAGCCGTACGAAGGCGTGCGACATCTTTTCGTGGACGACGCGGCGTACTTCGACCGTGCGCAGCTATACGGCGACAAAAGCGGCGATTACCCGGACAACGCGGAGCGCTTCGGGGAATTCTCTCGCGTCGCAATCGAGGTGATCAAGCGCGTTTGGCTGCCGGACATCGTTCATTGCCACGACTGGCAGTCGGCGCTTGTGCCGCTGCTGCTGCGCACGCAGCACGCGGACGATCCCGCCGTGCGGTCTCTTCCGTCCGTCTTGACGATTCACAATCTGGGCTATCAGGGAATCTTCCCGCCGGCCGCGATGCGGAAGATCGGCCTGCCCGACACTCTTTTCACGATGGACGCGCTCGAGTTCTACGGGAAGGTCAATTTCCTGAAGGGCGGATTGATCTTCGCAGACTACCTGACCACGGTGAGCCGCCGGTACGCGAAAGAAATTCAGACGCCGGAATACGGTTGGGGGCTCGAGGGCGTGATCCGCAATCGGGGCGAGCGGCTTGTCGGCATCTTAAACGGAGCCGATTACGGCGTGTGGAGTCCCGAAGCGGACAAGCTGATCGCGCAGAACTATTCCGCGCACAATCTCGATGGCAAGAAAGCCTGCAAGAAAGATCTCCTCGCGGCATTCCGGCTACCGGAAGAGAATATGGACCGGCCGGTTGTGGGGATCGTTTCGCGATTTGCCGACCAGAAGGGTTTCGATCTCCTTGCGGACATCGCGGGCGAATTGATGAAGGAAAACATCGCGATTGTGGTGCTGGGCAGCGGGCAACCGGAGTACGAAAAACTCTTCAAAGGGCTTGCGGAGAAATATTCGGCGCGAGTCGGAGTGAAAATCGGGTACGATAACACGTTGGCGCACAAGATCGAGGCTGGGTCGGACATATTCCTGATGCCGTCACGGTATGAACCGTGCGGTCTGAATCAGATTTATAGCTTGCGATACGGTACGGTTCCGGTGGTGCGGGCGACCGGCGGACTCGACGACACGGTTCAGAATTTCGTCCCCAAGACGCAGCAGGGCACGGGCTTCAAATTTACCGAATACGGTGGTGCGCCGCTGCTCGATAGCATTCGGGCGGCGCTGAAGACGTACCGCGATCCGAAAGCATGGCACGCGGTGCAGGCCAACGGCATGGCCAAGGATTTCTCCTGGAAGGCTTCGGCGGCAGCGTACGTCACACTGTACGAAGCTGCGAAACGGTCCCGAATCCCCAGGGGTGCAGGATCATCTAAATAATGGCGCGTTTCACCGGCGGTCGGCCGGCGGCTCGCCATGCGAGGAGAACATGGGAGATACGATTCAAGCAGTAAGCGACGCCAGTTTTCAGGCGGACGTGATCGAAGCGAGCAAGACGCAGCCGGTAATGGTCGATTTTTGGGCCGACTGGTGCCGTCCTTGCCATATGCTTACGCCCACCGTTGAAGAGATTGCGCGCGAGCATGCAGGCAAGGTCAAGGTAGTGAAGCTCAACGTCGACGAGAACATGAGCGTCCCGGCCAAATTCAGCATTCGCGGAATCCCCACACTGCTTGTGTTCAAGGGTGGACAGGTAGCGGATCAGTTGGTCGGCGCGGTGCCGAAAGAGCAGATCGTCAAGGTCCTCGAGCGCCACACCTCCTAGGCGCGACTTCGATTATAGGCGAATGATTCGCAGGAGCGGCGCGCACCGCTCCTGCATACCGACGGGGCGAGAGGAGTGCTGCGCCTCGCCGTTTTTGCTTCGGTTGAGTCCCTTTTTGAATTGCGTTCCCTCTTGACAACCGGGGGGCAAGCCGCCATGTTAATTGGCTTTACCCAGCGGGGAAACGCCTGACCTGCGGGTGCACTCGAGGCGGGAGAGCGACTTGAAAGTCCGCATCTGTTTTCACGACAAGTGCTTCGACGGAGCTTCGTCGGCCGCGATCTTTTCGCGGTTTTACCGTGAGCGGATCAACCCGAAGGCGGAGTTTTACTATACCGGGATGACGCACAAAGCGTCCCAGCCGTTCGAGGACGGGACTTTCGACGGCGACGAAAACGCCATCGTAGACTTCAAGTATTCGAGTTCGCCCCTGCTTACATGGTGGTTCGACCATCATCAGAGCGCGTTCCTGAAGCCCGAGGACGCCGAGCATTTCCGGCGCGACCATTCGGGCAAGAAGTTCTACGATCCCTCTTACAAATCGTGCACGAAGTTTCTGGCGACGATCGCTTCGGAAAAATTTGGATTCGACGCCAAGCCGCTGGCGGAACTGATCCACTGGGGCGACATCATCGACGGCGCGCAGTTCGCCTCGCCGGAGGTGGCTGTGGCGCTTACCGAGCCGGCCACGCAGCTCGCCTTGGTGATTGAAGCAGCTCCGGAGGCGAATCTGGTGCCGCGGCTGATTCCCGATCTCGCTGAAATACCGCTGGCCGAAATCGTCGAGCTGCCGCTGGTGCAGAGGCACCTGGGTCCGCTGCTGGAGCGCCATCGCCGTTCGATCGACATCATGCGGGAGCGCGCTGATTCTCGAGACGGCGTGATCTATTTCGACGTGAGTGATCTCGATCTCGAGGGCTACAACAAATTCGTGCCGTACTTTTTGTATCCGGACGCGCTGTACTCGGTCGGCGTGAGCGCTTCGCCGGTGCGCGCGAAGGTATCCGTGGGCACGAATCCATGGAAGGAAGCGTCCGCCGAGGTGAATCTGGCTTCGCTGTGCGAAAAGTACGGCGGCGGCGGACACGCACGGGTGGCGGCCATTTCGCTTGGACCGGGCGACCTCGTCCGCGCGCGTCAGGTGGCGAAGGAGATCGCTGCAATTTTGCGTCACTCATGACCGGACGGCCGGTCCGCTCCCCGGTTGGGAAGATTATTCCCCCGTGTTAGAATTTACAAATGCTGGGCCGCTAGCTCAATGGTAGAGCAGCTGACTCTTAATCAGCGGGTTGGAGGTTCGAGTCCTCCGCGGCTCACCACTCTCTTGTAAAGACTTACCTCGTTCCGAGGCTTCGCCTAGTTTTTCCGATTGTGTGGACTTTTGTGGGGACCCCACTCGACTTTCGCGAAAAAACTTCGCCTCAGGAAGCCCTTGGACGAATGCAACGGGAACGGCGCGCACTGCGACCCCCAAACCCCGCGATGTGTTCCTCCACACGAGGCCCTACCAGTTCCCCGGCGACGGAAGAAAACACAAAATCGTTCGTGAACGGGAGCGCCGACTTGCCCGTGTTCTCGCCCGTTTTGATCGCTCAGGAAACTGCGCGGCAATCTTCCCATCGGTCGAAACCATTCTAGAACGTCTCCGGTCCGCCGAGCTCAATTACCCCGAAAAAGGCGCACCATGCGTTCGCCGTATGTCCTGGTCGCGCCGCACAGTGTTCGACTACCTGGAGCGTCTGGAGCGCGCGCAGATTTCCTCGAAGGCCGGACTCTCCAGCTATCACGGCACGAAACGGCGCGTGCTACACCCCGAGAAGCTTCTTCTTGTGCCGCGCGAATCCTGCACTCCTACTCGCCGCGAATCCTGCACAGGAAGTAAGTCTTTAGATTCTAAGAAAATGCAGAGAGGCAGGAAAAAGCAAAATCATCCGTCGGATGACGCCGCTCGCGATCCGTTCAAATGTGAGATTCCTGCTATCAAGCCCCTAAACCCCCCTGTCCAGAGAACGGCCAAACCGCCGCGCAATGCTGCACGTCTCGCTAGAGTCACGGCCGCTGCCCGGAGAAAGATCCGGGCCATCCACACAACGGAAAGCCCGGCAGCCGTCGATACAATTCTCAGGGAAGTGATTGCACGGGCAGACCGCGCCCGCACAGTGATCTACACCCCGTCCTACTTGGTGCGGGCTTTCGAATCGCAGCTCGCCGATGATGCCGCGCGGCTCGGGTCCGCGGAACTAGTGGCGCGTGCCCCCGAAATGCGTCGCAACATCGCTTTCGTCCATGAGATTGTCGAGCAAGCGGCGCGAGAGGGGCGACCGGCGCGGGAAGTGCTCGAACGATTGCCGCCCTGATCTTAATTCGGCGCAGTTGGACGCGAAGCGCGGGCGTCACTTGGATTTTGGACGCGAAAAAACGCATCACCTGGAATGATAGGTTTTGTGAGGTGAGAACAAGAAAATGAAACGAGGATATTACCGCGTGCCGAGGAAGTCTCCGGCCAATCGAATAGACGGCCCTTTGGCAGACGCAGTGCGAGCCAAGTTTGCCGAGAATTGGCCGAAGGCGCGGATCGCACGCGAGTTTCGCCTCAACCGCCGTACTGTAATTCGGATATGTGCTCAGCGACTCTCGAAGCCAGAGCCCCGACGACCTGCGACCCTGACGCCCTCCCAGGCCGGGCCTACGGTCGGCAAGTTTGTACGTCCCGGCTTCGTGCGTCCGCGGCTATCGTCCATCCAGCTCATTCGATGCATCGGGTGCGGGATGCACTTTCCAAAGGGCAGCCTACAGGCGCATTGGCCGCTGTGCCGCGCAGTTCGTGAGGGGCGACTCTCGCTCAAGGATTGCCCCGCTGAGAGCGTCGCTGCGTCTCCGCCTGCACACAATCACCTAATAGATAAATATTGACTCCTGGCGACTCGTCGGGGCCTCACGAAACGGTCGCTAGGAGGGTTCAGGCCCATTTTCATTGCCTTTGCGACGAGTCCCTGGGGAACGACTTATGCCCGGCTGCGAAAAGGCCGCATCTGTGAGTGCACAGAATCTCGCAAAGAGCTTGCTACTTCAGGTGGGGGCAAACCTCCTTGATAGCACTCTCGACGGTGCGGGCTCTCGTTGCAAACACCATATCGCCATTCGTGTCGAAGACGCTCGCACCATCCACTTTCGCGTGTGCTGACAACGCAAGACCCGTTAGCCCGCCCATCGCGAACATGGTGGTTCTCTTTCCGCCCTCTCGCCGGAAGAGCAACACATAGTCGGCTCGCGGAGGGTCGTCGGTTACGACGATCGAGGGGCATTTTTCATACAAGTCCGCTTGCAGCTCGACAGTTCGAGGGTCGGCACCTTTCTGGGAGTAGCCAACGGCTGCCCCGACCGAGCCGCCCCCGCCGCTGAAGCCGTTCGAGTTACCACTGACGCCCCATCCCGAGCGGTGGGATGCTAGGAAGATCGACTCGTCTTTTGGTTCGTCGGTCACGTACAGCCGAACTTTTCCATCGTTGATCTTGGTCGGCGGCGGAGCGACAGGCGCAGCAGGCTGGCTGGCCGGCGCACTCGCAGCGCCGCTAGGCTGCGAAGAGGCTGCGACAGCCGCCGGCGCGTTAGTGACGGCACCAGGCTGCGCGACCGTTGTGTAAGTCACCTGACGGCAAGCCTGACCGTTGACTACGGTTTCCCCCGCGTAAAGAAAGCCGCCCGATTCTTTCAGGTCGCGGCAGGCCATCTGCGTCTGGGCGAAGGATGGTAGGGCCCACGCGATGAGCGTCAGAAGAAGAGCCTTTTTCATATTGCCTCCTAGCGAATCTCTCTACGTCCAAGTTTGTAAGTCAAGCGGCTAGGTTGGGAATGGTACTGATGATTCGTCGGTATTAACGGTTAGGGCAATATAATGGGCCAACGCGCAGAAGCGCCCGCCAACCCAGCCGAAGGCACTTGAGGCCGACGGAGTTAACCCACACGGCAAAGTACTATCGCTTCGCACGCTCTTGCGGGCGAAAGTGTGAGCGGGAGACGCGAACTGAGATGAAGACTTCATTGAAAAGACTCCTTGCGGCAGTCGCCCTCGTATGCCTAATGGCGTTAACTAGTTCGGAGGCCCAGCCAGAACGTCATCGCGTCGGCGCGGTGTGTAACGACGGAACAACCAGCACAGCGACCGGCAGTGGTGCCTGCTCCCATCATGGCGGCGTGCTTTGCTGGCAATACAGCGACGGAACCTGCACCAAGCCATGAACGCGGAACGTTTGGGGCTGCGCTTCGCCCCTAGAAGCCCAATCGTGCATGAGGGAGGTTTGAATGACCCGCTCCAATCTCTCGCGCCGTCGAACTAACCCCGAGCGAGGCCTGGGCGTCCGCTTCGCACGGATCGCGGGGCTAGTCTCGGTCGCCCTCGCATTCGCGTTGGTGGTCAACGCGCAACAACTCAACGAGCTGCCGCTCGTACTGAAGGCCAAGAAATGTCAGGTTGTCGTGAACGTTCAGTGGAATCGGCATGATACGAACTTCCCTCAGAAAGCCGAGTTCTCTAAGGTTTTTGCATCCGTTGATAAGTCGGGGTTGGGCGCTCGCTATATTGAAACGAGTGCGGACCGCGCCGACCTAATCTTCAAGCTGGACGATGATGTGCTCTCGGGGCAGATCACGCTCGAAGTCCTCGACCCCGACAAGAATGCCGCTGTCTATTTCGAGTCGCGCGACCGCGTTGATCTAGACAACGATATAAAACGATTATTCGCACATTTTTTCGCCGCCGTTGACCGCGCACGGGATTCGGAGAAGGACACCGATGAGCCTTTCACTCCACCGCGACGCGCCGGGGTTGGCGATTCGGACTCTCCGACGAATGACCCGGCGCCAGGTTACGTGCGGGCCGCGCAATTCGATCAAGAGGACAACGCGCAGGAAGCCGCTAAGGAAATACAGAACCTCGGCTTGCCCGTAAGCGTCGTATCTCGGCACACCTCCAACGGCCACGTCTTCGTGGTCGTCAGCGGTCCGTACGGGTCGGAACGAGCCGAGAGCCTGGTTGATTATCTCAGGACGCATGGTTTCCCGGATGCGCGTTGGGACAAGAGTCCACCTGCCGCGGAAGGCAAGAACCTCCACTAGCGTGCGCTCTTACTAAGTGCAACTCGCAGCGGAAGGAGGCCTGAAAATGGGCGGTACTAAACGAATGATGGAACGCCACGAGAGCATTTGTGGGGTGGCGAGGGGAATTGCCTTGGAAGCTGGCGCTTTGGCGCGCCGCCCCTACCACGATTGCATCTTTGAAGGCCAGAACGATGTCGAGGGCGCTTACAAGCTCGGAAACTACAAGTTCTCGGCCGGTTCTCTGGCGGGCATTTTTGAAAATCGTCGTGAGATGACCGATTGCCTCAAACAGGTCGTGGAAGAGGTGTGGGGAGACGAATGCCCTCGGTGCGCGGAGCTTCGAGACGAGTGACGTGCGCTCTGGCATCCCCCTGTCTGGTAATCAACTGTTTTCGGGACGCGGGGAGTGACTCGCTAATCGCCTGTATTTGCAATCGCCGCAGCGAAGCCTTTGGCTAGGGTTTTGTGGACAAGGCTGCGGGAATACCCCAGATCGGCGGCGATACCACGCACAGTGCGCCCCTGAGCGCGAAGGCGGCCTATCCTAGCGGCGTCGACGGCAACACGCGGCCTCCCAAGCTTCTTACCTTTGGCGCGCGCGTTACGGAGGCCAGCCCGGACGCGCTCTACAATCAGGCTACGCTCCAACTCGGCAACGGCACCGAGCACCGTGAAAACCATCTTTCCGGCGGGCGTAGATGTGTCCATTTGCTCCGAGAAGGAAACGAAGTCGATTCCGAGAGCTTTGAACGTCTCTAAGGCCCGGAGTAAATGAGAGACAGAACGCGCGAACCGATCAAATCTCCAGACGCAGATCACGTCAAACCGTCGCTTGTGCGCGTCGGCCATCAAGCGATTAAGCTCTGGCCGGGAGTCTTTCGTTCCGCTGACGCCCGCATCCACGTACTCACCCGCAAACTTCCAGCCCCGGGCTTCCGCAAACTGCCGTAGCTCGCGCGTTTGCATGGTCACATCTTGTCCGTGATTTGCCGTGCTGACTCGCGCGTAAATCGCGACGCGTGTAGATCGGTGAGATAGACTCTGTGAAGCCACGTTGCACCTCCAATGTGCAATGGGGTTAGAAGCCGTTCGGTGTTGCAAGCACCGGGCGGCTTCGCTGTTTCAGGACCGCTTCTTAGCCTTCGACCTACGCGGATAGTTTCGCGGTTTCACTTTCAAGACTCGAGCCAGATCACTCTCGGTCCACAGCCGCACTCCGGCGGCACGAATGACGGCCGGAGCCTTAATCCTTTGCTCCGCTATCCAAGTCTGCAACGTCTGCCGCGAGACTCCGGCCCGGTCTGCCACTTCGCGGGTTGTGTACAGTCGTGCAGCCATGAATGATTTATCTCACAGTTTGACACCCCTGTCAAGATAGAAGTAAACTCCTGCATACACAAAAAAGCCCCGGCTGGCACCGGGGCGGAACAACCGTGGCGGATCAAGAAAAGAATACCACGAACGGGATCGCGACCCCTTTCGAGCGACGAGGGTCGCGCTTATTTCGGCTCAAATCGCTAGACGAGCGAAAAGCGCTCCAAAGGCTTAGTTCGATGGTGAAGAAAAAGCGCGAATTTGAGCGCTCGGTTCGATCTCGCTTGGCAGAAATCGAGCAGTTGGCAAAGCCCTCATCCCGCGACAAGCGCGGCAATCCAACCCAAGAACTGCGCGGCCAGATCAAAACGCTCCAAAAAGCTATTGAACTGATCCGTAGTGTTGAAACCAAGCCACTGCAAAGCAGCGGTTTGATCCCGCGTCTCATACCGTGTTCGGACCTAAACGAAGCTGTTCGCTGCCTCCAGTGCCACAAGGAAGTTTTCGAGGCAGACTTGAGAGCGATGACCTCTCGTCGTCGGCCGTTTCGTCACAATGTAAGTCCTCTGGGATGGGCGATTGTCGAACTTGTGGAGCTTGTTCGGCAGATAACTCGACAGCCTCACTGGGAAGACCTCGCAATTCTTTTGAGGAGTGCGACCGGGGATCAGGGACTAACTGCCACACGACTCTCGCAGCGTTATCGGGACAGAAGATCGAAATTTAGCGCGTTTCGCCGTGCCGCACTCCACGTAGAGCTTAACTCTCTCCGCTGATCGAAGCGTGTCAAGAAATCCGAATCCCGTTTCCTGCTACTGATTTCTGGATTGCGAGCAGGCGGCTCCCTGTGCCCGAATACGCGAGCGCCCCGGCTAGGCATAGCCGAGGCGTCGCAAATCTGCTCGCTCCCTTTGGATGGCGGCGAGCTTCGAGGCGATACATGGCAAATCTAAACGCCAGCGCGTCACGCAGTCAAGAATTTCAGACTAAATCAAATTCTCCTTCTGCCTCTCCCCTAGAATCGCTCATTGCCGATTTGCAGGGCCTTCGCGACGTGATGATCGCGACAGACCGGCGACACCGTGCGGCGGTTCTGGTCGGCCAGCTTGCATTACTCGCTCGCGAATATCAGAACGGCCGACGCCCCAGCCGCAAAACCCTCAAACACTTTTTCCACTTCGTCGCGCGGGAGCAAGCAGTATGAACTCGGATGTCAATCGAGCGATACCGCGCCGATCACCGCAGAGCGCGAAAACACAAACGGCACACATTCTGCGCCTGCTGATCGACGCCCGCGGAGCTTGGGTTCCGTTGCCTGAGATCATGGCGTGCGCGGCGCAATACAACGCGCGCATTTTCGAACTTCGGCGCTGCGGCTTCACGATCGAGAACAGAACGGAGACGGTGAACGGAGTGCGCCACAGTTGGTTCCGCTTGGTGCCTCCATCGGAGAACGTCGTCGCCGATCCGCCGCCGGCGTCGTCCTTCGATCGAGCTCATCGCAAGGACCTGGAAAAGGCTGCGCCGTTGTTCGCAGGCACAGGCGGAGTCAGGTAAATGGCGGAGCAAAAACCCCTCTCGGAAAATGCGGCCTCACCGAGCCGGCTTGCTCGGGTTCGACGCGCTGCTCTCCTGAGAGAAAAATCATCTGATTCTGCCCCGCATCGCTTGCTCACTCCGGCTCAGGCGGCAGAATTTCTCGGAGTCCCGGAAGGCACGCTGGCACAGTGGCGATCGCAGCGCCGGGGTCCTGCATTTGTGAAGCTGGAAGGTCGGCTCGTGCGCTATCGCACGAACGATTTGGAAGCCTACGTTGCAGGCCGAATCGTCGAGCCGGTTGCGGACGATCATGCGTAGCGTTACGATGCGTCGCCATGAAATCAAAATTGGAAGCGGCAGTCATGCTCGGAAGACGCGGCGGGTTAGCACGCGCGAAGGCGCTCTCAAAAACTCAGCAATCGGAGATCGGCCGAAAGGCGGCGCGCGCCCGATGGAAGAAAGGCGGCTACCGTGAGCGTCTTTAAGCGAACAGGCTCGCCTTACTACGTCTACGACTTTCTGTTCAAGGGCCGTCGCTGTCGCGGGTCCACGAAGCTGACGAATAAAATCGCGGCGGGCCGCTACGAGAACAACCTCCGCGAAAAGCTCGCAAGGGCGCGAGCTGGAATCCTAGACCCGGAACCGCCTCCGCTGTTCAAAAACTATGCGAAGCAATTTCTGGAACGGACGAAGAGCCAGATGCGCCCGAACACATCACGCTGCTACGGGGTTTCAGTGAAAAACCTCAATCCGCGCTTCGGCGCGCAGCGCTTGGATGAGATCACCGCGGACGGCCTCGAAAGGTTCAAGCAAGCGCGGCTAGAGCAGAGACTTTCGCCGTCAACCGTCAATCGCGATCTCGCGTGCATGCGTCGGATACTTCTGTTCGCGGTCCGGCAGGACGTGATTGCCTCGACTCCATTCATGGCGCATAAGATTGAATTTCTCGAGGAGCGCCGCCGCGAACGCATTCTGACTTTCGATGAGGAACGCAAGTACCTGGCCGGAGCCGGCCAGCCGTTGCGAGACGTTGCGACGATCATGCTGGAACTCGGCATGCGGCCCGGCGAAGTGTTTTCCATCCGGCGCGAGGACGTTCATCTCGGCGCCGTCCCGGCCTTTCTTCACATCCCGAGCGGCAAGACGGGTAACGCGGTCCGCGACGTGCCAATCACGAAGCGCGCGAACGAGGTACTGAAGGCTCGGCTCAGCAAGGCGAAGGGAAGCTATCTTTTCCCGCGCCGTGTCGGAACCGGTCACGACTGGTCCGCTCCGATGACGGAACTCGAACCGGCTCACCGAAAAGCTCTGCGCGAAAGCAAAGTCGCACGATTCAGGATTTACGATCTGCGCCACACGGCGGCGACTCGTGCGGCTGAGGCCGGCGCCGATGTGCTCTCGCTCGCGAAGCTTCTCGGACACTCCGATTTGAAAACGACAGAACGCTATGTGCATTTGAGCAAGCGGCATCTCGGCGACGTTCAGACTCGAATCGAACAGCACCGTGCCGAGCGCGAAATTGCCGAAGCTGAAGCGCAAAAACGAGACGAGTTGGGAGCGATTCAGTGAGGCGGTTCAGTGTGGGGATTTTTGTGTGGAGTCGGAAAACATCTCGCGTCAACTCCGCGCATCTCGGCGAAGTGAGCGAGAACCGGCTAATCGTTGCGAATCTGGAGACCTGGAGGGCAAGTCTCTGAAAATGAGAAACGTCCACAGTCGCGCCGAAGAACCACTCTTAATCAGCGGGTTGGAGGTTCGAGTCCTCCGCGGCTCACCACTCATTCTCCGTAACTGACAGCAACTGCATTAGTTGAGCCTCCCCGGCTCCTTCGAGTCCGGGGCCAACTTGAGAACATTTGAGAACAAAACCCCGGCAACCCGGTCGACAGCGCGCCGCTGTGATTCCGGGATGACATGGGTCTAGGTGTTGAGAGTCGTCTCAAGGTCCGAGTGGCCCAGAAGCGCCTGCACGGTCTTGAGCGACTCGCCTGACTCCACGAGCTGCGTCGTATGGGTGTGCCGAAACGAATGCCACGATACGCGTGGCTGTTTGATCCGGTCGCATGCGGCGCGAGCGCGCGGTTGTAAACGTTCTTCGCAAAAAAACATCCTCGCCAGCTCCCCGGTATGTCTAACAGGGGAAGGTTAATCCTGAAATGCAACGTTACGTGACCGCTGGCACTTGTATCGGCTTGCGTAACCCCTTGGGATTGGCCGCGCGACTCTGACAGAACGCAACAGAATCAACATTCTGTTGCGCGAGGAGGCGGCATCGGGCTAGTACCCGCTTCTCTGGTAACCGCGTTAATCAAAGGTTGAGAGTGGCAGCGCATACCGGAGCAGCTTGTCTTTTTCGAGGCTTCACAGCAGACTCAAAGCGTCCTCATGGTGGCGTTTACGACCGTCCGGCTCCCCGATTCACGAATTTCACCAACGCTCGTTGCCAAGTTCTCGAACACCCCAAGAGTCTTCGCATGGACTCTTACTAACCGCTCGGGCGTATACACTGGTTTAATGATCGAAGGGCTGTCGGATCCGTCGCACGGACGGTATCGACAGATCGTCGTTCTCATGGACCGAACGAACTGGCAGCTCGGATCAGAAAAGAAGATTGCCATTGAGCAGCTTGTCCGCGCCGAGGCCGATGTGCAGGGTATTCTTGGTGCCAAGTAGGCCGTGGAAGTCCCCAGTTACTGCAGCGGCTCTTCCGGGCTAGTACCGAACTTGTCCGGTTGATGCCATAACGACGTCGGCCTCGCGACGGTCCGAGTAGACTGTTCGGTGTTCACCCCAACAGTGCTCGGACCGAAGGAGGCCGAGATGCGAATTATAGGATGTGACTTGCACGCTCGCCAGCAAACGTTGGCAATGCTGGACACCACGACGGGGGAGGTCGTGAAAATGACTTTGACGCACGAAGGCAACATCGTGCGGGAGTTTTATTCCACGCTTCCACGCCCGGTGCGGGTGGGGATCGAAGCCACTGGATCGATGCAGTGGTTTGTAAACCTGATGGAAGAACTGGGGATCGAATGCCAGGTCGGTAATCCGGCAGTGATTCGGGCAGCCGAACCACGGAAGCAGAAACATGATCGGCGAGATGCCGATTTGATTCTGACGCTGCTGGTAGAAAACCGCTTTCCAGCGATCTGGCTACCTTCGAAGGAACTGCAAGATCTGCGGGCCTTGCTGCGGCACCGTCATCAGTGGGTACGGATGCGGACGCGAATACAAAATGCGCTGCAGGCGATAGCCTTGGCGAATGGCTTACGACGAGGCCCTTCTCTGTGGAGCCGCGACGGACAAAACACGATCGCGTCGTTGCCGCTGGCTCCGCATACCGCTCATCGGCGGAGTGAATTGCAGGCGATGTACGTGAAGTTCGAATCGGACATCGAGAAACTGAACCAGCGAGTGGAAGAGCAAGCAGGCCAGCGTTCCGGAGCAAGGCTGCTGATGACCCATCCAGGAGTGGGGCCCATCACAGCGCTGGCTACGGACGTGTTCCTAGGCGATCCGAGGCGGTTCACTGACGGTAAGGCGTTGGCCAGTTACGTGGGGATCATTCCGAGAGAATACTCCAGTGGTGGTCGACAGAAGTTCGGCGGGCTAAGTAAACAAGGCAACCCGCTGCTGCGGTTTCTCTGGGGTGAGGCGGGAGCACACGCGGTACGCCGGGATCCGGAGTTGCAGCGTTTCTACCGCCGCAAATTGGTCCAGAAGGGTCTGGGGAAGGCGAGAGTGGCTGTGGCTCGCAAGCTCGGGATTCGGCTGTGGATCATGTTGCGGAACGAGATTAACTATAACGAGTTCTGTCGTCGTGGACAGAAGCAGCAGAACAGTGGTGTCGCCTGTGCAGGGATGCCTGGAACGCGGTATGGTGCGACGAGTCACCGGCCGGTTGATTAGGCTACCTGCCTCCCTACGGGGAGTTCGAATAACTCATCATGGTCGATGGTGATCGAAGAGATGGTTGGTGGGCAACACCGAGTTGATGAAGACAGACGGGCCGAGCAAGTTCGGGTGACGCAGATGAATGGAAGCGACACAGACAGACGCGGTTCGTGCGCCGCCGCACGGGTGTGCTCGAATCGAGTGATAAGCAAAGCAAAAAGCTCTTGCAATGGCCGGCGTCGTTAGAGATACCGCGTTAATCAGGACTTAGGGCTATTTGTTAGAATTCACTGGCCATGAACAGCTATCAGACAGCATGGCAGGAATATCGCCGGCTGAGGAACCGTTGTTTCATTTTGTTCTTGGGCTACGTGCCCGTGGTTTTCCTAATTGCGGTTGTATTCTTCAAGCTGTTTCACACATTCGTCCCCGGATTCTTTGTAGCTGGTGGTTGGATGGTGTGGTGGCTTTACGAATGCAACCGTTTGACCCGATGGCCGTGTCCCCGCTGCGGAGAATGGTTTGCGGCGAAATGGTGGTACGACAAAGGCTTCTTAGCTCGCCGCTGTGTTCAGTGCGGCTGCCTAAGTACGCCGAGACCGACGGATCGCTACCGCCAGTAGTCAAGCGATCCTGAAATGAAAGAAATCCGGAGATGTTGAGGACTCGCCCCACGGAACTTGTCCCGTTACGGCGTTAATCAGGAGTTGAGCAGCGAAAGGGAATGGTCCTTTTCCATTTGGAGAAGCAATCAGCATACTCGCGACGGTACCCGTGTTATCCTTCGATGGCGTCAATTAAGAGTGAATATGTTCATCGATGCGCTTCCCCGCCCTGTGCTTCTCGTGGCTCTACTCGCAGCGTCCGCCGCCTCGGCGCAACAATCCAGTCCTCCCACCCAACCTGTGAACGCCTCGATTAACCTTGACGTTGTCGTGAGTCCGAACTCAGGGCCGCCAGTGGGCGATCTCCAGCAGCAGGACTTCACTGTCCTTGATAACAAGGTCGCGCAAAACATCACTTCCTTCCGGGCCGTCGACGGGAGGCAGGCTGAAGTTGACGTGATCCTAGTCGTCGACGCGGTGAACGCCGGTTACAACACCGTCGCCTACGAACGCGACCAGATCGACAAATTCCTCCGCGCCGACAAAGGTGACCTAATTCACGCCACCAGTCTCGTCGTGCTTTCCGATAGTGGGATCCAGTCTGTCGAGGACTTCTCAAAAGACGGCAACAAGCTCAGCGCCTCATTGGATCGATACACCGTCAGTCTCCGTTTTCTCAATCGTTCCGCCGGCTTTTACGGCGCAACCGAACGCTTCCAGCTGTCGCTCGAAGGTCTGCATGAGGTTGTTCGACGCGAGGCCCGACGTCCCGGACGAAAGTTGATGATTTGGATTTCTCCCGGCTGGCCGCTCCTGTCGGGGCCCGAAGTCGAAATGGGCTCGAAGGTGCAGCAGCAGCTCTTCGCTGACGTTGTCAGTTTCTCGACGGATCTCTTGCAGAGCCGCATCACTCTCTACAGCATCGACCCGTTCGGCACACAAGAAAACGTTATTCGCGCCTTCTACTGGCAGAACTTCCTCAAAGGAATTAGCAAACCCACGCAGGTGCTGCCGGCGAACCTAGCGCTGCAGGTGCTCGCCACGCAGAGCGGCGGTGTTGCTCTCTATGCGAACAACGACATCGCTGCGCTTTTGCAAACTTGCCTTGCCGATACGAGAGCGTACTACGAAGTCTCCTTCGATCCGCCAGCGGGCAGCGGGTCAAACGAATATCACCGCTTAGAGATTCGCGTCGCAAAGCACGGCTTAACCGCACGCACTCGTCAGGGCTACTATTCGCGGCCGGCCTTGGGTTGGGAACCGATGCTTCCGACGTCCATCCAAAAATTCGACCCGAGCCCGAGGTCTCGGTAGGCGGGCGCTTCAGCTTACTTCCGCGGCGGGCCGGGAAGTTCCCGCTTCGACAACCTCGCAGACGCAGTGCCATCGACAAGTCAGAAAATCAACGTAAGCCGCCGTTCGCCAACGCGAATCCCGGACCTTGGTTCACAGCTCAATTCAACCTGGGCGTGTAGTCGGATTAGCGGACATCTCTAACAACGTCGGCTCTGTCAAACGTTTTTTGAGCGTACTTCTCCGTTCACTTCGAAGAGTGTCTTCGTTCGTCTTGTTCTTTGGCCCAGCGTCGATGACCACGGCTCGTCTGTAATCTTTCGGTCGGCTTCGGTCCGACCCAAACATCTCTTCGATCAAGACTTCGACCACGATTACTTCTTCGAACTCCCTTCACAGGGAGTGGGATGCCCATTCATCTGCTCAGGCGTCTACTTCACACCATGTCCGGTACCGAGCTGTCCCACGTACGAACCGAACTCTAAAGACTGCCAATACTCACAACCATTCCGCCACATCCAGTACAAACGAACCCCCAGCTTCCGCCCCATCGCTACCTTGGCAATGCTCCGGTGCCGACGCATCGCCAGGTGAGTGTAGCGACGTCGCCACTCCGGATGGATTCGTGCTGCCGCCTGGGCTGCCTCCACCAGCAAGAAGCGCAACAAGGAATTGCCTTGCTTGCTGATGTGCCCCAGCCGTTGCTTGCCAGCACTGGAGTCCTCACTCGGGATCATCCCCACGTACGTGCCGATCTGCTTGCCCCGTTCAAACCGTGTCGGAGTTCCGATGATCAACACGTAAGCAAGTGCCGTGAGCGGGCCCACGCCTGGATGGGTCATCAGTCGCAGTGCTTCAGGTCGCTTCCTGGCTTCCCGCTCGACGGCGGCGGTTAACTCCTCAATCGTCGGATTCAGGCGGTCCAGCAGTTCCAGCAACTCTTGCCGGCGCCGACCAGCCCAGGGAGCTAACGCGAGCTTTTCCAGTTGTGCTCGCCCCTGTTCGCTGAACAGCTTTTTCTTCCAGCGATAGCCCTCGTTCATGGCCAACGCCTGCAACTGATTCATGATCCGCGTGCGCATCTGCACCAACCGATGCCGATGCCATAGCAGTTGCCGTAGATCTCGATTCTCGGGACTCGGTATCCAGATCTGCGGGAAGTTATTTTCCAGCATCAGCCTGAGCAGCAGTCGAGCATCCTCGCGGTCGAACTTCTGCTTCTTCACTCGCTTGGCCTTGATCTCCGCCGGATCGCCGATCCACAGCTCGAAACCCAATTCAGCCAGTAGCCGCTCGAACCAGCGTGAATAGCCGGTAGCCTCCATTCCTACCCGCACGCGGATTCCTCGCTGCTTCAGGTCCCGATAGAATTTCTCTGCTTGCCCATCACTGTGGTTCAGTTCCTGTTCACCGCACTCACCCGTCTCTTCTACAAAAAATGCAATCGCTTGAAAGCTCGGGTGGTAATCTACGCCTATAATCATCATGTTCGGCTCCTTTCTCCCGAGCCTGCGGTCGTCGACAAACCACAGTCTACTCGGGTCTAAGGAGCCGACGTTGTTATGCAATCATCTTGGTGCCAGTACCAACTTTTCCGGTTGATGCCATAACGACGTCGGCCTCGCGACGGTCCGAGTAGACTGTTCGGTGTTCACCCCAACAGTGCTCGGACCGAAGGAGGCCGAGATGCGAATTATAGGATGTGACTTGCACGCTCGCCAGCAAACGTTGGCAATGCTGGACACCACGACGGGGGAGGTCGTGAAAATGACTTTGACGCACGAAGGCAACATCGTGCGGGAGTTTTATTCCACGCTTCCACGCCCGGTGCGGGTGGGGATCGAAGCCACTGGATCGATGCAGTGGTTTGTAAACCTGATGGAAGAACTGGGGATCGAATGCCAGGTCGGTAATCCGGCAGTGATTCGGGCAGCCGAACCACGGAAGCAGAAACATGATCGGCGAGATGCCGATTTGATTCTGACGCTGCTGGTAGAAAACCGCTTTCCAGCGATCTGGCTACCTTCGAAGGAACTGCAAGATCTGCGGGCCTTGCTGCGGCACCGTCATCAGTGGGTACGGATGCGGACGCGAATACAAAATGCGCTGCAGGCGATAGCCTTGGCGAATGGCTTACGACGAGGCCCTTCTCTGTGGAGCCGCGACGGACAAAACACGATCGCGTCGTTGCCGCTGGCTCCGCATACCGCTCATCGGCGGAGTGAATTGCAGGCGATGTACGTGAAGTTCGAATCGGACATCGAGAAACTGAACCAGCGAGTGGAAGAGCAAGCAGGCCAGCGTTCCGGAGCAAGGCTGCTGATGACCCATCCAGGAGTGGGGCCCATCACAGCGCTGGCTACGGACGTGTTCCTAGGCGATCCGAGGCGGTTCACTGACGGTAAGGCGTTGGCCAGTTACGTGGGGATCATTCCGAGAGAATACTCCAGTGGTGGTCGACAGAAGTTCGGCGGGCTAAGTAAACAAGGCAACCCGCTGCTGCGGTTTCTCTGGGGTGAGGCGGGAGCACACGCGGTACGCCGGGATCCGGAGTTGCAGCGTTTCTACCGCCGCAAATTGGTCCAGAAGGGTCTGGGGAAGGCGAGAGTGGCTGTGGCTCGCAAGCTCGGGATTCGGCTGTGGATCATGTTGCGGAACGAGATTAACTATAACGAGTTCTGTCGTCGTGGACAGAAGCAGCAGAACAGTGGTGTCGCCTGTGCAGGGATGCCTGGAACGCGGTATGGTGCGACGAGTCACCGGCCGGTTGATTAGGCTACCTGCCTCCCTACGGGGAGTTCGAATAACTCATCATGGTCGATGGTGATCGAAGAGATGGTTGGTGGGCAACACCGAGTTGATGAAGACAGACGGGCCGAGCAAGTTCGGGTGACGCAGATGAATGGAAGCGACACAGACAGACGCGGTTCGTGCGCCGCCGCACGGGTGTGCTCGAATCGAGTGATAAGCAAAGCAAAAAGCTCTTGCAATGGCCGGCGTCGTTAGAGATAGCGCGTTAATCAGGACTTGACGCTAATGTCCCAGCGGATCAGGGGACTGACCTGATGGAGTTTTTGTACCACGGCGTGTGAGAGAGTTTACATCACAGCCTCAGGTCTTGAAACTGAACCCGGTGAAACCAGGGGGCTATAGGCCGCCAGCGCCGGCGGCCTATAGCCCAGCGCCGAGTGTGGCCGCCGGGTGTTGTACTCCACTCGCCAGTGCTCGATCACCACTTGCGCCTCCTTCAGCGAGTAGAAGATCTCCCCATTCAAGCACTCGTCTCGCAGCTTCCCATTAAAACTTTCGCAGTATCCGTTTTCCCACGGACTTCCGGGTTCAATGTACAGCGTCCCGGTTCCCACATGGCTCAGCCACTTCCTTAGTTCCTTGGCTACGAACTCCGGTCCGTTATCCGATCGAATGTGTTCTGGAATTCCTCGCCACAGCATCACATCCGCCAGCGTCTCGATCACCTCGTTACTTCCCAGCCTTCTCGCCACACGGATCGCCAGGCATTCCCGCGTGTATTCGTCGATCAGCACCAACAGCCGTAACGTCCGTCCATCGTGGGTCATTGCGCTCACGAAGTCGTAGCTCCACACGTGGTTGGCACGCTCGGGTCGCAGCCGCACACACGATCCATCGTTCAGCCACAATCGCCTTCGTGGCCGCTGTTTCTGCGGCACTTTCAGTCCCTCCCGCCGCCAGATCCGCTGCACACGATCCGTGCCTACCTGCCAGCCGGCCTCCTGCAACTTCACCGTGATCCTCCGATAGCCGTAGCGCCCGTATTCACTGGCCAGGGCAATGATCGCTCTGGTCAGCGCATCCTCATCCGCCCGACCGATCCCTTCGTAGCGTTGTGTCCCTCTCCACTGCCCCAGCAGCCGGCAGGCATGCCGCTCCGTTATCTGGTAGTTCTCGCAGGCATGCCTGACCGCGCCACGCCGCCGCTCAGGGCTTAGAAGTTTCCCCCGGCCACATCCTTGAGAATTTGCTTCTCCAGGGACAGCTCCGCCACCAGCCGCTTCAACTTCGCATTCTCCCGCTCCAGCTCTTTCAGACGCTTGGCTTGATCCAGCTTTAACCCGCCGTATTCCTTCCGCCAGCGGTAGTAGGTTTGCACGGTGATTTCGGCTTCCTTGCAGGCTTGTGGGGTGGTCTTCCCGTTTGCGATTTCTACTTCAATCTGCCGCAGCAAATTCACAATCTGCTCCGCCTTGTATCTCTTCATGGGCATGGCCGGTCTTCCTCCAAGTGAATTCTCTCTCATTTCACCTGGTACAAAAATCCCCGGTCAGGTCAGGACCCTTGCCACGAAAGGTTCCGTGGCGTATACGATAGCTAGTGACCACTCCTACGGACATTCGGCGCTACAGCGTTCGGAAGACCGCTCCACGAGACTCCGAACCCAACCCGACCGAACCCATTCCGTTCGGCCGTGGCGGTGCAGGCCTTTACACGGGCCACCCAGTCGGGTTGGTCGTTGTGGTCGGAGTACTTCTTATGGGCTTGTTCGCATTGCCGGAAGCGCGCTGGTTTCTTGCTGGTGCTGTTCTTTTGGGCTGCGCCTGGGGATTCTTCCTGTGGCTTCGTCACCGATAAGGCGAGCCAAGCCCTGTCTTTTCCAGACACGACGATTGGATACTCACCGACAGGTCGAATAACAGGCCGTTGTTCTAGTACCCACTTTACCGGTTGATGCCATAACGACGTCGGCCTCGCGACGGTCCGAGTAGACTGTTCGGTGTTCACCCCAACAGTGCTCGGACCGAAGGAGGCCGAGATGCGAATTATAGGATGTGACTTGCACGCTCGCCAGCAAACGTTGGCAATGCTGGACACCACGACGGGGGAGGTCGTGAAAATGACTTTGACGCACGAAGGCAACATCGTGCGGGAGTTTTATTCCACGCTTCCACGCCCGGTGCGGGTGGGGATCGAAGCCACTGGATCGATGCAGTGGTTTGTAAACCTGATGGAAGAACTGGGGATCGAATGCCAGGTCGGTAATCCGGCAGTGATTCGGGCAGCCGAACCACGGAAGCAGAAACATGATCGGCGAGATGCCGATTTGATTCTGACGCTGCTGGTAGAAAACCGCTTTCCAGCGATCTGGCTACCTTCGAAGGAACTGCAAGATCTGCGGGCCTTGCTGCGGCACCGTCATCAGTGGGTACGGATGCGGACGCGAATACAAAATGCGCTGCAGGCGATAGCCTTGGCGAATGGCTTACGACGAGGCCCTTCTCTGTGGAGCCGCGACGGACAAAACACGATCGCGTCGTTGCCGCTGGCTCCGCATACCGCTCATCGGCGGAGTGAATTGCAGGCGATGTACGTGAAGTTCGAATCGGACATCGAGAAACTGAACCAGCGAGTGGAAGAGCAAGCAGGCCAGCGTTCCGGAGCAAGGCTGCTGATGACCCATCCAGGAGTGGGGCCCATCACAGCGCTGGCTACGGACGTGTTCCTAGGCGATCCGAGGCGGTTCACTGACGGTAAGGCGTTGGCCAGTTACGTGGGGATCATTCCGAGAGAATACTCCAGTGGTGGTCGACAGAAGTTCGGCGGGCTAAGTAAACAAGGCAACCCGCTGCTGCGGTTTCTCTGGGGTGAGGCGGGAGCACACGCGGTACGCCGGGATCCGGAGTTGCAGCGTTTCTACCGCCGCAAATTGGTCCAGAAGGGTCTGGGGAAGGCGAGAGTGGCTGTGGCTCGCAAGCTCGGGATTCGGCTGTGGATCATGTTGCGGAACGAGATTAACTATAACGAGTTCTGTCGTCGTGGACAGAAGCAGCAGAACAGTGGTGTCGCCTGTGCAGGGATGCCTGGAACGCGGTATGGTGCGACGAGTCACCGGCCGGTTGATTAGGCTACCTGCCTCCCTACGGGGAGTTCGAATAACTCATCATGGTCGATGGTGATCGAAGAGATGGTTGGTGGGCAACACCGAGTTGATGAAGACAGACGGGCCGAGCAAGTTCGGGTGACGCAGATGAATGGAAGCGACACAGACAGACGCGGTTCGTGCGCCGCCGCACGGGTGTGCTCGAATCGAGTGATAAGCAAAGCAAAAAGCTCTTGCAATGGCCGGCGTCGTTAGAGATACCGCGTTAATCAGGACTTAGGCTCATGGGCATGACCGTGCTTGCCCACCTGGGCTTATACTTCCGTAATGAAACGCCTCGCCCTCGCTAGTCTCGGCCTCTTCCTGATCTTACCCAGCGTGACCCGCGCTCAGGTGAAGGTTACCGTTTCGGCTAGCCAACTAATCGCCCACTTGGTCAAGCCGTATCCCTTTATTCCGCCACCACTTTAAAGAAGAAGAACTTTCCGCCCGATTCTGGCGGCAGTTTGCCGAGATATTGCTTCGCCTGCGCTCGCCATTCGTCAATAGTTGCCTCGCCGATCACGACCATCGGTCCGGGAATGCGTTCATAGTCGGGCCCGCAATCGGCAAGGGGAATGATCGAGCCCAGTGGATACGAGACGTCGGCGGCCAGGATGATATAACCTTGTTCTGCCAGAATTTGCTGAGCGGGAGCCGATTTTTTCACTCCTTACCTCGCACTCGTTATCAATTCGACTGCCCTGTATCTGTCCTCACCACTGCGAATAGGCTCATTTTCGCGGATCTCGAATTGTAATTGACTCAGTTGCTGCACCTGCGATTGGGCATCGCGGTTGGGGCCTCTAGTTCGTCCGACCGACGCTGGGCGCGAAGGGCCCGATCCTGAGCGGCAATTAACTGGCCCTGCAGGGAACTCACCTAGTTGGATTTTTGAATAACCGCCAACATCGTCGCGAACAACTTCCGCATTTCCTGATTCGCTTTTGGTGATACTCATCTGATTGGCAGTGGCTTGGTGAGGCCTTCCATTTCGGAATCAATCGCTCGAACGGCGTCAAGAGCGCGGATAACTTCTATAGTTGGCGGGACTGGGGATCCGATGCAGGCGACCTTTCTGTCCTATATACACGTTACGTTTGAACGGTCAAACTTGTAGATTTTGATCGATCCTGCATTTGATTCATTGAAGGTACTGTTTGAACCATTCGAGGACCGGTTGCATAGCTTCATTTGTCCTCTTCCCATACACGTCGAAGTGTACGCCGCCTTTTAGAGTGAAGAGCTTCTTCGGTTCCTTAGCCTTACTATACAACCTATCGGCGTCATCAGCCTCGAGCTCGTCCTTCTCAGCTTGAACGAAGAGAATTGGTGTTGGAGACACCTTGTCAATAATCTCTTCCGGCTTGTAGCCCAGCCACCCATCGACGGTTGCTAGAGTTGTTCTGTTGCCTTTTTCCTTTTCCACCTGTTCAGCACTCTTCAGGGAAGAGGCCAGATCAGGAGGCATGATCAGTACCGAATCGGTTCCCTTTCCCAAAAACCCATGGAAGTCTTTGGACTTGCCAGTCAAAGCCCTGTTTATCCTGTCCTCTTGAACCTTTTGCATGAGCGTTTCCCACTCCTGCTCGGTTCGAAATCTTCGCATTCTCCGCTCGCCATCACCGACCAAGACCATTGAGGCAACACACTTTACTCGTCGGTCTTGAGCTGCTATGTATGCTACTTCTCCTCCTCCCAAACTTACACCTAACAAGGCGATTTGGTCAGGGTTAACTTCTGGTCTTGATTGCAAGTAGGATATGGCGTTTCTAGCGTCATAGATCTGTAGGTATGGAATGACCTCGCCGCGGACGCCTTCGCTCTCTCCGAATCCTCTGAAATCCATGGTTAGGGCTACAAAGCCACCTGCGTTCAACTCTTCAGCGAACCCAGGAAAGAAAGCGTCCGCCGTACTCATGAAACCTGGCACAAGCACGACACCAGGAAAACGTCTTCCTTCGGAATTGTCAGGCGTGGAAAGTATTCCGGACAGCTTTAGGCCGTCGCTGTAATAGTTTATTCTCTTCCTCATCGAGCCATCATATAGGATCTGCGTGAAGAAGCAATCGCCCCACTCCACAGGTGCAGAGCAAATGAGGGGTAACTCCTGATAAGTTCTATAAAAGGGAAAGTCAAGAAAAACACTTCGCCTGCGACCGGATTTTTTCTTGGCTTCCAGCCCCCTGTCATTGAGCAGGATGTGTTCTTGCCTTCCGCTCCATGAGCTCGGGACGTTAGACATAGTCGTGTAGCGCGTTTGGGTTTCTCTCCCAGCGGTTTTCATCGCTTCTTCACGACGAAGCCAGTCCGTTCTGAGACCAACAAGCAGCACGGTTGTCAGGTGGCAACCATGGTTCTATTTGGGACTCGTGGCCCATGGCTGTTTCGGGTTATCCGAGGGGGACTAGGGTCGGATGTGAGACTGAGCGGCCCGAAGCACGCAAAGTCTAACTAACCAGCTGAGACTCGCCCTCGAACCCGAATGTCTCAAGAACCCGACTCGCCACACCGGGAGGAATTCCAGGAATGGAGCGGATTCGCTCGAGACACTCAAGCTGTTTGTGGGTTCAGATGTTTGGCGTCGAAGCTTACTCCTCTCTTCCAGACCACCAAAGTGATTGCGGCGATCTTGCGCGCCAGCGTCAGGCGTGCCATCTCCGGGCGGATTCCCTTGGCAACTAGCGCATCGTAAAACTTCTGAAACGGACCAGCCTTGACAGCAGCGATGGTCGCAGCACTCTTGAACAGATTTTTCAGATCGTGATTGTGATTGCGATTCAGCCCGCGAATCGATACCGGCTTCTTCGAGCGCCTCAGCTCTCCGTTGATGAAACGCTGCTCGGCACTGCTGTACGTCTCGATCCCAAAACCAATATAGGTCCAGAGCTGTCTCTTGGTGCGAAAGCGATGGGGTGTCTGGAGGATCGCGATGATGAGTGCCGCTCGGATCGGCTCAATTGAGGGGATCCCGCGTAACAATTTCCACGCGCTGTGTTTCTTGGCCTCGGCTAATAGCTCTTGCCGCACTTGTTGGCGCAGCGGCCGCAGGGCGTCCAGTTGTTGGTAGTAGAACTCGGCTCGGCGGCGCACCCCAGCTTCACTGATTTTCGCCAGCCATTCGGCACGATAACGCGGTGCATAGACCTGCTTTCCCGCACACGGAATCCCCCAGCTGCGGTAGATCGCCTTCAATCGACTCATCACCCGTCCGAGATCTTTGCTGATCGTCAGATAACTCCGCGCCAGTTCCTTGAGTGTCCGTACGCCATGCTCCCCGTGATAGACCGAGCGGACCATGTTCGAGCGCAGCAGCTCGGCCAACTTCCGCGCATCAATGCGGTCACTCTTACTGCCTTCTTTCAGATAGGCATTCCGGCGGGGATTGCACACGACGAGCTCGGTGACGTGCGGTTTCAGCAGGTCATACAACCAAGCGGCCCAGGTGCCTTCTTCCAAGGTGACATGCAGGCTTCCGCGTAGCCCTTGGAGAAACTCGAGAATGGCGCTGGCTTTGGTTTCGATGACGCATTCCATCACCAGCTTGCCAGAGGAATTTAGGACCGCGATCGAGATCGCTTCCTTGTGAACATCCATGCCGATATACTTCACGCTATCCATCGAGGGTGCTCCTTTCTGTAGGAATTGAGCCAAGCACTCAAAAACCTACTCCAAAAGGGGCGCCCTTTTATATTGCGTCGGGCGGTCTCAATGGGTCGACGCAACAGCGCGGAGTCTACTTGCGCGAGCCTCAAAGGCTATAGTCGTTCGCGAGCGTCGAATGAAACGGAACACTGCCCTGGCTAGGTTCTGATTGAGTACAGCGAGACAGGTCGGTTCTCTAGGGGAAGTACTGTCGGACCAACTGAGTACATAGTGTTGCATCGACCGGTTGAGCTGGCACGGATTACCGGACATGTTGGTCCCAGTACCAACTTTTCCGGTAACCGCGTTAATCAGGAGTTAGCAAAAGTCTGCGAGTGAATGTCGCAAGCAGCGACGTGTATTTTCACTGTGTTCGGCAACCGATACGGGAGCGACCGGGCGACCAATAGAGAAACAGTGGTTTACCTCGCACTTGATCGACACTTACCAAGCCAAACTCGGGGAAGCGACTATCGTTGCTATTGGCGAGGTTATCCCCGACGACAAAGAAAGATCCTTCCGGCACTGTCGTTGACGGGAAGTTAGGTAACTCCCCCGTTGGGTTTTGCTCCAGAACGGGAGTTCCGCATGTTCCCGGAGGATTCAATTGTTTTCCGTCGACGATGACCTCGTTTTTCGGCCCCGCCTCGATCGTATCTCCCGCGACTCCGATCACGCGTTTGATGAGCAATGCTTGCGCTGCAGGAAGCTTCAGTAAAATAAGCTCCCCCCGCTGAGGACTCCTCAAATGATAGGCGTCCATATCCGCCACGATTCGCTCACCCGGGCATATCGTCGGGCACATCGATCCGGAAGGCACTTTGAACGCGCCAAGATACGAATAGTGGCGCCGGAATTGGCCGACAGTTGGAAAAATGTTTAGGAGGACAATGAGGCCGATGATGATTGGAATGACGAGTCGGGGCCTTTGAAACCGAACTTCGGATTTTCCGCCCTTCCACCCAATGTGAGAGGCCTCAGCTGCAATGAAGAGCCGCCATCCTACTAAAACTAAAAGAGAGGCGACGAAGCCCCAAAATGACAACAGAATGCGCGTCTCGCCTGCCGCAAGAGTTAGCAACGGAAGTGTGGCAGCCATCCACAGGCCCTTTCGGGGCTGACGGTTGTAAACCTGTCCCAGGCCCGGCATAAGCAAGCTGAGCCAACCTCCTTCTATTGCCTTCCGAATCCTGTAGCTCAGACTGGGTTCAAAGCTCTGGCCAGGATCTGCGGACGGAATCTGTGATGGTGGATGTTCCATTTCAACGCTCTGGATCAACCCGCGGGCAAGGATACATAGGATTATCCAAAAGCGTTATAGACTTTCGGTCCTCATCGGGTAACTCCTGGTAAGTCAGATAACCGGTAACTTGGGTACAGGACCGAGTTGTCCGGTTAGCGCTGCCAGCTCAACCGGTCGATGCAACACTATGTACTCAGTTGGTCCGACAGTACTTCCCCTAGAGAACCGACCTGTCGGGCTGTACTCAATCAGAACCTAGCCAGGGCAGTGTTCCGTTCGATTCGACGCTCGCGAACGGCTATAGCCTTTGAGGCTCGCGCAAGTAGGCTCCGCGCTGCTGTTGCGTCGACCCATTGAGACCGCCGCCCTTACTGGTTTTTCCAGCCGGTCTCGACGATCTGTTTGTTTGCTTGTTTGTATGAATCTTCCAATTTCTGCTTGCTGCCCGGGGCTTCCGCAGACCCGCTCGTCCGCCCAACACACGTGGTGGGATAGCTAGAGTCGCTCTTGAAGGAGTACTTTTGCTGGAGGAACACGAGGAAGTTCTTTGCGATATTTCTGAAACTGACTTGCCGCATTCCGCTGCTGGGAGGGTCTGCTTTCCCTATGAAAACTTCGCTGAAATAGATCACCGGCGCTGACCGGTCGGAAAGGCAATACACGTACATTTCTGTTGACGACGGCGCTGCCGTCTGTGTCTTCGGGTCGAGCGCCTGCGTGGATGTAGCCACAAGAATCATCGAGAGGAGCAAGGACCCGAAGAACGATGGAACTTTCAATTGGCGCATACTTGCCTCCGTTGGGCGACTGATTGTTGCTTATTTCGAGAGCGGCCATATCATATGCGCCTCCTTGAGCAGGCGGCCAGCGATATGTTCGTTTTGAAATGCCCAATTTAAGAAATGCGTAATCTACGCGGCTTGAGAGTGTCAGTTCTGCCGACCCTGATACGTCGGACACGTGGAACCGCCGGAAAGTGGGCTAACTCCTGATAAGTTCTATAAGAGGAGTCAAGAAAAAAACACTTCTCCTGTGGCCGGAGTTTTTCCTTACGTCCAGCCCACCCCATTGAGCAGGATTGTTCTCGCCGTCCATTCCGTAGACTCGGGATGCTACGAAGATACCGTAGCGCTTTTGGGTTTCTCTACCAGCGGTTTTCATCGCATCTTGGCGACGAAGCCAGTCCGTTCTGAGACCAACAAGCAGAAGGGTTGTCAGGTGGCAACCATGGTTCTATTGGAGACTCGTGGTCTATAGCTTTTTCGGGTTATCCGAGGGGGACTAGGGTCGGATGGGAGACGGAGCGTGCCCGAGGCACGCAAAGCCTAACTAATCAGCTGAGACTCGCCCTCGAACCCGAGTGTCTCAAGAACCCGACGGGCCACCACCGGAAAGAATCCCAGGGATGGAACGGATTCGCTCGAGACACTCAAGCTGTTTGTGGTTTCAGATGTTTGGCGTCGAAGCGCACCCCCTTCTTCCAGACGATCAACGTGATGGCTGCGATCTTGCGTGCCAGAGTCAGACGCGCCATCTCCGGCCGGATCCCCTTGGCTACCAGCGCATCATAAAACTCCTGGAACGGACCGGCCTTGGCAGAGGCCACCGTGGCGGCACCTTTGAACAGATTCTTCAGATCGTGATTGTGATTGCGGTTCAGCCCCCGAATCGAGACCGGCTTCTTGGCGCGTCTCAGCTCTCCGTTGATGAAACGCTGCTCGGCACTGCTGTGCGTCTCGATTCCAAACCCACTGTAGGTCCACAGCTGTCGCTTGGTGCGGAACCGATGCGGTGTCTGCATCAAGGCGATCAGCTCAGCCGCCCGGATCGGGCCGATGAACGGAATCCCTCGTAACAATTTCCACGCATCATGCTTCTGAGCTTCGGCCAACAGCTCGCGCCGCACTTCCTGACGCAACGTCCTCAAGGCATCGAACTGCTGGTAGTAAAACTCCGCCCGCCGGCGCACGCCGGCTTCCTGGATCTTGCCCAGCCACTCCGGCCGATAGCGTGGTGCATAGACCTGCTTCCCCGCACAGGGAATCCCCCAACTGCGGTAGATGGCCTTCACACGACTCATCACCCGTCCCACATCTTTGCTGATCGCCAGGTAGCTACGCGCCAGTTCCTTCAGCTTCCGCACTCCGTGCTCCCCGTGATAGACCGGCTTGAGAAGATTTGAGCGCAGCAGCTCGGCCAGCTTCCGCGCATCGATGCGGTCACTCTTGCTGCCTTCTTTCAGCAGGGCATTCCGACGCGGATTACACACCATGAGCTCGGTCACGTGCGGCTTGATCAGGTCATAGAGCCACGCAGCCCAGGTGCCTTCTTCAAAAGTGACGTGCAGGCTCCCGCGCAGACCTTTCAGAAAATCCAGAATCGTGTTGGCTTTGGTTTCGATCACGCATTCCATCACCAGCTTGCCGGAGGAATTTAGAACTGCGATTACGATCGCTTCCTTGTGAACATCCATCCCGATATACTTCACGCTGTCCATACAGGGCGCTCCTTGGTAGTGGGTTCGAGCCATGCACTCAAAACCTACTCCAAAAAGGGCGCCCTCTTATATCGCGTCAGATTACCGGACATGTTGGTCCCAGTACCAACTTTTCCGGTAACCGCGCTAACCAGGACTTAGCCCTCCAGCGGATTCGCCGTTTGCGATGATGTCCGAATGATTGATGCATTGAACCGCGCCTCTCGGCCGATCCTCAGCGAACTCAGGCGCAAAGGGATTAGAATTGCGTGATGCGGAATCCTGGTAAGAGCTTTGTCATAGGGAGCCCGCCGCGCGATAATCAACTCAGGATATGGACACACTGGACATGCGGCAGGCGCGAAAAAGTTCGTTCGCGCCTGACATGAGCTGGACGCAGCAAGTTCCGCAGAGCAAGCGATTGAACTGCATTGCAGCGGCCGAGGAAGTGTTTACTCAGGCGGAACAGAAACTGGCGCAGGTCGAGAAGACCGGCCTCGACCGGGCGGAGATCCGCGTCGCGGCGTTTATGCCGCGGCTGCCGAACGTGGAAGTCGACCGTGGCTCCCGGCGGTACGCCAGCTATATGGGGAAGCAGTTCCGGCAGCACGGCCTGGATTTTCGCGTCGAGGAAGCGCACAGCGCCGACGCCCTGGAACTGCTGCTGATGGGCGCGCAAGTCCACGACAAGATCTACGGGACATTTATCTTTTTTCCGGCGCCGTTCGGCAAGACCGAGGATTATTTTCTGCGGCGGGTGCGGCCGGAGAAGGACATCGAAGGGCTCACGGTCGAGAACACCGGCCGCATGGCGCTGAACATCAAGACGGTCGACGAAGAAGAGAAGTACGAAGGCGTGGTGCCCTGCACGGCAAAAGCGATCCTCACTCTGCTGCACCAGCACGGGGAGATCAGGAACATGTTTCCGCGCGACGCCCGGCAGAGCGGTCCGACAGTGGCAATCTGCAATAGCTCGCCGCGCGTCGGCATTCCGCTGCAAAGTATGCTGATGCGGATCGGGGCCACCGCGCTCATGATCCATCCGCAGACCCGGCCGGAAGACCGGGAAGCGTATCTCAAGACCGCTGACATCATCGTGACCGCATTCCCGGCGCAGTCCGAGGCGGACTTGGTGCGCAACGTGAAAGACGGCGCCGTGATCATCGACTGTTCCACCGAAGGAAACTTGCATGCGGACGTGCTACACAAAGCCGCCTATCTATCGACCCACGACAATCATCTGGGGCAGATTACGACCGCGCTTGCGCTTTACAACACCGCCTTGTGCGCGCTCTGGCAGCGTGGGATGGAGGGATAGCGCACGCTGGGCCGGTGGCGTAGGCGGTTTCGCTGCGAGAACACATTGCGCGAATCATAGAAAAGGTCGCGTTAATCAAGCACTGAGCCTGGTCGGGCTGCGAAGTAAAGTAGAAAAGACGCTCCGAACTATTGGATTTACAATAGCGACCAGATGAGACGATGCACGCTCCGATTGTGAAGCGGTTTGTCCTGATAACCTTCAACCTCGCCCTAACGGCGGTATGTCTTTTCGGATCGGCGGGCCGCTTAGATTGGACGAATGCATGGGTTCTCTTGGGACTATCCTTCGCCACGGGTGTGGCATTCACGGCCGTGTTATGGCGCAATCCCGAGCTAGTCGCCGAGCGGAGCAATATCAAGGCAGGCAAGGCTTGGGACAAGATAATCGTCAGCGTCGCGGTTTTGCTGGGCCCGATGGCCACGTGGATTACGGCCGGCCTGGACGCACGGTTTCACTGGTCGAACGCCATGCCGGCCTGGGTGCTTACCGCAGGTGTCGCTGTGGCCGTGCTCGGTGCCGCTTTGTTCGCATGGGCGATGCAATCCAACAATTTCTTTTCGTCGGTGGTTCGTATTCAGAAGGATCGCGGGCACACAGTTGTCGCGGGCGGGCCTTACCGATTCGTACGGCACCCAGGCTACGTGGGCATGTCCGCGTTCACGCTCGCTACGCCGTTGATCCTCAACTCGTGGTGGGCGTTTGTACCTGCCGCGGCCACGGCTGCCGCAACCCTTCTGCGCACGATGCTAGAAGATCGTACCCTACACAACGAGCTCGATGGCTATGCCGATTACGCGGGCAGGGTGAAATACAGATTGATGCCGGGTATCTGGTAGGCGTTCGCACCGAAATGAAACAGCGACGCTCGCCGTCGTTCAAGTGCCCGATGAGTCGGATTGCCGGACATATTGGTCCCAGCACCGACTTTTCCGGTTACCGCATTAGTCAAAAGTTATCGAAGGTCCTCGCAGCTCAGGAGGAAGGCGATGTGATCTGGGCCTTCTTCGGCAATCGAACGCGGTGCTCTCGGGTAGGAGTTCTTTTCTAAAAAAATAGGGCGCTCTCTCAGCAAAAGAGAGCGCCCCGTCAGAGCTTCCCGCTCAGTTCTTGTTGAACTGCAAAAAGTAGTCGCTGGAGAGAGTCTTCTTCGGCTGGACCGTCTTGCCCTTCTTGAGTTTCTTGGTTGCTTTCTTCGATGCCACGGTTTGTCTCCTTACTTCGGGTTGCCCCCATGGGCTATCACCTCACATATAGGCAAACCAGTGGCCAACGTCAAGTCGAACGAGGGCACGGTAGTGGGTCAGTTTGAATTTCCGGGGTCTTGCGTCCTTACCCCCGGTTATGCAATTCTGAGGACGCTGGTGGATGCATGCTCATGGGTTGTAGTGCGATAGTAAAAGAGCGGCCCCCGGAGAGAAAGAGAGCCGCCCTTATTCCGGGGCTGTTTCCCGGTCGTGCAAAAGCGTGGTGGATGTGACGAGACTCGAACTCGTACTTCTAGGGCCGTAATCTAGCGTGCTGCCTATTGCACTACACACCCGACATTAGCCTAGCAGTCGAGACGGAGACTATGACGCGAACTGTCAAAGAACGTGACTTTACAGTAATAGCCCGCAGAGTGGCCGAGCAAGCTATTGGCGAGCATCTAGACGGCTCTCCGCTCGAAGTTGCGGTTTCGTACAAAGATTCTGCTGCTGTGCATCGTGGTCGTCTGGGCGGTTTAAAAGGCGGCAAAGCCCGCGCAGCGAAGTTGTCTACTAAACGACGGAAAACAATAGCCTTAAAAGCGGCGAAAGCACGTTGGAAGAAGTAATTTGGAATCAATGATTTATTGATTGTGTCGGAACACAATGGAATACGGAGCGACTCGGTGAGGAGTCGCCCCGGCCTACTAACCGCGTTTATTGACCCCGGAACAGCAAGGCGTAGAGGTGTCTAAGTTCCCACCAATACAGCATTGCCAACACTGTTAGGGTGTGAACACGATTCACTACGTAGGTGATACGGGGAACTGCTCTATCTAGGTTTAACATCTTGTTTCCTTTGGGGTTGCTAAGGGCAATCCCGGTGTGATTTGAACTGCTCCTTCAACGGCTTTCGCCGTCGTTTACATTCTCGTCTTTGTTATGTTACGTGTGTATTACATCCACTTTAAGTTTAACTATCTAGTAGACTTATAGTTAACGGGGGTCGTGTAACAAGCCCGTAATACTCATGTAATATCAATCTGACTTTTATGCTTGACAAGGGATTTACTCTTAAGCATAATGGTCAGTATGAATCAGCTAACAAATGAGCGGCGAGCGCAGGTAATCAAGCAGATCGTAGAAGGTAGCAGCATCCGTTCCACTGTCCGAATCACGGGCGTAGCGAAGAACACGATAGTCAAATTGCTTCAAGAGATCGGCGAAGCGTGCAATCGGTTTCAGGATAAGGCCCTTCGCAACCTACCTTGCAAGCGCGTCCAGTGCGACGAAATCTGGTCATTTTGCTATGCCAAGGATGCGAATGTTCCTGCCGATAAGCGCGGTCAATTCGGTTACGGCGATGTCTGGACGTGGACCGCGATTTGTTCCGAGACAAAGCTAATTGCTAGCTGGATGATTGGCAATCGGGACGCGGGCGTAGCTACTGAATTCATGCAGGACTTGGCTGGCCGATTGGCGCATCGCGTCCAACTCACCACAGACGGTCACAGAGCCTATCTGAGCGCGGTAGAAGATGCCTTCGGGTCAAATGTCGATTACGCGATGCTGGTCAAGTTGTACGGGGGCGATTCAAACACTGAAACGCGGTACAGCCCCGCAGAGTGCATAGGAACCCGCACCGCTGAAATCTCTGGCCGTCCGAAGCGCGAGCACATCTCTACAAGCCACGTAGAACGGCACAATCTGACAATGCGAATGAGCATGAGGCGATTTGCCCGACTGACAAATGCTTTCAGCAAGAAGATTGAGAACCATATCGCGGGTTTGTCGCTGTATTTCATGTACTACAACTTCTGCCGCGTTCACCAGACTTTGCGGGTTACGCCAGCGATGGAAGCGGGAATTGCGGATCATGTGTGGACAGTTGAAGAAATCGTTGAACTATTGGAGAAGAAATAATGAAAAATAAATTGGAAATGTTGTTTGAGACTAACCCTGAACAAGCTTTGATTGAAGCACTGCAAACGCTACGGGAGAAAGTGAAGTCGGCGGGTTGCTACGTACCTTATCAAGAGTTGCTATATATTCCTGAAACAGGTCTGGATTGTGTTTCTGAAGCAGGGCCTCAAAAGCTGTAAGTTTATTTCGATTATCTATGGCGATGCTCGTTGCAGTTGTTATGGCTTCAACAAGTATTCTTGCTGTGTCAGCTTGCATGACAGTCCTTTCATGTGATGCCTCCGGCTCGGGATGAAACCGATTCTTAAATATCGCCAGTGTATTCCCAGAGAATAGGTGGCTGGAGAGCGATACCAGCGGCATTGACCTTGTGTTTGTGATGGTCTGCTTGAGGCAAGGCAGTGCCTTTCTCCGCTACGGTTTCACGTCCGCATGATTTGCAGCGATATTGTCCAGTCCAACGGGCTGCATGACCCGGTTGTGAAAACTTCTCAAATGGATTTTTTGTCATTTTGCCCTTCCGCCAATAGGGTAGGCGGAGAAAAAGCGAAAGTCAAGACCCATGCCTTGTGGACATTTTCAGAAAACTGACTTTCAGGAGCGGATTATTTCAAACCGACCCACTACCGAGGGCACAACTCATTTCCCGTCGAATGTGGAGGATCCAATGGCTCGATTCCCTCGACGCGCCCGGTCGAGCCAGAAAGGGAGCTGAATAAATCAATGACCATTGAGAAAGTAAATGGAGGCAACACATCAGAACCGTGGATCTCATACGAGACGTGAGATTGTGGAGCGCTTCTTTAGCGGCGTTTTTTTGGATTCGACGCTAACGGCACCCTGAAAATCGCAGGAGTGCCCAATCAGTTGGATAACCGAACATTTAACGTACTAGACCCACTTTTCCGGTAACCGCTGCCAGCTCAACCGGTCGACGCAACACTTTCTTGAAGTCTACTCGCAGGAGTTTGAAATCCTAAAGTTTTTCTTGGACGCTGATTTAACCGCAGCGCCACTTTGTCCAGTTCCGCTTGCGTATAGCCAGACAGGTCGGTTCTCCTAGGGAAATATTGTCGTAATAGCCCATTTGTGTTTTCGTTCGAGCCGCGCTGCCAAGGACTTTGCGGATCACAGAAATAAACTTTCACATTGGTGGCCACTGTGAAGGTCTTGTGCTTGGCCATCTCCAGTCCTCGATCCCAGGTCAACGAGCGGCGCAGCACCGCTGGGAGTTTACGAGCATGCCGAGTCAGTGCAGCGACCACAACCGCCGTGTCTTTGCTGGGCACTTTGATGAGCGTCGTAAAACGCGAATGACGTTCCACTAAAGTCACGATGTGACTGTTCCCAGAGCCGCTCAGTAAGTCGCCCTCCCAATGACCGGGGACAGCGCGGTCCTCAATTTCCGCCGGTCTTTCTCGAATGGAGATGGCATCGACGATTTGACCGCGCGACTGTCCGCTGACACGAGAGTGCTGCGAGCGGCGGATGCGGCGCTTGGACCGAAGATGTCCAACCAGCTCTTTTTTCAGCACTCCTCGCGCTTGAATGAATAGGCTACGGTAAATGGTCTCGTGGGACACGCGCATACTCTCGTCATTGGGATACTGGGTCTTCAGCCATCCGGAGATCTGTTCCGGCGACCAGTCCAATATCAGTTTACTTGCAACGATCTTCTGCAGCTTCTCATGGATAGCAAGAAGGCAGGGTTTTGGCCGCAAAGCCGACTTCCAGGCTTGGGCATCCGCTTCATTGGCTCGATAGTCAGGACGGCCACCATGACGGGCCACTTCCCGGCTCACCGTCGACGCAGCTCGGTCCAGAAGCTGGGCTATCTTACGAATCGACGAACCGGAAGCGATCCCTCGAGAGATGTCCTCTCGCTCAGGCAGTGTGAGTGCCAGGAGCGAGCGCCGACGGGCTACCGGAACAATCCCGCCGTGATGCGATAACAGAAGGTGAATGGACGCATGCCCCTGGCCGAAGGCTCGCCCAATCTCATGCAACGACTGTCCCGCCTTCCAACGGCACCAGATGTCGGCCCGCTGTGTCGCAGAAAGCTCCGCACGTTTACCTTGGCTCATACAACACCACCTTTAGAGAGCAGATTTATATCAGATGGTGTTGCATCGACCCATTGAGACCACCGCGTTAATCAGGACTTGGAGTAAAGTTCTTATTGAATTGCCTGTTTAAAGTATGAGCTTTGTTCACAGGTAGATTCGCCTCGCTAATTCCGTCCCGGTGTGGTTTCCCAGCCCGTCTTGGCTCCGAAGGGCAGGGCGATGGAGACTCCTTCGATCTGGCGGATATTCCCGCCTTCGATTTTGAAGAATTCGCCCATCAGCACGCTCGATGGCCGTTGCGTGACCGGTGGCATCGGCACCTGCCCCACTCCCGGTACATCCGCCCATTTGACGTTGCCCGGATGATTGAACATGAACGTGCCGACAACGATTCCGATTTTTTCGTCGATCACCACGATATGGCGCGGATCAATCGACTGGATGTACGTCCAGATGTGCGTATTCATGTTCTCGCGGATTCCCATGGCGTCGGGCCGGAATGAATCCTTGTCGAACCAGCCCTTGGCGGTCGGATTGTTGGTGTCCTGGTAGCCGTCGAGGACGCGGTTGCATTTCGGATCGAACGGCACCGAATCGCCCGACGAATGGAGGATGCCGTCGAAATAGGAATTCGCGATCTTGATCATTTCCTGCCGCGGGACGCGTTGCGCGGGCTCGAGCGGCTGAGTCCAGACCTGATTCGGCTGCCCGAATCGTTCCAGAGCCGCGGCGTCGTCCGCATTGCGGTGCACGAGCGTTTCGATCTCGCTGATTTTGTGGTCCGCGACTTTCAGGCGCAGCAACAGGATCGCGGGTGTGCCGTTCTCGCGAATCGTCGCTTCAATTCCCGCTGCGCCGCCTACCGGGTCAGCAAAGTACAGCTTGTACGTCCCGAGTCCGCTCATCGTTCCCCACAGCGCATCGCCGAGTTTCAGCGGAATCGTGTTCTCCGTGAACTTCACGTTCGGGGTCACCGGGATTTGGCTCGGATCGTGCGCAATAAGCGCCTTCAGATACTGATCGACGGTCGATGTAAGACAGCCGTAGTCGCACGAATCTGCGGGAGCGGCTGGCTGCCCAAATACTGGCCATCCGTGAGCCGCTATAACTGCCGCGATGGGAAAAACCAGACATGTGACTACGCTCACGCGGACGATCCGTTGATAGCGCAAAGTGCCAACCCCTTTTCAAGTGAATTTCGGTTACGGCGGGGATTGTACTCGTTCGCGGACTACGTAGTACAGTTTTTGGTTTTACTGACGCGAGCGGTGAGCCGCGCAAGCGTACATCTTGGTCCCAGTACCAACTTCTCCGGTTGATGCCATAACGACGTCGGCCTCGCGACGGTCCGAGTAGACTGTTCGGTGTTCACCCCAACAGTGCTCGGACCGAAGGAGGCCGAGATGCGAATTATAGGATGTGACTTGCACGCTCGCCAGCAAACGTTGGCAATGCTGGACACCACGACGGGGGAGGTCGTGAAAATGACTTTGACGCACGAAGGCAACATCGTGCGGGAGTTTTATTCCACGCTTCCACGCCCGGTGCGGGTGGGGATCGAAGCCACTGGATCGATGCAGTGGTTTGTAAACCTGATGGAAGAACTGGGGATCGAATGCCAGGTCGGTAATCCGGCAGTGATTCGGGCAGCCGAACCACGGAAGCAGAAACATGATCGGCGAGATGCCGATTTGATTCTGACGCTGCTGGTAGAAAACCGCTTTCCAGCGATCTGGCTACCTTCGAAGGAACTGCAAGATCTGCGGGCCTTGCTGCGGCACCGTCATCAGTGGGTACGGATGCGGACGCGAATACAAAATGCGCTGCAGGCGATAGCCTTGGCGAATGGCTTACGACGAGGCCCTTCTCTGTGGAGCCGCGACGGACAAAACACGATCGCGTCGTTGCCGCTGGCTCCGCATACCGCTCATCGGCGGAGTGAATTGCAGGCGATGTACGTGAAGTTCGAATCGGACATCGAGAAACTGAACCAGCGAGTGGAAGAGCAAGCAGGCCAGCGTTCCGGAGCAAGGCTGCTGATGACCCATCCAGGAGTGGGGCCCATCACAGCGCTGGCTACGGACGTGTTCCTAGGCGATCCGAGGCGGTTCACTGACGGTAAGGCGTTGGCCAGTTACGTGGGGATCATTCCGAGAGAATACTCCAGTGGTGGTCGACAGAAGTTCGGCGGGCTAAGTAAACAAGGCAACCCGCTGCTGCGGTTTCTCTGGGGTGAGGCGGGAGCACACGCGGTACGCCGGGATCCGGAGTTGCAGCGTTTCTACCGCCGCAAATTGGTCCAGAAGGGTCTGGGGAAGGCGAGAGTGGCTGTGGCTCGCAAGCTCGGGATTCGGCTGTGGATCATGTTGCGGAACGAGATTAACTATAACGAGTTCTGTCGTCGTGGACAGAAGCAGCAGAACAGTGGTGTCGCCTGTGCAGGGATGCCTGGAACGCGGTATGGTGCGACGAGTCACCGGCCGGTTGATTAGGCTACCTGCCTCCCTACGGGGAGTTCGAATAACTCATCATGGTCGATGGTGATCGAAGAGATGGTTGGTGGGCAACACCGAGTTGATGAAGACAGACGGGCCGAGCAAGTTCGGGTGACGCAGATGAATGGAAGCGACACAGACAGACGCGGTTCGTGCGCCGCCGCACGGGTGTGCTCGAATCGAGTGATAAGCAAAGCAAAAAGCTCTTGCAATGGCCGGCGTCGTTAGAGATACCGCATTAATCAGGAGTTGAGCAAACTTGAATATGTCATGCGCGGTTGGCGTCTACGCCACGGAAGAAAAGATGGAGTACACTCGAGAAAGTTACTCCACGGGAATCTCAACTTAGGAGAAGAAAACATGGCGCGACGCACATTCTTAGGTCAACTCGCGGGGTTACCTTTCCTAGCGTTGGGGATGAAACCGCAGGACTCCAAAAAGCCTCTGAATATCATGATGAAGGGCGCGTGGGGACCCGATGACCCGACAAGGGCGTCATTTCCATTTCTCCACGGACTCGCACTCGCGGAAGCCGGCCACAACGTGCAAATCTATTTACTCTCGGACGCCACGTCTTTGATGCGAAGGTCCACGGTGAACGCGATTTTTCCAGTTGGCTGGCCGCCATTGAGCGAGACACTCGCAAAAGTTGTCGCAAAACATATTCCGATTTATTCCTGCGGAGCGTGCTCCCGTGCCCGCGACGTCACGGCAGCGGACTTGAATCAATGGGGAGCAAAATTCGGCAGTCCACCAATCTTTGTCTCGATTGTGGAGTGGGCGGACCGGATTATCGTCGAGTGAAAATATCGTTGGGGAGCTGGCGAGCGTACGTGTTCGCCTGTCCTCGCGTAAGCTAGAGTAATACGAATTGATGCAGAGTCGGCCCAAGTCGCGATTAGTCGGATTACCGGTAACTTGGGTACCGGAACTTTTCCGGTTAGCGCGTTCCCTCGGCGCACCGGCGGTATAATTCCGCGCGATGTCTCCTACGGTAAAGTGGCTGGGCAATTGGGTCCTTTGGACTCTTGCGACCATTGGGCTGGCGTTAGCCGTTCTCGTTCCCGACGCGATGGTCCACGTGTGGGTCGGCAAGCGGATCGGTATGGACCGCGCGATGGCTATGCCGTGGATCGCTCTCTTTTTCGATCATGCGGTGATGACTCTGGTGGCGCTGATCCTGATCGCTCTGCTGAGCAAAGGGCGGATGGGGGAATACGGCCTGCAGAAGCCGCGGGGGAAATCGTACGTGGCTGCTTCGATCGGCTGGGGGATTTTCTTCGGCGTGCTGATGACCGTGGCGGACTATTTGCCGTCGCTGCTGGCGCACAAGCCGCCGGAAAGTTATCCGCTGACTCCGGTGAACATCACCGGGTGGCTGGTATTTGAATTCGTTTACGTGGGATTCACGGAGGAGATTCCGTTTCGCGGGCTGTTGCAAACTTTCCTGATGCGGCGGACGACGGGGCGGATTCGCATCGGCAGCTACGACATGCATGCGGCCGGGGTCGTGCTGGCGGTGCTGTTCGCGCTGGCGCATGTGAGCTATTTCTGGGTGCGGCCGTTTTGGGCGGCGCTGGCGCAGCAGCTTTATGCGATCGCGTTCGGGATCCTATATGCCTACTGGCGGGAAAAATCGGGCAGCCTCACCGCCGCGATCATCGGGCACAACGTGAGCGATGGAGTCGAAACTTCAATCGTGCTGTTCCTGGAATGGCTCTGGCGCTAGCAGCGGCTATGCCGCACCCGCCTTCAGGTGGATGCATTAGGGCTTTCGTTTCCTTTGGGCGGTTCAGGTGAGCCAAGTCCCGGTAAGTCGGATAACCGGTAACTTGAGTACCGGAACCCACTTTACCGATAACCGCGTTAATCAGGAGTTAGGCGGCGTTCACGTAAGAACTCAAGCGCGTCGGCACACGGAAGGAAGACTATTTGCTCCGCATTGCATCCATAAATGGTTCAAGCGTCAGCGGCAACTCGAATGGAATCGTCTCTGGCGCCTCACAGACGGTGCCGCTGCATTGCTGAAAACGGACACGGCCGGATAGCACGATCCTCCCGTCGTCGAGCGGAAACCTCAGCAGCAGTGAACCCAAGCCTTGGAACGAGCCGCTGTATGCGGGAACCGTTTCCCCAAGAAAGTCTGTCCGTATCGGCGCGGCTGTCGGAAGCTCGAAGGATTGATGGACAATTGCTGGACCGTCGAAAGTCACCGACGTGGTTGCGTAACCCTCGGGCAGCGGAGCGCCGTAGACGTGCCATCCGGGCTCCAGCGCGAACTTCGCAAAGAAGCCGATTTCCTGGCCCGCGAACGCTCTTGCGGCAGAAAGCCCTATGACCACGGTAAGCGCGCCGCTTCGCAGAGTGACGGCCGGGGCCTCCTCACTTGCAACTCCGGATGCTCGAAGAGCGACAGAGGACGCTGCGACCCGATGCTGGTAATTCGGCACGAAATACTTGCGCAGGACCAGCCCGTCTGGGGCGATCAGATACTCCACGGGATGTGGAACGCCATGCGCGCGCAGGCCGGGAGCAATGTTGGTGTTCAAGATGCCAAAGCTCCGGATGACTGCGCTATCCCGATCGGACAGAAGCGGGATCCGGATATGGTATTTCTCTGCAAAATGACGGAGCGTTTCCTGGGAATCGTAGCTAACCGCGGCGATGCGGAGACCATTCCTTTCGATCATCGGGCGGGATTGTTCCAACTCGACCAGTTGGGATCGGCAGTACCGTCACCAATCGGCACTTCGATAAAAAACTAGGAGCAGGCCGTTGGGACCGGCGAGATTCGCGATAGACCGCGGAACGCCTTCCTGGTCTGGAAGGGAGAAGTCGGGTATGCGCTCGCCGGGCTCCGGGCCTGTGGCGTAGCGATCGTTGGTGGCGTTGACGTGCCTGGCCTGCAACTCGTCGGGAACTGGCTGTCCCGCGGCACGAAGGCGTCCGAACTCCCGCATGATCGCGGCCTTTTCCTGGAGGTCTTCCGGAATATCGTTCGCCATCGGCACTCCTCGACGGCCACTATACCACTGCTCAGAAAGTCATGGTCGGGACACACGCAGGCTCGTCCAAAGGTTTCATCTAACCGCACCTCGGGCGGCGTACCGCCGGACGTGTTCAGGACTAGGCCGGGGAGCTTGTCCGGTTGATGCCATAACGACGTCGGCCTCGCGACGGTCCGAGTAGACTGTTCGGTGTTCACCCCAACAGTGCTCGGACCGAAGGAGGCCGAGATGCGAATTATAGGATGTGACTTGCACGCTCGCCAGCAAACGTTGGCAATGCTGGACACCACGACGGGGGAGGTCGTGAAAATGACTTTGACGCACGAAGGCAACATCGTGCGGGAGTTTTATTCCACGCTTCCACGCCCGGTGCGGGTGGGGATCGAAGCCACTGGATCGATGCAGTGGTTTGTAAACCTGATGGAAGAACTGGGGATCGAATGCCAGGTCGGTAATCCGGCAGTGATTCGGGCAGCCGAACCACGGAAGCAGAAACATGATCGGCGAGATGCCGATTTGATTCTGACGCTGCTGGTAGAAAACCGCTTTCCAGCGATCTGGCTACCTTCGAAGGAACTGCAAGATCTGCGGGCCTTGCTGCGGCACCGTCATCAGTGGGTACGGATGCGGACGCGAATACAAAATGCGCTGCAGGCGATAGCCTTGGCGAATGGCTTACGACGAGGCCCTTCTCTGTGGAGCCGCGACGGACAAAACACGATCGCGTCGTTGCCGCTGGCTCCGCATACCGCTCATCGGCGGAGTGAATTGCAGGCGATGTACGTGAAGTTCGAATCGGACATCGAGAAACTGAACCAGCGAGTGGAAGAGCAAGCAGGCCAGCGTTCCGGAGCAAGGCTGCTGATGACCCATCCAGGAGTGGGGCCCATCACAGCGCTGGCTACGGACGTGTTCCTAGGCGATCCGAGGCGGTTCACTGACGGTAAGGCGTTGGCCAGTTACGTGGGGATCATTCCGAGAGAATACTCCAGTGGTGGTCGACAGAAGTTCGGCGGGCTAAGTAAACAAGGCAACCCGCTGCTGCGGTTTCTCTGGGGTGAGGCGGGAGCACACGCGGTACGCCGGGATCCGGAGTTGCAGCGTTTCTACCGCCGCAAATTGGTCCAGAAGGGTCTGGGGAAGGCGAGAGTGGCTGTGGCTCGCAAGCTCGGGATTCGGCTGTGGATCATGTTGCGGAACGAGATTAACTATAACGAGTTCTGTCGTCGTGGACAGAAGCAGCAGAACAGTGGTGTCGCCTGTGCAGGGATGCCTGGAACGCGGTATGGTGCGACGAGTCACCGGCCGGTTGATTAGGCTACCTGCCTCCCTACGGGGAGTTCGAATAACTCATCATGGTCGATGGTGATCGAAGAGATGGTTGGTGGGCAACACCGAGTTGATGAAGACAGACGGGCCGAGCAAGTTCGGGTGACGCAGATGAATGGAAGCGACACAGACAGACGCGGTTCGTGCGCCGCCGCACGGGTGTGCTCGAATCGAGTGATAAGCAAAGCAAAAAGCTCTTGCAATGGCCGGCGTCGTTAGAGATACCGCGTTAATCAGGACTTGATTCAAGATGCCGTACCGTCAGGTGAGCTGCTGACATCCAGTTCAATCCTTCAACCTGACCGTATACGTGACTTGGAGTTCCTTGGCGCGCGCCCTGGTCATAGCTTCCATACAGGCGAGATACGCGGGACCCTGTGCAGTTCCGTTGCCGTACAACGCTCGCGCGGCCGCGCAGTTTGCATCCCGATACTTAATCCATAGCCTTTGAGTTTCGATCAAACGAGTAGAGTCGTCGCTGTCGAGTTTCTTTCTGATGCTCTGATAGACGGAATTTAGTTTTGCATCGGAGGCATCTTTCGCTTTTGAGAGACAACTTATGAGGTCACTCGTAACTACAACACCAGCACAGGGAGAGTCTGATTCATTCATCTGTTGTGCATGGCATGGAGCCGCCGCTGCAAGCAAAATCAAACATGTGAACAACAGGGAAGCGCATAATCGGACCACCAGTTTCCGCCTCATGGCCCGAATCCTATCACGACAGTCCATTAAACAACTTTTCGCCGAATCGGCGAAGTTCGATAGGTCCCGATAAGTCGCATAACCGGACATGTTGCTCCTAGTTCCCACATGTCCGGCTAGCGCATTAATCAGCACTTATCGGCCGCCACGTATCAATCACGAAGGCTTTTGGGTCCACACACGAATGGCCCTGACCGGGATGGTCGGGCACACGACTTCGCACGCCCCGCAGCCGGTGCACTTATCGTTGACGACGGGGTAGGCGATGTACTGCTCTTCGTCCCACGTGATTTTCACCGCGTCATAGGGACACGAGTGCTCGCAAGCGTCGCATTCCTTCTTGCCGAGGGCGGTGAGGCAGAGGTTGTTATCGACGAGCGCCTCTCCGATGATGTACTTGTTCTTCTGCTGCAGATCCAGCGGCGTCAACGCCCCGGTCGGGCAAACCTGGGTGCAGGCATTGCACGTTTCCAGGCAATACTTATAGTCGCTTTCATATCGAATGATGGGCGCCCCGAAGCCTGCTAAACCCGCCTCATGACCGGTGTCCGGACGAATAATTTTTGACGGACAGGCGTGCACGCAGTTGTTGCAACGGATGCACAGCCCGGCAAAACGATCCTCCGGCACGGCGCCGGGAGGACGCAGCAGCGTGTCACTCTTGCGGAATCGTGCCGCTCCGAGTCGGCGCGCCCAAACGGCGAGCAGCGCGCCGCCCGCGCCCGCGAAGAACACACGCCGAGCGACACCGAACTTCTGCGGGGCTGCACTCGCCTTCAATTTGATCCACAGCGCCTTCCTGCTGGCAAACAGCAGATCCTGCAATCCGCTGAGGGGGCAAATGCGGACGCACCAGAGCATGCCAAAAACCAATGTCGCTGCCACCAAAACACCCAAGCCGAGGCAGACAAGAATGACGGATATCGGATTCGTGGCCTTGTTCACGGCAAAGGGGCTGCTGAAAATGCACAGAGGATCCATCCACAGCAGCACCGGATACCCTGCGACGGCGCCCACAAGGGTGAGTATCGCGACGTATCTCCCTATTGGCGGGCACTTGCTCCACCAATTTGCTTTGCGCAACCCCGCGTGAGAGGTGTTTTCAAGCAGGAAACCGGTCGGGCAGAGGTAAAGGCAGAACCACCGCTTCTTGAACGAACTCGCGACGGCCACGATGACTGCAAAAACCACTCCCAGGCTGATCGACCGCGTGGCGATACTCGATGCCAGAGCAACGAATGGACTCGCTTGTACGAAGGACCTTGGCGCAATCGCCCAGGGAAGCACTGGCCAAACCAGCACGACCGCGCCGACGAAGCAAGTCAGCTGAATCAGACGCCGTGGTATGCGTCTGAGAAAAGTCATCCTAAATACGCCCCTTGCTGCTTAAGGAGGTTTTGCAGCTTCGGCACACTTACGTTGCGAGGCTTGCATTTGTCCTGGATGCACAATGCCGCAGCCAGGCCCGCAGCCTGTCCGGTAACCCAGCAAACCGGAATGAGCCGGGTTATATCTGCGACTTCGAAATCGGCCGATATGCATCGTCCGGCCGCCAGGACATTTTCGACCTTCGAGGGAACGAGGGAGCCGTAAGGAATCTGGAATTCGGGAGCATTCGCATAGGCGCCGGAATAGCCGATGACATCTTTAAACTTGGCGCCGCTCCGAATGTCCTGGACTGTAAGTTTCTTGACGCCGTCAAGGAGCCTGCTGAGCCGCACACCCAGCTGAGGGGCCGTTTCCGCCAGATAGACCTGTTCGTTTCCCGGCTTTTGACGGAGCTTCTCGACGTTGCCCCAGGTCCCGCGGCGATGCTTGAGTTCCATAGCCGTCAGGTCCGCGACGTCCAGGGCGTCCCCGACTGGGCCTTTCATGTTGAGCCAGTTCACATGGGGCGCGGGCGTCGAATTCCCGGCATGACCGTTGAGATCGTTTACCCTGCCCTTGGAGGGGCGGCCTTCGCCGGGCTTGCCTGTCGCAGGGTGCTCCGAGTCTTCCGATCCTCGTCCCACGGCCATGTCGATCTCATCGATGTTCCCGATTCGGCTGATCAGACCGATGTTGGTTTTGACTTTTTCAAAAGCCGCCCCTGCGGCCGCGTAAATGTCACCGTCTCCCGAAGCATCGATCACGATATCGGCGAGGATGGCCTGTCGCCCCGACTTGCTCTCAAAAACGGCGCCCTTCACTGCCCCTTTGGCGTCCACAATCGCATCGACGCCCCAACAATCCAGGTAGGCAGTTATCCCCGAATCGAGCAGCATATCAGCCAGCACATATTTGAAGGCCTCCGCATCGATTGTCGGGTAAACAGGCGCCTTGTTCCGATCGATGATTCCGAACTTGAGTACGTCCAGTTTCTTCATCAGCTCTTCGCCGATGCCGAAGATGACCTGCTTCTTATCCCGATCGTAGAGCGGAAATATTCCCAGGACGAGGCCGCCGGTTGCGAGCCCCCCCAGATACCCGTACCTCTCCACCAGAGTGACGTCGACGCCCAGCCGCTTGGCCGAAAAGGCGGCCGCTGTCCCTGCCGGACCGCCTCCGACAACCAGGATGCTTGTCTTTTGCAAAACCGACAGTTCCCGTCGCGGCTGCACAACCTTGCCGTCCACGACTGTCGCGGGAACCCTGGTTTCGGCTTGAGTAGTTGGCTGAGTAGTTGATTGTCCGGCAGCTTGATTGGCTGGTGTCGACGAAACCGGCATCAGTGATCCGGCCGCAAACAAGCCGCCTGCGGCAATCGAACGACGCATCAATTCTCTTCGTGTCAGGTCTTTTGGCATGTTTCCACCCGTCCGACGGTTAGCCGATCCGAACCCAATTTCCGGGTTCTTGATCTATTCGGCGCCAATACTATCCCAACGCGAACGAGCAGCCAACTCCTGCTAACTCGGATTACCGGAGATCTTGCTTCCAGCGCCAACTTTTCCGGTTACCGCGTTTATCAGGCACATAGGCGACAGCGGCATTCACTGAGGATGCTGATCCAGCGATTTCGCGGCGATCTGAAGGTAAATCACCTGCGGCGCACCTTCGTCGGACGTCGTCAACTGAATCACAAACTTCTCGGGCCTAAGGCCACTCGGCAAACCACACAGTTAGTTGCTGTTCTGACAATTTCCTGGAGCGGGAGAACGAGCAGTCGGTGCACCCTATTGCTTCGGAGGCGCTGTCGCAGCATCAGGAGCAGCAGCGGTTGGGGCTGGAGCAGCTTCCAGATCGGCCGAGACATTCACCTTGCCCGAGGTGACCTTTATCTTGCGTTCCCACGTCGTGTAACCGCTCTTGCGAAGGTCAATCGTATGGTCTCCTACAGAAACCCCGATAGTCGAGGGCGTGTTTCCGACGGAAGCGCCGTCCAATTCGATGTCTGCGCCCGACGGGTTGGAAGTGACTGAGATTTCGGCATTCGTGGCTGCCGCCGGCGCCATTTTAGTCTGGGCCATTGACGTGGCCTGTTGCACGCGAATTTCCTCAAGGAACGGCTGGGCTTCGGCTGGAACCGGCACTTCGCCTAACAGCAACGCCCGGGTTGTGACCTCAGGGCCGTACATCGCGTGCCGGGAATCATTGTCTTCGCGGACCGAAGCACCCGTCACGGTGAGCCCGGCAAACGCACCCTTGGCGCGGGAGTAGGTCAGGATTTCTGTATCCAACTTCCAATCGGTACCGGCTGCAGCATGCCGTCCAACCGGACCGGCTGCCGCGGAAGCGTCCGCTCCAATTTGGAAATTACTCGAGAGCAGTCTTCGCATGGCTTTGTCATTCTGAAAGATCGCTACCACGTCCACAGCTTCCACCCCGATCTGCAGCCCCCAGGTTCCACCCGAAATCGTGAAGAACGCCGGCGAACTCCAGCCATTCGCCGTGCGGCAGGTGGCTACGCCTTTGCCTCCCATGGCTCCGAAGACAAAACCGCCTTTGATCACGTGCGGGACCACGGCCACGCACCTTGCATGCTTCAGCACTTCTTCGGGGATTCCCTTGTCGGGCATCCCCATAATTTCGTGCATCACATCGGTCGCGTTGTCCAGCCGATCGATGGCATCATCACGTGCTGACCCGGCCCAGCACAACGTGCCGAGACCGAACATCGCAAGTACGAACATCATCTTTTTCATAAAACAGCCTCCGGACTGCGCATGCCCCTGTAACTAACCCGCCATTTCCGATGAAATGCTATTAGCCGTGATTTACAATGTTTCAGCCGAAGTCGTCGGTGGCATCGAAGTCGAAGTGGAATAGCGCGGGCTCGTCAGGGCACGGCTTCATCTATGCCCGCCGCAACACCAACTATTTTCCAAGCACCAGTTTCCGTAAGGATTGCAAAGCACAGAGCTAAGGCGCCACCCGCCGTTGATGGAAGACGGCAGGGGCCGGTTCCTGCCCGACCCCAGCCGTCATGAAACGCTAAGGTCCCTACTTCTCGAGATGCGCAGCCGCCTTTCTAAGCTGCGCGGCAGCCAAACCCTTCAAGCGTTTCGAACGTTCTTCGTATTCTCCGCGGATCTGATCGATGCGCGCATTAATCGCCTTCTTCGCATCACCCTGAGCCTTCGCCGCTTTTTGTTGCAGTGCTTGCACCTTTGCGTCGGTCTCGGCTTTGATCTGCTCCGACCTCTGTTTCGCTTGGTCGAGTTTTTCCTGCAGCTTGGCGTTGAGGGCGTCAATCTTGGCCTGCAGCTTCGCTTTTTGCTCAGCCCGCGACTGAGCATGCTCAGCCTTCAACTGGGCAATTTCCTCTTTAAGCTCGGCCACGTCTCTGGCTCTTTGATCGTCTTCAACCGTGGTCCTCAACGAGCGAAATACCACGCCGCCCGCAGCCTCCATCCTTGAGTCTACGGGAGTGACCCATTCCTCGCTGACGTCAGCCACCACGGCGCACTTGCCAGAGGTAAGCAGCGCGGAAACATCATCAAGAAAATCCGCATTGACTCCCGCAACGTACAGGTCACCAATGCTACCTGCCAGCGTGCCGACGACTGCGCCAATGCCGAGGCCAACCGGTCCTCCCATCAGTCCTATAAGGCTGCCAATGGCTGTTCCCCCGACAGTCCGGACAGGGAAATCACCGTCCGCCTGCTTCACGGAGACTGTGCCGTCGGCACCCTTCTTGATGACCGACTCAGCATGAACCGTGATACTCCCTTCGCCGTCCAATTGCTTGAGAGCATGCGAGCCTTCGTACGCTTTCGATTCGTTGTCAAACACGACTACCAGCATCTTTTCCATGAGCATTCTCCTCTTTGAGTAAGTTTGAGTGAGTCTGAGTGAGCTTTGTGCGAATTACGGGGCCGGAGCCGAGCCGACATAAAGATAGGCGTTACAACGGCCTTGCGATGTGACGCTGATCACAGATCGATGTGATAGTAGTGACTGACCTGATGGAGTTTTTGTACCACGGCGTGTGAGAGAGTTTACATCACAGCCTCAGGTCTTGAAACTGAACCCGGTGAAACCAGGGGGCTATAGGCCGCCGGCGCCGGCGGCCTATAGCCCAGCGCCGAGTGTGGCCGCCGGGTGTTGTACTCCACTCGCCAGTGCTCGATCACCACTTGCGCCTCCTTCAGCGAGTAGAAGATCTCCCCATTCAAGCACTCGTCTCGCAGCTTCCCATTAAAACTTTCGCAGTATCCGTTTTCCCACGGACTTCCGGGTTCAATGTACAGCGTCCCGGTTCCCACATGGCTCAGCCACTTCCTTAGTTCCTTGGCTACGAACTCCGGTCCGTTATCCGATCGAATGTGTTCTGGAATTCCTCGCCACAGCATCACATCCGCCAGCGTCTCGATCACCTCGTTACTTCCCAGCCTTCTCGCCACACGGATCGCCAGGCATTCCCGCGTGTATTCGTCGATCAGCACCAACAGCCGTAACGTCCGTCCATCGTGGGTCATTGCGCTCACGAAGTCGTAGCTCCACACGTGGTTGGCACGCTCGGGTCGCAGCCGCACACACGATCCATCGTTCAGCCACAATCGCCTTCGTGGCCGCTGTTTCTGCGGCACTTTCAGTCCCTCCCGCCGCCAGATCCGCTGCACACGATCCGTGCCTACCTGCCAGCCGGCCTCCTGCAACTTCACCGTGATCCTCCGATAGCCGTAGCGCCCGTATTCACTGGCCAGGGCAATGATCGCTCTGGTCAGCGCATCCTCATCCGCCCGACCGATCCCTTCGTAGCGTTGTGTCCCTCTCCACTGCCCCAGCAGCCGGCAGGCATGCCGCTCCGTTATCTGGTAGTTCTCGCAGGCATGCCTGACCGCGCCACGCCGCCGCTCAGGGCTTAGAAGTTTCCCCCGGCCACATCCTTGAGAATTTGCTTCTCCAGGGACAGCTCCGCCACCAGCCGCTTCAACTTCGCATTCTCCCGCTCCAGCTCTTTCAGACGCTTGGCTTGATCCAGCTTTAACCCGCCGTATTCCTTCCGCCAGCGGTAGTAGGTTTGCACGGTGATTTCGGCTTCCTTGCAGGCTTGTGGGGTGGTCTTCCCGTTTGCGATTTCTACTTCAATCTGCCGCAGCAAATTCACAATCTGCTCCGCCTTGTATCTCTTCATGGGCATGGCCGGTCTTCCTCCAAGTGAATTCTCTCTCATTTCACCTGGTACAAAAATCCCCGGTCAGGTCAAAGCTGTTTGTGGTTTCAGATGTTTGGCGTCGAAGCGCACCCCCTTCTTCCAGACGATCAACGTGATGGCTGCGATCTTGCGTGCCAGAGTCAGACGCGCCATCTCCGGCCGGATCCCCTTGGCTACCAGCGCATCATAAAACTCCTGGAACGGACCGGCCTTGGCAGAGGCCACCGTGGCGGCACCTTTGAACAGATTCTTCAGATCGTGATTGTGATTGCGGTTCAGCCCCCGAATCGAGACCGGCTTCTTGGCGCGTCTCAGCTCTCCGTTGATGAAACGCTGCTCGGCACTGCTGTGCGTCTCGATTCCAAACCCACTGTAGGTCCACAGCTGTCGCTTGGTGCGGAACCGATGCGGTGTCTGCATCAAGGCGATCAGCTCAGCCGCCCGGATCGGGCCGATGAACGGAATCCCTCGTAACAATTTCCACGCATCATGCTTCTGAGCTTCGGCCAACAGCTCGCGCCGCACTTCCTGACGCAACGTCCTCAAGGCATCGAACTGCTGGTAGTAAAACTCCGCCCGCCGGCGCACGCCGGCTTCCTGGATCTTGCCCAGCCACTCCGGCCGATAGCGTGGTGCATAGACCTGCTTCCCCGCACAGGGAATCCCCCAACTGCGGTAGATGGCCTTCACACGACTCATCACCCGTCCCACATCTTTGCTGATCGCCAGGTAGCTACGCGCCAGTTCCTTCAGCTTCCGCACTCCGTGCTCCCCGTGATAGACCGGCTTGAGAAGATTTGAGCGCAGCAGCTCGGCCAGCTTCCGCGCATCGATGCGGTCACTCTTGCTGCCTTCTTTCAGCAGGGCATTCCGACGCGGATTACACACCATGAGCTCGGTCACGTGCGGCTTGATCAGGTCATAGAGCCACGCAGCCCAGGTGCCTTCTTCAAAAGTGACGTGCAGGCTCCCGCGCAGACCTTTCAGAAAATCCAGAATCGTGTTGGCTTTGGTTTCGATCACGCATTCCATCACCAGCTTGCCGGAGGAATTTAGAACTGCGATTACGATCGCTTCCTTGTGAACATCCATCCCGATATACTTCACGCTGTCCATACAGGGCGCTCCTTGGTAGTGGGTTCGAGCCATGCACTCAAAACCTACTCCAAAAAGGGCGCCCTCTTATATCGCGTTCTATAGGGCGAAGTATTGTCGGATCAACTGATTAGATGGTGTTGCACCGACCGGTTGAGCTGGCAGCATTAATCAGGGACTAGGTCCAATTGCCCGCTGAAGGCTCATTTATGGTTCCTTTTCTATTGACGGTAAGTAAACGTACTTTTACAGTGGCGGCATGTCGCGAAAAGTCATCCTGGGATTCGGAATCAGCCTTGACGGCTATATTGCGCGGCGGAATGGCGCCATGGATTATCTGGTGATAGACAAAGAAGGTGAAGCGGTGATGGCGGACTTCTTCGCCAGGATCGACACCGCCATCATGGGCCGCAAGACTGCGGCTGCCGCAATGAAATTGCGCAAGAGTGGAGAAATGCCCGAGATGCCGGGCATCTCCAACTACGTAGTCTCGCGACGATGGAAGCCGGGCAAGCACGACGGATTCGAAGTGGTCACCGGATCCCTGACAGCCTTGGTGAAAAAGCTAAAACGCCGCCCGGGGAAAGACATCTACCTGGGCGGTGGGGGCGAATTGTGCCGCAGTTTCCTGCAAGAGGATTTGATAGATGAACTCTTCATCGGCGTTGGTCCCGTTCTGTTAGGCGATGGCATCCCCGGCTTCCCGGGCAAGTTCCCGCAGCGCGACTTCAGGCTGACAGAATGCAAGTCATACTCGAACGGATCGGTCGCGCTTCGCTACGAACGGATACGGACTAAGACAAGCCGATGATCCGGCCCGTCTCCGTGCCGAGGTCGATACCGTAGTAATCCAGCCTGGTCGCGGCCATAGAACTTCATGTCGACTTCGCGCGCGACGAACATCCTCATCGCCGCCAAGGCTGAGTACGCAAAGCTGCAATGACCGCTAGAACCTAAGCGCCGCACGCGACCCAGCAAAATAGATCTCCGTAGATCACCTTGCAGTGGTGGCTAACTCCTGGCAAGTCGGGTAACCGGACATCTGCCCGGCTAGTAGGCCATTCGTCTGGTTAGCGCGTATATCGGGAGTTACTGCTCATATTGTTGTGACCAACAATTCATCGGCCTGTAATCTGGATCACCCATGGGGTACGTTACACGACGTACGCTAATACCCATAGCGGCTCCAATTCGCGCACTACGAGCCCCAGGGATTTTGCCAGAATGAATGTGTCTGCGGATGTCGAGGCGCGCATCCCACCCGGGCGTGGAACCAAAGCAATCTCGGCACGCGTTTTGTGCAGCGCCGGATCTGTGCTCGTGCTCACGCTCTTCAAACTATGCAGCGACTTTTCATGAGATCCCGTTCGGGGGAAATCGGGCAACCAGGTCAACCCGGTTTGTGGCATGGTAGGGGAGGAGCTAGACCCGCACGTGGAACTGCGGAGGTCAGCCGTTTCTCTGATTATTAGTCATGCCACACGTATACAGCTTTCAAGTCTCACCCACGCTTCCGGCCCGGCTGGAGGCCCTCAATACACTCTCCTTAAATCTTCGCTGGACGTGGGACCATCCCACCAGGGACGTGTTCGAAAGTCTCGATCCTGATCTTTGGGAGGCGACGAACCATAATCCCCGTCTGGTGCTCGGTCGGATTAGCCAGCGGCGTCTGGCCGAACTCGCCTCCGATGAGCCATTTCTCGCCGAACTGGATCAAGCCACCGCCAGCCTGGCGGAGTACCTGTCCGGCACCGGATGGTTCCGGCGCGCGCACCCCGACGCCACCGGGGTTGTCTTTTGCTATTTCTCGGCCGAGTTCGGTCTTACCGAATGCATGCCCAACTATGCCGGCGGTCTGGGAATCCTGGCAGGGGACCATCTCAAGTCTGCCAGCGACGCGGGCCTGCCACTGGTAGGGGTTGGCCTGCTGTACCAGCACGGTTACTTCCAGCAGTACCTGAACGCGGATGGCTGGCAGCAGGAAATCTATCCGATGAACGATTTCTCCACTCTGCCTCTGATGCCAGAGATGGATGCCCAGAAGAACCCTCTGACCATATCCTTGGATTTCCCCGGACGCCTGGCTTATGCGCGGGTTTGGAAGGTGCAGGTGGGCCGCATCCCGTTATACCTGCTCGACACCAACGTCCCTCAGAACTCGGAGGAGGACCGCCGGATCACGGGTTCGCTGTATGGCGGCGACGGCGAACTCCGCCTCCAGCAGGAGATCGTCCTCGGGATAGGCGGCATGCGCGCATTGGCCGCGCTCGGAATCCGGCCTACGGTTTGCCATTTGAATGAAGGGCACTCCGCGTTTCTGGGTCTCGAAAGGACGCGCGTGCTGATGGAAGAGCTTAGCGTGTCGTTCTTCGAAGCCCGCCAGCTTGCCGCCGCGGGCAGCCTGTTCACCACCCACACTCCCGTCCCGGCTGGGTTCGATCGCTTTGATCCGAAGCTGATGGCGAGGTATTTTGGGGCGTTTGCGGAGCGGCTTGGCATCCCTTTTGAACGGCTGCTTAGCTACGGCCGTCAGAATCCTGCGGATCCGAACGAGAGTTTTAACATGGCCTTCCTTGCCGCTCGCGTCAGTTCCGCGGCCAACGGCGTCAGCCGTCTCCACGGGGCCGTTACGCGCAAATTGGTCCGGGCCATGTGGCCCGGCTACTCACTCGAGGAAATCCCGGTGGACTCGGTCACCAACGGTGTGCACATTCGCAGCTGGGTCTCGCTCGAAATGACCGCGTTGCTGAACCGTTATCTCGGCCACCGCTGGGCGGAAGAGCCCGCCGAGAGCGGCGTCTGGGACCGCGTCGACCGAATTCCCGACCATGAACTCTGGCGCGTACGTCAGATTCGCCGGGAACGCCTGGTCAATTACGCCCGCCAAGCCCTGGAGTCCCAGTTGCAGCGGCGCGGAAGTTCGGATGCAGAGATCGCCGCTGCCCGCTCCGTGCTCAATCCCGACGCCTTGACCATCGGCTTTGCCCGCCGGTTCGCAACTTATAAGCGCGCGACCTTGCTGCTGCGGGACGTCCCCCGCCTCAAGCGCATCTTGACGAACCCGGAGCGTCCCGTACAGATTCTGTTCGCCGGGAAGGCTCATCCTCACGACTCCGCGGGAAAGGACTTAATCCGCCAGATCATCCACTTCGTCCGTGATCCCGAGATCCGCTCCAGCGTTGTCTTTGTGGAAGACTACGACATTCGCGTTGCTCGCCACCTGGTGCAAGGTGCCGACGTATGGCTGAACACGCCGCGGCGCCCCAATGAAGCCAGCGGCACCAGCGGCATGAAGCTGCTGCCCAATGGCGGCCTCAATTTTTCTGTGTTGGACGGGTGGTGGGCGGAAGGCTACGACCGCGAAGTTGGGTGGGCGATCGGCCGCGGTGAAGATTACGACAACGATGAATATCAGGACACCGTAGAGGCCGATGCTCTCTACAATCTTCTGGAGAAGGATGTGGCTCCCCTGTTTTACGAACGTGACCCGCAGAACCTCCCGCGCCGTTGGATCGCCAAAATGAAAACTTCCATGAAACGCTTGTCTCCGGTATTCAACACCAACCGCATGGTGATGGAATACGCCGAGCGTTTCTATCTCCCCGCGGCCAAACGCTACTCGGAGCTAGCCGCCCAGGGCGGAGCCAAACTGGGCCCCATCCTCGAATGGCGCAGACGGTTTCGAACCTCTGGCTCTCAAGTGAAAATCACGCAGGTTCGGACTGAGAATGGCCGCGAAATCCGCGTCGGGGAAAAGATACGGGTGACGGCCTCGGTTGTTCTCGGCGAGGTCCCGCCCGAGTATGTCCGGGTCCAAATTGTCTCCGGCTCGGTCAACGAGGACGGTGTGATCGTCAATGGCACTTCAAGCGATATGAAGCACGCGGGAACGGCCGAAAACGAACACCAATATGAGGGGCAGTTGGAGTGTCTCGAAAGCGGCTCGTATGGCTTCAGCGTCCGCGTGATTCCTTACCACCCCGACGTGCGAGTTCCCTTCGAGCATCCGTGGCTGGTCTGGGCTGAGTAAAGGCGCGAGCCTCGATAACCAATCGATCGGTCTTTAGGGCGCTGAACCTCGAATCCGGGTGAGCAGAGGACTCTATCACCTGGCCAAGTCCTGGTTAGCCGGATTAGCGGACATCTTCGTTCCAGTACCAACTTTTCCGGTAACCGCTGCGAGCTCAGGGGGTCGATGCAACACTTGCTCGTAGTCTACTCGCCGGAGTCTGAAAACCTAGAGTCATTCTCGGGCGTTGATTTAAACGCAGCGCTACTTTGTCCAGCTCCGATTGAGAATAGCCGGACAGGTCAGTCTTCTTAGGGAAGTATTGTCGTAACAGCCGGTTCGTGTTTTCGTTCGTGCCGCGCTGCCAAGGACTATGAGGATCGCAGAAGTAAACTTGCACATTCGTGGCCACCGTGAAGGTCTTGTGTTTCGCCATCTCCAGTCCTCGATCCCAGGTCAACGAACGCCGCAGTGTCGCGGGGAGTTTACGAACTTGCCGGCTCAGTGCGGAGACGACCACGGCCGTGTCTTTGCTGGGCACCTTTACCAGTGTGATAAAACGCGAATGACGTTCCACCAAGGTCGCAATGTGACTGTTCTTTGCGCCGGCAATGAGATCCCCCTCCCAATGACCGGGAATGGCTCGGTCTTCGATCTCTGCAGGTCTTTCCCGGATGGAGATGGCATCGACGATTTGACCGCGTGATTGACCGCTGGCACGAGAGTGCTGCGAGCGACGTATGCGGCGCCTGGACCGAAGGTGCCCGATCAGCTCTTTTTTCAATACTCCTCGGGCTTGAATGAACAGGCTACGGTAAATGGTCTCGTGGGACACGCGCAGGCTCTCGTCCTCGGGATACTGGATCTTCAGCCATCCGGAAATCTGTTCCGGCGACCAGTCCAAAATCAGTTTACTCGCAACGATCTTCTGTAACCTCACCTGGATGGCAAGAAGACAAGGCTTGGGCCGTAAGGCTGACTCCCAGGCTTCGTAATCCGCTTCACTGGCTCGATACTGAGGACGGCCACCATGGCGTAACACTTCCCGGCTCACCGTCGACGCAGCTCGCTTCAGACCTCTGGCTATATCACGAATCGACGAACCGCAAGCGATCCCTCGAGAGATGTCCTCTCGCTCGGCCAGCGTGAGTGCTAGCAGCGACCGCCGACGGGCTGCCGGAACAATCCCACCGTGTTGCAGCAACAGAAAACGAATGGACGAATGCCCCTTGCCGAATGCGCGCCCGATCTCATGCAACGAGCGTCCCGCCTTCCAACGGGACCATATGTCGGTCTTCTGCGCCGCAGAAAGCCCCGCCCGATTCACTTGAGTCATAAACACCACCTTTAGAGAGAAGATTTACCTTAGATGGTGTTGCATCGACCTATTGAGACCACCGCGTTTATCGGGCACTGGCTGGTTGTGCTTTTGATGCGCTTCCGCTCCGGGGGTTAGTCAACGAGGAAGACGAACAATCCGAGAAGGTGGCACGGAGCGGCACTGGCTGAGTTAGCGGACCGAGCTACGAATGTCCCGGCACGCTGTTGATCTGCACCAAATTCCGCGCTTGTCCATCCGATTGGGGAACAAATCCGGGCCGCATGAACTGAATTGCCCGGCGGCTTTCAGCTTCCAGAGACTCGGCGACCTGCCGGGCATAGTGGATGAAGTGGTGACCGGAGAGCGCAAGCTCGAACCCAAGTCGTCTTTTCTGCGGGTGCAATCCCCAGCGCATCATGAGCCGTCGCAGATAGCGCCAATACGCCCAACGATAGCCCGAGAGCACGCCTTGCTTCCAAACAGATATAAGCAGCACTCTCAATAAATACAGTAAAGAAAGCGCCGGGGCTCTCTGTTCAGGTTGAAGTTGCCAGCGTTCCAGAGAATCGAGTGCACGTTCGTAGAAGCGGTGCGGGTCGTAAAGTGTAAGCAGCATCCGCTTCGTGCCGTCGAGCAGTTCGGGCAGGGGCAGCACTGTCCGAAAGTTCGGAGGGTCAAAGTTATTCGGTTCGGGGTTGTTTTGAAGGAGCCGGCCCTCTCTTTTCATGCGTTCATATAGCGGAGTGGTAGGCGGCGCCTGCAGGACACCCGCCATCGCCCAAGGGATGGCGGCACGCTCTACAAACTCAATCTGCCGGTCAAAAATATCCGGTGGATCGCTATCAAAGCCTACGATGAAGCCACCCATGACCCAAAGCCCGTGCTGCTGAATCAAGCGTATGCTGTCTAATGGGTCCCGGCGGAGATTCTGAAATTTCTTTGTTTCTTTTAGCGACTCCGCGGAGGGCGATTCGATCCCGATGAACACACGACAGAAATTTGCTTTGACCATCGCATCCAGTAGTGCCGGCCGCGAAGCAAGATCAATGGAAGCTTCGGTGAAGAACCCGAACGGATACCGGTTGCGGCGCTGCCACCGTTCCAACTCCTGGGCGAGCTCCAAAGCCGCCTTGTGATTTCCAATAAAATTATCGTCGACAACGAATACTTCTTTCCGCCAGCCGAGCTGCAGAAGCGCGTCGAGTTCTCCGATCAATTGCGCCGGAGATTTCGTCCTCGGGCGGCGTCCGTAGATCGTTATGATGTCGCAAAACTCACACGTAAACGGACAGCCTCGCGAAAATTGCACCGACATGAGGGTGTATTTGTTCAGTGCCAACAGGTCGAAACGCGGCACCGGGGTGCGACTGACATCGGGCTTTTCCGTAATACTGTACAACCTGCGGGCTGAGCCGCGCTCGAGATCTGCGGCGATCTCTGGGAAGATTTCATCCGGCTCACCCACGACTACATGGTCAGCCAACGGCAGTAGCGCCTCCGGTTCGCTGCTGGCATAAGGACCTCCGATCATGGTTCGCCGATTTAGCTTGGAAGCACGTTCGAGCGTTTGGCGCACGCCTTCGCGCTGAACCGCCATCGCACTGACCATCACAAGATCGGCCCAGAGGATGTCCTCATCGCTCAACTCTTCAAATGCAAGGTCAACGAGACGGATTTTCCATCGTTTGGGACAAAGCGTGGCCACGGTGATGAGCCCGAGCGGAGGCACGAGGGAGCGCTCTGGGACGATTTCCATCACTTCCGCAAGGCTCCAAAAGGAAGCAGGAAAGCGCGGCCAGACCATTAGAACTTTGATCGCAGGTCCGAGTGGCGGGAAAGACCTAACGTCTTCGAGATCTCGGTCCATGAATTAACCTCTCGGCTGAACTGTTCTGGAATTCGGTATCGAGGATTGGTGGAAGCGAAGTATAGCACGGGCCACAAAGATGCAATTGGGGAAGGGGCGAGCGGATGAAAAACTCCTGACGTGCGGTAATCATCATTCGGAGCTCGACATGACCGAGTTGAAGATATCAATTGGGCCCCAAATCGGGCCTTGCAACAGATCAAATAAGTCGTAACTCCCGATAAGTTCTATAAAAGGGAAAGTCAAGAAAAACACTTCTCCTGTGGCCGGAGTTTTTCCTTACGTCCAGCCCACCCCATTGAGCAGGATTGTTCTCGCCGTCCATTCCGTAGACTCGGGATGCTACGAAGATACCGTAGCGCTTTTGGGTTTCTCTACCAGCGGTTTTCATCGCATCTTGGCGACGAAGCCAGTCCGTTCTGAGACCAACAAGCAGAAGGGTTGTCAGGTGGCAACCATGGTTCTATTGGAGACTCGTGGTCTATAGCTTTTTCGGGTTATCCGAGGGGGACTAGGGTCGGATGGGAGACGGAGCGTGCCCGAGGCACGCAAAGCCTAACTAATCAGCTGAGACTCGCCCTCGAACCCGAGTGTCTCAAGAACCCGACGGGCCACCACCGGAAAGAATCCCAGGGATGGAACGGATTCGCTCGAGACACTCAAGCTGTTTGTGGTTTCAGATGTTTGGCGTCGAAGCGCACCCCCTTCTTCCAGACGATCAACGTGATGGCTGCGATCTTGCGTGCCAGAGTCAGACGCGCCATCTCCGGCCGGATCCCCTTGGCTACCAGCGCATCATAAAACTCCTGGAACGGACCGGCCTTGGCAGAGGCCACCGTGGCGGCACCTTTGAACAGATTCTTCAGATCGTGATTGTGATTGCGGTTCAGCCCCCGAATCGAGACCGGCTTCTTGGCGCGTCTCAGCTCTCCGTTGATGAAACGCTGCTCGGCACTGCTGTGCGTCTCGATTCCAAACCCACTGTAGGTCCACAGCTGTCGCTTGGTGCGGAACCGATGCGGTGTCTGCATCAAGGCGATCAGCTCAGCCGCCCGGATCGGGCCGATGAACGGAATCCCTCGTAACAATTTCCACGCATCATGCTTCTGAGCTTCGGCCAACAGCTCGCGCCGCACTTCCTGACGCAACGTCCTCAAGGCATCGAACTGCTGGTAGTAAAACTCCGCCCGCCGGCGCACGCCGGCTTCCTGGATCTTGCCCAGCCACTCCGGCCGATAGCGTGGTGCATAGACCTGCTTCCCCGCACAGGGAATCCCCCAACTGCGGTAGATGGCCTTCACACGACTCATCACCCGTCCCACATCTTTGCTGATCGCCAGGTAGCTACGCGCCAGTTCCTTCAGCTTCCGCACTCCGTGCTCCCCGTGATACACCGAACGAAGTATGTTCGAGTGCAGCAGCTCGGCCAGCTTCCGGGCATCGATCCGATCACTTTTGCTACCTTCTTTCAGAAGAGCATTCCGGCGGGGATTGCACACGACGAGCTCGGTGACGTGCGGCTTGATCAGGTCATAGAGCCACGCAGCCCAGGTGCCTTCTTCAAAAGTGACGTGCAGGCTCCCGCGCAGACCTTTCAGAAAATCCAGAATCGTGTTGGCTTTGGTTTCGATCACGCATTCCATCACCAGCTTGCCGGAGGAATTTAGAACTGCGATTACGATCGCTTCCTTGTGAACATCCATCCCGATATACTTCACGCTGTCCATACAGGGCGCTCCTTGGTAGTGGGTTCGAGCCATGCACTCAAAACCTACTCCAAAAAGGGCGCCCTCTTATATCGCGTCGGATAACCGGACAACTTCCTCCCAGTACTCTAGAAGTCCGGTGAGCGGTTTTCCGATCCGGGATCATCAAAATGACGGCCTAAGCTGCGAAAGCTTCAGAAAAATATACTCGTGGTGCGGTAGCCGTCTAGAAGGCCGGGGAGTCCTCATCCTCGTTGCCCAAAAACGGTTCCGGCACGCGCCTAGGCCGTGCTGACTTGGCGGATCATACATTCCGAGAAGCCGACTATGGAGCTAGATTGCTGGGGGAAACGGGTCTCACTCACCGAAAACCTCTTCGCATCCCAGAACCCCCTTTTATCGGGACCTACTCAGTCGATCGTCATTTGTGGAGTAGACTGTTGCACGATATGCACCGCATTAAAGCAGGGCTCTGCCTCGGCGTGCTGACCTTAGCAATCTCGACCGCTGTCGTAGGTCAAAATTCGTCTTCGCTGAGTCAAGCAGCAGCCTCGGGCTTGCCGAAGCCAAGCTTTGTCTTGCACGACAAGAATCTGCGCCCACAAAGACCCCACACGACGCTAGGCTCCGACGGATCATTCACAATAAGTGCAGGGACGAGCATGATTCAAGTATCGTCCCTATCTTTCAGCTTGGATGGCAAACTTCTCGCAGTTGGAAGTACGCCGGGAATCGTGGACGTCTGGAATCTGGAGACGAGACAAAAGGTCCGCGCTTTCGAAGGAGGTACTGCCGTCGCCTTATCCCCGGATGGACGAATTTTGGAGAAAGACGGGAAAGGTATCGAAATAATCGATATGCCGTCTGGTGAAGTGAAAAGAACGATTCCATGGTCCAGTGGCATAGGTTCCGCGGACCACACGATCCAAGATGTGACTTTCGATCCGACTGGCACTCAAATATTAGTCGCCTCGAATGGGCAAGACCTCAAAGTGTTCGAAGTGACAAGCGGAGCGCTTATAGCGACGCTCACAAATACGAGACGAGGCAAATTTTCGCCCGACGGATCGCTGGTCATTGGCGGTGACTACCGGCATCTGATGACTTGGAACGCAAAGAATTGGCAAGTTGTGCGAGACCTACCGAACGGGCCTGATTACGTGACCACGGTAGCCGCTGATCCAGCGGACGACATTGAGGTGGTCGGCGGACCCAACTCGGCTCGTCTCCTGAAATTAACAACGGGAACGCAACTTGGCACTCTCGGTGATGGATTTTCGAACTTCGCGGCAATAAGCAACACGGGGTCTCTAATATTCACTTACACCAGCAGTGGTTTTGCGATTTGGGATGCGACTGGCCGACTGCTGTGCCTCAAACGCGGAAATGGTTACTACACGATGGCGGTCAGCCCAGACAACCACTGGCTGGCGGCGGCTCCCTCGAATCAACTAACTGACGTGGCTGTTTGGGACTTGCCGGAACTCATAGCCGCGTGCTCGAGTGATGCGGGTGCCGCCGGTAGCCAACCACGGTAGCGAACGGTCAAGACGAAGATCCTCGCCAACTCAGAACGGGTACACTTGCCCGATTAGTCGGGCGGTTTCAATGGGTCGACGCAACACCAGCGCGGAGTCTACTTGCGCGAGCCTCAAAGGCTATAGTCGTTCGCGAGCGTTGATTCAAGCAGAACACTGCCCTGGCTAGTGCTAATTGAGTACACCCGGACAGATCGGTTCTCTAGGGAAAGCATTGTCGGATCAACTGATTAGAAATTGTTGCATCGACCCCCTGAACTCGCAGCGTTAATCAGGCAAGTGGGTGCAGTGATCGGAGACGCTGGCGTAAGGGGCAATCGTCAGACATCCTTGATTTCGCGGAGACGCCCACTGGTGACGTCGTAAACGAAGCCGCGGACGGCGACACTCTTGGGAATCCACGGATGGGCACGGAGCTTCTGCAATTGGGTGCGGACATTTTCTTCGATGTTTTGGAAAGTGTAGAAGGATGCGGAAGCGGCAACGGCGGTTCCGGTGCGATTCTGGATTCTGGCGCGCAGGTCCTGCTCGCTGGTGTGCATCAATCCGCAATCGGTGTGATTGATGACCATGATTTCCTCGGTGCCCAGCAGATAGTGTGATACCACCAGCGAGCGCAGGGTGTCTTCCGTAACGATGCCACCGGCATTGCGGATGATGTGCGCGTCTCCCGTTTTCAGACCCAAGGTGCGAATCGAAAGCCGGGTATCCATGCAGGTCAGGACCGCGAGCTTGCGCTTGGGACGCGGTGTCAGTTTGCTGAATTCATGGGTACGCGAGTAGATTTCGTTTGCTGCGAGTACTTCGTCGATGACGCTCATGGCAGGCACAGTTTAACCTAGCCCTATCCGAGCCGCTCAATAGTGACAGCCAATTGGCGCAAGTCCTGATCAGTCGCGTAACCGGTAACTTGGGTACCAGAACGCACTTTACCGGTCACCGCGTTAATTAAGCATATAAGTAACGTTTGGGACTCGATGGCTAGTGTGAGCAGCTTACCTTGTTAGCGATTTCCGCAATTGGGGCTGCGTTGCGGTGGAAACCCTTCCGCGTAGATGGGCATCCATCCTGCTAGGGAGATTTCCGTGAAGAATTTATTGGGTGGGTTGGTCATTCTTTTCACTTTGGTCTGCGGATTCGCGGCAGCTCAGGCGCCCCAATCACAGCTGTCGCAGGCTCAGGTTCAGGAACCCGCGCAAAACTGGGGGCCAATCGTGAAGGGCGTCCGTGCAGGCCTCTCGATAGACAAGACCACCTATCGGGTCGGCGAAGATGTTCCGCTTCATATCGTGTTCGAAAACGTGTCGGCGGCCGATCCCAGTTACGGCGAACCATATCGTGCGCGGCCGGCTTTTGACGTCTACTTCTCTTCCAGCGGCAAGGTGACCGTACAGGACGAAGACGGCCCGCTGATTCCCACCAGACCAGTCACGGTAGCAGACCTGCCCACGGGAGGCGGACCCTTACGTTGCCCCGAGCCCTATTCGCAAGGCACGCCGGTGCGATTCGAAAAGAGCTTGAATCGGGTTCGGCTCCTCCCTCGCGAGCCCGGCACCTACAAAATAACCGTCACGTGGAGTCCGTACACCGAGGACATTTCAACCTGCCAAGACTATCTCACCGCGGCTGCTGGCCCCGCGCCCAAGTTGCCATCACCTTTTGTTTTCGCGACGTCCAATCCCGTGTTCATCCGGATCGAAGGCGATCCATTTTCGGCCAATGAACTCGATTACACCGGGTGGAAGGGAGACTTTTCGCTCACCGATACGTCGTTTGGAGAGAAGACGGCCCTGCTGGATAAGGCTACAAGCCTCGAATGGCTGCGGCTGAATTTCACGGTCGCTCTTTCCTACGATCGGATCGTGAAAGAACTTCAGCCCGGCGGAGCGCTCGAAGGTTGGCGGATGGCGACGCTTGGCGAGGTTCGCACCTTCTTTGCGCACTTCACGGGTACAACGGACAATCATCCCAAGGACCCTACCATCGAACGAAAGCTCCAGCGTCTGCTCGGTGGTCCGCTCGACGAAGTCTCCAACCCCTCGACAGGCTGGCACCGCAGCGATACGAGAGGGTACGTATTCGACCCGAACGGACCTGTCAACAAGACTATCCACATGCACGAGATTTATATCGGCGAGGACTCGGGACCGTTTGTAACCGTTGATCCTGACACCGGAGGATCGGAAATGCCGGCCAATAATTTCGGGAATTACGGCACTTTTCTAGTTCGAGACTTTAATACCGCGCGGAGCGGCAGCCCGAGCGCCCGATAGGTCGGATTATCGGGACCGGATGTTAATCTCAGCCAATGGCCTTTCAGTCCAAGAGAATCGATTACACGATCTATCCTCCGAATCACAAGCCTGACACCGCGTGTTGGGACTACAGGACTGCGGCAAAGGTGCGGTTGGCAGCGAGGAAACTCGGAGCCGGTGCGAGGTTGCGACGAAACATCAATGTGATGACCAAAGATAATCGAATTGCGCACGACTGCTGGGTTGACCGTGTTTGGGAATGGAAGCGACTTCGTGGATATCACCAAGAACCCCGCGAAGGGTATGCCATGATGCTCCTCGAAAGTGTCAGTCGTAGCCGTGAGGTCGGATCACCGGACATCTCTAACAACGTCGGCTCTGTCAAACGTTTGTTGAGCGCACTTCTCCATTCACTTCGAAGAGTGTCTTCGTTCGTCTTGTTCTTTGGCCCAGCGTCGATGACCACGGCTCGTCTGTAATCTTTCGGTCGGCTTCGGTCCGACCCAAACATCTCTTCGATCAAGACTTCGACCACGATTACTTCTTCGAACTCCCTTCACAGGGAGTGGGATGCCCATTCATCTGCTCAGGCGTCTACTTCACACCATGTCCGGTACCGAGCTGTCCCACGTACGAACCGAACTCTAAAGACTGCCAATACTCACAACCATTCCGCCACATCCAGTACAAACGAACCCCCAGCTTCCGCCCCATCGCTACCTTGGCAATGCTCCGGTGCCGACGCATCGCCAGGTGAGTGTAGCGACGTCGCCACTCCGGATGGATTCGTGCTGCCGCCTGGGCTGCCTCCACCAGCAAGAAGCGCAACAAGGAATTGCCTTGCTTGCTGATGTGCCCCAGCCGTTGCTTGCCAGCACTGGAGTCCTCACTCGGGATCATCCCCACGTACGTGCCGATCTGCTTGCCCCGTTCAAACCGTGTCGGAGTTCCGATGATCAACACGTAAGCAAGTGCCGTGAGCGGGCCCACGCCTGGATGGGTCATCAGTCGCAGTGCTTCAGGTCGCTTCCTGGCTTCCCGCTCGACGGCGGCGGTTAACTCCTCAATCGTCGGATTCAGGCGGTCCAGCAGTTCCAGCAACTCTTGCCGGCGCCGACTGGCCCAGGGAGCCAACGCGAGCTTTTCCAGTTGTGCTCGCCCCTGTTCGCTGAACAGTTTTTTCTTCCAGCGATAGCCCTCGTTCATGGCCAACGCCTGCAACTGATTCATGATCCGCGTGCGCATCTGCACCAGCCGATGCCGATGCCATAGCAGTTGCCGTAGATCTCGATTCTCGGGACTCGGTATCCAGATCTGCGGGAAGTTATTTTCCAGCATCAGCCTGCGCAGCAGTCGAGCATCCTCGCGGTCGAACTTCTGCTTCTTCACTCGCTTGGCCTTGATCTGTGCCGGATCGCCGATCCATAGCTCGAAACCCAATTCAGCCAGTAGCCGCTCGAACCAGCGTGAATAGCCGGTAGCCTCCATTCCTACCCGCACGCGGATTCCTCGCTGCTTCAGGTCCCGATAGAATTTCTCTGCTTGCCCATCACTGTGGTTCAGTTCCTGTTCACCGCACTCACCCGTCTCTTCTACAAAAAATGCAATCGCTTGAAAGCTCGGGTGGTAATCTACGCCTATAATCATCATGTTCGGCTCCTTTCTCCCGAGCCTGCGGTCGTCGACAAACCACAGTCTACTCGGGTCTAAGGAGCCGACGTTGTTATGCAATCATCTTGGTGCCAGTACCAACTTTTCCGGGAACCGCGTTAATCAGGACCTGAGATTCGTTCGACAGCAAGATGAGTAGCTGCAGAATGCTCCCTATTTAGATTCTGTGGTTTGTGGCAGTTCTTCGGCTAAATGCGCAGCAAATTCGGGGAAGTCGTCCTTAATGTAGGCGGCAAAATCAGCCTTCATTTTCGCTCGGGATGCTGTCGGCCAGAGATTGAGATCAGCAAGAGCTTCGTCGAACTGTCGGCAGAGGACGTGTTGATAGGCGCGTTCGAGCAAAAGGCGTGCTGTTTGTTCTTCATCGGGCCTCGGACCGTCACTGGATTTCAACCCTGCAAGATTTTCTGACGTTAGATTCGTGGACCAAATTTTGAAGTCGCGATTCTGACTGCTGAAAATCCTGTCACAAAATTCCGGCGTTGCATCAACCATTTTGCCGTTGCGAACGCGGTACACGCGTTCGACGAACGGGCGGCTGGCCATCGGCCCATTGAACTCATCGGGTGCTTCAACGCGTTTCCAGATGACCATCTTTCCGGAAGCGTCTTTCTCGAACTGGTCGATCCCTTCCTCACTGATATCGAACAGCTTGTGAGGCCTCGGAAAAAGTGAGATCACGTTGTATTCCCAGCAGCAGTGATTACCGCCGCCCGTGTCTGTCTGGAACACTACCTCGGGATGCCCGTCGCCATCGAAATCTAGGCCGGTAAGGTTCTGCTCGAAGGTAACGTTGAAGCCCGTGGTACGGTAAACGACGCGGCCGGCACTGTTGTAGATTGCGGCCGTGCAATCATCGCCGCCACCGCCTGAGGCGTTCGCTGCCGGACCCAGTGAAATTTCGTAGCCATCCCAAAGTTTGCGCTTGTAGGATTGCGTGGTTCGCGGATAAGCGCGGCAGGCAATTTCCGTCTCGGGAGTTCGAGGGGGCGCGATTTGGATAGATTGTGCTCGCAACGCTCCAGAGAGAGTCAGAACCTCAACTACAAGCAGCGTCGCAGCAAAGGCGAGCGGCGACAAGCGCATGATGCAATCGTAAGGTTTAGCAGGGAGTCCTAGCAAGGGTTCGCCACCAGAAGGCAACGAAAGCGTTACGCTCACTTACCGGCGAGGCATTCCTACAAATCGTGGCGGTGTACACCAAACGCGATGGACAGTGGCGGGCAGTAGGTGAACCAATGACAGAGTTGCAATCTCTCTAGATTAGCGCCACCAACTCCGTGAGCGCCGACCCCGACGTCCCCATCTTGAAACAGGCGAGGACGGCGTGCTCGCAATCGAACTAGTTATCAGGGAGTTTCTGCCGGATTTCCTTGCCAAGTCCCGATTAATCGGATTGCCGGACATCTTGGTTCAGTACCAACTTTTCCGGTCACCGCATTAAGCAGGCACTTGGCACTCTGAAACGCGCGATTTCGCCCATCAGCGCCCGAGATGTGGGCCTCAGTCCTGCAACAGCTGCCAATCAAAAGGCGGAAAATCAATATGCCAGAAGCGGGGCGAAGGTAGCCCCATCAGAACATCGGCATGGTGATGTCGCCCCAGAAACTGCGCCGGGGGGGAATCATCACGCTTTCAACTGTGGGCGTCGCACCCCCGACGTTGGCGATCACGATCGGCGTCATCTTGGCGGAGAGATCGGTCACTTTCGCAACTGGCAGTTGCGTATCGCCGGGCTCATCGACTCGGGAAAAGATCACTTTGTAATTGTCCTGCGGAGTTCCCATGATCCGGTTCTTGTGATGAGGATCGACGGACGGAACTGCGAACCCCACCCACGATGCCAGGCGGCGAACGGACACCCTGCTGAACATGCGATGGTCCGTTCCGACATCGGCGAACATGTTGACCATGCCGTAGTCCTCTGGAAGGAGGTGGGCCGTGAACGCCGCGCCGGGTTCTTTATCGAGCGCGGCGCGAACTCTTTCGTCTTGGAGGGCGGCCGAGACAACCTGGTGAATCGTATCGGGTGGCGTCGGCCAGATAGCGATCGCCATCGTGTGATCGGCGGGCAAGAGCTCTGTGGCTGTGTGGTCTATCGTGTATCGCCGAAGGGCCACCGCCCCGCCGAGAACCAGCACGATAATCAGCGCGCTCGCAGTGCTCAAAGCCAATCCGCGATTCGGAATCCAGCCCAACAGCAAATGAAAAAGCTTGCCGCCCGGATTCCCGGGTAAAAACATTCCTGTGCGTTTCCGATATTCGGCATACTCGGGATGAGCGGCTTCCACCTGCTTCTCCTCGAAGCGCGCCAGAAAATAGTAGAGGAAGAGCATGCCGAGATAGAGCACGAGAATGATGATCCGCGGCCAGATGGTGAGCAGTCCAAATCCCGCCACCGCCAGGCTCAGATAAAACGGATGGCGAATGTGCGCGTACATCCATGACTCAGCGGCCTTGCGCTTGAACAGTTTGGTGGCGTAGACCTGCACACCGCATATCAAAGCGGCCAATAGTCCCAGACCGAAAGCCCAGGAACCGATCTGCCACCGCATGATCTCGAGGAAAGAGCTCGTCGTGATCACCGAATGGGGCAGAAAGAAGGATTCCATCCACGCAGTGGCGCGCCATCGATGCAATCCTTGGAGCGTGGGTGCGTACAGCGAATACCAATAGAACGCGAACGGGCTGATCATTATCACTACTTCGATCATCACGAGCCCATACAGCGCCGAAGCCAGCCACTTCAGAACCTTCTTCATGGCGTACGCCCCTTTCCTTCCATGACCAACAGTGTTCCGTCAAACATAGGGGGAAGGATCACCGAGAGAAGATGGCTTTGTCCGGAGGTCCGGCGAAAGCCCCCCGCTTTGGCCGCAAACGCCTTCTCTGCGCGCCTCTCTTAGCACACGGATAGGTGACCGTCAAACGTTAGCGAAGCGGCTGTCGGTCGGTTCGGGGTCGCGTAGCTGAGTCGCGAGCAGCGACCCGGCTAGCGGAAACTGTCGCTTCATTGCGCGCGGACATGCTGCCTTTGTGTATAATCCCCTCGATCTAGCAACTTCCTGGCGGAGGTCCTTCTATGGCCAATCGTCTCCCGGTCAGACCTTCTGCTCTCTCTCGTCGTTCTTTGCTGGGCCTTTTCGGCGCCGCTGGGGGGACTCTGGCGCTCGGTGCGATGGCGCTTCGCTCGACGGCTTCCCAAGTACGCTCAGCGACGCCCCCATTCACCGGGCCAGAGGCAAATCCCTACTGGAATTCCGTGGGCCCATATGTCACGGAACCGCAGAAGGCGCCGCTGCTTCTGCTTACAGACCGCGGGGTTCAGCTGGAAACTCCGCGATCCTATTTCCAGACAGCCATCACTCCGAATCACGCTTTTTACGTTCGCTGGCATCTGGATAGTATTCCAAACGCCGTGGATTTGAAGACCTGGCGACTACAGGTCGAAGGAAACGTGGCCAAGCCGGTCTCATACAGCCTGGCCGACCTCATCCGCAAATTCCCGGCCGAAACAATCGCCGCCGTAAATCAATGTTCCGGCAACAGCCGCAGCCGCCTGGAGCCGCGCGTGGCCGGAGGCCAGTGGGGCAATGGCGCCATGGGCAATGCTCGCTGGACCGGTGTGCGGTTGCGCGAGCTGCTTCGCGCGGCCGCCCCGAAGAACGGTTCCGTGCAGGTCCAGTTTCAAGGACTCGATAGCGGCCCGGGGCCCGAAGGTTACGGCTCGCACTTTTTTCAGAAGTCACTCGACATGACGGACCCTGTCCTCGATGAGTGCATTGTCGCGTACGCGATGAACGGCGAGCCGCTCCCGATGCTTAACGGATTCCCCGTCCGCCTTGTCGTGCCCGGCTATTTTGCAACCTATTGGATGAAATGCCTTACCTGGATTCGCGTGCTAGACAAGACCGACGACAATTTCTGGATGAAGTCCGCCTATCGCATCCCGGACACGCCGCGGGGAAATACAACTCCTGAGGATGTGAAGGCCGGAACCGTCAAGATGATTCCCATTAATCGAATGCCCGTGCGCTCGTTTCTCGTCTCACCCGACAGCGATACGAAAATTCCTGCAGGGATGCCCGTTCAGGTGCGCGGCATCGCCTTCAGCGGCTATGGTGGCGTGACGAAGGTCGATGTTTCGGTCGACGGGCTGAAAACGTGGCAATCCGCGCGGCTCGATGAGGACCTCGGGCGCTATTCCTTCCGCACGTGGGAATTCACGTGGACCTCGAAGGCTCCCGGCCGCTACACTCTCGCCTCGCGCGCAGCCGACAGCGCCGGAAACACGCAACCCGACCAGACCGTCTGGAATCCCGGCGGCTATCTCTGGAACCGGATCGAGCGGCAGGACTACTTCGTCGGCACCGCTGAGTGAGAGGAGGAACTCCGTGGGATTGGTGAAACGCTACTTCGCCTTGTTTCTCGGCGGCTCGCTCGCGATCGTACTGGCCGCAGGGCTTCTCTTCGCTCAGGTCGAACAGGGGAGTTACGCGCCTTCCACGCTCGGCCAGCTCCAGCAGCCCTCTCCCGCGGCGCTCACCGACGATTCCGTGTATCAGGTTGCGGCCTATCCGCAATACACTCCCGAACTGGCGGAAGGAGAAGGCCGCGCCGAAACCGCGAGCTTCTGCAGCCTGTGTCACAGCACTCGCTACATCACCATGCAGCCGCCGTTGCCCGCAGCCAGCTGGGAAGCCGAAGTTACCAAAATGCGCAAAACGCTTGGCGCCCCTATCCCCGATGCTTCCGCTGCGCTGATCATCAAGTATCTCCAGACTCATTACACGCCGGAAACGCGCAAGCAGTAGGGTCGGCGAGTGAATTTGACCTCGCGATCCACGACATATCGACGCCATCCGGACCAAGTCCCGATAAGTCGGGTGGTCTCAATAGGTCGATGCAACACCATCTAAGGTAAATCTTCTCTCTAAAGGTGGTGTTTATGACTCAAGTGAATCGGGCGGGGCTTTCTGCGGCGCAGAAGACCGACATATGGTCCCGTTGGAAGGCGGGACGCTCGTTGCATGAGATCGGGCGCGCATTCGGCAAGGGGCATTCGTCCATTCGTTTTCTGTTGCTGCAACACGGTGGGATTGTTCCGGCAGCCCGTCGGCGGTCGCTGCTAGCACTCACGCTGGCCGAGCGAGAGGACATCTCTCGAGGGATCGCTTGCGGTTCGTCGATTCGTGATATAGCCAGAGGTCTGAAGCGAGCTGCGTCGACGGTGAGCCGGGAAGTGTTACGCCATGGTGGCCGTCCTCAGTATCGAGCCAGTGAAGCGGATTACGAAGCCTGGGAGTCAGCCTTACGGCCCAAGCCTTGTCTTCTTGCCATCCAGGTGAGGTTACAGAAGATCGTTGCGAGTAAACTGATTTTGGACTGGTCGCCGGAACAGATTTCCGGATGGCTGAAGATCCAGTATCCCGAGGACGAGAGCCTGCGCGTGTCCCACGAGACCATTTACCGTAGCCTGTTCATTCAAGCCCGAGGAGTATTGAAAAAAGAGCTGATCGGGCACCTTCGGTCCAGGCGCCGCATACGCCGCTCGCAGCACTCTCGTGCCAGCGGTCAATCACGCGGTCAAATCGTCGATGCCATCTCCATCCGGGAAAGACCTGCAGAGATCGAAGACCGAGCCATTCCCGGTCATTGGGAGGGGGATCTCATTGCCGGCGCAAAGAACAGTCACATTGCGACCTTGGTGGAACGTCATTCGCGTTTTATCACACTGGTAAAGGTGCCCAGCAAAGACACGGCCGTGGTCGTCTCCGCACTGAGCCGGCAAGTTCGTAAACTCCCCGCGACACTGCGGCGTTCGTTGACCTGGGATCGAGGACTGGAGATGGCGAAACACAAGACCTTCACGGTGGCCACGAATGTGCAAGTTTACTTCTGCGATCCTCATAGTCCTTGGCAGCGCGGCACGAACGAAAACACGAACCGGCTGTTACGACAATACTTCCCTAAGAAGACTGACCTGTCCGGCTATTCTCAATCGGAGCTGGACAAAGTAGCGCTGCGTTTAAATCAACGCCCGAGAATGACTCTAGGTTTTCAGACTCCGGCGAGTAGACTACGAGCAAGTGTTGCATCGACCCCCTGAGCTCGCACGAATTACCTGACATCTTGATCCAGTACCAACTTTTCCGGTAACCGCGTTAATCAGGAGTTGACAAAAAGCGGCACCTCCAACAGGGCGTTTCCGCTATCATTTGCTATCCGACGGAATCGACGATGGACTTTCTCTCAAGGGCTGCAATTTTCTGTGTCTTGGTCCTTGCCTTAGCATTGCTTTTCACACCGTATGAGGCTTTCCTCGAAGGCCTAATAGCGCTCGCCATCGTCGTCGCCGCCGTGGTTGGTTTCCTGATGCATCCGCGCAGGGAGGTGTTCTACGTGCGGACTAGCGTTCGACTCATTGCCCCGGATCGAAGCCAAGCTATTGAGAAAGACCTGCTGGCGGTGAGAGTTGAACTTGCTAGACTATGGTTGCTGTTTGTGCCTACGCTTCTGGCAGTGGCTTTTCTTGTGTTCTTCGCAGCCGGTGGCCCCACGAAGTTCAGTTTCCTGAATTGGATCTTCACGTCGCGGCAGGCGTATCTAGCGTTTTTCGTCTGTCAGTATCCGCCTCTGTTGGTTCTTCTCTTACTCTCGGAATGGATTGCCGAGCGAAGAGTAATGCGGGATGCCGAGGCGTGCAGCGCGAGATCCTTCTCCATCTATCCCACACGAGCTGGGCGATTTGGGCGAGTTTCTTACCTGTTCATGGGAGAACACGGAGAATATTACGGTGGGGAATGCGCGTACTTTAAGCTGATTGACTCCCGAGAACTGGCGTCGATTGTTTTTCACAATGTTCGAACGCCAGAATTGAACAGGATTGCAATGGGATTTTTGTTCCATCGTCTGATTATCATGGGACGCGGCGTAACCGACTTAGACAAGCAAACAGCTGCGGCTCAAGCCGTCTTGGCCGAGACGGCGTCCTTGTCTTAGTCTCAACTTTACGCGCTCGCCTTTCGCAACCGCTTCGGCCAAATGCCGTTCTTCCCCGGCGACAGGATGCCGTTCGGATCGAGCGCATCTTTCAGGGTTTCATGCAGCCGCAGAAGAGCATGATTGTTGTACGAATACGTGTTCATGATGTCGCCCATGAACGTCGTGTGCGTGCGGTACTCGCCCCAGCCGCGCGCCGCGGATTCCCGTATGAGCCGCCTGTAAATTGCGCGGGTTTGCCGGTTCTTCTCCACGTCGTGCACGATCGGAAAGAGGTAGATGATCACGAAGGCCCGCCCGAAGTACCAGAAAAGCGGGAAGGATGCGGCCGCACCGCCCGGAGAACCCAGGTCCTTGTAGACCTTTTCGAAAACCTGCTGCGATTCGAGTACCGCCTCCCCCGTCATGGGAATAATCGGAGCGAAACCCAGGTGCCCCACAGCGTTCGCGCCGATGACCGAAAACATTTGCAGGCTGGGTATTCCGAACGGCACGGGGTCCGCGATTTTGGCCACCTCGTCGGCGCTCAGCGGAAACCGGTACGACGGGCCATCCTCAAACCGGACTCCCTGAATCCCTGAGAATTTCTCCTTCGCATATTCCCACTGCGCGGCGATCACCTTCGAGGGCCCGTAAAAAGGCAGGGATATGCTCCAGTATGCGATGTTCTTCCGTGCTCCGTACTCCTCGAGACCCTTGATCGAACCGCTGGCGCGAAGAGCGGTCAATTCCGGATCGGGCGGGACGTACGCCAGCGGGTTCGCCACCTGCGTCGTGGCCTGCACCGTTCCGGAGGCCACCAGATTCGCGAAAATCTCGACCATGGGAGACAGATCATCGTGCCTCGGCACCATCACCGTTCCGGAAAGGTAGGCCTCCGGTTCCGGGAGCAGCCAAACCCCCATCTTGGTGACGACGCCGAAATTTGACTGCGAAAACATGCCGTCCACATACGGCCCAAAACCGTACTTGTACTGCTGCCACGTCTTCGACCCCGGAAGCGCGCCCATACCGGTGCGCACCACCTCGCCGTTGGCGAGTACCACTTCCATGCCGCAGACGGCCCCGAAATGATCGCGCATCGGCGTTCTGCCGCCCCCGCGCTCGAGCGAATTGCCCATCGGGCTGCCCCAGCCCGGGTCGGGCGGGTCAATCCACACTCTCAGGTTTCGTTCCTGGATGTAGCGATAGAGATCGAAGTAGCTGACGCCCGGCTCGACCAGCGCGTAGTGGTTCTTGTCGTTCACCTCGAGCACGCGGTTCATGCGCTTCAGGTCGAGCACCACACTGCCGCTCAAGAGCGGCGCGGAACCTCCGTAGCCGAGGTTCTTGCCTGTCGAGACCGTCCACAGCGGAATCTTGTAGCGGTTTGCGATCCCGAGCACCGCCTGTATCTGTTCGACGCCATCGGGCGCGACCGCCCCCGACGGAATCGGTTCTTCATCGTCGTGCCAGAGAGGGGAATAGGCGTCGCGGTAGGTATCGATGTCCTCGTCGGACGTGAAGACCCAATCCTTGCCGACAACTTTTTCGAATTGCTCGAGCGCGGCTGCAAAATCGCTTGCGCTCACACCAGGCGGCGTTCTCATCGTGCGCTCCGTGCTTCCAGCGTTCTCATTCTCATGCTCTCGTCACTCCCAAACACCCGGTCCTTGCCGACGGCTTCCTCAAACCGCTTCAGAGCGGCGGCCAATTGCCGGGACTTACGCCACGCGGGAGCTGCATCGGCGTTAGTGCTTGTTGTTGCGCGTAAGGTACGCGGCGATCGCGTCGAGGTCGGCGTCGCTGATTTCGGTCTTGCGGAAAGTCGGCATGAACAGCACGCCGTGGCGGACGAACATCTTGATGGCGGGCGCGGTCAGATCGGTGCGCTCTTCCAGCACGGCGGGATTTTGTCCCCGCGCCTTCAGCATCTCCGTCCCCGGTTTGCCCAGGCCGGTGCCATGGCAGGGAAAGCACCACTTGTCGTACACCTGGTGCCCCGGTCGATTTGAGACTCGTCCGGAGCGGCGAATGCCGGCGCCGCAAACGTCAATCCCCACAGAAGCAAAAGGAACGCTCTCGCGCTTTTCATGCTGTTGTCTTTCCTATGTGGCGCGCGTCGGCAAAGTCCTTCCTATTCACGCCTTGTTGAAATCGCATCACACAGCCCTCGCCGATGTGGTGCAAGTAGTGAGGCGGAATTTTGCACACGAATGCTCCGAAGTCAAGCCAAGCTCCTAGGCCATGCCAGCATCGAAGCGTGGATTGGCGATGCAGCGAAGATCAAGACGAAGCGAGTCCGCCGTCTTGACGCTGGGCCTGGAAGACGCCGGCGCGTCGCGCATGCTGCGGGCCAACTGAGGCTGAAGCTCGATCAGTTGATTATGCGGACGGTATCCGCTTCGCCGGGCTGGTCGACCTTTATGCGGGGTGAAAGCCCTGCGCGGACCGTGGCCGACGTTCCATAACGCCACTGCCATGCAACTGGCTCCCCCGGCACGACGAAGTTCGTAAAGCTGAGAGAGATGCTGACATCGAGTGACTTCACCCAGTGCCACCAGCCGATGGGGACGAAGACGAAGTCTCCTGGCTCAAGGATCGCATCGAGGATGGTGACGCCCTTCATGGAAGGAAACCTTTGGTAATCGATCTTCTCTAGGTCTATGTCACTGAAACATTCATGGTTACACAGGTTCCGCGTCTCGAACGGGGGAATCAGCTTGATTTGCTTACGCCCGTAGATTTGCGCAAGCATGCCGTTCGCTGCGTCATGGTGTAGCGGTGATATGGTGCCTTTGGGTCCGAACCACATGCCGGCCTTGCGTCTAACATGGCGCGGGTCGAGAAAGCCCTCAGGGCACGCGAAGTGGCTGAGCAGGCGTCGGAAGGGCCTGCGGTTGAGCAGCGAGTTGCGGCCCTCGATGTAATAATCGTTCGTTTCGCTGCCGCTTTGGAGCATACCGACGTACTCTTTCATCGAGATTTTGGCGTTATTTCTTGCAAAATTGCGCGCGTAATGCGGATCACGATTGCGCGCGCGATTGATCTCAACGGTGCAATTTCCGAAGTTTCTTGCGAAGTAATCAGGGGTCCAAACTCGAAGGGCTTTCCAACCGCGCATAAGTCCCCGGATCACGACTGGACGGTTTGCGAAGTAATATTGTCGGTAAAATTCAGACGAACTCAAGCGATCTACTTTGCCGAAGCTCGAAAAACGGAGCGATTGCTTATACTGCGCCGCAAGGGCTTCGAGAAACGAGCCAATATAGCCGTCGTGCTGAGATTGCTCACGACCCGAGTTTCGCGTGCGGTTGTATTTGTTTGCAGGCACACCTACACCACTAATGTCGCATCAATGGTCCGGACCGTCGCTTATCAGATCTTAGTAGGCATTAGGAATTTCGAGAGAGTCTTGACCTTCGCTACAGGCTTCGCGCGAAGCTTTTTGCTCTTCTTCGCAGATTTCTTTGCTGGCATCTTTTTTCTCCCTTCCTGACTCGCAACAATTCTCACAAGTAGCTCCAGCAACTTCCCAGCCGGGGCTTCCCGGATCTAAAACCGACCAGTTTTTGACAGAATTTCACCAAATTAGCAAGCACGATTCCCGGTCAATTCGACCGAGGCTCCAGAAATCAGGACCAGCACCGATTATCCGTTGAGTTAACATAGCGAGTCGGCAAGTAACTCCTGGTTAGTCGGACAACCGCGTTGTGTCTGCCACATGCCGCTAGCAGCTCTCAAATTGTCATCGTCATGCGTTACGTGAGTGGCTCCTAGCCCTGAAGCGGGCCAACCTTGCTGGTCTACCCCATCGGCGGTACTCTTGCGCAATGCGGCCTCTTCGGTATTCCATCAACGTCACATTGGACGGGTGCTGCGATCATCGTGTCATTCCACCAGCCGAAGACTTGCATCGAAACGCCATCGAGAACCTCAACCGGGCCGATGCGCTCCTCTTTGGCCGGGTGACGTACGAAATGATGGAGGAAGCGTGGCGGCCGCCGGCGCGGACAGGAGCGAGGCCTGATTGGATGGAACCCTTCGCCCGGACGATCGACTCGGCAAGGAAGTACGTCGTGTCGAGCACCCTGGACCGGGTCGATTGGAACGCGGAGCTAGTGCGCGGGGATCTGGGGACGGCCGTTCAGCAACTCAAGCGGGAGTCGGGTAACGGACTGTTCGTGGCAGGCGTAAAGCTTCCGCTGGCGTTGGCGGAGCTGGGATTGATCGATGAGTACGAGTTCGTGGTGCACCCCAGGCTAGCGGGCCACGGGCCGACGTTGTTCGCGGGGCTATCGAAGCATGTCGACTTGAGGCTCGTGAGCCGGCTGGAGTTCGGCTCGGGGGCGGTGGCGATGCGGTATGAGCCGAGAAGGTAGCCATTGGGCTTGTTAGCCCGAGTCGGCCGCATCATCGAGCAACTCGGGCAGATCCAGTGGAAATATTCCGATCCGACCCGCCGCATCCGCAGTAACGTTGTCTCTGCGACATGCCACTAGTGCTGCATATCTACGGTGACAGCCTTAAGCAGGAGTTGACTGGCTTTCGCGTCTCCGCCAGAATTCCCCGCGAACCAACACAAATGATCGTCAATGCCGAATACGCGGACGTTCCTTTGTCGGGCTCCCCGATGCGAACCTTCGTCGCTGCGCCCAAGGCCGAAGGTCAATATCCGGGTATCTGGTGCTATTCCGACATTTTTCAGCTCACACCGCCAATGGTGCGCGCCTGCGTTCGCCTAGCCGGATATGGATTTGTGGTAGCGGCCCCAGAAATTTATCGCCGCATCGAACCGCCGGGAACGGTGATCTCCTTCGATGACGCCGGACGCATCCGCGGCCAGCAGGATGCCGCAAAGACTCCAGTCGCGCATTTCGACGCCGATTGCCGCGCCGGTCTGGACTGGCTTTCGAAACATCCTAAGGTCGCGCAAGCGAAGATCGGCGTCATGGGTTTCTGCATCGGCGGCCACCTCGCCTTCCGTGCTGCGTTCCAGCCCGATGTCCGCGCAACGGTCTGTTACTACGGAACAGGCATCCATGACGGCAAGCTCGGTCAGGACGCAGACGCCGGATCGTTGGCCCGCGCAAAAGAGATCCGCGGTGAACTTCTGATGATCTTCGGGACAAAGGACCCGCACGTTCCCGACGCGGGACGCCAAACGATTGATCGGGCGTTGCAAAACTCTGGTGCGCGTTATAAAACGCTGTTGTATCCAGCCGAGCACGCCTTCACGCGCGATGAAGGCCCGCGTTTCGATCCAGAAGCGACCGACCTGGCATTTGCGGAGCTGATTCGTTTGTTCCGTAAAGTTTTCCACAATTAGAAAACTCATGCAGCAATCTTGCAGCCTCGGCGGGTGGCAATACGACCGGAGTGCGATTGCCTCCAGCCACTTGCCCTCGACGACGCGCTCAGCGCGGAAGTACCGCACGGCGGTCAGGTCCGTTTGCCGGCCGGGCTTTTCTCCCAATCCAACTTCTTCGCGTCCTTGCCCGCCACAGAGTAGAGCGCTCCTGGCTGGTTGCGCGTCTTCAGGAATTCCTCCAGCGGTTCGCCGCGCATGGCGGCGTAGATGTGAAGATTCGACACGCCCACCACCGCTCCCAGCTTTTCCAACATGAAGAAGATCGCTCCGTACTGAATCATCCCGCGCCAGTCGCGCCGCCGGACGAGGTCGCGCTCTTCGCCAGTCAGCCCACTTTCTTCGAACAGCACCTCGGGTTCCTCCAGAAAACGCCGCCGGTGCTCTGGCTCGATCAGCCGGTGCAGGAATTTGTTGAGCCGGTACCCCTTCACGCTCCGCGCCAGCGTGAACGGATACGTCCCCGCGATCTTCTCCACGCCCGCCAGTTGATAGTTCACGTGATTCTGGTAGTCCTGTTTGGTCTCCGCCATCGGCTCAATGGCCTCGTTCTCGTAAATCGCCGTCGCCAGCGCGGTCATCGTCGGCAGATAGTAGGTCTGATGAATCTTTCGGATGTTTTCGGAGAGCGCCGCGCGCATGATCAGCCACATGATCACCTCGGCGCCCTCGAACCCTCCTAGCCTCGCGTAATCCGCCAGCCGGACGTCCGTCAGCTTCACGGGATCCTTCTCGATCATCTCCAGAAACTGCATGTCCCACTCGGTATTGTTGTATCCGGACCGCTCGCCATGCACCTGATGCGACAGCCCCCCGGTAGCCACGATCACCACGGAAAGATCTTCCGGATAGCTTTCGATGGCCCGCCGCAGCGACAGGCCCAGCTTGTAACAGCGCTTCGCGGAGGGAATCGGAAACTGCAGCACGCCCACTTGCAGCGGAATGATGGCGCCGGGCCATTCCTGCTCGTGAGGCCACAGCATCGAGAGCGGAGAAAAGCAGCCGTGATCGAGAGGCTTGTCCTGGAAGAAGGACATGTCAAATTCATCCGCCACCAGGCACGCACCGATGTGCTGCGCCAGCGCCGCGTGACCCTTCACCGGCGGCAATGCCCGCACGCCTCCGCCTTCATCCGCCACCTGGTAGCCGGTGTCGATCCCCAGCGCGAACGCCGAATAGTGGTCGAAGAAGAACGACGTGACGTGATCGTTGAAAATCATGAACAGGACGTCCGGCTTCTTTTCTTTCAGCCACCGCTGCACCGGCTCGTACGCCTTGAAGATTGGCGTCCACGCCGGATCGTCCTGCTTCTGCCGATCCAAGGCGAAACCAATTGTCGGGGAATGGGAAGTCGCTACCGCCCCAATGATTCGTGCCATTCAGTCCTCCTCCAAGAAACGCGCGGCTCGGCGCTCGAACTCTATTAAATCGGTGCGAAAGCCCTTCGAGAGCAACATTCAACTAGGGCAGAGTATCGCGAACGATTGCGGTGCTCTGTGACACGGGTCACAATTGAATCGTGGATTTCACGGCTATCTTTGCTAACTCCGAGAGGCATCCTGGACGCTCTTCATGCCATATTGACAGCTGCAATCGGCTTCGCGGCTGCAACTCTGCGCCCCACGTCCGCAAATCACCTCAGAGCTGCAGTCGTGACGATAAGTGAGGACTTAGGGATTCCCGGCATCAACGAAAGTGTACGAGGCCACGCTGACGAACCGCGGTTTCCTGCCCATGTTGCCTCCTGTTGGAGGCCTTGATCTCACCTGAGCAGGTTGTCCAGTCTCAGCGGGGAACACTAGCGCCAGCTGTTTTCGTTTCCATCTGCGGCAATTGCTCCTTGCCGGCGATCCGTGAGTATTCTCTGCTGAGTTGCTCGGCAATTCTGTCATAACTGAGCTCGGCTAGCGCCTTGGCTCGCAGGGCTTTCGCCAAAGCGCTTAGGTCTCTGCCGCCGCCCTCAATGTCGGAAATTGAATCTACAATCGATGCTGCGGATCCATCGATGTAAATTCCGAGTTCTCCGAGATACTCAGGAATATCAACCGCACGCGTCGCAATGACCGGAGTGGCGTTTGCCATCGCGCAGGTCAGCGGATGTCGTGCGGATCCGCTTGTGTACGGGATGATGCATGCTTTGCTTTGCTGATACACCCCTGCCAGCGCTTCGCCAGAATAGAATTCCTTCCACGCAATCATGTCAGCCACGTGTTTGCGAACAGCCAATTCCTTTGCTTCTTTCAGTCCATTGCATCCGTAGCCGACATAAATCACCAGCGAGATGTTCATGCCTTTCGATTTCAGTACCGCCAGTGCATCGATCAGTTCCACGTACCCTTTGCCGCCCAGAATATTATGCCCACCGAAATAGACATATCGCTTGCGATCGGCTTGGACGAGTGCTGGGATCATCGCTCCATATCGAATGACCTTAATTGTGTCCGGACTCACCCCAAGCGCCACAATCTGCTGCTTCATGTTCTCGCTGTAGACAAAAACCTCGGCGCACCGTTTGTACAAGCGATTGAGCCACTTGTGCTCGCGCTGAAAAGGATCGATCTCATGTACGGTAACTACTACGCGCTTGCCGAACACGCTCGCCAGGGCAATCACGATGAAAAGCGGGATACAGCCGAAGGCTTCCAGGACTTGATCGAAGTGGATCGCATCCGCGCTCCGCGCCCGCTTGTAATACAAAAATCCCCGAGCCGTCGCAAGAATTACATCAAGCCGGAATGCTTTCACCGCCATGTACTTCAGCATGCCGTGTTTTTTGCCTGGATCTTTGGGTGCGTGCGGAATCGCAATCGGTGCGCATTTGAGGTTAATTAGTTCGTCTTTCGCTATAGTGAATTGTTGAGCCGAGGAAAAACATCTGCAGTTCGACGTAACAACATCAACCTCCATTCCCGCCGTGCGGAGTGAGTCGACTAGGTTGCTGCAATTGTGGGAGTACATATCGTTCTTGTACCAGCATCCGATATAAGCCAGCTGAACCGGCGTTTCTTTAGTCGCGTGACTCGACATCGCTGGATACCTCCATGTGCCGCAACCCAAACATTACATGCGGCGATACATCCAATCGCCAACGACTTCCGTTGCCTTCAGCGGAAGAACGCGCCATATTTTGCGTGTGAAAGAAGCGAGCCTTTCGCCGCCATCTGGCGCGTGTTTTGCTGGCTCGGGATAGTAGTAACGATATAGCGGCACAGGATTTCCACCCCATTTCGTTTTGAACTGCGCTAACGTTTCGTGATCCTCTGTGACCTCGCCGAAGTCATACCAGCGAAATCCATTTTTGCAGGCACTGCAGATTGCTTCCATCTGAAGGATGTCATGAGGATGAAGATGCAAATCCTCTGGCGCGCAGCCGGTGAAGGCGTAGAAAACCGTCTGGCCAAATTGCAGTAGAATAGAACCAGCGACCATCCTCTTTTCTCCCATTTTCCGCTGTTCGGCAAGCAGCAGTCGCATTTTGCCGCTCGGCTGCAACGAGGACCACAGGCTTTGAAAAAAACGATAGGGCCGCGGAGGTACCGCGTTGTGGCGCATGGTCAAGAGGTAGAGTCGATGCCAATTTGAGAGGTCTTCCTCCGTCTCCGCATCGCGAACTTCGAGCCCCAGCTTGATCCCTTTATTCACCGCCCAGTTCACGCGATGCTGACGGCGCGCATTTCCAAATCGCAGGCGACGGCAACCTTTACAAGAACCGCAGGTTCGGGGCAGGCGGGCACTTTCCCAAAACTCTTCCCACGAAGCGCCCTCGGTGGCCGGCGGAAGCTCTTTCAGGTATGTAGATCTCCACGGTATGCAAGCCAGAGCACCCGCTGGCTCGTCCAAGTCTCCGATTTGGGCCTTGATCTCGAGCCGAACGCCAGGTTGGGAACTAGCTAATTCGATTGCGTATGCAACTATCGCCGCGGCCGCCTTCTGGTCCATAGCCAAAGGGCCGGCAATCGGCGTACGCGGTAGAGACGAGAGGCGTCGACCAGTTAACATACGTCCGAACTTTAGCGGCAGACCCTTTGTGTAGAAGAGCGGTAAGACCGCTCGCAATTGGCCTCGCTCATCCTCGCATGCTAAGCTCACACATTCCCGATCGCATTCGCTCTCAAGCGCCATCAGCCACCCCGGATGGTGATAAATCAACGCGCCGGGATGCGAAGCAATAAATCCTTCCCAGCGAGGATCCCTCCGATAGTCCAATTCAGAGACGCGCAGACCTCCCCCCTTGGAAAGCACCGGCTTCGGCAGGACGAAGTCCATGAGTTCGTTCGCGATCGGGAGACCCTCGCAGCTTGTCGGTGTGCCCGTAGCCCGGGAGCACATCGCATGTTCGGTCTTCAGATGAGCTTCCCGAACGCTGAAGACTAACAGCCCCAGCTATGGACTCCAATGGAACGACCGTACCAACGTCTAGAAACCCCTGGTCCATACCTTCGTCACGGTTCCTCCCGAGTGACGGCACACTCGGAAGTAATCGACATGCCTGATAAACGCGGCGGTCTCAATGGGTCGACGCAACACTAGCTGGGAGTCTATTTGCAGCAGTCTCAAAGGCTAAAGTCGTTCGCGAGCATTGATTCAAGCAGAACACTACCCTGGCTAGTGCTAGTTGAGTACAGCCGAACAGATCGGTTCTCTAAGGGAAGTACTGTCGGATCAACTAATTAGAAAGTGCTGCATCGACCGGTTGAGCTGGCAGCGTTTACCGGACATCTCTAACAATGTCGGCTCTGTCAAAGCTTTTCTGGGCGCACTTCTCCATTCCACTCCGAAGAGTGTCTTCTTTCATCGTGTTCTTTTCCCCCACCATCGACGACCACGGCTCGCCTGTAATCTACCGGTCGGCTTCAGTCCGACCCAAACATCTCTCCGATCAATCCTTCGACCATGATTACTTCTTCAAACTCCCTCTCGCGAGGGAGCGTGATGCCCAATCAAGTGCACGGCGCTTTAGTGCACGCCATGTCCGGTAACGAGCTGTCCCGTGTACGAACCGAACTCGACCGACTGCGCATACTCCCAACCGTTCCGCCACATCCAGTACAACCGAACAGCAAGCCTTCTGGCCATGGCCACCTTGGCGATTCGGCGTTCTCGACGCATCGCCAGATGCAGGTACCGGCGCCGTCAATCCGAATCACAACGCACGGCGGCTTGTGCTGCTTCCACCAGCAAAAAACGCAGCAGAGAATTGCCTTGCTTGCTGATGTGTCCCAGCCGTTGCCGTCCGGCACTGGAGTCCTCCGAAGGGATCAGCCCCACATAACTGCCGGTCTGCTTGCCGCAATGGAACCGCTCTGGAGTTCCGATGATCAGCACGAAGGCCAGCGCCGTCAGTGGTCCTACGCCGGGGTGCGTCATCAGCTGTAGCACTTCGGGCCGCTTCTTGGCTTCTTGGCTTCTTGTTCGATGGCTACGGTTAACTCCTCGATGGTCGGATTCATTCGGTCCAGCAGCTCGAGCAGATCCTGTCGGCGCCGACTGGCCCAGGTAGCCAACGGATGCTTCTCTAGCTGTGTGCGCCCCTGTTCACTCCACAGCTTTTTCTTCCTTCGCGGGCCCTCGTTCATCGCCAGGGCTTGGAGCTGGTTCATGAGCCGCGTCCGCATCTGCACCAGCCGATGCCGGTGCCACAGCAGTTGCCGCAGATCACGATTCTCCGGACTCGGTACCCAGACGCGAGGAAAGGTATTTTCTAACAGCAGCTTCAACAGAAGTTGGGCATCCTGGCGGTCGGTCTTTTGCTTGCGGACTCGCTTGGTCTTGATCTTCGCTGCATCGCCAATCCATACCTCGATACCCAGTTCTGCCAGCAACCGCTCGAACCAGCGTGAGTATCCGGTGGCCTCCATTCCCACGCGCACGCTGACTCCTCGCTGTTTCAGTTCCCGATAGAACTTCTCGGCTTCTCCGTCGCTGTGGTTCAATTGCCGTTCGCCGCTCTCCCCGGTTTCTGCATCTACAAACGCGATGTACTGATCGCTCGGGTGATAATCCACGCCTATAATCACCATGTTCGGCTCCTTCCTCCCGAGCCTTGGTCGTCATGCAACCAAAGTCTACTCGGGTCGAGGGAGCCGACATTGTTATGAAATCAACTTCGTACTGGGACCAACTTTTCCGGTTACCGTATTAATCAGTAGCTGCCCGGCGTGGGTGGCACCTGCCAAAGGTGGTTCATCGCTCGATCGTGAAGTTCGTCGCGCGCCAAGCCGTGCTTCGTCCCGCAGCGTCGGTCGCCTGGACCTCCAGCCGGTACGCACCCTTCGGCAGTTTCCCGAAGGGGATAAATTGCGCGATGGGGATCACGGTGCTACCCGACTGCGTCTCGGGCGCCGCTCTCACAGGGTCGAGGTCCGCCGCTGTCTTGTCGGTTTTCGAGTTCACAATTCTCAGATGCGCCTCGACCGGCATTGGCGGCTGGCCGGCCGGTTGCGATTCGTATATCTCAAAGTAGGAAACCAGGGGCTCGTCATTTCTGAAGCGCGTCTTCGCCGTAGGTGTGACCTCAAGACCTTTGCTGACCAAAGGTGCGTACTTCGCAGGGAATAGATCTGTGGTTTGCGGAGCAGCCGATGCTGAGTGGAATCGCCTGCAGAGAGCGATCGCGCTGATGGCAAAGCGTTTTCCATCATAGCTTTCGATGGTCAGAGGCATTTCCGCTCGACCGAACTTTCTTCCGTCACTGAGGACGACCCGGAGCACGTATTCACCGGGGGGCAAGCTAAGCTGGATTTCATAGCGATTCGGGATCAACATCACATCAAATTCGTGATGGGCTTCGGGTTTGTGTTCGTTTAGGACAAAGGAAGGAACGTCGGAGGAGCAGCACGCTTGGTCACTAAAACGGGCGGCGAGGGTGCCATCTTTCCTGAAGATCATTCCTAAAACACCGATCGTTGCGTACAGACTTCCGTTGATCCATTTGCGCTCTAGCGATTCCCATGGGAAGTCGAGCGCGATGTAGACGCGGGCCGTGTCTCCATAGAAAACGTTTGCCTGAGTTGCCAGGTGGATCTCGCCCCCCTTTGCCGAAGCCAGATCGCGCTCCAGCTGCTTGCCGAACTTCGTTCCGTCCAGGGGGTCGGACGCGGAATTCTCCACGTTGCAGTACTCGCTGCGCGCGTAGACGAGTGCATTGTCTCGGTCAACCCTTGCCTCTATGTGATGACAACTTCCAGCCGGCGACGGAGGCGGTTCATAACCGATCACGTAAAACTTGGTATTAGAAACTCCAGCGAACCCCGTGAACGATAGATCCGCTGTGCTCCACTTTCCTCGCGGTGTGTTGGAGTATTCTACGTGGCGACTTAGATTGTCGCGAACCTCCCATATATGCGTGCGTTCCACTGCCACGCTCTTGATTCTCTGCTCTAAGCCATCCTCCAAAAGGTGGAAATCCTTCAAGGTCAGATCGGGGATTGCAGCATCGAGCAAACGCCGCTGCTTGTCCACCACGAAAACAGGAACCAGAACTCGGTCGGACTCGACGCGGATAGGCTCGATATTCCCGCCCTGGGCGAGAGCAACGGGGGAAAACGCGGACGCGACCGCGCCACACAGCCACGTTGCACAGATCAGCGCGTTCCTTTTCGTTTTCTTGGCGCCCACCGAGGCCATTGAGTCTCCGCCTAGAGCGTAAACATTGGAAGGCTAGCACTAGTCTGCCGCAGGGGTAACTCCTGATAAATCGGATTACCGAACAACTTGTTCCCGGTACCCACTTGTCCCGTTAGCGCGTTCATCAGGCACTTGCCGATTCGCTGTTGATCAGTTGAGCCGTTTGAGGCGCGGAGCTGGCCCAATCTTTGACGCGGGAATTAAAAAGTCAACGCGTGTGGTGAATTATTTAACATCCACCGATCGATCCCGGCTTCGTTGTGGAGACATCGTGAGGACCTGCAAGGGCTTAGCCCTGGTCCAAATTTGCCGACATTGGCACATGAAGTGCATAGTATCGGCTCAACCGCCGGAGACGGCGAATCCAAACGAGGTGAAAACAGATGGCAGCCAAGAAACCGACCAAAAAGTTGAAGAAGGCCAAGAAGGTGCCGAACGTCCGGACCCTGATGAAATTCTTGAAGTAATCGATGAATGATTGGTTGATCGTTGCTGAGTCGGCGTGCTGGCGGCTCGCAATTGCAGTTGATTAAACCTTTCGTGACGGACTCGAACGGCTAGCACCGGCAAGGTGCTGGCCGTTCACCGCGTTTGGAGACTTTCTTCGATGAACAGCGCAGGCCACACGGCGCCGCGAATCAAACGGGAGTGCTCGCCATACCGCCTGCGCGTCGGGCGTTCGGCAATCCACCGCCATGGCGTGTTTGCTCTCGAGCCTATTCCTCGCAACCGCAAGGTGATCGAGTACACCGGCGAGCGTCTGACTTGGCAACAAACCGTGCGGCTCTTGAGGAGACTTTGGAGGCTCGGACGTCCGACAAATGTCTACCTCTTTCGGCTCAACCGCCGCTGGGTCATCAACGGAGCCGTCGGCGGCAATGGCTCACAGTTCATCAATCATTGCTGCGACCCGAATCTAGGCTTGCGCCGCATTCGAGGCCATCTGGTTTTCTTCAGCCGGCGAAAGATTCGCACCGGGGAAGAGCTGACATTCGACTATCGGTTTCGGAAAAATGTGCCCAAGACACCGTGCCGGTGCGGCTCACCGAAATGCCGGGGGACCATCAACGTGAAATAGCGAGCGGTTCGGGCAGAAGGGAATCAATCAGGAAGCGAGCCTTTGCCCCCTTGATAACAACTTGCCGCCGAAGTCAGCTAACCGGAACCTGAACCGAATCGATCTTCTTCCTGAACTGTCCATGGGTCTGGAGGCAGTCAACCCGTCTGGCAGCGACGGGCGAACTTCTGGTTAGTCCGATAACCGGACATCTCTAACAACGTCGGCTCTGTCAAACGTTTTTTGAGCACACTTCTCCGTTCACTTCGAAGAGTGTCTTCGTTCGTCTTGTTCTTTGGCCCAGCGTCGATGACCACGGCTCGTCTGTAATCGTTCGGTCGGCTTCGGTCCGACCCAAACATCTCTTCGATCAAGACTTCGACCACGATTGCTTCTTCGAACTCCCTTCACAGGGAGTGGGATGCCCATTCATCTGCTCAGGCGTCTACTTCACACCATGTCCGGTACCGAGCTGTCCCACGTACGAACCGAACTCTAAAGACTGCGAATACTCACAACCATTCCGCCACATCCAGTACAAACGAACCCCCAGCTTCCGCCCCATCGCTACCTTGGCAATGCTCCGGTGCCGACGCATCGCCAGGTGAGTGTAGCGACGTCGCCACTCCGGATGGATTCGTGCTGCCGCCTGGGCTGCCTCCACCAGCAAGAAGCGCAACAAGGAATTGCCTTGCTTGCTGATGTGCCCCAGCCGTTGCTTGCCAGCACTGGAGTCCTCACTCGGAATCATCCCCACGTACGTGCCGATCTGCTTGCCCCGTTGAAACCGTGTCGGAGTTCCGATGATCAACACGTAAGCAAGTGCCGTGAGCGGGCCCACGCCTGGATGGGTCATCAGTCGCAGCGCTTCAGGTCGCTTCCTGGCTTCCCGCTCGACGGCGGCGGTTAACTCCTCAATCGTCGGATTCAGGCGGTCCAGCAGTTCCAGCAACTCTTGCCGGCGCCGACTAGCCCAGGGAGCTAACGCGAGCTTTTCCAGTTGTGCTCGCCCCTGTTCGCTGAACAGTTTTTTCTTCCAGCGATAGCCCTCGTTCATGGCCAACGCCTGCAACTGATTCAGGATCCGCGTGCGCATCTGCACCAACCGATGCCGATGCCATACGTGCCGAGCTCGCGAGCAAGCGCCCGTAGCGAGTACCGCGAAGCCTCAGGAGTTTGTTTCCATTCTGTCAGCTTCCTGCGGAACTCTGCTGCGCGAGACTTCCGCGCAGGTTTCCGCCTGACCTGATGGAGTTTTTGTACCACGGCGTGTGAGAGAGTTTACATCACAGCCTCAGGTCTTGAAACTGAACCCGGTGAAACCAGGGGGCTATAGGCCGCCGGCGCCGGCGGCCTATAGCCCAGCGCCGAGTGTGGCCGCCGGGTGTTGTACTCCACTCGCCAGTGCTCGATCACCACTTGCGCCTCCTTCAGCGAGTAGAAGATCTCCCCATTCAAGCACTCGTCTCGCAGCTTCCCATTAAAACTTTCGCAGTATCCGTTTTCCCACGGACTTCCGGGTTCAATGTACAGCGTCCCGGTTCCCACATGGCTCAGCCACTTCCTTAGTTCCTTGGCTACGAACTCCGGTCCGTTATCCGATCGAATGTGTTCTGGAATTCCTCGCCACAGCATCACATCCGCCAGCGTCTCGATCACCTCGTTACTTCCCAGCCTTCTCGCCACACGGATCGCCAGGCATTCCCGCGTGTATTCGTCGATCAGCACCAACAGCCGTAACGTCCGTCCATCGTGGGTCATTGCGCTCACGAAGTCGTAGCTCCACACGTGGTTGGCACGCTCGGGTCGCAGCCGCACACACGATCCATCGTTCAGCCACAATCGCCTTCGTGGCCGCTGTTTCTGCGGCACTTTCAGTCCCTCCCGCCGCCAGATCCGCTGCACACGATCCGTGCCTACCTGCCAGCCGGCCTCCTGCAACTTCACCGTGATCCTCCGATAGCCGTAGCGCCCGTATTCACTGGCCAGGGCAATGATCGCTCTGGTCAGCGCATCCTCATCCGCCCGACCGATCCCTTCGTAGCGTTGTGTCCCTCTCCACTGCCCCAGCAGCCGGCAGGCATGCCGCTCCGTTATCTGGTAGTTCTCGCAGGCATGCCTGACCGCGCCACGCCGCCGCTCAGGGCTTAGAAGTTTCCCCCGGCCACATCCTTGAGAATTTGCTTCTCCAGGGACAGCTCCGCCACCAGCCGCTTCAACTTCGCATTCTCCCGCTCCAGCTCTTTCAGACGCTTGGCTTGATCCAGCTTTAACCCGCCGTATTCCTTCCGCCAGCGGTAGTAGGTTTGCACGGTGATTTCGGCTTCCTTGCAGGCTTGTGGGGTGGTCTTCCCGTTTGCGATTTCTACTTCAATCTGCCGCAGCAAATTCACAATCTGCTCCGCCTTGTATCTCTTCATGGGCATGGCCGGTCTTCCTCCAAGTGAATTCTCTCTCATTTCACCTGGTACAAAAATCCCCGGTCAGGTCACGCCCGCCCACTGGATGCGAGTTCTTCGGGAGAGCTTTAATGCCGGTGTCCATATCTAGCCGCGTCGAAGAATTCAGTGAATATCGATACTAGGAGTTCATGCCAAAACTTGAGAACAAGTTGAGAACAGAACGGCCCGAACATCCTCCTATACCGTGATGCATGACGCAGAAAGAAGCTTGACGATACAGCTACATAGCTTTTCTGGAGAAATCAGCGGGTTGGAGGTTCGAGTCCTCCGCGGCTCACCAAGATCTCATTCCGGGCGTGATAACGCCGATAGGTGAACCGGCGTTCCGGGCATGCCGCTCGCTTATAGGCTCGCAGCTTCCGCGTCTTGGATCGTAGTGTATATGCGGAAGAACTGGCCGACGTGGGTCATGTCGATCAAAGCTTTCACACGCGGATTCAAACCCACGAACGCGAGCTTCCGACCTGCCTTCTGGACACTAATTTGCGCGCTTACAAGCGCGCCGAGACCCGCGGAGTCAATGAACGGCACGCCGCCAAAGTCGACGATCAAAAACGCAGAAGAATCGTCGCGAATGGCGTTTCTAAATTCGAATAGTGTGTGAATATTTAGCGGTCCTTTGATGACGAATATCTTTTGCCCCTCGCGGGCCCCCGCGGAGGTAGCGATTTCGATCTTTTCTGGCGTCATGGCGCGGCATTTTAAGTGAAGAATGCTCGGTCGATGATTAAGATTCGGTTACAATCGCTGCCCGCTAGCTAGCCAAAACCCCCTGGGAATCAAATAGCTAGAGCCGGGCCTCGAGTGACAATCGAGGACGAAAGTATGCAAAGTGTTGCACATATGTTAACGGGCGGCGGTCGAGAGCGGGGGAACCCTTGCTGTAAATAAAGGAGTTATTCTGCACTGCGAGCAGTCCAGATTCGGCCTTCGAATTGCAATGTTGCCATGGGGTTCATGGGAGCGTGGTGTACTATGAGATTGTTTAGAGCAGGATGTTTGGTCGCGGTGCTGTTCATTACGGGAAGCATCGCACTTGCTCAGGGCAGCGACCCGATCGGCGTACCGACTCGTGGGCCGACGGGCAGCCCGCCTTGCAGTGGGTCTCTAACGCTCGGTAATGGCACGGATGATTGCACGGTTGCAGCCGGCCAGGACGCGACATCGGTCACGATCGTCTTTCCGTCGGCAGACTTCACCAACGGAGAGACCGTAACGTGCGGTATCTCCAATGCGTTCTTGGACGGCGGGCCCACCGAGTTGGTTAATGGCGTCTTGGGTTTTGCTCCCACAATTACTGGCAGCGGCGCGAGCGCTACCGCGGCTTGCACGTGGACGGTGTTTACCGGGACGAATAACGATCCGCCTGGTGAGAACGAATCGGTCGCGCAGATGGAGACCGAGTGCTATCTCACGAACCTTACGAACAGCTTGCCCCCATCCCTCCAATACAATGATCCCGACGATTGCGCGGGCGTTCCGGGGGGGACAACTAACAGCGACCTGGTTTATAGCATCACTGGCGCACTTACTGGGCCCGGCGATGACATAGTCGCCCTCACTACTGGTGTACCCGAGCCTAGCTCTGCTTCGCTGCTTTTGTTAGGTTTGGTCGGTCTGGGATTCTTTGCACGTCGCAAACTGCTGGCATAAGCGACTTAAGTTTCATCTGGGGCAATGCATTTTTCAAGGTGCTGCCCCAGAACTGTTTTTATTGGGCACTTCCTCCCATCCTGCTCACTCAATTGGCTCGGCCAGGGACACCCGCTGCGGAATTTTGGACTTGGCCGTTGGATTCGGATGACGTGCGTCTCGCAGCGCACGCCTCAGTGGGACTCTGGATTGTACTTCTTGATCGTTGCTGCAAACTCAGGGCGGCTCTTCAGGTTATCGAGTTCCGGATCGGCAACCGCCTCCTTGACTGGGTACCCCTTTCGGAGCGCCTCATCCAGGTCCCGCAGCGCGTCAGCAGGGCGATTTGAAAGGTTCTCCACCACGGCCTGCTCGAAAAGCAACTCGACGTCGCTGCTGTCGATGGCGCGTGCGCGCCTGATAAAGTCCATGCCCCGAGCAATATCTCCCTTTTTCGAGTAGTAAAGAGCCAAGCCTTCCATGGCACCCGTGTCCTGGGGGTTGACCTGCAGTTCTTTGAAGCTGAGTGAGATGGCCTTGTCGTAGGCGGCATTCGCCTTATCCTTCTGTCCGGACCACCGATACGAGTCGGCGAGGTTCCCGACCGCCTGCGATTGGTTCGGGCTCATTTCAACGGCTTTCTCTGCGTTCTGGACAGCTTCGTTATAGCGATGCAGATAGAAATACACCATGCCCAGGTTCGAATAGGCATCCCATGCCGGATGAAGATCGATCGATTTCTGCCACGCGGGTATGCACCGTTCAAATTGGCCCATTTTGTAGTAAGCGAGACCGACGTCGTTCCAGCCCCCGGCGTTGTCCGGCTCCAACTCGGTCACGCGTTGGAATTCCGCCAGCGCCTTTTGATTGTCTCCGAGTGTCAGATAGGCGACACCGAGATCGATTTGCGATCCCCAGTAATAGGGATTTACCGCTATCGCTTTCTTAAAGGCCTCCACAGCTTGTTGCGCCTGGCCGCTGTCCAGATAGGCGTTGCCCAGGCGGTCATAGCCTTCGTCGGAGTTCGGAGCGAGCTGAAGTCCCCGTTGCAGCTCTGCGATGCCTTGGGCGGTCTTTCCGGTCTTCAGGTAGACCGTGCCGAGAGAAAAGTGCACTTCGGGTAGATTGTCCTTCAGTTGTTCCGCGCGCTGTGCGGCGCCAAGAGCCTTCTCCGACCAGAAGCTGTCCTTATTGGACCGGTACATGAGCAGGGAAGCGTTGGCCAGGCCTGTATAAGCAAGCGCGAACGAAGGATCTTGCTTGATGCTTTGATCGAAAAAGTCCGCGGCCGACTGCGCAGCCTTCACAGGATCAGGTCCCTTGAGCGCCTGGTTTCCGCGGAGATAGAGATCGTAGGCTTCCACGTTATCCGTCGGACGCTCCGCAGTGTGCGCCATTTCTTCATTGGTGGGGTTAACCGCGAGCGCAGTGACGAGCTGCGCCGAAATCTGATCTTCCAGGGACAGCAGGTCCTTGCTCACGCCGGAAAATTCCTGGCTCCACGTCCGCTTTCCGCTTGTCACGTCATCGAGATTGACGATGATGCGCATGTTGTCCGCCGAGCCCTGCACCATGCCCGTGACGATCAGGTTCGAGCCCAGCGCACGAGCGATCTTGTCCATCGGATCTTTCTGTGAAACGCTCGCGACGGCGGCGTTCGACGCCAGCCGGAGGTCTTTCAACTGGAATAGCTTGGCCGATACGGCCTCGTTCAAACCGTCGGCCACGTACCCCAGCGATTGCTCGTCGCCCAGCACCCGAAAGGGCAGAACAGCCACAAATCTGCCTTCCGTGAGCGGCGGAATGCCCGATACGGCCGAGGAAGTCGCGCCCGAATTTGTCCGCAGGATCATGTGCCGCACCGGAGGAATCGCAAATGCAAGCAGCACGAGCGCCAGCACGCCCGCAACGGCCCAGACCCACCGGCGCTCGGCGAACTGCGGTATTTGAATCTGGACGGTTCGCGAGGCGCCCGCGCTGCGGTACGTAGTCGTGGATCTCGCTCCCTGCAAACCCTGCAAATCGGCCAAAATCTCCGTCGCGCTTTGGTAGCGCGTGGCCGGATCCCTTTCGAGGCAGCGCATGATGACGTCGGCAAACCAGCTCGGCAGCTCCGGGTTGAGCGATTTGGGATTCTTCGGCGTCTCCTGTGTGCGCTGGTACATCACCTTCATCGTCGTCTCGCCGGTGAACGGCACGTCCCCGGCGACCATCTCGTAGAGAATCAGGCCGTATGCGTAGAGATCGGCGCGATGGTCGGCCGGCTTGCCCTCGACTTGCTCGGGAGACATGTAGCGCGGAGTCCCCAGGAACGCCCCGGTGCGGGTCATGCCGATCGCGGCGTCGTCTTCAAGCGACTTCGCGAGGCCGAAGTCGGAGACGTAGATATGGTCATCGCCGGCGACAAGAATGTTCTGCGGCTTGAGGTCGCGATGGACCACGCCTTCCGAGTGCGCGGCCTCGAGAGCTTCCGCGAGTTGCCGCGAAAAGCTCAGCGCGCGTTCCATCGGCAGCTTCGGAGTCTTGTGCAGGATTTGGTGGAGATCTTGGCCTTCGACAAAGGCCATGGTGATGAACTTGATGTCACCGACTTCGCCCATGTCGTGAATGCGAAGGATGTTCTTATGCGAAATCTTGCTGGCGAGGAGCAATTCCTGCTTGAAGCGCTTCAGGGCTTCTGCGTCGCCCATCATGCCCTGTCGCACGACTTTAAGCGCCACGATGCGGTCGAGGGTCTTATCCAGTGCCTTGTAGACGCGGCCCATGCCGCCCTGCCCAAGGAGAGCTTCGATGCGGTAGCGCGTGCCGAAATCGCTGCCGGGGGTGAGGGCGGTTGCGTCCACCACGCGGATCGTGGCGGCGTCACTCACGGGCATGGGCGTGCCGCAATGACTGCAAGACTCTGCAAAATCAGGATTTGCGGTCGCGCACTGAGGGCAGTTCATGTCCAGAACGACCCGGAGACAAATTTTTCCGCGCTGCGGGTATGGGAATTATGCGGCAGAAGCAATTATGCGTGCAACTGTTATGTTGCCAAGTGTGTGGAGCCTCTCGCTAGCGCAAGCAGTTTCGCATTCCGGCGCTGCTCGCGCGTGCGACTTCAGGCCAGATTGCCCTTGTACTGGATGACCAGCATTGTGATGTCATCGGACTGCGCGGCGCCGGCCGTGAAGGCCCTTACGCCTTCGCGAATCGCTTCAGCGAGTTCCTCCACGGTCTGTCCCTTGAACTCCTCCACGATGCGCCGGAGGCCTGTCTCTTCAAAGAGTTCGCCGCGCGTGTTAATGGCCTCCGAGACGCCGTCCGTGTAGATCACCAGAAATTCGCCGGGTTCGAGGTTCGCCGTGGCGCTGTTGTACTCGGCCTCCGGAAACATCCCCACAGGAAAATTCGCGGAGCTGAGCCCTTCCACCGCCCCCGACCGGCGCCGGATCAGCGGCGGCACATGGCCGGCGTTGACGTACTCGACGCGGCCCATCTTGTCGAGAACGCCGTAAAATACCGTTGCGTAGCGGTCATCTCCGCTGCGCTCGCTCAGATAGAGATTCACGCGTGAAAATACGCCAGGCAGCGGGATATCCATCGAAGCCGTCGTGAAGAAAATTCCCTGGAGCAAAGTCGATAGCAGCGCCGCCGAAATCCCCTTTCCCGAAACGTCACCCACGAAAAATCCGTGGCGGCCTCCCTCCAACGGGATCACGTCGAAGCAGTCTCCGCCAACGGAATAGCAGGCGAGAGTCGAGCCTGCCACTGCTACATCCGGCAGGTTTGGGAGCTTCGTCGGAAGCAGCTTCTGCTGAATTCCGCTGGCGATTTCGATTTCGTGGTCGAGCCGCGCCTTGGCGCGCGAGGATGCAAAAAGCCGCGCGTTCTCAACGACCGTGGCCGCCTCGCGCGCGAGCGTCCGCACGACTTCGCGGTCGAGCGCGGAGAAAGAGCTCGAAGGGGCGCGACTGTCGAGATACAGAACGCCCAGTAACTCGCTCTGGCGCGCAGCAATCGTCGCGTCGAGCGCCTCGATCACGGGAAGCTTGTCGATCGGAATCGCCACAACGGTATGAAGGTCGAGGCGCGTCATGCTCTCCTGGGGGTTGGTCCGCGTGGGGCTTCCGCCCACGGTCGCAGTTTCTTCCATGTCGCCGACGATCAATTCCCGCCGCGAGCTCGCGACGCGCTTTACCACGCCTTGCGAGACCTGCATCTCTTCCGGGCGCAATGTGCCGCGTTGGGCGTTTCGCGCAACCACTGTTTCCAGCTCACCCGCAGGATTCGCGACCAGCAGTACGCCGCGCTCCGTGCGGGTCACCGCAATCGCGGCGTCCACGACGACCGTCAGAACGTCCTCGAGCGAAAGGCCTGAACCCAGAGTCCGCGCCACCTCGAGCAGCACGCCAAGATGGTGCAGTTCGCGCGGGCCCGCCTGCTCCGGTGCCGGCGCATCAAAGCGCTCGACGAGTTCTTCGATTGTCGCTCCCTCGCCGACGTAGATGAGTTGGTAGGAATCCGCCACGCCGAAGTCGATTCGATCGCTGGGCTTGAGCTCGTGGCGGGCGACTTTTTCTCCGTTCACGAAAGTGCCGTGGCTGCTGCCCATGTCTTCGAGCAACAAGGCGCCGTTCGAGGGAACGATTCGCGCCTGCTGCCGGCTGACGCGGCTATCCCGCAGCGTCAGCTCGTTTCCGGCCTGGCGGCCGATGCGAAACGGAAAAGTGGCGATGACCACGTCGCGGCGCGTGCCATTGGGCTCGACCACAACAAGTCTTTGGTTGCCGGGCATCTTTTTCGGCCTCAGCTCACGGAACTACAATCGGTTCGCACGAGAGAAACAAAAACATCGGTAATGGTAGGCAAAGTCCGATGCGAAGTAAACACCGCGGCGAAAAACTCGCCTCGCCCCGGCAAGATTTCCGCGGATGGAATGCGCGCGATCAGGTATTCCTGTTACTGCAATAGAGCAGCGGGATTCGTCACCGTCATGCGGCGGACCTGATCGAGCGTAAAGCCGCTGTCGAGCATCTTTTGAGCGAACATCGCAAAACCCTCGGAAACCGGAGGATTGATCGTCTGCCCGAGATCGGTCGAAAGCACGCATCGCTCGGGGCCGGTTTTGCGAATAGCCGCGATGACACCGTCCCAGGGTGCTTTGCCGGTGTACATCGTTGTGAAGCAGTGCTCGATAAACGCGCCCATGTTCGCCAGTTCCGCCTGCTCATCGGCCGAAAGGTTCTGCGAGGGGAACTCCGCGTGCGTGACGAGAACCTTCTTCGCTCCCATTTCCTTCGCGGTCTTCACAAGTTGAAAGATCTCGACGCGCCCCAGGTGGCCGGTCGCGAGGATCATATTGTGCTTCGCGATTAGCTCGATGCAGCGCCGCGCGGCCTCGGAGAGGCCTCCCTTGTTGTCGAGGACGGTCAGCGGCGGCGGCGCGATTCCGGTCGCGGCGAGTTCCCGCTGAATCTTTGCCCAAAACGGCAGCTTGTCCGACGGTCCGTCCACCCGGCCCGCGGTTTCGTTATTGGCATCGACCGTCGGCATCCAGACGATCTTGCACCCGGAGCGTCCCGCGAGTTCGAGCGCAACCGGATTCAGCCCGCCGACCGAGTGATTCAACGTGATTGCGCCGTACGCTGCAATTCCGGGCACAGCCTTTGTAACGACCTTGGCCCGTTCCGATGTGGGGAAGTAGTGTGACTTGAGCACGAATCCGCGCAAGCCGCGCGCGAGAAACTCCTTCGCGAGATCGAGGTCGTCGATTCGCCGCTCGATCACGTCCGGTGCAACGTGTACCTGAATGTCATACGCGCCGCGGAGCGCTTCCCACGCGGTGTCTGATATCGGCATCGCCTTTGCTGTCGCGTTCACCTTTTAACTCGCAGTCTGAGCTGAGGGCAGCTCGATGCCCAGGAATTTTGCTGCGTTGAGCAGCAGTATCTTCGGACGGACCGAATCCTTAAGAGGCAGCTCCGCGAATTCGCTGAGCCAGCGTTCGGGAGTCATCATCGGAAAATCAGTGCCGAAAAACGCTTTGTCCTGAACGAGCGTATTGATGTTGTGCACAGTCGCGGCGGGAAAATACTTCGGCGCCCAGCCCGAAAGATCCATGTACGCGTTCCCCTTGTGGCGCAGCACGGCAAGCTGATCCTCATGCCACGGCCACGCTGGATGCGCCATGATGATCCGCATTTCAGGGTACCACGCGGCGAGATTATCAATGTACGGAATCGGCTTGCAGTACTCGAGGATGATTCCTCGTCCGCCGGGCGAGCCGGCCGCCACCGCCGTCGTGCCGGTGTGAAAAATTACCGGCAGGTTCAATTTGATGATCTCTTCGTAGATCGGGAAGAAGCGCTCGTCGTTCGGGTTGAATCCCTGTGCGGCCTGCTGAAACTTCATCCCGCGCAGACCCATCTCGGCGCAGCGCTTTACCTCGTTCACGGCGATCTTGCCCTTCCACGGATCGACGCTGCCGAAACCGATAAACGTGTCCGGATACTTCTTCATCCATCCGGCCGTTTCTGAGTTGTCGATCTTCACGCCGCTGTGCGTTTCGCCGTCCACATCGAAGATGACGGCCATCATTCCGAGGCTCTGATACATCTCCGCCATGCCGTCGGGATCGGCGCGCCACTTCCCGGTGGCGATCGGAAGCCCGGTTTTCCCCGCCGGCCCCCAACCCTGCTTGGCGCGTTCGCCCGTCTGGATATGCGCGTGCATGTCGATTGCTTTCAGCAAGTGGATCCTCCTAAATCAGGCTGCTGGCTGGACCGGCGGTCAGGCGGTCACGTGAGCTCTGTGAAGCTCTGCGGGGACTTTCATCTCCCGGCAGTCGGGCGCAACACGCAGCGGCGCTTCCGTCTGCGCCTGCACGGCTGCGGGATTGAGCCCCGGCGCAAATTCGCGCAGCACAAGCCCCTCGGGCGTAACGTCGATTACCGCCATGTCCGTGTAAATGCGCGTCACCGCGCGCGGGGCCGTTAATGGCAGCGTGCACTTGTTCAAGATCTTCGGCTTGCCCTTATTGGTCACGTGCGTCATGGTGACGAGCACATTCCGAACTCCAAAGGCGAGGTCCATCGCTCCGCCCACGCCGGGCACTTTCTCGCCGGGTGTCCGCCAATTGGCCAGATCGCCGTTCGCTGCAACTTCCAGAGCTCCCAGGACCGCGTGCGTCACGTGCCCGCCGCGAATCATCGAGAACGACAGCGGATGATCGAAAAAGCTCGCGCCCGGAAGCACCGTGACGTACTGCTTGCCCGCGTTGATCAGGTCGGGATCTTCATGGCCGGGCTGCGCCAGCGGCCCCATGCCTAGAATTCCGTTCTCGCTGTGGAAGAAGACTTCTCTGCCCGCAGGAATGAAACCCGAGACGAGCGTCGGGATTCCGATGCCCAAATTGACGTAGCTGCCTTCCGGCAAGTCGTACGCCACGCGGTACGCGATTCCTTCTCGACTGAGTGACATGGATTATCTCCCGTCTGTTGTGATTTCGAGATACTTGGGATGGCGAACAACCTCGACGACGTGGTCCACGAAGATCCCCGGCGTGTGAACGTCCTCGGGATCGATCGCGCCGACGGGTACGAGCTCATCCACCTCAGCCACCACGAATTTGGCCGCCGTAGCCATTGGCACGTTGAAGTTGCGCATTGCCATCCGGTAGTTCAAATTGCCGATGCGATCGCCCCGGTGGGCCCGAATGAACGCGAAGTCGGCGTGAAGCGGTTTTTCGAAGACGTGCTCGCGCCCGTTGATGATCCGCGTCTCTTTGCCGGCAGCGAGTTCCGTTCCCGCGCCGGTCGGCGTGAAAAAGCCGCCGAGGCCCGCGCCCGCCGCGCGAATCCGCTCCGCCAGAGTGCCCTGCGGCACCAATTCGAGCTCAATCTGCCCCTTCAGGTACAGCTCCTGAAATGAAGTCCCGCCCGGATTATTCGGGAACGACGCGGTGAGCTTGCGGACCCGGCCATCGTGAATCAGGCCGCCGAGCGCGTGCGTGCCTCCACCCGAGCCGTTGTGAACGATGGAAAGGTTCTTGGCTCCCTGCTCGCGGAGCGCCTCGAGCAACTGCCCCGGAAGCCCCGGATCGCCGAACCCGCCCAACAGGATCGTGGCGCCGTCAAACACACTCGCCACCGCTTCTTTACACGTTTTGATAGTTTTATCGACCATGGCCCCACCCTAATTTAACCCAGCAATTTAGCACGCGCACGGCCTCGCGATCAAATCTACTGAGCCCCTTCTCACTCGCGAAGGCGGACGGCTATTCAGGGGCGACGGTGCGATCGATGTCGCGCTGGAGGAATTGCGCCGCGACGCAAAACAGCAGCCCTCCGATCAATGTCGTAACCGCCGCGGTGGACATCGAGTAACGGATTACGTTCACTCCCATGCGGTGGCCGTAATGGTCGTTGAAAACGCCGATCAGGAACGGGCCCAGACCAAGTCCGAGCAGCTCCGAGAGGAGATAGATAAGCGACGTCGCAAAAGCGCGCATGCCGACCTTAACGACGGAATGCGAAGCCGCAACGATGGGCCCCACATGCACCGGCGACATCATTGAAACGATGGTGAAGCCGACGATGCACCAGAACAGGCTCTGAGAGAAAACGAAGAGGAGCACTCCCGGAAACGCGAGTATCGAGCAGATTGCGGAAACGTAGATTCGCCAGCGAATGTCCCTGTGGCCCAGCCAGTCCGAGAGAAAGCCGCCGATCAGCGTGCCGGAAAGCCCCGCCACCGCTCTCACCGTGCCGATGTATGTGCCGATTTCCTTGCTATTGAGATGATGAATTCTGCCGAGGAATGGCGCGGTCCATGTGCCGAAGCCAAACTGAGTAAATGTCGTGAAGCAGAATCCCATCAGGATCAGCATGTAGCACTTTTGGCCGAGCATGAACCGGAAAGTCTCGCGCAGATTCTGCTGTCCTGTATCCACCTTTTTGCGCTCGGTATTGCCGCGCGCCGGTTCCTTCACCGTGAGGCGGAAAATCAGCGCGACCAGCAAACCCGGCACGCCCGCTACGAGAAACGCATCGTGCCAGCCATAGTAGTGGGTCACCCAGCCGCCGGTGAAAGCGCCCAGGAATCCGCCGATGACCGGTCCTAACTGGTAGACGGCCATTGCGGTCGACCGTTTCGTCCCGGGGAATAGATCGGAGATCATCGAGGATGATGGCGCGGTTCCCGCCGCCTCGCCGACGCCGACGCCAAATCGCGACAGCGTGAGTTGCAGCGCGTTCCGCGCGATGCCCGCGAGCGCCGTCATGCCGCTCCAGATGACCAGTCCCCAGGTGATGAGTGACCGGCGGTTGTTTCGGTCGGCCCATCGCGCCACGGGCGCCGCGAGAATCGAATAGAAAATCACGAACCCGAAGCCCGAAATGAACCCCATTGCTTTGTCGGAGAGATGGTAGTCGTGCTTGATCGGATCGATCAGGATGGTGATGACGGTGCGGTCGAGGAAATTGAGCGAGTAGATGATCGTCAGCATCACGAGGACGTAGTACGCCGTCGCTCGCGGCGATTCTGGTCTGGCGTCCCCGAGTGCAGCTTCCGCAGCTTCGTTCTTCGGCATCATCCCACCCATTCGCAATTGGTACGGCGCAGCCTATTCTGTGTCCGCACTTACGTCAATAACGACATTCCGAGATCGAAGAAGCCCCGTAGCGTCAGCGGCTTCGCCTAGCCTAAACAGATTCGCGGCTCTTGATTCGGTTGACATCCACGCTTTTAGGAGATAAGAAAAGCTATAGCTTTGACGAGTCTTCCACGGGGGTGGAATGCAATGGTCATCGATGTCCATGGTCACCTGACTGCGCCTGATTCGCTGTACGTTTATAAGGCAAACATACTTTCGCATCGGGGTTCGCACGGCCGCGGAAAAGTGGAAGTCAGCGACGATGAAATGATCGCTTTTCTCAACCAGCCGACGTTTGGCACGGGAAAATCGCATTTCGGACTTCTGAAGGAAGTCGGCACGGACCTGCAGCTCCTTTCGCCTCGCCCGTACCAGATGATGCAAGCCGAGAAACCGGCGAAGGTCTCGCAGTGGTTCATCGAAGAGTGCAACAACATGGTCGCGCAACAGTGCCGCCTGTTCCCGAATGTCTTCCGGGGCGTTTGCGGGCTGCCGCAGACCCCTGGCGTGGGCCCGAAGAACTGCGTAGCCGAGCTGGAGCGCTGCGTGAAGGAATTCGGGTTCGTCGGTTGCTTGATCAATCCCGACCCCAGCGAGGCCTCGAATTACGACACGCCCGGAATGGGAGACGAATACTGGTATCCGCTGTATGAGAAGCTCGTGGAACTCGACGTTCCCGGCTACATTCACGGGGCGGGATGCCGCTCGATTCGGCACAGCTATTCGACGCACTTCATCAATGAAGAGACCATCTCCGTCGTTTCGCTTGTGGGCTCGCGCGTATTCCAGGATTTCCCGAAGCTGAAGATCGTATGCTCGCATGGCGGCGGCGCGGTTCCGTACCACGCGGGGCGTTTCCTGGCGCCGACGCTTCGGCGCGGCGCGCAGAGCAATTTCTTCGAGAATCTGCGCAAGCTTTACTACGACACGGTGCTGTACACACCGATCGCCTGCGAGCTTTTGATCAAAACCGTGGGCGCGGACCGCTGCGTCTTCGGCACGGAGCGTCCCGGCGTGGGAACCGCGAAGGACCCGAAATCCGGCAAGTGGTTGGACGACGTAAAGGTCTACATCGACGGCTTCGACTGGCTCAGCGACGCGGACAAGAAACTGATCTTCGAGGACAACGCGAAAAAGCTGTTCAAGCTGAACGTTGTCGCAAAATCCGCAAGCTAAACGCGGGTGCGGTCGCTTTGCACACCAACTAGAAAAGAGAACAAACGGATGTCGTCCAAATATCGAGCGGACCACGTGGGGAGTTTTCTGCGCCCACCCGAGTTGCTGGCGGCGCGGGGCAGCGGCGATGCGCAGCGCCTGCGGGAAGTCGAGGACCGCGCGATTTTGCAAGTCCTTGCCAAACAGAAAGACCTGGGCTTCGATGTTTTCACCGATGGTGAGTTTCGCCGTTCCAACTTCATGGGCGATTTCACCGAAGCGGTCGAGGGCTTCGATTTCGGCGACGGCCTCGCGCGAAGCTGGAACACCGCCGTTCAAGGAGCTTTGGTTGGGCCGGGACCCTCGGGCTCCCGCGGCCGGGTCGCCGGTGTTGTCGTCGAAAAACTTCATGCGGTAAGGCCGCTCACCGGGCACGAGCTGCCGTTTTTGAAGCAGCACAGCCCCGGCGACATCAAGATGACCTTGCCCAGCGCCACGCAGTTTCCGGCGATCTCGTTCAAAGCGGGGAGAACCGAAAAGGCCTACAAGGACCACTCGGCTCTTCTCTGGGACATCGTCGAAATCATGAAAACGGAGCTCGGGCGCTTGGCGAGCGAAGGCGTGAAGTACATCCAGATCGACGCGCCGCGATACAGCTATTTTATGGACCCCAAATGGCGGGAGTGGATTCGCAAGGAGATGAAGGTCGAGCCGGATGCGTTTCTCGAGGAATCGATTCGCGCGGACAACGCGTGCTTCGCGGTGGCGCGGAAGCCGGGCGTCACACTCGGGATTCACCTCTGCCGGGGCAACAGCCGCAGCCACTGGTATGCCGAAGGCGGCTACGATCCGATCGCCGAAAAATTGTTTGCGACGATGGATGTGGATCGCTTCCTGCTCGAATACGAGGACGCCCGCTCGGGTACATTCGAGCCTCTGCGCTTCGTTCCGAAAAACAAGATGGTCGTGCTCGGACTCATCAGCTCGAAGGTTCCGCAGATGGAAAACGGCGACGACATCGTGAAGAGAATTGACGAGGCGGCGAAATACGTTCCTCTCGAGAATCTTGCGTTGAGCCCGCAGTGCGGCTTCGCCTCGACGATGGAAGGGAACCTGGTCAGCGAAGACGTGCAGTGGGCGAAACTGCGGCTCGTGGTGGAGACGGCCCGCCGCGTGTGGGGCTAGGAATTTTTCGGCGCGCGCAGGAAACACGGAGGAAGTGAAAATGGCAAAGATTGTCCTCGGGGTCGGCTCCTCGCACGGGCCGATGCTCTCAACGCCGCCGGACATGTGGCATCTGCGCGGAGAGGCGGATCGCAAGAATCCGAAGCACTTTTATCGCGGCGAAGCGTACGACTTCGCGAAATTGCTCGCCGCGCGCCAGCCGGGCTTCGCCGACGCCATCACTTTGCCGGAGCGCCAGAAGCGCTACGACGCGTGCCAGCGCGCGCTCGATAAATTGGCCGCGAAATTCGCGGAAGTGAAGCCGGACGCAGTCGTCATCGTCGGAAACGACCAGCGCGAACTTTTCACCGACGAGAACACTCCGGCATTTCTGGTTTTCACCGGCGGCAAGATCGAGAACATTCCCGAGACCGAAGAGGCCAAAGCCAAGATGCCGCCGGGGATCGCCATCGCGGAAATCGGACACTGTCCTCCGGGCGGCGCCGTCTATACCGGAGCGACCAACCTTGCGATTCACCTGGTAAATTCGCTGATCGATCAGGAGTTCGACGTCTCGGAATCTTCCCGGCTGCCGAAAGTGAATGGGCACGAGCACGGCATTCCGCATGCGTTCGGCTTCCTTATCCGCCGCATCATGGTGGACACTCCGCCGCCGACCGTTCCGATGTTTTTGAATGCGGGCATTCCGAACAACCGGCCGAAAATTGCGCGCTGCCTGAAATTCGGGCGCGCTTTGATGAAAGCGATCGAAAGCTGGAAAGAGGACGCCAAAGTGGCGGTCTTCTGCTCGGGTGGGCTTACGCATTTTGTGATCGACGAAGATCTCGACCGGCGCGTGATAAAAGGCATGCAGGATGGCGATGAGGCCGCGCTCGCCGCGATCCCGGAAAGCTACCTTCTGGGAAACACCTGCGAGATCCGGAACTGGCTGCCCGTGTCCGTGGGAATGAACTCGCTCGGCAAGAAGATGACGCTCGTGGATTACGTTCCGTGCTACCGCACCGAGGCAGGCACGGGCAACGCGATGGGATTCGTTTACTGGCAGTAGGGACTCCCAGGGAGAAGGAATGAGCGCAGGTGCGGCAGCGAGCGATTTTGTTGAGCGATTGAAACGCGTCGATTGCTGCGCCGTTTCCGACGCGCTCGACAAGCTCCACCTGACCGGAGTCGTTACGGGGATCTCGCAATTGGCCTCCTCGCGGCGAATCGCGGGCCGCGTCCTCACTGTGAAGCTGGGCGTTGGTGAGCCTCCGCCGGGAAAACCACGCCATGTGAGCACCACGGCGATCGTAGCGGCGCAGCCCGGGGACATCATTGTGGTTGAGCAGCACAGCGGAGTGAACGCCGCCAGTTGGGGCGGCATTCTCACTCTCGGCGCAAAATTGCGCGGCGTTGCCGGCGTGATCGCCGACGGGCCCGTAAGAGACATCGACGAGGCGCGCCAGCATGATTTCCCCGTGTTTGGGCGCGGTGTGACGACGTTCACCGCACGGGGCCGCATCGTTGAACTCGCCACCAACGAGCCAGTCATGATCGGTGAGTTCCAAGTCAAACCCGGTGACTATGCAATTGCCGACGGCAGCGGCGTCGTGTTCATTTCTGCTGGAAATGTCGAGCGGGTGTTGGCCACCGCGGAGCAGATCGTTGCACGCGAAGCAGCGATGGCTAAGGCGCTGCGCGAAGGCAAACCCATCACGGAAGTCATGGGCGCCAACTACGAAGATATGCTGAAGAGCTGAGGAACTTTACATGCCTGCCCAAGACCCGGCCGTCGAGCGCGCAAGCAAGCTCGACACGGCGACACTCAGCGACGCGCTCGATCGGCTCGGCATCCCGGGCCAGTGCCTCAACATCAAGCCGCGCGATCCGCGCTTCCGGCTCACCGGCCGAGCGTTCACGCTGTACTACGCCCCTGCGGGGAAGCGGCCGGCACGGTCGGCGAATTCATTGACGACGTTCCGCCGGGTTCGGTGATCGTGATCGATAATGGCGGGCGCGAAAATGCGACCGTGTGGGGCGACATCCTGACCGAAATCGCGCACCGGCGGGGAATCGCAGGGACGGTGATCGACGGCGCCTGCCGCGATACCGCGCTCTGTCTCGAACTCGGCTATCCCATTTTCAGCCGAAGCTACTCGATGCGCACGGGCAAGGATCGCGTGCAGCTAGACGCAACGAACGTCACGGTCAATATCGGCGATGCACGCGTCGCGCCGGGCGACATCCTGCGCGGCGATGCGGACGGAGTCGTCGCAATCCCGCGCCAGCACGAGGCCGAGGTGCTAGCTACTGCTGAAGGAGTCGCGACGGCCGAAGAGGCCATCCGAAATGCTGTGCGCGGCGGCAAGCGCCTCGACGAAGCGCGCAAAGAGTTCGGCTACCACCGTTTGCAATCCAAGCAGAAGTAGGCGAAACGGCCTCAGCGAGATTCCGCGGTTGGCATCTTTCCGCAAGCCGAGTGAAATACCGTTTTATTCCGGATGCAGGTGCGGCTGTGGCACGCCGCTGATAATTCCGGCAACAGCCGCGAAGACCGCTCCCCACATTAGCGCAACCTTCGCGCCGTGGAGCGTCGCGCCGCCTTGCGAGAACAGGCTGAAGATGACGGCGACGACCGAGACTCCGATGGACTGCCCCAAGAGCCTCGACATCGTGCTGATTCCGCCGGCGCCGCCGCTGCGCTCGCGCGGTGCGCTGGCCGCCATGGCGCGGTTGTTCGGCGCTCCGAAAAAGCCGAATCCCATGCCGCCAACCGCTGCGCGCCAGATGATCTGGAACGTCGTCGGGTGAGGGGGCAGCAGAGCGAGCAGAATCAGGCCGATGCTCATCCCCGCCATGCCCACCGTGCCGAGAACCTGAAGCGGGTAGCGATCGGCGAGGCGCCCCGAAAAATGGGACATGATTCCGCCGGCGAGCGGCCACGGCGTCAACAAAACTCCCGCCCACACCTGCGAGAAGCCCATGCCGTCGATGAAATAAAAAGGCAAGACGACGAATGCGAGTCCCTGTCCCATGAACGTGCATAACGACGCCGCGGACGAGAGCGAAAAAATCGGTCGTTTGAACAGATCGATCGCCAGCATCGGAACTTCGAGCGAGAGTTGTCGGCGCACCATCAGCACACCGAACACGACCGATCCCACCAGTTCGGCCGCGACGACGGGCATGCGTTCGAGATTGCCGACGCCGTCGATGCCCCGAATGAGCAAGGTTACTGCCGCGGCGTTCAAAACCGCGCTCCAGAAATCCCAACGATGCCGCGTGCCGCTGGCGGGCGCGAGAAATCGCTCGGAGAGGCTCAGCGAGAGCAGTCCGAACGGAATGTTGATCGCGAAGAGCCAGTGCCAGGTCGCGACTGAAAGAATGGCCGACGCAACGGCGGGACCAGCGGCCGCCGATGTAAACACCACCATTCCGCCGAGGCCGATGCCGCGGCCGAGCAGCGCGCGCGGGTAGGTGTAGCGCATCACCGCGGCGGAAGTGCTCCAGATGCACGCAGCCCCGACGCCCTGAAATACGCGCGCGAGCACCAGCGTGTTCAGCGAGTGCGGCAGCGAGCAGCCGACCGACGCCATCGTGAACAGCGCCAGACCCGCCTGATACACGCGCTTGTAGCCGATGATGTCCACGAGCGAGGACAGCGGAACCACGCAGATCGCCACGGTCAGCAGGAACGCGTTGACCACCCAGATCGAGGCGGCGGGGCTAGCGTGGAGCTGCGTGGCGATGTTGGGCAGCGCGGTATTGGCGATGTTGCCGTCGAGCACGGACATCGCAAGGCCGATCGAGTACGTCAGCATGGCCCAGCCGCGCCGGCCGTCGGGAAGGCCGTCGGTAAAAAGGGAAGTGCTGGGAACCGCGATGTCTATCTCGGACATTCTTTGGAATCCGCGCTCATTTTAGGATCGTTCGGCAACCGTTCGCGCCGGTCAGCTGATGGCAGGCTCAAGCTCGTCGCTCGCGAATCATGCGAATTGCATCCGGCAGCGCCGAACCTTGCCGGCCTCCGGCAGTTGCGTCGGCCTCGGCGGCAGGAATCTCCGTCTCGGAGTCTCCTTCTCCCGGCGCAAGAAAAAGATTCGCTTCGAGGCCATGCTGCTTCGTGTAGAGATCGTAATAGCGGCCTCCAGCGGCAAAGAGCGATTGGTGCGTGCCGCGCTCGATGATGCGCCCGGCTTCGACGACGAGAATCTGGTCGGCGCGGCGGATCGTCGAGAGTCGATGCGCAATCACAAAAGTTGTCCGCCCGCGCATGAGATAGCGGAGCCCCTCCTGAATCAGCGCCTCCGATTCGGAATCGAGGCTGGATGTGGCTTCGTCGAGGATCAGGATGCGCGGGTCGGCGAGAATCGCGCGCGCGATCGAGACGCGCTGCTTCTGGCCTCCGGAAAGCTTTACGCCTCGCTCGCCGACGACAGTGTCGTACTTTTTCTCAAAGTTTTCGGCGAACTCGTCCACACGGGCGATCCGGCACGCGGCGAGGATCTCCTCTTCGCTGGCGTTGGGCCGCGCAAACGCGACGTTGTCGCGGATCGTGCCGTCGAAGAGAAACGTTTCCTGCAAAACGACGCCGAGTTGCGTGCGGTAGGAATCAAGGCGCACCTTTGCGAGATCGACGCCATCAACTATCACTCGGCCCGACGTGGGCACGTAGAACGCGGCAATCAATCCGATGATGGTCGACTTTCCCGCGCCGGACGGTCCCACGAATGCGCTGACGCTGCCGGGCTGCGACTCGAACGAAACGCCGTACAAAACCTGTTTGCCGGTGTCGTAAGAAAAATCGACATTCTCGAAGGCGATGTGCCCCTCAACCCGATGCAATTGTATTGTTCGCTTCGGGTCCTGATCTTCCGGCTTCTCGTCCAGAACTTCGCGTGTGCGCTCGAGGCCGGCGAGCGCCTCCGTCATCAGCGGGCCAATGCCGACAACCTGCGCCACCGGCGCGATCAACATTAAAAGAAAAGCGTTGTAGGAGAAAAATCCGCCGGGCGTCATCGAGCCTGCCAGCATTTTCTTGGCGCCGAGAAACATGATCGATGCGCCTACGATCCCCGTCAGCACCGTTGCGCCGGCGCTCATCAGAGACGTTGCCGTCAGAGTTTGCAGCACGTTGTCGAGCAGGCGCTGGACGCCGGCTTGGAAGACTTTTTCTTCGCGTTCCTCCGCGTGATAGCCCTTGACGACGCGCACGCCGCCAAGCGATTCGGTGAGCCGGCCCGTCACTTCGGCGTTGATCTTCGGCCGGGCGCGGTAAATCGGGCGAATCTTCTTGAAGGCGCGGCTCAGGCTGATCGCAAAAATGAGCAGAAAGAACGCCGCGGCGGCCGTCATCTCGACGCTCACACGCAGCAGGTACACGAGAGCCAGAAGCGCCGTCATGATTCCGCCGGCGAAATCGACCAGCCCCGTGCCGATGAGATTCCGTATGCCTTCCACGTCGCTCATGATGCGGGAAACGAGCGCGCCAGTCTTGTTGGCGTCGTAATAGGCCACGGGAAGCCGCCCAATGTGAGCCTGCACCTTCACGCGCAATTCGTTAATCATTCGTTGCGATGATTTCGACAAAAGCTGCGTCAACGAATATGAAGTCAGCGCCTGGACTAAGGTGGCAGCGGCCAACGCCAAGACAAGGGGCACCAGGAGTGCAACATGGCGTTTCTGAACAACATCATCGAGCAAATATTTTGGAGTCGCTGGCAGCACCAATCCGCAGACTCGGTTGATCGCCATCAAGAGGAAGCCAGCAATCAGGATGCCCCGCCGCGGCTTGATGAGCTCCCAAACGTGGGGCAGCATCTTCCAGGTGGGTTGCTTGCCCGGCGCGCTCGAGCCGGGGGACCGCCCCGAGCGTTCGGCGCTTCGAGCCGCCATGCCGGAGCCAGATGATGGAAAGGGTTTCATTCGATGGGGTTCGCTTCCATCACCGTGCGGCCTCGATGTTTCGACGGCGAGAGTCGTGTCGCCAAATCCGGAGCCATGCCTGAAGAGTGGCGTTCACAGGATGCTTTTCGATGATTTGAGGATTATAGCGAAACCGCTGCCGCAGTGCGACGACTGTGATGCCGAGCGGAACTGGAAGCGGGCAACGATTGGTTCAGAAGGAGTGCGCTTGCGCGGCGCCTATAAGGTGGGGTGGATTTCGCTCGAAGTGCCGCCCGCCGCGGGAACGTAACACTTCAGCGTGTAATCCATGACCATCCGGTCGGCGTTGAAGCGCCAGCCGAGCGTGCGGATGGTTCGCTTCATGCGCTTGATCCAGCCGCGCGGCAAGCCATCGCGGTCGCGCTGGTAGTAGAGCGGAATCACTTCTTCGCGAAGCGTGCGGTACAGATCCTCGCCGTCGCGTTTGTCGTGAACGTCCATGTTGGAGTTCGTCTTGCCGGTGCCGATGGCGAAGCCATTCAGGCCGTCGTAAGCTTCGGCCCACCAGCCGTCGAGGACGGAAAGGTTCAGGCCGCCGTTCAAGACGACTTTCTGCCCGCTTGTGCCGGATGCTTCGAGCGGACGGCGCGGATTGTTGAGCCACACATCGACGCCCTGGACGAGATAGCGAGCGACGTTGATATCGTAGTCCTCGACGAAGACGAATTTATCCGCGAATTTTGGATCGCGCATCAACTGCGCGATCTGCTGGAGCACGCGCTTGCCCGGCTCGTCGAGCGGGTGGGCCTTTCCGGCGAAGACGAACTGCACGGGGCGCTTCGGATCGTTCACCATCGAGGCCAGCAGCTCGATGTCGGAGAGAATCAGATTTGCGCGCTTGTATGTTGCGAAGCGGCGCGCGAATCCGATGGTCAAGGCGTCCGGACTGAGCAGGCTGCCGAGGCGCTGGATGGTTTCCGGGGATTCGTTGCGGCGTTCGGCCTGCTTCATGGCCCGGCGGCGCACGAACTCAAGGAGCTGCGTTTTCAAGCTGAGGTGCGTCTCCCATAATTCGCCGTCGTCCACGCTTTCGATGCCTTCCCAGATGCTCGCTTCGCTGCTGTGCTCGTGCCAGCCGGTGCCGAGGTGGCGATCGTAGAGCCGGAACATTTGCGGCGCCAGCCATGTGGGCACGTGCACGCCATTCGTGATATGGCCGATCGGAACGGCGTCTTCCGATTTGCCGGGATACAAGCCCGTCCACATCGCGCGGGAGACCTCGCCGTGCAGCGCCGAAACCGCGTTGGCGCGGCGCGAGAGCCGCAGGCCGAGCACGGTCATACAAAACTCTTCGTCGGGATTTGCAGGATTCTCGCGGCCGAGCCCCAGGAGAGTTGCCTGGCTGAGTCCGAGGCTCTCAGAGAGAGGCCCGAGATGCTCGTCGATCAGGGCGGCGCTGAACCGGTCGTGTCCTGCGGGAACGGGAGTGTGCGTGGTGAACACCGCTTCGCGATACACGCGGGGCATGGCTTCGCTGAAGGAGAGACCCTCATCCAGCATGCGATTTCGAATTGCCTCGAGCAGCGCAAATCCGCTGTGGCCCTCGTTGAGATGAAGGACGCCCGGCGTGATGCCCATCGCCCGCAAAGCGCGAAAGCCGCCGACTCCCAGCAACAGTTCCTGGCGGATACGAATGCGCTGGTCGCCGCCGTACAGCCGCGAGGTGAGTTTGCGGTCCTCGGGGGCGTTGCCTTCCACGTTCGAATCAAGCAGAAAGAGATCGCAGCGGCCGACTTTCAGCCGCCAAACCTTGGCGTGGATCGCCCCGGTTCGCGTTTCGATCTGGACGGCGACGGGTTCGCCGTTGGTCCCGATGGCCAGTTCCATGGGCAGATGGCTGACGTCGGTTTGCAAGTATTCTTCCTGCTGCCAACCGCTTTTGTCGAGCCACTGCCGGAAGTACCCTTGGCCGTAAAACAGGCCGATACCGACCAGAGGCAGGCCGAGATCGGACGCGCTTTTGATGTGGTCGCCGGCCAGTACGCCCAACCCGCCGGAGTACTCCGGGATGGACTCGTGCAGGCCGAATTCGGCAGAGAAGTACGCCACAGGATGAGGCCGCAAAACGCCCGCGTGGCGCGTGCCCCAGGTCCGGTCGTTCTCCATATATTCGCGCTCGCGCCGATAGGCATAGTTGATGCGGCTGTGCAGCACGAGTTCCACGGCCCGCTGCTCTAGCTTTCGCAGCGGAATCTCGGAGAGAAGCGAAACCGGATTGTGATTGAGTTGATCCCACCGTGCGGGATCGAGGTCGAGAAAGAGATTGGTGGAATCATGGTCCCAGCTCCACCAGAGGTTGCGGGCGAGAGCCCAGAGCCGCTCCTGCGTGGGCGCGATGAAGCGGTCGAGCGCGCGCGCGTCGCTTACGATCGGCGCCACCTCGGCGGCCGCCTGAGACAGCATATGGATCTCTTCGTCGCTGAAGACGCGCGGCTCGATGGTCTGGACGACCAGAACACCTTGCAATACTCCGCGATCAATGAGGGGAACGCCCAGGAAGGATTGGTAGGCGTCCTCGCCCGCTTCGCTGAAGTACTTGAAGCGCGGATGCTTCTTTGCGAATTCCGCGGCCACGGGGCGAACTTCCTCAGCCACCAGGCCGGCAAGGCCCTCATGAAGCGCGAGACGAAGAGTGCCGATACACTGGCGGCGCAGGCCTACGGTCGCGGCCAGAACGAGATTCGCCCGGTCAGGCTCGAGCAGGTAGGCGGAACAGACGTCCGTCTTAAAGCGCTTGGCGATCAGCGCGACCACGTTCATCAGGGTCTCGGCCGGCTTGCCGCCCTCATGAGCCAGGTTGGTGATTTCCTCGAGGGTGAGGACGTAGTTGTTTTCCTGCGCATGCACGCTCGAACTCACGTCTTCGATCCCCTCTTCCGCCGGGCTGAATCCGAAACCTTGTGACGCCACTGATGTCACCTCTATTTATCTCACGGCTGGGCGGCTGGCGCGCGGGCGGGTCGCCCGTCGCGTCGCGGACATGCCAACCCCAGACTGAGCCTGCCAGACTTGGCTAGGATCCTCAACGACGGGCCTCCAATCGTTCCCGGAGGCTCCAGCGCAAAAACTCTAGATGCCCGTCGCGCGGCAAGTCCAATCCAAAAAGCTGATGGCGGGCATCAGTCGGTGGCGCCCGGTAGTTGTATGCGCTCACGGCCGGCTTTGTTGCGCAGTGAGGGATGCAACGTTTAGGCAGCGTAGTGTAAGCTAATGATTCTACATCACCGTGGCAGGCAGCGGGGCGGACAAAGCCGACGAGTTTGGGTCTCTACTTTCGGCGGCGGGCGACCAGAGCGATGACCGACAAAATTCGAAAGAGCGATAGTGAGTGGCGGTCGAAGCTGACCGACGAGCAATACCTCGTCACGCGGAAAAAGGGAACCGAGCCGCCCTATACGGGAGAGTACGAGGACACCGAGACCGCAGGGACGTACGTCTGTGTTTGCTGCGGACAGCCGCTGTTTGCCTCCGACGCGAAATACCACTCCGGGTCCGGCTGGCCGAGCTACTGGCAGCCGATCGCCGCCGATAACGTGGAAATGGAGCGCGACGTCTCCCACGGAATGGCCCGCACGGAAGTGATGTGCAGCCGGTGCGACGCCCACCTCGGGCACGTGTTTGAGGACGGCCCCCAGCCGACCGGCCTGCGCTTTTGCATCAACTCCGCGGCCTTGCGGTTAGTGGAGAAGGATTCCGACAAGAAGAGCTGACGGGCGCCCAGCCCGGCCCACCTGCGGATTTGCCTGCACGATCTTCCAGTCTAGTGGTCGAGGAAAAACAGATTCGGATGGGTGTCGCTCGAATCGGCCGAAATTAGCCGGATGCTCCCCGGGGAAACGATATAAAAGATCGAATTCGTCGGGAAGCCGGTGGGGACAGTACCGGTCGCCGTCATCGTTCCGCGTCCGCTCGCGGCCAGACCGGTGAAGCCAGCGGTCAAGGCTTGCACGAGTTTCGGCGCGGACGTTGCCGGCGGCGCGATTTCGTCGATGCCTCCAGTCACATCACCGATTCCGTCGGATACCACTTGGCCGATCACATTGGGCATTTGCGTTTCGACGACAAACGGCGTGCCCAGCGTGTAGCCGTCAAAGACGGACAAATCTGCAAACGCTGGCCCGCCGGACTGCTGCTCGAGAAGGCCCGTGGTGACCGCAGAGTCGCTCCCAAGTATGAATCCCTGGCCGGGACCAGTCAGATAGGCGACGGCCAGCCGCGTCGCCGCGGTGGTCGAGCCGAGGCCCGAGAAGCTCACGCGCCCATTGGAAGTAATCTTGCACGTCCCCGCGGCAAACGACGGGCTGGTGATCGTTCCGGTGTTGTTCTCATCGTAGGTGAAGGTCACAGGCGTGTTGTTGTCGCACACCGGGGCCGTCAGCAACCCCGCAAACACATCGGAGTTGCCAGCATTCAAACCGATGCCGCTCGCAACGCTTACGCCCTGCAGGATCGTTTGGTTGAACGATGCGGTCGGCTGCTGGAGAACCATCTCGCCGCCGAGGCGGTCAATCGTGGGTAGGCCGGTTGTGGCGTTGCTGTCCGCCTCGACCCAGAAGAGATCGGAAGAGGACACGAAGTAGAAAACGAAAGTGAGTGTCACTTGTGGCTGGTTGGTCACCTGGAACGTCATCTGCGCCGAGCCCCGATTTGCAGAGCCGGCCGAAAATCCGCCTGACAACGGGAACGGCTGAGGCGCGGAAGTCGTTGCGTTGTCGAGCGTCCCCGCGTCATTGAAGTCGCCGCTGCCCAGAGTGAAAGATGCATCGGTGCCGTCGGCGTGGACCATGCCTGCGAATGCAGCTGGCTTTCCGGCCAAGTCCTGACCGGAAAACTCGAAGGAGTAGTTTCCGCTCAGGGCCGCATTCCCGAAGGTCGAACCCTGGATCGGCTTAATGATGCCTTCGCCATGGGTGTGGAATATTCCGTCGGTATTCGTTTTCGTGGAATTGTCTTCGAAAAAGCGCGCGTTGCCGTTGGAATCGAGCACGAGATCGTAGTCGGTGACTAACGTCTTCTGCTGGCCGAAATTTGCGGTCAGCTCGAACGTGCCATGGCCGTCGCCGTTGGCGTCAATCGAATAGGTGCCGGTGGTAATCGACGCGCCGGTCGCGACACCCGAATTGCGGTTGACGTCCTCGGTGCCCGTGGTGATGTTCCCTTTGCCGTCCGTCGTGAAAGTGCCGGCAATAATCACGGGTCCGTCCTTGTCGAAGCCATGGAAGAAGAACGAATAGCCGTTGGGGCTATCGAAGAGCGAATTGTTGCTGCTGGTCGTCGTGTTCGCGATCGAGACGGTGTACTGCTGGGTCGCGATCATCGGACTTGGCTGGCCATTCGCAGGATTCACTTCCGAATCGGCCACTTGCACCGTGAACGTCGACGTCGTCACCACGACCGGCGTACCCGTGATGCTGCCGATGTTGTCGGAAAGCGAGCTCAGGGTCAGTCCAGACGGAAGCTGGCCCTGGATCACGGTCCACGTGTACGGCGGAACGCCACCGGTCGCTTGCAAAGATCCGCTGTAGCCCGTCGCAGTGAATCCGCTGGGAAGACTCGCCGTCGTGATATTTAGCGGCTGTGGCGCCTGAATTGTAATCGTAAGCAGGAGCGGGATCGCTGGAGCTATCTGCGGGGGAGGAGGCAGCGCCGAATCGCTCACCTGAACTGTGAAGGAGTACGTCTTCGGGTAGGTTCCCGGCTGCTTCGATGGGATGCCGGAGATCAGTCCCGTCGCAGTGTTCGCTGATAGACCGGGAGGCAATCCCGCAATGTCACCAGGTACGGCAGTCCCCGCGAATGTCCACGTTAGGGGAGCGACGCCGCCCTGCGTGGCCACAGTGGCGCTGTACGGCGAATCGTAAGTCACCGGTGGCAGCGATGTCGTCGTGATCGACAGGGGCGGCGGCGATGCAATCTGTATCGAGTATTCCTGGCTGGTAGCGGGAGCGCCGCCGCTATCCTGAACCGTCACCGTGAAAGTTGTGACGGTCGTCGCGTTTCGGGACCCGCACGGCGTCCCCGTAATTGATCCCGTCGTGCTGGTTGTTGACACGCTTAGCTGCAGGCAGTTCGGAAGCGCGGTCGTCTGGTACGTGTATGGCTCGAGGCCGCCCGCGAACGAAATCGTCGCCGTGTACGGGACGCCGTTATTCCCATTCGATAGAACGCAGGGAGCGCCGACGGGTGGACTGGGCGGATTGCATGCTGTCAGCGTGAAAACCGGCGGCGTAACCACGGTGATCGTGGCGGTCTTCGTGGTCGACGTGTTGGCAACCAACGTCGCTGTGAGGGTTACGCTCAGCGTCGTACCGGTCGCCAGGTTGCTCGGCGGCGTGTACGTGACCGAAAAAGGCGAGCTGCTCGTCAGAGTCCCACATTGGCCGGAGCCAGTTCCGGTACCGGAGCAGGCCGATTGCTTGAGGAGTTGCCATGTGACGCCCTTGTTGTTGGTGTCGCCACTCACGGCGGCCGTGAACACAAGCGTTGGTGCAACCGGCGGAACTGCGTTCGGCTCGCTTTCGTCCACCGTCAGGACCCCGTTGGGAGTCGTCAGGGTGATCGAAAACTGGTTGTTCCCTCCGCCGCCGCAACTCGAAAGCAATAGCGACCCGAGGCAGGCCGTCAGAAGCACTGCGGAGTATCGAAGTCCCTTCATGCGGCCACCAGAATTCCGATCATTAATTTTTGCTCCCATGCGCGACGCTGCTCTCCATCCGGGCATAGACCCTCGGAATCGTCCAATCTTGCGGAGTTCACTTCGGATACGCCCCGGTCCGGATACCGTCCCTTGGGACTTCCCGCCGATTCAGGCAAACGAGTTGAATAACAAAACGGCCAGGGAGTGTCAACGCACATCTCCAGGCAGGCCCTTCGCTGAAGGCGCATCGCGTCTTAAGATGGAAGGCATCGAGACTCACCCCAAAGCCACAATACCGGGACTGATTCAGCCCATGTGGATGCTCCATCGGCGGTGACCGTTGCCCGCCGATTCTCGCCTTGAGGCTCCGCGACGACGGCAACGGCGGGCTGCCGCTTCCGCATCCTAAATTGGCGTAGGATTCGTGCCTTAGCTCGGCAGGGTGCGGGCAGGCCATTTTTGGTTTTGGCGAATTTTTTGGTATAAGGTACTGTCCGGCGGGTTCCGGACGATTCCGTTTTTCCTCTTTTCATTTATTCATTCGGAGGAAGGCATTGATTGAAGTGCAGGATCTGACCAAGGCCTACGGCCCGGTCACAGCTGTGGACCACGTCTCGTTCGCGGTCAACGAAGGCGAAATCCTTGGTTTTCTCGGGCCCAATGGCGCCGGGAAGACCACCACGATGCGCATCCTTACCGGTTTCATGCCCGCCACGTCTGGGACGGCGAGCATTGCCGGTTTTGACGTCTTCAAGGATTCGCTCGAAGTTCGCCGTCACATCGGCTATCTGCCCGAAGTGCCGCCGCTCTATCCGGACATGACCGTCGCGAGCTATCTCGAATGCGTCCTGCGAATCAAGGGCGTGCCAGCGGCTGATCGCCGCAAGCGCGTGGATGATGCGCTCGAGAAAACAAGCCTCGGGGACAAGCGCAACGAGCTGATCAAGAGGCTGTCGCGCGGATACAAACAGCGCGTGGGCCTGGCGCAGGCGCTGGTGCACGATCCCACGGTGATCATCCTCGACGAGCCCACCGTGGGCCTCGATCCCAAGCAGATCATCGAAGTCCGCCATTTGATTAAGAACCTCGCGCGAACGCACACAATCATCCTTTCGACGCACATCCTGCCCGAAGTCAGCATGACGTGCGACCGCGTGGTCATCATCAACAAGGGAAAGATTGCGGCCGTCGGCACGCCGCAGAACTTGACGGCGCAGCTCAAGGGCGGACAAAAGATTCACGTGGACGTGCAGGCGCCCGAAAAGCCGCTTCAGGAGTTGCTCGCGAAGATTCAGGGGGCCAGCCGTGTGGAAGTGAGCGCGCCGCACGCCGACGGGCACGTGATCGCGACCATCGAGGCCGCGACGCATCAGGACATTCGAAGCCAGGTCGCCGCGAAGATCGTCGAAAAGGGCTGGGCGCTCTACGAACTGCGCGGCGTCAGCCAAAGCCTGGAAGACATTTTCCTCGAGCTCACCACCGACGACGCGGCGCACGCGCAGCCGTCTAATTAGGGGGAAGAAGATGCGGGGCCTGTACGCCATTTATCGCAAGGAGATGGGGCACTATTTCGTCTCGCCCGTCGCTTACGTCGTGGTGAGCTTGTTTCTTCTCGTGAGCGGGTTTTTCTTTGGCCTGTATCTGAGCGACGCGATCGAACAGTCGATGCAAGCCGAACTGCAGGGCATGCGTTTCGGAATGCCACCGCCGTTCGACACGCCCAGTCAGGTTCTCCGCGGCTTCCTTGGTTTCCTGGCGCTCGTTTTTCTCTTTATCCTGCCGGCGCTCACGATGGGTGCCTATGCCGATGAACGCAAGCGCGGCACCATGGAGCTGCTGATGACCTCGCCGATCGACGAAGCCGGCATCGTGCTCGGAAAGTTTCTCGCCTCGCTGACGCTGTTCGCGCTCATGCTGCTGCCGAGTGCCTGTTATTTCGTCTTTATCTTTCTTCACAGCGATCCGGCGGCGCCGTTGCGGGTTCTTCTCGCGGGTTATCTGGGCGTACTGCTGTTCGGCGGTGCGTTGCTTGCGCTCGGCACGTTTCTGGCATCGCTTACCGAGAACCAGATCATCGCGTTCGTGCTCACGTTTGGCGCGTTTCTAATGTTGTGGGCGATCGACTTCGGTTCGCACGGGTCGGGGACCGCCGCCGGGCAGGTGGTGCAGTATCTCTCGGTGATCAATCATTTCGAGGACTTCACACGGGGAATCATCGACACTTCTGCGGTGATCTACTACGTGAGTTTCATCGTTCTTTTCATTTTCTTGACGGTGCGCTCGATCGATTCGATGCGTTGGCGACGGGCGTAGCGCGCTCTTATTGATAGCGGAGGAATTCGCAGGATGAAGCAGGACCGTAACGCGTTGGCAGAACTACTTGGGGGCATCGGCGCGATAGCCATCCTCGCCGGCTATGTGATGTACACGCGGCAGGGCGAGCTGCTTCCGCTCCATAAGGGGTTGCTGATCGGCGGCGCGGTGCTGCTGCTCGGGGCCGTCGCGCTGGGATTCGGCGGGATCGTGGCTTATTTCTCGCGGCGCTCGTCTCAGCTTGGCACCAACACCACGATTCTGGCGCTCGCGGTGATCGCGATTCTCATCGGCGTGAACTTCGTCGGCTACCGGCATCACAAGCGCTTCGATCTGACGACCGAAAAGCTCTTCACGCTTTCCGACCAGACGAAAAAGGTCGTCGGCGGGCTCGCGACCGACGTGACGGTCGTTCGCTTTGCCAAGTTGCCCGACGCCCAACTCGGCGACTTGATGACCGAGTACAGAAACCTCAGCTCGCACGTCAAGTTTCAGAATGTCGATCCGACCGAGAAGCCTGAAATCGCCAAGGAATATGGTGCGACGCGCATGGGCGACGTCATCGTAGCTTCCGGTCCCCGCAAAGAGAATCTGGAGCCTTCGCCCGATGGCAGCTTCGCTGAAGAGGACGTCACCAGCGCGATCATGAAAGTGACGCGGAACAAAGTGAAGATGGCCTGTTTTGTTACCGGCCACGGCGAGAAATCTCTTTCGGACGACGGTGCCGAGGGCTACACGCTCGTCGATCAGGGACTCAAGAAAGAGGGCTACAACACAAACTCGGTCAACCTTGTTAAGGAAAACGGCGTTCCATCCGACTGCGATGTCCTGGTGATCGCTGGCCCCAAGCAAGGCTACTTCCCTCAGGAAGCGGATTTGGTGGGGAAGTATCTCGATGGCGGAGGCAAGACGCTCGTCGAGGTGGACCCCGAGACCGATCCGAAGCTCGATCCTGTGCTCAAGGCGTGGAACATCAATGTCGGCGACAACATCGTGGTCGATGCGAGCGGCGTCGGGCGGCTATTTGGCACGGGACCGGAGACACCGCTGGTAGTCGACTACGGCGACAGTCCCATCACCAAGAACCTGCAAGGCGGCATGACGTTCTTCCAGCTCGCACGCACGGTCAACATGGCGGACAAATCGAAGGCCGATCCGGAGGCCGTCGAGTTGCTCAAGACATCCGCGCGCAGCTTCACGATCCCCAAGCTCGAAAGGGAAGTGACGTTTAATCCCAAGACGGCCGGGCCGCTCAATCTCGGCGTTGCAGCGAGCCGCAAATCCGACGACAAGGGCGCGCGCCTCGTCGTGATCGGTAATTCGGGTTTCGCCGAGAATCAATGGATTGGCTTGCAGCACAATGGCGACCTCTTTTTCAACACGATCGATTGGCTCGCCCGCGACGAGAACCTGATTTCCATACGGCCCAAGTCCGCCACGAGCCGCCGGATCACTCTTACCGAAGCGCAGGTGGCCGCCCTCCGGTGGTCCGAGTTCTTCTTGATTCCCGGCATCACGATCATCCTGGGCATCGCCATCTGGTGGAAGCGCCGGTAAAGGGCTGCAGCGAACGGTCATGATCAAAAAAACGACTCTCCTTGTACTTCTCTGTGCGGTGGCTTTGGGCGCCGCCGTCTATTACTTCGATTGGAAGCGCGGCGAGAACGAAAAGCCCGCGGGTGCCCCAAAGCCGGCGTATTCAATTCAGGCCTCGGATGTGACATCGCTCACGCTGGCGCATCCCGCGCGGCCCGGCGACGTTCCGATTCGATTCGAGAAGCACGACGGCGCCTGGCAAATTGTCCAGCCGATCGAAACGGGAGCGGACCAGTCCACGATCGACGGAATCGTGGATCAGATCGCCGGAGCGGAATTCTCGCAGACCGAACCTGGCACCCCCGATCGGTTGAAGGTCTACGGTCTCGACCCGCCGCAAGCCTCTGTGGAATTGCATCTCGCGAGCGGCGCGAAGCATACGCTTCTGGTGGGCGGCAAGGACTTCGAGGGGAATTCCGCCTACTGCATCGTCGACGGCGGCACGAGCGTCTCGCTTCTTCCAAACCTTCTCGCGACGAGCACCGCGAAGACGCTGGACGATTTGCGCGACCGCGCCATCCTTCACATCGATAGCGCGCAGGTCGCTTCTTTCAGCCTCAAGAACTCTTCCGGCGAGCTGGCCGTGGCGAAACACAACGACCAGTGGAAATTCACCAAGCCGAGCGATGCGTTTGCCTCCGCTGACGCCGTGAACGCGATGCTCGCCGCTGTCGCCACCTCCAAGATGACTTCCGTCGAGAGCGAGAAGCCCGAAAACCTCGCGCGCTATGGCCTGGCGAGCCCCGCCATCACCTTCGTATCAACGGACACCAAAGGCCCGCAATCCACGCTGCTCGTCGGGAAAAAGGACGGCGACGCGTATTTCGCGCGCGACGCCTCGCGGCCGATGGTTTTTCGCATCAGCGCGGATGTATATACGAAGCTTACACAGAAGTTTGCTGACCTGCGCGACAAGAGCGTGGTTCACTCAACTCCCGACGACGTGCAGCAGATCGAGCTTCGCAACGCCGGCGGATCGGTTTCCGTGAGCCGGAAGAAGGACAGTCCCGGCGACTGGGTTTTCGACGCGCCGGACGACCAAAAGGGAAAATCCGCGGCAGGCTGGAAGATTCTCGACGCGCTGACGGGCCTCAAAGCGGATGACATCGTCGATCACCCGCCCGCGAGCCTCGCTGCGCAGCTCGCCAGCCCGGCCATCACCGCGATTCTGACGGACAAGGATGGCAAGGCCGTGACCGTGCGCATCTCCAAGGCCGCTGGAGATTTCGTGTACGCGCAGGCCAGCGACGGCCCCTCTGTTTACAAGCTCAAAAAACAGGTTCTTGACGATTTGAATCTGAAGCCCGGCGACCTGGGCACGTAAGATCCTAGGCTAGGTATTTGGGCGTTAAGCGGCTTGGTTTGCGTCCGCCTGTCCCGCAGGGTTCGGCCATACGGCGAGTAGCACAATGTTCCCGTTCACAGGCGAAACGTGGATGTAATAGACCAGCGAGCCGCTCGCGAGTTCGTAAAAGCCTCGCCGCTTCGGGTCCGGGATGAGTGTGGCTCCGCCGGCGAGAAGGCTCCGCAGCGACACCACGGTCTCGTCTGAGTGATTCCTTAGATTCTCGATCCGAACTTCCGTGCTGGCACAGGCGACCATTTCCGGCTCCTTGGCTCCATCGGTATTTATTACGAGTGCGGACTCAATAAAGTTTCGTCGGCCACAATCGATGATTGCACACATACGTGATGAGATGCTCCCGTCACGTGCGAGGTCGCTCGTAATTGCCAAATAATAGGAAGGTTAACCCCCAACTTGTTACTTGCGCGGCCGCTTCAAAATTGCCATAGTCTCGGGTCTTGGGGGCTATCGCAACGTGAAAAAGACGAAACCAAAGAAGTCCAGTTCCAGCCGGTTCCGCAGCGACCGCCGCCGTAAGCACCGCCATTGGCAGGTCACGGTGTATTACCACGACGGCGAAAAGTTCGCTCGCGTGTATATCGATCGCGATCGCGCCGAACGCTTCGCCGACCGCCAGAAAAAATCGCCTGTGGTGAAGTCAACCCGCATCCTGGAAGTCGATTAGTCCGGGACGCGGGTCTCGCCGCCGCAGGTTTTGCGGCCCAGCATGTCTGGTGTGCCCGGTGGTGTGTTTGCACGCGGATCATGCGCGCCGCCAGGTCTTGTCCGGGTTTTGGCGGCGTGCTATAAATGCTCAAGCAGTACACGCATTAAATCGGAACGCGGGATTCGTATAGTGGTAGTACGCCACCTTGCCAAGGTGGAGGCGAGAGTTCGATTCTCTTATCCCGCTCCAGTTTGCCTTCCGCTTTCCCGATAGGGATGCCAGTGGTCAGCCGCTGCACGGCGTGCTAGAGTCTTTTTCGCCCAACGCCCATGCTTGCCTTTCTCTGCGGTCCAATCGACTTCCGCGACGACGGCGATAAGCTCTGGCGGCGCAAGCTCGCGCCCTTCTTGCGAGACCAACTCGGCCACCGCGTCTTCGACCCCAGCGAAGACGGCAGGAAGAGCGTGAGCGATGAGGAGACCGCGAAGCTCGCCGAGTGGCAGACCACCGATCTTGATCGGTTCCGCCGCGCGGTGCGCAAGATCATCGCATTCGACCTCGATCTGATCGAACACAAGGCGGACTACCTGATCTGTTACTGGGATGCGCAGGCCGCGCAGAGCGGCGGCGTGGCGTCCGGTCTGACCGCGGCACATCGCAAGGGAATGCCCGTGTATCTGGTCGCGCCCCTTCCTGTCGAGCAGATCGACCCTTGGGTGCTCGGCTGCTCCGACCAGGTGTTTTCCTCGATTGAAGATCTGAAGGAATTCCTCACCGCCCGCTTCTCCCGCGAAAAGCAGACGCAGTTGTGGAAAGAGTAGAAGCCTCGAGTCCGCCGATGGAACGCATCGTGGTCGCCGTCGGCAGCACGCGCCGGCCGAAAGTCGAAGCGGTGCGCGAAGCGCTGGCCGCTCTTGGCCCGAAATTTGGCGGTCCTTTTCAATTCGACATCGCGGCCATCGAGGTTCCGAGCGGCGTCCGCCACACACCCCTTTCGCGCGACGAGATGATGACGGGCGCGCGCCAACGCGTCGAGGCGCTCCTCGCCGCCTCCCGCGAGCGGAACGACTCCTGGAAATACTTCGTCGGTCTCGAAGGCGGCATCGAGGTGGTTCATGAGCGCGGCCGGCGCTGGGCATTCCTCGAAAACTGGGCGTACGTCGCGGATGCAAACGGCCACGCGTTCTTCGGCCGGTCGGGAAGCATCGTGCTTCCCGAGCCGCTCGTCAAGCGCGTGGTGGACGAGGGAATCGAGCTTGCGGTGGCCGTGGACGATTTTGCCGGCGAAACGGGTGTCCGCGACGCGCAAGGCGCTTGGGGCGTGCTGACGCGCAACGCGATCACGCGTCAAGAAGCTTTTCGCATCGCCGTCATCAGCGCCTTCGCGCCGCTCTTGGCCCGCAATGCCGCATGAGGCAACCATCCCGCCGCCGGCGCATCTTCCATTTCCAGGAGCGCCGGTTCGAGTAGCGCCCTTTTCAAGGCGTAACGATTCACGCCGCGGCCGAAAAGTCATAGAATAGCCACACAGCCCCATGGACATTCGATCCACTTTCGCTCTGGCAGCCCTGCTCGCGCTGAGCGCGGACGTCCCCGGATTGACTCTGTTCCCCTCGGCGCCATCGAGCATGGGTGGCACGACCACGGTTGCTGTCGCCACGCCGCAATCGGCTGCGCCCGCTCCATCGGATCAGCCTCAAAGCTCAGCCCATTCGACGAAGCCGCTGCAGCCGGAATCGCGTCTGCTGCTGATTCGCTATGTGGATGGTGAGTTTGCAAAGCTCGTGCAGTCCCTGCCGGCCGGGAAGCACGGCTATAGGATTCCGGCTGGCAAGCCGATCGATCCGCAGCACCTCAGTGACATGCTCCGGCTCTACGGCACCGCCGCGACCCAAGGCGACACCGTCCAGATCACCGGAATCGAATTCCGTTACCAGCAAATCGTGCTGCTGATCAACGGCGGCGGGAAAAAACACTTTCACCTGCGCGACCATCTTCAGATCGGCATCGGTGGCGGCGACATGTCCGCGATGCCTCCGCCGCCATCCCGCCCGCCGGAGATTCCCGGCGCCACGTTGATTCTCGATTACGGGCGCCCGGTCCCGGATATGAGTCCGGACGATTTGAAGCGCGATCTTTCGGTATTGCTGGATTTCTCGAAGCAGCACTCCGCCGCGGTGAACTGGATCGACACACTCCCGCCGCAGTTTCAGGAGGCCATCAAGGATCACCGCGCCGTCGTCGGCATGGACCAGGAAATGGTGATCGCGGCGATGGGCCGCCCCGACAAAAAGGTGCGGGAACGCGATCCGGACGGCGTCGAGACGGAAGACTGGATTTACGGTACGCCGCCCGGCCCGACCACGTTCGTCACCTTCGCCTCCACGAACGTGATCCGCGTCGAGCGCTTCAACTGAACGGCACGCCAAGCATCCCGCGTTGACTTTTCTCCGCAAGCACCCTAGCATCGGTGTTTCGGTGGCAGTCCTGCAGGCCCTTTCCGCAGGCCGATAATCCTTGGCAAGTCCCCGGAGGACCTATGGCAGTCAAGGTGGGAATCAACGGTTTCGGACGCATCGGCCGCAACATCTATCGCGCCGCGCTCGGCGACCCGGCCATCGAGATCGTGGCCGTCAACGACATTACCGATTCCAAGACGCTCGCGCACCTGCTGAAATACGACTCGGTCCTCGGCAATCTGTCGAATCAGGTCACGCACACCGACGACTCGATCTCCGTGGACGGAAAGAGCTTCAAGGTCTTCCGCACGAAAGATCCCGCCGAGCTGGACTGGGCGTCGGTCGGCGCGAGCATCGTGATCGAATCGACCGGGCTTTTCACCAAGGGCGCCGACGCGCGTAAGCACATTCGCGGGCCTGTGAAGAAAGTAATCATCTCCGCTCCTGCCACCGATCCTGACGCAACGTTCGTTCTCGGCGTGAACGACAAGACCTACGATCCGGCCAAGCATCACGTGGTCTCGAACGCCTCCTGCACCACGAACTGTCTGGCTCCCGTCGCGAAGGTGATTCACGAAACATTCGGCATCAACGTCGGCACCATGACCACGATCCACTCCTACACAAACGATCAGAAGCTGCTGGATCTGCCGCACAAGGATCTCCGGCGTTCGCGCGCCGCCGCGCTTTCCATGATTCCGACTTCCACCGGCGCTGCGAAGGCTCTTCATCTCGTGATTCCTGATCTCAAGGGCAAGCTCGATGGCTATTCGCTCCGCGTGCCCACGCCGAACGTCAGCGTCGTCGATCTCACGGTAATGGTGGACAAGCCCGCGACGGTCGAGAGCGTCAACGCCGCGCTCAAGGCCGCAGCCGAAGGCCCGCTGAAGGGAATTCTCGGCTACACCGCGGAAGAGCTCGTCTCGGTCGATTTCCGCGGCGATCCGCGCTCTTCGATCGTGGATTCCGGCTACACGCGCGTTGTTGGCTCGAACTGCGTGAAAGTCCTTGCGTGGTACGACAACGAGTGGGGTTACTCGTGCCGCTGCCGCGATCTGATCAAAATCTTCGCCGCGCGGTTCTAGGGACAGCCTCTCAGTCCGCCGCCGGACCCGACGACAATCATGAAAAAACTCTCGATCCGCGATCTCGATCTGACTGGCAAGCGTGTTTTCATTCGCGTGGACTTCAACGTGCCGCTCGAAAGCGGCCACGTCTCGGACGACACGCGCATCCGCGAAACGTTACCCACTCTGCGCCTAGCCATCGAGCGCGGCGCGCGCCTGGTGCTCGCTTCGCATCTCGGCAGGCCAAAGGGCAAAGTCGATCCGAAATACAGCCTGGTACCCGTCGCGGCAAAGCTCAGCGAGATGCTGGGCAAGCCCGTGGCATTCGCGTCGGATTGCGTCGGCGCCGATACCGAAGCCAAAAGCAAGGCCCTACGCAACGGCGAAGTGCTGCTCCTCGAAAACGTGCGCTATCACCCGCAGGAAGAAGCGAACGATCCCGAATTTTCGAAGCAACTCGCGGCGCTGTGCGATCAACTTTTCGTTTGCGACGCGTTCGGCTCCGCGCATCGCGCGCACGCCTCGGTCGTGGGCATCACGAAATTCGTGCGCCAGGCCGCAGCCGGGCTCCTGATGGAAAAGGAGCTGGCGTATCTCGGGAAGGCGATCTCCAATCCCGAGCGGCCGTTCGTGGCCGTTCTCGGCGGCGCGAAAGTCTCGGACAAGATCGAGGTCGTGCAGAATCTGATGAAGCTCGCCGACGCGATGCTCATCGGCGGCGCCATGGCCTACACGTTTCTGAAGTCCGAGGGGAAGCCGGTCGGCAAGTCGCTCGTCGAAAATGACAAGCTCGAACTCGCGCGCGGCCTGCTCGACGAAGCGCGCAGCCGCAAATTCCGGCTGCTCCTGCCCGTGGATCACGTTTTAGCGCAGTCGATCGATTCCACGACCACGAAAACGACGGACATCGCGGACACTCCGGACGATTGGATGGGCCTCGACGTCGGTCCGAAGACAATCGAGCTTTTCGGCAAGGAAATCTCGAAAGCGCGGACGATCGTTTGGAACGGGCCGCTCGGCATGTTCGAAAATCCCGCGTTCGCGCAAGGCACGCTCGCCATGGCCCGCGCCGTAGCCGCTGCGACGAAGGCCGGCGCCACTTCCATCGTCGGCGGCGGCGATTCCGTTGCGGCCGTCGAGCAATCCGGCCTCGCCAATCAAATTTCGCACATCTCGACGGGCGGCGGCGCTTCGCTCGAATTCCTCGCGGGCGAAAAACTTCCCGGCGTCGAAGCGCTCACGAACGCATGAGCCGCCGCAAGGAGCGTTGATTGCGCCGTCCCATAATTGCCGGCAATTGGAAGATGTACAAGACGCAGGCGGAGACGCGCGCCTTCTTCGAGGCGTTTCGTCCGCTCGTCGCGGCGTCGAAGCATTGCGACGTCATCGTCGCGCCGCCGTTCACCGCGCTCGCTGCGGCGGTCGAGGCCTCGCGCGGAACCCCAATCGGAATCGCCGCTCAAAACCTGCACTGGGAGCGCGAAGGCGCATTCACCGGCGAAGTTTCCGCGCGGATGCTCGTCGAGTCCGGATGTCGCGCCGTAATCATCGGCCATTCCGAGCGGCGCCAGTTCTTCGGCGAAACCGACGAAACGGTGCATCGCAAGACGAGGGCCGCGCTCGAAGCCGGGCTCACGCCGATTGTCTGCGTGGGCGAATTGCTCAGCGAGCGCGAAGCGAACATCACGGTAAAGGTGCTGACGCGCCAATTTGAAGGCGGAGTGGCCGCGTTGACCCCGGCGGAGTTCTCGCGTATTCTGATTGCATACGAGCCGGTTTGGGCCATTGGCACGGGGCGGACGGCTACGCCGGAAATTGCCGCGGAGTCTCATGGGCATCTCCGGGAGCTTGTTGCGGACCGGTTTGGCCCCGAGCAGGCGACCGCAATTCGAATCCTCTACGGCGGCAGCGTCAAGCCCGACAACATCAAGGGATTGATGGCGCAGGCGGAGATCGACGGTGCGCTTGTGGGCGGAGCGAGTCTGGACCCGAAGTCGTTTGCGGCAATCGTGAATTTCTAGTCGCGCCGCGCGGGCGAAAAATGCCCCGGCGCGAAATGGGAGCAGGGAATGCCATCGTGGGCAAAATGGGCGGCGGCCATGGCCGTCGCGATCGGATTGATTTCGCTGGGCTGGCGCGTGACGCCCGTGCTGGTGACGCTGCACATTCTCGTGTGCTTCGTCCTGATCATCGTCATCATGCTTCAGAGCGGTAACGCGGCCGATCTCGCAGGCGCGTTCGGCGGAGCGGGCAGCCAGACGGCCTTCGGCCCGCGCGGTGCGGCTACCTTTCTCTCCCACGCCACCACGTGGTGCGCCATCGTTTTCATGATGACTTCGCTCGCGCTCTCCTTCAAGCGCGCCCCGTCCTCGACTGGTCCGGCATCGATCATCGAGCAGACTTCGCAGCCAAGTTCGACGCCTGCGAAGCCGGCCACTACACCGCCTGTTCAAATTCCACCGTCTCAGCCAGCGCAACAAGCACCGGCGCAGACCACTCCTCCACAGAAATAGCGGCTTCTGCTACAATCGGTTCGCATACCTCTTCATTGCGGTCGTGGCGGAACTGGCAGACGCACCAGCTTGAGGGGCTGGCGGTAGCAATACCGTGGTGGTTCGAATCCACTCGACCGCACCATCGCTTCCGATGAGGAAGCGATGTCCCGAGCGAATCCGCCGCAGGCGGAAGCCGAGGGACGACGGCTCTCTTTTTTGAAGTTATTTTTTATGGTCGCGCTTCCTGATTTTCCTTCCAGTTGGTGCCGTTATCTCCTTCTCTGCTCCGACGGTTCCTACTACTGCGGCATCGCCTCAAATCGTGCGTCGCCTTTGTAGCGCGCCGTGTGCGCCCCCAGCCGATTCAGCGGGGCGGCCGCCTCGGTTTGTAGGCGGGCGCATTGGCTCTCGCATTTGTGGCACAGACAATCCTGTCTGTGCTCTTGTTCCCCTGGCGATGCGCTGCTCCTTCGCCCTCCTCTGCACTCGTCGTCATGTGCGCCGTTTGCATCCGCCGTGGCGGATAGCGCCGCGGCCTTCAGCGCGGCATTCTTCGCTCCGGGGCCGCCTTCGTGGCGGCCGCCTTTCGCGCCTTCTGCGTCCGCCGCTTTCTGGCGGAAGGCGGGCGCCGTTGCTCTCGCATATGTGGCACAGACAATCCTGTCTGTGCTCTTGTTCCCCTGGCGATGCGCTGCTCCTTCGCCCTCCTCTGCGTTAAGGTCCAAACGTAGCGCCGCGGCCTTCAGCGCGGCATTCTTCGCTCCGGGGCCGCCTTCGTAGCGCCCGCCTTTCGCGCCTTCTGCGTCCGCCGCTTTCTGGCGGAAGGCGGGCAGCCTTTGCATTCTCCGAGTAGAACTGGCGACGCGGTATCACCCGGCTGCGTTCTCGGTCAGGAGCGGGAGTAAACGAGGAGCGGCTCAGAGTGGGCCACCCGCCAACCGCAAGAATCCCTGTGTTTTCCGCGATACAATCCTGAAACTCATCGCTTCCTCGATTCTTGAATACAAAAAGCTGACCGCGCAGCAGGCTTAACCGGCAGGCTAGTGGGATTTTCTTGCACCATGCTCTTGATTCCAAGCGATCACCTGATCTTTTAAATAGTCAGTTCCCCTGAATTGCACGTCAAGACCTTTTGCGCTGTAAGCCTCGGTCAAATCCGCCTTCTGTTTATTTGACAGAGGCCATTCATGATAGAGAAAGACCCGACCTGAGAAGGTCAACTCTCGAAGCCTAGTGACGCCGCCCGCGTCACCGCCCGCAACATCAATTCGATTCGGTAAGTCGGTAATCATCGGCTGCACTATATCCACAAGAGCCAGACACGCCTCGAATCCCTTTCGCGATGATGGTATGTAAAACCCGATGAACTCGCTCTTTGCCGGGAAATCCAAGTAGATGCGTCTCCCTATGTGTATGACTTCTCCGTCAGTAGAGCTGAGGTTGAATCCATTGTCGCTTACCCCGCCAATGCTGCTAAAATCCGTGTTAAACAAATCAATCAAAGTTGGCGGTTTGTCCGCTTCTGAGGGTTTCTGAGGAATTGCAGCTCGCTGGGCAGTCACTTTTACTTCGGGTTTTGTCTCATGCTGCTCGGCGGGCAACGGTAAGATAACTTCTCTCTGAATTATTGGTTTTGCCTTTGCTGCCACGATTTTACTGTCTGCCGCCGCTTGAGCTTCCGACGTTGAGCCGGCCTTTTCTACCGTTCTAAGGACCCAAGCATCCGCTCGCCACACCGACAAGAGAACAACCAGAACCGCCATTACTGGAAATATTACTCTCCATTTTCCCTGGAGCTTTAGAACCTCGTCCCATAAGAAGACGGCGACCACCGTGGAGACCGCTGCCGCCCCAAACCAATAAAACGTGGGAGTGTAGTCGGTAGGCGTCAATCCCATTCCGATGGTAATGGCGGTAGGGGCAAAAACCACCCACCCAGCAAGAAGAAGTTTCTCCAAGATGTTAGGCAGTGGAATCTTCGTAAGAAAAACTGGGTGCAACATCCTCCACCAATACCGCAACCGCATTCGATTAAGCCGAAACGCGGCTTTACATCGCTTTCCCATGGTTTCACCTTATACACCTCTCCGAATGTGAAATATATAATCGTGCAGGCGTGCCTGCGCCACAAAAACGGTTGTGGTGCGCGAAGTGAGGTCACTTCTTGGGGGTTGCGCTGCCGGGTGCCCCACTCTCTCGGAGTTTGCGACGGCGGGTATTTGCCTTTGACTCTCGGCCTTCGACCCTCATTCCTCATCTTCGACATCTTCGTGCGTGATCTCCGAGACAAACTTCAGCACATCTCCCTCACGGAGCTTTCGGCATATCCGGCTCAACGATTGCTTTTCCCGCGTGTCGAGGACGCGCATCAGCGCCTTCACCAGTTTCGAATGATTCGGCAAAACGTTTCCGATGAACTCCTTGCCAAGCGGCGTCAGGCTCACGACGCCGACTCGTCGCCCCTCCCGCCGCTTGCGCCGCCTGGCCTTCGGCAAACGGCTCTTCTCGATTTCCGCCGGAGGCAACGTCACCATCATGCGGCGCACCCATCCGCGCTCCTCTAATTGGGCGATGATCGCGTCCAGAGTCTGGCGCCTGCATCCGCGCCTCTCTGCGGCCATATCGGTATGGTCAACGCCCCCTCGCGATACAGCAGCTCCAGCAGACGGAATCCTCCCATCGTCAGATCAAACGATTCGAGCGGCGCGCGCATATAACCCCGCAGCCATTCCGCCGTGTCCAGCAAATCGAGATACGCGCGGAACGCCAGCAGGGTTTTCTCTTTTTGTGTTCGTTGGTTCGACATCGTGCAATTCCTCCCGAAAGAACGCCTCGCAGTGGAAGGGCCGAGCTTCGGAGTCTGTGTGGCAAGGACCGTATTTCGTCAGGGCACGACTTCAGTCGTGCCGTAGGTTTCACAGAACCAGAGCGGCTTCAGCCGCTGAGGGTCGGCGTCTGGAGGCCCATCGTGCGAAGGCGTACCGAAAAATGGCTTTTTCTGGCTTTTAAGGCCGGTGGTCTCAATAGGTCGATGCAACACCATCTAAGGTAAATCTTCTCTCTAAAGGTGGTGTTTATGACTCAAGTGAATCGGGCGGGGCTTTCTGCGGCGCAGAAGACCGACATATGGTCCCGTTGGAAGGCGGGACGCTCGTTGCATGAGATCGGGCGCGCATTCGGCAAGGGGCATTCGTCCATTCGTTTTCTGTTGCTGCAACACGGTGGGATTGTTCCGGCAGCCCGTCGGCGGTCGCTGCTAGCACTCACGCTGGCCGAGCGAGAGGACATCTCTCGAGGGATCGCTTGCGGTTCGTCGATTCGTGATATAGCCAGAGGTCTGAAGCGAGCTGCGTCGACGGTGAGCCGGGAAGTGTTACGCCATGGTGGCCGTCCTCAGTATCGAGCCAGTGAAGCGGATTACGAAGCCTGGGAGTCAGCCTTACGGCCCAAGCCTTGTCTTCTTGCCATCCAGGTGAGGTTACAGAAGATCGTTGCGAGTAAACTGATTTTGGACTGGTCGCCGGAACAGATTTCCGGATGGCTGAAGATCCAGTATCCCGATGATGAGAGCCTGCGCGTGTCCCACGAGACCATTTACCGTAGCCTGTTCATTCAAGCCCGAGGAGTATTGAAAAAAGAGCTGATCGGGCACCTTCGGTCCAGGCGCCGCATACGTCGCTCGCAGCACTCTCGTGCCAGCGGTCAATCACGCGGTCAAATCGTCGATGCCATCTCCATCCGGGAAAGACCTGCAGAGATCGAAGACCGAGCCATTCCCGGTCATTGGGAGGGGGATCTCATTGCCGGCGCAAAGAACAGTCACATTGCGACCTTGGTGGAACGTCATTCGCGTTTTATCACACTGGTAAAGGTGCCCAGCAAAGACACGGCCGTGGTCGTCTCCGCACTGAGCCGGCAAGTTCGTAAACTCCCCGCGACACTGCGGCGTTCGTTGACCTGGGATCGAGGACTGGAGATGGCGAAACACAAGACCTTCACGGTGGCCACGAATGTGCAAGTTTACTTCTGCGATCCTCATAGTCCTTGGCAGCGCGGCACGAACGAAAACACGAACCGGCTGTTACGACAATACTTCCCTAAGAAGACTGACCTGTCCGGCTATTCTCAATCGGAGCTGGACAAAGTAGCGCTGCGTTTAAATCAACGCCCGAGAATGACTCTAGGTTTTCAGACTCCGGCGAGTAGACTACGAGCAAGTGTTGCATCGACCCCCTGAGCTCGCACCCTGTAAAGGAGAGTTAAGCCTGCTTAAGGAAGCAAAGTCCCTGCACGAGTTGGCGACAATCCGGCAGCCTTCGTAGCGGCCTGCGCTCTGCCCGATCTCCTATGAAATCCCGCACCGCTTTTGTATGATGGCGTCCTTCACACGAACATGCGATCGTCGAAAGCGGGTGCATCTTCGCGAGGAATCGCCGCGCGCGTGGCGAGGCGCGAGCGCGGCTCGACCGCTCCTGCGCTTTTGCTAGCAATTCTGCTGACGTTCCTCGTCGTCGCCACGGTGTACGTTTTCGTCGCGCGGCTTTTTCCCGCGCCGCCGCCCATCACGTCCGCCGCCCTCCTCGTCGATCGCCAGAACAACGTAACTCTGTACGTGACCGGCGCCATCTTCGTCCTCGCGCAACTCGGCCTCGCGTTTGCCGTGTTTCGCTTTCGGGACCGCGGCCAGCGCGCGCGCTTCACGCACGGCAACGCGCTGCTGGAAGCGCTCTGGATATCTCTCACGCTGATTCTCTTTCTCGGCCTTGGGTTTCTGGGGCGTAAGGCGTGGGCGGACGTTCGCTTCACGCCCGCCGATCCGGGCGCGGTTCAAATCGAGGTCACAACCAATCAGTTCGTTTACAACTTCCGCTACCCGGGTCCGGACGGCAAATTCGGCCGCCTCGACCCGAGCCTGGTGAACGCTCCCGCGGGCAATCCCCTCGGAATCGATCCCAACGATCCGGCCGGCCGGGACGATATCGTCGTTCCGATTCTCACCGTCCCGGTCGATCGTCCCGTCGAACTGCTGCTGCGCTCGCAGGACGTGATCCACAATTTCTTCGTGCGCGAACTGCGCCTTCAGCAGGACTCAGTACCCGGCATGGTGATTCCGGTGCATTTCACCGCGAACCGCATCGGGCAATACGAAATCGTCTGCACGCAGCTGTGCGGTCTCGGCCACAATAAAATGCACAGCATGTTGAATGTCGTTTCGGAATCTGATTACCAGAGTTTCCTCAAGATTCAGGCAGCCGCTCAGGGACTGGTCCAGTGAGCGTTCTCCGGCGCGTATTCAGCACGGACCACAAGGTCATCGGCCTCCAGTATCTTTTTCTCTCGCTCTCGGCCGTGACGATTGGCATCATTCTTTCGCTGCTGATGCGTTTTCACCTTGTCTGGCCGATGGCGCATCTGCCGTTCGTCGCGGGCGGCATCATGGCGCCCGAGCAATATCTCGCGCTCGTGACGATGCACGGCACGCTCATGGTTTTCTTCGTGCTCACCACCGCGCCGCAGAGCGCGTTCGGCAACTATTTTCTTCCGATTCAGATTGGCGCGCCGGACATGGCTTTTCCGACGCTGAACATGCTTTCGTTCTGGCTTACGCTTGCGGCGTTTCTCTGCGCGCTCGCCGCGTTCGTTGTTCCCGGCGGCGCGCCGATCAGCGGATGGACCGCGTATCCGCCGCTCAGCGGCCTGGGAGAAGTGACCGGGCCGGGCGAGGGAATCGGCCAAACTTTGTGGCTCGCGAGCGTCCTGATTTTCTGTTTTGCATCGCTGCTCGGCTCCATCAATTTCATCACCACGACCATCGACATGCGCGCGCCGGGTATGACGCTCATGCGCATGCCGCTCACGGTCTGGGCGTGGTTCGTCACCGCAATCCTCAGCCTGCTCGCCTTTGCGGTCTTGCTCGCCGGGGGAATCCTGCTGCTGCTCGATCGCTCGGCAGGCACGAGCTTTTTTCTTCCCGCCGGTCTGGTGGCAAACGGCGAACTGCAAGCGCGTGCCGGAGGATCGCCGCTGCTCTGGCAGCACCTTTTTTGGTTTTTCGGCCATCCCGAGGTTTACATCGCGATTCTGCCCGGCATGGGAGTCGTGTCGCACGTGCTCGCGAATTTTTCGCGCAAGCCGGTATTCGGATACCGCGCCATGGCGCTCGCGCTGTGCGCCATCGGCTTCATGGGCTTCCTCGTGTGGGGCCACCACATGTTCGTGAGCGGTATGAATCCTTACTCGAGTCTGGCGTTTTCCGCGCTCACGCTGTCGATCGGCGTGCCCTCCGCGATCAAAACCTTCAACTGGCTCGGCACTCTTTGGGGCGGGAAGATTCAGTTCCACACGCCGATGCTGTTTGCGATTGGCTTCGTGTCGTTTTTCGTCAGCGGCGGGCTTTCCGGAATTTTTCTCGCGCAGCCTGCGCTCGATACGATGCTGCACGCCACCTACTACGTCGTCGGGCATTTCCATCTGGTGATGGGAGTGGCGTCGATTTTCGGGATTTTCTGCGCCACCTACTACTGGTATCCGAAAATGTTCGGACGGCAAATGGATGAGATGCTCGGGAAACTCCACTTTTGGCTTACGTTCGTCGGCGTCTATTGCATTTTCATGCCCATGCACTTCGTGGGCATAGCTGGCGGAATCCGCCGCTACGCTGATTCGTCCGGCGCCGCATATCTCGCTGGTCTCCAGCCGTTGCATATGTTCATGACGATCGCGGTATTCATCACTTCCGCCGCCCAGCTCGTCTTTTTCTACAATTTCTTCCGCAGCCTGAAAAAAGGCGCGCGCGCCGCCGACAATCCCTGGAGCGCCACGACGCTCGAATGGATCACGTCCTCGCCGCCTTCACACGATAACTTCGGCGGCCATTTCCCGTCCGTCCATCGCGGCCCGTACGAATACAGCGTTCCCGGCGCGGCGCAGGATTTTCTGCCGCAGCATCTCGCGCCGCAGGAAGCGGGACGAGTGAGCGAGGAGCCGCAAAGTGGCAAATAGCGTCATCGTGGATTCAGTCGCGCTCGGCGGCGGGCGCTCGGGGAGTGGCGGAGCTTCGTCCGGCGACGGAGGATGGGGCGGGGAATCGTCCGGCGCGGCTGGCGTGCCGCAGCGAGCGTACGCGACGGGAATGATGATCGCGCTCGGCGGCATCATGATGTTCTTCCTCGCGCTCGTGAGCGCATGGGTCGTCCGCGGAGGTTTGGCAAGCAGCAATTCTCAGCCTCTGGAAGCGCCGCGCATTCTGTGGCTGAACACCGCGATCTTGCTCGGCAGCAGTTTCACGCTCGCGCGCTCGCGTCGCTGTCTTCGCGCGCAGCAGGAAGACGGTTTTCGCCATTGGTGGAGCGTGACCGCGATTTTGGGAGTATTGTTTCTCTGCGGACAGGTGATCGCATGGTGGCAGCTCGCGGCAGCGGGAATATTTCTCGCGACGAATCCGAGCAGCAGTTTTTTCTACGTGTTCACAGCCGCGCACGGCTTGCACTTGCTCGGAGGAATCGCCGCGCTGCTGGCGGTCGCGTTCCGGACAACGCGTCGCGTGCCGCGCGCGACGGCCGTAGGCGTCGTCGCGATCTACTGGCACGCCATGGACGCGCTCTGGCTCTTTCTGTTCCTGTTTTTCATGATTGTGAAGTGGACGTGAACGGCGCCGACAGGACGGATGTGAAGTTGGACCCATCTGGTCGAAACCGCAAAACGCTGTGGTCGCTCGCGGCGCTAGCCGTAGGCTTGGCGGTATTCGTGACGCTGCTCGCGCCGCACGCAGCAGCGCAGGGCTGCGCCATGTGCTACCAGAACGCCGCAGCCTCCGGTCCCCAAGGCCGCGCCGCCCTCCGTCAGGGCATCCTGATATTGATGCTGCCCGCGCTGACCCTCTTTCTTGGAATCTGCGGCCTGATCTATCACCGCCGCAATCTAGCTCGTTAGTTTGCTCGGCATGCTGCAGTGCAGCGGAAGCGCGTCTCCCAGATTTGGAATCCGTCCGTGCTGCGATCTTCCAGATTATGGACAGGGCCCGGGTCTATGCGCCTCCAGCTGGCATGCTATCCCTATTGTTTATCGCAGGTTACATCTTATCCCGCATAGTACGACGCCTGTGGGGAAGCGATTGCATACGTTCGATGCAGCGGGGCTTGGTGTATTTGCGCACGGTCATAAATTACATAGACACCGGAAATAGCTGGCTTCACGCTCAACTTGAACTGGGACAATTTTGGTTGTCCACCAGCCGGATTCTATGTGGTGCGGGGCACGCAACTCAGACGGAGGTTATGCGATGTCGATCGGAGCAAGGAATTTTGCGATCCTGGTGCTTTTCTCCCTAGTTCTGTTCGCTCCGGGCCCGGTAGCGGCTCAGACGAGCAATGGAACCTTGGTCGGCGCGGTTACCGACCAGACGGGCGCTGTGATCCCCGGTGTCGACGTAAAGGTAGTGAGCCCGCAATTCGGCGAAGTCCATGAGGCGACCACGGATTCGGTCGGCACGTATCGAATCGAGAGCTTGCAGCCTGGCACCTACTCAGTGACGTTCACGGCCACGGGCCTCGCCGCCCTGCGCGTCGGAAGCGTTGTAATCAACGGTTCGGTGACAACCACCGTAAACGGCCAGCTTCAACTGAGCTCGGTCGAGAGCACCATCACCGTCGAGGCGGGCGCGGCCCAGGTGATCGACACGCAGTCCGGACAGCTCGCTGGGAATATCAGCGAAGAGGAAGTCACGAGTCTTCCTTACGGCAGCTTTAACCCGGCCGAACTGGCAATGACGCTGCCGGGTGTTCAGGATTTGTCGCCTGCAACCACCGGCAACAACAACGGCGTCGGTTATTCCGTTAACGGTACGCGCCCACGCGCCAACAACTTTCTAATCGACGGGCAGGATGACAACGATTACGGCATTTCTGGCCAAGCCTATCAGCCAGACAATGTCGGCGCGATTCAGGAAGTCACCGTCCTTACCAACTCATACAGCGCTGAGTTTGGCCGCGGCGGCGGTTCAGTCCTCAACTACATTTACAAGAGCGGAAGCAATTCTTTCCACGGCTCTGCTTGGGAGATCAATCAAAATTCCGCCTTCGCCGCAAATCCGGCCGAAAACAAGGTCATCGGTTTGCCCAACCCGTTCCTCAACCAAAACACCTACGGCTTTACCATTGGCGGCCCGGCGATCAAAGATAAGTTGTTTTTTTTCGGCTCTGCCCAGTGGGATCCTTCGGCGCAAAGGGCAACCGGAAGCACGCTTGAGCTTCCGACCGCCGCTGGCGTTACCACTCTCAACGGCTTGACCAACGCCAACGCTAAGCTTTTTGTCGAGAGCCTCGGCGGCCTAGTTGCGCCTCCCACGCTGCCCCCCGGAGTCACCAAGCTGCCGTGTCTGGCACTCGGTCCTGATCCTGTCACGAAAGTGGATCGGGGTTGCGTGGAAGTGAATCAATTTGCCCTAAGTGGGGTTCCCGTCGGCGGGAAGGATACGTCCCAGTATTACCGTCTCGACTATCATCCGGGCCAGAACGATACGATTTTGGCGGGTTACATTCGCAACGATTCTTCCCTGAGCCCGGACTTTTTCGCCAACCCGAGCGCTTTGCCGCCGTTCATCACCCAGCAAGGCGGCGTCTCACAGATCTTCCACGCCCAGTGGATTCACACCGTTTCCACCACAGTTGTGAATGAACTGCGCTATTCCTATACCAATATCAATTTCACCTTTGGTCCTACTGGCGCGACCGCCTCCGGCCCCCTGGCCAATCTCCCCAACTTGACCTTTGATACCGACCTCACCGGGCCTACCGGTGCGTTTCTTGAACTCGGCATCGATCAGGGCTTCCCGCAAGGGCGCGCGCACAAAACCTCGCAGATCCAGGACGCCTTGACGTATAGTCGCGGACGCCACACGTTCAAAGGCGGTATCGACGTCACCTTCGTCGAGGTCCACGATCTGGTTCCCTTTGATTCCAGAGGTTCCATTGCCTATAAGATTGGCGGCGACTTTACGGATGCTGCCGGTAGTGGCACTTACTCCTCATTGGCCAACTTTATTGATGACTTCACGGGACCGTCGGGTTCCATCAACAAGGTCTTTGGAAATCCGGCCGTCGCACCCAACGTCACGATGTATGCGCCTTACATTACTGACACGTTTCGTGTGAAATCGAACCTTACATTCACGCTCGGTCTCCGTTATGAGTATTGGGGCACCCCGGCTAACGTATTGCAGTATCCCGCCATTAATTACAAATTGGGATTTGGAGTTCCCGGGGCGGTTTTCCCCAACATGTATGGCTTCTCCCAACAACCGGACCGCAACAACTTCGCCCCTCGCCTTGGTTTTGCCTACACTCCTCACTGGGGTGGCCGCTGGCTGGGCAACGGCAATACTGTGTTCCGCGGCGGCTACGGCATCTACTATGATGGGTTGTTCACCAACATCCTTGACAACACCGCTGCGAGTTCTCCCAACGCCTTCGGCGGCAGTATCGTGGGCGGAAGTGGCCGTGGCCAGGCCAATGCCCAAGAGCAGCTGGCCAACGTCGTCGGCATTCCGAGCCCCACGGCCATTATTGACACGATGTCCAATAAACTTGTCAATCCTTACACTCAGCAGTGGAACCTCGACATCCAGCGCGAATTGCCAGGGAGTTTGGTTCTCACCGTGGCATACGTTGGTACGCGTGGCGAAAAGCTTTTCGCCAACCAGGACTTCAATGGCGCGATTGGTTTCGATGAATCCGGCAATTACGTGCGTTTGAATCCTAACTTCAACGAAATCGTTGTTCGTTCGAACGCCGCCAGTTCCTGGTATAACGCTGGCCAAGTCCAACTTGAACGTTCCTTCCATCGGAACTTCTTGTTGCGCGCTTCCTACACCTACTCGAAGCTCACTGATGACGCTTCTGAAGTCTTCACCACCACGGGCGGGAGTTCCTTCCCGCAGATCCTGGACTGCCAGAAATGCGATTGGGGTCCCTCCGCACTAGATCGGCGCCATCGCTTTGTTTTGTCGTACGTCTGGGCTTTACCCTATACCCAGTCCAATTGGCTTTTGAAAGCTTTGACGGACCAGTGGCAGTGGTCGACTATCACCACCTTCGACAGTGGCGCACCGGACACGGTGTACGACGGCTTAGACTTCAATGCGGATGGCCACAGCGGAAATGACCGGCCGAGTATCGGCAACCGATCTCTTCCACTTACCGCCACGGGTATCGACGGTTCATGGGTCGGCGGGGCAACCGGAACCTACTACGACTATTTGTGCGAATTTGGCCCCGGCCCTTGCGCTCCACAGACTGCGAATGACTTCCATTTCATCATTCCAGCCAGTGGCATCGGCAATGTCCGGCGCAATTCGCTCTACGGGCCTGGCCAAATTTACTCGGACCAAAGTATCGAGCGCAAGTTCCCGATCCCTGTTGGCAAGCTCGAGCATCAGACGCTAACATTCAGGACCGAATTCTTCAACGCGTTCAATCACCCCAACCTTTTTACGCCCACGTACAACATGCTCAGTCCGATTTACGCTCAGACAGCGCCAACGATTAATGGTGGGCGCTCAATCAAGTTCTGGCTCATCTACGAGTTTTAGAGCCGGGACTGAAACAGAGCCGATTCAGAAGAAAAAGCCCCGGGATCACGCGATTCCGGGGCTTTTTTCGCGCGCATGCTTGGTGGCGGCCGATGAAGATTTCACCGCGAATCTGAACTTCACGTGAAAAAATGCATGGATGGGAGCGGGGTTAGACAGCCTGTAGCTGCGTCAGCCGGAAGGGATCTCCGGTTTTTTCGTGCAGTTCGCGCCAGATTCGCTCGGGCTGCGCGAGAAACACTTCCACGACGCGTGGATCGAACTGTTTCCCCGAAAATCGTTTGATCTCATCGCGTGCGGCGGAAATGGGCAACGCTTTGCGGTAAGGCCGGTCGGAGATCATGGCGTCGAGCGTGTCGGCGACCGCGAATATTCTGGCTCCCAGGGGAATCTGCTCCCCCCTCAGACCGCGCGGATAGCCGGTGCCGTCGTAAAACTCCTGGTGCGACAGAACGATTTCGGCCGCCTCTTTCAGAAACGGAATCCGCTCCAGCACGGAATAGCCGATGTCGCAGTGCCGGCGCATGATTTCTCGTTCTTGCGGTGTCAGCGGACCCGGTTTGCGCAGGATGCTGTCCGGCACTCCCATCTTGCCGATGTCGTGGAGGAAGGCTCCGCGCGCGATGTGGCGCAGCAGCCCTTTGTCGACTCCCATCGCCTTCGCGATCGTGATCGTAAACGCGGTAACTCGCTGGCAGTGGCCTTCGGTTTCCGCGTCTTTCGCGTCGAGCGCCCCGCCCAGCGCCTCGAGCGTGTAGTCGTAAGACTGCTCGAGATCCTGCAGCGCGATCGAGAGTTGCTGCGTGCGCTCGGCAACAAGTTGTTCGAGATCGCTCTGATAGGTCCGGTTTTCGAGCACCAGCCGCCGGTGTTCCAGCGCCCGGCGAACGCTCAGATACAGCTGGTCCTTCTCAAACGGCTTTAGAATGTAGTCGTAAGCGCCGGCGCGGATGGCTTCGAGCGCGATTGAGATGTCGTGCATCGCCGTGACCATGATCACGGGCACGTCGGGATCGTCCAGCCGCAGTTCCGCCAGCAGCTTCAGCCCGTCCATTTCGGGCATGACGATGTCGCTCAGGACTAGGTCGTAAGAGTCTTTCCGAAACGCCTCTAGACCCAGGCGTCCGTTCGAGCAGGTCGTGCAGCGGAACCCCTGCGCGTCCAGCAAGGTCGACACGACCTCGCGAATCGCCTCTTCGTCGTCCACGACGAGTATCTTTTCGTTGTCCATCATTGCTCCGTCGTTAAAGCCATTATAAGGCACGGCACACAGCGGCAGCAGCCTTGTTGCCGTATTTTGCAACCGTGTGCTAGTTTTTGTAATGGCTCCCTAATATCCCTGGATTTTCAGAGAGGACAGGTTGCAAGGTGCTCTCATGGCCTTGGAACAGCTTCCATGACATTTGTTGCCAATCCGGGGTTCCTCGCCGTCGCCTTCATGGAGGGCTCGGCTGCCTTCATCCTTCTTGTCCTGTACTGGCTGCTGGTTCCGGGCTTCCCCGCGCGGTTTTTCCGATTCTGGATGGCCGGGTGGACGACCTACGTAGCCCTGGAAGTCCTTCGCATCTACTCGCTATGGCGCAGCGGCGTTGAAGATCCTCGTTTTGCATCCGTGCTGCCCCTCGTCGCGGCCGCGTTATTTTTTGCATCCATTTTGGAGTGCTGCGGCCTCGGCAGGCGGCTCGCTTATCTGTGGCCATTCGGAGTAATTGTAGCCAGCGGATTCGTGGCGCTGGGTACGGTTGCGAAGCTGCCTCATTCGAGCCATTGGGCGGAGTCGCTATTTGAATCTTGCCTCTATCTGGGAGCTGGCTGGATTCTCTGGCGCTCGCAGGCGCAGCACCGGGGAGTTGGTTGGAAGCTCCTCGCCGGGGCGCTCCTGCTCCGCGGTCTCCACGGACTCGACCGGCCGGATTGGGCTGCGCACTCTGCTGGAATCTTCCGGGTCTCCTTTGATGGTTTGTTTGGGATCATGATGGGCATTTCGATGGCGGTGCTCGTTCTCGAGGCGGGCCGCGCGCGCACGGAGGACCTCAACGAGAAGCTCCGGCGCTTGGCTTTGATTACAGCCGAGGCCACGCAATCGGCTCGCGTCGACGAAGTTCTCCAGGGAGTCCTGCGCCATCTGGTTGAAAGCCTCGGTGCCAGCCATGGACTGGTGCTCCTTCTCGATAATTCCGGCCAGACCGCGGAACTGGGTTTGCGCGCGTCGGTCGGCTTCAGCGAACGCTTTCGGAAGCAAAACGCGCGCATTTCTGCGGGCGAGCCCTGGGTCGGGAACGCGCTGTATGACGACAAGCCGTGTCTCGCGTATCGCGACACGGGCGATCCCGCCGTGCGCCGATGGATGGAAACCGAAAATCTGGCGGCGATCGCACTCATTCGAATTCCAGGCAAGGACGCGCCGCTCGGCTTGCTCGGAATCGGATCGGCAGTGCCGAGGACGTTTGAAAGTGAAGAAGAGCATTTCCTCGTCAACGTCGCCAACCTGCTTGGGCTAACGTCTCAGAACGTCGCGTTGTTTGAGAGCGCCGCTGCGTCGAGAAGGCAGTGGCTCGATACGTTTGACTCGATCGACGATCTCATCCTCGTTCACTCGCTCGATGGACGCATCTTCCGCGCCAACCGCGCTCTGGCCGAGCGACTCGGCGCCGATCCCACGGCCCTCGTAGGGCGTTCCGTGAAGGACGTGCTGCGGCAGGGACTGACTCCCTGGAATCGCTGCCCCTATTGCGAAGGCGCCGCCGGCAAGTCCGAGGAGATCGATCCGTCCTTCGGCGGCTACTTTCTCGCCTCCGACTCCGCTTTCCACGATTCCGAGGGCGGGCGTCTCGGAACCATTCACGTCCTCCAGGATTTCACCAGCCATCGGCAGGCCGAGAACAAGTACCGCACGCTTTTCGAAAAGGTTCAGGAGGGCGTGTTTATCTCGACGCCCGAGGGCCGCTTCATCGACTTCAACGACGCCTTCCTACACATCCTCGGATACGAGAGCCACGAGGAGCTTCTCCAGGCGGACATTCCCGCGCAACTCTATGTGGACCCGGCGGACCGGGATCGTCGCCAGCGTCTCCTGAACGAGTACGGCGAGGTGACCGACTTCGAGTTTCAATTCCGCAGGCGCGGCGGCGAGGTTCGCACGGCCCATGAATCGAGCTTCGCCACGCGGGATGAGTCCGGCGCCGTTGTCGCGTATCAGGGTTTCCTGCTTGATGTCACCGAGCAGAAGCAGACGGAGATCGACATTCGCCGCCGCAACCGCGCACTACTCGCGCTGAACGCGATCGGAGAGGTGTTGAGCCAGTCGTCAGTGCTCGATGAAGGGCTGACCGCCGCTCTCCTGAAAATCACGGAATTCTTCACCCTCGACTTCGGTTCCGTCTATTTTCTCGATGAGCCGTGCCGCACGCTGACGCGCGCGGCCACCGTAGGCTGCCGTTCGGAATTCGCGCATCATACCGGGCCCATACAAGTTTCAAGTGGCCTCCTCGAACAGATCAGGCAAGCCCACGCCACATTGCTGTCCGGCGCGCTCCCCGGTCTGCCCGAAGGAATCCGCGAGCTGCATCGCCAGGAGGGAATTCAGGTTTCGCAAGTGGTCGTGCTTTGGGTCAAGGACCGCATCATGGGCACGTTGGTGGTTGGATGCCGGGAGATGCGGACGTTTTCGACGGCGGAGCTGAATCTGTTCTCCGCGGTCGGCAACCAGATCGCCACCACCATCGATAAATCGCTCTTGCTCGAAAAAACTCGCGAAGCCTACGACGGCCTGCGGCGCGCCCAGGAGCAGCTCCTGCAGAGCGAAAAGATGGCTGCCGTGGGGCAATTGATTTCCGGCGTCGCGCACGAACTCAACAATCCGCTCACCGCGATTCTCGGCTACAGCCAGCTCTTGAAATCCGAGGAGTTCGTCCAGCCGCGCGGGGCGGAATACCTCGAAAAACTCTACAAGCAGGCGCAGCGCACCCATCACATCGTCCAGAATTTGCTCAGCTTCGCGCGGCAGCATAAACCCGAGCGTTCTCCGGTGCAGCTCAACCAGATTCTTGAGGACACGCTCGTGCTGCGCGAGTTCGACATGAAGCTGAACAACATCGTGATTCACCGCGAGTTTGATCCCAACCTGCCCATGACCGGCGGGGACTTCCACCAGCTCGAGCAGGTGTTTCTGAACATTCTGAACAACGCCGTGGACGCCATTCAGGAAAAGAGCGGTACGGGCGAGATTTGGATTCGCACCGACGTCGCCGGAGACAAGCTGCGCGTCGAGTTCACCGACAGCGGCCCTGGCGTTTCGAATCCGCATCGCATCTTTGATCCTTTCTACACCACCAAGCCTGTCGGCAAGGGAACCGGACTGGGCCTCAGCATCTGCTACGGCATCTTGAAGGAACACGGCGGCGAAATTCAGGTGCGCAATTCGCCGCCCCGCGGCGCGACATTTTCGATCACGCTGCCGCTCCTCCCGACCGATCCCGCGCGCCCGCAGAAGCCCGCATCACGCAAGACGCGCCCACTGCGCGGTACGGTTCTGCTGGCCGATCACGAAGAGTCCGTGCTTCAGGTCGAGCAGGAGGCGTTGAAAGCCCAGGGCGCGATCGTTCGCGTTGCGCGCAGCGCGCAGGAAGCGATCGAAATTCTCGAGCACCACTCGTTCGACGCGGTTGTGGCCGAGGTCAGCATGCCGGGCGAAATTTCCGCGCCGGCTCTCTATCGTTGGATTGAAAAGAATCGGCCTGACCTCGCGTCCCGCGTAGTTTTCACTGCTTCGACACCGGACCACGATGCCGTCCACGCCTTGCGCGACTCCGGCTGCGCGATTCTCACGAAGCCGTTCCCCATCGACGAAATCGCCAAGGCCGTGCAAGCCGCCCTCGCCGCGCCCGTGCCTAGTGTTGCCAAGTCCTAGCCGTCCCGCGAACCTCGCGCCGCGCGATCTGCCGCAAGCGCCATCCACGCGGCGTCCCAAGCATCTCCGTTGACATTTTGCTCGCATACTCTTTATCTTGGCTCGATTCGAAAACAACATGGCGACGGGGGAGCGAATGGAAACACGAATCCGTGTGACGAGTGAGCGCCGCAAGCGGGAATTTCCAAGCTCCCTGCCGGGACGTGCGCTCGTAGCCGGTGGGATTGCTTGCGCGGTGCTGCTGCTCTTCTCGGCTCCGATGCTTCGAGCAGGCAATCAAGCGCAGGATGCCGGCGCTCCCGCGAGCCCAGCCAACCTCGAAGCGGTCAAAAAACTCTATGCCGCGTCCTGCACGCCCTGTCATGGCGTGGACGGAAACGGCACCGCCGCCGCGCCCAGCTTGAGCAAGATCGCTCTCGCGGCCGGCGCCGTCACCGCGATCATTTCAGACGGGAAGTCAGGCACAGCGATGCCTCCGTTCAAGGGAACCTACACGCCTGCGCAGATCGCGGACCTCACGGCTTACGTGCTCTCGCTTGCATCGGGCGCGTCCGGCAAGGCTGCAGCTCCTGCATCAGATGCTTCCGCCAATGCGGGAGCCGAGATTTACGCGACCAAGTGCGCCGGATGCCACGAATCGGGCGGTCCTCCATATCTGAATCATTTTGTGCTGAAAGCCGCGGCTCCCGAGTACATCGTTTACATGCTCGTCTCCGGTGCGATGCACGAGCAGGGCGCACGCTTGACCGCCAGCCAGATGGCGGCCGTCGCCGAGTATCTCACTGGCAAACCGCCCGGCCGCCCCGGAGCCGCGCCGATTTCCGCCGGCCGCTGCTCTGGCCCCGCGCCAAACGCCCCTTCGACCGCGCAATGGAACGGTTGGGGCGTGGATCTCGAGAACAGCCGCTTTCAATCCGCCGATCAAGCCGGCCTCACGGCAGCGCAGGTTCCGCAGCTCAAACTGAAATGGGCGTTTGGATTTCCCGGCGGCTTTGCTGCCTATTCTCAGCCGACGGTCGCCGACGGCCGCGTGTTCGTCAGCGATCCCATCGGCGGAGTGTATTCCCTTGACGCCTCCACCGGGTGCACGTATTGGAAATTTCAGGCAAGCGCCGCCGTTCGCACGGCCGTCACGATCGGCCCCAATCACGTCTCATATTTCGGCGATCTTCGCTCGAATGTGTATGCGGTCGACGCGCTCACGGGAAAGCAGCTCTGGAAAGCCGTGATCAGCACGCATCCTTACGCGCGCGTCACGGGCACGCTGCGACTCTATGAAGGCCGCCTCTACGTCCCGGTGTCGTCGCGCGAGGAATGGATGGCGGCCGACCCGCACTATGAATGCTGCACTTTTCGCGGCATCCTCGCGGCTCTCGACGCGGCCACCGGCAAGGAAATTTGGCGCACCTACACGATTCCCGATCCGGCGCGCCCGACGAAAACCACCAAGGACGGCACGACGCTTTGGGGACCTTCGGGCGCTGGCCTGTGGTCTTCGCCCACGATCGACGCCAAGCGCAAACTTCTCTACATCGGCGCCGGCAACAACTACTCTGATCCTGTCACGTCGAATAGCGACGCGATCCTCGCATTTGATCTAGCGACCGGCAAAATCGTCTGGTCGCGCCAGCTCACTTCCGGCGACACCTACAACGTGAGTTGTTTCCGCGACGACCGGAGCAATTGCCCCGTTAAGCAGGGCCCGGACTCTGACTTCGCGGCGCCTCCGATCCTTCGCGAGCTGCCGGGCGCGGGCGGTCGGCGCGTGCTGATTGTCGGCCAAAAATCCGGAATCGTTTTCGGCCTCGATCCCGAACATCAAGGCCAAACCCTCTGGCAGACGCCCATCGGCCACGGCGGCGCGCTCGGCGGCGTCGAGTGGGGACCCGCTGCGGATTCGGAAATTGCCTACGTCGCGCTCTCCGATTTTGGTTTCAGCGGAGGCCCGGAGGGGACGATCCCTGATCCCAAGGCGGGCGGCGGATTGTTCGCCATCAAGATCGCGACAGGCGAAAAAGTGTGGGTTGCCTCGCCCCCGCCGGGCGGATGCACCACGCCGCGCTGCAGTCCCGCGCAGTCGGCCGCTGTCACGGCTATTCCTGGCGCCGTCTTCTCTGGGGCGGACGACGGTCACATCCGCGCGTATTCCACCGCGGACGGCAAGATTCTGTGGGATTACGACACGGTGCAGAATCTCGACACGGTCAATAAGATCCCGGCCCACGGCGGATCGATCGACGGTGGCGGCCCCGCCGTCGCTGGCGGCATGGTCTTCGTGAACTCCGGTTTTGGCTCGCTTTACGGGATTCCCGGCAACATCCTGCTCGCATTCGGCGTGGATTAACTTACTCTCAGGGGCTTCCCGCCCGCACTCCGCAGGGGAGATCGCTTGACTCGCGCATTCGCCCTTCTATGATGGTTGTATGGAACACGGGCAAAGCATCCGAGGGTCGATGCGGAACGGCGCAAAAAGCTGGTTCGTCCTCGTTCGTGTTCTGGTCGCAATTCTCGCGGTCGGCTTCATCGCAACTCTCGGCCTCGCAGGGAAACGCGGCCTGAACGCTCAAACCGCCGCGCCGCGACCGGCGTCTCCTGCAGGACCAGCGGCGGCGCCGGCGACTCCTCCGCCGCAGGCGCTCGCAAGCTCGAATCCCGAATTTCTCAAGGCAGCCGACGAAGTCCTTTCGCAGATGAGCGAGATTCTCCATCTGCCGATCAAGGAGCCTCTCAAGAAGAGCCTCCGCTCGAAGCAGGAAATCCGCGACTACCTCATCCGCACGGACAAGGAAGATAAGAACGACGCACAGCGCTACGCGGACACCAAATCGCTCGTAGCCTTCGGCCTCATCCCCAAAAACTTTCCGCTCGATTCGTTCATGCTCGACGTTCTCACCGACCAGGTCGCGGGGCTGTACGATCCCAAGGCAAAGGAGTTCTACATCGCGGACTGGATCCCGGTGGACGAGCAGCGCGAAATCATGTCGCACGAGCTGACGCACGCTCTCGAGGATCAGTCTTTCGACGTCGATCCGTGGATCAAGAAGGCGCGCCCGAACGACGACGCCGAGATGGCCCGTGACGCGGTCAGCGAAGGAACCGCGATGGCCGCGATGCTGGATTACGCGCTGCGCGACCAGAAAATGGGCATCCGCGACCTGGTTGACGTTTCGATGCTCCTCCGCGCCGGCGCGATGGCCGAAATGGAGAAGGACCCGGAACTTTCCGAGGCGCCCGTCGTCATCCGCGACTCACTGCTGTTTCCTTACCTCGCAGGCGCCTCGTTCACTCAGGCATTCTTGAAGGCGCACACGGGCTGGTCGGACCTGCATCTGATCTTCGAGAATCCGCCGGTCTCGACCCAACAGATCATGCAGCCGGACTTTTATCTGAAAGGTGTCGGCCCGGCGAAAGTCACATTGCCCGCATGGAAAGGTCTCGTGCCCGCCGATTGGAAATTGCTCGAGGAAAACGTGATGGGCGAATTCGGCGTCGAGGAAGTGCTGAAGCAATTTCTCGACGAGCAGCGGGCTGACGCCCTCGCGCCCGCCTGGGACGGCGACCGCTACGCCGTTTTTGAAAACACCAAGACGAAGGAAACACCGCTCGTCTTTCACCTGGCGCTCGAAACGACCGAAGACGCGGGACGCTTTTTCGGCCAGTACAGCGAAGCGCTCGAAACGAAGTACAAGACGCGCACACAGCTCTACCGCCGCCCGAATTTCTTCGAGTTTCAGACGGACACTGGCGGCGTTTTCCTCCGCTGCGTCGATCTGCAATGCCTCACGGTCGAAGGGGCCACGCGCGAAACCTTTGACGCGATCAATCGCGCCATCGGCTGGCCGCCCGCTCCGGGCCCTGCCGAACCTCTCGCACCGTCCGTCGCCCGGCTCTCGCTCGCGGCACCCAGGCTTTCACAGTAGAATTCGTCGATGGCTCTCTTCGATCTGCCGCGCGTTCCCGAACCCGAGGTAATGGACGACTCGGCCGAAGTCGAAGCCTACTCCTCCGCCGCCGCACAGGCGCATCTCGACGCGATCGACAACACTTTCGTCGATCACGCCGTGCGGCTCGTTGCAGGACGCGAACGCGGCCGCGCGCTCGATATCGGCACAGGTCCCGGGCAGATCGTGATCAAGCTCGCCCGCCGGCTCACTCGATGGAAATTCGTGGGCGTGGACCGCTCGGCCAACATGATCGGGCAGGCCGTGGCGAATCTGGCGTCAGCGGGCGGCGAACTTGCAGGCCACGTCGAATTTCAGGTGGCGGATGGAAACGCTCTGCCGTTTCCCGAGGCGAGTTTCGATCTCGTGCTTTGCAATTCCGTCCTGCACCATCTTGCCGAGCCGGGAAAGCTGCTCGCAGAAATGGCCCGCCTCGCCAAACCCGGCGGCGCGATTTTGCTGCGCGATCTCAGGCGTCCGGGACGATTCGCGTATCCCCTGCACGTTCGCTGGCACGGACGTAACTACTCGGGCGAAATGCTTCGTCTGTTTCGAGAGTCCGTGCGAGCGGCCTACACCGTGCCGGAATTGCAGCGCCTGCTCGATGCTTCGCCGCTGTGCGGCGCGCGCGTCTTCGAGCATGGCGCAACCCACATCGGCCTCGAGCGCTCTGTTTCTAGGTGATTGGTCTGCCCTCGTTCACGCGTGGCATCCGGTGCCGGTCCGCCCACGCGGCCCACGGCACCGTGAGCCAGATGCCGAGCGCGCTCACCGCGAGGACGCGCACGTTCGGAGGCGGCGGCCCGAACGTTGAAGCGAAGTACACGACGACGAGCAGCCCCACCAGCGACCACAGCGCAATATGCGCGGTGCGATCCGCGGCGCGCCTCGCGCTCAAGTAAATCAGCAAGCCGATGCCAAACAGTGCCAACTCAACCGCGATCGTGAGCGGCAGGGAATTCCACATTCCCAGTCCGTAGCGCGGTCCACCGGGAACGAGCGGCATGTCCGGCCGGTGCGCGACGTAATCGAGCAACCAGTGCGTCGGCACGCACGCGCCGACTACAAAAGCGCCCCGCCCATCGCGGCGGATCGCGAAGTATGCAGCGCCGAGGACGATCGCCCAGACGATCTGCGCCGCCAAACTGTGCGACCAGGGATACGAAACGAAATCGAGCGGAGTCACGCGCGTGGTTCCCGGAACGATGCGCACCTGCTCCCAGCCGAGCAGCAGAAATATCGGCCAGAGCAGGTCCGCGAGTTGCGCCGCGAACACGAGTGCGCCAAGCGACGCTTTGGGCGCCGCTCGTTTCGCCGCCAGTGCTACACCAAAATGCCCGAGAAACATTTCAGTCGTTGAACGGCGCTGCGCCAGCGCCGCTCCTTTGAATGACCATCAAGGTCTGGTCGTCGGTCGGACGCGCCCCGGAAGAGTGTTTTGCGAGTTCTTTCAGGCAGCTGGCGACGAGTTCTTGCGGCGCCCAGCCGTGCCGTTCGCCTGCTGCGCGCGAAAGGCCGCCGATGCCGAATTCTTCTCCGGAGGCGCTGTTCGCCTCGGAAATCCCGTCGGTGTAGAGAATCAAGCTGTCGTCCAGGTCGAGATGCGCGCGGCTGACGGTGTAGCGGCTCGTCGTGAACATTCCGAGCGGCAGGCCGGTGGCGCCGATCTGCTTCACGCCGTCCTTCGAGGCGAGCAGGGCGGGGAAGTGGCCCGCACTGGCGATCTCAATGTCGCCGTTTTGGCCAGCGCGTCCGCAGACGAGCGTGGCGTATTGTCCGGCAATAGTGCTCTCGCAGAAAACGCGATTCGCCATCTCCAGCAATTTGTCGAGATCGAGGCCGACGCCTGCAAGGCTGCGAAACATCGCGTGCAGGTGCGTCATCAGCATGGACGCCGCCACGCCCTTGCCCGTGACGTCGCCGAGCAGAAAGATCAGCGTGCCGTCGCCGGTTGCGGATGGAATCAAATCGCAGTAGTCGCCGCTTACGAGTCCGGCGGGCTTGTATTGGTAGTGAATGCGCCAGTCGCGAAACCGCATGTCAACTTGCGGCAGGAGCCCTCGCTGGATTTGCGCGGCCAGTTCGAGATCGCGTTCGAGCGCGCGCTGCTCCTCGCCGCTCAGATGGTCGAGACACAGTCGCGCGAGCGGATCGGCGATCAGCCGCTCCTTTTCGACGCTTTCGTGGCACACCTCGCAGATTCCGTACGTCCCGTCGTCGATTCTTCGGACCGCGGAATCCACTTCGCTGAGCAGATCGAGGTATGGCGCCGCGGCGCTGTCCGGCTCGGCCGCCGGAATCATGGAAATCAGGGCTTTGAGTTCGTCGCGGCGTTTCTCAAGTTGTTCGCGGAGATACGGGTCGGTAATTCCCGGCATAGATTTCTTCTCCGTTTCAGAGACTCTCACAGGCTGGGTCGCAGCGCCATCCGATTTAGACATGGAACTCCCCCGTGCTTATCGTCAATTCGATTCATCGGCGGGCACGCGGGATTCAGTTTCCAGGGCGTCGAGCAGGCCGCGGCCGGCCTTGCGTTCGAGGCGCGCGAGACGCTGCTCGAATCGGGCGCGTCCTTCGCGGTATGCGCGCGGCGCGATCGTGCCGAGGCGATTGGCCTTGCGCAACTCCGCGAGCGCTTTGCGCGCGAGCGATGCGGCGCGATGCGGCTCGCGCGCGCGGTGCTCGTAATAAATAGCGAGCTGCTCGTAGGCTTCGAATCCTTCGCGCGAGTTTCCGAGCATGCCTTCCCAGAGGCTGCACGCCAGCACGTGATCGCCCGCGCGTTTCGCGAGGTACGCGAGCGAACGCCGCGCGGCGCGATCCGTTTCTGGGGGAAGCTTCCGCGCGATCGATCGTTCGTACAGGCTGCGCGCGCGGGCCGATTCGCCGCGCCGCTCGCATATGCGCGAGACGCCGAAAAGCTCAAGCGGATCGTGCCCATGCGTTTCTGGATTTGCGAGCAGCGTAAGCACGCGCCGAGCCAGTCCCGCGAGGCCGCGCAGGTCCATCTGATTGTGGTGAAAAATCGGAACGAGCGGCTCGGGCGGCCCGCCGCGCAAAAAGTCGAAATAGATTTGCGGGATCAATTCGGACATTACGTCGGCACCGCGATTCCAGCCGAGCACGTGCTTCTCGAGTTCCGCCAGGCGTACGGATCCGAGCCGCAGCCGCCAGAGATTGCGCGCCGGGTGTAGAAAATCGAGATGCACGCGTGGCGCGGGCGGCTTGATCGCGCGCGTCATGCGATAGCGCGTTTCGAGCAACGGCCAGTCGAACGACTTGCCGTTGAACGTGACGAGCACGCGCCGCTCCGCCATCCGCTCGGCCAGCGCCACCAGCAGCGAGTGCTCCTCGCTCGGTTCGCGCATGAAGAATTGCTCGACCTCTAGGCCGCCCGCGTCCCACCAGGCGATGCCGACAAGAAACGGATACGTGCCGGTGCCGCCTGCGAGGCCGGTGGTTTCCGTATCGAGAAACAGCCACTGCTGCGGATCGGCGACGTCCTTCGGAGCGTCCGGCGCGATCAGCCGCAGCGCTGCGGAGTCCATCGCGCCTTCCGGGGCGCCGAGGGTTTCGTCTCCGCCGATCGATTCGGAAAACCAGCGGCGCAAGGCGAGGTGTTCGCCGAACCGGTTGCCTTTCGGCGCCGCGCCGAGAATTTGCGCGAGGCGCTCGGCGCCTGCGGGAACGTCCGGCGCGAGGCCGCGCTCCCCGATTTCGGTTTCGCCCGAGCGCGCGCCTCTGCGCGGCGCGGGCTTCAGCGCCTTCAGCCTGCCGAGAAGATCCGAAGCGCTCACGCGCGAACTCCTAATCGGTGCGTGGCTCTCATGCGCAAATGTGGCCGAGAATTGCGAGCGCGGCTTCCTTGGTGCGCTCGCTTTTTTCGCCTGCCGGGCCGACGCACGAGGGGCAGCCCTTCTCGCACGGGCAGGCGGCAATCAATTCGCGCGTCCGGCGCAGTAAAAGATCGTGGACGCGATAGAGCGGTTCGCTAAATCCGATTCCGCCGGGATACGCGTCATAGAGATAGAGATTCGGCTCGAAGAATTCTTTCATCATGGTGGGATCGTCGGTAGCCGCGGTGTATTCGTGCCATTCGGTTTCGACGCCGGGGCTCGGCGGGCGCTCGCCGACGGCGGTGCCGAGATCGCGGCGGTCGCACATCATCAGCAGCGCAGCCATCGATTCGAGAGCGTGCAGCAGCCCGAATATTCCGCTCTGTCGGTCGGAGAGCGCGAACGGCAGTTCCTCGAGCAGGGCGTGTTCGAGCGTGATCCAAAAGGCCGTGGTGTGCATTTCGTTTTCGGGCAGCTCCAGCTTGCCGGAGCCGATGTTTTCATTGGTGAAGAATTTGATTTTCTTGAAGCCGATCACCTGCGAGCGGACGAGAACGTCGCCGTGGGCACGGGTAGCGTGTGTCGCAGCGGAAGAGAGATTCCTCGGTTCGCGGACGGCGCGACCCTCGGAATGACAACTGGGCGATAGGGCCGCTGCGTCCGACGGAACAGAAACGTCAGGCCCCTCCGCTCGGAATGACAAATCAGCGAGTGCTGGCGAGAGTGAAGCGGAAGCGCCGGAGACACGCTCTTCTTCGGCGATTTCGAGGACGCGCACCTGCGTGTAGCGAATCGCGTCGGTGTAATACTCGATGTTCACCGGCCGGACGTAGGCCTTGCGCTGATCGAAGTCGAGGCGCTCGACGTGGTATTGCTGGCCCTGGTGAAGGTAAATCGCTTTCGGATGAACGGTCGTGAGCGCCGAGGAAAAATCGACTTCGCCGATCACTTCGGGCGCGCCTTTTTTCCCACCCTCTGTGTTGCCGTCATCTTCAGCGGACGTGAGAATGATCACGAAATTGTCCGAGGTGACGGAGCGCAGACTCACCGTGTCCGCGGGATACGCCTCCTGCACCCAGTGCCAGTTGCCGCCGCTGCGATGCAGAAACCCGGCTTCGGCCAGGGCCTCGCAGAGCTGCTGGACGTCGACCGCGCCGAATTTCTCATCGGGCGAGATCGGCAGCTCGAACGCCGCGCATTTCAGATGGTTCACGAGAATTTCGAGATTGTCCGGCTGGACGAAAGCGTGCTCGGGCGACCGGCCGAAAAAATAATCGGGATGCTGGACGATGAACTGGTCGAGAGGCGCCGACGACGCGACAAGCACGGCGCAGGATGTGCCGCTGCGGCGTCCCGCGCGGCCGGCGCGCTGCCACGTGGAAGCGATCGATCCCGCATAGCCCGCCATCACGCAGGCGTCGAGCGAGCCGATGTCTATGCCCAATTCGAGCGCGTTGGTCGCGACGACTCCGCGGACGCGGCCTTCGCGCAGGCCGCGCTCGATTTCGCGGCGTTCGCCGGGAAGATAGCCGCCGCGATAGCCGCGAATCGGCTCGGCGCCGCCCGGCTGCGCTGGATTCGCCTGCTGCAAATACGTGAGCAGGACTTCGGTGTGCAGGCGGCTATTGGCGAAGACGATCGTTTGCAGCTTGCGCGCGAGAAGCTCCTTGGCGACGCGCGTGGTTTCGTTGAGATAGCTGCGACGAACGCCGAGATTGCGGTTGATCATCGGCGGATTGTAGAAGACGAACATCTTTTCGGCGGCGGGCGCACCGTTTTCTTCGATGACTTCCATTTTGCGCTCGGTCAATTGCGCGGCAAGCTCGCCGGGATTCGCGATCGTCGCGGAGCAGCAGATGAACTGCGGGCGCGAGCCGTAAAACTGCGCGATGCGCGCGATCCGGCGCAGGACGTTCGCCAGGTGGCTGCCGAAAACGCCGCGGTAGGTGTGCAGCTCGTCGAGCACGACGTAGCGCAGGTTTTCGAAGACGCGCGTCCACTTGGTGTGGTGCGGCAGGATGCCGGTGTGGAGCATGTCCGGATTCGAGAGGATTATGTGGCCGCGCTCGCGGATGGCTTTGCGCGCGTCGCTGGGCGTATCGCCGTCGTAGGTGAAGACGCCGAACTGATCGTCGAGGCGCGTGGCGAGGTCGTGAAGCTCGGCGAGCTGGTCCTGCGCGAGCGCCTTGGTGGGGAAGAGGTAGAGCGCGCGCGTGTCCGTGTTTTCGAGGATGGCGTTCAGCACTGGCAGGTTGTAGCAGAGAGTTTTCCCGGACGCGGTAGGCGTGACCACGACGAAATCTTTTCCGGCGCGGGCAAGCTCGGCTGCGGCGGCCTGATGCGAATAGAGTTGGTCGATTCCCTTGGCGCGATAGGCGGCGGCCAGCTCCGGGCGAACCCACGCGGGCATCGGCCGGAACTGCGCCTCGCGCGCGGGGATGTGCCGGACGGCGGTCAGGACCTCGTCGCCGCGGTAGCGGGCCGCGAGCGCGCTCAGGGCTTCCTGCACGGTGTCCAGAGTCGATTGCGGCCTTACAGCCAAGCCCTGCGTGGATGCAGCCATGCGCTCCTCCAAAGTTCGAGCACCCAGACTCCCGCCCGGATGCAGCATTTCGCCTTTTGTTCGCTGAGACTAACACGATGGACCGAAGCGCGCAACACAGGAAAACTCACGGGTAGTGATCAATTTGCCGGTGGCACAGCCATTCTTGGCTGTGCGCTTTCGTCTTGCCTGAATAAGATGCACAGGCAGGAGTGCCTGTGCCACAGAACAAACTATTCGCCGGCGTTTTACGCTTGCCAACTCGTTCACGGTCGGCGCACGAACTCGTTCGCCTTGGAAACAATTGATCGTTTGCAAATTGTGACAATAGAAGCCACTCTTGGCGCCTTGACCGGCCCTTAACGGCCGATTTTGACGGCAGGGTCGTTTTGCGACTTCGTCATTTTTCACCGGCGTGAGGAAATTCCGTGGGAGCAAATTAGGCCCACGGTTTCACTACGTCTAGTGCTGGCGAAATTGTTCTGCGCAAGGGCGTGGGGCTAGCTGTAGAATGCGCCGTCAGTCTCTTTACAGTGCCCGGGACTTCAAACTGCGAAGTCTCTGGCGATTCGCGTCGGCGATTGAGAGTCCCCGGTTGAAGAATCTCCATCCATTCGATCGATTGATGAAGTCCAAGGTGTTGGTCCGCTGGACCAAGATCGGCGGATTAGTGGCTGTAGTTGTGATCGGCGGCGCCGCTGCGCTGGTGGCAAGCCGCTGGCCGTTCACGCGGGATACCATCGTCAAGGCGCTGCAGGAAAAGTTCTCCAGCACAGTCGAATTGAAAACGTTTCAGGCGACGTATTTCACGCCGGGGTGCGTTGCCGAAGGGGTGACCTTCCGCCGCAACAGCGATCGAAACGCTCCGCCGATCGCCACGGTCGAAAAGCTCACCATCCAGGGCACTTACTGGGGGCTTTTCAGCATTCCGAAGCGTATTCGACGCGTCAGGGTCGAAGGTTTGCACGTATTCGCGTCACCGCGCAGTGAATCCACCGGCAACGAAGCGCGACCTACCCCGGAGCCGTTAGCAGTTGTTATCAGCGAGATCATCGCGGACGGTTCCGTGGTGGAATATGGTTCCGGCGAACCAGGTACAGAACCCCTTGAGTTCGAAATTCACAAATTGACGCTGAACTCCGTGGCGGACGACCGGCCAATGTCATTCCACGCCGCGCTCCTGAATCCGGAGCCTCCTGGAGAAATTCGCACGGACGGGCAATTCGGCCCCTTGCAGCCGAAGAACGTCGGCCACACCAGTGTTTCCGGCTCCTATACGTTTCAACATGCGGACCTGGGTGTATTTTCCGGCATAGCGGGGACGCTCTCCTCCACCGGCACGTTCAATGGCGTGCTCGAACAGATCGAGGTCGAAGGGAGTACCGACGCGCCCGATTTCCACTTAACGAGGAGCAATCATGCGGTAGACCTGAAAACGCAATTCCATGCGATTGTGAACGGGATGGATGGAGACGTCGCTCTACCGTCGGTGCACGCACAATTTGAGCAGACGTCCGTCGTGGCGCAAGGCGAAGTGGCAAACAAGGCGGGCTCGAAGGGTAAGACCGTTTCGCTGGGCGCGACGGAACAGCAGGGCCGGATCCAGGACTGGTTACACCTCATCTCTAAGTCGGACCGTCCTGCTTTGACCGGACCGATGAACTTCAGGGCACAAGTCCTGGTTCCGCCTGGGAAGCGAGACTTCATTGAGAGGGTGAACCTGCAGGGAGACTTTGCAATCGACGCGGCGAGTTTCACCCGCTCGACGACGCAGGGGAAGGTTAACACCCTCAGTCAGGTGGCTCAGGGCGAGAAGGAGAGCATTGATCCGGCGAGGGTCATTGAAAATCTGAAGGGACATGTCGTGCTCAAAGACGCGATCGCGACGTTCTCAGATTTCTCCTTCAGCGTTCCGGGCGCGCTTGCTCATCTGCATGGCACATACGGCCTGTTGACGGAGCAGGTGGACCTTCACGGAACCTTGCAAGTCGATTACAAGCTTTCCAAGGGATCGACGGGGATAAAATCATTTCTGCTTAAATTTGTGGAGCCATTCTTAAAGAAGAAGAATGCCGGAGAGATTGTGCCCGTCAAACTCGGCGGAACCCTCCACCACCCGACTTATGGACTGGATGTGATCCCGTAATTAACGAGGAGCGGCTCGCCGATTCGCCCGCTCGGAGTGAGCATCCTGGACGGATCACATCACGACCGCCGAAATCTGACCGCTGCCCCGGCAGCGGGCGCGTGGCCCGCGCATCCGATGCTCTGACGTTCTTCAGCGCGACCAAGCGGCACGCCTCGCCCGTCATATGTGGAGTCCAATTCACACCAGAGGGTGCCTCACGCTTTGCCGCCCAAAGGGCGGGATGTTTTACAAGTCCTGCGTTCGGCAAGTCGAAAAGGCCCCACCCTTCCCACACCGAAGGATGGGGCACCCAACGGCGTGGATGAACTGCGACTGGATCTAGCGAAGGGGCACCGCTCGGCTGCGCTTTCATTGAAGCGAACGACTGAAACGGAAAGGGTGGGCCACCCGCCGGGTCGCGTGACGGATGAAACGGATTACTTCCGGTTGGCGACCACTCGCCCAGAACCTCATCTTTACGCTTCCCACAACCCCGTTTGCGCAGGTATCGTAGACCGATTCGCGCTCCTCTCGAAAGGAGGATGGGATGCGTTTTGAAAGACGCCAACTGCTTCGAACCCTGTCATTTGCTTTTGGGTCGAGCTTCATCTGGAGCCGGAACCAACTCGGCATAGTGGCGCAGACAGCCACACAGCCAAAGCTCTCTTCTCCCTCTGCGGGGGCCGCTGTTCGCAATGCGATCGCTGGAGGAACAGAAATGGAAAAAGTGACCGGAATCGGAGGATTCTTCTTCCGAGCCAAAGATCCGAAAGCGTTGGGGAGTTGGTACCAGCAGCACCTGGGAATCTCGCTCATACCATCGAGCGAAGGGGATCCCGTTTGGGAGCAAGAGGCAGGCCCCACCGCTTTCGCGCCTTTTCCTGAGACGAGCAAATATTTCGGGGATGCCCAAAAGGTCTGGATGCTGAACTTTCGAGTCCGGGATCTCGACAAAATGGCGGCCCAGCTACAAGCTGCGGGAATCGAGATCAAGATTTACCCGCCCGATCCCACCGGCCGGTTTGCCCGCGTGCATGACCCTGAGGGAAATCCGATCGAATTGTGGCAGCCTAAGGTTGCAGACACTAAAGGCTAGGTTGCAAAGCAGTCCAGGACTGTTTCTGGATTTTTCCTGAGTAACGTGCAAACCGGAAGTTGAGACGGATGGACGTGGTGGAGCTACAACGATCTTGCCGGGCGAAACGGAAGCGGGGTCTGCGGGAACGCAACCATGCTGCATGCTGAGGGATAGCCTGGTGGTCGTATCGATGCCTTGAAAATCCCCGCCTGAGGGGCCGAACACTCACTAACGGAAAGCGCCTTCTTTTCATTTCAGGCTGAACCAACACAGATGGGCACCCAGCGGCGTGGATGAACTGCGGGTGAAGCTGGCCAGGTGGTATTGGTCCGCTACGTTGCGGTCGAGGCAGCGACGGTAACGAATGGGTGGGCCACCCGCCCGCCATAGCCAATCGGAATGATGCGCGGCCCGCACTGGCAACAGCACGGCGTCAGTGGTGTGACAACTACCGGAGGGGTTCGACAGGGTTCGGTCAGCGCATGGACTTCGGTATCCGTCGCGTCCTTGCCGAGACGAATGACCTCGACGCCCTGCTTTGCGATCTTCGCGAGTTCGGAGTTTTTGAACGTGTGTTTCTTCGTGATGTACGCGCAGGCGTCGCGGTATTGGAACTTGCCGCCGTCTATGGCCGAGACGATCAAGCAGCGGTGCGGGGCACTGGCGTTTTGCTGCGCCTTGACCGCTGGAGCGAGGAGAACGACGAACAGCATCGTGGCGACGAATCTCATGCCAATCTCACGATCTGCAATAGCGGCGCGGCCCGACCAGGTCGTGCCGCTCGCAGACGTATTGTACTACACCGCGGCGGGTGGCCCAGGCTTTGAGGTCTGATTTTTCGGGTGCCCCATCCTTCGCGCAGCGAAGGGTGGGATGTTTTACAAGTCCTGCGCTCGGCAAGTCGAAAAGGCCTCACCCTTCCCACACCGAAGGATGGGGCACCCAGCGGCGTGGATGAACTGCGAGTGGAGCTAGCGAAGTGGCACCGCTCGGCTGCGTTTCCATTGAAGCGAACGACAGAAACGGAAAGGGTGGGCCACCCGCCGTACAACCCGACCACACTGAGGGGCGAGTTGCCGATCATCCCGCCCGGCCTCAAACGAGACTCTCTAGCCACTGATCAACCGGCGTTCGGCTGTCGTAAATTGCCACTCTCGTGCTGTTAGTCAGCAACAATCCGGCATACTCCGCTTGTCTCTTTTCTTCAGTGGCATACACGTCGCAATGAACAGAATTCAGCACGTGATATATGTCATCGAATAGGTCCCTGGGAACTGAATCCCGATAGGCGCATCGCCACATGTAGTACGAGCCGGCACGAACTAGGCCTCTCGCCATACGGCTAGCCGGGGAGGCTAGAAGGGCTGAAGCGTACTCCATCGCCTCTGCCTCTGTAGCTTCAGGAAATCGCCTCAGAATGTGATCTTTCAGACTCACAGGGCCGGCAGTGCCGGACGTCTCGTTCTGCAACCACTGATCGAGCTTCTCAGGAGACACGCTCTTCAGATAGCGTTTCGCGTCCGGGCGGCCCTCAAGACGCTGTTTCTGAGCCAATCGTATATTTGAAGCGAACGCATGCTGTTCTTTAGTATATGTGGCTGTTCGTTCGTCAAACCCGCCGCTCGCTAGCTTGTCCACCCCTTTGCGTAACAGGAGATAATCTTCCTTGCCGAAAAAGGCATCTACAGATGACCTCCCCAACTTCAAAGCCCACATTTCCGCTGCAAGGATTTCGTCATTCTCCTTGACGCTGAGGATAGTGGCATCGACGAACCCCTTGAGGTAGGAAAACAGGCGCTGGCCGCGATTCAAAGCTTCTCTGGTATGCCCTCTGAAGGTCTTGGCAAGTTCGTAGAAATCGTGGAGACCTAGCACTAGGTTCGCGTTCCTAGCGGCCAATGATGGCACAAGTTTCTGGGGATCAACCGCGTGATCACACAAAGCGTTCCAAATGTTTGTGTCCAAATAAATGTTCACCGATCGGTCCACAATTTTCCATTATCAAGCATGGGCGGTCCGCCGGCTAACAGGAAATCTGGGCGGGTGGCCCAAGCTTTGAGGTTTGATTTTTCGGGTGCCCCGTCCTTCGCGCAGCGAAGGGTGGGATGATCCTCAGAACGGCGAATCCCTGAATTCGCTCCTTCCGAAAAGCCCACCGGCCCGCGCATCAGCCTTGCTTGAATCCGCAAAGAGTACCGAGCAAGCGGCTCTGCAGTCGAGAACCTGGCTGGAGGGTTGAAAACTGAAACAGTCAGATATAAATTGCCGGTCGCCCGGGAGGTCAAAATGGAAATCCCGGCTAGGATGAGAACGTGAAAAAGTCGGGCGCGAGCCAAGGCCAGTCGGCATCGGAGCTCATCTCGAAGAGAATCGCCGAACTCGGCGACTGGCGCGGGGAAACCCTCCGCAGAATGCGCAAGCTCATCAGGGAAGCAGACCCGGACGTCGTCGAGGAGTGGAAGTGGATGGGCACTCCGGTTTGGTCGCACGACGGCATCATCTGCACTGGCGAATCCTACAAGAATGTCGTGAAGCTTACCTTCGCCAAGGGCGCGTCTCTGAAGGATCCGGCCCGTCTCTTCAACTCGAGTCTCGACGGAAACGTACGCCGCGCGATCGACATCCACGAAGGAGAAGAAGTTGACGAGTCCGCCTTCAAGGCGCTCGTTCGCCAAGCGGTCGCCCTCAACAGTTCCGGCAAGTCGAAACCTTCGAGGAAAGCGAAGTCCTAAGGGATTCCGCCCCTGAACAGGTCCGACATCGGGGTGGCGGAGCTGTCGTTCCGCCCGAGAGCGCGCAGCGCCGTGGAGTGCGGCGGCTTGCCGCCGCTGTTTGCCGCACGGGCTTGCCCGTGCGTGTTGCAGAGGTGAGCCGAGCGAGACGGCCGGGGCAAGCCCCGGCGAAGAAAGAGCGGGAGCGAGCTCCCGCACTCCACATGGGCCTGGGCGAGGCACGCGGGAGAGGCGGATGGTCAGCGTCACGCCACGAATATGCGTGGGGGACGGCATGGTTTGGCGCCGCTAACCACAAGTGCCACGCCCTGCATGGCCCGAGCGGACCCGAGAAGGCTGCCCGCCTTCCCGGTCACAATTCGACCGGGACGCAAACGACGCGAAAGGCGGCCGCTACGAAACCAGAAGCGAATGGCGCGGACTAGCCAAGCACGTTTGCCGGGCACGGCATGCCGTGCCCCTACGGAGGGATTCTGCGATTGCGCGGTCAGAGGCGGGCGGATTTTGGGTCGTGAAGGCGGAAGTGGGCGACACGGATGCGTTTGAATTTATCGTTGGCGAGGGTGTAGATGCACCAATTGGTTGTGATGTAGACGTCGCCGGCCTTCATCGTGCGGCCGGAGAAATTGGGATAGTCCTTGAAGAAGTGGAACTCGGTGTACATCTCCGCGGCCATGGTGTTGCCGTCGAGGAGAAAATCGCCGACTTCGAGGGCTTCGCGGCAGTGCTGGTGGAGGATGACGTACTGCTCGAGGAATCCGGCGCGTCCCTTGCGCGTGACGGGAGGAGCCGACGGATTGGCGAGCATCGTCGGATACTCGATGACGACCTCGGGATCGTAGAACTCCATCACGTCTTCGTAGCGCTTGTGGTTGAAGTGATCGATGTATTGCAGGAAGCGCTGCTTGTTCATCGTTTCGCCCCCAAGCGGAGTTTGCGAGACGCGGCCCGGTTACTTGTGCGAGCGGTAGAGTATCACGCGGACTTTCTCGAGCGTTACAAGGCCGCCGCCAATCATTTCGTCGAGGCGAGGCAGGATGTGTTCGATGCGCTCGGCGGATTCGACCACTTCGACGACGATGGGCAAGTCCTGCGAGAGGCGAAGAACTTTGTCCGTGTGATAGACGCTCGACGAGCCGTAGCCGCCGACGCCGCGAAGGACCGTGGCTCCGCTGAGATTTTCCTGGCGCAAAAGCTGAACGATGGCTTCGTAGAGCGGCTTGCCGTGCCAGCGGTCGGACTCTCCGATGTGAATGCGCATCAGGGTGCGCTCGCCTTCGAAGCGATCGTGTTTCTCGGGTTGTGACATGTGGATCCTCCGTCCGATGCTTAGACGCGATCGGCGATGCGCATTCCGCAAAACACGGCGACGATTCCGCCGAGCAGACTCGCCAAAACGTAGACCGACGCGCGGCGCCATTGGCCGTCCTGCAACATGCGCGCCGTCTCCCAGCTGAATGTCGAGAACGTGGTGAACGCGCCGAAAAAGCCCGTGGTGATTCCGATGCGCCACTCCGGGGGAATCGTGAGATGAGCGAGCGCGTACTCGGCGATGCCGCCCAGCAGAAAGCAGCCGAGGAGATTGACGACGAGCGTGCCGGAAGGGAAGGTCGAGCCGGTGCGCTCCTGTACGATTCCTTGCAAGGCGTAGCGCGCGAGGGTGCCCAGAGTGCCAAACACGATCAGCAGTGCAATGCGCACGGCGTCTCCTTGTGTCGCGGATTTCTGCGCGCCTGATCCCCAGGCTCGACTAGCCGTCGACCTGGGGGCCCCTCCTGCTGTGCCAACAAAAAACTCCTGGGCGCCGGGCGGCGGCCAGGAGTCATCAGTCCGTTGCCGGACGGTTCAGGCGAACTCCATCGCCTTTCAATTTTCCGGGCATATGTTACCACAGTGCCCCGAATTCGTCGGCGCTCGCTGCCTCAGGGCGTGCGGAGCTTGACAGGCGTGGGCGCGACCGATATAGAAGATGTATGGCTCAATCGATACTGATTTTTGATTTCGGCACGAATGAAGATGCCGCGCAGCAGGCGCGCCACAAAGTCGAAGGCTGGAAGCAGGGATTTCGTCTCGGCAACAAGATGCTTTTGAAATTCGACCGCGAGGAATTGCCCGCAGAGGGCGACGGGGCGGCGGATGCGACCGCGAAAAAGGCGGCCGGGAAGAAGTCGAAGTCAGGCGAGACGAAAGAAGCGCCGAGCGCCGGCCCGGTGCAACTGCTTTTGCGTCTCGATTTCTCGGATCACGAGAAGCTTTCGCACCAGCGCTGGCTCGACCGGATTCCTAACGAGGAGCCGTTCAAATCGGCGAAGGGCGAGACCATCCGGACGGGCGATCCCGAATTTCCGAAGACGGCCGAGCGGTTTGAAGCCCTCGATTAAGTCCTGTGACATCTGCGCCCCAGGGAGATGGGCAGATTAGCGGCAAGGAAGTTTGCCGGGCGCAGCCTGCTGCGCCCCTACGGAACCTAGAACGATGCGTGCTTCAGCTGGGATGGTGCACTGATCACCGCCGTGGGGCGGGGTTCGGTGGTTGCGGCGGGGTGAATTTGACTATAATGGGCCGAAGGTAGTACAAGCGGCGTGCCCAACCCTCGGGAGCGTAGAGGATGTCCTCTCAGGTCAAGGTCAACACATCCCGATTCGACGCGACGAAGTACCACGGTTTGGACCGCGATGCGCTCGTGCGCGTGTATCGGACGATGTTCCTTTCGCGGCGGCTCGACGACCGCGAAATCCAGCTCAAACGCCAGAACAAGATCTTCTTTCAGATCAGCGGCGCGGGACATGAAGCCGTCCTGGCCGCCGCTGGCCTGCTGCTCAAGCCGGGGCACGACTGGTTTTTCCCTTACTATCGCGATCGCGCGCTGATGCTGATGCTGGGCGTGACCCCCTACGAAATGCTGCTGCAGGGAGTGGGAGCGAAGGACGATCCCTCGTCCGGCGGGCGGCAGATGCCATCGCATTGGGGCAGCCGGCGGCTGAATATCGTGCCGAGCGCTTCTGCTACGGGGATGCAATGGCTGCATGCGGTGGGGGCGGCGGAAGCGTCTCTCTACTACGATCGGTACCCCAAAGCGCTGGAGCAGGCGCGCAAGGCGCCGCTCGGGGAAACGGCCAGCCACTATCCGGACGAAATTGCCTACGTTTCCGGAGGCGATGGCTCGACGAGCGAGGGCGAATTTTTCGAGGCGTTGAACGCGGCGTGCCTGCGCCAGACGCCGGTGCTGTTTCTGGTCGAAGACAACGGCTATGCGATTTCGGTGCCCGTCGAGGCGCAGACGGCGGGCGGAAGCATCTCAAAGCTCGCGGCCAATTTCCCGCACCTGGCGATCGAGGAGTGCGACGGAACGGACCCGCTTCAAAGTTACGCGGCGCTGAGCAGGGCCGTCGAGCATTGCCGCGCGCGACGCGGGCCTGCGCTGGTCCACGCGCACGTTACACGGCCGTACTCGCACTCGCTCTCGGACGATGAACGGCTGTACAAGAAGCCAGAGGAGCGCGAAGCGGAAGCGCACCGCGATCCGATTCCGAATTTTGGGCTGTTCCTTGTGCGAGAAGGAATTCTCGAAGAGCGCGAGATGGAGGTGATCGAGGCGGAAGTCGATCGGGAGATTTTGGAGGCCACCGATCGCGCGCTGGCGGCCGAGGTGTCGCCGGGCGATTCTGTTTATGCGGCAGTTTACTCGCCGGACGTCGATCCCACGGGACGGGCGTTCGAGGCCACGCCGAAGCAGGCGAATCAGCCGGGTGCGGCGAAAACGGCGACGAAGACGATGGTCGAGATCATCTCGGCAACGCTCGCGGACGAGATGGCGTGCGACGAGCGGATTGTAGTGTTCGGCGAAGACGTGGCGGATTGCACGCGCGAAGAGAATCTCGGAAGCGTGAAAGGGAAGGGCGGCGTCTTCAAGGCGACGGTGGGATTGCAGCGGCGCTACGGCTCGGCGCGCGTATTCAACACGCCGATCGCGGAAGCGGGAATCGTCGGGCGGGCGATTGGGATGGCAGTGCGCGGGCTGAAGCCGGTGGCGGAGATACAGTTTTTCGATTACATCTGGCCGGCGATGATGCAACTGCGGAACGAGCTGGCGAACATCCGATGGCGCTCGGCGGGGCACTTTAAGGCGCCGGTGATCGTGCGCGTGGCGATCGGGGGTTACCTGACCGGCGGCGGGATTTATCACAGCCAGTGCGGCGAGGTGATCTTCACGCACATTCCTGGCTTGCGCGTGGTGATGCCGTCGACGGCGCTCGATCTCTGCGGCCTGCTGAGGACGGCAATTCGTGCAGACGATCCGGTGATGGTGCTCGAGCACAAGCACCTCTACCGGCAGCCGTACAATCGGGCGCCATATCCCGGCGCGGATTTCACGATTCCGTTCGGCAAGGCGCGCGTGGTGCGCGAAGGAACGGACGTGAGCATCATCACGTATGGCGCGGTGGTGCACCGCGCGGAGGTGGCGGCCGCGGAGCTTGAGCGCGAAGGCGTCTCGACCGACATCATCGACCTGCGGTCGCTCAGCCCGTACGACTGGGAAGCGGTCGCGGCGAGCGTTTGCAAGACCAATCGCGTGATTGTGGCATACGAGGATTCTCGGTCGTGGGGCTACGGGGCGGAAATTGCGGCGCGGATCGCCGACGAATTATTCGACGAGCTGGATGCGCCGGTGCGGCGCGTTGCGGCGACGGACACGTTTTGTGCGTACCACCCGAGGCTCGAGGACGCGATTTTGCCGCAGGTGCACGACATTGTGCGCGCGGTGCGGGAGCTTGCGGCGTATTGAGCAGTAGGCTGGAACTTTTTGGCGGTTCGAGCCGTAACAATAGGTGAGGCCGGAAGCGAGGGCGATTCCGGATGTGGAGGATCGGGCCATGACATGCGGACACTGCCAGAGAGGGATCGCTGATTATTCGAATTTTTGTTATTTCTGCGGCGCGCGACAACATGTGGCGCCGGCCGGGCCGCCCCGGGCTTCAAGGCGACTGATGCGTTCGGCCGTGGATTGCAAGATCGCGGGCGTGTGCGGCGGCATCGCCGAGTATTTGGAGATCGACTCGACGATCGTGCGGCTGATCTGGATTCTGCTCGTGCTGATGCCGGTGCCGATTGTGCCGGCGTTTGTTGGCTACTTCGTGGCGTGGCTAGTGATGCCGATGGCTCCGTATCCCGTGGCGCAGCCGGCGGCGCCGTCGAGCGCCGTGCATTCGACGCCGGCGGTGTAGCCGGGCGGCTGGTTCGGACCAGGAATTTCGAGCCATCTGGTTCCAATGAAATCCTTGCTGTTAGTGACGCCGAAGAGAGATTCTTCGACTGCGCGTCCCGACCCGGAGATCGAGAAAGCCGATCTCCGGGAAACAAAAAGCGTCGGGACGCTCCGCTCAGCATGACGATCCGCACAGTTGTGCCATAAACGACCACCGCGGTGCCTGCCGGAATGGCGATGTTAGTTCAGCGAGACAGTTCTTAATCTCTGGCTTTGGATTTGCGCGGGGTTGAGCGCGCCTCGCGGAAGAGGGCGTGATCGATGGAGACGACTCCCGCGCCGAAAGTCGCGAGCGCAAACGCGCCGACGGCCAGCGCGAGAGGCAATTGGTAGTTCTGAATCGCGTGGGGATCGAGGACGATCCTCTGAACCTTCCAGAGCGCCACGACCATTTCGCCGGTCAGCAGCAAGCCCGCCACTCGCGTGAAGAGTCCGGCGACCAGCATGAATCCGCCGAAGAACTCGATCACGCCCGAAATATAGGCGAAGTAAGCAGGGAAGCCCATGTGGACGAACGCCTGCGCGGCTTCACGCGTATTGCCGAACAGCTTCGGATAGCCGTGGAACACGAAGATCGCTCCGAGCGCGAGGCGCAGGAGAAGAAGCGCGAGCGGCCGCAGCTTTTCGAGGCTTTGCATCCCAAGTCTCCTTGTCGTTGAATCCGCACGACCACGACGACTGTGCCGGATTGTAGCAGGGCGCGGCCCCCGCCTTTTCCGACACATTGCGAGTTTTTTTCCGAAGTGTGACCCAAAGTTGCACCTGCCCATTGGTGTAAAATCAGATTTCACCGTGCAAAACGGATTTGAGCGCCGAATCTGATGCGAAAGATACTATTGGGATTTGCCGTGGTGCTGGTCGTGTGCGTGGCCGCTTACCTGCGATTTCATCATTCGAAGGGTCCGATCGATGTGGCCTATGCGGGCAACCGGGAAGTGACGGTGTGGAGCACGACGGCGCAGGTGCGAGAGTCGCTCGCGACTCTGAATTACGGAGACAGGCTGGACGTTCTCGATCGCTCGCAGGACCAGGTGCAGGTACGGACGGCGGGCGGCGTGACCGGCTGGGTTTCCGAGAGCGACCTGCTTTCGTCCGACTTGTGGCAGAAGACCCAGGACATGGAATCGCGAGCCGCGACTCTGCCGGTCGAGGCCAGCGGACACACACGGGCGATCAGCAATCTGCACGTGGAGCCGGGCCGCGATACTCCGCGCGTCCGGCAACTGAACAAGGCGATTCCCGTGGATTTGTTCGAGCGGCGAGTCGTCCAATTGCCGGTCGCGTCGAACGCGGCGGGCGGAAGCGGCGCCGCTTCCGAATCGGCGGCGGAAGAAAAGCCGGCCGAGGCAAAGAAGGAAGATTGGTGGTTCGTCCGCGCGCACCTTGCGGATAACGCGACGGTTTCAGGCTGGGTGCTTGGGCGATTTATCGATCTCGATGTTCCCGCGCCACTGCCGGATTACGCGAATTCGGCCGGGATGCATATCGTGGCCTGGTTCGAGTTGAATCGCGTGGCGGATGCGACAGGCGGCACGAAATCTCAATATCTTCTCGCCGGGACGCGCGGGGGCGAAGGGCAGGCGTGCGATTTCACACTGATGCGCGTGTACACGTGGGGCAAGGACCGGCAGCGTTACGAGACCGCTTTCGTCGAGAGCGATGTGTGCGGGAAATTGCCGGTGACGGTCACGCGAGCGCCTGGGCCGAACGGAGACGTGACTTTCACATTTGAAGACTCCGACGATGGGACGGCCAGGACGAGAACGTATCACATGCACCAGACCATCGTGCGAGAGGTCAGGGAGCCTGGCTCGGCGCCCGCGAGGCGAAAACATGCGAATGGATGAAGTTATCTCCGCCATTCCGAGTCGCGTGTCGCACGACTTCGGTGGAGCGATCCGATCGCACCGCAGTCGCCGCCGAATCTCGCTGACTGCCACGATTCTTGCGGTGGCGTTCGCCGGTTGGGTGGGCGGGTGCTCGCAAGCCACGACACATGCCGGGACAGACCCCGCGCCGATGTCCGTGTCATACATCGGTTCGTGGGGCGTGAAGGGCGATGGTCCCGGACAGCTCGATCAACCGACCTGCATTGCGACCGATACGGTCGGGAACGCATACCTTGCTGATGCAGGAAGCCATTTCGTCGAGAAATTCGACGCGCAGGGGACGCCGCTGCTGGCGTTTCAGGAAGAGAGCGTCAAGCACCCGCAGGCGATCACGGTGGACAGCGGCGGCGCGATTTACGTAACTGATTCGGGCCGAGGCAGCGCGCTCGTGTTTTTCCCGGAGGGCGACCGCATTAAAGAGATACGCCTGAAGAAGCGGCCGAACGCGGAAGACATGCTGGGCATCGCCGTGGACGACGACGGGATGATTCACATCCTCGACGCTGATGCGGGCCGGGTATTCACGTACACGCCGCGTTTTCGGCTGCTGAACACGTGGCAGCCGGCCGCGAATGTGCCGAATGACCGCGCGCGAGCGAGGTCCATGGCGGATGGCCCTGACGGCTATTTGTATCTGACTGATCTGGGCGGCAACCGCATTCTGCGCTTTACGAGCGATGGCCACTTCGAGGCGGAAATGGGCGCGGCCGAGGCCGGGTGGAGGCTGAGCGATCAGTTTGCCGTGACGCGCGGTTACATTTTCGCGATGGATGCCGACGGACGCATGCTGCACGTATTGACCATCGATGGACAGCCGAAGCTGGATGTCGATCTCGCGCCGGAACTCGGGCAGGCAAAACGTTCAGCGCCGGCCCTGGCAATCAGCTCGCGGAAAGAACTTCTTGTGCTGGACGCCCCGGAAGCGCGGGTTCTTCGTTATCGGCTCAACTTCTGATACTTTCCCCGTTTGGAATGGCTTTCCTTGAGGAGAACGCACGCCCATGGCCCTGCTGCTGACTGAAGCAGATGTGAAGTCACTTTTGACGACGCCGCTGGCGATGGAAGCAGTGGAGACGTCATTCCGGAGGCTGGCCGATGGATCGGCCGTGTCCCATTCGCGGCAGCGGCTGCGCATGGCGGGAAAAGGATATTTGCACTACATGGCGGCCGCGGATTCGGCAGGCGGTTACATGGGGCTGAAGATTTACACGGTGTCGCCGAGCGGCGCGCGGTTTCTGGTGCCGCTGTTTGGCGCGACGACGGGCGAGATGGTCGCGCTGATCGAAGCGAACTATTTGGGGCAGGTGCGCACGGGAGCGGCGAGCGGCGTGGCCACGCGCGTGTTGGCGCGTGAGGATGCGAGCATCGCCGGGATCGTCGGCACAGGTTTGCAGGCGCGCACGCAACTCGAAGCGGTGGCGCTGGCGAGAAAGCTTGAGGGCGTCCGCGCGTATAGCCGCGACGTGGGGAAGCGCGAGCAATTCGCGAAGGAGATGACGCAACGGCTGGGGCTGCCGGTGGCGGCTGTGTCGTCCGCGGAAGAAGCGGTACGCGGCTCGGACATTGTGATCACGTCGACGACGTCAACGAAGCCGGTGGTCGAAGGGCGATGGCTCGCGCCCGGCACGCACGTCAACGCGATCGGAGTGAATTTTGCCGAGAAACGCGAGATCGATGCGGAGGCCGTCAGGCGCTGCGACGTGATCGCGGCGGATTCGGTCGAGCAATCGAAGCTCGAAGCCGGCGATCTGATCCAGGCGTTCGCCGAGGATGCGTCGCGGTGGGCGAGCGTTCGCGAGATCGCGGATATTGCGACAGGCAAAATGCCGGGCCGCACGAACCGGGATCAGATCACGATGTTCAAGTCGAACGGGATCGCGATCGAGGACATCGTGGTCGCGGGGAAAATTTACGAGATGGCGCGCGAGCGCGGCATGGGGCGCGAAGTGCCGATGTGGGAGGGCGACCGCTAGGCGGGAAACTAGAGCTTCAGGCGCGGACGCGGCGAAGATGTTTTACGAGGGCCTCGTGCAATTTCTGGCGAGTGCTCTGGGGGAGAGGGGCGGGTTCGGAATTGCAGAAAATATCGATGGTCTGCTTCGTGGTATCGACAACGATACGGCAGTCCTTGCACTTTTCGAGGTGCTCTTCAATCGAGGCGCGGAGGAGCGGATCGAGCGCTTCGTCCAGATAATCCGCGAGTTCGTTGATGATTTTTTTGCACTTCACGAATTGGCTCCCCGCCGAAAGAACTGGTTCAGGCTTTGGCGCAATTTCAGCCGCGCGCGCAGCAGCCGCGACTTGACTGCCGGCACGGAGAGGCCCAGCGCCTGCGCCGTTTCCTCGGTCGATAATTCTTCGATGTCGCGCAACTGGAAAACGATTCGGAAAGACGGATCGAGTTGTCCAATCACTTTGTTCAGGATACCGGAAAGTTCGGTCTGCTGGTAGCGCTGCTCGGGCGAAGGACCCCAGTCCTCGACTTCGCGCGGGAGCATGTCCTCGCCCGTGTCCAGTTCCTCGTCGAGCGAGACGACATTCGGGCGGCGCTTGCGGAGCTTCATCAGAGCCTGGTTGACGGCGATGCGCACGAGCCAAGTGTAGAAGCGGGAATTGCCTTCGAAGTCGCCGAGGTGCTCGTACGCCTTGAGGAACGCCTCCTGCATGGCGTCTTCCGCATCCTCGCGATTTTGGGTGATGTTCTGGGTCAGGCGGAAGATCTTGCGCTCGTAACGGCCGACGAGCGTCTCAAAGGCGGAGATGTCGCCTCGCTGAGCCGCAGCGACCAGAATGGGCTCGTCTGCCTTGACCACCTGAGACGGTAGCGGGCGGGGCTGCACGGGATCGAGTTTGGATGAGTTCATCAGGGATTATTCCAGAGGAAAATGGTAGCACAGCTTTCGCGGCCTATGAGGCGGGAATGTATTATCATACCGGACGAAGAAGAGTTGACGGGACCGGGCGCATAGTTGCGCGCCGCACGCGGTACGGGGGTATCCGGCGAGATGGGCGGACCGGATGCCGGGCGAAGTTTTGGACCTCCAGGGGGAATTGAAGCCATTCGATGAGGACGCTACCCGATTATCTGCGCAAGGGGATGAAGATGATCCTCGTGGGGGCGAATCCGGGCGACCGCTCGGCGCGCGTGGGACACTATTATGCCGGGCGGAATAATCAGTTCTGGCCGATCCTGTACGAATCGGGCGTGATTCCGGAACCGATCGGCTATGAGGATGACCGGCGAATGCTGGAATTCGGGATCGGCATGACCGATCTGGTCAAGCGCCCGACACGCGGAGTCGAGGAAATCGAACGGCAGGAATTCGCCGAGGGCCGCGTGCTGCTTGCACAGAAACTCGAAGACCTGAAGCCGCGGGTGATCGCGTTCAACGGCAAGATGGTTTACGAGAAGTTCACGGGGCGCCCGTGCAAGCTCGGCCTGCAAAAGGAACGGCTGTACGGGGCACACGTTTTCGTGCTGCCGTCGACGAGCGGGCAGAATGCGGGCACGAGTCTGGGAGTGAAGAAGCGTTATTTCAAGAAGCTCGCAGTACTTTTGAAGGGATTGAAAGACTAACGGCGTTCGAACGGGGCACCGGAGAAGCTGTGTGGAAGCCGCAACACAGGAACTTCAGCGGCTAAAGCCGGTGTGACTTTGCGGAGCCGATGTCGTGGCTTAAGCCACGACCCACAAAGATTGTCGAATTTTCACGCGCGCACCGAGGGCAAGAGGTCGAGTATGGGTGCAACCCAACAAGTAAAGAGTTCGCTGGTTATCGAGGAGCGCGCAGGCGCGATCATGACGCTACGCCTGAACCGGCCGGAAAAGCTGAACGCGCTGAATCCCGAGCTTTGCCACGCACTCGTGCACGCGTTGCTTCGCGCGGGGGAGGACCGGTCGGTGAGAGCCGTTGTCTTGACCGGGGCGGGGCGGGGATTTTGCTCGGGCGGAGACATCAATTACATTCACGACGCGCGAATGCGGCGCTCCACGCGCGACTTCGAAGTGCTGCTGACGGCAGGCAAGGAAGTCAGCCTGGCGATTGCGACCATGCCGAAGCTGGTGATCGCTGCGGTGAACGGCCCGGCGGCCGGCGGAGGCATGAGCCTCGCGCTGGCGTGCGACCTGCGGATCGCGTCCGATAAGGCGGTTTTCAAACAGGCATTCGCCCAGCTTGGACTGTATCCCGATCTGGGCGCGACTTTCTTCCTGCCGCGGCTGGTGGGGTTGTCGCGCGCCTCGGAGTATTTTTACACCTCGGAGCGGCTCTCAGCAGAAGAGGCGCAAAGGATCGGAGTCGTCTATAGCGTGTATCCCCACGAACGATTCGACGAGGAGGTCCGGGCGTTCGCCGAACAAATTGCCGCTGGGCCTCCGCTGGCTTACCGGGATGTGAAGCGCACGATGGTCAGCGAAGCGCACAGCCAGATCGAGCAAGCGATCGATGAAGAAAACCGTCTGCAACTGCACTGCTTTCTTTCCGAGGATTGCGCCGAGGGTTTGACCGCCTTCATCGAGAAGCGCGCCCCGAAATTCCGCGGGCACTGAGACGACGTTCGCCTGCAGGGAAATCTCGAACCGAGCGGAACCGTGACCGAAAATCTGCCCGCAGACATTGAAGTGACGCCGCGAGAAGTGGAAAGGCGAATCGCCGCCGGCGAGAAATTTCTATTTGTGGATGTGCGCGAGAAATGGGAGCATGAAACCTCGCGAATCGAGGGCGCGGTGCTGATTCCGCTGCGCGAGATTCCGGCGAACCTGGCGCTCTTTGCGGGGAAGAGCGAGATCGTGCTGTTCTGCCACCACGGGATGCGGAGTCTGGATGCTGCGGCGTGGCTGCGCTCGCAGGGGATCGAGAAGGCGCGATCGATGACGGGCGGAATCGAGCGCTGGGCGGCCGAAATCGACCCGCGCGTGCCGCGATACTGAGGAGGAAAGAGATGGCTGCCACCAAGAGCAAGGCCGCGAGCCGGCGCGGAAAAGCCGGAAAGAAAGCGCGATTTCTCTATAAGCCTTCGTGCACGACATGCCGGAAGGCGAAGAAATTCATGGAGCGGCGCGGATTCCAGCTCTATTTTCGCGATCTCGCCAAGGAAAAATTGAGCTCGGCCGAGCTCGAGAAGCTGATTGGCAAGCGCGACTACACCGACTTTCTTAACACCCGCAACGAACTATTTCGCAAGAAGAAGATGAAGGAGAATCCGCCGTCGCGAAGAGAGGCGATCCGCATGATGGCCAAGGAGCCGAACCTGATCCGGCGGCCCGTGGTCGTGGCGGGAGGGCGCGTCGTGGTCGGATTCGACGAGAATGGCATTGCCCGGCTGTAGGCAACCGCAGCGCCGAGGCCGGGCATTCGCATCCGCATGACCATCCAGAGGCGGCTTCCCGCATGAATCTCCGCGAGAGAATCGAAATTCGCCAGGGCGATCTGACGGAGATGGATACGGACGCGATCGTCAACGCTGCGAACAACGAGCTCCAGCTCGGCGGCGGGGTTGCCGGAGCGATTCGCCGCAAGGGCGGCCCGCAGATCCAATCCGAGTGCGACAATATCGGAACGATCCCTATAGGCGGCGCCGCCATTACGACCGGCGGCAATTTGAAAGCGCGCTACGTGATCCATGCGGCCAGCATGCAGCTCGGCGGGCCGACGTCGGCGCATTCACTCCGCAGCTCGACGGCCCATGCGCTCCGCATCGCGGCGCAAAATAACCTGAAGTCGATCGCATTTCCCGCTATCGGCACCGGCATCGCCGGATTTCCCCTGCGCGAGTGCGCGGAAATCATGCTGCGGGAGACGGTGAAACATTTTGCGGGGCCGACGCCGCTCGAGAAAGTCTATTTCGTCCTGTTCGACAAGGAAGCGCTCGGCGTATTCGAAGAAGTGTTTGCCGGAATTACCGCCGAGGAGCGAGCCTAGCGTTCTTTCGCGGCAGGGTTCAATTGCTGTCCGGACGCCTCTTGAGTTCGGGCTGCTTATCGGCGGGGGGAGTGGTCACGGGCGGGGGCGCCTGCGCGGGATTGCCGCTCGCCGTTGCGGTGGGAGCGGGAGCGGTGTTGTCACCGGTGTAAGCGGTCTTGTAGTACCGCGCGGCTTCCTGCTGCGCGCCTGCCGTGTCGTCCTTGGTGCGCTGCGCCAGACTGTATTCATTCACGGCGCGCTCACGCTGGCCCAGCACATCGTAGATTTTGCCCATGTAAATGTGGCCCCAGACTTCGAGCCACTTAGGGTCGAGGTCGCCGCCCAGCGCGGCGCGGAACGCGTTGGCCGCGGACTGATAATTTTTCTGATAAAACATCGCTTCGCCCATGCGGAAATGGGCCAGAGAGTTCGTGGGCTGAACGTCGAGCGCACGCTGATATTCCTGAATGGCCTCGTAATACTTGCCAACGGTGGCCTGCGCCTCGCCTCGCGCGATCATGGCGCGAACGCGGAGCCGCGGACTCGATTTCAGCAAATTATTGTTCGGATCGATCGTGATGCCGTTGGGCTTTGGGCGCCCGAACGTGTCGACCGCGAATTGCGACGTGGTGCCGGTGACCAGAATTTTCTTATATTCAGGATTGCCTTCCGTATCGATCTTGATCTCGACGGGCATGCGGAACGTGTCGAGCTCCTGATGTATCTTGCCAATCACCTGAAAACCCTTCGGCGTACGATAAACGATGTATTGCATCGAGAATTCAGGTACGCCGGTAGAATTCAGCCACTGCGAGAAGAAGGAGGTAAGGTTGAGAGGCGGCTCACCTTTCTTCGGCGGGGGGATTCTCGACGCCGTCATTTTCTCGAACTCATCGATGGTGGCGGTTTTTCCGGCGTGCTGCTTGTAAAAATCGCGAAGAAGAGATGTGAACGAGTCATCGCCCAGCTGGGCGCGGAGCATGTGGAAGACCATCGCGCCCTTGTCGGCAACGATCGAGCGGTATTGGTCCGAATACGCTCCGAGGCGATCGGCCTGATTGATCGGCGTGGACTCCTCAAACATCAACGCTCCCACGGCAAAGTCTTCGAGCGCGCGGTTTAGCGCGGCAACGCCGCCGGACTGCTCCGCATACAGAGCTTCCGCATAGCGTGAGAGCCCGTCGGTAATCCAAGTGTCCGACGCGTTGGCGGGAAGAACCTGGTCGCCCCACCACTGGCCCGCGGCGAGCTGTGACAGCATGCGATCGTTCACCTTGCCGGTCCATTGCCGCGCGCTGACAAGCAGAAGGCCCGGCGCGGAGTAACCGGCGAGCGAGCCATCCGGCATCTGCGCGAGGGTGAGGTCGGGCTGAGCCGCCATTGCGCCGAACGTATCGGTGAAATAGTTCATGATGAGAGCGAGCGAATTTCCGTAAGGTGCGGCGGTGGAGGCCTGCGCGGGCGGCGTGAAGACGGAAAACTTATAGCCTTCCGCCGCGACCGGGGTGAGTTGCAGACTGCCCGCAACGAATGAACCGACCGGTCCGGGCTGGTCGCAGTGGAACACGTAGGACGCCTGGCCGATCGCGCCGACGCCGATTCCGGGGCGCATGGTCGCCGGGTCTGCCTTGCCCGTGCCGACGACGGCAAAAGTGTTCGGGACGATCACATTAAAGGTGCCGGTGTAGCGATTGGACGGGTAGTCGGTCAGCGGAAACCAGCGGGCTGGCAAAAGCAGGTAGGCCGAAGTCTTGTCGACGGACGCGAAGCGGACGCCCTTTGTGGGGCTGTCCTCTTCGCTCGAGACCGGGCCGCTGTACTCGAATGTGAGCTTGAATGTTTTTCCGGGCGTCGCCGCGCCTGAAAGGGCGACGGTAAGGAGCAGCGGAGAATTGTTGTCGCGCGCGAATGCGAGATCATGCCCATCGTCCGATTTCACCGAGGTCACGTGCAGGTCGGGATGCAGCTCGACGATCAGCGTTTTCGCGACCTGTCTGGCGACAAAATCCACCTTGGCCTGGGCTTGGATCGTCTGATCTTCGGGGTGGAGAATCACCTCGATGTCGTAATTGGTCGCGCGGAACGGGAAAGCGCGCGGGGCCTGCGCGCGTGCGCAGGTGGCCGCGGCCAGAATGAGCGCCAGGGCGGCGAAGACTCGATCGAACCTGAACAAGAAGAATCCTCTCTCGAAAAGGACCAATACCTTCGCCTAGCTAAGATACCAGAGAAGTACCTACAGTTGCCCGGCAGCCGCCGGTCCCAGCATGCGGGCGAAGATATCGGCGGCCCGCTCGATGGCGCCGCCCGGGCCGAGCCGCGAGCGAACTTCAGCGAGGGCCGCCTTCATTTGGTCGCGGGCGCCGGGCGATTCAAGGAGATGGCGGACCTGGGCCGCGACAGCGGATGGCGTGAAATCGTCTTGAATCAGCTCGGGAACGACCTTGCGTCCGGCGATCAGATTGACCATGCCGATGTAGGGCGTGCGCAACATGCGCCGCACAATCGCGGCGGTGGTCTTGGCGACGCGGTAGATGACGACCATCGGCGCGCCGAGAATTGCGGCTTCGACAGTGGCGGTGCCGCTGGCGACAATGGCGCAGTCCGCTGCGGCGAGGGCATCGTACGCAGCGCCTTCGATTCTCTTGATATTGACGCCGCGCCGCGAGCCGTAGGGTGCGAAAAGATCGCCGCCCAAACCGGGTGCGGCGACGTGAACGAATTGCAATTCGCCTAGCGACTCGACGTCACGCGCCAATAGCTCGCACGCGTCAAGAATCGTCGGATAGTGCTGGGCGATTTCATTGCGGCGGCTGCCGGGAAGAAGCGCCACGATCGGACGCGCGGGATCGAGGCCGTGCAGCGCGGCGAATTCCGGGCGCGCCATCGTCGGGCGCACGACATCGACCAGCGGGTGGCCGACGAAATCGACGGGCACGCCCGCGTCCCGATAAATCTGCTCCTCGAACGGGAAGATGACGACCATGCGGTTCACCAGACGCTTGACGACGCGCACGCGCCCCGCGCGCCACGCCCACACCTGCGGGCCGATGAAGTAGCCGACCGGAATGCCGTGACGTTTCAGGCGCCGTGCTACGCCCAGATGCGTGCCGGGCGAATCGACGAGAATCGCGAGCGATGCGCGGCGCCGGGCCGCTTCGCGCGCGAGACGCCGCTGCACGCGGATGACCGTGGGAATCTTGTGCAGCACTTCGGCGATGCCGACGACCGCGACCTCGTGATAGTCCGCGATCAGCTCAACGCCCGCCTCGGCCATGCGCGGGCCACCCATGCCGAACAGCTTTGCGCCCGTGCGCTCACGCAAATCGGCGGCAAGCCGAGCGGCGTACATATCGCTCGAGGCTTCTCCAGCGGAGATGAGAATTTCAGGCGGCGTCATTGGAGATGAGAAATCTGGCGAGAAGACGCATTCGGCTACGCGCGATTCGCGCTGCGTCAGTCATCGGCTGGCATGGGTTGCTGGGATCCGGCATCCGCGCCAGGGACAGGCATCGTGAGTTCCTGCTCCTTGTATTGGAGCTGGTAGAGGCGATAGTAGATGCCGCGCAGGCCGAGAAGCTCCTGGTGGGAACCCTGTTCGCGCAAGCGTCCCTTGTGGAATACGAGGATGCGGTGTGCATGCTGGATGGTGCTGAGCCTGTGCGCGATGACGACGGCCGTGCGTCCGGTGAGCAACCGGTCGAGGGCTTCGCGAATCAGCAACTCCGTCTTCGTATCCACGCTCGAAGTCGCTTCGTCGAGGATCAGGAATTTGGGATTGTGCGCGAGGGCGCGCGCGAAGCTGACGAGTTGCCGCTGCCCTACCGAGAGCGTTCCGCCGCGCTCGGTGACCGGCGTTTCCACTCCCTGCGTTAGTGATTCAACGAATGGGCCGAGCCCGACTTCCTTGAGCGCCCGCTGCGTGGCCGCGCGATCGATCGTTTCGGTGCCGAGGCGGACGTTGGATTCGAGCGTGCCGGTGAACAGGAAAGGATCCTGGAGGACGATGCCGAACATGCGGCGCAGTTCGTGCAAGTCCATTTCGCGGATATCGATGCCATCGAGCAGAATCTGGCCGCGCTGAATGTCGTAGAAGCGCAGCAGCAACTGGATGATTGTCGTCTTGCCCGCGCCCGTGTGCCCCACGATGGCGAGGGTTTGGCCCGGCTCAACGCGGAAGGAGACATCGCGAAGGACCCAGTCTTCTTCTTTCGGCGTCGCGCCGCCAGAATAGGCGAACCAGACGTTGCGGAATTCGATTTCGCCGCGCGGAGATGTGAGCTGCTTGACATCGGCGGGCGAAACGATCGTCAGCGGCTCATCGATCAGGCGGAAGATGCGCTCGGAGGCGGCCATGGCCGTCTGGAGGATGTTGAACTTTTCGCTCAAGTCTTGAATCGGACGGAAGAAGCGCTGCGCGTACATCATGAACGTGATGAGGACGCCGACTCCGATCGTCCCGGCAATCACGTGCACGCCGCCAAACCAGAAGAGCAGAGCGATACCGCTCATGCTGAGGAACTCGACAGCCGGGTAGAAGAAGGCGAATGCGTCGATCGCGTCCTTGTAGGCGATCATGTGGATGCGATTCAGTTCTTCGAATTGCTTGCGCGATTTCCACTCGCGGTTGAAGAGCTGGACGATTGCCATTCCGCTGATGTGTTCCTGCAAGAAGCCGTTGATGCGCGCGATGGCAGTGCGGATGCGGCGGTTGGCGTCGCGAACCTTATTGCGGAACAAATACGTGCAGAAGATCATGAGCGGAAGCGGCGAGAGCGTGGCCAGCGCGAGCACCGGGTGCCAGGAGAGAAGCACCACCGCCAAGGCCACAAGCAGCACGAAATCGTTCAGCATGGCGACAACGCCTGAGGCGAAAAGATCGTTCAAGGCATCGACGTCCGTGGTGACGCGCGTGACGAGGCGGCCGATCGGGCTGCGGTCGTAGAAGCTCATCGGCAGGCGCTGGAGATGATCGAAAATCTCCTTGCGCAGGTCGTACATCGTCTCTTGGCCGACCCACTGCATGATCCGCACCTGGACGTATTGCAGCCCGAAGCTGCCGACGAGCGAACCCAGGTATGCCGCGACAACCCACGTGAGACCCGCCATTGCGGCGCTTCGCGTGATCGTGTGGGCGAGTCCACGAAGCATGTAGCGGTCGATCGCCACGGAAAAGAGACGCGGCCCTACGAGCTCCATGGCGGTGATGCCGAAGGTCATGCAGAGGGCGGCCACGACTTGCAAGCGGTAGGGACGCAGGTACTCCATCAGCCGCCGCGTAAGATGCGTGTCGTAGAGCTTCCCTAACTTCTCTTCTTCGCGGAAATCGCTCATTCTCGTGCGAGCTCTTCTTCGAGCAACTGTTTCTGGTAGAGATCAGCGTAATAGCCATCAAGGGCGAGCAATTCATCGTGGGTGCCACGTTCGATGATTTCGCCGCCGCGCAGGACGATGATTTGATCGGCGCCCTGGACCGTCGAGACGCGGTGCGCAACAAGGACCGTGGTCCGCTGGCTCATCACATTACGCAGCCCACGGAGAATGCGTTCCTCGGTGTCAGTATCGACACTCGAAAGGGAGTCATCGAGCACGAGAATCCTCGGCTGGCGCAGGATGGCGCGAGCGAGCGACGTCCGCTGCTTCTGGCCGCCGGAAAGCGTGATGCCGCGCTCGCCGACCATCGTTTCGAAGCGGTGCGGAAAGCCTTGAATTTCGCCGGAGATGCTGGCGATTTCCGCCGCCTCGATGATTTCTGCTTCATCGAGGTTTTCCATACCGAATCCAATGTTTTCGCGGATCGTCTCGCTGAACAGGAAAGTGTCCTGCGGCACGTATCCGATGGCGCGCCGCAGCGTCTCTAGCGGGTAGTCGCGAATGGGGCGCCCGTCGATCAACAATGATCCCTCAGGCGCATCCCACAACCGGGCGATCAGAGCCGCGAGCGTGGATTTGCCGCTGCCTGTGGGGCCGACGATCGCGAGCGTGGAGCCGGCCGCAATGCGCAGATTGATGTCGCGGAGCGCCGGAGCGGCGGACGCGCCGCCGGAAGCCGTGGGGTACGTGAACGTAAGATGGCGAAATTCGATTTCGCCGCGGATTGCCGGCTCGGGACTTGGCTTGGCACCATTTCCGTGGGCGCCGATTGGAGTCGACTGCGCAGGAGCCAGGTCGCGGATGTTCGGCTCGGCGTATAAGATGTAATTCAGCCGGCCCATCGAAGCGGCACCACGCTGGAAGATGTTGGTCACCCAGCCGAGCGCGATCATCGGGAAAATGAGGGTGATGAGAAACGCGTAAAACGCGGAGAACGTGCCGAGCGAGACCCGGCCGTCAACGACTTGAGCGCCACCCAGCCCGAGCAAAATTACGACGGTGAGGCCAATGAGCGCGGTGAGCGCGGGGAAAAAGATGCTCATCGTTCCGATGAGTTTGATGTTCTGCTGGACGTACTCGCGATTCGCCTTGTCGAATTGCGCGGACTCCGGCTTCTCCTGCACGTATGCGCGAATGACGCGGACGCCGGTGAGATTTTCCTGCGCGCGCGTCGACAAAGTTCCGAGCGCGGCCTGAATCCGCTCCGAAAGCCTGTGGATGATTTGACCGAAGTATCGAACCGCCACCGCAACCAGGGGCACCGGCAGAAGAACCCAGAGCGTGAGTGAAGGCGAGAGCTTCGCCATGAAGAAGATGGCCAGCGCCATCGTCGCGACGGTCGTGGTCGTATACATGATGCCCGGACCGAGCACCATGCGGACGTTGTTCAGATCGTTCGTCGCCCGCGACATCAAATCGCCGGTGCGGTTGCGCACGTAGAATTCGGGATCGAGCTTCACGAGCCGGGCCAGCATGTCGTTGCGAAGATCGAACTCGATTTCGCGCGAAACGCCGATCAGAATCCACCGGTTCCAGAACGAGAGAAATCCCTTTACGAGCATCAGCCCAACCAGCAGCGCGCAATAGACACCCAGCGCGTGGCGGCTCAGAGGTTCGTAGTATCGGAAGAGCGGATGGAGAATCGCGCGCGACGGCCCCGTCAGCGTGGAGAGCGCCTGTGGTGAGCCCTTCAGACAGTCCGTGATGATGCCAATTACGAGTTGAGGGGCGGCGCCGACGACCGCCATGAGCACATTCGTCAGAAGGCCGAGTGCAGTCATGCCCTTGTATCGCGCGACGTAGGGGAGGAGCGTTTTCAGATTGTCCCAGCCGGAAGGCTTGCGTACAGAGGGCGCTGCGACTGTTGCGACGGTCTGGGCGGCTGCGCTCATCGGCGAGTATTGGACGCGCAAGACCCGATTCCGGCTACGCTATCGGTGAAGCGTCTACAGGTGTCCTGCATGGCTTGTGGCACCTTCCAGCCCACCCAAATGCAGTGAAAGTGAAAGCAATTCTATCGCGTTAATTCCGCTCGCGGAAGGGCTGTTCCGCGGCGTCAGCGAACGGCCACGATTTCCTCGAGCCGCGCTTCAAAATTTTCCTCGCCCTCGGACCAGAGGCGCACCCGGTCGACAGGGATGGCCCTTTCAATCCGGCGAACCCAGTCGAGGAGCTTGCGAATGTTGGCTCGCGTGCCGTCCTGATAGCGTTCGAGGTTCTCCGGCCAGGCCATCGCTTCGAGAAAGCGCGCTTCTTCGGGGCTTTGCGGCGCAGACTTCGCGCCCGGGCGAATGCCGAGCAGGCCGGCATGGCCGGTGAAAAGATGCTCGAATCCCAGGTTCACTTCGATGTGGGCGCTTTCGCGCCAAAGGCCGTCTTCGTAACTTTCTCCGCGGCACAGAATTTCGAGCGGCTCCGGCTCGGTTTTCGACCTTCCGGTTGCTGCGTCAAACGCGGAGAGATCCCAGAAGCAACTGGTCTCGTAGGAACAATCGTCATGCAGGTGGTCGCGCGAAAGCTCGATGATGCCGTCGGCATCCAGCGGCGTGGCGCGCAAATCCAGCTCGAAAATCGGAGTTTCGGCGCTATCGACGGCGCGGATCGTAAGGAAGTTGAATCCGGGTCTCGTGGCCGAGAAGGTGACCGTCTGGAGAAAGGCGCCGAAGCGCTCGAGGATGCGTTCCTCGGGAAAATCCTTGCACCAGATATTCAGATACGCATGGTTCGACATAACGGACATTATACCGATATCCCGGTCCGGGCCAAAAATGGGCCTGAAGTTCGCGCGACGCGGCGGAAAAGTAGAGAAAAGGCCCTACAGGTTGGTCAAAGGCTACTTCTTCTTGGGAGGCACGTCATCATCGTCTTCGGCGCTGAGGTTCGTCGAGATGCCCATCAGCCGGTCTTTGAGCGTGTCGCCCATGCCGGCGAGCACGCCAGCGATGCTCTCGCGCATACGCTTTTCGGCGGCTTTGGCGAGCGTGTCGAGGACGGCCTGGGAGTGCTGACCCAGAGTCGTGGCGGAGGCGAGGAGCCAGGAGTTCGACGCGTTTTCAAGGCGTGACTTGTATTGCTCGATCGATTCGTCCGTGGACTTCTTGAGCTGCTCCATCCACGCCTGCTGCTGCTTCTGGCGGTTCGTTTCCAGCGCATCGATCAGCGGACCGAGCTGCGATTGCAGGTAGATCTGCGACTGCTCGACTCCCTGCGCCATTTTTTCATCGATGATTTTTTGAAACTCCGCAAGCGAGCCCTCGCGGTTGTACTCCATGTCGGAGCGGGCCTTTTCGAGCGCCTGGCGCGAAGCGTCCTCAAAGCGGCGGAGCGATTCGCCCGTCACTTGCTGCACGCGATCGGTGAAACCAGCGTGAACCGCGTCGGCGGATTCGGTGAGCTTTCCGCGCTCGCGGTCCAACACTTCTCTTGCGGCTTCCTCGATTTCCGCCTGGCTGTGCTCCACGTAAGAGCGGCGGTAGTGGTCGAGCTCGGATGCGACAAGGCTTGAAATCTCGGCGGCGCGGCTGCGCAGGGACGCGGTCGACTGCTCGACGGCCTTTTCGAGCGACGACTGCATCGTGGTCTGCGCCTTCTTCTGGTACCAGTCGGCGGCTTTCGACAGCGCTTCATACGTTTCGTGCTGCGCCTGAGTGTTTCGCTGGTCGAACTCTTCCTCGACCTTGGCCAGGACTGCGCGGCACGTCTCTTCGAATTCGGCAGGCAGCTTGCCGGACTCCTGCCTCAAGCGTTCGAGCGATTCCTGGACGGCCCGTTGAGAGGCCTGCTGCACCTGCGCGCGCACGGAGATCTCGGCTTCCGCCGCCTGCTCGGAGACGCGCTGCGCGTGGCTGCGCGCGGTTGCTTCGGCCTGCGCTGCCTGGTCGAGTGCTTGTTGAACTTGCTCGCGAATTCGATTTTGAAGTTCGGCCGCTTGCTGGCCGACCTGAGCGAGTTCGGAGGCTGCCTTGTGCGCGGCGTCGAGTTTTGGCGCAAGGGTTTGGTCGAGTACGCCCGAGAAACGCTCGATCACTTTCTGCGCGGAATTCTGGAGGACCGGCTCGAGCTGCTGGGTGCGCTCGACGATGATCTCGTCCGCGCGGCGCGCGGCCACCTCTTGCTGCGCGGCAAGCATCTCGTCAAGTTGCTGGCGAGTTTGATTGACAGTGGATCGTGCTGCTTCATCGAGACGCGCGCGCGCCTCTTCGGTGCGTGCGCGCTCCTGCTCCAGCCCCGCGCCGAGTGACTGAATCTTCGCCTGGGCGTCGGCGATCGCGGCATCCAGCGAAGCATTGAGATTCGATTGCTTGGCAGTGATTTCCTTCTCGGCTTGGGCCAGCGCCGCGCTAGCAGCATCGCCAAGCTTTTCGCCGAGTTTTTGCGAGGCTCCCGTTACTGCGGCTTCGAATTCCTCGTTCCATCGCTGCTTGGCGGCGACCGCATCCGCCTGGGCCTGGTCAATCGTTTGAGTGCGGACGCTCTGTGCGGTCTCTTCGAGATTTTTCTTCCACTGGTCGAGGTGTTGTTGCGCGGCTTCAGGCGAAGCGAGAATCCCGAGGGAGGGCGAAGCGGCTTCGCGCTGCGTGATCACGCGCTCGACGACTTCCTCAACGGCTTGCTTCAGATTTTGCGCGGTGGCCTGCTGTGCGGCTTGTTGGGCAGCCTGATCCGCTGCCTGGCTCACGGCTTGCTCGACGGCCTGGCGGACCTTCGCGTCGAGCTGTGCGGTGTTGGCATCGCTGGCCCGGCGCGCTTCTTCGACGATTGCAGAAGTGCGGTCCGCAGCCTGCTGGACGACTTTCTTTACCGCCGACTCGGAAACGCGCTCCATCGAGACTTTGATCGCGCGCTCGACAGCCTCGTGAAGCTGCGCGTCGAGCTGCTGGCGGACGATGGTCATTTCCTCGTTGATGGCCGTTTGCGCGCCCCTGCGAAGCGTCTTGTCGAGAGTGTCCTTGGCTTCCGCGACCATCTTGGCCATCTGGCGAGCGGTAGCTAACTGCGCGTCCTGCGTTTCCGCGAGGCTGGGCACGACATGAATCTTGCTCTCGGTAGGCGGCGCAACCGTGGGTACCGCAGGCGAAGAGGCCTTGGCGATCGTTGGCGCTTCCGCCCGAGTGCTTGCGGGCACCGTCCCGGCGGATGTTTGCGCGCTCGGGGCGGCCTGCTCCGACGGCGCGGGGATTCCCGGCGCTTCTTCGCCGGGAAGAGGGAACCAGTCTTCCGGAGGAAAGGCGATTCCCCAGACGTTTCCGGCGACCTCGAACTCGAGACCGATCTGGAAAAGTTCTCGCACTGCGCGCGGACGCTGCACCCAGATGACGCGTCCCTGGACGATTCGAGGGGGCAACGACGGCTCGGTGCGGGGGATTTCAATGTGGATCGTCGAATTCTTCGGCACGTAGTGTTTCGACTGGTACTTGCACCCGTGACAGTTGATCATCACGGTCGTGGTGCGTTCCTTGAAGGGCTGGCCGAGCGCGTCCACACCCGCCACAGTGACCGGAACGGCTTGCACGATGCGCGTGCTGCGGCGCTTCTGCGTGCCGGGATCGTTCACTGGCATGGACTCGACCACAAACGCCTCCGAAGGGTAGATTTCAAGGGTAGCACCGCGAATCGGGCCGGGCGAGCCGTGTGGCAGCGATGTGCGAAAGGGTAACTTCGTCTTGCGGCGGGGGACTGGGCTTGTTACAAGGCAAACGGCGGTGGGTGCGACAACAATCGCGGCGGAGCTTGCCAACGGCTAAACGTCGCGACGGCCCTCCATGGCCTTCAGCATGGTGACTTCGTCGGCGTACTCGAGGTCCGATCCAACCGGGATTCCCATGGCGATGCGCGTGACGCGGACGCCGAGCGGCTTGATCAGCTTCGAGAGATAGACGGATGTGGCTTCGCCTTCCGCGGTGGGATTCGTCGCCACGATGATTTCCTCGACCGTGCCGCCCTTGAGGCGCTCGATGAGGCTCCTGATCTTCAATTGGTCCGGGCCGATGCCTTGCAGGGGAGAGAGCGCGCCGCCGAGAACGTGATAGAGACCGTTGAACTGGCGCGTTTTTTCGACGGCTTGAATATTTGTCGCCTCTTCAACGACGCAGATGATGCTTTTATTGCGCGTGGCGCTGGTGCAGAAGAGGCAGGGATCGGCGTCCGTGATGTTGTTGCAAATCGAACATTCGCGGACTTTTTCTTTCGCCTCGCGGATCGCGTCGGAGAGCGCGAACGCTTTTTCGCGGTCCACTCGCAGCAGATGGAAGGCGAGACGCTGCGCCGTCTTCTGCCCGATGCCAGGCAGGCGCTTCAGTTCGTCGATCAATCGCGTGACGGAAGGAGCGAAATCAGGCATGCACCTCTATTATTGCAGAGTCCCGTCCGCTTTCGCCAGACGTGAAAGGCAGGCGTGAAATCGTAGCGTGAAACGCAATGCGGAGCGGGGCCGTCTCACCGAGCAGCCGATTCGTTGCACGCCGCACATTGCGCGAGTTACAATCGGGCGCTTCGTGGTGAGATCGTGGGGAGGCCACTGTGGAATCCTTCCAACAGTGGAAAGGGAGGAAAGACGGAATGCGAACGAGAATTGTACGACCGCTTGCGATCGTAATGCTTTTGCTGGCGGCCGGAGTTGCTCCGGCGCTGGCGCAACAAGGCCCGCCGCCGGCTGGCGGTGGTGGTGGACGTCCGATGATGGGACCGCCGCTGCAGCTCACCAGCACGGCGATCACTGACGGGGGGACAATCCCGGACAAGTATACGTGTTCGCCAGACGGAAAAACGATGACGCAACCTGCCAATATGACCTCGCCGCCGCTCGCGTGGGTCAACGCGCCGGCCGGCACGCAGAGCTTCGTGCTACTCCTGCACGACCCTGACGCGCACGCGCGGAAGTCGTTCGACGACATCACGCACTGGATGATTTTCAATATCCCGGGTGATGCCACGTCGCTTCCCGAGGGGGTAAAGGCGGATTCAACGGTCGGGGTTCAGGCCGCTAACGTGACGGGCCAGCCGATGTTCTTTGGCCCCTGCGCGCCTCCGGGACCTGTTCACCATTACACGTTTGAGCTGTTCGCGCTCGATTCGAAGCTCGATCTGCAGAAGGGCGCGAGCCGCGACGACGTTCAGAAAGCGATGGAAGGTCACGTCCTCACAGGCACCGTGCTGATCGGATTGTTCCACCATCAGCCCGGCTTCCAGATGGGACCGCCGCCGCGATAGTAATCCTACTGCTCAGCGAAAAGGGCGGAGCGCAGAACGCTCCGCCTTTTTTGTTTGCGCTCGAATTTTCAGGGGATTCAGTTTCGACGCGGAACGGGACTGCGAGCGAAAAAAAACAGACTTAGAACAGCCCGGGAATCTTCAGGCCCATTATTCCGGGAACGCTTCCTGTGAGGTCCTTCATCTGACGGGAGAGCTCTTCGTCCACGCGCCGAGTGGCTTCATTGACGGCGGAGAGGATAAGCTCTTGCAGCATTTCCTGGTCCTTCGATTTGTAAACATCCGGCTCGATGTGCACTTCGGTGAGCTGTTTCTGGCCGTTCATCTTGACCGAGACCATGCCGCCGCCGGCCGAGGCTTCGACGCTGAGCTCGCCGATGTGCTTCTCAAGCGTCTCCTGCACCTGCCGGAACTGCGCGAGCATCTGCTGTAGTGCTTTCACTTCCATGCGTCATTCCTCGCTTGGGCGCTTCACATTCGAAATGCGGCCGCCGAACTTTTCGAGCATCGCCCTAACGATCGGATCTTCCTCGAATCGGGCACGCAATTCAGAACTGCGAGACGCTCCTGCCCGACCGGACTCCAGTTTAACACAGACGCGCAACGGCTGGCCCACCACTTGATGCAAGACTGTGCGCAAACGCTCCATTGCTTCGCGCGGCAGCATGTCCGCGAGCGCGCGGTTTTCATTCGCAAAGAAAAGCCTAAACTCGCCGCCTTCCATTTCGCAGCGCGTGGCGCTCTCGACGAAGGACGAGAGTAGTCTCGATCCCTGGAGCGCGATTTTGATCGCGTCGAATTGAGCGGAGGTCAGACCCTTCGTCAATTCTTCCGCGGCGCGCGCGACGACGCGAGGCGGCGAAGCCGGAACCGGCGCTGCGGGCGCGAACGATTGCGACGCCGGCTTTGGCGGCGTTGGCGCCGATTGAATTTCCGGGGCCATGCGCACCGCCGCTCCCGATGACGAAGTCGACGTCGACGGCGTAGCGACGGCGCCGCGCGGCGGGGCGGTCGTCGGAAGCGCAGCGGCATGCGCGGATCGCACATTTTCGCGAGGCGCAGCGCCGCGTTCCCCGCGCAGTTCCGCGATGGCTTCTTCGAGTGGCGCGAGGCGCTGCGCATTGATGAGCCTCAGCAAGCCGAGTTCGAGATGCAGCCGCGGATCGGGCTTGCGCCGCAGGTCGTCGTCGGTTGCGAGCAGGATATTGAAAAAGCGCGTGAGGTCTTCCTCGCTGAACTGCGCGGCGTGGCGGGCGAGGCGCGGACGCTCGTCCGCGGGCGCGGCAACGAGTTCCGATTCGGCACCGCAAACGCGCGACACGAGCAAGTTGCGGAAGTGACGAATGGCCTCGCGGCAGAAGTGCTGCAAGTTCTGGCCGTCGGCGATGAGGCGGTGCACGAGTCCGAGCGCGCGCTCCGTTGACTGCGCCGCGATCGCCTCGACCAGATCGTCGAGCACGCTTTCGGCCACGACGCCGAGGAGTTCGCGCACCTTCGCGTCCGTGATCGCAGTATCGGAGTAGGCGATCGCCTGTTCGAGCAGCGACAGGCCGTCACGCAGGCTGCCTTCGGCGGCGCGGGCGAGCACGGCGACGGCGCCTGGATCGATCTTCAGGTTCTCCGCTTTCGTGATGCGCTCGATCTCGCCGGAAATCTCCTGGAACGTGAGCGAACGAAACTGAAAAAGCTGCGCGCGCGATTTGATCGTCTCGACCAGATCCTCCGCGCGCGTGGTGGCGAGGATGAAGACGACGCGCTCGGGCGGTTCTTCGAGAGTCTTGAGCAGCGCATTGGAAGCTTCGTCGGTGAGCTGATGCGCCTCATCGAGGATGACCACTTTGTAGCGGCTCGAAGCGGGCGCGTAGCGCACCATCTCGCGCAATTCGCGAATCTGATCGATGCCGCGGTTGGATGCCGCGTCGATCTCAAGAACGTCGAGAGACGTTCCTGCGGAAATCTCGCGGCAGGAATCGCAGGTGTTGTCGGGCTCGGCCGTCGGACCCTTCGCGCAGTTCAGCGCCTTGGCCAGGATGCGCGCGGCGGTGGTCTTCCCGACGCCTCGCACGCCCGAGAAGATATACGCGTGAGCCACGCGATTCGACTCGATGGCATTCGCGAGGGTCCGCGTCACGTGCTGCTGCCCGACGATTTCGCCAAACGTCTGCGGGCGATATTTTCTCGCGATGACTTTGTAGGTCATAAAAAGAGTTTAAGGCAACGCGCCATCGGCGGCTCGACCCCGTGTCCCGTTGCGGACAATCGCTTCGCTCGGGGTAGGTAGGAACTTCGGGTACTCCGCGGCACACGAAGACTGACCCGCTACCGTTGCTCCCTTCCGGGCCTGGCGGGGTTTGCGGGGAATCGTTGCACAGAGCCCGAAGTTCCACCGATGTGCGGTTCGCGCCGCGAAATTTTTCGCGTCGCAACCGCTTGGCGGAGTCTAGCACACCGCCTTACACCGCGAAAGCAAGCGCGCACCACTAGCGTGCGGCCGAATTGTTTCAAAGCCGCACAAATGTTGCGAAGGGAACAGTCCAGCATGGAATGAACGGTGCGACGCTGCGCCAAGTCCTTTGCGGTGAGCGCCGCGTGACGCGCCCCTTTGGCATGGATGCTGCAATAGTCCTTGTGGAGGTGGGCTTATGGAGCGTCAATCGGGTCAATCGAATATCTACCGCGTAGAGGTGTCAGGGTGGGACGCCTCGGAAGATTTTTTTGTCGAGCAGACTGTTCTCGAGTGGAATGAAGATGAAACGAAAAGCGTTGAGCTGCGATGCCTGCTGCGAGAAGGCTGCGTCGTGTTTTTGCGCCTATTGCAGCCGTCCGAGGAAGAAACGAATTTTCCGGTTCCGTGCCAAGTCGTGGGGATCGCTCGGACGGATACTGTCGGCAGATCGCTCGTTCGCCTCGCGCAGATGCACCCCGGGGCGCCGATATGCGGCACGGCACGAGCGTCGGTCAGTTCGGCGAGCAGGGCTGCCTGAAATTAGGAAGGTGTTGCGGTCCGTCAGGCGCAGTTTCACAGGTGGTCAAGGGAGCAGATGCGCGTGCGGCCCTGTTTGAAACTGCGGTTCCGGTTTGGAACTGTGCCGAGCATGGGCAAAGTTCTCACTCGCCGGCCAGAATTGATGCGCCGCGTAGCGCTGCCCGTGCGGATTCTCGACTAAAATCTACAATTCAGAAGCCTTGAGCGGTCTAATCGGCCCAGGCATTCCGCTCCGTCTTTCAATTCCACGAGACGCGGGCTTGGCCACCGCTCTGGCACAAGCCGTGCCTGAAGCTGCTACATGGGAATTCTCGCCGAGCAAGCAACCACCTCAAACGCCCGAAAGAACCTGCCTGTCTGCGTGCTGGACGACGATCCGGATCAGGTGGAGCTGGCTATGAGACTTCTCGAACGCGCTGAGTTTCCGGTCACCGGCACTACCAGTCCGGAAGAAGCCCTCGAGAGAGTGCGGCTCGGCGGCTGCTGGGCCGTCTTGGCCGATTTGAAAATGCCGCAAATGGACGGCCTCACGTTCCTCGACAAGGCTCTCCAACTCGACCCCAGCATGAATGTGATTCTGTTGACCGGTTTCTACGCGGTTGATTCCGCGATTGAGGCGATCAAGCGCGGCGCTTACGATTATCTGGGCAAGCCTCTCGATTTTCCGCGGCTCGCGAAGACGCTCGATGAATTGGCAGAGACCTTCACGCAGCGGACGAAGATCCGTAACCTTGAGGACGAACTCCTGGAGAACCTTGAATTCCAGGGCATCGTTGGCAAGAGTCCGGCGATGAGCGAGGTGCTCGAACTCGCAAGAAAAGTTTCGCGTCACTACACGAACGTGCTCATCATGGGCCCGACGGGATCCGGCAAAGAGCTGGTCGCGCGGACGCTGCACAAGCTCAGTCCGGTGGCGCGCGAGCGGTTTGCCGTCAGCAATTGCTCGGCGTTTGTCGATACGCTACTCGAAAGCCAGCTTTTTGGCCACGTCCGAGGCGCCTTTACGGGCGCGACCGACGCTCGGGCGGGACTATTCGAGTACGCGAACGGCGGCACGGTTTTTCTCGACGAGATAGGCGAGACGTCCCTTCCCATGCAGGCAAAATTGCTGCGTGTGATCCAGAATCGTGAAATCCAGAGGGTCGGCTCGCCGGAGGTCAGGAAAGTGGACGTGAGAATCGTCGCTGCCACGAACCGCGATCTTCGCGCGGAAGTTTTGGCGGGCCGCTTTCGAGAAGACCTGTTTTACCGTCTCAGCAGCATCGAGATTCGCGTGCCGGGACTTAGCGAGCGCCCGGAGGACATCCCGATTCTTCTGCAGCATTTCCTGAAGAAGTACAACGAAGCCTATGGCAAGCCGTCCCAACGTCTTTCGCGCCGGGCGCCAATCGTGCTCGTGCAGCACGATTGGCCGGGCAACGTGCGCGAGCTCGAGAACGTGATTTCAGGCGCCGCCATGACGGCAAATGGCGCCATCATCGACGTGGCCGATTTGCCCGCACACCTCCAAAAATCGCAGCGCCGAGCCGCCGCCGCTGGAAGCGATTGGAGGCCGCTGCCTCTGGACGAGGTGCGCCGCATTCACATACAGCACGTGCTCGAAATGTGCAAAGGCAATCGCGTCCGCGCGGCTCAGACGCTGGGAATCGGCCGCACAAGCCTCTACCGCTTCCTCAAGCGCGCGAACCGGCAGGCGGCCGCCGCGAATGGCGGAGCGGCCTAGCACGTTCGTGTGGACGGGAGGCGCGGACCTCGCGTGTGCCCGTCGCTAGATTCAGTTTCTTGCCGGTCTTCAATTGCCCCGGGTTGAATAGGACGCGTTGTGCAGCAGCGATTCGGGCAGCGACAGCGTCGAATCCATCCGGACGAGCAGTCCCGTCTGTGCCGGCATTTCAACTTCCTTGCCCTTTTTCGCCACGATGTAGGCTCCGCTGCCAACCAATCCAAACACCGTGCCGCGCAACACGTGGCTGAAAATCAGTCCGACGGTCGAGCCGCCCGCCGTGCCGATGGCCACGTCCTCGACGTCGCTCTTGACGCCGCGATTCTCCTGCACAACTTCGCCTTCGACTGTCTTCAGATCTTTCCGCCGCTTGCTTGAATCGGTTTCACCGCTATAGATCGAGAGGATGCTCATCTTCGCGGGGAAGATGCGGCTCTCGACTTCGATCGAGGTGAAGGCCAGATTCATCGACGCCCCGCCGCGGAACATCGAGAACATTTTGGGACGGTCAACGCTGGTGATCGTGCCATGCACCTTCGCGCCAGCGGGCAGAATGACCGCGTTCCCGGAAAACACGGGCTCGGCAACGATCGCCGTGAAGGGATCGCCGGCGTGCGCGACGCTCGTGCTAAGACCGTTAAGCAGATTCAGGCGGACCTGCGTGCCCGGGACGATCTGATTCGCCTGTGCAAAGACCGCCGGGGTCGCGAACAGCAGCAACGCGAACGACACCGCGGCGCCAATCGTAATCAAACGCTTCATGTAATCCTCCTTTGCCCCTTGCGGAACACACTTGTTTCCGCGTGGAAAGACCCAGAGCGATCGGGGAATTCAATTGTCGCCAAGGGTGAAAGCCCGAGTCAGTGCTGCAGGACAATGCACAGCACTGCCTCTGGATACCCCGTGTCGTGGGGATTGCCGCTGGCGCAGCGGTTTGGGTGCGTAGGATGCACCCGAGCTTTACGATACACCAAATGCGCGCCTGGTTGCTCCAAAAATCGAGCACCTAGGTTCATATCTGGCTATCCCGTGTCAGAAAGTGCCGCACCGAGAGGCCCTTCGCAAGCTTCATTGTATGGCCTGACGCTCATAAACGTCGGGCTAACGAAATTCCCTTGACATCTCCCGCAGGCCGGCGTTACCGTGCCCGGCAATACACGGGCCTTTCTGTGAATATCTGGCGTTGGGAGGGTGGCATGACTCGACGAGGAAAGGTTTCGGTAATCGAAAGACCGGTCGCCGATCGCGACTTTGAAATTCTGCTCCGGCGTGCCTCTGAGTGCCTGAAGACGAGCCGGCCTGCCTTGCTGCGGAAGCTTCGGCAGGTGCCGCGAGCGCGAGCCGCGGCGTCGTAAGCAGTCGCCCGGAGTCCGAGCACGCTTCTTCTGCTCTGGACGCGTGATATTTTATTTCTTCGTGCGCGGAATTGTGCCCCGAATTCGAACTACCTCGACGGAACACTTTGCGTGGCGAGCGACGGCGTCCGACACGCTTCCCATCAGCAGCCGATTCAACCGATTGAATCCATGGGAGCCGAGCATGATTAGATCGGCTCCCCATTTCTCCGCGTGGCTCACAATCTGGTTCCTGGGATCACCTGTTTCAACGATGGCGGTCGCCTTGAACCCCGCCTGCCGTAGCCTCTGAGCCGTGTGCTGGACAAGCTTTGCTGCCTCTCTCCGACGGTCGGCCTCCACGGCCGGGGCATACGGGGCAAAGTGGGGAAACATCGTGGCCGAAATATATGCGCCAATCGGTTCGACCACGTGCAGCACGCGGACACTGGTGCCCTTCGAGCGGTACTGCGCGATAAGCCTGCGCACAGCCTCTCGCGAGAACTTGGAATCGTCCACCGCCAGAAGGATTTTCACTACGCGTTCACCATGTTCTCGAGAGCTTCTCGATTTGGAATGGTCACCGTGGAACCCTTCAACGCAACCAAGTGCCGGCTCTTGAACTCACTGAATGCCCGCGTCACTGTTTCGCGGGAGCTTCCGATGAATTCGCCGATCTCTTCGTGCGTCAATGGGAGCGTGATGCGCGTGCCGAGCTTCGTTTGTTCCGCCCCCTCGGACCAATCGAGCAAGAGCCTGGCCAGCCTCTCGGGAGCCGATGCGGAAAGGCCGACGGTCCGGAGTTGTTCGCACGCACCGCCGTAAGACGACGTTACCTGCTTCAGGATGCCTTGGTACGTTTCGGGGTGCTGCGCGACAAAGCGCAAGAAATCGTCCCTGCGAACGAACGCCACCTGACAGGGACGAAGAGTCTCGGCGGTGACCTCATACGGAGTGCCGCCAACAACCGCGCTCAAACCGAGAACTTCGCCGGCCCTGGCGATTCGCAGAATAAGAGTCTTGCCCTCGCTTGAGCTGATCGAGAGCTTCACCTGCCCTTCGCAGAGCAGAAAAATTCCCCGGGGAGCCTGCTTTTCGAGAAACAGGACCGCGCCTTCCGGATAAGAGGAGGAAGACTTCACCGCGTTAAAATCCTTGGTTGCCACCTGCGGCATTTGGCAGAAGAATCCGTTGGAACGCAGCTCGCATGTTTCGCAATTCTCGGTGAGTTCGAAACCGTAAGGACCTCGCATTTTCATCGACCTCCTTGGTCGTTTGCAGCCCGTCGTGCGCTCTAGCCTCGGTATGGCAAGCGATGAACCAAACTCAAATGATTGGAAATTCGCCTCGGTGTCGAAGAGAAACAAGCACTTAGCACTCTTCTCAGCGTGGCGTGCCGCCGGTCACGTCACCACGTGACGACCCTCACCGACGAGATATCGTCATCGCTGACTGCATAGAGTCGCCGGACGTTATGACCTGTTCATAATTGTTCGCAGCTCGTCAGGACATTAGTTCCGAGCCGTAATTTGTATGAGGGAAAGCAGTGAGGAGCACGAGAAATGCGAACATTAGAGGGTCGGTTACAAATGGCTCCGGGGCCTGGACTCGAACCAGGATAACCAGCTCCAAAGGCTGGCGTGCTACCAATTGCACTACCCCGGAGTAGCGCAGCAAAGTGTAGCAGACATTTTCTCAATTTGTTGCCACGACGAACGGATCGAAGTTCTCCGGTTTGCCGCTCCGCCCCCAATTTGTTAGGCTTCTGAACGCCCTAGAGTGCGGAGAGGTGTCCGAGCGGTTTAAGGAGCACGCTTGGAAAGCGTGTGTTGGGGAAACTCAACCGTGGGTTCGAATCCCACCCTCTCCGCCATACGATTGACGAGCATCGTTCGTCGATCGCGACAAGAACCGCTCACCTGTTCGTTCTCAGGTAAGCGAGTTACTTGGCGCTCGGGTGCGGAGTGTCAAGCCCGAACTCCGCTCTTCCCGAAGCCCACATCTCGCCTCGATGAAAGAAGAGCGGCAGATACTCGGCGCTTAGTTGCCAGCTGGCTTCGACTCGTTGCGAGGTGAATTCTTCTGCAACACTGAAACCAAAAGACGTCCGGATGGAGGAACGCGTGCCTCTCCGCCGATTACGATTTGTCTTGCCGTGAACTTATGGCCATAGACGTCCGCGGTGGCGTCGTCATCAGGCCGGAGCGTGGAACCTTCGAGGGAAACGCCGGCGAAAAGACCGCGCGTGCGCGAGTAGCTGAGTATCTCTGCTCGCATGTACGCATCGGTGTTTGCCGCAGCGTCGCGTCCCACGGGACCCGCCGCGATAGAGGCGTCAGCGCCCAACTTGACTTTGCTGTTAAGAATCGAACTCGCGCCTCTGCCGTTCATGATCAACAAAACGAGATCGGTAGCCTGGCCGCCGATTTGGAAACCAACGCTGCCGCCTTCTAACGCAAACATAGCGGGCGCGCCCCATGGCCCCCTGAAATCCTCTCCGGTTCGGCAAACCATCGCGCCGCGGCCGTAACTTGCACCGACCACGAACGCCGCCTTGAGCACAGACGGAAACACGATGACGCACTCGGCCTTCTCGATTACCTCTTGGGGAATATTGTCGGGTACGTTCATAATTTCCTGCATCACGACCCCGGCATTGCGGAGCCGCTCTTGTTCTTTGTTTGCCGCAAAGAGCGGTGCGGTTGCAACGAGACCTAAACAGACGACAAGAATTGATTTGCGTATCATCGCTGACCTCCATGATCAGAATTGCGGCCGCGGAAGTTGCTCTCTCCGAAACCTTTGTGAGGGCGCTTTGAACCACGCCATTAGCCGGGGAAAGTCGTTGAATTCGAATCGTTCTCCAACTCTCCCCAGCCGAAACTTTCCGTTAAGCCTTTTGCCTCGCGCCGGCGACAAGGAGACCAACTCCGCCGAGCAAGTCAGTGAAAATCGTCCAGAGCATTTGTGCCCCTCATTCCGTTTCCTTATCGCGGGCGTGAAGACGAGGCGATCAGAATGAAGCGAGGGGACGAATCTGCGAAACAACTCACCTGCTTACCGACGCAAGCAGATAGTAGACGGATGCGGCAAGGTTATCTGTCCGCTTCGGCACACATCTGACTTTTTCGTTCGGGCCTCTCAAAACTGGGTAGGCGCCGCAGCGTTGGGGTATTGCACCGGCAGTGGTCCACTCTGGCGAGCGCGAACGATGAAGCGATTGGGCGCGGGGCCTATGTAGTAGAAAGGGAAGCATGTGACTAGCGTCAGCGTGCGCTCGCCTGACGATTGGAGGACTTGAATATCGCTCGGGGGCACGACAGCGGTGGATTCCACTTGGTACAGAAAGTCGCCATCGACTGTTTTGAGCGTGATTAAGTCACCCTGTCGAATGTTGCGCAACGGGCGAAAGAAAGTATCGCGGTGACCGGTTAGAACAACGTTGCCCGATTCGCCCGGCAAGGCCGTTTCCGAGATGTGGCCGACGGCGTGCCGCAGGATTCTTGGCGAATCGCCCTGGACGAAGACGGCTTTCAGCCCGAGGCGAGGAATCTCCATCTCTCCAATCGCGCTTCCTTCAATCACCGGATGCCGCTCTTCGTTCTGGCTCACACTCTCGAATCTCGATTGTTCAATCGCCTGATAGGTGCGTGCCTCTGCGATGACGTAGGCGGCGTAGGCAAGTCCGAACACACCAGCGGCCAGCAAGACGTAATGCATTGCGCGAAAGATCAGCGCTCTTGTTTTCCGAGACGTTTTCGCGACGCGGCTATGAGGGTTCATGACGTGCTTTTCTCGATCTTTGCAGGAGCTTGCTCTTGTTCCGGCCTGAAATAACCGGGCCGAGTTCGCACATGAATCTTGCCATGGCCGGGAGCGGCGACTTTCACCTTTATGTGTCGAAAGGAATCTGCGGTGCCTGTTTGCTCCGGAATAAATCCGAGCGTGTACTGTTCGCGAAGGTCGCGTGCGATTTCTTTGGAGATGTCCGCGACGTTTTCGACAGACATTGGAAAGAAGGCGATGCCACCCGTATCTTTGCTGAGCCGTCGAAGGAGACCCGGGTCTTCTTCCTCGTTGGCGTCCACCAAGCCGACGGAATAAATCATGACTTGCGACTGCTGGGCCAGCGCCAGCACTTGCGAGTATTTTTTCTGACTGGCATTGTCCCCACCGTCGCTTACGATGATAAGCGCTCTCTTGTCCCAATGGCCGACCTGCAAGTGAATGAGCCCTTCGTCCACCGCATCATAGAGCGCGGTTCGCCCGCGCGCTCGGACGGAGAAGACGGCTTTCGCAAGCTCTTTGGGGTCGCTCGTGAACGCTTTTCCGTCCATCAGTTCCACCGAAACATCATCATTGAAATCCACGACGAACATCTCGTCTTGAGGGTTGCTGGATTGCGCGAACGCAGATACCGCTGCCGCCACTTCCGGCAGCTTGGGGCCCATGCTGCGGCTGTGATCAACGATCAGGCCCACGGTTATCCGTTACGAAAATGAGCGGTGTTCCCTTCGTCGTCTGGCGCAGGAGTTCCATCGCTTGCATTCCTTGCCGGCCGGTACGCGGGCACTCGGCCACTACAAGGTCGTAGTGCTCCGACGACATGTATATGGCCAACGCCCCGGCATCTAGCGCCAAGTCTGGGTTGACCATGAATCGCGTGCATTTGAGTTCATGGAGACATCGCTCGACGGCCCAGATGTCTCGATGGAAAAATAGGATTCGCAGCGGCTGTCGTCGGCGACTCGTCGCGCCGCGCAACGCGGCACCTTGGTGATCCCAGCCAGTTCCGGTTTGTATTGAAGTGGCCATCGAGAGAGCGCGAACGCCTTGCCGCCCCACACCAGTCATCCTGGTCAACGAGCAGCATTCTTCGGAGCTTCGTTCGTCCGAAACGTATGCCATTTCGGGAAGCGCGACTGTTCCATTTAGAACAGTTTGGCGAATGGCTGATTTAATGTGCCCAAGCGCTCAACTTTCGGCGGAGGCGCTCGTCTTGGCTCGTGAACTCCCAATCCGACATGCACCGAAGTGTGCCGAAGAGAACATCTCCCGGTCGTGGCGAGCTCTATGATGCTCTTGCGAGTGGCAGTGCGCAAAGGGCGTGAGTTAGTTGACCAAATTCAACGCAACTGGCTGTGGATTGGGTGCAGGAGTGTTCATACTAGGGCTGGGCTTGAAACTTTACACGCCGGGTGAGGTTGTGGTTTCGGTAATGGTTTCGAGCATCATAATTCTTGCGCTAGGTCTGACGCTGACGAGCGTATTCTTAATCTGGCGCACAGCTAAGACCGTGGCGGGCTGGGCCAGGGTCCCGTCGCGGAACCCCGCATTGCTGACATGCTTGACCGCCGGGCTCGCACGACCGCGCGTGACCGAGTAATCTTGGGTTTCCCAGATCTTCGATTGCGAGATTAATTTCACCGGAAGACGTTCCCATAAAGACCACGCCGATCTTTCCGCCTGTTTCCTACAAACACTTGATCCCCGCCTTGTTGGCTGGGCTTGCGCTGCGTTTTGTCTTCATCGTGCATTTCTCGCCGTTTTCAAACGACACGAAATTTTACGAGGAACTCGCACGCAACTGGTTGTACCACGGCGTGTACGGCCTTTTCGTTCGCGGCGAGCTGCTCCCTGTCGATATGCGGATGCCGGGATATCCAGCATTACTCGCAGCCATATACGCGGTGTTCGGGCAAGCAGGCAAAGCGATATTTATCGTTCAGGTGATCATCGACCTGATGACCTGCGTGCTGACTGTCGCGATCGCTGCGCGTCTCGCGCCCGCTTCCAACCGCGGGGTTGTGGCGACTGTGGCGCTGTGGATGGCCGCGCTCTGTCCCTTCACCGCAAACTACACCGCGGCCGTGCTCACTGAAGTTCTCGCCACATTTCTAACGGCTCTGGGTCTCTTAGCTTTCGTTTGCATCCTCGGCCATCCTTCGATGGACCTCCCTATTCGTTCATTTGACCGGAGGTCGCTGCTATTCGCAGTCGGATGGTTTCTGCTGGGCGGAGCGCTTGTCGGCGTGGGTACGCTTGTGCGACCTGAGGCTCCACTTCTTTTTGTGGCGGTGGCGTTTATTCTCTGTGTCCGCTGGCATCGCCGCGTTGACTGGTCGAAGCTGGCGCTGGCGCTCTTGTGGATGGCCGTGGGTCTGCTTTTGCCATTGGTGCCGTGGGCCGCCCGCAATGCCCGGACGCTCGGTCGAATCGAATTCCTCGCTCCAACGTACGCGCAAGCGCAAGGGGACTTCATTCCCCGCGGCTTCTATGAATGGACTCAAACGTGGATGGTGCGGTTCGGGGACGCATATCTCTTACCGTGGAAGCTGGGAAACGCGCCGATCTCCATCGAAACGCTGCCCGCCTCCGCGTTCGATTCCGCGGCGGAGCGCGATCGCGTCGCGGCGCTCCTGGGCCGCTACAACGACGGCTGGCAAATGACGCCTGTGCTCGACCATGAGTTCGCGCTGCTCGCACGTGAACGGGCGGCGCGTCATCCGCTGCGCACCTATTTTTTCATTCCGGTAATTCGGGCGGGGATGATCTGGTTTACGCCGCGGATCGAGTTGCTCCCCTACTCGGGGAAGCTATGGCCGCCCGGCGAGAGACATCGGGATAACCCGACGGATTTCGACGTCACGCTGGGCTTTGGAATCTTGAATTGCGTGTACGTCGCTCTCGCGCTCGTGGGCGCATGGCGCTGCCGCCGGCATCCAGCGTTGGCATTCCTGATCGCATTCGTCGTGATCCGCACGGCTTCGCTGACGCAGTTGCACACGGTCGAGCCGCGCTACGTGCTCGTTTGCTTTCCCGTGGTGCTAGCGCTCGGCGCTCTCGCGTTTACACCTCTTCAAAGAGCCATTCCGCGGAGCTGTTAGCGGTGATGACGTTGCGCGAATGCAACGACTTGCTGGCCTACAGTCGCGAGCTGCTCGGCAACCTTTGGGTCGGTGCAGGCGCCGGTGGAATCGAAGATTGGCTGTGCCGTGTTGAGCGTCGCGCCGAGAGGCGTCGGCCAGCCGCGCAGAGCGTGCACGATCGAACGGAGAGCCGCAAGCGTGCTCACGGCCGCCTGCCATCCCGCGGATACGGCGACGCAGCCGACGGCGCGCCCGTCGAGATAGGGTCGCTCATCTTCCCGTAAGTCCTCGAGCAGGTCCAGAGCATTCTTCACCAGGCCCGAGACGCCGCCGTGATAGCCGGGGCTTGCGATGATCAAGCCGTCGGCTCTCCGCACCATCTCGACCATTTGGCGCTGCTCTTCGTTGCGCTCGCGATTTTCCGGTGCGAAGTGGGGAAGATGCGAAAGAAACGCGCCGCCGAAGAGAAACGTGCGCGCGCCGGCGTCTTCTGCTGCCTGCAGAGCGAGCCGGAGCGCCCGATCGGTTGAGGACACGGCTCGCGTCGTGCCTCCGATGCCTACCACCAGAGGCTTCGCCGGGTGAGCGGTGTCGGTCGTGTTCGTCATGGCTGTGTTCTTTTACCCTTGGCGTGCCGCGCTGTCAAACATGCGGATCAAGATCAGGCCCGGAGCAAATCCAGCGATTCCGCGATCCGATCGTGAACGTAGTTCAGCTCTTCCGGCGAAATCGCGTACGGCGGCAGAACGTACACAATATTGCCCAGAGGCCGCAGGAGCACACCGGCATCGAGAAAGAACTTATAGAGTTTCGGCTTGAGTTTCGACGCATATCCGGGATCGTCCGCGCGCAGTTCGACCGCCGCCATCGTCCCGATCGTTCGGACATCTCCGACCGCCGGATGATTGCGGATGGCGGCAAGCCGTTCGCAGTGGATTTTTGCGATCGCGTGGATGCGCTCGAACACGGGTTCGCGTTCGAAAATCCCGAGACTCGCGACGCCAGCGGCCGCGGCGATTGGATTTCCCGTGTAGGAGTGGCCGTGATAGAAGGTGCGCCCGCGGTCGGTATCGACAAACGCCTCGTGAATTTCCTTTGTGCACACGGTGGCGCCCATCGGCAATACGCCGCCCGTCAAACCCTTCGATAAACACATTAAGTCGGGGGCCACGCCCGCCAGTTCGCACGCAAACATTTTCCCGCAGCGGCCAAAGCCGGTGAGTACCTCGTCCGCAATCAGCAGTACGTCGTGCTCGCTGCACAAATGCCGCACACGCTGCAGGAATTCGACAGGATGCACGATCATCCCGCCGGCGCCTTGCAGCAGCGGCTCCACGATCACCGCTGCGATCTCTCCCTGTTCTTTCTCGAGCAAGCGCTTCAATTTATCCACGCAGTCGATGTCGCACGTCGCGCGCGTCTTTCCGACGGGACATCGGTAACAATATGCGGAATGCACCCGGTGGACAGGAAACAGCAGATCGCGGAACGGGTCGCTGAAAGCGGATTCGGCTCCGACGGACATCGCGCCCACCGTATCGCCGTGGTAGGCGTGGTCGAGCGCAACGAGCCATCTCTTCTCCGGTCGCCCGACATTCTTCCAATACTGCACGGCGATCTTCAGTGCGACTTCGACGGCCGTCGAGCCATCGTCCGAGAAAAAGATGTGCGCAAGCCCCAGTGGCAAGACTCTTCGCAGAGAGTCGCGCAAGTTTTCGACCGCATCGTGCGTGAAGCCCGCCAATAAGACGTGATCGAGCTTCGCGGCTTGCGCGGCGATGACGGAAACGATGGCCGGATGCCCGTGGCCGTGGAGATTCACCCACCAGGAAGAAATCCCGTCGATCAGCCGGCGGCCGTCCTCGGTGTACAGGTAGACGCCCTCGGCTCGCGTGATCCGAATCGGAGGCGGGTCGAGCGCCTCCTGAGTGAAGGGACGCCAGATCTTCAAGTCGCGCGTCATGCTTGAAACGCTCTGCGATTGAAACGATCGCGAAATGCCCGGAGCAATGTAGTGCGGTTGATTCTTTTCAGAATAGGAACGAGTCCGGCCACCTGCACTTTTCCGTAACGCTCGATGGCCTTTCGATTCTCCAGATTCGGTTTGCCAACCATGATCACGCCTCGGACGTCGAGTCGGGCTGCGCGCAGCGCGGCGAGCGAAAGCAGCGTGTGGTTGATCGTCCCGAGCGCGGTGCGTGCGACGAGCAGCACTGGGAGTTTGAGATGGCGCATCAAGTCCGTCATAAACTGTGCGTCGTTGATCGGCACGAGCGCGCCACCCGCTCCCTCGACGATCAGATTGTCGCGCGGCGAAATTCGCGGCATCCTGATTTTCTGCAAGTCGATGCGGACGCCTGTGCGCCGCGCCGCCAGATGCGGCGAGACGGACGGAGAAAAACGATAGGTCTCCGGGATCGTTCGCGCGGCTGGCAATTCCGCGAGCTTGATCACGGTGTCTCGGTCCGCGCCTTCGCACGTGCCCGTTTGAATCGGCTTCCAATAGACCGCATTGAGCGCGGCGCACAGCAGAGCCGATACCACGGTCTTGCCAACGGCGGTATCCGTGCCGGTGACGAAAAAGCGGCTAGGCATGTACGGCGCTGGCCGACGGAATTTGCGGCAAGGATTTGTGCGCCGCGTCCATCGCCGCAACGAAAAGATCGATTTCCTGCATCGAAATGCGGCTGGTTAGAGAAACGCGAAGGCGCGCTGCGCCCGGGGGCACCGTCGGCGGGCGTATGGCCTTGACCGCGAATCCGCTTCTCTGAAGCGCGCTCGCAGCTTGCAGTGCCATTTCGTTCGTGCCGAGCATTACTGGCACGATTTGCGTTTCGCTCGCTCCATAATTCAGGCCTGAGGCTGCCACGCCGTCGCGCAGCGCGGACGCGATTTCACGGAGATGATTTCGCTCGCTCTCTGCCTCGCGGGCGAGATCGAGCGCGGCGTGAATCTGCCCCGCCATGTACGGCGGCATTGCCGTGCTGAAAACGAATGTCCTCGCGTGGTTGATTAGATAGTCGATCAAAGTTTTTCCGCCGCACACGAACCCCCCGGCGCTCGCTAGCGCCTTTCCGCATGTGTGCACGATGGCCAGAGTCTCGCGTTCACACTCCAGTTCGGCGGCCATGCCGCGCCCGCGAGGTCCCCAAACTCCCGTTGCGTGTGCTTCGTCGAGCACCAATCCAGCACGATGGTCTCTAGCGAGACGCAGGAGGCACTCGATGGGCGCAACATCGCCCTCCATGCTGAAAACGCTCTCGGTGACGATTACGCGCGCGCCCGCCGCACCCGCGTGCTCGCGCAAAGACCGTTCTAGAAACTCCAGATCGCCGTGCGGGTAGATGATTTTCTTTGCGTGGGAAAGCCGAATCCCGTCGATCAAGCTGGCGTGGTTCAACGCGTCCGAAAAAACGATATCGCCGGGCCTCAACAGAGAACCGAGCAGCCCGAGGTTCGCGGCGTAGCCCGATCCGAAATAGAGCGCCGCTTCCGTCCCCGCAAACTTGGCGAAGTCGGATTCAAGCTCCTCCCATTCGCGCGCATTCCCGGAAAGCAGGCGCGAGCCGGTCGAGCCTACAGTCGCCGCGCGCTCGACGGCATCGATCACCGCTTGCTTGAGCCGCGGATCTTCCGCCAGACCGAGATAGTCGTTGGAGCAGAGGTTGACGCCACCGGGAAACTCGAGAGTGCGAAACTGCGATTGCGCGCGCAACGCGTCGAGTTCCTGCGCCATGCGCGCTTGAATTGGCCGGGAACTCATCTTAGGCGCCCTGCGCGGCTTTCATGCCCAGATTTTCGAGCATCTGGTGGTCCGCATCGGCAGCGGGATTCGGAGTAGTCAGAAGTTTTTCGCCCGTAAAGATCGAATTGGCACCTGCAAGAAAGCAAAGCGCCACAGCCTCTTGCGAGAGGCCCCTGCGCCCGGCGGCCAGCCGCACTCTCGATGCCGGCATCAGAATCCTCGCCGTTGCGATCGTGCGAACCATGACCAATGGGTCGATCTCGCTCGCATCCCCAAGCGGAGTCCCTTCGTTCGCCACGAGCATGTTGATCGGCACGCTTTCGGGATGCGGATCGAGACTCGACAGCTCATGGAGCAGGCCGACGCGGTCTTCGTCAGATTCGCCCATGCCCAAAATCCCGCCGCAGCAGACCGTGATTCCGGCATTCCGCACATGGGCAATCGTCCGCAGGCGATCTTCGTACACCCTCGTGGTGACGATGCTGCTGTAGAATTCGGGAGACGTATCGAGATTGTGGTTGTAAGCGGTGAGGCCCGCTTCCTTGAGTCGCTGCGCCTGCGCTTCAGTGAGCATTCCCAGCGTGCAGCAGACTTCCATATTCAACGCCGAAACGCCGCGCACCATTTCCAGCACGCGATCGAATTCCTTCCCGTCCGTGACCTGGCGCCACGCAGCTCCCATACAGAAGCGTGTCGCGCCTTCGGCCTTGGCCCTGCGAGCCGCGTCGAAAACTTCGGGAAGATTCATCAGCGGTTCGCGCGCCACGCCAGCTTCGTAGTGCGCGCTCTGCGAGCAGTAGGTGCAGTTCTCCGGGCAGCCGCCCGTCTTAATAGAAAGCAGCCGGCACAGTTGCACTTCCTCGGGGCTGTGATGCGCGCGGTGCGCGAGCTGCGCTTGAAAGATCAGCTCCGGAAGAGGAAGTTCGTAAATCTGCCGGATTTCGCTGCGCGTCCAGTTGTGGCGGATCTCCATCGTTGAGTGTGTCCCTTTCGATTTTCAAAGATATCAAAATTGGAACCCGGCGCGGCGTGAAAAACTAAAAAAGCCGCGAGCGAAAGTGCCGCAAATTGTTTTACCATGCTGCGCATGGATGACCTGACTCGAAGACCCAAAACCGATCCGACGGAGATTTACCGCCACCGCGATGGCATCTATGCACCGGAGCTGGTGGCTGCTGCAATCGTCGGGCTTGATTTCTTTTCTCGGCTCGCGAAATCGCCTGCGGACGCGCCGTCGATCTGCACCGGGCTCGGCCTGGCCGAACGACCTGTGGACGTGATGCTCACCCTCTTTTGCGCGATGGGCTACATAGAAAAGAAAGACGGTGCATTTCATCTCACGGAAATCTCTCGCGAATTTCTGGTGCGAGACTCGCCGTGGTTCGTCGGCCCGTACTTCGTTCATTTTGTCGACCGTCCCATTTACAAGGCACTGCTCGAAACCCTGCGCACGGACAAACCGAGCTGGGCCGGAGCCACGGCCCGAAAGCCCTGGGTGGAGGCGATGGAAGACGACGCATTCGCTGAGCAGTTCACGGGCACGATGGATTCCCGCGGCATGTACGTCGGTCCGGTGCTGGCCGCGCGGCTCGATCTGAAAGCTCACCGCCGCCTGCTTGACATTGCCGGCGGGTCCGGCATTTACGCCTGCTGCATCTCCGCCGCGCATTCCCACTTGAAAGCCACTGTTTTTGAAAAGCCGCCGGTCGATCGCGTCACGCAGAAGTGCATCGCCAAACGCGGCTTCACCGAGCGTGTCGGCGTTGCTTCCGGCGACATGTTTCGCGACTCGCTGCCCGTCGGATACGACGTCCACTTATGGTCAAACGCCTTGCACGATTGGAACGCGGCGACGGTGAAGCTGCTCCTGGGAAAATCGTATGCGGCCCTTCCTCCAGGCGGGTTGCTCGTGATCCACGACCGCCATCTCAATCGCGAGAAAACCGGCCCGCTACCGATCGCTGCGCACTCCGTCTTTCTCATGGCTGGGACGGAAGGCAGATATTACTCGACCGCGGAGATTGAAGCGTTTCTCGATGAAGTGGGCTTCGTGGCCCCGGACTATCGTGAAGTCATCCTCGACTACAGCATCATTACTGCGCGCAAACCGGAATAGCAGCACTTTCACGCAAGCTACGGCTTTTCCCACTTCCCGGATTCCGCCGAGCGGAAGATGGCATCGATTACTGCCATGTTGCGAATTGAGTCCTCGAGAGGCACGGGAACTTCACCGCCCTCGCGAATCGCGCGGGAGAAAAGGTCGCCTTGGATCGTGAATTGGTTGCAGGTCGCGATCGTCTCGACGACGGCGCCGCCGGGAGCGCGGCCGTCATCGAACACGATGCGCGTAGGCTCATCCGTTGAAGGATTGATCGGGCGCTCGATCTCGATGTTGCCTTGCGTCCCATGGAACTGCATCCGCTGGTGATAGGCGAGCTGCGTGCTGCACGTAAAGACGGATTGTCCGGAGGGAAAATCGAGTATTGCGGAAGTCACGCGATCGATTTTCGTCTGCGGGTCCCGCTCGACCAATCCCGTGACGCGCGTCGGTTCTTCCGCGAAGACGAAACGCGAGAGCGTGACCGGATAGCATCCAAGGTCCAGGAGCGCGCCTCCGCCATACTCAGACACGTTGCGAACGTTGTCCGCGTCGCGGTTGAAATACCCAAAGGAGCCGGTGATGAGCCGCAATTGCCCGACGCGGCCGCCGCGGATCAACTCGCGCGTGCGTAGCCATCGCGGGTGAGTCCGCACCATGAAGGCTTCGTCGATTTTGACGCCTGCACGATCACGCACTTCGAGCAGGCTTCGCGCTTCCGCCGCGTTCAGGCTGAGAGGCTTCTCGCAGAGCACGTGCTTGCCGGCTTGTGCAGCCCGGACGGACCAGGGAACGTGAAGATGGTTGGGCAGCGGGTTGTAGATGGCATCGATTTCGGGATCGGCCAGAAGTTCCTCGTACGATCCGTATGCTTTGGGAATCCCGAGGGTGCGGGACGCGGCCTCCGCTTTGCTTCGGTCACGGGAAGCGATCGCGGCGATTTCGCTCCACTCGCCCTGCTGCATGGCCGGGATTGCGCGGCGAACGGCAATCGAGGCTACACCCAACACTCCCCAACGGACTTTCCGCGGCACCGCTGCCTCCTGCTCAGGTTTCGAGCGGCATTCTATCGCAATGGAGCAATGGCTGGTGGCGAGTGGCTAGAGGAGATCCTGGACGCGACGAAGATTTGTGCGTGAGAGGCTGGGTTTCATTGTCGGGTAGCCCGTACACGGATTGTTTGTTTTCTGTGAGTTACAGCGATTTCTACTCGGCAGCCATTGTCGGGTAGAAATCGCTGCTTCATGATGAACGAGGTCGCTGCGGGTTACCGGGCGGAAGCGCCTACGGGCTTGCGGGCCGCGCGGGCGTCAGCTATCTCCGCTAATCCCTGGAGCAGATCCTCCACGAGGTCTTCGGCGTTCTCGCATCCCGGCGACAGGCGGAGCAGCGTGTCGGAAAGGCCGAGCTCCGCGCGGGCCTCGGCAGGGATCGAAGCGTGCGTCATCGTCGCGGGATGGCAGAGCAGCGCTTTCACCCCGCCCAAGCTCTCGCCGAGCGTGAAGTAGCGCCGCGAAGATGCGAACGCCACAACTTCGTCGATGGTTCCATCGAGTTCGAACGAAACCATTCCTCCAAATCCGCTCATCTGGCGGCGGGCGATGTCGTGGCCCGGGTGACTCGCAAGGCCGGGGAAGTACACGCGGTGAACGAGCGGATTCTTACTCAAAGCTTCGGCGATGGCGGCGGCGTTTTGTTCGTGCCGCTGCATTCTCAACTCCAAGGTCTTCAATCCGCGCATGGTGAGCCAACAGTCGAACGGCGACGGCACGGCACCGGTGGCGTTCTGTAGGAATTTGATCGGCTCGAAGACGGCCGGATCCTTTGCGAGGGCAGCGCCCTGGACCGTATCCGAGTGGCCGGCTAGATATTTTGTGACGCTGTGGACCACGATGTCGGCGCCCAACTCGAAAGGCTGCTGGAAGTAGGGAGTCGCGAACGTATTGTCGACGACGACGAGCGCGCCAAGTGCGTGGGCCAACTTGCTTATCGCGGCGATGTCGGCGATCAGGAGGCGCGGATTGGTCGGAGATTCGATCCAAACGAGGCGCGTCTTTTTCGTGAGTGTCTTCTCGACCGCTGCCAGATCGCTCGTGTCGATCTGCCGTACGACGACACCGATCGCCTGATAGACGCGATTCAGGATGCGATACGTGCCGCCGTATACGTCGAGCGGGATGATGATTTCATCGCCGGGACGCAGGTAGGCTTGCAGAACCGCATTCTCTGCCGCGAGTCCCGAAGCGAACGCAGCAGCGTATTCGACTCCTTCGAGCGCCGCGAGCACACCCTCGAGCCGTTGGCGGGTCGGATTGTTCGTGCGCGAGTAGGAGAATCCCTTATCGTGGCCGGGCGAATCCTGTTCGTACGTCGATGTCTGGAAAATGGGGGCGACGAGCGCGCCAGTTTCAGGCTCGGAGGGTTGGGCCGCGTGAATCGTCTTCGTTGCGAATTTCATTGTGTGACTCCCTTTGCGGCCGACGCGAGGGTAAGCTCTCGCGGATGCAGCGAGGCCCACGAAGCGCTCGACGCGCCAAATTAAATTAGCGCGATGCCTGCATAAATCGGGCAGCCGCGCCAATTTTAGACTTCAGTTTGGGAGTTGAATCTTCAATCGACCGGGGTCCCGGTCAGTTGAGGATCTTATCTCTCCCCACTGGGCAGGAATTAGCACCTTGGCAAAAGAACCAGGTTGCTGTGGCTTCGTAGGGCCTGTCCCCTCAGCCACTCTGGATAAGCGCTGCCGGTAAGCAGCGACGGAATCGTAACAAAAGGCCAGTAATTCAGTCAATAGCAAGCCCAGCGCACCCGGCGACCGGGCGGTCCAATTTGTCTCCGAGATGTCGAGGTCAACGGGCGGGCCCACTTATTGCAATTTGGTTTGCAATTGAGCGTATTCGGCCTTGGTTTGCTGAAGGATGGGGATGTCGGGATCGGCATCTTTCCACAGTGCCAGAAAATCCTCGAAGGCGGCGCGGGCTTTGGCCGTGTCGCCCGCAAGCGCGTAGGCGCGGCCGAGGCCAAGATGCGCGAGCGCGCCGGTGGGCGCGTTCACGACGACGCCGCGATGATCGATGAGTTTCTGGAATTCAGCGGCGGCCTCGGGCCCCTTTCGCAGGGCCAAATACGCCTGACCACGCAGATAGACCGGCAACATTCCCAGGATCTGGGCCAGATTCGCGAGCTTGGGCTGCGCGAGTTCATGCGACGAAGCCGGGCGGAGAGCGTCGATGGCCAGCTCCGGGTTCTTCTCTTGCAACGCAATCTCTCCGCGAATCACAGGCAAATAACTGGACTGGACCAAGGTGTCTTCCGGAAATCTCGCGTCCAAATCGGCGGCAAGTTTCTGGGCCTGCTGCGTTTCACCGGCGAGGGCGAGCGCCAGGGCGATCAAACCCTCGATGTCCGATCCTTTTGACAATTTCTGGGCTTCCAGCGCCGCGGCCTTCGCCTGCGTTGGATTGCCGAACAGAGCTTCGCGCAGGGCCGAATCCACCTGGAACCCTGCTGCGATGCCGTTTGCCCCCACCTGCCTTGTGGCGTCTGCGGCCCGCTGCGACAGGTCCCTTGCGTCCGATATGCGACCGTTATAGGCCGCGGTGTCGGCTTCGAGGGCTTGGAGGAGCGGGCCACCCTTCGCCGCATCCTCCGCCATCCCTTGTGCGTCATTCGTAAGGAAATCGACGCTGTATTTCGAGTACAAGAAATACGCCGATTCAATTCCGCTGGCTCGAGCCTCCCGCAAGATTGCGCGCGCCTCGTCGAAACGGTTTTGGTCCTGGTAGGCCTGGCCGAGCACGGTGTAGGCCAGGTCGGACGGAGCGATATTGAAAGCTTTCTCCGCCGCGGCTTGCGACTGATCGAATTGACCGAGACTGAAGTAGATCGCATTTAGTCCCACCCAGGCATCCGTGTCGCGAGGGTACGTCTGGGCCCATTGCTGGTAGGTTTCAACCGCTTTCGCCAGATTTCCGACATCGACGAACTCCCGGTTCCCAGTGACAAAAAATCTCTCGCGCTCGCTCACGCGATCGCGAAGATCATACGCAGTCTTCGCGTCCTGCGCGGCCAAATCGCCATTGCCGAGAAGAGTTTCCTCGATGCTCAGCAGAGACCACGCGGCAGCGAAATTCGGATCCAGATCCACGGCTCGCTGCAAAGAGTTGGTTCCCGCCGCGACGTCGTCCTTGACGAGATACTGATTCCCCTGCGTATAGGCTTGCAGGGCTTCGAGGGAAGACGTGGTCGCTTGTTCGAGGGGCATGCTGTAGGTTTGCATCGACTCGTGGGACTCGCCGAGCTTGGCGCGGAGCTGGAAAGCGGCGTCGCCAAGCGCGGCGAGCACTTTCTCTTTGCCGTCGGCGGTGACCTGTTCCTCAGCGAGCGTTTCGCCGCTGCTGCAATTCACGGCATTGAGTCCGATGACGTATTGCCTGCCGAGCGCCGCGATCGATCCCTCGATTTCCGTCGTCGCATTGGCGCGCTGGCAGACTTCGCGCGCCACATCCGGCGTGAGGCGAGTGTCGGGCGGCTTTTCCATCAGGCGAAGCGTTTGCACGATCTGGTCGCCCTCGACGATGTTGAGGAAGGGCGTCTGGGAAAGCTGGACCGAGAGACCCTGGCGGAGCGTGCCGTCGAAAACGGGGTCGCCGGTCGTGTTCGCGAAGTCCGCGATTACGATCGAGTCCTTTTCGGTCATCATCGGCGCGTGATGGAAATGGAAGTAGGCGGCCGCGGCGAGAGCCGCGACAACGATCAACGCCGCGATGCCCAGGGCAACCGACTTGTAGGGGCGCCCCTTGGCGCGCGCCGGCATCGCCTCGGTCGAGGTCGCAGCAAGCGGCGCCCCTACAACAGATGGCGTTGTCGACCTGGCGCCCGCTGGAGCGGCGACGGCCGACAGGCCTGAATCCGTATCGCGCTGGAGGCGTTTCAGGTCTGCGCGGATTTCGGATGCGTGCTGGTAGCGCAGGTTGCGGTCCTTTTCGAGCGCCTTGTTCAACATGCGCTCGAATTCGGGCGACACGTTGGGATTCAGCCGAGCGGGCGAAGTTGGCACCTTGTGGAGGATGGCGTCGAAAATGGCGGCGGAGGTCGAACCGGGGAAAGCCTGGCTACCCGTCGCCATCTCGTAGAGCACTGCGCCGAAGCTGAAGAGATCGGTGCGCGCATCCACGTTCTGCCCAAGCGCTTGCTCGGGCGACATGTATGACAGCGTGCCGAGCGCGTCGCCGGGGCTCGTCAGAAGAGTGGCGTCATCCTTAGCGCTTGCACCGGCTGTCACATCTTGTGCTAGGTCGCGGCTCCCCGGCACGTGCTTGGCGAGGCCGAAGTCGAGGAGCTTGGCATGACCGCGATCCGTGATGAAGATGTTCGCCGGCTTGATGTCTCGGTGGATGATGCCCCGGGCGTGGGCCGCATCGAGCGCCTCGGCGATCTGCGCGCCGAGTTCGATGACCAGGCTGGTGTCCAGCGGCCCGCCCGCCAGGCGATGCTTCAGCGTCTGCCCCTGCAAGAGTTCCATGGCGATGAAGGGCTGGCCGTTGTGCTCGCCGATTTCGTAGACCGTGCAAACGTTCGGGTGGTTCAGCGCCGCTGCGGCGCGAGCCTCACGCAGAAACCGCTCAAGAGCCAGCTTTTCGCGAGAAACGCCTTCCGGAAGGAACTTCAGCGCGACGGCCCGCCCGAGCGTGGTGTCCTCGGCACGGTATACGACTCCCATCCCACCGCCGCCCAGTCTTGCGGTGATTCGGTAGTGAGACACGCTTTGCCCAAGGAGGGGATCGGGGACCATCGATGCGCGTCATCTTAAGGGTGACGTCTCGCGGCAGTCAACGCAATGTTCGAATCTTCAGGCTTGCTCGCCCTTCGCAGGCGTTTCCTGTGCGTGGGGACAGTAATTCCCTCGCGTCTTTCCCCGTCAAATCAGTGGACACCCCCTCAAAGCCCCGTTCTAATTGAACAAGCCGTAAATGGGGCAGGGCACATTCTGGGGAGATGGGCGATGAGATATGTTGCCAGTCTAGGCGGCGTGATTCTTTTGCTGGCATTTGGAACCAGCGCACAGATACGGCCGGAAAGCTCGCTCTCGTTCGCGTCTCCGTTCCCCGCGCTGGCGGCTGCGATGCCGCCGGCGAATGCCGCATTCGCGCTGCCCAGCGCGACGGCTGAGCCGTTGGGCGCCGCAGCTGAGCCGCAAGGCGTTTATGGAGTAACTCAGAACTTCAATTTTCAAGCGTATGCGGGCTTCACGTATCTGCGTTTTTATGAGTTGCCTACCACAACGGGCAACCTGGACGGTTTCAACTTTTCGGTTGTGTACTATCCCCACGGCGGACGCTTGGGCGTGGACGGGGAACTTGTAGCCGTCTTTGCGCCTCAGGGGGGCGTCAACACGACGCTCGTGATGGCGATGGGAGGAGCGCGATACCGTTTCCCAACTAATCGCGGGTTCGAGCCGTGGGCGCACGCGCTTGGCGGCGGGGCCCATTTCTCGCCGCAGACGCCGTTCGGCGGCCAAGGAGCACTCGGCGTAGAGTTGGGCGGAGGGATTGACCTGATTCCGCGCCGCAGCCGGTTGTCGTATCGCGTGCAGGCGGATCTGGTCGAAACTTTCTTTTTCGGGACGTACCAGGCCAATCCGAAAGTCTCCGTGGGAATCGTGTACAACTTCTAGCTGTTCGCTCGTGGCGCCATCCGCTTCCACCGATCAGAGCTTGTAGCCAATCTTGCGAACGAACTCGTGGCGCAGCTTGGCTTCCGCAGGGCCTTCCACTCCCTTTGGAGAGGCGCCATCGACGACGCCCACGACTCCGCGCCCTTGCTCGGTCTGCGCGACGATCACTTCGACCGGGTTTGCCGTGGCGCAATAGATCGAGCAGACCTCGAAGCAGTCGCGAACGCGGCCGAGCAGATTGATCGGATAGGCCTGGCGAACGAGGAGCACGAAGACATGGCCCGCGCCGATCGACTGCGCATTCGCGATGGCCGCGCGGCGGAGGTCATCGTCGTTCGCTTCGACGCGCACCAGACACGGCCCCGAGGCCTCGTTGAATGCAACGGCGAACTTCGCTCCAGGGACGGTGTTGACCACGACTTCGTAGAGATCTTCAGCAGTTTTGATGAAATGCGAATGCCCAAGAATCAGATTCGCGCCCTCGGGGATTTCCATGCGAATGCTGAGAAGCTCCATTTTTTCATCCCTCGTTCGGCAGAAATTTCCCACAATTGGAATCGGGCGAAACAATTTCGAATGTCGTGCCCGGCGAAGTCCATTATCAGCAGCATATTTGAATACGGCAAGCGCGTGACTTGTTGGCAACGTGCGTGCAGTAATTTTGAAGCGTGCGCGGCATTGTGCGCATCTTAAGTTAAAGAGAGTCGCGATGTTTGTAAAAACGCTCCAACAGGCCAAACGAATTCTTCGAATTGTCTTCGGCTTCACGCTGCTCGGCATTGGCGTCGTGATGATCTTCACGCCAGCTCCCGGCTGGCTTGTGATCTTGCTTGGTCTGGGCCTTCTGGCGGCGGAGTTCGTTTGGGCGCGCCGGCTACTCGATCACGTCAAAGAACAAAGTACTCGCCTGCGGGACACCGTCTTTCCGCGCGCTGATCGCGCTGCCTGAGCCTGCCTCTTCGTTTGATTTTCCTGCTTCCGTGACACTCCCGAGTGTGGTTTCATGCCTTTTCGTTGAGTGGAGGCGCCGATGTCCGGAAATTCGCGCAATCGATGGGCTGGGAAGTGGGCGCTGGTCACGGGAGCGAGCGCCGGTATTGGCTTGGCGCTAGCCGAACAGCTCGCGGCAGGAGGGGCGAACCTTGTCCTGACCGCCCGGCGGACCGATCGACTCGAAAAACTCGCGGCGGAGCTGTCGTCAAAGCACGGAATCGAGGCCGTGGCGTTCGCCGCCGATCTTTCGCAGCCCGGCGCGTCACGGGAAATTCACGCATTCACAACTGGGAAGGGAATTGACGTCGAGCTGCTGATAAATAACGCGGGGTTTGGGATGTTCGGCTACATCCACGAGGCCGATGAATCGAGGCTGGCTGAAATGGTGCAGGTGAACTGCACCGCCGTGGTGCAACTGACGCGCCTCTACATTCCGGCGATGGTCGAGCGGCGGCACGGCGATATCCTGATTGTCGCCTCGACCGCGGCGTTCCAGGCGGTGCCGTTCATTTCGGCGTATGCGGCGACGAAGGCTTTCGATCTGATTTTCGCCGAGGGGATTGCCGAGGAGTTGCGGCAGTTTGGCGTTTGCGTATGCGCGCTCTGCCCCGGCTCGACCAACACCGAGTTCCAGCAGGTCGCGAATCAGCCGGACCGTGTATTCCGGATGGCGGAAACGGCGGAGAAGGTCGCGCGCGTGGGGCTTGAGGGGTTGGCTGCGGGAAAGAGCTGCGTGATCTCGGGAAGCAAGAACCGCGCGATGGTTACGGCGGAGCGAATCGCGCCGCGGCGCTTCGTCGCCAGCATGGCCGCCAGGATGATGCGGCCGTCCGAGTCGTAAAGAGGCGGGCTAGCCTTGCGAGAGCAGCGTCCCGTGGCCTGGGGACTTTCCGCTCAGGCCGAGCAGGCGAACGCCGGCCCAGAGCGCGTGCGGCATGCTGGAGATTACCGGCACCTTACAGCGCGCCTCTAGCGGAACGAGCAGGTCGAGCGTCTTCAGGGCGCCGCACGAGACGACGAGGGCGTCGGCTTTCGGCGCCGACTCCCAGACGCCCGCGCTGAACTCGAGCAGCTCATCATGCGTGACCGGCCCTCGATCCTCGAATCGCTCGATTCCGAGGCCCTTTACGGCGAGCACGTCGAATCCGGACTCTTCCAGGAACACGCGCAAGCGGTGGCTCACGTCTTCGTTATAGGCGGTGGCAACGGCCAGGCGGTGGCCGCCAACGGCTCGCAGGCCTTCGACGATTGCCGTGCTCATAGTGGTTGAAGGCAAGCCGGTCGCCTTCGTGACGCTCTCCTTTAATTGTTGATTGAAGGCGGCACCTTTGTAGAAAGTTAAAGACGTCCCCATCACGGAGATCGCGTTTGCCCCTTGCGCCGCAAGTTTCTGAGCTGCGGGCAGGATGCGATCTACCACTTTGTCGTAGCCTTCAGGTGTCATCCGCTCGAGCCCCACGCCAAGCGCGAGGAATCGCACTCCCGAGGGATACATTTCGTGCGCTTCTGGGGGAACGGGGAGGTTCGCGGGAGGGAAGATCATGCCCAGGACCGGGTCTCCTGACGCGCCGAGAGTTGTGAGTGCGGCACCGACCGAGGCGATCTTCAGGAACCGCCGGCGGGAAGTCTTCATGATGTGCGCCCCCTCAAAGACTGCTTTCTTGCAGAGGCTGGGTATTGGGGCACAAAGATAGCACAAGGCCGGCATCTGGAGGCGCTGAGCCGCGAGAATGCACTCCGGCGGCACGCCAGTTTTGAACAGGGGAGGCACTGGACGCCGGGCCTGCAGGTGTGTATTATCCGGGTCCCTTCCCTAAGACGTTACTAATTTTGAGGAGCCATTCATCATGACCCAAGATGTGATCAAGCAATCGTATCGCGGAGTCCGCTGCCTATCTTGCAGGCAGCCGATCCCCGTGCCTGCAATTCTTGCCAAAGCGGATGCGACACTGTCAGGCCAATCGAGTGCATCGGCGGAGGAGAGCTATACGCGCGTCTTCAGCCTGCGATGCCGCGCCTGCAACCGGGAAAAGCCCTACAGCGCGAGCGATATTGTGGAATTCGAGGGATTGCCTCGGCCGAGAATCCTGCACACGCGCCCGACTCAGTCGAACAACCGTCGGCCGGGAGATCTCGCTCGGGCGGCTAACGCCTGATCGAGCGGCCGAAACTAACTTATAGTCCGAGCCACGCTCCGACGGCGGTTTGCGGTTTGTCGCCTTGCACCACGTGTTAATCCGCGTTCGCTGCGACGGAGCGTACCCATCTGGATGTTCCACATCGACGGGTTTCTCCGCGCAGCCAGATTGCCAGCAAAGTCCAGATAGCCCCTACAGAAGTTCCCGCCTCGCGCCGATACGCTGCACTGGAGGGGTAACCAGATGCCGAGGCGCGCGATAATCGTAGGCAACGATTCCGGCGAGTGTGAACTCATCCGTGTTGCTCTGGCGTCTATCAGCATAGAAACATTGACGTTAAGCAGTAGCGCCGAGGCCCCCGATTATCTCCGAAACGAGAAGTTTGCGGTCGCCCTGTTTAATGTGCGAATGCCAACTCCAACTGGAATCGAGCTCTCGCGTGCGATGCGCCATTCCGGGCTTAACCTCATGACGCCGATCATCCTGGTGAGCGATGACCCAAGCCCGACCCGCGTTTCGGAGGCGTTCGCGGCGGACGCGAGCGTCTTCCTGTACAAGCCCATCGACAAGAGCCGCTTGCTGAGCCTCGTTCGCGTCACTCAGGGGGTTATCGAGCACGAGATGCGACGGTTTCGGCGGGTCCCATTCCGGGCCAAGGTGCGGCTCGTTTTCGACCATACCCAGTGGGAGGGGGAAACTGTTGATGCCAGCCTGAACGGACTCTTGGTCGAAGGAGCGGGTGGACTTCCGGTCGGCTCGTTGGTTCGCGTGACTCTGGAGTTAGCGCGAGAAGCAAAGCCGATCATAGGCACGGGCTGCATCGTGCGCGTGCTAGCCGGGAATCGCATGGGCATTCAACTCAATCAACTGCCCGTGGCGGAAAGTGGGCGCCTCCAGGACTTCCTTTTGCCGCTCATTCTTCGAGAGGGTGGGCAAACGAATGCCATCAATTCGTAGGTGCGCGGAGTCGTTCCAGCCAATATGGACGGATTCGCGCGGGCTACGGTAGCGCAAAGACGACGAGCGCCTGATTGTTGCCGGAGCCGCCGGCGGCAGCCATGATGGCTACGTACTGCTTTCCGTTCTTTCCTTGATACGTGATCGGGACCGCGGTGGCTGTGTAGTCGAGCTTCGTGACCCAGAGTTCCTTGCCGGTCTTCGAATCGAAGGCGCGGAATCGGCTATCGCTCGTCGCACCGATGAACACGAGGCCGCCTGCCGTAGCGATAGGACCGGCGAAGGCGCCAGCCCGGCCCGTATGCTGCTTCGCTTCCGGGAGTTCTTCGGTGATGCCGAGCGGCACCGTCCAGGCGATCTCGCCTGTGACGACGTTGACGGCGGACAAACTTTCCCACGGTGGTTTCTGGCAAGGCCAGTTTCCGAGCACTTTGCCGTTCGCATCTTTAGCGGGAGCGCTGAATCCACCGTATTGGCTGCCTGCGCCGGTGCCGCGATGGTATTCAACCTCCTTGCCCTTGGTAGCGTCGTTGTAGCGCGGATTCTTCTCGAGGAAACCCGTCGAGCCTGAATTCTGCATGTTGACGAACACATAGCCCATTTGCGGATCGGACGCCGTGCCGCCCCAGTTCGCACCGCCGGTGGCGCCCGGAAAAATCAGAGTTAGCTTTGTATCGGCTGGAGTCGTATGCACGACCCATGGCGTATATGGGCCAGCATTGTAATAATCGCTCTTGTCCCACAGCTCCTGGCAGGCTTTGGCGTGTTCGGGCGTGGTGTCATCCGCAGTCACGATGTCGTCGCGGCTGATCGTGACGCGAGCGACCGGAGGCGGCTTGACCGGGAAGGGTTGCGTCGGCGAGTACTGCTCGCCGGGCGCGTCGCCTTTGGGCACCGCGCGCTCCTCGATGGGGAAGACCGGCTTGCCCGTGACCCGATCGAACACGAAGACGTATCCGATCTTTCCCGTCTGGACCAGCGCCGGAATCTTTTTCCCGTCCTTGACGATATCCAGTAGCGCAGGCTCGGGCGGCAGATCGAAGTCCCACAGCTCGTGATGGACCGTTTGGAAATACCACTTCAACTTTCCGGTATTGGCATCGACGGCGACGAGTGTGTTGGAGAAGAGGTTGTCGCCGGGTCGGTCGCCGCCGTAATAGTTTGCAGCAGGCCCGCCGATCGGCATGTACACGATGCCGCGCTTTTCGTCGACCGTAACCGTCATCGACCAGACGTTCGAGCCGCCGCGGCCTTTCCAGCTATCGTCGCCCCAGGTGTCGTGCCCGGTTTCGCCGGGCTGGGCTATGGTGTGGAAAACCCACAGCCGCTTGCCAGTGCGGGCGTCGTAGGCGCGCGAGTCGCCGGGGATGCCAGCCGCGACCTCGTCCTGCGGATGGAGGTTCTGCTCACCCGGCCCGTATACATTGGCCCCGACAATCACAATATTTTTGTAGATCGTCGGCACTTCAGCAAAAGGAACGTCCATGGTGATCTCGCCGCCATCGCCGAAACCCGCGTCTGGTTTGCCGGTGCGCGCGTCGAGCGCGACCATTTTGTGGCCGCTGGTAAAGAAGAGGCGCGGAGGATTTTTGCCATCGCCCGGCCAATAGGCGACCCCGCGCGCGGACACGAGGCCGCTCGGCCGCTGATACGTCCAGATTTCTTTGCCCGTTTCAGGTGCGAGAGCGAGAACACGGTTTCCGGCGGGCAGGTACATCACGTCATTGACGACGATCGGCGTCACCTGATTGAAAGCGCCCGCGGACGGCCCGGCGCCTCCCGGCCGCATCGGGTAGGACCATGCCTGGGTCAGCTTCGCGACGTTGTCCGTATTGATCTGCGTGAGCGGGGAAAAGCGAGTGGAGGCCAAATCGCGGTTGTACATTGGCCAATCGGCGCCAGTCTGCTGCGCTTTCGCAGGCGCGGCCAGAAATGCGGTGAGCGCGGTGCAAACCGCCAAAACCGCCATCGAAATAGAACGAATCAATTGAATCCCCCCATTGGTTAGTCTTGCCGAAGCAGTTGCGCAGCGCCCATCCCGCGCGGTGCAAACCGAGGGAGTATACATCAGAGGTCTTCTGATCGCGGCACCGATCGCATCGCGAACGTCGTGGGTTACGGCCGGCAGTGCAAAAAGTCCGCAAGGAGCTATCCGGCCTGTTCACACTCCCGGTCCTGTCGACGCCGAAGAGAGATTCATCGCTCAAACAACGAGCGATGGAAAAACCGTACTTCGACTGCGCGTCCCGACCCGGATATCGAGAAACCCGATCTCCGGGAAGCAATAAGGCACCGGGACGCTCCGCTCGAAATGACGAGCCCGACGCGCGTTCCCTGAATGACCGCGGCGAAGTCCGCTAGAACGAGCATCTCAACGAAGAGACGCTGGTTCTACTCGTCTTCCTGGCTTTGCGCTGCGGCCAAGCGGTCGATGACGCCCATATCTTCGAGTGTGGTCGTGTCGCCCGAGATGCCGCCCTTGTGCGCGAGTTCGCGGAGCAAGCGACGCATGATCTTTCCGCTGCGCGTTTTCGGCAGAACGTCGCAGAAACGCACATCGGCTGGGCGAGCAATCGATCCGATTGTGACCGAGACGTGCTCCATCAGCGCCAGGCGCAATTCGCCCGAATGCAAATGCCCCGACCGCAGCGTGACGAAGCATACGATCGCCTCGCCCTTGATTTCATCCGGGCGGGCGACCACGGCCGCCTCCGCGACCGATGGATGGCTGACGAGCGCGCTTTCGATTTCCATAGAGCTGAGGCGATGGCCGGCGACTTTAATCACGTCATCGACGCGTCCGAGGACCCAGATGTAACCGTCCTTGTCGCATTGCGCGGCATCGCCGGCGAAATAGACGCCGGGAATGCGGCTCCAATATTCGCGCTTGAAGCGTTCGTCATCGCCGTAAATCGTTCGCAGCATGGACGGCCAGGGCTTCTGAATCGTCAGATAACCCGTCTCGCCCGGGCCGACCGGCTGGCCTTGCAAGTTCACCACCTTTGCGATGACACCGGGCAGCGGCAGCGTGGCCGAGCCGGGCTTCGTCGGCGTGGCGCCGGGGAGCGGCGAGATCATGATCGCGCCCGTTTCCGTCTGCCACCACGTATCGACAATCGGGCAGCGCTTCTTTCCGATCGCCTCGAAGTACCACTTCCACGCGGCGGGATTGATAGGTTCGCCGACCGTGCCCAGCACGCGCAGGCTGCTGATGTCGTGCGAGTTGATCCAGTCCATGCCCCAAGCCATGAACGCGCGAACGGCCGTGGCGGAGCTGTAGAAGATCGTCACTTTGTAGCGTTCGACGATTTCCCAGAAGCGATCCTTGCGCGGCTGATCGGGCGCGCCTTCGTACATCACGATGGTCGCGCCGCTAGCGAACGGGCCGTACACGATGTAACTGTGACCGGTGACCCAGCCGATGTCGGCCGTGCACCAGTACACGTCGTCATCGCGCAGGTCGAAGACGAGCCGAGTGGTCCACATCGCCTGAAGCAAATATCCGGCCGAGGTGTGGAGCACGCCTTTCGGTTTTCCTGTCGTGCCGCTGGTGTAGAGAATGTAAAGCGGCTGCTCGGAATCGAAAGGCGCTGCGGGACAGTCCTTCGACGCGGCCTTTTCAACGTCGTGCCACCAGAGATCGCGCCCTTGCTGCCAGGCGACCTTCTCTCCGGTGCGCTTGACCACGATGGATTTCTCAATCGTCGGACAATTTTTCAGTGCGGCGTCGGCGGTGTCCTTGAGCGGGACGACTTTCCCGCGGCGGTATCCGCCGTCGGCGGTAACGAGCACTTTCGATTTGGCGTCGGCGATGCGGTCGGCGAGCGCCACCGCGCTGAATCCGCCGAAAACGACCGAGTGAACCGCGCCGATGCGCGCACAGGCGAGCATGGCGATGGGCAGCTCCGGGATCATCGGCATGTAAATTGCAACGCAATCGCCCGCATTGACGCCGAGTGATTTCAAGGCGTTCGCGAAGCGGCATACGCGTTCGTGAAGCTGGGCGTAGGTGAACCGCACCTTCGTGCCATCCTCGGCCTCCCACAGGAGCGCGGGTTTATTGCCATGTTTCACGAGATGGCGGTCGAGGCAGTTGTAGGAAACATTGAGCTTGCCCCCGACGAACCACTTCGCATGCGGCAAATTCCATTCGAGCACTTTTGTAGGTTGTGCGAACCAGTCGAGCAGCTTGGCCTGCTCGCCCCAGAATCCCTCCGGGTCGCGCTCGGCGCGCTCGTACATCTTGCGATACTCGTCGAGGGACTTGACGTGCGCTCGCCTGCTGAATTCTTCGGGCGGAGGAATCGGTTTTTCCTCAAGAATGCGTGGATCGAACTCTTGCATCGCTCCTCCTCTTGGCAGCCAACAGCCCGGCGAATCCGCTCGGCGCCATGCCGGGTGAGACGGCCGGCGTCCTGCGGAAGCATACGTTATTGAACCGCGACGGATTGGTCAAGTGTGCGAACCCCACGCCAAACCTCCGTGTCGGCGCAGAATTTGGACCACTGGTGGCGTACAGGCGATCCGAGGCGTACGATTTGGGAACCTTTTCGCCCGCGTCCCGGAATATGTAAGGAGAAGCAGCGCGGGCCGTCGATAATGATGGAAAGATGACCCAGGTGACCGATCAAACCGACGCCCGGCTGCTCCGGCGGATCATGGCCGGAGATGAGGAAGCGTTTGCGCATGTGTATCGGCAGAAGCATCCGGCGATCTATCGGTTCGCCCTCCATATGAGCGGTAACGCGGCGGTGGCCGAGGACGTGACGCAAGAGGTGTTCATGGCGCTGATTCGCGAGCCCGGGCGATTCGATCCCGCAAAGGGAACGCTTGGAGGGTTTCTCTTCGGAATCGCGCGCAATCATCTGCGTAAACGCTGGGAGCGGGACCGCCGACTCGTGCCGTTCACCGGGGACTCGGAAGAAATGGACGATTTAATATCGAGCAGCGCCGCCTCGCGCAACGGCAACGGCCATGGGCCGGTAGCCTCCGCGCGGGACGAATTCAGTTCGCTTGAAACGATCGGCCGCGTGCGCCAGGCAATTTCGACGCTTCCCGGTAACTACCGCGAAGTCGTGGTTCTCTGCGAACTCGAAGAGATGAGTTACGAAGAAGCTGCATCGGCACTCGGCTGCCCGGTTGGAACCGTGCGTTCGCGGCTGCACCGGGCGCGGGCCATTCTGGTGGAAAAGCTTTGCGAATCGCGCGCCGCGCGGCACGCGCCGGCCGTGGACGAGTGAGTCAGGAGGCGAGTCTCATGGATTGCACTCAATTCGAAGGAATCGTTCACGAAATCGATCGGCCCGGAACGGAGGGGTTCGCGTTCCGGGAGGCCGCGCTTGCGCACGCCGAATCGTGCAGCCGCTGCGCGCGGCTGATGACGCAAGTGGAATCTCTCGATCTTGGGTTGCGTGCATTCGCCTCGCACGAAGCCGAGCGGCAAGCGCCTGCGCACGTGGGAAACGAGCTGATGGAAGAGTTCCGCCGCACGAAGGCTGCGGCGTCTCGCCGGCGATTCCGATCGCAGGTGGTTGCGCTGGCGACCGCTGCGGCGGTGCTGCTGGCGTTGGGGGTTTCGCTGCGCCATCGTTTGATGACCGGACCGGGCCCCGCGCCAGCACGGGATCTCGCCGGGAACCATCCATCGCCCGCCGCACCGGCGGGCAGTGCGGAGCCCGCGACAACTGCGGCGCGTCCGGGTTCGGAGGACAGTCTCACGGCAGATAACCTGGCGAGCGAGTCGGCGGATGCGACTGCTTTTGTGCCGCTGCCGTATGCGGATGATCCAAGTGCTGCCGATGGCGGAGCAGTGGTGCGCGTGGTTCTCTCGCGCCCCGCGCTGGCGTCGCTCGGTCTGCCCGTGACGGACATGGGCGCGACCGACCGGATTCCGGCGGACATCATTGTCAGCGAGGACGGAGCACCGCAGGCGATTCGCCTAGTTTCGCAATCGAGCTTGGACGATTAACTGGCACGGCGGTTCCAGCACGCGCAGGTTTCGCGAGGAAGGATAGACAGAATGAATCTCACAAGCAAATTCATCCGGACGGGATGGGCCGCTATCGCGCTGGCAGCTTTGGTGATGTGCGGCATTGCGCGCGCGCAAGACACGGGAGCGCCTCCTCCTCCGCCGGGGCCCCAAGGACATCACGGTCATTTTGGCGCGGGGCCGATGTCGGACGATGCGCTGGGATTCGTGGGATTCGAGGCTGGACTGAGCGGTAAGACGGTCACCGGCGCTCCGTTCAGCGCGTCGTTCTCGACGCAGACGACACAGGCGCTCGCCGACGGCAATCAAATCCAGCGGAGCACCACCGGCACGTTTGCACGGGACAGCCAGGGTCGCACGCGCCGCGATATGACGCTGCCTGCGATCGGGCCGTTGGCCACATCGGGACAGTCCGCGCCGCACGTTGTGTTCATCAACGATAACGTCGCCTCCACGCAATATATCCTCGAGCCCGACCGGAAAATTGCGCGGAAGATGCTGCGGCCGGGAAATGGGAAACATGGCGGAGGCGCGGGATTTAATCCCGAATTTGCGCCGCCAAACGGGCCGCGGGGCCAGAACAGCCGGAAGAACGTGACGACGGAGTCGCTCGGCACGCAAACGATCAATGGGGTCCTTGCCGAAGGCACACGCATCACGCGTACGATTCCCGCGGGCGCCATCGGGAACGCCAATCCGATCGTGACGACGACCGAGAGGTGGTATTCAACCAGCCTCCAGACGGTCGTGGAGATCAAGCGCAGCGACCCGCGCATGGGCACGACAACATTTCAGTTGACGAACATTCAAACGCAGGAGCCGGACGCGTCACTATTCCAGGTGCCGTCCGATTACACGGTGAGGCAGGGCGGTCCGAGGAGATTCAACGGAAACCAACCGCCGCCTCCACCACCGCAGAACTGATCTCGGTACCGCGAACTTCTCTCCCGACCTTGCGGGCGGACTCCCACCACGCACCGCCCGCAAGCCCACCCTTCTTACATATTCGCCTGCTACAATTTGGATAGGCGCGATGGAAAGCGAGAGCCAACTTAGCAAGCGGCTCGAAGCCGAGGGCTTCTCGCACACGTACGTCTGGCAGGATGGTCCGCGCGCGTTCTACCCCGACCACACGCACGCCGGTCTGACAGCCCACATCATTCTTGACGGCGAGATGACGCTCACCATGGGCGGCCAATCGCAAACGTATCGCGTGGGCGACCGATGCGACGTTCCCGCGGGAGCGGTGCATTCGGCGCAAATGGGGCCGCGCGGATGCCGCTACCTCGTCGGCGAAAAATAGCTATTTCGATTGGTCTGTGGCGCGGTCGAGCAGTTCGACCACGTGAAGAACTTCCTGACCGGTGCCATGAATCGCGGCGCCTGCGCGCAGTTGCAGAATGCACCCCGGATTCGCCGTGACGATCGCTTGCGCTTTCGTTTCGCGCACACAATCCATTTTCAGCGCGAGCAGTTCGAGCGACGCCTTTGTTTCGGTCACGTTGTACACGCCGGCCGAGCCGCAACACTGGTCCGCCAACTGCATTTCCACGAGCTCCACGCCGGGCACCGAGCGAATTAGCTTGCGCGGGGCTTCGCGGATTTTCTGTCCATGCGCCAGGTGGCAGGAATCTTGATAAGTGACACGCAGCGGAGTGGCGCGTAGCGGCGCGGTGAGACCCATCTCGGCGAGGAGTTCGTTGACGTCGCGCATCTTGCCGACAAACTTTACGGCCTGCTCGTGCGCGAGATCGCTCGACGCGAATAGGTGTGTGTATTCCTTGAGCGTGGAACCACAGCCGGCCGCATTTGTGACGATTGCGTCGAAGTCATCTTTCAGGAATGCCGCGAAGTTTGTCCACGCAAGATTGCGCGCCACATCGCGTACGCCGGCATGTACGGGCAGCGCTCCGCAGCATACCTGCGCTGCGGGCACAACCACTTCGCAGCCGTTGGCTTGCAGGACGCGAATCGTGGCGCGATTGAGTTCGCTGAACGTGACCTGCGCGACGCAGCCAGCAAAGAGCGCAACGCGCGCGCGCCGCGTGCCACGCGCCGGAAACGTCCTGCCAAGCTCGCTGAAAAAGAAATCGGCGTCGATTTTCGGCAGGAGCCGCTCTCGTTCTTGAAGCTGGAGCAGAGTCAGAATTCCCGTGGCGCGCGCCAGCGCCGCCAAACCAGAGCGTTGATAGAGGCGCAGCAGCCGCGCGGCCGCTGCAATTCTCCGCGGATACGGCAGCAGCCGGCGATAGACGAAATCGCGCGCGAGGCGCGACACAATCGGACGCTTGTAGTGCAGCTCGATCTGCGCTCGGGCCATCTCGACAAGCTTCCCGTATTCGACCCCCGAGGGGCAGGCTGTCTCGCAAGCGCGGCAGTCGAGGCAGCGATCGAGGTGCGTCACGAACGCGTCGCCGAGCTCGAGCCGGCCCTCGTCCACTAGCTGCATCTGGCGAATCCGCCCACGCGGCGAATCGGCTTCCTGATGCCACAGGCGATACGTAGGGCAATGGTTCAGGCACAACCCGCAGTGGACGCACCGCGAGTAATCCGAATATTCGGGCTTATCGATCGCGGTGAATCCGCTCGTTCCGCCAGCCATCCTATGTCCGCTTCGAGACCAAAGCCGGCGCGAGATTTCCGCCCGGATCGAAAACCTTCTTCACTTTTTGCATTTGTTCGAAATCGCCGCGCTGAGCCGCGGGCGCCGGCAGAGAGCCTTTCCACTCAGCGGGGCATGCGAGAATCGCGGCATTTCCACTCAGGCAATCGCAGGCCTCAATCAATTGCGCGACAGTCCGCTGGACGCGCTGTCGCGTTTCTTCGCCACGATCGCCCGGCAGAAGCGCGTAGTAGATCACGCCTACGCCGCGCGCAACCGCCGCCCAAGGCACGTCCAACTTTTCGGCGATCCTCGACGCGTCATTCAGTAATTCCTTGAGGCGGCTCGGCAAGGCACTCATCTTTACGATGGTCGCGGCGGCCGACGACTCCAGCGCGATGGCAGTAAACTCCCGCAGTCGGCCAAGCGCGGCTGATGCTGCGCTCCCTTCGCAGAGCGCGATGCTCGCCCCGCCGGCCATTTGTCGCAAATCGCGCTCGTAACGCGCGAGCACATTCTCGGTTCCGGCGTAGCTGACAACAAAAGACCAGTGCGATGGCGCAAACACATTTGCCGGAATCGGGCCAGGCTCCGTGCGCGCCGCAACGCTGCTCAATAGTAGCTCGGCCGCTCGCGGACTCAGGATGTCCATCGTGAGCGGTCTGAGCGCCGATTGGGCCACGCGATGGCGCAACTCAATCGCGCGCGCCGCGGAGTCCACGGCAGCGATGAAGACGCGGGTCGCTGCCAGTGAGGGGAACGTCCGGAAGTTGATCTGCGTGATGACGCCAAGGCTTCCCATCGATCCGATCATCAGCTTGTGCAGGTCGTAGCCCGAGACGTTCTTCACCACGCGCCCGCCGCTCTTCGCAAGCGTTCCATCGCCGGTGACGAATTCCATGCCGAGAACGTAGTCGCGCGCTGTGCCAAAAAATTGACGCAGCGGCGAATCCACGCCAGACGCGATCGTGCCGCCCACAGTTGCGCGGTTGAGGAACGGCACCGCCAGCGGGAGAAACTGTTTGTGTGCGGCCAGCACACCTGCAATTCTGCCCAGCGGGACACCCGGCTCGACGCCGAGCGTGAGATCGTCGGGATCGTACGCCACGACGCGATCGAGCCGCGTCATATCGATCGCCAGATCGTACCGATTGAGCGACGGAATCATTCCCAGCTTCGTACGCGCTCCCATGGGCACAATCGCGAGCTTTTCGGCGGCCGCGAACTTCACGAGTTCCGCAACTTGCGTGCTCGTGGCGGGACGCGCGGCAGCCCCGGGCACTTTGCCTTCGATTTTGTAAGCAGCGAGGTCCGCCGGATCGCCGATGACGAAAGATGGGCCAACAATTCCGGCAACATGCTTGGAGATGTCCGTGACGAGCATGCTCATGCGGAGGGCGACGCCGTGTCCGGCCGCGGGCGCACGTAGATTTCGCCGCAGCCCTTCGAGTCCGGAAGGATTTTCCCTGGATTCAGCAGGCCGGCGGGATTAAAGATGTCGCGGACGCGGCGCATCAATCCCAGATCGGCTTCGTTGAAGAGCAGCGGCATGAGGCGATCCTTTTCCATTCCCACGCCGTGCTCGCCGGTGATCGCCCCCCCCACCTCGACGCAGAACTCGATGATCTCGTCAGCCGCTGCCACCGCATTTTGGAGCTGCTTTTCCTTTCGAGGATCGAAGGGAATGATGGGATGCAGATTGCCGTCGCCCGCGTGAAAGATGTTGCCGATTTCAAACCCGTACTTCTTGCCGATTTCGCTGATGCGCCGCAGCGTGGCGGGCAGTTTCGTTCGCGGGATCACGCCGTCCTGCGTGTAGTACGTCGGCGAAATCCGGCCGACCGCGCCGAAGGCATTCTTGCGGCCCTTCCACAGCAGATCACGCTCGACCGCGTCGCGGGCCAGCCGCACTTCGCGTGCGTGATGCAGCCGGCACACATCGGCCACGGCCTCTGCCTGCGCCTCGACATCCTCGCGCAGCCCGTCGACGTCAATCAACAGAATGGCAGGGCAATCGAGCGGGAATCCCGCGTGGACGTAGGCTTCGACGGCGCGAATCGTCCAGCCGTCGAGCATTTCGCAGGCGGCGGGCGTTATCCCGCGCGCGGTGATCTCGACAACCGTCTCGGTCGCGTCGTTGACGGAGTCGTAGATCGCCAGCAGTGTCTTCACGGCCTCCGGCAGGCGCGTGAGCTTCACCGTAATTTCGGTCACCAGTGCGAACGTTCCTTCGGAGCCGACGAAAAGTCCTGTCATATCGTAGCCGGGTGGGTCGAGCGCGGGGCTGCCGAGACGGATCAGCTCGCCGGTTGGCAGCACCACCTCCATCGCGAGGACGTGATTCGTCGTGACGCCGTAAGCCAGCGTGTGCGGCCCGCCGGAATTTTCCGATACGTTTCCGCCGATCGTGCACGCCTTCTGGCTCGAGGGATCGGGCGCAAAATGCAGCCCGGTGTGCGCAACCGCGACGCTCAGGTCCGAATTCACCACACCCGGCTGCACCGTGGCGCGCTGGTTTTCGGCGTCGATCTCGAGGACACGATTCATGCGCGCAAAGGACACGATGATTCCGCCCCGCCTCGCGAGTGCGCCGCCCGAAAGGCCCGTGCCCGCGCCTCGGCCGACAATCGGAGTCTGATGGCGATTCGCTAGCCGCACGATTTCGACTACATCCGCCGTCTTGGCGGGAAATACGACGCAGTTTGGGCGCGCCACTTCGACCGAGCCATCGTACTCGTAGAGCAGCAGGTCCTCAGGTTTGTGCAGCACGGCTTCCGTGCCCAGAAGCGTTTTCAGATCGTGGAGGAGTCGTGAGTCCATCGGCGTGGCGGCGCGGCTCTTTTGTCCGTGTCTTCCGGCACTATAGTCGCGGCGCGAGTACGCGTCAACGACGCCTGCGGGAACTTGCGTTCGCTGGTGTATGCTATTCGATCGTTGCGATTGACTTTTTTCCTGCGAGGTATGTGGTGAACAAGCCGAAGGCTTTTGTGACGCGCCCGCTTTTTCCCGCGGCGCGAGCGATTCTGGATCAGCATTTCGACGCCGAATACTGGACGCCGCCCGAGCGGATCTCTCGCGCGGAGTTATTGAAGCGCGTGGCGGAAAAGGACGCGCTCGTTTGCCTGCTTACGGAGAAGGTGGACGACGAATTGCTCGCCGCCGCGCCAAAGCTGCGCGTCGCGGCTACGGTGTCGGTCGGCTACGACAATATTGATGTGCCCGCGTGCACGCGCCGGAAAGTGGTCGTTGCGAATACGCCCGGCGTGCTCGACGACACGACAGCAGATTTTGCGTGGACGCTTCTGATGGCGATTGGACGGCGGCTCGTGGAAGGCGATGCCTGGATGCGTTCGGGCACCTGGCCTGGTTGGGACCTCGATCAACTTCTAGGCGGTGACATCTGGGGCAAAACACTCGGCATCATCGGCTTCGGACGAATCGGCCGCGGAGTCGCCCGTCGCGCGCAGGGCTTTCAGATGCGCATCATCTATCACGATCAGGCCCGAGTGGCGGCCGATCTTGAAAGGGAATTGCGCGTGGAATTCGCGGACCTCGACACGCTGCTGCGCGAGTCCGATTTCATTTCGCTGCACGTCCCGTTGCTTCCAGCCACACGGCACCTGATCTCCAACGAAGCGTTCGGGAAGATGAAGCCGACGGCGTATCTGATCAACACCGCGCGCGGGCCTGTGGTGGACGAAGCCGCGCTTATCGAAGCGCTCGAGCAGAAAAAAATCGCCGGCGCTGCGCTGGACGTTTACGAGCATGAGCCGAAGGTCCACCCCAGCCTTCTCGCGCGCAAGGACGTGATTCTCGCTCCGCACATCGCCAGCGCGAGCATCGATACCCGCACGAAGATGGCCGTGATGGCGGCAACGAATGCCGCAGCTTTGTTCGAAGGCCGCCTGGCCGCCGAATGCATTGAATGCCGACGCGCTCGGCCTATAGCCCAAGGAGGAATTTCAGATGCCGCTTGTGACTCGCAATCATCCGATGCTGACGCTCGAAGGGGCGCGCGCCGTTCTCGCGGCGGCGCAGCGGCGGGCGGACGAGCTTCGCGTGCCCATGAACATCGCGGTCGTGGATGACGGCGGCCACCTGCTCGTATTCGAGCGCATGGACGGCGCCAAGCTGTCATCCATTGCCATCGCTCTCGTCAAGGCCCAGGCCGCTGCGATGCGCCGCGCGCCCACGGGGCCTGCCATGGCGGGTGACCAGGTGAATGTGCCGCTCGCGCTCGGGCTCGCGGTCGCGGCTTCGGCGCATCAGACGCCGATCCGCGGCGGCGTGCCGCTCGTCGTTGACAAGACCGTTGTCGGCGCGATCGGCGTCAGCGCGGGAAACGAAGACCAGGACTCCGACGTCGCGCGTGCCGGCGCGGCGGCGATCGAGAAGGCGTGAAGGAAATAGCCCAGCGCGTCTTCCGCGAGACGCTCGCGGCCATCGACATTCCCGCGACGTTCGAGAAAAGCCTCGCGCGTAGCGGCTCCCGCATTCGCACCGGCGAATCCTCCATTGATCTTCGCGAATTCGATTCGCTCCTCGCGATTTCATATGGCAAGGCAGCGTTCGCTATGGCGGAGGGTCTCACGCGCGTACTCGCACCGGAGTTTCATCCCGAGGGGACTCTCGTGGTTCCCGCCGCGCCGGCGCGCCAACTTATCGGATGGAACACATTCGTCGGCGGCCATCCCGTGCCGAACGCAGGCAGTTTCGCCGCGGGCCGCGCGATTCTGGACCGTCTTGCGCGCTGCGATGAGCACACGCTGATTTGTTTCCTACTTTCGGGAGGCGGGTCTTCGCTTGTCGAGCAGCCGCTCGATCCATCGCTCAGCCTCGCGGACTTCGCGCAGCTCCACGAGGCGCTCGTCACCTGCGGCGCGCCCATCGAGGAGATCAATGTGGTTCGAAAGCACCTTTCGGCGACGAAGGGCGGCCGCTTGGCTGCCGCAGCGCCACGTTCGATGAAATTAACATTTGGCATTAGCGACGTGCCACATGGCCAGGAGTCGGCGCTAGCATCCGGGCCGACTCTGCCGGATCCGACGACGGTTCACGATGCCGAGCGCGTTGTGCGCGAATACAAGCTCGCTGAAAAACTCCCCGCAGCCCTCCGCGCCATTTTCGAAAACCACGCTCTGCGTGAGACGCCCAAGGCGGGCAATCCCGCGTTTGCACTCTCCCGTTTCGAGCTTTTGCTGGGCTCGCACGAATTGCTGCATTCGGCTCATCATGCCTGCGAAGCGCACGGCTACGTTTGCGTCTGCGACAATTCCACGGACAACTGGCCGATCGAGAAGGCGGCGGATCACCTGCTGGCGCTACTGCACGCGCAAATGAGTGCGAATCCTGGGAAGCCGGTGGCTGTTCTCGCGGATGGGGAAGTCAGCAGCCCGGTGACGGGGCGGGGAATCGGCGGCCGCAACTCGGCGTTCGTGCTGACGTGCGTGCCGAAGATCGCGGGGAAAAACATCGCGGTGTTCAGCGCGGGAACGGACGGCATCGACGGGAACAGTCCAGCGGCGGGCGCCGTGGCGGACGGAGAAACGCTCGCCCGCGCGCGCGCTACGGGCTTCGATCCCGGTGAGTTTCTCCGCCGCAGCGACGCCTATGACTTTTTTGCCGCGTTGGGCGATGCGGTAGTCACGGGCCCCACCGGAAACAATTTGCGCGACCTGCGAATTCTTCTGGCGAGCGGAAAATCAGCGGCGTAGCTACTTCGCGGGCGGCTGTGCTTTCAGCAGACGGAGCGCGATGTCGACGTAGCGCTTTTCGTCGGTGGTGATCTCGTCGCTTTTGGCGAAATCTTCGAGGGGGGCAATCGCGTCGGTATCGCCGCGCTGCCCGAGCGCGAAAATCGTCGAAATCCTCAAATCGAAATGTGGCTCTCGCAGGTAGGAGATAAGATCCAGCGTGATCGTCTTGTCTTTCTTGTCGAGGGCCGCGATGGCTCCAATTGCCTCCTGGCGGCTGGAGAGCGGCTTTCCGGGCGCCGACCACTCGCGCAAAATCGGAACGGCGCGATCTTCACCGAGAGCGCCCAGCCCGCCAAGGGCTGCGTCGCGGAGGACGTCATCCGGCGAATCCGACTTCACCGCCGCGACGAGAATGTCGTACGCATCCGGCGCCTTGATCTCGGCAAGGGAATGGAGCGCGGCCGCGCGAACCGTGTAGGCGTGGTCGTCCAAGGCGATGCTGGCGAGCTTAGGGGCGAGGGAGGGATCGTCCTTGAAATTTGCCAGCACGCGGGCCGCGACTTCCCGGACCCAGGGTTTCTCGTCCGCCAGCGCGGGGAGAATTTGCAACTCCGCGTTGGAGCCGCCAATTTTGGCAAGTGCCCGCAATGCCTCCACGCGAACTCCCCAGAAAGGATCGTGCGTGGCGGCGTCGCCAAGAGCCGCGAGCGCGTCGGAATTATTCTTCAGCCCGCCGAGCGCCACGGCCGCATCGGCGCGATCCGGAACCGTCTCCGCGTTCTTCAATTGATAGATCCACATCGGCGGATCTTTTTTGAAATCTGCGGTCCCCAGGATTTTGTCGCCCTTGTCGAAGATCACCATCAGCGGGGTGCCGTCCGCAAGAAAAGTGAAGCTCTGGCTTGCACGGCTGGCCTCGATCGAGTAGGTCCGCGCGCCGCTCGCGGTCGCGATTTCGACGTCGATCGGAACGTCAAACAGCCCGACCATCCCTTCGATTTTCTGCGTCTGCGTCACGTCGAGCGTCACCTGTTGCGCTGCGGCATCGTAGCTATAGTCAACTCCGAACGCGGGAGCACCCGCGCCGTACACCCATTGGCGGAAAAACCGATCCACGTTTATCGACGTCGCGCGCTCGATCGACTTTTGTAAGTCCGCGGTGACCACGTTCTGCCCGCGATTCGCTTCGAGGTATTCGTGCAGGCCGCGAAAGAAGTCGTCGTCGCCGAGTTGCTCGCGCAGCATCTTCAGCACCCAGCCTGCTTTCGTGTAGGTGTTTCCGGCGTATTGGGTCGAGTCGTCGAAATCGCGGTTGACGATCGGCACCGGATACAAGCGCTTCTGCCCAAACCACCGGTTCTGATCGCGCCAAAATTCGTAGGCGGATTCGTCTGCGCCGTAATGATGCTCGATCCAGAAATGCTCGAAGAACGTTGCAAAACCCTCGTTGAGCCACAAGTTCGCCCAATCCTTGCACGTGACCAGGTCGCCGAACCATTGATGCGCCATCTCGTGCGAGGTCACCGTGTCGTCGCCGATGCGCAGTTCGGGCGCGAGCTTCGGGTTCACCAGATCGCGCACGCCGAGCGTCGTTGCGCTGGTGTTTTCCATCCCGCCCGTGACGAATTCATCTACGGAAGTCTCCGCATACTGCGCCCACGGATAGGGCACGCCGAGCCTGTTCGCGAAGAGTTCGAGCATCTCCTTTGTGCGCGGAAACGTCGAATCGATTTTGGATTCCTCTCCGCGCGGCACCACGAAGCGCAGAGGTACGCCGCGCCAGGAATCGTCTCGTTCGACGAAATCTCCTGCGACCGCCGTCAGCAGGTAACTCGACATGGGATCGGATTGCTTCCAGTCCCAAGTTTTCGTGCCGTCCGCCTCATCCTTCACGCCAGCGAGCCGTCCATTCGAAATGGTGATCCACTTTGCCGGAACGGTGAGCAGCATTTCGGACGTCATACGATCGTTTGGGTAGTCGTAGAGTGGAAGGTAATAGCGCGTGTCCTCGGCCTCGCCCTGCGTCCATATTTCCTTCGGCTGGTCGGGATAATTCTTGTCGGGCAGGACGAAGTACATCCCCTTTTTCGGCTGCCCGTCGTAATGAATCAGCACTTCGAGTCGCTGGCCGCGGGCGGCGGGATGATCGAGAGACACAAGTAGGTCTTTCGGCGTCGTCGAGAACTTCGCCGTCTTGCCGTCGACCGCAACGCTTTGGATCGCAAGACCGACTGAGTCGAACCGGAGCTCGGTCACGCCGTCGCGAAGCGCAGCGACCTGCTCGGTCACCTCACCGCGCACCTCGCGCTTGTCGATGTCGAACCACAGGTGCGTGCGGATGTCCTGCAAATCGTAGTCGCGGCTGGGAGCGTATGGCTCATCGGCGCAAGTCGCGGGCGCAAATCCCAGGATCGCCGAAGCCAACAACGCGCAGCAAAAGACCGCAGCCAGGACTGGTAGCGGATGGCGGGGTGTGCGAGTCATCCTGTCTCCTCTAAGACGGACGCAATCTCGTTTCGTAAGCAGTCCATTATATCCGGGCCGCGTCTCGGTGGCCGACTTGCAGTTGCGGAAAATTAGTTTTGCGCTCGCAGGCGTTCCACTAAGATGCCTGTGTGACTCTTCCCGCATGGCTCGCGGCAGTCGTGCTGTTCCTCCAACTGCCGATCCCGCTGTACTGGTTCGTAGTGCATCCGCAGGTGAAATTCTGGCGGAGGCATTCGAAGGCGGCTTACATCACGGGTCTACTGTGTTCATGGCCTCCGGTGACCGCCGCGATCATCATCTATCGGGGCCAGCTTTTCCGCACCGGCTGGCCGCCCATCGTCGCGCTTGTTGCAGGCCTCGCTCTGATCGTCGTGGAGGGCTGGATGTTCTGGCGGGTGCATCGCAATTTGGGCACAGCGCGTCTGGTGGGGAAGACCGAGCTAGCCGGCGCTGGAGAAATCGCACGCAGCGGCATTTACGCGCGCATTCGCCATCCGCGTTACACAGGTTCGTTTCTGGCGATTCTGGGCGCGTGCCTTTTGGCGGGGACTCGCACGATGTGGATCGTGGCCGGGGTGTGGCTTGCGCTTACGCTCCAGGCGATTTCGTTCGAGGAGCGCGAGCTTCGCGCGCGTTTCGGCGCGTCTTATGAGGATTATTGCCGTCGCGTGCCGCGATTTATTCCATCGCTTCGCAAATTCCCGCGCGGATAGATACACGTTGCCGCGGCCAGCGGGCTCTCATTCAAAATGTAGAGTTAACCTTGGATAGGGCGAGTTTAGAAGCAACCCATGCTGGAGTCGCTCTCGGGATACAGTCCGCACGCAAGCAGCCCGGCAATGACAGTTGGCGCGGCAATCTCCGCCACTTGCGACCAGTTGACGCCCGAGCTCGAACCAGTTCCAGTTCCCGCAGGTGGCGGGTTTCCGCCGGTTTGTGGATCGGCCGCCAACAGCGCATCGTAGGTTTCACCCGAGGCGATCGTCTTAATCTGGCCGTTGCGCTCGACTGCGAGAGTACCTTCGTAGGAGCTGATCCGCACTCTCGTAGGGCTCATCACGCTCACCTGCCCAAAAATCGGTTTCCCGTCGGCCCCACGAATCACGCCCAGCGGCGTCTCGATTGCGAGTTGACCCGGCGCGGACGTGGAGAAACCCATGGTGCCATGCTCAAGCTTCGCCTGAATTCTGTTTTCTGCTGGTGCGAGCGTCGCGGCGCTCGAAGAGAGCAGATACACTTGCCCGGCGCCGACTTTCAGGCGCAACGAGCCTCCCGCATCCGTCGCGAGAGCGTCGCCGGAATAGACATCCGCGCCGATTGCGGCGGCGGCATTGTCGAGATGCGCGTGGTCGGCAGTCACAACCATCCCGAGCGGCTTTTCGCTCGCGGCCATTACGGGAAGGTTCAGCAAACCGAAGGCAAGAACTCCGACCAAACAAGAACGGGCACCAGCGAGGACGATGGAACGCACGGTCTCCTCCCAAGAACTACAAGCTGAATGTACGCGCACCATCTTGCGGTGTCAATAACTTCGGAGCACTACGGGTGGGGCCGGCCCTGCCGAGGTCCGGCGTCTATGCTCTCGGAAGTAGCAGCCTGCTTACCGGGAGGTCCGCCCAAAACATGCCAGATCGGCGCCGGCTGCAGTTCACTGGCGTTGTGAGTGCCCGACCTGTTTGCTAAGCTAGGACGCGGAGAGGTGTCTGAGCGGTCGAAAGAGCTCGCCTCGAAAGCGAGTGTAGGGGAAACTCTACCGTGGGTTCGAATCCCACCCTCTCCGCCACCTTAACCGTGGTCCCTACCGTGCCGGAATTTCGGGTGCGGGCCGGGATGCCCCAAGCCCCCCGATTCGAATCTCATCGTCTCTGAGATTATCTCACTCCACTTTAGGCAGATTCGGAGTGCTGGGTCACCAAGCCACTCTGTTTTGAGGTCATTCGAAGTTTGCGTTCGATGGTGTCCCGCAATCGAAGGGCAGGGCGCTCTACGAGAAAATATGAGCCCTCTGCACACGCAAAGAGAAACAGCAGGTTCAGCGGAAACCAAAAGGTGAGTGGCCCGGTGAACAATTGCTGCCAGAGATAGAGGCTATAGGAAATCACTCCAATGTGCCGTATTGCACGCCCGTTCAAGATCCGGCCCAAGCCCGAAGCCGGACGTCGGATCGCGTAGATGAGTACGGCCGAAACACATACGCCCCGAAGCGTGTATCCGACGGGCCAAGTGTACTTAGCCCAAAAATGAGCCTCCGCGATCGGCGAAACGACAAGGAAGAAAAACGCAAAAATGCGACCAGGCCAGGGCGCAGGACTCGATCCAAAAACCGATTGAAGGCCGCGTCCTCCCAGAGCAGTGCGATCAAGCAGCCGAACATGATGGTGTCCAGCCGCGTATGCAGCATGATTCCTTCAGAGCCGCGGAACGCCGGGGCCACGAAATAACTGACGCCCCGTGAAACTGGTGAAAGCGCGATGATGCCGAACGCCAAATATGAACTTTTCTTTCTGCCGAGGAGGGCCAGGCATGGCGGCCACAGCAGGTAAAATTACTCTTCAAGGCTCAGGGACCAGCAGTGCCCGAGCGCCCAGCCGGAAGCCAACCGGCTGTAATTGTACGTGTAAGTAGCTGCAGTGACGTAGCTGCGGAGGTTGAACGAAACGACTCCGCCACGCCATAGGAGCCCCACCACAGCCAAAAAGACGTAAAAAGCCGGGAAAATTCTGAAAAAACGCCGAAGGTAAAACCGCTTTAGGCTGATCGTTCCCGCCCGATCGAATTCCTTCAGCAACAGGTACGTGATCAAGAATCCGCTGATTACAAAGAAAACGTCCACTCCATGCTGACCCATCAAGCCGATCTCGGTGCTGGGAAATCCGTTGAACCGGCTCGCTAAACCAGAAATGCAATGCGAGCCGATTACTAGACCGATAGAGACCGCTCTGAGACCGTCCAGCGAGGGAATTTCGCGGCCTGAAGCCAACGGTGGCCCCCTTTGATTTGCCCTTGCGCGTAAGCGCGAGTCGCGGCTGCGCCTATCGCCGAGCGGCGAAAAAATCCTTGAGCAGTGCGGCGGAGTCATCCGCCAGGACTCCGGGCGTCACCGCGACGCGGTGATTGATCTGCGGGTGATCAAAGATCGAAAAGCACGACCGCACCGCGCCCCCCTTCGCATCGTCCGCGCCATAGACCAGCCGGCTGATTCGCGCCTGCACCATCGCGCCGGCGCACATCGCGCACGGTTCGATCGTGACGTACAGCGTCGCGCCCAGCAGGCGATAATTTCCCACTTCTTTCGCAGCGGCTCGCAGCGCAACGATTTCGGCATGCGCCGTCGGATCGCAATCCGTGATCGTGCGATTCCCCGCGCGTGCCACAATCTGGTCCTCTACAGCCACCACCGCGCCTACCGGGACCTCTCCCCGGCTCGCGGCAACGGCAGCTTCTTCGAGAGCTGCTTCCATGAAGGCACGGTCGGCTTTGCTGATTTCCGTCACTGCGCGCCAGAATATCACGGCAGTCCGCTCGCCGCGTTCTTCCCGCTGATGGCTCGGTTGGCCCCTCGCCTTGACGAGCGTTCTGCCGACTGCTTCCTCTGCACGATTCGGCTAAGGAAGTAGAGCGCGACACCGGCGGCGACGATCGCCGCACCGATCACAAGCTCGTTGGTTTCGCCGAGCGCCTCGCGTCCATTTCGCACCAGAGCGGCCACGATCAACGCGAGGGGCGGCAGCCCGATGAGGACTGCCCCGACGGTTCCACCCGGCACCCGATACGGCCTCGTCAGATTCGGCTCGCGAATGCGCAGTGCCACGAGTGCCCAGAACTCCAAGAGGATGCTCAGCCCTGTAAGGAGCACATCGAGGATCAGGCTTCGCTCGAAACCGAGCGGGTAGCACGCCGCCCAGAAGATCGCGCACACGAGAATGGATACCCAGGGCGCTCCCGTGCGCGAATTCTTCCTCGTGAAAATCTTAGGCAGGTATCCGTCTTCGGCCATGACTTCGGGCAGCCGCGTGAACGACATCATCAGCGCCCCAAACGAGCCAATCGCGCCGACCACGCCGGCAGCTGCAATCCCGATGGCGAGCGCTTCGCCGCCCAATAGTCGTCCGACATCTACCCAGCCGCCGTTCGTCCAGTCATTTGGGTTGATTCCGGTTCGCGCCACCGCGGCGACCGGCAATAGATAACCGAGGATGACGAGCACCACCGCGCCGGACATTGCTCGTGTGTACGTGCGCTGCGGCGCCTCCACCTCGCCCGCAATCGTCGAGAGGTTGTCCCAGCCCATGTAATTCCACATCGCGATCAGAATTCCGCCGAGCAAGTCGGCGTGCCGCAGGGGAGTCCCGCCCCCAGCGCCCGCATGGCCGCGGAAAAGGGCAAACCCGATCAGAGCCGCGAACGGGAAGAGCAGCGCCACGTTGAGGAACACTGAGCCCTCTCCCACGGCGCGTCCACCGACGACATTCCACGCGGTGCACAGCGCGATCATCGCAAAGCCAACGGCCAGCCCGCGGTATCCGGCCACCAATGCCGGAGCGAATCGCCCGATATAGTCAACGAATAAATTAGGGTAGAGGGCCATTTCGAACACGCTGCCTGCCAGAGTCAGCCACGTCTCCTGATATCCCATGAAGCGCCCCATACCGCGGCGCACCCAGATATAGAATCCGCCCTCCTCGGGAATGGCCGTGGCCAGCTCGCTGACCATCATGGCCGTTGGCAGACTCCAGAGCAGCGGCGTGACCAACAAGATCAGCAAGGTCGCCCGATAGCCTGTCTTTTGCACGATGTCTTCGAGGCCGTATGGCCCGCCGGCCACCATGAAGTAGGTTGCGGCAATCATCGGCACCACGGTCATCTTGCGGACGGCGCCGTTCTTCATGCCGCCGTTCGCAATTTTGGAATTGCCCGTAGTTGACGCGCTCAACAAGATCTCCTTTCCTTCGCTGCTCGCAACGGGCTCCGGTGCCTGTCGTGGACCGGAGTGTAAACTACAACGGAGCCGATTTCGCGGATCAACCGTGTCTTCGCAGGCTTCTCCCGACGCAGTAGTTTTGTAGCTGGGCCGCACTTCGTTATAAGATGACCTCCTCATTCTTCACACAGGGACGTAATGGAACTACGCAAGGACCCGATCACTCGCAGTTGGGTAGTCACCGGCCATCCAGAACGCGAAAAGGAGCGAGAGGGCCCCTGCCCGCTCTGCCCGGGAAACGACAGAGGAGCCCAGGTTCTGCTCCAACTGCCTCAGAGCGGGCCGTGGCAGGTACGCGTGTATCCGCACTTCCGCCCGCTCTATCGCATCGAGGGCGATCCCGCCCGCAGCGCCGACGGAATTTTCGACCGCATGGCGACCATCGGCGCGCACGAGATCATCGTCGAGACGCCGAGCCATTCGCGCACGCTCACGCAACTGTCGGATGAGGAAATCGAACGCGTTCTCGAAGCTTACGCGGCGAGGATCAACGACTTGAAACGCGACGCGCGTTTCAAGTACGTGGCCGTCTTCAAGAACCAGGGTCCGCAGGCGGGGGAGGAATGGCCGCACTCTCATTCGCAATTGGCCGCGACCACGTTCGTGCCGCGCCGCATCTCATATGAGCTGCGCTCGGCCCGCGAATGGTACCGCGACCGCGAGCGCTGCGTATTCTGCGACATCCTGCGGCAGGAAATCCGCCAGAAGAAGCGGATCATCGAGAGCGTCGGCGATTACTATGCGATTTGCCCGTACGCCTCGCGCGTGCCGTTTGAAACCTGGCTGATCCCCCGGACGCACAATCACCAGTTTGAAACCCTTTCGCCCGGAGAAATCCGCCGCAATCTGGCGAACCTGCTGGGCCGCACCCTGCGCCGCCTCTTGCAGGTGACGAGCAGCTATCACATGGTTGTGCATACCGCGCCGAACACTCTCCAGACCAAGGGCGAATTGAGCGATTACTGGGCGACGATCGCTGGCGACTACCACTGGCACATCGAGATTTTGCCCATCGTCGAGACGGGCAGCAAGTCTTACAGCATCAAGGAAGTGTATTTCAACGGCACTCTTCCCGAGCAGGCGGCCGAACGCTTGCGCCAAATGGACCCCGGAAAGTAATGTTTCGCGCCGGACGCTACTTGCAGCCACGAGAGCGGCAGCGCGGCGGAATTTTCTTTCGTCTTCTGTTTCTCGTGCTTTTTCTCTGCTTGCTCTTCCTTGTCTATCTCGTGCGCCACCCGCTACTTCGGCTGGCTGGCAGCGTCTGGATCGTCGATGAGTCTCCCGTGCGCGCGGACGCCATCGTGATCCTCGGCGACGACAATTTCGGCGGCGACCGCGCCGCGCGCGCCGCCGAGCTTTTCAAGGCCGGCTGGGCGCCACGGATCATCGCGAGTGGCAGGTATCTGCGTCCTTACGCTGGCATTTCCGAATTGGAAGAGCACGACCTCGTCGAGCGCGGCGTCCCGCAAAGCGCCGTGGTTCGCTTTCCCCACTACGCCGAAGACACGCGTGACGAGACGATCGCGATCGGCCAGCTCATTTCGTCGCGCGGATGGAAACGCATTCTGCTGGTTACCTCGAATTACCACACGCGCCGCTCACGGTATCTTGCGGAGCGCACATTTCCGTCCGGCACGGTGCTGCGCGTTGTCGCCGCACCCGATTCCGAGTACGATCCCCGGAATTGGTGGCGCACCCGCACCGGTCTGAAGATCTTCCTCCACGAGTCCATTGGGATGGTTGTGGCCATGTGGGAGAGCCGGCACAACGACGTGCAGACGTCCGATTCCGCCTCCGCCGATCCGGCGCTAAGGCAGTTGCTGTTCTGTAACGTCCCGGTACACTGCTGGGTTTACAGCCAGTTGCCTGTGTACTATAGTCCGACCACCGAGTAGGATGCGTGCCACCCAGCGCAGCGTCCCGCCGTTATTTGAGGGAGGATCTCATGTGGCGTAAACCTGATGAGGCCAAGCCGTCTCCGCAATCATCTGGCGTGACCGCACCGACTTCGATCAAATCACAAAGCGTTTCGCAGGTTCCGGCGACGAGTGCGCCGCCGCAGGCAGCGTCCATCGCCGCGAGGCCCGCGTCCGACGTTAGCTCGCCGGTTAGCGGGACCGCGTCGAGGATCACGTCCGGACTGAAGATTCATGGCGACTGCTCCGGGAGTTCCGATCTATACATCGACGGCGAAGTGCAGGGAAAGATTCGCTTGGCCAATTCTCGTGTGACGGTCGGTCCCAACGGCCGCGTGCAGGCCGAAATCGATGCCCGCGAAATCGTGGTCGATGGGTCCGTTCAAGGGAATTTGAAAGCAGGAGAGAGCACGCGCCTTGGTTCGTCGAGCCGCGTGGTGGGAAGCGTGCTGAGTCCGCGCATCGCCATCGACGATGGCGCGCGGCTTCGCGGCAAGGTGGAAACGGTTCCTGTGCGCAGTTCGCCGGAACCCGCGGCGGTCAGCCCCGCGCGCGATTCCGAGGAACTTCCTGTCGTTACTGCCAGCGTGAAAGGCGAGTAGACTCGACCCATGAACTGGATGGCCAAGACACGCCCCGGCGCAGCCGCCGTGGCTACGGGCGCCGCACCCTCAAAATCGAGTCCTGGCCTGTCCGCTGTTCCCGCTGCAAACGTCCGCATTTCAAATGGCTTGAAAGAGTTCCTGTGGCTTCTCAGCGATACGCCTCACGGAAGGATCCTCGATCTCGGCCCCGTCTGGCAATCGACCGTCAGCTTCTTCGTGGACAAGGGTTACCGCGTTTCCACCGAGGACTTGCTCAGGACGTGGAAGGATTTTCTCACCTCGGAAGAGGAGCGCCTGCGCACCGCCCCCGTCGGTGACGACAGCGGCAAGATGTCTCCTCTGATGCTCGCCGAGAAATTCCTCGAGAACGCGCTGCAATATCCGGACAAAAGTTTTCACGGCATTCTGTTGTGGGATCTCCTCGATTATTTCGATCCACAGGTGGCGCCGCACATCATGGAGCGGCTTTCCACGATGCTTCATCCCGGCGGCGCCGTGCTGGGCCTGTTTCACAGCCGCACGCCCGACCGATTCCACCGATACCGCGTCGTCGATAGCCAGACGCTCGAGCTTCTCAGCGCGCCGACGATCGCCGTCCATTCGCACATCTACCAGAATCGCGAGATTCTGGACCTGTTCGCGCAGTTCCGTTCTTCGAAGACTTTCGTCGGCCGCGATCAGGTTCGCGAAGGCCTTTTCCTCAAATAGCTCCGGCCCCGGCCCCCGACAACCAAATCTCCTTTTTGCACATCCAGTTAAACTGTCTTATTGTATGTGTGGGGTGGGTGAGTCGTACGTCCCTCGAAGGCGTTCAGAGTTCGCTAACGGTGCGTGCGATCTTTCTCCCGTGGGAGCGCCACAGGTGAGCCGGCGGGGTCTGCGGACAAAGCCCCGGGGAAAAATGGAACTTTCTCGTCCCCAGCAGCAATAACATAATTGCCCGCTAGCGTATTGGAGAGGATCAGCTTGTAGATGCCAGTGCGGAGCGCAATATCAGGATGAAAATGACCGAGAATCGCGAGTCACAGACTGGCAGCATTCCAAGCAATGGAAATCCTCTCGTCCGAACCAAGGTTTCAGCGATCTCGCTTTTGGCGCTGGCAGCGATTGTCAGCTTGCCGGCTTGCGGGGGCGGCGGTGGCGCCGGCGGCACCGCCGACGTCAAATCCATTTCCATCACGCCCGCCGGCATTACCGTTCCGCTCAACACGGAGGCCGACTTCACCGCCACCGTGACTCTGACTGACTCCTCGATCTCGACGACCACAACTCTGACCTGGCAGGTGAATGGCATCGCGAACGGCGATGCCGCGACTGTGGGCTCGATTCAGCCGTCCCCCACCGATGAGTTGGTGGGCATATACACGGCGCCGGCGAATGTGCCGACGACCTCGAGCGGTCAGGGGACGCAGGTGGGTCAAGTGATCATCACCGCCGTGGCCCAGCAGTCCACCACGTCCTCCAGTTCTTCGACCGGCACCATCACGTCCAACAACGCGATCGTGACGGTAGGGTCCGGGCAGGGTATCGCGCTGACTCCGATTTCGCCGATTGTTCCGGCAGGCGGCAACGAACAGTTCGCCGCGACTCTGAACTCATTGCCGACAACCGCGACGTGGAGCGTCTCGTCGACGAACGGCGGTAACATCGGCTCGATCGATCAGACCGGACTTTATACCGCGCCGCTGTATCCACCCCCGGGCGCGGTCGTCACGGTTACCGCTTCGGTGACGCCGCCGGGTTCTTCGACCGTCACTGCCACATCCACGGTCACGATTGTTTATTCCGACGCGACTCTGAGCGGCCCGTACGCCTTTTCCTTCACGGGTAACGATTCGGCCGGCTTCCTCGCGGTGGCGGGCAGCTTTGCCGCCGATGGGAATGGCCACATTACGGGTGGGGTCGAAGACATTGATAGTTTCCGCACGGGAGTCTCAACTGAAGTGCCCGTCAGCAACACGAGCACTTATACGGTCGGGCCGGACGGCCGAGGGCTGGCTAAGATCACGGCCGGCGGCGTGCAGTCGACTTGGTACTTCGCGCTGACTACGAACCAGCACGCCGAGTTGATCCGCGGCGATACCGAAGCCACTGGCGGCGGCACGATCGACCAGCAGAGTCTTGGCGCCATCTCGAATTCAACCACTGTGATTTCCGGCCCGTACGTATTCAGCGTCCTGGGCCTTGACGCGGCCTTTAACCCGCTGGCGATGGCCGGCGAATTCCATGCCGACAGCGCCGGCGGGATTCCGGAGACAAACTCGATTCTGGACGTGAACGACAACGGGATTTCGGCCGGTACCGTCACGACCAAGGACACGACGCTCCACGGCTGCTATTCGTTTGATCCGGTGTTTCCTGGCACGGGCCGCGGCACGATCACTCTCGAGAGTACAACCATCGGCCAAGGTAGTCCCTGCGCCTCAGGCGTAGGCCGCACGTTTGCGTTTTACGCCGTCACCAGCCCCGCGAATTCCAGCCAGGTGATCCAGTTGCACCTCGTCGAGATTGACGGCACCGCCCGTGTCGCCGGGGACATGTTCGGCGCAGCAGCTGCTCCTGGGCTTGCGAGCGGCACCTACGTCTTCACCGCCGGCGGAAACACGAGCGTAACTCCATCCGGCGGCGGAGCCGCCGTGATTGGGGCCTACGCCGCAGGCGGCGTCTTCGTTCCAAACGGTAGCGGCACGATCACGAGCGGAACCCTCGATGCCAACAGCGAGGGCACGTACAACAGCGGTCCGGCGCTCGGCTCATGTTCGTATTCGGCGCCTGATCCGGCCACGGGACGAATCGACCTCAAACTATTCGTCGGCACGGGAACGTGTGCGGGTACCAACATCGCCGAATTCGCCGTTTATCAAACCGTGCAGGGAACTGCGCTGATGCTCGAACTTGATTCCTCGGCCGTCTCCACCGGCACCGCCTACACGCAGTGCGTGCAAGGTGCGCCGGCCTGCTCCACTTCGCTTTCGCTGTTGGGCGGGAGCTTTGCGCTCGGCCTGACAGGCCAGGGAGTCTTTCACGGTACTGCGAATTCGGCGTTGTTTCAGCCGGACATCGAAGGCGAGGTCCCAATCAGCCTGACCACGCTCACCGGCAATCTCGGCATCAACAATTTCAGTGCGGTCTTTCCGACCGATCCGATCAGCGCCACGGGCACTTCAATCGGCACACCGACGAATGGCCGCGGTACCGCAACCGTCGCGGTCTCGAATCCGGCTGCGACTTACAAACTCATTTACTACCTGATTGACGACAATACGGCGCTCCTATTCAGCTCGGGGTCGACACTCGTAGCGACGGGCAGCTTTCTCCGCCAGTTCTAATATTTCGCCGGGCGCGCGCACGGCTGGACGCGCGCCCGCGTATCTTCCGCTTGGGTATTTTTCACTTGCACCGCGCCCTCCACGGGCGTATGAGTGCCCTTGTAAGAGCTATCGCACGGAGGGGACATGACTCCACCGGGCATAGATTCTTAACACCGATTAGCACACCGCTTTTGCGGTGCGAACCGTCGGCGATGCCTTCGGCTTCGTCGCGGCGATGCAAATCAACAAAACGGGGGGCTGCCAGGCTCCCCGTTTTGTATTTCAGGCCGCGTCGCCGCGCAAACCAGCATGCTTTCTCATAGATATCGCTTGATGGCCTCGCTGTAGCGCGTGTAGAGGAAGGAAACCAGCAGCAGTGCAATTCCCAGAATGATGAACGTCACGAATCGGTCCGACTTATTCTGGCGCCACACGTCGAGGACCAGAATTTTCCCGACGCACAGCAGCAACAGCCCAAGCCCTGTCAGGCGAAAGCTCCGCTCACCCACGATCAGCGCGAAAAGGAATACAGCCACTGCCTCGATGCCCCATGCCATCGTCACGCGGCCTTGCGAGACATCCTTGGCGATCAGCATTGTGATCAGCGCCAGCGGGATGAAAAAGAAGAACTGCTCGGGCCTCTGGAAAATCAGCGTCCACGGCTCGGTAACCCGGCGAGTCCCATTCTCCGCCGCGAATCTAGAGCGCAACGGGAAAGCAAAGGCCTGCGCGGCAAAAAGCAGCGCCGCCGCCGCAGTCACGTGTCCCGAGCGGTTCAAGTACCACGGGCTGCCCGCAGCGTTGGTTTCCAGCAAATCGAAAAACGCAGCGCGGAAAAAGACCGCGCCAGCCAGCAGCAGACTGTGATGCAAGAATACGTCCTGCCGCGCGCTCCACGCTACGGCGATCAGCAGCAGAGCCAGGCCCGCCCATCCCGCCGCGACCCAGCCAGCGTCGAGACAATAATAGAGAACCGTCGCGCATGTGGCCGTGCCGAGATATCCCATAACTGGACCGGCCAGCACCTGCCGGTCTTCCGTCAGAAAGTCGTGGCCCTCGTCTTGCAGCCGCCAATATGCGTAGTAGAAAACGACCGCCAGCGGCAGGGTCGTGACCAGCAGTTCGTGGCGTGACGCGTTGATGTTTACGGCGAATATGCGCACGAACGCCGACGCAAACGCAATGTAGCCCTGTGCCCTCCAGTTCACCGACTTCCGCGCGAAGCCGATCTCGAACAGCGCAAGCCCGAAAATCGCCCAGCCCAGCGCCACATTGATCGAATGCAGTTCGTGCAACAGCAGCAGCCAGACCAGCAGCGACCCTGCCCACGTGTATGCCGCTCCCACACTCGGCGCCGCGTCGAATTCCGCCTTGGCCGCCCACCGCGACGAGACGTAGAGGATAACTGCCGTCAGCACAATCGTGACGAGGCGCAAACTCAGCCGTGGATACAGATGGAAAGGCTCGGCGGCGTACAGATTCACCATCACCACCTGAATCACCGCACCGAATGAAAGCAGATAGGCCTGAAAGTGCAGATCCATTCGCTTCAGCCGACTGCCCGCGATAAGTAGCAGCAGCGCAAACAACGCCCACGTCACGGCGATCCACGAAGACGAAAGCTCCTGGTACGCGAGCACGGCCACAAGCGCTGTGCCGGCCCACGTGTGAATCGCGGAAAATACGCGCGCCGCCTGCGTCTCGCGCGGCCCGCTGAAATACGCGCAGAGGTAGAGCAGCGCCGCCATAAGCGTGAACGTGATGAAACGCAGGGTGAAGTGGTGATATTCCTGCGTCGCGTCGATATTGACGACGAGCGTGCGGGCAAACCCGGCGAGCACTATTGCGTGCGCCTGGTAGCTCAGGTCGCGCCGCTCGAAATACACGCCGAGCACCGCCAGAACGAGAGCGAACGCGCCCCACGTGACGCCCATCCACGCCCAGTGGCATTCGTAATAGGTCACGACGAGCACCAGGATGGCGGCTGCCGTCGTGTAAATCTCCGAGATTTCCCGCTTGTAACTCGCGAGCGCCGGTCCTGCCCATCGCGCACAGAGATAGAAGAGCGCAATCACCAGCGAGAGCGTCACGAGCCGCAGCGACATCCCGGTGCTCAGGTAAGGCGCGGCGGCGAATCGATTCACGCCAATCGCGTACATGAAACTAGCCAGCGCCAAGGGGTGCGCCTGGTGCGACAAGTCCTCCAAGTCCAATTGGCGTCCCAGCAGCGTCACAACCAGCGCGGCTGCCGCCCACGCCACCGCTGTCCACGCGTTCGGGAACGCCAGCCACAGGCTCACGAACATCATCAGGCCCGCGAGATACGAGAGCCCGCGGAAGCAGGTCTCTTCGAATCCAGCTTCGATCAGGCCTTTCCATCGCCGCGGGATCCAATGTGCGTTTACGTAGAACAGCAAAGCCGCGAATCCGAAAGTCATCGCGAGCGGGTACTCGGGAGCCTGGAGCAAGTTGTAGACGCCGAGGCGAGTTTCGAGAATCGGCTCCGCATTCTTCAGGAGCATGTCGCCCGCGGTGAGCAGCGCGGCCAGCAAGCCGAACCTGCGAAAGAGCGTCTCGCGCGTGAACACGCCAGCGAGAAACAGTGCTTGCGCCTCCGCCAGCCAGATGATCGCCATGTCCATGCCGGAATATTTGAACGGAATCGCAGCGACGAGAAGAACGGTGCCGATCGTCGAGAGGATCACGACTGCGGTTCGCCGCCGACGCGCCACCGGCAGTTGGCCGAGCGTCAATTCCACCGCGCCGAGCGCGAGCAGCACGTAAAAAGCCAGTTCCGGCCTCACCGATTGATACTTGAAAAGAACCAGCAGCGCGCACGTGTTCAGCAGCGCCGCCAGAGTCGAGACGTGTTCTTGCGTGTCCCTCTGGATGCGCCGCGCAAGGTACGACCATCGGTAAATCGCCCAATAGAGGCATAGCAGCAACGCGCTCGGCAGGAACTCCGGGAACATGTGCTTGTGGCCGCCCATTGGCTCGATCACGGTGCGCAGCCAGATGTAGTGGTTCAGATACGACGCGATCAGGCCGAACACTTCGAGCTCGAACCAGCTTCGCCGGTGAACTATCGCCACGAGCCCGATCGCGAGAATCGCGCCCGCGCCCAGGCAATAGACAGTGTTCTGGCTGATCGCCACGGTAGTAAATCCGAGCAGAAACGCCAGCCCAGTCACGACCTGCGAGTTGTAGCGCAGCGTGTGCGCCACCATCATCCACGCGACGGCGAATAGCAGCACCAAATCCACCCATTCGGTGTCGATCACCTGCGTGTACTTCACGAAGTGCATCGCGTAGGTTGTGAAAAAGACAAGCGCCCATCCGCCACCGATCAGCGCGCGCGCAAAGACGCGGTACAGATCCTTGCGCTCCAGATACACGCCGAGGCCGAGAATCGCGAAGCTGACGAAGTATCCAAGCCCCACTTTTTCGGGGTTGCTGAGCGTCGGAAACTTGTATGCCAGGAAGAGCGCGATCCCGATCACCAGAGCAACGATCCCGATTTTGTTGAGCCAGTTCGTGCCGAGCTTTTCCTCGAGTTCGGAGCTCTTGAGTTGCACGTGTACCGGCGCGTGGGCTGGGCGCGCTGCGGCATGCACGGGCCCCGCCGAAGGTGCGGTTGTCGTCGGGCGCAGCGGCGGCGCGGGCCGCGGAATCACGGGTTCGACGCGCGGTTGTACCGGCGCGGGCGGTTTTGGCGCGAAGGGCGGCGCAACTTGAGCCGGGGGCGCTGGTGGCGGCGGAGTCGCGGGCGGTGCCGCCGGCTTGACCAGACTCACTGATGGAATTGGTGGCGCTGCAACTCGCGGCGTCTCCGGAGGAGCTGCCGGCGCCAGTGGATGAACCAATGTGGCCGTAGTCGGTTCTGACACTCGGACTGCGGAAGGTGCAACAACTGGTGCGGCGTGCTGAGCTCCGGCATCGGGCGCTGCCGGACGTTTTTCCAGCTCCGTCACGCGCGCCGCGAGCTTCTTCAGTTCGTTGAATTCGCGCTCAGCGCGATTCAGGGCGTCAACGATGTTGGAAAAGCGTTTGTCGTTTTTCTGCTGGTAGTGGCGCCGGAGTAGCCACTCAGCTGTGAGCCACACCGCGAGCACGAAAACAAAGAACGCCATGGGGCCTCATCGGATGGAAGCTTGGAGTCTACCGTCTAATGTCGAGATATTAACACTTCGTAGCTGGCGCAGAACTCTTTCAGGCGACTCACAGCGTTTTGATTAACTTGACTGCCGATGCAGATTTGTTGGACCAAGGAATATTAACTGAGGTCGTGTCCTACTCGACCGATCTACTCTTCTTCGGGCGCAATCGACTTTAAGGACAGCCTGGCCCTCAAACGCCGCGCCCTCCACGCCGAGTAAATAGCCGGAATGAATGACGCGACGATCACCGCTGCAATGATGTAGTGAATTTTCTTGTCCACGTTCGGCACGGTCCGTCCGAGCGTGTACCCCAGCAGCACGGTGCTCCACACCCACAGCATTCCGCCGAGGATGTCGCACGCCAGGTAGTGCCGATACGTCATCTTCGCAGCGCCCGCCACGGGTGGGCAGAACGTCCGCACAATGGGGACAAATCTCGCCAGGATGATCGTCTTTCCGCCGTATTTTTCGTAGAACTCGTGCGCGCGCTGCAAGTTGCGCTTCTTGAAGAACCGCGAATCTTCTCGCCGGTACAGGCTCGCGCCGGCCCTCCAGCCGATTAGGTAGCCTAACTGATCCCCCGCGATCGCGCAGAGCGTCACCAGCGACAACAGCGACCACAATTTCAGGTGTCCCGCACCCGCGAACACGCCAGCGGTGACCAGCAGGGAATCGCCCGGTAGAAAGAAACCCACGAACATGCCCGTTTCGACAAACACGACCACGCATACCATCACCGTTCCGCCCCATTCGATCAGGCCTCGAACGTTGTAGAGCCACTCCAGAATGTGTTTTGCGAGTTCGATCATTGGGTCAGGTTCCCGGCTGTGCTCGCAGCGCGTGCCGCGTCATTCATCCAATAACTACGATAGCAGAAATGGGCATTTGCCCGATGGTGCCCGCAATCGAATGTTCTAGTACTTCGCTACTACCCGGTTTGGCCCCCTGTACCATAGGCCAGTCCGTCCTCCTGCCCGAGAATCCAGTTGTCCGAAGCAGTGACCCTGAGGAGGACACGACGATGGAAGGTGGATACGCAATCTGGATGGGGCAGCCGGTCATTCTAAGAGTTGCGACAGGGAATCTCCGCGTCCCTTTGCGCGGGCGCTTGCTGTCTGAAACGCACGAAGTCGTCCGCCTTCGTATAGCCGATAGCTGGGACGTCGACATTTTCAAATCCATGGTGCTTGCGGTTGAGCATGATGTGCCGGTTCACGTTCTGAATTAGGCCCCGGTGAGTATTTGAGGAAATGACGATGCGGGAAAAAGTATCCGCCGTGCGCGACACGCTAATCGTTCTTGGCATGCAAATGGTCTTCCGGGCGACCATGATTCTGCGGCGCCTTAACTACTAACGCCGCGGTCGAGCGGGCGCCCAGCGCGCTCCCCGACGGCCCCGCAGATTTTACAAGTTTACCGGCCCATAGTCCCTCTCAACCCCCAGCCCCGGGTCTGACCCCACAGACCCGGGGCCCTTCCTTCTATAGGGTCGCCGGGACCCGGCCTCACCATTCTGTTTGACTCTGGATCGATAGTCGTTAACACTATGCGCGGTCCATTTGGGCATGGATACTGCCCGCTCCGGCCGGACCCTTGTGGCGGCCTGTCTCGCGTACCGTTTAACGGAGGACGCATCACCCTCAATCTGAGTTGGATTTCCGATCGCGCGGCCTCCTGTCCGAGGATTGCGAGGTCGCGGCCGGGGGTGCTTCCGTCGGCGAGTTCGTCAAGATGCGCGTCGGCTCGTTTGAGCAAATTGCAGGTTTCAAACTCAGGCCAAATGAAAAAGATTGGGATGTGAACTGCCTGCACGTGTATTCAAAAAACGGCTGCTGCACGAACGGGCGCCCAAGGGGGCTTCGCTGATGAAGATTGCTGGCGTGGGAAGTGCATTTCCGAAACATTATTACCAGCAGGACGTTCTTGTCGCCGCGCTCAAGAACGACTGGCGGCACCGTCTGCCCAATCCGGATATTCTCGATCGCCTCGACGATAGCATGAAGGTGGACGGCCGCTACACGGCGCGCCCCATCGATTTCTACGAGAACATGAAAACATGGGGTCAGGCGAACGACGCGTGGATCGAGGTGGGCCTCGACATCGGCGAGAAGGCCCTATGCCGCGCGCTCGTCGGCGCCGGAATCGAACCGCGCGACCTTAGCGCAATTTTTGTGACGTCCGTCACCGGTATCGCGGCACCGTCGCTCGACGCGCGGCTCGTCAATCGCATGGGGCTCTCGCCTAATATCAAGCGCATCCCGATCTTCGGCCTTGGCTGCGTCGCTGGCGCCGCGGGAATTTCACGAGCCGCGGATTATGTCCGCGCCTATCCCGATCAAGCGGCCGCTCTCCTCTCGATCGAGCTGTGTTCGCTCACTCTTCAGCGCGACGATCTTTCAATGGCCCATTTGATCTCCGCGCTGCTTTTCGGCGATGGCTCGGCTGCGACGGTCGTCGTAGGCTCGGAGGTGGAATCCAACGGCCCCGAAATCCTCGCGACGAAGTCGATTCTCTATCCCAACACTGAAAGAGTGATGGGCTGGGACATCTCCGAAAAAGGCTTCCGCATCGTATTGTCACCGGAAGTGCCGGACACGGTGTTGCGGCATCTCGGTGAGGATGTCGATACTTTCCTCGGCGAGCAGGGACTCAGCCGAAGCGACGTCAAAAGTTGGGTGATGCACACGGGTGGCCCGAAGGTCCTTGAAGCGACCGCCACCGCACTTGGCATCACGAAAAAGGATCTCGAAGCATCGTGGAATTGCCTGCGTAAGGTGGGCAATCTCTCCTCCACGTCGGTCCTTCTCGTTTTGGAAGATGTGTACAAAAATCACCGGCCGGCGCCGGGTACGCTGAGCATTCTTGCCGCGATGGGCCCGGGCTTTTGCGCGGAACTGGTGCTGCTGCGATGGTAACGCGAACAGGGAGACGCAATATTGCGAGCGGATGTCCTGGTGGTCGGCGGAGGTCCCGCGGGAATCGCGACCGCGATTGCCGCGAGCCTGAAGGGCTTCCGGGTTACCGTCATCGACTTCCGACAGCCGCTCATCGACAAACCCTGCGGTGAAGGTCTTCTGCCGGAGGGCGTCGCGGCCCTCCGCAGTCTCGGCATCGAACTCGATTCCAGCCTCGGTTTTCCGCTCGCGGGTTTCCGCTTTTCGGACGAAGAATCCTCCGCCTCCGCAAAGATGCCGGCCCGCAGGGCCTTCGGTCTGCGCCGCACAATGCTTCACCGGCTGCTGATCGACCGCGCATCCGAAGTGGGCGTCTCATTTCTGTGGGGCGCCAGGGTCTCGCGCTGCGATTTTCACGGCGTCTGCGTGAACGGTGATTTCCTGCCGTGCGACTGGCTAGTCGGCGCGGACGGGCAGAGTTCAATCGTCCGCGATTTCACAGGACTTGGGCCATTGCGCCGCTATCGCCACCGTTTTGGATTTCGCAGGCACTATGCTGTCGCACCCTGGACCGATTGCGTCGAAGTCCACTGGGGCGAAAGAGCCCAGATGATCGCCACTCCGATCGGCGCTGGCGAGATTTGCGTTTCGCTTTTTTCGAGCGATGCCCGCCTGCGGCTCGATCGCGCGCTCGAACACTTTCCGAAAGTCGCAAAACGCCTGCGTGGAGCCAGCTCCGTTTCGACGGAGGCAGGAGCCGTCACTTCGGTCGGCCGCGCGCGCGCTGTGGTCCGCCGGAATGTCGCGCTTGTCGGCGATGCCTCCTGCACGGTGGACGGCATCGCGGGCCAGGGTTTGAGCCTCGCCTTTCCGCAGGCTTTGCATTTGGCAGACGCACTCGCCTGCGGCGATCTCGCCCAGTACGAATCCGCTCACCGCCGGATCACGAGCCCTGCAATCCGCATGACCCGCCTCCTGCTGGCGATGAACGCGAGCACGGCGCTTCGCCGAAAGGTGCTGAGGCTTTTCGTCGCGCGCCCCGCTGTGTTTTCCAAAATGATTTCGATCCACACGGGCGAGGCCGCGCCGGACGCCCTCGACATCGCCGGATTAATGGGACTCGGCTGGCGGGTGCTATGGGCGTGATCCGCGCCGCGTTGCGCCACGGCGTCGTCCTCGCAGCCATCGTCTGCGCTTTCATGCTAGCTCCGCCGATGCGCGCGCAGGAGACTGTCGTCACTCTTGATCCCGCCGCGACGAAAATCGACATCACTCTCGGCGCCACGCTCCACATCGTTCACGGCGTGTTCAAACTCAAGAGCGGCGAAATCCATTTCGATCCGGCGACCGGTAAGGCCGGCGGGTCCATCGTCGTTGACGCGACATCCGGAAACACCGACAACGGTTCGCGCGACAAGAAAATGCATTCGGAAGTGCTCGAGAGCGCAACATTCTCCGAAATCGTTTTCACGCCCGCTCGAGTGGAGGGCTCTTTGAAAGAGGTTCTCGCGGGGCAGGGAACATCGCAGGTGGAAGTTTCAGGTGTCTTCCGTCTTCACGGGCAGGATCACGACATGACGCTCACGATCTCCGCTGCGCCAACCGCCTCCGGCCAGATTCAAGCCACCTCGAAATTCTCGATCCCATTCGTGAAGTGGGGCCTCAAGGACCCCAGCACCTTCATGCTCCACGTCAGCAATTCGGTCGACGTGGAAATCCAGACTACCGGCCGGATTTCCACGCCGCGCTAGCCGTCGAAAGAGCCGCGACTTCCCAATCGAACCGTAGTAACCTTGCTGTGCTGATCGTTGACCTGGGCCACAAATCCGGGCCCGCGTTTTTGAGGAGAGCAAACGATATGAAAGTAGGAGCGCGCAACCGCATCATCGGCACGGTCACCGACATCAAGAAGGGCAGCGTGATGTGCCTGGTCAAGCTCACCATCCCGGCGTCATCCCGCATGGGCTCCGTCATGACCCTCGAATCCCTGAAGGAGCTTGGCATCCGGAAAGGTGACAAGGTCGAAGTGATCGTCAAAGCTGTCAACGTGCTCCTGGTGAAAGACTGAAGCCGATCTAACGCAGCTCGACGTTTCGCACGCGCCATTCCTGCCCACCCCGCCCCGAGAATGGCCAATCCGGCTCCTGCAGTCTGGTGAATTCGTGTTAGCGAATGGTGAGACCGTGTTTCCTATTGCAATGCCCGTGGGCTAATATAGAGGGGGAGAAAAACAGTTTTGAGCTTCAGTGCCAGCACGCGCCAGCTAGGTGACGTTACGGTGGTCGAGATTCGGGGCCGCTTCACCATGATCGAAGGCGAAGCGCTTCACGATCTCATCCTCGATCTTTTCCGCGACGGCAAGAAGAAAGTCCTGCTCAACCTCAAGGACGTTTCCTATCTGGATAGTTCAGGAGTCGGTCAACTCGTGCGCGCTTTGTGCTCGGCTGGCACGCACGACGCGGTGCTGAAAATGGTCGATCTGAACCCCCGCGCGCAGGAAGTTATCCGGATCACGAATTTGCACACGGTCTTCGCCGATTTCCCCGACGAACAGACCGCCGTTCGCAGCTTCTCCTCCTAGCTATTCCACCAAGAAGATCCGAATCCGTCTATTTGAATGGCAGTTAGCTGCCGGTTTTCAGGATGAGCTTGCCGGTTGTCTGGCGGCCTTCGAGCAATCGATGCGCTTCCGGCGCTTGCGCGAGTGGGAACGCGTGATCGATTCGCAGCTTAAGCCAACCCTCGCGCAGGCCTTTGAAGACGTCGTTCGCGCGGCCGAGAAGCTCGTCCCGCGTCACCATGTAATTAAAGAGTGCACCGCCGGAGATCGTGATGGACTTCGTCATCAGCGCATTCGGCACCACAGGCTCTGCCGGGCCGCTCGCCATGCCGTACACCGTCGCCCAGCCGCGGTTGCGCACGGCGTCGAGGCTTTTCGTGAACGTCGTCTTGCCCACGCCGTCGATGACGTAATCGACGCCTTTGCCGCCAGTCAGTTTCTTCGCTTCCTCCGCGAAATCCTGCTTCGTGTAGAGGATCACGTGGTCCGCGCCCGCCTCCCGCGCGATTTTCGCCTTTTCCTCGGTCGAAACCGTGCCGATCGCGACCGCTCCCAGGTGCTTCAGCCATTGAACGAGAATCAGCCCCATGCCCCCGGCGGCTGCGTGCACTAAGACCGTTGAGCCGCGCTTGATCGGATAGAACTCGAACAGCAGATAGTGCGCGGTCAATCCTTGAAGGATCACCGCAGCGCCGTCCTCGAAGCTGATGTCTTTCGGAAGCGGCGAGAGGTGCGCGGCCTTCACCGCATGATACTCCGCGTACGAGCCGAGGCTCGTCGTCGCGTATGCGACCCGGTCGCCCGGTTTCACTTCGCTCACGCCGTCGCCTACCGATTCAACGGTTCCCGAGCCCTCGATACCCGGCGTGAATGGAAAGGGCACCGGCATGCGCGCCGTGCCGTTCCTCATGTACACGTCGGCGAAGTTCACGCCGACCGTGTGCACGCGAATCAGCGCTTCGCCCGCAGCGGGCTTCGGCTGCGGCAGGTCCTGAAGCTGCAAAACTCCCGGCTCGCCATACTGCGCCACGCGAATCGCCTTCATGTCGGGTTCTCCTCCATGTGAGTCTCGTTTCAATACACCGTGACGGTCTGACCTGCCGGGATATGAATCTTAAGCTGCATCTGGACGTATGCAGTGGAAGCGGTAACGCGGACATGGTCGATTCGTTTTTTCTTGAAGCCGGGTGCTTTGACTTCTATTGAGTATTCGCCCTCTCGCGGTAGCCAGTACTTCGCGTATCCATCGCTGTCTGTGCGGCTCGACAGGGCTGAACCCTTCCCATCCTGTGGTTTGACCGTTACCTCCCCGTTGGAAACCGGCGACCACGCGGGGTCAACCGCCTGCACGATCAGCCACGGCGGTCCATTCGGAGTCGGCGCGGGAGCCTCGGCCGGGCAAGGCGCAGGTGTACATGGCCCTCCGCCAGCTTGAAGAATGAGCAGGAATAAGATCATCCACATCGGCACTACCTTCCGCACACTTCAGTAATATCGCTGTGCGTCTACCCGTCCTTGTCGGTCACAAGCAGTTCTTTCGCGCGCTGCGCCGCTTTCACCACCGCCTTGATCAGCGTGACGCGCAAGCCGCCTTCTTCGAGTTCGAGGATGCCGTCGATCGTGCATCCGGCGGGCGTCGTTACCGCGTCCTTCAGCAGCGCGGGATGATGCCCCGTGTCAAGCGCGACCTTTGCGGCGCCGAGCGCCGTTTGGGCGGCCAGCAACGTGGCGAGTTCGCGCGAAAGGCCGGCCTTTACGCCGCCCTCCGCCAGCGATTCAAGAATGATGTAGATGAACGCGGGCCCGCTCGCGGACAACCCGGTGATAGCGTCCATGTTCTTTTCGTCCGCGACCACGGTCCTGCCAACCGCATCGAAAAGTCTCCGCGCCGTATCGAGGTCCTTGTCCGTAGCGAATTTCCCCTTCGCGATTGCGGTCATGCCCGCGCCCACCATTGACGGCGTATTCGGCATCGCGCGGATCACGGGGACTTTCTTGCCGAGCCGCCGCTCGATGTAGTCGGTCGGCACGGACGCTGCAATTGAAATCAAAAGTTTTTTCTCGTTCAGCTCGCTTTTGATTTCATCCACCACTTGCCCGACGGTCTGCGGCTTCACGCACAAAAAGATCACGTCCGCCTTCTTCGCGGCCGCGCGGTTGTCGTTGCCGAGCGTCACGGGCAGGGTCGAGCCACTCTTGCGCTCGCGCGCCGCGTGCTGCACGGTCGCGAAAATGTTCTTCGGCGACACCAGTCCCTGCTTCACGAACGCCTCGATCAATATGCCGCCCATCTTTCCCGCGCCGATGACGGCGAGGCGCATCTGCGTTCCAGACTGTGCCATTGGACTTGTTCCCCTTTCGTGCGATTCCATCAGGCCATACAATTGGCCATGCCGGTGGGCCTGCCGCTGAAAAGCCGCGAGCGATCGGGCGCGCTGCAGTTCACGGCGCGCCGCTTTCTGCTGGCTAGCGCCGCGGCCGATGCACCGTTGCCGGGCACGGTCGCCGTGTGAAAGGAAGCATGCGGCATGATACAGGATGAAACGGCCGGGTTGAAAGCCTTGCCTGAGGATTTGGAACTCTCGCGTGCTCTGAAGGGAATAATTGGCGTGGCAGAAATGTGCACGAACGTGCAGGCTAAGGGGGCCTTAACAGCCATGAAATGGCAGAATTTGCACGCCAATTTTGGATTTTCACTGTCTCGCCGATTGATTCTGGGATGTTTCGCAGCCGCGCTGCTCTTGCTGCCAGTGAGGCAAGCCGCGGCCCAGGGCGCTCCGGCGGGACCGTTACCGGCTGCGGCTCCCGCCGACCAGCCCCCCGCCGCTGCGCCCGCGAAGACGCGCGGCCCCGCCACGATTGGCGGCAAGCCGAATCTCTCGGGCGCGTGGATTTTGAACAAAGATCAGAGCGACGATCCGCGCCAGAAGATGCAACAAGCTGCAAACTCCAATGGGCAGGGCGGCGGAAACCGCGGCACTTGGGGCGGAGGCGGAGGAATGGGTGGCGGCGGACGGGGCGGCATGGGTGGCGGACAGCACGGAGGAATGGGCGGCGGACGCGGCCAGGGCAGTGGGCAGAGCGGTAGCGAACGCGGCGACATGATGACCGACATGTCGCAGATTTCCATCGAGCAAACGGAGACAATTGCCAAGGTGAGCGACGAATCCGGGCGTACTCTGGCATCCTATTCGAGCGCGGACTCGTCACACGAGGATGCTTCGAAGAATTCGACGAGCGGCTCATCAACTGGCTCATCATCTGGCTCGCAGGGAAGCAGCTCGAGCGCTAGCGCGAGCAAGACTCCTAGCGTGCAGTGGAAGGGCGAACAACTTGTCGCGGTCGAGCAGGGCGAGCATGGACGCACGACGACCCGCACGTATGAGCTCTCGCCCGATGGTACGCAGCTTTACGTCACAACCAAAATTGAGAGCCCACGATTTAAGAACCCAGTCACGATCCAGTTCGTCTACGATCCCGCGCCATCCGGCGGGTAACGCGAACCTGCGCGACGCCGTCCAATCAGGGTATTGCCGTTGTGTTTTGATCCCATTTTCTGAGAGAGCGGCGTTGCGCTATCCTATCGGCCCAAGAAAACTCTGGCGAGGAATTGCTCGCGGCGCAGCGTGGTTTTTGACTTCGCTCGTCGCGTTTTCCCCCGCGAGTTTTGCGCAACAAGCGCCTCCCGCGGGTCAAACCCAAGCGGCCTCCGCCCCTGTCGTTGCAAGCACAGACGCCACGTTCACCGCGGCCGGCGTCGCTCGCACGGCCGATGGTTCCCCTGTGCCCGGCGCGATGATGCGCGCGACCAACACCGACACGCGAAAAATCTGGGTCACATGGACCGACGAATCGGGCAAGTTCGAATTTCCCGCGTTGCCCACCGGCCACTACACACTCGAAGTCACGCAGCTTGGATTTGTCCCGTCGTCAGCCGACATGCAACTGCCCGCCGCCTTGGCCAAGCCGATTGAAATGGTCCTTCGCGTCGCCACGCTTGCGCAACTTGCCGTGCCCGCCGGATCATCGGCCTCCGGCCGACCGCCCGGGCAGAGACTCGGCGGGCAGCCCGGCGCCGGACCCGGCTCCGGTCAAGGATATTCGGGAGGCCGCGGAAACGCTCCCGGAGGCAATGGCCCGGGCGGTGGTCGTCCGGGCGGCAGAGGGCAGCTCCCGCCGGGCATTCTCAACGCGGTCACCCAAGGTATGGCGGCCGGCGGCTTCCAGCAAACCGATCTTGCTGGCGAAACGAACGGCGGCACACAAGGCGAGGCGATTCCGGAAACGCCGGGCGCGGGTGCGCAATCGCTCGGGCCTTCGGGCGGCGGATCGTCCGATTCGTTCCTATTGCAGGGCACTGTAGGCCAAGGACTTTCTTTCAACGCTGGAGGGCCCGGCGGTCCGGGCGGATTCGAAATGGGCGGTCCCGGTGGTCCGGGAGGCCCCGGCGGACCCGGAGGAGGCAACGGAGTCATAGCCTTCGGGGTCGGACCAGGCCAAGGCGGACCCGGCGGTGGATTTGGGGGTGGTGGTGGACCGGGCGGATTCGGCGGCGGAGGGCGTGGCGGTGGTGGCGGGGGAGGAGGCGGCGGCAGGCTGTTCCGCCAACAGGTCAATCGCGTGCGCTACAGCTTTTACGATAGTTACCAGAACTCAGCCTTCGACGCCCGCCCGTTTGCGATCACGGGGCAGCCCGCGCCGAAGATCGGTCACTACGACGAGCGAGTGGGCGGCAACATCGGCGGCCCACTCAAGATTCCGCACATCTACAACGGCAGCGACAAAACCTATTTCTTCGTGAACTACCAGCACGAAACGGTCACAAATCCGATCAACAGTTTCTCGACCGTTCCGACCGCGGACGAACGCAACGGATTCTTCTGTCTGGCGAACGCGAGCACGCCGACGCTCTTTCAATCGTTCACCACGACGCCCTATCCCACGGTCAGCGACACGAACTGCTCGAGCGGCAGTGCGCAGCAGGTGCCCGTCAACAACGTGGCGCAGGGATTGCTGAAGTACATCCCTCAGCCGACGAGTCCCACCAGCATCGTGCAGAACTATCTTCTGCAAGCGACTACGCCATCGAATACCGACGGCGTGAACATCCACGTGCTGCACACGATCAACGCGAAATTCAACTTCAACGTCGGCTACAATTTCAATTCGCAGCGCTCCAACTCGCTCAGCAATTTTGCCGGAATCGGCGGGAATAATTCCACGCGCAGCCAAAATGTTAGCCTGGCGCTTTCCCACAATTGGTCGCCGCGATTGGTCGAAAGCACGAGCATCAATTGGAGCCGCAATCGCGCTCGGACCCTGAGCGACAATTCCTTCAACAGCGCGTTCTCGCCCGCCGCGCTCGACATCAACCTGGGAATCCCGCCCGCGGATGTTCTTCCGGTCGATTATGGTCTGCCGCAGATCAGTTTTTCGAATTTCTCGGGCTTCAGCGACCCGATCCCGTCGCTCGTTCGCAATCAGACGTTTCGATTCGACGATGGCCTCACGTGGGTCCACGCAAAGCACACGATGCGCTTCGGAGGCGAGATTCGCCGCGTCCAGCTCAACACCGATTCCAATCCCAATCCGCGCGGCGGATTTGCGTTCACCGGCTTTGCGACGAGCCAGTTGGACTCGAGCGGCAGCCCGATCGCGGGCACGGGCAACGACTTCGCCGATTTTTTGCTCGGAATGCCTTACAACACCACCTTGCAGGTCGGCGACCCGAACACCTATTTCCGCAGTTGGGGTTTTTCCGCGTACGCGCAGGATGATTGGCGGATGACCAAGACGTTTTCATTTCAGTACGGCATCCGCTACGACGCCGTCACGCCTCCCGTCGAGCTTTTCAACAACATCGTGAACCTCGATATCACCAACCTTACCGATGTGATTCAGGTGGCGCATGGACAGCCGAACCTTTCGGCTCCGGGCCTGCCTCGCGCATTGATTCACGGCAATTACAACAATTGGGAGCCGCGCATCGGCATTGCCTGGCAGCCGACGTTCCTCAAGCCGAAGACGGTCGTTCGCGCCGGCTATTCGATCTTCTACAACGAGTCGATTTACAACACGCTGGCGCGAGAGTTGGCGTATCAATCGCCAGTCGCCGTTTCCCAGACGCTGACCACGACTTCAGCCGAGCCGCTTACTTTGGAAAACGGCTTTTCGGGCGGCCAGTCAAGCTCGATCACGGTCCCGAATACGGAAGGCGTCGATCCGAATTATAAGAACGGCTACGCGCAGATATGGAATTTGGGGACCGAGACTTCGTTCTCGCAGAATTGGATTCTCGACCTGACCTACACCGGCACGAAGGGAACCGATCTTGACGTGCTGCGCGCTCCGAATCGCGCCCCGCTCGGCACTCCGCAGGACGAGATTCAGCAGCACCGCATCGATCCGTTCGCGACGGGTTTCACGTTCGACCAATCCGGCGCCAATTCCATTTACAACGCGCTTCAGGTGCGCGTCATGCACCGCTTCACGCACGGATTCCTGCTCCAGGGAATCTACACGTGGGGCAAGTCGCTCGATGATGCGAGTTCGATCGGTGGCGGCTCGGGCACGGTCGAGCAGCAGGACGGCAATCTGCACGCCGAGTACGGCCTCTCCACGTTCGACATCCGCAACCAATTTCGCGCCGTCTCGATGTGGGAGCTGCCCTTCGGGCAGCGGAGCCGCCATGCGAACCACGGATGGTCGGAGAAAGTCTTCGGAAATTGGAGACTTCAGAACATTTTCACGTGGCAAACAGGCACGCCGTTCACCGTACTGCTCGGCGGCGTGGCCTCTGACAACGGCACCGGCGCCAATTTTTCGCTGCGTCCCGATTTGACGGGGAACCCGAACCTGGGAATCTGCGGCGGGTCGCGCTCCGCGTTTTTCAATACGGGAGTTTTCAGCTTGCCGGCGAACGGCTATGGTGACGAGCCGCGCGGGGCCGTCGAGGGCCCTTGTCAGTTTAGTTGGAACGGATCGTTGTCGAAATCCTTCCGGTTCGGTCCCGAGCAGCGGCGCGTGATGAACGTGAGCTGGCAGTTTCAGAATTTGACGAACACTCCGAATTTCACTGGGATCGGAACTCTGTTCCTCCCGGCGGCGAATGGAGGAGCGACGGGGCCGAGTTCGTCGTTCTTTGGCCGCGTAACGAGCGCCGGGGCGATGCGCACGATGTCTCTGATGGTGCGCTTCAACCTGTGATGGTCTGCGATAGGGAGTTATAGAATGGCTGTGATGAAAGGCGGAAAGGGCGACCCGATGGCAACGAATCGATATCCCTTTCTTCGCGTCCTCTTGGGCTCCTGGCTTATTGTCGGACTTACGCTTGCGCCGACAGCCACACTGGCGCAACAGGATTCAACGCCCGCGCCTCCTTTGGCGCAGGCGCCGCAAATTCCGCAGCCCCGTCCTCCGCAGGCCTCCGGTGTTCTGCGCGGGCAAACGAACGTGGTGCGCATCGACGTGGAGGTCACCGACCGCAGCGGCAAGTCGATCCGCGGATTGAAGCAGGATCAGTTCACGGTCACGGACGACGGCAAGGCGCAGAAGGTCACTACGTTCTCCTATTCGGACATCGAGAAAGTCGAAACCGCCGGCGCGGAGGATTCGAAACCGCTCGTCGTCCCGGTGGACAACGAAGGGCCAAAGGCGTCAGAGGCCGTGACCGATCAAGTCCACGACCGCCGGATGATCGTGCTCTTTTTCGACATGACCTCGATGGAGACCGACGACATTATCCGCGCGCACGACGGCGCCATGAAATTCCTGAAGCAGCAAATGAGCCCGGCGGACCTTGTTGCGGTTGTGGTCTTCAGCACGCGCCTCTCCGTGCTCGCGAATTTCACGAACGATCATACCGTGCTCAATAAGGCTGTCGCGCAAATCATGCCCGGAGCAGCGTCGCAACTCGCGACTGGGTTGTACGGAGCGGCCCAGAACGGCGAATACGACGTGCAGCAGGACCTGGGCGCCGCGTACACGCCCGACGAAACCGAGTTCAACGTGTTCAACACGGACCAAAAGCTGATCGCGATCGAGGATCTCTCGAACGTGCTGTCCGGCATTCCGGGACGCAAGGCCGTGGTCGAATTCACGGGGGGCATCACGCAGACGGGCGAGGAGAATCGCGCCGAACTTCGCGCGGCCACCGATGCCGCGAACCGAGCGGATGTCTCGATCTATTCGATCGACGCGCGCGGCATGTTTGCCACTCCGCCGGGTGGAGACGCCACCACCGCGGCTTCGACCGGCACGTCGATGTTCAGCGGCGCGTCCGTGTACCACCAGACCGACCAGCGCGAAGATTCGCGCGACACGCTCGCAACGCTTTCGACTGACACCGGCGGAAAGGCGTTCTTCGATCTCGGCGATCTGAGCGACGCGTTTCCGAAAATCGAGGAGGACAACACCGGCTACTATCTCGTCGGCTACGATCTGCCGCCCGACGTGAAGCGCGACGGCCGGTGGCACTCCGTGATCGTGAAGGTCAACATGCCGGGCGCGCACGTCCGTTACCGCAACGGGTATTACGCGCCGCGCGATTTCCAGCACCTCGAAAAGGAAGACCGCGAGCAGCAGCTCGCGGATGCGATGCGCTCGGAGGATCCCGAGGTCGATCTCCCCGTCGCGGTCGAGACCGCGATGTTCCGCCTGAGCGATCAGCAGGTATACGTTCCAATTTCCGCAAAGCTTTCCTCGAGCGCGCTCGATTGGGCGCAAAAGCATGACCGGCACGAAGCCGAATTCGATTTTCTGGTGGAGGTCCGCGCCGTGCCGTCCGGCCAATTGGTGGCCTCGCTGCGCGACACGATTGCTGTGCACCTCGACGAGCAGCGCTTCCAGCAGGTGAACCACGCCAATCTCGTGTATCAGGGCGGCGTGGTGCTTTCTCCGGGCGCGTATCGCATGAAATTCGTCGCGCGGGAAAACGAGTCCGGAAAGATCGGAACGTTCGAGCAGGCGCTCGCGGTCCCGCAGCGCCCGGCGGCGCGCATGACGCTCAGCTCGGTCCTGTTGTCGAGCCAGCTCGTGCCCATCGAGAAATCCTCTGAAGTGCAAACGAAGGGGCAGGGAACTCGCGCGCAGCTTGCCGCGTCACCGCTCGAAATGGGCGGCGAAAAAATCGTGCCGAGCGTGACGCGCTTTTTCACGCCGCAGCAGACGCTCTACGTTTTCTTTCAGGCCTACTACCCGGAGAAGCCGGACAGATCGGAGACGTTCGATGCCAGCACGCTGCGCGCGGGCCTCGTATTCTTCCGCGGAGGCGTGCAGGTGAACGCCACGCCGCTGCTCGCGCCCACCGGGATCGACCCGAAATCGAGCACCGCATCGTTCCGCATCAGCCTGCCGCTCGCCAAACTGCCAGCGGGGCGTTACACCGTGCAGGCCGTCGCAATCGCAGCCGGGACGCAGCAGTCCGCGTTCGGACGCGCTTATCTGGCCCTCGAGCAAGCGCCGCCCGCCGCCACTCCTGCAACACCGAGCGGTCCTACGCCCTGAAGCAAACATCGCGATCAGCCACGAAAAGTTGTTTTTGAGGGATATCGATGTCGGTTGGCGCGCGGACGAAAAAGCTGTGCGGAAAATATGCGGCCGCAGCGAGAGTGCAATTCACTGCGGCCGCGACTTCCGTGGATTACATTTCCTAGTGCTTATCGTCCTTCTTATCGTCCTTCTTGTCTTCCTTGTCTTCCTTGTGTTCCTGCGTGCGGGGTGGAGCTTCCGTGCGCCGCTCCTCTTGCTTCGGCGGCGGTTGAGCCTGCTTCTGATTCAGAGGCGGATGGACGTCGTACATGTCGTCCCGCGCCTTCTGTGGCTGCGCGTACCTCATCGTCGGCCGCGGCTGTTCGTTGGCGGGCTGAACTTGCTGTTGAGCATTATTCCCCGATTGGCCGAAAGGCTTAGTATTTCCGGCGCTAGCATTCTTGTTTCCTGCGGGCGCCTGATTGTTGTTGTTCGTAGTAGCGTTCTTGTTTCCGCCGAACGCTTGAGTGTTGTTCGCGTTGCCGTTCTTATTTCCCGCGGGTGCCTGTGCGTTAGTCGAACCAGCCGGAGGCTGGAAGGGCCGGAAACCATTGTTGGATGGTTGTGTGGCGCGATTGCCGCCCTGCGGCGCACCCTGTTGCGTGCCCTGCTGCTTGAACTGCCGGCTGTCGTTCGTGTAGACGGGAGCGGGACGTGAAACCGCGGGATTCAGTTTGGCAACCACGGGCCGCTGAGCGAAGCCCACTGCGGGCCGCGCGTTCGTAACCTTCGCGGTGGCGGAGATGTAACTTGTGCGGGTAGGCGCGATGGGCGCGTTGTCAACGACCCTCGCACCCTGAATCTGCTCGCCCGTCACGCGAACCGACGCACGTCCAACGGACCGCGCATTTACAAACGTGTCGCGCGGTACCGCGGTCACGGCAACCGTATTGTGCGCGTACGTGTAGTTGCTGGCGATCCTCGTGTCGTGGTTCACGTACACGTTGTTGTACACGTTCGTGACTTGGGCCACGTTAATCACGCGCGTGTTCGTGATGTTGATGTTCTGAACGTAGCGCGGACTGCAGTGGTAGCCGGGCACGAAGACGTCACGCGGCCCCAGCGGAAACCAGGCCACGCCGGAGAAACCTCCTCCGAACGCGACTCCGACGCCGAAACCACCGCCGACGAAGCCGACCAGCGCTGGCGCGTACACCGGACGCACGACGACCGGTCCGGGCACCCATCCCCAATAGCCGCCCACGAAGGCCCACCGGCCGTAGTGAAACGGAGCGAAGCCCCAGGGCTCTTCGTCCACCCACGTCCAGCCCCACGGCGCGACGTAGACCCAGTGGCCGACGTGATACGGAGCCCAACCGACGGCGACACCGCGCGGCACCCAGACCGCGCCGTAATCGGGATCGTTGTGCCAGTCGCCGTAGTCATCGAGATCGTAGTAGCCATCGATGTCGCGCGAAACGTACCTGGCCGAAGCCGATGAGTTCTCACGCTGATCGCGCGATTGGCACCAGTCTTCGAAGTCGTCGTAGCCCGGAGCGGCCTGAGCGTCGTACGTGAGTTCGTCCGTGCCATTGAATGCGTACTGCTGCCCGGCTTGCAAATCCCAGGAATTGCCTCCGCCGCCGGTTACTTCGCCACCGCCTTCGCGCACGGTGATGAGAGTCGAGTCGCCATTGGGATCGGTCTGGATGCGATATTCGCCGGGGCGCGTCACGGTGAAAGCGAGATTCGGCGTGTCGATTTCAAACGCGTCTCCGGTGGGGAAAATTCGCAGGTGAACCTCGATGGTTCCCTGCGCGAGCTGAAGCTGTACGGTGCGGTCGTCGAGCGTGAGGAACGAAACGCCGGTTTCGCTCGACATGCGGATCGCGGTGCTGCCGATGTGAACCTCGCCGCGCGAATCCTTATCGGCCCATAGATTGTCACCGGTGGTCAGGGGACGATTCGGATCGGCTTGCACCCAATCCTGGCTGCCGGAGACTTGATAGGAGACCGAGCCTTGAATGTAATTAAGCCGCGCAACGCGGCCCGGGGGATCGTCTTGCGCGATGGCTGGCCGCGCGAGCACTGCAAACAGCGCTGCGACGAAGAACGCGATGATGAACGGTGAGAATGTTTTCCTCATGATGTGGATTCCTTTCGAGAGCCGGACTTTCGACAGCATACTCGCCCGGTCGAACCAATTCCATGCGCGAAACCATGTAAACCACGCGACAACTCGGATCGACGATGTAGACATGGGGTTTCTTCGCTCCTGCCTGTGAAACACTTTCCGCCCGATTTAGTTATGTCGCTGCAGGCGACGCGGCGGAAATTTCTTGCCGCGATTGCTCCTGACGCGCCACGGCCCCGAAAATTCGGGGCCGTGGTTTGCCAATTCATCCGTGCGTTAGCGCTTGTGCCCGCCGCCCGAGTGTCCGCCACCTGAATGACCGCCTCCGCCGCCGTGGGTACTGCCACCGCCGCCACCGCCGCGCGGAGCGCTGTACGTGCTGTGTGGTGCGCTGTACGTGCTGTGCGGTGCGCTGTACCCACCACCGCCGCGCGGCGCACTGTAACCGAATGACCCACCGCCACGGCCCGCAGATCCGTACCCGCCGCCTCGCGGCGTCACGATTGGCTGCCTCATATTAAGGGGAGGACGGTATGAATTGGAGTAGCCCCCTCGTGACGCCGAAGTCGGCGGCCGAAACTCGTGTTGCGATCCATACCCCTGTGAGAAGCCGCGATTCGATTCCTGCGACTGTGCCTGGGGCGTGAAGTGCTGCCACGAGCCCGAATTCCCGGATTGCCCTGTTCGGAGCGATTCCGATGTCCCCGAAGAGGGTTGCCGTGTTGAAGGCGCAAATGATCCGCGGCCCGAGTTGTTCAGCGTCGCGCGATTATTTGCATCGCTGCCTTGCCCTGAGCGATTCGCGCCGGATTGCGGCGGAGTGAACGTATGCCATCCCGGCCGGCTCGACTGCACCGACCCGGACGCGTTCGAGTGGATTGAGTTTGCGGTTCCGGACGACGGCCGCTCAAATGAGCCACCGTTGTGGCCGGCGCCGATTCCAGACTGCCCGCGAGCAGCGCCATTTGCGTTGAAGCCCGCGTTCGTTCGCGCACCGCTGCTGAAGAAGTGCTGCGAATTTGAAGGAGCGTTGTGATACGCCGACGGATTCGCCGACCGGCCGGACGGGCTGAAGCTTTCCTTCGATGGCGAGAAGGGCATCTTCCCGCTGACCATGCTTGCTTGTCGAAGCGACGCTTCGTTCATCGCCGGACCATGGCCTCTGACGGCGTCGCGGCCGAACCGATTGCTGTCCATCGAGGTTATGCCGGCGCGGACCCGATCGTTATGCAAGGCCTCGTTGACGTTTGAGAAGCCGCCTCCATGCGGCCCGATGGGTCCAAACCCTTCATGGAAGTGATTGATGTTCCCGAAGCCGACAGAATTGAAGCGTCCGCCCCAACGGCCCCACCACGGGTGATACCAATCGCCCGGCCCGCAGGGCAGCCAGCCGACGTGGCCCCAGCCCCAGCCAAATCCAAAACCGATTCCAAAACCCACGCCACCCCAACCGAAGAAGGAGACGTACGCTGGCGACCAAATCGGGTAGTAGCCCGGATACCCGTACACGGGACCCGGCCACCAAGCCCAGTTGCCGCCATAAATGAACCAGCGGCCATAGTGATAAGGCGCCCAGCCCCACGGCTCATAACCAATCCATGTCCAGCCGTAGTAAGGCTCCCAAACCCAGCGGCCGTCGCTGTACGGAGTCCAGCCTTCTGGCTCGTTCGGCGTCCACACCTGTCCGTAGTCGGGAACTTCCGACCACGTGCCGTGATTGTCCAAATCTTCTGTTCCGGTGTAATACCGGTCGGTCTTTTGCCAGCTTTGGGCATTGCTGATTCTGCGATCGCGCTCATCGTTCCAGGAATCCCAGGAGTCCGTGCCCGGCGCGGCCTCGGTCTTGTACTCCGGACTATCCGTGCCCTGCACGGTGACCATCTCGCCTGCGTTGACATGCGCGCTGCCCTGCGGTTCGGTAACTTCCGCCGAGCCTCGGCGCACGATCACTTGCGTCTCGGAGTTTGAGTTCACGATGATGCGATATTCGCCGGGACCGTTCGGATGGATCGCGGCGTTGGGAGTGTCGATTTCAGAGGTTGCTTCCGCGCCGTCGCGCACGGAGTAGTTCGCGACGCCCTGTCCCACCTGAACTTGAATATTCTCGCGCGTCAAATTCGCGACCTTCGCGGTCGCGTTGTCGGCGAGGCGCAGAGCGTCTGCGTAGTCGAGTTGAAGCTCCGCTCGAGCAGCCGATCCGGTCGAGACGCGATCGCCCACAGCAACGGGCGTGTTGAGCGTTGCGGCGACCCAGTCGCCGTTGTCGCCGCGCTGCGAGGAAACCTCACCTTGCATGTAGCTGAGCCGCGCCATGCCGGGCTGCGGCCCTTCTTGCTGATTGGATTGATTGGACGCCGGGCTGTATGGATCTTGATTGGCTTGGTCCGGCCCCGGGCCGTAAGGATTCGACGAGGACGGCGGCGGAGGCGGCGCCTGATTCTGCGCGCTCGCTGGCATCGTCCCCACCAGCAGGAGCATGACCGCCAAACTTGCTACAAAATTTTTCATGGTCACCCCCCGGCGGCTCAGCCGCCAGGATGTATTGATTCCACGCGTGATAATGCAGGGCCGATGCCAAACGTCGTGATTTCGCAGACGTACCGCTAAGCTATGTGTATTTAATTGCTTGGAGAGTGCTAGCCCATTAGCGCGGCATCAGGTTAACGAGCGATGACTGGTGGTTTTCGAGCGATGCTGGTGGTTTTCAACCACCTCAAGCGAGGTTTTTTCGATGATAACTTCCCTGGAGTTCTTTCACCCGGGAAGGCCGCAGGTTCCTTCGCTACAGCTAGCCGCAGCGGGCATTCTGAGCGGCCGAATGTCGCGTTGCACGCCGCTCTTCGGTCGCCACTTATCTACGGACGCACTCTGGGTGTACAAGAAATCCGTAGTGAGCCACAGAGGGTTCGTTTCTCCGCCGAGTACCACGATATTGATTTGACCGGGATCGTTATAGGGAGCGATCAATTCGTCCTTCGACAGCTTGGACCACGTCGCATAAGGCTCAACTCCCTGGCGGGCCAAAGGCGCCATAAAAGCGTAAGTAATATCAGCGCCCCAGTACTGTCCGGCGCTGATTTTGACGTTTTCTGACAGCCAGCGAGCAACTTCCGGCTTAGTGCCGAAGCCTTGGTCCTTTAGGCCCTTGGCAACGAGCGGATCCATCACCAACGTGGCTGCCGAACGCAGCGCGGGAAACGCCTTTAGCATGATGGCCGTTTCTTCGGTGGCGGGCCGGACACAATTCGCAGCGCCCATGCTGTTGATGACACTCCATCCCCTGAACAGACTCACCACGCTCTCGTCTTTCCTAAAACCTTTCTGCACATGGAAAGGTTCCCAGACGCTTTTCTCCTCATTCTCCGCACAACACATATTGTTGTAATTGAGGTTGTGGCCGAGAGAACCCATGAACGTCTCGCCCGGCTTGGCATCAGCGAGATTGATGCTCATCAAAGTCCAGGCTCTGCCAATGACGGCGTTGGCCAAATTGAATGGGCTCAGCGCGCCGAGGCCATAATTCATCCCGATCTCTTCGCGGATCGGCCCATTCACGATAACCATCCTGCCGAAAGAAGTGGTCGAACTGGGCATGGAGGGTTCCTGAGTAGACGCGATCGCGAGGATCACGGGTAAATGCTCCGGCCTGGCCCCTGCCATAACCGCATTGATCGCCACCTTCTCCACGGTATATTCCAGCTTCTCCTGCAGGGTCGTGACGGTCATGTGTCCGACCACCTCGTCGGGAGCGTGGCTGGTTCCTCTCAGCATTTCAGCCACTCTTTCTTCGGTCGGCAGCATGATCGGCAAACCATCTGTCCAGCCGTTTTCGAGGAACAGGCGCTGCAGATTGTCTTCGGTGTCTGGTTGGAGGAGTCTCGACCGCGCAGGTTTTCGCACCCTCACGGGGTTCTTTTCATTTTCAGTGAGTGGTTTCGTCAGCGCGTCGATAACCTCCTGCATCAACGGCTTGCCGGTCACCGGGTCATTGCCTTCGACATACTTCCGCAGCATGTTCCGGGACATTCCCACAACAGGGTAAGGGGGGAAGCTGAAGCGTAGGTTCATCCCGTGATTGCGCGCATCCCGCGCCAGATAATCCTCGAACCGCGCGGTGGCTATGGGAGCCGTGGGGATGCCGTACTGATTTTCGAGCCGTCTGCAATGGTCGGCGACACTCGCCGAACAGCCGTCTCAACCGCCGACGCCAAAAATGACCGCGTGGCCCTTGTCCTTTACTTCGGCCCACAATTCCGGGTCATCCAAAAACATATTGCCACGTTTTCGCCTGAGCACAGTCTTCAGCGAGGGTATGTTTCTGGAAAACCAGCCGACCACCTCCTCCAAAAACTCATACCCGCCGCCAAAGCCCACATCCACGACGTAGATCTTCTTGTCGTTCAGGGTGTCGAGGCGAGGCGCCATGGATGAAGGCTCGAAGACGCCGGTGGACTGGCCTCTAGGGTCTAAGACTGCATGAGATAGTTTTTGTAAAGTGCTAGCCATCGTGCCCGTCCTTCCAAGCCGCGTGAGCCGAAATCAAAATGGGCTCATCATTTCCCATGTTTGACCCATCTCTTTCCGAAGCTTCCGATTGAGACTGCCGTCTCGCGCATCGTACCCCTCTCCCGAGCCGGATACAACGAATTGGCCACCGGGGCAGGCCTTACTTCGGAAATGTAAGATCAGGACTCTTCGTCGCTGGGATCGGGGACGCCGATTTTCGAGAGGCGGTAGCGCAGGGCGTTGCGCGAAAGTCCGAGCGAGCGAGCGGCCTGGCTTTTGTTGCCATTGGCGCGCCGCAACGCTTCGCGGATTAGTTCCTCTTCCCACTGATCGAGTGTCATTCCCTCGGGCAGCACGGGTGCAGATTGCGCCGAGGCGCGGGGCGTGCCGTCGAGTTGGATATCGGCAACGTCCAGCTTCGCGTTTGCCGAGAGCGTGACGGCGCGCTCGATCACGTTTTGAAGCTCGCGCACATTGCCCGGCCAGCGAAATTCCGTGAGAAGCTGCGTGGCGCGCGGCGTGAATCCTTGCACCGGTTTGCCGGATTCGCGCGCGAATTTTGCGAGGAAGAAATCGGCCAGCGCAGGAATGTCTTCCCGGTGTTCGCGCAGGGGCGGGATGTCGATCGCGACTACGTTGAGCCGATAGTAGAGATCCTCGCGGAACGTGCCATCCTCGAGGGCGGCGCGAAGATCGCGGTTCGTGGCGGCGATCAAACGAACGTCGACTTTGAGGGTTCGCGTGCCGCCCAGGCGCTCGAACTCACGGTCCTGCAGAACGCGGAGGAGCTTAACCTGGATCGCGGGCGGAACGTCGCCGATTTCGTCAAGAAAAAGCGTGCCCTTGTCAGCGAGCTCGAATTTTCCGGGCTTGCTTGCCGTGGCGCCCGAGAATGCGCCCTTTTCGTAGCCGAAGAGTTCGCTTTCGAGCAGATTTTCGGGAATCGCGGTGCTGTTGATTTTCACGAATGGGCCGGCTGCTCGGTTGGAATGCTCGTGAATCGCTCGCGCGATGAGGTCTTTGCCGACACCGCTTTCGCCGCCGATCAACACCGTTGCGTTGGTTGGCGCTACCCGCTCGACGAGCGCCAGCACCGCCTGCATCTTTTCACTGTGCGCGACGATGTTCTTATACTCATATCGCAGGCCGAGCGCTTCGCGCAGGTCGCGATTCTCCTCGCGCAACTGATGGCTCGCGAGTTCCTTGCGGATCACGAGAACGAGTTCGGCGAGCGAAAACGGCTTGAGCACGTAATCGCTCGCGCCGGCCTTCATCGCATCGACCGCGGATTCGACGGTGCCGTACGCCGTCATGACGACCACCGGAATATTCGCGTCGACGCGCTTTACGGCCTGCAAGAATTCTAGGCCGCTCATGCCGGGCAGCTTGAAATCGGTGACGATGAGGTCGAAGCGTTCCTTGCCTAAAAGCTGCACGCCGGTTTCGGCGTCCGGCGCGGTTTGCGCCTGAAAGCCTTCCTCGGCGAGCTGGAGTTCGAGGAGGCGCCGCATTTTCGGCTCGTCTTCGACGATCAGGATCGCTGGCTTTTCAGTTTTCATGTCTCGCGTATGTTGGATGCTCTATTCGAATGGGCTGTCGCTCCCCGTTTCGAGCCGATCATGACTCAGCGGCCGGAAGGAATACGTGAAAGCGGGCGCCGGGCGCAGCGTCGGGTTCGAGCCGAATCCAGCCGCGATGATCGTCCACAATCTTGGCGACGATGGCGAGGCCCAGCCCCACGCCCTCTTTCTTCGACGTAAAAAACGGATTAAATATTTGCTCGCGCACCTCCGGTGGAACGCCGGGGCCCGAGTCTTCGATTATGACACCCACCCCCGAGCGCCCTTGGGAGGACTCGGGTTTGATCGAGATGCGCAAAACAGGCTCTAGGCCGGTGCTCACGCCGTCCATCGCCTGATACGCATTCTGGATCAGGTTCACGAAGACGTGTTCGCAGAGGTGTTCGTCGACGCGAATCTCCGGCTGCCTGGGCGCGTAATCGCGCTCGATCCGCACCTTGGAATTCGGCGACTGGCTCGAAACGGACGCGATGGCGCGGTCCACGATCTCGGGGATGCGCTGCGGCTGAAGTTCAAGATGCGACGGCCGGGCGAAATCGAGAAAGCGCGCGACGAGGGCGTTGAGCCGGTTCACCTCCGACGAAATATTGCCGGCGAGTTCGATGGCGAGGGGCTGCGCGCCTTGCAGTTTCTTGGCGAGCATTTCTGCCGAGCCTTTGATCACGCCGAGCGGATTGCGAATTTCGTGCGCGAGACCAGCGGAGAGCTGACCGAGCGCGGCCAAGCGCTCGGATCGGCGTGCATCGGCTTCGGCGCGTTGCAACTGGCGATTGGTTTCCTCGAGCGTTTGCGAAAGCGCCTGGTACCGCGCGACCTGGCGGCGATTTTCCATCACGAAGCGGTTAACGAGCATCGCCGAGAGAAAAAAGAAAAGGATGCGGATCGCCAGAAAATATAGGCTGTCGGCCGTGATTTCGTATTCCCAGTGCGCCGGGATCAGGTAGGAGCAATAGGCGAGCGAGGCAAGCGCCGTCCAGAAAAGCGTGGCGACCGGGCCAAAATAGATCGCCGCTGTGACGATCGGTAGGTAGTAGATCGGGTAGTAGCTGCTATTGATGGGGATTTCGCCCGTATGGTCGAGCAGCAGCGTCGCGAGCGCGATTTTGATCAGGACGCTGTACACGGGCCCGCGTTTCGGAAGCCACGCGATCAGGCGGCCCTCGAAGAACTGGAAAACTCCAATCGCGACAAGGATCAGTTGCTTGTGGATTTCATCGATCGGAGGAAGAACGACCAGGGCCAGAATGAAAAGCAGCCAAACGATGTCAATCCAGTCAAAGGCCGATCGTTTGCGGTCGAGCATCTCGCGAGCAGGCTCCCGGCGGAATGGGCCCGGTGAATCTCCCATCAATCTAAGACGAATCTAGCACGAAGCGCGCGAAATTTATTTTGGTGCGGTGCGGTTGTTGCGGAGATCCCGTCTGGCCCTAGAGTGAGGATAGGAGGAGTTCGGCTTCGTCGAACGCGAGCGACACGCCCCTTGCGCGGCGGCGCGCGCGGTCGAGCGAGCGCCCGATCAGAAGCACGGCAGGCGATTCCATGCGCGGGAGCTTGTCGATGTCGCCGAGCGTCGTCCAAGCGCGCTGCTGGCGCGATGTCGCGGCGTGAGAGACGATTACGGCCGGGGTTTCCGGGCGCAAGCCCGCGCCAAGAAGCTCTTCGCGTAGCACGACGAAGTTATTCCCCGGCATATAGATGACGAGAGTGGCGTCCTCGCGAGCGACCTCTTTCCAGTCGGTCGCCTCGTGCGGCGCGGTCTTGGTCGCGCGATGTCCGCTGACGATGATGACGCGCGAAGTCTTGCGCCGGTCCGTCAACGAGACTCCCAGCGCCGCCGCGGCAGCGGTGCCCGCAGTGACTCCGGGGACTATTTCGAAGGGCACGCCCGCGTCCTCGAGGGCGTCGATTTCCTCGGCAAGGCGGCCGAAGATCGCGGGATCGCCGCCGTGCAGCCGGACGACCCGCATGCCACGGCGGGCGGACTCAATCATCCGCGCGTTGATTTCGGCTTGAGTGATCCCTTTTGCGCCGCAGCGCTTCCCCACGTTTTCAATCTCGGCTTGTTTCCCAGCCAGGGCTAGGATCGGCGCGGGAACCAAGTCGTCGTGTAAGATCACGTCGGCTTGGCCGACGAGGCGGTGAGCTTTGACGGTTAGCAGATCGGGATCGCCCGGCCCTGCGCCGACCAAATAGACTTTTCCTGTGACAATATGCGCCATAAATAAGGCCAATTTCAGCTTACCCGCGGCACCCGACCCGGTCAAGATCGCCGCGGAGAATCAATCAGATGCCGGTGTATCCGGGAAGGGTTCGCGAACGTCTAAACTTTGTGGAAAAATAGACCGAGGAGCGCATATGTCGTCATCTTCGCCATCATCTGAAAACTCCAGTTCGTCGGGCCTGCCACGGTCGGGCGCACCGAGCGCGCCGCCGGCGAACCCGTCGCCGGAAGTCACCCCGAGAAGCCACCATTACTGGGCTTGGGTGCTAGTGATTCTGCTGATTGCCGCCGCCGTCATTTTTTACCGAATGCATGCGAGTTCGGCGGCCGCGTCCAAGAGCAAGGACGCGAACTCATCCTCGGTTTCCGTCGGCGTGATCACGGTTCAGAAAAGGGACGTGCCTTACTACGTCACGGGCCTCGGGTCGGTAACGGCTTTTAACACGGTGACGGTGCACACGCGCGTGGATGGGCAGATTATGCAGGTGCACTTCACCGAAGGGCAGTTCGTTCACGCGGGCGATGTCCTCGTCGAAATTGATCCCCGGCCATACCAGGTTGCGCTCGCCCAGGCCGAAGGGCAGCTCGCCAAGGATGTGGCTTCGCAGAACGACGCGAAAGTGGATCTCGCGCGCTATCAGCAGCTCTGGCAGGAGGGTGTAATCGCGCGACAGCAGCTCGATACTCAGGCGGCCACTGTGGGTCAGTTCGACGGCGCGATTAAATCCGACCAGGCGGCCATCGATAACCAGAAGCTGCAGCTAATTTATTGCCGGATCACGTCGCCCATCGACGGGCGAGTCGGGCTGCGACTCGTCGATTCGGGCAACATCGTTCATGCTGCGGATACCAACGGAATGCTGGTGATCACGCAGGTGCAGCCGATCGCGGTGATCTTCACGCTCCCGGAAGACGAATTGCCGCAAGTAGTCGCTGAAATGAAGAAAAGGCCGCTGGACGTCGAAGCCTACAGCCGCGACGACAATACCAAACTTGCGGACGGCAAACTCCTGACCCTCGACAACCAGATTGACCAGACCACCGGGACGATCAAGCTGAAATCGCAGTTCGACAATCGCGATCTTTCGCTCTGGCCGAACCAGTTCGTCAACGCGCGGCTTTTCCTAAATGTCCGGAAAGACGCGACCGTGATTTCATCCGCTGCAATTCAGTCAGGCGCGCAAGGACCGTTTGTCTACGCGATCGACTCGGAGAACAAAGCGCAGGTGCGTTCGATCCAGGTCGATTTCGCGGAGGGGAATATCTCCGTAATTCGCCAGGGGCTGAACCCGGGCGAGCAGATCGTCGTGGATGGCGCTGATAAACTGCAATCAGGCGCCACTGTCACGACCCATCCCTCCAATTTGAACAACGCGCCTGCTTCGAATTCAACGCCGGAACTCCATCCGTGAGCCCGTCCAGACCGTTCATCCTCCGCCCGGTTGCAACATCGCTGCTGATGGTCGGCGTGATGCTGGCCGGAATCGTTGCGTATCTCCAGCTTCCGGTCTCGGCGCTCCCGCAGGTTGATTATCCGACGATCCAGGTGCTGACATTTTATCCGGGCGGCAGTCCGGACGTGATGGCGTCGGCGGTGACCACGCCTCTCGAGCGGCAATTCGGCGAGTTGCCTGGCTTGGCGCAGATGACTTCGACAAGCTCGCTCGGCGGGTCGGTGATTACGCTGCAGTTCGATTTGAAGGAAGACATCGACGTTGCCGAGCAGGAGGTGCAGGCGGCGATCAATGCCGCGTCGACCTATCTGCCGAAAGACCTGCCGAATCCGCCGGTCTACAGCAAGGTGAATCCCGCCGATACGCCCATCCTCACGCTCGCGCTCACGTCGGACACTCTGCCGCTTCAAAAGGTGGAGGATTTCGCGGACACCAACCTCGCGCAGAAAATCTCGCAGTTGTCCGGAGTCGGCCTCGTCACCATCAGCGGAGGGCAGAAGCCCGCGGTGCGAGTACAGGCGAATCCGACGGCGCTCGCATCGTACGGATTGAGCCTCGAAGATTTGCGCACAGCGCTCGGCAACGCCAACGTGGACCAGGCGAAGGGCAACCTGAACGGCCCGCGCCAGTCGTTCACGATTCAGGACAACGACCAACTTCTTTCGAGCGATTTATACCGGCCGCTCGTGATCGCCTACAAGAATGGCGCGCCGATCCGGCTTTCCGACGTGGCAACCACGGTGGACGCGGCCGAGAACACGACGCAGGCCGCGTGGATGAACACTCAACCCGCGGTGATTCTGAATATTCAGCGCCAGCCCGGCGCCAACATCATTGGCGTCGCCGACCGCGTCAAGGCTCTCCTGCCGCGCTTGCAGGCGTCGCTGCCCACATCGATGCGCGTAACCATCCTCACGGACATGACCACGACCATTCGCGCGTCCGTGAAAGACATTCAATTCGAGTTGATGCTCACCGTCGCGCTCGTCGTGATGGTCATGTTCCTCTTTCTGCGTAGCGTGGCCGCAACGATTATTCCCAGCGTCGCGGTCCCGCTCTCGATCGTGGGAACCTTCGGCGTGATGTATCTCGCGGGCTACAGCCTCGACAACTTGTCGCTGATGGCGCTTACGATCTCGACCGGATTCGTCGTGGACGATGCGATCGTCATGATCGAAAACATCGCCCGTTACATCGAGGAGGGGTATTCGCCGCTCGAAGCCGCGCTAAAGGGATCTGAGCAGATCGGTTTCACGATTCTTTCTCTGACCGTATCCCTGATCGCCGTGCTGATCCCGTTGCTTTTCATGGGAGACATCATCGGCCGGCTATTCCGCGAATTCGCGGTGACTTTGGGCGCGACGATTCTGGTTTCCGCATTCGTGTCTTTGACGCTCACGCCCATGATGTGCGCCAAGCTGCTTCATCACGAGGAAGCGAACAAGCAGACGCGCTTTTATCGGGCGTCCGGGCAATTCTTCGACCGGTTGATCGCTTTCTATGGCAAGACTCTTCAAGTGGTGCTTCGCCACCAGACGGTGACTTTGATCGTCACCGTTTCGACGCTCGTCTTGACGTTCGTGCTCTTCTATTACGTTCCGAAGGGCTTTTTCCCGGTGCAGGATACCGGCGTGATCACCGGAATTTCGGACGCTGCGCAGTCGATTTCATTCACGGCGATGGCGGAGCGCCAGCAGGCGCTTGCGGCCGTCATCCTGAAAGATCCGGACGTGGTCAGCTTGTCATCCTTTATCGGTGTTGACGGCACCAATATGACGCCCAACAGCGGGCGCATCCAGATCAACCTGAAGCCGCGCGACGAACGCAGCGCGACGAGCTCGGACATCATTCGTCGGCTTCAGCCGCAGCTCGCGCAAGTGAATGGGATCACGCTGTTCATGCAGCCGGTGCAGGACCTGACGGTGGAAGATCGAGTGAGCCGAACGCAGTATCAGTATTCGATCGAAGATGCCGACGCGCAGGAACTCGCCCAGTGGGCTCCCAAGGTAATGGACAAGCTGAAATCGTTGCCGCAGTTGCGCGACGTTGCCTCGGACCAGCAGGACCAGGGACTGCAAGCCAGCCTCGTGATCGACCGCGACACCGCCGCGCGGCTGGGAATCCTGCCGGCGGCGATCGACAACACGCTCTACGATGCTTTCGGACAGCGGCAAGTCTCCACGATGTTCACGCAGCTCAACCAGTACCACGTCGTTCTGGAAGTCTCGCCTCAATTCGCGCAGAATCCCGACGCCCTCGGCGGGATCTATGTGAAGTCGTCGAACGGCACCCAGGTTCCTCTCAGCGCGTTTACGCACTTCGAGCAGCAGACCACTGCGCTCGCCGTGAACCACCAAGGCCAGTTTCCGGTGGTGACACTGTCATTCAACCTCGCTCCCAACGCTTCGCTCGGTGACGCCGTCGATGCGATCCACGCGGCGGAAAAGCAGATCAACCTGCCGATGTCGGTCCAGGCAAGTTTTCAGGGCACCGCGCAGGCGTTTCAGGCTTCACTTGCGAACGAGCCGTTGCTGATCCTCGCCGCGATCATAACGGTCTACATCGTCCTTGGCGTGCTGTATGAGAGCTACATTCACCCGGTCACGATTCTCTCGACGTTGCCCTCGGCGGGTGTGGGCGCTCTGCTCGCGCTCTGGGTCTGCGGGAGCGATTTCAGCGTGATTGCGCTGATCGGCATCATCCTTCTCATTGGTATCGTGCAGAAAAACGCAATCATGATGATCGACTTCGCGCTCGACGCCGAGCGCAAGGAAGGGAAGGCCCCTCCGGAAGCGATCTATCAGGCGTGCCTGCTGCGATTCCGCCCGATCATGATGACCACCATGGCAGCGCTGCTCGGCGGATTGCCACTCGCGCTGGGAACGGGCACAGGCTCGGAATTGCGCCGGCCGCTCGGCATCAGCATCGTTGGAGGGCTGCTCATCAGCCAGGTGCTTACGCTTTACACGACTCCCGTCGTCTACCTCGCATTCAGCCGGCTTGCGGCGCGGTTGGCGCGTCATCGAGTCAGCAACCGGACGGAATCGGAAGCGACGGCGGATTGACGGCGGCCAAGGACATCGAGCGGCGGCGGAAATGAATTTCTCAGCGCCATTCATCAAAAGACCGATCGCAACCTCGCTGCTGACCGCGGCCGTGCTGCTCGCCGGAGCCGTTGCGTATCGCTTACTTCCCGTTGCGCCACTGCCGCAGGTGGAGTTCCCGACAATTTCGGTACAAGCAAGCCTTCCGGGAGCAAGCCCAGAGATCATGGCTTCCTCCGTGGCGACGCCGCTCGAGCGGCAGTTCGGCCGAATTGCGGGCGTGACCGAGATGACCTCGAGCAGCCTCGCGGGCAACACCTCGATCACGCTGCAATTCGACCTGAATCGCAATATCGATGCGGCCGCTCGCGACGTTCAGGCGGCCATCAACGCGGCTGCCGGACAGTTGCCCGCGAACCTGCCGAGTAACCCGACGTATAAGAAGGTCAATCCGGCTGATTCGCCCGTCATGATTTTGGCTTTGAGGTCGGAGGTGCTGCCGCAGAGTCGCCTCTATGACATCGCCGACTCGATCCTCGCGCAGAAGCTTTCGCAAGTCGACGGCGTCGGCCAGGTGAACGTCGGCGGCAGCGCGCGGCCGGCCGTTCGCATCGAGTTGAACCCGACGATTCTGGCGGGCTACGGCCTCGGCTTGGAAGACCTTCGGACGGCGCTTGGCCAAGTGAACTCCAACGAGCCCAAGGGCGGAGTTGCCAATGGCCGCGTGCGCTGGACCATCGCGGACAACGACCAATTGTTTGACGCGAATCACTATCGCACGTTGGTCGTGGCATACCGCAACGGGGCTCCGGTGCGGCTCGGCGACATCGCCGATGTCGTAGACTCTGTCGAAGACATTCACACGGCCGGGGTCGAAAACGCCAAATCCTCCGTGCTGATCATTATTAATCGTCAGCCAGGCGCGAACATCGTGGGCACTGCGGATCGCATCCGGGCGATGCTTCCCGTGCTTCAGGCATCGATTCCGGCCTCGGTTGAATTGGCGGTCGCCATCGATCGGACGATCACGATTCGCGCATCGGTCGCGGACATCCAAATCACGCTGCTCATTACCGTGCTCCTTGTGATTTGTGTGATTTTCGTTTTCTTGCGAAGCGTCTGGGCGACTGTGATTCCCGCCGTAGCCGTGCCGGTGTCGCTGATCGGCACTTTCGGCGCAATGTATTTGCTCGGCTATTCGATCGACAATCTTTCGCTGATGGCGCTAACGATCTCGACGGGTTTCGTGGTGGACGATGCTATCGTCGTGATCGAAAACATAACGCGCTATCGCGAAGCGGGACTTTCGCCGATGCAGGCCGCGCTTCGCGGGTCCCGGGAAATCGGATTCACGGTCTTGTCGATGAGCTTGTCACTGATCGCGGTCTTCATCCCCATTCTGCTGATGGCTGGAATCGTCGGAAGGCTGTTCCGTGAATTTGCGGTCACGCTCAGCGTGACGATCCTCATGTCCCTCGCCGTTTCGCTCACCACCACGCCGATGATGTGCGCGAAATTCCTCAAGCCCATAGAAAAGGAAGGGCACAACCGGCTCTATCGCCTCAGCGAATGCGGCTTTGAAAAACTGCTCGAGGCGTACGATCGCGGGCTTCAGTGGGTTCTCAATCACCAGCCGCTCACGCTTGCTGTTACGATCGCAACCGTCTGCCTGAATGTGGTGCTCTACATGATCGTCCCCACGGGCTTTTTCCCGCAGCAGGATACGGGTCTGATTAGCGGGGCGATTCAGGCTTCTCAGGACATTTCGTTCGACGCGATGCGGGTGAAGCAGCGGCAGTTCGCGGGCATCGTGACGTCCGATCCCGGCGTTCTGAGCAACATCGCCTTTGTGGGCGGCAGCAATGCGATGAATACGGGCCGCATGTACATCATGCTGAAGCCTCTTTCCGAAAGAAAGCAGAGCGCCGACCAGATCATCGCGCGTTTGCGGAAGTCGCTTGCGGTCGTTCCGGGCGCGACCCTCTATCTCCAGGCCAACCAGGACATTCGCGTGGGAGGCCGCCAGAGCAACTCGCAGTACCAATACACGCTTGAGAGCGAGGACTTGCAGGCCTTGCAATCTTGGTCGCCGCGTCTGCTGGCCAAGCTTAAGACGCTTCCCGAATTGCGCGATGTTTCGACGGACCAGCAGGACAAGGGGCTTCAAGAGCAGTTGGTGATCGATCGCGACACGGCGTCGCGCCTCGGCCTCGACGCGCAGACCATCGACAACACGCTCTACGACGCGTTCGGCCAACGGCAGGTTTCGACCGTCTTCACTCAATTAAACGAATACCATCTAGTAATGGAGGTGGCGCCAGATTATCAGCGGAATCCCGACGCGTTGAAAAGCATTTACGCGCGCTCTTCCAATGGCACGGAAGTTCCGCTCAGCGCGTTTACCCATTTTGAGGAAAGGACCGCGCCCCTCGCCGTGAACCACCAGGGCCAGTATCCGGCCGTGACGCTTTCGTTCAATCTCGCGCCTAACATTGCGCTGGGCGACGCCGTGAAAGCGATCGACATCGCCGAGAACGACATCGGGCTGCCCGGCTCGATACGCGCCACGTTTCAGGGCACGGCTCAGGCGTTCCAGGCTTCGCTCAAGAACGAACCCGTGCTGATTCTCGCGGCCCTCTTCACCGTGTATATCGTGCTGGGCATGCTCTACGAAAGTTTCATTCATCCCGTAACGATTCTCTCGACGCTTCCGTCGGCGGGAGTGGGCGCAATCCTCGCGCTGCTGATTTGCAAGACGGAGCTGAGCGTGATGGCGATCATCGGCATCGTCCTGTTGATCGGCATCGTGAAAAAGAACGCGATCATGATGATCGACTTTGCGCTCGATGCGGAACGCAGGGAAGGGAAGTCGCCGCGCGAAGCAATCTACCAGGCGTGCCTGCTGCGATTTCGACCCATCATGATGACCACAATGGCCGCGATCTTGGGAGGTTTGCCGCTCGCGCTGGGGACCGGCACTGGATCGGAATTGCGCCGGCCGCTCGGCATCAGCATCGTCGGCGGATTGATCGTGAGCCAGATGCTCACGCTCTTCACCACGCCCGTCGTTTATCTCTACATGGACCGCCTGCGCGGCTGGAAATCGCGGCGCACCGCGCCGAAGCAGGCGCCGAGTCTTCGCCCCTCGCTTGATAATCCTCCGGTCGGCTGATTGTCGGTCGGCCTATCCGCGATTCCGCACTGATTTGCATCCCGGCAGCGGTGCTTCGGTGGTTTCCGAGCTGTGGTACAATTTTCAAGCTGTACCCGCAAGCTGTTCGCTGCAATCGAGTGCGCCCGTAGCTCAGCTGGATAGAGCGTCTGGCTTCGAACCATGGCAGTGCAAAATCTAAGCTGTTGAATTGGCTTAAGTTCCCCTGTGCAGCCCTCTCACTAAGTGCGCTACGATTTGCGCTACTCCGCTAGCAGGCGCTAAAAGGATCTTGCACCTAGAAAATTAACCGCAGAGAGTTTCGAGGGACGCGCAGACCCGTCGTACGGGACGAGAATCCTGAGCTGATCTCCCTGTTTTCAAACCAGATCGACGATTGGGAATGTTGTTGCAAGCTATTGATTCTGTGGTTGGTCAGACCTTGGGCGAGGAATAGCCCCAAGCTCCGAGACCGCTCGGTTCGGAGGGCATGCCCGCGAGCTATCGAGAAGTAGCCCCGTCCCACCTAGTGTAGTGTCCCGAAATTTCGTGCGTCATGTTCAGAACCGCAAACGCTGTTTCATCAATGACTTCGAGGCGCTGACATATGCCAATTATTTACGGGACGGGACACTAGAGCAATGCCCAAATCGGGCTGGTCCGACGACCCGAAATTGTGCGTACTTCTATAAGCACTCAGGTTGTGTTAGTGCTTATGTAATCTAATTGTGAATCCAATTTGGCCTACACGGCTAGGCCGTGTACTCGCGTGTTGCCGCAGGTATCCGCCGGATAGTTCTCGTCAAGGAATTGCTTCGCTTTGTCCAAGAAGCGCATTCAAGAACTTCCGACCAGTACGTTTTGATGCACGTAAATACCTCAGTGACGATAACCTCGTTGGGCTACTTACCGACGTGTATGAGTCGAGATTTCCGAACCTTACTGAAAACGCCGGAGGAAAGCATGCTGATGAATGCCAGGACGAAGAGAGACTACTCACTGACACGCTCCGTAAGGAGCATTGCTCCCGGGCTGTTCTTGTGCGCGATTGTGCTATGCGCACTGAGCGGAAATGCTGCGGCCCAGGGAGGGAGCGGCTGTCCTTGGAGGCCATTCGCTTGCGGCCAGTACTCGATTTGGAATGCCACCTGCTATCCCCCAGTGCCCCTCGGAGCCATTGAGTGCAACGGCTTCGACTTCACCCTGTACTGCCTACTACCGCCTCTCTGCCCTCCCGCCGACCCGGTTCCGTGCGACTGCGGCGCGGGTAGTCCAATCAGCTTCGCTAACGGAAATACATACATCGAGGAGGCGGATGTGAGACTCCCTGGCCTGTCGGGCGGACTAACACTGAAGCGACGATGGAACAGCATTTTGTCCCCCAACATGAGTGCCTATCATATCGGTCTTTTTGGACCCAACTGGCGATCAAATTTTGAAGAGCGGGTGTTTTTAGGCAGTGACAATTACGTGAAATACGCTCGCGGTGACGGCAGTCTCTGGTCTCTCACGTACATCAGTACGAATGGGGGAGCGTCGGTTTATACAGTTGTGGCTCCGTCTAACGTAAGCGCGTCACTATCCAGCGGCAGCAGTTACTGGACGATGACCTTTCAAAACGGCGAGCAAAGACTTTTTGACAATGTGAGCGGAAAACTCACGGCTATCATCGACCGCAATGGCAACATGACCTGACCGGGGATTTTTGTACCAGGTGAAATGAGAGAGAATTCACTTGGAGGAAGACCGGCCATGCCCATGAAGAGATACAAGGCGGAGCAGATTGTGAATTTGCTGCGGCAGATTGAAGTAGAAATCGCAAACGGGAAGACCACCCCACAAGCCTGCAAGGAAGCCGAAATCACCGTGCAAACCTACTACCGCTGGCGGAAGGAATACGGCGGGTTAAAGCTGGATCAAGCCAAGCGTCTGAAAGAGCTGGAGCGGGAGAATGCGAAGTTGAAGCGGCTGGTGGCGGAGCTGTCCCTGGAGAAGCAAATTCTCAAGGATGTGGCCGGGGGAAACTTCTAAGCCCTGAGCGGCGGCGTGGCGCGGTCAGGCATGCCTGCGAGAACTACCAGATAACGGAGCGGCATGCCTGCCGGCTGCTGGGGCAGTGGAGAGGGACACAACGCTACGAAGGGATCGGTCGGGCGGATGAGGATGCGCTGACCAGAGCGATCATTGCCCTGGCCAGTGAATACGGGCGCTACGGCTATCGGAGGATCACGGTGAAGTTGCAGGAGGCCGGCTGGCAGGTAGGCACGGATCGTGTGCAGCGGATCTGGCGGCGGGAGGGACTGAAAGTGCCGCAGAAACAGCGGCCACGAAGGCGATTGTGGCTGAACGATGGATCGTGTGTGCGGCTGCGACCCGAGCGTGCCAACCACGTGTGGAGCTACGACTTCGTGAGCGCAATGACCCACGATGGACGGACGTTACGGCTGTTGGTGCTGATCGACGAATACACGCGGGAATGCCTGGCGATCCGTGTGGCGAGAAGGCTGGGAAGTAACGAGGTGATCGAGACGCTGGCGGATGTGATGCTGTGGCGAGGAATTCCAGAACACATTCGATCGGATAACGGACCGGAGTTCGTAGCCAAGGAACTAAGGAAGTGGCTGAGCCATGTGGGAACCGGGACGCTGTACATTGAACCCGGAAGTCCGTGGGAAAACGGATACTGCGAAAGTTTTAATGGGAAGCTGCGAGACGAGTGCTTGAATGGGGAGATCTTCTACTCGCTGAAGGAGGCGCAAGTGGTGATCGAGCACTGGCGAGTGGAGTACAACACCCGGCGGCCACACTCGGCGCTGGGCTATAGGCCGCCGGCGCTGGCGGCCTATAGCCCCCTGGTTTCACCGGGTTCAGTTTCAAGACCTGAGGCTGTGATGTAAACTCTCTCACACGCCGTGGTACAAAAACTCCATCAGGTCATGAGAGGCCTGGTGCTGTGATTCGACTGGAGTTCAGATGATGAAACACCGCCGCGCTCTGTCTGTCTGTCTTTCTTTCATTGCTGGCATTGCAGTTGGAATTGTCGCCCCTCGGCTGATTCGCGGCGGAGCAGATAGGCTGCTGTTTCCTGAGCACCGCCGCGAAATCGCCCGTGCCACTTCGCCTGACGGAACCGTAGACGCCGTGATGGAAGGGATCGAGTGTGGTGCACCGTGCTCATCGGCGTATTTCGTTAGTGTCGTACCAAAAGGGAGCACTGCGCTGAGAGATCCCGTGCAACAAGTTTTCGTAGCGGACGACATGGTCAACGCTCAGATTCGATGGAGTGAGCCCCACTTGTTGGACATTACCTATGACAAAGCATTTATTCATAACTTCCGCAATGTGGCGTATCCCTTTGGGAGGGCTGGCGATGTAGGCAGTTGGCGCTACGCGGTCGAGATTCACTTGATACCATCCTCGCCTCGCTTCTCATATCTGGTGGACGGAAATGGGAATCGAGCTTCACAGTAGTTGGTCTCACGCGTTACCCGGGGACACTCTTAGAAAACGCGAGGAAAGATGGCTACTAGATGTCTGGTTTTCTTTTTAGGCGGGTGGCCCACCCTCTCGTTTCCGTTGTTGCTCTGAGCGCAACGTACCGAAATGACTCCACTTCGCCAGTTTCACTGGCGATCAATCCACGCCGCTGGATGCCCACCCTTTGCCTTGTAAGGGTGGGATGACTTCCCGGGCGGCACGGTCCGCGTTTCTCATGCACGGAGGCTTCGGCGGTACGGACACAACGGCCTCCAATGGCTGCATTATTATTGATCCGGCAGATAGGCATACGATTTCCTTGAACGGTGGCGGGATCGTACAGGTGGTTAGCGGGACTGAGCCTCTTTTTCCGAACGTCCACCTTCCGCCGACGCCGAGCCCCTAGGCTCCGAGTCCGACTTAGCGACGGCCTCAACTTGATCGATAGGCATCAGATCGGGGATCCCAGAATGAGAATTATTTCGTTTGCAAACAAATGGATTAGTCCTTTGAACAGCTCCCAACCGGGACACGGTAGTTCCCTCGCAAGGACTACTGCGATTTTTCTTATGTTGCTTGCTCACTCTCTACTTGCACTCGCCGTGCAAACAGGGACCACCGAGCGTCTAGACGATAATTCCGATTGGTGGTCTGCTTACAATGTGACCTGACCGGGGATTTTTGTACCAGGTGAAATGAGAGAGAATTCACTTGGAGGAAGACCGGCCATGCCCATGAAGAGATACAAGGCGGAGCAGATTGTGAATTTGCTGCGGCAGATTGAAGTAGAAATCGCAAACGGGAAGACCACCCCACAAGCCTGCAAGGAAGCCGAAATCACCGTGCAAACCTACTACCGCTGGCGGAAGGAATACGGCGGGTTAAAGCTGGATCAAGCCAAGCGTCTGAAAGAGCTGGAGCGGGAGAATGCGAAGTTGAAGCGGCTGGTGGCGGAGCTGTCCCTGGAGAAGCAAATTCTCAAGGATGTGGCCGGGGGAAACTTCTAAGCCCTGAGCGGCGGCGTGGCGCGGTCAGGCATGCCTGCGAGAACTACCAGATAACGGAGCGGCATGCCTGCCGGCTGCTGGGGCAGTGGAGAGGGACACAACGCTACGAAGGGATCGGTCGGGCGGATGAGGATGCGCTGACCAGAGCGATCATTGCCCTGGCCAGTGAATACGGGCGCTACGGCTATCGGAGGATCACGGTGAAGTTGCAGGAGGCCGGCTGGCAGGTAGGCACGGATCGTGTGCAGCGGATCTGGCGGCGGGAGGGACTGAAAGTGCCGCAGAAACAGCGGCCACGAAGGCGATTGTGGCTGAACGATGGATCGTGTGTGCGGCTGCGACCCGAGCGTGCCAACCACGTGTGGAGCTACGACTTCGTGAGCGCAATGACCCACGATGGACGGACGTTACGGCTGTTGGTGCTGATCGACGAATACACGCGGGAATGCCTGGCGATCCGTGTGGCGAGAAGGCTGGGAAGTAACGAGGTGATCGAGACGCTGGCGGATGTGATGCTGTGGCGAGGAATTCCAGAACACATTCGATCGGATAACGGACCGGAGTTCGTAGCCAAGGAACTAAGGAAGTGGCTGAGCCATGTGGGAACCGGGACGCTGTACATTGAACCCGGAAGTCCGTGGGAAAACGGATACTGCGAAAGTTTTAATGGGAAGCTGCGAGACGAGTGCTTGAATGGGGAGATCTTCTACTCGCTGAAGGAGGCGCAAGTGGTGATCGAGCACTGGCGAGTGGAGTACAACACCCGGCGGCCACACTCGGCGCTGGGCTATAGGCCGCCGGCGCTGGCGGCCTATAGCCCCCTGGTTTCACCGGGTTCAGTTTCAAGACCTGAGGCTGTGATGTAAACTCTCTCACACGCCGTGGTACAAAAACTCCATCAGGTCAGCCGACAACAGGCGTGCTACGTCTCCGCTCAAGATGGCACTAAAGTTCACCTTATCTTCGAACGAGGCGAGGTCGATTTCACCTACTACCTCTTTGTGGATGGCCCCGACTGGGACGGAAGCGACCGCTGCGTTCGAACGAATTTGATCTCGCGAAGCTTGGCAACCGCCTCTGGTGTACACCTCGGACAGACGCCTTCCCAGGTGATCGCAATCCTCGGTCCGCCCAGCCGTCGAGGCAAGTACGAACTCATCTATTCGTTAAACGTCAGGAAAAAAAACTCTCCCGAAGAGCTAAGAAGACTTCGGGAGAATAGCCCGCAACTGAGCGACAGGGATTTCCACAATAACTACGACTTTTATGACCTCGGTGCGGCCTTCTTCGCCAAATTTGTCGACTCCAAGCTAACGTACTACTCCGCGTCGACCGGGAAAACGTACTGACCCTTTGTAGCTGCTGACGCCTTTGCTCTAGCGGGCTGACCGGCTAGCGTTCCTCCATAGGTTTTGCAGGTCAACAATCCCACCGGGACCTACGCCTTCGCCTACGATAACATGGGGCGGCTGATCGGGACCTCAACGCAGTACATGTTCCTGTCGGGGAGCCCGTTCACAAATTCGTATACTTACGACGCGGCGTCGAACCGCATGGGGTTCACCGCTGTGTCTCGCCAAAATCTCATCCGCGTCGAAAATGGCGAGATTCGGTGTTAATTCAATCTTCCGATGATTGCCGTTCCTTATCTTCTTAATTTTATTCTTCATTTCATTTTCCTCTCTCTTGATGATGCTTCGTGACGTGCTTCCCTCCATCGTGTGCCATGCATTCGTCTGCGACGAATCGTTGCGAGATCGAATTCGCTAAACCACAGCGCGAAACAGGAGAACTGGCCACCGCAACCCGTCGTGACGGAGAAAAGCTGAACATTCGGCCAATCGGCACCGGCACATGGATTCTTCGTAACGTTACGTACGTTGAGTTATGAGAGGCCGTCCCGCGAGAATTCAAAACAGCCCCCGCCCCATCAATTCGTCCAGCGAGAATGTGATTTCAGCGCCGCACTTGCGGCAGGCGTTGTCGCGGGCTGGACCTTTATAGCCACAAGTGCATTCCACGTAGTATTCGTGGCGAAGAATCTTGTGGGCCGACCTTTTGCGCTGCTTCGCTCGTTCCTTCGCGCAGATGTCACGAGATGTGCGCAGGGCTACATCGGGCCTTCCGCCCAGAGAATCCGCCAGAAAATTGATCCGCTGCTCCCTCCTCTTCGGAAACTTCGGATCGCGAATCAGAGCCAAAATGTCAGTCGCCAATCCGGGCACGTAGTGGCTGGTATATGGCTGGGCATAATTCTCAAATGCGTTTGCGATGTCCTGCTCCGTCCGCGCTGCCAGCAGCGGCGCTTCCAGTTTTGCCCAGACCTGGGTGAGCCGGACTCCGTGATTCCCAGCCCGCCCTACGACCCAAGACACCGGAATCTTTGATGGACGCCCTCTGCGCCGTTCTCGCGAAAACGTGTCAAGGGATTTTAAGGGCTGCTTTGTCGATTTTTTGCGTCTCGGCATTTTTGCGCGAATTGCGTGCGAACCCGTCCTGAATTCTACGGGAGGTTCCCGCGAAACGGCCCTTAATTTCACGGGAAGTCCTTCATGCACGGCTCACCCCGCCAAACCAGCAGACCCCTAGTTCCAAAAACCAAGGTCTATCCTTTGCTTGCCCGAAATGGGCCACGCCGCGATGGGGCGGCCCGTACAGCATAGGACAGAAAATGCCAACAAAGACAGACCGCAAGTTTCCTTGCCCGATCTGCACGCAGCCCCTTGAGGTCCGATTAACAAAGAAGAACAAGCCGTACGTTACGTGCGACCCGTGCGGCGTTCAGTTATTCATTCGTGGCCCCGGAGGGATCGAGGAATTTAAGCGGTTGATTGAGAAGGGAAACAGCACAGGGCTACTGGACCGACTTGAGGAGATGGACCGACGTTACCGGCTCGCCTGCCCGGAATGCCGCTGCCGATTTTGGATCGAGCGGAACCTGGTCAAGACGAGCAGTTTTGACGGAAGCGTGAAGGGATTCCGATGCCCGAAGTGCGGCGAGATCGTTTCCTGGGAAAGGAAACCATGAAGATCACAGTGATCGGATTCTTTGCAATCGCGACGGCAATCATCGCGGCTGTGCTGCTGATCCTCCATGTGAACAAAGCAAGTAGCAAAGGACTGGAACAAAGCCACGCCTAGCGATGGGCAATAGATCACAAGTCCCGGTAACAGAAGTCGAGCGCTCTGGCGTTACTCAACCGGCTGCGCCGTTGCATTCGCCTGCGTCCGCTCATACACTCGCACCATGCACAGGGGACGCCAATTCGACAGCTACACGGAGAAAATCCATGTCGCGTCGAATCGTCGTCTCAGCAGGGAACACGGAGCCGGTAATCCGGCAACGTGGGTACGTGTACCAGAAAAGCCGGAAGCAGTCCGACCCGTGGGTTCCCACACACCGGGCATACGGCTTCTTCCGGATGGATGTGCCCGGCCAGACCGACCAAGTCGAAGTTCGCTCTCCACTTGGATTCTGCCGGGACAGAATGACCGCCATGCTTAAACTTCATCAAGCCATGCAAGAGGCAGGCGTGCTCGACGTGGAGAAGATTCGGGAGCGCATCAGACCCGTCACCACGTTCGAGTCGCAAGCCGCTTGGTGGCTCGCAGAAATCAAAGCAGGGCGCATCGTCAACAAGAAAACCCGCAAGCTGATTCGCCCCCGCACCATTGACGGCTACTCGACCGCAGTCGGCTATCTCAATGGCGTGGTCCGCGACAAACCCCTCGCCTCGCTCGACAATCCCGAAGCGAAAGAACTAGTCGCCCGGATGAAAGCCGAAACCGCAGACGGGGAGCCGCGATTCTCCGACAAGACCATCAGCGAATACTTCAAGGTGTTCACCCAAGTCATCGCTTCGGCGAAAGACGACAAAGCGAAGCAAGTCTTTCCTCGGGAGTGGGATTTGGCCTACATCGCTCTGCCGATGGTTTGCCAGCGGGAACAGCACCGTCCGACCTTGGAGCGGGAAGAAGTCGAAACCATCCTCTCCAAGGTAAAGCGCCCCATCTATCGGACGGTCGCCGCTCTAGCCGCAGGAACGGGAATCCGAATCAGCGAACTGCTTGCGCTCGAAGTCGGGAAGCACATCTCTTCCGATTGCACGGTGCTCAGTATCCGCCAGCAACGTGGCAAGTGGGGTGGCATGGAGTCAACGCCGAAAACCGAAGCCGGTTTCCGGGACATTGACCTTTGCCCCCAACTCGCCAAGATGCTGCGGAGCTACATCGGCGACCGGAAGTCGGGCTTCCTGTTCGAGACCGAAGACGGCAAGATGCTCAGTCCCGGAAACCTTTGGCGGGACGGCTTCGCCACAATCGTGCGGGAGATGAGGCGGGAAGGCGTCCGCTTTCATGCGTTCCGGCGATTCCGCGAAGCGGCCTTGCAGGCGAGCGAATGCCGCGAACTCCTCATCGACTACTGGATGGGTCATTCCAATACGGATATGGGGAGCCGGTACGCCAAGCAGTTGGTGGAGAACCGGAAGTTCCGCGCAGAATGGGCGGAAAAGGTGGGACTCGGTTTCGAGATTCCCGAGGTTGTCATTTCGGAGCCGGGCTTAATTGCGCTACGTGCGCTACAAAATCAGGAAGGCGTAGTTGCAGCTTAGCAGCGCATCTCGATATAGTAGAGGGACTTACGGAACGCGCCCGTAGCTCAGCTGGATAGAGCATCTGGCTACGAACCAGAAGGTCGGGAGTTCGACTCTCTCCGGGCGCGCCACTCTCTTATGTATTTCGTATATGTTCTCGAGAACACCGCGACTCAAAAACACTACACGGGCTTCACAGTCGACTTGGTGCAACGCCTGGGTCAGCACAATTCCGGTATCACGAAATCCACAAAGAATCGCGGCAAATGGGAACTCATTTATTCGGAGGAGTTCGCGACTCGATCGGAAGCGATGCAGAGGGAGCGGTATCTGAAAAGCGGACAAGGGCGCTAAGAGTTGCGGCGAACACTCTGCGCTGATCGCTCCCCTGGTTCATCAGGGTAGAGTCCGCCTGCGGCGGAAACCAGAACGTCGGGAGTTCCCCGCCGGAGGCGGGTCTCCGGGTGCGCCACTCTCCGCTTACTTCGGACGGCCTTTGTAGCCCTGGGCGATCATTGGGATCGAATAGACCTGTGCGGCGTTCGCGATTTGCGTGCCGTCAGAGGCTTGAGCGCCGCGAGCAAGGATGAAGAGGGTCTTTTTGCCCGGGCCGCCGAAAGACACGCTGATCACGTCGCGCGGAGTGGGAATCAAGCCCAGCCATTTGCCATCTGGCCCGATCACCTGAACGCCCGGATGGGTCGAGACGTAGATGCGTCCCTCGGCGTCCGTGGCGCTGCCGTCGCCGGCGGTTTTCTCCTGCAGCCTGGCGAAGTCCCGCTGGTTCGTGAGCGAACCATCGGGCTGGACATCGAAGACAACGACCGTGTTCACGTTGGTCACGAAGAGTTTTTTCTCATCAGGGCTGAGAATGATGCCATTCGTGCGGAGACTTTCGCCGTATTTTGTAACCACGCCTCTGGGACTCGCATAAAAGAGACCGCCCATGGTGAAGTAGGCGCCGCCCTTTTTATCGGCGGAAAGATCGTTGAGAACGCCGCCGATGCAATCCCAAGTTTCGCCCTGATACTTGTCGGCGAGGAGCTTGCGCTTCGGCGAAAGCTCCCAGATCGCCGGGCGCAATCCCCGCTCGGCAATAAACAACGCGCCCTCGGAGTTTATGGAGAGAGCGCCGCCGGTATGCGTGTCCGTGTAGACAATGGAAGGCTTGCCGTCCCTATCGAGCTTGACGACATCGCTTTTGTCGTTCTGCGCGATCAGCAGGCCTCCGTCGTTCGTTCCGACGATGCCATCGCCGTTGTTGCCAGCCTCCTGCCAGAGGAATTTCCAGTGCTGTCCCGCTGCGATGACGCCGGGAATTTCTGTCACCGTGTAGTCGCGCGGAGCGGGCCCGGTCGCAGGCCAACGGATCGGGGGCATCTTGACCGGTGGATTCTTGCAGGCGGCGAGCGCTGCATCATAGCCAGGATCGGCATTGGCCTGCAGCGACGGTGGCGGCGCGTTTGCGGGAGCCGACGGCAATGGAGGAGCCTGGTCTTGGCCTAGGACGCTAATTGCGGCAACCAAGCCCACGGCAATCGTGAAAAGCCCTTTTAATCCCATAAGCCCCCCATTTGGCCGAGCTGTGGCCCGGATAGTAAGCGAGATGGTATTTCAATTCACGCGTCGGAGTATACCGAATTGGGCGCAAGGGGGAGACGGGAAGATTGGATACGGTCGTTTCCCTCCGGGCGGACCACCTCACCCTGTTGTTTCAGAGGTCCAAATCGAAGATTCCGGTTACAATCCCGGCGTTCATCATGGTGAGGTGCGTATGACCAACATTAAGTCTGGCAGCGTAGGCAAAGCGACGTCGGTTGGTGACGTTCGAAATCGGCGCGCGATACTCAAATCGGCTTTGCTGGGTGGCGGCGCGGCGGTGGCCGGTCTTTTCAAGGGACCGCTCGCTCACGCTGGCTCCAATCCGAAGGAGCAGGAGGCCCAAGCTGCCGTCGATCGCGCCACGCGCGGGATGCCAGCGCCGCGGATTAAAGACGTCAGCGTGATTGAGGTCGGAGGCGGCGGCAACAACGACTCGACGGTCGTCAAGGTTACGACGGATCAAGCCGGGCTCTACGGCTACGGTTGTGCGACGGCCACGTTTCCCGGCGGCCGCTCAAAACTTGTTAGAACAGCGGTCGAGCAGTATCTAAAGCCGTTGGTGATGGGCAGAACGACCGACAGGATCGAGCAGCTCTGGCAGCTCTGCTACATGAGTTCGTACTACAAGAACGACAACGTTCAGAACTGCGCCATCGGTGGTATCTGCGACGCGCTATGGGACATCAAAGGTCGCCAAGCGGGGATGCCGGTCTACCAGCTCGTTGGCGGCAAGTGCAGGGACGCAGCGGACATTTACCTGCACGTCTTCCTGGCGGCGCAGGACACGAACAAACAGCTTATCGAAAACTCTATGAAGCTTGTCGAACAAGGATGCCGCAATCTGCTGGTCGCCATGTTCGTCCGCGATGGGGCTGCCAACAACGCGTATGGGCAGCCGAAGTTTGACGACGGGTCCGTGCCCTTCGATCGTGACAAAGAAACTCGCAAGATTCTCGCGGCGTGTGAAGTCTTCAGAAAAGAGATGCCGCCGGAAATCGGACTCGGCGTCGACGTGCATTCGCTGCTGGACAGCATACGAGCCGTCCAGTTCTGCAAGGATGTGGAGCCTTTCAAATTGTTTTATTGCGAAGACCTATTCCCGCCAGAAGAGTCCGGCCACTACAAACTCGTCCGCCAGCTATGCACCACGCCTCTCGCGATCGGCGAACTCTGGAACAATCAGCATGAGTGGCAGCCGTTGGTCGAAGAGCGTCTGATCGACTACATCCGCCACCATGTTTCGCACATCGGAGGTTTTACCGCGGCCCGCAAAATCGCCGCGTTTGCCGCGAATTATGAGGTGAAATTCGCCTGGCACGGTGCCCCGAATTCGCCGGTGGGCCACATGACCAATTTGACCCTCGATCTCACCAACCCCAATTTTGGTATTCACGAGCATTTCGACTACACGCCGCTGGTCCAGGACATTTTTCAGGGTCACCTTGAAATTAAGGACGGCTACGCGTGGATCAACGAGAAGCCGGGCTGGGGAATTGAAGTGGACGAAGCGCTCGCCGCAAAGCACCCCATCACCGACGAGCGTCCAAATGAAATGCGCACGCCGGATGGTTCAGTGATTAACGGTACCGGCTAGATCTAGCGACCGCACCGCGAAGAGGAGGAGCGACCCTCACAGCATCGATTTAAGTCGCTGGAGAGAAGATCCAATTAAAGGGCAGGATTCGAAGGAGCCTGGTCTTCGACACTTTTCCATGCCAGCCGCACGCGGGATTTTCGCAGGAAATTTCCTCGTTGCCGAACATCTCCATCGCCTCGGTCTCTGAAAGGGATGGCTTCGCGCACTTCCGCTGCAAATTCATGTTGTGGCCGTTTGGGCACGCGAAAACGACTCGGTAAGCTTTGCTCATAAGCTATAATAACATCTCCTGCCCCAGCCGGCAGCAGACAATGCCTCCATGTGTTCACAAATATCGCGCCAAACTTGTGGATGTTCGATCGCGGGGTGATTGCAGCGAGAGCGCATTCGACAAATTTCGTTCCGCAAGCATACAAACGGCCTGAGAATTGCGTAGACAAATAAGTCAAGGTGTGCGACAATGATTTTGCGTTTGTTGCTCTTGTAAAACCTTTGGAATTGCTGAAGGGACTGCAAGTCCACACTTGCAGTCCCTTTTTTGTTCAGGGGCCGTGGGAATAGCAACCAAATAGCTCAAACAGAAAAGAGATACACAGTTGAAAGAACAAGGAACAGTAAAGTGGTTTAACGCCAGCAAAGGCTTTGGATTCATCCAGCGCCAGTCCGGCGAGGACGTTTTCGTCCACTTCTCCGCGATTCAAGCGGATGGGTACAAATCGCTGAACGAAGGCCAAGCGGTTGAATTCGAAGTGACCACAGGCCCCAAGGGTTTGCAGGCTTCGAACGTAGCTGCTCTGTAGTTTCCCGAGGCGGGCCCGCCATGCGCGGGCCCGCCAACTTTCCGGACCGAATCCAGGTCAGTTTAGGAGGCTCCTTGAAAGCTGTTCAAGAGGGAGCGTACATCAAGCACTTCCAATACGGTCTTGGCGTTGTGACCGAATCGAATTCCGAACGCACTTCCATCGACTTCGACCTTCACGGCATGAAGAAATTCGTCACCAGCCTGATGGTCGTCGAACTTGCGGAAGGCACGCCGCCCAAGCGGAAGCGAGCAAGGAAGCCTAAGAAGGTAATCGCTGCGGCTGCCGTCGCGGGCTCCAAGTGAACAACGAAATCCTGGTGCAATTCGTAGGATTCGCGTCAAAGGCAAAGTTCCGCGAGTACACCTTCACCGTGCGGGAACATTTGACCGATCCGCGCGACTTCACACTGACCATCGCGAACCAGGCCTTCAATGAGCATCGCGTGCGTTATCAGGATGCACCCGACGTTTGCTCCGTGAAACTCCGGCACGAGCTCGCCACCTATTCAAACCACCCGCCCGAGACTCATTTCCACATCACCGATATTGAGCTTGCGGATTACCGCACCAACCACACTCCCCGATCGAAAAACCCGTTTTCCCGCAAGCCCGTCGAAGATTTCTAGCATTCTTTGTTCCCGTTTTGTGGATGCGGCGTCACGCTGCGCCCTCATCGCGCTGCTCGCGCCAGAGGCCGAGCTTTTCCTGCGCGGCGCGGTCGGAGAAGCTGAATAGAACCGCCTCGCTTTCCGCGCGATGCCGCTGCGGCGCCCAGCTTGGCGCGACGAACACGTCGTTCTCCGCCCAGTCGAACGATGCGTCGGCGACCTGGCTGCGCCCGCGGCCTTCGATGACTACGAACGCGGTGCCGTCCGTGGAGCGATAGGGTGCGGTGCGAAAACCGGCCGGGAGCAATTGCAGTGCGGCGCTCATTGTGGGCATCACGGAGCCGCCCGTCACCGGATTCACGTAGCGCAGTTTCACTCCGTGGCAGGGATCGACCGGCCCATTGCGATGCAGCGTGGCAAGATTTTCCAGCGCGCTCTCGTAGCGATAATTCAAAAGCGGAGACGAAAGCGAAGCGGACTTGTAGCCGTCCGGGAGCATCGAGCCCGCGTATCGCGCTTCGGAATCGTGCGGCGGATGCGCCGCCGGAATGTCCTTCGCGCTGCCCTCCGAGAAACTCGCGTCGAAAAGATTCACGATCGGCACGTCGAGGCCGTCGAGCCAGATCACAGGATCGGCGCCGTCGTTGCCATGGTCGTGCCAGGTCCAGCCGGGCGTAAGCACAAAATCGCCGCGCTTCATGTTGGTGCGCTCGCCATCGACGGACGTGTAGGCGCTCGACCCCTCGAGGAACAAACGGAGCGCGCTGGCCGCATGGCGGTGCGCGCGCGCCCGCTCGCCCGGCATCAGGAGCTGCAAGCCCGAGAAGAGCGAGCCGGTAATCTGCGAGCGTCCGGGCAGGCCTGGATTTTCCAGGATGAGCACGCGGCGCTCGGCTTCCTCGGCGGAGAGCAGCGCTCCCGCCTCAAGCAAACTTGCGCGCACCGCCGGATACTTCCAATGCGCGGGCCGCGCGGCGGGTTGCGGCGTGCGCGTGACGAGTCCTGCGACGCGCTCCCAGAGCGGAGCGAGATTCTGCCGAGCGATGCGGTCGTAGAAGGCCTTGCGCTGATTCATTTCCTCCGTGGACGTCGTGCGGGATGGAGAAGTCATACGCGGGATTTCCTCCTCACCGTCGAACCGATCCCGGCCGAGAGTTTACACCGCGACAGCTGATTTGGCATTCGATTCGAAGCAGTGAAATCGCATGGCGCTCGGGGCAAAGGAAGGGAGCGCGTGGCGCGGAGAGTAGGCCTCATCTCCGCGCCTGACCCCCCGGGGTGGGCCCAGGAGTCGTACGCGCACTGCTTGCAAAAAAGTCAGGCTGGATCGCAAGATCCAGCCTGACCGGTACAGCAACTCATTTCCAGCCGTGGCAACTTCTCCGCGGGTTCGTCCTAGAACGAGAAGTGCAGGCCGAACTGGATCAGCCGCGGGTTTACGTTCGTATGGAGTATCGCTCCAAAGGGCCCTCCGCCTACGACCGGCTCGAATCCAACGGTGCCGAAGGACCCTCCTCCTGGGTCGGCAAACTGCGGGTGATTGAAGGCGTTGTAGAAATCGGTCCGGAACTGCATCCTGACCCGCTCCGTAATTTGAGTGTTCTTCAGGATGGAGATGTCCCAGTTGAATTGACCCGGGCCAAGCACGGCGCCGACGCGAGAATTGCCATAGCCTAGGGCCGTCGCATCGCCGTACGGGACCGGGGCCGGCAAACATTCAACGCCGGGTGAGCTGAAAAAGGCAGCGTCATTGAAGTATTGGCCACTTCGCACACGCGAGACGATGCTGCCTGAGCCTAGGATCGGCTCGTTCCCGCAGAGCTGCGCCGTCGCGACTCCAGTAAGATAGCTCGTGCTGCTGGTACCGAAAGCTGTCCCGGCTCCTGTCGAGATAAACGTGAGTGGATCGCCCGACTGCGCGATGGTGATGCCGGAGACATTCCAACCATTGATCGCCTTACCCGCGAACCCCGACATTCCCTTGCCGAATGGCAAATCGTAACTGTAGTTCAGAACAAAACGCTGGGGACGGTCGAACGAGACTCGTCCATATTGGCAGCTCATGCATAGCGCGTTGTTGATGTTCGCCGTGTTGCTATAGAAGATCGTCGAAAGGTCCTTGTCCCAAGTGTAAGCGGCCTGGAACGTCAACCCATGCGCGAACTGATGGCGGACCGTGACCTGCAGGCTGTTGTAATTGGAATAACCGTTGAAGTCCGAAGCTTGCAGTCCGGCAGGTTCGTAGCCGGGGTAGGGTACGCGCCAGTTGGCATTTCCTGACGTGTTGCAGATATCCGGAGTGCCTCCACTGCATGTGAAGCTATACGCGTTCGTCGGAGTCGCTAGGATCGCCTGGTTGTGATTGTGGTTGTAATCAAGAAGATTGATTCCGCTGGATCCTACGTATGTTGTATCCAGAACCCAGCCTGGCGCGAACTCGTACTGGAATCCTAGGCTGTACTCTCGGACGAGTGGCGTGTGCACGCTATTGGGGTCGTAGGGCGTGCTCAAGCCAGAATCGATGCTCGTAGCTGGATTACCCGACCAGCTCGAATACCGGGGCGCAAATCCCTGCCCGAGGGGTTCGCTATTGCAGTTCGGATCCAAAGTCATGCAAGCGATCTGGATCTGCGGGTAGGGCTGTGCGATCGTGGCTTGGAACCATCTCGGACTCAAGAAACTGTAGTCATAGGTAGCTGCGTACGGGAACCCCTGCTCGTAGGCGTGAACGACGCTGTCCAGTCCTACACGGTTGTAGAAAATGCCCCCGCCCCCGCGGATGACGAGCTTGCCATTGCTCAGTGGCTGCCACGCAAAACCGAATCGGGGAGCAAAGTCGCTGTAGGGAGCATGCCCCTCAATTGTGTTTCTGTTCCTGGCAGTGCCTACGCCGATGGGGGGCGCTCCAAACTGTGTGAAGTTCGACGCGAAATTGCTCGGTACCACATACTGTTGAACGCCATTGGGGTTCGTGAGTGCGTTCCCTAGCGAAGTTGGCACGTTGGCGGGCGCTGCCATGCGATCGAGCCACACCTGTGTGAGGTGGCCTTCTTTGTCGCTGAGCAGGCCATCATATTCCCAGCGAAGCCCAATATTCAGAGTCAGCCGGGAACTTACCTTCCAATCATCCAGCACGTAAGCATCCTGGTCGTTCAGTTGATAAAAGTGAACGACCGCCGAACTGCCCGCGAATGGCGTTGTGCCCTTTACGCAAAAAAGGCAGCCGACATCCCAGAACGGGCCGGCGGGCCCGAACCCCCCTGCTCCAAGACCGCTGGTACCGAGCACGAGTTCGAGGCCCTGTTCAAGCCCCTGGTCTGCAAGGGGCCAGTTTGTCCATTCATACTCATACCCGGCGCGGATGCTGTGCTTCCCGTGAAGCCAAGAAATTTGGTCGGCGGCCTGAAGCTGATTCGTTGGTCCCTTAAACGGAAGGAGACCTCCGAAAAGTGTGAAATTATCCAAGACGTCGATGATGGTCGGCGGCTCGTAGAAATTAGGAGCCAGCGCTTGCATGCCCAGCGCATTCGGCGAACCGCATCCCTGTAATCCGGCAAAGGAGCCGGCCCCCGGGCAGCCACCCGGAGGTACGTCGACGCTCGCGCCGCCATTATTGCGCTGGTACGATATGCGCGCTTCGTTAATGAAGTTGTTCGTCAGAGTCGACGTCACCCTCGCCACGGCGGCGTGATTCCCCCAAGGTGTGTACTCTGGAGTCCCTGGCAGGTCGCCACCACCCTGGCCCACATAGAGTGTTTGAGGATTCGCCGAATAAAAGTACTTCGTTTGGAACGTGTGCTTGCTATTGATGATCCAATCGCCGTTGGCGACATATTGGTTTTCGCTGTAGATAGCCGGTACATCGAAATTGCAGACACCAGCTCCATTGCAAAACTGCGGGTCCGATGACGGAGCCGGGACGTAATAATTGGTCGGTACTCCTGCGTTTTTTCCTGTCGTGAGCTGAAATATCCTTAGACTCACGGGGTTCGTAATTCCCATCGCAGTCGCAAATGCTTGGGCGAGTGCCCCCGGGGAGCCAGCACCTGTAGACGGGCAAGCCGCCGCAATAGTTTCGAGGTCTGGCACTGACGCCGGCGCGTTGCACATTCCGCGCGAACCAATCGCTGCGTACGGATCCAGCGAAGTCGGTAGCAGTGCACCGAACGTTTGGCCCTGTGGCGCTACGCCGTTCTTACCTCGCGTCCCGCGATAGCTGAAGAAGAAGAAAAGTTTGTCTTTCTTGATCGGCCCGCCAATCGTGCCGCCGAACTGGTTCTGGTCGAGCGCTGCGGGTTTATTGGCGACATCCGACGCTAATTGAGACTGTTTAAGGAAAAAGTCATTGGAATTCAGGACGGTATTCCGGAAATTCTCGAACGCCGAACCGTGAAAGTCGTTGGCCCCGGATTTGGTACTGACGGTCACATTCGCGCCCGGGTTGCGGCCGAAGCTGGCGTCGTACGTCGAAGTCTGAACTTTGAATTCAGCAATGGCGTCCGTGCTGGGGATTGGGATTCCGGTGTAGATCGTGCCGTCGTTCGCGCTGCCGGAGTTAGCGATGTTATTGACCGCCACGCCGTCCATTTGGAAGTTATTCGAGCCAGGGTTCACGCCGTTCGCGCTGATGTCCTGAGTGCCCTTGCCAACGGACGTCGCGTTGTCCACGCCGACGTTGGTACCGGCCGAGAGACTAAGAATCTCGGTGTAGTTGCCGTTGGCCATGGGCAAAGCATTGATCTGCGTCCCGGTGACCGTGGTTCCAAGTGTGGAGCTTTCGGTTTGCAGGGTTTCCACGGTGCTCTCGACCGTCACAGTCTGAGTGACCGAGCCGACTTCCAGAGACTGATTCGCAGTCGAAGTCTCAGTCACGTTCACCGTGACGGACGCCACCGCGGATGTCTTAAAACCGGCCGCGCCGAACTTCAGCGAATAGTTGCCGGGCGGCAAGAGGGAGAACTTGAATTCGCCCGAGGAGCCGGTGGTCGCCGTGCGCACCTGGTTGGTGTCGAGACTGGTGGCCGTCACGGTTGCACCCGAGATCGCGCCACCCGAGGGATCGGTAACGGTTCCTGAGATCGCTCCGGTCCCGGACGTTTGGGCCTGTACGAGCGACACGCATAGAAGCATTGCCCCGAAGCAAACCAGCAGCGCAAACAACAAATTCCGTCCCGCAGATCGTCCCTTCATCACGTCCCCCCTTTGATCGATATCCACCCAGCGCGTCGTATCAACTTTGGATTACAGCTACCGTGATCGCGTCCGTGTCGAACGCCTGTGACTCCACGGTGTCAGCGAACTTGAGGAGGACGAGAGGCCGCGCGCCTGCCACCACGCAATGGAGCGTTCTGTGGTCGCGTGCCATTCCCCTGCCACCCCTTGCTGCATTTCCTTAGTTGAACTTTTCGCAGCGATGCGAGGCCCGAACTACCTTGATGGTGCGGCTTTTACTATTAGCTCGCCTTCCTTGTCAAGAGAAAATGCGCATAGCTCCTCTTAAACAATGCCGCCGCCCGGTAACTTTCAGCCCACTTACTGTGCCATACAGCATGACGTGAACTTCGCCGAACCGATATTTTCCGGCGCGAACCTATCGCACAAGAGTTCAAAATGTGATACACACCCTTCTGCCGGTACAAGCGTAGATCGGTCAATTAGCACCTATCACAATTCGGAGATGCCATGAGCCGTCTGCTTCGCAACCTTGGGACCAAGGGAAAAACCCCGGCGACGCGTCCCTTGTACGAAAGGCCCGGATTCCTGCTGTGGCGCGCGCGCCACATCGCGGACTCGATCTTCACCTACGAGTGCCGCGAATACGGCATCACGCCGGCCCAGTACCTCGTGCTCGCCGTCGTGAGCGAAATCCCCGGATCGGACCAGGCGAGCGTTTCGCGCACGGCCGGCCTGGACCGATTCACGACCGCCTTAGTTCTGTCCAATTGCATCAAGCGCGGCCTGATTCTCCGCGAGCGAAGCACCACCGACCGCCGCCGCTATCGCCTCCGGATCAGCACGCGCGGCCTCGACTTGCTGAGAAGCATCTTTCCGGATGCGTCTCGCGCCCGGGAGCGCCTGCTCTCACCTTTCACTCCCGCCGAGCAGCGCGTCTTCATCGGCCTGCTCAGACGTCTGGTCACGACCCTCAACAACGAGGCGCGCGCCCCAGTCGACGAAGCCGCACTCCCATATACTCAACGCCACCTGGCTCGCATCAACGAAAGATCGCGGCGCAAGAATGTCGCGTCTGCTAAAACCGCGCCAAAGAAGCCCGCATTCGCAGGCATGACGCTGTTCTCAGCCTGAGCAGTTCCTGGCAATTCGGTTGATTAAGTGGCTGGCTTGGACCCGGAGGCCTAGTCTGATTGAAGACACGCCGCCCGCATGAGCCGAGCGCACGCCGAATCCACCCCACTTTTGCCTGCCACCCATGAATCGCTAGAGATTGCTCAGAACAATCGTCTAAGCGAATGAGAAACTAATACCCCATTGATGTACCGTGTCCATTACTTATTTTGATTGCTTCTATTACCGATTCGGAATATAAGGTTGGCAATTCTCCAATGGAACTTCGTCAACTGCGTTATTTCGTCGCGGTGGCCGAGCGCCTGAGCTTCTCCAAGGCTGCTCAGCACCTGCATGTGACCGTGCCGCCTTTGAGCCGGCAAATTCGCCAGCTCGAAGAGGAATTCGGCGTCTCTCTATTCACGAGAGACCGCCGGCACGTGGCTCTCACCGATGCAGGTAGGGCATTGCTTCAGGAAGCGAAGGCCCTGCTGACTCAGACGGCGCACGTTTCCGAGTGTGTTCGCATGGCGAAAAGAGGCGAGACGGGGCTCGTAAAGGTCGGCATCGGTTTGGGATTGGGCGAGGCGGTCAGCCGCGCGTTCCTCGAGCATTCCGGCCAATTCCCGGCGGTGGAATTCCAATGCCGAGACATGTTTTCAAGTTGGCAGACGAAAGCGTTGCTGGAAGGAGATATTGACGTCGGCTTCGTGCGTCCCGTCATTGATACCGTGAAGTTGGCTACCGAGATACTTTTTCAAGAAGGTCTCGTCGTTCAAGTGAGCAAAGCAAATCCGCTCTCGAAGCGGAGATCGCTGCGGATCAAGGATCTTGCGAGTGAAACGCTGCTGCTCCCCCGGCGTGAAGCGAGCACCGGACTCTACGACAAGACGATCGAGCTTTACGCACAGGCCGGAGTGGTTCCGAGTATTGTCCACGTGTCGCTCGATCCGGTGCCGCACAGCGACGTCCAAATCGCGCTTCTCGCCAGCCGCAAGGGAATTTTCATCATGCCGGATGAGATGGCGTGCCGCCCTGCGGCCGGCAGCGAAGTGGTCGCCGTTCCGCTCGACGAACCGGACGCCAGAATCGATGTGCTCGCGGCCTGGCGGCGGAACGAAAAATCGTCAGCCATCCTGGCGTTTCTTGATTCCGTGCGAAAAGTATTCCACGCCCCGGCGAAATCGTTCGTCGCTCCAAGAGATCGAGTCAGTGTTTGATTGAGAGTTCGCCCAGGAATCGGGCAGCCGAATCGTGCGGCGAGGCACGCTGCGATGCGCGGCGAGGCGCACCACAAAAAACGCGGCACACCCCGCTCGCACCCAATCCGCTACTTCTTGTCGTATACGCTGGTTGAATCGAAGTTGCCCATGCCGGACTCCACATGAGTTACTTCAGTGAGAGTTTTTCCATCAGCGCTGAGCGTGTAGGTGTCCTTGATCGTGATGTCGCTGCCTTGAAAACTTGTCTTCGAGTTGACGACCAGCGACGCGCCTTCCCAGTGCGCCGTGCTCGTCACCTGCGCACCGCCCATTCCGGCTGAAGTGGTCGGCTTGCCGTCGGTGCTGAGAGTTGTGACGAGATTCATGTCGCCCATCATCCCGCCCTTCTGATCCTCCGTGATCTTGACCGCCGGCTCATTATCTTCAATTGTGTCCGTCTGGCTCGCGGGTGCAGGCATCTGTCCGAAGTTGCTCTTGGGTACGTCGAGCGTCCATGTTCCGCCGAGATTCGGCGGATCTCCGCCGCCTGCGTGGATCATCGCAGCGGCGCCGGGCGTGGCCGCCATCGGAGCTGGGGACGCCATGGATGCGGCAGCCGCGGAGGCATCCACTCGATCGTAGACCAGCTTGCGGTCGCCGTTGATCGTTGCGGACGTGATGTGCGAGTCCATCGTCATGGTTTTGCCGTCATCGGAAGGACTGAACGTCAGCCGATCCGTGAGTTCGGTGCCGCGCAGATTTGCGGTCTCCGTGAAAACCACCGAGCTCCCTTGGAACGCGCACTGAATCTTCGAAAGGGTGATCGCGCCGAGATGGCCGCGAGGATCGTCTGGAGTCAGCACCACCTCTTTGCCGTCGATGGTACACGCGCGCGTGTACGATTGGCTGCCCTGCTGGTTTGCTGTGGTCACCTGCTGTTTGAAGTCCGTGCCGCTGACCGTGATGGTGTCCGTTTCGCTGGCAGGCGGCGGAAACGTGCCGAAGTTGCTCTTGGCGTTGTCGAGCTTCCATGAGCCGTTCAGGCCGGTCGTCTGGGCCACGCTGGGCAGCGCGAGCGCCGCGACAGCGGCCAAAATCAGAAAAATCTTTCGATGCATTGTTGCCTCCTTCTTGCTTATACGCTTTTTCATGTCGGATGGTTTCACTCGAGAGCGGCGCGATTATACACCCGGTGACGTGTACTACGCGCCGAGATGCTCGCGCAGAATTCCGAGCATTCGCCGCAGCGGTTCCGCGGCGCCCCAGAGAAGCTGATCGCCCACCGTGAACGCGCCGAGGAATTCCGGCCCGAGATTCAGCTTGTGCAGTCGGCCGATCGGCACGTTGAGCGTGCCAGAAACGGCGGTGGGAGTGAGGCAGCGTAAAGTGGAATCTTTTGTGTTGGGGATCACGCGCACCCAGGGGTTCGCGCCCGCGAGCATCGCTTCGATTTCATCGAGAGGAACATTTTTCCTGAGCTTGATGCACATCGCCTGGCTGTGACAGCGCATGGTACCGATGCGCACGCAGATGCCGTCGATCGGCACCGGCGGATTGAGCCCGAGGATTTTGTTGCCCTCGGCCATGCCTTTCCATTCTTCCTTTGTCTGGCCGCCAGGCATGTCCTTATCGATCCACGGGATCAGGCTTCCGGCAAGCGGCGCGCCGAATTCGGCCATGGGCAGCGAGCCCGCTCTCTGTGCTTCGATCACCATGCGGTCGACTTCCAGCGCATTTTCCGAGGGAGTCTTGCGAGTCAGATCGGTCAAGCACTCCATCTGCTTGACGAGTTCGAGCATCTTCGCGGCGCCGGCGCCGGACGCCGCCTGAAATGTCATCGTGGTCATCCACTCGACGAGTCCTGCTTTGAAGAGTGCGCTCACGGCCATGAGCATCAGGCTCACGGTGCAGTTGCCACCGGGAAACGCGCGCAGGCCGCGCGCGAGGCCCTTGCGGATCACGTCCGCGTTCACGGGATCGAGGATGATGACGGCGTCGTCGCTCATACGCAGCGTGGACGCCGCGTCGATCCAATAGCCCTTCCATCCGTTCTTGCGGAGCGGCGCGTAGATTTCGGAGGTGTATTCGCTGCCCTGGCAACTGATGAGGACGTCGCACGCGGCGAGGTCGCGCAGAGTGCTCGCGTCCTTGAGCGGCGCGCCGCCGGATTCGCTGGGAGCCGCGCCGCCGACATTGGACGTCGATAAGAAAATCGGCTCGATGCCGGAAAAGTCGCGCTCCTCCCGCATGCGTTGCAGGAGAACGCTGCCGACCATTCCTCGCCAGCCGATTAGTCCGACGCGCAACATGTCCACTCCAATTTTTTTTCGGTTCCAGAGACAGCGCGATTTCTTGACACTTGTTTCTGTGCTCCGCTCTTCATTTTCAATGAGATACGCTGAAAAACACCCGGCTTGGGTTGACGGTTGTTTTGCAGCCGCGCAAAGGCCGATGCCGCACGTTCGAATGGAAGAGGCGTGGACGCGGCTCCCGCGTCCGGCGTGGAGAAAAACGCCGGCTCGAGGCCAGCGAAATCGCCCTCCTCCCGCATCCTTTGCAGGAGAACGCTGCCGACCATTCCTCTCCAGCCGATCAGTCCGACCCGCAACATGCTTCCTCCGAAATCATCAATTTGACTGCGCTCGAGGTACGGGTTTCATTGTCGGGCAGGATGTACCCCGACCTCGTGTTTTCAGCGAGATACGCTACATTCTGTCCGGCAGCCATTGTCGGGTAGAAACACTCAACAATTGCAAGTGCCGGAGAGGTCCCTCGACTCCCGCTGGTCGCTCGGGACGACGACCCTCGCCGGGTCGTCGCTTTCTGTCCGGCAGCCATTGTCGGCCAGAAATCAGCTCGTCAGCCCTGAAATTCGAGGGCGGCGGCCGACCTTCGCGCCCGGGACGCTGGCTGATTCCAGCCTGCCGATTGCCACAGTTTCGGCCGAATTCAGGATGGCACGTCGCGGAGAGAATTTCAAACGGTCGTTCCTGTGGTGATTGCGAGCGGGGAACTCAGCGCCAGATCGAATTCAGGAGAGCGGAGAGGCGGACGCCTGCCTTGGCCAATTGCTCCTGCGCGACGGGCGCGGCGGCGTTCTGGTAATCGTCGCCGAGTTTCTCGTCGAGCTGCGACATGGCCGCGCGGCTGACGTCGTCCGCACACGAAGTGATTGGGCGCGGCGTCTGGATCGGGATGGCGTGAGGGAGGCGGCCGTACACGGTACTCTCCGCGAGTTGATGGCTTTCCCACGCCCAGGCGGGAAAATCCGCCGGCTGCGATTCCCACGCGGATTCTTTCGCGCTGAATTTCTGGTCGAGTTCTTTCGCGACTTGCGACGCAGGCTCACCCGGCGAGAAGCGCTCGACGATTTCGACGTCCCACACTTCATGAAGATTGGGATAGAACACGCCGCTCAAAGGCTTCGATTCGACGGGCGCGCGATCGAAGAAAGCGACGGGGACGCAGTTCCCGCCGAGATCGTTGTTCGTCGTGGAGTGCAGAGGCTGATGAATGTCGCCCACGAAATGGATCAGATAGCGCAGAGCATCGGCGCGGGCCTGTGGCGTGGCCTTGGGCTCACGGAGGATGCGGACTTCATCGGCGAGGGCGCTCGTGACGCAGCCCGTCTCGGGTGGGCAATACCTTGAAATATCGCTTAGGCGCGCGCCGCGGGGAATGTCGATGAAGTGCCACGGCCCGGTCTCCGGCTTCACTTTGCGTTCATCGTCGGCCCACGTGGATGAATCCGCGAATGGGTCAGGGACGATCGGCTGGCAATAGCGCGCGAGACTTGGATCGATGGGAGAAGCGGCGAGAATTTGCAGGGTAGCATCGCGCGCGTGAGCCGTCATGTGCTGTTCGGCGATCAGCGCGACGACCTGGTGCCCCTTGCATCCCCATCCCCATGCCGAGGGAACCGCCGCGAGAGCGGCGAAGCCGATCAGCAGCGCGCGAGTGAACCGTGGCGTTCGTGTCATCACAATTCAGGCTGGCATATGGGAAGATGAATTTCAAACGATTCTTGAGGTGCGAAAAGTGGAGGAGACTACAGAAAAGCGGGAAGATGCTCGACCGGCCAACCGCTATGTTTTGGGGGAGATCTTCTTTATAAAAGCGGCCGCCATCTGGTTTTCATGCGGAGTTGGTTTCTTCTTTTTCGGCTTCTTGACTTCGCGTCGTCTTGCGTCCTTGTTTCCCATGCTCATAGCTTGCCACAGTTCTCTGATGCATGCCAGAGACCGCCAAATCCGGCTGTGGGCCAGTTTTCGGGAACCGCGTTAATCGGGCGTTGCACGCAAACGGCTCGCGTTTTCTTGTAAGGTCCGCACGTCCAGTCTATAGTTGGCCACCTCGAGGTGTTGCGACTCTATGAGAGCCCTTTTGTCTTTCGTCCTCGCCGGTTGTTGTCAGTAGCTGCGTCGGGAGAGTCATCGTACACCGTCGTTCCGCAACGGTTGAGGTTGCCAGCGGCACGCTTCGCCTCAAAGCTTTTCTACGGGAGCCGGCGGTGGGACGCCAAATGGCAAGCAATTGCCGTTACGACAGGTTCAGTTAGGAGCACGGTTCGATTTCTAAGGGACGTGAAAGGAGAACGGTCATGGCTGCTGATGAGAACGGGAGAAATGCAGTTGCCCAAGGCGGTGAGGTCCAAACAGACCGTCGAAATTTCATGAAGAGTGCCGCTGCGGCCGGGTTGCTTGGCGCTGCCGGAGTGGTATCGGCACTCGGCCAGCCAGTTCAAGCGGCGCAGCAGGCGGAGACGGCAGAGCCAAATCTGATGCCGCCCCCCGGCATGTCGCCTCGTGGCATTCCCGACCTCCGGTTTCCAATCTGCTACAAGGAGTCGGTGCCAGCCGCAGTGGGAGTGATGACGCAGTACTTTGCCGCGTTGGGCCAGAGGGACTTAAAGGGAATGGCGGAGATGCTGCACTTTCCGTTCGGCACGTTTGAACGGACCGAAGCGGTCGTGGTCCGCAGCCCAGACGAACTCATGTCCCACGCGCCAGCATCGATGAACATGACCGAACACCCGGAACGGTTCACGGATCATGACGGCTACCTGAAGCCCGGCTGCTACGACGTCCTGGACGGCATCGAGATATTCAACTCCGACCCGGTGGCCGTGAACCTGTCGCTGAATTACAACCGCTACAGTGCCGACGGCTACAAGCTCCTGAGATGCCAAGGAATCTATTGCGTTACCAACAATGACGGGAAGTGGGCGATCCAGGCGATGTCCACGATCTTCACGCCCGCTAACATGCTTCCGGTTGTGTATAACGACAGCATCACGGCGGCAAAACGCTTACGCCAGGATCATTGCTTAGCCTATATGAACAATGACCAGCAGGCTGTATGGGGTCCCATCCGCCAACTGGGTCTGAACCTGGGTGTCGGTGCCGGTGGAGCGTCGTGGGAGGTTGCCGCACAGGGAAACTACAAAGCGCTCGAAGGGCTTCGAGTCAAAGGCGTCAAAACGCGGCTATCGACTGAGAGTTATACGCAGGAGATGCTCGACAACACTCACATCGACTTCGAAGCGTATCGTGCCCTCTGGCCGCATCTCGGTCTAGGCAACTGGGGATGGGATCTTGCTGATGCGGCGCCCGGGGGCCGCGTCATCCATGCCTCCATAGACAAGGTGCACGCATTCCAAGGTGCGAGCCGCTACACAACGTGCGGCGAGTACATCAACGACAGCGTGGAAATGGACGTTATCACCTACAAAAAGGGACGCTGGGGCGTGGCCGGCTTGTTCGGTTATATGACAACCCACGATCGCGCGAACGATATCCGCGACTGATTTGTTGCAGGCTGAATTTTTCCCGAGATGAGATCTGTGTCGGTTGGCCCAAACGAGCGTACCAAAGATTTGCAGGCATACATCCAGTCTGACACTGCGGGTTTTAGAGAACGATTCAAGATGACAGCGCTCGGCTCTCATCTTAGGACACCGCCCTAAATCCAGAGCGAGTCGCTGCCACTACGGCCAAAGCTGTGTGCGTCGCAGCCACCGGGCGTATACTCCCGGCGACTGGAGGCGAGGATGAGACGCGTCGTCTTTTTTCTTGCACTGCTCTTTTTGCTGGCGGGAAGTACGTTCGCACAGGAGGTGCCTGCGCCCGCGCCGGAAATTCCTTATCGATCGGTTCCCGATTTTCTGAAGCTGCCGCCCGATCTCTATTTCGGAGAAGTGTCCGGCGTGGCGGTGAATTCGAAGGGACACGTCTTCGTCTTTTCGAGGGGGAATACGACGGGACCGGCATACGGAGCGAGCGCGGCGCAGCTTTTGGAGTTCGGCGTGGACGGCCGGTTCCTGCGCGAGATCGGGCACAATCTCTACGCGTGGTCGTACGCGCACACGGTGAAGGTCGATCCGCAGGACAATATATGGGCCACGGACAAAGGCTCGGACATGGTTATCAAATTCAATCCCGCGGGGCGCGTGGTAATGGTCTTCGGGCGAAAGCAGGAAGCGTCGGATGAAGGAACCGGGCCGCTGAAGCACGTTCGCCCGCCGCTGCCGCCCGTGGACGGAATGTTTCGCCAGGTGACCGATGTGGCGTGGGATCCGGCCGGGAACGCGTTCATCAGCGACGGCTACATCAATTCGCGGGTGGCGAAGGTCGATAAGGACGGAAACTGGGTGAAGTCGTGGGGCGAGCCGGGAGACCAGCCCGGACAATTCAACACGCCGCACAGCATCGCAGTCGATGCGCAAGGGAACGTCTACGTGGCAGACCGTGGCAACCGGCGGATACAGGTTTTCGACGGCGACGGCAAATTCCTGCGGCAGATCACCATTGACGTGCCGGTTCCGGCGAATGCGCGCCCGGCGATCGGCGCCAAGCCGACCGCGACGACAGGAACGATGGCGCCCGGCGCGCCTTGGGCGATCTGCATCACGCCGGGACCGAAGCAGGTGCTGTACAGCGCGGATGCGTACCCGGGACGAATCTACAAGCTCAGCCTCGACGGAAAAGTTTTAGGCGTGCTGGGTGAATCGGGAAAACAGCTCAAGCAGTTCGGGTGGATACACGAGATGGCGTGCCCGTCGGAAAATGAGCTCTACGTGGCGGAATTATTGAATTGGCGTGTGCAGAAGCTGATTCTGGAGCCAAAACACTAAGAGTCGTCTAGCTCTGTGGACGTTTTCGGCATTGGCACCGCCGAAAAGGGATTCTTCGATTGCGCGTCCCGACCCGAAGATCGAGAAGCACGATCTTCGGGAAAGAATAAAGCGTCGGGACGCTTCGCTCAGAATGACGGCACCTAGTTGGCATCCTGTGCGCCCAGGGTCATGGCACGCGGGCGCTTACGACTGGAACCATCCATACTGCGTAGCCACGCGGATCGCGAATATTGGCGATCATCTGATCGAAGTACGCCACGGCGGACTCGCGCGTGATCGGCGTTAGCTCGCCAATCGGCTCGGCGTACCCGTCGCGCCAGGCTTCGATGATGGCCGCGAATGTCTCGCGCGGAACGCGCAGTGTGTCGACGACGACGTAATCGACCTTGATCTCCTCGAGGTTCATCGCAGCAAGAATCCCGTAGGTATTGCGGCCCATGAACAGGTCTGTCCCCGTTGCCGATCCCATGCTCGCTGGGACCTGATGCCAGAAAACCCGCGGGTCGAGTGCGCTGCGCTGGAAGTGCAACATGCCGTAGTCTTCCGGAATAAGGTGCAGGTAGCCTCCGCGGCGCGTGACTCGCGCAAGCTCGGCGATCACGCGGTCTGCGTGCGGAATGGAATGCAGGACGTGGCGGCATACGGTGAGATCGAAACTGCGATCGGCGGCGCGCAGCTCGAAGATGCTCTGGTGCTCGAACGTCAGCCGGGGCGCGAGCCCGGCGTAGCGCGCGCGAGCGAGATCCAGATGATGGTCGACGATATCGACGCCGAGCACGCTGGCTTTTGGAAAGAGTTCGGCCAGCCGCGAGGCGCCTTCACCGGTGCCGCAGCCGGCGTCGAGTATGCGGGCCTCCGACGGTAACGGATAACGGCGGACTAGCGAGACTTCCTGCGGCCAAATGGCGCGCGCCTGGGCATCCAGGTTTCGCACCATCGACTCGTCGGCCATCTGCTTGGCCTGCGGGTTGAGATCGGTCAAGGCGTGCTCCTGCGTCTGCGAGAAGCGGCGACAGCTTTATGGTACGACAGGCTTCGCTAAGTTCAAGGGACCTGTGGTTTCACTACTGCACGGTGAAGCGCACCGGCTGGATGAGGATCGAGTTGCCCGATTGAATGGACACCTTGTAATCGCCCGGCTTCACGGCCGGCACTTTGAGCACAATCTTGTCCGCCGCCTGAGTGACGACGGTGGCCTTGTGATCGTCCTTATCGTCGGAGAGGAACACGGCGGAAACGTGTGACTTATCGAGATTCTCTCCACTCGCTGTGATCTCGTCACTGACTTTGCCGGTGGCAGGATCGACGGACGTGACGCGCGGCGAAGAATCCTGCGCGACGAGAAAGCCAGCGGGAATCGCGAGCAACACGGCTGCGGCCAGAAGCGCGAATCGCGCGCGCGTGAATTTGAGACGACCTGAAGAATGGCTTGGAGCTGGAATCTTCGCCATGGAGCACCTCCCCAAAAAGCGCCGGATTTTGGCCTCGCCTTTGCGCGAAACATAGTCCCGGAAGTTGCTGTTGTCAAACGATATCGGAGTGGCACGGGCGGGTCGCGATGTATACCGGATTGGGCACAGCCGGGGGACGTGCGCGAATCGCGCGAGGCGGCTCCTGCTAGGCTTGTGACCAAGGCAGGGAATCTGCAACGAAACGGGGAGCAGGCATGAAAATCGGTGGGGCGTGGATTTGTCTGGCGATGTTGCTGAGAGCGGCGGTGTGCGTGCCGACGGCCTCGGCTCAGGCGCAGCAGCCTTCGGCTGCGGGCGCTCAGACACAAGCTACGGCACCGGGACAAACGACCTCGAATCCATCCGCACAGCCGGGCAGTCAGTCGAGCCCACTCTACCGCGTGACAGTCGTCGAGCGATCGACGAAGGCGATCAACTACAGCCATGCGAAAGGCTCGACGCCGGTCGATTTCAAGGGCACAGTGCTGATGCCGTTCGCCAAGGGCGAGGCGCGCGTGGAAGTAAAGAGGGGCGCGGTCAGCGTCTCCGCGAAATTTGAAAAGCTTTTGCCCGCGACGCAATACGGCCCTCAATTCCTGACGTACGTGCTATGGGCAGTGACGCCGGAGGGGCGCGCGTCGAATCTGGGCGAGCTTGAACTCGAAGGGCAGAAAGCCAAGGTGGACGGCGCGGCGGCGTTTCAGGCGTTTGCCTTGATCGTGACTGCCGAGCCATATTTCGCGGTGGCGCAGCCGAGCGACGTGGTTGTGATGGAGAACGAGGTCCGGCCGGACACGGTAGGAAGCGTGGAAGCGGTTGATGCGAAATTCGATCTGCTGCAGCACGGCGACTATTCGACGATAACCACAAGCTCGGACGCTCCGCGGCTCGACCCGCGCATTCCGCTGAGCCTCTATGAGGCGCGCAACGCAGTGAAGATCGCGCAAGCGGCGGGCGCTGAAAAGTACGCGCTGGCGAGCTTTCAGAACGCGCAACAACTTCTTCAGCAGGCTGAGGATTCGCAGAAACACGGCGCCGGGCGCAAGAGCGTCGATATGACGGCGCGCGAAGCCGTGCAGACCGCCGAAGACGCTCACGCAATCACGATGAAGCGGCTCGACGAAGAGCGCCAGGAAACCGAGCGAAAGGCCGCCGAGGCGCGCGAGGAACTCGCGAAGCAGCAAGCCGAGGAAGCGGAAAAAGCGAAACTCGAGGCGCAGCTCGCCGAGGAAAAGGCCGCGCGCGAAAAGGCGGAAGCCGAAGCGGCGAAAGCCGCGGCTCTCGCACAGCAGCAGGAAGCGGAAAAAGCGACGCAACTTGCGGCTCAGCAAAAGGCCGAGGCCGAGGCAGCCGCCGCGCAGGCTGCACAACTCGCCGCGCAGCAGAAGGCCGCTGCTGATGCGGAAGCCGAAAAAGCGAAGCAGGCCGCCGCGCAGGCGGAATCGGAGAAGGCCGAGCTACGCAAGCAGCTATTAGCGCAGTTGAGCAGCATCCTTCAGACGCACGACACCGTCCGCGGGCTGATCGTGAATATGTCGGACGTGCTTTTCGACACCGGAAGCTACACTCTGAAACCTGCGGCGCGCGAAAAGCTCGCGAAGATTTCGGGCATCCTGCTTGCGTATCCGGGCCTGAGGATTCAGATCGAAGGGCACACCGACAGCGTGGGCAGCGACGATTTCAATCAGCGCCTTTCCGAACAGCGCGCGGGCATGGTGCGTGATTACCTGATCGACCAACTCGTTCCGGCCAGCTCGGTCACCGCGCGCGGATTTGGCAAGACGAAGCCGGTCGCCTCGAACGACACGCCGGAGGGACGCCAGCAGAATCGGCGCGTCGAGCTGGTGGTGAACGGCGACGCAATCGGCGAGAGCGTGGACGATCCGGCTTCACCCACGCAAGCACCCACGCAGTAGCAGCGCACACTTGCCTCTATCGGGAAAAACCAAGGAAAAAAACTCCGGCAGGATGCCGGCGCTACAAACCTTCTCGGAGTAACTCACCAATTGCGCGGTTAGTGCGTCATGCCGTAAACGATGTAATTGACGCCGATGCGGTAGGCGACCGAAGCCTCATGTTCGGGATACTCGGGGCTGTCGGCCCACTCCCAGGCGTCGCCGACATCCGAATTGTGGCAGATCGCGACCATGATGCGGCCCTTGTCGTCGCGAATGGCGCGCCATTTTGGAGTGGCGCTGTCGGGAGTGTAAGGCCAGCGGCGTCCCCAAATGTAACGCGTGCCGGGAATCTGGACGCGATCGTCCAGGTCGTACACGACGTGAAATATTTCGTCCGGGTTTGCGAGCTCTTCGATCTGGCGATCGGGGAAGATCATGTGCATGCCGTCCAATAGGACCTGCCACTCGTAATCGCCGTGGGAGTCATCCGCCATCAGAAAGCCGCCGCGCAGCAGGTACTCGCGCAGGCGCGCGGCCTGTTTTTCCGAGAGCCGCCAGCCCCCTGCGTCTTCAATGTAAATCCAGGGCCAGTTGTAGAGATCGTCGCTATTGGCATCGACGACCTGTTCGGTGGACCGGCTTTGCACGCGCGTGAGCCGGCGAACTCCCATGATGAACTGGCGGTCCGCCTTCGGGTAGTCCGCCGCCCATCGCAGGAAGCCAAAGCGCCCGTATTGGTAGCCGAGGTCGTAGCGGAAGCGCGCGAAGGTCCACTCGGCTTTTTCGCGAGGGTCGGCGGGAGCAAACCTTTGGCCGTCCATATCGATGATGCCCTGCTGCGGCACTTGGGCGGCCAAGAACAGGAACACCGCGAGCAGGATGAAAACACGAAGTTTCATCTTCCGCGCTCGTCACTCAGCAAAGGCATGCAAATAAGACCCGTCGTCTAGGGTAACGGTTGCACGAGCTTTCATCTACAGTCCTTATTCTTTTGCCGGGACGGAAATTCGACCGACGCGCTCATCTTCCGGTGGAAATATTTCCCAAGGCGATGTATAGAATAGGTGCTTTTGGAGCGCGTCCGCCAGAATCCCCGGGCCCGCCGCCAGCGTAGGGAAGAGAACCCGAAGGAGAAAGTGGTGATTGTAGGTGTACCGAAAGAGAGTTTTCCGGGAGAGCGCCGGGTTGCGCTGATTCCCGCCGTGATTCCCAACCTCGCGAAAGCGGGGATGGAAGTCGCGATCGAAAAAGGAGCGGGCGTCGAGGCCGGTTATCCGGACGCCGCGTACGCGGAAAAGGGCGGGAAGATTCTGCCGGATCGCGCGTCGGTGTTCGGCAAAGCCGATGTGATCGCGCAGGTGCTTTGCTACGGCTCGAATGACAGAACCGGCAAAGCCGACCTGCCGCTGATGCGGCGCGATCAAGTCGTCATCGGATTTCTGCGGCCGTTTGGATCGCGCGAGATCGTACAGGAAATTGCCAGTGCGGGCGTGACCTCTTTTTCGGTCGAGCTGATGCCTCGGACGACGCGCGCGCAGAGCATGGACGCGCTTTCTTCGATGGCGACCGCATGCGGCTACAAGGCCGTGCTCATCGCGGCGGATACCTTGCCTCGATTTTTCCCGATGCTCACAACGGCGGCGGGCACGATTACGCCTTCGCGAGTGCTGATCGTCGGCGTGGGCGTGGCCGGCCTGCAGGCGATCGCGACCGCGCGGCGCCTGGGCGCCGTGGTCTCGGCGTACGATGTGAGGCCGGCGGTGAAGGAGCAGGTGCAAAGCCTCGGCGCGCGCTTCGTCGAGCTGCCGATCGAAGCCAAAGACGCGCAGGACGCGCGAGGCTATGCGACCGCGCAGGGCGAGGCGTTCTACGCGAAGCAGCGCGAATTAATGAAGAAGGTTGTGGCGGAGAACGACGTGGTGATCACGACGGCCGTGGTGCCCGGAAAGAAAGCGCCGGTGCTGGTGACCGCGGAAATGGTGCGCGCCATGGCGCCCGGGTCGGTGATCGTGGACCTGGCGTCGGAGCGCGGCGGGAACTGCGAGCTGACGCGCTCGGGCGAGACGATCGTGGATAGCGGCGTCACGATCATCGGCCGGATCAACCTCGCGAGCACCGTGCCGTATCACGCGAGTTCGCTCTACGCCCGCAACGTCACGGCTTTCTTGCTGCACCTAGTGAAGGACGGGAAGCTCAATCTGAATCTCGAGGACGAAATCGTCCGCGAGACGCTGTTGACGCGGGGCGGGGAAGTGGTGAACGCGCGCGCGCGGGAAGTTTATGCAATGCCGGCCCTAACAGCGCAGGGCGGGGCGTAGGGGGAAGCGACATGTCAGGCGACGTTTTATTGAATAGCCTGTTCGTATTCATGCTGGCTGGATTCCTGGGATTCCAGGTTATCAAGCGTGTCTCGCCGCTGCTGCACACGCCGCTGATGTCGCTCACAAACGCTCTCGATGCTATCGCCGTGGTCGGCGCCATTGCGCTCGCGGGTGCTCACGAAACGAAGTTCGCAACGATTCTCGGCACTGTCGCAGTGGTGGCCGCTTTCAGCAACGTCGTCAGCGGATTTTTGATCACGGATCGAATGCTCAAGATGTTCAAATCCAGCCGGCCGCAAAAGTAACGACCCATGACACTGCCCACATTCCATTGGATCGAACTCGTATATCTGGCGGCGACGGCGCTGTTTATATTGTCGCTGATGTGGATGAGCGCGCCGACGACCGCGCGGCGCGGCGTGTGGGCCGGCGAACTCGGCATGGCGGCGGCCATCATCGGGACGCTGTTCGAGCACGGCATCGTCGATTATCGGTGGATCGCCATCGCACTCGTGCTGGGCGCCATTATTGGTGTACCGCTCGGCATGGTCCAGATGACCGCCGTGCCCCAGCGGACCGCGCTCAGCCACGCATTCGGCGCCTGTTGCGTCACGCTCGTGGGGACGGCGGAATTTTATCTGCGCACACCGCACATTGCCAAATTCATGATGGCCGTTCTGTCCATGGAGGTGATCCTCGGCGGGCTGACTCTTACCGGCAGCCTGATGGCTGCGGGAAAGTTACAGGAAGTTAAGTTTATCCCCCAGCGCCCTGTCACGTACAAAGGACAGAACGTGGTCAACCTCGGGATGCTGGTGGTTGCGATCGCGATTGCGGTCGCGCTGGTTCTCAATCCAGGGCATACGCATCTCTTTCCTGCGATGGTGGGGATCTCACTTTTGTTCGGCGTGATGTTGATTGTCCCCATCGGCGGCGCGGACATGCCCACGGTGATCTCGTTGCTGAACTCCTACGCGGGACTTTCGGCGGCGGCGATGGGATTCGTCCTCAATAGCAAGCTGCTGATCGTTGCCGGAGCGCTCGACGGATCATCCGGGTTCATTCTGTCGGTGATTATGTCGAAGGCGATGAATCGCTCGTTCACCAACGTCCTTTTTGGGGCGTTCGGGCAGGTGCAGGCGGCTGCGGCAGGCGCGGCGGAAGCCAAGAACGTGAGAAGCGCCTCAGCCGAGGAAGCTGCGGCAATTTTGGCGGCGGCCAGTAAAGTGGTGATCGTCCCGGGTTACGGCATGGCGGTGGCCCAGGCCCAGCACAAGGTTCGTGAGCTCTACGACGCACTCACCAAGAGGGGCGTGGACGTGAAGTTCGGCATCCATCCCGTGGCCGGGCGTATGCCGGGCCACATGAACGTTCTGCTGGCTGAGGCGGATATTCCCTACGACCGCTTGCTCGAAATGGACGATATCAATTCGGATCTTCCCCAAACCGATGTCGCTCTGGTGATTGGCGCCAACGACGTGACGAACCCGGCCGCCCGGTCGGACACCAGCAGTCCGATCTACGGTATGCCGATCTTGGATGTCGACAAGGCCCGGACGGTCATGGTGATCAAGCGCAGCATGAATCCCGGCTTCGCCGGCATCGACAATCCGCTCTACTACCTCGACCACACATTGATGCTCTTCGGGGACGCAAAGGGATTCGTCGGCGATATCGTCCGCGAACTCTCCGGCGGCTCATCGCACTAGCCGCTCGTGGAGAAGTCCTCTTTGCTCGAGATATGCAAATCCCCGCTCTTCTAACCGGTAGCAACGTGCCAAAAGTCGTTTATTAGACGGTCCTTAGGGTCATTTTGGGCAGCCGCGCTCGGTCCAACAAGCTTCTAATAGAGACGATCTGCTTCGCAGCAGAAGCACAGCCAAAAAGGCTTTAAATAGAGTGTGTCGTTCTAGCACATAGGGAGTGACGTTTTTGGCACGTCTGCCCTACTTCTCCGCATTTCTCGCTAAAGTCCACGATAGCTTAGTTCAACGCAATCTGCTTGTAATGCCGAGCAGAGGCAAACATCGGTAGTTTTCGCACGGTATTACGAGCAGGCGTTAGAGCTTCACTCAAGGGGGCGTATGCCGGCATTGAACGAGATCGAACAGAAGACGATCCAGCGCAGCCCGAGCGTCGTTTCACGGGTTGTGGCAGGCGAGGCGATCGTGGTGCCCATTCGCCGCGGGGCCGCGGACATGGATGCCATCTACACATTCAACGAAACCGGCTCGCTGCTCTGGGCGCAGATCGAAAACGGCCTGACCGCTGCCCAGCTCGCCGCGCACCTTGAGTCGGAGTACGAAATCTCCGCCGAAGACGCGATGGCGGACACGGAGAAGTTTCTCGCGGAACTCGCGGAAGCGGGTCTGATCGAGCTGAGGTAGTCGACACCAGGAAAGCGGATTCACGGCCGGGGGGCGACCGGGGCTTGGGATGAACGACGGAACATACACGGCGTTTAGCCGCGCAATACACGAGCGTCATTTTGGCCGTCGCGCACCCGTGGAAGTGTCCATCGAGGTGACGCGGCGATGCCCGCTCGAATGCCTCCACTGCTACAACAACCTGCCAATGAACGATGCCTGCGCTCGGGCGCAGGAGTTGACGCTCGAGGAGCATTGCCGGCTGCTGGATGACCTGGTTGCCGCGGGCACGCTCTGGATTCTCTATACGGGCGGCGAAATCTTCGGCCGCAGGGATTTTCTGGACATCTACACGGAAGCCAAGAAGCGCGGCTTCCTCATCACGCTGTTCACCAACGGTACGCTGATTACACCCCGGATCGCCGACCATCTGGCCGAGTGGCGCCCATTTGCCATCGAGATCACGCTGTACGGCGCCACGCGCGAAACCTACGAGGCGCTCACACGGATTCCCGGCTCCTACGACCGCTGCATGCGCGGAATTCGCCTGCTCGTCGAACGCGGCCTCCCCCTGAAACTCAAGACGGTGCCGACCAAGATCAATCAGCACGAAGTGTACGAAATGAAACGCATGGCCGAGGAAGAATTCGGCGTCGAGTTCAAATTTGACTCGCTCATCAATCCGCGCATCGACTGCTCGCAAAGCCCGGTCTCCGTGCGGATGTCGCCCGAGGAAGTCGTCGCGCTCGACTATTTCGATCCGCAGCGGGCGCAGGAATACGGGCGGCTGATCGAACATGAAACGCGCGCGAGCATTGTGGCCACGCCGGACGACAATCACCGCTATTTTTGCGGCGGAGGAATGAGTGGGTGCGCCATCGATCCCAACGGGCAGATGAGCATCTGCGTGATCTCACACCAGCAGGACTACAACATCCGCACCAAGGGATTTCAGGAGGGCTGGGATGGCCGGCTCCAGGAAATCCGCAACCAGCCGCGCACGCGTCCCACGATCTGCGACCGCTGCCAGATTCGCTCCGTTTGCGGGATGTGCCCGGCGAATGGCGAACTCGAGAACGGCGATCCCGAGTCGCCCGTGGATTTTCTCTGCCAGGTGGCGCACCTGCGGGCCTACGCGCTGGGTTACAGCGTGCCGGAGCACGGCGATTGCCGGTGCTGCCACGGCGGCGATCTGGAGCAGGAGCTTCTCGCGTCCGGGAAGCGCATCCAGAACCAGAAATCGGACCCAAGCCTCTGGACGGGCGGCAAGACTCCGCCTACCGCGTTGAACATTTTGCAACCATCCGGTGGCTGCCGGAGCGGAGGCTGCGGCTCGTGCGCCTCGGCGCAGGGATAACAAGAATTAATCTGCGATGAGCGACGAGAAGCAATCCGAGAACAAGGGACGGAAGTCTTACGAGACTCCCAAGATCGTCCGGGTAAGTCTGCGGCCGGACGAAGCCGTGCTCGGCCACTGCAAAATTCCCGGCGCGGCCGGGCCGGCCAGCAGTTCGTGCGGGTCGCTCTTTTGCAGAACGCTCGGCTCCTGACCAAGGCGGAACAACTGAATGCAGCGTCTTCAAACAAACGTCACGCAAACAGCGGCGGTCGTTCCATGCAAGACCGACGGGCGCCGGCAGATTGCATTTTGCGTCGGCGGGACGAACTTCGATCTGTTCAGTGACGGAGACGTTGAGATGGCGCTCGACCCGGGCTTGTTGGATTTCGCCGTCAAGCCAGGCTCGACCGGCGTCAAGATTCAAGTCGATTGGACGGAAGACCTTGAAATGCCGAAGCGCGTCCCGGTGTTTCATTCCGGCGGATTGTGGTCGATCTTCGAGGAATCTCTCGGCTACCGCTTTTATTTCTTGGCACCTCATCTCGGCTCAGCCCCGTACAAGGCGGCGTGGTTCAATCCGGAATTCAGTTGCGGGCACCTGGTTTTATTCCGCCCGTACTTCGACGCGAGCCGCCCGATCTATCCGCTGGAATATCCGCTCGACGAACTTCTCATGATTCATCGCCTCGCTTGCGGCGAAGGCGTGGAAGTGCACGCGGTCGGAATCGTCGACGAAGCGCGGCGGGGACATCTTTTTCTCGGCCATTCCGGCGCGGGGAAGAGCACGACCGCGCGGCTCTGGCAGTCGCGGGCAAACGCACAGATATTGAGCGACGACCGGATTATTCTTCGCGCCCGAGACGGGCGGATCTGGATGCACGGCACGCCATGGCACGGCGACGCCGGAATCGCGTCTCCGGAATCAGCGCCGCTTGCACGTGTCTATTTACTCGAGCACGGCAGCAAATCGGAACTCTTTCCACTCTCGCGCGGGCGAGCGGCGGCCGAACTCTTTGCGCGCAGCTTCGTGCCGCATCACTCTCAAAAAGGCGTGCAATTCGCGCTGCGGTTTCTCGACCGCATCGCGCAAGAGATTCCGTGTTTTGTCTTCCGGTTCGTCCCGGACCAAACCGCCGTGGAGGCGATCTGCCGTGCGGAAATTTAAGACACACGACAGCCGGCATGTGCGGCGTTTCGCCATCGTTTGCGAAGCGGCTCTGGAGCGCGGCCTCCGCGTGCGCTTCCGCGCGCATGGCCGAAGCATGCAGCCGAACCTGCTCGACGGCGATACCGTGATCGTTGCGCCGGTGTCGGACGGCAAGCTGCGGCGCGGCGACATTGCGCTGACGCGCGATCTAGAAGGCCTTCTGCTCCATCGAGTGGTGGGATGGGACCCGGTGACCAAGTCCGTCGTGACGCGCGGCGATTCGGGCCAGCAGAACGACCCGCCGGCCAAGACTGTGCTCGGGAAGGTCGTCGCGATCGAGCGCAACGGAACGCATATCTCGCTCGAGACGCCGGGGACGAGGCTCATCCATTCCCTGCGCCGGAATGCGCATCGCGTGCTTCGCGCCGGAGCGTGCCGAGTGCGCCGCTTTCACTCCGCGCTCGTGCCGGCCGCGTTCGTTCTTTTCGCGCTGCTCGTGCACGCGACGCCGGCCGCAGCGCAAGCTCTTACCATTACGGATACTGCTGCGCCCGCCATACTGGCGGCGGGCGGAACGATCACCTATACGCAGGTCCTTTCGAATACAAGCGGCGTTGTGGTCACGCACCCGCTCACGGTCACTCAGAACCTTCCGGCCAACACGACCTTCGTTTCCGCGGCCAAGACCGCCGGCAGCAACAACTGGACCTGCGCCAATACTGCCGGAGTAATCACCTGCACCGATACGAGCGGAGGTACGTACGCCAGCGGCGACACAACTACGTTCACGATTGTCGTCACGATAAATGCAGGAACGGCGGCCGGCACCATAATCACGGACACGGTCAAAGCCAAGGGAAACAACACGGCTACTGCCACTGCGACCGCGACAGTGACCGTAGGGGCGACGCCTGATCTTTCCGTCACGGAGACGGCGTTGCCAAATCCCGTCGCGACCGGCGCAAACATCACGTACACGGAAACGGTTACGAACAATAGCGCAACTGTTGCTGCCGCGGGCGCGACGCTGACTCAGAACACGGCACCCAATACTCTCTTTGTGTCGGTCACCCCTCCAGCGGGCTGGACGTGCGGCACCGTCCCCGCAGTCGGTGGAACCGGCACAATCACATGCACGGCGACCGGCAATTTCGCCGCAGCCACAAACGTCAACTTCACCGTTGTCGTAGAGGTGCGGCCCGAAGCGACGGGCGGTTCGACGATAACGAATTCCGTGACGGTCAGCGAGACGGGCACCGACCCGAATCCCGCAAACAACACGGCCACAATCTCCGTGCAGGTCAGCGGCGCTGATTTGTCGATGACGCAGGTTGCGTCCGTCTCGGCCGTGGCGCCGGGTGCAACGATCACTTACACGGAGACAATGACGAACAACGGGCCAAACGCGGCTGTCGGGGCCGTGCTGTATCAGCAGACGCCGCCGAACACGACCTTCTCCTCGGTGACTCCTCCCGCAGGGTGGACTTGCGGGACCGCGCCGGCCGTTGGCGGGACCGGTCAAGTGATCTGCACGGATGGTGCCAACCTAAATAGCGGCACAACGACGCCGAATTTCACATTCGTGGTGACGGTGAACGGAGCCACAGCGGCAGGCACCACGATTGTTAACTCGGCTGACGTGACTTCGCAAACGACCGATCCTGTTCCTTCGAACAATGCGACGACCACTTCGGTGCTCGTGGAAATTACGGGCGATTCCGATCTCGCCGTCGCCATGACTGCGTCGCCCACGCCAGTTTTTGTCTCCTCGCCGATTACCTACACGATTCAGGTCACAAATCTAGGATTGGCGGCGGGTACGGCGGTGACGTTGACGGATACGCTCCCGACTACGCTCACGGGCGCTTCCGCGTCCACGACGCAAGGGAGCTGCGGCGCGCCGTCGGGCGGAGTCATTACGTGTAACCTCGGCACAGTCGCGTATCCACTCGCTACTCCGATCACGATTACGGTTACGGGGACTACGTCCGGCACAGCTAACACGATGACGAACGTGGCGAAGGTATCGACTACCGGAACCGATCCCGTCGCGGGAAATAACTCGGTGACTGTTTTGACCGTGGTGCAGCCGCTGGTTTGTGCGACTCCGGGCAAAGATGGTGCGGGCGGAACGATCACGGGGATAGTCAATGCCTACTATCCGCCAGCAAATACGGGTACTGTCCCGGCAGGCTCGACGTCAATCGTGCTCAGTGCTGCCGCAGCCGGCGGGGCGCAGACAGCCATCGCTGCCGGTGATCTCCTGCTGGTCATTCAGACGCAGGGCGCCCAGATCAATTCGACGAACACGAGTTCTTATGGAAGTGGTGTTCCCGGCGATCCGGCAGGTTCGACCAATCTGGGCAGCTCTGGTGAATTCGAATTCGTCACGGCAACCAGCGCAGTTCCAGTAACCGGCGGGACGCTGAACTTCACGGGCACAGGCGCGGGCGGGGGACTGCTGAATACATATACGAGCGCCGTTGCAACCGCGACTCAGGGCATTCAGACTTTTCAAGTCATCCGCGTTCCGCAGTACACGTCTGCAGCACTGAGCTCCGGACTTACTGCACTGGCATGGAACGGAGCGACCGGAGGCGTCCTGGCGCTGGACATCGCTTCCCAGCTCACTCTGGGCGGCACTGTGGCAACGGACGGGCTCGGGTTCCGCGGCGGCGGAGGCATCGACCTAAGGGGGGCAACCACTGGCGCCAACACCGATACTGTTACGGCTTCACCTGCAGCCTTGCCCACGCTGCCCCCGCCTGCCAACAGTGGCGCGAATGGTTCGAAGGGTGAGGGTATTGCGGGGACACCGCACTGGATTGCACCGCCGCTTAGCACGATCACGCACGCTACAACCGCGACAAGCACAAACCAGACGTATCCCGAGGGGTTTCCAAACGGGGGCTTTGCTCGCGGCGCGCCCGGCAACGCCGGCGGCGGCGCTACCGATGCGGATCCGCCTGCGAACGATCAAAACGATGGCGGTGGTGGTGGCGCCAACGGCGGCACGGGCGGCACCGGCGGGTTCGCTTGGAGTAGCGCGGGTATCTCCGGAGGTTTTGGCGGCGCGCCATTTCCTGCATCGACGAGTGCGATGGTCATGGGCGGCGGAGGAGGGGCGGGCACCAGCAACGACGGTGCGTACTGGGACCCCGGCACGGATACTGGTAACGCCGATTGCGGCGCGAACTGTACTGGCATCTATAGCAGCGGAGCCGCCGGCGGCGGCATTGTGATCGTTCATACTGGCTCGGTCGTTGGCTCGGGCACGATCACAGCAAATGGCCTGACTGCTCTCGATCAGGAGAACGATGGCACTGGTGGTGGCGGAGCTGGCGGGACGATCCTCGTGTTTGCAAACAGCGGAGGGCTCGGAGGTCTCACGGCCAATGCCGTCGGGGGAAACGGCGGGAACACCTGGCCGGAGCAGACGCCCGGCACGACGTTTCCCGGCAATCGCCACGGTCCGGGCGGCGGAGGCGGCGGAGGCGTGATTTTTACGTCAGCGGCTCCGACCGCCGCGAACGTGAGCGGCGGCATTCCTGGCTGGTCGACGCTTGCAGATGACGCCTATGGAGCCACGGCCGGACAGCCAGGCTTGTTTTCGTCCGGGCTGACCATCACGCAGACACCGGGAACCCAATCGGGCGCTTATTGCGCCGGCGCGGACTTGGCGGTCACGAATGCCGGCGTTCCGAATCCCGTGGTCCCGGGCGGCACGATCACGTACACGCAGACCGTGACGGACAATGGTCCGTTCGACGCCCAAAACGCTGTTTTCACGGAAGCTGTTCCCGCAAACACGACGTTCCAAGGACTGGCTGTTTCGGGATCGGGCGCGGCTGGTTGGAACTGCACGACGCCTGCCTTCAATGGAACCGGGAACATCACCTGCACGGACGCGGACGTTGCCGTCGGCGCGCCGGGAATTACGACGTTCACGGTCAGCGTGAAAGTAAATGCCGCGACCGCGAGCGGCACGCAGATTACCGATACCGACTCGGTGACATCCGGCACAAACGATCCGAATCTTGCGAACAACCAAGCCACCGTGGTGACCATCGTCGGCGCCGCGAATACCGCCAACCTTGTCATCACGAATGTGGGCGCGCCCAACCCGGTAATTGCGGGCAACAACATCACCTACACGGTTGTGGTCACGAACAACGGCCCGAGCGCGGCCAGCACGGTGGCATTCACCGAATCGGTTCCGACCAACACATCGTTCGTTTCGGTGGCGGTGACCTCGGGTACAGGCGGCTGGACGTGCCCCGGCACGTCGATTTCGTGCACGATTCCCACGTTTGGCGTCGGGGCGTCCACAACCTTTACCGTGGTCGTCAAGGTCGCCGCAGGCACCGCGTCCGGCACGGTGATCACGGATACGGCGAATGTTTCTTCGACGACGACTAATCCGAACCCCTCGAACACCGTGGCGATCGCGACCGTGATCGTGGCGACCGCCGGTCAAGCCGATCTCGCCGTCACGAAGGTCGGCAGTCCGAATCCGGTGCTCGCCGGCAACAAGATGACGTACACGGTGACCGTGACGAACAACGGACCGGCCGCTGCTTCCACCGTCACGCTGACGGACACACTTCCTGTCGACACCACTCTGACATCCACAACGCCGGCTTCTGGCTGGACATGCAATCCGCCATCCGGAGGGACGTTCACCTGCACGGATCCGTCAGTGGCCGCGAACACTACGGGGATGTTCACATTTGTGATGACCGTGACGGCCGGTACTGCGCCGGGCACGGTGATTACGAATTCTGTGGCGGTGGCGTCGTCCGTCACTACCGATCCGTACAGCGCGAATAACACGGCATCAACCAGCTCGACCGTTGCTTCGCCTACGCAGGCCGATGTCGCGATCGTCAAAACCGCGTCGCCCGAGCCGGTGAATCAGGGCACGAACCTGACCTACACGCTCCAGGTGACGAACAACGGCCCGGCCGTCGCGCAGAATGTCGTCGTCACCGACCCGCTGCCGAGCCAGGTCACATATTCGTCGGCCTCGACGACGCAGGGAAGCTGCTCGCAGGCGTCGGGTACCGTGACGTGCAACCTGGGTTCGGTGAGCGTCGGCGGTCTGGTCCTGATCACAATCAACGTGACGGCCTCTACGTTCAGTTCGGCCACGCTCGCTTCGAATACGGCAACCATGACCGCCAGCACGAGCGATCCGAACCTCACGAACAACACCTCCACCGTCATCTCGACGATTCAATCGCCGACCGCGGTGCAGATCGCGTCCTTCCAGGCGCTAGCGCAGCCGGGCGGCGGAGTGCTCGTCGAGTGGCAGACCCGCGAGGAGACGCGCAATCTCGGCTTCCACGTCTATCGAGAAGATGCGCAGGGCCGCCACCGGCTCGACGCGTCGCTGATCGCGGGCTCGGCGCTGTTCCTGCGCGGCGGGCAGCCGCAGCACCGCGCGAAGAGCTATCAATGGGTGGATCCCGATGGCACGCCGCAAGGGTCGTACTTTCTTGAGGACGTGGATCTCAACGGCACGCGAACGCTGCATGGCCCGATCTACGTGGTTTCCAATGCGGATTCCGTCGCGGCCAGCGCAGCTCCTGTTTCGCAGGCGCGGTTGCTGACGGATTTGAATCAGACCATCGCGCTCGCGCCTGCGCAAGTCAGCCACCCCCTCGCGACGCCCGCGCCGTTGATTCCGGAAGTCGCGCCCGGTGTGACGCCGGTTTCGCTGAACGAAGTTCCGGCCGTCAAAATCTCGATGACGACGGAAGGGTGGTATCAGGTCTCTCGCGCTCAGCTCGTCGCCGCGGGACTCGAACCCGGCGCGGATGCGCGCACCTTGCAGCTCTACGCTGAGGGCGTCGAGCAACCGCTTCTGATTCTCGGGCGTCAATCCGGCCCGCTCGGCCCCAATGACAGCATCGAATTCTACGGTACAGGCATCGACACGCCTTTCTCCGGCACGCGCGTCTACTGGCTCGTGCGTGGCTCGCGCCCTGGCAAACGGATTTCGGTCACGTTTTCGAGCGCCAGCGGATCACCCAGCGCTTCGAGTTTCCCGTTCACGGTGCTGTTCGAGCAGCGGACGACGTATTTTGCGGCGCTGCTTAATGGCGAAAACAACGACAACTTCTTTGGAGCGATCGTCACCTCCGATCCGGTCGATCAGGCCTTCACCGTCGCGAACATCGACGCAAACTCCAGCCTGCCCGTCACGCTGGACGTGACGCTACAGGGCGTGACCGATCAGCAGGCGCACAGCGTCTCGGTGCTCTTCAACGGCGCGCCGGTCGGCGAGATCGACTTCTCGAATCAGGCGAACGTGACGAACACATTTGCCGTCAACAGCAGCCTCCTGCAGAGTGGCACGAACACGGTCACCCTGGCTGCCCTCGAAGGCGACAACGATGTGAGCCTCGTGCAATCCATCGAGCTTCACTACGCGCACACCTACACCGCCGATTCGAACTGGCTGCGCGCCACAGCTTCGACCGGCGACACCGTCCACATCAGCGGATTCACGAACTCGCAGATTCACGTAACGGACATCACCGACCCGCTTGCGGTCACGCTGCTTGCCGGAACGATAGCGTCTGACGGATCGAGCTTTGGCGTCACGCTCGCGGTCCGCGGCGGCGGAAGCGGCGCTCTGCATACGCTACTCGCGTTCTCCGGCGACCAGATTTCTGCGCCCGCGGGCCTTGCATTCCACCAGCCGAATTCCATCGACCGATCGCAGTCTGGCGCCGACATTATCGTAATCACGCACCCGGACTTCGAATCGAGCGTCGCGCCGCTGGTGAAGCTCCACGAATCGCAAGGAAGTTCCGTTGCGGTCGTGACCACGGACCAGATCTTTGACGCATTCAATTTCGGCGAGCGCAGCCCGTTTGCGATCCGCGATTACCTCCAATTTGCATCAACGAGATGGCGCGTGCGCCCGCAAGCGGTTCTGTTGGTGGGCGGCGCGTCGTTTGATCCGCGCAACTATCTTGGCTTCGGTTATTTCGATTGCGTTCCGTCGCGCATGATCGAAACCGCTGCGTTCAAGACCGCCTCCGACGATTGGCTCACGGACTTCAACGAGACAGGCTTCGCCACGATTCCCACGGGCCGTCTGCCCGTTCGCACGGCTGCGGACGCGGAGCTGGTCGTTTCGAAGATCGTCGACTACGAGCGAGGGGCTTCGGCCGGAAGCTGGCAGCAGCAGGCGCTCGTCATCGCGGACCAGAACATCGGCGTGAACTTCACAGCGGAGGCAAACGCTGCGAGCGCGGATATGCCTCGATCTCTTTCGGTTACCAAGATTCTGGCGGACGGCCAGGATCCGGCCACGGTCGAGCAGCAGATTCTCGCGGCGCTCAACAGCGGCTCGTTGCTCGTCAACTACACGGGGCACGGATCGGAAGAGCAGTGGTCCTTCTCCGATTTCCTGGACGATACGTCGGCCTCCGGCCTCTCGAATGGCGATCGCTTGCCCGTGTATTTGCTGATGGACTGCCTCAACGGATTCTTCCATGACGTGTACGCGACGAGCCTCTCCACATCGCTGCTGCTCGCGCCGAACGGCGGCGCCGTCGCAGTCTGGGCGTCGTCCGGTTTCACGGACGCCGACCCGCAGGCCACGATGGATCAGGCGCTGCTGAGCACGCTCGCGGCAAACCCGTCCATGCCGATTGGAAAGGCGATTCTCGGCGCCAAAGCAGGAATCATCGATCCGGACGTGCGCCGCACATGGATTCTCTTCGGCGATCCCGCGATGCGCTTGCCGTTTCCAACCGTTTCGACGCGGCCCACAAAGGGCTCGCGCTAATCCGCCACATTCTGCCGGTTGATCTTCGTTGGGAGGAATGGCATCGTTTGATTCTATGGCTTCCCGCGCGAACCGATCGAGCAGTTCCTTCACGCGAACGTTAAACATCAAGACCTCGCGGCGCACGGAGCTGAAGGATGTCACCGCCGAAATCGAAGCTGCGGTGCGCGAGTCCGGCTGCACCGACGGCGTGTGCCATCTCTACGTGCCGCATACGACCGCCGGAGTTCTCGTGAATGAAGGCGACGATCCCGCCGTGGCCCGCGATATCGAGGCCACGCTCGATCGCCTTATCCCGCGCAGCGCCGGATACAAACACGCCGAAGGAAATTCCGATTCGCACATCAAGACCGCACTGATCGGATCGTCCGAAACCGTCTGGATCGAGAACGGCAGGCTCTCGCTCGGCCGCTGGCAGGCAGTATTCTTCGCTGAATTCGACGGCCCTCGCGCACGTGAGCTCCGCATCAAAATCGTGCCCGACGCGCCTCCGTCTGCCGTCTAAATCTGCACGCGGGCCAGACCGCTGACAGTTTGCAGGCTTTAGCGCCCCGGCCGGGAATCGGATGGCCACTTCGATTGTGAGAGCGGTTCTAGCGTACAATTCAAGTAGACATGGCTTTCAAATCTGGCTTCGTCGCGATCGTGGGCCGTCCCAACGCGGGCAAATCCACGCTCGTGAACACGCTCGTCGGCCGCAAGGTGGCGATCGTTTCGCCCAAGCCGCAAACGACGCGCAATCGCATTCAGGGCATCCTGAATCGCGACGACGCGCAGATCGTGCTTGTCGATACGCCCGGCATTCACAAGGCGGCGAACGTCCTGAGCCGCCAGATGATGGACGAGCTTCAGCACGCGCTCGAAGGCATCGACGTGCTCTCGCTGATCGTCGATGCGTCCGCGCATTTCGGCCGGGGCGACGAGTTCTCCCTCGAATGGGTGAAGCGTTTCCACGGGCCGGTGTTTCTGCTGCTCAACAAAGTGGATCGCGTCAACAAGCCGCACCTGCTCCCGCTGATCGACCGCTATCGAAAGCTCTATGATTTCGCTGAGATTTTCCCGATCTCCGCGCTCACCGGCGAGGGCTGCTTCGACCTTGTGAACGCCTGGCTCGCGCGTTTACCGGAAGCGCCGCCCTATTTTCCCGAGGACCAGTTCACCGATCAGCCCGAGCGATTCCTGGCGGCGGAGCTGATCCGGGAGAAAGCGATCCTTGTGACGCGCGAGGAAGTGCCGCACGCTATCGCCGTGCTGGTCGATAATTTCGAGGAAAAGAAAGATCTCATCAAAATTCGCGCCACGCTGTACGTCGAGCGCGAGGGTCAGAAGGGAATTCTGATCGGCAAGGGCGGCGAAACCATCAAGAAAATCGGCACGAATGCGCGCAAGGAGATCGAAGCCATTCTTGGCGCGCACGTTTTCCTGGAACTCTCCGTCCACGTGCAGCCCAACTGGCGCCAGAATTCCGCGCTCGTCCGCCAGCTCGATTGGCACCGCCAGCTCGAGCAACTCGCCAGCGAGTAGCTGCGGCCCCCCATTGTGTCGAGGACTCGAGAGGCGTATGCTGCGCCCGTCGGAAGTCCTAACCGGGTATCCCTGTCGGTCATTTCAGATTGATGGGCTCAATGAAAAGCGCGAAATTTGCCACGCTCGCGGCAATGGCTGCTTGGCTCATGGCTGCGACGCCCCTTCCCGCTCATCATTCCTTCGGCGCGGAATTCGACCTCGACAAGCCGATTACGTTGCACGGCACTGCCGTGAAATGGGAAATGATCAATCCTCACTGCTACATCACACTGGACGTGAAAAACGATGATGGAAGTGTGACGCGCTGGAGCATCGAAATGGGAGCTCCCAGCTCTCTCTACCGTAATGGCTGGCGGAAGGACTCCGTCAAACCGGGCGATGATCTTACGATTAGCGGTTACAGGGCTCGCGACGGCTCCAACACGATATTCGGATCTCAGGCCAGGCTGGCGGATGGTCGGCGAGTATTGGGCGGAGCACCGAGGTCAGCCCCAGCGGATCAGCCGGGAGGCTCTCCGGCCCCGGATAAGCAGCCGATTCAATAAGGAGAGGCGACGTTGCGGACAGGGACGATTGGCGCAGCCATCTTGGCCCTGGCGTTGTTTTCGACGCGACCGGCCTTTAGCCAAACCTCGGGGAATTCCGCTGCGGCGACATCCGTTAACTCCAAGGCTTCCGGCATACCCCGGCTCGCCGATGGTCATCCGGATCTTCAAGGACTCTGGCACAACGAAAGCGGCTATCAGGTCGCCATGGCGCACGTGCGAGGCGCCAGCAACCTGGCCGCTGCGTTAGGAGATTTTCACAGTCCCGGCGTTCCGCTGCCGCTTCCTTACCTGCCCGATTTGGAAAAAATCAGGGATTACCGGAATCTGCACGATCCGTACCACGATCCCGAGGCGCACTGCCACGTCCCCGGGGTGCCCCGGGAAATCGAACAGCCGACCTCGCTTTTCCCCGTCCAGATCATTCAGGACGAGAAGAATGTGGCTTTGCTGTTTGAATACACGCACGACGTCCGAATCATTCCTGAGGATGGCAGCACCCACCCGAAGCACTACTGGGCCTGGGACGGAGACTCGCGCGGCCGCTGGGAGGGAGACACGTTTGTGGTCGACGTCGCGGATTTCAACGGCAGGACGTGGCTTGATATGGAAGGGAATTTCGTCGACGAAAACGAGCACGTCGTCGAACGGTACACAATGGTTGATGCCAACGCGATCGAGTATTCAGCCACGGTGGAAGACCCGACCGTGTTTACCCGACCGTGGACCCTGCATCTGACCCTCAAGAGGAATTCGCCGAAAGAACAGATTGTGGAGTATGACTGCCACGAAGGCGAACGAGATGTGCAGCACTACACTCGCTCCGAGGGCAACAAGTCGAACAAACATGAATAGGCATCGTTTCCACGTATTCAAAATTACGGTGGTCGTCGCGATCTGCGTTGGTTTTGCGGTGCGGGGCGCAGCCGGTCAAGAAAAAAGCGGAGAAGTGGACTCGTACTCTCCGCCGCGGCTTTCCGATGGGACGCCGGATTTTCGAGGCATCTGGCAGGCGCGAACGTCGGCGTACCTGAATATCGAGGGCCATCCTGCGCAAAAGGGAGTCGCTCCGGCCAAGAGCATCGTTGTCGACCCGCCGGATGGAAAGATCCCTTACTTACCCGACGCACTGAAGCAGAGAGCTCAGAATTATGAAAACCGCGCGAGCGCCGATCCGGCCGCCAATTGTTTTCAAGCCGGTGTGCCTCGTGCGACGTATTTGCCGACTCCCTTTCAAATCGTCCAAAGCCCGGGGAATTTGGCGATTATCTACACGGACAATCATGCCTACCGGATTGTGCTGCCGTCGGCGATTCCGCATGATGACGGCATCGACTTTTTCATGGGAGATTCGCGAGGACGCTGGGAAGGGAATACGCTGGTGATCGACGTGACGGACCTAGGAGATCAGACCTGGCTGGACACGGCAGGCAATTATCACAGCGACCAGTTGCACGTCGTCGAGCGGTACACGCTGCGCGGTCCCGACACCATGGAGTACCAGGCCACGATCGAAGACCCGATGACCTACTCCAGACCGTGGACCCTCCGCTTGCTTCTGCATCGCGACACAAAGCCGGGCGCCAGGATCATCGAGGATGAGTGCCTCGAAGGCGCCGACGGATTATGGCACCACGTCTCGCCTTTCGACGCCAATGCGGTTCTCCATCACGACTTCAAAGCGGAGCTTGAGGCTGCCACAAAGAGCCGGTAGCGGTTCACGCTTCTACGCTGCGTCATGGAGATTCTTGCGAGAGCGCCGTGGCGTCGAGGATGTACACCATCTGATCCTGCGTCAGCGCGAGAATCCTTTTGCCATCCGAGGAAAAACGCTCGTATACGACGTCGTTCGGCAGGGTGTACACATTGCGCCGGGTGGCCGTCTTGAGATCGTACAGCAGCAACCGGCCACCCTCTTCGGTGGCGCTGAGCAATCCGCCGTCGGCCGATATCGCCGCATCGAGCGCCGTCAGGCGCAGCCGCTCGTCTCCACCGTTAAGCGAGACGGCGGTGAAGCGAATCCCGTCCTTCACAAGGATCAGCCAGTCGCCCGCCGAAAAAGCCCCGGTGTAACCCTTGGGGCCCGATCCGCCCGGCACGAACGCCGCCCCCAGAATATTTCCGGTTCGCGCGTCGAGCACTTCGAACACCGTGTCGCGCTCGGTAATTTTGGCGTGCTTCATGGCCTGCACCGCCGCTGCGCTGTGCTTCGCGGCGATCCGTGCGGCATCGGTCTTCGCGCCCCAGCCGAGCACCACTCGCTCTCCCTGCGGGTCCGTGAACGTGACGGCAGGCTCGTTTTCCCGGTGCGATCGATCGATGCCGTGCCCGCCGAAGTCGCGCGACCACAGAAGTTTCCCGGTTTTCAGATCGAGTGCGTGGAGATCATAGCCGACGAGTTGCGAATCGAACGCAACATAGAGCGCAGTGATCACTTCGGACAACATCACCGGCCCGGAGATGAGGCTATCATTCTTCAGGGGCGTCTCCTCGAGCGGCCAGAGAGTCTCGCTCGCGCCGGTCGCGACGTTCACGCCCTTGAGGGCTGAAGTGGACGGCTCAGTCTGCGGCACTCGCACGTAGCACTCCTGCTCGCCGTCGAACCACGCCCCGCGAAGGTTCGGGAAGCTCGCGATCTGCGCTCCGGATGAAACACGAAACAGCGCGCCCTGCCCGGCCACTCCCACGGCCAGCGTCTCGAGGTCCGAAGACGCTATCGCCGTCCACAAGATGGGCAGCGGCCCCGGGGGGACGCGAGCCAGGATGTTCGGGCGCTCTCGGCCCAGCCGCGCGAGCGCGAGACCCTCGTCTGCCGAGTACGAAACGGCTTCGTCGGCGAAAATATCGCCGCCGTCCTTCGAAATCTTGGCTACCGGTTTCGCCGTCTGCAGGTCGATCACTTCCGCTTCCTTATCGCCCTGAGCGAGATGGATCAGATACCGCGGATCGCTCGTGCCCCACGCCGTTCCCGCGATATTCAGTTTGCCCAGTTCCTGCCCGCCCGGGAACGCGAGAAGCGCGGAGTCCTCCGCTTTTTCCGGTGCGACGTATGCCACGCGGTCATCCGCGACAAATTCCAACGATCCGTGCTCCGCCGCGCGTCGCAGCGAGGTAGGCAAGTTGAATTTTTTCCGCTGCTCCAGATCGACAGTCGTCACGTGACGCCACGTGTTGAGTGCGATCAAATACCGCCCGTTGGGTGAGAATTCGAGGTTCGTCGCAGTTGCCATGCGATCCACCGTAGGCGGAAGCACGCCGCCGATGTAATACCCAAATGGCTCCGAATGAGCCAGCCCAACATGAAATGGAAGGATCGCTTCGAAGTCGCCGCTCATCGAGTCTCCGGTCCGCCCGGAAAACACTTCCTCTCCCGAGTCCACGCGAAACACGTGCAGCTCGGAACGCATGTTCAGACATGCGTAGAGATCGCCCTGAGGCGAGAGCGTGGCCACGTAGCAGTCGGTCCCGGTGCCGAGCGTCCTAGTGTCCACGATCTGTCCACCCTCGATACTCCGCCGCTGCACGTGCATGTTCTGCAGGGCGATTACGATCATGCTGGAATCGGCGGAGAAGCGGACAGGCAGCGCCATGCGCGCCGGAAACGCGAGCTTGATGGCCAGCGGCGAGCGAGCGATCACGTAGATGATGGATTCGTCCTGCAGCAGAATGTAACGGCCATTCGGGCTGAAGCGCAGCGCCCGGGGCCGGCTGTGCAGAGAGGGCGTGAGGGGCACCTGGCTGAGGATTCCATGCGTGTTCTCGGCTCCGCGGCGCTTGAGTTCTTGGGCGCCGGCGCGACTCCGCAGCGCAGCGCCCGATGCGCATGCGCAAAGGATCAGCATCCAGATGAGCAGGACTCGGCGCGCGGTGGAGTTGAAGGGAAGAAGCCTCAATCGCAAATGCCCCGCCTGTGGCGAACTATGCGGGATATCACCACGCGGGCAATAGTTCAAGCAATAATCCGCCGCCTTTACGAGGCTTTGGACGGCGCGATCCCGAGCGTGCGCATTTTGCGGTAGAGATGGCTGCGCTCGAGGCCGAGCGCGGCTGCGGCCTTGGTCATGTTCCAGCGGTTCTCTTCGAGCTTGCGCAGCACAAATTCGCGCTCGTACGCCGACCGCGCCTCCTGCAAGCTCTCGTATGGCTTCTGCGGGCTTTTCGACGCGCCCCGGAAAAGTTCCGGCGGCAGATGGTGCGGCTCAATTCGCGGCGACGGGCACATGATCACCAGCCGCTCGACAAGGTTTCGCAACTCGCGCACGTTTCCCGGCCATGGGTACGCGAGCAGCACCTCCATCGCCGGCGGCGTAAACTCCTTCGGTTTTTTCCCGTATGCGTCGCAGAACTCCTTCAGGAAATGCGCCGCGAGGATTGGAATGTCCTCGGTGCGTTCGCGCAGGGCAGGCACGTAGAAGGGAATCACGTTGAGCCGATAGAAGAGGTCTTCGCGGAATGCGTTGCGGCCGATCTCCTCTTCGAGCTTCTTGTTGGTCGCCGCGATCACGCGCACGTCCACCGTGACCGGCTGGTTCGATCCCAGCGGCTCGACTCGCTGCTCCTCCAGCACGCGCAGCACCTTCGACTGCGTTTTCAGGCTCATGTCGCCGACTTCATCGAGGAAGAGCGTCCCGCCATCGGCCTTCTGGAATTTGCCAACCTTGTCCTCGCTCGCGCCCGTGAAACTGCCCTTGCGATGGCCGAACATCTCCGACTCGATCAGCTCCTCGGGAATCGCCGCGCAGTTCACTTCGACGAAGGGCTGGCTGCTGCGCGAACTGTTCGCGTGGAGCGCTCGCGCTACGAGTTCCTTGCCCGTCCCGCTCTCGCCGTAGATCAGTACGCGCCCGGTGGTCGGCGCGGTGAGCGCAATCTGCTGCCGGAGCGCCTTCATCGGCACGCTCGCGCCGAGAATCTGGTGCCGCTCTTCGAGTTCGGCGCGCAGGCGGCGATTCTCATTCTCGAGCCGGACGTATTCGAGGGCGTTGCGCACCACCAGCACGATCTTTTCGAGCGACAGCGGTTTCTCGATGAAATCGAACGCGCCGAGCTTCGTCGCCCGCACCGCGGCCTCGATATTCCCGTGTCCGGAGATCATGACGGCGAGGGGGGCGCCGTCCGCCGATTGGATCCGCTCCAGCGTTTCCAGGCCGTCCATCTTGGCGAGCCACACGTCGAGCAGGATCAGGTCGAATCTGCGCTTCTCGAGCCGCTCCAGGCACTCTTCGCCCGACGCGACTGTTTCGACCTCGTAACCCTCGTCGCGCAGTAGCGCGCCAAGCGACTCGCGGATGCCGCTTTCATCGTCGACGATCAATATGCTTGCGGACATTTTCTTGAAATCCTCACCCGGCCTGCGTGGACACGGCCACTTCGGCTGCGGGGAAACGGATCACGAACCGCGCTCCCGCCGGCATATTGTCTTCGACGCGAATCGTGCCGTTGTGCTCCGCAATGATCCGGCTCGCGATCGCCAGGCCCAGGCCGGTGCCCCGCTCCTTCGTCGAAAAGTGCGGCAGGAAAAGCCTCTCTTTGTCGGAGGGCGAAATCCCGTGGCCGCTGTCGGAGATTTCGATTTCTACGGAATCTCCGTCGCCATCCGCTCGCGTGGCGACGCGCAAACGGCGAATCGCCGACCCTTCCATCGCCTCGGCTGCGTTGTCGATCAGATTTGCCACAACCTGCCGCAGAAGTTCCGGATCCGCTTTCACCGGTGGCAGCGAAGCGGCGAAGTCCGTCGAAACGCTGATTCCCTCAAGCCGCCCCCGGAAAAGTTCCAGCGCACTCTCGACGATCGAATTGAGATTTGCCGGGGCGAGCCGAGCGGCAGGGAAGCGCGCAAACTTCGAGAATTCATCCACCAGCGATTCGAGCGACTGCACCTCGCGTTCGATCAGCCCCGCGCACTCCGCCGTCAGCTTCTCGAACTCGGTCTGTGGCGCTCCGCGCCGCGCGGCTGCAGCGCGCTCGAGATACCTCAGCAGCCGCTGCGCCGAAAGCTGAATCGGCGTCAGTGGATTCTTGATTTCGTGCGCGATCCGTTGCGCCACTTCCTGCCATGCGGCTGCTTTCTGCGCGCGCAGCAAGTCGGTCAAGTCGTCGATCACGATCACGAATCCGGGATTCGACCGCCGCGGCCCCAGCGAGCTGACCGTCACGGCCGCGCGCACCAGCCGGCCGCCTGCTGCGATTTCGATTTCGCGCGATGCCGCTCCCATACGCAGCGACCTCCGCATCAGGTGCAACACGGCACGCGCGGCCTCATCGCCGAGCAGCTCGGACAGCGTGCGCGCCTCGCGCGCGGATTCGCCCAGAATCGCCACAACGGCCCTGTTTACGCGCCCCACGTCACCGGATGCATCCAGCGACACGACGCCCGTCGGCACGTTCTCCAGAATCGTTTCCATCAGCTTGCGCCGCTGCTCGCGCTCCTCGATGGCCTGCTCGAGGCTCTGCGTGAATTCGTTGATCTGCCGCCGCCCTTCGCCGAGCTGCTCGGTCATCCGGTTGAACGAGCGCACCAGCGTGCCAAGCTCATCCTCTGCCTGGGCGTCGATCCGGTGGCTGAAATTCCCGCGCGAAATTTCGCGCGTCGCTTCGGCGAGCGCCTGAATCGGCACCGTCACCTCTTTCGAGAGTTTCAGGGCGACCCACGTCGTTATAAACAGCAGCAGCAGAGTGATCAGCCCCAGCGCCGCCAGTATTTCCCGCTTGTAGGTGCGCAAATGCTGCTTTTGCTGGATGTAAGTTTGCGTCTGCGTTTGGATGTCCGCGTACCGGCTCGAAAAGTCGTCCGGCAACCGCCGCGCGACATACAGAGTGCCGTCCTTCAGCTTGGCGCTGCCGGTCAGAAACAGTTGGCCGTTCACCTTCCAAATCTGGGCTCCGCTCCGGATCGTTTGGATCGACTCTGGTGAAATCGCCGGCGCTGCCGAAGTCGTGCTGCTACCGCCTGTCGCGCCGCCTGGGGCCTGCGTGAAATCCGTGCTCGCGATCACCTTTCCGCTCGCATCGGTGACCCACGACTCGTCGACCGCCTGGCTGCGTTCCAAGAGGTTGTTGTCCGGGGATCCGTTGGCCGCCGCCGATGCAGCCAGCCGGTTCAATCGGTCGAACACCGATGCCCCCAAATGAGAGAGGAGTGTCTGGCTCTGCTCGTTGGCGAGTTCGAGCGGCCGCGGGAACCACAGGTTCAGCGTCCGATTCACCAGTGCATAGCTGAAGAAAAACAAGAAAACCACCGGCAGCAGCGAGACGCCCATCGCGCCCAGCACCATCTTCACCTTGAACCGCGAGCCGAGCTGCCCGCTGCGCCGCTCGGTCCATAGCCGGAGCAGGCTCCGCGCCAGAATCGAACCGAGAACCAGCAGCGAGAGTGTGATCAGCGTCGAAAGCGTGAAAAGAATGTAAGAAAACGCGCTTCTCTCATCCGGGTTCAGCGGCACCTTGAACGAGCCTAGCGTGATGACTGCCGCCGTCAGCAGCACCACAATTACGCTGCCGACGATCGGCCACCACTGCCGCTTCCGCTCTTCGTTTTTCGCCGTCACCGCCCCTCCTCGAGGTATCGCTCGAGCGGACACCGATTGCAATGCGGCCCTTGGGTCACACAAAAATGTTTCCCTGTGTTGACGATTAAGGCGTGAAACTCATTGAACCGCTTCACGTCTCCGGGAAACTGGCGCTCGAACATCCAGCGGACGTCGTCGTACTTCGATTTCTCGTGTGCCCAGCCGTGGCGCGCGAGCACTCGCTTCGTGTACGCATCCACCACGAACACGGGATGCCCACCCGCATACAGCAGGATGGAATCCGCTGTCTCCGGCCCGACGCCGAAAACGCCCAGCAGCTTCTCGCGCAGCGGCATCGTCGGTGTTTCAAACATTCGCTTGAGCGAGCCGTATTCCGTGCGCAGAAAATGACAGAACGCCTTCAGCTTTCGCGCCTTCTGGCGGTAATAGCCGGACGAGCGGATCAAACGCTCCAGGCGCGGCAGCGGCACTCTTTCAATCGCCGCGGGCGAGAGCAGCCGCGCCTCGCGCAGGTTCGCGATCGCGCGTTCCACATTCTTCCAGGAAGTGTTCTGCGTCAGGATCGCACCAACGATGATTTCGAACTGAGTCTTCCCCGGCCACCAGTGCTGCGGGCCGAATGCCGTGAACATCGAGTTGAAATATTCGTCAAGAGGAGGCTGGGATTCCGCGGAGGGCTGGGTATCAGATCGGTCCGCCGCGCGAGACTGGAGCGGTTGTGCTGCCCGAACCAGCCGCTTCGCGCGACGGCCATCGGCGTCAACTGCTCTCGCCAAGGCCGTCCGTGCGGTTTTAGCCGAGGATTTCATGGAATTCCCACGATAAAGGCGGGGCATGACGGTGTCAAGCGCCAGTGTTGCGTGGATGCCACAATGGTGTGGCTTTTTTGTCTCGAACTTCCGGCGACGAGCCTGATCAGCCGTTCTTACGCTGGAACTCCCGCATGAAACTCGCGAGGGTTTCGACCGCTTCGGGCGTCACGGCGTTATAAAGTGAAGCTCGCATCCCGCCGACCGACCGATGGCCCTTGACGCCCACCAACCCGGCAGCCTCGGTTTCGCTCGCAAATTTTTTCTCGATCGCGTCGTTTCCAGCCGCCACGCGGAAGACCACGTTCATCTTCGATCGCGATGCTGTTTCGACTGGGCAGCTATAGAATCCGCCGCTCGCGTCGATTGCGTCGTATAGCAGCTTTGCCTTGGCGTTGTTCCGCCGCTCGATTCCCGTGACCCCGCCCTCGGACTCGATCCAGTCGACCACCAGCCCGACGACGTACACGGCGAACGTCGGCGGCGTGTGATAGAGCGACTTCTCCTTGATGTGCGTGCGGTACTGAAAAATCTTCGCGATCTTGTCATTCGCGCGCTCGGCGAGATCGCGCCGCACGATCACAATCGTCGCGCCCGACGGCCCCAGATTCTTCTGCGCGCCCGCGAAAATCAGCCCGAACTTGCGCACGTCTACAGGTCTCGACGCGATGTCCGAAGACATATCCGCGATCAGCGGCACCGCGCCTGTCGCCGGAATTTCCGCCCACTGCGTGCCCTCGATCGTGTTGTTCGTGCATATGTGGACATAGGAGGCCTTGGGCGCGAGCGAGATTTCGTCCTTCCGCGGCACGCGCGTGAACTTTTCGGCCTCGGTCGACGCCGCGAGCCGGCACTCGGCGATTTTCTTAAGCTCCTCGATGGCCTTCGCGGTCCACGCACCCGTGTGCAGCACGTCCACTGGCCTTCCGGGCACGTAAAGGTTCATCGGCACCACAGCGAACTGCCCGCTGCCGCCTCCTTGCAGAAATAGGACGGCATAGTCCTCTGGAATCGCCAGCAGGCGCCGCAGGCCCTGTTCGGTCTTGTTGTTGATGGCCTCGAATTCCGGCGAGCGGTGGCTCATCTCCATCACGGACATTCCGGAGCCGCCTTGGTCGAGCAGCTCCTCGCGAACCCGTTCGAGCACCGGCAGCGGCAGTGCCGCCGGACCCGCGTTGAAATTGAGAGCGCGCTTCACGCCGCGCGTTGACACCGACGATGAGCTCACGTTTGTTCTTATCCCTTCCCGCGAATTGGAGCCGCCTTGCTCAACCCGACCGGCCCCCGCGAACATTCAGGATAGCAGAACTCGCCCCACTCGCGAATTCGGTATCCCGAGTCAAAATCCCGACACCGGTGGGATGAATCGGACCGCGTCCCGCGTTATAGTGTGCGTAAGGCCCGCCACGGGCGGGTCAGCCAACTCCGAGGAGAATCCCGAAATGAAGATTTCACGCATCTCCGCAGTTCGAGCAATCCCGTTTCTGCTGCTGGCGTTTGCTCTTGCGGCCGTGGCCTATCACGCGCCGGCGATCCACGCCGATGATCAGCCAATGCCAGCGGTTGGCAGCATCGCTCCTGACTTCACGCTCGACTCACAGGAAGGCACGCCGATCAGCCTCCACAGCTTCCGTGGCAAGTGGGTCGTTCTCTACTTCTATCCCAAGGACCAGACCCCGGGCTGCACGATTGAAGCGCACGGCTTCCAGCGCGATCAGGCAAAATACGACGCGATCAACGCCGTCATTGTGGGCGTGAGCGTGGATACCGTCGAATCGCACAAAGAGTGGTGCGCCAAGGACGGCATGGCCTTCAAGATGCTCTCCGACGCAAACAAGCAGGTCGTCACGCTGTACGGATCGACGATGACCATCCCGCAGGCTCCTCAACTCGGCACGGTCGCCGCCCGCAACACCTTCATTATCGACCCCAGCGGCAAAATCGTGAAGGAGTTCATCAAGGTTAACCCAAGCGGCCACAGCGACGAAGTTCTCGCCGCTCTCGCGGATCTTCAGAAGGGCGCAGCGAAGTAGCGTAGCGTTCGGGCCGCGAGCCGTGGTATCAATGGGGCAGGCAGGTTTCTTGATAGCCGCCTGCCCCTTTTCTGAAGCGGGTTGCCACGAACTTGATCGCGCGTCAGGACGAATTTGAGCGGGTTGCGATGCCTCATACGCAGGGCCTGCTCCGTGTCGCTCGTCGCATCACGCCGGACCCCGCTGCGGCCGAAGACCTTGTGCAAGAAACGCTGCTGCGTGCGTGGCGTAGCTTCGACCGGTTCGAGATCGGCACGAATGCACGGGCTTGGCTTTTCCGAATTCTGTTCAACGCGCACTACACGCAGGGAAGAAAGCTTCGCGCCGGGCCCGTGCTGGTTTCGCTTCACGAGCCCGGAAGCGAGCCGAAGCCGCAGCACGACGCTGCACCTTCTTTGCTGGACGCCGCGGCCGTCACGCGCGCGCTTGAGGAATTGTCCACGGAGCATCGCGCGGTGCTCTTGCTTGCTGCCGTTGAGGGTTTCACCTGCCGGGAGATGGCGGAGATCCTGGCCCTGCCGATCGGGACCGTGATGTCCCGTCTGAGCCGCGCGCGGCAGGCGGTGCGCGAAAGGCTCGGGCCCGCTGCTCCGAACTTCACCCGGCCGGAGCATAGCGCTCAGTGTGCGACCAAGGAGGCGTCATGAATTGCAGGGAAGCATTGCAGGTCGCGCCGCTCCATGCCAGCGGCGACCTCGATGCGGTGACCGCGGCCGCCTACACCGCTCACCTCGAAACCTGCCCGGATTGCCCTCAGAAAATCGAACGAGACGCTTATTTCGCCGCCCGGCTGCGCGAAATCGTCCTTTCGGAGGATGTTGACGCCGAAGCAGTAAACCGCCGTGTGCGCCTGCAAATCGCCGCCGAAGCGGGGAAACGCGTGCCAGCCAGTGAGCCCCGCCGCTCTCGCCGGTGGGTGTCTGTCGCCGCCGGGATTGCCGCTGCGCTCCTGCTGTTTGCTCTCGGATATCGCGATCTGCTTGGCCGCCACATTCCCGCGGTCTATGCCGCGGCCGCCACCGATCACCGCATCGAGGTCGTCGAGCAGGCTCGCCGGACGTGGTTCGATAACCCCGCGCAGATAGAGGCGCTCGCGCAGCAGGAGGGAGTCCCGATGCAGGCCATCGTCGCCCTCGCATCTGGAGCCTACCATTTCGAGCACGCCCGGCTTTGCTATCTGGATGGGCGCATCTATTTGCACTTGGTGTTCTCGATCGACGGACACGAGTTGTCGGTCTATCTCCGCCAGCGCGAAGCCCAGTCCCTGCCCGGCCGCGCCCGCGAGATCGACAACGGCCGGGCCCTCCACGCTGCCGACGCAGGCCACGAGCACGTCGCGTCCTTCCAAACGGACCAGCTCACGGCCATGGTCGTCTCGGACCAGTCCGCCGATGCCGCTCTCCAATTCGCCCGTTTCGCCTCCACCGTGATTTGATCTTCGCCGTTCGCCGCCTTGAACTTTTTGCACTCAACCAGTAGACTGAATTGCGCACCATTGCAACGCGGAGTGATTCTGAATGCTGCTCTCTCGGGACTACGTCGGTTACATGGCGAAGGAAGTGGTGAAGCGCCTCGTGGCCGCCAAGATGATCGAAACAAAGGACGCGGAAAACCTCACCCAGCAGGTGCGGCAGGTCATGGCCGATGAAATCACCGTCGAAGACCGCCTCAGCGAGGAAGCCCGCGAAATCCTGAGCCGCTATTCGGAAGAAATGCGCCGCACCGGCGCGTCGTACCAGGAGATGTACAAGAAAGTGAAAAGCCAGCTCGCCCGCGAAAGGAAACTCATTCTCCGCTAAGATGCGACTGAGCCGCGAAAAGACGGTACGCCTCTCTCATCGCATCATCGACTTTCTCGTATCCAGCCCCAACGTGGATTTCGTCGAGGATCGCGACACCATTCGCCAGGAGATCGTTACCATTCTCACTTCACTCCTCAAGGTTGAGGAGCAAGTCGACACGGAAGTCCGCGCGAAAATCGCCTCGCAGAAAAAGGAAATCCTCGAAGGCAGCGAGGAATGGGATATCCTCTACCGCAAATATTACTCCGAGGGCCTCAAGCGCCTCGGAGTCGCCGAAGTCCACGCCCACTGACGCTTTACCCCGATCCAATTTGCTCGCGCGCAAAAATAAAGGGCGCCCGGTGCGTCGCCGAGCGCCCTATGAATCCTTGCAACCGTTAGCCTGAGTTCGTGAGGCCTCAGGATCTAAATTCCCGCCTACTGCTGCTGATCGTCCGAACGATGCTTCAGTGTCGGCCGGTCGCTGTCGTCCGAGCCTTGATCGGTCGATGTGGACGTGCTGTCGCCGCTCGTCGTGCTGCCCGTCGAGCTCCCACCGTCGGTGGTCGTGGTGCCGCCCTTGTTCTGGGCAGTCCGCTTCCGCAGGGAAGGCTTATTCGGCGAGTCCTTCACCTTGACATTCAGTTCGATCATCTGCAACCGCGCCTTCACCGAGTCAAACTCCGAAGTCGTCACGATGTACTGGTCGCGGGCCGGTAGAATCGTCGCGATTTCCTTCTGGATGGCCTCGATGCGGTCCGGTGTCGGCGGGTGCGTCGAGAAAACTTTGGGGATCGTGCCCGGCTCCTTCTTTTCGTCCGATTCGACCTTCTCGAAGAACGCGACGAACGAATTCGGGTCGTAGCCGGCCTTGTACATGTATTGCCGTTCCGAGATAGTCCGCTTCGCGTTCCTCATCGCGTGTGAACTTCAAGAATGTGAGCGGAATCGCGAAGTTCATGCCCTGATAGATTGCGTAACCGGCCCACGTGTAGGGAATGAAAATCATCGCCGGGATGGACGCCAGATTCACGATCTCGCTCTTGGTCGCCTGCTTCGTGCCGTGGCGCGCGCAGACATGAGCGATTTCATGCGCCATCACGCCCGCCAGTTCCGATTCCTCGTCCGCATGAAGGATCAGGCCGCTATCGACGTAGAAAAATCCGCCCGGCAGCGCGAACGCGTTCACCACATCCGAATCGATCACCTTGATCGTAAACGGCACGCGCGCGTCCGAATTGCGCACCAGATTCTGCCCCACGCGATTCACGTATTCGTTCACCACTGGGTCGTCGATGAACTTCGCGCTCTTATCCACTTCCTGGGCGAGCTGCTTGCCGAGCGCAATCTCGTGCTCCAGCGAGTAGAAGTCCAGCCCCTTGCCCACGCTCCGGTTCCCGATTGCGTTGACGTCCGCTTTGCTTCCCGGCTTGACGTTCGGATTGTCCTGCTGCGGAATCGGTGCGGGTTCCTTTGGCGCCGGAGTCGCGGATTGATCGTCGCTTGCCTGCTGGTCCGCCGGCTGCTGGCTCGTTGTCGGCTGTTGCCCGGTTGATGGCTGCTGGCTGGGCGCGGGTTGCGCCGTCGGCTGCTGTTGCGGGGACGACGTCTGTTGACTCTGTGGGGCAGCTGTGGCCGGAAGCGCCACGAGCGAAGCCGCCAGAAACATCGCGATCCATCGGGCCGCGAAAGAATGTCTCATCGGTGCCTCCGGAAGGAACCTCCCGCATTATACACCCGTGCAGGCAGCCCCTCTCATATACCGGCTAGGATGGCGCATCCGCCCAGATGGTTTCTTCGATGCAACGGCAAAAACGCTGAACCGGCCCCTTCGCCGCGTTCGCGTCAGCCCTCGCGGAACTGCTGTTTGAGCCGTTCGATCTCCTCGCGCAGCCGAGCCACGCGGCTGGCGACCGAAATCTCATAGACGAAAAAGACCGCCCATACGGCCATCCACGCCGCGAAAAGGAAGTGGAAATGTGTCATATCGCACCCTTTGTGACAGCCGAATTTGGCCTGGCCGCCCCTGACTCGACCGCCAGCCGCAGCTCATCCACCTCGTGGCGCATCCGTTCGAGACGATAACGGTCCACCAACAGCAGGATCATGACCGGCAGCAGCGCGAAGATGCACACCATCAGCACCTTGCCCATTACCGGATCGAGGCCCGAATTGTCTCCGCCGAAAACCACCGGCGCGGGGTGCTGCGTCCTCCATAGCCGGTTCGACGCGTACACGAGCGGTGCGTCGAGAAACGCGAAGATGCCGAAGACCGCCGAAAGCGTCGCGCGCCGCTGCGGATCTTCGAGCAGCCCGCGCAGCAGCAGGTACGCAATGTAGAGCAGCCACAGGAGGAAAGCCGTCGTCAGTCGCGCGTCCCACGTCCACCAGATGCCCCACGCCGGCTTGCCCCACAGCACGCCCGTGATCAGCCCGCCCGTGCACGAAACAACGCCCACCTCGACTGCCGAGACGCCCAGCCAGTCCCATCTCGGCTGCCGCGTTGCAAGCCACGCGATGTTTGCGACGAACGCGATCGTCAGCGCCGTGTACATGGCCGACCACAGCGCCACGTGGAAGTAGAACACGCGCTGTATCTCATGCATCGTGCTTTCGTCTGGCGCGATGAAAAGCGCCGCGTAACCGGCGAAAAACAGCAGCGCTGCGACCAGAGCCGTTATGCCGAACCGCGCTTTCATGAGATGAGTTTCACTCCTCCAGCAAGAAATCGGACAGCAGCCACGACGCCGTCAGGAACACAATATCAAATCCGCCGAGAAATGCGAGCCACGCGCGGTCAAGCACGGGCCGCTCGGAAAATAGCGACGCCGTCGCTTCCACCGCGGCGATCAGCAGCGGCGCGAGAATCGGCAGTAGCAGCAACGGCAGCAGCAATTCCCGCATCCGCGCGTGCGCCGAGATCGCCGAAAACACCGTGCCCGTAACCACCACTCCCAGCGTCCCCAGCACGAGCACGATTGCCAGCCGCCCCACAATCCCCGCGAGCGAGATATTGTAGAGCACCGCGAACACCGGCACGAGAATCACTTCCGCCACCGAAAGAAACAGAAGATTCGCCAGCATCTTTCCCAGCACGATCGCGAACGGCGATATGGGCGCCATCCGCAGAGCGTCGAGCGTCTGATTCGCCTGCTCGCGCCCAAACGACGGATGCAGCATCAGCGATCCGGCGAATAGAAACGCGATCCATAGCAGTCCCGGTCCGTACCGCCGCGATTCCGCGGCCGTGGGATCGAACGCAAAGCTGAAAAGCACGACGACCACCACCGCGAACACGACCGTCGCCGTCAGCAGTTCGCGCGTGCGGAATTCGAGCCGCAGTTCCTTGGCGAGCAGAATGGCGGCGGCGCGCGCAGTGGTCATCCTAGTCCTCGGAGCGCAGCGCCGCGAGCAACGGGCGCGGATCGCCGCCTCGGCCGCTGTCGCGCTCAACGCGCCCACCCGCAAGCGAAACCGCGCGCGTCGCAAGATCGAGCGACTCGTTGCGCGCGTGAGTGCTCATAATCACGGTTACGCCCGCATCGCGCAGCCGCGCGAGCGTCGCGCCCAGCCAATCAAGCCCCTGGCGGTCGAGCCCCGCCGCCGGTTCGTCGAGCAGCAACATGCGCGGCCCATGCAGCAGTGCCCGCGCGATTGCCAGACGCTGGCGCATTCCGCGCGAAAATGTCCGCACGAGGCTCCCGGAGCGCGTTGCGAGGCCGCACGCATCGAGCGCATGCGCGATTCGCGCGCGCGCGTCCGCCAGATCGTACAGCCGCGCGAAAAACTCCAGATTTTCCGCCGCGCTCAATTCGTCGTAGAGCAGCGTGCTGTGCCCGACCATTCCGATGGACGGTTTCGGATTCCCGTAAACAACTTCGGTGTCATTTCTTCCGGGGCCGTCGCTGACCTGCGCGAGGCCTGGAAAGACAACATATCCGCTTGTGGGAGTCATCAGCAGTGCGGCGATCCGAAGCAGAGTCGTCTTTCCCGCGCCGTTGGCTCCCAGCAGCGCCACGAACTCGCCGGGAGCGATTTGCAGCGAAACGCCGCGCAAAGCCATGAGAGATCCGAACCGCTTCTCCACGCGGTCGAAAGACACTCCCAGGCTGGGGGCAATTGCGGAGGACGGCGAAGTGACGGGCTCGGGCGCCGATAGGGTGCCGGACAAATCCTTCAGCCTTTCACCAGATCGTGCAGCACTTTTTTGACGCGGTCGCGCTCGCGCGCGTAATCTTCTTCGGTAATCGTGCCAGCCTCGCGCCGCAATTCCAGGCGGAACAAAGTGTCCTTCAGCTCGTCGAGGCTGCCGCGCACTTCGCGTTCCACGTTCGCCGCGGCTCTTCCGCTTGCGCTCGCAGCTTCCGCGGCGGTGGCGGCGCGAACGGGCTCTTCTGCCGCGGCGCGTTTTGGTGCTGTGGTGGTTTCATTCGACGCTCCGGCGATCGCCACTTGCGGCTGCCGCCATACGTATATCAGTCCGAGCGCGAAAATCGCGATGAATCCAGCCACTACGTACCACTTCACACTGTCGAGACGCGCGGGCAGGGAAGTGACGCTTGCAACCGGCGCCGCTCCGCCCGGCTCCACGCGCGAATTCACGCCGGGATTCTGCGTGTCATCACCGGCTCCGCCGCCTGCGCCTCCACCCGCTGTCGCGTTATCCTGGGCCGGAGGCGGAGCCGTGCCCGAAATCGCAACCGAGATAGGCGTGCCGGCAGCCACTGTTTGCCGCACGTACGCGTTCAGGCCCTGATCTTGTCCCGCGGGCGCAAAACCTCCGCCTGAAACCTGAACCGTCGGCGGCACGAAGATTCCTACCTGGTCGGCCGCGTAGGGCGACGCGATGTGCAGCTGCATTTGATTTCCGGGATAGGGCAATCGGTACGAGATGCGCACATCGCTATCGCCCGGACGGAAAGGGTACACGATGGCTCTCTCGTTCTTGCCCTTCTCGATCGTCTGTTGGATCACAGGCATGCCGGACGTCCCGACTGCCGACACATCCGTGAGCTGCGCGCCATCTGGTAGCGAGAACCGGAAAGAGCCGTCCGCGCGATAGTACGCCACCGGCGGTTGCGTCTTGTTCGACACCCTGTATTCCTCGCCGACCATCAAGCTATTGCCATCCGGCTGGACGATGATCGCGTGAATCGTGACTTTGAACGCACTCGCTTTGTCCGTCGGCTCGAAGACTTCGACATCGACTGTCGTCTTGTCCGGCGTCGCCGGCTCGTGATAGTTCACGCCGCGATACACCGCACGGATGAGCATCGGCCCTTGGCCGAGCGCGGGATTGTCGAACTTGTATTGTCCGTTGGCGTCGGTTTTCGTGGTCGCAACCGGCTGCATGGTGCCCTGAAGCTGAATTAGGATCACGTCTACGCCCGCAGCCGGCTTGCCGGTCGTGCCGTTGCGCACCGTGCCGGTCACCGTCCCCGCGAACGAAGCGGAAGCCACAAGGCACAGCAGCAGGGAAGCAAGAAATGCGCTTACGCAACTGCGAATTATCATGCGCGCCGGCCCTTTGCGGACGCCGCCTGCCGCGTTGCAGGCGTGGGAGCGCCGCCCGTCAGCACGTCCATGTCGGAGAGCACGCGCGCGGCCTCGATTTCGAGCGATTGCTTAATCTCCTCGTAATCCTGCTCGGAAAATTTTCCCGCGCGATGTTCGAAGCGCAGGTCGCGCAGGTTTTCGTAGATCGCGTCGCGCCGCTCCAGAAGCTGATCGAGCTTCGTGCGATGCGGCGCCGAATCCTCGGCCTCCGGCCGCACGCCGAAGACGAAGATCATCGTCGCGGCGGCCAGCAGCGCGCATGCGATCAGAATATCGACGTCACTCATTTTCTTCCTTGTCTGCTTCGCGCCGCGCGCGCTCGATCAGGTCCGCCGAAATCGCGGGTCCGCCCGCAGGCGCGAGGACGGCCTTATGCCGCCACCGCCGCACGAGTTCCCAAATCAGATACAGCGCCAGAAGCGGCGCCACAATCGGCATGATCCAGACGAGCCCCGTGAATCCCGTCTTCGGCGGATCGACGAGTACCGTTTGTCCGTACTCCTGAATGAACGACTGCAGGACCACATCATCCGAGTCGCCGCGCGCGACCCGGTCGTCCATCTCTTTCAGCATCGCGTGCGAAGTCGTGCAGCCCACGTGATTGCACGCGGTCAAGACCTGGTTGCAGCCGCACACGCACTTCAACCTGGCACCGAGCGCCTTCGCGCGAGGCGTCGCCTGCGCGTGCGCCGCCGGAGCCAGCGCCGCGAGCACAATCCACACCGCAAGGCACACGCCAAGCGACAGGTTGAGGCGGCGGCTCATGCGCATGCTTCCTCTGTGCGATGTGGTGTGAGCAAAGAAGTTTTCGTCAATCATCGGCACCAGAGCGGCGGATAGGCGCGCTCGCCACCGGACTGGTTGCGGGCGTTCCACTCGCGCCTTGCGAAATCGCGTCGCCCCAGGACGTTTCCGTCGCGGGACGCAGCACCAGCGTAGCGCGACGATCCGGAAACAGCGCCAGGCCCGTGCCCAGCACCACGACGATTCCGCCGAACCAGATCCACTTCACCAGCGGATTGAGGTATGCGTGAATCACCGGTTTGCCGGTTTCCGGGCTCGTCCCGGCGTACACCACGTAAAGATCGCGCAGCGGCGTGCTCTCGACCGCCACCATCGTTTCCGGCACCTGGCTCGCGATGTAAACGCGATGTTCCGGATACAGCATCATCTCGGACTTGCCGTTGCGCAGCACTTCCAGCGTCGCGCGGTCGGACGTGTAATTGTCCGTCGAAGGCTGATCGAAATTCTGGCACAGGATCGTATACGGCCCGATCTGGATGCTCTGCCCGATGGCCATTTCCTTCTGAATATCCTGGTTGAAGGCCGAGCCGGTGATGCCGATAAAAATCAGCACCATGCCAAAGTGGACCACGTAACCGCCGTAGCGCCGCGTGTTGCGCATCGTGAGCTCGCCCACGGCGGTGAGCAGGTTCGTGCCGTCGCGCGCCGAGATCACTCGTGCTCCGCGATAAAATTCCGCCGCGATCGTCAGCGTCACGAACACGGAAAGAATCAGGCAGATCACCGGATAAAATTGCCGGAATCCGAACGCGAACCCCACCGCGCCTGCAACCACTCCACCAACCAACGGCCACGCGAAATTGCGCCGCAGCGCGTCATATGACGTCTTCCGCCACGCGAGCAGCGGGCCCACGCCGGTGAGGAACAGCAGAAACAGCGCGATCGGCACGTTCACTTTGTTGAAAAATGGCGGGCCCACGCTGATCTTGTTGCCCGTCACCGCTTCCGAAAGCACCGGGAAGAGCGTCCCCCACAGCACGGCGAAGCACGCCGCCAGCAGAATCAAATTGTTGAAGAGGAAACTCGATTCGCGCGAAACCAGCGAGTCGAGCTGATTGTCGCTGCGCAGGTAATCGCGGTTTTTGAACCACGCCGCGAGGCACACCAGAAAAGTGATGCCGAGAAACGTGAAGAACCATCCGCCGATCGACGATTCCGCGAACGCGTGCACCGAGCTCACCACGCCCGACCTAGTCAGCGACGTTCCCAGAATGCACAGCATGAACGTGACGAACACCAGCCACACGTTCCACACTCTCATCATGCCGCGCTTTTCCTGCATCATCACCGAGTGCAAAAACGCGGTCCCGGTGATCCACGGGAGCAGCGCCGCGTTCTCGACCGGATCCCACGCCCAGTAGCCACCCCAGCCCAGCACCGCGTACGCCCAGTGCGCGCCAAGCAGAATTCCCACGGTTTGGAAGCACCACGCCACCATCGTCCATCGCCGCGTGATGTGAATCCACTTCTCGCCGGGATAGCGGCCCAGCAGCGCCGCCATCGCGAACGCGAACGGCACCGTAAATCCCGTGTAGCCGAGATACAGAATCGGCGGATGAATCACCATCTCGTAATACTGAAGCAGCGGATTCAGCCCGCTTCCTTCGGAAAGCCGCGCGACGTGCATCGCGCCCGACGCGTCCATCCCGCCGAGCACATGGAACGGGCTGACCACGAAATTGTTCAACGTGAGGAAGAAAATCTGCACGGCCGCGAGCGTCACGCCCACGTGCGGCATCAGCTCCGGGTGCTTCTTGCGGTTCAGGAACAGCGCCGAGAACGCGTAGATCGAGAGCAGCCACGTCCAGAAGAGCAGCGAGCCTTCCTGCCCGGCCCAGAGCGCCGAAAATTTGTAGTAGAGAGGCAGCGCGCGGTTGCTGTGCTCGGAGACGTACGCCAGCGAAAAATTATCCGTGAAGAAAAAATATTCGAGCGATGCAACGGCCAGCGTGACCAAGCCGAAGACCGCCATGCCCGCGTTGCGCGCGCTTTTCGTCAACAGCGCGCGGCGCGTCAGGATTCCCGCGATCCCGGCCGCGAACGCATACACCGCAGCGAGCAGCGCGAGCAGCAGCGCAAACGAGCCGAAAATGTCCAAGCGAATTCCCCCTGCGGATCTTAACTCTTTCCGGTCCCGGCTGGGGAGCCGGATTGGTTCATGGATTGGCCAGGCGATTGTACAGGTGATGCACCGGGCTGGGTTGCGCCGGGCGTGGCCTCATATTTCGACGCGCATTTCGCCTGCACCTGCTCCGCGACGAATCCGCCCTCCGGCTGCAAGCGCCCCTCGACGAGCGCTTGCGCCCCGTCCTTGAACGTATCGGGAAGCGGATCGCTGCCGACGTAGCTCACCGCCAGGGCCTTGCCCTCTTCTTCGAGCACGAAATCGGTTCGCCCATCGCGGTGCGTGATCGATCCCGCGCGGACGTTCCCTGACACGCGCATCCGCTGGTGCAGCGTCGCGCCCTGCAGCGTGGGAAGTTCCGAAATCGTGTGGTAGTAGGTCTTGCTCTGCGTGTAACCGACGTACGCCAAAGACAATAGCGTGGCGATGATGATCCCAGAACCGATGATGAACTTCTTACGCGCTTTCATTCTCGCGCTCCATTCCGCATAGCCCAACGCGTTGAATTCTAACATATCGGCCGAACGCCGCCTAAACCGTGTTCGGCAAGGCTATCCAGTTCGGATAACGCCTCCACTCGGACCTCCGCATGCATTACCGTTGCTAAAAACTGGCGTTGGATTTGTAAACAAAAGTTGATTTATTCAGCGCGCGTCCGCCCGATCGGCCATGCCAGGTGGAAGCTCGACGTGCCGCCGCACGGATTCCAAAGGACATCCGCGCCGGCTTTCCTCCTCTCGATATTGGCCCACAATTTGCATATTTGCTAATCAGTGCCCTGACGGGCATCGAGCGAGGAGAGCAATCATGCCGGCGAAAAAGGCCAGCAAGCAAACCAAGCGCCTGAAAAGAGCCAAGAAACTTCAGCCAACCAAGCCTTTGGTAAGAGCGGTTTACTTTCCACCCAACCCCTGCTGAACTTGTGCTGAGGCGTAAGCGGGTGGTATCCCGATTTGCCCTGCACATTTGCAACGCTGCGCGCGTAAATCCAAGCCAAGGAGAAAGATATGACAGCGAAAAAGGCGGCCAAGCAAACCAAGCGACTGAAAGCGGCCAAGAAACTCCAGGCAACCAAGCCTTTGATCACAAAGGGTGTTTTCCCGCCCAGCCCGTGCTGAGCCTAGGCAGGCCCAGGGTTCTCTGTTGCTTCACGACCACTGAGAGAGTCAGTCCGAACGAAGGAGAGCATACATGCCGACGAAAAAGACAAACAAGCCAACCAAGCGTCTGAAAAGAGCCAAGAAACTCCAGCCAACCAAGCCTTTGGTAAGAGCTGCTTACTATCCGCCCAACCCCTGCTGAACTTGGGCTGAGCCGTAGTAAGCGGTGGTATTCCCCGGACGCTCGCAACGCTGTGCACGTAAATCCGAGCGAAGGAGAAAGACATGCCGACGAAAAAGGTGGCCAAGCCGACTAAGCGCCTGAAGAAAGGCAAGAAACTCCAAGCGACAAAGCCGCTGAGAGCGTATCCCCCAGACCCCTGCTGAACTTGGGCTGAGCCGTAGTAAGCGGTGGGATTCCCTGCACGCTCGCAACGCTGTGCGCGTAAATCCGAGCGAAGGAGAAAGACATGCCGGCGAAAAAGGCAAGCAAGCCAACCAAACGTCTGAAAAAAGCCAAGAAACTCCAGCCGACCAAGCCCTTAGTCCGAGTGGTTCAGTTTCCGCCGGATCCGTGCTGAGCTCGGGCTGGAGCGAAGCCTCGGGCAAGAACTCCGTGCTGAATTGATTTTTGAGGTTGACCTTCCGAACTGGCGCGGATTCTACGGGGTCTTTACTTCGGCCTGAACTTCAGCAGGGGCGGGCGTCTCGGTCTGGCCGAGCTTGGTGCGGAGGCAGCCGACGAGCTCAGGCGCGAGCTCGGAGATTTCCATGCCTTCCGACACGATGAATTTACAGCTCAGGATTGGCCGGGACTGGTCGTCGTCGGAAAGCCGGCAGTTCACCTTGCAATACTGGCATTCCTGGTTCCAGCAGAAGCGTCCGTAAGGAATCGTTTCCGGGCTGATGAACTGAAACGCGCGGAGCAGCGAATTCCGTTCCGGCACGAGAAACGTCTTCCCCAAAATCGTGACTTCCACGAGCTTTTCGTACGGCCGGAACACTTCCGACATAAGAGGTGCCTCGCCTTCCGCCATTGGATGCGTCCCCATTGCTTGGTCTGAAACTAAATCACCGCAACGCATCGGGCAATGAAAACGCTGCGCGCCCGTGCCCAATTCTCCAACGGCGAATGCTTTTCGTAAGGCAACGGAATGGTGTGCTGATTTACCCCGAACGAGGCAGGGAAGGGGCGAGTATCTTGAGCAACGCGCCGCCCATTCAATGATCGCGTGCGTCGGAGATGGTTTCCGCAGGCGCACGGCACTTGTGGTGAGTGAAGCCGAAGCATGCCGTGCTTCGCAGTCTTTCTTGGCAGGGCGCCGTCGGATGGAATGGTTTCCGTAAGGGCACGGCATGCCGTGCCCGGCAAACGTGCTTGGCTTGATGCCGCCCATCCAACAATCGCGCGCGTCGCAGGATCCGATGAATCTTACCGGCCGGTGATTCGAGGAATGCTTCAGGCGGGAACGACACAAATACTCCGCACGGCGCAGCCCATTCAGGGCGCCGCCAGCCGTACCGGGGAGATGATCGATCCGAGCTAGGCTAACGCTTTCTTGAGCCGCTTCGTCGTTTTCAGCAACTGCCGCTTCAAGGCGTCAATCCGTTTCGAAATATCCTCAAGCTCATTCTTCGCGACGACGCCTGCTTTGGCAACCTTGTGCGCCGTTCGATCCGCTTTCCCGATCGCAGCGCCGATCGCAATCGCCGTCTTCTTGAGCCTATTCTTCTTTGCCATTTTTCATCCTCCGCACTCACTTGCAGCGCAAGTGTCGCACGAGACGTACCCAGGAGTCAGCTCTCGATTTTCCTCGTGCGTATTCCGGCACGGGCGCGCTGCCTCACATCCTCCGCCAGCCGAGATTGTTTTCGTAGGGGCGCAGCACGCTGCGCCCGGCGCACATGTTTGGCGAGGCGCTGCCCATCCACGTCAATCGTCCGGCCTTGCCCCTCACGCGAAAAACTGCCCCATGTGCCGGAACTTTTCATAGCGTTGCTGGAGCAGCTCTTCTGGCGAAAGCCGCGAAAGCTCCCCGAGCGCGCGCGACAGTACCGGCTCGAGCAATTTCGCCGTCGCGGCGTGATCGGTGTGCGCGCCGCCCTCTGGCTCTGGCACGATCTCGTCGATCAGCTTCAGCTCGAGCAAATCGAGCGCGGTAATTTTGAGCGCTTCCGCAGCCAGCCCGGCTTTCGTCGAATCGCGCCACATGATCGACGCGCACCCTTCCGGCGAAATCACCGAATAGACCGAATTCTCCAGCATCAGTACGCGGTCTCCGATCGCGATCGCCAGCGCCCCGCCCGATCCGCCCTCGCCCGTGATCGCCACCACGATCGGCACCGGCAGCCGCGACATCTCCCGGATGTTGTGCGCGATCGCCTCGGCTTGCCCGCGCTCCTCCGCGTCGATGCCGGGATACGCTCCCTGCGTATCGACAAAAACGAAAATCGGCCGCCGGAATTTCGCCGCCAGGCGCATCGCGCGCAGCGCCTTGCGATAGCCCTCCGGCTTGGCCTGCCCGAAATTCCGCGCGAGGCGCTGTTTTGTGTCGCGGCCTTTTTGATTTCCCACGATCAGGACGGGCTGGCCGCCGAACCGCGCCATGCCCGTAATCAACGCGGCGTCGTCCGCGAAATTACGGTCGCCGTGAATCTCGCTGAACTCCTCGAAGAGCAGGCGGATGAAATCGTCCGTGTAGGGCCGTTGCGGGTGGCGTGCAAGCTGAAGCCGCCGCCAGGAGTCGAGGTTCGCGTAAAAATCCTGCTTCAGCTCTTCCACTTCGCGGCGGATTCGCTCGATGTCTCCCGACGTCGCGTCGGTTGGCTCGGTGAGGCGGCTCAGCTCCGCGATGTCGCGCTCAAGCGCGTTGATTTCGATCTGGCGTTTCTCCTGGCGATCCTTCGATGCCGGTTGGTCGGGCGGACGCGTTGCTGGCTGAGGCTTGGCCGTGACGGTGGGCGGCGCGGTTGCGCCAAGCTTGGCGGCGCGCTGTTCTTCCTTGGCCTGTTTTTCGCGCTGTTTTGCGCGCTCGCGAAGGCGGCGCAGCCGCTCTCGCGCCAGCTTGCGTTTTTCGCGCGAATCCGTCATTGCAGCACCGCTGTCGACTCGCTGCCGCAAATTTCCCTTACGCGCGCGAGAAGATCATTGTCCGCTTGCACGGCGCGCTCCGCGTCGATGGTGGCTTCCGTGCCGTCTTCCTGCACCAGTTCGAACGCGATCCGGCACCGCCCCGGATGGCTCGTAAACAGTTCGTCAAGCTGCTCGATTTTTCCCGTGTCGATCGCGCTGCGATTCACGCGCACGCGCAGCACGCTCGGTGCCCCGCCGTTGGTTCGCTCCGACGCCGGCTTGGACGCCGGGTCGCGCACCTGATCCAGCAATCGCGCGTCCGACACGATCACGCGCGTCCCCACATCCTCGACCGCGATTCGCCCCTTCACCAGCAGCGGCGTCGCGGACTTTAGAATCCCTTCGAGCTTTTGAAACGCTTCGGGAAAAACCAGCGCCTCGCACACGCCCGTGCGGTCCTGCAGCGTCAGGATCGCCCAGCGCGAACCGCGCCGCGAGCGCATCGGGCGCAGCTGCACGATGATTCCGGCAACTACGATATCCTCGCCGTTCCGCCGCCCTTCGAGCCCCGCGAGTTCCACGGCCTTCAAGTCCTGCAAGCGTCCCGCATATTTGTCCAGCGGATGCCCGGAGATGTAAAACCCGAGCGTCGAATGCTCCGCCGCGAGCAGCTCGTGCTCGGGCCACTCCTCGACATCCGGCAACACATCCGGCGGTGGCGCAACGTTCGCAGCGCCGCCTCCGCCGAAAAGACCGTGCTGGCCGCTTTCCTTGGCGCGCTGCATTTTCTGCGCGCGCTCAATCGTCCGGTCGATCGCCGCAATCATCTGCGCGCGGTGCGCGCCGAGCCCATCGAGTGCGCCCGCTCGCACGAGACTTTCCAGTACGCGCTTGTTCATCAGCCGCGCGTCCACCGATTCGCAGAATTCGTAGAAGCTCTTGAATCGCCCGCCCAGCGACTCGCGCGCGGCGAGAATTCCCTTCACTGTGTTCTCGCCCACGTTCTTGATCGCCGCGAGGCCGAAGCGAATGTTCTCGCCCACCGGAGTGAAATTCATGTCGCTCGAACTCACGTCCGGCGGCAGCACCTTTATGCCCATGCTGCGCGCTTCGTTGATGTACTTCACTACCTTTTCCGTGTTGCCCGTTTCCGACGTGAGCATCGCTGCGATGAATTCGACCGGATAGTGCGTCTTCAGCCACGCCGTCTGATAGGCGAGCAGCGCGTACGCGCAGGAGTGCGACTTGTTGAAGCCGTAGCCTGCGAACTCGGCCATCAGGTCGAAGATTTTCTCGGCCTTCTTCGCCGGCACCTTGCGCGCGTGCGCATCCGGTGAGGAATTTTTCGCGCTGCGCGGCCATCTCTTCGGGCTTCTTCTTGCCCATCGCGCGGCGCAGCAGGTCCGCGTCGCCGAGCGAGAAACCCGGCCAGGCGGTTCGCGATCTGCATCACCTGTTCCTGGTACAGGATCACGCCCCAGGTCTCGGAAAGAATTTCCTCGAGCTCCGGCAAGTCGTACGTGACCTTCTTTTTGCCGTGCTTACGCGCGATGAAGTCGTCGATCATCCCGCCCTGAATCGGGCCGGGGCGGTACAGCGCGTTGAGCGCGGTCAGGTCCTCGAGGCGCGTCGGCTGGTAGCGCTGCAGGATGTCGCGCATGCCGTGCGACTCAAACTGGAAAATCCCGGTGGTGTCGCCGCGCGAAAAGAGCGCGTACACGCCCGCGTCGTCGAGCGGCAGCGACGCGAGGTCGACCGCCACGCCGCGATTGTGCTGAATCAGCCGCACGGCGTCGTCGAGCACGGTCAGCGTCGTGAGGCCCAGAAAATCCATCTTCAGCAGGCCGATGCGCTCGAGCGCGTTCATGTCGTACTGCGTCGTGATTTCATCCTTGTTCGACTTGTAGAGCGGAACGATTTCGGTGAGCGGCTGCGGCGAGATCACCACGCCCGCGGCGTGCGTCGATGCGTGCCGCGCGAGCCCTTCCAGGCGCAGCGCGACTTCCGACCAACTCCTTCACCTTCTCGTCCGTTTTGCGCAGCGAGTCGAGCTGCGGCGATCTGCTTCAGCGCATCCTCGAGTGCGATGTTGAGCTGTCGTGGGAATCATCTTCGCGAGTCGGTCCACTTCGCCGTACGGCATGTCGAGCGCGCGGCCCGCGTCTTTAAGCACTGCTTTCGCGGCCATCGTGCCGAACGTGATGATCTGCGCGACGCTCTTTTCGCCGTACGTCTTGCGTACGTATTCGATCACTTCGCCGCGGCGCCGCATGCAGAAATCGATATCGATATCGGGCATCGAAATGCGCTCGGGATTGAGGAATCGCTCGAAGAGCAGATCGTATTGCAGCGGATCGACGTCCGTGATGCTGCAGCGCGTAGCTCACCAGGCTGCCCGCCGCCGAGCCGCGGCCCGGCCCCACCGGAACTCCCTGCGCGCGGGCGTAGCGGATGAAATCCCAGACGATCAGAAAATATCCGGCGAAGCGCATCTTCTGGATCATCTCGATTTCGTCGGAGAGGCGCCGTTCGTATTCGGCGATCGGATGGCGCAGCGATTCTTCCTTGGCGAGGCGCTCGAGCTGCACAGCGCGCGCCGCGAATCCCTCGCGCGCCACTTTCTCAAAATACGAATCGGTGGTGTACCCCTCCGGAACCTTGAACTCGGGGAAGGGATTGTCCACGCGCGCGGATCTTGACGTTGCAGCGCTCGGCGATCGCGACGGTGCGTCGACACGGCGTCCGGCAGTCTCGCGGAAAACCTGCGCCATTTCCTCGGCGGTCTTGAAATAGAACTGGTCGGTCGCGAATTTCATCCGCTGGGCGTCGCTCATTGTCTTGCCCGTCTGGATGCACATCAGCACTTCCTGCGCGTGCGAGTCGGACTGGGTGAGGTAGTGGCAATCGTTCGTGGCCACGAGTGGAATTCCGGTTTCGCGCGAAAGGTTGACGAGATCGCGATTGACCCGCGTCTCGACTTCCAGGCCCTGGTCCTGAACTTCCAGAAAGAAGTTGCCCTTGCCGAAAATGTCGCGCAGGCGATAGGCGTTCGTTCGCGCCTGATCGTATTTTTCGTTGAGCAGCGCGTCGGCGACTTCGCCGCGTAGGCACGCCGAGAGCGCGATCAGTCCCTTGCTGTGCTGCGCGAGCAGTTCGTGGTCCACGCGCGGCTTGTAATAAAAACCGTCGAGAAAACCGGTGGAAACGAGCTTAATCAGATTGCGGTAACCCTCGTCGTTCTCGCACAAAAGGACGAGATGATTCGAGCGCTCGGCTGCCGCGCCACGATTCTTGTGATTGTCCGGCGCGACGTAGACTTCGCAGCCGATGATCGGCTTCACGCCGTGCGTTGTCGCCTGGTGGTAGAAATTCGCGGCGGCGAAAAGATTGCCGTGATCCGTCACCGCGACGGCGGGCATTCCGCGGCGCGCGGCTTCGGCGGTCAGCTCGCCGATTTCGCAGGCGCCGTCGAGAAGAGAGTAGTCCGTGTGAAGATGCAGATGAACGAAATTTGACGATCCCGAGTGCGCCATGTGAGCCCATTGTAAACCAGAGTTGCGGAGCGGTGTACGCAAACCTGCGCGCGGCCGAAAATCCGCGAATTTCCGTCGAGCGGGCCGCGCGACAAAATTTTGTGCCAATTAAGGCCGGTTAAGCGTGCAATTTCTGCCATTTTGTGACATTTAAGAGGGGTTAAGCGCGGGCGGAAAAATGCGCGTTCGGAGGCTAAAAATCGCCGGATTCCTGCGTATACGTGAAGCCCGGAAGATTCGCGGAAGTTGCGGTATGCGTGATTCTCACGCGCACCGGCGGATCGGTTTCCGAGCCCGCCTTTCGCAGCACGGCAAACGTGGTGAGCGCTTCGTTGTAGATTTTGGTGATCAGAAATGAGTCGCCGGTGTCGTCTTTTTTCCAAACTTGGCCGACTTGAACTTTTTTTACGCTCACCCTACGAATGTAGACACATTCAAAGAATGCGTCAATACGCGTGACGCCGCGTGATTCGCGGGACGGCAACCCGATCCGGGCGCGTTCGTTTTAGTGGTGTCGCGCGCGCCTCTTGTGGCATCTTATTTCTGGCGGTGGACGAGGCCATGGCAGACGCAAAGCAGATCGCGGTCGTGATGTTTCAATTGGGCGGGCCGGACAGCCAGGAGGCTGTCGAGCCGTTTCTCTATAATCTCTTTTGCGATCCGGACATTATAAATTTTCCCGGTTCGTTTCTCGCCCGCAAACCGTTGGCGAAACTGATCTCCACGACGCGCTCGAAATCCGTCCGGGTGAAATACGCCGAGATCGGTGGCGGGTCGCCGATCCGGCGTCTCACGGAGCAGCAGGCGCGCGCGCTCGAAGTGGCGCTGCGTCCGCACATTTTTGCGCGCACGATCGTGGCGATGCGCTACTGGCACCCGAGTACGGAGGAAGCGATCGCGTCGCTCGCGAGTGCGCCGTACGACGAGCTGGTCCTTTTGCCGCTGTATCCGCACTACTCTTTCGCGACGACGGGCAGCAGCCTGAAAGAGTGGAATCGGCTGTATAAGCCGAGCGTTCCGGTGCATCTCGTGGATCATTTTTTCGATCATCCGGATTACATCGCGGGAATCGTGGACCGCGTCAACAGCGTGCTGCGCCAGCTTCCGTGGCGCGAGGAAGTTCATCTCGTCTTCAGTGCGCACGGCCTGCCGATGTCGCTGGTCGAAAAGGGCGATCCGTATCCGCAGCACATTGAGGCGACGGTGCGACTGGTGCGCGAGCTTGGGGCGTGGCCGAATCCGCACTCGCTGTGCTATCAGAGCAAGGTCGGCCCGCAGAAATGGCTTCAGCCGTCACTCACGGCGACGCTCGAGGGACTGGCGAGCGACGGCGTGAAGCGCATGCTGGTGATCCCGATTTCATTCCTGACCGAGCACATCGAGACGCTGCACGAAATCAATATCGAAGCGCGCGAACACGCCGAAGCGCTCGGCGTCACCGATTTTCACATGATGCCCGCGCTGAACGATTCGCCGCTCCTGATTCGCGCGCTGGCGGACCTGGTGCTGCGCGCGGTCGGCCGGCGAGCGGGAGTTGCGTCGCTCGCCACCTGAAATCGCGGGACCGCTGTGCCCTCCGGAAGTTTGTCTCGCTCTCGCCGTTGCCTCGCCCATTCCGAATACATGCTGCGAGAGAGGCAGCGCATAGGTGCGCGCTTCGCGCGACGTCTTCTTACGGCACGGCTCAAGCCGTGCCCTGACGAAAACCCGAACCAAAACCCTCAAGTCATTCCGACCAAATGCCGGCCGGAAAGACCTGAGCTACATAAACACCGCCGCGGATTGTCGCTCGTGTTGATCTGACTTCATGCGCTGTTGCACTGCGCCCTGCGCTTAAACGCCCGTGGTATAACCGTAACGTGGAGTTCTCACTTACCGACGAACAGCAGCAGCTCCGGCACACGGTGCGCGAATTCGCCGAGGGCGAAATCGCTCCGCACGTGATGGAGTGGGACGAGGCTTCGCGGTTCCCGTCGGAAATCATTCCCAAGCTGGCCGAGATGGGTTTTCTGGGCGTCATCTTCCCGGAGAAATACGGCGGCGCGGGAATGGGCTACGTCGAATACGCGATCATCATCGAAGAGCTTTCGCGCGTGGACGGCTCGGTGGGAATCATCGTCGCCGCGCACAATTCTCTCTGCACGAATCACATCTTCAAATTCGGCACGGAAGAGCAGAGGCAGAAGTACGTGGTGCCGCTGGCGCAGGGGAAAAAGCTCGGCTGCTGGTCGCTGACGGAGCCGGAAGCGGGGTCGGACGCGGGCGGGACGCGCACCGTCGCGGCGAAAAAAGATGGCGGCTGGGTGCTCAATGGCGCGAAGACGTTCACGACGAACGGGCATTACGCCGATGTTTGCGTCGGGATGGCGGTGACGGACGCGTCGAAGAAGCAGCACGGAATTTCGGCGTTCGTGATCGAGAAGGGAACTGCGGGGTTTCGTCCGGGCAAGAAGGAAAACAAGCTCGGGCTGCGCGCGAGCGACACGAGCGAGGTGGTATTCACGGATTGTCGCGTGCCGGGCGAGAATCTGCTGGGGCGCGAGGGCGAGGGGTTCGTCAACAGCCTGCAGATTCTGGACGGCGGGCGGATTTCGATTGCGTCGCTGGGGCTGGGGATGGCGCAGGGCGCGTACGAATGCTCGGTGCGATACGCGAAGCAGCGGAAACAGTTCGGCAAGCAGATCGCCGAGTTTCAGGCGATACAATTCAAGCTGGCCGACATGGCGACGCAGATTGACGCCGCGCGCTTGTTGACGTATCGCGCCGCGTGGCTCGCGGATCGCGCGATTGCGTCGGGCGATTCGGAAGCGCGGATCACGCGCGAGTCGAGCATGGCGAAGCTGTACGCGGGAGAAGTGGCCGTGCGCGTCGCAAACGAGGCGGTGCAGATTCACGGTGGCTACGGCTTCACCAAAGACTATCCCGCGGAAAAATATTATCGCGACGTCAAGATCTGCACGATCGGCGAAGGCACCAGCGAAATTCAGCGCATGGTCATCGCGCGGCAGTTGCTCGGGAAGGGATAGCGTCGGACTCGGCGGGAAGTTGTGAAGCGGTTTGGGGGCATGGTGGCACAATGGGGATCGAGTGGAAGGAGAATTGCGATGAAATCACATTTGCTGATAGGGGCGGCTTTGATTGGAATGGCGTGGATGGCAGCGACGCCGGTCCGGGCGCAGGAGGTGACCACAGAGACGGTGGACGGCGTCACCAATTTCCATCGCCTCGAGACCACGGTTGCTTGCGCCGGTGCGACTAAAATCGAGGCGATACCCGAAATTAAGAAGATGGGTTTCGCGTCGATCATCAACTTGCGTCAAGACAGCGAACCCGGCGCGGACGTCGAAGCGGAGGCGTCTGCCGCGAAAGCCGCCGACATCCGCTATTTCCACATCCCTTTCAATGGCGCCGCACCCGATCCCGCAGCGGCCGACAAATTTCTGGACGCGATCACCGCGAAGGGCAGCGAGCCGGCGTTCATTCACTGTGCGGGCGGCGGCCGAGCGGCCACGATGTGGTTTATCAAGCGGCTTGTGGTCGATCATTGGGACGTCGAACGCGCCGCAAAGGAAGCCACTGCGCTGGGCATGATCAGTCCGTCGCTCAAGCAATTCGCCATCGATTACGCGCAGACACACAAGCGATAGACGCCGGATTGCGGCGCGACCGTTAGTCCACGCCGGTATTTAGCGCGCGGTGGAACTGAAACCTCCGTAGGTTAGATAGACGCCGAGAAGAAGCGAGAAGCAAACGTACCCGTAAAAATACTGCGCGTGGTGAAGCCCTCCGAGGAAGAGATTCGATTCCGTTTCCGGTGAGAGAAACAAAAACAGCAGGCCTTTGATCAGTGTCAACCAGCCGAGGACGGTGACGACGACCGGCAGCGCGCCGCCCGACCAGACGTTGTGGGCGAGAATCATCGCCAGCCCGCCGAGCGTTGTGATCACGCCAAGGAATAACAGCAACGGGGCGTTGTGAAGAACCGCCGCCACCGTGTCCACGGTCAATTGCTTGTGCGTCATCATGGATAGCGCGACGAGAATGCAATAGAGCCCGAGTAGCTTGCTAAGAAACGCAGTGCGTGAAGGCATGGCGTCCCCCGAAATTCATCCGCTGATCCGGAATTCCGATATGGGTATCTGGCTTGGGCATCGTACGCTTGTCCCGCGCTAGACACTACGAATTTGCCGATAGGGCGATGGTCGTGCGAGATCGGGAAAATTCCCACGCTTGCATACCCCGCTAGGATGAGGCACTCGGCCACGCCGAAGAGAGATTCTTCGACTGCGCGTCCCGACCCGAAGGTCCAAAAGCTCGATCTCCGGGAAAGAACAAAGCATCGGGACGCTCCGCTCAGAATGACGACGCGGGCGGGTGTGCTTGAAAGTAGTGACAGCGCGCGGATGGCGATTGAGGAACGGGTGTATAATCCGCGGCCGAAATCGGAAATGCAGTATAAATAGGGCGCGGCGGAGAAGTGCGGCAAAAAGGGGGGATTCGCATGAGACATCGCTTGCTGGTGAGTTTGTGTTTGTTTGCGTTGGCAGCACTGTTCGTGAGTGCAGGGCGGGCGTCGGCGCAACAGTCGTGCGAGAGTCTGGCGTCGCTCAAGATGCCGAACGTCACTATCACGCTTGCGACGGCGATCAGCACGCCGCCGGATTTCGAGGTGCCGAGCACCGGCGGACGGTTTGGCACGCCTGCCGGCCTGAAGGTGTCCGTGCCGTTCTGCCGCGTGGCCGGATTTGCGGCGCCCACGAGCGATTCGCATATTTCATTTGAAGTGTGGCTCCCTCTTGCCACGAGCTGGAACGGGCACTACGTGGGAATCGGGAACCCGGGATTCATCGGATCGATCAGCTACGCGGGGCTGAGCAGGGAGGTCGCGCGGGGTTCCGCGGCGGCGTCAACCGACACGGGCCATTCGGATGTGGGCGCGACGAGCGAAGCGCCGGATAAATGGGCGATCGGCCATCCGGAAAAGATTGCTGACTGGGGACACCGAGCGGTTCATGAGACGGCCGTCGCTGCCAAGCAACTGATTCAAGCGTATTACGGCAAGCCCGCGAGCTTGTCTTTCTGGAGCAGTTGCCACGAGGGCGGCAATCAGGCGCTGACCGAGGCGCAGAAGTATCCGACGGACTTCGACGGAATCGCCGCAGGCGATCCGGCGTATTACATCACGCACCTGCAGGCAGCATCCGAGTACATCACATGGGTGGCGCTGAAGAACGGAGTGAAAGCGCCGGGATACATCCCGCCGAGCAAATATCCCGTGATCCACCGCGCGGCGCTCGATGCATGCGACAAACTGGACGGCGTGCGAGACGGTTTCATCGAGGACCCCACACGTTGCCACTTCGATCCGGAGACGATCCGGTGCCCGGGGAACGCGGACTATGCGTCGTGTCTGACGGAGCCACAGGTGCAAACGGCGAAGCTGGTTTACGCGGGGCCGAAATTTTCGGACGGCAAGCAGATTTATCCGGGCTTCGATCCGGGAAGCGAGTTGGGCTGGGGATTGATGATGGCTGGTCCCGAGCCGTTGAGCATCAGCACAGGATTTTTCAAAAGCATCGTGTTCGGAAATCCGGACTGGGATTTCCGGACGTTCGACGTGGACCGCGATACGCGCCTGGCGGACGAGAGATACGGAGCGATGCTGAACTCGAACGACCCGAACCTGAAGCCGTTCAAGGATCATGGCGGGAAGCTGCTCATCTACCAGTCGTGGGACGAGGCGATCATTCCTCCGCGAAGCATGATCGATTACTACGAGAGCGTGCTGGCCGCGATGGGCGGGCCGGCGAAGACGCAGGATTTCGTCCGGCTCTTCATGGTGCCGGGGATGGGAATGTGCCCGGGCTTCGGGATGGGGAACGACGGCACGTTCGACGCGATGGATGTGGTCGAGAAGTGGCACGTGACGAATGTGGCGCCGGATAGAATTATCAACTCTCACAAGGTTGCGGGTGTCATCGACAGGACGCACCCGGCGTGTCCGTACCCGGAAGTAGCCATCTATAAGGGTAGTGGCGACCCGCTCGATGCCGCGAGCTTTGCGTGCGGCAATCCGAAGTGGTGAGCGCGAAGACATGGTTTCAGAGCGGCCGGCAGATGGAAACCGCAATCCGGAACTTCAGCGGCTGAAGCCGGTCTGATTTTGCAGAGCTCATGTCGTGGCTGAAGCCACGACCCACAAAGACTGACGAACTTCGACACGCCGACGTACGTGTGTGTTCGATGACTGAGGGTGCTGGTCGCCGCGCATCGCCCCACGCTGTTTCCTTTGAAGTTTCAAGGCCCAACTGCTAACTTTCAAAATTCGGCTATCGCTGACGAGAAGCGATTTGGAGTTGCGGATTTCAGACTCGAAAGGGCGGAGTGCGGGAGATGACCATGAAACTGGGAGAGATCGCCGAGAAGCTGGGGTGCGCGGTCGAGGGCGACGCGGCGCTTGAAATCACGGGCGTGGCTGGGATCGAGGAGGCGCGCGAGGGCGAGCTGACGTTTCTCGTGAACCGCAAGTACCGGCGGGCGCTCGAGGAGACGCACGCGTCGGCGGTTCTGGTTGCGCGCGAAGAGGCGCGGCCGCGCATCGCCGCGCTGCGCTCGTCGAATCCGTATCTCGACTTCGCGCGGGCTATCGAAATGTTTCATCCCGCGCCAAAGTACGCGCCGGAGGTGCATCCGACGGCGATCATCGCAGGGTCCGCGAAGATTGGGGTAGGCGCGCACATCGGGCCGTACTGCTTCGTGGATGACGACGTGGAGATCGGGCGGCACGCGGTGCTGCACAGCTTTGTGACGATCTATCGCGGGGCGCGGATCGGGGACGATTTCTTCGCGCACGCGCACGCATGCGTCCGCGAGGATTGCCGGATCGGTAATCGCGTACTGCTGCAAAACGGCGTAGTGGTGGGCAGCGACGGATTCGGGTTCGCGCGCGACGCGAATGGACGCTGGCACAAGATGCGACAAGCGGGAATCGCGGTGATCGGAGACGATGTGGAGATTCAGACGCACAGCGCGATCGATCGCGCGACGGTCGGCGAAACGCAGATCGGGCGAGGGACCAAAATTGATAATTTGGTGCAGGTCGGGCACGCCTGCAAGGTCGGCGAGGATACGCTGCTGTGCGGGCAGGTGGGGCTTGCCGGAACGACGCACGTCGGGAACCGGTGCATTCTCGCTGGACGGGTCGGCACGGCCGGGCATTTGACCGTCGGCGACGGAGCGACGATCACCGCGCAGAGCGGCGTGCCGACGGACGTCCCGGCGGGCGCGATTTATTCGGGCTATCCCGCGATGGAAAACCTGGCGTGGCGGAAGTCGGTGGCGGTGTTCAACCGGCTGCCGGAATTGCAGAAGGAGTTACGCGAGTTGCGCGAGGAAGTGGCGCGGTTGCGCGCGAGGCCGAGCTAAGCGCTAGTTCTGCGATTCGGCGGCGGATGCGGGGAGTCAGACGGTTCGGGCGGCGGAGGCGGCGCTGGCGGCGGGGCGTACGCGGACGCGCAGGACTTTGCGCTGGTTGGCTTCGAGGACCTGGAAGCGTAGGCCGTCGAATTCGACGACTTCGCCGGGTTTGGGAACGTGGCCGGCGACGCCGTTGAGAACTCCGGCGATGGTTGTGGCGTTCGCGTGCTGCGCCGCGGTTTCGAGCTGAACGCCGAAGAGTTCGCCGACTTTGTCCACCGGCACGCTGCCACGCAAGACCATCGCGCCGCCGCTTTCTCGGATCACATCGGGCGCCGGGCGGCGGTCCTCTTCGCCGATCTCGCCGACGATTTCCTCGACAAGGTCTTCCACGGTAACGACCCCGGCGAGCAATCCGTACTCGTCGATCACGACCGCCATCTGCTGATTCTTGCGCTGCATTTCCTTGAGCAGGTCCGAGCCGAATTTCGTTTCAGGGACGAAGAGCGCGGGGCGCATCAGCGTGCTGACGGTGCGGCGCGCGGCGTCGCGGTCGGGGACTTCGAGCATGTCACGCGCGACGACGATGCCCACGATATCGTCGAGCGTTTTTTCGTACACGGGCAGGCGCGAAAATTTGGTTTCAACGACGCGGTCGCGCAGCTCTTCAAGAGTGGCGCTGGCGGGGATGGCAATGACATCGGGGCGAGGCGTCATGACGTCGCGGACGCGCTTGTCGCCGAATTCGATGACCTGCTCGATGAGGCGCGCTTCGTCCTGCTCGATGATGCCTTCTTCGGTGGCGGCGTCAACGAGGGCTTCGAGGGCTTGTTGCTCGCTTGCCGGCTCGCTGGGCTCTTCTTCCGAAAGGTGCAGGACCGAAATGTTGAGGTCGACAATCGCGCGAATGGGCCACAAGAGCCCGAGGAACACGCGCACCACCGGAACGAGCGGCGCGAGCCAGTTGCCGGAGACGCCCGCTAGCAAGAGCACGGGCAGGAGTTGCATGGCGATGACGACCTCGAGGCCGAGGAGTAGCACGACTTCGAGCGCCGCCTGCCACAGGTTAGGAACGAAGTAGACGACGCCGAGCGCCGTAACGGTGGCGACGACCACGAGCCAAAGGCGCGCGAGCAGGGTGAAAGCGAGCGCCGCGCGCGGGCGCTCCAATTTGAAGCGCGGCTCGATGTCCGTTTCGAAGGTGTCGAGGTGATCGTGGACGCGGCCGGTGGTGACGCGGCCGAGGTCGCGGTACACACGGTCGAGATAGGAAGCCACGACAAGGCCCGCCGTCAGCGCGAAGAGGCCGACCGTGAAGAGAAGGATCTCCATCGTTAAGCCAGTCCGAGCGCGCGGCGGAGACGGCGCTCGCGCCGTTCCATTTGGCCGGTGTCGGTCTCGTGATCGTAACCCATCAAGTGAAGGATGCCATGAAGGATGAGGATGCGCATCTCGTCCTCGAATGTGCGTGCAAAGCGACGCGCGTTGCGGCGGGCAACGGCGGGGGCGATGGCGATGTCACCTAAGTAGGAGGCAGAGGAAGCGGACGACAAGAAACTGCTACGGCGTTGCGGCTTCCTTAGCGTTCCGTGCTTCGTTTGCTTCCCTTGGTTCGCATCAACGGGGAAAGACAACACGTCGGTGGGGCAGTGCTTGCCGCGATACGCGCGATTCCAGCGCGCGATTTCGGCGTCGGTGACCAGGCAGACGGTGAACGATCCGGCAGGGAGGAGGACGGCGCGGCGCGCGCGGGCAAGAAACTTCGCCAGGTCCTTCACAGGAACTCGGACGCGATGTTGGCGATTCACGATCATGAAACCGGCGCCTGCGGCGTTGCCGGCATGAGATGCGAATTGCCGGCGGGCCGCGGAATCGTGCGATGCGGCATTCCGACGCGATTATCGGCCGCGCGATTTTTTCGCGGCTTGCGCCTTCGGCTTAGCGTGCGCGATCCGGCCCTGCTTCGCCGCGGCGCGATGGTCTCCGGCTGCCTTGTCGTGCTTGGCCTGAGCCTTCGCTCCGATGGCGGCGGCTGCCGAGACGTGCTGCTTCGCCTCGGGTGCCGGAAGATGGGTTGCAGCGGGAGCTTCGGGCTTGCCGTGAGTTTTCGCGGCGGCCTGCTTGGGAGCGGCAGCGGGCGCCTTTTCATCCTTGCGCTTCTTTTTCTCTTTCTCTTCCTTCTTGGGTTCTTCCTTGATGCCAGCGAGAGAACGAAGCGCCTTGGTGCGGTCTTCGGGCGAGCGCGCCTTGCCACGCAACTGCAATTCGAAAAGCTGCTCGAGGATTTTGTCGAACTTCGGACCGCGCGCGACACCGAGCGCGTCGAGTTCTGCGACCGGCAGCGCGAGACGCATCGGGCGCCATTTCTGGATGTAGCTGCGAATCTTGGAAACGGCGCGCGGATTCGGGATCTCGACTTCGATGTAGACGAGCATTTCCGGCGGCACGGACGCGAGGTAGAAATAAGCGTCGCGAGGCGAATTCGTCTTGCGGCTTTTCAGTACCTTGACGATCTTCTGCGCTTCGGGCAGAAGATGGGCGATCGCATCCACTTCAGCGGACCGAAACTCCATCCGGCGCAGGGCCGCCGCGGACTCGCGAGACTTCAATCGGCCGAGAACATAGCCCGTGACCACGACCTGAAGGCGAGGGCGAATCCCCGCGGCGAGAAAATTCGCGCGCACGCGAGCGAGCTTGTTGAGGCTGTCGTAGTCGGGCTTGCGGCGTTGGAGATTCGGGTGGATGGCGGCGAGCAGTCCGTGCGCTTCCCACTGCTTGAGCGTGGCCACGGGATTCTCTTCGCGCGCGAGCGAGCGGAGTTCGTCGCCCGCATCGGCGCCTTCGATATTTTGATGAAGGCCGCGCTCCATCGCCAGGTCGAACCATTCCTGCGTGCGCGACTCGATCTTGGAGCCCATGCGGGCGCAGTAGCGAAGGATCCGCAGAAGGCGGATGGGTTGGTTCGTGAAGGCGTGTATCGACAGCGCGCGGACTTCCTGGCGCTCGAGGTCGGCGAGGCCGTTGGTAGGATCGAGCAGCAAGCCGCGCGACTGCGTGTTGAGCGATATGGCGATGGCATTGATTGAAAAATCGCGCCGCCGGAGATCGTCCATGATGCTGGAGAATCGGTATTCGGGTTTGGCGCCGGGATGGTCGTAGACATCGTCGCGCGCGGCGGAAATCGAGCCATCGGCGTCACCCGCGAAGATCAGCTCGTAGTGACGCAGCTTTTCGCTCTCCCAGGTGATGCGCGCGCCACCTTTTTCGAGTTCGTGCACCATGCGGACGGGATTGCCCTCGACGGTAAAATCCAGGTCGCGGATCGGCTGTCCGCAAATCAGATCGCGGATGGCGCCGCCGGTGAGATAGACGTTGATGTCCTGCGACCGGGAGAGTTCCTGGACCCGTTCGAGCGCCGCCCTCTGCTCGGGAGAAAGCCTGCTTTCCAGCAAGTACATGTAATCGGGCATGAGTTCTTGCCTTTCCTTGCTCCGCTGATTTTCTTAGGCGCGCGGGTGGTGCGCCTTGTACACCTGTTTCAGACGTTCTTCGACGACGTGCGTGTAAATCTGGGTCGTGGAAATATCCGAATGGCCGAGCATCATCTGCACGGAGCGAAGATCGGCGCCGCGATCCAGCAGATGAGTGGCGAAGCTGTGCCGGAGCATGTGCGGCGTAAGTGCTTTGCGAAGCCCAGCCTTGCGGCCGTAATCGCCGAGCAGCTTCCAGTATCCGATGCGATTCATCTTGCGGCCCTGCTGGTTGAGAAAAAGATGCGGGGAATATCCCTCGCCCAGAAACTTCGGGCGCGATGCGCGGAGATATTGCTGGACGGCGCCGAGAGCCTGGCGGCCGACCGGCACGAGCCGTTCCTTGTTGCCTTTGCCGATGCAGCGGAGGCAGCCGGCTTCGGCGTGCAGGTCGGAAACGCGCAGGCCGCAGAGTTCGGAGACGCGCAGGCCGCAGGAGTACATCAGCTCGATCATGGCGCGATCGCGCATGCCGACTGCGTCCTTCGTGTCCGGCTGGCGAAGCAAGCGGTCCACTTCCTCGACGCTCAAGAATTCGGGCAGGCTCTGGCGGAATTTCGGCGATTCAATGGTGACGGCGGGATCGTCCTCGACGTAGCCTTCCATGAGCGCGAAGCGGAAAAAGTGGCGGATGGTGACGAGATGGCGCGCAACCGAGCGGCTATCGAGACCCCGGCGATATAAAGAACCGAGGAAATCGACCACGTCGCTGCGCGTCACCGCCTTCGTGTCCAGCTGTCGCTCGGCGGCGAACGCGGCGAATTTGACGATGTCGCGGCGGTATGCCTGGATGGTGTTGTCCGAGAGGCCCTTCTCGACCCGCAGACAGTTCAGAAACGTTCGAATGTGCGCTTCCAAATCCTGACCTCAGTTCCACCGATTACGTATGAGCCCGCGCGCCCCCGCGCGGCAAATCTACCGGGCCTTGCACTCGCGCTGGCTAGGCCCTGCCGTCAGCCACGGCGACGGCCTGCGCATCGCGGCGCCGGAGAAGCAGAAAGAATTCCGAAAGTTCCTCGCAGCGCAGCAGGCTCGCTAGGCCAAAATACACCGCCGCGGATGCAAAAATCACGGCAGCTAGCAGCCCTGCTTGGGCCGCTAAATGACTCGCGACCGCGAAATGGGAAAACCGCAGCGCCGCGTAACACGCCGCCGCCATCACTGCGGCGCAGAGCCCAATCCTGGCGAACGATCCTGCAAGCCCGCGCGCGCCGAGACGGCCGTGGCGCTTGCGGAAAACGAGAAAGAGCGCTCCGAAATTGAAATAGGCGGTCAGCGCGCTGGCCAGCGCGGGGCTGCCGTTCGAAAGAGTGCGAAAAAAGAACAGGAGAAAAACGGCATTCAGCACGATGTTCATCCCGAGCGCCCAGGCGCCCACACGCGCGGGAGTCATCGTGTCCTGCGTCGAGTAGTACATCGGTGTGATGAGCTTGATCGCGGCGAAGGCCGGCAATCCGAGCGAATAAAAGAAGAGCGCATGGGAGGTCAGCGAAGTGGATTCGGGGCTGAACTGCCCGTGCTGGAACAGGACCTGAATGATCGGCCGCCGCAGCAGGACCAGGCCCACGGCCGCGGGTATCGTGATGAACGAAACGATCCGCAGGGAGAAGCCGAAGGTGCGCTTCATCTCGTCCCAGTTCCCGGCGGCGATCTGGTGCGACATCGTCGGCAGAAGTGCGGTGGAGATCGCGATCGCGTAGCTGCCGAGTACGAGCTGCATCACGCGGTCCGCGACGTACAGGGAAGTGATGCTCCCCGACGGCATGCGGGAAGATGTGGCGAAAATCGTGTCCACGAAGAGATTGATCTGGTAGACGCCCATGCCGAAGAAGCTGGGTCCCATCAGGCGCGCCACTTTCCGCACGCCGGGGTCGGAGAGAGAGACGGTCGGCGCAAAGGTCATGCCGCGACGGAGGAGCGCTGGAACCTGCATGGCCAACTGGACGGCTCCGCCAAGCAGAACACCCACGGCCAGCGCCACGGCAGGCGTTCGATAACCCTGCGGCGCCCAGCGGAGAATCGGACGGTATACCACTGCGGTCGAGCACGCGATCATGGCGAGATTGAAAAAAATGGGCGTCGCCGCAGGCAGCGCGAACGCCCGAAAGCTGTGCAGGATGGCGGTCGCGAGCGCCGCTAGACCGATGAAAAAGATGGCCGGGAAGATGATCCGGTTTAAATAGACTGCGAGATCCCATGATATGTGTTGTCCGCCAAACAGGGCATAGATGCCGATCACTTGCCGGGAGAAGACCGCTCCCAACGCGGCCGCTACGGCGAGCAGAATGACGAGTCCCCAGAAAACTCGCCCGGCGAATTGCCAGGCGCTCGCGCGAGGGCCTTGGCGTAAGTAACTCGTGAATATAGGGATAAAGGAGGCGCCCAGCGACCCCTCGCCAGTCATGCGGCGCACCAAATTGGGGATCCGGAATGCCAGGACGAAGGCGTCGGCAGCGGGGGATGTCCCGAGTAGGAGAGCCACCCGTTGATCGCGTAAGTATCCGCAAATCCGGCTGATAACGGTGATGAGGGCTACGACGGAGGCCGATCTTAGGACCTGCCCTTTGCTGTCAATCGGCTGGACTCCGGTGCTAACCCTTTCAGCACCAATAAGTTGACAAACACCGCGATGAAGATAACATAGTCTGCGAGTAGATAGCAATATGCTCCCCGAAAAGGCCGTCACGCAGTGAAAAATCGGGCTCCATCCTCGACGCACAAGAAGGTGGTGGTGCTTCTGCTGAACCGGAAGGCTGTGAAAGGCTACCTGAACCCTCCTGCTCTGGGCCATTCGGAATCAATCGACCTGCTGACGCTCGATGGGGAACATGAATCGATTGCGCTCAATGACGTGAAGTCGGTGTATTTTGTCCGCGAGTTCAAGGACGCATTTGAGCCGGAGCGGAAGACGTTTCTCAGCCGGCCGAAGCTAGATGGTTTATGGGTGCGGCTGAAGTTTCGCGACGATGATGCGATGGAAGGGATCGTCTCGAATAACCTGCTCGATCTGCTCGACACCGGCGTGCAATTGACGCCGCCCGACCTGCACGGGAATGTGCTGCATATGTTCATTCCGCGCTCGGCGCTTGCCGAGATGAAGGTGCTGGGCGTTGTGGGAGTGGCGCGGCGCTCGCCGCGGGCCACGCGGGGAATTGCGGCGGTGGCGGAAGCGCAATCGAAGCTGTTCAGCGAATAATCGACGCCCGGCTGTCCAGTAATCCACAAGACAAATTGGCTCTTTACGCCGTTCGGGCGTAATCTATATTGGCCTGTAGGACAGAGCCAATGTTGCCGCTCCATTTGCAGCCCGAAAGCCACATACCGCTGTACGTCCAATTGCGCGACCAGCTTCGCGCGCTGGTGCATTCCGGAGAACTCCGCACGGGAGATCGTATTCCGGCGAGCCGTGAATTGGCGGGGCAACTCGGCGTCCATCGCACCACGGTGGCTAATGCATATGCGGAACTTGAATCGGAGGGGCTGATTCAAGGGCATGTCGGGCGCGGCACGTTCATCTGCGGCATGCAGGCGAAACAATTCTCCCCGCCGCCGCGGACCAATGGCCACGGGCCGATGCGGTGGGAGGCATTGTTTGCCGACGAGCGCGGCGAGGAAAGCCTGAGCCGCATGATGCCGGAAGTGCCTCCCGGAGCGATTGCCTTCACGGTGGCGCGTCCCTCCGGAGAATTTTTCCCGGTCGAGGATTTCCGCCGCTGCGCGAACGCTGTTTTGGGCGGAGAAGGCCGCCGCATCCTGCAGCTCGGCTCGACGGACGGCTACGAGCCGCTGAAGAGCGAGCTGATCGATCTGTTTCGCGGCGAGGGCATGAACGTTCGCCCCGAGCAGCTTTTGATCACCGATGGCTGCCAGCAGGCGATCGATTTGGTCTGCAAGGCGTTTTTGCGTCCGGGCGATGCGGTGGCGCTCGAGAATCCCGGTTATCCGGGAGCCATCGCCATTCTTGCGGGAGCGCGCATTCGCATTCTCTCGGTGCCAGTGCAGGCCGACGCGGCGCGCACGGGTCATGCGGGACTCGACGTGGACGCGCTCGAGACGGTTCTGCTGCAGAATCGCGTGAAATTTCTTTTGATCACGCCGGATTTTCACAATCCGACGGGCACGGTGCTGCCCGTTTCCGAGCGCCGGCGGCTGCTCGAACTTGCCGGGCATTACCAGGTGCCGGTAATTGAAGATGCGATCTACGCGCGGCTGCGGTTCCGCGGCAATGCGGTGCCGTCGCTCAAAGCGCTGGACACGCTCGGCAATGTGATCCAGATCGACAGTTTTTCGAAGACGGCTTTTCCCGGCCTCCGCGTCGGCTGGTGCATCGGCGCCGAGAGCGCGATCGAGCGGCTGCGTCTGCTGAAGCAATCGACAGATCTTCATACGGATCAGCTCTCGCAGGCGGCGATGGCGGAGTTCATGCGCCGGGGGTATTTCACGCGGCACGTCGAGAAGATGAAGAAGGTATATCGCAGCCGGCTCGAAGCGATGGAAGCGGCGCTGCAGAAGCACATGCCCGAGGGAACTTCGTGGACGCACACGGAAGGCGGAATGTCGCTGTGGGTGACGCTGCCAGCGGGATTCGACGCGGGCGAATTGCTGATCCACGCACGCGAACGCGGCGTGTTGTTTCTGCCGGGGCGATATTTCTACTCGCAGCATCCGCAGCCGAACACGCTGCGGCTCGGCTTCACGGCGGTTGACGAAAAGCGGATCGAGCGGGGCGTCCACACGTTTTGCGAATTGCTGAAGACCGAGCTTCGCAAACGGGAGCGGGGCGGGCGGAGCGAATTGCCGGCGCGCGTGGCGCTGATCTAAACGATGCGATTGGCGATCCGATGACGATGCTGCTCAAGCCCAATCCTGCAAATCATTGCTTCGGTTGCGGCGGCGCGAATGCGCGCGGAATGCAGCTGACGTTCGAGCAGGACGATGATGCCAAGCGCATACGCGGGCGATTTCGAATCAGCGCGGACTATCAGGGAGGCGTTGGTTTCGTGCACGGAGGAATCGTCGCAACGCTTCTCGACGAAGTGATGGCGAAGGTGAGCCGGTTTCGCGAGGATCACGCCATGACAGCCGAGTTGACGGTCGAATACTTAAAGCCGGTGCCGGTCGATGGAGACTTGGTTATCGAGGGATGGGAAGTCGAGCGGAACGGGCGCAGTTTGCGGCGTGAAGGCGAGATTCGGGACGCTTCGGGGACGATCCTCGCTCGCGGAAGAGGGCGTTTCGTGCAAATCGACCGGGAAGCGCTGCGCAAGAAGCTTGGCGTTCAAGAGCAGGCCAAACACTAGGGAATCAAAAAAGGGAGAGCATCATGGAACTGATGAACAACAATTTGTGGCGGGTGAAAGTCGGGCTGGCCGAAATGCTCAAGGGCGGCGTGATCATGGACGTGACGAACGCCGAGCAGGCCAAGATCGCCGAGGAAGCGGGCGCGTGCTCGGTGATGGCGCTGGAGCGCGTGCCGTCGGACATCCGCAAGGAAGGCGGCGTGGCGCGCATGGCAGCGCCACGCGTGATCCGCGAGATCATGGAGACGGTTTCGATTCCCGTGATGGCCAAGGTCCGCATCGGACATTTCGCCGAGGCGCAGGTGCTCGAAGCGCTCGAGGTGGATTACATCGACGAGAGCGAAGTGCTGACGCCGGCGGACGAAGAACACCATGTGTGGAAACACGGATTCAAAGTGCCGTTCGTTTGCGGCGCGCGCAATCTGGGTGAAGCGCTGCGGCGCATCGCGGAGGGCGCGGCCATGATCCGCACGAAGGGCGAGGCGGGCTCGGGGAACATTGTCGAGGCGGTGCGGCACATGCGAGCGATTGTGGGCGCGATGAAGAAGCTGACGACGCTCGGCGAGGAAGAGCTGGTTCACGAAGCAAAAGAACTCGGCGCGCCGTTTGAGCTGGTTGCGTGGGTGGCGAAGAACGGCAAGCTGCCCGTGCCGAATTTCTCGGCGGGCGGAATTGCGACTCCGGCGGACGCAGCGCTCGTGATGCAGCTCGGTGCCGAGGCGGTATTCGTGGGTTCGGGCATTTTCAAATCGACCGATCCAGCCGAGCGCGCGCGGGCGATCGTGAAGGCGACGACGCACTACAAGGACCCGAAGATTGTGCTTGAGGCTTCTGAAGAGCTGGGCGAGGCGATGAAGGGGCTCGATGTGCGGCAGCTTGACGAGAAGGATTTGCTGCAAACGCGCGGTTGGTGAAGAGGATCAGTGGCTAGTGGCGAGTGACTAGTGACTAGGGAAACGAAAATCGGGATTCTGGCGATACAGGGCGATTACGAAGCGCACGCTCGAATGCTCGAGCGCCTTGGCGTGGAGTATACGTACGTGCGCGTTCCCGGCGATCTGGTGGGGCTGAACGGGATCATCCTCCCCGGCGGCGAGAGCACGACGCACTTGAAGGTGCTGACCGAAGAGGGGCTGTTCGACGCGCTCAAGCAATTTGCCAAGGACGGCGGCGCGTTTTTCGGAACGTGCGCCGGGGCGATCCTGCTCGCGCGCACGGTGCACGGGCCCCCGCAGGACTCGCTGGGATTGCTCGACATCTCGATCCTGCGCAACGGATACGGGCGGCAGCTTGCGAGCGACGTCCGCATGGGGCCGACGAAGCTGCACAAGGATCCGTTGGAGATGGTTTTCATCCGCGCGCCGATTATCGAATCCGTCGGGAAGGGAATCGAGGTGCTGGCGGAAGACGCGGGCCATCCCGTGCTCGTGCAGCAGGGACGGATCATGGCATCGACGTTCCATCCCGAATTGACCACCGATACCGCCGTGCATGAGCATTTCCTTCAATTAGTCGCTCAATGATAGACTGCGCTCACTTTTATGAGTGTCGGTGCGGCTCAGCCCGATGCGGAGGCCGCGGCGTCTGGTAATCGGGCGCCGCGACGGCGCCGCCGTTTATGGCCTCTGTGGGTTCTTCTCTTAATTCTCCTGGGAATCGCGATCTACCATCATCGTTACGATCTGCGCAGTTACACCGTGCTGGAACATTTCACCGATCCGCAAGCATCGGGCCCGCTGCTGAGCTTTGAAACGTATCCGGTGACAACCGAAGAGGTCACGTTTCCGACAGCGACTGGCCCGGTGCGAGCGCGGCTCTTCACGCCCGTGGGCCTGGCGCACCCGCGCGGGATGGTGGCGGTGCATGGGATTCACCATCTTGGGATGGACGAACCTCGATTGATGAGTTTTTCGCGCGCTGTGGCGGGTAGCGGTCTTGCAGTGCTGACGCCGCAGATCGACGCGCTCGCGGATTATCACGTCGATGGAGCTTCGATCCCGATCATAGGAGAATCGGCCGCGTGGCTCGAACAGCGACTGGGGACCGGCCCGGTGACGCTGACGGGAATCAGCTTCGGCGGCGGGCTAACGCTACTGGCCGCGGCCGATCCGCGCTACGCGGCGCACGTGCGCGCGATCGCGCTGATGGGCGCGTATGACGATCTCGCGCGCGTTTCGCGCTTTCTGGCCACGAGCCAGGAGGAGCTGCCCGACGGCCGGACGATTCCGTTCGCCGCGCACGACTACGGCGCGTCGGTTTTCGTCTACGCGCATCTCAATCAGTTTTTCCCGGCGGGCGATCTGACCGCGGCGCACGAAGCGCTACGCGCCTGGCTCTGGGAGCAGCCGGAGAACGCGAAGCCGTGGATCGAGCGGTTGAGTCCCGCGTCGCAGGCGACGATGGACGCGCTGCTCGCGCGCCGCATCGATGAGGTGCGGCCGCAAATTCTAAATGCCATTCATACGGACCAAGTGGAGTTGGCGGCGCTATCGCCGCGAGGACATCTTGCTTCGCTGCGCGTGCCGGTGTTCATCCTGCACGGATCGGCGGACAACGTGATTCCTCCGGCGGAAAGCCGATGGCTGGAACAGGATGTGCCGCATGAGGACGTGCGCGCGGTTTTGATCACCGGCGCGTTCTCGCACGTGGACCCGGAAAAGGACGCAAGCATCTGGGAGGAGTTGCGGCTGGTTCACTTCATCGCGGGCGTTCTGCGCGCCGCGAATTAAAGAAACCCGACCGACTAGTCGTAGTATTCGGCGCCGAGGTGGGTGATCAGGTCCTCGCCCATCATCCAGCGCAGCGTGTTCTTGAGCTTCATCAGCTGGATGAAGAGGTCGTGCTCGGGGTAAAGCTCTTTGGCGCACATCGGCGACTTGAAGTAGAAGCTCAGCCATTCCTGGATGCCGCGCATGCCGGCGCGCTTCGCGAGATCGAAAAAGAGCGCGAGATCGAGGACAATTGGCGCCGCGAGGATCGAGTCGCGGCAGAGAAAATCGACCTTGATCTGCATCGGATAGCCGAGCCAGCCGAAGATATCGATATTGTCCCAGCCCTCTTTGTTGTCTCCACGCGGCGGGTAGTAGTTGATCCGCACCTTGTGGTGAATCTTGCCGTAGAGGTCGGGATACAGTTGCGGCTGGAGGATGTATTCAAGGGCGCCGAGCTTCGATTCCTCTTTCGTTTTGAACGAGCCCGGATCGTCGAGCACCTCGCCGTCGCGGTTGCCGAGGATGTTCGTCGAAAACCACCCGTGGAGGCCCAACATGCGCGCCTTGAACGCGGGCGCGAGCACGGTTTTCATGAGGGTCTGCCCGGTCTTAAAATCCTTTCCGCCGATCGGGACTTGTTTCTCCTTGGCGTATTCCTCAAGCGCCGGGATGTCCACCGTAAGATTCGGCGCGCCGTTCGCGAACGGGACGCCTTCGCTGATCGCGGCGTAGGCGTACAACATGGACGGCGCGATGGCCGGGTGATTCGCCTTCATGGCCTTCTCGAACGAGTCGAGATCGTCGTGGACCGCTTCGGGCTTCATGAAAACTTCGGTTGAGGCGCACCAGACCATCACTAGCCGGTCGAGCTTGTTCTTTTTCTTGAAGTCGCGAATGTCCTCGCGCAGTTGCTCGGCGAGATCAAATTTTGTCTTGCCTTTTTTGACGTTGGTGCCCTGAAGATTCTTCACGTAATTTTGATCGAACGCCGCCTTCATCGGGCGAATGCCCTTGAGGAACTTTTGCACCTTGGCGAGATCGCGCGCATCGAGCACGCCGGCCTTGGATGCGGCTTGGTAGGCGTCGTCGGGGAAGACGTCCCAGCCTCCGAAGACAATGTCATTCAGCTCGGCGAGGCGCACGAAGTCCTTGATTCGGGGCGTGCGATTTTCGGTCCGCTTGCCGAGGCGGATGGTGCCCATCTGGGTGAGCGAGCCCACGGGAATAGATTCGCCGCGGCGAACGAGCTCGACTCCGGCCATCAAAGTTGTGCTGACGGCGCCCATGCCGGGCGTGAGCACTCCGAGTTTTCCTTTTGGCGGAGCGATACTCGCAGGCCTGCGCATTCAATTTCCCCCTTGTTTCGTTCGATGAGTGGCGCGCCGGTGTTTGTTGAGGGAACTCAAAAAATCCCGAGCCGTGCGCGTCGTGCGCCCGCGTAACCTGCCGCGAAGCGCGGTTGGAACGAAGTACAGCATGATGCGGCATCCCGCGGGGTTTTGCAAATCGAATCCAAATCCTGCATCAGCCCATGTTTCAAGTCGCGACGCAGGAAAGATGAACAGAAGATTAAACGGATGGCTACGCAGCAGCGTACATATCAATATACAATGCGGATCGCTTTTGACTGGAATCTCGAAGCGCATACGGGGTTTGCGTGTCTGGAAGGGAGAGTCGAGCCGTGAAACGATGGCGTCTGTTTTTCGTCCCGATCTTTCTTGCGGCCGCGATGACGATTCCGGCGCGCGCCCAGCAGACCGCGGACAGATTGACCGTGGCTGCGGCGCTCGATCTTGCGGAGCGGCAGAATTTGGATTTGATTGCCGCGCGCGCGCAGCGGGACGTGGCGGCCGCCGGAGTGCGCGTGGCGGGAGAACGCCCGAATCCGACGGCGAGCTTTGGCGCTTCGCGGGATGCGCCGCACGAGAACGCGTTGATCGATCAGCCGCTGGAAATTGGACCGAAACGCCAGCGGCGGATCGACGTTGCGAGGCAGGAGGGTGCGTTGACCGAAACGGACATCTCGGCGATCGAGAGGCAGGTGCGCCGCAGCGTCCGCGAGGCATATTATGGTCTCGCGTACGCTCGAGGAGCTACCGCTCTGCAAGCCGATGCGCTGAAGCTGGCGGAGCGTCTTCGCGACATTGCGCGGGCGCGGTTTGAGAGCGGCGACATTCCGCAGCTCGAATTGACGCAGGCCGAACTCGAAGCTACGCGCGCGCATGCCGATCTGCAGGTCGCGCAGCAGGAAGAAGAAGTCGCGCTGAGCGACCTGAACGCGCTGCTGAACGAGCCCGCCGCAAAGGATTGGGACTTGGGCGATGCGTTTGCCACGCCTCCGCCGGCGACAACGCTCGACGAACTTCTGGGCCGCGCAGGGAACTCGAACTCCGAGATCGCGCGAATCAGCCAGGAAGAAAGGCTGGAGCGCAGCCGCAAGGCTCTGCTCGAAGCCGAGCGCATTCCGAACCTCGGCCTGCAATTCGGCTTCGACCTCAATAATCCGGGAAGCGGAGTCAATTCAGGGGGCTACATGGTGGGGCCGCGCGGGCAGATATCAATGGAGCTGCCGATTTTTTCGCACAATCAGGGTGAGATCGCGCAATCCACCGCCGCCGAGCGCGCGCTCGAACGCGAACTCGCGGCGGCGCGCCGGGCGGCGGACGCCAAGGTCGAATCCGCGTACTTCGATCTGCGGGCGCGCCAAACGCAGGTGCAGCTGTACCGTGAAACGGTCGTTCCGTCGTCCAATCGGCTTGAGGAAATGGCGGAAGAAAGCTACCGGGCCGGGAAGGCTGGTATTCTGACAGTACTCGGCGCGCAGCACGACGTGCAGCAGGCGCAGCGCGACTTCCTCGCGAGCGAGCTTGCGATGCAATCGGCGTTTGCGCAACTGGAAGAAGCGGTGGGTGCGCCGCTCGAATAGGCGAGATCGAGATGATGATTGCTAACAACACGAGAGTCCGGATGCTGTGCCTCGCCGCCGCGGGATTCTGCGCGCTTGCGGTCGCGGGCTGCTCGGGGAAGCCAACGGAAGAATCAGCCGATTCAGGGTCGAAGGCCCAAGTGACCCTGACGCGGGTTTCGCGGGCTGACATTTCCGAGACGCTTTCGCTCACGGGGACGGCGGCCGCGCCACCCAACCAGGACGTCCGCGTGAGCGCGCTCGTTCCCGGCCGGATCGCGGAGCTGACGGTTGCCGAGGGCGACTCCGTGAAGGCCGGGCAGATTGTGGCGAAGCTCGATGACCGCACATACCGCGGCCAGCTCCAACAGGCGGAGGCGGCGGAGCAGCAGGCCAAGGCCAACCTTGACAACGCGCACTTAGCGCGTACGCGCAACGAAGACCTGTTCCAGCGCGGAATTGTTGCGCGGAAAGACCTCGAGGACGCCCGAACGCAGGAGAGCGTGGTGGCAGCGGGGTTGCAACAGGCTGAGGCTGCGCTCGAGCTGGCGCGGTTGCAAGTCGCGCGCTCGGAGATCACTTCTCCGATCAACGGCGCAGTCGCCAAGCGGTTCGTTAGCGTGGGCGAGCAGGTGGACGGCACGGCCGCGCAGCCGATCGTCGAGATTGCAAATTTGAGCGAGGTCGAATTCTTGGGGAACGCACCGGCTATGTACCTTGCGAAGATGCATCCCGGCGAGGCGGTCGAAGTCAGTGCTGAATCCGCTCCCGGAGAGGTGTTCCGCGGGCGCGTGGTGGCGATTTCGCCAGCTGTCGATCCCGCAACGGGCGTTGGGCTCGTCCGCATTCGCGTGCCGAATCCCAACGGAGCGTTGCGCATGGGCATGTACCTGAGCGCGCAAATCCCCGTGGATGCGCACGCGCACGCTCTGACCGTTCCACCGCAGGCGATCTATCGCGATCAGGATGGTCAGCCGCGAGTTTTCGTCGTGAATCAGGACTCCGCGACTGCCGTGCCCGTGAAACTCGGAATTCAGACCAAGGATCGGGTCGAATTGATCGCGGGCGATTCGACCGGAGTGAAGGAAGGCGACAGCGTCATTCTGGCGGGCGGCTACGGCCTCGGTGACAAGGCCAAGATTCAGGCAGCGCCGCCGTCAATTCCCCCGTCAAACCAATGAACGTCGTCCGTTTGTGCCGTAACAATCGCTACGCCGTCTACCTTCTCACTGCATTTCTCACGGTCGCCGGCGTTGTGTCTGTTTTTCAGCTTCCCAGCAACATTTATCCCGAGCTGAATTTCCCGCGCATCGTGGTGCTCGCGCATTCCGGCGATCTCGCGCCGGACACGATGCTGCTCACGGTCACGCGCCCCATCGAGGAATCGATCAGCGCGACGCCCGGCCTCCGGCGCGTCGATTCGAAGACGATTCGCGGCAATACGGAAATTTCGATACTCTTTCAGCCGGACGCCGACATGCAGTACGCGCTGCAGTTGGTTCAGGCGCGCGTCAGCGAGGCGCGCAGCAGCCTTCCGCAAGACGCCGAAATCCAGATCGAGCGCGTCTCGCCCGCCGTGTTTCCCGTGCTCAGCTTGATCCTCAACGGCAATGTCCCCGACGCGGATTTGCGCGACGACGCCTACTACATTTTGCGGCCGCTTTTCAGCCGCGTTCCGGGTGTGGGCGTCATTCAGGTGCAGGGAACGGACACGCGCGAGGTGTCCGTGATCGTGAATCCGCAACAAATGCTCGCGCACCGTCTCTCGCTGGTGGACATCGCGAACGAATTGCGGGATACGAATCAAGTCACATCCGTCGGGCGGCTCTCGAAAGACTATTCGCAGTATCTGGTGCTGACGACGAGTCAGTTCGCCGATCTCGACGACATCCGCAACACCGTCGTCGCGGTCGACAACGGCACGCCCATCCGCGTCCGCGATCTGGCCGAGGTTCGCTACGGCGCCGCCGACCGCCAGACTCTGATTACCGGCAACGGGCGGCCCGCAGCTCTGATCAATATTTCCCGGCAAATCGGCGGAAATATCCTGCAGCTCGCGCAGCAGATCAAGAACCAGGTTCGCGATCTGGGCTCCGCCATCCCCAAGACGCTGCACATCTCCGTCGTCTACGACCTCGCGGAATTCGTCTCGGAATCGATCGCAAGCGTGCGGGATGCAATCATAATTGGCGCCGTACTCGCCGTGTTGATTCTTTTCGTCTTTCTTCGCGACGGCCGCACGACGGTCGTGGCCGCCACTTCGCTGCCGCTATCCGTGATTGGCACGTTTTTCTTTTTGAAGATTTTCGGCGGCACGCTGAACCTGATGTCGTTGGGCGGCCTTGCGATCGCCATTGGCCTGATCATTGACGATGCCGTCGTCGTCATCGAGAACATCTACCGGCACCTCGGCCTTGGCGAGCCGAAGGATATTGCGGCTGAGCGCGGCACGCAGGAACTGCTTGGCGCGGTTGTTGGCTCGACGGCAACCACGCTGATTGTGTTTCTTCCGCTGAGCCTACTGAAAGGGGTGGTCGGCGAGTTTTTTTCGGCGCTCTGCCTCACGCTCGGTATTTCCGTTCTGCTTTCGCTCGTGTTCGCCGTCGCGGTAATTCCGCTGCTTGCGCAGCGCTATCTTTCCGGGGCAGGTCATTTCATCGAGGATCGCACGGACAAGGCTGCTAAGTTCATCGAACCGGTCAATCGCGTTTACGAAAAGGCTGTTCGCTGGTCGCTCGGCCATCGCGCGATTGTGGTGGGGGTTGCGCTCGGCTGCGTGGCGCTGGGCGTTGTGTTGTTTTGGAAGGTGGACACTGGTTTTCTGCCGGAAATGGACGAGGGCGGCTACGTCCTCGACTATCGCACGCCGGCCGGCACGTCGCTCGACGAAACAAACCGCATTCTCGTACAGGTGGAGCATCTGATCGCGAAGATGCCGGAGACCCAGGCGTTTTCCCGGCGCACAGGCGCGGAGCTTGGCTTGTATGCGACAGAGCAGAATACCGGCGACATCCTCGTGAAGCTCAAGCCTCGCTCCGAGCGCAAGCGCAGCGCAGACGAGGTGATGGACGACATGCGCGAGCAAATCGCGCGAAACGTCCCGGGGCTCGACGTCGAGTTCACGCAAATCCTTCAAGATATGATCGGCGATCTCGAAGGCTCGCCCGAGCCCGTCGAGATCAAACTTTTCGGCAATGATATGGACGTGCTGCAGCAGGTGGCCGACGAGGTGGAACCGAAGCTCCAGAAGATTCCCGGACTCGTGGATTTCGTCGGCCTGCAGAAGGGCAACCCCGAAATTGTTTTTCACGTGGACCCGGCGCTGGCAGGCCGCGCGGGGCTGGGCACCGATCAGGTGACGCGGCAGGTGAGCGCGGGCTTGCTCGGCCTCACGGAGACGCAGTTGCGCGAGGCGGACCGCACAGTGGACATTCGTGTGCGCTTTCCCGATTCCTTCCGCTACAACTATTCCGACATCCAGCAGTTCCCGATCCTCACGCCGGCAAAACAGATCGTGCCCCTCTCGTCGCTCGCTCAAGTCGAGCAAGTTCATGGTGACAACCAATTGCAGCGCGAAAATCAGCGGCTGATGGTCACGCTGACCGCGCGCCTCGAAAATCGCGATTTGGGCAGCGCCATCGGCGACGTTCGAAAGATGATGTCCGGCATCGCGCTGCCGACGGGAACGACGTATGAAATCGGCGGCCAGTACGAAAGCCAGCAGAGTTCTTTCCACGATTTGCTGTACGTTTTAGCGCTTGCGCTCGGCGCGGTATTCGTCGTCCTTGTGATTCAGTTCCGCACGTTTGCTCCTGCGCTGATCATTCTTTCGGCCGCGCCCCTTTCGCTCGTCGGCGTATTCGCGATGTTGCTGATCACCGGCACGGCGCTCAACGTCTCTTCCTTCATGGGAATCATCCTGATGGTTGGGCTTGTTGTGAAAAACGGCATCATCCTGTTCGAATACGTGCACAAACTCCGGGAAGAGGAGAAAATGCCACTGGACGAAGCGCTCGTTGCGGCGGGCAAAATTCGCATCCGTCCGATTCTGATGACCACGCTTGCGACGCTCTTCGGGCTGCTGCCGCTCGCGCTCGGTCTCGGCTCGGGAGCGGAGCTGCAACGGCCACTGGCGTTGGCCGTCATCGGTGGCCTGCTTCTTTCGACGTTTCTGACGCTTCTCGTGATGCCCGTGCTCTTTTCGCTTCTGGGGCGCGAGACGGCCAGGGAGTAATGATCGCGATCAGGAGGCGCACTCGAATGGTGCCTTTAAATCGCGAGAGCCCATCCAAGTGAACGGCTGTGATTTGCTAAAATTGATTCGCTAACAATGCCCAAGCGTCGCGAAAAATCGATATTGACGCACACGTTCGGCCAAGCCGCACGAGCGGGTTTTGCTCGGGCCTACGATCAGGTGCGGGTTGATGAGCGGAAGTACCTACGCCAAGTGCGGCGCGCGCACCGCTTGCCGATCGAATCGTGGAGCGACATGTTCCTGCTCGGGCCGGAGGTCGTGAACCCGATCGCGCACCGCACGATCATCGCGGCTTCGAGAATGGCCGCGCTCGAAGGGATGGGGCTTGGGCTTGGCGGATTTCTGACCGTCGTTCCGGACATGGGGATTCTGTCAGCGATTACGCTGAGAATGCTGCAAAAGCTCAGCCTGCTGTACGGCTTCGAATACAGGACCGAGGACGAGACGGTGGCGCTGTGGATCGCCACGGCGAGCGCGGCGGGCGTCGATCTGGGGCGCGACTTCATTGAAAAGCAGGCGGTGGAGCGGATCGTCCCGCGGATCATCGACCGTATCGCGGTGAAGGTAGGCGCCGAGGTCGCGGAGAAGTGGGCGGGAAGAATTGTCCCAGTGCTGAGCGCGGGAGTCGCGGGCGCGATCAACTACTATTTCGTTCGAGCGTGGGGCCGCCGCGCGCAACGGCACTTTTTGGAGAGGCACAATTCCGTCGTCGCGCGGCCGAGCTTGGCGCGCGCGAACGCGCCATCGCGCACCCCGCTGCTACCTTCCACCTCAACGGGCTAACGGTTTTTCCTTAGGGCTAAGTGCGTTCGAGGGCCGCGCGATCCCAATTGCCAAGATTTGCGGCGGCCTCGTACGTGCTCTGCATGAAATCCAGCAACATGCTTCTGGGATCACTCGCGCTTCGGACGTCGTCGTAAGGCAGCAGGAATTCACCCAACTGCGCGTTGTACAGGGCCTGCGCCGGGCGCACGGGCGCGGTGCGAAATCCCGCAGGCTCGGGCGCGGCGTAGGCGTAAAACATCGGCGCGATAATTTCCCCGCCGCCCGGCCACCATCCGGCGCTGATGACTTCATGCGAATACGCTTCGCGGGTCATCGCATCGGCGCCGGGCCGGTCGGGCGCGCGCCGGCCCGAAAAGCGCGTGGCTGCCAGGTCGAGGCTCCCCCAGAAAAAATGCACCGGGCTGGCCTTTCCGATGAACCGAGCGCGAAATTCCTTGGAGATCGTGTCCACGGTGGCGAGGATCCGCCAGAAACGATTCGCGTACGCCGGGTCGTACGAGGCGTGCTGGGTGTCGACGTCGAACCGGACGGGATTGGGGATCTCGACGGGCATGGGCCAGATCTTTGCGTCGATACCGAGCGACGCGAGAGTCGCGAGGAATTCGCGGTAGAAATCGGCGACGCTTCGCGGCGCAAGCCGGATCGTTTTCGTTTCGCCGCGGCTCGTGGAGATTCGCAGGACGTGATCGAGAAAATCAAACTCGGCCTCGAAGATTCCCAGACGGTAGGGAATCGCCGAAGTGGTGAGTCCGCGCGCGCTAAGGTAGAGCGGCACCTCCCACCAGTGGTTCACGCGCGGGCTGAGCGCGAGTCGCAACTTGCCCACCATCTGCATCCACATGTGCAGCGTGTCGCGCGTGGCGCTCCATTCCGCCAGGGGCAGCGCCGGCCACGCCTCTTCCCTGGAAAGTCCGGACATCGCTGGCTGAGTTGCCATTCGGCCTCCGTCAATGATCTGCGCGCGACGCTCGCCTAGACTTCCATTTCGTCGACGTAGCACTAGCGCCACTCTTCTCCCGGCTCGATGGATTGCATGATCGGATGATGCACGGCATGGAAGTGCTTCGTGGCGTGCTTGTTCTTCGAGCTGTCGCAACATCCCACATGGCCGCATGTGAGGCACATGCGAAGATGCACCCACGTGTCGCCGATTTTCAGGCACTCCTCGCAGCCCTTGGCGCTGGGCGTCACTTTGCGAATTTCTTTGAGATGATGGCAGGTCGGGGCCATGGCAGTTGCTCCTCGAACGTGTGGTAAAACAGTCGAGCCGCAAATCAGATTCGACGAGTCAATGTAACTCCATGCGCGAGCCCAAGCCAAGAAGACAAATGCAGAAAATCCGCAGGTTCCGGCGCGCAGATTTGCCTGCCAACACCGTTGATCTTGCGCGCTATCTGATCGGAAAGACGCTGGTTCACGATCTTCCGACCGGGCGATTGAGCGGGCGTATTGTCGAGACGGAGGCTTATCCGATCGGCGATGAGGCGGGCCACGCGTTTCCGGGACAGACGCAGGCGAACCGTTCGCTTTTCCTGGCGCGCGGCCACGCCTACGTGCGTTTCACATATGGCTCGTGCTGGATTTTCAACGTGTCGAGTGAGACGGCAGGAGTGGGTGCAGGGGTGCTGATTCGTGCGCTCGAGCCAATCGAGGGAGTCGAGGCAATGATGCGGAGGCGTGGCGTAACACGTATGCGCGATATTGCGCGAGGACCCGGCCGCCTCTCCGCCGCGATGGGGATCGACAAGCGATTCGATAGCCTCGATCTCTGCGCGGCCGGCAGCCCGATCTGGCTCGGATCGCCGGTGCGCGTGCTGGGGGCGATTGGCGTGAGCACACGCATTGGGATTTCGCGCGCGGCACACCGCAAGTTACGGTTCTATGAGCGCGGAAGCCCGTTCGTGAGCGGACCGGTCAGGCTGAACCGTTAGAACGCTGCGAGGCCGGTGGAGCAGCTGACGAATCGCCGGCCGTCGTCTGCTACTGAATGTTCTTGGCGTCCTTCACGTCCGGCCGGACCTGAATCGAGATCACCGAGTACTCGCGCTCCTTGGTGTCTCCCTCGCGATCGAGCACATACATCTTGTCCTTGTAAACGCGATACCGGACCGAATCGCCGACGGGCAGCAGCATCGGGTGCTTCGTATCCACGGGGCGAATGCGGTACATGAGGCGGTCGCCCTGCAGGACGTATTCCTGGCAGAGCACCTCTTCTGTCGATTTATGCTGGCCGTCGGTGCCGAGGATTTCTCCCGTGACGGTTTTTGAGCCCTTTTCGGTCACGCCGCACGACGTTGAATCCATCGAGAGAAGCGTGCCTTTGTCGTAGCTCGGCGGGTCTTTGGCCAGGGCCAGTGTCGCGGTTGCGAGAATCAGGCCTGCCACCATCAGTCCGCTTTTCATGGTTCAGCCTCCATACGCAGGTTCAGCGTGCTTTCACTCTCCATATGGTAAAGCTGGCCCAGCTTTGATAGAGGGATTGGCGAGATTGGGTTTCGAGCGGTGAACTGTACGGACGTACAGGCAGCATTAAAGATCTTTCATGCTGGCCTCTGGGCCACGCCAAATGCAGCCCTTTGTTGCAGTTGTAACAACTTCCCCGGTCGATCCAATTGACGGTTACCACTCTTGAGAACACATTAGAATTGCACCTCTCGGAGGAAATGGATGCGTCTTTTTGCCCGAAGTGTCCTTGTCGCCTTACTTTGCGCGGCGCTGTGCGAATCTCCCGCCATGGCGGCCCACAGGCGAGTACTCGGCGTGGTGGCCCAGGCCGACCGCGCGCATCTCGGCAACGCGAATGCGGTGATGGGCGCGGACGTATATTCCTGCGACCCGCTCGCGACGGACGAGAGCGGCGTGCTGCGCGTGACGGTGGGTTCGAGCCAGATTTTTCTGTCAGCACTGAGCAACGCCGCGCTCGAGGATGACGCGACTGCGATCCAGGTGGTGGCGAGCGGCGGAACGATCGGATTCTCGTCGCCGGGCTCGGGTGATTTCTCCGTCAGAACGCCCGCTGGAATTGTGCGCGGCGCTGCTGGGGCGTATTCGGGACAAGTGGCATTCAAAGGCCCGAATGAATTGGTGGTTTCGGCGATCCGTGGCGATCTCACGCTCGACAACGGTGGGCAACTTCGAACGATACCCGAGGGAAAGTCGGCGGACGTGACGTTTGATACGGACCTGAACAGCGGCTGCCACGACGAGGCGGCTGCGGACCAGGTGCAGCAAAAGCCGCTGGTGCAACACAAAATCGGCTTCTACATCATTGCGGCTGGGGCAATGGCAGTCCCCAGCTACTTCATTTGGCGAGATTTGACAGAGAGCGACTCTACACCCCCAACGAAATAAAGTGCTCCTCAGGGGCCGCTATTGAACGGGCCGGGGATCGAATGCTTCATCCCATGGTGCCCCATGCCTAGACAAGAAAACATCGACGCCGTAAACCGCGCGCTTGCGAAATTCAGGCAACAAGAAGGCCACGGCGCTTTCGTTCTTGTCGGTGCGCGGCAAGAAAGTGACATCCGAAGTGACGCTCCCAGCTGACATTGTGTCGAAGTGGCTGCACACGACGCCGAGCGACATGGTCAACTATTGGAGAATGTCCGCCATCGGCGGCGCGCAGAGTGGCGGCATCGGAATTCACGGGCACTATGCGAACGGGCTCGCAGCCCTTTATATCGCTTGCGGACAGGACCCCGCGTGCGTTGCCGCATCGACGGTCGGCATCACACGGTTTGAGCTTACCGATGATGGCGGGTTGTACGCTTCGGTAACCATGCCGAACCTCGTTGTCGGCACAGTCGGCGGCGGAACGGGGCTTCCCAGCCAGCGCGCCTGTCTTGATATTCTCGGCGTCGCGGGTGCCGGCCACGCGCAGGAACTCGCGGAAATTTGCGCAGGTATGGCGCTCGCCGGCGAACTTTCCATCATCGGCGCGCTTTGCGCTGACGAATTCGCACGCGCGCACCAGGCCTTGCCCGACGCGGCAAAAGCCCAAAGCACACTGTAGGAAAGTCCCATGCCTAATCGGTGGTGGATTTATCAGCGCGAGCGATTTCCGGTACTAGCGCACGCGCCACTGATCGCCGCCTTCAGTTTTTCCGCCATCAGCTATTCGTCGATGCTGCGCGGACCCGGTGTTCTGCCGGCGCCCGGCGCCGCTATGGTCGCGTTTTTCAGTGCCCTCCTTTCTTTTCTGCAATTGCGCCTGGCCGATGAGTTCAAGGATTTTGAGGAAGATTCGCGGTACCGTCCTTACCGCCCCGTTCCGCGTGGATTGATCAAGCTGCGCGAACTCGGATGGGTCTGGTTCGGCAGCGCGCTCCTGCAATTGCTGATGGCATTGTGGCTGAAGCCGGCGCTCGCGCTTTGGCTCGTGGTCGTTTGGATCTACCTCGCGCTGATGAGCAAAGAATTCTTCGTGAAGCGCTGGCTCAAGAGCCATCCTTTCACGTACATGTGGACACACATGCTGATCATGCCGCTGATCGATTTTTATACGACTGCATGCGACTGGCTCGTAAGAGGAAATCGCGCGCCGAAGGGACTGCTGTGGTTCCTCCTTGTGAGCTTTTTTAACGGCATGGTGGTCGAGATCGGGCGTAAAATTCGTGCACCACAAGACGAGGAGAGCGGCGTCGAAACATACAGCGTGCTGTGGGGCCGCGCCGGAGCGGTCACGGCGTGGCTTACCGCGATGCTTGCTACTGCCGCTTTTGCGTGGCTTGCGGCCGAACGCATCGGATTTGGCGGACCGGTCCTCTTGCTGCTTGGCGTCTTGATTGTGAGTGGTGCAGCGATCGGTGCAATCTTCCTGCGCGAACCGAAGCCCAAACGGGGGCGGTGGTTCGAAGCCATGTCCGGCATTTGGAGTCTCCTGATGTACCTGAGTCTTGGCGCCATCCCGTTGCTCTTGCGCATCCTTCGAGGGCGCCTATGAGCTTCGTCGTTCATGCGCGTGATGCTCGTACGGGCGCTCGCCTCGGCGGCAAAGCGGCAGCGCTCGCAGCGCTCGAGGGATTCGAATTCCCGATACCGCCGTGGTTTGTCGTGACTCCGGATGCGTTCTATCAATCGCTTTCCCAGCAACAGCGTCGGCAGCTTGAAGACTCGGAGTTTCTTGAAGCCGTCGCCACGGTCTTCAAGGAAGTGCGGCCCGACGAGGAGGCACGCAAGGAAATCGCGCACGCGCTCGAACAACTTGGCGCGCGCGGTGGCCGGTTTGCTGTGAGATCTTCTGCCGGCGACGAAGACAACCCGGAGCACTCATTTGCTGGGCAGCTCGATAGCTATCTATTTGTTGCGCCTGACGAGATCCCCGAAAAAATTGCAGGCGTCTGGCGCTCCGCCTTCAGCGACCGAGTTCTTGCCTACCGCCGCGAACACGGTCTGAGCCCGACGCCAGAGCCAGCCGCCGTGCTTGTCCAGCGAATGGTCGATTCCGAGATTTCAGGCGTCGCGTTCGGCGCCGATCCAGTAACCGGGCGCCGGGGTGTGGCTGTCGTGGCGGCAGTTTATGGTCTGGGCACCGCGCTAGTTTCCGGCGAATGCGATGCAGACACCTACGAAGTGGACCGCGAAGGCCGGATCCTGCGCCGTGAAGTTGCCAGCAAAAAGGCCGGGCATCGTTTCGACTCGTCGAGCGCTGAAGGCGTGTCCGCCTTTCAAATCGCCGAACAGGATGCAAATCGCAGCGCGCTCACAGATGCGCAAGTGCTCGAGATTGCTGCGCTCGTCCGGCGCGCTGGGAATCACTTTGGACGCCCCCAGGATATCGAGTGGGCCTACGAAAAAGGCTGCCTCTACTTGCTACAGTCAAGACCCATCACGTCGCTTGCTCCTCTTGCCGATCCCGAAGGCGCACTGAATCTCTGGGACAACAGCAACATCGCCGAAAGTTACGGTGGCGTGACCACGCCGCTCACATTTTCCTTCGCGCGCAGCATCTACGAAGGCGTTTACCGCCAGTTCTGCCGGATCATGCGCGTTCCTGAAAGTGTAATTGGGGCAAATGACCGTGTATTTTCGCGCATGCTCGGGTTGGTGCGCGGCCGCGTCTATTACAACTTGTTGAGCTGGTATCGAGTACTCGCCATGCTGCCGGGCTTTGCCGTCAACCACCGCTTCATGGAACAAATGATGGGTGTGCGCGAGCCGTTGCCCGATGAAATTCTCGCGCAGCTAGGCGGCGACACGTTCGGCGACCGTCTCCGCGACGCAGCGCGGCTTGCCGGCACACTGGCAGGATTGGTCTGGAATCGCGTAGTTCTCGAACGGCGCATTGCCGAATTCTATGTGCGGTTGAATCGGGCGCTGGCCCCGCCGCGACCGGCGCTCGAGGAAATGCGCACCGACGAGCTCGCGGCTCATTATCTTGAACTCGAACGTCAGCTGCTGACGCGCTGGGATGCGCCCCTGGTGAACGATTTCTTCGCCATGATTTTTCATGGGCTATTGCGCGCGCTCGCCGAACGCTGGTGCGGAAGCCGCGAGGGCACGCTGGCGAACGACCTTGTCCGCGGGCAGGGTGCGATGATCAGCGCCGAACCGGCTGAGCGCGTTCGCCGGATGGCGAAGCTCGTCGATGGTGATCGCGAATTCTCGGCATTGTTGTGCGAGGGCGCGCTAACCGACATTCTTCCGGCCTTGCAAGCCCGGCCAGAGTTTCGGGCGCAATACGAAAGCTATCTCGAGAAGTTCGGCGACCGTTGCCTCGAAGAACTCAAGCTGGAAAGTCCGACTCTTCATGAAAACCCGCTATTGCTTTTTCGAAGCGTGGGTCATCTGGCCCGGGACGACGGTGGATCGACCACGGTCGCGGCTGTGGCGCCGGGGGCAGTCGACAGAGCGACTGAGGCAGAGTCTCAGGTGCGCAAGGCACTCGGGTGGCGTCCCCTCCGCCGGCTTCTTTTTCTCTGGGTGCTTCGAAACGCGCGTGCGCGCGTGCTGCAGCGCGAAAATCTGCGCTTCGAACGCACTCGACTCTTCGGTCGCGTGCGCCGGATCTTCATCGAGATCGGCCAGCGCCTGCACGCGGTCAATCTGCTGGATGAGCCCCGGGATATTTTCTATCTGGAAGTCGAGGAAATTCTCAGCTTCATTCAGGGAACTGCGACTACGGTCGATTTGAAGTCTCTTACTTCCGCGCGAAAACGCGAGTTTGCAGCCTATCGCCAGGGCGAGCCGCCCGATGACCGCTTTGAAACCCGGGGCATCGTCTATCAAGGGAATTCGTTTCGGAACGTTCGCGCAAGAGCGGAATCGAGCGGCGAGGAGCGCAAGGGGATCGGTTGCTGTTCGGGGATTGTGCGCGGGCCGGTTCGTGTGATCACGGATCCGCGCAACGCCGAATTGAAAAGGGGAAGCATTCTGGTTGCCGAACGAACCGATCCGGGATGGATTCTGCTGTTTCCTTCGGCAGCCGGCCTTCTTGTCGAGCGCGGCAGTCTGCTCTCGCATTCAGCCATCGTCGCTCGCGAAATGGGCATTCCCGCGATTGTTTCCATTCCTGGCATTACGCGATGGCTGAAAGATGGCGACTGGGTAGAATTCGACGGGGCTTCCGGCATGGTTCGGCGGATCTCGCCGGACGGAAGTGGCTCATGAGCAGCGAGGCGGAAGCCAATGCTGATTTTTCGGTTCTGCGCTATGCGCAATGCTGGGAAGACGCGGACATTTTGCTCGACGCGTTGAATATTCAACCTGGGCAGACGTGTCTTTCGATCGCATCGGCCGGAGACAACGCACTCGCGATGCTGAGTCGCGGGCCAGCGCGCGTGATCGCGCTCGATCTAAATCCGGCGCAACTCGCTGCGCTCGAACTGCGTGTTGCCGCCTACCGCGAGCTGAGTCACGCGGAACTGCTCATCCTCATTGGCTCCTCTCCGGGCAATGGGCGCGAACGACTCTACCGGCGCTGCCGAAGCCAGCTTTCGCCTTCGGCGCGCGCCTTCTGGGATGCCCGCAGCCACGATGTCCAGCGCGGAATCGGCGCGGCCGGCAAATTCGAGCGATACTTCGCGATGTTCCGAACGCGCATCTTGCCGCTGGTCCATTCGCAGGCACGGATCGAACGGCTCCTCGCCGGCGGAACGCGCGATCAACGGATGGAATTTTTCAAGAAGGAATGGGATACGTGGCGCTGGCGATTGTTATTCAGGATTTTCTTCTCGCGATTTGTGATGGGGCGTTTTGGGCGTGACCCGAGTTTTTTCAAATACGTCAAGGGCACGGTTGCCGACCGAATCCTCGATCGCACGCGCTATGCGCTCACGGAGCTGAATCCCGCGGAGAATCCCTACGCTCAGTGGATTCTCACTGGCCATCACGGATCGGCGCTGCCTTATGCCCTGCGCCCGCAGAACTTCGAATGTATCCGAGCACACCTCGACCGTCTCGAGTGGCATGGTGCCACGATCGAGGAATTTCTCGACCGCGAAAAGGGATCGCCCATTGACAGTTTCAACCTTAGCGACATCTTTGAATACATGTCGGAAGAAAACTACGAGCGCCTACTCCGATGCGTCGTTCGGGCCGGCCGGAGCGGAAGCCGTCTGGCGTACTGGAACATGCTGGCGATTCGTCATCGCCCCGATTCAATGCGCGAGCGGCTGCGCCCGCTGAACGAGATTTCCGAGCGGCTTCATGCTCGCGACAAGGCATTCTTCTATTCAGCCTTTGTTGTCGAGGAGATTGTGTGATCGCGAGTCCGTGGATTCGCATGTTGTTCGTTGCCGGATCAATTGGCGCGCTGTTCGTAATATTGCGCACGTGGCAGCGAAAGTATTCGCCGAATCCGGAACTGCCTCGCAAACTCGCGCACGTCGGTACCGGCCTCGTCACCCTTTCCTTGCCGTACTTGTTTCATTCGGCGCGGCCTGTCTGGCTGCTCTGCGCATTGTCGATCGCCGGAATGTTGGCCATTCGCGTAATCGGTCCACTGAAGCAGGGATTGGGCAGCGTCCTCCATGGTGTCGCGCGCTCTTCCGGCGGTGAGATTTATTTTCCTCTGTCTGTCGCGATCCTCTTCCCGCTGGCCGAAGGAAATGTGCTGCTGTTCGTGATCCCGATTCTGATCTTGACGTTTGCGGATGCCGTAGCAGCGTTGGCAGGAGGGCGATACGGGTTGACGCATTACCACGGAGCGGGCGGTGAGAAGTCCGCGGAAGGTTCCGTGGCGTTCTTCATGGTGGCGTTCTTGAGCGCGCACATACCGCTCCTGCTGATGACGGATACCGAGCGCGCGAAAACGCTGCTCATCGGATTGAGTATTGGGCTGATTGCCATGCTGCTCGAAGCCATTGCCTGGAGGGGCCTCGACAACCTTTTCATTCCTCTAGGCGGGTTCATTCTCCTGAAAGTCTACTTGGGCCTTGACGATAGGGCACTGATTGCGCGCTTTTGCGTCGCGCTGGGCCTTGTCATCCTATTGCATATTTTCCGCCATCACGCGACGCTCGACACGACCGCACTTCTCGGCGCTGCCATGGTCGGTTACGTTGCATGGACGGTGGGCGGCTGGAAGTGGCTTGTGCCGCCGGTGGCGTTATTTGTAGCCTACCCCCTACTTTCGCCACGGAACCCCAGGAACGCTGCGCGGGTTCACGACATTCGGGCGGTACTGTGTGTGGCATCGGCTGGCCTTTTCTGGCTTTATCTCGGAAAGGTACTCAACGCCCCTCGGTATTTTTTCCCGTTTGCGACGACATTCGCAGCGCACCTCGCGATCGTCGGAACCACACGTCTCCGCTGCGACTATCCTTTGAGGCCGCTGCGTTCTGTCCTCACGCAAAGTATTCTCCTCGGATGGTTGATCGTGTTTCTCCCATATTGCGTCCTGCAGGGGATTTCGAACCTCACAATTGAGCAATTCGAATTCGCCCTGGTGGCGATTGCGATCGCCACCCTTCTTTTCAACTCGACGCAACCCGGCATGGAGGACTGCCCGACGGATGGACCGCGCTGGTTTCGGCAGGGCGGAATTGTCCTCATCGTTTCGGCGCTCGCGGCGGTGATTAACTATGCGGTCTGAGGCGGCATGCCGATGACAGGCCTAGTAGAGATTCGCGCTCCTAATGAACTCGCCGGCCTTGAGCATGGTCGCGTCACGCCGATCGCAACAGAGAGTCTGGTACGCGAAGCCCCCGATGCGCACTGGGTGTTGCTCGATGCTCACGATATTCCCGCGGCGCGTTGCTCGTTGTGGTGGAAGCAAGTGCCTCTGCTCCCCTCACAAAGACTCGGCGTCATCGGCCACTACGCGGCTGCGGACGCGCCACTTGGGAACGACCTCCTGAGGCACGCATGCGCACAGCTTGCGGCCAAAGGATGCACCATGGCCGTCGGGCCGATGGACGGGAACACCTGGCGCCGTTACCGCTTCATCACCCAGCGCGGAGGCGAGCCGGCGTTTTTCTTGAGCCAGACAACCCCGACGATTGGCCGCAACACTTCGCGGCAGCCGGCTTTGTTCCCCTCGCTACGTACACTTCGGCGCTGAATACAGATCTGGGGCGCCGTGATGAACGCGCTCAATCGATCTCCGAAAATATTGCTGGCCTGAGGATCACGATCCGTCAGGTCTTAGCTGCACAAATGGAAGAGGAGTTGCGTCGTATCTACACGATGTCGCTGGCCAGCTTCCAGAAGAATTTCCTGTACACTCCGGTTGACGAAGCGGAATTTCTGGCTCAGTACAGCAAGGTTCTCCCATACGTGCGGCCCGAGCTGGTGCTGCTCGCTGAGCGCGACGAGCAGCCGGTTGGGTTCATATTTGCGCTCCCGGATGTCCTCAAGCAGAAGCGCCAAGAACCAAACGACACGATCATCATCAAGACCATTGCGATAGTTCCTCAATTCTCGGGGGTGGGACTCGGCAGTCTTCTGGTGGCGCGCGCACAGCAGAATGCACATGAGCTCGGATTCACGCGCGCGATTCACGCGCTGATGCACGAATCAAACCGTTCGTGGAATATCAGCCACCATACGGCTGTCACGATGCGGCACTATTCGCTGTTTTCTCGGGCGCTATCATCATGAACATCGCGGAGGTTCTCTGCAGGCATGCGGCCTTGCGCCCGGACGCGCCTGCCATCGTCGATATTCATCACGGCCGAACCCGCAGCCTCAGTTTCAGGGACTTGGAGGCGGAATCGGGCCGTGCCGCGACTCTGTTTGGGAAAGCGGGGTTGCAGGCGGGCGATGGCCTACTAGTCTTTCATCCAATGTCCGCTGAGCTTTACGCCGTCCTGATCGGAGCGTTCCGGCTAGGCGCCATTCCTATGTTTCTCGATCCATCCGCTGGTGGCGACCACATCCAGCGATGCTGTGACCTGTGGGCACCGAAGGCTCTGGTGGCGAGCGCAAAGGCGCATCTGTTGCGATTCACATCGCCCGCGCTTCGCAAGATTCCTTTGAAGTACTCGATCGGCATGCACGTGCCGGGTGCGATTTCATGGAACCGCGCACGTTCGCTTGCGCCTGCAACTCAAATGTTAGCTGCCGCGACTGAGACACCAGCGCTCGTTACCTTCACAAGCGGCAGCACCGGTGCGCCGAAAGCGGCTGTACGCACGCATGGGTTTCTGCTCGAACAGCATCGCGTGCTCGCAGAAAGTTTGCGGCTCGCCCCAGGCGATTTCGATTTGACGACGCTCCCGATCTTCGTTCTCGCCAACCTTGGTTCCGGTGTGTGTAGCCTAATCCCAGACGCTGACTTGCGTCATCCGGGAGCGATCGAGCCTGCTCCTGTGTTCAAGCAGATTCGATCTCAGAAGCCGGTACGAACCGCAGCCTCTCCGGCATTCCTCGAGCGGCTGGCGGATTTCTGCCTCGAACGGAATCTCGATCTTGCCGAATTGCGGAAGATTTTTGTGGGTGGCGCTCCAGTGTTTCCCAATCTGCTGCGTAAACTTCATCGCGCGGCACCACAAGCTGAAATCACCACGGTTTATGGCTCCACAGAGGCAGAGCCGATCGCCGAAATTGCCTATTCTGACATTCAAAACAGCGATTTCGAAGCCATGGTCAACGGGCGCGGGCTGCTCGCCGGTGTGCCGGTCCGGCAGATTCGGCTTGCGGTGATTGAAGACCGCTGGGGTAAGCCGGTTGCGCCGCTCACGGAACGAGAATTCCAATCGGCACTCATGCCGGCGGGAAAGGCAGGAGAGATCGTCGTCAGCGGCGCGCATGTATTGCCGGGATACCTCAATGGCACGGGGGACTCAGAAACAAAGTTCGATGTCGATGGCACCCGCTGGCACCGGACGGGCGACGCAGGCTATCTCGATGATCGCGGCCGGCTTTGGCTGCTCGGGCGCTGCGACGCACGAATAGAAGACGAACGCGGCGTTCTTTTTCCTTTCGCTGTCGAGTGCGCTGCACAGCAGATACCGGGGATTCGTCGTGCCGCCGTAGTCGCGCACCGGGGGAACAGGCATCTCGCCGTCGAGCTGGATCGTGAAGCAGACACCGAAGCTGTCAGCAAGCTTGCACGTGAACTTGCATGGGCGCGCATCGATTCGGTGAAGGTTCTTGAGAAGATTCCCGTCGACAGGCGTCACAATGCCAAGGTGGATTACCCGGCGCTTCGGACCTTGCTTACACGTTGACCGCGAAACGGAAATCCGCGACCTGGTTGCGAGAGTTGCCGGCCGGAAGAAGAACTCCGTCAGGACTCAGGTTCGCAATCCCCGAAAATTCGTCGAGAGCAGCATGGGCGATGTCCGTTCGCTGCTCGCCGGGAAGCACGCAAACCCGGCCGCGACACGAATGGCGCTGGCGAAACATGTGCAGGAAGTCGTGTTGCTACCAGAGGGTGAAGGACAAGCGATCAAGTACCGAGGCAAGTGGAAACTCTTAGGCAATTCTAGTGGTGCCGAGGGGCAGAGTTGAACTGCCTACGCCGGCCTTTTCAGGGCCGCGCTCTACCGGTGAGCTACCTCGGCACCGGGACAACACCTGATTTTACGGAAAACGGAACGTGTCGCAAAGGGAAAAGCATGCGGAAGGAAAATTCTTCAGAGTTTGGGTTGGAACTGACGACGCGGACCCTCAGCGGCTGAAGCCGCGCTCGTCTTAGGTCCGTTACGGCACGACTAAAGTCGTGCCCTGACGAAAAGCTGCAGTTGGGATTCACCAGGATAACGAGCGGTGTTCGGCGGTCATTTCGACGATTCGTCGAACTCGCGCATCCAATCTTTCTTTTTCAAAACCTCCCGGGGCTTGGAGCCGTCGGCGGGACCGACGATTCCGTCTTTCTCCATGATATCGATCAAGCGGGCCGCGCGGCCGTAGCCAATCCGCAGGCGCCGCTGAAGAGTGGATGTGGAGGCGCGGCCCATTTCGCAGCAAACGCGCACGGCATCCTGGTAGAGATCGTCGTCGATTTCCTCTCCGCCTTCGCCCGTTTCTCCACCGCTGCTCATGGCGTTCTCATCCTTGGGCGGCCGGAGGAGTTCTTCGTTGTAGATCGCCTTGGCCTGTTCGCGCCAGAAATCGCAGACCGCGAGGACTTCATTCTCGTGAACGTACGGCCCGTGGATTCGGTGCAGGCGCGACGATCCGGCGGGCAGGAAGAGCATGTCGCCCTTGCCGAGCAGCGATTCCGAGCCGTTGGCGTCGAGAATGGTGCGCGAATCGACTTTGCTCGCGACGCGGAAGGAAATGCGCGCCGGGAAATTCGCTTTGATGAGGCCGGTGATCACGTCGACGGAAGGCCGCTGCGTCGCCAGAATCAGATGGATTCCCACGGCGCGCGCCATCTGCGCGAGGCGCGTGATGGATTCCTCGACGCCGTTGGTATCGACCATCATGAGGTCGGCGAGCTCGTCGATCACGATCACGAGGTAGGGAAGCGGGCGGTGCTCCTCCTCGTCCGTGTTTTCAAAGAGCGAAAGCGACTGGCCCTTTTCGAACGTGCGGTTGTACTGATCGATGTTGCGCACGCCGCGCTGCGCGAGGAGTTTCAGGCGGCGCTCCATTTCGCGCGTGGCGTTGCGCAGGACGTTGGCCGCGACCTTTGCGTCCGTGACGACCGGCGTGTAGAGGTGCGGAATATCGGAGTAGAGGCCCAGCTCGAGGCGCTTGGGGTCCACGAGGACGAGCTTCAGTTCGTCCGGCGTGGCCTTATAGAGCATGCCCATCAGCAGGGAATTAATGAAGACGCTCTTGCCCGTGCCGGTCGAGCCGGCGATGAGCAGGTGAGGCATCTGCGTGAGATCGGTGGCGCGGATGCGGCCAATCAAGTCCTTGCCGAGAGGCAGAGTGAGTTTCGAAGCCGGGTGCGAGAACTCGGGCGACTCGATCACGTCGCGAAGAGCGATCGTTTCGCGGCGTGCGTTCGGTACTTCGACGCCGACCGTCGATTTTCCCGGGATGCGCTCGATCAGGATCGACTCGGCGCGCAGGGCGAGGCACAAATCGTCGCCGAGCCCCGTGATGCGGCTGTACTTGATGCCGGCCTCGGGCTTGAATTCGAAAGTGGTGACGACCGGGCCGGGATTGATCTGCGTGACGTGGCCGCTGACCTCGAATTCGGCGCACTTCTGCTCGATGGCGCGCGCGCATTCCTTCAGCTCGCTCTCGTCCATTTTCTCGCCGCGCTCAGCCACGCGCAGAAGGGAAGTGGGCGGCAAACGGAAATTCGTTTTGTTGCGCGAGATCTTGGGTTCGGAGGCGCTCTTTTTGGGCGGCGGCGCCGTATCAGGCTCGTGAAACTGGATTACGGCCGGGCCGCGCTCGCCTTGAGCGGGCCTGTCGAATTCCGCGGCCGGCTCCTCTTCTTCGTCCTCTTCCAATTCCTTCGTCGAGACGCGCTGCTGGGCAACGGGCGGACGCCCGGCGATCTTGATCTCCTCGACTTTCTTTCGCAGGCGCGTGGCTTCGCGTTCCTCGCGCCATTCCTTCACGCGGGCGAGCCACGAACCAATCATGCCGCCGCCCGACAGGGGCTTTTTCGCCCACTCGATTGAAGACCGGAACGAAAAACTCGTCGCCAGAAACAGCGCCGTGAGCATTGTGATGATCGAGACCAGATTCGCACCGAACGGATTGAACGCCGCGCGCAAACCCTCCGCGAGCACTTTTCCGAGCAGGCCTCCGGGAGGCAGCGCGCCGCGCACTTCCGGCATGTGAACGAGAGTCAGTTCGGCGGCCATCGAGAGGAGCAGCATCGTCCAGCCGACCACCTTTGCGATCGGGGCGTCCATCGTCTGGCTGCGGAACCAGCGCATCGCCAGAAGGAACATCGCCACCGGGAAGAGGAACGCAGCGTAGCCGGCGACCTGGAAGAACACGTCGGCAAGATGCGCTCCAACCGGCCCGATCCAGTTGCGCGCAGGGCCGGAGACGGGCGCCGGCGCCGAGACGTTGAACGAGGCGTCATGCGGCGAGTAGGAGAGCAGGCTGAGGGCGAGCAGAACTGCGATGCTCAGCCCAACGAAGCCGATCAGTTCGTTGAGGCGCTTGTTTTCGGTTGGCGTTAGGACGCGCACAGGATTCTCCCTGAAATTCGGCACGGCCCCGCGGAAAGCGCGAGGCACGGCCCCAGAGTCCCGCTCAACGGGATTCTAGGCTCTTTTTCGATGCGAAAATAGGGGAAGGCTCCCGCTCTGCGTGGGCTGCGCGGGCGCTGTCGCGCGGGCCCACCTGGAGGAACGCGAGTGCGGGGACGACTATAGCAAACAAGATCCGCAAGGGCGCAGCGATCTTCCGCATCGGGTGTGCGAAACGTGCAACCCTCACCCCGGGGCAAATGGCGCGCATGCGTGGAATTGCGGCGACGAGAGAGCCTCGGGTCTTCGACCTGAGATACATTTCGATCCACAAGCCCGGCGGGCGGGGGATCAGGTGGAGAGCTTTGCGATCCAGAAGAGGACGGCGGCGCCGACAATGAGGCGGTAGATCGCGAAGGGCACGAATCCGCGGCGACGCACGTAAGCCATGAACCACGCGACCGAGCCGTACGCGACGATGAAGGACACCACGAAGCCGATCGCGAGGACGATCCAGCCGTGCGCGTCGATTTGCGAGACGCCGATTGGATTGTCGTCCTTACCTCTGAGAGATTTCAGCAGGTCGTAGCCGGTGGCGGCGACCATGGTGGGCATCGAAAGGAAAAACGAGAACTCGAGGGCTGAGGCGCGGGACATTCCCGCGATTTGTCCCGCCGCGATCGTGGACATCGAGCGCGAGGTTCCCGGGAACACCGCGGAGAGAATCTGACACGCGCCGATCCAAACGGCCTGCCCGAAGCTCATGTCCTCCATGTGCCAGGTGTGAAGGCTGCTGCCGGGAGCTCCTTGCCCGGCCGTTTCCCACTTGGCATTCATGGCGTCGACAATCCACATCGCGATTCCGCCGATAACGAGGGCATAGCCCATGATGCGTAAACTCTCGAGGTGCTCGCCGATAACCTTGGTGAGCAGGAACGAAGGGATCGCAGTGACGACGAACGCGATAGCAGTGAGGCTGAGCGGATGCGTGAGGACAGTACGGTCGCCACGCTCGCCGCGCGGAAACGTAGAAAGAAACTTGGCGATGCGTTCACGAAAATAAATCGGCAGGCAAAGGATCGCGCCGAGTTGGATCACGATCGTGTACATCTTCCAGTATGGATCGATGAGGCTCACGTGCAAGAGAGCCTCGGAAATCCGGAGATGCGCGGTCGAGCTGACGGGCAAAAACTCGGTGAGACCTTCGACGATTCCCAGAATTACAGAGAGCAGATAGTCGTTCAAGCATCCTCCAGAGACTTGCGCATCGCGAAAGCGTCCAGGCCGTCCGGGTAGTAGGCCTTTTTCACTCCGCGTTTACGATATCCGTGCCTTTGCCAGAAGGCAATCGCGGCGACGTTGTTGGTTGCCGTTTCAAGCGCTACTTCTTTCGCGCCGTTGGCGGCGAGCCGCCGCTCGGCTTCGGCGAGCAGCATCGATCCCACGCCGAGGCGGCGGAAGGCGTTGAGCACGTCGATCGTGACGATGTATCCCCAGGCGTCGGCGTGCGCGGTGACGATAAAGCCCGCGGTCCGGCGATTTGCCTCTGCGACGATACAGTCCGCGCCGGGGAAGCGGAGGTAATTCCGCAATTCGCGGCGCGAATAGGCGATCGCGGGCGCGTAGCAGGCCTGGTCGATTTCGTGGAGCGTCTCGAAATCGCTGGGCCGATACGATCGCAGCTTGAATATCACGGCGGTCGTTAACAGCGCGTTACACTTCGAGAATTACCGGCAGAATAAGTGGGCGCTTGGAGGTCTGCTTGTTGAGGTACCGCTTGAGATCGACGCGAATCTTTTCCTTTATGACGCTCCAGTCCATTTTTTCCTCGGCGCTGGATTGTTCGATCGTTTTCAGGATCACTTCGCGCGCCTTGGTCAGAATCTCCTGCCCGTCGTCGCTGGGGAGAAAACCGCGCGTGACGATTTCCGGCGTGATTTCGACGCGGCCCGTGTGCTTATCGATGGCGATGATCGGGACGACGACGCCGTCCTCGGAGAGATGCTTGCGGTCGCGGATCACGACGTCTTCGACTTCCTCGAGCGAGCCTGAGTCGACCATGACGCGCCCGGCCGGGACAGCCTCGCGCCGATATGCTCCGCCGTCGGCAGTGAACTCGAGCGCGTTGCCGCTCTCAAGCAGGAATATCTCGCCGGAAACCGCGCCGACTTGTTCCGCTAGTGCGGCATGTTGAAATAGCTGGCGGTACTCGCCGTGGAGCGGAACGAAGTACTTCGGGCGCACGAGCTGCAAGAGGATTTTCATCTCTTCCTGGCTGGCGTGGCCGGAAACGTGAATTGGCGAATTGCGGCCGCCCTCGTAATACACGAGCACGCGCCGGCGGAAAAGATGATCGATCATTCGGAAGATGGCTTTTTCGTTTCCGGGAATGATGCGCGCGGACAGGATCACGGTATCGTTTTCGGCGAGGCTGAGCATGCGGTGATTGTCCACCGCGATGCGCGAGAGCGCGGACATCGGCTCGGCCTGCGTGCCGCTCGCGAGAACCACGAGGCGCTTCGGATCGAAGCTGCGGATGTCCTGCGGGCGGACGACGCTGCCGTCGGGAATGCGCAGTTTGCCGAGGCCGTGCGCGATCTCGATGTTGTCGACCATGCTGCGGCCGACGATGCCGATCTTGCGGCCCGTGCTTCGCGCGATGTCGATCACCTGCTGAATGCGGTGAATAGAGCTCGAAAAACACGAGACGACAACTTTTTCGGGCGCGGCGCGAAAGAGCTCCTCGAAGCGCACGACGACCGCGCGCTCGGACGGCGTGAAGCCGGGGCGCTCGACGTTGGTGCTGTCGGCAAAGAGCGCAAGGACGCCTTCCTGGCCGTAACGGGCGAAGGCGTGCAAGTCGAATGGCTTGCCATCGACCGGCGTCGGGTCGATTTTGTAATCGCCCGTGTGGATGATGACGCCAACGGGAGTGCGGACCGCTAGAGCGACGCAGTCAATCGTGCTGTGAGTGACGTGCAGATACTCGATCTTGAAAGGCCCCAGCTCGGTGACGTCGCCGGGCGCGACCTGAATCAGCTTTGCCGAGTCGAGTAGCGCGTGCTCTTCGAGCTTCTTGCGCACCAGCGCGAGCGTGAATTGCGTGCCATAAACCGGCACGTTGAGATCGCCGAGGATGTACGGAATCGCGCCGATGTGGTCTTCGTGCGCGTGCGTGAGGACGATCGCGCGCACCATACGCTTGTTCTGCTTCAGGTAAGTGATGTCGGGGATGACGATGTCAACGCCGAGGAGTTCCTGCTCGGGGAACATCAGGCCGGCGTCGATCACGATGATGTCGTCGCCGCAGCGGAGGGCCATCATGTTCATGCCGAATTCGCCCAGCCCGCCGAGGGGAATGGCCCATAACGAAGGTGCGCTCAAGTGTTTGATTTGTCCTTGGACTTCACTGTCATGGTAACACAGCGGCACTCCGGCGAACCGCCGCCGCGAAATTAGGCAGGGCAGCCCACATGATGGCGAACAGGGCGAGGTAAGCGTTGGCGAGAAAATGTGCGGGGCACCGCCGGTCGAAGCGCCACGGTTAGGACGCTACCGTGCCCCTGGAATTCGATCGAGGAGCGCGCGTCGCTACTGCTCGAGAGCGATGGCTTGCTCGATGAACTTGTGCGCCTTGCCAATATGGTCGATGGCTCGCTCTCTGGCCCCCGAGCTGTCGTCTTCCTTCTGGACGTTGTCGTGCGCTTTGTTGAGAAGGTCGGCCGCCTTGTTGAGACGGGGAATCCAGCGCATATGTGAATCGAGTGGCGGGTGATCTTCGGGGCCCCTCCCGTCGTCGGCTACCGATTTGAGCTCGTTAATAGCCAAGTCTATTTCCGCCATCGCGCTTTTCTCTTGATCGTGCAGCTCTCCGCTGTCCGGATGCTCGATATAGGCGCGAGCGGTACGCAATTGGCCAAGCGCGTTCGCATAGGACCCGTACTTAGCGGGACTGGGTGTGGCGGCGACGCTGAACGCCAGGAAAAACGCGAGCACGGATGCGGCTGTGAGGAATCTGGAAGTGACTCTCATCTTCGAAATCTCTCCTTCGTGGCAGTCGGTGCTTCGTGATGGCCCTCGATCTTTCGCGGGTCCGCGTAATCTCAAAGCAGGCCACCGCGCAGGGGCCTTAATCTATCACTGCGCAACGCCGTAATGAAAGCTGATACGGCGCGAAGGACGAGCGGACGCCGCGAGGCAAGCGTTTGTGTGCCATCGCCCGCGCCGGCCCGGCGCGCATACCACAGAACCTACTTGTTTGCTCGCGTGCGCAAAAGCGTGGAAAGCCTGTAATATTGGCAGCGCATGAAACGCATCGCCATTTTGGGTTCGACAGGCTCGATCGGACGGCAATGCCTCAGCGTCGTCGATTCCTTGCCCGGGAGTTTTGAGGTCGTGGCGCTCGCCGCCGGGGCGAACGTGCGGCTCGTTGCCGAACAGATCGCGCGCCACCGTCCCAAAGTTGTCTCCGTGGGCACCGAGGAAGACGCGAGCGAGCTGTGCTCGATGCTGAACGCGCGGCTGAAGGGGCGCGCGCCGCTGCCGGAAATGCTGTTTGGGGCCGAGGGCATCGAGCGCGTCGCCACACACCCGGACGCGGAGATGGTGGTTTCTGCCGCCGTGGGAGTGGTCGGGCTGCGCGCGACGTACGCGGCCATCGAGCAGGGCAAGGACATTGCGCTGGCGAACAAGGAAGTTCTGGTTGCGGCGGGGGAAGTGGTGATGGCCGCGGTGGCGCGGCGCGGCGTCTCGCTGCTGCCGGTCGATAGCGAACACAACGCGATCCACCAGTGCCTTCGCGCGGGCACAAGTCGCGAGGTGAAGCGGCTCGTGCTGACGGCTTCGGGCGGCCCGTTTCGCAAGACACCGGTTTCGCGCATGGCTAAAGTGACGCCCAAACAAGCGTTGGCGCACCCGAATTGGAAGATGGGGCAGCGGATCACGATCGACTCCGCGACGCTGATGAACAAGGGATTCGAGGTGATCGAGGCCGGCTGGCTCTTCGGAATGGGTCTCGACCGAATTCAGGTGGTGATTCATCCGCAGTCCACGATCCACTCGATGGTCGAGTTTGTGGATGGCTCGATCCTCGCGCAGCTTGGGCCGACGGATATGCGCATGCCGATCCAATACGCGCTAACTTATCCGGACCGAGTTGCATCCAATCACTGTGCCCTTGACTGGTCCACGCTGCGGAAGCTGGAATTCGAGGCGGTTCCGCCGCGGAAGTTCCGGTGCTTCGAACTGGCACGGGAGGCGATGCGGCAGGGGGGATCGTGGCCGTGCGCGCTGAACGCCGCGGATGAAGTAGCGGTCGCAGCCTTTCTGGAGCGCCGATTGCCGTTTCCCGGCATCGCGGCGGTGATCGAGAAGGTGCTTGAGAAGATGCCGCGGACGGCGCTGGGCAGCATCGACGATGTGCTCGCCGCCGACGGCGAAGCGCGCCGCCTCGCGCGGCTTGCAATCGAGCGCCGGAAGTAGGGCGTTTTGGCGCGCGCGGAAGATTTACGGTTTTTGTTGGGCACATGCCCAGCCAGTGCCTATACCAAAAGTTCCAAGCTTCTTATAAAATAGGTTCGAGGTCATCATGGCAGCTAGCGCATTGCGGGACATTCTTGCCGGCGCAGTCATTCTTGGCATCCTGGTGTTGTTGCACGAGTGGGGACATTTCGTCGCCGCGAAGCTTTGCGGTGTGCGCGTCGACGTGTTTTCGATCGGTTTTGGCCCGCGCATCTGGGGCGTGAAACGCGGGGACACGGACTACAGAGTGAGCGCGCTGCCGCTCGGCGGCTACGTCCGCATGGCGGGCGACAATCCCGTCGAGGAGCGCAGCGGAGCGGAGTACGAATTCCTATCCCGGCCGCGCTGGCAGCGGTTCCTGATCGCCGTGGCCGGTCCCGCGGTAAATGTTGTGACGACGTTCGTCATCTTCTGGGCGATGTATGCGTTTGTTGGGATGCCGTTTGAGCCGTATGTACACCAGCCGGCGGACGTGGCAGCCGTGTCTCAGAACGCTCCCTCGACGGGCGTTCAACCGGGCGACCGCATCGTCGAGTTGAATGGCGTCGCGACGCCCACGTGGGAAAAGGCAGGCGCGCAGATGGACAAAGCCCAGCCGGGCGATATGATTTCGGCCGTGGTGCTGCGGAACGGCGCACGCCAAACGCTGGCCCTGAAGGTTCCCAATAGCTCGTCGGCGGTCGATTCGGTGCTGGGTTATCCGGCACTCGCTCCCGTGATCGATGAAACATCTCCGGGATCGCCCGCGGAAAAAGCCGGGCTGAAAGCCGGCGATACGATCCTCTCGGTCAACGGCAAGGCGGTGATCACGTGGCCGCAATTGGTGGATCTGGTGCAGAGCGCCGACGGGAACCCGGTTCACCTTGTGGTTCGCCGGGATGGCAAGGAATTGCCGCTTGATATCACGCCGATACACACGATGAACTCGGACGGACAGATGGCATGGATGATCGGCGCCTCGCGCAAGGCGCAGCAGGAGAGCTACGAACACCAGGGCGTCCTGGAATCCGTGAAGGATGCCGCGCTCGAGACGCGAATCTGCGCGCGCCTGATCGGCGGGATTTTCACGGGCTTATTCAGCGGCAAGGTTTCGGTGCATGACTTGGCCGGTCCAGTGGGCATCGTCCAGATGTCGGGGCAAGCCGCGGCGGGAGGGCTTCCGACGCTACTGCAGTGGATGGCTTACATCAGCCTCGATCTTGGCTTGTTGAATCTGCTGCCGATTCCCATCCTCGACGGAGGGCACGTGCTGATGCTCGCGATCGAAGGCACGATCCGGCGCGATTTGAGCATCACGTTCAAGGAGCGCTTCGTGCAGGTGGGGCTCGTCTTCCTGCTCGGGCTTTTTGCATTCGTGATGTACAACGACATCCTCAGAGTGGCTCACGTAGCTTGGCGTTAGGCGGCACGGCCTGGCCACCCGGGCCGCTTCCATAGAGCAGAAACAGTCGTTTCATATTTTGGTATACTCAAGCTCATCCACATGTCTTCCACGCCCGCCCACCGCGTATCGACCGGCGAACGAATCAACGATCATGAGCCGGCCGGACATATCCAGCGCGAGCTGCGAGCCCGCCGGATTCGCATGACGAAACAGCGGCTCGTGGTTGTTCAGGTGATGGAGTCCGCCGCGCGCCACATGGACGCCGAGGAAATTCTCGAGAACGCGCAGCGGATCGACAAGGCTATCACTCGCGTCACGGTCTATCGGACGCTCGACCTGCTCAAGCGCCACGGCTTGATTGACGAGCTGGATTTGCTGCACCTGCGCGGCCATCGCCATTACTACGAGAGCCACGGCCCGCGGGATCACATCCATGTCGCCTGCATCCGGTGCGGCAAGGTGCGCGAGGTCGAAAGCCCGCTCTACGAAGAGCTGAAGCAGCAGATTTCGCGCGACTGCGGAATTGAAATCACGGTAGCCCGCACGGAAATCGGCGGCCTTTGCGAGGATTGCCGGGCGAAGGCGTGATTAGTGAGTGGTGATTCGTGATCCGCGATTCAAAACCCTGTGTGTTAAGTCCTGGCGTTCGCTGATTCCCGGAAGTATTCCTTGGCGCGCTCGATGTCCGCTAGCACCTGATCGCGCAGCTCGGCTGGTCCTGAGAATTTTCGCTCGTCTCGCAGTCTCTTCCAAAAGCGAACTTCCAGTTTGCCGCTCGCCAGATTCTCGTTGAAATCGAACAGGTGCGATTCGATCGTGGTGCGCGCTCCGTTGAAAGTGGGCCGCACACCGACGTTCGTTGCCGCACGATAGGTCTTCCCGCCGACCAATGCTTCGGTAGCGTACACACCGTTCTTGGGCAGCAACTCCTGTTCGGTGGCGAGATTGAGAGTTGGCACGACGAGCTTGCGGCCCTGGCCCCTGCCGGTCTGAATGTTCCCGGCGAGTGCGAACGGCCTGCCGAGCATGAGCCTTGCGTGCTCGACGTTGCCCTCGCGGATGGCGTTTCGAATCGCTGTGCTCGAGACGATGACTTCGCTTTCGGCGACCGGCGGAACGATATCGACTTCGAATCCCGACCGTTTGCCGAGTTCGGCGAGCAGTTTCGCATCGCCGGCCTGGCGATGCCCGAAACGAAAATCTCCTCCGATGAGCACCGCCTTTGCGCGCATCGCGTCCACGAGGAACCGCTGAGCGAATTCTTCGGGGCTGAGCTTTGCCAGTTCGGTATCGAATCGCATCACAAACGCCGCGCTGATTCCCATCTCGCCGATTGCGGCGAGGCGTTGATCAAGACTCGTGAGCATGGCAGGCGCTGCGTCTGGGCGGAGGACGCGCGCCGGATGCGGATAAAACGTCAGCACGGCGGACATAAGATTGTCTCGCTGCGCCCGATCCAGCACGAATCGGAGGATTTTCTGGTGGCCGAGGTGCACTCCGTCAAAATTCCCGATCGTGACGGCTGTGCGTTTTCTCGCTTCGCCGAACTGGGCGATCCACTCTTCCGCCGAATGCACGATTGCGAGCGGCATCAGAGTTCGACCTCGAACTGCAGGCCGTCGTAGGAGAGGCGCACATTTTCGGGCAGGCGGGCGTTGGTTTCGGCGTGGCCCAGATCGTGGCAGATGTGTGTAAACCACGCGCGCCGGGGCTTCAGCTCCTCGACCAGCGCGAGCGATTGCTCGACGCTCGAATGCGTTGGGTGCGGGACGTAGCGAAGTGCGTCGAGAATGAAGTTGTCGAGCCCGGTAAGCAGTTTTTTCGAACTATCGGGCACGCGGCTGAAATCGGTGAGATACGCTGCGTTGCCGAGGCGGAATCCGATCACCGGCTGAATGCCGTGGATGGCCGGAATCGGCACGATGCTCGCGCCGAAAAGATCAAATGGGCCGTCGATCTCGTGCAGGTCGATGAGCGGCAGGGTGCTGCCGGGTTGCGCCTCCTCGAAAATGTAGGCGAACTGGCGGCGCAGAATTTTGAGCGTGTCGTCGGTCGCGTAGATCGGCACGGACCCCTTTTGCTTGAGGTTGAAGGGGCGGATGTCGTCGAGGCCCATCACATGATCCGCGTGGCCGTGGGTGTAGAGGACGGCGTCGAGGCGGTCGATGTGCGCGCGCATGGCCTGGTAACGGAAATCCGGCGTGGTGTCGACGACGACGTTGCGTCCGCCGTAAGCCAGAAGGATCGAGGGGCGTGTGCGCTGATCGTACGGATCGTTTGATTCGCAGACCGCGCAGTGGCACCCGAGCGTTGGTACGCCCATCGATGTGCCGGAACCCAGGACCGTCAATTGCAGTGAAGGCATGGAGTCAGAGGAAGGTGCGCTTTTATCGAGGCGTCATTTCTTCTGCGCGGCCTTTTTCGCCATTGCGTCGGCTGCCGCCCGGGAAATCTCCATAAACGTCAACTTGAGGCTGCCGACCACTTCAATCACCAGATCTTCGTCGGCCTTTGCGAGATTGCCCCGCGTTTTTTCGCGCAGTGCGTCGAGCATGTCGATCACCTCGCGCGCGCCCTCGAGGTCGATGTACGCCTGGCCCGTCTGCGGATCGGCCATGCCGCCGAGCATCGCCGCGGCGTTGCGCGTGAGAAAATCGATCAGCATCTGGAAACTGCGCGATTGGGCGATAGTCTCTGCGGGGGCTTCGGCGGCCGGCTGCGACGCGTTGCTCGGCGCGAGCGGACTCGACGGCGCGCCGGTGGCCGCACCTTCCGCGGCAGCCGGCGCCTTCGCCGGAATCCGCGACTTGGCTTGAGCGTCGGCAGCCGCTTTTTTCGCGGCGGAGGCCTCCTCGACGCGTTCCCGTTCGACGGCGTCCTTGCGGAGTTCGCCTGACTCGGTGAAGAGCCGCCGGTCTACGACCTTGAAACCTTCGTCCTGTTTGGAATCAGCCACGCGAGGCGCCCTCGAATCTCAGTATCGATTTTGGATTGTGTCGGTTCAGTGAGCGGCGCGAGATGCGTTTTGCGGCCGCAAAACCAAATTCTAACACCCGCCTCCGCTGGCGACAAGGCAACCTCGCCCGTGCGCGCCGACCAGACGTACGCGTCCCGAGCGATGCTACTTCTTCGGTCTCTTGGCGGGCATCTGGCAGACGAAATTGGCCGCTTCGTTTATCGGGCCCGCGCCTTTGTAATGCGCCTCCTGCGGATACGGACAAAGTGGGCGCGTCATCGCTACGCCCTTGGCAGGGTTGTTGTCCACGAATCGTGTGGCGATGATTTGATCCGGCGCCGCACCCTGCTCGACCCATCGGTCGAGCGCGATCACGATGTCGTTCGTGGCGTCTGCTTGCGGCACCGCGGTGCCGTTGCCGAAGACATTGGCGCCTGCGCCGCCGCCGCAGTGCGACATCCCCGGCACCATGAACAGACGATAAAAGCTCTTCGTCGTGCCCATCGCCGATTGCACGCTCTCGAAGTAGTCGATGCTGCCCTGCGGTGGGATGGCCGCATCGCCCCAGCCGGCGTACTGAATGAGCTTGCCGCCACGCGCCTTGAACGGCCGGAGATTCGGATCGGTCGAATTGAGAACGGACGCGAGCTTGTCGTCGGCGAGCTTGACGTCGCTGTCGAAGTTCAGCGTGTGGAAATCCCACTTGGGATTCTCGAATACCATGTCGGCGAAAAAGGCGTTCGCGAAGAACGCGCCGATCGCCAATTGTCCGGCTCCGCCGCCCGTGATCCAGGTTCGCCAGTTGGCCGGCACTGCTTCAGCGCCGGGCGAGAAGCCCGGGGCAATCTGCGCGCCCGTGCGCGGATTTATCGCGGGGCCGTAAATCTTCTTCGCCGCCTCGACTTGCGGCGCGGTCAAGCAGTCCGGCCCGTCGGCGCCCTTGCACTGGACAACCGCCGGATCGAAATGGCAGGGCCGCGGATTCTGGATCAAGTCGTCCTTGACGCCGTCGAGCTCATCGCAGGCGGCGAGCGCCGCATTTTGGAGGACGGGGAGCTTGCTGGGCGGGATGTAGCTCGCCGGATCGTCGAGCAGCGCTCGTTCATCCCATAGGCCCTTTGCGTTAAGGTGCGTCCAGTAATTAGCAGGCGCACCAGCGACGATTCCGTGAAAGTCGGCGGGGAATCGCTGCGCCTCCATGAGCGCTTCGCGGCCGCCGTCCGAACACCCGACAAAATACGACTGCGTGGCATCCTTGCCGTAAAATTCACGGACGATCGCTTTGGCTTGTACGGAAGTCTCGTGAACGGCGCGATAGCCGAAGTCGATCACTTTTTCGGGGTGTCCGATCGCCCAGGTTACGTCCATGCCGCCGACGTGGCCGTCGTCGGTTGCTGCGGTGGCATAGCCGCGCAGCAGAGGCTCGGCCATTGCGGCCAGCGGAATCGTCCCTGCGAAGCCGCCATTGCCGACCTGTTCGAACTTGCCGTTCCAGCCGGAGGCCGGCAGCCATACCTCGAATTTGATTTCGGAATCGCTCGTCGGCTTCGCGACGCCGGCCACGCGGCAGAACGCCGGCATGTCCACGGAGGGAGCCGCCTGCCCGGGACCGACGGGTGGTCTGAATGTCCCGGCCGCAACGGAATTAGCCGAAGCGACCGTCGCGTTCGTCAGAGTGAGAGACGTCAGGCTCTCGCAAGAACGTTGAGCGGATGCCGGGCTTGGGCAAAGGGCAGTTGCAATCGGCAGAGCGAAAAAGAGCGCAAACGCGACGCGAAGGTCCATAACGGCTTACCTCGATGAGGAATTCGGGTTCGATCCTGGGCACCCATGAAACGTGAGCGAGTATGTGACGCGACGCGAGAGGAGTCAATCTGCTTCGAGGAAGCCGGGAAGGCGCGGCGCGCTGCAATCGAGCGCTTTCACTCTGCGCTTGTTGCGCGCGATTCGGCACGGTAGATTGGCGTGTCGTTCAGGAGAACAATGCACGTGCCCCCGCGCCGAAAAGCTTCTTATAAGCGGCATACGAAATCACGACGAAAGACAGCGCAACACGCCGACGCGCGCAATCGTGCGCACATCTCGATCAGCGCGCGCGACAAGGCCGCCGGGGAGTGGTTCGCGAAATTGGTGGCGCTTCAGGCGCGGCTGCGCGGGCCGAACGGCTGCCCGTGGGATCGCGAGCAGACCCACGAATCGCTGCGCAAGTTTCTGGTCGAGGAAGCCTACGAGGTCCTCGACGCGATGGATTCCGGCGACGCGCGCAACTTCGCGACCGAGCTGGGCGACTTGCTGCTTCAGATCGTGTTCCACGGGATTCTCGGCGAGGAGTCCGGAAAATTCACGATTTCGGAAGTGATCGAATCCATTCACACGAAGATGGTGCGGCGGCATCCGCACGTTTTCGGGAGCGTGGAGGCTGGTACATCCGCCGCCGTCCTGAAAAACTGGGAGCAGATCAAGCGCGAGGAGCGCAAAGGGGAGGGAATCGAGGATTCGATCCTCGCGGGCGTGCCGCGGTCGCTGCCCGCGGTCCTCGAAGCCTATCAGCTCACGCGCCGCGCGGCGCACGTCGGATTCGACTGGGAGAATCTCGAGGGAATTCTCGACAAGCTGGAAGAAGAGAAGCGTGAAATTCAAGCGCTTCTGCCGCCTCTTGTGGGGGCACCCGCCGCGGAGCGCACCCCTATGAACACGGAAAGAGCGCGGAACCTTGAGGAGGAGATCGGCGATCTTTTCTTTGTTTGCGTAAACATCGCGCGCTTCCTCGGCGTGGACCCCGAAATCGCTCTGAAGAAATCGAACGCCAAGTTCAAGAAACGATTTCAGTGGATGGAGTCCGCCGCAGCCGGCAAGGGCGGCCGTTTGGCCGACTTGCCGCGCGAGCGCATGGAAGAGCTGTGGAACCAGTCCAAGACCCGCAATTAGCACTTCGCACGTGATCTTTCACGAATGCGGAGGCCATCATAAGATGGGCTTATGCGAGCCGCAACAACTCTAAATTGGACTAATAGCCGACACCGGGGCCTAATCGTACCCGAAGCGAAAGCCAACCGATGACAGAAACGCCCGGCGTCAATCTGTGGTCCACAGAAGAGCACGCGCTCGACTATCTCCGCCGCGCGGATACGATCCCGCACCGCGGCGAGGGCGAGGCGACTCTGCTCGCGTTGCTGCCCGCCGGAGCGAAGCGAATTCTCGATCTGGGGGCGGGTGCAGGAAGGCTCGTCGCGCTTGCAAAGGCATTCCAGCCACGCGCTGAATTCGTCACGCTAGATTTTTCGCAAACCATGCTGGATGCATTGCAAACGCTTTTCGGCAATGACCCCGGCGTGACGATCGTCCAGCATGACTTCGACAACAAACTGCCGCCGATGGGGCAGTTCGACGCCGTGATTTCAAGCTTCGCAATCCATCACCTGACCCACGAGCGAAAGCGCTCGCTGTATGAGGAAATATTCGAGATCGTTGCGCCCGGCGGAGTCTTCTGCAATTTGGAGCACGTTGCGTCTCCGACACCGCGCGTCCACGACCAGTTTCTTGAAGCCATCGGATGGCCGGATGAAGACCCATCGAACAAGCTGCTCGATCTCGAGACGCAGCTCAGATGGCTTCGCGAGATCGGCTTTCAGGATGTCGATTGCTACTGGAAGTGGCGCGAACTGGCTCTCTTTGCCGGCACGAAGCCCGCATGACGCCGTTTATGCAGGTCGGTTGCCGCGTCCCTAGCAATCGTTTCAAGTAAACTCCTCCGGCACTTTCCCTTATACTTTGACGTCGCTTCGGGTGCGGCAACCTCTCATGGACCACATCGAAATCCGCCACTGCGCGACCATCCTGGAATATGAAGAATGCGTCCGTCTCGAACACGCCACTTGGGGCGAAAGCATCGCCGTGCCGTCGGCAATCTTTGTGGTCGCGCACCACACGGGTGGGCAAGTGATGGGCGCCTTCGATCAAGGCAAAATGATCGGTTTCACGCTCGCCGTCGCCGGATTCAGGAAAAGCAAACCGTTTCTGCACTCGCACATGACCGCCGTGCTCCCCGAATTTCGCGATCGCGGTGTGGGGCGCCGTCTGAAACTCTTTCAGCGGCAGGACGCGCTCAAGCGCGGCATCGATCTGATCGAATGGACATTCGATCCGCTGGAATTCAGGAACGCGCATTTTAATTTGGTGCGGCTGGGCGCTGTCGCGCGCCGGTACATCCCCGATTGCTACGGCATTACGAACAGCCCCCTGCACGCGGGCCTTCCGACAGACCGGCTCGTGGCGGAGTGGTGGCTGAATTCGGAGCGCGTGAAATCAATCCTTGCCGACAATCCGCTGCCCGCCAAAGCTTCGACCGAGCGCATTTCGCTTCCCACGAATCTCGATGAGATTAAGTCAAGCGATCGCGCCGCTGCCGCGCGTGTGCAGTTGGAGGCGCGCGAGCAGTTCAAGAAGCGGTTCGCCGAGGACTATGTGGCAACGGAAGTGGAATCGAGTGGCGGGACAATGGACTACATCCTCGAGCCGGCGGTTGCAATCGCCGGCTTGCGTCTCCCCGAAAGAGCGGAGGACTGAGAAGCGCCAATGCGGCTCCGAAAGCTCACGCTCCGAGAAATTCACCTGCGGCTGCTGTCGCCGTTCCAGACGAGCTTCGGCACGTCAGACCTGCGCCGGATTCTCCTCGTCGAGGCCGATGTAGACGGCGTTGCGGGCTGGGGCGAGTCGACGGCGGGCGAGAATCCATTTTATTCCTACGAGACGGTCGAGACCGCCTGGCTGATTCTGCGCGATTATCTCTGGCCCATGCTGCGCGGGAAGGAGATCGCTTCGGCGTCGCAGGTTTGGAATCTGCTCGCTCCCGTCCGCGGACACAACATGGCGAAAGCCGCGATCGAAATCGCATTTTGGGACGCGGAAGCAAAACAGAAGAATGTGCCGCTCGCAAAGCTGCTTGGCGGCACGCGCGCGGAAATTCCGTGTGGAGTTTCGATCGGCATCCAGCCGACAACGGCTGGTCTCATCGCGAAGGTCGAAGAGGCGCTCGCCGCCGGCTACCAGCGCATCAAGATCAAAATCAAGCCGGGATTGGACGTCGAGCCGGTGCGCACGCTTCGCGAGCGCTTTCCCGGCATCCGGCTGATGGTGGATGCGAACTCGGCATATCGTCTCGAAGACGCTCCGCTGCTCAAAAAGCTCGACGCCTATTACCTGATCATGATCGAGCAGCCGCTCGGCTGGGACGACATTTTTTCTCACGTGCAGCTTCAGCGCCAACTCGAAACGCCGATCTGCCTAGACGAATGCATTCACGACGTGGAGCATGCTCGCGCCGCGATTGAAACCGGCGCGTGCCGGATTATCAACATCAAGCTCGGCCGCGTCGGCGGGCACACCCCGGCGCGACGGATTCACGATCTCTGCCAGGCGCGGTCCGTCCCGGTGTGGTGCGGCGGGATGCTCGAATCGGGGATCGGGCGCGCGCACAACATTGCGATGTCGTCGCTCGCGACTTTTTCGCTTCCGGGAGACGTGGCGGCCAGCCGGCGATATTGGGCCGAGGACGTGATCGAGCCGGAGGTGGAGGTTTCGAAGCAGGGGACGATCCGCATCCCCTCAGCGCCCGGAATCGGCTATACGCCGCGGCTCGACCGCATCGAATCGCTCACCAAGCGCCGCGAGGTCCTCGAATAGAACTTGACCGCTTCCGTTTCTTCCGCCGCGGATACCGCGTCGCCGTCCTCCGATTCGCACCGGCCGAGTGGATTTGCGCTCGCGATGGGGCTTGCAGGCGTTCTGCTGGTCTGGTCCGTGAACTACATCGTGGGCAAAATCACGCTCGCGCACATGGACGCTCTGACGCTTGCCTCGTTTCGCATGGAACTCGTGGCGGCGATGCTGCTGGTCATCTACTTCGCGCAGCGCCGGCGCACGCCATTGCGGGCGAGCGACGTCTGGACGTTCGCATATCTCGGATTTTTCGGGTACGCGGTGAATCAGGGCTGCTTCGTGATCGGCCTGGGGCACACGACGTCGGAGCACTCAGTCGTGATCATCGCAGCGGCGCCGATCTTGATCCTGCTGCTCGCGAGTGCCGCGAAACTCGAAAGGCTGACGGCTCCCAAGATCCTCGGCATGGTGGTGTGTTTTTTCGGAGTCGTGCTGCTCGAAACCGACCAAGGCTCGCCGGCGCATTCGCCGCTGCTTGCGGGAGACCTGATTACGCTCGCCGGGACTCTCGGCTTTTCGATCTACACCGTGCTTGGAAAAAGAGTGGCGCGCGCGTACGACACGATTTCGATGAACACTTTCAACGCTGTGGTCGGCGCCGCGCTGCTTTCTCCGCTTGCCGTGCGTCAGGGATTGCGGCTCGACTGGCGCGCCGTCGGATGGGTCGGCTGGGCAGGATTGCTTTACATGGCTGCGCTGAGTGCGGTCGTAGGCTACTTGCTGTTTTACTGGCTGTTGCGCCACATGGAGGCTTCGCGTGTGGTTGCCGTGAACTATTTTCAGCCGGTCGTCGTCTTTCTGCTGTCGATCCCGATTCTAGGCGAGCACCCGAATGGAAGGCTGCTGGCGAGCGCGGCGCTCGTGCTGCTCGGTGTGTACCTGGCCGAGCGCGTCCGCGGTTGAGGCGCGCGCAGTGCCCGAAAAAAAAGGCGGCGCCCCGAATAACAGAGGGGCGGCCGCCTTCAGAAAAGTTAATCGTTGGTGGTGAGAATGCGTCTTACTGCGCTGGCGCGGGAGCAGTCATTTCCAGGTCAATTTGAATTGTGATGTCGTCGCCGACCATTCCCGGGTCCGCCGCGACTCCAAAATCCTGCCGATTGATATGGGTGGTTGCAGCGGCGCCGCGGCGGAGTCCGCCCATAGCCTTGACCGGAGCGGTGGGGCCGGTCACGTCAAGCGTCACTTCCTTGGTGACTCCCCGAATTGTCAAATTCCCGGTCACCTTGAGAGAGTTGTCGCCGGTCTTCACGATCTTGGTCGATTGAAACGTGAGCGTGGGGAATTGGGCGACGTTGAAGAAGTGCTCGCTCTTGAGGTCGTCGTCGCGGCGCCCGACGCGCGTGTCGATGGAGGTGACGTCGATCGTCGCACTGACGCTCGATTTCGTGATGTCTTGATCGTCCAGCGTGACGGTGCCACTGATTTTTGTGAATTCGCCCTGGACGTTCGAAATTCCCAGATGGCGCACTGTGAATTGAGCGTTCGTGTGCATCGGATCGAGCTGCCACGTCGTCGTCCCGGCAAGCGCCGGGATCGCCAGAACCGCCGCCAGCCCAAAAACTACAAGATACTTCTTCATTTGCTGCCTCCTCAGAATCGGCTTCAGAATTGAATTGTGATCGTTCGCAGCGACGGGTCCGTCGCGCAAAGTACCGTCTGAACCCACCCAGCCGGCCGAGGCTCCTATCGCGAGCATCTGGCCGGGCGGAAGTATATACCGGATTGCCTGAGGGTCAACATGCGGTGTCGTGCACGGCAGGATTTGCCGAGCGCACAGCGCGTATTGCCTGTCTGCGGCGCTTTGCGCGAGAGCGTTGCAGAGCCGCGTTCGATAAGTTGTTCGACGGGTGCGGGTTAGGTTTGTGCGCGGGATCATCGGGTTGGCAAGCCACTTGCGATACTCCCGGCGAGGTTCTTCGCTGGCAGCGCACGACGCCGCGAAACCTGTTGTTGTGAAGGGCCGGGAGGCGGCGAGGCGTGCCTCCTGGAGGAGGAAAAGATTCATGTCCGTATCGGGTGTTTCCACGAGCAGCTTTTTCGATCACAGCAGCGCCGGCATCCAGCAGCAAAAACAGTCGCTCCACCAAGAATTCATGCAGCTCGGCCAGGATTTGCAATCGGGAAACCTAACGGCCGCGCAGTCCGACTTTGCAGCCCTGGAGCAGAACAATCCGCTGATGAGTGCGGCTTCGTCCTCATCGTCGGCTGCGTCCGCGCCGAATACGACTTCGATCGGCCAGGCGTTCAATCGTTTGCAGCAGGATCTTCAGACCGGAAGCCTATCGGCGGCGAAGCAGGACTATGCCGCGCTGCAGCAGGCGTTGCAGAGCGGGAGGCCCTCCTCGACGCACCACCATCAGAACCAGTCGAGCGGGAGCGCGGTCAATTCGCTCGAGCAGTTGCTCGGACAATTGGGACAAGCTTTGCAGGGAGGCAACGTGTCGGCGGCGCTGCAAGCGTACAGTGCGCTGGCGCAGGACGTGCCGCAGTTGGGGAGTATCCTGGGCTCGACAGCGTCGGGCAGCGGAGTAACGCCAGTTGCCAGCGCGCTGTCGGTAACCGCCTGAGTTCGGTTTGGAGCGAGTTACGGCAGGACCCAGTCCGCAGGCTTTTCGACGAATTCGAATTCGCATCGCTGGCTGTGCGTTCCGGGCGAATCGACGCGAACGATCCGCGCCTTGCCGACAAATTTTTGCCCGTCCTCCGGCAAATACACTTCGACGACGGCGCCTTCCTTCACGTCTGCACGGCAACCGCACAAAAAGCCATGCGCGGTCACGCTTTCTGTTAAGTTAACCAGCTCGAACTTCACGCGTTTCAAGTCGATCCCGCAAAGTTTTAGCGCCACCCGAATGCGAACGCGGGCTTCAGCTCGGCGCGCATGGTTGTTGCCTCCAATCACCGCCGCCAATTCCTTCCGCAGCGCGGCGAAGTCGACGGGCTTCTCAAAGAATGCCTTTGCTCCAAGGTTCAGGCAAAAATCGCGGTATCGCTCGCTCGATTCCCCGGAAACGATGAAGAGGGGGATTCCCCGAGTGAAACTCATGGAGGAAAGTGTTTGGCAGACCTCGAAGCCGGAGTACCTGGGCATCATGAGATCGAGCAGGATCGCATCGGGTTTTTGTTGCAGCGCGAGGACGATGCCCTCTTCGGCGTCGAGCGTGTCGATAATTTCATAGGAGTCTTGCAGACGGGAGCGGAGCAGGTTCCTCATGGAACTGTCGTCATCAATAATCAACAACCGTGGCATTCCCGTCTCCGATTCCCGCGGATCCACTCATACGGCAAATTGCCAGACAGCCTCGCTCCAATCATTGCTTACCGAGCGGGAGGCGTTTGCCTGGCGTCGGGGAGCACCCGTAATACCGCTGCTGTCATATCGTCGCTTTGTAGTCCCCCAGTGAACTGTTCGATGGCGTAGAAGACGGACCGCAGGAATCGATCGGATGCGCTGTAATCGAGCATCGCGCAGAGATCGATGAGGCGCGGCATGTCGAGCAGTTCGCCGTCTTTGTCCCTTGCTTCCGAGAGCCCGTCGGTGGCAAACAAGACGGCGTCTCCCGGCGCGAGTTGAACAGTGTACTGTTCGTACGTCGCGAAATCGATTAGGCCTGAAGGCAGGCCGCCCTCTCCGATCGTGCAGCAGCCATCCGGCGAAAGATGGAGGGGAAGCGGAAGTCCGGCGTTCGCCACGCGAAGTTCGAGCGTCGCGGGATCGAATACCGCGTATTGAGTGGCGCAGTATCGGGACGGCACCGGTCGAACGCGCAGACGCCGATTGAACAGCTCCAACACGTCCGCCGGTTGCTCACCCGTCTTCTTGATGGCGCGCAGGCCGCCGGCCGCGAGCGCCGCGTACATGGCCGCAGGCAGCCCTTTGCCCACCACATCGCCGATATAGAGTCCCAGCTTTCCGTCCGACAACAGGAAATAATCCAAGAAATCGCCGCTTACTTCGCTGAACGAGCGAATCAGGTAGGTGATCTCAAAATTCGGTTCGCGAAGAGGCTCGCGGGGGAGCAGCAGTTTTTGGATGAGGACGGCTTCTCCAACGACCGTTTCCGAGAAGCCCGAGGATTTTTCAGCGATCGACATCTAAGTCGCCCCGACAAGACTAAAATCTCACCTCATCGAATGCGGAATTGCGCCTCACCGGTTGCCGCGACCGGATGGTGATGTCGGACGCGTCCTTGGAAGCGTCCGCGACCGCCGATTGCCCCTAATTCACGTTAGGTCAATGGGACACTCATTGCAAGTGTCGCCAGTTCACTTCTCGCAACATGTGTGCGCGGGGAGGCACGCCCTAGCCTTCGTCGTATGAGGGAGCGCCACTGATCGGGCGTGCGTTGACACTCGCGAGGTCGCGTGCTACGTTCCGCGGCGAGATAGCTGCAAGGTGACAGTAATCATGCGAATACTAAAGCAAACCGTACGTTTTACGTGGCTTGTGGCTGCGTTTCTGACGGTAACGATCGTGGTATCTGCAATGCCCCGACCACAATCGATCGGTCGGATAATCGTCCCGGAAGAGATGATGAAGAAAAAGCTCGTGAGGCAGATGAATCCCAGTTTTGTTACCAGTGATCCTGTAATACAGAACTTGTTACAATCACGAACGAACGCAAAAGTCCGTTTCCGCGTCGTCTTGGATGTTACTGGCAAAGTTTCAGAGATTCACTCCCTCTCTGGGTTGCCAAGACTAATCACACTTTCCCGCGCTGCTGTACGAGAATGGCAGTACGAGCCCAGCTCCTTTGACGGTGAGCCTGTAGAAGTGGAGACCACGGCCACCGTCTATTGGAATTTCGGATTCTAAGATGCGGACCGCTGCGAAATAGCCGTCGGCTTCGACCCCTGCGTTGACACCTCGGAACTCGCGTGCTACGTTCCGCGGCGAGATGACGAAAGCGAATTCTTCCTCGCGCAAGCGCATTGCACTCATCCCCGGCGACGGCATCGGCAAAGAGGTGATTCCCGAAGCGGTAAAGGTCCTGAAGGCGGCGGCCGCTTGCGCAAGCCGGGAACTCGTCCTTAACGAATTCGACTGGGGAGCGGACCGCTATCTCCGTGACGGGACGACGCTCCCGCCCGACGCGCCCGAAATGTTCCGCCGCGAATACGATGCGATTCTTTTGGGCGCGCTGGGCGATCCGAGAGTTCCGAGCAATCAGCAGGGCGGGGACATTCTGATTGGGCTGCGTTTCAAGCTCGACCTTTACGTCAACGCGCGGCCGTGCGTGCTGTTCGACGAGCGCCTCACGCCGCTCAAGGGCCGCGCCGAAAAGGACATCAACATCTGGGTGATCCGCGAAAACACGGAGGGTCTCTACGCGGGTGTGGGCGGATTTTTCAAGAAGGGAACTGCCGATGAAATCGCCACGCAGGAAGACATCAACACGCACAAGGGAGTGGAGCGGATTATCCGCTATGCGTTTGAGTTTGCGCGCAGCCGCGGACTCCAGCGCGTGTGCATGAGCGATAAGTCGAACGCGATGGCCTACGGCCACGATCTGTGGCAGCGCGTGTTCAAGGAAGTCCGCAGCGAATATCCCGAGATCGAATCAAGCCACATGTACATCGATAACCTGCTGATGCAGATGGTCCGCGACCCGTCGCAATTTCAGGTGATCGTTACGTGCAACCTGTTCGGAGACATCGCGAGCGACTTGGGCGCGGGCATCATCGGCGGGGTCGGGCTGACGCCTTCCGGAAACATTAATCCCGGGCAAGTGTCGCTCTTCGAGCCCGTGCATGGATCGGCGCCGGACATTGCCGGGAAAAACATCGCGAATCCGATCGGAGCCGTGTTGGCCGCGGGGATGATGTGCGATTACCTCGGGTGGACGAAGGAGTCGCGGGCGCTGGAAGATGCGGTCCGCGCAGCGATCCGTGAAGGCAAGACGACGAATGATCTCGGCGGGACGCTTGGCACGCGAGAAGCCGGTGACTGGCTCGCGAACAAAGTGGCGTCAGCCTGACCTTTTCAATCGCTCCTCTTTCCGTTTTGCTCTTCTTGGGTTTTTTCTTTATGCTGTTTCGGCATCGAATGATTTCAAGATTGCTGTATAGGAAGGGTGGGTTCCCATGGTCGGCAGGGCACTGGTGTTGTGGGCAGTTGCAATGGTTACGGCAGCGATCCCCTCCGCCGCGCAGACATCCGCGCCTCCAGCGCCAGCTTCGGCTGCAGCGGACGTTGCCGTGTCCCCCGAACAGGTCCGCCTGCTCAAATCGACCGAGGCTTTTGTGCGCCAGCTATTTGCATGGGGCGCCGACGTCAAGGTGACGCTGGGACCGCTCGCGCCGTCCGCATCGGCGGACTTCTACGTTGTGCCCGTTCGGGTGACGCTAAATCAGCAGGTTGAGACGGGCGAGGTTTACGTCAGCAAGGACGGCAAGACGCTGCTGCGGGGCGAAATCTTCGATATGTCGGCCGATCCATATGCGTCCAACCGCGCAAAGATTCACACGGACGGCTATCCCGTGAAGGGGCCCGCAGATGCGCGCATCACGCTTGTGGAGTTTGCCGATTTCGAGTGTCCGCATTGCCGCGAGCTGTTTGAATCGCTCAAGGCCATGGAGTCCCGCTACCCCCAGGTCAGGATCGTGTACAAGGACTTCCCGCTAACTCAGATCCATCCCTGGGCGAACACGGCTGCCCTTGCCGGTCACTGCGCGTTCGTGCAATCTCCGGAGGCGTTCTGGAAGGTGCACGACTCAATCTTCGAAAACCAGGACCTGATTTCGACCGAGAATGTGTGGGACAAGCTAGTGGAGTACGCCACGCAAGCCGGGTTGGATGCGGACACGTTCAAGGCATGTCTCGCTTCGCCCGATGCGCAAAAGTCCGTGGACGCGAGCCACGCCGAGGGCGTCGCTTTGGGCGTCAGCAGCACGCCCACGGTCTACGTGAACGGCCGGCCGATCAGCGGCGGAGATCCCGCAACGCTCGCTCAATACATCGATTTCGAACTCGCCGAGCAAAACAAGAAGTAGCGAGCCTGCCGGGAAGTCGATCACATTTGGTTGGGAGCCTGCGCCTTCAATCGACGTATCGCCTCGTCGATATCCGGCTGTGGTGAATCGTCGGGTCCGAAGAACGCGTCCCAATCGACGTCCGGGAAGCCCATGCGCGTAGCCTGAGCGGGGAGCTGGTCGCGCCACGTGTTCGCGTCGCGGCTTCGGATTTGCAGCACAGCCGCGTAGACCACGTTGTGGTCCGGCACCCGCCAAACGTAGTCAGCCAGTTTTTGCGCGAATCTTTCCCACCTCGCGCGAGGTAGGTCTCGACGGCAAAGTGTCCGCAGGATTGTGCGCTCGAGTTGTGCGGCCTCGTCCGGCGGCTCAGTCTGCGGCATAGGTGGCGCGGGATCGCGCGGCCCTATTGTAGCGATTCGTCGGCGCGCGAGGTCGGATTCTGGGGCGTCAAGCCGAAGATGAAGCTATTGAACGCACGAGCGGCGGGTTGTGTAGCCAGTCGCCTATGCGGCGCGAGGGAAGGGGGATGAAGTTGGCTCAGGCGGCTGCGTTTGCGATTACTGGACGGACAAAGTCAATCCGGTCGATTGTGGCGGCCACGCCATACATCGGCATCACCTCGCCAGCGAGAGCGGAAACCCGCAAGGCTTTGGCGCTCGCCCGGATCAGAACAGAAGTCCCGCGATCCTTCTCCGTGGGAAGAGCAAACGTAAGCTCCATGCCGGTTCCAGGTTCGAATTTCACATCCGAGTGGAAGTAGATGCCGGATCGAGAAATATCACGAAGCTGGGCTGTGTGAAACTCGGCTGGACGGTGGTCTGCGGTGCACACCTGTAAAGGCAGATAGACCTCGTACCTTCTTGCTTTTCTGCGTTCTCCCATAGGCCCCCCCTATGCCCGGTTAGATGCACGACCTCTGCCAGTAGAGGGGTAGGTCTGATTATTGATTACACGAGACTTAGGGAGTTCATGGAAGAACTTAAATGAAATTTACCGAGGAAATTTTTCCTGCAGTGGGAAATAGCTGCATGCCAGCCAGGGGTGCTGGAGGAGGAACCCCTTAGTACAGGATCGACGAAACTTGCGCCTACAGGAACGGGTCGATGAGGACAGAGGAACCCTCCGCTTCGGTAAGAATGCCTTTGCTGATCAGCAGCTGTATCAGTCGGACTGCGGTGGGCGATGTTGCGGGTGTACGGTTTCCCTCGAATCTCCCCGCTCCAAGGGTGGCGCCGTTCGACAATGTTTGCCGGCCGCCGGTCAGCTCGATCAGCCAGCTATCGAGGGCTTGCCGTTGGTGGGGCTCCATCGTGTCAAATGCGATGCCCATTCCCAGACCTGTCTGGGAATAGACGACGATTCCTCCCGTCTCGAACTGCGTCTGGCCTTTGCGGACGCTCACGCGAACCTTGGCGCCAACTGGAAATGGCACCATTGTGTCTACGAAGCAGCCACCTGGCCCAAGATCCGTCGTGCGCGTCGCGAATCGCGCCCCCGAGCCGAGTTCGACGACCTCCGCAGATGCCGTGAAAATGTGGCGATCCGCAACGCGACGCTCGGCTTCGCTTGTGGCGCTCGAATTCTTGCTCGCTTGGTCTGAGGAGTGCGTTTTTGAGCCGTGTTCGTACATGATGTTGGCTACCTGCCTTCTCAACTGTCGTCGAAGCTGCTCTTCTAGGATTCGCCCGGGTCGCATCACCTGGCTTTATGTTGGTATTGTCCCCGCCGCCCCGGACCCCTGACAAGGGCTATCGCCCCGAACCTTGTTCAAAAGCCAATCACGTCTGGGTGGTTGGAGCGCACTTTTGACTATTACAGCAAGAAGCGAACGGCGATTCCGCGGCTCGCGTCGTCTCGATGCTCGAGTCGCACCACAGACGCCAGGAATTTCCTGTGCGCGGAGACGTTATCGCCGAAAGGAAACGTGACGATCAGCCGCATCCCCACGAAGTAGTGGGGCATGGACGTCGTAAAGTAGAGGCCGTCCCGCGTGAAATCGACCACTTGCCCCACGTCTTCGATCTCCGTAAAGCGAGCATCAAATGGGCGAACGTGCACCGGCAGAGAGACTTTCAGGCGCTTCCGTCCGCGCGCGTCCTGCGCCTGCGGAGTCTTCCGCGCTGCGTTAACCGCTGGTTTGACGGCAGGCCATACCCCGGTGCCCATTTCGATCCTCCGAGCCTTACTCAGCATCACTTCGCAATATATCAGTCGAAGTGGAGAACAGCTATAGGACGGGGGTACTACCGCCTCAACATCGGTGCTTCGGGTGGCTGGGCTTCTGCGGACTGTCTACCAACGACGGAACCTTCATTCCTGGACGGACCGAGTGCTCCGCGTTTCGGGCGAAACGTGCGGACGCTTGCCCCGTGCCACGTTCGGGATCGCCTCTGAAAAGCAGAGGAATGCCAGGACTGCCATGATCCCCATCAGCATGAAAGCCACCATCTTCGACCTCGCATTTCCTTGGAACCATGGAATTGCATGTCCAGTTCCAATTCTGTTCCTTTCGTATCTAACTGATTTTATGGGAGTAATAGAAATTCTAGGCCGGGGCAGCTGTATCTGGCAGACACGCCTGTCGGCAAATGGATTCACTCGACGGGTAAAATCTCTCCAGCGCGGCACGAGGCCCGGCAATTTTAGGAGACCGCTGTGATTTGCTCGAACTGCAAAGAAGTGGGACTTCTACGCGAAGACTTTCTTGACACAGTGATTCGGGCGGAGTAACGTAGCTGGCTGTAGCGCCACTGAGTAGTTGGCGCGCTCAGTTTACTAGACGCCAAAACATGACGGACCGCGCAAACTCGATTCGACTTACTCTCGATAATGTAGTAGTAGGACTCGTACGCGCGTCCCGGCCTGGAGGGCATCGCTGAGCTGAGTGAGACGAAATTCAAAGGCTCATGAGACCCACCTGCCGGAAAGACTGGCACGGTGGGTTTTTTAGTTTATACGCCTGGGAGAAGGGGAATCCGATGGATAGCAAAAAGCCGACGATGATTGGAGCAAGAATTCTGTGGGAGTGTTTGGAGCGCGAGGGCGTGAAGACCGTCTTCGGCTATCCCGGCGGGGCCATCCTGCCGGCGTATGACGCGCTGCGGCATAGCTCGATTCGCCACATCCTGGTGCGCCATGAACAGGGCGCCACACACATGGCGGACGGCTTCGCGCGCGCGACCGGCGGAGTAGGCGTGGCGGTTGCCACATCCGGCCCCGGCGCGACAAACATGGTCACCGGCATCGCAACGGCCATGATGGATTCCTCGCCGATCGTCTGCATCACGGGCCAGGTCGGCAGCAAACTGCTCGGCTCCGATGCGTTTCAAGAGACCGACATCACGGGCGTCACTTTGCCGATCACCAAGCACAACTATCTCGTGACGCGCGCCGACGAAATCGCACCCGCCGTGCGAGAGGCGATGTACGTGGCGAAGTCTGGGCGTCCCGGGCCGGTGCTGATTGACATCACCAAGGATGCGCAGCAGAGTTCGTGCGAGTTCGATTGGGAAGGCGCGGCGCCCAAGATGCGCGGCTACCGCCCGGACCTTTCGCCTGCCAAGGAAGAATACGAAAAGGCGCTCGAACTAATCCGCGCGGCGAAGCGGCCGGTGATACTCGCCGGGCACGGGATTTCGGTTTCCGGCGCGGAGCACGAAGTCCAGGCGTTCGCCGAGAAAACCTGCATCCCCGTGGCGATGACTCTGCTCGGCCTCGGGCATCTTCCGGCTTCGCACGTGCTGAATCTCGGAATGATGGGCATGCACGGCGAGGCGTGGGTGAACAAGACGATTCAGGACGCCGACCTGTTGCTGGCCTTCGGCATGCGGTTCGACGACCGCGTGACCGGTAACCTGAAAACCTACGCGCCGAACGCGAAGAAGATTCACATCGATATCGATCCGGCGGAGATCAACAAGAACGTGAAAGTGGACGTCGCGCTCATGGGCGACCTGCGCAAGATTTTGCAGGAGCTGCTGCCGCGCGTCGAGCCGGCAAGCCATACCGACTGGATCGAGCACATCCACAGCCTCAAGGGCGACACCGCCGTCCGCGATATTCAGAATCTTCCGGACAACGGGCACCTCTACGCGGCTCACGTGATCAACGACCTGTGGCACGAAACGCGCAACCGGGACGCGATTATCGTCACCGACGTCGGCCAGCACCAGATGTGGGAAGCGCAGTATTACAAGCACGAGCACCCGCGCTCGCTGATCACCTCCGGCGGACTCGGCACGATGGGGTTCGCGCTGCCGGCGGCCGTGGGCGCGAAGGTCGCGCGGCCGGATGCGGATGTCTGGGTCGTCTGCGGCGACGGCGGCTTCCAGATGACGATGGCGGAGCTTGCGACCATCGTGCAGGAAAACCTCAAGGTGAACATCGCCGTCATCAACAACGGATTTCTCGGCATGGTGCGGCAGTGGCAGGAGTTTTTCTACGATCGCAACTACGAGGCGACGCCGCTGCTGAACCCGGACTTTTCGAAGTTGGCGCAGGCCTACGGCATTCGCAGTTTCGTCGTCGACAAGCGAGCTGACGTGGTTCCCACGGTCAGGGCGGCCCACGCGCACGAAGGTCCCGTGCTGATCGACTTCAAGGTCGAGCAGGAAGACACCGTCTACCCGATGGTGGCGGCCGGCGCGGCCTTGCACGACATGATCCGGCGGCCGAATCCGCTGGTGGAAACGGCGGAGGACGAATAAAACGCCATGCTGCACACAATCGTCGTTTACGTCGAAAACAAGCCCGGCGTGCTTTCGCGAGTCGTGTCGCTGTTCCGCCGGCGCGCGTTCAATATCGATTCGCTCACGGTTGGGCGAACCGAGAAACCCGAAGTCTCGCGCATGACGATCGTCACCGAAGCGGACGAAGATCAGGCGCGCCGCATCGTTGCAAACGTCTACAAGCTCGTGAACGTCCTGCTGGTGGACGATGTCACCGGGCATCCCGCGCTGCTGCGCGACCTCGCTCTTGTCAAAGTGGGGGCGACGCGCGAGGAACGATCGCAGATACTGCAACTGGCCGAGGTTTTCCGGGCGCGCGTACTCGATATCGCGGCGGAATCGATCACAGTCGAGCTCACGGGCGGCGAGGAAAAAGTCGACCGGCTGCTCGAACTGTTGACGCCATTCGGTCTGATGGAAGTCGTCCGTACCGGAATCGTAGCGATGCGGCGCGGCGCGAAGTCGCCCACCATCGCAACCGCGAAAACGATCGGACCGGCGACCACGGCGGAAGACGGCACCGTTTCCTACTCGGTCTAAGTTTCGGGCCGCTCGAATTACAGCTATGCGGATTTTCGCTTGGCGGCTTTCGCCTTTGTGGCGTGCGGCTTGGGCCGGAGCGCGGCGAGAAACTGGTCGAGCGGAAGAGTGTTGATGACCTCTTTCTTCTCGATCCATCCGCGGCGCGCGGTCGTCACGCCGTATTTTATCATCTGCAAATTGTGCGTGGTGTGAGCGTCCGTGGAGATAACGAGTTTCACGCCGCGCTGCTTCGCCATCCGCAGGTGCACGTCACGCAGATCGAGCCGCTCGGGCAGCCGCGTTGCACTCCATCGCCACGCCGTGTTTCGCCGCGGCATCCAGAACTTTTTCGATGTCGTATTCGAACGGGTCGCGCCGCAGCACGAGCCTGCCCGTCGGGTGCGCGATGATCTGCGTGTACGGATTCTCGATCGCCGCGAGGATGCGGTCGGTCATCTCCGCGCGCTCCATGTTCATGTACGAGTGCACGGACGCGACCACCACGTCGAGTTCGGCGAGAACGTCATCCTCCAGGTCGAGCGTTCCGTCCTTCTTGATATCGACCTCGATGCCCGCCAGCAGACGGACCCCGGGGACGCGCTGTTGTGCGGCGCGAATTTTCTTGATCTGCTCGAGCGTGCGCTTTTCGTCCATCCCGTTCGCCACGGTCACGGCCTGCGAATGGTCCGTGAGCGCAATGTATTCGTAACCAAGGTCGCGCGCCGCCTCGCCCATTTCCTCGATCGAGTTCCTGCCGTCTGACGCGGTCGTGTGCATCTGCAAGTCGCCGCGAATGTCAGCGAGCTTCACGAGCTTCGGCAGCTTGTGGTGCTCGGCCGCCTCGATCTCGCCTGTCGCTTCGCGCAATTCCGGCTCGATGTAATCGAGCTTCAGCTTCGCGTAAATCTCCTCCTCGGTCTTGCTGGCGACGACTTTGCCGCCCTTCAGCGTCGTGAGCGCGTACTCGTTGAGCGTCCAGCCCATGCCGTTGGCGCGGCCGCGCAGCGCGACGTTGTGCTCCTTCGACCCGGTGAAATAGAGCAGCGCCGCGCCGAAGCTCTTTTTTTCGAGCAGCCGCACGTCCACCTGCATGCTGCTGTCGAGCAGAAAGCTGACTTTGTTTTCGCCGTGCGCGAGCTCCTGCTTCATGCTCGGGATACTTCAGAATGTGCGCCGCCACGGCGTCGACGTCCTTCTGCTTGTCGTGCCCCGGCCGCATCGTCACCAAAAGATCGAGATCGCCGACGGTCTCCTTGCCGCGCCGCAGGGAACCGGCCGGCGTCACAGACTCGACGGCCGTGCCCGCCTTGGCGATGTAGGCGACGAGCCTCTGGGCTTCTTCGTCCGCCACATTGATGTGGAATCGCCCGGAGCCGGAGAGGTGCTTGAATTGCTCAGCGGCCTTCAGGATGTTTTGTTCGCTCTTTTCGCCGAAGCCGGGAATGTCGCGCAGTTTTCCTTCGCGAGCCAGCTTTTCGAGGCCCTCGACGCTGGCGACCTTGAACTTCTTCCAAAGTAGGGCCACTTTCTTGGGCCCGAGCGAATGCACCTCCAGCAGAGTCGAGGATGCTGGGAGGATATTTTTTAAGCAGCTTTTGCCGCAAGCTGTAGTCGCCGGTCTTGAGGATTTCGTGGATGTGCGCGGTCATGCCTTCGCCGATGCCGGGCAGTTCCTGAAGCTTGGTGTCGTCCTTGGCGATGTCTTCGATGCGCTCGGGCATGCCGTCGAGCAGTTCGGCGACCTTCTCATAGCTGCGGTAGCGGCCAATGATCGCGCCGTCGATTTCGAGCAGTTGCGCCGTCTCGCGCAATATTTTCGCTACGTCTTTATTTTCCATGTGCGTACCTACCTCTTCCGCGCAACGAACTCCGCGTAATAGAGAATCCCCGCCACTGATTTCGAGTCGCGGATCTTTCCGGTGCGTATCCACCGCGTGGCCTCGCGCAAAGTGACGATCCGCCGCGTGATCTTTTCGTCGTCTTCGGGTCGGGCCTTTCCCTTTTTCAGGCCATCCGCGAGAAATATCACCATCTTCTCGCCCAGCAAGCCGGGGGAAGGGAACACTTCGAGCATCTTTCGAATTCTTCTCGCAGTGTAACCGGCCTCTTCCTCGAGTTCGCGATGCGAGCCCTTAAGAAAGGTTTCGTCCGGCTCCTTGTGCCCGGCGACTAGTTCCCAAAGGTACTGTCCGGCGGCGTGGCGATACTGGCGAATCAGGACGATGCGCCCGTCTGGGAGCACCGGTAGCACGACGACCGAGCCCGGATGCGCGATGATTTCACGCGTCGCTTCGATGCCGCTCGGCTCTATCACGCGGTCGCGTTTGAGCGTGAAAACGCGCCCTTGAAACAGCACCTCGCTGCTCACCACTCGTGCTTTCTTGGTCCTGGTTCCCGCCACAATGTCCCCTGGAATCCGTTCCCGCCGCAATTCTACTCCAGCCGCGCCAGCCGCCCGGAGTCGTTTCTCGTCCCTTGGCTGCGGCCCGATCCGCTTTTGCTATACTAAACTGCATCCATGCCGATCAACACCGTGATTGTGGATGACGAGCGCCCGGCGCGCGACGAACTCGCCTTTCTGCTGAAGGGCTTTCCCGAGGTCAACTTAGTCGCGCAGGGCAAGAACGGCCTCGAAGCCGTTGCGCTGATCAAGGAGCACAGTCCCGATCTCGTCTTTCTCGACGTGCAGATGCCCGGCCTCGATGGCTTCGGCGTGATTAAGAAACTCGTCGAGCGCAAATTGCGCCTTCCGCAGATCGTCTTCGCGACGGCCTACGATCACTATGCGGTGCAGGCCTTCGAGGTGAGCGCCGTCGATTACGTGCTGAAGCCGTTTGACAAGGCTCGCGTCGCCCGCGCCATCGACCGCGCCAAGAAAATGGTCGATGCCAATACGTCGCCCGTTCAGCGCCTGGAAACGCTCGTCGAGCAGCTTGGAGCGGGCGCGCCGAAGCCTCAGCCCGCGTCTCCCGTGAAACTGCTCGTGAAGTCGCAGGCGCGCATGATCCTGATCGACGCGGACGACATGATCTACGCCTCGATCCAGGATGGCGCGATCACGATTTTTTCGCGCGACACCGAGGGCGTTTCCAATTACCGCACCGTCGAAGAGCTGATGGAAACGCTCGATCCCGGCGTGTTCTGGCGCCCGCACCGGTCGTATCTTGTCAACATCAACCACATCAAGGAAGTCGTTCCGTGGTTCAAATCGAGCTTCATGCTCAAGATGAACGACAAACGCGCCAGCGAAATCCCCGTCTCCCGCAATCAGACCAAGCGCCTCCGCGAGCTGCTGAAACTCTAGCTGCGCCTCTCCGCGCTCCGTGCGTCTCTGCGGTGAGCTTTCATGCTTTTTCCCAAGAATTTCTGTGCTAGCATCGTGCTTACACCGCACGCACGGAATCTTTCGTTTTCATCTGGGGGAAGTCCGCTAGAGTGGCCAAGCCTAAACCGAAGCGCAAACGAGTCCTGAGCGGCATGAGGCCCACCGGCCGTCTCCATCTGGGTCATTATTTCGGCGCCCTCCAGAATTGGCTCAAGCTGCAGGAAGAATACGAGTGTTTTTTCTTCGTCGCCGATTGGCACGCGCTGACGACGCATTACGAGGACACCTCCTCCGTCGCCGAAAACACCTTGCAGGTCGCGACCGACTGGCTCTCGGTCGGCCTCGATCCCGCGAAATCAACGCTATTCATTCAGTCGAGCGTGCTCGAGCACGCCGAGCTGCATCTGCTCCTTTCGATGATCACGCCGCTCTCGTGGCTCGAGCGCGTCCCGACGTACAAAGAGCAAATCGAGAATCTCAAGGACCGCGACCTCGGCACCTACGGCTTCCTCGGCTATCCGCTCCTGCAATCCGCCGACATCGTCATGTATGGTGAGCAGAAGGTGGACCTGATCGTTCCCGTCGGCGAGGATCAGGTACCTCACGTCGAACTTACTCGTGAGATCGTCCGCCGATTCAACGCGCACTTTGGCCTTGAGATTGACGACAGTCTGTTTGCGGAAGGAGCCGCAGATGACGCCGAAGAAGCTTTTATTAAGCTCGGCGTCGGTCCAAAAGCGGGCGAAACATGGAAAGATCTGACGGCTTCTGTCATGCGGAGATATCTGGCGGAGGCAATTCGTGGGTCCGGCTACGCGAACGCGATGGAGATCCTGCTCGGTGACGGACCTCTCACTAAGTACTTCAAAGAGCGCCGGGTCCTCCGGGAGCCGGATTATCTTTTGACCGAAACGCCGCGTCTGCCCGGCACGGATGGTCGGCGGATGGCGAAATCCTACGGCAACGCGATCTGGCTCAGCGATCCACCCGATGAAATCCGCACCAAGGTGCGCAACATGATCACGGACCCGCAGCGACAGCGCCGCACCGACCCGGGTCGCCCAGAAGTCTGTCCCGTGTTTGCATGGCACAAACTGTTTTCGTCGCTCGACACAGTCGCGCAAATCGACCATGAGTGCCGTACGGCGGCGATCGGCTGCGTCGATTGCAAGAAGCTGATGGCCGAAAACCTGGTGAAGTGGATCGAGCCTGTTCAGGCACGCCGCAAAGAATTCGAGGCGCATCCGAAGCAGGTTTGGGATATCCTCGACGCCGGCGGGAAAAAGGCGCACGCGGCGGCGCGGCGCACGATGAAGCGCGTCCGCAATGCTATCTTTAAGTGGGACGAAACCCGCAAGGCCGCCGGAGGGAGCTGAGTTGGCGTCACCATCGCCCTATCGCATCAATTTGCCGGCGTACGAAGGCCCGCTCGATCTTCTGCTCGATCTGATCCGCAAGCAGGAGATGGACATCCACAACATTCCCATCGCCAAAGTCACCGAGCAATATCTCGACTATCTGCACCAGCTCGAAAAGCTCGATATCGACGTCTCCGCCGATTTCATCTACATGGCCGCGACGCTGATCCACATCAAATCGAAGATGCTGCTGCCGGCCGATCCGCTCGCCGGCCCCGAGCGCGCAGGAAGACCCGCGCGACGAACTGGTCCACCGCCTGCTCGAGCACGAAAAATTCAAGAACGCCGCGCAGCTTCTCTATCAGAAGCAGCAAATCGAGGCGCACGTGTGGTCGCACCCGGACCGCGCGCTCTATACGGGCGACGCCGTCGAAGGCGAGATGGCCGTCTCGCTCGTCGACCTCGTCAAGACGTTCCAGCAGATTCTCGAGACGCCGCAAGGCCATCACGAAATTCGAGCTGCACCACGAGACGGTCACGCATCGCGCAGATGATGGACCGTCTCCGCCAGCGCCTGATGGCGACGGAAGACCCCGTTTCGCTGATCGAATTCTTCGATACCTGCGAGACGCGCAACGCCATGATCGTCGCGCTGCTGGCCGTGCTCGAAATGGTGCGCATGCAGGCCGTGATTCTGGTGCAATCGGAGCTCTTCGCCGACATCGGCCTGCGCAAGCACAAAATGTTCGACGCGGTTTTTGCCGGGCCCGATGCCATGTCGAAAATCGAGGAGCAGTATCTGTAGCGCCAGCGCACCGCAACATGCACGTCAAGGTGACGAATGAAGCCTGAAGAAATCCAGGCCGCACTCGAAGCCATCATTTACGCCGCGGACGAGCCCGCCACGCTCGACCAGATCGCCAACGCGCTCGGCGTCGAAAAGACGGAAGCGCGCGCGGCGCTCGATCTCCTCGCCGCCTCGCTACCAGACCGACGAGCGCGGCATCGAAGTCCGCAAGGTCGCGGGCGGCTGGAAGTTCTACACGAAGCCGCAGCACCACGACGTGGTGCGAAAATTCATCAAGAGCCTGCAGCCGCCGCTGCGTCTGACGATGCCCGCGCTCGAAACGCTCGCCGTGATCGCCTACAAGCAGCCCGTCACGCGTGCCGGAAATCAACGAGATTCGCGGCGTCAACTGCGGCGGCGTGATCAAGACGCTGCTCGAAAAGCGGCTTATCACCACCGCGGGGCGCAAGGAAGTCATCGGGCGGCCGATCCTCTATCGCACCTCGAAGCAATTCATGATGCGCTTCGGCCTCTCCGATCTCGATGAGCTTCCGAGCCTCAAGGAATTCGAACAGCTCGCGCAGGCCGCGCTCGGCTCTGATGCAGGCATCGCACCCACCGAGCCGGAAGAGGCCGCAACGGCGCCGGCGGCGGTGTCCGAACCCCCAGAGGCCGCCGCGATTCGCGAGTCCGGCGAAACCAACGACCTCGCCGAGCTCGGCGACGACCCCGGCGAATCCGCCGAGCAATCCCGCGCCGCAACGGCTGGCTCCTCCGAGTCGCCCCGATAGCACACCTCAGCACGCTTACCGCTTGGTTAAGCGCTTGATGTAGAATGGGCGCGCGCCGGTGCACACTGGGCCGGTGCAGGGCGGCCTTATGATCGACTGGGTTAAGCGTTTCGTGGTGTTTGCTTGTTGCGCCGTCACCATTTTCCCTCAGAGTGCGCTCGCTCAAGCACAGCAGCAAAACCCTCCGGCGGCACAGCAAGCCCCAGCTTCGACCACGACGATCCAAACCAAGACGCGCCTCATCACCGTGGACGTCGTCGTCACCGACTCGCACGGGAAGCCCATCCGCGGCCTTACGCAGGACGATTTTCAGGTCTCCGAAGAACATGCCGGCCAGCAGAAGATCGCGAAATTCCGGTTCGTGGACGCGTCGGCGAGCGCGCCCGCGCCTGCGCCAGCCACTGCCTCGATGCCGTCCGGCGCGCATGTGTACTCGAACCAGGCCTTCGAGAAGCTCACCGTGCCGCCATCGATCCTGCTGATGGATGCGCTCAACACCGAAATTCAACAGCAATCGGAAGTTCACCGTCACATGCTGATGCTGCTGAAGACTCTGCCCACTACCACGCCCGTGGCCGTGTTCGTTCTCGGGCACGAGCTCCATGTAGTGCAGACATTCACCACGAACCCCGCGCTGCTGCGCGCGGCGGTGGATAAGACGCTCCGGTCGCCCGACATCGAACAGAATCCGCAAGACGACGCGAATAGCCCGTCGAACCTCGCGCTCGATCTGAACGGCGATCAGGAAACGCAGGCCACGCAAGCGCTGGAGGATTTCGAGAAGACGGAATACGAAGGCCAGATGGCCATTCGCGTCGACGAGACGACGGACGCGATGGTGTCGATCGCGAAATATCTCGGCGGCTATCCGGGGCGCAAGAATCTGTTGTGGTTCTCGTCGTCATTCCCCAACTGGATTGCGCCGAATGCCGATTTTGGCGCCGATCCATTCCAGGGCACTGCCGTTTACGGGGACAAAATTCGCAAGGCCTACGAATCGCTCACGGATGCGCAGGTCGCCGTGTATCCGGTGGACGCACGGGGCCTCGAGACCTCGCAGTTGTACTCGACCGCGCAGAATCCGCACATCAATCGCAACAACATCGGCGCTGGCTTCGGAGGGCAGCTCAACCGGGAAAACAATACGCGTCTCGACACTCAAGCCACGATGGAACAGATAGCCGAGGGAACCGGTGGCAAGACCTGCGAGAACACCAACGATCTCTCCGGCTGCGTCCAGAGCGCGCTCGACGATAGTTCCGTGTATTACGAGCTGGGCTACTATCCGGAAAATGTCCGGTGGGACGGCGGCTTTCACAAGATCACCGTGAAATCGAATCAGCACGGGACGAAGTTGCGCTATCGCACCGGCTATTTCGCGACGGACCTGGCAACGTTCGCGAAGCAGCAAGCTCCGGACAAGCTGCTCCAGGAGGCTTGCATGGGGCCGTTGCCTACCACGTCGATTGGTCTGACTGCCGTGGCCGTCGCGCCGCAGCAATCGCCGGGGCTGACGCAGGCGCCCCAGGCCAGATTCCTGCTCACGATCTCGCCCGCCGCGCTGACCCTGCCTGCTGCCGGTCCGTCGCGCGAATTGCAACTACAGATGGCCGTGTGCGAGTTCGATCCTAAGGGCGATTCGTTCGCCTTCTATCCCCACGATCTCTCTCGAACCGTGCCGGACGCGGTGTATCAGAGCTGGCAGGCCAACGGAATGCGGAACCTATTCGAATACGATGCGAAGCCCGAAAGCGAGTGCCTGCGGTTTGCCGTGCTCGACGTGCCGAGCGGCGCCACGGGCTCGGTCGATGTTCCGGCGCATCCCCACGATTTCGCGGCGCTTCCCGGCGGAGTTGCTCCCGCAGCGCCGGCTGCAGCCTCCGCGCCCGCGCCGCCAAAACCCGTTGCGCCGCTTCCCGTTCACATCATCTTCAACGGCTCCGCGGGCACATCCAGCATGCTCGATTGGAGCGACGGCAAGCTCTCCTACCACGGCGCCATCGGAATCGATCAGGGAGCGCCGGCATTTTTCAAAAGCCTCTACGGTTCGCGATTTCACTGTGAGGCAGGGAAGCTGACTGCCAACGACCCCGCTTCCAAGGCGTCGCCGAATTTTCTGCTGACGTTCCGGACGCCGGACGGCCACGGAGCCCTCGTCGAGGTGGGTGGAGACGCGCCGGCGTACTCCGGCGACCTGACCATCGATCCGAGCGCCCGATCGTTCTTCGATTACGTCTGGAAGCTCACCCACTGCCAGGCGCCGTAGCGCTTCGCCATCCGCGAGATATCGGCTAAGCTGTAAGCGTCGCGGCGCACGCGCCGCCAACCACATGGAAGAACGCCTGCAAAAAATCATGGCGCGCGCCGGTCTTGCCTCGCGACGCCGCGCCGAAGAGATGATCGTCTCCGGCCTCGTCACCGTGAATGGCCGCGTGGTCACCGAGCTCGGCACGAAAGCGGACGAATCGCGCGACCATATCAAGGTCGCGGGCAAGCTCCTGCGGCCGGAATCGGAGCGCGTCTATCTGGTTTTGCATAAGCCAAAAGAAGTCGTGTCGACCCTCAGCGATCCCGAAGGCCGCCCCTCTCTCCGCGATCTGTTGCAGGGGGTGTCGGAGCGCGTATTTCCGGTCGGGCGGCTCGAGTACCACTCCTCCGGCCTCGTTTTTCTCACCAACGACGGCGAACTCGCGAACCGCATCCTGAAAGCGCGACATCTCCGGCAAACGTATCAAATGAAACTTAAAACGCTGCTGACGTTCGACGAAATCGAAACCCTTGCGCGCTCAACCGGCGCGCGGATCTCACGTATGCGCGGCAAGGACTCGCCCTGGTACGAAGTCACAATCTCCGATGCGCGGCGCGACGCCCTGCGCAAGAAACTGTTTCAGACCGGCCACCCGGTCGACAAAATGAAACGCATCGGAATTGGAAGCCTCGAACTGGGTTCGCTCGCTCCGGGCCGTCATCGCGCCCTCTCTCCCGCCGAAGTCGCGGCCCTCTCGCACGCACTGGACGGCCAGGTCTCCGCTCCGGCGCCCCAGCGCCGTAAGAGTCATTCTTCGCGTTAATCGCCGCTTTTCTTTTCCGCTGATTTCGATATCATGGATTCATAGCAGGCGGGGGAATCTCTCAGAGCACGTTTTTCTTGGATCACGATGTACCGGAAGGCGCCGGTGTGGTGCGTTCGATATCTTGCGGACGCAGCGCGCCAGCCGGAGCCGCTTGTGCGCGTGAGACCACCCAGCCTGTCGACGGGCATCGCGATGCGGTATTCGCGGCCGTGCCCATAATCGAAACGTACTCGAAAGGACCAGGATGGTGGATAAGCTGAACGAGACCTCGAATCTAGGGGTGAGTCATCCGCCGGCCGCTGCTGCTGGCGATCCTGCCAGTGAGATTCTCAAGACCAGCAAGACCATTGCCGTCGTCGGACTATCGAACCGCCGGCAGCGCCCGAGCTACGGCGTTGCCCAGTACCTGCAATCCGCCGGCTACCGCATCATTCCGGTGAATCCCGCCGAAACGGAAATTCTGGGCGAGAAGTGTTATGCGCGCCTCGAAGACATTCCCGAGCACGTCGACATCGTTGATATTTTCCGCCGCTCCGAATTTGTTCCCGAGATCGTCGAATCCGCAATTCACATCGGCGCTCGCGGCGTTTGGATGCAGGAAGGCGTGATCCACGCCGAAGCCGCCGAGCGCGCGCGCCGCGCGGGGCTCTTCGTCATCATGAACACCTGCATTCTGAAGGAGCACATCAAGCGCTTCCGCCTGCACTAAGAGGCCGGCAGCGCTGGCTGCGAATTGCCGGTAGGGATGGCCCGTTACTCCAGCGGAAAAACCTTCAGCACTCGTTTCCCCGGAATCGTCACAGCGATCGATTTTCCATCCGGCGCGATCTCAAAATCGCGATACTGCAGATCGTGCAGGATCGACCGGAACGAGTCCTCGTAGAGCCCGACCCACATCAGGATGTTCGACCGGTCATCGGGGCCACGCTTGAGCAGAACGCGCCGCTCGTCGAGGCTCCATCCGAACCGCCCGTATCCTGCGCGCACCCTCACGACTTTTGACGGATGCGTGACGTCGATCACGTCGATCGTATCGCCGTCCTCGAAGAAACCGATTTTTGTCCCCGAAGGTGAGAGCGCTAACGCACCCTGATAGTTCTCCACGTGGGCGATCTCGGTTACCGTCTCGCGCAAAAGATCGAGCTGCACGAGCGTCAGCCCCCTGTGCAGTCCCAGGCTCTCTCCGATGGCGAATGCCCGGTTTTTCTTGGTGTCCCACACCACCGTATTGAACGTGTGCCCTTCAAACAGCGTAGTGACCTTGCCATCCGCGGGCTTTACGCGCGCGATTGCGAACGGGCCGCCGCCCGTCAGGTACACGATGGTCGCGTCGTCCGCGAGCCATGCGCCGTCGACGGCCGCCTCGATGAACCGCGTCTTTGACCCGGCGACCTTAATTTCGTGGCCATCGTCATCGAGCAGAGCGATGGCCTTTCCGCCTCCCACACCAAAAGTGGCAGGCTGGTTCTCGTCCTCGTCGTCGAGCGTGCCCTTTTTCTTGGCGTTCTTGTCGTCCCAGCCGGGCGGCGGTTCCTCGAGCGTCAGATTCGCGGCGATGTGGTGGCCCGTGGGCGACCACGCCAGCGAGTTCACCACGTAACCGGCCGGCGGCGGAAAGGGCATGAATTTATCGGCTTCCACGATGCGCTTGATTTTGCCGGGGCCGGTGGCGATTGATATGTCGTCGCGCTCGATGAGGACTCTCTTGACGCGCTTCAGATGGGGCACCGCATACACGATGGCGTTGTCCGCGGAGATGTCGAAGGCCTGGCAGTCTTCGTCGATGATGAATTTGGGAACGTCTTGTTGCGCGGGCAGCGTCGCGGGGCGCAGCAAAAGACCTCCACCGATCGCCATCGCACTGAGTAGAAAAGCCAGCCGCGTGCTTCTTGGATTTCGATGGCCATATCGAAGAATCTCGCTCACCCCTTGTCCCCCGTCCCTCGGCCGCTCGCGGCTTGTCCCTTGGTCTTGATCCTGCGGATTTCTTCGAGCCGCTGCCGGATGCGCGCCTCGAACCCCTGATCGGTAGGCTTGTAATAGCTGCGGCCCAGCAGGCTTTCGGGAAGGCAGGTCATGTCCGTCACCTTCTCCTCCGTGTTGTGCGCATATTGGTAGCCTTTGCCGTACCCGAGGTTGCCCATCAGTCCTGTAACGGCATTTCTTAGATGCAGCGGGACGGGTTCCGCGATGGTCGTCTGCAAATCTTCATGGACCGCTCCATATCCCGTGTAGAGCGCGTTCGATTTCGGCGCGAGCGAGAGATAGACGGCCGCCTGCGCCAAAGCCAGATACCCCTCGGGCGGACCGATGAAGTCGAACGCTTCCTTGGCGGCGATGGTCACCGCGAGCGCTCCTGGTTCCGCCAGGCCGATATCCTCGCTTGCCATCCGCACCATGCGGCGCGCGAGATAGAGGGGGTCTTCGCCCGACTCGAGCATGCGTGCCAGCCAATAGAGCGTCGCATCGGGATCGGAATTCCGCACGGACTTGTGCAGTGCCGAGATAAGGTTGTAGTGCTCCTCGCCTGCCTTGTCGTAGGGCAGGAGCTTTTTCTGTAGCACGTCCTCGAGCCGTTCTTCGGAGAGCACCCTGCGTCCGTCCGTACCCGGTTCAGATCCGAGCACCAGCGCTTCAAGAGTGTTGTACGCCGCGCGCGCGTCGCCATTGGCGAGCACCGAGATGCGTTCGAGAATCGCGTTGCTCGCCTCGACGCGCTCATTCCCGAGCCCGCGCACGGGATCCTCGATGGCCCGCCGCAGCAGCGCGACGATCTGCACCTGCTCGAGCGCCCGCAGCACGTACACTTTCATCCGCGAAAGCAGCGGCGCGATCACCTCGAACGAGGGGTTTTCCGTCGTCGCACCGATTAACAGAATATTCCCGGCTTCGACATGCGGCAGAAACGCGTCCTGCTGTGCGCGATTGAACCGGTGCATTTCGTCCACGAACACGATCGTCCGCCGTCCGTACCGGCGCGCGGCTTGGGCCTTGGCCATCACTTCCTTGATTTCCTTGATTCCGGCGAGCACGGCGCTGAAGGGAATGAACTCGCTGCGCGTTCGCTTGGCGATGATCCGTGCGAGCGTCGTCTTTCCGCATCCGGGCGGTCCCCAGAGGAGCATCGAGCCTAGTTCATCGCGCTCAATCTGGGTCCGCAGCGGCTTGCCCGGACCGAGCAGCTCTTCCTGCCCGATGAACTCATCGAGCGTCTGCGGACGCATCCGGTCGGCAAGCGGCCGACCCGCCAGTGGCTCTTCCTCGGGTTCAATGGCGCGAAATAGTCCCATTCTTGCTGGTTCCTCGCTCCTCAGTCCTCGCCCGTCGTGCGTATCGTTCTTTGCCTCGCCGCCTCGTACAGCACGATCGACGCAGCAACTCCCGCGTTGAGCGATTCGACCGCTCCGCCTGTCGGGATCGAAATCGTCGCATCGGCCGCGCGCAACACCTCCGCGGGCACGCCGCTTCCTTCGTTACCGACGAAAATCGCCGCAGGCTCGCCCAGATCGGCCTCCGCCGTAATCCCGGCGGCGGGTTTCGCATCCGTCTCATGTACCGACGCAGCGGCGTAGATTTTCACGCCGGCGATCCGCAACTGCGCCAGCAACACCGGAATCGCCATCCCGCGCAGCACCGGCAGCCGCAACGCCGATCCTGCCGACGCGCGCAGCGCTTTCGGCGACCACGGGTCGGCCGTTCCGCGCGTGGCGACCGCTCCTGTCGCGCCGAACGCCTCCGCCGATCTCAGGATCGTGCCGACGTTTCCAGGGTCTTGCACCGCGGCCAGCACGATCACCAGCGCGGAGGCTTCCCTCATCGCGCCCGGACCGCGAAGCACATCGTCAAGTCCCCACGCGCGTTGCCGAAAGAGCGCCGCCACGCCCTGCGGCGCATCGGTGCCGGACACGCTCTCGAATAGTTTGTCCGTTGTACGCAGCACGCGCGACCGCGGAATCCCCGTTTCGCTTTCGCTCGCCGCGCGCAGGATTCGCTGGGCATCGCCCTCTCCAGAATCGCTCACGAGCAGGGCATCTGCCTCAAGCCCGGAGCGCAGCGCGTCTTCCACCAGTTTCGGCCCTTCGACGCCGATCGGTTCGCCTTCGCAAGGTCCGGTCCCGCGCAACGCCGCGCGGAAGAGCTTTAGCCACTTATTGTCGCGGCTCGTGATGGCATCCGCGCGCTCTGCCCGGGCTGCATCGCGCCCGCCAGCCGGCCGCCTGCGCTCAGAAGTGATTGGGGAATGCGCCATGCGACAAGCCTAGCAAACGCACCCTCCCGCGTAAACGTGCGCCGCGCCTCGCTCTCTTCTTTTGGCGCTCTCTGGGTGGGCTACCGCTCAGGATCTGCTGCCCGCGTAAACCCCGTCATTCACGCGTCTTGCTTCTGCCCATGCGGCTGATATAATTTGGCGCTGCACGAGGGCGAAGCCCGCGCGAGGAAAATTGCCCGTCGAAATCCTAAAAATCTCATCGGAAGCACCGGAACGCGATGTCGTGGACTACGCCGCGAGTTTCATCAGGCGCGGCCGCGTGGTCAGCATCCCCACGGACACTTTCTACGGCCTCGCCGCTGATCCGTTCAACCTTTACGCCATCGAGCGCGTTTTCCAGATAAAGGGGCGCCCCGAAACCCGCGCGCTGCCCATCCTCGTCAATTCCATCGAGCAGGCCGTCGGCCTGGTGCGCGACGTGCCGGATGCATTCCTCACTCTCGCGCACAAATTCTGGCCGGGCCCATTGACGCTGGTCGTCGAGGCGACGCACCGCTTGCCGCTCAAGGTCACGGGCAACACGGGCCGCGTCGCGCTGCGCTGGGCCGACTCGCGCATTGCCACGGCGCTGATCGAAGCCGTCGGCGGGCCCGTCACCGGCACGAGCGCCAATCTTTCCGGCCATCCTTCGTGTACGAACGCAGTCCAGCTCATCGAGCAGCTCGGCGACCGCCTCCCGCTCATCTTGGATTCGGGCGACACCGGTGGCACTCTTGCGTCGACGATCGTGCGCATCGACGGCGACAGTTGGTCCATCGCCCGCGAAGGCGCTCTTCCGGACGCAGAAATTCACAGAATTTTCGGCTCGTCGTAAACCGCTCGACGCAAACAACGCATCACTTCAGTTCCGCGCTCTCCAAGAAGTCGTAGTCCCCGCCAGGTGGAATCACAATCCCCGTGATCCTGTCCCTGTGTACGCACACATTGTCGTAAAACCACAAGTTGATATACGGCTCGTCCTCCGCGATGGTTTTCTGAAGCTTCGAGAGGATCGCCCGCCGCTTGCCCGTGTCCATTTCGACGGCCTGCTGCGCCAGCAGGGCATCGACCGCCGGGTTGTGATAGTGTCCGCGATTCGCGCCGTCGGGCGGCATTCGTTTCGAGCTGAACACATAATCGAAGATCGCCGGGTCATTGTTTGCGCCGACCCATCGCAGCGTATAGAGCTGAAAACTTCCGCGTCCGATGTCGGACTGGAACGTGGCATTTTCAAGCGGGCGGAGTTCGAGCGCCACTCCCACGCGCTTCCACTGATCGGCGAGCACGGTGCCCAGCAGGCGCACTGACTCGTCCGTGGAGGTTTTCAGCGTCAGATGAAGTCGCACACCGTCCTTCCCGCGCGGGTATCCAGCCTCATCCAGCAAGCGCTCCGCCTCCGCCGGGTCGTAGTCGTATTGCGCCACGTTCGGCTCGTACGCCCAATGGTTGGGCGGCAGCAAGCTGGACGCTGGGCGTGCCTCGTCGCGCAGCAAGTAGTGAATGATCGTGACGCGGTCAGTCGCGTGCGCGAGCGCCCGGCGCACTTCGCGATGCGCCAGAATCGGATCGTCGAAATTGAAGGCCACGTAGGCGACCACCGTCCCCGGCTGTTCGTCCACCACGATGCCGGGTTGCTTCGCCAAAGCGAGAATCGTATCCGGCGTCAGCGAGTTCACCCCGCCGATATCCGCCGTGCCCTTGCGCAGCTCCAACGCGCGGACCACCTCGTCCGGCACCACGCGAAACCGCACGCGCTCGATATTGCCAGGTCCGCGTCCGCCAAAGTAATCCGGATTTCGTTCGAGGACGATCTCGTCGTCTTGCGCCATGCTGACGAATCGAAACGGGCCTGTCCCGATCGGATGGCGGGCAAAATCCGGGCCTGAATCCTTGGGTACAATTCCGACGGCCGGCCGCGCCATCTCGAACAAAAACGAGGCATGCGGCGCGCTCAGATGAAACACGATCGTCGCGTCGTCCGGCGCATCGATCGATTCCACCAGTGGAAACGTACCGCGCTTGAGCGATCTCACTGCTCCGGAGAGAATGGAATCGAAGGTGAATTTCACGTCCGCGGACGTAAGCTCCCGCCCGTCGTGGAATTTTACTCCGCGCCGCAGATGGAATATGTATGTTTGCGGATCAGGCGTCTCCCACCGCGCGGCGAGATCCGGAACGATGTTGAGCTGCGCGTCGCGCGCCACCAGGCTGTCGAACATCAGCGCATCGACGTGCTCGGATTGCGCGTCGGTGCCGATCCGCGGATCGAGATTGATGGGCATCGATTCGATCAGGAAATTCACGGTGGCGGTGTCGCGGGCTTTTCCGCACGCTCCTGAAAGCGCGACAACCAGCAACGCGCAAGCAAGCGCCAACCTCGCCGGAATTCCTCCCCCAAGAATATGTGTTTTTCCGATGTGCAATTCGCAGCTCGGTCGCCAGGTTCCCATTCGTTTCTATCGGGGTGGTCTCGGCGCGCCCTTGCGGCCTAAAACAATTTTCCCCAGTATTGCCGCGTGGCTGGCGCCGGTCGCGGACGGTACATTGCTGGGCCGCCCGTGCCAAGTTTCATACGCCAGTAGAGCGAATCCGAACGCCTCCTTCGCTTCCACGGGCACGCCGAAGCGCGTTGCCGGCACTACGTCGATCCCCGGCAGCGAGGCCGCGATCTGCGCCATCATCAAAGGATTGCGCGCGCCGCCTCCGGCGACAATCAATTCGTGCACCTTCGTTCGCGGGAGGATAAACCTGCGGAACGCGTCGGCGATGCTAAGCGAAGTGAACACGGTCGCGGTGCGCACGAGGTCCGCCGGGCCCGCGTGGTGCTGATTTCCCCAAGCGACCACCATTTGTGCAAACGGCCCGCCGAAAAGCTCTCGTCCGGTCGATTTCGGTGGTTTCAGCCGCAGGTATGGCTCGCGCATCAGCCTCACGAGCAACTCGGGGATCGTCCGCCCGCTCAGCGCGAATCGCGAGTCGTGATCGTACGTGGCCTTTCCGCGGGTGAAGCGTTCCATGAGCGCGTCCACCACCATATTGCCGGGTCCGGTATCGAATGCGAAGACATCCTTGGGCCGTGCGTCCGCCGGGATCACCGTCAGATTCGCGATTCCGCCGATATTCAACGCGACGCGGCCGCGAAGCGAGTCGCGGTAAAGCAAGTAGTCCACAAACGGAATCAGCGGCGCTCCCTGGCCTCCCGCCGCCATGTCCGCGGGCCGAAAATCCCCGACGGTCGGGATTCCCGTCCGCTCGGCGATGATACTCGTCTCGCCGATCTGCATCGTGGACGCGGCGCGCACCTTGCCCTGACAACGCGCAGCCGAACCCAGGTGAAAAACTGTCTGGCCGTGTGAGCCGATGAGCGAGATTTTCTGCAGTGGTGTGCGCCACTTCTTACACGCCTGAATTGCTGCCCGCGCCAGTTCCTCGCCGACCAGAAAATTCAGCTCGCTGACTTCCGCTGTGGTTGTAGCCGCGCCGTTCGCAAGGCGCAGAATTGTGTCGCGCAGGCGCGGAGGGAAGGGAATGTGATGATGCCCTTCGAGTTGCGCGGAGAGACTGGGAGGCGCGCCCGAAACTTGCACGAGCGCCACATCCACTCCGTCCGCCGACGTTCCCGACATCATCCCAAGCACGCGCATCGCTCGATCCATCACAGGCCACCCGAGAGAGTCTCATGCACGAGATGGGCATTCATCATTAGCTGCCGGTCACTCCAATTGTTTTTGCAAGGCCGCAAGCAGATTCAGCGCTTCGAGCGGCGTCAGACCGTTCAGATCCGCGCCCCGCAGCGATTCGAGCACCGATTCGTCGATTGCCGCAAAACTCGTTTGATGAGGCGCCGCCGGCAACGCCCCCGGAGATAGCTCCTGGGTCAATTTCTCTTCGCTGCGCTCGTGGCGACGAAGGATCTCCCGTGCCCGGACGATCACGTCGTTCGGCAGTCCGGCGAGCCGCGCGACTTCGATCCCGTAGCTCTTGTCCGCGCTTCCCGGTTCGACTCGCCGCAGAAAAATGATTTCGCTTCCAGCTTCCTCGACCGACACGTGCACGTTTTTCACGCCGGGCAGCAATTGTTCGAGCTCCGTCAGCTCGTGGTAATGCGTGGCGAAGAGTGTCCGTGGCCGCGCGGTCGCGTGCAGCGCTTCGACCACCGCCCAGGCGATCGATAGTCCGTCGAACGTCGCCGTACCGCGCCCCACCTCATCGAGCAGCACGAGGCTCGCCGGCGTCGCCGTATTCAGAATCGCCGCGACTTCGCTCATCTCGACGAGGAACGTCGATCGTCCTCTTGCCAGATTATCCGACGCGCCGATCCTCGTGAAAATCCGGTCGAGCAAAGGAAGCTGCGCTTTCGCCGCCGGCACATACGATCCCATCTGCGCGAGAATCGAAATCAGCGCGGTCTGGCGCAGGTACGTCGATTTCCCGCCCATGTTCGGTCCTGTGATGATGAGCAGGAACTGTGATTCATCGTCGAGATACAAATCGTTCGGGACGAACCGCTCGCCGCGCTCTTCCAGCAGCTTTTCGATTACGGGATGCCGCCCGCCCGCCATCATCAGCACTCCGCGCCCGCCCTTCCGCGCGATCTCTTTCTCGGTGAATTCCGGGCGCGTGTAACCCCGCGTGGCTGCGATTCGCGCGAAGTTCACGAGCACGTCGAGCTGGGCGATCGCCGAGGCCGTGCGGCGCAGGCGCCCAGCCTCCCGCGCAATCGACTCCCGAATCTCTCCGTACAAGCGCCGCTCGATTTCCAGAGCGCGCTCCTCGGCGGTGAGTACCCTGCGCTCATGCTCCGCAAGCTCGCCCGACGTAAACCGCTCGGCGTTCACGAGCGTCTGCTTTCTTTGATATTCCGCCGGCACGAGCGACAGGTTTGGCTTCGACACCTCGATGTAGTAGCCAAAAACGTGGTTGTAGCGGATCTTGAGCGACGCGATCCCCGTCCGCTTCCGCTCCCGCTCTTCCATTGTGGCGATGGTCTGCCGGCCGTGCTTCAGAATGTCGCGCAATTCATCGAGCTCGCCGTTGAACCCGGCGCGGATCACGCCAGGATCGCTGGGCAGCGCTGGCGGATCGTCCGCAATTCCTCGTGCGATCGACGAGCGCACGTCCTCTAGCTCGTCTATTTCTCCCCGTAACCCGCTGAGCCTCCCGCCGGAATCATCATCCGTTGCGCGGCTGAGTTCCAAGTCCTTTGCTGTGGATTCGGGCGTTGCTTCGTCGTTCGCGATCAATTGTCGCAAGCGAGGAATCCGGTCGAGTGAACCGCGCAGCGCGATCAAGTCTCTTGGCGTCGCCAGACCCAGCGTGATCCGGCTGGTCAGACGCTCGAGATCGAGCACGCGCTCCAGCTCCTTGTGAATCTCTTCCCGTGCGATGGTCCGCGACTTCAACTCGGCAACCGCGTCGAGGCGCGCTTCGATCTCGGGAAGAGAAATCTCCGGGCGCAAGATCCACGAGCGCAGCAGCCGCGCACCCATGCCCGTCGCCGTTTCGTCGATTGCCGCGACGAGTGTGGCCGACGCGTCGTCTCCCCCCGCCGGTTGCACCAGCTCCAAGTTCCGCACGGTGACCTGGTCGAGGATCATCGCGTCTTGCTGCTCGTAATAGCGGATTCGATCGAGATGCTCGAGTCCGGTCCCCGCAGGCCGCAGCGAGAGGAGGGAAGCCGCATCCTCGGATTTGCGTGCTCCGATGGCGGACGTTTCGCGCAGGTAGTGCACGATCGCACCCGCTGCGGCGGCCGCCTGCGGATGGCCGTTCAGCCCAAATCCTTCGAGCGCGACCACGCGAAAATGCTCCTCGATCTGGCGCGTCGCATAGCTCGCTCTCGAATACCCATTCGTCAAGCCGCGTCTCAACGGGCCCGGAGCCATTCGTGCTCGGACCGACTCGCCTGAGCGGAAACAGCGTCGCGGGGCGGGGCACCAAAATCTCGCGGGGCCGCAGAATCCCCAATTCGTCCCGCAGGCGCGCCTCGGCCTTTTCGCCCGCGAACTCCGTTGCGCGGAATTCTCCGGTCGAGAGATCGACGTAGGCGAGCCCGATCCTCGGTTCGTTCTGGCGGCCTGATGCCCGTCCACCGACCGCCGCAGCGGCGACGGCGGCCGCGCCGCGCGCCACGGCCGCGAGAAAATTGTTCTCCTTCGGCTCGACGAGCGACGCGCCGGTGGCAGTCCCCGGCGTCAGCACCCGGATCACCTCTCGCCGCACGAGCTTCTTCCCCGGCCCGGGCTCCTCCATTTGCTCGCAGATGGCGACCTTGTGCCCGGCGCGGATCAGCCGCGCGATGTAGTTTTCCGCGGCGTGGTAGGGAACTCCGCACATCGGCACCGGGCTCGCCCTTTTCCTTGTTGCGCGCCGTGAGCGTGATCTGCAGGATACGCGAGGCGATCACCGCATCGTCGTAGAAACAGCTCGTAGAAGTCTCCGAGACGGAAAAGCAGCAGCGCCGCGGGGTGCTGCTTTTTCACGGCGTGGTACTGCTGCATCAAGGGTGTTGTCGGTTCCGTCATTTGCGCGTGCAGGTCCTTGGCAGGAAGTCGATTATGCTGGCTCGCCCGCACGTTTGGCAACACTGTTCCTTACGACGCTCTCGCGGTCGCGTTTCATCCATCGCCGCTTCTCTCGGCACATAATGGCTACGCTATACTGAGCTATGCCTGTTCGCGGCCGCACAAATCGTGAAACTGAAATCAAGCTACGCGTAGCGGACATGCCCGCCATCCTCCGCGATCTCCGGCGCCTCGGAGCCAAGGACCATGGACGGGTGTTCGAAGCGAACGCTCTCTACGACACTCCCAATTCGGATTTCTGGCGCCGACACCGCCTCCTCCGTCTTCGCACAGAGACCCCCGCACCATCCGGGTCGCTCTCAGGAGGCCGTTCGTGCGCGGTCGTAACTTCCAAGGCGCCGGTTCCGGGCGCTCGGCACACACGCTACAAGCAAAACTTCGAGCGGGAAGTGGCCATCCGGTTTCCCGGGCGCTGGCCGCGCATTCTTCGCGCCCTCGGGCTGCGGCCGGGGTTTCGGTACGAGAAATACCGCACGGCATTCTCGCTGCCCGGCCTTCACCTGGACCTTGATGAAACACCGGTGGGTGTGTTCCTGGAGCTGGAGGGTTCGCCGCACGTGATCGACCGCATCGCCCGAGCGCTCGGATTCGCGCCGCGCGACTACATTCGAGGCACCTATTGGGACCTCTATCAAGCCGAATGCCGGCGCACCGGCCGAATTCCGCGAAATTTGCTCTTTCGCAGATAAAAATCTCGCGAATCATGCACTCTTCGCTTGACAAAACTTCCGTCTGCATTTACTAGTCCAAACGGGGATTAACGCATCTGCATGGATGAGCGTTCGTCCAATTCGGAGCCTGGAGGTAGTCGCCGCGCCGGCCGATCCCGGATCGCCCGGCAGCGGATCGCTCTCTCCACGCTCGTATTCGTTCGCTGCTCCCGGGTCGCCGGCGCTTCGCGGGCCGGTTGGGTTTCCGGGAACAGGGAGGCGAGGCCCGGCCTGATCTGATCGGACGGCGGTTGTCCGCCTGCCCGCGGCCGGATGAATCCCCGGTCTCGGGCATTTTTTTTGCCCCGATGGTATCCGCAGTCTAAGGAGTTCGGATGCTTCACGCAACAGAGGTCCTTGGCGCCGAAACGTACGATTCGGCTAGGCAATTTCGTCGGCCGCGTCAAGGAAATGTTCATCGTTCCTGACGAGCAGCCCAACCGCATCTCGCGCCTGCTGATGGGCCGCGGCCGGTACCGCCCGCTTGTGGCGCGCTACGACCAGATCGAATTCGTCGCGCCGGGCCGCGTCCAACTGACCACGGACGAGTCGGCCCTTGAGCTCTACAACCCGAACGAAGCATGGCTTGCCGTGCAAAAAGACCTGCTCGACCAGCAGATCATCGATACCAACGGGCGCAAAGTCGTCCGCGTGAACGACGTTGACTTTGCGGACCAGCGGACCAATGGGAATACCGAACTTCGCGTTACCCAAGTGGACGTCGGCCTTCCGGCCGCCGTCCGCCGGCTTCTGCATGGCTGGTTCCCCCGATGGGCATTCGCCGCATCCAGGCAAAAGTCTGCCGCCGCGCGACGATCCGCTGGGAATTCGTCAACCTGATCGAACCCGACTCCGCTGCGCCGCGTCAAGCTGCGGATTTCCAGCGACAAGCTCGCGCAACTCCACCCGGCCGATCTCGCCGACATCATGGAAGAGCTATCTCCGGACGAGCGGCAGTCGATCATCGACTCGCTCGACGAAGAAACCGCGGCCGAAACGATTGCCGAGCTCGACAAGCGCCTTCAGACGCAGGTCGTGGAAAAGCTGGACCCCGAAAGGGCGGCCGACATCATCGAGGAAATGAATCCGGACGAGGCGGCAGACCTGATCCAAAGCCTCGAGCCCGAAACGTCCAAGGAAGTTCTCGACGAGATGGATCACCGCGAAGCACAGGATGTCGAAGGATCTACTGCGCTTCGACGAGAACACCGCAGGCGGCATGATGACGACCGAAATCGTCGTGGTCGGAGAGGACGCCACGCGCGGCGAAGTCGTCGACTACATTCGCTTCCACGAGATTTCGCTCGATCAGCTCGACAACATCGTCCTCATCAATCGGGACGCGACGCTCGCGGGTACGGTCCCGGTCGCGCGTCTTGTGCTCGCGAATAGCGAGCAGCGCATGTCGGAGCTTGTATCCGAGCCGCTGCTTTCGGTGACGCCGGATGCGAGCGAGAAAGACGTTTTCGAGGTGTTTGACAAATACAATTTGCGCAGCCTCACCGTCGTCAACGACATAAAGTGCCCGATCGGGGCAATCGCCGTCGACGACATTGTGAGCCGCCTGCGCGCGAAGATATAGCAGCGGCGATTCGCCGGCAGTTCTTACGATTTCACTTTTGGCAATGCGATGAACACCAGGGTTTCATTGACGGACACGCTCTCCCGGCTCGCTGCACGGGGCAAGGACTTCGGCCATCGCACGCGTTCCATGCGACGGCGGCTCGCTGTCTTTCTGGCCGTCGTCGGGCCGGGCCTGATCACCTCGAACGTTGATAACGACGCCGGCGGGATCGCCGTATACACCACGGCCGGAGCGCAATTCGGCTACACGCTTCTCTGGTCGCTGATTCCCATGACGATCGCTCTTTACGTCAGCGAGGAGATGTGCGCCCGCATGGGCGTCGTCACGGGCAAAGGCCTCTCCGATCTGATCCGCGAGGAGTTCGGCTTCCGCTCCACTTTCTTCGTGATGATCGCGGCGTTCCTCGTGGACCTCAGCAACACGGTGGCCGAATTTGCCGGCGTGGCCGCCTCGATGCAGATTTTCCATATCAGCAAATACGTCTCTGTGCCCCTCGCCGCGCATCGCCGTGTGGATCCTCGTGATTCGGGGAAGCTATCGCCAGGTTGAAAAGATCTTTCTCGTCGCCTGCGCGTTCTATCTCTCGTATGCCATTTCGGCGTTTCTGGCGAAACCCGATTGGCTCTTCGCCGCCAAGGAAACCATCGCGCCGACGATTCACTTGAACTCGCCCTACTTGCTGATGCTAATCGGCCTCGTCGGCACGACGATTGCGCCGTGGCAATTCTTCTATTTGCAGGCCGGCTTCGTCGAAAAGCGCGTTGGCGCGCGGCAGTACAAGCATGCGCGCATGGACGTGCTCGTCGGCAGCATTTCGTGCATGGTCATCGTGTTCTTCATCATCGTGTGCTGCGCCTCCACTCTCAACGCCCATGGCATGACGAATATCACCGACGCCGGGCAGGCGGCCGGGGCGCTGATTCCTCTCGCGGGGAAGTGGGCCGGCATGCTCTTTGCGTTCGGCTTGCTGAATGCGTCGCTCTTCGCCGCATCGATCCTGCCGCTTTCGACCGCGCACGTGATCTGCGAAGGCCTGGGATTCGAAGCCGGACTCGACCGCAAACTGAAGGAAGCCCCGGCATTCTATTCGCTCTATACGCTGCTGATCGTCGTGGGCGCCGGAATCATTCTGATTCCGAAAGCGCCGCTTCTGAAAATCCTCGTGCTGTCGCAGGTGGCCAATGGCGTGTGGCTGCCCGTCGTGCTGATCTTCATCCTGCTGCTGATCAATCGCCGCGACCTGATGGGCGATCACACGAACTCTGTCACCTTCAATGTCATCGCGTGGGCGTCGAGCATCATCATGATCATCCTGACGCTCGTGCTGGTGTACACCGCGATCTTCGAGCCCGGCGCCGCGGGGCTCTCCGGCTCGCTCCTCAACTTCTTCCATTTCCATTAGCCGGCGCGCGGCATCGGCCGCGCGATGTCCGTGTCGCTGCGGTTGCGGATCGCTGAGGCCTGTGCTACTTTCGCCAGCGGGCGTTTCCTGAGTGCGCTGCGTCCGGCGGGGCCGGATTGGCGGCGGCGAATCCCATACCACCTGAGCGATTTTTCGTGAAAGCCAGCGATCTTCTAAAGCCCGCCAACCGCGAGGAAGCGGAACTTCTCGATAAACTCGATCCCAAGAGGCTGCCGAACCACGTCGCGATCATCATGGACGGCAACGGCCGCTGGGCCGAGCGCCGCCATCTGCCGCGCGTGGCGGGGCATCGCGCCGGAGTGAAGGCCGCGCGGGAAGTGATCGAGACGTGCGCGCGCCTGCACCTGCCGTGCCTCACGCTCTACGCTTTCTCACTCGAGAATTGGCGCCGCCCGCAGGCCGAAGTCGATTTCCTGATGCGGCTCCTGCGCGAATACCTGAAGCGCGAGCTGCCCTCGATCCACAAAAACAATATTCAGCTCCTGATCATCGGACGCTCCGAACAGCTTCCCGAGGGCGTCCGCAAGGACATCACCGAAGCCATGCGCCTCACCTCGAGCAACACCGGAATGAAGCTCGTGGTCGCGCTCAATTACGGCGGCCGCGCCGAACTCGCCGACGCGTTCAACGCCATGCTCGATCACGTGCGCGCCAACGGCCTTTCCGCCTTCCGAGCGGACGAGCAGACCATCTCCGATCACCTTTACACCGCCGGGCTGCCCGATCCCGACCTGTTGATTCGCACGAGCGGCGAAATGCGCGTCAGTAATTTTCTGCTCTGGCAGATCGCCTATGCGGAAATCTACGTCACCGAAACGCTGTGGCCAGATTTTTCGCGCGTGCGTCTGCTCGAAGCGCTCCTGGATTTCGAGAAGCGCGAGCGCCGGTACGGCGGCCTCGGCGAGGCGCGCGGGCGCGCTCCTCACGCGGCGGACGGCGACGACGGTTCGGTCCACTCCGCTCGCGGCGAGCACATCGCACGCTCGAGGCGAGGCTAGGGCGCGAATGGGTCTCCGCATTCTGACGGCTTCTGTCTTAATTCCACTCGTCGTCGCGCTGGTCTGGTGGGGTCCGCTCGAATTGCTCGCCGCGGCAGCCACGATTGTCGCCGGGATCGCTCTTTTCGAATTTTTCAACTTGGGCGATCGGCTGGGCCTGCGCGCTTTTCGCAAGTGGACCACCGTTTGCGCCGCCGGACTTTTCTACGCGCAGTATGCAGCGGGCCTCGTCGAAACGCATCGCCTTGCCGGAGGCGTGTCCATCGTACGAGACGCCGCGGGCGGGCTCGTTTCGTTGGAGCTGGTGCTGCTGATTTTTGTGTTTGGCGCGGCCGGAATTGCGCTCGGGACGCGGCGTCCGTTGCAGGAGGTACTGGCTGCGCTCTCGATCAGCTCCGCCGGACTTCTTTTTGTTGCGCTGCCGTTTAGCTACCTCGTTCGGATCAGCGAAATCGAAAATTCCGGACGCCAGCTCGTGCTCTTCACGCTCTGCCTCGTCTGGGCGGGCGATATGCTTGCGTACTTTGTCGGAAAGTCGATCGGACGCTGGAAGATGGCCCCGGCGCTCAGCCCCCAAAAGACCTGGGAGGGAGCGTTCGCAAATCTCGTGGCGTCATTGATCCTAGCGGCGATATTCGCGCGCTGGATGAGGGTTGATGTGACTACGCTCCTGGTGATCGCCGGCCTTGCCAACATCGCGGGGCAGATGGGCGACTTGACTAAGTCGTCTTACAAGCGCGGAGCGGCGGTAAAAGATTCCGGCACGCTACTGCCGGGCCACGGTGGAATGCTCGACCGCATCGACAGCCTCATCCTCGCGGCGCCCGTGGTGTGGGTCGCGTGGCAATGCCTGGCGTCACGATAGATTTGCGCCGCGCCGATTAGTCTAGTTCGAACGGCCGCCGGCGAAAAGTCGCGCGACAGCAACCAGCAGCACCGCGCCGACCGTCGCCGCCGCGAGGCTGCCCCAGAATCCCCACAGCACGATTCCCAGTTTTTCGAAGACCCACCCGCCGATCACAGCGCCGATCAGCCCCAGAGCGATGTCCACGATGCAGCCGAATCCGCGCCCGCGCGTGAGATGGCCTGCAATCCATCCCGCCAGCAGGCCGATGACGATCCAGGCGATTAAACTGTTTGTTCGGACTCCAATGAAAACTGAGTCCGGCAAAGCCGCGAAATACGATGAGAGCAAAGTCATGGCAGGGTGCCTCCCCAAGTTATCCCTGGCAGAAAATGTAGGCGAGGCACTTGTAGATCAGCTTCGCCGTCAGGGCGTCGGACGAGTGATCGCCCGGCTGGGGCAGCAACTCGACCACGTCCATGCCGACGATCTTCTTATGGCCGGCGATTCCGCGCAATAGGGACGTGACCTGATACCAGTCGAGGCCGCCCGGCTCCGGCATCCCGGTGGCGGGCACGAACGACGGGTCGAAACCATCCACGTTGATCGTCAGATAGACATTCGCGCTCACTTCGGAGAGCACTTGCGCGACCCAGCTCTTGAACGGCACGCGCGCGATATCCTTCGCCCAGTAAATTTTCGTGCGCAGATGCGGGATCGCCTGCGCCTCTTCGGCGGAAACCGAGCGAACGCCCACCTGTACCGCAGGGCAGATCTCGACGACGCGCCGCATGGCGCATGCGTGGCTCGCGGAGTTGCCCTGGTATTCGTCGCGCAGGGTGGCGTGCGCGCCGATGTGCAGCACGCTCAGATTCTTGTACTTTTTCGAGAATGCGGAAACGAGTGGAGGCGTCAGGGAATGCTCGCCGCCCAGCGTCACCGGGAATTTGCCGTCGTCGATGAGCGCGCAGCCCGCCGTAAACAGCTCGGTGATCACCTCGTCGAGCGTTCCGTCCATTGTGTCGATCGGCGGCAGCGTGTGGATGCCAATTTCCTTGTGCGGCTCGACCTCGAGTTCCTCGTCGTAGAGCTCCAGATTACGGCTGGCCGCCAGAATCGCTGATGGGCCGTTGCGCGTGCCTTGGTGCATTGCGGTGGTGCGCTCGAGCGGGACGGGAAAAATCACGGCGCGCGACGTTTCGTAGCGTGAGTGCTCTTCCGGAATCCCGCCGAAGTTTTCCGGGGGCAAGGGTGTGTATCGGCTCATCGCTATTTTAATTTTCCTTGGGAGTTAGATGATCGCTTCTATCGAACGCGCCCTTTGCAATCGCGTTTGCGGGCGCGCACGCCCAAAATTGTCACGCGAATCTACAGTACCCGCCGCAAATTAAGATGGCAAAGGAATAACGGGGCGCCGCTTCGCATCCTGCACGGGTCTGTCTGGATAGAAAGATGCCGCGAAGAGCTTGGAATGGTTACGAATGCCCGGCGGAATTCAGGAAAACTCGGCGTCAGTCGTCTTCGCCGAGGAGGATGGCGGCGGCGAGAACGGTGGTCCACAGTCCGCGCTTATCTCCCACGGCTGACTGCGTGATGTTCATCGTGCGGACGATCTTGTTCGAGATGCGATAGACCTCTTTTTTTTCGTCCCAAGAGAGATCCGGATCGAACTCGACGTTCAGCGTGGTGGCGAGCATTTCGGCGGCGAGCTCTTCCGTGTATTCGCCGGCAATTTCTTCGCTTTCGCCGAAAGAGTGATGCTCGGAAAGATATCCGTACATCGACTTGTCGCCGGGAAGCGCGAGGCCCACGCCCGCGGCGATCAGCCGGTGCGGTTCGCGCGTCTGATTCTCGCTGATCACGGTGAACGCAACTTGGCCGGGCTTCAGATGCTTCAGCCCTTCGCTGCGCGAGATCAATTTGCAATACGGAGGAAAAATGGAGGAGACGCGAACGATGTTGCATGCCGCAATCCCCGCGTTGCGCAGGGCGAGCTCGAAGCTCGACAGGCGCTCGCGGTGCTTTCCGACTCCCTTGGTGAGGAAAATTCTCTTCGCGACGAACGCCATGAGCCGTGCCGGGTTGCGGTGCCTCCGAAAATTAGGTTTGGAAAGTTGGCGCTCGAAAATTAACAAGCACGCGCGGTGATGTCAACTCATTTCACGGCTGGGCAGTGGGTCAGTTTCCGATTGATGCCATAACGACGTCGGCCTCGCGACGGTCCGAGTAGACTGTTCGGTGTTCACCCCAACAGTGCTCGGACCGAAGGAGGCCGAGATGCGAATTATAGGATGTGACTTGCACGCTCGCCAGCAAACGTTGGCAATGCTGGACACCACGACGGGGGAGGTCGTGAAAATGACTTTGACGCACGAAGGCAACATCGTGCGGGAGTTTTATTCCACGCTTCCACGCCCGGTGCGGGTGGGGATCGAAGCCACTGGATCGATGCAGTGGTTTGTAAACCTGATGGAAGAACTGGGGATCGAATGCCAGGTCGGTAATCCGGCAGTGATTCGGGCAGCCGAACCACGGAAGCAGAAACATGATCGGCGAGATGCCGATTTGATTCTGACGCTGCTGGTAGAAAACCGCTTTCCAGCGATCTGGCTACCTTCGAAGGAACTGCAAGATCTGCGGGCCTTGCTGCGGCACCGTCATCAGTGGGTACGGATGCGGACGCGAATACAAAATGCGCTGCAGGCGATAGCCTTGGCGAATGGCTTACGACGAGGCCCTTCTCTGTGGAGCCGCGACGGACAAAACACGATCGCGTCGTTGCCGCTGGCTCCGCATACCGCTCATCGGCGGAGTGAATTGCAGGCGATGTACGTGAAGTTCGAATCGGACATCGAGAAACTGAACCAGCGAGTGGAAGAGCAAGCAGGCCAGCGTTCCGGAGCAAGGCTGCTGATGACCCATCCAGGAGTGGGGCCCATCACAGCGCTGGCTACGGACGTGTTCCTAGGCGATCCGAGGCGGTTCACTGACGGTAAGGCGTTGGCCAGTTACGTGGGGATCATTCCGAGAGAATACTCCAGTGGTGGTCGACAGAAGTTCGGCGGGCTAAGTAAACAAGGCAACCCGCTGCTGCGGTTTCTCTGGGGTGAGGCGGGAGCACACGCGGTACGCCGGGATCCGGAGTTGCAGCGTTTCTACCGCCGCAAATTGGTCCAGAAGGGTCTGGGGAAGGCGAGAGTGGCTGTGGCTCGCAAGCTCGGGATTCGGCTGTGGATCATGTTGCGGAACGAGATTAACTATAACGAGTTCTGTCGTCGTGGACAGAAGCAGCAGAACAGTGGTGTCGCCTGTGCAGGGATGCCTGGAACGCGGTATGGTGCGACGAGTCACCGGCCGGTTGATTAGGCTACCTGCCTCCCTACGGGGAGTTCGAATAACTCATCATGGTCGATGGTGATCGAAGAGATGGTTGGTGGGCAACACCGAGTTGATGAAGACAGACGGGCCGAGCAAGTTCGGGTGACGCAGATGAATGGAAGCGACACAGACAGACGCGGTTCGTGCGCCGCCGCACGGGTGTGCTCGAATCGAGTGATAAGCAAAGCAAAAAGCTCTTGCAATGGCCGGCGTCGTTAGAGATACCGCGTTACTCAGGCACTGGAGGGCGGCGGCGATAGATACTAGAAGGATAGCGCGACGATCACAGCCCCGACTACCAAGAGGACTATAGCGACGACTTTGAACGAGACTCTTGAACTTCGAAGTCCGCTCGGGGTACCGGGAGTGCCCACAGTCCATAATTCGCGATTCAAAACGGAATTGCCGAGTTTTTTCCGAAACCATGACCGCAGTTTCATTCCCGAACGCTGATCGAACCGCACGATGGTATCCAAGTTCACCAGAATGAGGGCTCCTAGCACAACGGAAACGATGCCCAAAAAGAGATGGCTCAAGCATTTGCTCATCTTCCCGCGAACTCTACAGCTCAACCCCTGTGGTTTCAAGCTAAGCGAGATAGCCGGAGCACCAAACGCGTCAACTCCCGATAAGTCGGATTGCCGGACGTATCCCTTACTCAGCACACGTTTCAGCCTCCTTTTCTATCTTCTCAGCTGTTTCCGCCGTAGGTCCATCCGCAGGATGCACCCGCTGACGAGTTGGCATGTTTTGTTGTTGCTCCTGCGCCAATTGCGTTACACTCCCCTTTTTTCAGGGGGACAACCGGCATGAAAGGCTCACCTAAGGTTATAGAGGAACTCAATAAAGCGCTGCGCGAAGAACTCACCGCCATCAATCAATATTTTCTGCACGCGGAGATGTTCGAAAACTGGGGTTACGAAAAGCTGTCGGAGTACATCAAGAAGCAGTCCATCGGGGAGATGAAGCACGCCGAAGTGCTTATGGAACGCATCCTCTTCCTCGACGGCTCACCCTCCATGAAGCCGCTTGAACTTACTGTCGGTAAGAACGTGCGGGAGATGCTGCAGAGCGATCTCGATCTCGAACTCGGCGCCGTGAAGGACTACAACGCCGCCATCCAGGTCGCTGTCGCGGAGAAGGACAATGGCTCGCGCGATCTCTTTGTGACGCTACTGAAAGACGAAGAGGGCCACGTCGACTGGCTCGAAGCGCAAATGCACCTGATTGAGGAACTCGGCTACGAGCGTTATCTCACCATGCAAATGGGCGAGGACGAAGAAGAATAGAGTTCCCTGGAAGTGTCCGCTGGAGGCTCATCTCAATTCCTGTGCTGCAGCACTTCGGTCATTCACTCCCTCAACGGCCAGGAAATCACGTCATCGCCGCTAGTCCTTCGTAGCGGTGGGCGGGCCAACCCATGGTAAGGCGGATAATCAGAAACTGACCCACTGCCCACGGCTGGCGATCATTACAGTTGCATGAAGGCCGCCGCAAAACGGAACTTGTGCGCGGAAAGGGAGCGCCATCTGAAGGAATCAGTGTTTATTGCAGAGCGAGATGCAGGGAGCTAGCGTATCCGAGATGGTTTTCAGCTCTCGAAGCTGCGGATGCGTGAAATCCGGCCCCGAGTCCGCCTGAGCTTTGCCCTTTCGCGACACCTGGACCACGCCGATCACCTGGTTGTCCAAAACGATGGGCGAACTCATGATCTTTTGGATGGGATCGCCGCGCTGTTCATCGGCAATTGGCACGGCTTCAAAAACCGACGCGTGAGGAACCACCGTGAAGTGGTTGATCAGCTCGGGCCGCTTTTCCCGAACGGTCCGGGCAGCGAGCGAGGTGGTACTCGACAGCGGAATCTGCCCCACCGCTCGGTGGCTCTGCGGAGTCAGGAATCGCAGAGATCGCTCGTCCGGAGTTAGGCCCAGGATGGCGACTTCGTGCGTTTGCACCGCGAAATTCTTGCTGATCAGTTCCACGGCGTGGTTCAGCGTGATCGATTCTCCCTCGCTGTTTCGTCGGGAAAGTTCGCTCACCCATTTCTTCAGTTCGCCGATGTGCTCGCTAGCCATGGCCACGCCGATCATGCGGATTAGAAGTCTATAACCATGATACTCCGGGCTGCCATCGCCCTCCGACAATCGTATGACTCCCGCGTTCGTAGATTGCAACTTGAGAGGCTATGGGAAAATGCGAGGGCGGGGCGGTGGACGAAATCCACGTTGTAAGGTGATGATCGGCCGGCGGTTTACGTAGCGCCGGCATCCTGCCGGCGGTTTTCGCGTTACGCGGGTGCGCCAGCGAGCGCGCGTGCACCCACGGGCGCGGAGCGTCGAACGGCCGAATTCGCCGTCCAGCCGCCAAAGCGGGTTCGTGCCGGGAACTTCTGGTATAAGCTGGACAGCGGCGAATTTGGGAGGAGCTTTGTCGCAAATTGAATTCGCGCATCATGTCGGTATCTCTGCGGCCGCCCGCGATCTGCATTCGCGCTCGATCGTGATCGACACGCACGCGGACACCACGCAGCGTCTCCTCTTCGAACGCTTCGACCTGGGCGTGCGCCACGCCGACGGCTCGATCGATATTCCCCGCATGAGGGAAGGCGGCCTCGGAGCGATCTTTCTCGCGGTTTGGGTGCCAGGGACGGTTACCGGCACCGAGGCCGTGCAGCGCGCGCTTCGCCAAGTCGACGCGATTCACCGCCAGGTGGAATTGCATTCGAAAGACCTGGCGATGGCGAAGTCCGCGGACGACATTCGCCGCGCCCGCGCCGCCGGACAGATCGCCGTTTTGATGGCGATCGAGGGCGGCCACATGATGAACCACGACTTGGGCGTCTTGCGCGAGTACGCGTCGCTCGGCGTGAGTTACATGACGCTCACGCACACGCGCACCATCGATTGGGCGGATTCCTCGACGGACAAGCAGGCGCACAACGGCCTCTCGGACTTCGGCAAGAAAGTGATCGGGGAGATGAACCGCCTCGGAATGATCGTGGACGTATCTCACGTCTCCGACAAGGCTTTCGCGGACGTGCTGGAGACGAGCGAGGCGCCGGTGCTCGCTTCTCACTCCTCCTGCCGCGCGATTTGCGACACTCCGCGGAATTTGTCGGACCGCATGATCGAAGCTCTTGCCCGCGCAGGAGGCGTGGTACAAATCAATTTCCACATGGGATTCCTGAGCGCGGAGTTCCGCGCTACGGAGAAGGCTGATCCCGCGCTCGAGAAGCGCATTGAAGCGGAAGCGAAGAAGCGTTGCGGTGAAAACGTGGCCTGCGTGCTGCTCGAATCGGATAGAATGATCCGCGCGCTTGTGGCGGAGGGGAAGCTGCCCCGGGTCGAGTGGACGAAAATCATCGACCACGTCGATCATGCGGTGAAGGTTGCGGGCGCCGATCACGTCGGGCTGGGTTCCGATTTCGACGGAGCCGAGATGCCCTACGGGATGGAGGATGCTTCGCAGTTGCCTCGAATTACCGAGGCCTTGTTGCAGAAAGGTTATTCCGAAAGCGACATTCGCAAAATTCTCGGTGGCAACGTGCTTCGTCTCATGCAAGATGTGGGGGCCGTTGCCAAATCCACGGCGAAACAATGACCAGGCAATCACCAAGCAATCACCAATTCATGAGAGGAACCTCTGTATGAATCGCTTTGTTCTCCTATTCGTGCTGTGCACGCTTGTCCTTCTTGCTCCGTCCGCCCTCGTCGCACAGGCGCCGCCAGCGGCGCCAACCGCAACGCACACGACGCCGACGCATCCCCGGCCCGCAGGAGCGGCCATAGATCCTGCGCTGTTGCATCCGGCGCTCCTCAAGGCGAAGGCTCCCGATGTGTACGAAGTGAAATTCACGACCACGAAGGGCGATTTCGTCGTGCAGGTCACGCGCGCGTGGGCTCCGCTCGGCGCGGACCGCTTTTACAACCTCGTCCAGCATCATTTCTTCGACGGCGCGGCATTTTTCCGCGTCGTTCCCGGCTTCGTCGTCCAGTTTGGGATCGGTCCGCATCCGGAGGTCAATAGGGTTTGGGCAAACGCGAACATCAAGGACGATCCCGTGACTCAAAGCAATCTCGCCGGCACGATCACGTTCGCGCAGACGCCGACGCCAAATTCGCGCTCGACGCAGGTGTTCATCAACCTGAATAAAAACGACGGCCTCGATCACTCCGGCCAGGGCTTCGCTCCCTTCGGGAAGGTGACTTCCGGGATGGACGTTATCGGAAGCTTTTACAGCGGCTATGCCGACACCCCAACTGGCGATCAAGATGCGATTACGAACGGCGGGAAGGCCTATCTCGACAAGACCTATCCGAAACTCGACAGCATCAAGACTGCCGTCGTCATTGTCGCGCCGGCCGCGGGCGGCATCGCACCGAAGCCCTAGCGACGGCGCGCGAATCCTGCGACGAACTTCCGCGCGGCAAATTCATAGCGGAAGAAATTGGCATTCGTAAACTTCACTGTTTCGCGGCCCGCAGCGGGCCGCCGAGGAAAAAATAAATGACTGCCGATCCAGCTTTGCTGCAACCGAATTCGCTGACGGAGAAATCGCCCGACATTTTCGACGCGGAATTCTCGACGACGAAGGGGAGCTTCACGGTTCGCGTCACGCGCGCCTGGGCGCCGCTCGGCGCCGACCGCTTTTACAATCTCGTGAAGCACGGATATTTCACCGACGCCGCTTTTTTTCGCAACGTGCCGGGCTTCATCGTTCAATTCGGTCTGAGCGCGGACCCGGCCGTGAACAAAGTGTGGCGCTCCGCGAACATCAAGGACGATCCCGTGACGCAAAGCAACAAACCCGGCTCGATCACCTTTGCCACCGCGGGACCGAACACACGCACGACGCAACTGTTCATAAACTTCGGGAACAACACGTTTCTCGATTCGCAGGGTTTTGCACCGTTCGGCCAGGTGACAGCGGGCATGGACGTGGTGCAGAAATTCTATTCCGGTTACGGCGAGCGGCCCGATCAGGGGTCGATCACCGCGCTGGGTAAAGCGTACCTCGACAAGAATTTCCCGAACATCGACTCGATCAAGACCGCTACGATCGTGACGCCGGCCAAGTAGACAATTTCACGGGGGCGGGCGTCGCATGTCGAGGCGCTCAGTTTCGAACCGGATCAAGCATCGCGTGACTTCTATTCTGCACGTACTGAATTCTATCCAGCTTGCATGAGCGAGCCTCAAACAGCCGAATTTGCCGCTCAGGCTCTTGCACGAGCCCGCTCACAACAAATGGCGGCGAGCGCGACGGCCATTCTCGCGGGCTTGGCGGGCGCGAAGCTGGTTTTACAGCTCGCTGGCGTCAACCACTACGGAGTTTTCCGCGATGAGCTGTACTACATGGCGTGCGGAGAACATCTCGCCTGGGGTTACGTCGACCAGCCGCCGCTGATCGCTTTCATCGCGTGGTTCGCGCGGCATGCGTTCGGAAATTCTCTCCTTGCGATTCGCATTCTGCCGGTGCTGGCGGGCGCTGCCGTGGTGTTTCTCACCGGCGTTCTCGCGCGCGAACTCGGAGGGGGTCGCTTCGCGCAGTTTCTTGCGGCGGCGGCGATCCTGTTTGCTCCCGTGTATTTGGCGTTCGACAGTTTTCTTTCGATGAACGCCTTCGAGCCTCTCTTATGGTTGCTCTGCGCATGGATCGCGGTACGCATCGTGAATGGCGCGTCGCAAAAGTGGTGGCTCGCGTTCGGAGCGATCGCCGGGCTGGGGCTCGAGAATAAGCACTCGATGCTCGTATTCGGATTCGCCATCGTTGCCGGGCTGCTGCTCGCGGGCGAGTTCCGGCAATTTCGATCGAAGTGGGTCTGGATCGGCGGGCTGATCGCGTTTGCGCTGTTTTTCCCGAATCTGCTTTGGGAGGGACGCCACGGCTGGCCCCAGATTGAAGTCGTGCGAAACGCGCAACTTTACAAGAACGTTCCGCTTTCTCCTTGGCGCTTCCTTGGCGAGCAGGTTTTGTTCCTTGGGCCGCTGTCCACACCGGTTTGGCTCGGCGGTCTGCTCTGGTGTTTCTTGCCGAGAGAAGGGAAGCGATTCGGCTTTCTTGGCTGGGCCTACTTGATCGTGCTCGGAATTTTCGTGCTCATGGGAGGGAAGTCGTATTATCCGCTGCCGGTTTACGCGATCATGATGGCGGCGGGAGGAGTGGCGTGTGAGCAGATCACCGAAGTTGCAAGCCCCCGATGGCTGCGGCCCGTCTTTTCTACGCTTCTGATCGCGAGCGGACTGATTGCGCTGCCGTTTGGAGTGCCGGTTCTTCCGGTTGACATGTTTTTGCGCTACTCGCAGATTTTGCCCTACGACAAAGCGGTGAAGACGGAATGGGATGCATACCAGGCAGAGCTTCCTCAGCTCTACGCCGATATGTTCGGCTGGGATAGCACGGCGCAAACGGTGGCGCAGGTGTATCGCGGCCTGCCGGAGCCGGACCGCGCCGACTGCGCGATTCTGGGAGGGAACTACGGTGAAAGCGGCGCGATCGATTATTACGGTCCCGCGCTGGGCTTGCCGAAGGCCATCGGCGGGCACAACAGCTATTTCTATTGGGGGCCTCGCGGCTATTCCGGGTCGTGCGTGATCATCTTTGGCGAGCGCTCGCAGGAATTCATCACGTTCTTCGATGACGTGCAGCTTGCCGCGACGATCACTAGCCCACACGCCATGCCGAACGAGCAGTCGGTCCCCGTGTACGTTTGCCGCAAGCCTCGCGAGCCGCTCTCCGTTCTTTGGCCACGGTTCAAGATGATCATTTGACGGTTCGAGAAGAAAATTCCGCGACAACGCGCCCATGGGTGTGCGGCGCTCGTTGTACACCCGCGCAACCCGAAAATCCCCGGCAGGATGCAGGCGCTACGACGATCTCACACACACTCTTTACGTTCTAGGATTGCCTTCGCTTAGAGGCGGGTGACGCGGAGAGAGCGCGACCTTTTCGAGTTTGGCTGCGTCGAGGCCGGTGGCGGCGAGCTTGCCGCTGACTTCCGATCCCGACGCCCGCAAGATGCACAGAAGCACGCACTCGCTTGTGAGTATTGGGATCGAGCGGCCCTCGACGCGATCAAAGTGCGGCGCGATTTTTTCGGCTTGCTTCAGCGCCGAGGCGAGAGCGGCCGAATGCCGCAGCGGCTCGTTGCACAACGAATCTTTTTTCGAGCCAGGCAGATGAAGCCACGGCGGCTTTTCGCCTTCGCGGCGCTCGCGGTCGTATAGCTCGATCCAGGCGTGCCATCGCTGCGGGCTGATTCGGCAGATTCCTCGAAGGAAAACCTCGATCTCGTCGCGGTCCGCGCTCTCCCAATACTGCGAGAGGCGATCCCAGTTGCAGATGTACATTCCGGCGAGGAGATCGGCCACTTCGATCACGCGCGACGCGCGGCTGTGCGCCAGCATCGAGGCGAAGGTCTCCGCGTGCTTCATCTCGAGCGTAAGGCGGTGGGAGACGGGCGTCGCGCCCCCATCAGGGCTTGGCGTTCCCTTGCGAACGCGATCTTTCGTAGAAGCTTTGCGGCCGAAAAACTTCATCGCTGGTGAATGACTCCTCAGCTAGTTTACCAGCAGTTGACGCAGCACCCCTTCGCGCTTGCCGTAAGTGTTGCCAATTCGCTGCGCGGGGGACCGCAAACAAATAGGCGCCCTGGTTTGAAGCGCACCGGGACACCTTTTCATTTGCGGCCTGCGTCTTGCAATGCCGGGAGTTCGCCGGAGGAACGATCAGCGGAACAGCACGGCAATCAGGCATGGGATGCCGGCGAACCAGAGACAAACCATCGCGATGACGAGGTTCGCTATCGTAATTGGCTCAATTGAAAGAATCAGTGCTGGGTTTTGCGCTGCCCGCCAGGAAGGCGTCGTGTCCCTCGAAACTCTCAGCGTGGCGCGTGGGACGAGTGAACGGGCGGCGTATGCGACGGCAGTTGTGGTGGGCTGGGGCACAGGCCCGTTCCATCTCCGGTCGTCGCACAAATTATCGTCCGACCCGCGCAACCACCCAGCGCCATTCCAGTCGAAATAGCCACGATGATGATCGCCTTCCTATTCTCAATTTTCATTCTGCCGGAGGATCAACAGCCGAGATCGGAGTGGTCAGACCTCACGTCGGCCGGGTCTATGAGCTTGAGAAGCCTATTCAGATCGAAAAGGTTGTGTTCGTGAAGTCTGGCGGGCGTCGCGTGTAACACGAAGAAGTGAAGTAATGAGAACTAAATTACAGAGGTCCTTTGCCAAACCGGCGACACGGCGTACTCCGCAGACATTGGGCGCCACCCGGCAGACGGCGGCGTTAACGTCTACGCATCTTTGCGAGCAGGCGCAGAATCTCGACATACATCCAGACCAGCGTGACCATGATGCCGAACGCGCCGTACCACTCCATGTACTTCGGCGCGCCTGCGTGAACGCCGGTTTCGACGAAATCGAAATCCAAGATCAAATTCAGCGCGGCGATGATCACAATCAGGAAGCTGAGGCCGATGCCCCACGGCCCGGAGCTATTGAGGAGCGGGACCTGCCTGCCGAATAGCCGCAAAATCATGTCCGCCAGGTAGACGAGGAAGATACCGCCCGTCGCGGCGACCACGCCAATCGTGAATTTAGGCGTCGCTCGGAGCGCGCCGGACGTGTACAAGACGAGCATCACCGCAGTGACGCCGAGCGTCAGTCCCAGCGCTTGAATCGCGATGCCGGGATAGGCTCGTTCCAGCAATGCGGAGACGCCGCCCAGCGCGAGGCCCTCGCACAGCGCATAGATGGGAGCCGTGACCGGCGACCACTCTTTTTTGAAAATCGTCACCATCGAGAAGATGAAGCCGGCGATGAGTCCGCCCATCATCCAGGGCAGGGCCGCCTGCGGCGTCTGTGATTGGGCGATCCACCACGTCCAGGCCGCGGTGCCGGAGACGCAGAAGAGTAGAAAGCCGGTCTTATTGACCGTGCCCTGAAGGGTCATCGCTTCGCCGGCAACGGCGGCTCGACCCTCGAACGTTTTTGCGTTCAAGGCAGGATTGGAAGTCTTGAAAAGGCCAGGCATGATCGGGCTCCTTTGACACGCCTATTCTACTAGGAAATGCTCCTGTTGATCGAATGGCGCGCCGACCAGCGCGCCATCCTGGCTCGGAAATTCATCGTTTTAGGGTGCTTCCGGTCGCCTGTGTTCTTGGGGGCTATGCTCCTTCGCCGAGCCCGTTCTAGTACCATCGTTGCCATGATTTGGACCTAGCAACTCATAGCTCCTGACCAGACTCAAACCTATTCTTAGTCGTGTCGGTGGACCCAGCCAAACGCTTCCGATGCTGGCCCGATAGATACCCCAAAGGCGCTCCCACTTGGGAGTAGAGACAACGATCGTGGAGAGAGACTCCTAGGAGAAACAATGATTAAGAAACAGAAGGGTTTTTCGCTCATCGAGTTGCTGATCGTCGTCGCGATCATCCTCATCATCGCGGCTATCGCAATTCCCAATCTTCTTCGGTCCCGCATGGCGGCGAACGAGGCTTCGGCGGTCGGTTCTGTCCGCACGATCAACACAGCTGCTATCACGTTCAACTCGACCTATTCCGACGGTTTCCCCTCGTTGCTGAGTGAAATTGGCACGACCGGTACCGGCGCGGTGAGCTGCCAGAACGCGCAGTTGATCGACAGCTTGCTGACCACTGGTTCTAAGAGCGGTTACAACTTCGCCATGGGCGCCGGCACGACCGCAGTCACGACGATTCCGACCGGATGCGTTGCTGGTTATTCGGACGGTTACGGTGTGACGGCTGTTCCGGTGACGGTTGGCACGACCGGTCAGCGTGGTTTCTGCTCGGATGCGACGGGCGTGATCCGCTACAACAGCGCGGGCACGTCTGGTTACACGGCTCCGAATTGCGACGCGGCACAGAACCCCATCGGCCAGTAAAACGATCGGGGATTCCTCTGGAGCGGCAGGGTTCAAGGGCAGCAGGCGCGCGACGGGCCTTTCCGACCGTCGCGCGTACTGCTCGCCGGAAATCGCGAGCTCAATCGCTCTCCCCTCTCCTGCCCAAGCCTTTCGCGCATCGGCGCAACTTCGAAGTTCACCTCCCAATTCTCCGGCCGAGACAAGTGTCTACCCCCCCCGCTTCCGGCAGCATTTCTCGACCCGAGAGTAGCGGCCACCGTGTGCGCGTCCGTCCGACGCGATGCGCGAGGGAGCGCAAGCAAAAAGGCGCCCCGGTCTGACAGCACCGGGACGCCTTTTCTTTTTGCTCTGCGTCAGGCGACGCAGAGTCCCCCACCAGCGACGAGTCTAAATGTCGTAGTAGAGGTGAAATTCGTACGGGTGCGGGCGCATTCGCACGGGAGTGACTTCCTTCGACATCTTGTAATCGATCCAGAGGTCGATGAAGTCCTTGGTGAAGACGCCGCCCTTCGTAAGGTAGCCGTGATCCTGTTCGAGGGCCTTGAGCGATCCTTCGAGTGAGCCGGGCACCGAAGGCACGTGCGACAGCTCCTCCTTCGACAGTTCAAAAATGTCCCTGTCGAGCGGGCCGCCGGGATCGATTTTGTTTTCGATTCCGTCGAGGCCCGCCATGAGCATCGCCGAATACGCGAGATAGGGGTTGCACGACGGGTCGGGCGGACGGAACTCGATCCGCTTCGCCTTGGGATTGGCCGAGTACATCGGAATGCGCACGGCCGCCGAGCGGTTGCGCCGCGAGTACGCCAGGTTCACCGGCGCTTCGAATCCGGGAACGAGGCGCTTGTAGGAATTGGTTGAGGGCGCGGCGAACGCAAGAATCGAAGGCGCGTGCTTGAGCAGGCCGCCGATGTACCAGAGCGCCATCTGGCTCAGGCCCGCGTAACCCTCGCCCGCGAAGAGCGGTTTGCCCTTGTTCCAGAGAGATTGGTGCGTGTGCATTCCCGAGCCGTTGTCCGAATAGATCGGCTTGGGCATGAAGGTGACCGTCTTGCCGTACTGATACGCCGTGTTGCGAAGGACGTATTTGTATTTACACATGTTGTCCGCGGCGTGGATCAGCGTGTCGAATTTGAAGTCGATTTCGCACTGCCCGGCGGTGGCCACTTCGTGGTGGTGGCACTCGACTTCGATGCCGACCTCTTGGAGCTTCAGCACCATGTCGCTGCGCATGTCCTGGTAGTGATCGGTCGGCGGAACGGGGAAGTAGCCTTCCTTGTAACGCGGGCGGAAGCCGAGGTTGTGCTCGGCGCGCCCGGAGTTCCAGCGGCCTTCGTCCGAGTCGAGGTAGTAATACGCCTGGTTCTCGCGGGAATCGAAGCGGGCGCTATCCAGGATGAAGAATTCCGCCTCGGCGCCGAAGAACGCCTGATCGGCGAGGCCGGTCTTGAGGAGGTAGGCCTCGGCGCGGTGCGCGAGGTTCCGCACGTCGCGTTCGTAGGGCTTGCGCGTGATCGGATCCTGCGCGTCACAGATCATCACCAGCGTGGGCGTGTCGCGGAAGGGGTCGATAAAGGCCGTGTTCGGGTCGGGGATCAACAGCATGTCGGACTCGTGAATCTGAGCCCAGCCACGGATCGAGCTGGCGTCCATTCCGAATCCATCCTCAAACGATTCCGCCGTCAGCTCCTTGATGGGATAGCTCACGTGCTGCCAGATACCGGGAACGTCGATGAAACGCAAATCCAGGATTTTGACGCCATGTTTGGTGGCGTATTCGAGAACGCTTTTCGGGTCCATTCTTACCTCCACCGCTGTTGGTCGCGGCCAGCGAATTTAGGGCGGGGCGAAGGTACCTCAGCGTTTCCTTCGGCGTCAAGCCCGGCGAAGCGGCCGGGGCAATGCATTTTTCCATCGAGCCGATAGCTTTTTTGGATGGAAGCGAGTCAAATTTTCATGGGGTCTCTTTATGACTTCCTTATGCCGTTCTTAAATAGCGCTGCATTTTGCGAGGTTTTTTATCTTTTGCGGTTCACTGCGCCGCGCCAGCGCGTTTGCTTCGCCCGATCACGGAATCTGGAGCATCGATACTTTCTATTGCACGCTTCGATCACTGCCATATAACCTGATATTGCTATCCGAAGGCCTGCAGGCCTCGTTGCAATCAGCCTTACAAAAGAGGTTATCTCAACAAGCGAAGGAGATTCATGTCCAACGAACTGAGAAATTTTCTTGAGATTCCATACGCCGAGCTCGAAGAACTGAATTTGAAAGCCAAGGAGCAGCGACTGAATCGTGTGCCGATCGAGAAAATTCAGGAGGAGCGGATCAAGTACCTGACGGACGAGAAGGGTATCAAGGCCATCACCGTGCTTTTCAGCGATCTCGAAGGCCGGCTGCACATGCTCGATTACGACAAGAAGTTTTTCGTCAAGAGCTGGGACAACCTGACCTTTGACGGATCGTCGATTCGCGGCTTCACAGCGCAGCGGGAGAGCGATCTCCGGCTGGGCATCGATTGGAGCGCATTCTATTGGGCGCCGTCCGACTTTTTCGGCTCGGGCAAAGTGATGGTGTTCGGCGAAGTGATCGACAAGCAGGGCGGGCCGTACGCGGGCGACATGCGCGCCATGCTGAAGAGCTTTTCCGACGGCCAGCACAAGAGCAGCGGTTACACGCTCAACGCAGCGAACGAGATCGAGGGATTTCTTTTCGCGGGAGTGGACGCGGAGAAGCACTACGCGGAGAAGGGAAAGTTCGAGTACGTGAACACCGGCGGTTACTACCATTCGCTGCCGGGCGATCCGCTGCGAACGTTCATCGACACCGTGGCGGAAGTTCAGCGCGCCATGGGATTCCAGAACGAGAAGGATCACCCGGAAGTCGCGCCTTCGCAGTTTGAAATTAACTATGGATACGGCGAGGTCGTATCCGCCGCGGACCAGATCCAACTTTACAAGCTTATCTGCCGCCAGGTGGCGACGAAATCGGGCATGACGGCCTGTTTCCTGCCGAAGCCCGTCGTCGGCGTGAACGGCAGCGGTATGCACACCAACGTGTCCATCAGCAAGGACGGCAAGAATCTTTTCTGGGATCCGAACGGGCAGGAGAAGCTGTCGAAGTGCGGCTGGGAGTTCATCGACCGCATTCTCACGCACGGCAACGACATCTGCCTGGCGCTCAATCCGAGCGTGAATGCGTACCGCCGCCTCGATCCGCACTTCGAAGCGCCGAACCAGATCAAGGCGTCGGCGGTCGATCGCGGCTCGATGGTGCGCGTGCCGATCGGGAACTCGAAGAGCATGCGCGTGGAGGTTCGCTCGGTTGCGCCGGACGCGAATCCGTACCTCGTGCTGCTGTCCGTCTTCAAGACAGGCATCGAGGGCGGCACGGCGAAGCTCGAAAATCTCCGCCAGGCCGAGCGCTACTTGCCCGACAACATCTACACCGCGATCGACGACTTCCGGAAAGCGGAGTGGACCACGACGCTTCTCGGAGAGGATGTTAAGGGGCGGTACGCGGATTTGAAGCAGGCTTCGGCCGACCGGTGTCCGCGATTGCTGGGTACGTTCGTGAAGGGCTGCGAGGTGCAATACCACCACGAGGTTTACAACCAGTTCCTCTGGAACCAGTTCTAACGTAGACCTCGGAACGCGAAGACGCCCTGGCTGGAAATTTCGGCCAGGGCGTTTTCGTTTGGCGCGACGTGCGTCCGCACGGAATTTGAGGCGTCTGGTTTTTGGCTTACATCGACCGGACCGGCATGGCGACAATGTCGTCGATGCCGATCACTTCCTTCACGACAAACCCTTCCGCGTATTTCACGCCGATCATGCGGCCGTAGTACCGAGCGGTGTCGTTCATGCGTCCTTCGAGTTCGTCGAGGGGAATCGCCACTTTCGAGTGCGCGTCCTTTTTCGGAGGGCGAAACTGCGATGCGTATGCGAGGATCGCTTGCCGGCGGCGGCCGTACTGTTTCGTGATGTCGACCGCAAACGTAGGCCGCGCATCCGCATACGCCGCCGCGTAGATGATTTTGAAGGGGCGGAACGCCTCGCCCGCGAGCGGATAGTTTTTCAGGCCGGCCACGAAGCAGGCCTCGTACGCGAGCATTGCCGCCGTGTAGTGATCGGGGTGGCGGCCCTCCCAGTAGGGAATGATGACGGTGCGCGGCTCGAATTCGCGGACCACTTCGGCGATTGCGGCCTTGTAGTCGTCGCAGACGCGCAGGTGCGCGTCGGGAAAGCCGAGGTTCCGGCGCACCTTCGCGCCCATGATTTTCCCCGCACGCGCTGCTTCTCTGAGGCGCGTCTCCGGAGTGCCGCGCGTCCCTGTCTCGCCGCGGGTGAGGTCGAGGATGCCGGTCCGGTAGCCGGCTTGCGCCATCTTGATCATGGTGCCGCCGCAGGTAAGCTCGACGTCGTCCGGGTGCGGCGCGATCGCCAGCAAGTCCAGTTTCATTCGCCCTCCGCTCGGCGCTTCGATTCTACATGATTAACCCAGGCCAGTGACGAGACGCTCGATCGGTATCGGTGCCACCCGAGCGAAAGCAAGTGGGTCGTCTCGAAGCCAAGTCAGGCGGGCGAGGATCGAGGAGCCAAGACTATTGAATTGACGGGCGGCGTGTTGTAGGGTTTAGGAGTTATCACTAACTGGGCCTGTGCGTACGAGAGTCATCCTCGGACTTGTAGTGGGTTTGCTGTTCTGCAGTCTATCCACGCTTGAAGTGCCCGAATTTCTGAATCTGACCAACGACACCTCGAACGACTATTCGCTCGTATCCACACAAGAGAATCCCATTGTTGTGGTCGAGAATCAGGTGTCCTCTCGAACTGAGGGCGGCGCTATCCAGGTTAAGGTCCGTCGGGACCCACCCATCGAGCAAATTTCCTGGCGCAGTTTTGTGAAATCCGGCGACGATCTGCTTCATTCATTCTGCATCCTGCGAACGTAGTCCTCATTTACCCAAGCTACCTCCTGGTCTGGATTTTGCGCGGCACCGGAAGGACTTCCGGCGCGGCGCCCACATTTCACACCCGGTGGGAATCAAGCGGCAGCTTCCCCATGGGCTTTCTGCGCGGCCGAAATCGCGAGGACCGCGCAACAGGAAAGAGTGAATGGACCATGAAATTTCAAATGAGCAATCGGAATCGCAGGCTTCTGGACGAATTTCTCGAGAGGTTGTTATCGGAAGCAAATCGAAAGGAGGGCACCGATTCCTCCGTCGAGGATGGCAGAAGGGTTTCGGAAGCCGCCAAACATCCCGGCGACGGCCGAAACGCAATGGCCGATCCGGTGGGCAAGCCGGACGCCCGTTTCGATGTTTTTAGGATGCGCCCGGACGGCATCGTGCGGATCGGTTTCGTTCAGGGGATCGAGGACGCGAAGAAACTTCTGCCGAGGTTGAACTCGAAGGGAGGCGGCGTCTATTTCGTCTTCGACACGAGCACCGACAAAGTTGTGTTATTCGAAAGGGTCTCCGCGGACAAGAGGATTGAGTCTTCCTCGGACTCTCCGGATGATCCTGGCTTGCCGGATCGCGGCAGATCAGCGTTCCGTTCGGCGCCATTGATGTGGCCGATGAATTGAAATGGTTCGTCCCGGCGGCGTCCGTTGCGCCTTTCACGTGCGGGAAGGCTCAATGGGACGCCGGCGGGGCAACAGCCTACAGTGAGTACAGCGCGATGCGGTTACCTTCGCTAACCAGGATGACCGTACGAAATCCGTGCTCGCCGATCTGATGCTTCCCGTGAATGATCTTGCCGTCGTGCGATTCGACTTGTGCGATGGCGTTGTCGAGACGGCCCGAGAAAGTCGGCGCCGAGGCTTCAGGGGTTAAAGGCCCTGAAAAATTCAACCGACTCACGGCGGGGATCCCTCGGCTTCGCTCGGGACAAGTTCCACGTCGCCCTTCCATTTTTCAACAAACTGCCAGAGCTCGAGACGGACCCGGAAGCTGTGAATCGGTGACTGTGCTTCATGGCCCGGCTGATGCTAATGTGTTCGCCAGCATCCTGGAGGGTGTGGGCATGGCGGGGAAGCCTTTGCAAGGGCAAGTCGCGCTGGTTACCGGCGCGGCGAAACGCGTTGGGCGGAGCATCGCGTTGCGTCTTGCGGCAGAGGGCGCTGCGATCGTGGTGAACTACGCGAGTTCGAAGCCGGAAGCCGAAGCGCTCGTGCGCGAAATCGAAACTATTGATCCACAAAAGGGTGATCGAGAAAAAGGCGGTGGGCGCGCTCTTGCGATACAAGCGAATGTGTCCAAGCGGGCGGATGTCGAGAAAATGTTCGCGGTGGTCGAAAGGGAATTCGGACGGCTCGACATTCTGGTCAACAACGCCGGGACATTTTCTTCGGCGAAATTCGAAGACCTCACCGACGAGCAATGGGATCGCATCATGGACGCCAACCTGAAATCGCAATTCCTGTGCGCGCAAGCGGCGGCACCGCTCCTGAAGAAACAGGGCCGCGGCCGAATCATCAACATCTCTTCGCTCGGCGGCATTCTCCCGTGGCCGAGCTACACTCACTATTGCGTTTCCAAGGCAGGCTCGATCATGCTGACGCGCTGCCTGGCGCGCGCCTTGGCACCTGAAATTCTCGTGAACAGCATCGCGCCCGGCACGATACAGTTTTCGGGCGAGGCGCCGGACGGGGAATACATCCGCCGTGTCCCGCTCCATCGCACCGGGACGGGTGACGATGTCGCCGGAGCCGTTGCCTATCTCGCGACCGCCGATTTCGTGACCGGTCAGGTGCTCGTCGTGGATGGCGGGCGCACGCTTGTTTGATTCTTTTGCAGGTGGCTTCTGGACGCTGATGGAGCGCAGCAAAGAAGCGCTCAATCGGGGAGATTAGGTTATGTCTGGCGCTGCGATTCTAGCGCAGTCTGCGAGTTCGGCGCCGTTCAAGGGTGTGAACATCGTTCTGCTAGTGATCACCGCTACCACCACATGGCAGCGTGGGAAGAGGCTCTTCGCGCGATGATGATCGCGCTCTAATCTGATTCCAGATATCAAGCACTTGACGTGATTTGAGGAACGAGACGAGAGGAGAATCGGTGGAGACTAAAATTTCATCGCGCGGGAACGGAAGAAGCGCAAAAGTGTGGTCAACCCTGGTGCTGAGTTGCGTCGCGTTGGCGGCATTTGGCACTCAGCCCGAAGCCGCGGCGAGGCCAGCGCCGCAGAACGACCAGCTCCCGCCGCTGATCCGCTCCACGAAGGGCGCCGACTTATTTCAAACCTACTGCGCTCCCTGCCACGGTGCGGGAGCGAAAGGCAACGGCCCAGTCGCGCCTGCGTTGAAGGCCAAAGTGCCCGATCTGACGCTGCTCGCAAAAAGAAATGGCGGGCAATTCCCGGAGCCCCGCGTGCGCAAAGTCATTCTGGGAGACGACGTAGTAGCGTCTCACGGTTCGCGCGAAATGCCGATCTGGGGCCCGATCTTTCACCAGATTGAAGAGGACGTGGACCGCGGCAACGTGCGCGTTGAAAACCTGGTGAAATACCTCGAGTCCATCCAGTCACCCAAGTAGGCGCGGCGTCGGGATGTTCAGGCGAGCTAGCTCTGCTTCACTCGTTCGGCGATCATGCTGACGGCGCGCTGCGCGGATAGCGCGGCACCCTCCTGCCAGCCGATGATGTGGCTACAGTGGTCTCCCGCGAAGTAGATGCGGTCATCCGGAACGATGAATTCCCGGTAGGGGCCGTCGTAGTAATCCGGATTATCCTCGCCGGCGCGTGGCACGCGGCTTCCGACCCACGAGCCGAGGTTGTAAGGAATTCTGCCCCAGGACATATACACGGGATTCATCAGTTCCTGTCCGCGACCGGGGTGCAGCTTCTCGACGGCAGCCCGGGACGCCGCGAGTTTCGCCTCCAAAGTGGGAAGCGCGCCGAATGGACTTTCGCCCTCGGTGGCATAGCCCGAGAGCAGCACGCCCCTCTCTGAAAACATGTGCGCGCTCGGATACCAGACCAGGTTGACGGGACCGCTGGTCAGCCAGGAGATTCCGCCGTAGATGTTGTTTTCCTGTTCCCAGAAGCGCCGCGACTCCCATGCGACCTTGTACGCCGAGTCGTAAACCACATCCTGCAGAGCCGCGACAACGCGCGGCGAGAAATCGTTCGCCGTCGTCCGAAGAATGCTCAGCGGCATGCAGCAGATGCAGTAGTCGCCTTCGATGACGCGCGGCTCGCCGTTCGGCCCTTCCGAGTAAACGATTCGGACGCCGTTCGCTGTCTTGCGAATTTCCGCGACGGGCGAGTTGTACCGCACAACCGGTCTGAGCCTTGCCGCGAACGCGTAGGGAATCCGGTCCATTCCGCCGACCGGCTGAAACATCGTCGCCTGCTGGTCGAGGTGCTCTTCGAAGAGCATTCCGTCCCAGAACGAACCGTCGAGCAACGCGCGCATAGGCAGCGGATCGCGGATTTTCTCAGCGACGTCGGCGGCGCCGGGCAACTGCGTCGCGCCGGCTCGATCGGAACCTTTGTACGAATAATTGTGGTCCAGTTCTCCGTAGGTTCGCAAGAAGGACAACATGCGTTCCTTGTCTTCCGGCGTCAATTCCTGATCGAGGGCGCCCTTGCGAATCGCTTTCGCAAGCAGCTCGGAAACATCGCCGCGCGTGTCATTGACCGCCTCGCGCTGCTCGATCGGCTTGCCGCCGAGGGCCCTGTCGCTTTGAAGGAGCGTGCTGCGCGACGTATTGACCTCGACCTCGAGCGCAACGCCAAGTTCCTTGCAATAGCCAAGCATGTTTCGATAGATCGAGGGAAGGCGCGCGGGGCCGGCGTTGAAATATTCCTGCTCCCCGAATGCGCATTGCTGGACTGTGCCGTCGGTAAACTCGACTTTGGTGCCACCGCGGATCGTCCAGTTTCGTCCGCCCGGTCGCTGGCGCGCTTCGAGCACCGTGCAGTCAAATCCCACCTTGCCCATCTCGTACGCGGCAACAAGGCCGGCAATTCCTGCGCCCAGGATGACGACTTTCGCCTTTCTCCCCGCGCCGCGCGGAACGTCGAGCGCCGCGCCGCCCGTTGCCGGTGCGAGGAGACCCATGGCCTGCATCGTGCAGAACGCGGCGCCGTAGCCGCCCGCTCGTGCGACGCGCCGGATGAGTTCTCGTCTGGTCATAATCTCGCAAGGCCTCCGTTTCGTGGCGCTATTTTATAGTGATTCCGCGGCAGGCGGCGGGATTTGCAGCCTGACGCACAAGTCTTCCCGAGCGATCTCAAATGTTTTGCGAAATTGTTGTTCCCAAAACTCGCGTTCTCGAATATCCTGTGCAGTTCGGGGGAGCGTTCAGGGTGGCGGAATCTTCGGCTGCACGGGGTTTGACTCGTTTCGGCAGCACCCAGCGTCGCGATGCGTGGTGGATCGAAAACCTACCTTTTGCAATCGTGATGGGCCTCTTCGTCGTTTACACGACGTGGCGTGCCTTTGAAGGCAAATTCTACGAATGCTATCAGCTGGGTCTTCCGTATCTCTCGCCCTTCTATTCGCCGCTGATCGATCCTGAGCACCACTGGTGGCACTTTTCGCCGGCGCTGCTGATTTTGGGCGGCCCGCTCAGCTTTCGCACTACGTGCTACTACTACCGCAAGGCGTACTATCGCGCCTTCTTCCTCGATCCGGCGGCTTGCGCGGTCGGAGAGGGAAGCGGCCACAAGTACAACGGCGAAACCAAATTTCCGTTCATTCTGCAGAATCTCCATCGATATTTTTTCTACATCGCGGTGATATTCGTCATCTTCCTGTGGTATGACGCGATCGTCGCCTTCATCTTCCCGCAAGGATTCGGAATAGGGGTCGGGTCGCTGATCATGCTGGTGAATATCATTCTGCTGACGGCGTATACGTTCTCCTGCCATTCGTTCCGGCACCTGATTGGCGGCAAACTCGACTGCTTTTCCTGCGTGAATTTCGGAAAGCTCCGCCACTCGGCCTGGAAAGGCGTGTCGTTGTTCAACGAGCACCACATGTTCTGGGCCTGGGTGAGCATGATCGCCGTCGGTCTCACGGACCTGTACATTCGCCTCGTAGCTTCCGGCGTGATCAAGGACATTCGACTGCTGTGACTCCCACGGCTAATTACGAAACTCACGAACACGACGTTCTGATCATCGGCGCGGGCGGCGCGGGACTCAGGGCCGCGATCGAGGCGCTGGCGCAGGGCGCGAGCGTCGGCGTCGTGTGCAAGTCGCTGCTCGGCAAAGCCCACACGGTGATGGCTGAAGGTGGTCTCGCCGCCGCCATGGGGAACGTGGATGCGGCCGACGATTGGCGCGCGCACTTCCGCGACACGATGCGCGGCGGAAAATTCCTCAACAACTGGCGCATGGCCCAGCTCCACGCGCAGGAGGCTCCGGACCGCGTGCGCGAGCTCGAGCAGTGGGGCGCGCTTTTCGATCGCACGGACAACGGCGAAATTCTGCAGCGCGCGTTCGGCGGACACACGTATAAGCGCCTCTGCCACGTGGGCGACCGCACCGGCCTCGAAATGATCCGCACCTTGCAGGACCGCGGCGTGCATATGGGCTTCGACGTCTACATGGAGTGCACGATCACCCGCCTGCTCACCGAAGGCGGCCGCGTCGCGGGAGCATTCGGCTACTGGCGCGAAACAGGGCAGTTCGTCACGTTCAAGGCGAAGTCGATCGTTATCGCCACGGGCGGCATCGGGAAATCCTGGAGGATCACTTCGAATTCCTGGGAGTGCACCGGCGACGGTATGGCTCTTGCCTATGACGCCGGTGCCGAGCTTCTCGACATGGAATTCGTGCAATTCCATCCGACCGGGATGGTCTGGCCTCCGGGAGTGCAGGGACTTCTGGTCACCGAAGCGGTGCGCGGCGAAGGCGGCATTCTGCGCAACAAGAATGGCGAGCGCTTCATGGAGAAGTATGACCCGAAGCGCATGGAACTCTCGACGCGCGACGTGGTCGCTCGCTCAATCTACACGGAAGTGAAGGAAGGCCGCGGCACCCCGCACGGCGGCGCGTTCCTCGATATCTCGCACAAACCTCCCGAGTACGTGAAGCGCAAGCTGCCAAGCATGTACCACCAGTTCAAGGAACTCGCGGACGTGGACATCACGAAGGGGCCGATGGAAGTCGGTCCGACGTGCCACTACGTGATGGGCGGGATTCGCGTCGATGCGGAAACCGGGCAGGCCACCGTGCCGGGACTGTTTGCCGCGGGCGAAGCTGCCGCGGGTTTGCATGGAGCGAATCGCCTCGGGGGGAATTCGCTCTCGGACTTGATCGTCTTCGGCCGGCGCGCGGGACTCGCTGCCGCGCAGCACGCGAAGAAAACATCGGCGCCGACGCTCGACGGCTCGCAAATCGACCAGGCTGCGCGCGAAGTTCTCGCTCCCTTGGAGCGCAACGAAGGCGAGAGTCCTTACACGGTTCATCACGACTTGCAGGAAGTGATGCAGAATCTCGTGGGCATCTTCCGCACGGACGAGGACCTGCGCAAGGCGCTTGCGGAACTCGAAAAGCTGAAGGCGCGCGCGGCTCGCATCAAAGTGGAAGGCTCGCGGCTCTTTAATCCCGGCTGGCACCTCTCGCGTGATTTGCAGTGCATGCTGACTATTTCGGAAGCCTGCACGCGCGCGGCGCTCGCGCGCAAGGAAAGCCGCGGCGCGCACAGCCGCATCGACTTCCCGAAGACGGAAGACTCCTGGGCGAAGATCAATCACGTGATCGCGAAGAAAAATGGCGCGATGACGCTCACCGAAGCGCCCAAGCCTGAATTGCCCGCCGAATTGGCGCAGCTCTTGGCGGAAGAGAAGTAGGGGAGATTCGAGATGGCAGACGCAATTTTACGCGTTTTCCGCGGCGACCGGGAAGGCGGGAAAGCCGTCGACTATAAAGTGCCGGTGACCGAAGGCATGGTCGTGCTCGACGCCGTCCATTCGATCCAGGCGCATCAGTCTCCCGATCTCGCCGTGCGCTGGAACTGCAAGGCCGCGAAGTGCGGCTCGTGCTCGGCGGAAGTGAACGGCAAGCCGCGCCTGATGTGCAAGACGCGCATGGACGCGCTGCCTCTCGATCAGCCCATCACAGTGTATCCGATGAAATCGTTCCCGGTAATCAAGGATCTGGTCACGGACGTCTCGTGGAATTACAAGGTCAACAAGAAGATTCCGCCGTTCCAGCCGCGCCCCGGTGTCGAATGGAAGATGTACCAGCGCGACGTGGACCGCGTGCAGGAATTCCGCAAGTGCATCGAGTGCTTTCTGTGCCAGAACGTCTGCCACGTGCTGCGCGAGCACGACAAGAAAGATCAGTTCGGGGGGCCGCGCTTTTTCGTGCGCACGGCAGGCCTCGAAATGCATCCGCTCGACGGCGCCGACCGGGCGCGCGTGCTCAAAGAGGAACTCGGCATCGGCTTCTGCAACATCACGAAGTGCTGCACCGAGGTCTGCCCCGAGGAAATTCACATCACCGATAACGCGATCATCCCGCTCAAGGAACGCGTCGTAGATCAGTTCTACGATCCGGTGGCGATGATCGTCCGCAAGATTTTCGGCGCGAAGTAGCGCTAGTCGACGCGCGGCACTCGAATCGCGCCCCTCGCTAGCTTCTCTATCAACTCTTGATCGGCCGCCAGGAAATTCAATTCCGGCAATGATTCCAGGGTTCGCCACTCGATCTGCTCGAACTCCAGATTGCGGATCTCGCCCGGCGCGGCGGCCGCGGCAAAAAACACCAGCTCGAACGGCACGCCACTGCCCGCATATTCATGTCGCGTGCGGAAGACCTTCGGGCCGATCTGCGCGGAAACTCCGAGCTCTTCGCGCAATTCGCGGGCGAGCGCTTCTTCGAGCGTCTCGCCCTCTTCCCGTTTGCCGCCCGGGAACTCCCACATCAGCTCAAACCTCGAGCCGCGCCGCCGCTGGCACACCAGCAGCTTTCCATCAGACTGAATGAGCGCCGCGACCACAGTCAGCATAGCCGCTCCCGGTTCCGAGCGTTTTCCTACCCCAAAAACAAAAACGCGCCGGAGAGCGATTGCTCCCCGGCGCGTTTATTTCCTTAGCGCGGACTACTGATCGGCTTGAACCTTCTTGAGCGCCGGCTTCGGCACCTGCCAGATCAGCCCGGAGTCGTCGGCCGTGTGCGGGAAGAACTGCGCCGACTTCTTGCCGGAAGGCAGAAGGACGATATCCGCACGACGGTTGTACGCCAGCCAATCGCCGCGCTTGTTCTTCAAGCGAGCCTTGGGAGGCGTATTCGGATTGGTGCCTTCGAGCGTGGTGACGGTCGCCTTGTCCAGCGGACGCTCCTTGCCGTAGGCCGCGGTCTCAACCTTGTCGGCCGAGACGCCCTGATCGACGAGGTACTGTTTGATCCGCTCGACGCGGCGCTCGCTCAGGTCCTGGTTGAAAGGCTTTGAGCCGCGCTCATCCGCATAGGCTTCCACGGAGAGCTTGGCGTCCGGATCGTATTCGAGATATTTCTTGAATCCGCCGGCAAGCGTCGCAAGCGCGAGTTGTTGGCTGCGGACAAGTCCGACCTGCGGGTTCTTCTTGTCGGGATAGTCCGTCGGATAAAAGATGCTCTGCAGTGTGACCGCCGGAATGGGTTCGACGGTTCCGGTGATGTGCACCGAGGCCGTCTGCGTGGCGGAGCCGCCGCAAACGTTTGTTGCACTCAACGCAACACTCTTGCTCTCGTCGATCGTGCGCGCCGGAGCGCCATCCGGGACCTGCGATGAATTGGCGGGATCGGCCTTCACCGTCTCGCTGCCGCTGGCGGCTACCGTCTTGCCGTCGACCGTGATGCTATCCGCGTTCGACGTCTGCCACGATACGGTGGACGAATCGTCCGTGAGTACCTTGTCACCGATCTTGCGGTAGTGCAGCTCGGTCGGGCTGGCGGTGATGCTCGCGTCGACCTTGGTGTTGACGTTAACCGTGCTGGTGCCCGTGACGGTTCCGCCGGGGCCAGCCGAGGTGAAGTTATACGTTGTCGTCGCATGCGGGGAAACCGACTGGCTTCCGCTCGCCGCCACCGGGCCGATTCCGCTGATGTTGGCGTCCACCGTCTCGGCGGTCTGCCATGTCAGCGTCGAGGACTGTCCGCAGTTGATGTTCGCATTCGAAGAGCTGAAGCTTCCGGTCACCGGAGCGACGGCGACCAGCGCGCTCGCGATGCCCGCTTTGAATCGCCCAACGTCCTTCAAGCTTTCTCCGCGCTTCCAATCGACCGTCTTCTGAGTGCCGCTCGCGAGCTGCACGATTACCTTCTTGCCTGCTACCACTGTCACATCGCCGGACCACACCGTCTTGCCAGCGTGCGTCACGGTCAAATGGTGGGTCCCGGGAGGCAACAGCAGGTTCTGGTGCCAGATCCAGTCGTTATCGAACTCGTCGACGTGGCCCACGAAATATCCCGGCGTGGTCCCGTTCGAAAGCACCGCCGCCCGCGGATCGCCCTTAAACTCGATATCACCATACGGCCCGGCGACAGTCCCGCCGTAGGCATCAAGCTTGACTTCGAGCGGCGTGGACTTGCCGGCCTCGATCGTCACGTCCTGGGTCGAAATTTTGTAGCCGTAGTTCACCACCACGACGGTGTGTTTGCCGGGGCTTAGTGAAATCGACTGGTTTCCGTCGCGGATGGCGTTCCCATCCACGAATACGTATGCCTGCTTGGGCGTCACTTTGATTTTCAGCTTCCCATCCTGCGCGAAGCCGGCGGTCGCGCCAAGCGCGATGGCGATCACGAGGGTGAGACAGTGTACGAGTCGTCGCATCTGCATATCTCCTGATAATTTGTAGGCGGATTAATGACAGTTCCCTCGCGCCCTGACGAGAGAACATAGGCTAGGAACAACTAAAATATCGTGCTAACCCCTAGCCTGTCAATGAGATTCATATGAAAGGCGAAAGGTTTCCCGACTTTCCGGGAGCGTCAAATCCCGGCCGGAAGTATCAAGTATACTGGCGGTGATGTTCAGCGACGCGGTTCTCGATCACTTTCGCAACCCGCGCAACTCCGGCGATCTCCCGGATGCGACCGCTATCGTCGAGGTCACGAACCCCGTCTGCGGGGACGTGCTGCGGCTCGCAGTTCGCATGGAAGCTGGCCGGATCACCGCGGCGAGATTCAAAACGCAGGGCTGCGTTGCATCCATGGCATCGAGTTCTGTCCTCACGGAACTCCTGACCGGTAAATCGCCCGCGGATGCGCGCCGCATCACGCCGGAAGAAATCTCCGCCGCTCTTGGCGGCCTGCCGCCCGCCACGTTTCACGCCGCCCAGCTCTGCGCCGATGCAATCTCTGCCATCGTGCGAAAGCTCTAGCGGAGCCTCGCCTATTCTTCACCGCTCGGCGTACCCAGCGCCCGCGCCAACGTGGCCGGATCATTTAGATTCAGAATGACGCCTTCCTCTTCCGTGGGCACTTCGAACACATCCGCCGCGTGCGCCCACACGACTTGCCGCGCGCCGACCTCGGGAGAGGCGGCGAGCAGCTCGTCGTACAGCGTCGCGCGAAAAATAACCGGGTGACCGCGCTTGCCGTGAAACGTCGGCAGCAGGACCGATTTGCCGCTCGCATCGAATCGCTCGATCAATTGCGCGACGAGCGCCGCGGAAACGATCGGATGATCCACGGGGCAGAGAATCAGTCCACCGGTCTCGCCCGCCGGCAAACTGTGGATCGCCGCCTGAATCGAAGAGAGCTGGCCCTTTTGCCAATCCGAATTCACGACGATCGACGCAGCTTGGCCCTGCAATTTCGCTCGAATCTCATCCACGTGCGCGCCCAGCACCACGCGCGTGACGCCCACGCGCGGGTGGCGCGTCACCTCGATTAGATGCTCTACGAAAGTCGTTCCTCGGTAGGGAAGCAGCGCCTTCGGTGTGCCCATGCGCCGCGATTCGCCCGCGGCAAGAATAGCCGCGGCCAGCGGCCTTTGGTGGGAGACCGCGTCGGGCATTTCGCTCTCAATCGTGATGAACGCTAGCCGCGTGCGAGAGTTTGACGGATTTGTGCGGCAGGTTTTGCGCGTTGCGGCGCACGGCGATCAATTCGGCAGCGATGCTGACGGCGATTTCTTCCGGCGCGAGTGCGCCGATGTCCAATCCCACGGGCGCGTGCACACGCTCGAACTCCTCGGCTGAGAAGCCTTCTTTTTCGAGCGCCTTATACACGGAGAGCACCTTGCGCTTGCTGCCGATCATGCCGATGTAGCGCGCGTCGGTTCGGACGGCCCAGGCGAGCACGCGCATGTCATCCTTGTGTCCGCGCGTCACGATCAGCAGATAGCTCGATGCGTTCGGCTTGATCTTCTCGAATGCGTCTTCGTACGTGGTGTAAATCTCTCCGGCCATCGGGAAGCGTTCCGCATTGGCGAACGTCTCGCGGTCGTCCGCCACGCCGACCGCAAATCCCACCGCGCTGGCCGTGCGCGCCACGGCGAGCGACACATGCCCGCCGCCGAAAATGTACAGCACCGGCGTGGGCAGAATCGGCTCGACGAAAATCTCGAGCGTGCCGCCGCAGATCAGGCCCGCGTCGAACGCAGCTTCATGATTCAGATTGAACGCCATCTTGCGCGGCTGCTCGATGCGCATCACGTCCTTCGCGGCCGCCCAGACTTCGGCTTCGACGCATCCGCCGCCGATCGTGCCTGCAATCGAGCCGTCCTCGCGCACCAGCATCCGCGAGCTTTCGTAGCTCGGAATCGAGCCGTTGGTGTGGACGATCGTCGCAAGCGCGCCGCGCTCGCCCGCCTTCCGCATCCGCACGATCTCTTCGAATATGTCCATGTCGTTTTCCTGAGCGTACGTCGCCCCGCCCAGCCCTGTCAATCAGCGGGTGACCTAAGCGCTATGCGCCTCCAGCGTGAACTCGCGTCATCTGGACAGCGCTCAAACGCGATGCTACTTTAGCCCGCGCTCGATCCATTCGGAGGCTCGCATGAAGGCAGTGATTTTCGCGCACCACGGCAGTCCTGAAGTTCTCCGCTACACCGATGTTCCTGAGCCTGTCATCGGCGCTCACGACGTCCTCATCCGCGTCCGCGCCTGCGCGCTCAATCACCTCGATCTCTGGGTCCGCCGCGGACTTCCCGGTCGGGAGATTCCACTGCCGCACATTCCCGGCAGCGACATCTCCGGCGAAGTCGCCCAAATCGGCGGGAGCGTTACTCACGTGAAAGTGGGGGACAAAGTCCTGCTCGCGCCCGGCATTTCCTGCGGCCAGTGCGCCGCCTGCATTGCGGGCCATGACAATTTCTGCAAGGACTACACGCTCTTCGGCTCCGGCGTGCCCGGGGGCTGCGCCGAATTCGTGAAATCGCCCGCCGTCAACGTGATTCCGATTCCGGGCAATCTCACATTCGAGGAAGCCGCCGCGATTCCGCTCGTTTTCCTCACGGCGTGGCATATGCTCTTCTACCGCGCGCATCTCCAGCCCGCCGAGACCGTGCTCGTGATCGCCGCGGGCAGCGGAGTCGGCAGCGCCGCGATTCAGATCGCGAAGGCGACCGGCGCGCGCGTGATCGCCACCGCCGGCTCCGAGCCGAAGCTCCGCAAAGCAAAAGAGCTTGGCGCCGATGAAACGCTGCTTCACACGGGAGAGTTCGCGCGCGAAGTGAAGCGCCTCACCGACCACCGCGGTGTGGACGTCGTGTTCGAGCACGTCGGCCACGCCACGTGGGAGCAGAGCGTCTACAGCCTCGCCGTGGGTGGGCGTCTCGTCACCTGCGGCGCGACGACCGGCTTCGAGAGCAAAATCAATATCGCCTATCTTTTCGCACGGCAGCTTTCGATTCTCGGCTCGTTCATGGGACACAAGGGCGAGCTTTTCTCCGTCCTCGAGCTTTTCAGGCGCGGCCTGCTCAAGCCCGTGATCGACTGCGTCATGCCTCTCGAACACGCCGCCGAAGCGCACAAGCGCCTCGAAAACCGCGAGCAGTTCGGCAAAATCGTTCTCAAGGTTGCGTAGCCGCCACGACCGCGCGGATCACGTGACAAGGGAAGTACAATAGACAAGTATGCGCCGCGAACTACCCAGCGTCTCTCAGGAGGACTACCTCAAAGCCATCTGGGAGATCGTCCAGGAAGAGCAGGTGCCGATCAGCGCGCGGCTCGCCGAGGACCTCGGCGTCACGCCGCCGGCCGTGACCGCCGCGCTCCAGCGCATGGCTCGCAGCGGTTACCTTCGCGTCCAGCGCGACGGACGCATTTCTCTCTCCGCGAAAGGGAAGGGAATCGCGCAGCATCTCGTGCTGCGGCACCGCCTCGCCGAAAAACTTCTCACCGAGATCATCGGCCTCGAATGGTCGCGCGCGCACGAAGAAGCCGAGCGCCTCGAGCACGGCATCTCGCCCGAGGTCGCACGACTTCTCCTCGCGCGTTTCGGACGCGATAGCCGCTGCCCGCACGGCGTCCCGCTCTTCGGCGGCATGGCGCGGCTTCGCAGAAAGCACGGCGCGGTTCGTCTTTCGGACGCCGAGGTGGGCCATTCCTACGAAGTACTGCGCGTGTACGAAAAGGATCCTGCGTTCCTCGAATTTCTAGAGCAGCGCCACCTGCGCCCTTTCGCGCGCGTCCGCATCCTCGAACGCGAGTATGACGAGACGATGGCTCTCACCGTCGCGGGCCATGGCGCCGCGCGCATCCATCTCGGCAAGCCCGCCACCGAGCGTCTTTGGGTGCGGCGATTGCAGTGACTCGTGATTTGTTGCGCTGGCGTCTCGTCGGCTCTCTACGGGCCCCCGTCCACTTTCTTGATTTCAAGGAGTTTTGTGACCTCGACCTCCCGCCAATATTGCCCCAGATGTCCGTGCTGCCCTAAACCCGAGACGTCTCCAACAAATCTGAGGTAGACAGCTCGGTACGAAACGGCGTGGCCGTCGTCGGGCAGATCGCGCAACTGATGACTAAATTCAGGATTCGAGCTGGGATCAAGCCAGTAGCGAGTTCCCGAGGGTGGGCACCCGGTAGCGTCCGGATAGAAGTCCGACCGTTCAAAAGCCACAAGGTAGATACCTTGAAGATTTTGATTCCGTTTGCCTTTGGAAACCTGCCAGAACGCGGCGATCGAAATCAGGAGCAGGACAAAGAGCACAATCAACGAGCGACGCATTTGCCTCTCCCGGGATCGAATCACGCGATTCAGTTAATTCCAGCTATGGTACGCTTTCGCGGCGCTCTTGAGAAAGCTCCCGTTTGTTGAAACCACAATGCTGAACGCCCTGCATTACTACTGGATCACCACCAAGGGCTACCGCCTGCGCCCGTGGAAGTCGCCGTACATCCAATGGCGCCTCGAAACATTTTTCGGCCACGAGGCCGCCGACCTCGACGCGCGAAAATTCTTCCGCCTGATGTGGCGCGAACGCGCCCGCATGGAGCGCTTTCTCGACTGGGTCGCCGAGCGGCGAGCGGCTCAGCGCGCCGCGAAGTGATTAGTGCACGAAATCCCGGATCGGAGTAATCTCTCGGACGAAAGTGGGAGGTGCCGCCGTGCGAAAGTCCAAGAAAGATTCCATCGACCGCCGCGATTTCCTTAGAGCCGCTGCTGCGGGGACGGCCGCGCTGGTCGTCACGCCGGGCGCTGCGAACGCCGCGAAACCCGAGCCGCACCGCAACGCCTCCGCGCCTACTCTCGCGAAACCGCCATTGCCGGACGCGGCTTCCAGCGTTGAAGTCCTCACCGTCGATCGACCCGGCTCCGATTTCATGGTGGACGTTCTCAAGACGCTCGATTTCGAGTATCTCTGCGCCAATCCCGGCAATTCGTTCCGCAGCTTGCACGAATCGCTCATCAATTACGGCGGCAACCAGAAGCCTGAATTCATCACCTGCTGCCACGAGGAATCCGCCGTCGCCATGGGCCACGGCTACGCCAAGATCGAGGGCAAGCCGCTGCTCGTCTGCGTGCACGGCACCGTCGGATTGCAGCACGCCTCGATGGCGATCTACGACGCCTTCTGCGATCGCGTACCCGTGTACATCATCCTCGGCAACTTTTCAGACGCAGGCCTGCGCTTCGGCCAGGTCGACTGGACCCACGCCGCGCAAGATCCCGCCGCGATGATCCGCGACTTCGTGAAGTGGGACGACAACCCGCTCTCGCTTCAGGCCTTCTCCGAGTCCGCGGTGCGCGCGTACAAAATCGCGACCACGCCGCCGATGATGCCGGTCGCGCTCGTTGCCGGCACACAACTGCAGGAAGATGCTGTTTCCGACGGCGCCAACCTGACCATTCCCAAGGTCACGATGACCTCGCCTCCTACGGGCGATTCGGGCGCGGTGGCCGAGGCGGCGCGCCTTCTCGTCGCGGCGGAGAATCCGGTGCTCGTCACCGATCGCGTCGCGCGCACGCCCGCGGGCCTCGCGGCGATGATAGAGCTTGCCGAAGTCTTGCAGGCGCCGGTCGTCGACCGCAACGGCCGCATGAATTTCCCGACGCGCCACCCGCTCAATCACACGGAGCGGGCCGGCGCGACGATTGCTAACGCCGACCTCGTCGCAGGACTCGAACTGACCGATTTCTGGAGCAGCGTGAACTCCGTCCGCGGGCAGGTGAACGAGCAGTTTCGCCCCGCCACAAAGCCCGGCACGAAACTCATCAGCATCACCGCGAACGACCTCTACCTCAAGAGCAACTATCAGGATTTTCAGCGCTACCAGCCTACCGATCTCGCCATCGCCGCGGACGCCGAGGCCACGCTTCCCTCGCTGATCGAGGCTGTGAAGCGCCAGATCACCGACGATCGCAAGCGCGCGTTCGCCGATCGCGGAACAAAGCACGCCGCGGCCCACCAGCAGGCAATGCAGAGCGCGCGCGACGCCGCGACCTCCGGCTGGGACGGAAGCCCGATCAGCACCGCGCGCATGTCTGCCGAATTGTGGGCGCAGATCAAGGAGGAAGACTGGTCGCTCGTCTCGAACTGCCAATTCGTCAGCCGCTGGCCGCTCCGCCTGTGGGATTTCAACAAGCACTATCACTACATCGGCGCGGAAGGCGGCTACGGCGTGGGCTACGGCGCGCCTGCGGCCGTCGGCGCGGCGCTCGCCAATCGCAAGCACGGACGCCTCACCGTCAGCATTCAAAATGACGGCGATCTGATGTTTGCTCCCGGCGTGCTCTGGACCGCCGCGCACTCGCGCATTCCGCTGCTGATCATCATGCACAATAACCGCGCGTACCATCAGGAGCTGATGCAGATTCAGATCATGGCCGGGCGGCACAACCGCGGGATCACGCGCGCCGCCATCGGCAATACGCTCGTTGATCCACCCATCGATTACGCGAAGCTCGCGCAGAGCATGGGCATGCACGGCGAAGGTCCGATCGCCGATCCGAAGGATCTCGCGCCCGCGATTCGGCGCGCCATCGAAGTCGTCAAGCGCGGCGATCCCGCGCTCGTCGACGTGCTCACGCAGCCGCGTTGAGGCGATGCGAATGGTTGGCTGTCATTCCGAGCGCAGTGAGGAATTTCTCTTCGAGGGCAAAGATGAAAACTCAGTGCTGTCGCCGGGCGAGGCAATGATGATCAAGCGATTCGCGCGTTTTGCAATTTGTGTGGCAATGGGATGCGCGTTGTTGGCCGGCGGAGTTGCTCGCGCTCAAACCACGCCCGCCGCAAAACCCGCCGGGAATGTGGACAACGGCAAGCGCGTCTTCGCGAGTGCTGGATGCACCGCCTGCCACGGTGCGCAAGGCCAGGGCACCTCCCTCGCTCCGCAAATCTCGCCGCCGCTCATGGAGCTTCCGGCGATGATCGTTTACGTTCGGCAGCCGACTGGCAAGATGCCGCCGGTTCCCGTCGCCACTGCGTCCGATCGGGATCTCGCCGACATTTTCGCTTTCCTGAAATCCGTGGCTCCCGCTCAGGCTAGCGGCGAATCGCTCACGGGAAATGCGGACAATGGCAAGCGCCTCTTCACTTCGTATGGCTGCTATGAATGCCACGGCCGTCAGGGCGCGGGTGCGGGCACCGGGCCGCGCATCGGTCCGCCCGCGATTTCGTTCGCGGCGGTTCTCCGTTACGTCCGCGCACCGACGGGCCAGATGCCGCCGTATACGGCGAAGGTCGTGTCGGATCAGGATCTCGCGGACATCTACGCCTTTCTCAAATCGTTTCCGCCGCCTGCTCCGGCGTCCAGCATCCCGCTTCTGAATCAGTAGAGGTCGCGCCACGCGGCGCTGTCGTGCGGATCTGAATCACCGTTGAGTGTCCGCGCCTCGACGGCTAGACTGAGCGAGTGCTGCCGTCGCTCAACTCCGCGTTGATCTCAGAGGTGTCCCGCATGGTCGCCAAATACATTTCAGACCAGCGCGAGCGTTACCTCCCACGCGCAATTCCTCTTTCGCCGGAACAGCGCGCGGGCGTGGCCGGCTTCTTTTCGGCGGACCTGCTCGATAGCGCCCGTGTGATGGTGTTGCAGGGCGAGCGTGTGCCAAATCCCGACTTCTATCCCATGCTAAGGAGCGTTGGATTGACCGGCCTGCCCGATCAATCGACGATGGCGGCGATCACTTTCGGCAACGTGGTCGTCTCACACGGGCCGTTTTCGCGCGGCATGCTGTTTCATGAACTCGTGCATGTGGAGCAGTACCGGCAATTGGGAATCGACCGCTTTGCGGAGCTTTACGTTCGAGGTTTCCTCGCGGGCGGCGGCTACGATGTCATCCCGCTCGAAGTGAATGCCTATATTCTTGCAGCGCAGTACGAAGCCGGCGAGCTGCCCGCTTTTTCGGTTGCTGACGAAGTGCGCAAATGGATCGCGGAAGGGAAGTTCTAGCGGGCGATCAATCCACCTAGCATTCCTCCGGTTTTCTTTCCCCTGACCCGATTTTGTCCCTATGTACAGTAGTTCCCAACGGCGGCGCGCGCCAAACTCTTGAACTGCAAAACCGCTCCCCGTCATGCGACGCATTCTCCCTATCTTCGTGCTCGTTGCGGCTCTTCTTCAGGCCGATTGCGCCGGCACGACCACGGGTAGCGGCAATTCTGGCAACCCCGGCACGCCGCCTCCGGCGATTACGGTCATGGTTTCGCCGAGCGCCGCGAACGTCCGCGCGAGCGCGTCACAATCCTTCACCGCCACCGTAACCGGCACGTCGAATTCGTCCGTAACCTGGCAAGTGAACGGCGTCGCGGGAGGCAGCGCTTCCATCGGAACGATCACTTCATCGGGCGCCTACACGGCGCCTGCCAGCGTACCGAATTCAAATACCGTCAAGGTGCAGGCTGTCAGCGCCGCCGACTCCAGCTCCTTTGGCAAGAGCGTGGTGACGCTGTGGAATCCGATACCTGTGCTCGCGAGCGTCGCGCCAACCTCCGTCTCGACCGGCAACTTCTCGATCGCGCTCAACGGCAGCGGCTTCGTGAGCGGTGCGCAGGCGCAGCTCGCCGGTTCTCCTCTCGCCACGACTTTCGTCTCGTCGACGCAGCTGACGGCAACCGGCAGCGAATCATCCGCCGGAAATGTTGCCGTCAGCGTGACGAATCCGAATCCCGGCAGCGCGACGTCCGGCTCGGTGAATTTGCAGGTGACTTCGCAGAACGGCGGCAATCCGCCGCCTCCGCCACCGCCCGTGTGCAGTGTGATGACCGCAGGGCAGGGAGGCAGTCTCAACGGCTTCGTGCCATTCCCGGCGGACAATCTCTGGAACACGGACATCTCATCCGCGCGCGTCGACCCGAATTCCGCCGCGATCATCAATTTCATTGGCGCGAGCGTTCCGGTACATCCCGATTTCGGATCGGGCCTCTACAACGGCTCGATCATGGGCATTCCGTATGAGGTGGTCGATTCGTCGCAGGGGCCCGTGACGATCAACTTCACCGCGTATGGCGACGAAAGCGATCCGGGCCCGATGCCGATTCCACTCAACGCCCCGATCGAAGGCGATCCGAATCCGAGCGGCGACCAGCACGTACTGATCCTCGACAACTCGAACTGCTGGCTCTACGAGCTGTACAACGCATCGCCGAGTGGCTCGGCATGGACTGCAGGCTCTGCGGCCGTCTGGGACCTGACAGCCGACGAGCAGCGTCCCTACACGTGGACATCCGCCGACGCCGCCGGTCTGCCGATCTTTCCGGGCCTCGCGCGCTACGACGAAGTCGCCGCCGGCGCGATCAACCACGCGCTGCGCTTCACGCTGCAATCGAGCCGCGCCGCATTCGTGCCGCCCGCATCGCACTGGGCCGCGAATTCCTCGAACGCCAACGCCGCGCCGATGGGAATGCGCATGCGCCTGAAGGCCAGCTTCGATATTTCGGGATTCTCCGCGACGAATCAGGTGATTCTCTCGGCGCTCAAGAAATACGGCATGATCATGGCGGACAACGGCTCGTCGATGTACATCAGCGGCGCGCCGGACGATCGCTGGAATAACGACGATCTGCACAATCTCGACGGTGTCACCGCTGCGGATTTCGACGTAATCCAGATGACGCCGATTTACACGAGCGCGAATATCCCGCAGGGCTCCGCGCCCGTGATTTCGAGCTTCACCGCGAACTCGCAATCCGTTTCCGCGAGCACGTCCGTCACGTTGAGCTGGACGGTCACCGGTGCGTCGTATTTGATCGTCTCGCCGGACATCGGCGCGACGCGCGGCACGAGCGTAATCGTCACGCCGTCGCAATCGACGACCTACACGCTCTATGCCACCAACGCGTTCGGCCGCACCACCGCCACCGTCAACATCACGGTCCATTAACTCTTGGTTTTGAAAGATCTCCGTGGGCGCGGCTCTTGCTGCGACAGCACCCGCAAAAGCAATGGCCGCTTACGCGACGATTGATTGTCGGGCCATCGCCGTGACCGAACCGCTGCGGAGAGCGGCGCCTACCCTGTGCACCAGGAGGTCGCGGGAGAACGGCTTCTGCAGGTATTCGGAATCGCCTACGGTGTGTTCGCTGCTCGCGTCTTGATCGAGGTACCCGGACATATAAACCACCTTTATATCCGGGCGAAGACGCTTGAGTCGTTCCGCGAGTTCAGGCCCTCGCATTTTCGGCATCACCACATCGGTCACGAGCAAATGAATTGGCTCGTTGAGCATTTCGGCAATTTTTAAGGCCCTTTCCCCATCCTGCGCCACGAAGACCCGATAGCCCGCCGCCGTCAGGAATTCGCAGGCCAACTGCCGGACACCTTCTTCGTCTTCGGCGAGCAACACCGTTTCAGACGCGCATGCGCGCGCGGGCGTCAGATTCTCGGTTTGCGCGGGCTTAATGTCCGCCTCGACTCGGGGCAAATACACTTCGAAGCGGCTTCCTGCTCCTGGGGAGGTTTCCACCCAGATGAACCCGCCGCTCTGCTTCACCACGCCATACACAGTCGCAAGACCCAGCCCCGTGCCTTTGCCTTGTTCCTTTGTGGTGAAAAACGGCTCGAATATGCGCGCCTTGGTCTCCGCATCCATCCCGTGGCCCGTGTCGGTGACGGTGAGGACCGTGTAGTGCCCCACCTCCAGAGTCGGGCGCGTTCCAGCGTAGTCCGCATCGACCAGCAGGTTGTGCGTTTCGACGGTGAGCTTGCCGCCTTGCGGCATGGCGTCGCAAGCATTCACCACTAAGTTCAGCAGCACCTGCTCAATCTGGCCGGTATCGGCTTTCACCCGGCCAAGCGATTCCCCCGGTCGAAAAACGAATTCGACATCTTCGTGGATCAGCCGGTTCAACAGCTTGCACATGTCGGTCACGAGCGCGTTCAAATCGAACACGGTCGCTTCCAGCGCCTGCTGCCGGCTGAACGCGAGCATCTGGCGCGTGAGCGCAGCGGCGCGGTCGGCCGCCTTCCGGATCTGCTGGCCGCTCCCCAACAGCGGATGCCCGGAATCAAGCTTTTCGACCATCAGGTCGCTGTGGCCCTTGATCACGGTGAGCAGATTGTTGAAATCGTGCGCGACGCCGCCCGCCAGCCGCCCCAGCGCCTCCATCTTCTGAGACTGCCGAAGTTGTTCTTCGAGCCGCTGCTTCTGCGACTCATTTTTTTGGAGCGTGCCGCGCATTTGATCGAAAGCCCGCGTTACGTGCGCCACTTCGTCGTCGCCTCGCGCTTCGAGCGGAAAATTGAAATCTCCCCGCTCCAGCGCCTGCACTCCCTTGTCCAGATTCTCCAGCGGGCGTGTGAATGTGTCGGAGATAAAAATCGCCAGCCACGTCCCGGTTAGCAGCGCGATCGTTCCCAGCCCGATCAGCAAACGATTGAGCTCGTTCAAAAATGCCGCCGCTTCACGGTACGATTTCAAAATAATCAGCCTCGCGCTCGGCGCGGGGGCATCGGTCAGCGGCACTGAGATCGCAAAGTATGGCTCGTCCCGTATCTGGATCTGCCCTTCTGAAGCCAATCCCCGAGCCCGCTGGCCTAGTTCGTGCTCGTCGAGCGGTGTCAGCGTGCTCGCAACAACATCCGCGCCGTAGCTAAAGGCCACGCCGCTGGACGACATGCGCCCCATGTCGTGCACCGCGGCATATCCGATCTCGCGCCCTACGACGACCGTTCCCGATGGCGGGTCCTCCGGGGACACGCGACGTTGCACAGGTTGCAGCACGACCTGATAGAGAGCGCCGCCGGCGTACCACCAATCCGAAGTTGCCCCTCGGCTCACAGACCTGGACAGCAGACCCTCCGCATCGCTCGCCGTGAAATGCGGATTTGTGGTGTGCAACGCTGTGATTTTGTTGTCGCCGTCTGTCAGCACCACTAGATCGCTGCCTTCCGTTTCTAGTGGGTTATCCGCGGAATCTTGCAGAGTGGGATCGTCCGTGAGCGTCACTGCCGCCAGCGTAGCCAGCAAGTTCGCCTTGCGGCTCAATGCCGCTTGGCGTTGATGGAGCAGCGCTTTGAATGTGAGTTCCGAGTTCTGCGCCTCCGTAACGATTTCCTGCTGCAGATGCTTCTTCGCCAAGTGCCGCACGACCAGTAAGGTGGCAAAGCTCAATCCCGTTGTTGTTAGAACGAGCGATAGCAGGAACTTGGTGCGTAGCCCCAGGTTGGGTTGTCGCATCGCCATTGTTGTGAGGGAGTACTCGCCCGACGTCGCCCGCTGCTTTTCCCGCCTGGCTGTGGAATCAATAAAATACTGCCTGCGCCCCTCTGCGCAAATGGCTACACCGTACCCCCGCTCCGGTACTTTCGATCTATGCTCAATTCTCGCTTGCAGGCCTGTGCTCGATTATCGCTAAGATTTTTCCACATCGTACGAGAAGTGTTGCAGCCGCAAAGAAGACTTAATTCGAGGGTGTGAAAGTGTTTGCGGGGCGTGGCTCGTCGCGGAAGGGCAGTTTGAACTTGTGCGCGATTTCGGGCCAGAATTCGCGCAGAACGTCGAAGCCCATGTCGTTGAGGACGTTGTACGTCACGCGCTCCGACGCGGAAGCGACGCTGCGCGAATTGCCCGGGTGATACATGTTGCTGAGTACTACGCTGCTCGTTGTCCCGAGCCATTCGTTGAAGTTGAACATCTGAGTGCCGTTGTCCCGGTAGGCCACGAAAACGTGTTCCAACGCATGGCCGAGGCGCGCCTTCACGCTGCCGTGAGCCAGCCGATAGTAGCGCGGGTCCTCCGAGAAGATTTCCGGATACACGAAGTCCTTGAAAAACGCGCTCGAAGCCGCATCCGCCATGTCCGCTCCAAACCGTTTGCCATAGCCGGCGGCGCCTTGCCCGAACGTAGGGTCGTTATTCTCGGCCTGATCGATGCCTGCGTTAAAACCCACGCTCAGGAACGTTATGGGGTCAATCGTGTCATTAACAAACAGCAGGAATTTCCCCTCGAAGGTCAGAGAGCACAGCACCGTTCCCGGTTTGTAGTGCGGCGCATGAACTGTCTTGCGCTCGAGCTTTCTCCCAAACGCGCCGACTACTTTGTTCATCGGGCCTTCGTAATCTTGCCAGCTCACCATCGGCGCAGGCTGCCAGCACGGCGCTAGCGGGTTCTTCTGCGCTTCTACGGGCACAGGTGAGGGCGCGGCTGGAGGCTGTGATGTAGTGGCGGGCGGTTGCTGCTGCGCCCAGAGGCTGCCGCCCCAGGCCAGAGCGGCCGCAAGAACCATCCGCGTCAAGGGAAGAGATCGCATGTGAGCGACGACCATATCACCAAACCGAATCCCGAAATGAGCCCGTCGATTCGACATCATCGCCGCCTTCTGCCCCGTTCTCCCTCCGTCAAGTTCACGCGAGCCTCCGTTTGATTTCACGCTCGAAATCCGGGAAGTAGCGGCTGATGACGGTCAGATCGAATCGCGCGAGGATCGATTCCTTCGGTTCGTTCTCGAGCAAGAATTCGAACGAGCGTCGCACGAGCTCCTCGGGCGCGACCTTGCCGCCCGCGATGCGCTCGTAATCCACGGCCTTCAGCGTGACGCGGTGCGACGTCTCGCTCTTGCCCTCGATCACGCGGACGTGAAACTCGGCCTCGCCGGTTTTTTCTACTTCAATTGTCGCCGCCATTTTTGCGGTCACGCTCCGTCTTCAACTGCTCGACAGGCTGTAAATCAGGATGGCCAGCACGATCAACGTGGTTGCCACGTAGAGCCAATCCTTTTCCTCCGTAAACGCGACGACCGAAAACGCCACGCGCGCAACGGGCGTCGCGATCAAGATCAACAGGCCGAGCTGGATCAGCCCGCGCGGGTGCCACGCAAGCGCGTCCCTGAAAATCTCAGGCACGTAGCGGAGGTCCGAAGCCTCGCCCCGGAAAATTCCATAGTGCGGCGCCTGGCCGCCATATTTCGCCAGATATAGCGCGCCTCCCGCCAACACCACCGCCGCCGCGATGAGCACGCCCGCGCGCAAAATCTGCCCGAGCAGGGCCTCGAAGCGCTTATCGTTCAATGCGGTCGATCCCTTCACTTAAATCTTTCCTCCGATGCCTTTGTAAATCATCTGGACCGCGATGGCCGCAATCGCCACGCTAAAGACGATCCGCAGCGTTCGCACTTTCGCGCCGGGCAGAATCCGCGCGCCGATCAGCGCTCCGGCTGCGACCCCCAGCATCACCGGCATCGCGAGTCCCGGATCGATATAGCCGCGGTGCAGATAAATTCCCGCGCTGGCTGCGGCCGTCACGCCGATCATGAAATTGCTCGTTGTGGTCGAGACCTTAAATGGAATGTGCATGGCGCGGTCCATCGCGAGCACCTTCACCGCGCCCGAACCGATCCCGAGCAGCCCGGAAAGCACGCCCGCGATGTACATCAATCCGAAGCCGAGCGGCACGCCGCGGACGTGATACGCGCGCATCCCGTCCGGTGTCGGATAACTCCCGTCGAGCCTGAGCAGGCCGGCGATGCGGTCCTGCGTTTGCCCCGGCGAGACGTTTGCGTCCGGATGGATCGACATCCACGCGGAATATAGCAGCACGATCCCGAAGATGATGGCGATCGCTGCGGTGGGCATGCGCGCGGCGAGATATGCTCCGCAGAGCGCGCCGATGGTCGTCGCGACCTCGAGAAACATTCCCACGCGCATGTTCGAGTAGCCTTCTTTCAGGTACGCGGCGGCCGCGCCGGACGACGTCGCGATCACGGACACGAGCGACGCGCCTATCGCGTAGCGGATGTCCACGTGGAAGACGAGCGTCAACAGCGGGACGATCACTACGCCGCCGCCGAGGCCCGTGAGCGAGCCGAGCATCCCGGCGACGAGCGACCCAGCGGCGATTAGCAGAGTGAATTCGAGGGTGCTGCTCATCAGGCGTTTAGGCTAGCAGTAGGAGTGAAGCTGTCAAGTGCGGGTGCCTGCGGAACTCAGGTTTCGTTGTCTAGCCTGCGGGCCGCTGTCATAATTCCGACGTGCGCCCGGCACTCAATGCGCTCTCGTTCACGCTGATCTGCGCGTGCATGGGCCTGCTGGTTTTCGTCCAGCGCGCGGCAGCGCAGTCAGACGCGCCCGATGAGCTCGAAGCCAATCCCGGCAGGCCGACCGTCTCCACTCCGGCAACGCTCACACCGGTGGGCTACCTCCAATTCGAGACCGGCGTGCTCGGCGCAAGCGACTCGCCCGAGTTTTCCACGCGAGTCGGCTTCAACGAAACCATGAAGCTCTCGGTCGCGCCGCGTCTTGAACTGGTGGCTGCGTCCGAACCGATCGCCCATTACACGACGGACGGGAATTCCGCGAATAGCGTGGCGGACGTGTTCTTCGGCGCGCAAGTGGTGCTCGCGCACGGTGAAGGCGCCACGCCCACCGTGGCCGTAAGCTACTTTCACCGCGCGTACGACGGCGGCGCTCCCGAAGTGGATTTCGGCAGCCCGGTCAACTCCGGCCTGCTGCTCGCAAGCGCCGACGTCAAAGGCTTCCACTACGACGCGAATGCCATGCTCAACGAACTCACTCAGGGGCCGGTTCGCCGAGCGCAGTTCGGTCAGTCGCTCTCCATTTCTCACCCAATCGTGGGGAGATTCTCTTTGTCGGGCGAAATCTGGCATTTCACCCAGCCCTTCCTGCGCGGCAACGCGGTGGGGAATCTCTGGGCTGTGGGCTATACCGCAAAGAAGACGCTCGTATTCGACGCGGGCTTCGACCGTGGCCTGACCAGCACGTCCACACAGTGGGAAGCCTTCGCCGGATTCACCTATCTGCTCCCTCGTCGCCTTTGGGGCAGGTGACGGAGCGGCTTGAAAGAAGCAGCGTTTCGCGCATAAGTCCGCTCGCCAAGGCTGAAGAGGTTACGGCAGGTAGCTTCCGTGCAGCCGACCGTGCGCCCAGAAACTTGTCCTTCAGTTCCCAGAACGCTGTCTATCGGGAGTTGGCCTCGTCCAAGTGCGCTCACGTCTTCGGAGATTTGTGGCCCAGAAAGATCGTGTGGCGGGGACCGCCCTTTTTCAGGCGACCGCGCACGCGCTCCACCTCGACGGCGAACCTGCCATGGCGCAAGCGCTGCTCGAATTTCAGATCCTCTCGGGCCGACCAGACGGCCAGCACGCCGTCCATCTTAAGAGCCGCGCGGGCGGCGGCGATTCCGCGGTCGTCATAGAGCCCGGCGTTGTTCGAGCCGGCGAAAGCAGTCGGGCCGTTGTCCACGTCAAGCAGTACGGCATCGAACTGGCCGCGCCGTGAACTGAGTATGACGGCGACGTCGTCGATCTCGACCCGCACGCGCGTATCCTTCAGCGGCTCTCCGGCCAGCGGTCCGAGCGGGCCACGATTCCACTCCACCACCGCGGGCACCAGCTCGGCCACGACAACCGTCGCGTCCGCTGGGAGGAGATCGAGCGTCGCCCGTAACGTGAAACCCATACCGAGGCCGCCAATGAGCACGCTGGGCTGCTCCAGCGTCCGCGCCCGTCGGCAGGCGAACGTCGCCAGCGCCTCCTCCGAGCCGTGCATGCGGCTCGACATAAGGCTCTTCCCATTGGCGAGGATGATGTACTCGTCGCTGCGACGGATCAGCTTCAGGACGGTGCCGTCTCGGGAAAATGCCTGGCCGAGCAACTCCAAAGGCTTCACGAATGTGATGTTACAGGAGAGGAGAACGTAAGTAAAAATGGACCGCTGATCACCACGTCCTCCGAAACGTGCTCGACGCAGGCTTCGACCGCGGCCTGACCAGCACATCCACTCAGTGGGAAGCCGTCGCCGGAATCATCTACCTGCTTCCTCATCGCCTTTGCCGCTGCATTTCTGCCCGACAATGGCTGCCGGACAGAAACGCATGTAAGTTATTCAAAACAAACGATTGCGACATCGTCTGCCTGACAATGAAACCCGCCCTTGCCGCGCACTCACCGAGCCCGGGCGACAGCTGCTTGCGCGTTGCCGTTCGCAAGAAGAGTATAATTGCCTTTAAGGGAGTTTCATCATGAGCGAACTGACAATTCCTATAAACACATCGACGCTCCACGAGGCTCGCTGGTGGGAACCCGAGCCGAACGGCAAGGTGCACTGCTACCTCTGTCCGAGGCACTGTCACATCGGCGAAGGTCAGGCCGGTTTCTGCTTCATCCGCGCGAACGAGGGAGGCAAGCTCTACAGCCTCGGCTACGCGCATCCCGCCGCGCTGCAAATCGATCCGATCGAGAAAAAGCCGCTCAATCATTTTCTGCCGGGCACCCGCGTCTTTTCGATGGGCACGGCCGGATGCAACATGGGCTGCTTCTTCTGCCAGAACTGGGACATCTCGAAATCACATGCGGATCAGGTGCGTTCGTCGAACGTGCCGCCCGAGGACGTGGTGATGCTCGCGATCCGCAACGGCTGCCCGTCGATCGCGTTCACGTACAACGAGCCGACGATCTGGGGCGAGTACGTCATCGACATCTGCCAGGCCGCGAAAAAGTACGGCATCAAGACCGTGATGGTCTCGAACGGCTACATCACGCGCGAAGCGTTTCACGATATTTACGATCATATCGACGCGGCGAACATCGACCTGAAAGCCTTCACGGAGGATTTTTACGGGCGCATGACGCTGACGCACCTGCAGCCGGTGCTCGAAACGCTGCAATGGCTGAAGAACGAGACGAATGTGTGGTTCGAGATCACGAACCTGATCATCCCGACGCTCAACGACGCGCCCTCGGAAACCCGCGCTCTCGCCGAATGGATTCTCAAGCATCTCGGGCCGGACGTGCCACTGCACTTCACGGCGTTCCATCCCGACTTCAAATTGCGGGACAAGCCGAGCACGCCTCCGGAAACGCTCCACGCCGCGCGCGCCACGGCGCTCGAGGTGGGGCTGCACTACGTGTACGAGGGGAATATTCTCGGCGACGGCGCGCACACATCGTGCCCGTCGTGCAAGACACTGCTGATTCGGCGGTCGTGGCACGACGTGGAGAAAAATATTCTCAAGGACGGCTGCTGCCCCAAGTGCGGGCTTGCCATCCCCGGGCGCTGGACGAATTCAGCAGGAAAGACGTCCGCAGCGGTGGCTCGAAAGGCCGAGTCCGTCGCGGGCGAACGCTACGAAGACCTCAATCTTTAATGCGGAGCCCGCTCAGCGCGGCGCGCGCGAGGCGAGCCACGACGCACCCGACGCCACGGCCAGAATCGCGATGATGACGGCGAGCGAAGCGGCTGCGGATATGGGTAGGCGTTCGCCGAGCAGCATTTTCGCGCCGACGAAAAGCAGGATCGCCGCGAGACCTTGGTGCAGGAATCTGATGCGCGTCATCAGTTCGGCGAGGCCGAAATACATGGCGCGAAGGCCGAGGATGGCGAAGACGTTGGAGGAATACGCGATGAAGGGATCGCGCGTGATCGCCAGGACCGCCGGCACCGAATCGGCGGCGAAGATCACGTCCATCAGCTCGATGGCGACGAGCGCGAGCAGAAGCGGCGTCGCGACCGAGCGGCCGCCCGCGCGAATCCAGAAGCTGTCGCCGTCCTGCGACGGCGCGACGGGAATAATTTTGCGGACGAAGCGAATAATCCAGTTTTGCTCCGGGCCGAAGGAGGGGCCGCTCGAAACAAGCATGTGCGCTGCGGCGAGCACAAGGATCGCGCCGAAGACGTACGTGACTGCATGGAAGCGCTGCAACAGCGCGATTCCGGCGAGCACGAATGTGAGGCGCAGGACGAGCGCGCCCACGATGCCGCTGTAGAGCGCGCGGTGTTGCGCGCGCGGGCCGATTCCGAAAGCGCGAAAAATCAGAAGAAAGACGAAGATGTTGTCCGCGCTGAGGGATTTTTCTAGGACGTACGCGGTGAAGAATTCGACCCCGGCCTGGCCGCCGCGCGAAAAGTACACCCAGACGCTGAACGCCAGCGAGAGCGCGATCCACGCGACGGTTTCGGCCAGCGCGCGCTTTAGCGACACGCGGTCGGTCGTGGGGCGGAAGAGAATCAGGTCTGCCGCGAGCGCTGCCGCGATGATGATGCCGAAAATGATCCACGCGCCGATCGAATTTTCTCCCGATTCCGCACGCTGCAATTCTCGTACGAACTTCGCAGAAGTTTACACTGCGCGTCACTCCGGTCACATAAGATTGCGTCCAAGGAAATCCGGGAAGTTCGCGACGGCGCGACTACGCGGTTTCGGTTTGCGGCGAACGCAATAACCCGCCAAAGTTTTCTTCCCCAAAAGCACAGATTCGTTGACAACAAAAATCGCGCGTGCTATCCACGCAGGCGCGCCGATTTGAATTCGCGTGGCTGCGCGATGCGGTCCAGCAGTCGAGCTTGCCGGGAGAGCGTTCACACATGGCCTTGGTGCTTCCGCCGAATGTAACCGAGAAAACTTTCCAGAAAGCGCTGGACGCGTTCGCGGGCGTCGTTGGCAGGCAGTGGGTGCTGGCGACGGACGAGGACCGCGGAACGTACATGGACATCTACGCGCCGGGTGACGCCGATGCGCACATCCCCAGCGCGGCGGTGGGCCCGCAATCGGCGGAGGAGATTCAGGCGATCGTCCGGATCGCCAACGAGTACAAGATTCCGCTGTGGCCGATCTCGCGCGGGAAAAACCTCGGCTACGGAGCCGCCGCGCCTCGCATGACGGGAACGGTGGTGCTCGATTTGGGGCGGATGAAACGGATCATCGAGGTCAACGAGAAATTCGGATACTGCCTGATCGAACCAGGCGTGGGATTTTTCGACCTTTTCAATCACTTACAGGAGAACAAGATTCCGCTGTGGATGTCGGTGCCGGCGAATGCGTGGGGCAGCGTGGTGGGAAACGCGCTGGAGCGCGGCTACGGCTATACGCCGTACGGCGACAACACGCGGAACATTTGCGGCTTGGAAGTGGTGCTGCCGAATGGCGAACTCGTGCGGACCGGCACGGGAGCGATGTCCAACAGCCCGTGCTGGCAGCTTTTCAAGTACGGCTACGGCCCCTCTTGGGATCAGCTTTTCGTGCAGTCGAATTTCGGGATCGTGACGAAGCTCGGCATGTGGCTGATGCCGGAGCCGGAAGCGACGCTTGGACTCAACATCCAGCTCCCGAACCCGGACGATGTCGGCTGGGCGGTGGACGCCCTCGCGCCGCTGCGAATGAACGGAGTGCTGCAACAGAGCCCGAGCATCGGCAATTCGCTGCGCGTAGCGGCGTCGCAATCGCAACGCAGCCAGTGGTATCAAGGTGACGGCGCGATGCCGGACGACGTCCTGCGGCAGGTGCTGAATAAATTCAACCTGGGCTGGTGGGGGATCGCCTTGCGATTGTACGGCTACGACGATGTGAACGAAGCGCACGCGCGAATCATCAAGGATGCGTTCGCGAAATACACCAAGCAGGAATTTCAGGTCGTGAAATGGCACCGCGGCGATCCGATCGAGAATTCGGGAGCGGGCGTGCCGAGCACCAACGCGCTGCAGATCGTGAATTGGCGAGGCGGGCGGGGCGGGCACATCGGTTTTTCTCCGGTGCTGCCGCCGACGAGCGAGCACGTGCTGAAGCAATTTCACAGCACGAAGAAACGATACGAAGAAATCGGAGTCGATTACTACGGGTCGTTCACGCTGTTCGAGCGGCACACGACGAACATCAACATGATGATCTATGACCGGGGCGACGCGGCGATGACGGCGAAGGTTCGCGCGCTATTCAAGGTGCTGGTGGCGGACGCAGCCAAAGAGGGTTACTCGGAATACCGCACCCATCTGACGTTTATGGACGACGTCGCACACACGTTCGATTTCAACAATCACGCGCTGCTGCGGCTGAACGAAACCGTGAAGGATGCGCTCGACCCGAACGGCATTCTCGCTCCCGGCAAGCAGGGAATCTGGCCGAAGGCGTTCCGCGGGAGGGAGGCGTGAACTCGAAGATGGATTTCGGGCCGGTGGGGTGCATCGCGAGGCTGATCGCGATCGTTGTGACGGGCGCGTGCATAGGGGCGGGAATTGGCCTGGCGCGATCGGCGGCTGGTCAGGCGAAGGCGGCGGATGATTCGGCGCAGAAATTGGTTGAAGGCAAGAAGCTGTTCCACGAGCGCTGCGGATACTGCCATCTCGCGGGCGGAACCGGGACATTCATGCTCGGGCAGCGGCTTGGAAAGGATCGCGCGCTTTTGGAAGAGCGAACGGATTTGAGCGTCGAATACATCAAGAAGATCACGCGCGTCGGGATCAACAGCATGCCGCCGCACACTCGCATCGAAGTCCCGGACAGCGAACTGGACCTGATCGCGGCGTATCTGACGCGGCCTGCAGCGGCGCGCGGAAATGCTGGTTCGAACGGCGGCGCGCATGATTAGGCGGGATTTCCTCAAGCGCGCAGCACTGGCACCGGCGGCAGTTTTGGGGGCACGTCTATCGTTCGTTGCCGACGCATTTGGGCGAAGGCCCGCGCGCGTCGGGGCCGTTGTATTCGACGAGCGCTACTCCGATTGCAGAATCTTCGCCGATGCGTTGGCGCGCGAGGGCGCGGTCGCTTTTGCGACGGGCGGGAATTCCGCGAAGGTCTGGTACGGTCCGTTGCGAGCGCATCTTGCCCGATATGGCGGCGCGGTGGCGGGATTGACCACGGATTCGGATTTCGTGGTATCGCGGGGATGCGGAAGGGAACTAGGACTGGAATTGATGTATGAGGGTAGGCACGATGCCCGCGAGTCAACTCGCGTGGTGCATCGCCTGACCAGCGGCGAAGGTGATGCGCGCAACATCGCTGCTGCGCTGAGCGGTTCGCATGCTTACTGGGCTGAGTCTCTGGCTTCCGCGGTGGGCCGAATTGTTTGCCGAAAGGCGGTAGGGGATCGGACGATTGCTGCGGTCACAAAGCCGTGTTCGGACGATCATCCGGGATATTTGGCGTCCTGGCTCTTAGACTTCGTACCAAAACCTGCCTGACGCGGGAGAATGGCGGGGACGACGAGACTCGAACTCGCGACCTCTGCCGTGACAGACCGTTAGTCGCAAGAGAAATCAGCGAACTGCGCTACTAGCTCGACCTGAGCGACCGAGAGGCGCGGCTTTCTGGAAGGATGTTTCGACGCTGGCATCGCGTGGCTGGCCCTCGACGGCGTCAACGCTTCCAGCTAAACTCTCTCCGCTTTCTGCTTTTCCGGCATCGAACGGGCTTTTTCCTCGACCTCGCCGAATGAAACGCACATCTTTGTAGGAGAGTCGCAATGAAGCGGAATCTAAGCACGCTGCTCCCTGTGGTTGCGGTTCTTGCCGCGGCATTCATTCCCTGGAATCAAGCGCGCGCTCAAGCGCCATCGCCTGACGCTCCGCTCGCGGAGCAGTTGAAGGCTCTCTACAAAGTGACAAAGTTCGGTGCGGTTGCCAAAGGATTCGCCGTCTTGAGCCCTGGAACTGTGCTGGTCATACGGAAGGCAGGAATTCTGGGCGTTCCGCCGGCCAACGTGGCGTTTGGCGACTCGATCTATAGAGACGGAGAGCTGCATCAGCCCACCGCCGGCAACCGCACGATTATTGGAAACGTCACGCGGTTTCTCCAAGTCGGCGAAAAAGTTTACGTGCAGACCGTGGATGTGAACTTGAAATCCGACAGGGTCACCCTGTTCATCGTCGAGTGCGATTCCTGCAACGGAGTGGACCAGCAATCCTCCTTCAAATCCATGGTCTCATTCGAATTTGCGAAGGGGTCGCTGGCAACCGCCGACCCGGCGCAGATCGAGAACACCATCGGCCAGGTCCTTTCGATTGACAACAGTTCAAATGGCGGACAGCAGCCTCAGGATTCATCCGCGCAGCAACAAGGACAGCAGCAACAACCACCCAAACAACAAGCGCCCCCGCCACAGCCTCAGGATTCACCCGCGCAGCAACAAGGACAGCGGCAACAACCGCTCGAACAACAACCGCACCCGCCACAGCCTCAGGATTCATCCGCGCAGCAACAAGGACAGCGGCAACAACCGCCCGAACAACAAGCGCCCCCGCCACAGCCTCCGACAATTCAGCTCGGCCAGACTGTGGACAAAGTGCAAGCCGTGCTCGGCGAGCCGGACAAAATCGTCAACCTCGGTGCCAAGCTGATTTACGTCTACAAGGACCTCAAGGTGACATTCATGAACGGCAAAGTCGCCGATGCGCAGTGATTTGCGCGCAGCGATTCTCTGGTAGTTTGAAAACGGATGGCCTGCCATCCGTAACCGATGTTCAACCGGCGTTCAACAACCAGACTTCCCATTCGTCCTAAGTTATAGAAAGAAATGGCGGGGACGACGAGACTCGAACTCGCGACCTCTGCCGTGACAGGGCAGCGTTCTAACCAACTGAACTACGTCCCCGCGCCATGTGACTCGGATGGTGGGCGGTCAGCGATTTGAACGCTGGACCTTCCGGGTGTAAACCGGATGCTCTAACCGCTGAGCTAACCGCCCCAAAGGCCATCGTAGCAGAAGCTCCACGCGCTCGGCTAGTGTGTTGAACACGATTTGATGGTTGGCGAAGCCCCACGCGAGGTTTTGCTCGAATTTCTCCGCTCGAATTTTCGGCTCCAGCGACCTAAAGCCCCTTCGTGGTGCGTCCGATAAGTGCTTAGAGGAGCTACCTGTACGTTGGTACAGGTCAAAAATTTGCCTGTACCACCGTACAGTTTTTCGTGCGGCGGATCGGATGTTAGCTGATTCACCACGAAGGGCGCACCGGGTGACGAATTCCGGCTGGTGCGCGTGCTACTCTGCAAACTCGGACGCGGTTCTAGTACCGCGGACGGACAATCATGTCCTCACGCCTCGGCGAGATACTCGTTAAGGATAGCCTGATCTCCGCGGATCAGCTGAAGCAGGCGCTCGACTACCAGAAGAAGAATGGCGGGCGACTGGGGACATGTCTGGTCAAGCTTGGTCTTGTAAGCGATGACGACATCACAGCGGTTCTTTCCCGCCAATACGGCGTTCCCTCGATCAACCTGAAGTTTTATGAAGTGGACCCGGCGGTGATCAAGCTGGTGCCGCAGGAGACGGCGGTTCGCTACCAGATCGTGCCGCTTTCGCGCGTGGGCTCGACGCTGACGATCGCGATGACGGATCCGACGAACGTCTTCGCGATGGACGACATCAAGTTCATGACCGGCTTCAACGTGGAGCCGGTAGTGGCGTCCGAGACGGCGATTAGCGAAGCGATCCACAAGTTCTACGGCGAAGTCGAGAGCGTCGAAGAGCTCGACAAGGTCATGAAGGACCTGACGGGCGACGACACGGACGCGCTGGAGCTCGCGGGCGAAGAAGCCGAGATGGACCTCGCGACGCTGTCAAAGGCCGCCGAGGAAGCGCCGATCATTAAGCTGTGCAACCTGATTCTGACGGACGCAGTAAAGCGGGGAGCGAGCGACATTCACGTCGAGCCGTACGAGAAAGAATACCGCGTGCGGTTCCGGATCGACGGAATTCTGCAAAACGTGATGGCGCCGCCGATGAAATTGAAAGACGCGATGACCAGCCGCATCAAGATCATGTCCAAGCTGGATATCAGCGAAAAGCGGCTCCCGCAAGACGGCCGAATCATGATCAAGTACATCAAGGACGGAAAGAAGAAGGAGCTGGACTTCCGCGTTTCGACCGTTCCGACGCTGTTCGGCGAAAAGATCGTCCTCCGGTTGCTCGATAAGGAGAACCTGCGCCTCGACATGACCAAGCTCGGATTCGAGCCCGAGGCGCTGGCGAAATTCGAGCGGCAGATTCTGAAGCCATACGGGATGGTACTCGTCACCGGCCCCACGGGATCGGGCAAGACGAACACGCTCTATTCGTCGGTCGCGCGGCTGAACACGGCGGAAACGAACATCATGACCGCCGAGGACCCGGTTGAGTTCCAACTGGCCGGAATCAACCAGGTTCAGATGAAGGAACAGATCGGGCTGAATTTTGCGTCGGCGCTGCGGGCCTTCCTGCGGCAGGACCCCAACATCATTCTGGTCGGCGAAATTCGAGACTTTGAGACGGCGGAAATCGCGGTCAAAGCCGCGCTCACGGGCCACCTGGTGCTATCGACGCTGCACACGAACGACGCGCCTTCCACGATCAGCCGTTTGATGAACATGGGAATCGAGCCGTTCCTTGTCGCCACATCAGTGAACCTGATCTGCGCGCAGCGGCTCGTGCGCCGCATTTGCGTGCAGTGCAGAGAACCGCTGCAAATTCGGCCCCGGCGCTGATCGAGGCCGGGTATTCGGCTGAAGAGGCGTCGAAGACGACGGTCAGCCACGGGAAGGGCTGCGCTACGTGCAACAACACGGGCTACAAGGGCCGCGTCGGCCTTTACGAAGTGATGGAGATTAACGACGAGCTTGCGGGAGCTGATTCTGGTGGGAGCCTCGGCGCTCGAACTGAAAAAGAAGGCCCTGGAACAGGGCATGATCACGCTGCGGCGCAGCGGCTTGCAGAAGGTGGCGGCCGGGCTGACGACGATGGAAGAAGTGCTGCGCGAGACGGTGCTGTAACCGGAGGAGCAAATGGCTGGCATCACGCTGAGCGAGCTGCTGAAAAAGATGATCGAGATGTCAGGGAGCGACCTGCATCTTTCGACAAACAGCCCGCCGCGAGTCCGCGTTCACGGCAAGCTGCGCCCTCTCGACATGCCGCCTCTGACTGCGGCGGACACCAAAGCGCTTGCGTACAGCGTACTCACGGACGTGCAGAAGCACCGGCTGGAAGAGAATCTCGAGCTCGACTTTTCGTTCGGCTTGAAGAGCCTGGCGCGATTCCGCGGCAATATTTTCCATCAGCGCGGAGCCGTCGCGGCCGTGTTCCGGACGATTCCCTGGGAAATCAAGGGATTCGATGCGCTGGGCCTTCCGGCAGTCGTCCGCGGCCTGTGCGACAAGCCGCGCGGACTGGTGCTGGTGACCGGGCCGACCGGGTCGGGCAAGTCAACGACACTCGCCGCCATGCTCGACAAGATCAACAACGAGCGCGAAGAGCACATGATCACGATCGAAGACCCGATCGAGTTTCTCCACAACCACAAGAAGTGCCTCGTGAATCAGCGCGAAGTGCACTCGGACACGCATTCCTTTGCGAATTCGCTTGCGCGCGGCACTTCGTGAAGACCCCGACGTGGTGCTCATCGGCGAAATGCGCGACCTCGAAACGATCGAATCCGCGTTGCGCATCGCAGAAACCGGCCACTTGACCTTCGCCACGCTGCACACGAACTCGGCGGTCTCGACGATCAACCGTATCGTGGACGTGTTTCCGGCTCACCAGCAGCCGCAGGTTCGGGCGCAGCTCTCGATGGTGCTCGAAGGAATTCTTTGCCAATCGCTGCTGCCGCGCGTCGACGGCCGCGGCCGCGCGATGGTCATGGAAATCCTGATTCCCAACGCCGCCATCCGCAACCTGATTCGCGAAGACAAGATTCACCAGATTTATTCGGCGATGCAGACGGGCACGGGAGCGTCAGGAATGCAGACGTTTAACCAGAGTTTGGCGAACGCCTATTTCCAGAAGTTAATCACTTTGGAAACGGCGCTTGCGAGATCCTCGAATCCGGACGAGTTACAGGATTTAATCAACCGAGGGGTGACCTCGCCGACGTTTTCTGGCGGCAAGGCCCCTGTCCGCCGGTAATCGAAGGGGGAGGTAACAGCACATGCCGGTCTTTACATATCGGGGAACGAACCGCGCGGGCGCCACCGTAACGGGAGAGCGCCAGTCGGAAAACAAGGCGCAACTGGCCGCGGCACTGCGCCGTGAGCAGATCAACGTCAGCAAGCTCTCGGAGAAGGGGAAGGAATTCAATATTCCCACCTTCGGCGCGGGCGTGGACTCGAAGGAGCTGGCCGTATTCACACGCCAGTTCTCGGTGATGATCGATGCCGGGTTGCCGCTGGTCCAGTGCCTCGAGATTCTCGCCGGGCAGCAGGAGAACAAGACATTTCAGAAGATCCTCAACGGCGTGCGGGGCTCAGTCGAAGGCGGCGCGACTCTTTCGGCGTCGATGAAGCAGCACGAAAAGGTCTTCGACGCCCTCTACTACAACATGGTGGAAGCGGGCGAGACGGGCGGTATTCTCGACACGATTCTCCAGCGCCTTTCGATGTATATCGAAAAAAACGTGAAGCTGAAACGGGCTGTGAAGTCGGCGTTGATCTATCCCGTGGCCGTGATAAGCATCGCGGCGATGGTCATCACGCTGCTGCTCTGGAAGGTCGTACCGATTTTCGTCACACTTTTCAACGGCCTGGACGTGGATCTGCCGCTTCCGACCAGAATCGTGATCGGCTTGAGCAACTTCGTAGGCAGCTACTACGGACTGGGACTCCTGATTTTCGGCATCGCGACCGGCTTCGCGATCAAATTCTGGTATGGCACTCCGCAGGGCAGGATGGTGATCGACACGATCGTGCTGAAGATACCCGTGGTCGGAGACGTGATGCGCAAGATTTCCGTCGCGCGGTTCACGCGGACGCTCGGAACGCTGATCTCGAGCGGCGTGCCGATTCTGGAGGGGTTGGATATCACGGCGCGCACATCGGGCAACGCGGTTGTGGAGAGGGCGATCTCCGAGACGCGAAAAGCGGTGGAAGCAGGGCGCTCGCTGGTCGATCCACTCAAGGAAAGCGAAGTGTTTCCGGGAATGGTGACGCAGATGATCGGCGTCGGCGAGCAAACCGGTGCGATGGACGCGATGCTCCAGAAGATCGCCGACTTTTACGAAGACGAAGTCGACGCGGCCGTGAAAGACATGCTCACGGCGATCGAGCCGATCATGATCGTGGTTTTGGGCGTGATCGTCGGCGGAGTCGTTATTTCGATGTATTTGCCTTTGTTCTCGTTGATCAGCAAGCTAGCCGGACACTAAGCGCGCGCCACGGCCCGGAGCGCACGTCGAGGGGCGTCCAACTGGGCGTCGTTCGGCTGCGGTCGGGGCCGGCGCAATCCCTATCTACCTGAGACCGCGCAGAGATCGATCCGGGAGTCGGAAACTATCGGCGGAAGCTAAATGGAATTCTCACCCAGCGTGAATGAATGGCTGCCTTGGCTGGGCCGCGTTCGTTTTCTCATCATTACATTTCTGATCGCAATCGTGTTCGTCGTCCGCCAGTGGACGAAGACTCCTCTACCTGTTTCGACACTTTTTTTGCTGGCTGCATTCTGGTACGCGCTGGCGACCGCCTATCTGATTCTTCAACGGAGTTTTCCGAAAGGGCGCTGGCATGCGCCACTCCAGATTGCGTTCGACCTCGCGATCATCACTGGCGTGGTCTATGCAAGCGGAGCGCAGGACAGCTACTTCATCTCGCTCTATCTTCTCGCCATTCTAATGGCGAGCATTCTTTTCTCGCGGCGGGGCACGTTTGTAGTAGCGGGCTTCAGTTTCGTTTTGTTGGCGTGTGTGGTGGAACTCACCTATTACGGGTTGATTCCGCGAACGTCGATCACGGAGCCGAATCCGCGCGCTCTGGAATCCTGGCTGGGCAGCAACCTCTTCGCCTTTCTGGCGCTGGCCTATTTGGGCGGGCTGCTCGCGCAGACGGTCCGCAAGAAGGGCGTCGAGCTCGAAGAGAAAAACGAAGCGCTCAAGGACCTGCAAGCCTTTAATCGCGACATTATCGAGTCCATGCGCGGCGGCTTGCTCACGACGGACCTCGAAGGCCGAATACTTCTGATCAACCGAGCCGGCGCCGAAATCACGGGCCAGGGATTCGGCGTGTTAAGGGGAGAAAAAGTCGGGGATGTTTTCCCCGGGTTCTGGCCTGTAGAAGTGGATGACTTCGCGACTCCGCTGGCGCTGCGCAAAGAGATCGAGCTTCGTACTCCAGCGGGCGCAACGCGGTATCTCGGAGTCTCGATCTCGCCTCTGCGCACAGGCCAGGATCAGACCACCGGATTCGTTTTCAACTTCCAGGACCTGACAGAATTGAAGCGGCTCGAGCACGAGGTGTTCACAAAGGAGCGCATGGCTGCGCTCGGCCGGTTGTCCGCAGCGATTGCCCATGAAATCCGCCAGCCGCTGACGGCGATGACGGGCGCGCTCAAGGAATTGGCGCGGCTCGCGCCGCTGGAAGACGACGACAAGAAGCTCGTGCAGATCGTGAGCCGCGAATCGCAGCGATTGAATCAGATCATCACGGATTTTCTGGATTATTCGCGTGAGAAATCGTACGCATTTGCGGACGTGGACGTGACCGCGTTGATCGAAGAAACGCTGCTGCTGCTCGATCGCCACTCGGGTGTTGCGGGCAAGGTCCGAATCGAGCGCAAGTTCGACGGGCGCCACGCGCGCGCGAAGGCCGATCGCGACGCGCTCAAGCAGGTCTTCTGGAATCTCTGCAATAACGCCTTGCGGGCGATGCCGGACGGGGGAGTGCTCTCGGTGCGCGTTGAGTCTGCCGCGGATTGCGTGCGGATCTCCATTCGAGACACGGGAATCGGCTTCGATCCGGGCCAGGCGGCGCGGATGTTCGAGCCGTTCCAATCGGGATTTGTGGGAGGAACCGGGCTGGGACTCGCCATCGTGTACCGGATCTTGCAGGCCCACCGCGGGCGGATTCGCGTGGAGACCGCTCCGGGCCAGGGAACGGAATTCGTCGTCGAGTTGCCCGCCGCGACGCGCTCGCGCGGGGCGGCTCGTCCAGAACCACGGGTTGAGGCGGAACCTCTGAGGCCCGTCGCGCCGTTGGCGGGGAAGGCGTAGGCCGGCTATGGCGCATCTATTGATCGTCGACGACCAGCGATCCATCTGCGAGCTCCTCGAGATCAGCTTCCGGAAGGAGGGCCACAAGGTCGTAGTGGCCACGAGCGGAACGGAGGCGAAGCGCGAGATGGCATCGCGGATCTTCGATATCGTCGTCTCCGATATCTGCATGCCGGATATGGATGGTGTGGAACTGCTGCGGTACTGCAGGGAGGTTTCCCCCGCCACGGTGTTTATCCTGATCACCGGCGTTCCCACGATCGACACGGCAATCGATGCAGTCAATTTCGGCGCCGACCGTTACGTAATCAAAGGCGACCGATTGTTGGACGAGCTCCGCCCGGCCATTCAGCAAGTCGCCGAAAGCCTCGCTTTGAAGAAGGAGGCTGGATATCTGCGGCGCGAGCTTCGCCGCCTGACGGGCCTCGACAACATGATCGGGACCAGTCCGAAGATGCGGGCGATTTTCGAGCTGATCGGAAACATCGCGCCGCAGCCCAGCCGCGTCTTGATCACAGGCGAAAGCGGAACGGGAAAAGAGCTGGTCGCGCGCGCGATTCACGAAAACAGCAGCCGCGCGAAGAATCCGTTCATTACGATCAATTGCGGCGCGTTCCCTGAAACCTTGCTGGAATCCGAACTCTTCGGATACGTGAAGGGCGCTTTCACGGGAGCGAATGAAAATCGGCGAGGCCTCTTTCATGCCGCGCACGGCGGCACGCTCTTCATGGATGAGATCGGCAACATGAGCGTCACCATGCAGGTGAAACTCTATCGCGTGTTGCAGGAGGGCAAGGTACGCCCGATCGGAAGCAATGAAGAAATCGATGTCGATGTCCGCGTGATCGCGGCGACGAACAAGGACCTGGAAAAGGAGATCGCGGAAGGGCGGTTCCGCGAGGACCTTTACTACCGTCTGAGCGTGATTCCGATTCATCTTCCACCGCTGCGGGAGCGCCGGGAGGACATTCCGCTGCTCGCGCGGGAGTTCCTCGGGCGGTTCGCGAAGTCGATGAGCCGCAAGATCGATGGTATCGAGCCCGAAGCGATGCGCCTGCTGGAAGTGTACGACTGGCCGGGAAACGTCCGGGAACTCGAAAACACGATCGAGCGGTCCGTGGCGCTTGAGAGCGGCCACCGTATTTCTGCCGAATCGTTGCCGGAGCGCGTCCGCAATCACTTTCAGGAAACGATTCCGCACGCGGCGCACAATGGCAACGGGAACGCGTTGCCGGCCGAAGGCATCAACCTCGAAGAGCACATCCAACAACTTGAACGATCCTATCTTCTCGCGGCACTGGAGCGCTCCGGTGGCGTCCGCACGCAGGCCGCGGGAATTTTGAAAATGTCCTATCGCTCCTTCCGCCACTACGCCAAAAAATATGGGGTCTAGCCGTCCGGAAACCGGCGAGCCCATCGGTTCGCCAGCCACGGACTGGGTGCGGGTGTCCCTGCTCGCGATCGCGATTTGCTATGCCTTCTTCGCCGGACTTAGGACGGTCGCTGATTTCGATCTCGGATGGCAGATTGCGACCGGACGCTACATCCTTCAGCATCATGCGATTCCGTCGACCGAGCTCTTTTCGTATACCGCTCACGGAAACCCGTGGATTTACCCGCCGTTCTCCGGAGTAATTTTCTACGCGCTGTTCAGTGCGGGAGGATGGGCGGCGCTCTCTTGGCTGAGCGCTCTGGCCACGGTGGCGACGGTAGCGCTGATCGGGCTCGAGGGTCGCCGATTCGCGGCGGTGCTATCAATTGTGGCGGTGCCTGCCATCGCGTTTCGCACGATTCCCCGCGCGGAACTTTTCACCACGGTGATCTTCGCGGCGTTTGCGGTGCTGCTCTGGCGCCACTATGAAGGCCGTGCGGCGCGCCTATGGCTGCTTCCGCTGCTGATGCTTGCGTGGGTCAACCTGCATCTCGGATTTGTGGCCGGCCTTGCTGTGATAGGAGCGTATGCGCTCGCCGAAATTTGCGATTTGGCGTTTGCGGACCGGCGTGCGGCAGGCGTCGCGCGTCTTCGCGTGGCGTGGCCCTGGCTCGCATTTTCGGCGCTTGTGACGTTTGTGAATCCCTGGGGATGGCGGATCTACGAGGCGCTACTGAAGCAGAACGAGGTATCGCGACTACACGCGGAATTCATTGGCGAATGGTCCGGCGCGCATTTTTCATTGGCGACGTGGCTGCAAGCGCTCTCGTTTCGAGATCCGGCGAGTGCGGATTGGTGGCTTCTGACGGCTGCCATTGTTGCCGCACTAGTGGCAGTTACGCGAATGCAGATCGGGCCGGCGGTCGTGCTGGCGGTCGGAGCTTACGCGGCGGTAAGTCACATTCGCTTCCAGGGAATATTCGCAATACTGGTGTGCGTTGTGGGAGGTTCGGTTTTGTCACGCGGGTGGCGCGCGCATGAGGAGAAGGCAGCGACTGCCCGAGCGATGCCTTCGCGTACCCTCGCGGTCCATCGAATTTCGGCGCAAACGGTGGCAGAGTGGGCGCTCGTCGCGATGTTACTGGTATTTTCAGGCGTCCGCGCGTGGGATCTTGTTACCGATCGCTTCTATCTTTGGTCGGCACAGATTACGCTATTCGGAACAGGCCCGTCGTGGTGGTTCCCTGAGCGGGCCGTGTCCTTCCTGCGCGAGAATCATCTTCCTGGAAACTTGTTTGGCGACTATAACCTCGGCGGATACCTGACATGGAGCGCCGGGCCGGACTACGCGGATTACTTCGACGGACGTTTCATTCCCTTCGGCCGCGAGCTCTTTATCCGCCAGGGCACGCTGGTGAATCTTCCGCTGGACTCCGCGGATTGGAAGCAGGAATCGAGCGAGCGCAACATTCAGACGGTGATCTTCTCAGTGGCGCGATTCGGCGGCCTCGGAAATTTTCCGCTTCAGGCCGACTGCCAGAGCCGCGATTGGACTCCTGTGTACCTGGACGATGTAGCGGTGATCTTCGTGCGCAACTCACCCGAGAACGCGAGTTTGATCCAGCGCCTCGGTATTCGCTGCGAGACCGCCACGTTCCAGCCACCGGCGGCGTCCGCCGGGAATTCCTGGCGTGCATCCGCTGAACGCTTCCAATTCCTGATGAACACGGCCTCGATTGACTACTTACTCGCGCGCGATTCAGAGGCAGCATCGAATATTGCGCAGGCGGAGGCGATCTTCGGGGACGACCCGGACGAGCATCTTCTCAAGGCGCAGCTTGCTCAGGCGCACAATCAGCTCGACCTGGCGGCACGCGAGTACGAGAAGTCCGTGAGCCTCCGGCCAACCGATGCCGCGTGGTTTGCGCTGGCCGGGCTTTACACGATCCAGCAACGCTACCCGGAGGCGCTGCACGCTGTGCGTGAGTCGGCTGCGCTCTCGCAGCAGGCTTTCGACCGCTACCGTGCGCTGGGCAAGCTCTACGTCATCATGAATCGCCCGCAGGATGCGCTGGCTGCATTCGCCGAGGCGCGGCGGCAAAGCCCCTATAACGGCGATGCAGCTGCACTAGGAACCGAATTCAACGCGCGAGTGGCCGAGGGCGAGGCGCAGGCATATCGGCAACTCGGCGACCTGAATCGCGCAATAGGATCACAAACGGAGGCGACGAAGCTAACCCCGACGAATGCCGCGCGGTGGCTCGTGCTGGCTGACTTATATCAGGCTTCCGGCCGCACTGATTTGGCTCAGGACGCGCGCGAAAAGGGGGCAGCGCTAGTGGCGCGCACGGCGGTTGGAGGCGAGGCGCCGAAGGGTCAACAACGATGATGAAATATCGAGGGGTTAGAGAATTCTTTCGATTCCGGCCGAATTGGTCACTCGGTATAGCCGGAAAGTGTCAAGATTGATAGACGGTCTCTAGGGCACAATCCATTTCTGGTGCGGTCCAGCTAGAAAAGCGGCCGTATCTTATTGAAAGTGAGAGGTATAATAGAGTGTGTCGCGAGAGTAAACCCCCGGGGCGCTCATGGCATCGCCCTTGCGATATATCCGGGTGTACCCCGCCAGGGAGTACAAACAGAGATTATGGAGCGAGGCTCCTAGGAGAGACAATGAACAAGAAACAGAAGGGCTTTTCACTTATTGAGTTGCTGATCGTCGTGGCGATCATCCTGATCATCGCGGCCATCGCAATTCCCAACCTGCTTCGGTCCCGCATGGCGGCGAACGAGGCTTCGGCAGTCGGTTCTGTCCGCACCATCAACACGGCTGCTATCACGTTCAACTCGACCTATTCCGACGGTTTCCCCTCGTTGCTGAGTGAAATCGGCACGACCGGCACCGGCGCGGTGAGCTGCCAGAATGCGCAGTTGGTTGACAGCTTGCTGACCACTGGTTCGAAGAGCGGTTACAACTTCGCCATGGCTGCCGGCACGACTGCGGTCACGACGATTCCGACCGGATGCGTTGCTGGTTATTCGGACGGTTACGGTGTGACGGCTGTTCCGGTGACGGTTGGCACGACCGGTCAGCGTGGTTTCTGCTCGGATGCGACGGGTGTGATCCGCTACAACAGCGCGGGCACGTCTGGTTACACGGCTCCGAACTGCAACGCTGCACAGAACCCGATCGGTCAGTAGGGAATTGGTTTGCGCGAGAGGGGAGGAGTCATTCCTCCCCTTTTCGTTTCTTAAACTGGATTTCGGAGAACGAGATCATGCGAGCCCCAGCAAAACGACAATCCGGCGGAAACGATAGCAAGGCTCAGCATGGTTTTTCTCTTATCGAGCTGCTCATCGTGGTTGCAATCATTCTGATCATCATGGCAATCGCAATACCCAATCTCTTGCAATCGAGAAAGGCCGCGAATCAATCATCGGCCGTTTCCGTGCTTCGCACCGCCACAACGGCTTCGGTGTCCTACTGGGTGACCTACAGCAATGGCTATCCGCCTTCCCTCGCGGCATTGGGTGGCCCGGGTGGCGGAGCTGCCACGTGCAATCTGGCTATCCTGATGGATGAAACCGTGACGACACCGCCGTACCAAAAGAGCGGATACCAGTTTGCTTACACCGGCACGCAGGGCAACGTGGCGACCCCCCCGGCGGGTTGCACTCCGGGTTTCTTGGGTTACCTGGCCACCGCTACGCCCACGAGTCTCGGCATCACCGGAAATTCGAGCTATTGCATCGATGAGGCCGGTATTCTCCATCAGGACACAACCGGCGCTACGGCGGCAACGGAAGCCTTGTGTGAATTGCTACCGGCAATCCAGTAACGCCTGTACCGATTTCCCGGCCCAAATCCAGTTTTGTTCACTTGTAGATGTCCGCAACGAAAGTCGCAAAAGGTCGACTGTGGCGCGTGGGTACTGCGAGCCGGGTGGTTTCCGGGGAGGTTTCCTCAGTACGGACCTATACCTCGCAGTACGCGGGTCGGCTTCCTGTTGATATCATCTGGCAATGCGTCTATTTCAGTTCGCCGCAGTACTGGCAATCGCGTCGGTCGCGTCTGCATCCAACGTGCGGACGACCGTCCGGGCGCTCGAATCGCGCTATCGCCATGCCCACACGCTCAAGGCGATCTTTTTCGAGCGCTACAGCGACGGCAACGGTGGAGTGGTGGCGGAATCGGGCACGGCATATTTTTCGCGCCCGGGACGGATGCGCTGGGAGTATGAATCGCCCGAGCAGAAGCTGTTTCTCGTGGATGGAACGAACGCGTGGTTCTACGTTCCCGCGGACCACACCGCCAGCCGCGCGAAGATGAAGGAAAGCTCGGACTGGCGAACGCCGTTGGCGCTGCTCGCGGGAGAGGCGAATCTCTCGGAGCTCTGCCGCACGATTGACACCCTTGACTCAGGCGAGAAGGCGTCCGCCCCCGGCAACACGCTGCTGCGGTGCACTCCCAAAAGCAATCCGGTTGGACCGGCCGGCAAGTTTCCATACGTGCTTTTCGAAACCAATCCCCAGGCACAGCTCGCTCGCGTGGTGATTCGGGAGGCCGGAAACGCCGAGACGGAATTTCGCTTCGGGAATTGGGAAGAGAACATCGCGATCCCCGAAGTGAAATTCCACTTCCAGGCGCCACCGGGGGTCGCCATCGTGGATGAGCAGTCCCTTGCCGACGAAATTCGATAGCGGAAGCCAGGACGGGTATTCTGCCGGATCGTCGCGAGTCAATCGCGAAGGAACGCCGTTGTTTCCCTCAAAAACAGATCGAGTTGGTCGTGATGCAGCCAGTGTCCGGCGTTCGGGACTTTCACGAGGCGGCTATTCCGGATGGATTGTGCAAGGGGATCCTCTACCGGCACCGGCAGAAAACTTTCCAGTCCCCAGAAAAACAAAACGGGACACGTGATCCGGCCCAAGAGTTCGACCGAATCCTCGATATAGTGGCCGTACGGAGGGAATACGCGCGCGTAATTGTCGAATTTCCAGACTAGCGATCCATCCGATTCCCAGTTGGTGCCGTGCAGGGTCAGGTGCTGGGCGACTTCGTCGGACAGGTGGGGATTGGCCTCCTTCATCCTGGCGATGGCGGCAGCGAGGCTAGGATAGGTCTTGGGGTGCAACTTTTCCGCGTCGCGAACGGTTTCGATCCAGGTACGCATGCGCTCGGGCGCCGGCGCGTGCACAGCGTGCTGAGGCGGAAAGCTCAGGCCTTCGATCGACACTGCCTTGCGAACGCGGTCCGGGTACAGGCCACAGTAATGAAGCGCGATCCCTCCGCCGAGCGAATGGCCGATCAGCCGGACGGGGAAATCGTCGATGATGTCGAGCAGCGCCGAGAGATCGAGAACGTGCTCGGCGATGCTGTACATCGCGCCGGGCGCCCATGCACTGTTGCCGTGTCCGCGCAGGTCGAGCGCGTACACGTGGTAGTGCTCGCGCAGGGAGCGCGCCACCCAGTCCCAGCTGCGCGCGTGGTCGAGCCCCCCATGGACGAGCACGAGCGACGGCTTGCCGTCCTGGCCGTAATCCCAGAATTGCAGCTTCAAGCGATCCGAATAGAAGAAATGTGAGATCGGCTCCACGGCTAACCGCCCAGTTTGATGAACCAATGATTTCGAGGTGACTGTACCACAGGCCGTTTCCCGGTCCGATACAGCCTTTTCGCAGTTGTCACATCCTATTAACGAGCCGTTATAGGACCCTCAGCCTGTGCCTCGAAGGGGTATGCTAAGATTTTGGGGAACTGGCCGAGAGGCGGCGCGGCGATAGGACAAAATGGCCGAATTCGTCTGTAAAGTCGGAGATACCTCGGGCCGAATCTTCCAGCAGGTGGAGACGGCGCAATCCGAGGGAGAAGTAAGGCAGAAACTCACCGAGCGTGGGTTTTACGTTTTCTCGATTCGTAGCAATTTCGATCTCCTGACGCAGTTTGGGACGTCAAGCCGCGACCGCAAAATCAAGCCACAGGACTTCCTGATCTTCAATCAGCAGTTCAACACGCTGATTAAGGCGGGTCTGCCGATCCTGAGGGCGCTCGATCTGCTGGCGGAACGCGCGGCGGCCGCGCAGCTTCGACCGATCCTGGCTGAAGTGCGGCAACGGGTGCGCGATGGCGCGCTGTTGTCAGAGGCGCTTGCGGCGCAGGGATCGTTCCCAGCCGTGTACGTCACCGTGATCACGGCGGGCGAGCGAAGCGGCAACCTGAGCGGAGTGCTAGACCAATACATTTCGTATCTGCGGGTCAGCACGGGATTCCGCAGCAGCCTGATTACGACGCTGATCTACCCGTCGGTGTTGGTCGCGTCGGCGGTGCTGGTGGTGACGTACGTCGTCACTTATGCCATGCCGCAATTCGCCGATCTCTACCACGAGCTGGGCGTTCCATTGCCCGCGCCGACGCGTATATTGCTGTCCATAGCTTTGCCGTTGCGGACTTATTTCCTCATTCTCGTTGCAGTCGTCGCCCTCGCGGCCATTGCAATTTTTCTTTGGACGCGATCGGAGCGCGGTGCCATTGCGATCGACCGCTTCAAGCCGCGGATGCCGATCATCGGCGACATCTGGCTGAAGACCCAGATTGCCCAGTTTGCGCGAACGCTGTCGACCCTGCTCGCCGGCGGCACGCCGCTGGTAAGTGGGCTTCACACGTCTTCGGCGGCGATGGGCAGCGCGCTGATTTCGACGTCCGTCGATGGGGCAGCCGACCGCGTGAGGGAAGGGCAGTCGCTCCATGAGAGCCTTGCGGAGACGCATCTGATTCCGGAGCTCGCGCTTGAAATGATTGAGGTCGGCGAAGCGTCGGGATCCCTCACGGCCATGCTGACGAGCGTGGCCGAGTTTTACGAGGAAGAAGTCGCCACGCGCTTGCAGCGGACGTTGACGTGGATTCCGATCGTGATTTTGGTGGTCATGGCGCTTGTGATAGGCTTCATTTTGATCGCCCTTTATCTGCCGATGTTCTCTCTTCAGCTCGGAGCCGCGGGGGGATAGGACCGAATGGCAACCACAGACAACAACCCGGTACTCGCCGGCGGTGCGGACGAAGCCGCCGAACGCGAACAGACGCGCAAACTCGCGGAGCGCTACCGCTGTCCGTTCATCGACCTGAGCGAGCAACGGATCGATCCGGAACTCTTCCGCAGCATCCCGGCTGAAATGATGTTCCGCTATAACTTCGTGCCGCTCGCGGCCCACGATTCGACGCTCGTCGTGGCCATGGCGGACCCGAGCCGGTTGCAGCTCAATGACGAACTATCCCTCCTGCTCGACAAACGGCTGCAAATCAAGGTGGCGACGGCGTCTCAGATCGGCGAGCTGCTGAAGCGAACGGAGCAATCGCAGCGCGTGCTCGACCAGGCGACCGAGGGGTTCACGCTTCAGGTTGTCAGCGAGGATGAGGACAGCGACGAGAACATTTCGATGGAGAAGCTCACGCGCGGCGACGCCGCCGGGAGCCCCGTGGTGCGCCTCGTCCACACCGTGATCTTCACGGCCCTCGAACGCCGCGCGAGCGACATTCACATCGAGACGCGCAACTCGGAAGTCGTTGTGAAGTACCGGATCGACGGCGTGTTGCAGTTTGCCATGCAGCCGCTCGCCAAAGACTGGCATGCCACCATCCTTTCGCGCATCAAGGTGATGAGCGACCTTGATATTGCAGAGCGCCGCGTACCGCAAGATGGCCGTTTCCGCGTGCGCTACAAGGGGCGCGATGTCGATTTCCGAGTGTCGATCATGCCATCGGTGCACGGCGAGGATGCCGTCCTCCGCGTGCTCGACAAGGAAACGCTTAGCGAAAAGTTCCGCAACCTGACTCTCGACGTGGTGGGTTTCGATCCGGAGGAGGTCGCGCGTTTCCGCCGCTACATTCATGAACCGTACGGCATGGTTCTCGTCACCGGTCCCACGGGATCGGGGAAGACCACGACGCTCTATGCCGCCATCAACGAAATCAAGAATGACGAAGACAAGATCATCACGATCGAAGATCCCGTCGAATACCAGGTCCGCGGAATTACGCAGATCCCGGTGAACGAGAAGAAGGGGCTGACATTCGCGCGCGGCTTGCGTTCGATCCTCCGGCACGACCCTGACAAGATCATGGTCGGCGAAATCCGAGACCAGGAGACCGCGCAGATCGCCATCAATTCCGCTCTCACGGGCCACCTGGTGTTCACGACGGTCCACGCGAATAACGTGACGGACGTGATCGGCCGGTTCATCAACATGGGCGTCGAGCCATACAATTTCGTGTCAGCGCTCAATTGCATCATGGCGCAACGGCTCGTCCGCGTAATTTGTGAGAATTGCAAGAAGCGCGTGACGTACTCTGCGGAGGTCCTCAAGGAATCCGGGCTCGATCCCGCAGAATGGAGTCAGGCGGCATTCAGCGAGGGTGCGGGATGCCTGGAATGCTCCGGCAGCGGGTATCGCGGCCGGACGGCCATCACCGAGCTGCTCGATCTCTCCGATCGTATCCGCGAAATGATTATCGACCGACGCCCGACGTCGGAAATCAAGCGTGCCGCGCGCGAAGCGGGCATGACTTTTCTGCGGGAATCGGGACTGCGGAAAGTCCGCGCGGGGACCACAACGCTGCGCGAAATCAATAAGGTGACATTTCTTGAGTAGCCCCGCGACCGCCGAGAGCGCGTTCTTCCGGATCGGCATCGTCCGTCGGATCGAGCACTGGCTTCATGCGATGCCGCACCCGTCTTTGGTCGTCGAGATTGCCGGCCAGCACGCAGCGGCGGCACGATGGGGTCACGCGCGCGGCCATCTCGAGGGCGTTGCATTGGAAGCGTTGCCCGCGGGCGCCGTTATGCCCTCACCGGTTGAAACGAACATTACTCAGCCGGACGCGGTTCGCGCCGCGCTTCGCCGCGTTTTCAGCCGGGTTCCGGCCAGTGGCGCGCACATCGCGCTGTTGATCCCCGATCCCGTCGTTCGCGTTTTCATACTGCCGTTTGACAATCTCCCGAGGCGGACCTCCGACGCTTTGCCGCTTCTGCGCTGGCGCCTGAAGAAGAGCGTTCCATTTGACGTGGAAGAGACGGTCGTTTCGTGGATGCGGCAGATCGGCCATCACGGAGGCCTCGAGATAGTGACGGCGGTGGCGCGCCAGCGAATCGTGCGTGAGTATGAGGAGATTATCGAGTCGCTCGGGGCGCACGCGGGGGTCGTCCTGAGTTCGACGCTGGCCACGCTGCCGCTGCTCGATGAACGTGGATCGACGCTCTTAGTGCGCCTCTGCGGCAAGATGCTGACCACGGTGATCGTTCAGGGCTCCGACCTGTGTGTGTATCGGTCCAGTGAAATGAGGGCCGACGCTGGAAAGCTCGAGCCGCAGGCTATGCTGGATGAGGTTTTTCCGGCCGTTGCCTATTTCCAGGATTCATCGGGCGCGACCATCGACCGCGGACGGCTCGCTGGTTTTGGCGAGAGGGAAGAGTTGTTTGGACGCGCGCTGGCGGAGGAGTTGAAGATTCCCGTGGACTCAATGGCCGCGGCCCAAGGAGCCCGCGATCTGGTGGGCCCGGCGAGGGATCTCATCCCGCACGGCCTCGACGCTCTCGCTGGCTGGATGTTGAACGGGAAATCCTGAGCGCTCTTGCGGCAGCCGGATCAAAGATGGGACCGCGTTTGATTCGGGGCCTGGGTCAGGCAGCGTGACTCTCAAATTATGAATTTTCGCCTCAATCTCGCGACCGCACCGCAAGCGAACAACCGGCCGTTTCTCGCCGGCGCGGTATTGGCGGGCACTCTCGGCGTGGCCGCGCTCGTACTGCTTTCGCACGCGGCGTACGACTCCTGGCGTGCCAGCCGCGAATTGCGCGAGGAGACCGCTCACTGGCAGGAAGAAATTCGCAATGATCGGCAGCAGCAACAGGATTTGGATGCGTATTTCCGCACTCCCTCGGTTCATGAGGTGCTCGACCGCTCCGCGTTTCTGAACTCGTTGATCGACGAGCGCACCTTTCCGTGGACGAAAATCTTCATGGATCTCGAGCAGACGCTTCCTCCCGGCGTCCGAGTGGTGAGCATTTCTCCGCACCTCGCCAATGGCCGCGCCGAAGTAACGCTGCAGGTGGGCGCCGAGACGGACGCCGGCAAAATCGAATTTCTCGAGGCGATGGAAAAATCGAAGGTCTTTTCCGGAATGGTGGTCAAGGATGAGCGGCGCTCGGACCAGCCAGGATCGTCCGATAAGATCGTGCTGAACCTGACCGTTTGGTACTCGACCACATGATCATGGACCGTTCATGGCACACCTGGAAGAAGTGGGTGACCATCGCGCTAGCGGTGCCCCTGGCGCTCGATCTCGCGCTGGCGGTGTATCTCTGGCAGACGGGACGACAAAATCCGCAGGAGATGCGGGCCGAGCGTGACCGGCTGGCGATGCAGGCGAAGCTTTTGCGGTCGGACGTCCAGCGCGGCCAGAAGATTCGCGCTTCGCTTCCACAGGTGGGCAGCGAATGCGACACGTTCTACCGCGAGTCGTTTCTCGACGCCTCGACGGGCTACTCGCGGATCGAAACGGATCTCGGCGCGATCGCCGCAGAGGCGGGCGTGCGAACCTCCGGATTCGGTTTTAAGGAGACGCCCGTGAAGGATCGCGGCGTCACCGAAATCTCGATTGCGACGACCGTCGACGCCGATTACCCTGCCATCGTCCAGTTCATTAATGGGCTGGAGCGCTCGAAGAATTTTTATCTTTTGGATGGTTTGCAACTGGCAACGGCGGCGGGCGGAATCCGGCTCGAGCTTTCGCTGCACACGTATTTCAGGACCTGAGGAATGTCGCGGCGCACTGAACTCTACGTTATGGCGGCCTTGATCGTCGCGCTGATCGGCGCTGGTTATTACTACGTGACCAGCCGAAATCAGGGCGCGGGACTGCCGGGGGTGTTTGCCTCCGACACGAAATTCGAGCCGCTCGATGTCCGAGAGCCGCAACTGAGGCTGGATCTGCTTGAAAAAATCCGGAAACTCGAGTATTCGGGCACGCACCGGAATATTTTCCTTGCCGCGCCACCTCCTGTCGTCCACGCGCCGGGCCAGCCTCCCGGCGCGCCCCCGCACCAGATTGTCGGGCCGATGCGTCCTCCGCCACCGCCGCCGCTTCAGATTCCCGCCGAGTTTTTCGGATATGCTTCGCAGCCGGGAGCCGGGAGGCGGGTTGCGTTCTTCACGAGCGGGGATGATGTGCTTGTCGTCCCGGAGGGAGACACATTTCTCGGGCGCTACCGCCTCGTTCACATTGGCAATGACTCCGCCGACGTCGAGGAGATTTCATCCGGACGGCACGCCACCGTTCCGATGGTCCAGCCGCCAGAACAGGGACCAAACCCGGGAGCACCCCAATGACACCCGTCGCATCGTCGCGGCGCCGTTCGCGGGAGTCTGGCTACGCGTACATCATGGCGATGTTTATTATCGTCGTCATGATCGTTGCTTCGCAGGCGATCTTACAGAACGCGGTGACTCAAGGCCGACGGGAGCGCGAAAAGGACATGGTATGGCGCGGCGAACAGTACGAGCGCGCGATACGGCTGTACTTTCGCAAGACCGGCCACTACCCGCAGACCGTCGACGACCTCCAGAAGGGAATGCCAGAACTTCAGTTTTTGCGCGCCGCGGCCTACAAGGACCCCATGAACGCGGCCGACGGATCGTGGCGCTTCATCTACATCAATTCCGCGGGCCAGATCATCGGCAGCGTGCGATATGCAACGTTGCAACAAATGGCCCTGATGGATTTGAACGGGGGCCAGCTTCCCACCGCGCTGACCGGAACGGGGCTCGGCGTTCCAGCGTCGAGTCTGGCTTCAGCATCGCAGGGAAATAGCGGTACGCAGACCGGCACGCAGCCCGTCACGGGCGACAATAGTTCCTCGCAATTATCCTCAGGCACGGCAAACAGTACGGCAGCGGGAGCGCAAAACCCTGCGGGCACTGCGTCCTCATCGGCTCTGGCTGCAATGAGTCAGCTACAGCCCACGGGTCCGGTGGATGGGCCGGTGCTTGGCGGATTTCTCACAGGCGTTGCCAGCAAGATCGATCGGACTTCGATCAGGGTTTACAAGGGCGGGAAGACGTACAAGGAATGGGAATTTATATGGAACCCGCTCGAGGACCAGGCACGCGCGCTTCAGAATGGGCTTACGCCGCAGGGCGCGCAACCGGGTCAGCCGGGAATTCCGATCGCCAACCCGATGGGCGGCGGAACCGGTTTTGGTGGTTCAAATGGGGTACCGACCCCCGGCGGCCCCGGCAGTTCGTCAACTTCACCGGCATCTCCAAGCACAGGCCAGACCCCGATCCAATAAGGTATCGTGATGGTCACCGTTTCCGAGCCTGATCCCAAGCCTCGCACCGGGATGCGTCTCTACATAATTGGATCGGCCCTAGTATTTGCTGTGGCGCTGACCTACGTCGGCTGGGTATTCCTCTCGCGCTGGCAGCAGGATCGCGCGATCGAGGACCGCGCTGCGGCCGAAAAACGCACTCAGGCGCAGCAAACCTTTGAAGGCATGGGCGGCGAGCGCTTCGACATTCTGGCCTTCTATGCGAGCCCCGGCGTGATCAATCACGGAGACTCGACGACTCTCTGCTACAGCGTCTCGAACGCCAAGTCGGTTACGCTCGAGCCGCAGTCGAACGCCGTCTGGCCGTCCTACGAGCGCTGCGTCAACGTCTCGCCGCGCAAGACGACGACCTACACGCTGACGGCTGCCGACGCCGGGGGCCACACCAAATCATCCACCGTGACGGTTGAAGTTCGATAGAGCCTACACAGCGATTCTGATCCGTTGCAAACACCCGCGCCCGGGTGCAAAATAGGGTTGAATTTCGGGAGCCGCGCAGCCATGGCCGTCGAATTATCGAAAGGCGTCACACTCGAAAAGCCAGGCGAGGACGAAAACTTCCTCAAGGATGAAGGGATTCTGTTCGCTTCGCTCGACAAGGTGGTCAACTGGGCGCGCCGCAGCTCGATCTGGCCGATGTCGTTCGGTTTGGCATGCTGCGCCATCGAGATGATGTCGATGGCGGCCTCACGCTATGATATTTCGCGCTTCGGCGCCGAAGTCTTCCGCGGCTCGCCGCGTCAGTCCGACCTGATGATCATCGCGGGGCGCGTCTCGCAGAAAATGACGCCCGTGATCAAGCAGCTCTACGCGCAGATGCCCGAACCGAAATGGGCGATCTCGATGGGCGCGTGCGCCACGTCCGGCGGCGTCTTCAACAACTACGCCATCGTGCAGGGCGTCAATCAGGTCATCCCGATTGACGTGTACGTCCCCGGCTGCCCTCCGCGGCCCGAAGCGCTGCTCTACGCCGTCTTCCAACTACAGAAAAAGATCGATGCGGACCGCGGCAGCTTCCTTCGATCGCTGAATTTCAGCAAGAGCTGAAGTTTCGCGTTGCTCAGGATGCCGATTCGGGTCGGACCGTGACCTCCGCTGTTCCGCCATCGAACTCCACGATGCTTCCGGGTGCGAACTGTTCCCGCCGCACGTAGCCCATTCCGATAGCTGTGCCCGACGCCAGTGAAAATGCCGCGCTCGTGACAAATCCAATTTCAGCATCGCCTGCTCGGAGTTTCGTCCCAGGAGGCGGCGGCAGGGCGCTCGAAAACTTCAACGACACCCGCTTGCGGTTCACATGGCCCCTCGACCGCACTCGCTCGACGATTTCCTGTCCTGTATAGCAGCCTTTGTTGAAGCTGACGTGAGTGGTTTCGAGCGCCGCTTCGTGCGGAATCATCGCGTCGTTGAAATCGGAAGGAAACCACGGTATGCCTGCCTCGAGCCGCAGCGCGTTGAGGGCGGCCATGCCAATGGGCTCGCCGCCTCGCGCGCGAACTGCCGCCAGGAGCTTTCTCCAGAGCGCGGGCAGGGCATCGCGCCCAGCGATCAATTCCGCTCCGGTTTGGCCGAAATGGGAGCGCCGGAGCACAGAGCAGGGCGCACCGTCGACCGTAACTTCGCGCAAGGACATCTCGGCGAGATCGCCAATCGCTATGCCGCACGCCTCTTCGATGACGGCTGCTGCCCGCGGCCCCTCGACAGCGATGCTCCCCATACGGTCGGTCTGGTCGTCGATCTGCACCTGCGATCCAATCACGTATTTCTTGAGCGTCGCGACCGTTGGTTCGCGCAGCGAGGCGTGCGAGAGCACCAGCAGCTTTTCGGGCAGTGAGTAAACTTCGAGTTCGGCCAGGATGCGCCCCTGCGGGTTGAGGAGCAGCGCGAGGATTCCTTGGCCGCTCGCGAGCGCCTGAATGTTGTTCGATGAGATCGCGTGCAGGTATTTCACACGGTCGCGGCCCGCCAGCGTGAGCACGACGTGCCAGTTGGTGTCGAAGATCGCGGCGCTCTCGCGCGCCGCGCGATACTCCCGTTCGGAATCCGAGAAAACCTCCGGGAGCGTGCAGCTATCGAACTCCGCCAGCCGCGCGCCGGCGGCGCGATGCTCTTCGATAAGTGGTGTCTGCATGATTTATGTTTGCGTGTGATCGATGATCCGCTGCCATTTTATCAGATGAGCTAGGCGGAAGTTCGGACATCCGCGCCGGCAGCCAGCGGCGAAAGTTTTCTAGCAGTTCGTTCCCCGCGTCCCGTGTGCTAGATTTTAGTGACCCCATGTCCGTTGGAATCTACATTCAGGTACCGTTCTGCCAGACGAAGTGCACGTACTGCAATTTTCACACGGGCGTGGTTCCTCGCGATCGGTACCAGCCTTACGCCGACGCGGTAAGCCGCGAAATCGCCGGGTGGCGCGCGCCTGTTCCGGAGACCGCGGATACCGTGTACGTCGGCGGAGGCACGCCGAGCCTACTCGATCCCGCCGCTTTGGCGAAGATGCTCGACGCGGTCCGTTCCACTTTCCGCACGGAAAATCTCGAGGTGACGCTCGAGGCCGATCCAGAAACCATCGCGGCCGAGAAGGCGACGGCGTGGCTCGCGTCCGGCTTCAATCGCATCAGCCTCGGCTCGCAGTCCTTCAACGATCGTGAGCTCCAGGCCGCGGGGCGCATGCACCGCCGCGCCGATATCTTCCATGCCGCCGAAACTCTTCGCGCCGCTGGGTTCAACAACGTCAGCATGGATTTGATCGCGGGCCTTGCGCACCAGACGCGCGAATCGTGGGATCAGTCGGTGAGCGAGCTATTGGGCATCCGGCCAGAACACGTTTCCGTTTACATGCTCGAAATCGATGAAGGCAGCCGGCTGGGCAGGGAATCCCTTGCGGGCGGGAAGCGTTACAGCGCGGGGGCGATTCCGGACGACGATACGATCGCGGATTTCTACGAAACCGCGCGGGAGCGGCTCGCAGCGGCTGGCTACCAACACTATGAGATCTCGAACTGGGCCCTGCCGGGCTGCCGCTCGCGCCACAATCTGAAATACTGGCACCGCGAGCCGTATTACGGTTTTGGCGCGGGGGCGCACTCGTTTGACGGAATGGCGCGCTGGGCCAACGCGCACGAGGTGACGCGGTACCTCGCGTGCATCGAACAGGGAAGTTCGCCGCAGGAGCAGTACGAGCCCATTCTGCCTTTGCAGGCGCTCGATGAAGAGTTTTTTCTCGGGTTGCGTCTGCTCGAGGGGGTCGACTTGGCGCGGATCGAGCGTGAAGTGGGAGCGCAGGTGCCGAAACGGATGGAAGCCATTCGGGAGCGCATCGATCGGCTGCACTCGCTCGGATTCCTCGAGGTCGAGGGTACGCGCATCCGCCTCGTCCCCGATCGTCTCACGGTCTCGAATGAAGTTTTCGTGCAGTTACTCGCCTGATTGATGCCTGCAAAGTCGCGCGGAAGCGGTGGACTGTGGTCAGCTAATTCTCGAGGCCTAGCCCTCGAATCTTGGTGAGGAGAGTTTTGTACGACACGCCGAGCTTTTCGGCCGCGCGCGTTTTGTTCCATTTCGATTCGCGCAGCGCGTTCTGGATTTTGAAGCGTTCCACATGCGCGACCGCGCGCTGTGAGACCTCTTCGAGCGGCCCTTCCCACAAGAACTGGTCTTCGAGCATGCCCTCGGGCAACTCCTCTGCGGTAGGCCTCGGCGCCGGCAATTGAAGCGCGGCCGTATCGAGCTCCGCGCCGTTGGAGAGGATCGCGGCGCGCTCGATGGCGTTTTGCAATTCGCGGACGTTGCCGGGCCATGCGTAGCTTCGCAGCCGCGCGCGCGCGTCTTCGGTCAATTTCAATAGAGGCTTGCGGAACTCCCGCCGGAACCGTTCGAGAAAATATTCCGCCAGAAGAAGTACATCGTCTCCGCGCTCGCGCAGCGGAGGAACGGTGATGGGAACAGCTGAGATGCGGAAGTAAAGGTCCTCGCGGAAGGTTTTGTCCGCGACGGCAGCGTGCAGGTCTTTGTTCGTCGCCGTGATGATGCGCACGTTCGCTTCGATTTCTTGCGTTCCACCGACGCGCTCAAACCTCCGCTCTTCGAGCACCCGCAGGAGCTTGCTCTGAATCGCCAGCGGCAGCTCGCCGATTTCGTCGAGGAATAGCGTGCCGCGGTGCGCGAGTTCGAGCTTGCCCATCTTGCGCGCGCCGGCTCCGGTGTAGGCGCCGCGTTCGTGGCCGAAAAGCTCGTTTTCGACGAGCCCTTCAGGAATCGCCGCGCAATTGAGCGCGACGAACGGCTGTTCCGCGCGCGGGCTGAGATGATGGATGGCCCGAGCGAAAAGTTCCTTGCCCGATCCGCTCTCGCCCAGCAGCAGCACGGTTGATTCGGTCGCGGCCACACGCTGCGTCATCTGGCTCGCCGCCTTCATCGCGGGACTCTCGCCCACGATCCGCGGAAAGCCATACCGCTCCGCATACTCTTCCCGCAAGAGCAGATTTTCGCGCAGGAGCTCCTGTTGCCGGGCGGCGCGTTCGAGCAGCAGTTTCAGGTGATCCAACTCGACAGGCTTCTGGATGAAATCGAATGCGCCCTCCTTCATCGCCGTGACGGCTTCTTCCACGGACCCGTACGCCGTCATGATAATGACCGGGAGCGTTGGTTCGGCGCGTCGTGCCTCGCGCAGCACGTCGAGGCCGGAACTGGCGGGAAGCTTCAAATCCGAAAGGACCATCAGATAGCGGCGGCTTCGCGCCTTCTGGATGGCCGTAGTGCCGTCCGGCGCCTCCTCCACCACGTAGCCCCAGCGTTCGAGCGCCTTGCGGAGCATCGCCCGCAGCTCGGCTTTGTCCTCGACAAGGAGTAAGGGTTCCACTTACCTCGCCCAACCGGGATCGCCGCCGGCCTTGTGCAGGTCGTCCTCGGCGTCCGAAATCGCTTGCTGGTCCGCGGCAATCTGCGCCGTCATTTTGTCGATGTCGGCGGTTTTTTTGTTGATATCGTCGCGCGTAAATCCCTGCTGCATCGCCTTGACGGGATCGCCGTAATACTGCACGTTAAGGACGCCGAGCTCCCGTTGCATTACGTCCAGATTCGCTTGATCCTGTTCGAGCTTGTGGCGCAAGCCTGCGAATTTATCTCGCCAGGTTTTTTCGTCGTTCCCGGCGGTTCCTTTGGCGGCGGTGGCTGGTTTCGCGCCAGTTTCAGAAGATGGTGCTGGCGCAGCCTCGCCCACGGTTGAAACGCCCTGCGCCGGCAAATCGTCGTTCGTGAAGACCTTCGGAGTAGCGGCCGCCTGTTTTTTTTGTTCACGCGCTTTGCGCGCGGCCTCGGCGAGCGAATCTTCCTGCGGCGCGCTGGATGGAGCCGCCTGCGTTTGATTTTGCTGTTGACCTGGCTGCTGATCCGTCTGCTGACTCCAGCCGCTTGCCGGAATCACCAGAATCGCCGCTGCCGCCGCCAACCATACGATTCTGCGCATAGCTACGCCTCCTGGGACGCACGCTGGGCTTGCGCCTGATATCAGTTTAGATGGTGGCTGCCTGCGAGGGGAATAGAGAGGGCGCTTCACCCTGCCGCAAAGGTAACCACAGCAGAAATTCGGCCCCGCCACCGGCCCGATTGCGGGCCTCGATGCTGCCGCCGTGTTGGAGCGCCACCTTCTGCACCACGGCGAGGCCCAAGCCGGTGCCTTCGGATTTCGTGGTGTAGAAAGGCAGGAAGATTTTGGGTAGATCGCGTTCCGGGATTCCGGGGCCGTTGTCCGCCACGCAGATGCGTTGCCATTTGCGGCCACCGAGTTCCTCGACTGTGCCGGAAATCGTCACCCGCGGAGGCCGGCCGCTCGCTCGCCCGGCTTCCGCGGCGTTGCGCGTGAGGTTCACGAGAGCCTGGCGCAGCAGGGCTTCGTCGCCCGGCAAATCGAGAAAGGTTCCCTCGAAAGCGACGTCGCATTGCGGCGCCGTCTCGTGCAGCTCTTCGGCGACACGTTCGACGAGCGTCCGCATGGGCACCGTCTCGTAGCAGATTTCGAGAGGCTTGGCGAAACGCAAAAATTCGGTCACTACGTGTGAGAGAGCGCGCGTTTGCTCGAGGATTCGCTCGGCCGAATCGTGGACGTCGCCCGGTTTCGATTCGCTGCGGATCATCTGGGCGTACCCGGATATCGTCGCGAGCGCGTTCTTGAATTCGTGGGCGATGCCCGCGGACATCTCCCCCAGTGCCGCGAGATTTTCCTTCCAGCGGATCTGTTTCTGAAGCGCGGTCAGTTCCGTGAGATCGCTCATCAGGCACAGCGCGCCGCTCACCTTAGGCTCGGAGCCAGCCGGAGGATCGGTGACGTGCGTCCGCAGCGCCGTGCGTCCCGGTCGATAGATCGGCGAGATCGTCACGCCGAGCCGCCTGACCTCGCCGTCCGTGGTGAGGTGCTCGACTTCGCCTCGCTGAAAGGTTTTCCCGTCGCGTAGGCATGCCGTCAGCATCTGCGCGAGACCAGAATCGTCTCCAAGGATTTCCTTGTACGAGCGGTAGCGCATTGGCCGCAGGCCGAGCGCGTCTTCCGCCGCGGGATTCGTGGAGCTGATCGCGCCCGTCGCGTTGACGAGCAGCATTCCAGTCGGCATGTGGCGGGTTACTTCCTCGGTCAGGCGCTCCGATTCCTGCGCGCGCTCCTGCGCCAGCATGTGCAGCCGCGCCAGTTCCTTTTCCTGCGCGCGTAGCTTCTCGATCACGCCTTGCATCGAAGCGGCCATGAAAGCGGAAGCGTTGTCGGTGGTGGGCTTTGTCGCCGCCCAGTCGTCTTTTGGTTTGGGCGCGTCCGTGTGGACGAACTTTCGCGCCATCATCACGAGCGCCAGGATCGCGCCGAGCAGGAGTCCGAACCCCACGATCGCGTAGGCGATCGCCGCTGGCGGAACCGGCGCGTGGGGCATGGGCAGCGCCGCGTTCATTCGAAATCTTCTCCTGCGATCATCATCGCACCATGAGCATCGATTGGTACCAGTTCACCAGCGGCGTGCCGAAAAAAACTACCAGCAGCGCTGCCATTCCGAGGAACGAGCCGAATGGCAATTCGTAGTTCGATTCCTTGCGCCGCGCGAAAATAAAAATCAGGCCCAGCACGCTCCCGAGCAGCGATCCCCCGAGGATCGTGAGCAGCGTTCGCTTGGCTCCCAGAAACGCGCCTGCCATCAGCATCATCTTGACGTCGCCGAGGCCCATGCCTTCGCGCCCGCGCAAGCGGAAGTACGCTTCCGAGACAAGCCACAGCAGCCCACTTCCGATCGCTGCGCCTATCAGCGCGTCTGCAAATGACAAGATCGGCGCCGGGGGAGGGAAGTCGAACAGGTGGTTCGCAATCCAGAGCGCGGTGCCGTCAGTCGGCTTCGTCACGAAGCTCAGCGCCAGCCCGATCCCGAATCCCGTGAAGTTCACCACGTCCGGTAGGATGCGCTCGCGCAGGTCCGTAAACACGAGCACCACGAGCAGGGCCGAAAACGCCGCCCACTTCAGCGTCTCCGTAGTCAGGCCGAAAGCCCAATAGCACACCCAAAACAGTATCCCCGTCAGCAGTTCCACCGCCGGGTACATTGCCGAAATCCTCGTCTTGCAGGAGCGGCACTTTCCCCCTAGCAGCACCCAGCTAATCACCGGAATGTTGTCGTACGGACGGATCGGCGCGCCGCACTTTGGGCACGCGGACGCAGGCATCACGATCGACTTCCGCTCTGGAATGCGGAGGATGCAGACGTTCAGGAAGCTGCCGATGATCAGTCCGAAACAGAACACAAACACGCCGATAAGCGCCGGGGGGATCACAACTCGAATTTGCCATATCGGTGGACGCCTCTCAAGCCGCACCCCCGCCATCGTGTCCGAGTGCTAACGCATCGCGCCGTCCGGGTGGACTGATGCTCGTGTCTGCCTCCTGTCCTATACTTGCCGGCTGTCATGCCGCTAACGGCTATGCAGCAATATGGGAGGCATTATGAGGAAACCTGCGAAGATCGCGCCACTGCGAATTCGTCCGGGCACGGTGCGAGATATCCCGGCAATCGTTTCGCTGATCCGCGCGCTCGCAAAATACGAGCGGCTAACGCGATACACCAAGACCAATGCGAAGCGATTGCGCCGCGACGGCTTCGGGCGCCGCCGCTTTTTCGAGACGCTGATCTGCACGCGCGGCGGCCGCCCGATCGGCTATGCAGTCTACTACTTCGCGTATTCGACCTTTGGCTGCACCCCTGTGCTCTTTATCGAGGACATCTTTGTGCTGCCGGGGGAGCGCGGCAAGGGCGCTGGCAAAGCCCTCATGACCGCCCTCGCGCGCGCCGCCGTCCGAAAAGGCTGCGAGCAAATGGAGTGGATCGTCCTCGATTGGAACGCCCCGGCGATCAAGTTTTACCGCCGCCTCGGCGCGCGTCCGGACAAAACCTGGGTCCTCACCCGCCTCACTGGCGCTAATCTTCGCCGCTTGGCCCGCGCCTAATGCCGCGGCATTTCGGCCTCAGCGCGAATGAGATGACCATCCGATTCGGATCGTCCCTGCGGTATATTTATTCACAGGCCCAATGCCCTCTTGGATCGCACGGAAATTCCACCGCTACGAGCAGATGCGCTTCGATCAGGAGCCGAGGCGGCGCACGCTGCCATTCGGTTGGGGACTCGAACACATCGGCGGCGACGCACACGAGCCGAATCCCCGCGCCTTTCTCGACCGCTACATCGAAGACGCTCTCGCGCGTAGCGATGAGTGGTATGCCGTCTCTCCCGCGAACGATTACGCACTTGCGGAGAATGTCCTCACTTTTACAAGCGCCGTCGCTTCATCTTGGAGCGAAAACAACCGCGTCCACGCGCATCTTTTCCCCGGGCCCGGCGCGCGGCGAAACGGGAAATCGGCGAGTGGGCCGGCGGTCGTCGTGCTCGCGCAGTGGAATTCCCGTTGGGAAGAGCAGCACAACGTCTGCCGCTGGCTCAACCGGCTCGGCATGACCGCGATCAAGATAAGCCTGCCGTATCACGACCGCCGCGCCATTCCCAATCATCCGCGCGCGGATCACCTCGTCGGACCAAACATCGGCCTCACGATGCAGGCAGGCCGGCAGGCCGTGCTCGACGTGCGCCGCACGTTGCGCTGGCTCGAACGGGAAGGCTACGGCCCCCTCGGAGTCCTTGGGACGAGCATCGGGTCGGCAATCGGCTTCATCACCATGTGTCACGAGCCGGCGCTTCGCGCGGGCGCGTTCGTGCACGCCTCGACCTATTTCGGCGAAGTCGTCAGCCACGGCCTGACGACGAAGAACGTCTGGGAGCCGATGGAGGCGGCCGGAGTCTCGCACGATGACCTGCGGCATTTCTGGTCGCCTATCAGCCCGTTTCCTTACATTGGGAAGATGACCGGCGCGGGCAAGAAAATCCTGCTGATCACCGGGCGCTACGACCCAACGTTCTGGCCGGAATTCACCGACGACCTATTGAAAACATTGCGCGACGAAAGAGTCGAATTCGAAAGCTTGTCGCTGCCGTGCGGGCATTACTCGATGGGCGTGGCGCCGTTCAGCTACGCTGCGGGCTTGCGCTTTGGCAAATTTCTTCAACGCTCACTGAGGTAGTAATGGTCGGCTAACGAAGAATCTTTGCGAAGGAACCCTGTGCCACCGCGCGCGACAATGCCTCGATATCGGGGGCGAGCGAGCGGTCTGCATCGACACGCTTCGATGTCGAGCGCACGATGTCGTACGCTTTGCGCGTTTCCGACCCCGGTCGCAGCGGCGCAAGAAAATCGATTCCCTGGCAAGCGGCGAGCAATTCGATCGCGAGGATGTTCCGCACGTTTCCAAGCATCGGTTCGAGCCGCCGCGCAGCGCCCATTCCCATTGAAACGTAATCTTCCTGATTCGCCGAAGTCGGAATCGAATCGACGGAGTGCGGAGCCGCGAGCGCCTTCATCTCGCTGGCGAGCGCCGCGGCCGTGACCTGCAGGATCATGAAGCCGGAATTGAGGCCGGCCTCGCGGACCAGAAAAGCGGGCAACATACTCGTCTGCGGATTGGTCATCTGCTCGATGCGGCGTTCGGAAATTCCGCCCAGCGTCGCGAGCGCGACGGCCATTTGATCGGCTGCCATCGCGAGCGGCTGGCCGTGAAAGTTGCCCCCGCTGATCACTTCGCCCGAGTCGGCGAAGACCAGAGGGTTGTCGGTGGCGCTGTTCAATTCGATCTCGACCGTCGCGCGGACTCTCGCGAGCGCATCGCGTACGGCGCCGTGTACCTGCGGAGCGCAGCGCAGGCTGTACGGGTCCTGCACGCGCGCGTCTCTCTCGGGCGACCGGTGCGACTCGCGGATCTCGCTGCCGCGATTCAGTCGCTCGATGTTGCGCGCGGTGATGGCCTGTCCGGCGTGCGGACGCGCTTGAGCAATGCGGGCGTCGAACGCCGTGGGGCTTCCACGCAACGCATCGAGCGAGAGCGCTGTTGCGACATCGGCGGTGTCGACGGCGATCTCCGCTTCGCGCAAGGCCAGCGCCAGGAGCGCGAGCATTGCCTGCGTGCCGTTGAGCAGCGCGAGGCCTTCTTTTGCTTGGAGCGCAAGCGGCGCGACTCCGGCAGCGCGCATCGCTTCGGCGCCGGCGAGTCTCCGACCCTGAAAGACGGCCTCGCCTTCGCCAATGGCAACCTGCGCGAGATGCGCGAGCGGCGCAAGGTCGCCCGACGCTCCCACGCTGCCTTGCGACGGGATCACGGGATGCACGCCGCGATTGAGCATCGCGATGAGCGTCTCGGCGACGACCGGGCGCACGCCGGAAAAGCCCTTGGCGATGGCGTTGGCACGCAGCGCCATCATCGCGCGGGTTGCGGATTCGCTAAGCGGCTCGCCTACACCACACGAATGGCTGCGCACCAGATTCAATTGCAGGTGGCGAATTTCGTCGTGAGAGATTCGCGTTGTGGCCATCTTGCCGAAGCCGGTGTTCACGCCGTACACGGGCGCGTCTGTTTCGATCAGTCGCTCGATTACCGCCCGCGAAGCATTCATCCGCTCGCGCGCCGACGGCGCAATCTCGGCCTCGGCTCCATTGAAAACAATGCGCCAGAGGTCCTCGATCGACAGATGCTCGCCGTCGATTTGAATGCGCGTCAAGCTTTCGAGCCCGTCCCGATGACGATTTCGAGCGGCATCGTCAGCACTTTGCCGTCCGATAGCTTCCGCAGCCCCGCAAGAATCTCGGATTCCGCCTTCGCGCGCGTCTCAGTTGAGAGCTTCGCGATCAGAGGGCGAAATGGCGCGGCGACCTGGGTGAACTGCTGCCAGTACTCTTCGGGCGAACCCCGCCATCGGCCCGTGACCGTTCGAGCTTCTTCGCGCACGCCGGAAAAGCCCGCGGCCTTGAGACGGCTCTCGAGCAATCCACGCTCGCCGAACATGAACGCGTGAGGCGCATCGGGATCCGGTGGCGGCGCGTCGACATATTTCATGAGAATACCGATCGTCGTGCCGAGAAACGGTTGCTCGCGAGTGCCCCAGACGACAAAGGCGACGCGGCCACCCGTTTTCAGAACTCTTCGACATTCCCGAAACGCCTTTACTTGATCGGGGAAAAACATCACGCCGAACCGGCACGTGACAGCGTCGAAGGACTCGTCCGGGAAGGGAAGCGCTTCCACGTCGGCCACGCGAAACTCGATGTTGCGGAGTCCCTTTTTGCGTGCCAGTTCTTCGGCCAAGCCAATCATGCCCGGGCCGAGATCGGTGGCAGTGACGTGGCCCGATGGCCCAACCGCTTCGGCAATCGAAAGCGCGGGATCGCCGACTCCGCTTGCGAGATCGAGGACGCGTATACCCGGGCGAAGCTGCGTGGCATCGAGGATGGCCTCCGTTGCTCCGCGCGTGAACTCGGCGAGCTGCGCGTGCCACTTTCGCCACGCGGCGACCGTCTGCTCGTCGGTCCATTCCTGGCGGAGCTTTTCGCGAAACCTTGCGAGCTTTACTGGATCGATTGCGCTCATTTTCGTCCTTTTTGAGAGGCGTCTGGTTGGCGCCTGGAATGTGCGGCGCCCTCCGGATCTCCCGAGGGGAAATACCTGCGATACTTTTCGGGAAGAGACTTGGGACGGCCCTGCCGATCGCAGATCACGTGTAACGTTTCGCCAGTTGCGATCAAGTCGCCCGTGGACTGGTTGAAAATCTCGTAGCTGAAACGAATCGTTCGCCGCCGGGGGGTAGCAACGCGCGTGCGAACCGTGAGCACGTCGTCAAATCGCGCGGGGCGCTTGTACCGGCACGACGCCTCGGCGACGACAATGAGGCTGTCGTCCTCGATTTCCATTTGCTTGTACTCGAAACCGAGGTGGCGGCAGAGCTCAACCCGCCCGACCTCGAACCACGTGAAATAGTTCCCGTAATACACCACTCCCATCTGATCGGTCTCGGCGTACCGGACGCGAAGCGTTGTGTCGACGTATTCGTTCATCGGCTCTCGATCCGCATGGAGATTTCCAGCCGGTCACCAATGGGAACCTCAACTGACAGGTAGCCGTTCTCTTCGCGGCTGATGTATTCGACGAAAGGTTTTAGCTCCTTGGACGCAAGATTCAAATTATCGGCCGTGACCAGTGCGCCGTCGCGCAGGTTGGGTTCGATGACCTTCAATACTGGCAGATAGAGTTCCTTCCATCCATCGAGAAACACAAAATCGACGGGATGATCAAGGTTCCGTAAAGTTTCGCGCGCGTCTCCCACGCGAATCTCGACAAAGTCCAGCAAGCCGGCCTCCCGGAGATGCCCCCCAGCGCGGCGCGCCTTCTCAGCGTTGATCTCGGTTGTGATGACTTTGCACCCGCCGCTGTCCCGAACTGCTGCCGCAAAATGAATCGTCGAAATGGCGAGGGCAGTGCCGAATTCTACGACGGTGCGGCTCGGGTGCGCCCGGGCAAGGATATAAAGCAGGCGGCCGACGTCCGGCGGCACGGGCAGGTAGGCCTCGCCCAACATCTCAGACCGAACGCGGATCTTTTCGTCTCCATCCAAGGTATCTGTCACTGGATTCGTGCGAGCCAGCACGGCCGCATCCACTGCCTCGGCGTTGCGGTAAAGGCGCTTGAGGACGGCTTGAACGCGCGCGCTCATCAGCGTGGATTCGGCCACGATTCGTTTCCCATTCTGCGATTCGGTTGAAAACTAACTGGTGCCCCACTTCGGCGTGCGCTTTTCGAGAAAGGCGGCGACGCCTTCGTGGAAGTCCGGAGTCGCGCGAATGTCTGCATTGGCTTCGATTGCTGTTTCGAGTTCGGCGCGAATGGCTGCCTTATCGAAACCGAGAAGCAACTTTTTCGTCTGTGCGACGGCGCTAGGGCTTACCGAAAGCAACACGTCCGCAATTTGGCGCGCGCGATCCATGAGCTTTTCGATGGGAACGATTTCTGTTACCAGCCCGATTCGCAACGCTTCCGCGGAATCGACGATCTTGCCGGTCAAAAGCAAATCTCGAAGCGGCTTGTCGGCGATCCTCCGGCGCAGGAAAACGGCCACAATCGCGGGAATGAATCCAAGTTTGACCTCGGTGTACCCGAATTTGGCTTCCGGCACGGCAAGCGTGAAATCGGCGAGCGTAGCGATCCCGCAGCCGCCGGCAATCGCCGCACCGTTTACCGCGGCGATAAGCGGTTTGGGGAAGCTGTAAAGACGATAAAACATCTTCGTGATGCGTCGTGCGTCTTCGAGGTTTTTCGGTTGCGTCTGTCTCGCGATGTGTTGCAACTCGTCGAGGTCCATTCCCGCGCAGAAGGCTTTGCCCGACCCGGTGATGATGACCACGCGCGCGGTGCTCTCCTCGGCCTGTTGAAGAGCGCCGATTAGGTCCGTGACCATCTGCGCCGAGATGGCATTGCGCTTTTCCGGTACGGTGAGCGCCAGGGTAACGATTCCGTTGTCCTGCTGATACGTCAGCGTCGGGTAGCCCATCGCTCGATCCTCCGTGCCTGCGAAGCTAATTCGGTTTGGCGGCTTCGGATTCGTGCGCGTACTTCTCGCGAAGCTCGCCTGTGATCGCGCACGCAATCGCCAGAGATCTGGCATCGATCCCTGTCGCGACGCCGCGCGCAGCGAGCGTCGTGAGCACGGTTTCCGTGGGAATATTCCCCACGAGTTCGTCGCTGGCAAACGGGCAGCCACCAAGGCCCGTGAGAGCGCCATCGAACCGCCTGCAACCCGCTTCATATGCGGCCAGAACTTTCTCAGCGGCACCGTCGGGCCGGCTGTGAAGATGTACGCCAATCTCGACGCCTGCGACGCAGTCCTTCACGGCGTGGAACAAGTGAGCGACATCTTCAGGCGATGCAGTCCCGATAGTGTCGGCGAGCGAAACGGTCCGGACGCCCACATCCTTCAGCCAGACGAGTGTGTCCTCCACGATCTCCGGGCCCCACGGCTCGTCGTACGGATTTCCGAATGCCATCGAAATGTATACAACAAGGCGGCGGTTGGCAGCCTTGGTCTTGCGCTGGAGCTGCTCAACAAGTTCCCGAGACTCCGCTCGCGACATATTGGCGTTCGCCCGGCGGAAATAGGCCGAGATCGAGTATGGGTAGCCGATCGTGGTCACACCGGGCGCGGCGAGGGCACGGTCGAGCCCCTGCGCGTTGACGACGATGCCGATAATTTCCGGTGCCTCTCCCGAGGGCAGCCTGGCGCGGCTTAGCTCCTGCATCACGGCTTCGCTATCCGCCATCTGCGGCACGTGCTTTGGCGAGACGAAGCTGACCGCGTCGATGTGCCGGAAGCCGAGCGAAACGAGCCGCGTCAAATATTGAATCTTTTCGTCCGCGGGAATCACGTGGGGCAATCCCTGCCAGGCGTCGCGCGGGCACTCCACGATTGTAATGGCGTCGGTCATTACGTTTGCAAGACTCCCGTTTTGAATTCCGCGACGTGAGGATTTAGCGCGGCCGATTCAAGTGATTCTATCAAGGCTTCGCGCGTCTGCGCCGGGTCGATGATGGCGTCAACCCACAGGCGCGCGGCAGCGTAGCGTGGGTCGGTTTGATGCTCATAGGTTGCGCGAACGGATTCGTGTAGAGTTCTTCTTGTCCGCGGCGCTCAGCTTCTTTCCTTCGCGCTCGAGCTGCCTGATCCGTATCTCGACGAGCGTGCCCGCAGCGGAGTCGCCGCTCATAACGGCGTAGCGCGCGGTGGGCCAGGCGAAAAAGAATCGCGGATCGTAAGCCTTCCCGCACATCGCGAAGTGGCCTGCCCCAAAGCTGCCCCCGCATATCACGGCAATCTTCGGGACGACGCTGTTCGCCACGGCGTTAACCATCTTCGCGCCCGCTCGAATGATGCCGCTCCACTCGGCTTCCTTGCCGACCATGAACCCGTTCACATCGTGCAAGAAAATGAGCGGGACGAGGTTCTGGTTACAGTCGAGGACGAATCGCGCGGCTTTGTCAGCCGCTTCTGTGTAAATCACTCCTCCGAACTCGATGCGCTTCTCGCCGGTGGCCTGCGCCGAAACGGTGGCGTTCTTTTTCTGGTTGGCGACGATTCCGACCGCCCAGCCGCCGATACGCGCGTAGCCGCAGACGATCGTCTGGCCGCACTCGGCGCGGTATTCTTCGAATTTGCTGCCATCGACGATTCGCGCGATCATTTCGCGCACGTCGTATTGCTTGGAGCCGTCGGCGGAAGTGATTCCGTAGATTTCCTCGGCGGGATAGGCAGGCGGCTCGGCGGGCTTGTGGTCAAACGGAGCGCCGGGCGGGTGGCCGAGCTTATCGACGAGCGCGCGAATGCGCCGGATGCAGGCGTCGTCGTCAGGCTCGCGGAAATCGACTGTGCCGCTGATTTGCGCGTGCATCTGTGCGCCGCCGAGCTCTTCGGCCGAGGTCTGCTGCCCGATCGCGGCCTGGACGAGCGCGGGGCCGGCAAGAAAGAGCCCGCTTCCCTCGGTCATCAGGATGTGATCGCACATAACCGGCAGGTACGCGCCGCCGGCCACGCACATTCCCATGATGGCGGTGATCTGCGGAATGCCCATCGCGCTCATCACCGCGTTGTTGCGGAAAACGCGGCCGAAATCGTCCGTGTCCGGGAAAACATCTTCCTGCAGCGGAAGAAAAACGCCTCCCGAATCGACGAGGTAAATTGTCGGAATGCGGTTTTCGATGGCGATGTTCTGCGCGCGAATCACTTTCTTCGCGGTCATCGGGAAGAACGCGCCGGCTTTCACCGTGGCGTCGTTGGCGATGATCATCACGCGGCGGCCGGCCACGTGGCCAAGTCCCGTAACGGTTCCGGCTGCGGGTGCGCCGCCCCATTCCTCGTACATTTCGAATGCGGCGAAGAGGCCGAGCTCGAAGAATTCGGTCTTGGGGTCGATCAGTCTCGCGATGCGCTCGCGGACCGTCAGGCGGCCCTTCTTATGCTGGGCCTCGATGGCTTTTGCGCCTCCACCCTGGCGGATCTGCTCTTCCTCGTTCTTGATTTCGGTGAGGCGGTCGATCATGTCGCGGCGGTTCTTCTGGAAAGCGGCGGACTTCGTGTCAAGATGAGTTTCGATGACGGTCCCCTCCACAGGAAGCGCCTCGCCAGGTTTTGTTGTCGTCGGCAAATCAGGCCCCCTGCGGCGCGGCCGCGACGCGCTGGCGAATGAAGTCGACGATAGCTTGCGTCGTCGTGCCCGGAAGAAAAATCTCGGCGATTCCGGCCTTTTTCAATCCCGGGATGTCGGCTTCGGGAATGATCCCGCCGATCAGCACGGTCACGTCGTGCATTCCCTTGGCGTGCAGAAGCTCCATGAGGCGGCGGCAGAGCGTATTGTGCGCGCCAGAAAAATCGAGAGGCCGATGACGTCCACGTCTTCCTGAGCTGCTGCTGAAGCGATCATCTCAGGCGTCTGGCGCAGGCCGGTGTAGATCACTTCCATTCCGGCGTCGCGCAGCGCGCGAGCGATCACTTTCGCGCCGCGGTCGTGGCCGTCAAGCCCCGGCTTGGCGATCAGTACGCGTATCTTTCGTTCCGCCATAAGGATGCAAGAATACTTCAAAATCCGTCGAAATGTGTGTGCGTGAATCTAGGAGCATTGCTTAGCGGGCTAGGTGACGGCGATTTCTTCATAGGTGCCGAAGACGCTGCGGAGGGCGTCGCAAATTTCGCCGAGCGTGGCGTATGCTTTCACGGCTTCGTATAGGTGGGGCATCAGGTTATCGCCGGCTGCGGTGGCCGAGCGCAACGTTGTGAGCCTCCGTGCGACTTCATCGTTCGAGCGCTCGGCGCGCAGTCTGCGAGACGTGCAGCCTGGCGTCGCGCGACGGTCTCGTCGATCTGCAGAATGTCGATCGGTTTTTCTTCTGCGACGTAGTCATTGACGCCGACGATGATCTTCTCTTTGCGATCGACGGCCACCTGATAGCGGTACGACGCGTCCGCAATTTCGCGCTGGGGGTAGCCGCGCTCGATCGCGGCGACCATCCCGCCGAGCGCGTCAATCTTCTCGATGTAATCGCGCGCGCCGCGCTCGATTTCGTTCGTCAGCGTTTCGACGAAATAGGAGCCGCCGAGCGGATCGGCCGTGTTCGTGACGCCGCTCTCGTGCGCGAGAATTTGCTGCGTGCGTAATGCAATCGTTGCGGCGGACTCGGTGGGCAGCGCCCAGGCTTCGTCGAGCGAGTTGGTGTGCAGCGACTGCGTGCCCCCAAGGACGGCCGCGAGCGCCTGAATCGCGGTGCGCACCACATTGTTGTATGGCTGTTGCGCCGTGAGAGAGCAACCGGCTGTTTGCGCGTGGAACCGCAGCGCCCACGCACGCGGATTCTTCGCGCCGAAGCGGTCGCGCATCACTTCGTACCAGATGCGACGCGCGGCGCGATATTTGGCGATTTCCTCGAAGAAATCGTTGTGGGCATTGAAGAAAAACGAAAGGCGCGGCGCGAAATCGTCCACCTGCATGCCGCGCCGAAGGCAATCTTCGACGTATTCGATACCGTCCCGCAGCGTGAACGCGAGTTCCTGAATCGCCGTCGAGCCCGCTTCGCGAATGTGGTAGCCGCTGATTGAGATCGGATTGAATTTCGGAGTGTGCTTTGCGCCGAACTCGATAGTGTCCGTCACGAGCCGCATCGACGGCGCGGGTGGGTAAATGTATTCCTTCTGCGCGATGTACTCCTTGAGGATGTCGTTCTGAAGCGTTCCCGAAAGTTTCGTCCAGGCGGCGCCCTGCTTTTCCGCGACGGCGAGATACATCGCCCAGATCGCAGCCGCCGGCGAGTTGATCGTCATCGAGGTGGTGACATCCGCGAGCGGAATCTGGTTGAAGAGCGCCTCCATGTCTGCAAGCGAACTGATCGCGACGCCGCATTTCCCGACTTCGCCCTCCGCGAGCGGGTGGTCGGAGTCGTAGCCCATCAGCGTGGGCAGGTCGAATGCGACCGACAGCCCCGTTTGTCCTTGGGAGAGTAGGTAGCGGAAGCGACGGTTAGTGTCCTCGGCGCTTCCGAAGCCGGCGAATTGCCGCATGGTCCAAAGGCGCCCGCGGTACATGGTCGGATGGATGCCGCGTGTGTAGGGAGGTTCGCCGGGCGCGCCGAGATCGCGTTCCGGATTCCAATCCGCGAGGTCGGCTTCTGTGTAAAGCCGCCGGATCGGATAGCTCGAGACGGTCGTGAACTCCGAAGCGCGCTCCGGGGATATCTCGAGCGTAGGCTCTAGAGTTTGCTGTTCCCACGCGCGCTCGCCGGCGGACGGTTTGCGCGAAGATTCGATGGACGAGAACGAGCCCTGTTTTCGCTCTTTCTCGTTACCCATGCAGTGCCTCTACTCGTGGCCCGTTTGCGCGGGCGCGTCCGGAGCCCCGGGAATGTTTGGCGTGCCAGAGATATTTCCAGTTCGCGCGTCGGCCACGGAGATGTTGTGAACCTCCAACGTGCGGCCCATGGCCTGATTGAAGTTCAGCTCAGCCTCGATCAAGTTGATGCGGTCGCGAAGCTCCACGCCCTCGGCTGCAGTGAGCAGTTGTTGTTTCTGAATCACGGTGAACGCCGTCGAAGTGCCGAGCTGGAGTCTTTTCACCTCGTCGTCATAGCTTTGCTGCGCGAAAACGCGCGCTTCCTCGGCGGCGGTGATCGCGGCGCGGTCCTGCACGAGAGTAATCAAAGCCTGGCGGACGTTAAGGACAATCGTGTTCTGAGTCTGAAGATACCCCAGTTCCTGTTCGCGCTCGTTGAGTTGTGCCGTGGCGTTGTTCGCCTGCGCAGCCCGATTGCGAATCGGGAGCGTCAGATTGAATCCGGCCTCGAGAGTTGGGTAACGTCCTCGGATCATGGCATTCAAGTCGTCGCCTAGACCGCCGGGAACCAGGGTCGTCGTGGTCGTAGTCTGCGGAATCGGCTCGAACTCGTTCGGAACAATCGTTCCGGCGAGGTTCACGATCGGTGCGTCGGGATTACCCACGAAGCCGTTGACCGTGGTCGTGGACGGATGCGCAGGTCCACCCAAGCCGGCCGCTTGGTATTCGGCGAACACATTCAGCTGTGGCAGCAGCAAGTTTCGAGTCGCCTTGACTTCGATTCCGGCGTTTTTCAAATTCAGCTCTGCCTGTTGAAGCTCGGGCCGCTTTTTCCAGGCTTCCTTTACCGCATCCTCGAGAGAGATGTTCTCGACGTCGGGATTAAAGATGGATGTGGAAGGTACGATTTCAACTCCTCGCAGATTGGGCGCAAGCGGATCTTTGGTGATGGCCACCAGCAGCGTCGTTTCGTCGAGCAATTGCGTGGTTTGCGCCTGGACCAAAGCCTGCTGGTCGGTGGCGAGTTGGGATTGGGCTGTGATTACGTCAAGGGGTGCCATCGTGCCGATCTCCAGCTGCTTCTTGTTGTTTTCGTAGAGCTGTTGGTCCGCGGCAACGGCCACTTGTTCGACCTTCACGTTCTCGCGCGCAAACACGAGTTCCCAGTAATCGGTCGCCACCTGCGTCACGGTCGTGATGACCTGTTGCGCGAATTGCGACTCCCCCACTTTTACCGTGTTCTTGGCCTCGAGTATATAGCGGACGTTCGGCAATTTACCGAAACCGTTCAAAAGCGGCTGAGTGAGCTCGACCGTTAGCGTGGACTGTTCGTAGGGGTTGAAAAGGTCGAACGCTCCGAAGTTCGTCGAGGTGCGCGAGTTATTGAAAGTCACCTGCGCCTGAGTGCCTGTGGCGAACCCCTGTGTGTAGCCGAAGTTTGCAGTCGTTACGTGATCGGTAAGCGCCACGGGAGATGTGATCTGTGTTGCGACACCGGCGAAAAGCGGGTTGTTGATTGGGGAGGACGACTGGGCCAGCGATAGAGTACTGGTTACATTTGGATCGAAGGAGAGCCGGCCGTTGGCGCCAGACTTTGCAAACAGCAAACTGGCCTCGTCCAGCCATGGCACGTACCGCTCGACTGCAAGGCTGAGGTTGTTTTCGAGCCCCAGCGAGATTGCGTCCTCAAGGCTCAGCGTCAGCTTGCCATTTTGAATCAATTGGGCGATTCGCGGCGTATTCGTCTTGATCGGCTCCGGCACGAGCTTCGGCGCGTACGGCCCGATGATGTTGGGGAACCAGGCTCTGCCGTTCGAATAGTGCGGCCCTGTCGCAAGCCCCAGGTTTCGGGACGGCGACGGGGGTGTACCTTGGGTTGCCGTGGGGGGCTGATATTGGGGAGGCGGAGGCATCTCCGTCGGAACCTGCGTTTGCCCCGCTGGGGAGGGCGCCTGCTGGCCCTGGGCATAAATTGGTGATACCAACACGGAAGTCGCTGTCAGGAGCACCATTGCGGCACGGATAAGCCTTCGACTCATTATGTTTTTCCTCTCCAAGGAATCGGCCTTCTCAACTCTACGTGGAACCCCAACCTATTGAAACGTGTGCGGGACCCAATTTGTTTCAGAAACAATCCGGCAGCGCCTTCCGTCGGCCGAAGCTGTCGCCGCTGTTTGGGCCCTTGAGGGAGTTCAACCACCCCAGATCATCGTTCTGGCGATCTTCAGCGCGTTCGAATACGCGGACGTGTGAGTGTAGCATCGGACCTTGGGGGTGACAATTGGAGCGGTTTTTGGCGCCACGAAGATTGGTTTCATGCAGTGAAATTAGGCGGGAATGGGTTTTCGTGACCGCTGGTTGTCGCTTGACAACTCGACAACCCTCCATATACGGTACTCGTTTGCGTGATGGCCTTCAGGAACACCGTGCGGTCGCGCGGCTCTTCGGCCGCCGCGAATTCTAATATTTTATTTCGTGATTGACGCTATCGTTGCCAGGAGGAAAGACGGATGCCCCATAAGCTGAAGAACATTCTCGCGCGTGTCCCGAGCGACATTGACATCGCTCAGGCGGCCACGCCGATCCCGGTCAATACGATCGCTGCGGAAGCGGGCATTCTCCCGGACGAACTCGAGCTCTATGGGAAGTACAAGGCCAAGGTGCATCTGTCGCTTCGAGATCGCCTCAAAGATGTTCCCAACGGAAAATACGTCGTGGTCACCGCGATCACTCCGACTCCGCTCGGTGAGGGCAAAACGACCACGACGGTCGGCCTCAGCCAGGCTCTGGGAGCGCACCTGGACAAGAAGGTTTTCACCTGCATTCGCCAGCCTAGCCAGGGTCCCACGTTCGGGATCAAGGGCGGCGCCGCCGGCGGTGGATACAGCCAGATTATTCCGATGGAGGAATTCAACCTCCACCTGACGGGCGACATCCACGCGATCACCGCAGCCAACAACCTGCTGGCCGCTGCGATTGACACGCGCGCGATGCACGAATCTCAGCAAAAGGACGAGGCGCTGTTTGAGCGGCTTTGTCCGCCGAAGAAGGATGGGAGCCGGCGTTTTGCTCCCGTCATGTTGCGCCGTTTGCGCAAGCTGGGCATTACGAAGACGGATCCGAACGAACTGACGCCCGAGGAGCGCAGCCGTTTCGCGCGGCTGGACATCGATCCGGACAGCATCACGTGGCGCCGCGTCACCGACACGAACGACCGCATGTTGCGGCAGATCACAATCGGTCAGGGACCTGAAGAGAAAGGCATGACCCGCGTTACTGGCTACGACATTTCCGTCGCCAGCGAAATCATGGCCATTCTGGCGTTGACGACGAGCCTTCCCGACATGCGCGAGCGCCTGGGCGCCATGGTCATTGGCACAAGCCGCGCTGGCGAAGCGATTACGGCTGACGATCTGGGCGTAGGCGGCGCGCTGACGGTGCTGATGAAGGACGCGATCTTCCCCAATCTGATGCAAACACTCGAAGGCACTCCCGCCTTCGTCCATGCTGGTCCATTTGCGAATATCGCGCACGGAAATTCTTCCATTGTGGCGGATCAACTTGCGCTAAAGCTTGTTGGACCCGAAGGCTACGTCCTTACCGAATCTGGATTCGGCGCTGACATCGGAATGGAAAAGTTTTTCAACATCAAGTGCCGCTACAGCGGCCTCATCCCGAACTGCGTCGTGTTGGTAGCAACGATTCGCGCGCTGAAAATGCACGGCGGTGGACCCAAGGTGACCGCGGGCCAGCCGCTGGCCCCTGCGTACACGGAAGAGAACCTCCCTCTGCTCGAAAAGGGCTGCTCGAATCTGGCCAAGATGATCCAGAATGCGCGCCGCTTTGGCATTCCGGTCGTCGTCGGCGTGAACAAATTCACCCACGACACCCCGGCGGAAGTGGAACTCGTTCGCAAGCTGGCGATCCAGGCCGGTGCGCATGATGCGGTGGTGGCGAACCACTGGGCGGAAGGCGGCGCGGGGGCCGTAGCCTTGGGCAAGGCGGTGATTGCCGCCTGCGAGCAGCCGAGCAAGTTCCAGTTCCTCTACCCGCTGGAAATGAGCATCAAGGACAAGATTGAGACGATCGTGCGGGAGATGTACGGCGGGGCGGGTGTCGAATATTCACCCGAGGCCGAGAAGAAAATCGCGCTCTACAATCGTCTCGGCTTCAACAAGCTGCCGATCTGCATGGCCAAGACTCATTTAAGCCTTAGCCACGATCCGAATCTCAAAGGTGCGCCAACGGGATTCACGGTTCCGGTGCGCGATATTCGCGCGAGCGTCGGCGCCGGGTTCCTCTATCCGCTGCTCGGCACGATGAGCACGATGCCCGGTCTTTCCACGCGCCCCGGATATTACGAGATCGACATCGACCTGAAGACGGGCCGCGTCATCGGTCTTTCCTGAGGCTCCGGGCGGGTCCTACGGCTTCCGTTCCTGGCGGGCGGACGCGTTCTCAATCGCACTTGCTACCTGTTTGAGAGCGACCTCCGCCTGGCGGAGCGCTTTGCTCTCCCACTCCGGTCGTCCGCTCATCACGCTGCGAAATATAGCCGGGTCCGTTGCAAGCTGCCCGATGTTCGAATCCGCGCAGAGCAAGAAGACTCGCAGCCCGCCTGCGAGCAATGCCGTTGCCGCACCCAAGTCCGCCATGACCACGGGATGAACCAGTCCGGTCGCGTCCGCGCAAAGGCCGATGCCCGTCGCAGCAGAGCGCGCTGCTGCCACGGGCATTTCAATCGCCTTACGCACAGAGGCATCCATCGCGCGCTTGCGCTCCTCTTTCTCGCGTTCGGTCGTTTGCGGCAGTCTCGAGGTTGCCATGTAGGCGTTGAACGCCGCCATGTCATCCTCGGCGAATTGCAGCATGCGCCTCGATTCGGCCCGTGCGGCGTCGGCGATGTTCTCGGCTTTTGAGGGATCTCCCGTAAAGCCTTTCCGGCGGCCGCTCACCTTGACCACTTTTGCCAGCAGTCCGAGCGCGAAGCTCGCCGAGACAGCGCACACGGCAACGCCAGCAGGCACCGACTCGCCGCTCGCCGCCGCGCCTCTAAAACCCTCAAGCGTCAATTCCGAAACGGGTGCTGTCGCCATGAGTTGGTCCTCCTACGTCTGTCGAGAAGGCGCCCAGCTTCGACTGGAGCCCCCATAGCGTAGCACTTCAACCTACTGAGGTCGCGGAGAAAGGGAATTTTCCGGCTTGCCTTGTCACCGCAATTTCGCTGGGATAGAGTAGTCGCCTTCGTTGCGCAGTTCAGGAGAACAATGGACGCTTCTCAGCAGCCCAAACGGAAAGTTCTGATTCGCCGCGCGGCCATTGAAAAGCGCGTTAAAGAAGTGGCGCGCCATATCTCGCGGGATTTCAAGGGTGAGCGCGTCCATCTAATCGGCGTGCTCAAGGGCGCGTGCATTTTTCTCTCCGATCTGGTGCGCGAAATTAATCTCGAGGTCTCTATCGATTTCATTGCGGTCTCGAGCTACGGCCGGGGGAAGGATTCCTCGGGCCAGGTGCGCCTGCTCAAGGACCTCGACACCAGCATCGCGGACTTGAACGTGATCCTGGTCGAGGACATTCTTGATACTGGTCTCACGCTCACGTATCTCTTGAGCGTTTTGCGCCAGCGCAAACCGAAAAACCTCCGTGTAGCCGCGCTGCTCGACAAGCCCTCTCGTCGGCTCAAGCCGGTGAAAGCCGACTACGTTGGCTTCACGATTCCGAACGAATTCGTCGTTGGATACGGGCTCGATTATGCTGAGCGCTATCGCAACCTGAAGGACGTCTGCGTCCTCCCACTTCCTGTAGACTAGCCGCGCTCGGCGCGTCGAGGTAGCATTCGCGCGCCGCGCGGCACGGGCGAGCTTCAAATTCATCGAACGATCGTCCGAGCTATGATTCCGCGCCTGCTATAATTACGGAGCCTCGCGCCCGCGCCACAGCGCATCCGGGGTATATTTCCGCACTGCGATCTGGGGTGCGTTCACTCAAATTCAAATGGATTCGGTCAATCTCAATTCGGTGCAGGACATCCCTGCTGAGACACTCGCCGTTCTCGCTGAGATCAGCTATGAGATCAACGCGTCGCTGAACCTCGACCAGGTCCTCGCGAGCGCTGCCCAGCAGATCAAGCGGCTGATGGATTACGAGATTTTCGCCGTTCTCCTGCCCGAGGAGGGCACGAACGATCTCTACGTCCGCTTCGCGATCGGTCATCGCCCCGAAGTCATCGAGCACTGGCGCATCCCGATGGGCGACGGCATCATTGGCGCCGCGGCCACCACCGGCCAGGCGATTCGCGTCGCCGACGTTACGAAAGACCCGCGCTATCTGCCGGCCGTGGACGAGGTCCGCTCCGAGTTGGCCGTGCCGCTGGTCGTGCGCGGGCGTGTGATCGGCGTGATGGACATCGAAAGCCGCCAGCCGGACTATTTCACCCCGTCGCAACAGACCATTTTGACGCTCGTCGCCAGCCGCATTGGTACGGCGGTTGAAAACGCGCGGCTCTTCGAGAACGCCCAAAAGCAGGCCGAGACGCTGCTCCTGCTCAACGAAATCGGCCGCGAGGCAAACGCTACTTTGCAAGTCGAGGAAGTGCTGCGTCGCGCCGCGGAGCTCACCAAGCGCCTGATCGACTACCAGATTTTCAGCATCCTGCTCTACGACGACGCAGCCGCGGTCTTCCGCCATAGGGTGACCGTCAAGTTCGGCCAGCGCGTGCAGGAGAAGTCCGCCGTCCCCGCGCATGAAGGGATCGTCGGAGCGGCCGCGAAGTTGCGGCGGCCCGTGGTCGTGCCGGACGTATCGCTCGACCCGCGCTATCGCATGTTGAATCCCGAGACGCGCTCCGAGTTGGCTGTTCCGATGATTTACAAAGCCCGGGTCGTCGGCGTGATGGACCTCGAGAGCCCGCAGCTAAATTACTTCACGCCGCAGCACGTCCAGGTGCTTTCGATATTGGCGGCGCACCTCGGGGTGTCGATCGAAAACGCGCGCCTCTACGAGCAGGTGGCGCGCGATGAGAGCCGCATGGAGCGCGATCTCAGCGCGGCGCGCCGCATTCAGGGCGCGCTGCTGCCGCGTCTGCCGGGACCTGAGTTCGGTCTCGAGATCGCCGCGCGCGTGGTCTCGTCGCGCGAACTGAGCGGTGATCTCTACGACTTTTTGCGCTACGGCCCTCAGGACTTGGGAATTGCGCTCGGTGACGTCAGCGGGAAGGGAAGCGCCGCGGCGCTCTACGGAGCGGTCGCCGTGGGCACCTTGCGCAGCCTGGGCTCCCAGAAGCCGCGTCCTGCAAACATGCTGCGCGCGCTCAACGGATTCCTCGGCGAGCGCCTGATCGAAGGCCGCTTCATGACGCTGTGCTTTGCCACGTGGAATCGTCGGCGCCGCCGCCTGCGCGTCGCCAACGCGGGGCAGGAGCAGCCGCTCTTGGCCCACGGGGGCAAGTGCGAAAAAATTCCGCTCGCTGGTTTTCCGCTCGGAATTTTCGAGGAAGCAACCTACGACGAAAGAACGTTTATTCTCGACCCAGGCGACGTCGTGGTATTCCATTCCGACGGGATCGGTGACGCGCAGGGCATCGGAGGAGAGTTTTTTGGCCACAAGCGCGTCGCGCAGATCGTCGCCGAGAATCAACACCTGCCGGCCGATGGGATCGCGGACCGCATTCTCGAGCTAGTCGACGCGTTCTCCGGCGGCCAGCATCCTGCGGACGACCGCACGCTCATTGTAGTGAAGGTTCAGTGACGCGCAATTCCCTCGCGCGTCGAAATCAGCCTCAGCGTTCACCCCAGCGGAGCTTGCTGCGCAGAATTTCGAAGTATGTCTTGTTCGGCGGACGCACGAGTGCCACGCGGCTCGATGATTTCTTGATCGACAGCCGGTCTTTCGGCTTGAGCTGAAATCCGATCTGCCCGTCGAGCGTGACGTAGGCGGACTCGTCCGCCGCCGCAAAATCCACCTCGATCTTCGCTGTGTCGGGAATCACGATCGGCCGGTTGGTCAGCATGTGCGGGCAGATCGGCGTAATCACGAATGCGTCGAGTTCCGGATCGACGATCGGTCCTCCCGCGGCCAGTGAGTATGCCGTCGAACCGGTCGGCGTGGCTACGATCAATCCATCCGCGCGGTAGCGCCCGACGTGATTGCCGTTCACGTGAACGTCGAAATCGAGCATGCGCGCGAGCGCGGCCTTATTCGCCACGGCATCGTTCAACGCGCTCTGCCGCTCAAAGGACTTGCCGCCTCGAATGATTTCCGCCTCGAGCATCATGCGTTCGCTCGTCTGATGTTTCCCTGCGACGACCTGCTCGAGCAGCGGATACATCTCTTCCAGAGTTACGCTGGTCAAGAATCCGAGACCGCCCAGATTGACCGCGAGAATCGGGACTTTATGGCTCCCGAGGGCTCGCGCGGCGGAGAGCAGCGTGCCATCGCCGCCCAGCACGATCAGGAGGTCAATCTTCTCGCCAAGCGCTTCTCGCGCGAGCGCGGGTCCGGCCGGGTCGATGCAGGCCTGCGTCTCTTTGTCGACGAAGACTTCGATATTTCGCCCGTGAAGCCACGCGATGAGTGGTGGCACCACGGACGACACCAGATCCTGAATCGGTTTGCAGATAATGCCGGCGGAGCGAATCATCAGTTTGGCGGCAGCATTTTATTCTACTCGCGGCGCCGCGCGTGGAGAAAAAACTCCTGGTTTCCTTCCGAGCCGGTGAGATGGCTGGGCATCACGCCTTTGATTTCCAGGCCCGCGGCTGCCGCTGCGGCCGTCACGCGTTCGATGGCTTTTTCGTGCAGCTCTGCATCGCGAACGATCCCGCCCTTGCCCACATCCCGCTTTTCGAGCTCGAACTGCGGCTTGATGAGAATGATGAAGTCGGCGCCAGGCGCTGCGATCGGCACGACAGTCGGAAGGATTTTGCTCACGGAAATAAACGACACGTCCATGGTGACAACTTCAGCCGCCTCACCGATGTCCTCCGCCTTCAAGAAACGGGCGTTGCGCTCGATCGTGACGACCCGCTCGTCCTGCCGCAGCTTCCAATCGAGCTGGTCAATCGTCACGTCAACCGCATACACCTTGCGCGCGCCGCGTTGCAACAGGCAGTCCGTGAACCCGCCGGTCGAGCTGCCGATGTCCAGGCAAACGCGATCCTCTGGATTGATGCCAAAGTCCATGAGCGCGCCTTCCAGCTTCAGCCCCGCGCGGCTTGCATAACGCGGGCCTTCTCCAACGACGTCAATCCGTGCGTCCGTGGCTACCCGCGTCCCGGCTTTGTCGACCTTCGCGCCATTCACGCGCACACGCCCGGCCAGAAGCAGAGCCTGCGCGCGTTCCCGCGATGGCGCCAGACCGCGTTCGACGAGGAGCACGTCAAGCCGCGCCTTGCCAATCTTGGCTTTCTTGTGCAGTGCCGAGGCTGCGCCGGAATTGTTGCCGCCATGTTTCAAGGGAAGTCTTCGTGCAGATGCAGAAGCGCTGCTCACTGCGCCCTGATTCGCGCTCACGAGCGGCGCGCGACCAGAAAGTCCGCTACCTGCCGCAGCCGTGCCGCCCTTTCGCCGAAAGAATCGAGTTCGGCGAGCGCCTTTGATTCGAGATCGGCCGCGATCGTGCGCGATTTGTCGAGCCCGTACAATGCCGGATACGTCGCCTTCTTCTGCGCCTGATCCTTGCCTGCCGTCTTGCCAAGCGCGGCGGATGATTCCTCCACGTCGAGGAGATCGTCCACCACCTGGAAAGCCCACCCGATGCTGTCGCCGAACCGGCGCAGCCGTTCCACGTCGGCGTCCGCAGCACCGCCTGCGATCGCGCCCGCTACTATCGACCCGCGAATCAACGCGGCCGTTTTTGACCGATGTATATATTCGAGCGTGGCTGCACTGACGGGCTTTCCCTCGGCCTCGACGTCCGCCACTTGGCCGCCTACCATTCCATTGACGGTCCCCGCGGCGGCGGCAATCTCGGCGATCACGCGTACGCGGCGTGCGGACTCGATCGGCGCGCCAGCCAGCGTCTGAAACGCGAGCGTGAGCAGGGCGTCGCCCGCGAGGATGGCGATCGCCTCGCCGAAGACCTTGTGGTTCGTCGGTTTGCCGCGCCGCAAATCGTCGTTGTCGAGCGCGGGCAGATCGTCGTGGATCAGCGAATAGGTGTGGATGAATTCAAGCGCGCATCCGGCGTGGATCGCGCCTTCGAGGTTGTCCGTGAACATTCGTGCCGCTTCGAGGCACAGCACCGGGCGAATCCGCTTGCCGCCCGCGGACACGCTGTAGCGCATCGCGCGATGGATCGACGGCGGGGGAGTGTTGTCTGGCGGAAGGAGCTTCTCGATCGCCGCTTCAATGGCGGCGCGGTCCTCCTCGTAAAAACCGGGAAGCTTCATGCGGCAGGCTGGACCAAGTACGCGCGATTACTCACGTTGCAAAACCAACGAGACAAACTAGGACGATTCATCTTCGGGTTCGAACGGCTCCGCGGCAACCTTGCCGTCCGCCTTCTTCAGGAGAATTTCGACGCGGCCTTCCGCTTCTTCGAGCTGCTTCTGGCATTCGCGGGAGAGCTTGACGCCTTCCTCGAACAGCTTCATGGCCTCATCGAGAGAGAGGTCCGTGCTTTCGAGGCGCTTGACCACTTCTTCCAGTCGCGCGAGCGATTTTTCGAAATCGCCCTTGCGCTGGGTTTCGGATGCTTTGTTCGTTGCTGAGCTCATTCGATGTTGTCCGCAGGGCGGTGTCTGCATTCTAGCGCAGGCCGCGGAAGCTCAACAATGGCCTTCTGCGCGTGGACTTGCCCGGCCGCTGCCCTCCGCCGATGGCAGGGCGCGTTCGGCATACTCTTGCGCAACAATCGGCGCGGGTGCAAAATCGACGTATGGCGCTCGAATTCACGACCTCGTACATAAAAGATTCGACCGATATTCTGCGTTACTACAAGAAACTCGGCGAGCGGGCCATCGCGCAGTCCTCCGATGAGGCGCTCACGGCCACCCTCGACCCAGAATCGAACTCGATTGCAATCATCGTGAAACATCTGACTGGCAACATGGCCTCGCGCTGGACGGACTTTCTCACCTCCGATGGTGAGAAACCCACCCGCAATCGCGATGCCGAGTTTGAAGAGCCGCCGCAGAGCCGCGCCGAAATTTTGGAGCTGTGGGAAGCGGCATGGAAAATCGTGTTCGACTCCCTGGCCCCTCTCACCGACGAAGACCTCGGCCGCACCATTCGCATTCGCGGTGAACGCCATTCCGTGATGCAGGCGATTAACCGCCAGATCGCTCACTACGCCTATCACATCGGCCAGATCGTCTATATCGCAAAGCATTATTCAGGCAGCCGCTGGACCTCGCTCAGCATTCCTCGCCGGCAGTCCGCGGACTTCAACGCTCGCGTAAAGGCGGGCTTGGCTTCCCAGCGTTAGAGTTGCAAATCTTCGCCCGATCGAACATCCGGCAACGCGATTTTCCCCTTGCGCTGTCCGCCCTGATAGAATCGCCACAAATGGCGGCTCTTGCGACTGCTTTGTCTGCGTCAGGATACCGGCGGACGATTCCGTCCGTGGCGCGCCAGGCCGCCGGCGCGATTCCTTGCCGTGTGAGGACCGCCGTTCGATGACAGCGATCCACGTAATCGGCGTATTCTTCCTGATCGGCGTGAACGGCTTTTTCGCTGCGACCGAATTCTCGCTCGTGGCGGTTCGTCTCTCGCGCGTGCGGCAGCTCGTCGAAAAGGGCGACCCGCGCGCCAAAATCGTCGAACAGCTCATTGGAGACCTCGGCCGCGTCGTTTCGGGCGTGCAGGTCGGACTCTCGGTTGCAAGCCTCTCGCTCGGCTACCTCGGCGAGATTACGCTCGCGACCATTTTGCGGCCGCTCGTCGAACAAATGACTCGTCCGTGGGCGCCGATCGTCACGCACGCCGTGGCGATCGTTCTGGTTTTCGGCCTGCTGACGTTTCTGCAGGTCGTATTCGGCGAGTTGGTGCCCAAAAGTCTAAGCCTCGCGCGTGCCGAGCGCGTCGCGTTGCTTGTCGCGCGTCCATTCCACTGGTTCCTCAACACGTTCAGTTGGGCGATCGATCTGCTCGATGGCACCGCCGAAAGAATCGTTCGCGCGCTCGGGGTTGTCGCTCCCCACAGCCACACGCTGGTCCGCTCGGTCGAGGAGCTCCATGTGATGATCCAGCAGGCTGGAGACCGCGGCCTCCTCCCTCCGCCCGAGGTGCGATTCATTCAAAACGCGATGGATTTGCGCCAGGTGCAGGTTCGCGAAGTGATGGTTCCGCGCCCGGACATGCACGTTCTGCCCGCTGATGCGAGCCTCGAAGACGCGATGAGCATGTTCGCCACCACACAGCGCTCGCGCCTCCCCGTGTACGAAGGCTCGATTGACCACATTCTCGGCTTCGTTCACATCAAGGACGTGATCTGGACGCTTCTCGATCGTGCGCGTCCTGCCGAAGAGCGATCGCCCGCCTCGTCGTTTCGTCTGAGAGATCTCGTTCGCGAGGTCTTGATCGTGCCGGAAACGAAGCCGGCCAGCGAGCTGCTCCTCGAATTCCGCTCGCGCCGTATCGGTCTCGCGATGATCGTGGATGAATTCGGCAGCATTCTCGGCCTGGTGACGCTCGAGGACATTCTCGAACAACTGGTCGGCGAGATTCACGATGAGTTCGACGTCGTCGAACGGCCCACGCTCCTTCCGGACGGTGGTATGGTTTTTGACGCCGCCATCAAAGTTCGCGATCTCGAGGCGCAGTACAACATCGCGCTGCCGGACGATTCATCGTTCGAAACCGTCGGCGGATTCGTACTCAGCCGCCTCGGATTCATTCCGCGCGGCGGCGAGAGTTTCGAAGCCGATGGCTATCGCTTCACGGTGATGGAAATGGACCGCCGCAGGGTGTCGCGCGTGAAAATCAAGCCGCTCACGCCTCCATCCGGGAAAGCTGTGTCTGCGGTCGGCGCCGATGTGCATGCTGCAGAGACTTCGGCGCCGGCTGCCGATGCGCGGGAGCTCCACAGAAAATGATCCGGTACATCTCCGTGCGGCTCTTGCTGGCATTGCCGGCGCTTTGGGTGATCGTGACGCTGGTTTTCCTGCTCGCGCACATCGTGCCGGGCGATCCGGTGCAGCAGATGCTGGGCGAAGGCGCGCGCGCGGACGATTTGCAGCAGCTTCGCCATTCGCTCGGTCTGGACGTGCCCATCGGCACGCAATATGGCCGCTACCTCGCGGGCCTCGTGCGCGGCAATCTTGGCGAGTCCTTTCGATTCCAGGAGCCGGTCACGCGCGTCGTTCTGGAACACTATCCCGCGACACTCGAGCTGGCGTTCGTGGCGCTCATCGTTTGCGCCGCGATTGGCATTCCGTTTGGCTTGCTTGCCGCCGAACGTCGCGGCACTTCCGCCGACCGCGCCGTTGGCGTCTTCACTCTGTTGGGACTCTCCGTACCGAATTTCGCGCTAGGCCCTCTGCTGATTTTGGTTTTCGCCGTGATTCTCGGATGGCTACCGGTCTCGGGCCGCGGCGGCCCCACGCATCTGATACTTCCCGCAGTCACGCTAGGAGCCACGCTTGCGGCGATCCTCACGCGCATGGTGCGTACTTCCGTAATTCAGGAATTGTCGAGCGACTACGTTCGCACCGCGCGCGCCAAGGGCCTCACCGAATCGCAGGTGCTTTTCCGCCACGCTTTCCGCAACGCTCTGATCCCAATACTCACGATCCTCGGATTGCAGTTCGGCACTTTGCTGGCCGGAGCGATCGTCACCGAAACGATTTTCTCGTGGCCGGGCATCGGCCGGCTCGCGGTGCAGGCAATCGGAGCGCGCGACTACCCGCTCTTGCAGGGCTGCATTCTCCTGATCGCCGTTTCGTATGTCGCCGTGAATCTTCTGACGGACCTCGTGTACGCGTTCGTCGATCCCCGGGTGCGTTTCGAATGAAGGATCAGACAAACGGCGTGCGCGAGTTTCTTCGCCGAAGCACCATGGGACGCTGGGCATTGGCGCTCGCTCTGCTGCTTGTGATCCTGGCGCTGGCCGCTCCGTGGATTGCGCCGGCCGACCCCACTGCGCAGAATCTGCCGGCCCGGCTGGCTGGCCCGAGCGCCGCGCACTGGATGGGCACCGACGAGCTTGGCCGCGACATCCTCTCGCGGGTGCTTTTTGGCGCGCGCATATCGATGCTCGTTGGCGTGAGCGTCGTCTTCGGCGCCGGATTTGTGGGGCTTGCAATCGGCTCGCTGGCGGGCTATTGCGGCGGTTGGTTCGACCGGTTCGTGAACATCGTCGCGATCAACGCATTTCTTTCCTTTCCCGGGATTCTTCTGGCCATCGCATTCGCAGCGTTTCTCGGCCCGGGCGTTGGCAAAGTGATTCTGGCGCTGATTGTGACCGGATGGTCGGGATACGCGCGCCTGGCGCGCGCGCAAATCCTGCAAGCCAAGGAAATGGAATACGTGCTGGCGGCGCGCTCGCTGGGTGCGTCTCCCGCGCGCATTCTATTGCGGCATCTTCTGCCGAATATCCTTCAGCCTGTGCTCGTTCAGGCGACGATTGGCATGGCCGGCGCGATACTCGCCGAGTCCACGCTCAGTTTTCTGGGCGTCGGCGTCCTCGCTCCGATGCCTAGCTGGGGCGGGATGCTGAATGACGCGCGCGGCCATCTTTTCGACGCGCCGCATCTGGTGCTGTTCCCCGCGCTCGCCGTGATGGCAGCCGTCCTCGCGTTCAATCTGCTCGGCGACGCGCTCCGCGATTGGATGGATCCCCGCATGCGCTCGCACCTCATCGTTACGTCGCTCGCCCGCTAGCAGCTCTCCCATAATTAGTTTTTTTAGGGGGTCGGAGCGTTGCTCAGGGCACCCCTTTGGCATTGTCATTCTGAGCGGAGCGTCCCGACGCTTTTTCTTTCCCGGAGATCAGTTTTCTCGATCTCCGGGTCGGGACGCGCAGTCGAAGAATCTCTTTTGGACGTCGCCAACAATCGGGAAGTCGACAGCGTTAGGCAACTCGTAATAGGGAAGCAAGAAACGGAGTGGTACGCGGGCGCCAGTTCTTCTAACACCTTGCTGAGGAGTGGAAGGGTGGGGGGGGGTAATCCCGTGAAGCGGCGCTAGCTCAACTCGACAGTGACTTCAGCCCCGCGCGCGATTCCCAGCGTTCGCGCCGCGCTGGCTTTGTTCACGGAGATTTCGAGGTATCCGCTCGATCCAATGATCCCGACGGCCTCGCCGTTCGCGCCTTCCGCGAAGGTCGGGACCACCTTGTTCACCACCGCGTTTCCCGCGCGGATCGTAAACTTTCCGTCCACCGTTGCGAGTGCGGGCACGTCCGCGGCCGTCACGTTCGTCACCGCGTTGCCAAAATGATCGACGCGCAGGACGATACCCTTGACCGTATTGCCTGCCGCTTTCGGCTTCGGGATCGCAAATCGCACGAAATCGGTGATCGCTTCGCCGAATGCGGACGTCTGCCACGATTTCGACAGCCATGCTGCTACCGGCGCGAAAATGTCCCGCCCGTGGAACGTCTTGCTCACGGGCTGGCGGAAGTAGTGCTCGGAGATGATATTCCACGCGTAGAGTGCCTCGGACTGGTCGTACACCGATGACAACACGCCATTATCCGGCGCGATCATATAGTGCTGATCCGCCGCGACGAGCACCGGCCGTCGCTGCGTCCCGACTCCGGGATCGACGACCACCACGTGAATCGTCTTCGGCGGGAAATATTTGTAGGCCTGGCCGATCGCCAGCGCGCCGTCGAGGATGTCGTGCGCCAGAACTCCGTGCGTGATGTCCACGATCTGTACTTCTGGGTTGATGCTCAGGATCACGCCCTTCATGACCCCGACCAAATGGTCATTCGTGCCGTAATCCGTTGTCAGTGTAATGATGGGCCGCGCCAAGGTCCGCTCCTGTCGCCTAGCGCGCGGGAGAAAGTCGCCGCGCTGCATCTTCGACGCTAACGGACGGTCGCGCCCCTGTCAAAGCGAACCGCCGCGCCTGCCGCGATTGAGTAACGCATCGCGCGCACGTTAATTCGTGGTCATCCTGGTTGTCCTCGCTCAGGAAGGAAGGGAAGCGCACGGTCTGCGTTCCAGCAGACTTAGCGGGACGAGGGGTCGGCTAAACGGTTCTCTCTTTCTGTATCTGCGTCCTCCGCGTCTCTGCGGTGGGTAATCTTGAAGCATGCAACCGTCTCGCGCCTGCCTGCTACTCCTCGAGAAGGTTAATCTCTCCCACGCCGCCGTGGACAGTCATGTCGATCGACGTCGGCGTCTTCCCATACACACTGTTGACGTACGCGCTTCCATCGCGCTCCAGCCCTGGCGCATTCACCGACCCGATCCCGCCCGACGCTTCCACGTGTACACCCACGTCCTTCGGCAAGCGAATCGTCGCGGACCCAACGCCGCCGTCGACTTCCGCGTCGAGATTCGTTTTTCGCGGCCCGGTCAAATCGAGATGCAATTGTCCCGCGCCCATATTGATCCGCAGGTGGCTCAGGTTCAGGCCGTTCATGCGCAGATCGCTTTCGCCGGCCCCGATGTTCAGGCTAAGGTCGATTGTCTCGTCGCCGCCCATTCGCAAGTTCCAGTCGGTGTCGTCGGTTCCAAAATGCACTCGATGCTCGCCTTGCGACACGCTGAGTTGGCCGCGATCGCCGGAAACCTGATATTCGACGTTCGGCTTCCCCCAGTTTCGGTCGTAGCGGAAATCGGCATCGAGCAGCCGGCTTGAGCCGCCGCTCAGGACGAACCTCCCCGCGGGAAACACAAGATTCGCGGTGACGGTCTTTGCGCCTTGCAACTCGATCGCCTGCGTGTCGTGAACGTCATAAGCATCTGCGCCGAAGTGGCGTCCGTCCCAATCCCATCCGCGATGCCGCGCGAAACCTCCATGCCAGATCGCCAGGACGAAGAACACCGCGATCACGATCCATGCCACTCCCGTCCCCGAAATCCACGGTCCGGTCGCGCGGTCGGGATGCTCATGCGCGTAGTAGCTGTCCCATATTTTCCCCAGCCCGATAAAAACGAGAATCAGGGGCCAGAAGCGCAGCAAAATCGGCCACGGATCAAAGTCCGGATGGAAATTCAGCATCAGAAAGCAGACGCCCAACACGATCAGCAGGATCGGTCCTACGAATGACCTGTGTCGCGGCCTGGGCATCTGTGGTCCCGTTGGTGCTGCCGGCTCGGTCATAGACCACCTCTCGCTTCATGATACGCAGCCGAACGCCGAAATGTTGCAGCTGTACTCTCTATTACCGTCGCGGCAAGAAAGGTGCGGCGCTCCGAAAACGATCGCTGTTACGCCTGATTGATCATGAACGTCGACATTTGCTCGAAAAACGCTCGAAGGAATTGTTCAGCCTCGGCTGGCAGAGCCGCCTCCGCAAACGCTCTGTTCATCAGATGCATCCACCGGTCGCGGGCGGCTTGATTGATCCGGAACGGAAAGTGTCGCGCCCGCAAGCGCGGATGTCCTCGCTCTTCGATGTATCGCTGCGGGCCTCCGAACCTGTAGATCAGGAAATCGCGCAGGCGCTGCTCGGCGCCAGCACGATCCTCCTCGGGATACATCGCTCCGAGAATGTCGTCCTCCGGGATCTGGCGGTAAAACGCAGCCACCAGGTGCGTGAAACCTTCCTCTCCAATAATTGAGTAGATATCGGCTTCTTCCATGATTCTTTCATTTCAGTTTAGCACTTGCGCAAAACCGATTTGCCGCAGGCGAATCACGAACCGGTCGATTCAGACCGGACCGCCCGAATGCAGAAGATGCACCGCGTCAACGGGTATAATTTTTGGTTCAGTCCGCGAGTGGATCGGGTCGAATTTGGAAGTGGACCACCTTCGGCATTGTCCCTTTTCCCGTCTCGCTGTGGAATGGCGTGCGGGTACCCCAGGTCGTCCAGACGCCCTTGCCCTTCCAGCCGGCCTTCGGATCGTCGAAGCGCCCGTCCATCCCTTTCGCAAAGAAGCCCAGCGGATACGGAACGCGCAGGATCACGAATTTTCCGTTCACCAGCGCGATCAGCGAATCCGACGAATTGCCGGTCGCGATCGGAGTGTTCTTGCCCAGCCCCAGCGTGTCGAACTGATCGACCCACGCGTAGTAATGAGAGTCCGCGCTGCCCGAGGCCGTGACGTTCTTAAATTTCGGTCCCGGCGTCGGATACAGTGTCCATCCTTCGGGGCACTGCCGTCCGGTCGCCATCGGTCCGTTGAGCGGCCCCTTGCACTTGCGCCGGTCGAAGCTTCCCAGGTGCCCGCTCGCCAGCGCTATCCACACCACGCCGTTGCCGTCGACATCCATCCCTCGCGGCGAAAAGCCCCACACCGGAGCCTTCGGGTCGTTCCACGGCACCTCGTAGTATTCCGCCAGAGCCGTCTCCGGTGGATTCGGTCCCGGATTCAGCCGCACGATCCCGCCCGGAAAGCCCAGCACCGTGCCCCACACCATCCCATCCTTGCCGACCGCGACGGCGTAGAACGCTGCGTTGAGGCGCGTGTCTTTCGCGGGGTCGCTCGCTGCGTTTAGCGCGGAAGCCGTGCCCAAACTCTCGCCGCCGGGCGTCGTGGCCACTCTCTGCTCGCCTTCTGCATAGGCGTCTCTCTTTCCGTTGCCGTTGGTGTCCAGCACCAGAGCTGTCCAGCCTTGCGATTTCGCCGCGTCGTGCGTCTGGTCCCACATTTTGGTGTTCAGCCAGCCCACGACTCCGCCGCCACCGCCGCTGCTCGTCCACAGCGTGTTATTGGCGTCGCTCGCGAACACCAGGTGGTGCGTGCCAAAGCAAGTGTCGATCATCGAGATTTGCTTGCTCGCCGGATCGTACATCTCCAATTGGCGCCCAGAATTCTCGACGGGAGTAAGTTGCGCCGAGGGAAGGCTCGACCCAGCTTTGCAAAAGGCCGGGTTGTCGCGCGGACGGATTCGCGCCGTGTACCATAGCCGCCCGCGCTCATCGAACATCGGATTGTGAACCGTCGTGTGGCTGTCCCAGATCGCCTCGTCGCCCCAGAATGCGGACGCCTTCAGCGGTTTCGGCTGCCCCGGCGTGTCCGGATCGCGGTAAGTAGTCTTCACCTGGCTGATCGTGTTGTGCATCGGATCGAGCACCGGCAAATAATCGCGGCTCTCCTCGGGCGATCCGTAGATCAGGCCGTTGGCGTTGACGTTTGGATCGCGCTTGTCTGTCGAGATTTCGTCGTGCAGATATGCCTTCGGATCGGCCCAGTCCCACTGAGTGATCAGCACATTGCGTTCGACGCCCTGCGGCCGCGGAGGCACCTCCGCGGGCAACTCGCCCTTCGCGATCCGCGTGGTCCAATCGCCGAACAGCTCGGTGGCTCGCTTGGGTCCGAGCTGGCTTAATCCGCCCAACATGATCGCGCCTGCTTGTCCGGACTGCACACGCCGCATCCATGCTTGCGCTGGGTCGAGATCGCTGAACATCGCCGGAATCGTCCGCGTATATTGGTTGCCGAGCTGGTGGCACGACTCGCAGGCGTCCGTCTTGATCAGGTGGATCCACTCGCCCTGGCTTTTCACGTTCGGTGAAATGCCGCTTGCAGCGGTATCCGCGCCGTGAAATTCGTTTTCTCCCGGCACGTTCAGCAGGGAATACCAATAATTTGCCGGATAGTATTGCGCGGCAGCCCTCGCATCTGGCGCGACGCCTGGCTTCAGGTCCACGAGCTTGCCGGGCTCGGTTTGCACCTTTGGCGAATCCACCAATCCGTATCCGCGCGCCCAGACGGAGTATTCGGCCTTTGGCAGGTCGGGTATCAGATAACGCCCGCGATCGTCGGTCACCACTTCCTTGATGTAGTGCGTGGGCAGGTCATTTGTTTCCGCGATCACCCACACTCCCGCTTCCGGCCCGTTGGAGCTTATGACCGTCCCGCCGATGTCGTTGTTCTTGATCCGAATCCCTGCGCTGCTATTCTGCTTTGCGCTCGTTCTGCCGAGCGGGACAGCGAACGCTGCAGCGAGTGTTACAGCGATGCCGAGCGCCACCGTTCCTGTAAACGAAATTTTCCTGGTCATGTTATCGCACCTCCCCATGCTCGAAATATTGCCGACATCGTTGGGTCGCCACCGGAAGTTCGTAATCGCAGGCAGGAATTCACATTGGGATGCCGGTCGACCGACAATATACGCTCGGCTGCCCCCACTGGCAATGCACCGGCCCCGTCGCTCTCGCGCTCACTGCTGCCCCGGGCGCGCACTGAACATCAGCCGCGGCCGATGAATGGCATCTTGGTCGCCATGACGGTCATGAATTGCACGTTGGCGTCGAGCGGGAGAGACGCCATGTACACGACGGCGCGCGCGACGTCCGCGGGATCCATCGTCGGCTCGGCCGCGATCGTGCCGTTCGCCTGCGGCACGCCCTTCTTCATTCTTTCGGCCATGTCGGTCGACGCGTTTCCAATATCGATCTGGCCGCACGCGATGTCGTACTTTCGTCCGTCGAGGGAAGTCACCTTGGTGAGGCCGGTAATTCCGTGCTTCGATGCCGAGTAGGGGGCGGAATTCGGCCGGGGACTGTGCGCCGAAATCGAGCCGTTGTTGATGATGCGCCCGCCACGCGGCTCCTGGCTCTTCATGATTTTGAATGCTTCCTGCGTGCAGAGAAACGTGCCGGTGAGGTTGGTATCGACGATAGACTTCCACTGCTCGAACGACAAGTCCTCAAGCGGCGTGGCGCGGCCGGAAATTCCGGCGTTGTTGAACAGCAGGTCAAGCCGGCCGAACGCGTCTTTCGTTTTCGCGAAAAGCTCGCGGACGGAGGCGGGATCGCAGACGTCCGCAGGTACGACGAGCGTTTGGGAACCGGCCCGCCTCGTTTCAAGCGCCGCCGCTTCCAAGGGCTCCTTGCGCCGACCGGCAAGAACCACGGAGTAGCTCTCCCGAGCAAGAGCAAGGGCGACGTACTTGCCGATTCCGCTGCCTGCCCCGGTGACGATCGCGATCTTCGGCGATGAGCCCATAAATGTCCTCCGCTAAACCGATTTATGAGAGTGACGAGGAACGGTTATTTCGCCTGCACCGAAGCCAGGTAGTCACAGAGGTTCTTGATGCGTTGCTGCACAACTCTTTCGTGCCGCTTGTCGAGGTATCGGAAGAGAGGGCCCCATGTAGGCATGTCCGGCGAGCCGTGGGCGGGAACGCCCGGCCCAGATTTGAGGACATTCGAAACATAGTCATACGGAAACTTGCCCCCATGGCGCTTTGCCAGCGTGGTCAGATCTGATGGGGGCGTTTTGAGGAAGGGCGCCAAGGGACCATATCCCTTGGCGTCCGCGCCGTGGCAAGCGGCGCAATATTGCTTATACGTCTGCTCGCCCGACGGCACGTATGTCAATGGAAACTGTGTCTGGTCGACGGCCGGCCCGGCACTGGCAACGCAGCCGATCAGTAACATGGCACTGAGCAGAACCAAGGGTCGAACAGCCATCGTTTCCTCCGCCGCCATCCGGTGTCTTCCGAAGATGCGGCTCATACTGCTGTAAAGCGCTTCTTTATGTAGGTAGCCTATTCCTTTGCCTATCGTGGGTTCAATCCTAATCGATACCGGATCTCTCGCCATTGTTCTGCCAAAGTCCACACAACCTCGCGCTTGTAATTCACCCTCAGACTGCTAGCCTGATATCGACAAAATGAGAGTCGTCCACAATTCGAACGAAGAAAACGCCGGGCCGGATCGCCGTGCGCGTCGAAGATTCTCCCACGGACGTCAGCCGAAGCTGCGATTTCTAATCGACACGTCGGCGATTAGAATCGTGCGTAAGCCGAAGAAAAGAAAGGACAGAGCCCAATTCTAATCGACACACTTCCGGGGAGTTCGCAGGGCGCAAATGCCGCTCTGTTCCAACGGCTCGTTAGCTTGACCGTCGTTGTACTAGCCGCTATTCTGAACTCTCCAAGGCTTAACCATGCGCATCTATCTTGACTACAACGCGACGACACCCGTGGACCCTCGTGTCCTCGATGCCATGCTGCCGTTTCTCGGGGAGAACTTCGGCAACGCTGGCTCGGTCCACACGCCCGGCCAGAGAGCACGCGCCGCGGTGGACGCTGCGCGCGAATCCGTCGCGGCGCTGATCGGTGCGAAGTCCAGCGAGATCGTTTTCACGAGCGGCGGCACCGAAGCGGACAACCTTGCGATCTTCGGCACGATCGCAGCCTCGACAAAGCCTCGCAAGCACGTCATTACCACCTCGATCGAGCACCACGCGATTCTGCACAGTTGCGAGGAACTCGAACGGCAGGGAATCGAAGTCACCGTCGTTCCTGTCGGCCGCGGTCCGGAGTCTCAAGGCATCGTCGATCCGGAAGATATTCGCCGCGCGCTGCGTCCCGAAACGGTTCTCATCACCGTGATGCACGCTAACAATGAGCTTGGCACGATTCAGCCCATCGAAGAAATCGGGCGCATCGCAGCGGAAGCGGATGTGTGCTTTCACTGCGACGCGGTGCAGTCGGCGGGCAAGGTGCCGCTCGATGTGAATCGTCTTGGCGTCGATCTGCTCTCGATTTCGGCGCACAAGTTTTGCGGCCCCAAGGGAGTTGGCGCGCTCTTCGTTCGCACGGGCACGCCGCTTGCGCCGCGCTTTTTCGGTGGTCACGCCGAACGCGATCGCCGCCCCGGCACCGAGAATGTCCCGGGCATCGTGGGCATCGGCAAGGCTGCGGAACTCGCGCATCAGTTGCTCGCCGAGGACGGTTCGCGCATCCGCGCGCTTCGCGACCGCCTCGAATCGGCGCTGCTCGATCGCATTCCTGCCGCGCAGGTGAACGGCGATCGCAGCCACCGCGTCCCGAACACGACCAATATGAGCTTTCCCGGCGCGGGCGGCGAAGCGCTCCTGATTTCACTCGATCTTCAGGGCATCGCGTGTTCCACCGGCGCCGCCTGCTCCTCGGGTTCAACCGAACCTTCTCACGTTCTTTTGGCGGCCGGGCTTTCGCGCGACGACGCGCGATCGAGTCTTCGTTTCAGCCTCGGTCGGCCTACCACCGCGGAGGAAATCGATCGCGCGATCGAAATCATTCCCGCTGTTGTAGAGCGCATCCGCGCGCTCTCGCCAAAGTCGCCGCATCCCGAGGCCGCCGCATCCGCACGCTGACGATTCCGCAATGACGCCAATCGCCCAACTCGAATCCGCTGCCGGGACAGCCGCGTCCGCGGCGAGTGCAGTCGCGGTCGCGATGTCGGGCGGCGTTGATAGTTCCACGGTCGCTGCGATCCTGCGCGAGCGCGGCCAGCCGATCGTCGGCCTCACGATGCAGCTCTGGAATCAGCGCCGCCTGCCTGCGCTTCAGGGTGAAGGTCCCGCACCGCACCGCTGCTGTTCGCTCGATGATGTGTATGACGCGCGGCGTGTCGCCGAACATCTAGGGATTCCGTATTACGTGATCAATTTTGAGCGCGAATTCGAGCAGACCGTCGTCCGCCCGTTCGTCGAGGACTACCTCGCTGGGCGCACGCCGATTCCATGCACGCACTGCAACAATCACGTGAAGTTCGACCAGCTTCTCGCCACCGCGCGACAGATCGGCGCCGAGCGGATCGCCACCGGCCACTACGCGCGCATTCGTCACAATCCGGAAACGGACCGCTACGAACTCCTCCGCGCGCTCGATGACACCAAGGATCAATCGTATTTTCTTTTTGGCCTCACGCAAGAGCAGCTTTCGCGCGCCGAGTTTCCGCTCGGCGAATTGACGAAACAGGAAGTGCGCGAAATCGCGCGACGCCTTGCAGTGCCCGTCGCTGAAAAGCCGGAGAGCCAGGAGATCTGTTTCGTGCCGTCGGGCAGCTACGTCCGCTTCATCGAAAGCTATCTGCAGGAGCAGGGAAGCGATTTGCCCGCGGAATCCGGAGAGATCGTCTCGACTTCCGGCGAGGTCATCGGCCGCCACAGCGGTTTGCACAATTACACGGTCGGCCAGCGGAAGGGCCTCGGCCTCGCCGCCGGTCATCCGCTGTACGTCGTCACACTCGATAGCGCGAATAACCGGCTCGTTGTCGGTGAGGATGGCGAACTTCGCCGTAGTTCGTGCGAAGTCCGAAATGTAAATTGGATTCCGTTCGAGGTACCCGATGCGCCGGTTCACGCGGCCGTCCGCATTCGCAATCGCCACGAACCCGCCGGAGCGGAAGTTGTAGCGCTCGATGCGACGACCGCGCGCGTCACCTTCCGCGAGCCGCAGCGCGCGATTACTCCCGGCCAGGCGGCCGTATTTTACTTGGGCGATCACGTCCTCGGCGGGGGCTGGATCGCGAAGTGACGCAATCGGCCCAAGCGCAAAGGTGAGCGTTGCCGCTAAATTGTAATTGTCTGTGAATGGAAGGAATGCGCAGTTACGCCAAGGGGCGCGGGTTCAGATGAACAGTTCTTCGTCTTGCGTGGCGCTGTCGGGTTCGGGGCGCCGCTTCTGGCCGCGAATGAAATCGAGTCCCGCTTTAATGCCTTTCAGTACGGCGGAAGCCTGATTCACCGGCTGCCACAGCTTTTCGCGGAACGTCGAGCCGGCCTCTTCGATCACTTCGAGAGTTCCGGTGAGAATCTGGTCGGCGCGAACGATTTGGATTCGCAGGCGCTCCACGGCATCCGTGAAGATGCGGTCCACCTTTTGTGCTTGTCCGCGGGCCAACCTTGTGAGTTCCGCGGCGTCGCCCATGATGCTCCGTATGCGATCTTCGGAATCATCGAGGATGCGGCTGGTGCGGACGAGAATCGGATCGACGCGGGCTTGCAGATCCGCTGCGATCCGCGTGAATTCGCGGATGGCCACGCGCATCTGAATGAACATCGCCAGCAAGATCGCCATTTGAATCACGATAGCGATCGTCGCGACGATGATGAACAATTCAAGCCAGCCGGACATTCAGGCGCCTCCGAAAAGCTACGAAATCTTTGCTTCCCGCTTGTAGGTTTCCTTGCCTGCGTCGACGGCGTTCGATAGAGCGTCTTTCTGCCGCGACATGATTTCTTTGCTGCGCTCGATCAAATCCTCCGCGCGCTCGCGCAGTTCTCGCGCCTTCTTTTGCGCAAATTCTCTGCCTTCGTCCGCCTTCGACGTAAGATAGTCGCGTGTCTCTTCACCGGATTTTGGCGCGAAAAGAATGCCGACGAGCGCCCCGATGCCTAACCCGACGAGGAAAAAACTGACTTTCGAGCCCACGTTGTCCGCCATGATGCACCTCCAATTTGGACAGTAGCATAGGCTTACCAGTACAAGCAAGGCGAGCGCCCGAGTCAATTTTCGTGTCGGAGCTACGTGGCACGCGGCTCCCGAAGTTGAGCCTCCCGCAATCCATTGAATACGCGTTGCGCTTGCGCGCGCGGCAGTTCCGCGGCGAGTTCCTCGAGGCTCAATTGCTTCAGCCTCGTCACACTGCCGAATCGACGCAGCAGTTTCTGCGCGGTGCGCTCGCCCACGCCCGGAATGTCCACGAGCTCGGTGCGCAAGCGGCGGCTTGACCGCCGCTGACGATGGAACGTAACCGCGAAGCGATGGGTTTCGTCGCGAATCTGCTGGATCAAGTGCAGAACCGGTGAGTGGCGATCGAGCGCGATGGGTTCGCTCTCGCGCCCCAGCACGTACAGAATCTCTTCCTTCTTGGCGATGCTTGCCAGCGGCTGGTTGATGATCTCGAGTTTTTCGAGCGCCTGCGCCGCCGCGTGCAACTGCCCAATTCCGCCGTCGATCAAGATCAAGCTCGGCAGCGGTTTATTTTCGTCGCGCAGACGCCGGTATCGCCGCTCCACTGCTTCGCGCATGCTCGCGAAATCGTCACGGAGCAGTCCTTCGGATTTGTCGCGTCCTTCGGGCATCGCGTCTCCGCGGATGATGAACTTCCGGTAATCGGACTTCTTCATGCGCCCGTCTTCCCACACCACCATCGATGCGACCGTGTCCGATCCTTGAATGTGCGAAATGTCGAAGCATTCGATTCGCTTTGGTGGTTCGGGGAGCCCGAGCGCGGATTCGATGGCCTCCGCGATCGCCTTCGAGCTGGGCTTCAGCACGCGGAACCGTTGCACGAAAGAATGCTGCGCGTTTTTCTCGACGAGTTCGAGAAACGCATGTTTCTGGCCACGCTGGGGGTTCAGAATCTCCACGCGGTGCCCGGCTGTCTGCGTCAGCACGTCTTCAAGCAGCGCGCGCTCCTCGAAATCCTGCGGGACGTGGATGTAGCGCGGCAGATACGCAGCGTCGAGATAGAGTTGTTTCAGCAGGGAAGGCAGAAACTCGGCGGGTTCGAACTCATCGAGGTTCTCCCAATAAAAATCGCGCCGGTCCACCACGCGTCCGCCGCGCAAATGGAAAATATTCACGGCGACCTGGGGCGGCTCGGCGTACCATGCGAGCACGTCCGTATCGTCTCCCTCGGCCGCGGCAATTTTTTGCCGCTCTTCCATATCGGAAAGCGTTTGCAGCAGGTCGCGGTAGCCTGCAGCCTCTTCGTAACGCTCGCTTTGCGAAGCGCTCTCCATTCGTTCCTTCAAGCTTCGCGATAGATCGTTCCGGCGGCCTTCGAGAAATAGCCGTACGTCCCGCGCCCCCTCCGCGTAGCGCTCGTCGGTTACGAGACCCGCGCACGGGCCAAGGCAGCGGTGAATGTAATATTGAAGGCAAGGGCGGGGATGAGACCGCGTCAAGTCGACGGTGCACGAAGGCACGAGAAAATGCTTGTGGATCAGGTGTACCAGCCGGTAGGCGAGGCCCCCTGGAAAATACGGGCCAAAGTAGATCGAGCCATCCTTGGTGAGCCGCCGGGTCACGTAGACTCGTGGATATTTTTCAAACGCCGTGTAGCGGATGTATGGATATGTCTTGTCGTCGCGCAGCAGAATATTGAACTTCGGCTTATGCTGCTTGATCAGATTGTTTTCGAGCGCCAGCGCCTCGCGCTCGTTGTCCACCACGATATATTCGACGTCCACAATTTCGCGGACGAGCGATCCCGTCTTCGCGTCCTGCCACCTCGATTCGAGGAAGTAGGATTTCACGCGGTTCCGCAGCGATATCGCCTTGCCTACGTACAGGATGTTTCCGCCGGCGTCCTGGAAAAGGTACACGCCGGGCTGGGCGGGCAGTTGGTCGACTTTTTCGCGGAGTTCCATTCGCGGCGCGATACAATGAACGGGAATTCAGTTCGCCGGGCGATCAAGTCCCGGACGATACAACTTTCATGATAGCAAACGCATTCTAATCCCGACGGCAAAGCCAATGCGGCGAACTCTTCCACAACTCCTGTTGTTCTGCTTCCTGGTCGGCACGCTCGCGCGCGCCGCCCAACAAAAGCCCCCGGCTCCTCCGCCCGACAAGTCGCAAGGCCAGACCCAGACACCCGCACAAGATGACGCGAACAACGCCCCCCTGCCGGCAACGGTCGATGAAGACATCCAAGTCGGCACGTTTTACATGCACAAGGGAGATATCGACGCAGCGATCCCACGATTCGAAGACGCTATTCGGCAGCAACCGAAGCTCGCCAAGCCGCGCCTGCTGTTGGCCGAGGCGTACGAGAAAAAGGGCGACAAAGCCACCGCTGTGAAATATTACAGGGAATATCTGCGAGCGTTTCCGAACGCGTCTGACGCGAAAAGGATTCAGGAGAAGATTGACAAGCTGACGGCGCGATAGGAATCGACAGTCTGAACGAAAGATGCGGGCGAAGAATCCCTTCGGAACGCGCTACTAATCCTGAAGCACCCAATCGGAGGTCGTTTCCAGGAACTGGAAGCCGTATCGCTGCCAAGCCGCGCCGGTCGACTCCTTGCGCACCACCACCGCGCGCCCTGCATACCGATCTTGCCCTGCGGACGCGAGAAACACCTCGATCGGGGCTCCCTTGACCAGCGTCGCCGTGCAGTTGCAAAGAAATCCGCCGGCGCTCAGATTCTCCGTAGTGGTTGGTTCCTCAAACGGTTTTCCATTCGCATCATTTCCGCGCAGTTTCAGGGGAACTCGCATCTGCACTCGTTTGTGCTTGCGGCGCTCCGGCTGCTTGGCCCGGAGTTCTGCCGCGAGAGCGGCCTTGAGCGCAGCGAAGTCCACGGGCTTGTGAAAGTAGGCCCTGGCTCCCAGGCTCTCGACGTGCTCCTTGTATTTCGCTCCGGCCTCACCGGTGATCACGAAAATCGGGATGCGAGAGGTGTAACTGAGGTTGTGAAAGCTCTGGCAAAGCTCGAAACCGGAGAGGCCCGGCATCAGAAGGTCCAGCAAAATCGCGTCCGGCTTGTGCTCGAGGGCCAGCGCGAGGGCCTGCTCCGGATCGCCGGTATCAACGACCTCATATGTGTCCGACAATCGCATGCGGAACAACCCGCGCACGGACTCGTCATCATCCACGACCAGTATTTTCGGCATTTTCAAAGCTCCCGATGCGGCCGAACCGCCTGCATTACTCGTGAGTGTGCTCATTTGGACTCCGCCACCACGCGGCGATCCAGCGCCTCCCGGATCTTGCGTGCCAAGGTTTCCCGTGTAAACGGCTTCGCGAGAAAATCGCTGCCCGGTTCGATCGGGCCCTGCGAGCCGACGGCCTGGCCCGTGTACCCGGACATATACACGATCCGAGTCTCGGGACGCCGCCGTGTCAATTCCTGCGACAGCGTATGGCCTCCCATGCCGGGCATCACGATATCGGTGAGCAACAGGTGGATCGGCCCGTCATGCTGTTCGCTCACCTCCAGCGCCTCCACACCATCGTTTGCTTCCAGCACCAGATAGCCGAGCGATTCCAGCGTGGTGCGGGTCAGCTTTCGCAAAGATTCCTCGTCTTCGGCCAGCAAAATCGTTTCCTTGCCCTCGAAAGAGGCGGCTGGGCCGGCCGAAGGCCCATGGGCCTTGATAGCGTCATCGACGCGCGGCAGATAGATCTTGAATGACGTTCCCTTGCCGGGCGTGCTGTAGATGTCGATGTAGCCGCCGCTCTGTTTGACAACGCCGTACACGGTCGAAAGGCCAAGCCCCGTGCCCTTTCCTTTTTCCTTCGTGGTGAAAAAGGGCTCGAATGCGCGCGCCTTGGTCTCGGCGTCCATTCCGATTCCGCTGTCGGTTACTGTCAGGCAAATGTACGGCCCGGGTTGGACGGGGTAGGGATAGCGGCGCACGAACTCTTGGTCCATCACCATATTTTCCGTCGAGATCGTCAGTTTGCCGCCTTGAGGCATCGCATCCCTGGCATTGACGGCCAGATTCATGATGACTTGCTCGAGCTGGCCTTGGTCTGCCTTCACGTGGCCAACGTCAGGGCTCAGTGGAGTGCTCAGCTCGATGTCCTCGCCAATCAGCCTTCGCATCAGCTTCTCCATGTCGAGGACGACGCTATTCAGATCGATCACTTTTGGATCGAGCACCTGTTGGCGGCTAAAGGCCAGAAGCTGGCGGGTGAGAGAAGCCGCGCGCTTTCCAGCTTTCAATATCTCGTCGACGCTCCCGCGAAGCGAGTCCTCCGGCGACATGCGCTCCTGAAGAAATTCCGCATAGCCGATGATCACGCCGAGAATGTTGTTGAAATCGTGGGCAACTCCCCCGGACAACCGGCCTACGGCCTCCATTTTTTGCGATTGCCGGAACTGCTCTTCCAATTGCTTGCGTGCGCTGACGTCGCGGTTCACGATCACCAGCTTTTCAACTTGGCCTTGAGCGTTCAACACGGCGCTGGCGCCGGACTCGAGCACGTGCCAACTGCCGTCCTTGTGGCGCATCCGATACTGAATGGTGCGCCCGTGGCCGGTGCGCGCCGCTCGCGCCGCTTCCTCCACGATAGGGCGGTCGTCCGGGTGAACTTGTTCGAGCGACGAGGTTTTCAGCAGTTCCTCCGCGCTGTAGCCAAGAATCCGCTCGTACGCCGGACTGTTGTAGAGCCGCTTCCCGTCAGCGTCCACCACCGCGATCATGTCTGCCGCGTTCTCGCTGATCAGCCGAAAGAGCTCTTCCCGGCGAACCAGCTCCGTGCGTATCCGATAAATCTGCAGTTGTTGATAAATCGTATAAATGTCGAACAACAAGACCAGGCCGACGAGCCCTCGTACGGCCAGATTAATGTGCAGCGTGTCGAAGTCCTCGACATGTTCGTGCAACATCGGAGCGACGAAGGACGCGATGCCGGCCGTGAGCAGGAGTGTCACCAGAATTGCGAAACACCAGAGAATCCACTCGCGTCGCTCAATGGATCGCATGAGGTCTTGGATCTTTCTGTGCGACTGGGTTGCCATAACTTGTTTGTACCACTTTGGTACAAATACCTTCCAACTTGATGTGCTCAAGGGTTACTGCTTACGATACCGCGCAGTACCACGGGCACATCCGGAAGAAGTCATGCCTTATCAGTCGCTATAGGTGTAATCGGCCGTGAAGGCGGGAACTATAGTGCCATTATGATTTTATCAACCCGTAGTTGAGGGAAAACGGGCGAGGAATCTCATGGCGCTTTGGTACTCGGCAAACCGCTTTTCTTCTCGGCGAAAGTCAACCGAATGAGACTCCCTTCGGCAGCGCGCGAACCGGATCGGATGCTTCAGGTGAAGCATCTCGTGGTACAGCACGTAGGCCACAACGTATTCGGGAACTCCTTGCTGGTCGAGCTGCCGGTTCATGACGATCTGATTCAGTGCCGGATCGAAACAGCCCAATTGGGTTCGCCAGACGCGGGTGCTCCACGCTAGGCGCGGCTGCGCAAGGCTTTCGGCAAAATACCGGCTGTTGAGCTGGGCGAACATCGGCTCGAGGTCGTGGTGCCTTCCAGCAGGGCGGTGTTCCATCTTGCGGGCACGGCGCTGGCGCAGCAGCAGAAGTTGACGGCGCGTGGATTGCGCATACGAATACTGCTTGTACGTCTCAAGAAGTTCGGCCGGAGGGCGCCGCCGGTAGAGACGCCCCAGCAGGATTGCTGCGGCGGCTTCCACTACGGCCCGCGGCGCTTTTCCAAGCAGGTCAGAGAGTCTGACGTGCGCGGTGTCTTCCCGCAGGCGAATCGTGTGCGTCAGACCCGCATAGGGGTGGTATTCGACGACGAAATGAGGTGGTCGGCCCGCGCATCCGAGCCGCGTGTAGATCATCTGAAAAATCCGCTCGCCCCCGGGAACGGGCCGCCGAGCGCCGCCCGCTTGCCTCACTGCTTCCTCCGCACCGGGGCAGGGAGCATTTCCTTTGAGGCCTCGTCGACATCGGATAGAGCGTCCTTCGTGCCCTCGATGGCATCTTCGAGCGTGTCCCGGTAAGTGTCGAGCTCCGGTCCGTCCTTATCGTATTTCTCGAGCTGATCGAGAAATGCCTGGTACTTCGTCCGCATGAGCTTCAACTCTGCGCGAATGTCCATTTGCTTCTCGCGGGCCATGGCGATTTGATCGGCGCCGTCGTCGACGCAGCCAGCATACCCGTTCATCAGGTTGTTCAAAACTTCGGCGCGCCGCCTTTCGGGCGTCGATCGGTTCAGTTCGTAGTCGAATTTTTTCAGCCGATCTTCGGCGAAAAGGAGATACAGCCTGATGCGCTCCGCCGGCGTGAGGGCGTCGCGGATCTTGTCCGCCTCTTCGTCGCTCAGGTAATCCTTCTGCTGCGGCAGAGCGCGAGTCGCGGAAGGCGATGCGAGCCTCGCCAGCATCAGCATCGTCAAAATTGCCAAGGTGGAATTTCGATGACGCATCAATGTTCCTGCGGGGTGGATTTTGGCGGCGCAGCCTGCGGAGCCGGGCGCCGCGGAAACAGTTCTTCGATGAGATGCCGGTCCATGTCATCCAGGTCTTTTCGCGCCTCGAGAAACGGCGCCTGTTCGCTTCCGCCGATGGCGGGAAGCAGGGTGTCCAGCCTCCGCAGCGATTCCTGCAGCGAAATCTGAAGCTGCTTGAAGCCGGACGAATGTTTTTCGGCGCTGATCTGCGTTGCGTCGAGCGCCTTCACGCACGATTCCGCTTCGTCCCGATATTCGCGGAGCGCCGCGAGCGCCTCGGGCACGCGTCCGTCAGCGGCGTCTCGTTGGATCTCCCGAAACTCCGCATCGCCGAGGTCCGGCATCAGCTTCGCTTTTCGGACCGGATCGGATTCGTGCTGGAAGCGGGAACGAAGCCCCGCGAGCCGCTCCTGCGAAATGGCCGGTCCGGCCGCAAGCGCTGCCATCAAAATTGGTCCCCAGATGCGGAGCTTTCCGCGCAAGGCGCTACCTCTTTTTTTCGCGTAGCTCGCGAGTCAGCACTCGCACCCGCTCCGTGGAAACGAAATACATGTCGTTGTTCTCGTCCTTGTTCAACTGCAGGAACTGTTTGTAGGCGTTGAGCGCCTCTTGCAACTGACCAAGGTTATCGTAACAGCTCGCCCGAATAAACCAGCTTCCTGCGGGAAGGTCTTTTCGCTTCGAGAGCACGTCGAGGGCCTGCAGCGCGGCCGCATAGTTTTTGACCGCGTACTCGGCTGCGATGAGATCAGCGATCACGTCATTTGCATTCGGATCCATCCGGTACGCGGTCGCGAGCTCCTTAATGGCGTCGGGATAAAGCTTCTTTTCCAAGTACGCGTGGCCGAGGAGAGCGGGAATGTTTTGGTCCTGCGGAGCGAGAGCGGCGGCCTTTTGCAGTACCGGAATCGCATCGTTGTAGCGTTTCTCGTCCCAGTAAATTTGATAGCGCAGCTTGAGCGCGCGCAAACTTTCTGGTCCCGCGGTGGCGGCACGGTCGAGTTCGGCGAGGGCGTCGTCTTCTTTCGCGAGATCGACGAGAACCGCGGCGCGCTGTACTCTCACGGCAGTGTCGCTCGGCTCGGCTTGCAGATACGTCGCAAGCTCGGACGCGCCAGCTTCCAGCTTCTTCTGCTCGACCAGGCTGCGAGCCAATTCAAAATGCGCCTGCGCCGCGTCCGGACGCAGTTCCAGCGCCGAGCGAAGCTCCGGCTCGGCGTCGCTCGCGCGGCCTGCGTCCACGAGCGCGCGCCCGAGAGCGAGATGGGTTTCGAAGTCTTTCGCATCAATTTTGTCTGCTGCCTGATACTGCTCGATGGCGGCCGGCAATTTTCCGGTGCGCTCGAGCGCCACCCCAAGCAGGAACTTGGGCCGAGCCTGATTAGACATGAGCGCTGCGGCGTGTTGCAGCGGATCGACGGCCGCGCCCGGATCGCTCTCGAGAAGCGTGATCCCGAGATTCAAATAGGCAGCCGCCATTTTTGGATCGAGCGAAATCGCCTTCTCGTATTCGGTCTTCGCATCAGCCGGCCGGCGCATCGCGGTGTATGCGTAGCCGAGATCGTAGTGCACCACGGCATCGTCCGGCTTCTTCGCGAGGTAATCCTGATAGTTCTGCGCGGCGGTTGCGTAATCTTGTTTGTCAAACGCCGCCTGGGCGGCCGCGAGGAGTTGGTTTAGGGCTTGTGCAGCGGGATCGGAGCCAAGGTGTTTCTTGGGCCCCGTCCCCGTTTGCGCCGAGCCTGACTGGAGAGTGCCCAGAAGCGCGAAGAGTGCACAGCAAACGAGCGGCTTTGAAAAAAGTCTCATGCCCCTCACGCGAACCGTGCTTCGCAGGCCCCGACGCTCAGGTTGTCGACCGGCTCTCGCCCGGCAGCTTCGCCATCGGCGGTGCGGAATGATTTTCATGATTCCCGCCATTGCGGGCGCTCAGCACGCGAGCTAGAAACTTTCCCGTGTGCGACTGCGAATTCCGCGCCACCTGCTCGGGAGTGCCCGCCGCCACCACGCGGCCGCCTTCGTCTCCGCCCTCCGGGCCGAGGTCGATCATCCAATCCGCCGATTTAATCACGTCCAGATTGTGCTCGATGACGAGCACCGAAGCGCCGCCCTCGATCAACTTGCGGAACGAGGTTAGCAGCTTTTGAATATCGTCGAAGTGCAGCCCGGTCGTCGGCTCGTCGAAAATGTATAGGATTCCCGCGTTGTCCTGCCGCGTAAGATGCGCTGCCAGTTTCAGGCGTTGCGCTTCGCCGCCCGAAAGGGTCGTCCCAGACTGCCCGAGGCGCAGATAGCCCAGTCCTACGTCGTCGAGCACGCGCAAGCGCGACGTGACCTTCGGATGCGGCGCGAAGAACGCGAGCGCCTCGCGCACGGTCATCTGCAGCACATCGTGGATACTTTTGTCCTTACACCGCACTTCGAGCACGCTGCTCTTGTAACGTGTGCCGCGGCACTCTTCGCACACAAGCTCCACGTCGGCGAGAAAGCGCATCTCGACCGTCACCGTACCGTCGCCCTGGCACGCCTCGCAACGCCCGCCGGGAATGTTGAACGAAAAATGGCCCGCGGTGAGCCCTCGTTTTCGCGCTTCCGGTGTGGCCGCAAACACTTCGCGAATCGAATCGAACGCCTTCAGATACGTCGCCGGATTCGAGCGCGGCGTCCTCCCGATCGGCGATTGATCCACCATCTCGACTGCTGGAATTGCCGCGTCGCCCTCAATCCGGTCGCACCATTCGCGCCAGCTCCGGCCGATGCGCTTGGCCTCGAGCGACTTGTAGATCACGTCGTGGACGAGCGTCGATTTTCCTGAACCAGACACGCCGGTCACCGCAACGAGCAGACCCAGCGGAATCATCAGGTCGATGCCTTGCAGATTGTGGCTCCGCGCGCCGAAGATCTTCAGGAACTTCCCCTGCGGTTTCCGCCGCCGCTGCGGCACCGCAATGCGCAAATCGCCGCGCAAGTAGCGGCCCGTGATGGACTCAGCGTCCGCGAGCAATTCTTCGCGCGTTCCGGAAAATATCACCTTGCCGCCGTGCTCGCCCGCGCCCGGACCGAGATCGAGAATCTTGTCCGCGGCCAGCATCGTATCCGGATCGTGCTCGACGACAACCAGCGTGTTTCCCAAGTCGCGCAGGCCGCGCAGAATTTCGATCAGGCGGTTCGTATCGCGCGGATGAAGGCCAATCGAAGGCTCGTCGAGCACGTAGAGCGCGCCGACGAGGTGCGATCCGAGCGACGTCGCAAGTTGAATACGCTGCGCTTCGCCACCCGACAGGGTCGAAGTCAGCCGGTCGAGCGTGAGATAGTCGAGCCCGACTTCATCGAGAAATCTTAGCCGCTGCTGGATCTCTTCGAGAATTTTTTCCGCGATCACGGTTTCGGCGGGGCTTAGCCGCAGCCCATCGAAAAACGGTCGCGCCTGTTTCACGGTCATCTGGCAGACTTCGGTGATTGGGCGCCCGGCGATTTTCACGGCGCGCGCCTCCGCGCGCAGTCGCGTTCCGTGGCATTCGGGACACGTGGCGTACCCGCGGTAGCGGCTGAGAAACACGCGCACGTGGAGCTTGTATTTCTTCCGTTCCAGCCACGCGAAAAAGCCTTTCACCCCCGGGAAATCTTCTTTGCGGTCACCGTCCAGAATCGCGTTTCGCTGCGCTGTCGTCAGGTCGCGAAACGGCACATCGACCGGAATGCCCTTCGCTCGCGCATATCGGCGCATTTCGATCGCGAGCTGGCGGTACTTCGGCTTGGTCCACGGCTCGATCGCGCCTTCTGTAAGCGATTTGCCTTTGTCCGGAACCACGCGGTCGAGATCGAAATCGACGGTGTTGCCGAATCCCTGGCAGCGCGGGCACGCTCCATAGGGATTGTTGAACGAGAAAAGCCTCGGCTCCGGCTCCTGATACGCCGCACCGCACTTCTTGCAGTCGAAGCGCTCGTTGAACAGGAGCCGCTCGGGCGCGCCGCTCGCAGGGTCGTCCGCCACAAACTCCAGAATCGCCTCGCCGCGTCCCTCGCGGTAGCAGATCTCGATGGAATCCATCAGCCGGGAGCGAATCTCAGGCGAGAGCGCCAGCCGGTCCACGAGCACGTACACCGGCTTCGTGAAATCCGTGTCGAGAAGCTCTTCCGGCGCCGAAAACTCGAACACCCGCCCCGCCTGGTAGAGTCGGTTGAATCCTCGTTTGCGTAGACTCACAAGCGCCTGGCGAACCGCATCCGCGCCGGGCCGCGCCGATTTTCGCGCGCTGGTCCCAGCAGCCGCTGCCGCACCGGCATGCCCGTCGGGGACTAGCGCCAATTGGTACAGCACGTAAAATCGACGCCCTTCGGGAAGCGCCAGCACGCGCGCCGCAATCTCGTCCAGCGTGTCCTTGCGAACCTCTTCGCCGCACCGAAAGCAGAACGTGTGCCCGGCGCGCGCATACAGCAGGCGCAGATAGTCGTAGATTTCCGTGGCCGTGGCCACGGTGGACCGCGGATTGCGGGTCGAATTCTTCTGCCGGATCGCGATCGCCGGAGCGATTCCAGTAATCTCGTCCACGTCCGGCTTTTCGATGCGCTCGAGGAATTGCCGCGCGTACGCCGAAAGCGATTCGATGTACCGCCGCTGCCCCTCGGCGTAGATTGTGTCGAACGCGAGACTCGACTTGCCCGAGCCGGAAACGCCCGTCACCACCGTGATGGCGTTGTGCGGGATTGTAACGTCGATATTCTTGAGATTGTGGACGCGCGCCCCGCGCACGCAGATTTCCTCGGCATCCGCGACCGTAGGAATGGAATCCACGCGCGTCGTTGCAGAGTTTGTTGGAGGCAGCTTCTCAGTGCGTTCCGTTGGCATGTGCCTAAACAAAAAAGTATACGCCTCTGCCCGCCGCGCGACAAACGGCTCGAACGAGTCGCCGGCAAGGCGCAGCTGGAGCCGAGCGAGGAATCGCGATGCGCGCTAGGCGCTTATCGCAGCGAGGCAGGGGTGCTGCTTGGGTCGGCGCTCGCGGTGAGGGGTTGGGCGATGCTACTTGCGTCGGCTGCGGTGGAGGTCGGCGCATAGTATCCCGTGCGCGTGCGCACGGAAAGTTTCCCCCTCCCGTTCGGCGGGATCACTTTCACTTGAACTGTTCGAAAGGTTCCGTCCCGGGCCGTATTCACCGGGTAGTATCCGAGGGTGTACTGATTGCGGATTTCGCGCGCCACCTGCTCGCAGATCGGCGCCACTTCGGAAAGGGAATCAGGGAAATAGGCTAGCCCGCCGGTAGCCGCCGCTAGTTCGGTGAGCACCTTCCTCGAGTGGCGAACCATTCTCTTGTCGTTCTTTCGATCATCCTCGCTGAAGACGCCGACCGCGTAGATCGTCGCGCTGGATTGCTGCGCGGCCTTCATGGCGTCCTCGAGCGTCTTCGAGCTGGCGTCGTCATCGCCGTCGGTCACCAGCAGAAGGACTCTCTTGTCCTTGTGGCCCTTTTTCAGATGGTCGAGCGAGCCGATCAGTGCGTCGTATAGCGCCGTGCTGCCGCGCGTATCGATCCGCGAAAGGGCGTCATTGAGGTTCCGCTGATCGCTGGTGAAATCCCCGTCGGTGTCGAGATAATACTCGTCGTTGAAATTGACTACGAACGCCTCGTCATGCGGATTGCTGGTGCGCACGAAGGTCATCGCAGCCGCATTCACTTGTTCGCGCTTTTCGCGCATGCTGCCGCTGTTGTCGATCACCAGCCCCATCGTCACGGGGATATCGTCCTGCGAGAAGACGGAAATCTTCTGTTCGATGTTCTGCTCGAAGATCCGGAAATTTCCCTCTTTCAGCTCGGGGACGAATGCTCCTCGATCGTCGGCAACGGTTACGTGTAGCACCACGAGGTCGGATTCCGACCGGAGCCGGTTGGAAGGAGCCTGCTGGCCCGCTGCCTTCGGCGGAGGAGGTGGCGGCGGGGGAGTCGCGGGCGCGAGAATCGGCGGTGGATTCTGCGCGTAAGCGAAGGGGCACGCCAGAAAAATCGCAAGCCAGAGGATTCGCAGCACGCGAAAGGTAACGCCGCTAGTGGCCCGCTGCGAAGTACCCGCTTTTCGCGGACACAGTGAGCGGAGGAAGGCCCTTGGGCGGACGAAGCTTGACTTTAATTTTGCGCCATTTGCCATCATGTGCCCGATTGCTCGGCCGGTATCCCAAGACATACTGATTGCGCAACTCCATGCTGATTTTCGATGCGATGTCCGGCAGTTCGCTCAAATTCTGTACCGCGAAGGTCCTGCCGCCCGTCATCATCGTGAGATCCCCTAGAAGCGAGGGGCCGCCGCGTTCCTCCGGGGTCGGCCCGCCGTCGGGGTCGAAAAGCCCGATGGCGTAAATCTGAACGTCCGCTTCCCGCACAAACTTTCGGATCTCGGTTTCGCTGTACCGACTATGATTATCTCCCCCGTCTGATAAGATGAGCAAAGCTTTCTTCGCGTTGTGTGCTCCCCTCATTTGGCTGAGTCCGAGATACACGCCGTCGTACAGCGCCGTCATTCCGTGCGCCGCCGTGTACATCAACCGGTCCTGAAGATCGTCCACGCTGGCGGTGAACTGACTGATCAACTGCGCCCGGTCGTTGAAATTGACCAGGAAAAATTCGTCCTGCGGATTCGCGGTGCGGAAGAATTGCACCGCAGCCTGCCGTGACTTGTCGATCTTGTCCGACATACTCCCGCTCATATCGAAAATCACGCCGATTGAGACCGGAACATCCTCGCTCGAAAAATGAACGATCTCTTGTTCGACGCCGTCCTCGAAGACGCGGAACTGTTCCTGCTCGAGTCCCGTCACAAGTCGGCCCATCGGATCGGTCACCGACGCGCCGACGAGTGTCAGCTCGGTTTCGGTCCGTAGGGGCTTGCCTTTCAGGATTTTGGAATTTTCGGAATCGGATGGAGGCGGTACTGAGGGACCGGCGGGAACGTCCTGGGCCCGGGCGGGTGACGCGATCGCGAAACTCAATAGGACGACTGCGACCGCGCAGACGCCCGCGAAAACCCACTTCCTGCCTGCTTGCGCGGCGCGGTGTCTCACGGTACCCCCGGAAACGCCCTGTGACCGCATCTTACCACCGTGCAAATCCAAATCAAGCAGCGTTCTCATTTGGACAACATCCTTCAGGTAGCGGTTCGCAGGGCGTTCGCTGCCCCATGCTACTATCGCATCGGCAGCCGATGCTGCGCCCTTGAATGCCTTCTTCCGAGTTTCCCAAGCCGCAGGTTCTGGCCGTAATCCCGGCGCGCCACGCATCATCGCGCTTTCCGGGCAAGCCGCTCGCTGCCATCCTGGGACGACCGATGATTCAGAGAGTTGTCGAGCGCGTCCGCCGCGCTCGACTGATCTCCCGCGTTATGGTCGCGACCGATGACGCCAGAATCAAGAGCGCTGTCGAAAGTTTTGCCGGGGAGGCCATCCTCACGCGGAGCGAACATCGTTCGGGCACCGATCGCGTCGCCGAAGTCGCCGCCCACGTCGGCGCGGGAATCTATGTCAACGTGCAGGGTGACGAACCCTTGATCGACCCCGGAACCATCGATGCTCTTGTTTCCGCCATACTCGAAGACGAGTCGGTTCAGATTGCCACGCCGTGCGTGGCGATCGAGCAACCCAACGACATCATGGATCCGAATATCGCCAAGGTCGTCCGCGATTTTGACGGAAATGCGCTCTATTTCTCTCGCGCTCCGATCCCCTGGGTGCGCGACCGGCATGAAACCGTCGCGGCGCGCCACTGGAAGCACATCGGCCTGTACGCCTTTCGCCACGGGGCGCTGCTCGATTTTCCGACGCTTCCGCCGGGCGAACTCGAGCACCTCGAGCAGCTCGAACAGCTTCGCTGGCTTGAGAATGGCTATCGAATTCGCGTTGTGGAGTCCGAATACGACGCGGTGAGCGTCGACGTCCCAGCGGACGTCGAGCGCGTCGAGAAGCTTCTTCGCGAGCGCGGCGAATCGTAGCGAACGTACGAAATGGGGAGACGTTATCTCGAGATGATGGCGCTCAAGCGGTGCACATCAATAATCGGCGTACTGTTCGCTGCAACATTGCTGCTCTCATCGCGATGTCCCGCGGCAGGGTCCGCTCCCATCTCTCGAGAGGCCAATCGTGGCGCCGCGCATGCGCTTTTCGATTTTCACAGCGGCTTCTGGATCAATCTTCATCACTTCCTGTATGAAGAGGCCGCGGCTAGCGACACTGGCCCGCGCCCAATCGCGCACGAACCGGAATCGCAAGAAGACGCCAGCGTCGCAACCAGCTTGACGCCGGACGAGCAAAAGACCTGGTCCGCGGCGGTTTCCTACTATCGGGAGAATGTCATTCAGCGCGATCTGCTGAAAAACGACGCCTTGCGGATCGTCAAGAATCGCCTGGAGGAATCGGAGGATGCTTCCACGCTCGCCCGCGTCCACATCGATTTTGCGCTGGCGAGGGTTCTCGATCGCGCCGCGCCGATTTATCGGGCGCACTGGTGGCCTCAACACGACCGCGCCAACCGCGCCTGGATCGATGCGGTAACGCCGCTGATCGATCAGCACGGCGCCGGTCTATCGCAAGAGCTGGCGAAAGCGTTTGAAACGCCGTGGCCCAGCCAACCCATCCGCGTCGACGTAGTTGCCTACGCAAACTGGGCTGGCGCCTATACCACGCTACTTCCTTCGCGCGTTGCGATCTCCAGCATCGATTCCCGAAATCAGCAGACGGCCGCGCTCGAGATTCTTTTTCACGAGGCCTCTCACACGTTGATCGAGAATGTCGGGAATACGCTGCTCCGCGATTTCGCCGCTCGCAAGAAGACAGCGCCGCGCGATCTGTGGCACGCGCTACTGTTCTTCAGTGTGGGCTTTTACGTCGAGCAGCTATATTCCAACTACACCCCGTACGCGGATCGCAACGATCTTTGGGAGCACGGTTTCTCCCCATCGTTTCGAGAAGCGCTCGTAAAAGACTGGCAGCCGCACCTGGAAGGGAAGCTCTCGCTCGACGCGGCCCTCGCCCAACTCGCTGCCGATTTTCCGGATCGCAATACCGCGCACATTCCAAAGCCTTGAGTGCGTGTTCGGCGATTGAAATCAAATCGCGGTGTGCCAGCGCGTGCGGCAGAATCACCGTAGCCGGAAGCTCACCTCCACGTGCATCCTGATCGAAACGGGATCGCCGTCCAAATAAGTCGGTTCGTACTTCCATTTCACTACCGCAGCGAGCGCCGAGGGAATCAGCAGCGCCGGGCCGTCGATGGCGTGCGCTTGTACGACGTCGCCATGTTCGTCGATGAGCGCGTCAATGGTAACCACACCCTCGACGTGCGCGGTACGCGCGATCGGCGAATATACCGGTTCAGGCTTGTAAAGCTCGCGCGGCGCCTTGACAAGTCCTCCGACGCGCACGATCCTTGGTGCCTTCGCCGAAGGCGGAGGCGGCGCCGGCTTCGCGCCACTTCCGATACCGCCGATGATTCCGCCCAGCGCGCCGCCCGAGTCTCCGCCCGGCACTCCGCCGATCACGCCGACTCCCAAATCGGGCGCCTCCATTTCATCGTGTACGACTTGGACGGTTCGCGGAACCATAGTCGGAGCGGTGAGTGCCTTCGTTTCGAGAATCCGGGCCACAGGCCTCGGCGCTTTCTGCGCAGCCATCGCGGGCGCTGGCGGTGCGGCGGGAGGTCTTGGCGCGACCAGAAACATCGCCTGAAAGCCGCGGAGATCGATCACCTGCGTGAAAAAGAGCGGTGTCACCACCACGGCGCTCACAATTACGACGTGCAAAAGTATGGACACCGCCCACTCCGCCGGACTCCGCCGGCCCTGCTTCCAAGGCGTCTCCAGCATCCCCTTTAAGAATGTTTCTTGCGCTTTCGCCATGCTCTGGGGCGGCAATATTGCAGCAGACCCTGCCGGTCCTTCCCAGACTGCGCCTTTGAAAAGATCAATCCCGGAACCGAGCATCTTGTCCTCCTCGCGGCGGCCCATTTAATGGAGGTGCTCTATATTTTCGCCTGATTTAGTTTCACTCCAGATTCGCCGGGAATGGTGCGACCTGCATCACACTGGGGCGTGACGCAGGTCACCCCCGCCGGGCCTGATGGTCTGCTCCTCATTGGAACTGCACGAGTTTCCTTGTGCCATTGTCGATGGCTAACTCAAACAACGAGGGAGTAACGATGTGACTTTCCAATTCCAAAACAATCGTAATTTGACACGCGCGCACTTTCCGCAGATAATGTTTTGTACGCCGACTCCACCGGAGGAAAGCGAGCACCTTGCCGAGCGGCCCGAAGTACATCTTCGTTACCGGCGGGGTGGTTTCTTCTCTAGGAAAGGGCGTGGCGGCGGCCTCGACGGGCTGCCTGCTTGAAAGCCGCGGTCTTCGCGTCACCCTTCAGAAGTGCGATCCATACCTGAACGTCGATCCCGGCACGATGTCTCCGTATCAGCACGGCGAGGTTTTTGTCACCGACGACGGTGCGGAAACTGATCTCGACCTCGGCCACTACGAGCGCTTCGCCTCCGTGCATCTCACCAAAGATCATAACTGGACCACCGGCCGCATCTACGAAGCGATCATCGCCAAGGAGCGCCGCGGCGACTACCTCGGCAAGACCGTGCAGGTCATCCCGCACGTCACCGACGAAATCAAAGCCGCCTTCCGCAAAGTTGCCACCGGCGTGGACGTCGTAATCGTAGAAATTGGCGGGACCGTTGGCGATATCGAGTCGCTGCCGTTCATGGAAGCAATCCGCCAGATGCGCCTCGAACTCGGCGCCGAAAACGTGGTCTTCGCGCATCTCACCCTCGTGCCGTTTATCTCCACTGCTGGCGAACTGAAAACCAAGCCGACCCAGCACAGCGTGAAGGAATTGTTGAGCATTGGAATTCAGCCCGACATACTGATTTGCCGCAGCGACCGCCCGCTCGGCGCAGACCTGAAGGCCAAGATCGCGCTCTTCTGCAACGTCGCCGAATCCTGCGTGATTTCCGCGCCCGACGTGAGCAACATCTACGAAGTGCCTATGACTCTGGCCTCCGAAGGGCTCGACGAGCAGGTGCTGCGCCTGCTGCATCTCGAAGCGCCGCCGCGCGATCTTAGCCGCTGGCTGGCCATGCTCGAAACGCTCGAACACCCGCAGGGCGAGGTCCGCATCGGCGTCGTAGGGAAATACGTTCAGCTCGAGGACGCGTATAAAAGCCTCCGCGAGGCACTTGTGCACGGCGGCCTGGCAAATCGCCAGCGAGTCGTCATCGACTGGATCGAAGCCGAAGATATCGACTCGACCGCGTCCGCCGAGCGTCTGCTTCGCCATGTGGACGGCATTCTCGTTCCCGGCGGTTTTGGCAAGCGCGGCATTCAAGGCATGATCCACGCGATCACCTACGCCCGCGAGCACAAGATTCCATTCTTCGGGATCTGCCTCGGCATGCAGTGCGCCACGATCGAATATGCACGCCAGGTTTCAAAACTCGATCGCGCCGATTCAGCACCGAATTCGATCCCTCGACGCCTGATCGCGTGATCTACAAACTACGCGAGCTTTTGGGCGTGGATGAAATGGGCGGCACGATGCGCCTCGGCGCGTGGCCCTGCAAGCTCGAGCCCGGCTCGTTCGCCGCAAAAGCCTACGGCACCACCGAAATCTCCGAGCGCCATCGCCACCGTTACGAATTCAATTGTGAGTACGAGAAGACGCTTACCAACGCCGGGTTCCGCATCACGGGCCGCACTCCCGACGGCACGTACGTCGAGGTCATCGAGGTTCCCGACCATCCGTGGTTCGTCGGCTGCCAGTTCCATCCCGAATTCAAGTCGAAGCCGCTCGCTCCGCATCCGCTGTTCGCGGCGTTCGTCCGTGCCGCCGTCGAGAACCGGCATAATCGCCTCGCGCACTCTTCCGAAGCTCACACGGCCGACGCGCGCGCCGCGGAAGCCCGCACCCACGCGAGCGACACTGCATCGGGTCCCCGCGCTTCTGCTGCTTCATCCTGATTGGCGCGCTCCTACGACGACGCGTGAATCCGCTTGACAACCACCCGCCGCAAACGACATTTTGGTGTCCCATGACTTTGCTGCCTACTTCTCTTGTCGGCTCGTACCCCCAGCCCGAGTGGCTCATCGACCGGCAGAAGCTCGCGCATCGCATGCCGCCACGCGTTCGTGCCGCGGAGCTGTGGCGAGTCGCTCCGGAGTTTCTCGATCAGGCTCAAGACGACGCCACGCTCCTTGCAATCCGCCACCAGGAGCGCGCAGGGCTCGATATCATCACCGATGGCGAAATGCGCCGCGAGAGCTACTCGAACCGCTTCGCCACCGCGCTCGAAGGCGTCGATCTCGATAATCCCGGGCAAGTGATCAGCCGCACCGGCAACACCATTCTCGTGCCGCGCGTGGTCGGCAGGATTCGCCGGAAGCATCCGGTCGAAGTCCGCGATCTGCAATTTCTCCGCGCCAATACCGACCGCAAGATCAAAATCACCGTTCCCGGCCCATTTACAATGTCGCAGCAGGCGCAGAACGACCATTATTCGACCGAAGAAGAAATGGCTCTCGACTATGCCGCTGCCGTGAACGCGGAGATGAAAGACCTCTTCGCCGCCGGCGCGGACATCGTTCAAATCGACGAGCCTTGGATGGAAGCGCAACCCGAGAAGGCCCGCCGCTTCGGCCTCAGCGCTGTTGCGCGGGCGCTCGAGGGAATCGCGGGCACCACGGCTTTGCACATCTGCTTCGGCTACGCTGCGATGGTTCCGGGACGCCCGGCGGCGTATTCATTTCTCGAAGAGTTGGCAGGTTCTCCCGTGCGGCAAATTTCGATCGAAACCGGGCAGTCCAAGCTTGATTGCGCGGTCCTTGCAAAACTTCCCAGCAAGACCATCATTCTCGGCGTCATTGATCTTTCGACGAATGAAGTGGAAACTCCCGAAGTTGTGGCCGCGCGCATCAGGCGTGCGCTGCCGTTCGTTTCTGCCGATCGCCTGGTCGTTGCGACGGATTGCGGGATGAAGTATCTGCCGGCGAACGTCGCCTTCGGCAAAATGGAAGCGATGGCCGCAGGCGCCAAGCTCGTCCGCGCCGAATTCCAGCGCCGCGCCGCCAACTGATCCGCTGCGTTACGTCTTTGATCCAGCTTTCGCTGTAATCTGCGAAGGGTCAGCTCCCACGCGCCCGGACATCTGATCCTTGGCCGCCGCCAGCTGAAAATCGAATCGAATGCTCGGCAGGTGAGGCAATGGGGAAGCGGGGTCCTTCTTGTTCAGCGAGACGATGAGCGACTCGTTCACGCCGAAAACCGTGTCCGAATCGATGTGATCGTCGCCCGCTACGTACAGCGCCGTCACCAGCTCGCGATATCCCGGCGCGCCAATCACGAAATGAATGTGCGCCGGGCGATAGCCGTGGCGCTTCTGCGCGCGAATCATGTCGCCGACCGGGCCGTCCATGGGGATCATGTATCCGAGCGGGCACAGCCCGCGAAAGTAGTAGCGCCCGTCTGCATCGGCGTGAAAACATCCGCGCAGATCCATCTCTGAGGGATCGTGCTTCTGCAAATCATAGTGTCCGGTTTCGTCCGGTTCCCAGATTTGCACCAGCGCATTGGGAACGCCTTTGCCGGCCGAATTCACGACGCGCCCGTAAAAGACGATCTCCGTTCCCGCACTCTTCGAGATGATCGAATCGCCGAGCTGCATCATTGGCGCATCGTGGCGATAAAACGGCCCGAGCAGGCTCGACTTCGTCGCGGCTTCCGTCGCGCGCTTGTCGTGCAGCGCGTTGACGAGCGAACTCAGCCCCAGCGTATCCGAAAGCAGAATGAACTCCTGCCGGTGCTCGGTGCATTTCTGTCCCACGGCCGTTAGAAAGCGAATCCCTTCGAGCCACTCCTCCGGCGTGAGATCCACTTCGCGCGTGAACGCGTGCAGATGCCGCACCAGCGCCGCCATGATTTCCTTCAATCGCGGATTTGGCGTCGAGGACATCTGCTCGATCGCAGCGTCCGTAATCGTGTTGTGGTCGATGACTCTCATGTTCGCTCCTTCCGCGCGCATCGCCGATGGCGCCGGGCGCGCCGCGCCCGGCATCATAGTCCCATTCGGACTAGTTACAAAAGCAAAGGAATTGAGATGGCCGTCGAGTGGAAATGAGCCTGGTAAACTACGAGTTTGAAATGTGGAAAAACATTTTACAGACAAAGCTCCGCCCTATGCAGGCAGAGCTGTGGTGAAACACTTCAGCAGGGCGTTACGCCGCCGCGGCGAGATACTGCCAAATGTTGCCGGTCAGCTTCAGTTGGAAGACTCCGCCTTCATCCGCGTGCAGGAAATAATCTCCCGCAGGGATTCGCCCGGCATTCGCGGGACGCACGGAGCACCGCGCCCACTTCGCCGGTGTGATGCCGCGGCCATGCTTTCGCGGCTCCGCGACAATGTGGATGCCGTAATTCACCCGGTACTCGACGCCCGTCGGCCGGGTGGGTACTAGTCGCCCTGTTCCTTTGCGCTTTTGGCTCATGCATATATGATGCACCAAAAGCGCTAAAAGTTAGCATGTTACATTTGTCGTTTTTGGAGCCATATTGGCCCATAGGGCTTAATCGCCAGAAACTAAGGGCGTTAAAGGCAATTAGATTTCATAGGATGAAGTACCGAATTAGTCAGATTTCGTGTATCGGAGACCAAAAACCTCCGGTATGACCCGTCTAGGTCGTGTGGATCCACCTTTGAGTGTCCCATCGAAGCGACGCCAAATCTCCGTTTGAGACGGGATTTCGTTTTTTGTCGTTTAGGCCGGAACCTCTAAACCGGCCCAGCCATAAAGCTCTTTATTCAGCGCCTCAACCGTTTCCGGCCTGTCATCTCCCGGCAAACTTGAGTCGACGGAATATCCTTGGCTGTGCAGGTAGTACGACAGCATCCGGTACGAAGCTCGAAACGCTTTCACCTCGCGGGGATCGATCGTGATGATCTGTCCCGGGATCGACGGCGTGAGTTCGTCCCTCATGTAGATCGCATCGAACCCGATGATGCCCCATCGCTCCGCGCGCTTTTCGGCTCGATAGAGAAATCGCGAATGCGTCGAAAGCGTCGCCTCGATGCCTTTCAGTTTCACCGGCAGGTCGATGATCGCGGCGAGGCTCGCAATCGCGCGCTCCCCGGCCAGGGTGACGTGTATCGGCCCGAGCCGATGCTTCGCTGGGATCCCGCGCCGCGCCATGTCAATCGAACCCGTCACGAAGTCCGCGCCATTCCCTCGAAACCAGCTCACGCGAATCAGCGAGTCCGGCCAAAAGCATCCGCGCATCTGTTCCCAACGCGCAAGATCGCGGCTCTCCCGCTCCCGCAGTATCAGTTGCGTGATCGCCGTAATGTCCGCGCTGTCCAGCACAGCCTTCGGCAAATTCGTGCTCATGTTTTCCCCCTTGGCGCCGGCTCGTGCTGAGCAGAGCCTAAGCGCATCCTGCCGGCGAACTTGATTTGCGCGCTCCCGTTGCGGTCGCTCGCCGTATTATTCCATATGCGATGCCCGCGACGGCGCTCGTCTTGCAATGCCGCGCGCGTTTTGCGCTGTTGCTTCGCCGAATCTGCAGCCCAATTCAAAGTTGAAAACATCTTCGATCCCGCATAGGCTGGTGCAGCACATCGATGCAGACTTGGGCCCCTTACCGATGAACCCGTTGCACACATTCGAGATCGGAAACTTCCGCGTCGGCGGAGGCGCGCCGCTGTTTCTGATTGCCGGTCCCTGCGTGATCGAAAGCGAAGCCCACGCGATTGCCACGGCCGAGCGCCTTGCCAAAATAGCATCGGCTGCCGGTGTTTCGCTCATCTTCAAGGCGTCTTACGACAAGGCCAACCGCTCGTCGGTCACGTCTTATCGCGGCCCGGGGCTCGAGGAGGGGCTTCGAATCCTAGCCAAATTAAAGAAAATTACGAGTTTGCCGATCTTAACGGATGTGCATGAGGTCTCCCACGTGTCTCCGGCCGCTGAAGTTTGCGACGTGCTTCAGATTCCCGCGTTCCTTTCGCGCCAGACCGATCTGCTCGTCGCCGCCGGCCGCTCCGGGCGCGTCGTCAACATCAAGAAAGGCCAATTTCTCTCGCCCTGGGACATCGCGCACGCCGCGGAAAAAGTCGCCAGCACTGGCAACAAAAAAATCATCCTCACCGAGCGCGGCAGTTCTTTCGGCTACCAGAACCTCGTTGTGGACATGCGCTCGTTCCCCATCATGCGCAAGCTCGGCTATCCCGTTGTCTTTGACGTGACGCACGCCGTCCAATTGCCCGGCGGGGAGGGGAAGTCGAGCGGAGGCCAGCCGGAGTTCATCGAGCCGCTCGCTCGCGCAGGGGTGGCCACTGGCGTCGATGGAGTGTTCCTCGAGGTCCACGAAAATCCCGCCAAGGCGCTCTCGGACGGGACCAACGCGCTCGCTCTCGAAAAGCTTCCTCCGCTGCTCGACAAAATCGTGCGCCTCGCGGCGTTCGCTCGCGAATTCGACGCGCCTGAATATGTCGCGCCGAGGCCACAGTCACATCGAAAATCCGCTCGTCCAAGAGCCGAACGAAGAGGGTGGCGATCGAAATGACGCCCGCAGGCTCGTCAAAAAATACGCTCGCGACCGCCAAGCGCGTGCTTCGGATCGAAGCAGACGCGATCGCGGGCCTCATCGACCGTCTCGACGAGCGATTCGAGAAAGTTGTCGATCTTCTGTTCAAGTGCAAGGGGCGCGTTGTCGTCACCGGACTCGGCAAGTCAGGACTCATCGGCCGCAAGGTCGCCGCAACGCTCTCCAGCGTCGGTACGCCTTCGCTCTTCATGCACGCCGCTGAAGCGTTGCACGGCGATCTCGGCATGTTGACCGAGAGCGACGTGTTGCTTGCCATTTCCGCGAGCGGCGAAACCGAAGAGCTGATCGAGCTTGTCGAGGGCGTGAAGCGCCTCGGCATTCCGATCGTCGCGATGACGGCTCAGCCGCGCTCCACTCTCGCGGCGGCGAGCGAAATCATCCTCGATATAGCCGTAAAAGAGGAAGCCTGCTCGCTGAATCTTGCGCCGACCGCTTCCACCGCCGCTGCGCTTGCGATGGGCGACGCGCTGGCGATTGCATTACTCGATCGCCGCGGATTCAAGGAAGAGGATTTCGCCGCGCTTCACCCCGGCGGGCGCATCGGCAAGAAGTTGCGCCGCATCGAGTCGCTGATGCACATGGGCAACGAACTCCCGCGCGTCCTGCCGACTACCAAAATGCCGGATGTGATTTACGAAATGAGCCGCAAGGGACTCGGCCTCACCGCGGTGACCAAGCCGGATGGGCGACTCATGGGCGTCATCACCGACGGCGACCTGCGCCGCGTGATGCAGCGCCGCAAGCAAAACGTCCTCGATCTCTCCGCAATCGACTGCATGACGAAAAAGCCGATCACTCTGCCGCGCACCGAGCTGGCCGCCGCCGCGCTTCGGTTGATGGAAGAGAAAAAAATCACGTCCATTTTAGTCGTGGACCATATCGGCCGGCTCGAAGGCGTCGTCCATATCCACGATCTCTGGACCTTGCAACTTTTCTGAAATGACGCGCACAAGGTCTGCCTGTCATTCCCAGCGAAGCGCGCCGTCTGCGTCCCGGAAGATCCGGCGGGACGAGGAATCCGCTTTTGCTTTTCCCCTATTCCATGCCATTGTTTTCCCGAAAACGGGAGCGGCGAAGGATCTCTCTTCCGTAAGGTGAAAATGGCAATCCGCGAAATCAAGTTTCCCGCTAAGGCGATGCGTCGCGCCAAGAAGGTCCGCGTCCTGCTGATGGACGTGGACGGCACGATGACGCGAGGCGTCGTGTGCTTGCAGGGATTTCCGGACGGCAGCGTCGCGGAAATGAAGGTCTTCAACGCGCATGACGGCGCGGGCATCAAGCTGGCAGGCATCATGGGAATTCGCACCGGCCTGATCACCGGGCGCGACTCGCCCGCCACGGCGCGCCGCGCGCGCGAAGGCTCGATGGAGTTCGTGATGCAGGGCCAGCCGAAAAAGCTCGAATCGTATAAAGCCGTCCTCGTTCGCGCGGGTCTCACGGATGAGGAAGTCGCGTACGTCGGCGACGATCTCCCCGATCTCCCGATCCTCGAACGCGCCGGGCTAGCTGTGGCCGTCGGCGACGCGGTCGTCGAGGTGAAACGCGCCGCGCACTACATCACGACCGTCCGCGGCGGCGAAGGCGCCATCCGCGAAGTCGTCGAACTCATCCTCAAATCCCAAGGCAAGTGGAAGAAGGCGATCCCTCTCGCCATCGCGTGAACTATGAGCATGTTCGCTCGCGTCACAAAGCGATTTCTGTCAGCAATGGCCGTGGTGTCGCTGCTCGCGGGACTTTCGCGCATCGATGCTCAGCAGTTGACGCCGGAAAGCGCATGGCCTCCGCTCGACGTCTATGCCTCTACGGCGAGCGTGGTTCTCGAAGTCATCAACACTCACTTCACCGTGGAGCGGCAATACAAGTCGGTGTTCTTGCGAGTGTTTTCCGACCGTACCGCCGAATGCCATCACTTGCGATATGGCATGGAAGGCGAAAAAGACCATGAGAAAATCAAAACCCTGACAACAGTGGAGTACGAAAACCCCAGACGCGATCTCGACAATGCCGATCTGCCGAACGTGAAGGAAAAATATCTACATGTGGACGCCGTGATCGATTCGTGGATGACGTGGGACATTCGTGTTCCGCACCCGCAGGGCGTTCAACATATTGGGGTCGAAAACTTCGCTCGTGGGGTCTACGTACTGACTCCGGACAAGCCCTATCCGGACGCATTGATTCGGCTAGGCTGCACGATTCGCGAATTGCGCCTCGAAGTCTTTGGCAGCGAGCCCGGCGAAGACACGAAGGATGAGCGGCGTGCCTGCGTGGAATACCTAAAAAGGCAGTGAACGAATGCCGAAGTCTGCGATGAATCTCGATCTGGCGATGCGGCTGCGCGCTAGGAGACTTCGTACCGCTCCTCAATGATCTCGACGAGAGAATTGCACAAATTTCGCGAGTGTCCAAACTTGTAGCGGTGTTCCAGCTTCCGAACGTCGGATGCGAGCAGATGGTCGTGGAAAACCTCGAAGATCCAGCGTGAAAAATCTCCCCTGAGCGCGTGACCATCGAGCGCCGGAGCGGGCACCAGCTTCAACGCCGCGACGAACTCCTTGAGAGTCCGGGCAGTAAATCCCAGAGGCTTGCCGTTGTCCGTGAAGACAAACGCCTGTTCCGGGACCAATTCGACGTCGAGGTATTTCGCCCTGTGGCGGACGTGCGATGTCATCCGAGGCAGCAGTTCGAACCGCCGCAATTGGCCTCCGGCTTCTTGTCCTCGCGGCAGCAGAGCGGCCTGGCTCGCCGCGAGCGATCCGAGCGTAGATTCCCATTCTGCTGCCAGATTTTGGTTTCTCGTCATCGCGGTGAGTGAACGCACCTCCTGCGGATCGGTGATGCGCTTCACGATAATCGCTTCCACGGCCTTGCGGACGTCGGGATGCAGATCGGTTAGCCGGTACGTCACCAGCGTGTAGGCCCCGAGGTTGAGGTCGAGGAGTTCCTGTACGTTCGGCTCGTGAAGAAAATAGTGCGCTTCATCCACGACGATCCGGTGCGGGAGTCCCGTAATCCGTCGGAGCGCCGCGAGCATCGGCAACAAGGAGTAAAGATACGCGATTTTGTCCAGCGTCGGTACATGGGAGAGATCGATCACAGCGCTCATGTCCGGATGCCGCAGCGCGCGAGCGATGTCTGGCAGTTGAGGTGGCACCGTATCGCCGCCGAGCACGACGACGCCCGGCAACGGCTCAAGCGTCCGGTAGTCGCCCTCAGGGTCGATGACGCACACCGAATATCCCTGAAGGATCAGTTGCTCGCAAGCGAGCCCCGCAACCCACGATTTGCCGGATCGCGGATCGCCCGCGATTAGAACATTTCGGCCCCGGACCGCAAAGTTAGCTGGCCGGCCATCTTCAAAGGTGCCCAGCGTCAGCCGGTAACGGCCCATGCGCTCGGGCGGCAATCTCAGCTCGTCGATCGTCCGCCGCAAGTAACCGGCGACTGCTTGCGGGCCGCTGCCTTCGAGAACTTGGTCCGCATTTCGTTTGAGCGTCTCGCTGCCCCACGAAACGGCGACGCCGATTTCGCAAGTGGCCAGAAGATCGTGATCGTTTTCAGCGTCGCCGATCCCGATTGCATTGTGCACGGAGAGACGCAGCGCGGAGAGCGCGGCGCGGAGGCCCACTCCTTTGCTCACGCCCTGCGGCAAAACCATCAGGCGCCCGCGGTTGAATAGCAGAAGGAGCGGGAGTTCCATCTCGCGGATGACGGCTAGGATTTGCTGAGCGACGATCGCGTCCGCTTCCACCACGCATTGGCCAAAGGTGAATTCGACGCCGCGGCGGCGAAGCTCCTCGAGAAAATCCGCCGGAGGCGGCTGGCCGATCAGCCGGGAACTTCCGTTCGGGAATGACAAGACCGCGCCGTTTTCCGTGACGATAGCATCCAGAAAATCGAGCCTGCCGGCGACACGCAGGAGGTCAGACAAGATGCGCCCGGTAACCAGAACAACCACCAACCCGCGCGCGCGAGCTTCACCGATCGCAGCCCTGACGTCCGGGTTCAGGACGCCGTCCAGGGCGATTGTTCCATCGTAATCGATCGCGAGTGCCCGGAATTTCACAACGACACATCCTTAACACATTTGAGGTTAGCACAAGGACGAAACAGCACGAATCAAGGAGGTCACAAGTCTATGTGATGCGCCTCACAGCGCAGTTGGACAGCTATTGCCACAATCCGACGGTAAAGGAATGAGATATGCGAATCGAGTGAAGGCTGGTACGCTGCGGGCCGGACGCGCGAGGCGATAAGAAATATGAAGCGAGTTGCCGTAATTACGCCTGGAGGGGATGCCCCCGGCATCAATGCCGCGATTCGGGCCGCGGTTCGCACCGGAATCGACAAGGGATGGGAGATGTTCGGTGTCCGCCACGGTTTTGCGGGTCTCGTGAAGGATGATTTTCTTCCGCTCGGCCTTCGCGACGTAGGCGGCATCATCCAGCGCGGCGGCACAATGCTCGGCAGCATTCGTTTCCCGGAGTTCAAGGGCGAGGAACAACAGGTGACGGCGATGCGCGTGTTTCATGACCGCCGCATCGACGCCGCGATCGTCATCGGCGGAGATGGCTCGCAAGCCGCTGCTTTAGCGCTCTTTCGAAAGGGATTCCCTGTTGTCGGCGTTGCTTCTACGATCGACAATGATCTCTGCGGCTCGGAAATCACGATCGGCGTGGACACGGCTTTGAATGTTGCGCTCGAGGCCATCGACCGCGTGAAGGTCACCGCTTCGTCGCACGAGCGCGCGTTTCTCGTTGAAGTGATGGGACGCGACTGCGGGTATCTGGCGCTTGCGTCCGGCATTGCCGGCGGAGCCGAGTGCATCGTTCTTCCCGAGGTGGAAACGGACCCCGAAAAAGTGGCACAGGATCTGCGCCGTTCGTATGAGCGCGGCAAGCATCACGCCATCGTTGTGGTTGCCGAGGGCGCGCGCTACAACGCGGAAGGGTTGTGGCACTATTTCGAGGAGCACCGCGAACGTCTCGGCTTTGAACTGCGCGTTGTGAAGCTCGGTCACGTGCAGCGGGGCGGCACGCCCGGCGCGTTCGACCGGCTCCTGGCGTCTCGCATGGCTGCCGCTGCCACGGAGCAGATCGCACGCGGCGAATGTGGCGTCCTTATGGGCCTCATCAAGGGCGAAATTGCGGCGACGCCCTTGAGCGAGATTGTGGGAAAGCGAAAAGTTCTGGATCCGTGTTTGTTGGCGCTTGCAAGCGTACTAGAAAAGTGAGCCGCGGAAGCAATTGCGTGCACTGCTCCGACGGGAGAGGGGGATTTTATGGTGAATACAAAAGACGTTTTGTCGCTCTCGAAGTCCGCGTCGCCTTTGTTGACTGTCTACTTGAGCACCGACCAGGCGGAGGCGTCCAACCGCAAATCGACTCCCGCGTATCTCGCCTGGCTGAGACAGCAAGCGAAGGCTCTGACCAAGAATTTGCCTCCCGCCGAGATGGAGGCCTTTGAGAAACAGCTGCAACGCGTGGAGAAAGTACTGCGCGAGAAGGCAGCGAAGGCGAAAGGCATTGTAATTTTCGCGGGCTCCGGCCAATGGAAGATCATTCCGGCTCATTGGAAAGTGACCAATGAACTTTACTGGGGCAAGCCGGCGGTGTCGCAACTCTTAAGTGTGGTTGCCGAGAGCAAACCCTACTGCGTGGTTTCGGTCGATCACACGGGCGCGCGGCTCTTTCGCTACGAACTGGGAGAAACGACGGAACTGGCGAAGAAGAAATTCGACTTCGATCCGAAGCAGTGGAAGACGAGGGATTACGGCGGCGTCGCAAAGCGGCCCGCCAGCATGCCGCACGGGCCGCAGCGGGACGCGTTCAGAAAGCGCGAGGCCGCCTACTTCAAGCGCATGTCCGATCAAACGGCCGCGCTTACAATCGCGCAGTGCAAAAGGCAAAAGCTGGCCTTCGTTTTCTTGATCGGCCCAACACGCCTCACCGAGGAGATTCAGCACAGGCTCCCGAATGGGATGCAGCGAAATACGACCCTCCTCAGCCAAGATTTGGCAAAGGTTCCCAAGAAAGATCTTGATAGGCACCTTGTCTCGTTGATCGCGGCGTGGACGAGCCAGCACGAAAAAGAGAGAGTGGATTCTCTCCTCGAAAACACGGTCTCCGCCGTCGTGGGATTTGACGAGACGCTGCACCGGCTGCAAAGAGGAGAGTTGAGCACGGTGCTCGTCGTCCGGGGATTGGACGACAGCGTCCGCCGGTGCGGCAAATGCGGCCTCACGAGCCGCGCGGCCGATCCCGTTTGCCCAGTTTGCGGCGGCCCGCGAGAGGTGACGACTCTTCGAGAGGTGTTCCCGGGATTGCTGCGAGCGCATGAAGCCGATATCGAGATGGTGGAAGGAGAAGCTGCCGCGCAATTGCAGGCGCGTGGCGGAATGGGCGGCTGGCTTCGTCCGCGGAGGAGTGCGGCTGGAGCGTGATCATTCAGCAAGCGGCAGCCTAAGCGGTGTTCTGACGCGGCCCCGCGTCACGGCTATTGTCTTGACGCGAGAGAAGGGTGAGAATCGCGGCCGGACGGGAGGCTGCTTTGGCTAGCGCATTGGCCCAATGGATTCCCAAGGAAGGCACGCAAATTCTCGTTGTGCTCTTCCTTTCTTTCCTCATCGGCCTCGAGCGCGAAGAGCAAAAGGCGCTCTCCGAGCAGTACCGCTTCGGCGGGGTGCGCACATTCCCGTTGCTCGGCCTGCTAGGCTATGCACTCTGCTACGTTTCCCAGGGGAATCTGATCTTGCCGGCCGTCGGCTTCGCCGTCGTCGGCGCGTTTCTCTGGCAATCCTACCGGCACAAGATCGAGCAAACGTCCCTGGCTGGCATGACCACCGAAATCTCCGGCCTGGCGACGTATGTGATTGGCGCGCTCGTCTGGCGTGAACAATACTGGATCGCCACCGCGCTCACGGTTGTCGGCGTCGTGCTCCTCGAGCTGAAGGTCGCCCTCGAGAGCCTCGCGAAGCGCGTGCCCGGCGACGAAATACTGACCTTCGCCAAGTTTCTCCTGCTGACGGCCGTAATTCTCCCCGTGGTGCCGGACCGGACGATCGGCTCGTTCGACTTCAACCCTTTCAAGGCGTGGCTTGTCGTTGTCGCGGTCAGCGCGATTTCGTACGGTAGCTATCTCCTGCAGATGTGGGCCCGCGGGCGTGGGGGCGTGTTGTTTGCGGCGCTGCTTGGCGGAGCCTACTCCTCGACGCTCACGACGCTCGTACTCGCCAAGCGAGCCCGCGAGCAGTCGCGCCCACACCTGTATTCCGGCTCGATGCTGGTGGCTTCCGGCATGATGTATTTGCGTCTCATAGCGCTTCTGGCGATCTTCAACCGGCAACTGCTCGCTCGGCTTGGATTGCCATTTCTGTTGCTGGCCACCGCCGCGATTCTCGGCGGCTGGCTGTGGACGCGGATTTCGGACGCCCCCGGCGCGCAGACAGCGGAACCCCCGCAGCAGAAGAACCCGCTTGAGTTGAGCGCCGCGTTGCTCTTCGGTGTAATCTTCGTGGCCATGCTCTTCATCACGCATTTCGCGCTGCTGTATCTAGGACGCGCGGGCCTGTTCACTCTCGCTGGAGTGATGGGAGTGACGGACGTCGATCCGTTCATCCTGAGCCTCGCCGAGTCCGCCGCAACGCTGACGCCGGTCGCTCTCGCCGCCGGGGCCATCACAATCGCTGCTGCCAGCAACAATCTGATCAAAGGAATCTATGCTTTCGGCTTCGGCGACCGCCGGACCGGCACGCAGGGCCTCATTCTCCTCAGCGCGTTTGCGCTGCTCGGCCTGGCGCCATTGATCTTCTGAAGTCCTTCCCGCGCACGGAATCCGAGCGATCCCGGTGTGCATCTCATTTGTCTGGCGGGACTTGGAGAATCGTTGTTCGCATCGTCGCGGATGAAGTTCGGCGGCGGATTTGTTATTCTTGTCGTTTCGACAAACTATGAAAGCCTCCAACGCACGGTGGAAAGAGAAGCTCGCTGGCAAGTTGCCGGAAACGCTTGCCCGCGAGGTTGATATTTTCGATACCGAAGTCGCCTTGCGAAAGCAGGGCAAAATGGACGAGCGTCTTTTTGCCGAGACGCGCCTCCGCCGCGGCGTTTACGGCCAGCGCTACGACAACGGCCAGCGCCACGACGGCCAAAAAGTTCAGGAGATCGCGTATCCTTCGGGCGCTCTTACCAAGGGGCCCGTCACGATGTGGGACGCCCCGGGCATGCAGCGCATCAAGATTCCCGGCGGGGGGCTGAACGCGGACCAGCTCGAAACGATGGCGCAGCTTGCCGAGGAATATTCCGACGGCATCGCGCACGTGACCACCCGCCAGGATTTTCAGCTCCACTATATTCACATCGAAGATACGCCGACCGTGATGCGCCGGCTGGCCGCCGCCAATGTCACCACGCGCGAGGCCTGCGGCAATTCGGTCCGCAATGTCACGGCATGCCCCTACGCGGGCGTTTGCGCCGATGAAACATTCGACGTGACACCTTATTCGCGCGCCCTCGCCAAATTTTTGCTCGGCCATCCCGATTGCCAGAATTTCGGGCGCAAGTTCAAGCCTGCTTTCAGCGGTTGCGCGCAGCACGCTTGCGGCCTCACGAGCCTTCACGACATCGGATTTATCGCCAAAACGCGCGTCGAGAATGGAAAAAAGCAGCGCGGTTTCGAAACGTACGTCGGCGGAGGCCTTGGCGCCGTCCCATACATGGCGAAACTGTTCGATTCGTTTGTTCCAGTCGAAGAGATGATGCCGCTCACGCAGGCCATCGCGCGCGTCTTCGCCCGGCTCGGCGAGAAGAAAAATCGCAGCCGCGCGCGCATCAAGTTCCTAGTTCAGGATTTGGGCATCGAGAAATTCCGGGAACTGGTTCTGGAGGAGCGCAAGATACTGACTCCCGATCCGCGCTGGACGGATTTCATCGAGGACGCCGAACGATTTGAAGAATCTCCGCTGCGGCCCGGCGGGGAATTGACGGCTCAGGGCTCCGAGGCATTCCGGCGCTGGGTGAAGACGAACACACGCGCGCAAAAGAAACCCGGATACTTGACCGTGACGGTCGCGCTTCCTCTCGGCGATATCACCGCCAACCAGCTTCGATCTCTCGCGGATGCCGTTCGCCGCTTCACGAAAGAAACAGTTCGCACCACCGTCGAGCAGAACTTCGTGATTCGCTGGGTCAGCAAGGCTGACCTGCCCGCGCTTTATGAGGCGCTTCAATCCGCGCACCTGGCCGATCCGGGAGGGGGCACGATCGTTGACATCGTCACCTGCCCGGGCACGGACACCTGCAAGCTCGGGATTTCTTCGTCGCGCGGCCTCGCAGCCGAGCTGCACAAGCGGCTCGCCGAGCGCAATTTCCAATCGGACGAAGCCGTCGAGAATCTGCATATCAAAATCAGCGGCTGCTTCAATAGCTGCGGTCAGCACCACGTCGGCGATCTCGGCTTCTATGGCGTGAGCCGCAAGGTCGGAGGATACGCCGTCCCTCACTTTCAGGTCGTGCTCGGCGGCGAGTGGGAGCACAACGCGGGTTCCTACGGCCTTCCCGTCGCCGCGATACCCTCGAAGAACGTGCCGCAGGTCGTCACGCGATTGACGGGCCGCTACGTTGAGGGCCGCAATCCGGGCGAATCGTTCAAGGAGTTCGTCAAGCGCATCGGCAAGGTGGAACTGAAGAACCTGCTCGATGATTTGGCGCGTCCGCCCGCCGGCGATCGCTCCTACTTCAGCGATTGGGGCGATCCCCGTGAATACAGCCTCGAGGATATGGGCACAGGTGAATGCGCCGGAGAAGTCGTCTCTTCGGTCGAATTCGATCTCGCCGCCGCCGAAAGGGAACTGTTCGAGGCGCAGATCGCGTTCGAGAACGGCTATATCGACCAGGCCGGTAAGACGGCCTACGGATCGATGTTGCACGCCGCCAAAGCGCTCGTGAAAATCAAGCTGCCGAATGTTGCGGAGAATCCCGACGAGATCGTATCCGAATTTCGCGCGCGCTATTTCGACACGCAGAAATTTTGGGATCCCTTTGCGGGCGGGAAATTCGCGCAGTACCTTTTCGATGCCCACCAGAAGGGGAACGGGTCCTACACTTCCGACTCCAGCCGCTATTTGATCGACGAAGCCCAGCTCTTCATCGACGCCGCGCACGCTTGTTATAACAGGCTGGGAACGTCGGTTGGCGTCTAGGCGAAGGGACCCCCGCTCGATGGATTTCCAGCACGTCAATGTGAAACTGCTCGTGAACGACCCCGGCGGAGTGGACCTCGAGCCGCTGATTCCGATATTTCATCGCTGGATTCAAGGCCGCGTCTTCGAGGAGTTGCTGCTCGATATCGCGGACTACCGCCACGTGTACGCCGGACCGGGCGTCGTGCTGATCGGCCACCAGGCTGACTACAGCGTGGATAACACCGATAACCGCCTCGGCGTTCGATACAATCGCAAGGCGCCACTCGATGGCAGCAATCAGAATCGCCTGATTCAGGCGGCGCGCGCTGCGCTTACCGCGTGCCGGCATTTCGAAGCCGAGGCGGGACTTCAGGGCAAGTTGCGCTTCAACGGACAGGACGTGGAAATATTCATAAACGATCGCCTCCTCGCTCCGAATGACGACGCGACCCGCGCCGCGCTGAAGCCTGAATTTGATTCATTCGCCGCCAAGCTGTTTGGCGGCAGCGATTACGCTTTGTCTTATAACACCGATCCCCGCAGGCTGTTGTCTGTCTCGCTGAAAGCCTCCAGGCCGTTCACCGTGGCGGATCTGCTGGTAAACCTGGCGTCTTGATGGAGGGGAGCGTCAATCCGGAGTGGTAGCGGAATTTTGTGCGCGAAAAGTTAGCGTTCGGCGTTCGTCGCCGGGCACGGTTTGCGATTACACGCTATAATTAATTGTCTTGCTCTCACTGAACAACATCTCGATGCGCTTCGGCGCGAGGATCCTCTTCGAGGACGTCAGTTGCACCTTCTTCGCCGGACGGCGGTACGCCATTACCGGCCCGAACGGCGCGGGCAAGTCCACCTTGATGAAGATTCTGACCGGCGAGATCGAGCCTTCGAAGGGTGAGGTCGGCCGGCCGAAGAAGCTCGGCATCCTGCGCCAGGATCAGTTTGCCTTCGACGAGTTTCGCGTCATCGACACGGTGATCATGGGCAACGCGCCGCTTTGGAAGGCGCTTGAAGAACGCGACATTCTCTATGCCAAGCCGCATGGGGAGCTGACCGACAAGGACGGCATGCGTCTTGCCGAGCTCGAAGGGATCGTTGGCGAAGAGGGCGGCTATACCGCAGAGGCCGACGCGGCCGTGCTGCTCGACGGCCTAGGCCTCGAAGAGCCGCTGCACGAACGCAAAATGCGCGAATTGCAGGGAGGCCAGAAGGTGCGCGTCCTGCTGGCGCAGGCGCTGTTCGGAAGCCCTCCCGCGCTCCTGCTCGACGAGCCGACGAACCACTTGGACCTCGATTCCGTCCACTGGCTCCAGGATTATCTCTGCGAGTACGAAGGTGTCCTGATCGTGATCTCGCACGACCGCCATTTTTTGAATAGCGTCTGTACTCATACCGCCGACATCGACTATCAAACCGTCATCATGTACAACGGCGGATACGACGACATGGTCGTCGCCAAAACTTCGATTCGCTCCCGGATCGAAGCGGACAATGCGCAGCGCGAGAGAAAAATCGCGCAGCTCAACGAGTTCATCGCCCGTTTCTCGGCCGGCACTCGCTCGGCCCAGGCGACTTCGCGCAAGAAGGAAGTGGAGCGCCTCCAGTCCGCGGAACTCGCCAGATCCAACATCGCGCGTCCGTTCATCCGTTTTCAGATGGACCAGCACTCGGGACGCCATCCGGTTGAGATCAAAAGCATCGCCAAATCCTACGACGGCGTGAAAGTGATCCACCCGTTCACCGCGAGTGTGGGCCGCGGCGAAAAGGTCGCCCTCATGGGTCGCAACGGAACCGGCAAGACCACGCTGCTGAAATCGCTGATTCGCAATGCGCCCGGATTTCTCGACGACTCCGACAGAGAGTTTCCGGTCGATGGCGGTTCCGTGGTTTGGGGACACAACGTGGCCGTCGGATATTTCGCGCAGGATCACTCCGACTCGATCGAAAAGGGCACCACGGTGATCGAGTGGCTGCACCAGTTTAATCCGCGCGCGTCGCAGGAGGAGTTGCGCGGGTTGCTCGGCCAAATGCTCTTTAGCGGTGAAGACGCGTTGAAGCCCACGCAGGCGCTTTCAGGAGGCGAATCAGCCCGCCTGATCTTCTGCCGGCTCATGTTGCAGAAACCGAATGTGCTGGTGCTCGACGAACCCACCAACCACCTCGATCTCGAATCCATCAACGCGCTCAACATCTCCCTGCAGAAATACCTGGGAACGGTCCTGCTCGTCACGCACGATCACGATGTGATCGACGAAGTCGCCACCCGTATCTGGCACTTCGAAGGCGGGCGCGTCGAAGACTTCAAGGGTCCCTACCAGGAGTATGTAGTGTACGCGCAGGAAAAAGCTTCGTAGTCGTTAGCGTTCAAAACCTCGCGGAGCCGTCCATCCCGGCCAATCTTCGGCTGTCGTTCCCCGGAATCGTCATTTGAAAGATGGATTCGACGCTCGTGTAATCGTGATAGCCGAGCCGTGCGATCGGCCGGATCTTGAGCACGTCGATGCGCCCGTCCGCTCCGATCACTTCGTCCTTGATGTGGATCGCCAGCACCCGGCCGAACACAACGTCCACGGTTCCCATCGTGCCGTTTCCCGGCAACCGGATCGTCTGGTGGTACGCGCATTCGAAATGCACGGGAGATTCCGCGACGCGACTGGGCTTCACGATCCGCGAGGGCGCCTTGCTGACGCCGGCCAACACGAATTCATCCACGTCGGGCGGCACTTCCTCCGCCGATTTATTCACCGCTTCACGCAGTTCGTACGTGGCCATGTTCCACACGAATTCCCCGGTCTGCTCCGTGTTCACCACGGTGTCTTTTCTATGGCCCTGCGTGTTCTGGTTCGAGGCAAACATCACGTAGGGCGGATCGAACGTCAGATTCTGAAACTGGCTGAAGGGCGCGAGGTTGTGCAGGCCGTCCCGGCTGATCGTCGAGATCCATCCGATTGGCCTCGGAATCACGCACGACTTGAAAGGATCGCGCGCCAGGCCGTGCGCGGTCTTGCCGGGCTCGTAGTACATGCGAGATCCCTCCTCGAAAATTCTCCGGCCGATTATAGACGATCCCGCATACACAATCCGTTTGACTTGCCGCGAATCTCCGGGCACAATATTTGAGTCTTTAAGCCATGAAACGCACTTGCACACGGAATCTTGCCTCGATCTGGGCGGTCTATCACGACGCCCTGAGTGGCTTCTCCAAGGAGTTGAGCCCCAAAGGCCGTCCGGGCGCCTGATCCTGAATCCCCGGGGTGAATCAACGAAGTCCCCTCGCTACGTCCCTGCTTGAAAAGTCTGTTGGACTTAATAACGTGAGCGCGCTGATTCTCTGCTCGCGTGTGCGAAACTCTGAATTCGGCTGACCAGGAGGCCGCGAAGTGTCAAACGGCAACGGAAGACCCCTAAATTTGGAAACGGAATGGCAGACCAATCCCCGCTGGGCGGGCATCACGCGCCCCTACACGCAGAAAGACGTGGAGCAACTGCGCGGCTCGGTTCAAATCGAGCACACGCTCGCGCGCCTCGGTGCTGAGCGCCTTTGGAAGTTGCTGCACTCGGAACCCTATGTCGCGACCCTGGGCGCGATGACGGGTAATCAGGTCGTGCAGCAAGTGAGCGCTGGTTTGCAGGCTGTTTACGTCAGCGGCTGGCAGGTGGCGGCCGACGCCAACAACTCGCCGCATACGTATCCGGACCAGAGCCTCTATCCGGCCGACAGCGTGCCTACCCTGGTGCGGCGACTGAATCAGGCGCTCGTGCGCGCCGACCAAATCAACCATGCGGAGGGGAATCATGAAACGTACTGGCTCGCTCCGCTGGTCGCCGATGGCGAAGCCGGCTTCGGCGGAAATCTAAACGCTTTCGAATTGATGAAGGGAATGATCGAAGCGGGCGCCGCCGGCGTCCACTTTGAGGATCAGTTGTCGTCGGCCAAAAAGTGCGGCCATCTCGGAGGCAAGGTCCTCGTGCCGACGGTCGAAGCGATCCAGAAGCTGGTCGCGGCGCGCCTCGCGGCGGACGTCCTCGGTGTGCCGACTCTCGTCATCGCCCGAACCGATGCCGAAAGCGCCACGCTCATCACCAACGACGTTGATCCGCGTGACCACAAGTGGCTCACCGGAGAGCGCACGTCCGAGGGATTCTTCCGCGTCCGAGGCGGAACGAAGGCAGCGATTGCCCGCGCGATTTCCTACGCGCCTTACGCGGACCTGATCTGGTGCGAGACCGCGACGCCGGATATTAACGAAGCGCGCGAATTCGCCGAGGGCGTCCACGCAAAATTCCCCGGCAAGATGCTTGCGTACAACTGCTCGCCTTCGTTCAACTGGCGAAGGAATCTCAATGACAGCCAGATCGCGAGCTTTCAGCGCGAACTGGGCGCGCTCGGGTACAAATTCCAGTTCATTACGCTGGCGGGTTTCCATGCCCTGAACCACTCGATGTTCGAGCTGGCGCGAGGTTATAAAACATCCGGCATGACGGCGTATTGCCGCCTTCAGGATGCGGAGTTCAGAAGCGAGGCGGATCAAGGTTACGAGGCCGTGAAGCACCAGCAGTTCGTCGGCACCGGATACTTCGACACGATCCAGCAGGTGATTTCCGGCGGCACCTCTTCGACGATCGCTCTCGAGGGCTCGACGGAAGCCGCGCAGTTCGCGCCAAGCAAGAAGCAACCGGTCGAGGTCGCGAAAGCCAGGTAAACCCTCAGAGCACGCCCGTCGGAATCGTCATTCTGAGCGGAGCGTCCCGATGCCCTATTCTTACCCGGAGACCGATCTGTTTCGATCTCCGGGTCAGGACGCGCAGTCGAAGAATCCCTCTTTGGCGTTGCTGCTAAGGCGTATCACTTCCGCGCCGCCACGATCTTAGCCGTGGTCACCGCCTGCCCCACGTGCCGCTGCGTGTGATCGGCCACGTGAACAATCAGCCCGCCGACCGTCGTCGGCAATTCGCGCTTGCCGACCTTTCTCGGTTCATCCAATCGAACCGCGTCGAACGCGCGAATCCGTGCCACGCTCCGCTTCAAGGCCGCGTCAAGTTCTGCGAATAGCTCCGGCTTGGTGGCGCCCGCATCCAGTTCCGTCTTGAGAGCGGCGATTTGTTCTCCACTGAGCTGCGCGCCCTCGGCGTACGTCAAAAGGCGGTCGATGCTGCGCGCGATGTGCCGCAGATGAAAAGCCACAGGAGCAATTCCCGCCGGGCGCGCATTCAATTGATCGTCAGTCAGGTTGCCGCACCATCGTTCGATGTCCTCTTTCGCAAGCTCCAGTGCGTGCAACACTGCCCGTGGCACCGCTGCAACGTCTGTCAGCGTTCCGCGCAGCCACGGCTCCTGTTTGTTGTCGACCATGCGTCCCTCCGGTCTTATTTGTGCTCCGCATTATCCCACGCCTCCCCCCGAGCGCGTTGATACCGAACCGCGTTGACACCCGCTGTTGCGAAGCCTACCATTGCCGCTGCCGTTTAAATTGCCCATGCGCCCTCATCTCCCTTCGAGATCTCGGTCTTCAGGACGGCCTCGCAATTTTGCCGCGACGCTTTCACCTCCGACGTTTATCGCGGCCCTCGCTCTCGTGTGCCTCGGCGCCGCCGCGCCCGCCCATGCTCAATCGGTCGAACAGGTTGTGCCTCAGGTCAAGGCAACCGGGTACGTCACCGATTTAGGGGGCGTATTGAGCCAACAGGGTAAGGACCAGATCAATGCACTATGCACGGAGGTAGCCGAAAAAACGCAGTCCGAGATCGCTGTCGTCACGATCAAGACGCTGGATGGGCGTCCGATCGAGGACTACTCGCACGACCTTGCCGAGGGCCTCGGCCTCGGCCCAAAATCATTGGGCCGCGGAGTGCTGATCCTTTTTTCGATTGACGACCACAGGGACCGCGTTGAAGTCGGTTACAACCTCGAATCGATTTTGCCGGACGGAAAAGTCGGCGGTTTCACGCGCGAAATTGTTCCCCAACTTCGCAACAGCGACTATGACGGCGCGCTGCTTTTGATTACGCGCCGCGTGGCGGACGTGATCGCAGCCGACCGCGGTGTCACGCTCACCGGTTCCGCTCCCCCAAAGCCAGCCGAGACGGAACCCACGGGTCTTTCCCCAGCGTTCTTGATCTTTTTCATTTTTGTCGTGATCTTCGTAATCGGCTCGTTGATTCGTGCGGCAGCGCGTGACCCGCGCAATCGGTCGAATCGCTTCGGCGGCGGCAGCGGCTGGTGGATCGGACCCATGATCGGTGCTGGAATGGGGCGCGGCGGCTGGGGTGGGGGCTTTGGAGGTGGAGGTGGCGGGGGAGGTGGATTTGGTGGTTTTGGAGGCGGCGGCTTCGGAGGAGGCGGCGGATTTGGAGGAGGCGGCGCCAGCGGAGGTTGGTGACAATCCGACACCGTCAGCCTGAGTGAGCGGATTGAGCGAAGGGTCCTTCATTGCGTATCGATTTGAGGTGCATTGATCTATGGAAGCCAAACTCAGCGAACTCGTCGGACGCCTGAAATCCGCGGCGGCGGACAATTTGAAATCCATCGTCCTCTACGGTTCAGCCGTGACGGGCGAATTCCTCGAAAAGCACTCCGATCTGAACGTGCTGTGCGTCGTCGCGAGCGCAGGTTCGAGCGATCTCGAGCGCCTTCATCCCGTCGCGGAATGGTGGGCGCGCCAGGGCAATCCCGCTCCGCTGATATTCACGCTCGAGGAACTCACGCGCTCCGCGGACATCTTCGCCATCGAGCTTCTCGACATGAAGAGCCGCCACCGCGTGCTTTTCGGCGACGATTTCCTCGCGCATCTCGATGTGCCTCTCAAACTCCACCGCCTGCAAGTGGAGCGCGAGCTGCGAACCGACTGGCTGCGCCTGCGGCAGGCGATCCTGCTTGCGCCGCAAAAGAAAAAATTCCATCTCGGCATCATGCTCGATTCAGTGGCGGCTTTTTGCACGCTCTTTCGCCACGCGCTCATTGCTCTCGGCCAGCCCGCTGTGCACGGCAAGCGCGAGGCCGTGGACGCTATGGCGGCGCTTGCAGGCGCCGATCCGTCCGGATTTCACAGCATTCTCGATTTCCGCGCAGGGAAGCGTAAAGAGAAGGAAATTGATATAGAGGCGGCCTTGCATGCGTATCTAGAATTTGTGGAGGTAGTGACGAACGAGGTCGATCGCCGCCTCGAGACGCCCTAGGATTCCGCGCCGTGCCGTCGATCTCTGAATCAAACGGAGGATTCTCATGAAGCAAGTTGGCATCGTTCTCGTCATCCTGGTTTTGCTCGCACTTATCGTTGGCGGGATGTACGTCTCAAGCCGCAATCAAATGGTCACGCTGAATGAAACGGTGAAGTCCGACTGGGCGCAGGTGGACGTCGTCCTCCAGCGCCGCTCCGACCTGATTCCGAACCTCGTCGAGACCGTCAAGGGCTACGCCGCGCAGGAGCAAACCGTATACGACGATATCGCCAAGGCCCGCGCCGCTCTCGGCGGCGCACAAACGCCGCAAGACAAGATCGCCGCAAACGGTCAGCTCGATGGCGCGCTCAGCCGCTTGCTCGTGATCGTTGAGAACTACCCCCAGCTCAAATCCAACGAGAATTTCCTGCGCCTTCAGGACGAGCTTGCCGGCACCGAAAACCGTATCGCGGTCGAACGCAAACGCTACGATGACGCGATTCAGGACTACAACACCTTCATTGGCAGGTTTCCGGCCAACATCTTCGCCGGATGGGCAGGCTTCAAGCGAAACGACGCCTATTTCGCTGCTCCCGAGGCTTCGCGCGCAGTGCCCAAGGTCCAGTTTCCCGCTCCGGTGACGCACTAGAGCGGATCGGACTCGCACCGGCTGCGTTACAACTCGGTTAATTCTCCCGTCCCGTCTTGACCGGCGCATTCGCGCGCGCTACGCTACCTTTTTGACCGCCAAACTTGATGAAACAAACCGTACGAATCGCCGGAGGCATAAACGAGCTCTTCGGCACCCTCGATGAGAATCTGAAATTCTTCGAATCCGCCCTGCGCGTCCGCACGCACCTGAAAGACCACGACATCGAAATCGAAGGCGAAGCCGGACAGGTCGAGCGCGCCGCCCGCATTCTCGACGCTTACAACGAGCGCGTCCGCGATGGGCACGTCCCGAGCAGTCAGGAAGTAAAAGCGCTGCTTCGCGTCGCGGCCGACGAGCCGACGTCCACGCTGCATGGTGCGTTCTCCCCGTCGCGCATGCGTTCCTTCGGCAAAAAGAGCGTCGCGCCCAAGAGTTCCAACCAGAAGCGATACATCGAAGCCCTCGAAGCCTACGACATGGTTTTCGCCATCGGCCCCGGCGGTACGGGCAAGACCTATCTCGCCGTCGCCATGGCCGTCTCCGCGCTGCTATCGAAGCAGGTGAACCGCATCATTCTCGCTCGTCCCGCCGTCGAAGCGGGCGAGCGCCTCGGCTTTCTCCCCGGCACGATCCAGGAAAAAGTCGATCCGTACATGCGTCCGCTCTACGACGCGCTCCACGATCTTCTGGAAGCCGACAAGCTCGAGCGCTTTCTCGAGAAAGACATCATTGAGGTCGCTCCGCTCGCCTTCATGCGCGGTCGCACGCTCAACGATTCCTTCGTGATCCTCGACGAAGCCCAGAACACCACGAGCGAGCAAATGAAAATGTTCCTCACGCGCCTGGGTTTCAATTCCAAGGCCGTGATCACGGGCGACGTCACGCAGATCGATCTCCCCGACGCGCGCAAGTCGGGTCTCGTGGAAGCCATCGAGGTGGTGGGCAAGATTGAGGGCATCGCGCTCGTCTATTTCGACGAACGGGATGTCGTCCGTCACAACCTCGTCCAGCGCATCATCAAAGCCTACGACGAATACTCGGGCGGCCAGCCCGGAGCCGCCAGCGCATCCCGCAGGGCCGCCGCCGCGATTCCACCCGTCGAAAATCCGCGCCGCGATTAGCCACTCAGGGTAAACTCCCCAATTCCACGTCGATGTGGACAATTGACCTCTCATGACTGCGACGCTTGAAAACTGGGCCGCAAAGGTTCGCGCAGGGGACGTCCGCGCCATTGCGCGCGCCGTTTCCGCCATCGAAAATCGCGCGCCTGATGCCGAAGCGCTGTTGAAGGAACTTTTCCCATACACGGGCGGCGCCTGCCGTATAGGAGTCACCGGCGCTCCCGGCACCGGGAAGAGCACTCTGGTCGACCGCTTGGCGGCGCACTATCGCGCCGAGAAAAAGAGCGTCGGCATCATTGCCATCGATCCCTCGAGCCCGTTCACTGGCGGTGCGATTTTGGGCGACCGGATCCGAATGCAGGCGCACGCGGGCGACGAGGGCATCTTCATTCGTTCGATGGCCACGCGCGGCTCTCTCGGCGGACTCGCGCAGGCGACGGGTGACGCAACCCTCCTACTCGACGCAGCCGGCAAGGACATCATCCTCGTCGAGACCGTCGGCGTCGGCCAGGGCGAGGTTGAAATAGTCCGCCTCGCCGATTGCACGCTCGTCGTGCTCGTGCCGGGCATGGGCGACGACGTGCAAAATTTGAAGGCCGGACTCATGGAGATCGGCGATATTTTCGTACTCAACAAATCCGATCGCGAAGGCTCGAGCCGATTCGAGGAGCAGCTTCGCTCGATTTTAGAGCTTGTCCCGCCGCGCGACGGCTGGCGGCCGCCCATCGTCCGCACGGTGGCGACGGAGAATCGCGGCGTCGTCGAGCTTGCGCGGCAAGTCACGCTCTTCCGCCAGCACTTTGCCGGAGCGCCAAACCGCGCCGCCCGCGAGATCGCCTACTGGAAAGAGTGGCTGCTCCGTCTGCTCCAGTCGCGCCTGATCGAACGGCTCGGAGCCGGTCGCATGACGGAGGCCGAGTTCGATGCGCTGGCTTCCGAAGTCGCCTCCCGCAAACGAGATCCGTACACCGCCGTGGACGAGATTCTCTCGAGGGGCGGCGCGTGAAACTCGGCGATCTCGAATTTCACCTCATCTCGGCTGGGCGCCTTCTGCTCGACGGTGGCGCGATGTTTGGCGTGATCCCGCGTCCGCTGTGGGAGAAGAAGACGCCGCCCGACGCGCGCAATCGGATTACGCTCTCGATGAACTGCCTGCTGATCCGCACGGCTGGTAAGCGCATCCTCGTCGAAACTGGCGCGGGCGATAAAATGGACGCGAAATTCCGCGGCATCTACGGCCTCGACGGCCCTTTTCTCGTCGATGGCCTGCGCGCCTATGATGTACGCCCCGAGGACGTCGACATCGTCGTGAACACGCACCTCCATTTCGATCACTGCGGTGGCAACACGCGAATTGAGAATGGCGCGGTCGTGCCTGCGTTTCCGAACGCGCGCTACGTCGTGCACAAAGGCGAATTCGATCACGCCATGAGCCCAAACGAGCGCGACCGCGCGAGCTACTTCCCCGAAAACCACGTGCCGCTCCAATCTGCGGGAATTCTTACGTTGCTGGAGAGCGATTCGGTGGTTGCTCCGGGCGTCGAGCTGATCCGCGTGCCCGGTCATACGGCGAACATGCACTGCGTGAAGCTCACCGGAGGAGGGAAGACCGCATTTCTCTTTGCCGACCTCATCCCCACGACGGCCCATCTCCCGCTTCCGTGGATCATGGGATACGATCTGTACCCGATGATGACGCTCGAAAATAAAAAGCGTTGGATTCCCGAAGTTGTCCGGGAAGGTTGGCTCGCGCTTTTCGCGCACGACCCGCGCGTCCCCGCCGCGTATCTGCGCGACCGCGACGGCCAATGGGAGATCGAGCCTGTCGAGGTCGGGTGATGTTTTTGATTTGTCTGGTATCCTCGTCAAGCGCATTAGGAGAACACTGAACGCCACCATGGCAAAATCCGTAAAGTCCAAGCGAGCAGCCAAAACCGATCCCATCAAAATCGGCATCATCGGCGGCAGCGGCCTCTATCAGATGTCGGGTCTTACCGACACGCGTGAAGTCCGCGTCAAGACTCCCTTCGGCGATCCCTCGGATGCATTCGTCGTGGGCACGCTCGAAGGCCGCCGCGTCGCTTTTCTTGCGCGCCACGGACGCGGCCATCTCTTCACGCCGGGCGAAATCAATTACCAGGCCAACATCTATGCGCTGAAAGTTCTCGGCGTCGAGCACATCATTTCCGTCAGCGCGGTGGGCTCTCTTCGCGAAGATTATCCGCCGATGGATTTCCTCATCCCCGATCAATTCTTCGACCGCACAAAAGGGCGCAAAGCCACCTTTTTCGGCGGCGGCATCGTGGCCCACATCGCATTCGACAAGCCGACCTGCCCGCGTCTTTCTGCGCAGCTCGCCGTGGCGTGCGACCGCGTGGGCGTCAAGGTTCACCGCGGCGGAACCTACGTCTGCATGGAAGGCCCCGCGTTCTCGACGCTCGCCGAATCGCACACCTACCGCCAGCTCCGCTTCGACGTGATCGGCATGACCAATCTCACCGAAGCCAAGCTCGCGCGCGAGGCCGAAATCTGCTACGCCACGTTCGCCATGATCACCGATTACGATTGCTGGCATCCTCAACACGACTCGGTCACTGTGGACATGATCATCGGCTATCTGAATAAGAACGCCGAGAACGCCCAGCGCGCCATTCGCGAGGCCGTGCGTGCGCTCGGCGGCGACCGCGCATGCAAGTGCGGTTCTGCCGTCGCGCACGCGATCCTGACGGACCGCAAGCGAATCCCGGCGGCTGCGAAGATGCGCCTCGCGCCGATCATCGGAAAATACGTCTGATGGACTGCCGCGGTCTTCACTGAATGTCATTTCAAACAAAATACACGGAGCGCTCATGTCACTTCTCGTAGTTGGATCGGTCGCCTTTGACGCCATTGAAACGCCATTTGGAAAAGTGGACCGCACGCTCGGCGGCGCGGCCAGTTACTTCGCTCTTGCGGCGAGCCATTTCGTTCCCGTCCGCCTCGTGGCAATCGTCGGCGAGGACTTCACGCAGAAGGACGAAGCTGTGTTTCAGGGCCGCCGGATCGACCTCACCGGCCTCGAGCACGTCGCCGGGAAATCATTCTTCTGGTCCGGCAAGTACAGCCAGAACATGAACGAGCGCACCACGCTCGCAACCGAACTCAATGTCTTCGCCACGTTTCAGCCCACGCTGCCCGAGTCTTATCTCGATTCGCAGCACATTTTCCTTGGAAACATCGACCCGACGCTCCAACGCTCCGTCCTGAAGCAGGTGCGCCGCGCCCCCAAAGTCGTCGGCCTCGATACCATGAACTTCTGGATCGACGGCACTCCGGCCGAGCTCAAGGAAACTCTAAAGCACGTGAACATTCTCACTATCAACGATGACGAGACGCGCCAGCTCACCGGCGAGCACAATCTTTTCCGCGCCGCCAAGCACGTTTTTAGGATGGGCCCGAAAACCCTCATCATCAAGCGCGGCGAGCACGGCGCGGTGATGGTCCACAAGGATTTCGTCTTCTCGGTTCCCGCGTTTCCGCTCGAGGAAGTGCACGATCCGACCGGCGCGGGCGACACGTTCGCCGGTGGCTTCATGGGTTATCTCACGAGCCAGCGCCGCATCAACGAGCAGACGTTGCGCTCCGCGATGGTCTACGGCTCGGTTCTGGCGAGTTTCACCGTCGAGCGCTTCGGCGTGGAGCGGCTCGCGAGGGTCACGCGCAAGGAGATCGCCGCACGCGCCCGCCAGTTCGCCCGCATGACCACGTTTAAGATTTAGAATGCGAATTTGTGTTTGATCAAAGTGCGGACTTCGGCATTCCGGAACATACCGACGATCCCGGCAACCCTTCGCGCGCCTTCCGAATCCGAGTTGACGTGCCGCGCGCCGGAATGCTATCAATCTTGACGAATTGGCACGGGGATTTGCAGGTGGTATCGTGGTTTCCTCGCTCCGCTTTCCCGGATGCTGGCGGCGGGCGGCTTCGGGATCCCCATTGAAACTTCACAGGAGGCTGGGTTGAAGCGTTTGCGGCGGACCGCGCTTGCGTCGTTGGCGGGAATGGTGTTGGTGCTGGGGGGCTGTAGCAGCAGCGGCGTTCCCTTCAATGCGACTCCGGCCATCACCAATCTTTATCCTTCCAATATCACGGCTGGCAGCCAGCCTTTCACCCTGTTCGTCGTTGGCACCGGTTTCATCGCCGACTCGAAGGGCGTCACCTTTGCATATTGGAATGGCTCTCCGCGCTCCACTACTCTCAACGTGACGACCGGACAGCTTGAGGTTCAGATCCTCGCGTCCGATGTGGCAGGTCCGGCAACGACCGTCGCGTCGGTTACTGTCGTGAATCCGGGACCGGGCGGCGGCGAGTCGTTGCCGTCCACCTTCACGATCGAGGCCCAGCAGAACACCGCGCCCATCATCAATGGCGCTCCGCCTCTATCTCCCCCGAACGCCAAGGCTGGCGGCGCTGCTTTCACGCTCACGGTCAACGGAGCTAATTTTGCCGTGAATGATCCCGTCACCTGGAACGGCAGCGTCCGTTCCACCACGTTCGTGAACGCAAACCAGGTCACCGCGGCGATCAGCGCAAACGACATTGCCACGGCAGGCTTCGCGAGCGTGGCCGTCTACACTCCGAATCTCCTGGTAGGCTCTCCATCAATCAATTTTTCGATCACCGGCGCAAGCAATCCGGTGCCGGGCATTTCGTCCCTTTCGCCATCGAGCGCAACCCATGGTGCGAGCGATCTCGAGGTAACGGTCAGCGGCTCCGGTTTCGTCCAGGGCTCCGTAGTCGAGTGGGGCAATACCCCGCTTGCGACCGCCTATATGAGCAGCTCGCAGCTCGTCGCGCTCGTTCCCGCCGCGGAGCTTGCGGCGTCGGGTACGGTAAAGGTTGGCGTCACAAATCCCGCGCCCGGCGGCGGAACCTCCACCGGAACCGAGACGTTCACGATCAACTAAGCCTTGGTACTCAGCTGCCTCCGGCTTTTGGCCCTTAACTCTTAACTTCTGCAATCTCTTCTGCCGCTAGACTCGTCTATCCAAATTCCTTATTCTGGATTCTTCCACATGCCGCAAGCCCAAAAGCCACCAGCCCTGCGCCCCGGCGACGCGATCCGCGTGCTGTCTCTCGCGAGTCCCGTGCAAGACGACCTCTTGCAAAAGGGCTGCGACGAACTCGCGCGCCTCGGCTACGCGTCAAGAGTCGATCGCCCGAGCGCTCTCGCGCGTGATGGGTTTTTCGCCGGTTCCACCGCCGACCGCTTGGCGGCTCTCAAGGCCGCGCTCGGCGACCCTGAGGCGCGCGCGCTTTTCTGCACGCGCGGCGGCTACGGCACGAATTATCTGCTCGGCGATTTTCCCGCCGTACCTCCCTCGCCCAAGATTCTTCTCGGTGCGAGCGATATCACCTCGCTCCAGGCATTTCTCTGGCAAAAGTTTGGCTGGGTCACGTTTTACGGTCCTATGGTCGCGACGAACTTTGACAAGGGCGCGGGCGCCCCGCACGGCTACGACCGCGCCAGCCTATTGAGCGCTCTGACCGAAACCAGGCAGAGCTGGACGCTCGATCTGCAAGGGGATGCGCTCGTCCCCGGCGTCGGGGAAGGCGTGCTTCTCGGCGGCTGCCTGACGCTTGTCGAATCGACGCTCGGAACTCCCTGGGAACTGGATACCCACGGTGCGATCCTTGTCCTCGAAGATCGCGCCATGAAGCCGTATCAAATCGACCGCGCGTTGATGCACCTACAACAAGCAGGTAAGTTTCGGGACGTTGCCGGAATCATTCTCGGCGACTTTCCGGAGTGCGAAGCGCCCGCTGCCAGCGAAACCGTTCGGGATGTCGCGCGGCGCATCTTGCCACCGCTGGCCGTTCCCATCGTGTGGGGCGCGCCGGTCGGCCATACCTCGCGCGCCATGGTGACGCTGCCGCTCGGCGTCCATGTCGAGCTATCAAGCGATGGGCGCGGAGCACTTAAAATCCTCGAGCCGGCGTGCACGCCATGACAGCATCACTTACAAAGCCTCGGGTTAGCCGCGTCCACCTCCTCGGCGTTGCAGGCTCCGCGATGGCGCCCGTCGCGGGCATGTTGAAGGAGCGCGGCTTCCATGTCACCGGCACCGACGTGAACGTCTATCCTCCCGCTTCGACGCTGCTCGACTCCCTCGGCATCCAGTGGAACGAAGGCTACCGCGCCGAAAACCTCAAGCCTGCGCCCGATCTGGCGGTCATCGGCAACTCGATCTCGCGCGGCAATCCCGAGGTCGAGCACATCCTCGACGAAAAGATCCCATACTGCTCGATGCCTCAGCTTCTCGAAAACTATTTCATTCCGGGGCACACCTCGATCGTCGTCGCCGGCACGCACGGCAAGACCACCACCACCGCGATGCTCGCCTGGATTTTTCAGAACGCCGGCCGCAAGCCCGATTTCCTGATCGGTGGCGTCGCGCCGAATTTCGGCGACCGCAGCTACGGCCTCGGCGGCGGGGAGGAGTTCATCATCGAGGGCGATGAGTACGACACGGCGTTCTTCGACAAGGGCCCGAAGTTCCTCCACTACCATCCCGACGAGCTCATCCTCACATCGCTCGAATTCGATCACGCGGATATCTATCCCGATCTTGCCTCGATCGCGCTTCAATTCCGCCGCTTGGTCAATCTCGTGCCGCGCCGCGGCCGAATCCTGATCTGGGGAGAGAGCAGGGAACTGAAAGAAGTTGCCGCGAAAGCCTTCTGCCCGGTCGAAACCTTCGGCCTGACACCCGATTGCGACTGGTGCGCGGGCGATATTTTCTGGCACGATTCCGCTACCGAGTTTCGCGTCGCCTATCGCGGCAACGAAGTCGCTCGCATTCGCATCCCTGTAGCCGGACGCCACAACGTCCTGGATGCTCTTGCCGCCATCGCGCTTGCATACGGACGCGGAGTTGAATGCGACGCCATCGCCCGCGCACTCGAGACCTTCCAGAGCGTCCGCCGCCGAATGGAGATCAAGGGCGAAGCCGGCGGCGTCCTCGTGGTCGAGGACTTCGCGCATCATCCGACGGCGATCGGCCTAACGCTCGAAGCCGCGCGCACGCGCTGGCCCGGCCGCAGAATCTGGGCTGCCATTGAGCCGCGCTCCAACACCATGCGCCGCAAAATCTTTCAGAACGCGCTGCCCGAATCTCTTTTGCTTGCCGACGCCGTGCTTTTCGGCCCCGTCAATCGTGCGCAATTGCTCGCCGATGAAGACCGCCTCTCGCCCGATGCGATCGCCGAGCGAATCCGCGCGCGCGGCCGCAATGCGAAAGCGTTTGCCTCCGTCGCCGAAATTGCGGACTATTTATCCCTGAACGCCGCGTCCGGGGATCTCGTCTTGATCATGTCCAACGGCAGCTTCGACGGCCTCACCCCGAAGCTGCTCGAAAAGCTCCATGCCCGCGCCGGTGTTCGCGCGTGATTCTGCGCGTGCGACTCAGCCTCGCGGTCATCGTGTTTTTCTCCGTTCTGACGTGCCGCCCTGCTGCGGCAACAGTCAGCTATCGCGTATCGCTCGACCATCCCGCCGACCATCTCTTGCACGTCACGATGACGATTCCGGTCGAGGGCCGCGACGTCGTCACCGCGCTTCCTGCGTGGAACGCGCTCTACCGCATCGGCAATTTTGCTTATCGCGTGCGCGAGGTCAGTGGTCTGTGTGCCGGACTCACCGCCGTGCCTCTTGAAGTGCGCTTACTCGATAAGCAGACGTGGCGTTTTTCGCTGCCTGGCCCGTGCCAGCCCGGTGGCCACAACTCATTCCAAATTCGTTATGCAATCGCGTGGGACGATCCCGGCCCCTTCAATTCGCAGCTCAACAGCCATCACGCCTTTATGAATCTTGCGGAAATCCTGATGTACCTGCCCGATCGGCGCGCGGAGGACACTTCGGTCACGTTCGATGATTTGCCCGCGGGCTGGCGCACCGCCGCCGAACTCGGCGCCACTCACAGCGACAACTCCTACGTCGCTTCCAGCTATGACGCTCTCGTCGACGCCCCCGTCGAGGCAGGGAAGTTCGAAGAATTCGAGTTCACCGAGTCTGGCGCACGCTTCCGCGTCATCGTCGACGCTGGCAGTTGGAGCAAGAACAATCTCGAATACGCCTTGCAGCGCATCACGCACTACGAACTGCAAATGATGGGTGGCCCGCCGCCGTTCGATCCGCCGGATCAGGAGTACACGTTCTTTTTTCACCTCAGCCCGGATGGCGATTCCGAGGGCGGCGGCATGGAGCATCGCAACTCGACGGCCATCGCGACGACCTCCGTCGAAAAGGCGGCGGCCGTTGCGGCCCACGAGTTTTTCCACGTTTGGAACGTCAAGCGCATCCGTCCGCAGGCGCTCGAACCCGTCGATTACGCGAAGGAGCAGCCTACCCGCGCGCTATGGTTCGCCGAGGGAGTCACCAGCACGTATGCTTCGTTCACGCTTGAGCGCACCGGACTCTGGTCGAAGAATCAGTTTTACGCCGATATCGCCTATCAGATCGCTGTTCTCCAATCGCGGCCTGCGCGCCTCTGGCAGAGCGTCGAGGAGTCGAGCTTCGATGCTTGGTTCGAAAAATACGACGCCTACAACGCGCCCGACCGCAGCATCTCGTATTACAACAAGGGCCAACTCCTCGGCGATCTGCTCGATCTCGCGATCCGCGACGCCACGGACAACCACAAATCCCTCGACGACGTTCTCCGCCGCATGTTCGATGAGTATCCGCGCCAGGGCAAGTTCTACGATGAGAGCAACGGGATCCGCGCGGCCGTCGAGGAAGTCTCGGGCAAGAGCTTCGAGGATTTCTTCCGCCGCTACGTTTCGGGCACCGACGAGCTTCCCTACAATGACTTCCTCGCCATCGCCGGCCTCCAGCTCAACATGCCCGCGGCTGGCGCATCGGGCCAGGACGAGCGCCTGGAATCGGGCGGCGTTACGATTTCCGAAATCCCGCACCCCACGGACCGCCAGCGCCGCATCCGCGAAGGTTTCCTTCGCGGGACAACTGACTGAAATGGCGACTGACACGTTGCTCCTATCTTTCGTCTCATGATCCGCACACTCCTCATCGCCCTGCTCTATGGCCTCTCGATACTTCTCGTGCTCCCGTTCTTGATTCTCTGGAGCCTCATCGTCGGCAATCCCGAATTGATGTTCGGTCTCGCGATGAAGGTCGTACGCTTCGGAAATCGGATGGGAGGCGTTCGCGTTCGCGTCGAAGGACTGGAGAATATTCCTCCGGCTCCGTGCATCTTCGTCGCGAACCACGCCTCGAATATGGATCCGGTCGCATTCATTCCCGCGATTCCTCGCCGCGTCGCGATTCTAGTCAAACGCGAACTTTTCCGCATTCCGATCTTCGCAACCGCGATGCGCTGTGCCCAGTTCGTTTCCGTGGATCGCTCGGACAAGGAAGCCGCAGCCGCAAGCGTCGATGCCGCCGTGCGCGAATTGAAGGAAGGCGTGTCATTCGCTGTCTTCGCCGAGGGCACGCGCAGCCCGGACGGCCGCTTGCGCCCGTTCAAGAAGGGCGCATTCGTGATGGCGATCCAGGCCGGCGCGTGGATCGTACCCGTCTCGATCGTTGGCACGCAGCATCTGCTGCGCAAAGGCGAGTGGGCCATTCGTCCGGGGGATGCCACCATTCGCTTTGGCGCGCCTGTTGACAGCTCCCAGTACACCATGGACCGCCGCGACGAGCTGCTCTCCATCGTGCAGTCACTCGTCTCCGCCGGCCTCCCGCCCGATCAGCAGCCCACCTAGACAAGGGTTTCGTAGGGGTCCGCCTCTGGCGGACTGCACCCGGCGCACATCCTTGGCCCTGCGCCCGCCATTCGCCACCCGCGCCCGCCATTCGCCACCCGCGCCCGCCATTCGCCACCCGCGCCCGCGCTCCAGCGTCGCTTCGAACTCTGCGCACTTGCTATACTTATCTCGCATGCTCGAAAAACTCATTCACGAAGTGATTCCGGTCGGCCTGCTGCAATGCAACTGCTCGATTCTCGGTGATCCAGCCACCGGCGACGCCATAGTGATCGATCCTGGCGACGAGGTCGATCGCATCCTGGAAATCGTTCGCCGCCACAAACTCAAGGTCCGCGCCATCGTCAGCACTCACACTCATATCGACCACGTCGGCGGACTCGCCGCGCTCCACCGCGCCACCGGAGCGCCCGTCATGATCCACGAGGCCGATCTCCCGCTGTACCGCAGCCTCGACATGCAGGCCCAATGGCTCGGCATACCCACGCCTGAGACGGTGAACATTCGCGACTTCGTTAAGGAAGGCGACACGGTTCGTTGGGGCGGCTTCGCGGCGCAGATCCTGCACACGCCGGGTCACACTCCCGGCAGCATCAGCCTCGTCGTCGCGCCCGATCCAAACTCCGCTACGCCCACCGCTGCGGAATCCGCCGTCAGTCCGCTCCTTCTCGCCGGCGACACGCTTTTTCAAGGGAGCATCGGCCGCACCGACCTGCCAGGCGGCTCGTTTCCCCAAATCATCCGTTCGATTCATGAGAAGCTCCTAGTTCTGCCCGACGAAATGATCGTCTTTCCCGGCCACGGTGGCCTCACCACTATCGGCGACGAGCGCGAGCACAACCCCTTCCTGCGGTAGTCCTCGCGTCAGTTCCCGCCAGTTCGCCGCCCCAGGCGAAGTGACCCGTGATGGAGGCACTCACGACCTAGTCCTAGAACCATCTATTGCGAGCTACGGAACACCGCACCTTGCCTTCGCTTTACTCACGCGCATCGGCGCTGGATAATCACCGCGGTCATTCATCAGGGCAGCGCCGTTTGAACGGTCGGTTCCGGGGGGAGCTACAGTTCGCAATGGGAACCTTGTCTCTTTCGGATATACTAGTTGCATCCCAACGGGCCGATGCGTGTGCGGAATTCCCATTCCAGCGTTGCTGCCGGGCAGGATCGAATTCTTCCGGGATTGGCCGCCGCACATCGTTGCGGCTCATGAAATTCGCGGGGTGATCGAGACATGAGACGTTCTGATCTGGTTAGGAATCCCAGCAAGGGGAAAGCCGTGCGCACATCGCAAATCGTTTTCGGAGAGAGGCAGCATCTTCTGCGCGTGCTCGATTCGGTGGAGCGCAGCGCCCTGCCGGCCTCGCGCCTCGATCAGGAGCGCCGCGTGATCGAGCAGTTGATTCACGCGCGAACGCAGGAATTGAACCGCATCAATCCGGGCTGGGACGAAAAAGTCGGCACGGTGTTGAGCGCCGAGGTTAAGCCCGACGCGCTCGACCAGCTTTCGCGCCAGGCGCCCAAGGAAGATTACTATCTTCTGCGTCTTATCAGCGAGCATCCGAAAGTCGCCGCGAAGACGCTGGGCCGCCTCTCGCACCATCCATATTCGGCGATCCGCGAAAATATTGCGCGCCATCCCAATAGCGACGCTTCGACGCTCTCCCGGCTCAGCCGCGACCGTTCGCAGCCACTCTGGTATCTCGTCGCATTCAATCCCAACGCTCCGGCGCCGCTCCGCAAGAAGCTCCAGGAGCGCATGCGCCGCCTCGGCGAAAAATCCGCCACGCAGTAGGCACGGTTCCGATTGCCGCCTGATACGTCTTCTTCCGGCGCGAACCAAGTCGCTTGGAACGCGACTGATTACGCTCAAAATTCCCGCTTGCAAGAGGAGTTCGCGCGGAGGCATCTCGCGCAGCTTGATCTCAAAGGCGACGAGGCAATCCTCGACATCGGCTGTGGTGACGGCAGAATCACCGCCGAACTCGCGCAGCGCGTGCCACGCGGCCGGGTTGTTGGTGTCGACAGTTCTCCGGAGATGATCGCAGCAGCCCGCGAAACTCACGAACGCCTCCATCGGAATCTCAGCTTTGAAGTCGCCGACGCAAAGGCGCTTTCATTCGAGCCGGAATTCGACCTCGTATTTTCGACGTCCGCTTTGCATTGGGTAAAGGATCATCGCGCGGTTCTGAAGGGCATCCGGCACGCGCTCAAACCCGGCGGAGGGATTTACCTCACTTTCGGAGCCAGGGGCACGCTTTCGGGACTTGCTCCCGTGTTGGCCGCTCTCATGGAGCACCCGCGCTGGAAATCCCGGTTTCAAGATTTTGAAATTCCCTTCGGGTTCTACGGGCCGGAGGAGTATCGCGGCTGGCTAAATCAACTCGGATTCGTCGTCGAGAGCTTGGAGTTGATCGAGCGCGACGTCACGCTTCAGGGCAGGGAAGCCTTCGAAGGCTGGCAGCGCACCACGGGCATGCCCTACATCCACAGAGTGGAACCGGAACGCCGCCAAGAATTCTTGCGGCAAATCGTCGACGACTATGTCGAACGCAACCCGATCGACGCGGAGGGCCTGGTGCACGTAAGAATGGTCAACCTGCTGGTCAAAGCGACGAAAGCGTAGAGGTGAACGCGGCCGTGTTGCGACGCATCGGGGCGTGAGCCCGCCAAGTTCTATCGGTGGATGCTTAGTTCTCCGATTATCCTAGGGTGGTGGCATTTGTGCGCTGCTACAACAGCCCTGTCTTTGGCTGTATGATGACTCCGCATTCCCAACTTAGTTGGCATCGGTGTGAGGAGGTTAAGAATGCGAAGCAGAGTGCTCGCCGGACTTATCTTCTTGGGTTTCTTGTGTCCGGCGGTGCTGGCAGACGGTCCCGACTCAGCCGCGCTCTACCAACAGAGGTGTGCGATGTGCCACGACCATCCTGAAGGGCGGACACCGTCTCGAGACACGATCGCCGGACTGGCGCCACAAGACGTGATATTCGATCTGACGTTCGGCGTGATGCAGCGGCAGGGCTTGGGGTTGAGCGCCGAAGAGATTGCAGCCATCGCCGCTTTTGTCACTGGCAAGACGTCCATGCCAGGCGCCCAACCGGACCCGGAAGCCAATCGCTGTGCGGATGCAACCCAGCCTATTCGCGTTGATGGCACCTCATGGAATGGATGGGGCCGCGATGTCATGAATTCGCGCTACCAGCCGCAGCCGGAAATCAAGTTGGAGGACGTTCCGAAGTTGAAGGTCAAGTGGGTCTTCGCGTATCCCGGCCCCCTGGTTGGAGCGCAGCCGACCATTCTGGGCAATCGCCTTTACATCACGAGCACAACCGGGCTGCTTTATTCCCTGAACGCGCAGACGGGATGCACATATTGGAAATTCCGGGCCGAATCGGAAATCCGCGCATCCGTCAGCGTCGGCCCGCTGCCCGGGTCCTCGGCAGCGAAGCTCGCCGTCTATGCCGCCGACTTGATGAAGGCGTTTGCGTACGCGGTGGATGCCACCTCGGGAAAGCTACTTTGGAAGACAAAACTGGACGATCATCCACTGGCCCGGATTACGGGCGCTCCCACTCTCTACAAGGACCGGCTATATGTGCCGGTTTCATCGCAAGAAGAGGGATTCGGCGCGGTGGACACCTACGAGTGCTGCACATTCCGCGGGAGCGTCGTTGCACTCGACGCGTCCACGGGCAAGATCATTTGGAAGACTTACACAATTAAGGATCCGGCGCGGCCGTTCAAGAAGAGTTCCGCGGGAGTTCAAATGTACGGTCCGGCGGGGGTGGCCGTTTGGTCGGCTCCGACGATCGACGTGAAGCGCAAAGCGATCTACGTGGGCACCGGCGATTCCTATACTGATGTCGATACGGAAGCCTCAGACGCGATCATGGCAATCGATATGGAAACAGGCCGCATCCGGTGGATCAATCAAGTCACCGCGCACGACAACTATCTGTTTGGCTGCCCGGTGCCAGGAAAGGGCATCTGCCCGAATCCCGTTGGCCCCGATTACGACTTTGGAAGCTCGCCTATTCTCACCACGATGTCGAACGGCAAACAGGTGATCCTGGCGGGTCAGAAATCAGGAATTCTCTATGCCATGGATCCAGACGATCGCGGCAAGACTTTGTGGAAAGTTCAGGTCGGGCCGGGCAGCATGGGCGGCGGCATCGTCTGGGGCTCCGCCGCCGACCAGGAAACAGTCTACGTGCCGATTGCGAACCGATCGGATAGCAGCCTTTCCGCGCTGAAGATCGCCAATGGTGAGCTGGTTTGGCACAAGCCCGCGCCGGCGGGGGTATGCAGTTGGGGAACGCGAGGCTGTGCGGGCGTGGAATCGGCAGCGGTCAGCTTGATCCCCGGCGTCGTATTCTCCGGTTCGGCAGATGGACACTTGCGCGCCTATTCGACGAAAGACGGGGCGATCGTCTGGGATTTCGATACTGCGCAGAAGTTCGACGCGGTGAACGGTGTTTCCGCCAATGGGGGCTCAATGGGCACCGCCGGGCCAATCATCGCGAACGGCATCCTGTACGTGAACTCGGGAGAGGGCCGTTTTTCCGGACACCGCGGAAATGCTCTCATTGCATTCACCGTCGACGGGAAGTGATGCCGCACTCAGGCGTACGCGCCTTACTCCGAAGTTATTCAGTCAGTCCGGTGTCGGCCATGTCAGTTTGAACCGCTTGTGCTCGCGAGCGATCGGATATATCCGACCGTGCGCCAGATTTGCTCCGGCGTTTCCTGATCGTGATAGGCGGGCATCCTGCCCCGGTTTGTACCCTTTCCCTGGTCCATGATGTAGAAGAGCTCGCCGTCGCTGAAGCCAGCTTGAACGGAAGGATCACGCCAGTTGTGCAAATTCATACTCACATCCTTGGCCAGGACGCCTTTCCCGTCGCCATCCTTGCCGTGGCAGATTGCGCAACCGGCACTTCTGTACAGCTCATGCCCCTCAGCAATCGAATCCGAGGTAGCAGGGAAAGGGTTTCTCTGACTGGCTGCTTCGGCGGGAATTTTGAATTCCGTTGGCCGATTGGTGCCGCAGCCGAAGAACCCGAAGCTGATAATTACACAGAATACGAGTCGTCCTCTTATCACGCATCCTCCCGCTGTCGCGCGCCACCACTGAGCCGTTCGAACAAGGCATTCTGGATTCGTTGGCGAGTTTATCTCTTTTGGGCGGAGATTCGAGAATTTTGGGAGCATCCATGCTGCGCGCAGCGTTTCTCCGCTCGTGAGCGCTTTCAACTCCCGATCAACGCGAAAACCTGACAAGTGTTGTAATCTGTGCGATTGTGAAGGAGTCATGAAGCTCGAACCGTACCTGGCCGCAGGTGAGTTTATCGACAGCAGTCATCCGGAGGTGCGGGCCTTCGCGCAGAAAACGACGGTTGGAGCCACCGACGCCGTTTCGCGCGCGGTGAAGCTTTACTATGCTGTCCGCGAGATTCTTTACGACCCTTACTACGCGGGCGAGGATCGGTCTTACTTTCGAGCCAGCGATTGCCTGCGTGCCAACCGAGGATTCTGCATTCCGAAGGCTGCCCTGCTAGCAGCGGCTGCCCAGTCCGTGGGCATCCCCGCACGAGTCGGCTATGCCGACGTGCGCAACCACCTGTCCACGCAGAAGCTCATCGAGCTGATTGGTGGTGACCTCTTCATCTGGCATGGTTTTACCGAGCTTTATGTTGAGGGTCGGTGGGTGAAAGCTACGCCCGCCTTCAACCTGAGCCTTTGTAAACGTTTCGGTGTCCTCCCGCTAGAGTTCGATGGGCGACACGACTCGCTCTTCCACGAATACGACCAAGGAGGTCGCCGACACATGGAGTACGTCAGGGAGCGAGGTCACTACCCGGATGTGCCATACGACACGATCATCGCCGACTTCAAGAAGATGTACCCACGCTGGCTGGCGCTCCTAGCCAACGGCGAGCACGGAGACTTCGCGAGAGAAGCTTGAAGTAATGACCGGCGTCCGCCCCATGATTGAAAAGTTCCCGCTCGTCAAAGCCGACGAAGCCTTCGCCCGCATAATGAGCGGCAAAGCCGAATTCCGCGTCGTCCTCACCATGTAACCTCTGGCGCTCCAGGGACCGCAAAAGCAATCGTCCGATTGCCGACGCACCGGGAGTTGTTGATCGAACGGGCTTGAATGGCATATATTCAGCGCCATTCGCGATGGTTTTGTCCGCCATCATGCCGATCGGTCGCGCAGGGGGCAGCTTGGATCTCATTCGAGTAGAGACAGAAGATAAAGCAGCGTTGAACGGGCTCCTGTGGGAACCGCAGACGTCCAGCGATTCGCTGGTCGTACTGGTGCCCGGCGCCACGACGGGTGCGGCGCTAATACCTATGCACGACTACTACCCCCTCGCGACCGGGCTGACCGCCAAGGGTTACAGCTTCCTGATTTCCAATATGCGGGCCTCCTACAACTATCCTTACGCCGAATACGCGGATGCGGTGAAGGATATCGCCGCCTTCGTCGCCTATGCCAAGTCGAGGGATTACAGCCGCATTGCGATTTTCGGGATCAGTCTCGGCGGCCCTCGCATGGCGCAGTACATGGCCGAGCGAAACGATCCCGCGATCAAGGCTGTCGGCTTCATCGCCTCGATCCCGTCGCCTTATCTGGAGTTTCAAATCCGGTCGTCCGAAGCGGACCGGCAGCGCCTTGAGGACATGCTCAAGCACGCCCGCGCGCTTGTCGCGCAAGGCAAGGGGCAGGAACCGATCGCGTTCGAAGATTGGTTTCCGGGCGGGCGATCTTTCATGGGGACCGCAAAGGCCATGATCGGCTTCTTCGGCGCGCCAAGCGATAAGAGCGCGCCAAGCTCGATTCGATACGGACGACAGATCAAGGTTCCAGCGCTGGTGATCCACGGGGACAAGGACGAGATTTCTTTTCCGCCGAATGCCAAGACGATTTACGACAGCTTGACAGCGTCGCCGCAGCGCGACCTAATCTGGGTCCCGGGCGCGAGCCACTATTTGACGCCGGGCCCGATCGCAGAAGCCTACGCCAGGAACATCTCAGATTGGCTGGTGAAAAACATGCCCGCCGGGCCACGCTGATTCTTAACGTTGGACGCTGAAAGCGAAATGGAGAAGCAGCGGGGCCGCGCTTTCGCTCACGAAAGCAGCCATGTTCTCATGGCTGTTCTGTAGGGCATTCCTTGCCATGGCATGTGCTCTGGTCTGGAACTCGACAAGTTCTGTACGCTTATTAACCTACCGACTCCCGCCGAATTTTCAAAGCAGCTCTATCTGTTTTTGACGGTCAGCTGTGCGATCGACAGACGAGTTGAATAATTCAGAGATTATTGACAAAGTCAATGTTTGGTTGAATTGTCGAGCCTCGTTCTATCGGACCGAACCGTGGCATCCCCAAGAAAGCCGAGGAGATAGCATTCGGCGGGTTCCTTGGTTACGATTGGCGCGCCACTTGCACATCAGCAAAATGGTCGCCCCAGCGGGCAATCTCACTGAGAAGGAGAAACCAGATGGCTGCAAAGAAGAGCAAGAAGGCAAGCAAGCGCCTCAAGCGAGGAAAGAAAATCGGTGCCGTCAAGACCCTGACATTGAGACCAAGGACTCCGGGCCCGATCGAGCTGAACCCACAACCTCTGCCTCCCTGAAGTTCCCCCAAGTCGCTGAAGCAGCCCCTCACACGATCGTCACAACATAGAGGAAAACGATCTATTGGTAGCAGAAGTTTGAACTTCAATGACGGCTCGCAACGGCTGAGCGGAGCGTCTCTCCCCACGTGGGATCGGGCTGGACCCGCTCAGCCGTGCCGTGGCCGGATGAAATTACGCGGACGGCATCCGCGGTGCGCAGACCAAATATCTCGTTGGGTTGGCGCTTCGGCAGCGCCACCGCGAATGCTTACTTGGGGATTTGGATAGCGAGGCTGGCCAGAATCTCCCTCACGTAATTTTGCGTCTCGCGAAACGGCGGCACGCCGCCATAGCGATCGACCATTTCCGGTCCCGCGTTATAGGCCGCGAGCGCGAGGCGGAGATTGCCGCTGTACCGCGCGAGCAGGTCCTTCAAGTAATGAGTCCCACCGTCGATGTTCTGCGCCGGGTCGAAGACATTGCCCACCGCGTAATGCGCCGCCGTCTCCGGCAGCAACTGCATCAATCCGAGCGCGCGCTTCCGGGAAACCGCCTTGGGATCGAAATTCGACTCGGCCGCGATCACGTGCGCGATGAGCTTTTCGTCGACGCCATGCTTTTGCGCGGCCGCGTGAATCAGTTTCTCGTAACGCACGCCGAAATCGACATCCGCGGGCGGCGGGGCGGGGAATTGATCCTCCGGCTCGACGTCGATCAAATCGCCCGTGGAAATTTCAATCGTCCCACCCGCCACCGTGAGGCGCACGCGCTCGCCATCGACCTCGTACCCGGTCACGTGAAGCCTCGCACCCGAGCGCAGCACGGCGTAATCGCCGCGTGCGACTGGTGCCGCAAACGCCCCAGCCGCCACGATCAGAGCGAACGCGGCGGCGCAGGGCATGGAATTAAACGCGGGTTTCATTTTGCTGGTGGATTCGCTGGAGGCCGCTGACGGCTTGCCGGCGGCACGATTCCATTGTCTCGCAGATATTCGACGATCTGGCCGTAGTGGTCCATCGAGTGTGCGCAGTCGAACACAATGATCGCCGCGGGCGTTCGCAAGAACGGCGTCGGCGGCGTCTTCATCACGACATAGGCGTTGTCCGCGTTGATCGTGGCGATGGCCTTGTGTCCGAGCGCGAACGAATCGCGCAGGTATTGCAAAATCTGCGCCTTTGTCTGAATGTCATCAGGGCCGTTTTCGGCTTCGAACTGCGAGCCGGGAGTTGCCTGAGGTTGACCGAGAATTGAGCCGAAGAAGCGATTGTTCACCGTCGCGATGTGCTTCACTTCCTGCGCAAACGTCCGCACGCCCTTGAACTCTCCATTCGTCGGCGCGAACGAGTATTTGTCTTCCGGCATGGCGTCAGCCGCGCCGATGATCTCGCGCTCTTCGATCGAAAGCTGCGTATCCAGCACGGACGTGATCGTCGCCGGCCCTTGAGCCATCGGCGGGCCGCCCGGCGGAGGACCCTGCTGCGCCCGTGCCGCTCCGCCGCCCAGCAAACACGCAATACACAACACTCCTGTCCCGATCAAATCGCGAGTCTTCATCGAATTCCCCCTAGTCGATCAATCTCTTCCGTTTGGATCGAGTGCGTACGTGCGAATGGCGTCTGCCACCCCGCAGTCGTCGTTCGAGAGCGTAACCTTCCAGCCGAGCGTTTTCAACTCTGGAACGCTATTGCCCATGACCACCGGCACGCCGGCGTATTCGAGCATTTCGCGGTCGTTCCAATTGTCGCCGATGGCCATCACGCTTTCGCGCACGATCCCGCGCCTGCGCGCCCATTCGGCCAGGGCCGCGCCCTTTGTCACGCCGCGTTGCAGCACGTCGAGCATGGACATGCCACGCTCTTCGTACTCGGTCAAGGCCAGCGTGTACTCGCGGCTGCGCGCATGCGTCTCGAGCGTGCGCAGCGCGCCGCGAATCATCTCGCATTCGCCGATGAACATGATCTCCACGGGATCTTCCATCTCGAGGCACGCCGCGAGCGGCGCCACCTCCGCCACCTGATGCCGGTGCCGGCGCAGGTACGGCCCGATGAACGGCCCTTCCCAGTCGATTCGCTCGAAGATCACCTGCCGCTCGGCAGGACGGTCGAAAATCACGCCCTGGCAGCGCCGGAATTCGCCGGTTGCGTCGATCACATGGCGCGCCGTCTCGATGGGCAGCAGCGAGCGCAGATGAGTCTCGCCCGAACGCGATTTCACAAGCGCGCCGTTGCTGACGATCAGCGCCACGTCGCACGGCAACTGCTCCGCAATCGATCGAGCGGGATGAAATCTCCGCCCGGTCACGATAACGATCTCGATGCCGCGCGCGGCTGCTTCGCCAATCGCCAGCGCATTTTCTTCGGGGAGCTGTCCGCGGCTGTCGAGCAGCGTCCCGTCGATGTCCATTGCAATCAGCTTGACCGGCATGTCTTCAATTATACGGGCATCGGCGCACCCGCGCCGCGTCCTCGCACGAACCGCGTGCCTCCATTATGGCCGCCCGCCGTATCCAGCGCGGATTCTTGGCCCGATGCCGCCATCCATCTCGATCCTTCACCCTCGTCCTCCCCGCTTCAAACGCGTATCCTTCCTTAACGCCGCCGTTCTGTTCCGGTCATCATCAACGCCAGAACCGATTGCCGCTCGCATACGTCTCATAGTAGATTCAAAGAGCGATGGAGCTATTTCTCAATCTCGCCTGGATGCTGATCGCGCTCTGCGGTCTGGCCGTTTGGCGCGGCGTCTGGGTGCACGAAAAGCGCCGGGTGCGCCGCGCTCCGCTCCAGGAGTGGACGGCGTTTGCCTGCGCGCTGATTTTCCTTTTCTTCGCCGTCTCGCTCTCCGACGACCTGCACTCGGATCTGATTCTTTTCGACGGAGACCTCGGGAACCGCCGGGGGGCGCTGATGTCCAGTGACGCGCACGCCGCGCGGCACGACGCGAGAACTTCGCCATCTCTAAGCGTCGCGACGCTGTCGCACGCTCTCGATCTCGGTTCGTTTCATGTCGTTGCAACAGTCGTTCTGCCTGCGGCGTCCCCGCCGGCGTGCTTCTCTTCGGATTGTATTTCGGCCCGCGCACCTCCTGCTTCTCTATAGCTTCGTCTCAAGCCCTTTTTGATGCCGCCGGCTCTTTCGCCGGGTCATCCAACGATTCACCCGGGTTCCCAAGGTCGTCCACCGCGTCTACAGAAATCCTCGCGCGGGGCGACGGAGTTTCACAAATGAAATCGATTCTTGCGATTTTCGGGCTGATGGCGGCCCTCGCGGCTTCTGGCTGCGGCAACGGGAAGAGCAATTCGTCGGCGGAGGCGCCCCCGCCGACGCAGGTCGTTGAGGTAGGGGATCTGAGCGCGGTTCAAGTGGACCATCCCGAGCAGTACCCCCTGACTGCCGCGGTCGAACACGATGCCGCCTCGCAATTGGTAGTAACCGGTGTGGTGAGCCCGGACATTGCGCGAACGGTGCCCGTTGTTTCACTGGCCTCCGGGCGTGTCGTCGATATTCGTGCGCGCCTCGGCGACACGGTGCAGAAGGGCCAGATCCTGCTGCGTGTGCGAAGCGACGACGTTTCCGCAGGCTATTCGGATTACCGAAAAGCTCTGGCGGACGAAATCCTGGCGCGCACGCAACTCGACCGAGCGAAGGATCTTTACGCCCACGGCGCAAGCTCTTTGAACGATCTTCAGATTGCGCAAGACACGGAAGACAAAGCCAAAGTCGATGTCGAAACCACGGAAGAGCATCTTCGGCTACTTGGCAATGATCCCGATCATCCCAGCGGAATCGTCGACATCGTCGCACCCGTCTCGGGCGTGATTACGGACCAGGAAGTTACGAATGCTTCTGGCGTGCAGGGATTGTCTTCCCCGAACCCGTTCACGATCTCCGATCTGTCCAACGTCTGGGTGGTCTGCGATGTATACGAAAACGATCTCCCCAAAGTGCATCTCGGTGAAGTGGCCGACATCCGGCTAAATGCCTATCCGGGCCAGGTCCTCAAAGGGACGATCAGCAACATCGGCGAGATTCTCGATCCGAGTATTCGCGCGGCCAAGGTGCGCATCGAGGTGAAAAATCCGGGGCTGATGCGCGTCGGCATGTTTGCGACGGCCACGTTTCATGGCTTGAAGAACGAAGTGCACGCAGCCGTCCCCGCATCGGCAATTTTGCACCTGCACGATCACGATTGGGTATACGTACCATCCGACGGCAACAAGTTCCGCCGGCTTGAAGTCGTAAGCGGAAATACTCTCCCGAATCAAATGCAGGAGGTTCTGTCCGGGTTGCAACCGGGCCAAAAGGTCGTAACCAGCGCCCTTGCCCTTCAGAACACGGTCGACAATGAGTGAAACCCTAAGCGCTGAACCCACGAAGGGGAATCGCAAATGATTCGTAAGTTCGTAGACTTCGCGCTGGAGAATCGCTTTCTCGTTCTCGCGGCAGCCCTCCTGCTATTCGGCTGGGGCGCGATTTCTTTTCATCAACTTCCAGTCGAAGCGTATCCCGATGTGGCGGACAACTACGTTGAGATCATCACGCAGTGGCCCGGAATTTCCGCGGAACAGATCGAGCAGCAGGTCACGATTCCTCTGGAAATCGTGATGAACGGGATTCCTCACGTCACGCATTTGCGCTCGTTCTCCCTCTTTGGACTTTCCGACATCAAGTTGATTTTCGACGATGAAGAGGAAAACGCCTGGGATCGGGAGCGGGTTCTCGAGCGACTTTCGCAGGTTACGCTGCCCCCTGGAGTCGCGCCCCAGATGGGCACCGACTGGAGCCCCGTCGGTCAAATCTATTTCTTCACGCTGCACAGCAATAATCCCGAATATGACGTCATGGAGTTGAAGTCGATCGAGGACTGGGTCGTCGAGAAAAACTTCAAGGCTGTACCTGACGTTGTCGATGTGGCGAGCTTTGGTGGTCCGACCCGCGAATATCAGGTTCGCGTGGACCCTAATAAGCTGATCTCCTACGGACTCAGTCTGGCTCAGGTCGAGCAGCAACTCACGAACAACAACGCGAATGCCGGCGGGAGCTTTATCGAATCCGGCCTGCAGCAGGTCAATCTTCGGGAAGTTGGCCTCGTCACAAATGCGCAGGACATTGAAAAGACCGTTATCACCGCAAAGAACGGCACTCCGTTGCACATCAGGGACATCGCGGTCGTTTCGCAAGGCCCGAAGATCCGGCTGGGCCAGTTTGCCCGGGCAATTCATCGCGAAGACGGCAAAGTCATCGATAACGACGATGTGGTTTCAGGCATCGTCCTCTTGCGCAAAGGCGCGAATGCGGACGAAGCGCTCGCGGGAATCCACGCAAAGGTCCAGGAGCTCAATGATCACATTTTACCTTCCGGCGTAAAGGTGATTCCTTTCATCGACCGCAGCGATCTGGTGCACTACACGACGCATACGGTGCTCCACAACCTGACGGAAGGGATCATTCTGGTCGTGATCGTTCTCTTTCTGTTTCTCGGAAACATTCGCGGAGCAATCATTGTCGCTCTTACGATCCCGTTTGCGCTCTTGTTCGCAGCTACGTGCCTCAACCTAAAAGGCATTCCCGCGAATTTACTGTCTCTCGGCGCTTTGGATTTCGGAATGGTCGTGGATGGCGCGGTAGTGATGGTCGAAAACCTCGTTCGCCATTTGCACCTGCGCCAAAAAGCGAACGCTCCGAAAACCACGTTGGAGGTGATCCGCGAGGCCGCGCACGAAGTCCAGCGCCCGGTTTTTTACGCAATCGCCATCATCGTCACGGCATACCTGCCGATCTTCACGCTTCAGCGAGTGGAAGGGCGCCTGTTCAAGCCCATGGCATGGACCGTGGCGTTTGCTCTGCTAGGCGCATTGTTATTTTCCATGCTGGTCGCGCCTGTGCTCGCAAGCTTTCTGCTTTCCGGACCTATGCGAGAGTGGCGCAACCCAGTGATGATCTTTCTCACAGAGCGGTATCGCAAGGCAGTTCGATGGGCAATAGGTCATCGCCGCGTGATTTTGGGAATTGCTTTTTTGGGCCTGTGTGTCGCTTTGTTTCTCATGTTCGGCGGAGTCATCGGTTCCGAGTTTCTTCCGCACCTGGACGAGGGGGCGCTTTGGGTGCGCGGCACCCTTGCTCCCAGCACCGGGCCGAGTGAAGGTATTCGGGTATCCAACCAGGCCCGCTTGCTACTTTGCTCGTTTCCCGAAGTTCCTCAGTGTACCAGCCAGGTTGGGCGTCCAGATGACGGCACAGACACCACAGGCTTCTTCAATACAGAATATTTTGTGGATTTGAAACCGAAAGAAGAGTGGCGGCCCATTTTTCATCAGGACAAAGATGAGCTGATTGCCGCCATGAATCGGGAACTCAACAAAATCCCCGGTGTCGTCTGGGGATTTTCTCAGCCCATTGAAGACAACATGGAGGAGGCGGTCAGCGGTGTAAAGGGCGAGCTCGCCACCAAGGTGTATGGAGACGACCTAAAGGTTCTCGAGGACAAAGCCGATCAAATCGTCGGCGTGATGCGTCAGGTAAAGGGAATCGAAGACCTCGGCGTCTTTCGCGCTCTCGGACAGCCGAACATCAACTTCCAGGTTGACCGCGATCAGGCCGCGCGTTATCAGATCAACGTCGCCGACATCCAGGACGCCGTCCAAACCGCTGTCGGAGGCAATGCTCTCACCCAAGTACTCCAGGGCGAAGCGCGATACGACCTGGTGCTGCGCTACCTCCCGCAGTACCGCACAACGAAGGAAGCCATCGAGAACATTCGTTTATTGTCCCCATCCGGCGAACGTGTCTCTCTCGCTCAACTCTGCAAGATCGAAGAACGCGACGGCGGTTCCGAAATCTACCGCGAAGGAAACCAGCGCTACGTTGCGATCAAGTACAGCGTGCGCGGCCGCGACCTGGGCGGCGCGGTCGAGGAAGCCATTAGCAAGGTAAACGCGCAAGTTCAACTGCCGCGCGGCTACCACATCGATTGGGAAGGCGAATACGAAAGTGAAAAGCGCGCCCAGGCGCGCCTGCTCATCATTGTCCCGCTGACGATCCTGGTGATTTTCCTCATTCTTTACACGATGTTTCGTTCCGCGAAGTGGGCCGCGCTCATTCTCGCTACCGTCGCCATGGCCAGTGTCGGCGGGCTGCTGGCGCTGCTTGTCACCGGAACGCACTTCAGCGTTTCCTCAGGTGTGGGCTTCTTGGCGCTTTTCGGAGTCTCCGTTCAAACAGGCGTCATCATGCTCGAATATATTAATCAGCTCCGAGTCCTGGGACGTACGATCGAAGATGCCGCGATCGAAGGGGCGGTCTTAAGGCTTCGCCCGATCATGATGACGATGTTGGTGGCGACGCTGGGTTTGCTGCCCGCTGCGACATCGCACGCCATCGGCTCCGATTCCCAGCGGCCCTTCGCGATCGTCATCGTGGGAGGTCTGATGGTCAATCTGGTGATGAGCATTATGATTTTGCCCACTTTGTATGTGTGGATTGCGCGCGACGGAGACCGGCTCCCGGAGCCGGAGCAGGAGTTTGAAGGCTGAAGCCGGTGTATGCACGCGCGGTAGCCTGACCCTAATGCTACCATCCCGAACCCGCAATCTGACCGGTGTGAGCGATCTGTTGCGGATGAACAAACGCTAATTCACATTGGCAAATAACGTGCTTCTGTAACACCTGGGTACTACCGAACTACGAACTCGACCGGGGACAACTTCGCGCATCTGCCCAGCGCTCGCTGTCGAAAGTCTTGCCGCGGTCTGTGGGAAAGCTCTTGAAACGGCGAGGCTACGCAGGACTCGAAAATAGCCGTCAATCTCCGAATGCTAATTACGCGAAAGTAGCTCGACCGGGCGAGATCGCCTGGCAGGTTTAGCGCGTCTTGGATCCGACGCCTGCTTTTGCTGTGCGCTAGACATCAAACTGAGGGAAAGACCTCATGAGCAAGATTAAAGTCATTACCGCCTACGATCAACAATTTGCGAGCGTCGGCGACATCGCCGCTAAGTCCATTGCCGTGTATGCCGCAGCAAACGGGCTTGATTACGAGATTCTGCCCGTACCTGCCATCGATCGGCCTCCGGCCTGGGGGAAAATCGCAATAATCGCCGATCAGTTTGCGAAATGCGACTCTGACTTTTTGCTCTGGATAGATGCCGATGCTTGTTTTGTTCGGACAGATCGGAATATTGCGGAGGTCGTGAAGAATGGAAAGGATCTCTACCTTGTTTCGCACCAAATTCAAAAGGCGCGGCCCAGGCCAGGCATCGTGATGTACGTCGAGCGGCCAAACACGGGTGTCTTTCTGATCAGAAAATCGGAATGGTCACAAAGGTTTCTAAACAGCGTCTGGCAGATGACAAAGTACATAAGTCACCCTTGGTGGGAAAATGCAGCTGTGTTGGATTTGCTTGGCTATCGATTTGAATTGACCGGGAACGTGGCTGACAACACGCTGGAAGAGCAAATCCTTGAAAAGGTCGACTGGCTTCCCCTGGAATGGAATTCGCTTCCGTGCCTTGGGAGAATGGAAAATGTTGCCTACTCGGCAGAAGTTTTTGAGCCCATCATAGTGCACTATGCCGGGGTCGAAATGAAGGATCGGGAATCCCTGATGCGGGCGCTCACGATTAGTACAAAGTTGTCCTGAGGTTTGTTCACCGCGCACGCCGCTTCTTTCGTGGACGTGCCGCTGGCAATGAACCGCTGCGCCATCGACTCAGTAGCAGACGCGACCTGGAGGCAAAACAGAGGCGGCGCGAGCCGTGCCCGAGCCGTCCCACGCGTGGCACGGATCCAGCTTTCATTCAATCCGTCGGCTTAGTATTATCCATGACAACAAAATCAGGAAACTGCCGATGAACACCATGTAGGCGGTCTCCCTGAGTTTTAATACAGAACCGTCTCGCCTTCGGTCGGTATGGGGATGGTCTTGCGCGAGCATCCACACGCAAGAACGATTTGAAGATCACAGAAGCGCCACGCTGAGAGTGCTATCCTTCCGCGCATGGACGCGGCGAACCCGCACCGTGGAAAGGAAGGTGCCAAATGATTTCATTATCGGAAAGGGCGCGCGGCGTAATGGAGACCTGTGATAAGGCGCTGACTTGGGAAGGCCGCGACCTCCCGAAAGTGGATGCCAACACCGTGAACGCCGCAATCACAATTCTGCAAGATGCAAAATCTCAGGTTCCCAACGACAAGCTTTTAAAAGCTATCTCGCTGGGACCAATCACCCAAACTTGGACAGGGATTAGGACCGCGATGCAAGCGGTTATCAACGCGCTGCCCCCGGTGTGAAGCATTGCTGTTAAATCGTGCGATGCGGCTAGGGAAACCCAATTGGCTGCGCTTCTCCGGTTTGCTAAGATAAAAAACGCAGTGGGCGTGTAGCTCAGTTGGGAGAGCGCCTCGTTCGCAACGAGGAGGCCGCCGGTTCGAGCCCGGCCACGTCCACCAGTCTTCCCCGCCCGGCCCTAAATGGGTTTCAACTCCTGGAGCGCGCTTCCGATTTCTTCGGTATTCGGCTAAGTGTGTTCGAATTCCGGGTCCATTGCGTGGCTGGATTCTTTCTTTGGACTTGCGCTCGGCGATGGCGCGCTTTCGATTGCGGGGCTTTCGTTCTGAGGCTCGATCAGATCGGCGAGCTCGAGCCGCAGGTTTCCGGCGTTCGTGGCATAGGAGAGCCCTGTCTGGATATCGACGACTCCGGCGCGAATCAGCTTCTCGATTTCGTGATCGAAATACTGCATTCCTTCGGTTGATCCGTCGCGCATGGCGTCGAGCAGCGTTTTGCCCTCGCCTTCGCCCTTTTGGACGTACTCGCGCGTCCGCAGCGTCGATTTCAGAATCTCGAATGCCGCTACACGCCCGGCGCCGTCCTGCCGGGGAATCAGCCGTTGGGAAATGATGTATCGAAATGTTTTTGCGAGGCGCGCCCGCACCGCATTCTGGTCTCCCAGCGGAAACGCTCCGATGATGCGCTCGACCGTCTTCGAAGCGTCGATCGTGTGCAGCGTCGAGTACACCAGGTGTCCCGTCTCGGCCGCTTCGAGCGCCACTTCGATCGTCTCGCGGTCCCGCATTTCGCCGACTAGAATCAGCTTCGGCGCCTGACGCAGCGCTGCGCGCAGCGCGAGAGCGAAGCTCGGCGCGTCCGTATGCAACTCGCGCTGGTGCACCGTGGCGCGCTTGTGCGCATGAAGGAACTCGATCGGATCCTCGATCGTGATGATGTGGCACGCCTTCTCTTCGTTGATCTTGTTCACCAGCGCGGCCAGCGTCGAGGATTTCCCGCTGCCCGTCGGCCCCGTGACGAGCACGATCCCTGGCCGCAACTCAGCGGCTTCGGCAAGCTGCGCCGGCAGATGCAAGGCCTTGAAGTCCGGCACGTCGCTTGCGATCACGCGCATCACGATCGCGCAGCTTCCTCGCTGCGTGAAGATGTTCACGCGAAACCGCGACACCTTCGGCAGGCTGTAGGAAATATCGCACGAGCCTTCTTGCTTCAGCTTCTCCACCGCATGAGCGTTTCGCCCGATCAGGTCCGCCGCGATCCTCGCCGTATCCTCCGAGCCCAGCACTCCGACGCCCGGAATCTTCAATTGAATCAGCTGGCCGCCTGTCTCCACCTGCGGCGCCCGCCCGGGGGAAAAAATCAAATCGCTTATTTTCGCGGACGCCTTCAGCATCGAAGCAATGAGATTGGCTGTCGGCACCGGCCCGGCCGGGGGACTGGCTGGCGTTGGAGGAGCCTGCTGCGGCTGTGTCTGATCCATGATTCCTCTTTCGAGCGATCCCGGCAGCCGGGCTCGGACTATGTTTTAGGCTGCGGTACTAATCTGCCGCAAATCGGGCTGCCGGATTGACGAATGCGCCTGTTGTTTTCAAACGACTTAGTGCTACACAAGGGAACCGCATTGGCTTTATCGGCCGTTGGGCGTCCGGACTTGATCGACGAGCGGAGCCAAACTCAAAGAAAGTATTTGCGCCGACGTCCGGAATTTGGATTACCATTAACACACTGTGGCATTAGTGGGAACACAGCACGGGTTTCCGCCTTCCAGCAGGTTACACGTCAGCCCCTTGGTTTTCGTGCGGATCGTGCGTCGCCTTTGCGGGCTTGCCGCGCGTGTCGTCCTGCCACTCAGCATTCTAGCCGCGCCAGCACTGGCGCAGCACCCGCCAGTCGCTCCTTCCGGCGGCGGCGTTCCGCCCGCACCTGTCCCTTCCGGGAACTCGCCACCCATGTTCGAGCCTAGTGACTCGATGGACGGATTTCCGCCGAGGATCATCGATCCGACCATGCGTCCTGTGCCGCCCAGCGCAATCGAATCGGTGGACGCGGAGGCCTGCAATTCGTGGACGGAGTCAGGCATTCGCAGCCCCACCGTCAGCGTTGCAAGGCTCGCGATACCGGGTAAGGCCAGCTCCGAGTTTCAGAAGGGCTGCTCGGCCTACAAGGACAAGCGATACCCGCTCGCGGAAGATCATTTGCGCGCGGCGATCGCGGAGTACTCCGACTACGCTGCCGCGTGGGTCGTACTGGGCCAGACGCTCGACGGTGAGCACAAGCGGGATGATGCACGCAAAGCCTGCTCCCAGGCGAGCACTCTCGATCCCAAGTACGTCGCGCCCTATTTGTGCCTTGCGGAATTTGCGGCTACCGATGATGACTGGAAGCGGGTTTCGGAGCTGTCGAAACAAGCCCTCGCGATCGACCCGGTGAATAACCCATACTCGCTCTATTACTCGGCCAGCTCGAATTTCCATCTCCGGAATCTGGCCGACGCCGAAACGAGTGCGCTCGCAGCCGTACAGCTCGACACCTGGCACCATCTTCCGCAGCTTCACCTCTTGCTCGCTCAGATATATGCCGCGAAAGGCGACACACATTCTGAAAGCGCGCAACTTCACTTGTACCTGAAGGCGGCACCGAACGCTCCGGACGCGCCTGACACGAGGAGCACGCTCGCCGCCCTCGATTCCAAGCCGGCAAAGTAACCCGCCGGCCTAATCGACGGGATATTTGCAGATGGGGAAGTTGGCGGACCTCGGCGAAGCCTCGCACTGGAAGGGAATTCAATCCTAGGAAACGACCACGCCTACTGCTGTATGCCCGACTGGCGTTGCGCAACGATCTTTCGCGCGTTCGCATACAGCGCCTTCGCCTGCGGAATGGACGCGATCGCCTTGTCGAGCTGCGGGTCGTATTCGAGCGCGACCTTGTATCCGTCGTTCAATCCGAAAACCGTGGTGAACACTTCGCGCTTGATCTCCCACTTGATCCACGGGAGATCCTTCTGAATCTGCTCATCGGTTACGGCGATGCTCTGCGTGGCAAGAAACTTTCGTAGCTGCGCGATCACCGCGTCGTCCGCCACGAAATCCTTGGTGATGTTCGGTTTCTGTCCGAGATAGAACCGCACGAAATCGCCCACGCCCTGCGGCAACGGATAGAACACGTTGCGGCGCTCGAGCAGATCCTCGAAATCATCCGGCTTCGGCGTAGCAGCCGTCACGTCCGGCGTAATTCCGCCCTGCCCGAATACCTGGCGGCCCGTATCGGTCAGCTTCACTTCCGGCGCCTTGGGCGGCTGCGGATTGTAGTGATAGTCGTAGAGAGTCTGATTCTTGTAATCCCGTTGGATCAATCGCCCGCTCGGCGTGTAATAGCGCGCCGTCGTCAACAGCAGCGCCGTCTCCTCGCTCAGCGGGTACTGCGTCTGCACGAGGCCTTTCCCGAAGCTCGTCTCGCCCACGATCAGCCCGCGGTCGTGATCCTGAATCGCGCCGGAGACGATCTCCGAAGCCGAAGCGCTTTGCCCGTTCACCAGCACCACCACCGGCACCTCGACACCCTGGTTTCCGCGTACGGCGTAATAGGAATGCTCCGCTGACGCGCGCCCTCGGTGCGACACCACCAGTTCGCCCTTGTCGAGGAACGTGTCCGCCATCCCCACCGCCTGGTTTAGCAACCCTCCGCCGTTGTTTCGTAGGTCAATGATCAGGCCGTCGAGCTTGGAAACGTCCAGTTGCTTCAGCGCGTCGGTCAGATCGCTGTCTGTGGTCTCATTAAACGTGAACACGCGTACGTATCCGATTCCCGGTTTCACCATCTCGAAAAATTCGACGCCGGGGCGGGGAATCTCGTCGCGCACTACGGTCACTTCGATCGGCTGGTCCCAGCCCTCGCGTCCGAGTGAGATGTGGACCGGCGTCCCCTTCGCGCCCTTCAGCATGTCGGCCACTTCGGTCGTGGTCAGTCCCGTGCAGTTCTTTCCGTCGACCTTGAGAATGATGTCCCCGGGACGGATGCCGGCCTTATACGCAGGCGAGTTGACGAACGGCGATTGCACCACGGTCTGGTTGTCGCGCTGCGCCACCACCATTCCGACGCCGTAATACTTGCCCTCTTGCTCCTCGCGGAACAGCGCGTACTGCTTGGGATCGAAAAAGTTGGAGTGGGGATCGAGGACGTGCAGCATCCCGGGAATCGCGCCGTCGTAAATCGCCTTGTCTGTGTCCACCGGGTCGGCATAATTCCGCTCGACCACCGACAGAACGCGCGTGAAGCTCTTCACCGAATCCTGCAGGTCGTCCGAACTCGCCGCCGTCGCACGCGCCTGCGGCCCATAGACAAACCCGCCCAGCAGCGCCGACACGATCAGAACGACCGCGAATAGCACCATTCCGCGCGTCGATGGTGTCGAGGAATTCGGTTCCTTAGGATGTTCGGGAGTTGAAGAATGCGATAATTCCATGCGACCTCTTTCCGCCCTCGAATCGCAGTATAGCATACTCAGCCGAACCGCCCCTTCGCCCCGCCGAGCCGGATTCTGCGCGCATACCGTGCCGTGTCTCGCCTTTACCCATCCGCCACTCGCGCCCTCCGAGATCGTTTCTGTAGGGGCATGGCACGCCATGCCCGGCGCACACGCTTGGCGGGATGCCGCCCATCTACCGCGATCGTTCGCCCGCCTAATTGATCAATCAATCGCGCGTTTGACACACCCGTGAGCCTCTTCTATGATTCAAAAATAGCGGGGAAATCGCGGCCGCTCGATCTCGAATGCTTAGCATCCCTCATCTGATCATCATCTTCGTCGTCGCGCTGGTCGTTTTTGGGCCTGAAAAACTGCCTGAGCTCGCGCGCAACCTCGGCAAGGTGATGGCCGAGTTCCGCCGTCATACCGGCGATCTGCGCTCCACTTTCGAAGGCCACCTCCGCGACCTCGAACGCGAAGCCGACGCGCGCCGCATCGCCGCGCCGACGCCGGCCCCGTCTCCCGCGCCCGTGGCTGCGCCGCAATCCGCTCCTGCGTCGCCGGGAACCGTGCCGTCGAATCCGCCGAACGCCGCTGCGCTCGCGCCCCAGCCGGAAACCCCGCGCGTCGAGGACGTACCCGACCCCGATCTCCGCCGCCCGGACGCGCGAAAAGATCCGGGCAACGATCCCTATCTCATCGGAGCCGATTTTACGGCCGCCGGGCCCGCGCAACAGCCCGAGCCATCTGAATCCGAGAAAGTTCCCGAGCGAGTGACTGATGGCGACCCCCGCCCCTCCTGAGCGCAGCTTCTTCAAGCGCCCGGACGAAGAAACCGGCGCGGCCATGTCCTTCTTCGATCACCTGATCGAGCTGCGCAAACGCATCATCAGCTCCTTGCTGGCCATCGGTGTGGGCATGGTGGTCGGCCTGCTTGTCGCTAAGCGCTTCATCTATCTGATCATCACTCCCATGATGGCGGCGCTGCACGCGAATCACCTCGACGAAAGGCTCTACTACACGAGCCCCGCCGGCGGCGTCAGCCTTATCATCAACCTCGGCCTCTATCTGGGCATCGTGATCGCCATGCCGTGGGTGCTGTATCAGATTTGGCTTTTCGTGGCGCCGGGGCTTTACAAGCACGAGCGCCGCGCCGTCGCGAGCTTCATCGGCGCGTCGATGATCTTGTTCCTCTGCGGCATCGCGTTCGGTTACTTCGTGATGCTTCCGCAGGTGCTCACCTACGTCGTCGGCTTTCTCAACGACGGCCCGATCCGCCCGCTCATCAGCGTGAATGAATACTTCAGCCTGATCGTGGTTGTCCTCGTCGGCCTCGGCGTGATCTTTGAAATGCCTGTCGTCGTTTTCATTTTGTCGCTCTTCAACATCGTGACGCCGAAATTCCTGCTGAAGAATTTCCGCTACGCCATGCTCTTGATTACCGTCCTCGCCGCAATTGTCACGCCCACTCCCGACGCCACCACCATGCTCGTCTTCATGGCGCCGATGATCATTCTCTACTTCATCAGCGTTTTGGTGTCATACGTCGTTCTTCGACGCAAACGCATCCGCGCTCTGGCCGAAGAGCAGGCGCCCCAGGCATGAGCCGTCTTCGCGATTTTCTCTGCATCGGCGCCGTCGCTGTCGCCGCGTTGCTCGCCGTCGGCTGCGGACATGACGCGCAGCACCCGGAGACATCCGTCAGCGCGTCATCGGCGCCAGCCTCCTCGCCTTCAGCCCAATTGCTCATGGTTCCGACCGCCGAAGCCGCGCCGCCCGCATCCCAAACCGGCGGCTTCGACGGACAAAACGCCTACGACCACGTCGCGAAGCTCGTCGCTTTCGGCCCGCACCCGCCCGCGTCCAACGCGATTCACAACGTCCAAAACTACATTCGCTCGCAATTGAAGGGTTTCGGATGCGCAACTGACGCCGACGATTTCAACGCGCAGACTCCCATCGGGACGATGCCTATGGAAAATATCGTCGCCAAGATTCCCGGCACGGGGCAGGGAATCATCGTCCTGATGACCCACTACGACACCAAGCGCGTCGACAACTTCGTGGGCGCCGAAGACAGTGGCTCTTCCACCGGCCTGATGCTCGAAATGGCGCGCCTCCTCTGCGCCGGCCCGAAGCAGCCAAACTCCGTCTGGATCGCTTTCGTTGATGGAGAGGAAACGCAGGCGACGTTCGAGTGGTCGGATACGGACAGCGTTTATGGCAGCCGCGAACTCGCGGCGCGAATGGCGGTCTCCGGGGACCTCAAGAAAATCAAAGCCCTCATTCTCGCCGACATGATCGGGCAGAAGAATTTGGTGATTCCGCGCGAAACAGACTCCACGAAATGGCTCACCGATCTCGTTTGGAAGACAGCCGCGCGGTTAGGTTATAAGGACGTCTTCGTGTCGCGCGAGCTCGAAGTCACCGACGACCATGGCCCGTTTCTGAAGCGCGGTGTTCCTTCCGTCGACGTCATCGATCTCGACGGCTACACGAGTCTCGGCTACTGGCACACGACGGAAGACACGCTGGATAAAATCAGCCCGCGCAGCCTCGCCATCGTCGGCCACGTGATCCTTGAATCCGTTGCCGAACTTCAGAGGCGCTGAGATCCCGTGATGAAACGAATCGTTTCCACGGCCATCCTTTTTTTCGTTTTTGTCTTCCCGGCGTTCGCGCAGAAACGCCTCGTGCTCATCGATCAGGATGGTTCCGGCCCGGGCGGTTCGAACCAGATGGCGATGATGGTTCTCCTTCAGTCGCCAAAAGTGGACGTTCTCGGCATTACCATCGTCACGGGAAATGCCTGGCGCGACGAAGAAGTCCAGCACACTCTACGCATGCTCGAACTCATCGGCCGCACCGATGTTCCCGTGGTTCCCGGCGCGGTTTTTCCGCTGGTCCGCACGCAGGAGGAAACTCGCCTCGACTCGCAACTCACGGGCAAAGTGGTTTGGCTCGGCGCATGGGGGCAAGGGCCGACGACGCTCGTACAGACGCAAAATGGAGTCGTCGGCGTCGCGCCCGAACATCCGCAAATTCACGGCCCGTGGGGAGTTCCCCCGATGCCCGAAGGCGCGCCGCATACGAGGGCACTCGACGAGGACGCCGCTCACTTCCTGGTCCGCCAGGTGCATGCGCATCCACATCAGGTCACAATTTACGCGGCCGGACCGCTGACGAACATCGCCCTCGCTCTCTCAATCGACCCGCATTTCGTGGAGCTGACGCAGGGAATCGTCATCATGGGCGGCAGTTTGAATCCGCAGACGGACGACCCCGAATTCGCCAACAGCCCGCGCCACGAATTCAATTTCTGGTTCGATCCCGAAGCCGCCCACATCACGCTGCGCGCGCACTGGCCGCGAATCGACGTGACGACCGTGGACGTCTCGATTAAGGCCATGTTCACGCAGGAAATGCTGGATGCGATCTCGAAATCGCCCAATCCCGCCGCGCAGTACATCGCGAAATACTCGCAGGACCGCTACTACCTGTGGGACGAGCTTGCCGCCTGCTCGCTCCTCGATCCGAGCATCATCACCAAGGAGCACCTCGTCTACATGGACACCGACATCAGCCACGGCCCCAGCTACGGCGACACAATCACCTGGACCGAGCAGCTCAAGCCGGCCATCGACGTTCGCCTCGTCCACGCGCAAGTCGACCTTGACCTCCCGAAATTCACGAAAATGTTCATCGATCTGATGTCCGCGCCACCACCGCAGAAGTAATCGCGCCATACGGAGAGGTTTTGCGGGTGCCCCATTCTTCGCACATTACCCGAAGGGTAGGACTGTTGCCGTTGATCGGTCATCGTGCGGCAGCGCCCCGCGGCCCTCGCAGCACCTGTGCGGGCAGGAAAATGATCGCGCGAATCAAGTCCAGCACCCCTCCCACCGCGATCCCCACAATGCGAAACGGTAACAAAAGCAGCCACACGATCGGGTACAACACCAGCGCCACCAGCGCCAGCGGCCAGCACAAGAACAGCAGAATGCACCACAGTATGAATGTCCGCATCGCCCTTGAGCCCTCTCATCGGTAAGTACGCACAAAGCCCCCGATTCGTTTCGGCTTGGCACCATCATTCGCAAAAATCACCCGCGCAAATTGTGCTACATTTTCTTGCGGTATCATGCCAACCATTCGAGTCAAGAGTTCCGCCGGTCCTTACGACGTAGTCTGCGCCCCGGACGCGCTTTCTCGCGCGGCGTCCCTAATCGGGCGCCTCGGCGATTCGACCGGCACCTTCATCCTTTCCTCCCCTCGGGTCTGGCGGCATTGGGGCAAGGCGCTCGCATCGAAAATTCCCGGCCACGTCGCCCGCCGCCCGATTCTGTTCGACGACCGCGAATCCTTGAAGCGCCTCGCCACCGTCGAAGGCATCGCCCGCCAGCTCGTCACCGCGGGCGCGGATCGCCACGCCGTGCTGGTCGCCGTCGGCGGAGGAGTCGTCGGCGACGTCGCTGGATTCGCCGCCGCAACCTATCTTCGCGGCGTCCGCCTCGTTCACATTCCCACCACAGTTGTCGCGCAAGTGGATAGCGCCATCGGCGGAAAGACGGGCGTCAATCTGCCCGAAGGCAAGAATCTCGTCGGCGCATTTTATCCGCCGAAGCTCGTGATCGCCGATCCGGCCGTGCTTCGAACTCTTCCGCACCGCGAATTTCGTTCGGGTCTCTACGAAGTCGTGAAGTACGGCGTGATCGCCGATGCCAAGCTCTTCGAATTTCTCGAGCGCCGCATGGACTCCGTCCTTCGCCGCGATCCCGCCGCGCTCGCCTACATCATTCCGCGCTCGATCGCCATTAAGGCGCGCGTCGTGGGCGCCGACGAACGCGAAGGCGGCCTCCGCCAGATTCTGAATTTCGGCCACACGCTCGGCCATGCCCTCGAAGCGGCCACCGGCTACCGTCGCTTCCTTCACGGCGAAGCCATCGGCTGGGGCATGATTTATGCCACGCTGCTGGCTGTGGCGGCCGATCATCTGCGTGATTCGGATGCGGCGCGCATCATTCGCCTCGTCGCGAGTGTCGGCCCGCTGCCACCGCTCGGAAATATTCGCGCGGCGCAGCTTCGCCCGATTCTCGCCGGAGACAAGAAAACGCGCGGAGGTCGGATTCTTTGGGTGTTGCCCCGACACATCGGCCACACCGAATGGGGCAAGGAAGTTCCGTGGTCCGTCGTCGCGCGCACCTTTGCCGAATTGTCTAGCATCGCCGCGCGTGCTTTCAGATAGTCGGCACTATGTTGCCCGTCCGAGAGGGTTTTCGTAGGGGCACAGCACGCTGCGCCCGGCGAACATCCTTGGTGAAGCGCCGCCCATTCGCCGTGGAATATCAGCCGAGACCGAGGAATCCTCGTTGCCATTTACAATGACGCCATCCGTGAAAACACAATCTTCCGCCCCCGGTACGCGCCCTGAAGGCGCGCGCGATGAACGCGAGGCCGCGGCGCGCGTCCGCGACATGTTCACGCGTATCGCGCCGCGTTACGACTTCCTGAACCATCTCCTCTCGTTCTCGCTCGATCGCATCTGGCGTCGCCGCACCGCGAAGCGATTCCTCCACATTCTCCGTCGCCCGGACGCGCGCGTCCTCGATCTTTGCTGTGGCACCGGCGACCTCGCCTTCGCGCTTGACCGCGCTCGCTCGTCCGCGGATCGCGCACCCATCCTAGGTACTGACTTCGTCGAACCCATGCTCGTGCGCGCGCGCGAAAAGTGCCGCGCCGGCCATCGCTCCGCCGTCTTCGCCGCCGCCGACTCTCTCCATCTCCCATTTCCCGACGCGAGCTTCGACCTCGTCACCACCGCATTCGGCTTCCGCAACCTCGCGAATTATGAAGCGGGCCTCCGCGAATTCGCGCGCATCCTCAAACGGGGAGGGGAACTCGGCATCCTCGAATTCAGCGAGCCCGGCTCCGGCCCGCTCGCGGGGATTTTCCGGTTCTATTTTCGCCAAGTCCTTCCGCGCATCGGCGGCGCCATCTCCGATAACAGCGAGGCCTATGCGTACCTTCCCAACTCTGTGCGAAAATTCCCGTCCCCGCCCGAACTTTCCACGCTGATGGAAAAGACGGGCTTCGACAAACTCCGCATCTCCTCCTGGAACTTCGGTACCGTCATCCTTCACACCGCCCGCCGCGCATAAATAGTTGGCTGAAAAGGTCGATTTACATCCGGTTCTAGTGGCACAGGCACTCTTGCTTGTGCGGGCTCTGCGGCTTTCAGCTCTCAACTCCCGCTCGCCTCAGGTATCATGTTGTTGCTATGCCTGACGCCGCGAAACCGCTTTCGCCGATCGACCTCCGCAGCGACACCGTCACGCGCCCTACGCCCGCCATGCGCCGCGCGATGGCCGAGGCCGAAGTCGGCGACGACGTATACGCCGAAGACCCGACCGTCAACCGCCTGCAAGCCCGCGCTGCCGAAATCTTCGAACGTGAGGCCGCGCTCTTTTTTCCGTCTGGCTCGATGGCCAATCTCACCGCCATCAAGACGTGGACGCGCCACGGCACCGAAGTCATCTGCGAGGCGCAGGCGCACATTTATCTCTACGAAATGGCGGGCGTCGCAGCAATCGCTGGCTGCATGCCGAACACGGTCCCGGCCGATAGCGGCGTCCTCACTTGGGACTTGATCGAGCCGGCGATCCGCCCGCACATCTACTACCGCGCGCAGACCGCGCTAATCGAGCTTGAAAACACGCACAACATGCACGGCGGGACCGTCTATCCGCCCGAAATTCTCAACGATATTTGCGACCACGCGCACGCCGCAGGCCTTCCGGTGCATCTCGACGGCGCGCGCATCTTCAACGCCTCGGTCGCGCTCGGCCGCAGCGTCGCCGACCTCACGCGCAAGGTCGATTCGGTTATGTTCTGCCTTTCCAAAGGACTCGGCGCTCCGGTTGGCTCGATGCTCGCCGGCTCGCGCGATTTCATTGACAAGGCGCGCGTCACGCGCAAGCTCCTCGGCGGCGGCATGCGCCAGGCAGGTGTACTCGCGGCAGCGGGTCTCGTCGCGCTCGAGGAAACTCCGAAGATTCTGCATCGCGATCACGAAAACGCGCGCCATCTCGCCGAAGGCCTCGCGCGCATTCCCGGCATCTCGATCGACCCGAAGAAGGTGGTCACCAATATTCTGATTTTCGACGTCACCGGCACCGGCCGCACCGCCGCGGACGTCTGCGCGGCTCTGGCGAAGCAAAACGTCCTCTGCGGCGCCACAGGCAAGCATGCTATCCGCATGGTCACGCACTACGACGTCGATCGCGCCGCCATCGATCGCGCGCTCGTCATCGTCGCCAGCGTAGTCGCCCCGCACTGACGCATCGCTCGCCCAGGTCCTATCGGGCAGCCAACGGAAAAAGTTATCTACTCCGAGGAATTTTTTCCTTGTCCCTCCCGCGCGCCCTCCGCTCCATGGCGTCGGCAAGCACACTCGCCCAGCGCAAAAAGCTAAGTCGTGTGTCCGCATCGCGTCTGCTCTTCACTAAGAAAGCACATCGCGCCCAAATACAAAGCACCGCGCGCTCGTTCGGCCAAACCATTGCCCTCACCCCCATCGAGATTTCGCCGTACCCAGCCGTTGCGGCGCACGGGGGAACAATGGCTACAAATGCAGTAGTGCTGACTGAAGCGCCCGCAGGACGCGAAAAGCGCCTGTGGCAGGCAGTGATCGTGACGGCGATTCAGGAATGGATCTCGGGACCTCTCCGCTCCAAGCGCCAGGCCGAAGAATATCTTTTCCAGGATCAGAAGGATTTTCCGCTCGTCTGCCAGTCCGCCGGGATGGACGCAGACTGTTTACGCGCGAAACTCAAACGCCTCCGCCTCCGGAAATCGACGTCTTAGTGTCAGCGCGGTACACCACCTGTAACCGCCAGCCTTTTGGTCTTCGCGCGGCGCTTTGCTAAAGTATTGTTTTTAGTGAGAGGGAATAATCCGTCTTGAAGACCCGGCTCGTTGTGTTGGTCCTGGCAGCGGCGCTGCCGCTCGCAATCATCGGTTGTAGCAAGAAAGAACCCGGCAAATCGTCCGAGCCGCCTGCGCCCACCGCCGTCGTCGACCCCTCGACGACCGGCACCATCGCCGGCACCGTGAAGCTCGACGGCCCACCGCCAGTCTTCCGCCCCATCGACATGAGCGCCGAGGCAGCTTGCGTTCAGGCGAACGCCGCGCCGATTACTCCACCTGTTGTCGTCACCGGTCCCGGCGACGCGCTCGCGAACGTCGTCGTGTACATCAAGTCCGGCCTAGGTGCCTATCACTTCGACACGCCGCAGGACCCCGCCGTCCTCGACCAGAAGGGCTGCATGTACGATCCGCGCGTCCTCGCTTTCATGGTCAACCAGCCGTTCGAGGTCAAAAACACCGATCCGGCCACGCACAACGTCCATGCCATGCCGCGCGTGAATCGCTCCTGGAACCGCTCGCTCGATGCTGGCGAGGCACCCTACGTGACAACTTTCTCGAAGCCGGAGCTTGCCATTCCCGTCGTCTGCAACATCCATCCATGGATGCGCGCCTTTGTCTTCGTTTTCTCGGACCCGTATTTCGCCGTCACGCCTAAAACCGGCGCATTCGAGCTGAAAAATCTCCCGCCCGGCACCTACACGGTCGAAGCCTGGCACGAACGCTTCGGCACATGGGACCAGACCGTCACTATCGCCCCGCACGAATCCAAATCCATCTCGTTCACGTTCCAATCCGTCTCTCACTGACCGGCCCGAGCCTAGCTGATTACGGCCGTGTTGATCGACGCGGAAAGGGTGGATTGGATCATCCATGCGATTGCCAGCCAGTTCAATGAAGGCTGGAAAAGCCAAGTCCTCGGTCTACTTGCACCAGCAGCCCGGCATCACCTTAATTCTTGCCTTGTTTTTTTTTCGGCGATATAGTGCCGGCCATGGCGCTTCGCTCAGGTGTTTATATCGTCCCCACCAACCGCTGGTACATTGAGCGGACGGTCTGGTTGATCGCCGGAGTAGTTCTGCTCGCAAGCACAGCGATGGCATTGTTTGTGAACCGTCTGTGCATCTTGGGAGTCACCGCGACGGGGCTCGTTTCCATCAATGTCGCCTTCACGGGCTTTTGTCCCGTGGGCAGTGTGCTGCGCATGCTTGGCTTCACTCCAATGCTCGGGTCGGACAAACCAACGCGCTGGAACCTGTTCTTCTTGCAGACGGACAGATGGTATCTTGAGCGCCGCATCTATCTTGCAGTTGGAATCAACATCTCCGTCGCGTCACTGCTGGTGATCGCCTACAGCCCATGGGTGACTTTGTTCACGGCCTTCGTTGGTGGCGCAATGGTGTGGTTTGCTGCGACTGGTTTTTGTGTGATGGCAAATGGGCTTTACTGGCTCGGCGCTGAGCCGCGCTTGACGCCAGAAACGCTGCCTTCAGCTCGCTGCACAGAATGTCCAAAGTCGGGTGAGTGTCTTGGTGGGCATCCAATCCTGGCGCGCGAGGAAGGCGTTCGTCTTATTGAGCGACCGGCATCTCCTTCGATCTAGCCCTCATACTTAATGTCGGGTGTCCCAAGCTTGCGGTGTACGCAAGTTTGGGTTTTTCCCCGAGGATTCTGCTTTTAGCTTTTGCCTTTGCGTTCCGCCCTCTTGACAACTCAAACCGACCGGGTGTTTATGACCATAGTTATCTCGGCGGTTTCCTCGAATTCGCCGTTGATTCCGCCGAGCACCGGGGGGACGAAATGAGCGAAGCGACGCAGCGAAAGCGGTCATCCGACTGCAGCGCCTACGGCAGGCCCCCGCAGCATCCCGATTACGAGCTCATTCAGGTCGGCCCCGGCACGCCCTGTGGCGAACTCATGCGGCGCTACTGGCAGCCCGTCGCCGTCTCCAGCAACGTGACGGACCGCCCTCAATACGTCCGCATTCTCGGCGAGGATTTGATTCTCTTTCGCGACAAAAAGGGTCGCCCCGGCCTGCTCTATCCGCGCTGCATGCACCGCGGCACGACGCTCTTTTACGGCAAGGTCTCCGAGGAGGGCATTCGCTGTTGCTACCACGGATGGCTTTTTGACGTCGAGGGCCGCTGCCTCAGCCAGCCGTGCGAACCCGATGGCGGCCGCAATCTCGACGTCGCGCGCCAGCCCTGGTATCCGCTCGAAGAGCGCTACGGGCTGACGTTCGCTTACATGGGACCTCCGGAAAAGAAGCCGCTCCTGCCGCGCTACGACATTCTCGAAGACGTCCGTCCCGATGAAGAATTGCGCGCCGATATCGGCGCTTTCGGAGCGACCGGCGACAATAGCCTCGAGGTCGCGCCCTACAGTTGGCTGCACATGAACGACAACGTGATGGACCCGTTCCACGTGCAAGTCCTTCACTCGACATTCAGCACCGTGCAGTTCGTGCCGCAATTCGCGCTCATGCCCAAGGTCGATTTCTTCACCACGGAGAACGGCGTGTGCTACTCCGCGAAGCGCAGGCTAGACGACGGCCGCGAATACGATCGCGTTTCCTCGTTCCTCATGCCCAACATCATGTGCGTTCCCAATCCGATCGATATTTCGCAGGTGAAAGCGAGCCGGATCACGTGGTCGTTGCCCGTCGACGATTCGCACTTCACCATGGCGACCGTTTCGAAGCTCCCGAAGACCGCGCCCAAGGAATTTTCGGGCGTCCGCTTCAACGACAAGCTCTGGGGCGAAATGACCGACCGCGAACGCCAGGACACGCCGGGCGATTTTGAAGCGCAAGTCGGCCAAGGGCCGATGGGCATGCACTCGGAAGAGCATCTTGCGAGCAGCGACCGCGGCATCATCATGCAGCGCCGCATGTTGAAGGCTCAGATCAAGGTCGTGGCCGACGGTGGCGATCCTATCGGCGTCGCATTTGATCCGGAAAAAGTTCTTGTCACGCTCCGCTCCGGCAATTTCTACAACGCGCCGCAGCATGCCTGAAATGGGAGCGCAACCAACCAGCGCCACCGCCGCCGTGAGGCGCCCTTCGGAATTCACTGAGCGCGAATTTCGCCTGCACATCGACGGCGAATGGCGGCCCTCGGCATCCGGTAAATTCTTCTCCTGCGTCGATCCCTACACCGAAGAAAAATGGGGCCGCGTCCCTTCAGCCGATGCGGCTGACGTCGATGCGGCCGTAAATGCGGCTCGACGCGCCTTCGAGACCGGCGGTTGGCCACAAACTCCGCCCGCCCGCCGTGCTGCGCTGCTCAGGCGCCTCGCGCAGCTGATCGAAGAAAACGCCGATGATCTCGTCCGCCGCCAGATTTGGGAGAATGGCAAGCTCGTGTCCGAGATGAAGCCCGGCCTCGTTGCTCTTGCTTCCGATTGCTACTACTATGCCGGGCTTGCCGAGACGCTGCACGGTATGACCGTCCCATCGAGCGTGCCGAACTTCGTGTGTTACACGGTGCGCGAGCCGATCGGCGTCGTCGCCGCCGTCACGCCATGGAACACCCCGCTCGGGCTGCTCGGGTGCAAGCTTTTTCCCGCGCTCGCCGCCGGAAACACGGTCGTGGTCAAGCCGTCGGAGATCACTCCGACCTCAACGCTCCTGCTCGCCGAGCTTGTGATGCAGGCGGGATTTCCGCGAGGCGTCGTCAACATAGTCACCGGTTACGGCGATCCCACGGGCTCCGCGCTCGTGACTCATCCGGGCGTCGACAAAATCGCGTTCACCGGCTCGACGGCCACCGGCAGGAAAATCGCCATGGCGGCGGCCGAGCGCAACGCCCGCGTCTCGCTCGAATTGGGCGGCAAGTCGCCTAACATCATTTTCGCGGACGCCGATCTCAGCAACGCGGTCAACGGCGTGATGGCCGGAGTCTTCGCCGCCACGGGACAAAGCTGTATGGCCGGCTCGCGCGTCCTGGTGCAGAGCGGCGTTTTCGACCAGGTCGCCGAGCTTCTCATCGCACGCGGGCGCAAACTGCGCGCGGGCGATCCGCTCGATCCTGGAACGCAGCTCGGCCCGCTCGCCTCGCGTCCGCAACTTGAAAAAGTTCTCGGTTATCTCGACTTCGGCAAGCGCGCGGGTTTGCCGTTGCTCACCGGCGGCGGGCGCATGGATCGCAAGGGCTTTTTCGTCGAGCCGACCGTCTTTGGCCCAGTGGACAATTCCTGCCGTCTCGCGCGAGAAGAGATCTTTGGCCCGGTCGTCTGCCTGATCCGCTTCGAGGACGAAGACGACGCGCTCGCGATCGCCGACGACACATCCTACGGCCTCGCTGCAGGCGTGTGGACCAACGATGTTCGCCGCGCGCTACGCATGGCTTCACGGCTGCGCGCGGGAACGGTGTGGGTGAACAATTACCGCATTGTGTCGCACGCACTTCCGTTCGGCGGCTTCAAGCAGAGCGGACTCGGTCGCGAGCAGGGCCCCGACGCGCTCAACGAATACACGGAAGTAAAAAGCGTCTGGATCGACACCGGCAACCAGGTCCACTTTCCAGCCGGCTGAGAACCCAGCTTGAGTTTTTAGGGCTGTCATTCTGAGCGGAGCGTCCCGACGCAGTTTCTTTCCGGGGATCGATATTTTTCGATCTCCGGTTCGGGACGCGCAGGCGAAGTACGGTTTTTCATCGCTCATTGTTTGAGCGATGAATCTCTCTTCGGCGTAACTGACGACGGCGATGTTGCTATCCGAAACTGGAGGAACTTCACAGGTGATCGGCACGGAACGCGACAAATCTGAATACGATCTCGTCGTCGTAGGCTGCGGTGCCGCTGGCCTTTCCGCCGCCGTCAGCTACTCTGCGGCGGCGCGCATGCAAGGCCGCGCTGCGCGCATCGCCGTGCTCGAACGGGCTCCCCGCGAGGAGCGCGGCGGCGCAACGCGCTGGACCAGTTCCTGGTTCCGCATCACCGCGGATCGCCGCCTCGACCCCGCTTTCATCGGCACCATGGAACGCGTCTCGAACGGACTGGCCGATCTCGAATATTGCCGCACTCTCGATCGCGAAGTTACCGCCACGCTTTTCTTCCTCGAAGGAAACGGCGTCGAGCTGATCTATTTCCAGCAGCCTTTTCCCAACCGCAACACGGGCGGTGGGCTCGGCATGCCCGCTCTCGGTGGCTTCGGGATCGTGGAGGGGCTTGCCGGAGTTTTGGAGCGCACGCCTGGCGCGGAAATCCTTTACTCCGCCGAGGCCGTTCGGCTCAGCGCCGCAAATGACGGGCGCGTGGATGGAATCATCGTGCGCGGCCGCGATGGCCTCTTGAAAAAACTCGCGGCGCGAGCCGTCGTCATCGCCGCAGGCGGCTTCGAAGGCAACGCCGAAATGCTCACGCGTTATCTCGGCGAACGCGCCTGCGATTTGCCGCTCATCGCACCGACGATCAAGAACAATCGCGGCGATGGGCTTCGAATGGCGATGGAACTCGGCGCCGACACGGCGGGCCAGTTCGACATGTTCCACGGCGAGCCCGTGGACGTGCGTTCGAAAAAACCAGACGCGGTCATCTACGCGTTTCCCTACGGCATCGTCGTCAACCAGCAGGCGCAGCGATTCTTCGACGAAGGAAAAGACAGCTTCGATTCCACGTTCGAAGAAATCGCCTTTGAAATTTGGAGGCGCCAGAATCAGAAGGCTTTCTTCATCGGCGATCAGACGACCCTCGGCATCGAGCACGTCGATAAAGTCATTCTCACGGACCAGCCGCCGATCACGGCCGCCACGCTCGCGGAACTTGCGGTTCGCCTCGGCCTTGATCCCGCGGCGCTGGAACGCACCGTCGCCGCGTACAACGCCGCCATCGGCCCCGGCACCTTCAATCCGCACGTTCGAGACGGCAGGTCCGCGCGCGGAATCGATCCGCCGAAATCCAATTGGGCCTTTCCGATCAAGTCGCCGCCCTTCATCGCGTATCCGCTCACCTGCGCCATCACATTTACGTTTGGCGGCATCCGAACGGATTCCGTCGCGCGCGTAGTCACACCCGCAGGCATTCCGATTCCCGGGCTGTATGCCGCAGGCGAAGTGACCGGCCTCTATTACCATCACTATCCAGCGGGCACGTCCGTGCTCCGTTCCGCAACTTTCGGCCGCATCGCCGGTGCTCACGCCGCGGCATCGAATGTCGCCGCAGCTTCCCGATAACCTGGAAAGAGCGGCGCTCTCCGCAAAGTCGTCATTCTGAGCGGAGCGTCCCGACGCTTTATTCTTTCCCGGAAATCGATGTTTCTCGATCTCCAGGTCGGGACGCGCAGACGAAGTCTGGTTTCCCATCGCTCGTTGTTTGAGCGATGAATTTCTCCTCGGCGTCGCTAAGAAAGGCGACGTTAACAAGGCGTTTCACTCTTACGATTTGCATTTGGGGTTTTTGGGACTCCAATGTAGAATCAGCGCGCTTTCACGCAAATCATAGCTGGGGGAGGGAATTGCATGTCGTATTGGAACAACCGGTATATTTCGACGTTCGTCACCACGGCCACAGTCGCGGTGATGATTTTCGCGGGGGCTGCTCTGCGCGCGCGGGCACAAGCCTCGAAACAGGATGAGGTGTTGCAGCTTCAGAAGAAATTTCAGGATGCGTGCGTCTCCGGAAACATTTCCGCCGTCGCTCCGCTGATGGCCGAAGACGCGATCTTCATTCATGGCAATGGCGCGGCGCAATCGAAGGCGGAATTCCTGGCCGCGATCACCAATGGCCAGCTCGCGCTTTCGGCTTACGATCTGAAGGATCCCAAGATCGTTCTCTTCGACGGCGGAGCGATTGTCTCCGGCCTCGTGGACATCGCCTTCAAGGCGCCGCCGGGCGCAACCGCGCCGGGTCGCGTTCTGCACATGCGGGGCTCATCGGTTTGGGTGCACACGTCCGCGGGATGGCAGCTCAAGCTTGATCAGGATACGACGCTCGCCGGCCCGCCGCCCGCTCCTCCGGCTCACTGATTTTTGCTCTCTCGCGCCCGGCCGCAGCTCAAATCGGCCGGGCGACGCGTTTTTTTTGTTTCGTTGGTGAAGCAAATCTGGCTTCAGTCGATGCCTATTTTTCGGCTCGGAATCTTTCGAGCTCGAAACATAAATCATTTACGAGTGGTGGCAATTTTTTGCCACTTTTTGGCAGCTTAAGACGCCTTAACCCGCCTTAATTGGCGCTCCGGCGTATTGCGCGGGAACTCTTTGCGTTTTTGCGGCGCGGTCCTTACAATGAGAGGTCTTTCGCACGCTGATGACACAGAATCCATCTCACGCTCCTCGCGGCGTGTACCGCTTTGCGGTGCTGACGTCCTGCTTCACGGTCCTGCTGCTGATGGCGGGCGCGCTCGTAACGAGCAACGGCGCCGCCGACTCGGTTCCGGATTGGCCGCTTGCGTACGGCAAACTCATCCCGCCAATGATCGGCGGCATCCGCTTCGAGTACACGCACCGCGTGATCGCCGGAATCGTGGCGATTCTCACGCTGGTTCTAGCGGTGTGGCTCTCGCGCGCGGCGGTGCGTCCGCTAGCGCGATGGCTTGGCTGGATCGCTCTCGCACTCGTGCTCGCGCAGGCGGTGCTCGGAGCGATGCGCGTGCTCGAATTTTACCCGACGCTTTCTGCGACGGCGCACGCGACGCTCGCGCAGCTGTTTTTCATCGCCCTCGTCGGGCTGTCTCTCTATCTCAGCCGCTGGTGGCAGAGCGATCTTTCGCAGGTGGCAGACACGGGCGTGCCGCGCTTGCGCGTCCTCGCGTCGTGCACGACCGCGGCGATTCTCGTGCAGCTCGTGCTGGGCGCGGCTTTTCGGCATGGAGCTTTCGGCATCGATCCTCATCTGGTGGGCGCGGGCGTCGTGCTGGTGCTGGTTGTCTGGACCGGTGCAGTGGCCAAGCTCCGCTTCCGCGAGGTCGGCGCGCTGCGCCGCTGCACGATTCTGTTGCACTCATTTTTCGGGATTCAGATTCTCCTCGGGCTCGCGGCGTGGTGGGCGGTGGCGATCCTCGCGCGCGATTCCTCGCAGCCGACGCTGCTCTATGTGAGCCTCACGGTGGCGCACGTGCTTGGCGGAGCGCTGACGCTGGCTTCTTCGGTGCTGCTGACCTTGACGAGTTTCCGATTGATTCGGCCGGCGTCCGCCGCCGAGACTTCGGAAGCGCATGCGGCTGAGAAAGCGGGCGCGCTGCGATGAGCGAATCGCGCGCGGATACGATTTCCGGCTTCGAGAAGCCCTGGGCGTATGTGACGCTGACAAAGCCGGACGTCACTTTTCTCGTGGTCATCACCACGGTGGCCGGTTTTTATCTTGGGTCGCGCGGCACTCTAGACTGGGCTCTGCTGCTCCACACGCTTGGCGGGACGCTGCTCGTTGCAGGCGGCGCGGCCGCGCTCAATCAATACATCGAACGCGAGATGGACGCGGTGATGCGGCGGACGGCGTCGCGCCCGTTGCCTTCGGGCCAATTGCAGCCTCGCGAGGTGTTGCTGTTTGGCGTAGGCATGATCGTCGTGGGCGCGCTGTGGCTCGCGCTGGCCGTCAATGGCCTCGCCGCGCTGGTGGCCCTCGCGACGTGCGTGCTGTACCTCGGCCTCTACACTCCGCTGAAGACGCGCACCACTCTTTCGACGGCGGTCGGCGCGATTCCCGGGGCTTTGCCTCCGCTGATCGGCTGGGCCGCTGCGCGCGGTTCTCTTTCGCTAGGCGGATGGGTGCTCTTCGCGATTCTTTTCTTCTGGCAGTTCCCGCACTTCATGGCCATCGCGTGGATATATCGCGAGGACTACGCGCGCGCGGGAATTCGCATGCTGCCTGTGGTGGATCGCAAGGGCGATGCGACGTTCCGGCAGATCATCGCGACGAGCGCGATTCTGGTGTGGGTGAGCGCGCTTCCATACGCGATCGGCATGGCCGGGGCCAGCTACTTTTTCGGCGCACTCGTTCTGGGCATGCTTTTGCTGCAAGTGGGGCTCTGGGCGAATCGCTCGCGCACCAACGTCCGCGCCAAGTGGCTGATGCACGCGACCGTCGCGCACATTCCGATCCTGCTGGCGTGGCTGATTCTCGACCGCCTGATCACGCGGCTGTGACGCCGTGAGAGCGCAATGACGATTGGCATTCCTCTGATGTCGCTTCCCGCGGTCAACGCAACGCTCAACGGGGCTTGCACGGTTTTTCTGGTGGCAGGCTACGCGTTTATCCGCAACCGCAAGATTGCCCTGCACCGCTTCTGCATGGTCACCGCGTTTCTCTGCTCGACCGTGTTCCTCGTGCTCTATCTCTACTTCCACTTTCACGCGGGGCTTATCCGCTTCGGAGGCCAGGGCTGGATTCGGCCTGTGTATTTCACGATCCTGATTACGCACACGACGCTCGCGATCGTGATCGTGCCGCTCGTGCTGATGACGCTCACGCACGCGCTGCGCGAGAGATTCGCCCAGCACCGCGCGATCGCGCGGTGGACGCTTCCGCTGTGGCTCTACGTCTCAATCACCGGCGTCGTGGTTTATTGGCTGCTGTACATTGCCTACACGCCGATCCTGCCCGCCTAGCGACCGCTGTCTCGGTTTTCCTTGAGGGGTCCGAATTCTAAGGGGCCCGCCTGAAGGCGGCCGCTACGAAAACGCTGCGGGATCGCTAACGGCGCGCCATGCCCCTACGAAGAGAATTTGTGTGCGGGGTCAATGGGCCACTGGGCATTTAGCGAGCGAGCAACGGCAGTGGCCGGTAATCGCTCAGTGGCTAGCGCGGGGAGTGCTTGGGATTTGCGAAGCAGGTGTCGCACACCAGAATCGTCTTCACTTCGTTCGTGGCGTTTGTGACGCGTTCCGCGTGGACGAGGCCCAGGCAGCTCGATCCGAAATTCTTGTGCGGGCGGGGATACTGCTGATTGTCGATCGATTCGCAACCGGGACAGGCCGCGTCATCCCATTGATGGTCTCGACCACCTACTCGGAGCCCGAATTTCTTGTCTCGCATGTAAGAGAGGTCTTTTGTTGCAGTTCCCGCGCTTCCGTACCCCGAAGTGCCGCGGGCCTAAGTTGATCTACGCACTTTGCTCGGCGTCGCCTTCCTAGGCTGTGATTCGCATCACACGCCTACGTGACGCATGTCACGGATCGCCCAGGGCGCTTGTGCGAACAGTGGCTACTCGAAAACAGCAAGATGGTCACTAAATCGCAGTCGACGCCGCGTCACAGCGCCAAAGGGGAACGGGATATGGCGGAAATTGTTCTCGGCATGGCTCTTTCGCACGGTCCAATGCTCACGACGACGCCCGAACAGTGGCCGCTGCGGGTTCCGGCCGACCGCGCAGGCAAGCATCCCTTCCGGGGCAAGGTGTGGCGCTTTGATGAGCTCGCCGAACATCGGCGGGCGGATCGGTTCGACCAGCAGAGTACGCCCGAAGTGATGAGCGCGCGCCATGCGGAGTGCCACAGGGCGCTCGACCGGCTGGCCGAAATATTTGCCGAAGCTAGGGTCGACGTGGCCGTTATCTTCGGCAACGACCAGATGGAGATCTTCAACGAGAACCTGATCCCGGCCTTCGGCGTGATGTGGGGAGAGCGGATCGTCAATGCCGAGATGGCACCGGCCCGCAAGGCGCATTTACCTCCAGGAGTGGCGGAGGCGATTCCGGGTTACATTCCGCCCGGAGGCGCGACCTATCGGGGATCGCCGGAGTTGGCGTGTCACGTCATCCGCACGCTCATGGGCGATGCGTTCGACCCAGCGACGTTGAAGGCCTTCCCGGCGGATGAAACGCCGCACGCATTCGGCTTCATTTATCGCCGAGTGATGCGCGATCAGCCAGTGCCCAGCGTGCCTCTGATACAGAACACGTTTTTCCCACCCAATCAGCCTTCGGCGCGGCGTTGTTACGACTTCGGCCGCTCGGTAGGGAAAGCGATTCGTACTTGGAAAAGTGATGCCCGTGTCGCGGTTTTTGCCTCGGGAGGGCTGTCACACTTCGTAATCGACGAAGAGCTCGACCGGGCGTTTCTCGGCGCGCTGAGCAAGCGAAGCGCCGCCGAGATCACCGGCATCCACGAAGAACTCTTGCAGTCCGGAAACTCGGAGATCAAGAACTGGATCGCGCTCAGCGGCGCGATGTCCGATACCGATCACCAACCGAGCGTCGTGGCTTACGTGCCCTGCTATCGCTCGGAGGCGGGAACCGGCACGGCCAATGGGTTTGTGTGCTGGCGCTAAGGAGGCAGACGTACAACCGCCTGCACGCGATGACCACCGTCCGGCGGGCATCCCCAGGCGCGAGCGCAACGGCCCGAAAGTAGCTCGCGCCTGGTGGCTCGTGGATGCCGCCGCGGCGCGGCCTCCCTGTTTGTTTGATAGCCCGATTACGCTGAGGCGTGCGCAGTCGCGCCCTTGAAGAACGCGAGCAATTCCGCGTTGACCTGGTCCTTCAGGGTCGAGCACATGCCGTGCGGCGCACCCGGGATGACTTTCAGTGTGGCTCCCTTGACCAGCTTGGCGGAGAGAAGCGCCGAATCTGCGATCGGCACGATCTGGTCGTCGTCGCCGTGGAGGACGAGCGTTGGCACGTTGAACTTCTTGAGGTCTTCGGTGAAATCCGTTTCAGAGAAAGCCTTGATGCAGTCATAGACGGCTTTGTGTCCGGCGAGCATCCCCTGCAGCCAGAACGATTCCCGTAGGCCGTCCGAGACCTTCGCTCCGGGACGGTTGGCGCCATAGAATGGCGCGCTCAGATCCTTCCAGAACTGCGAACGGTCGGCGAGGACAGCGGCACGGATTTGATCAAACGCTTCTATCGGCAGGCCGCCGGGATTGGCAGGCGTTTTCAGCATCAGCGGAGGAACGGCGCCAATTAACACGGCCTTGGAGACGCGCTCGGTGCCGTGGCGGCCGATGTAGCGCGCGACTTCGCCACCGCCGGTCGAGTGACCGACGTGGATCGCGTCTCTCAGGTCGAGCGATTCGGTCAGTTCCGCGAGGTCGTCAGCATAGGTATTCATTTCGTTGCCGTCCCAAGGCTGACTCGAACGGCCATGCCCGCGGCGGTCAAGCGCGATGCAGCGGTAGCCGCGGTCAGCCAGAAACAACATCTGGTCTTCGAAGGCGTCCGAACTCAGCGGCCAGCCGTGGCTGAAGACCACGGGTTGACCCTTGCCCCAGTCCTTGTAATAAATCTGCGTGCCGTCCTTGGTCATGATTGTCGGCATGTGGCGCTCTCCTTAAGTTTATTTGGGCCTTCGGAATTGGAGTGCGGAGGGATCGTCCGGGATTCATAGAATTTCCGTTTTAGGGGAGGAACTCATGCGCCCGCGCTTGCGTGACCGGGTTGCCGGAAACTACCCTCATGACAATCTGCGGGGAATTCGCAAAAAGGTGATTTTGCGACTAAGATAGCGGCGAATCGGCTGCAATGGCAAAGGCATAGAACCAATGACTGTCGGCATGTGGATGACCCGGAATCTGATTACCATCGGTCCGGACGCGCCGATTGCGAAAGCTGCGGCCCTAATGGCGCAGCGTCGTATCCGGCGTTTGTTGGTTGTCGAATCGCAGCAGGGCGAGCCGCGTTTGCTTGGAATCGTGTCGGCGACCGACATCTTGCATGCGTTTCCTTCCGATGTGAATCCTTTCGCCGTGCTGGTGCGGGAAACCGCGGAAGAACGCGTGGCGACCCGCGAGATCATGAAATCGAATCCGCTGACGGTAATGCCGGACACGCCGATCGAAGAAGCGGCCTTGCTGATGCGAGAGCGAAAGTTCGGCGCACTCCCGGTGGTCCGAGAAGGCAAGCTCATGGGCATCATTACCGAATCCGATATTTTCCGAGCGTTCGTGAGTATCTTCTCTTCGCCGCAGGCCGGCGTGCGAATTACGTTTGCCGTCGACGATCACGAAGACGCGTTCGGATTAGTTGCCGGACTTACGGCAGGCCATGTGGTTCACGTACTGAGCCTGTTCACCTCGGTCCAAGGGGATACGCCGGTGTGCGTCGTCCGGCTGACGGGAACGGGGATCGAGGCCATGCTAGAGGATCTGTGGAAGTCACACCATCGTGTGCTCGATGTTCTGCGCCTTGCTTGAGTCAGATATGGGGATTGTCTTGAGTCGGGCGATTGGGCGCGTCTAGATTTTGCGCTGCTTCCAGCGGCCGCGCTTGAAGAGAATGACGCTGGCGATGGCAACGGCGCATTCGGCGATCACGATCGAAAGGTAGACTCCGTTGGAGCGCAGGCCTGTGCGCATCGCAAGCCAATATGCCAAAGGGATTTCAAGGAGCCAGAAGCCGAAGAAATTCACAATGGTCGGCGTGACGGTGTCGCCTGCGCCGTTGAACGCTTGGAGCATTACCATGCCGTACGCGTAGCCGATGTTGCCGTAACTCACGAGGCGCAGGCAGGACGCTGCGAGCGGAACGACGACCGGGTCCTGCGTGAAGAGGTGCACGATCGGCTCGGCGAAAATGACAAAAATCAGGCCCACGCCGCCCAGGAACAGCATGTTGTAAAAGCCCGTGCGCCAGACGGATTTCTCGGCACGCTCGGGATGCTTCGCTCCGAGATTCTGTCCGACGAGCGTAGCTGCTGCGTTGCTGAGACCCCACGAAGGCAAAATCACGAAGATGACGATGCGAATAGCGATCGTGTAGCCCGCGACCGCGGCCGCTCCGAAGAAGCTGACGATACGCACGAGGCCGATCCAGCTCGTATTCTGAATGGCGAACTGGACGATCCCTGTGAGGGAGACGCGGACGAGCCGCCAGAGGACGTCAAGGTTCAGGCGGATCTGTTTGCGGAGCACGCGAATGCGCTCGGTGCCGCGCATCAGGCGATAGAACTGATAGAGCACGCCGATGCTGCGGCCGGTCCACGTGGCGAGCGCAGCGCCCGTCACGCCGAAGCGGTGGAATGGACCGAGGCCGAAAATTAGGCAGGGATCGAGCAGCAGATTGATGATGTTGGAGACCCACAGCAGCCTCATGGCGATGGCAGCGTCGCCCGCGCCGCGAAAAATCGCGTTGTTGAGGAAGAGCAGAACGACGGCGCCGCTGCCGCCTCCGAGCGCAATGCGCGCGTACCAACTGCCCGTGGCGATGATGTCCGGCGTCGCGCCCATAAGTTGCAGAAGGCGTGGCGCGAAGATGAAGCACGGCACTCCGATCATTACGGAAACCGCGAGGCCGAGGAATATGGCCTGAACAGCCGCGACCGCTGCGCCCTCGTGGTCCTTTTCGCCGATGCGGCGCGCGACCATGGCGGTGGTTGAAAGGGCCAGTCCCATGCCGACGGCGAAAACGAGCATGAGGATCGACTCGGTAAGGCCTACTGTGGCGACGGCGTTGGCGCCGACATGAGCCACCCAGAAAACATCGACGACGGCAAACAGGGATTCGAGCACCATTTCGAGCACCATCGGGATCGCCAGCAGCAGGATGGCGCGGTTCAGATTGCCGGCGGTGAAATCCTGGTGCGAGCCATGAATCGCCTCGCGAATCGACGCCCACAGGCTCGGTTGTGACGGCTTGGCAACGGCGACGGTCATGGCCATTCATAACTTTCTGCGCCGGGAGGCATTTGAACCCTGAGATGCCACAGTGACGCGGCTAAGAAAAAAACGACGGCGAATCTGAGAGACAAGACTGCCAGCTGCTTGCGGTGCTGATTTACGCGAGGATTACAGAGAGGATCTTCATCGTTCTTTAACCGCCCGTCCGCTCCGGAGGCCTTGATGCGCCTGGAGCTAGTGGACAGCCAACCGATGACGGGAATCGTACCCTGAGTTAATTCGGGGACGCAATGAGATTTTGGGCGGTCGCATCGGATCGTGGGAGAGATCGTTCAGCCGGCAAAGAGCCAGGGCGCGGGCTTCAAGATGACGATCCTGGTCGGATCGTCACTTATATGAAACGACGGCCTGGCCGTTCTGAATCTGTATGTCGTTGATGTCGGAGGGCAGGCGCAGCTTCTCGCGATTCTCGGGCGAGGCCATCATCTTGTCGACCACAGACTGAAGCATCGACTGAGGCAGAGGCATCGAGCCGAGCTTTCCGGCGACGGGGTTGAATTTGAGGTAGCCGTCCTGCGCGCCGATGTGGCCGTCGAGCTCGAGCGACATGTCTTTTCCGTGGAAATCGAAGACGACGTAGGCCTTTACGAGGTCGCCGTCCATATCGACCTTTACGTCTTTCACCGAGGACTGCACCTCCTCAAGGGTGGGAGCGTCGGCGGACGCGCCCGTCTGCGAGTCGTCGGCGTTTGGCGCGGTTGGCTTGACCGGGAGGCTCAGGCTGGGCGCATTCGACTGAGGATCGGGCTGCGAGCCTTGGACCTGCAGGTTCTGCGAGAGATAGGAATTCAGCTCGGTGCGGTCGAGCTGCACCTGGGGTGACTGGCCGGAGGCTTTGGCCTGGTCCGCGGCAGCGAACTTCTGCTCGGCGCGCGTGGCGGCGCTGGGATCCGTGGGGATGTTGGGCGGCGGCGATTTCCAGAGGGCGAGCAACAGCGCGATGACCAGCGCCGCGAAGATCGTCCCGGTTGCGATCCGATAAATCGTCTTGAACAAGGCCGGATTCGGCATGGCGGTACCCCTTCTGTAGCCAGTCTATCAAAGGGTGCGGAAGCAGCCGGGGCGGCTCCGGGCGGCGTCTCCAATCGGCCACTGGCCGGATGGGCAGCGGCTCGGCGTAGTTCGGCCGATGGGCTGGCGGACGTCAGAGCTTGGCCGCTTCTCGGATTCATCCGTCCTGAATTGCCGAGGTTGCGTAGTGGGTAATAGCTTGGAAGGGAAAGTCGCAGAGTGCCCGAATTGACAGGGTTCTAGTACTCACCCCAAACTTGATTCAGGTCACGGATGGGGACCCCGCTTGGGGGACATTTCAAGTAAGGGGAGTGGTAGGGGCGTCATGCGACTCTTTTCTCGAATTTCGTCGGTTAGGCTGCTGGCGGCGTTCCTGGCGCTCTGGATTGCGCCGACGATCCGCGCGCAAGACCAGGTTACCAGTCAAGTTCAGCAAGGGACCACTCCGCAGGATCAGGTGACAGCGCAGGACGCCACGAGCCTGCAGGATTCCGAGACGATCAGCCCCGTGCCGATTTTCTCCGCGGGCTTGGCCTACAACAGCTTCGTTCAGGGCGGGACGGATCATGTGCACCCACTGGTGTCGCCGGTAATCCTGGTACCGCTTGGCCAGAACTGGCTGATCGAAAACCGCGAGACGTTTGAGATCGATCTCGCGCCCCAGCCGGGCAGCAATGGCAATTACAAGGGCTATCTGCAAAAGGAAGTCGATTATCTGCAGCTCGATTACATCGCCAACCGGTATATGACGGTGACGGTGGGCAGGTTTGTGACGCCCTTCGGCATTTTCAACGAGCGGCTGTATCCTGTTTGGATCCGCGATCTGCAGACCGATCCGCTGATCCTGCCGATTTCGACGGGCCCGAGCGGCGCGGGAACGGGCGCGATGGTGCGGGGCGGATTCAACGCGACGAATAAGGTCGAGATCAACTACGCGACGTATTTTTCGACGTTGAGCACGTACACCCCCCTCGATTCGGATCGCGCGTTCGGCACACGCGCAGGCATTTTCTTGCCCGGACCGCGGCTCGAGGTCGGCGGTTCGTATCAACATCTCCTGCAGGACGACCATTCGAACGCGTTCGGATTCCATTTTGCGTGGCAGCCGCCTCCGATCCCGCTCGACATCCGCGCCGAATACGCGCGGTCGCACAGCGGAAGCGGATATTGGATCGAGTCGGCATATCGCTTGAGCCAGGCCCCGATCTGGCAGAACGAATTGCGGCACATGCAGGTGGTGGCCCGTATGCAGCAGTTCTATCTGGGCCAAGTGGTGGACGGTAGCTTGCCGGGAGTGCACACGAACATGTTTGAGTTCGGCATGAACTATTACTTCCGCGACGACATCCGTTTGGTGAGCAGCTATGGAAGACAGTTTGCGCCCGAAGGCGGGAATATGAACGTATGGAACATCGGCCTGACGTATCGCCTAGCGTTGCCCGTCGGGCATGGAGAGGTCCGATGATCACACAGCGCATAAACATTTTGGGCGTGCTGGCGCTGGGCGGCGGGCTCGCGTTGTTTGCTGGGCTGGCGCAAGGTCAACAGGACCAGCAAGGCACCAAGCTGGTGGCGGATTCGAAGCCAGCGCCCGCGCCTGCTGCGGCGAAGACGACGAGCTCTGCGTCAAATTCCAATGCAACGGCCGCTCCCGCGGCACCCGCGGTTGAAACTGAAGAGGCGCAATTGGCCGAGGGCGAAAAGAGATTTCACGATAATTGCGGGCGGTGCCACCAGGCTCCGCACAAACTCGCGCCGCGGATGATGGCGACGGCGATACGGCACATGCGGGTTCGCGCCACGATCACCGATGAGGACATGCGGCTGATCCTGCGCTACATGACTCAATAGGGGTTTCGGAATGGGCGCGGAGCGGGACTGCGGGAAAACTGCAGTGGTGTGGAGGATCGCGGTGATTTGTGTTGCGCTGATCTCGCTGCTGGCGGCCGCACATCGCGCGGGGGCGCAGTCGCCGCGAGTAATCGAAGTGCTGGCGGACCACGACAGCCGGTACAAGATTGCGGGGGAGAAAGACCCGTCGATCACGGTCCATGCGGGGGAAGCCATCACGCTGCGGATTACGGCGATCAAGGCCAAGGACCACAACCGGAACGGGGCGGTACATGGCTTCTCGCTGCTTCGCGCGAAAGACCGATCGCACGTGCCCGGATGGGATTTTGAGTTGAAGCCGGGCTTGCACGAATTTGCGCTGAACGCTCCGGCGGAGCCGGGCGAGTACGTGGTGGTTTGCACGGTGATTTGTAGCGCGGATCACGAAGGGATGCAGATGCGGTTTGTCGTGTTGCCGTAGCGCGGTGCGTGCGGCGAGAGGTGGACGGGAATTGCTAGGCTAAGCCGCAGGCGCATAGGGGGAAAGGAATCATGATCATCAAGAAATCGCAGTGGGCCAGCATTGCACTCATCGTTGCGGCGGGACTGGGGTGCGTCGCGGGCGGTGGGGGCGATCGCGTATACAAGGGTGAAATCGGAGACTCGCAGTGCGCGCTGAACGTGCATTCCCTGAGCCGTTCGCACCAGGAGATGCTGGAGAAGAAGTCGATCGGGAAGACTCCCGCGGATTGCGCGCGCTACTGCGTGAAAAATCTCGGCGGAGTGTTCGTGCTGCAGGTGAAGGACAAGGTCTACAAGCTGGATAATCAGGAACTCGCGGACAAGTACGCCGGCCAAAACGTGAAAGTCACGGGCGTGCTCGATCCGCAAACGAATACGATCGCAGTACACGAGATGGAGCCGCTGAACTGATTCCACCTACCACTGGGTCCTGACTTCCGGCGAGGTGATTCTCGCTTGCCGCGTTCGCGATCGGAATTTGCTCGTGCTTGGACCTTAGCAGCCTCCTGGCCCCGCCGACATTCGGTTTTGAGTGATGCCAAAGAAATTCCCCGGAAAACCATCCGGGCGCACAAGGCGCGCTTCGACAGGGCGCCCCGACGGTACGCTCCCTTCCTGTGTAAAGGCCGGCAGAATGACAATGCCAAAAACCGCGGGTCGTCGTGTGTATTTACACGGGAATGAATTTCGCGCGTGGAGTGATTCCTGATAGATTGCGCGGGGAAATCTCTCGGGAGGTTCCAGGCAATGTTTGAAAAAGACCTGCTGAAGAATCGGACGATTCTGGTGACGGGCGGCGGCACAGGCCTGGGGCGCGCGATGGCGCTGAGATTCGGGGACTTGGGGGCGAGTCTCTTTCTGGTTGGGCGCCGCGAAGAGCCGCTGAAAGAAACCGCCGAAGCGCTGCGCGCAAAAGGAGGGCGCGCGGCATACGCTTGCGCCGACGTCCGCGACTTCAACGCAGTGGAAGCTGCGATCGGGGCGGCGGAGAGGCAGTTCGAGCGTCCGTTTGGCGGGATCGATACGGTGGTCAACAACGCCGCTGGGAATTTTCTCGCGCGGACCGAGAAGCTCTCTTCGAATGCGTTCAACGCCGTCGTCGGAATCGTGCTGCAGGGGACATTCCATTGCACTCTCGCGCTCGGGCGAAAGTGGATCGCGGCAAAGCAGCCCGGCAACATTCTGAATATCGTCACGACATACGCAGCCGCGAATTGCGGCTCGGGCTTCGTTGTGCCGTCGGCGTGCGCAAAGGCGGGAGTGCTGGCGATGACGCGTTCGCTTGCCGTGGAATGGGCCCGCTACAAGATTCGCTTGAATGCGATCGCGCCCGGCCCGTTTCCGACCGAAGGCGCCTGGTCGCGCCTGATGGCGTCAAAAGATTTCGAAGAGCGCGCGAAGAAGTACCACCCGATGAAACGATTTGGCCGGCAAGCGGAGCTTGCGAATCTCGCGGCGTTTTTGCTCAGCGGGCAAGCCGATTACATTAACGGCGAATGCGTCGTGATCGACGGAGGATTGTGGCTTCGTGGTGCGGGAGAGTTCAACGACGCAGTCGATATATCCGAGTCCGAGTGGGAAAAGTTCGAATCCGCCCGCAAAAAGTAGCCAGCGTATTACGAGCGGACGGGGACGCCTAATTTGTTGATCAGGGCGTCGGTGAATTCGGCAGTGGTGGCGGTGCCGCCTACGTCGCGCGTCAGACTGCGGCCTTCGCGATACATCTGGTGTAGGGCGGACTCGATTTCCCGGGCGGCATTCGATTCACCAAGGTGGTCGAGCATCATGATCGCGCTCATGAGCAGGGCAGTGGGATTGGCGATGCCTTTTCCGGCAATGTCCGGGGCGGTTCCGTGCACAGCTTCGAAGATCGCGGTGGTCTCGCCGATGTTGGCGCTGGGAACGACGCCGAGGCCTCCGACGAGGCCCGCGGCCAGGTCGCTCATGATGTCGCCGTAGAGATTAGTGAGCAGCAGCATGTCATACTGTCGCGGATTGAGGACCATCTGCATGCAGGCGTTGTCGATGATCAGTTCCTTATATTCGATGTCGCGATACTGTGCGGCGACCGCGCGAATGGAATTGAGAAAGAGGCCGTCGGACAATTTCATGATGTTGGCTTTGTGGATACCGTGAATTTTCTTCCGGCCGCGCTTGCGGGCGTACTCAAAGGCGAAACGAGCGATGCGCGTGGAGGCTCGTTCCGTGATGATCTTCAGGCTTTCTACGACGCCGGGAACGACCTCGTGCTCGAGTCCGGCGTAGAGGTCCTCCGTGTTTTCGCGGATGAGGACCATGTCCACATCTTTGAATCTTGATTGGACGCCCTCCAGATTCTTCACCGGGCGAACGTTGGCGTAGAGATCGAGCGCCTTGCGAAGCGCGACATTGATGCTGGGAGGGCCGAGCGCCACGGCGGTTGCGAGCGGACCTTTCAGGGCCACGCGATTTTTGCGGATGGATTCGACCAGCTTGGTGTTCATGAGCTGAGAATCGGGTTGGTCGATATCGCCGCGCGCGGAAGTTTCCTCCCACGCGATGGACACTCCGGCGGCTGCGAGGATTCGCTGAACGGCTCGGGAGACCTCGGGGCCGATCCCGTCTCCGGGAATTAATGTAATTGTATGTTTCATGTGACTCATTTAGTGTAAAGGGTTTCCGGCCGGGTTGGTACCCCTGTTGCGCGATATTGTTTGCCTTTTTACCACGGGATCGAGAGATTGTTTTCGCTTGGCCGGATTCTGGTATAATGACTTTGTAGTCAGGGCGCGCAGGCAGAGCGTATAGCGCGCAATCCTTGGAGGGTCAAAATGGTTGAATTGACGCCGGTGGCTATCACGAAAGTGAAAGAGATCTTGTCGCAGCAGACCCCGATGCCGACGGGCCTGCGCGTGGCTGTCGTAGGTGGTGGCTGCTCGGGCTTCAGCTATCGCATGGCTTTCGAGAACCAGATCAACGAAGGCAGCGACAACGTGTACGAATTCGACGGCCTGAAGGTGCTGGTCGATCAGATGAGCGAGATGTATTTGGACGGCATCTCGATCGACTACATCGAGACGCTGGAAGGCGCGGGCTTCAAGTTCAACAACCCGAACGTCAAGAGCACGTGCGGGTGCGGCAGCTCGTTCACCGTATAGGTGAGCGGCGGTTTCTGGTCAGTCTCGAAGGCGGAACGCCTGGAAAAGTCTCTCCTTGTATCTCTGTAGCTCCCGGAGTTCATCGCTCCGGGAGCTTTTATTTTTGCCCCAATTAGGCGCGACTCGTGATTGAAAAGGCGGGGCGCGACCCGTATGCTATCCCTCTCGCATGAAGATCGCTCTAGCCCAATTTAATCCGACCGTCGGCGATTTCGAAGGGAATCGCGCGCGGATACTGGAACTGGCGCGCGAGGCGAAATCGGGCGGCGCGGACTTGGCTGTCTTTTCCGAGCTATGCCTTTGCGGCTATCCGCCGCAGGATTTGATCGAGCGGCCTTCGTTTGCGGAGCGCAATCAGAAGGAACTCGTTGCGCTTGCCAAAGATATTCCACTGCCGGCGCTGGTCGGATTCGTGGGAAAAGCGCAGGACAACACGGGCAAACCCGTGGCGAACTCCGCGGCGTTGATCGCTCCGGGGAAAATTCTCTTCGAGCAGCGCAAGATGCTGCTGCCCACCTACGACGTGTTTGACGAAACGCGATATTTCCAGCCGGCGCACACGCAATTCGTGTTTCCATTTCGCTCGGAGACCTTGGGAATCACGATTTGCGAGGATAGCTGGAACGACAAGACGTTCTGGCCCGAGCGGCTCTACGATCGCGATCCGGTGGCGGAGCTTGTGGGGAAGGGAAGTACGATCGTTTTGAATTTGTCGTCGTCGCCGTACACGCTGGGGAAGCGCGGGCTGCGGCACGACATGCTGCGAGCAGTCGCGAAGGACCGCGGCGTGCCGGTGGTGTACGTCAACCAAGTGGGCGGAAATGACAGCCTGATATTCGATGGATCGAGCGTGGCTTTCATGCCGGACGGGCGCGTGGCGGCGCTGGCGAAATCGTTCGAGGAAGATCTGATTTACTTCGACAGCGCGACCGGCATAGGCGACATGCGCGCGCCGCTGGAGGATGAGTACGAAGCGGCGTACCGCGCGCTGGTGCTCGGGACGCGCGACTACGTGCGCAAATGCGGATTCCGCAAGGTGGTGATTGGGCTGAGCGGAGGGATCGATTCGGCGCTGGTCGCGGTGATTGCGGTCGAGGCGCTGGGTGCGGCCAACGTGCTGGGCGTGGCGATGCCGGGACCGTATTCGTCGGAGGGGAGCGTACGGGACGCGCAGCAGCTTGCGACAAACCTTGGCGTCGAGCTGATCACACTGCCTATCACCGAGACGTTTGCGAGCTACCGGAAGACGCTGGAGAAGACGTTCGCGGGACTGCGCGAAGACGTGACCGAGGAAAACATTCAGGCGCGCATTCGCGGGAATCTGTTGATGGCGCTCTCGAACAAGTTCGGATCGCTGGTGCTGAGCACGGGGAATAAATCCGAGCTGGCGGTCGGGTACTGCACGCTGTACGGCGACATGGCGGGCGGGCTCGACGTGATTTCCGATCTGCCCAAGACGATGGTGTACGACATGGCGCATCTCGTGAATCGCGGAAAAGAATTGATTCCGCAGGCGACGATTACGAAGCCGCCGTCTGCGGAGTTGCGGCCGAATCAAACTGACGCGGATACATTGCCTCCTTACGAGGACCTTGACCGGGTCTTGACGGCGTACGTGGAAGAACTGCAAAGCCCCGAGCAGATCGCGGAGGCGTGCCTGCTGCCGCTCGATTTGGTGCGCTCGATTGCGATGCAGGTGGACCGGAACGAGTACAAGCGCAAGCAGGCGCCGCCGGGGCTGAAGATCACGTCCAAGGCGTTTAGCGTCGGACGGCGGTTTCCGCTGGCGCAGAAGTTTTCGGTGTGAGTGCGACGGTTCCCCACGTTTTCACGAAGAGAGATTCCTCGCTTCGCTCGGAATGACACCCAGCTTAATCCTATACGCCGAGGACGGTGACGAGTTCGCGGACGGAGGCGGCGGACTTGTCGAGCTCGGCTTTTTCCTGGGGCGTAAGCTTGATCTCGATGATCTGCTCGACTCCCTTGGCGCCGAGTTTCACAGGCACGCCGACAAACAGCCCCTTGATGCCGTATTCGCCTTCGAGATAGACCGCGCAGGGAAGAATCTTCTTTTTGTCCTTCAGGATGGCTTCCACCATTTCCACCGCTGCGGCTGACGGCGCGTAATAGGCGGAGCCGGTCTTCAGCAGGTTGACGATTTCGGCGCCGCCTTTGCGCGTGCGGGTGATGATGGCGTCGAGCTTTTCCTTTGAGATGAGTTCGGGGAGCGGAATGCCCGCGACGGTGGAATAGCGCGCGAGCGGGACCATGTCGTCACCATGGCCGCCGAGGACGAACGAGTGCACGTTTTCGACGGAGACGTTCAGCTCCGCCGCGACGAACGTGCTCATGCGGGCAGAGTCGAGGACTCCCGCCATGCCGAGGACGCGATTCTTCGGGAAGCCGCTGACTTTGAAGGCAGCCTGTGCCATCGCGTCGAGGGGATTGGTGACCACGATAAGGATCGCATTCGGCGAGAGCTTGACGACGGCTTCGACGACGGCTTTGATCACGTCGTAGTTGGCTTTAAGGAGATCGTCGCGGCTCATGCCGGGCTTGCGCGGGAAGCCCGCCGTGATGACGATGATGTCGCTATTGGCCGTTTCCTTGTAATCGCCGCCCGCAGTCGAGATTCCGGCTGCGTGGGCGTCCGAGCCGAGGATTGGCCCGGATTCCGCCATGTCCAGGGCTTTGCCCGCCGGGACGCCTTCGAGGATGTCTGTCAACACGACGTCGGCGAGACCTGCGTCGTGAATTCGCTGCGCTGTTGTAGAGCCGACAAATCCACCGCCTACTACCGTTACTTTCTTTCGCATTTGTAAGACTCCTTATGAGGTGATGGCATAAATACGTTTCTCTGGCCGAGCGAAGAACAAAAGCAGATCCGTGTGCTGAATGGGCTGCGCTGCGCCAAGGATCGGCGCCGGGCGCGGCATGCCGTGCCCCTACGAAAACCATCCGGCCAGCGACCCGCGCTTGATTAGCGGGCGACAGGCGCGAGCGCGTTCATATTTTCGATGATCGAGCTGGCGAATTCAGCGGTGCCGACTTTTGTCGCGCCGGGCATGAGCCGCTCGAGATCGTAGGTGACGCGCTTCTGCTGGATGGTGCGCGCGATGCCGTCTTCGATCAGCCGCGCGACCTCCTTCCACCCCATGAAATCGAACATCATCGCGCCCGAGAGCATCACCGAACTTGGGTTGATGACGTCCTTATCGGCATATTTCGGGGCGGTGCCATGCGTAGCTTCGAAGCAGCCGTAGCCGTCGCCGATATTTGCGCCGGGCGCCATGCCGAGGCCGCCGACCTGAGCGGCACAGGCGTCGGAGATGTAGTCGCCGTTCAGGTTTGGCGTTGCCAAAACCTGGTATTCATTCGCGCGCGTGAGCACTTGCTGGAAGATGGAGTCGGCGATGCGGTCGTTGACGAGGATCTTTTTCTTCCACTGACCTCGGCCGTGGGTTGAGTAGATCGCATCGAGAGTCTGTTTCACCTCGGCGGCGATCTTTTTCTTGAAATCGTCCGTGGCCTGATCGAGGCCCGGCTCGATCATCGCGGCGATCTGCTCGAAGGAGAGATTGGCGTCGCGGTCCTTGTTATCGAGAATCCAGCTTTCGCGCTCGGTGACGATTTGCGCGCGGAATTCATCGACGGCCAGCTCGTAGCCCCAATCGCGAAAGGCGCCCTCGGTGAACTTCATGATGTTGCCCTTGTGAACGATGGTGACGACGCGGAGATTTTTCTCGATGGCGTGCTGGATCGCGCGGCGTATGAGGCGCTTGGTGTTTTTGGCGGAGATGGGCTTGATGCCGATGCCGGGGTGTTCGGGCAGGCGTTGCTTGGTTCCTTTCAGCATCTCGTCGTTGATGAAAGCGGCGAGCTTTTCGGCCTCGGGCGTGCCGGATTTCCATTCGATTCCGGCGTACACGTCCTCGGTGTTTTCGCGGTAGATGACGATGTTCATCAGCTCGGGATGCTTCATGGGCGTTGGGACGCCTTCGATGTAGCGGACCGGGCGGACGCAGGCGTAGAGGTCGAGCAATTGGCGCAGCGCCACGTTGAGGGAACGAATGCCCCCGCCGATTGGAGTGGTGAGCGGGCCTTTGATGGCCACGCGGAAGTCGCGGATGGCGTCGACCGTATCCTGCGGGAGCCAGTCCTTGAATTGATTGAAGGATTTTTCGCCGGCGAAGACCTCGAGCCATGCAATTTTTTTCTTGCCGGAGTAGGCTTTCTCGACCGCCGCGTCGAAGACGCGCCGCGACGCCTTCCAGATGTCCCGGCCGGTGCCGTCGCCCTCGATAAAGGGAATGATGGGCTGGTCGGGCACATTAAACTTTCCGCCGACGTATTCGATTACCTTGCCGGTTGCGGGCACCGCTACACCGTTGTAGGAACTCTTCATGCTGTGTCTCCCCAGAGCCGCAAGACTGCCGCAGATGCCGCGCGTCCAGCGCTCGATGGAACCGAATACCTTAGCACAATCGGCGCGCGGGCGTACCAGCGAGATCATCACGAATTTCGCATTTTTCGGGAATAAATTCGACCCGGCTCCGGTCTGGATGCGTGCAGGGAACAGCGGTTCCAATTCAGATTAAGAAAGGCAGGCATACAGTGGAAGGCATAATCAAGGGCACGGGATTACAGGCAGCGCGAACTCATCTTAAAGCTTCGCTTCAGATATGGTGTCGACCGGCGGACTGCCAATTGACGCTTAAATTTTGGCTTGAATTGTCGGCAAACCGACCAACGCTCCTGAACTAATAGTGGATCGGTGACGATGCTCGCGCGAATGGCCGCGCCGCCAGTGCGATCAAGACTCCCAACACGAATCCTCCGACGTGGGCCCACCACGCCACGCCTCCCATGCTCGAGACGCCGAGGGAGCTCAGTCCGCTGAGGAACTGCACGGCAAACCATATCCCAATGAAGATCGCCGCGGGGATTTTCCAAGTGAACCAGATGATAAAGAGTGGGATGAGAGTGAGGATGCGCGACCTGGGAAAGAAGACGATGTACGCGCCGAGGACGCCGGAGATCGCGCCACTCGCTCCGATCGACGGTATGTGAGAGCCCCAGGAAAAGGCGACCTGGGAAATACCCGAGCCGATGCCGCAGATCAGATAGAAGAACAGATAGGGAATCGAGCTGAGGCGATCTTCGACGTTGCCTCCGAAGATCCACAGGAACCACATGTTGCCAATGATGTGCAGAAATCCTTCATGCAGAAACATGCAGGTGAAGAGGGGCAGGAGCGCCTGCTCCATCGTGTAATGGCGGCCAGCGAGAGCGAGTTGGATATGCGACGGCACAAGGCCGTAGGTCTTGATGAAGGCCTCGAACCCCGCCGGTGTTAGAAGGATTTGGTGGATGAAGACAACGACATTTGCGACGATCAGAAGCACCGTGATGATGGGGAAGGAACGCCGGGGCGTCATGTCTTTCAGCGGGATCATGCGCTGGCCTCGGAATTTCGGCGAGCCGCTCGCGCAGCTTCGAGCAAGACTTCAGTCGGATACGCAAGCTCGGAGCGCGCAGCGGACTGGCGCAGACTCTGAATTTCGTTGAGCGTTGCGATGTTGCCGCGCGCGCCCGGAGCGGTGGAGTTCAGGGCAGCGGCAGCGCAACTGAATTCAAGTGTTTCTTGAATGGGCCATCCACGCGCTAGGCCGTAGAGAAATGCCCCGTGGAAAATGTCGCCGGCTCCGGTCGTGTCGATAGCTTGGACTTTGTAACCGGGGCAGAGCAAGAATCGCGCACCATCCCACGCGAGAACGCCGAGACGGCCGAGCGTCGCGCCTGTCAAGTGACAGTTGAACTCGCGAAAAATCTTCGGAAGGGACTTCAACAAATCGCGTTCACCGGTGATTCTTTGAGGAAAATCTTTCGATGTGATTGCAAAATCCACATGATGAAGTAACGCTTCAACCTCGGGATAGCGGTTATCGAAATCACCGACGACTGGGATTTGCATTTCACACGCCCAGCGCGCGGCTTGCGCAGCGGCTTCGGTATCGTGTCCATCGACGAGCAGGGCGCGGGCGCCGGAAATCCATTTGCGTTTGAGATCTTCCGGGCGGAGAGCGATCGCAAGGTCGCGTTTCCAGAGGACGGTGCGTTCGCCGGAAGGTTGATCGACGAGTATGAAGGAAATCTGGCTGGAGCAGCCGGGCGCGACGATCCAGTGAGCTTCGACGCCTTCGCGCTGCATCTCGTCCATTTGGAGTTGGCCTGCGGCGTCATCGCCGATTTTACCAACGTAGCGCGCGGAGAGGCCCCAGCGACGGCACGCAACGATGGCGCTTGCGACCTGTCCGCCGGGCTTGATGTCTACCGAAAGGATCTCGACCTTGGAATCGAGCGCTGGGAAGCGGGGCAGGCGGATGATCGTGTCCGTGGCATTAATCCCGACGCCGACGACATCGACGGCGGGAGATTGCGCAAGCTGATTCATCGAGCAAATACTCTAGCTGAGCTTTTGAAATTTTCAAATGCGCGCGCGAAAGAATCGCGTTTATCAATTGCACCGAGTAGACTGCTATGGTAGAAAAATTTGTTGGAAGCGTGCGGCTTGGACGGTCTGTCGGAATTCCGATCGACAACACAATCGGGACGCCATCCCGTTAGCTGGTCGGCGCGCCGACACGCCGATGCCACTCCACGAATCCGAGGCGATCGTCTTGCAATGCTATTCGCTTGGTGAGGCAGACCGGCTCGTCAGTTTCTTTTCGCGCACGATGGGCAGGATGCGCGGCGTGGCGGCGGGGGCGCGGCGTCCGAAGAGCCGGTTCGGATCGACGCTCGAAAGGCTGTCGCACATCCGCATCTGGTTTTTCGAGCGCGAGACGCGCGAATTGGTGCGCATCAGCCAGTGCGAGATGATCGAGTCGTTTCTCGATGCGTTTCGCGATTATGCGTCGAGCGTGGCGCTTTCGCTTTTCGCGGAGATCACCGAGTGCGTATTGCCGGACCGCGAGGCCTCCGACGCGAATTTTCGGTTGCTGCTGCTCTCGGCGCAGACCGTGAAGCGCACGACGAAACCCGAGCTACCGCTCGCGTACTTCACGCTCTGGACAGTGAAGCTTGGTGGCTGGCTTCCGTCGCTCGATCGCTGCGCGCATTGCGGTAAGGCGTTACTTGAAGATTCGCCCGCGTATTTCGCGCCGAGCGCGCCGGCGATTGCGTGCGGGAAATGCCGGAAGCCGGGGATGCGCATGATTTCTCCCGAGGCGCTGGCAGCGGCGCGGAGAATTTTCGCGGAACGTCTCGACCGGCTGAGCCAGGATTCGGCGATCAGCGGGCGCGCCGCGAGAGAACTCACGGACGCAATGCTCGACGTCATCGAACATCAAATCGACCGCAAGCTCAAGTCGAGGGAACTTCTGGAGTCGCCAGCGTGAAGAGCCAAGCTCGCAGTCCGAAGGGAAGCAGCGCCGGTCCAAAATACAAGGGACTCACGTTTCAAGACCTTCTACTGAAGCTGGAAGCGTACTGGACGCATCGCGATTGCATTTTGCAGCAGCCCTACGATATTGAAGTGGGCGCGGGCACGATGCATCCGGAAACTTTTCTGCGAGTGCTGGGGCCCGAACCGTATCGAGTGGTGTACGCGCAGCCGAGCCGGCGTCCTGCGGACGGGCGCTACGGCGAGAATCCCAACCGGTTGTACAAGCACACGCAACTTCAAGTGATACTCAAGCCTTCGCCCGCGGACATTCAGGATTTGTATCTCGCGAGCCTCGCCGCGGTTGGAATCAATCTGAAAGAGCACGACGTTCGATTCGAGGAAGACAACTGGGAGTCGCCCACGCTCGGTGCCTGGGGAATCGGCTGGCAAGTGCTGCTCGACGGGCTGGAGATCACGCAGTTCACTTACTTTCAGCAGTGCGGGGGCGTCGATCTCGATCCGATTTCGGTGGAGTTGACGTATGGTCTCGACCGGATCGCGGCATATTTGCAGGGCGTCGATAACGTATTCGACGTGCGGTGGTCGGACACGATGAAGTACAGCCAGGTACGGCTGGCGGAGGAGCAGCAGTTTTCCGCGTACAGCTTCGATCATGCTGATGCGAAATCGACGCGCGCGCAATTCGATCTGGCGGAGGCTGAGTCAGCGCGGCTTCTGGCTGATTACGCGAGTGTCAAGGGGCCGAGCAAGCGGCGCTTTCCGGTGTTGCAGGCGTACGACCTGTGCCTTAAGTGTTCGCACTTCTTCAACGTGCTCGATGCGCGCGGCGCAATTTCTGTAACGGAGCGCGCGGGAATGATCGCGCGAGTGCGCAAGCTCGCAACGCAAGTGGCTGCGGCATGGCTCGACCAGCGGGCCGAGTTGCAGACCGCCGGGGTGAGCGCATGAAGGCGCAACGGGCGAAGGGTGGGGCGGAGAAGTCCAAGGTGCCGGGCGGGAAGAGAATCGCGACGGGCGATCTTCTATTTGAGATTGGATGCGAAGAGATTCCGGCCGGGATGATTTTGAAAGCAACACAAGAACTTAAAGCGATACTTGCGACGCAACTTTTTACGCATGGATTGGTCGACGAGCCGACAGTTCAAGAATCGATTGAAACTTTTGGTGCGCCGCGCAGGCTTGTGGCGATTGCGAGAAATATTCGAGTAAAACAGGAAGATATCACTCGCGAGGTGACAGGGCCGCCGAGGTCGGTGGCATTCGACGCAGCCGGTGAGCCGACGCGCGCCGCGGCGAGCTTTGCGGAGAAGCAGGGGATTCCGCTTTCAAAGCTGACCATCGTGAATACTCCCAAAGGCGAGTATCTCGCAGCGAGGCAGGTCGCGCTCGGGAAGCCAGCGGCAGTGATCCTGGCGGGAGCCCTGCCGGAAGTGATTCGCGAAATTTCCTGGCCTAGATCGATGGTTTGGGAAGGGCTGCAGAGCCCGCGGTTCATCCGACCGATCCGCTGGATCGTCGCGACGCTCGACGGAAAGGTGGTGCCTTGCGCGTACGCCGGAGTGCGCGCCGGGAATCACACGGACGGCCATCGATTCCTTGGCAAGAGAAGCGTTGCGGTCGCGAGGCCGCGGGACTACGAGTCCAGGCTCAAGAGCAATTTCGTTTTGTGCCGGCCGGAAGCGCGCAAAAAGAAGATCGAAGCGGAGTTGCATTCGCTTACGGCGCGCAAAGGATTGCGGCCCCATGAGGACGCGGGACTACTCGAACTTGTCGTGTATTTGAATGAGTACCCGTCGGTGATTCTCGGGGATTTTGATCCGGCGTTTTTGGCATTGCCGGAGGAAATCCTGATTACGGTGATGCGCGGCCATCAGAAGTACTTCGCCGTGGAGGACCGTGCGGGCGAACTGGCGCCGCATTTTCTGGCGGTAATCAATCTGCCGCGCGACCCCAAAGGCCTCGTGCGCGCGGGGCACGAACGCGTGCTGCGTGCGCGATTTGCGGACGCACAATTTTTCTGGGAGACGGATCAGAGAATCCGTCTTGGTGACTACTTGCCGAAGCTTGCGGCGGTGACGTACGAGCGGCGGCTGGGGAGTTACGGAGATAAAGTTGAGCGCATGCGCTCGCTGGCGCGCTGGCTTTCCGAGCAGTGGTTTTCGGGAGGAATCGCCCAGGCGGATGTGGCCGGATCGGATCGCGCGGCAGAACTCGCGAAGTGCGACCTTGTTACGGAGATGGTTCGCGAGTTTACCGAGCTACAGGGAATCGTGGGTGGGCTGTATGCGCGTGCTCAGGGCGAACCGGAAGAGATTGCCTGGGCGGTCTACGATCATTACAGGCCGTTGGGTCTCGACGATCCTCTGCCGCGAAATCTGACGGGATGCGCTGTGGCGCTGGCGGACAAACTCGATTCGCTGGTAGCTTGTTTTGCTGTCGGTGCAATCCCGACGGGTTCAAGCGATCCTTTTGCTTTGCGGCGCGCTGCGCTGGGAATCGTAAAGATCATTCTCGAGAAGAATGTGCCGCTCTCCATTTCGGCTGCGATTTCCGCGGCGGCGAAATCGCTCAAGGAACACGCCCCGCGGATCGAGGCGTCGGACGCCGTGCAGAAGCAAGTGCTCGATTTTCTGCTCGAGCGGGCGCGTTACATCCTGCGCGAGCGGCGGGGATACGCCTACGACGAGATCAATGCGGCGTTCGCAGCAGGCGCGGATGATCTGGGAGATGCAGTCGAACGCGTCGCCGCGCTGAAGGCGATCCGGCATACGAAGAATTTCGCGCCGCTGGCGGTAAGCTTCAAGCGAATCCGCAACATCCTGGAGAAGTCGGCCGCAAAGGGCGATAAGGGTCAGGGTGCGGTGCTGAATCATCTATTGCATGAACCCGCAGAGCTGGAACTTTACACGGCTGCGCAGAAGATCGGCGAAGAAGCGGTGCGGCTCAAGAAAGAGAAGAAGTACCGGAAGGCGCTGGAAAAAATTTCGGAACTGCGCCCGGCGGTCGATCTATTTTTTGACAAGGTTCTAGTGATGGTTGAAGTGGAAGAGGTGAGGCGAAACCGCATCGCGCTGCTCGCCGGATTGTTAAGGGAGTTCTCGACGATCGCCGATTTCTCGGAGTTAGGCTCGGAGGAATCGAAAGCTGCATCTTAAATCTCAAACTCAAATGCCTTCAGACAGATAAAGAATAGCTTTCATTGTTGGCGCGCCGACCGAACGGTCAGAGACCGAGGAGCGAGATGAAACACGTTTATTTTTTTGGAGCGGGAAAAGCGGGCGGAACGGGCGAGATGCGGGACCTGCTGGGCGGTAAGGGCGCCGGCCTCGCGGAAATGACGCGGATCGGGCTTCCAGTTCCTGCTGGCTTCACAATCACAACCGAGACTTGCGACTACTACTTGAAGCACGGCCGGAAATATCCGAAAGAGCTCCGCGCGGAAGTGGCGAAGAACCTGGCGCACCTCGAGAAGCTGACCAAGAAAAAGCTCGGTGACGCGAAAGACCCGCTGCTGGTGAGCGTCCGGTCAGGCTCAGCGCGTTCGATGCCGGGGATGATGGAGACGATCCTGAATCTTGGGCTGAACGAGCGCTCCGTGGAGGGCCTGGCGAAGGCGACGAGCAATGATCGATTTGCATGGGATGCGTATCGCAGGTTCGTACAGATGTACTCGAGCGTGGTGATCGGCTTGCCGAAACCCGAACTTGAGGCGCGACTGCGGAACATGAAGGACAAAATCGGCGTCAGGGATGACACGCAGGTGCCGGCGCAAGGCTGGCGCGAACTCGTCGGCGATTATAAGGCTTACTTCAAACAGAAAACGGGGAACGATTTTCCCGAGGACCCGGTGGAGCAGCTCTGGGGCGCGATCGGTGCGGTGTTCGAGTCGTGGATGGGCGAAAAAGCGCTGACGTACCGGCGCGTCGAGAAGATCACGGGACTGCTGGGTACAGCGGTGAGCGTCGTTCAAATGGTGTTCGGCAATACGGGAGAGGATTCGGGCACGGGAGTCTGCTTCACGCGCGATCCCTCCACCGGGGAGAAGACATTTTTTGGCGACTTCTTGCTGAACGCGCAGGGAGAGGATGTGGTTGCGGGTATCCGCACGCCGATGCACCTGAGCGAACTGAAGAACCTGATGCCGAAAGTTTACAAGCAGCTCGAAGGCGTGCGCGAAAAGCTCGAAAAGCATTATCGCGATATGCAGGATATGGAGTTCACGGTCGAGAACGGAACCCTGTACATGCTGCAAACGCGGACGGGAAAGCGTTCGCCGGCGGCGGCGTTCCAGATGGCCGTCGATATGGCGAACGAGAAGCTGATTAAAGTTGAAGAAGCACTTGAACGCATCAAGTCCGAGGACATCGAGCGGCTGTTCTATCCTGTGCTTGATCCGAAGCTCGCACGCTCCGAACTGACGAGCCGCAAGCTTGCAGAAGGTATCAACGCCGTGCCGGGAGCGGCGGTGGGCAAGGCCGTATTTACCGCTGAGGAAGCGGAGAAGTGGGCTGCGCGCGGCGAGAAAGTGATTCTCGTGCGGCGGGAGACCAGTCCGGAAGACGTGGGCGGGATGTACGTCGCGCAAGGAATCCTGACGGCGACGGGCGGCAAGACCAGCCACGCGGCGGTGGTGGCGCGCGGGTGGGGGAAGTGCTGCATCGTCGGTGCGGAAAAGCTCGACATTGTCGCGGACGCGAAAAAGATGACCGTGGACGGCCGCGTGGTGAGCGAAGGCGAATGGATCACGCTCGATGGAGGCGATGGATCCGTCTATAGCGGGCAGATCGATCTGGTGCGGCCGGAACCGCCGAAGGCTTACGAGACGCTGCTTAAATGGGCCGATAAGACGCGAAAGCTCGGCGTGCGAACGAACGCGGACACGCCGCGTGATTCGCGCGTGGCACGCGAAATGGGAGCCGAGGGAATCGGGCTCTGCCGCACCGAGCACATGTTCTTCAAGGATTTCGAGCAGCCGGAGAAGAGCATCGAGCGGCAGGAGGCCATCCAGGAGATGATCCTGGCGGACAACTCCGAGGCCCGGCGGCGGGCGCTGGCGAAGCTGTTGCCGTTTCAGAGGCGCGACTTCATCGGGATTTTCGAGGCGATGGATGGATTGCCGGTGACGATCCGGATGATCGATCCGCCGCTGCACGAGTTCGTGCCGCACGACCGGGCCAAGCAAGAGGAGCTGGCGAAGAAGATCGGGATTCCGATCGAGGCAGTGGTGCGCCGCGTCGAGCAATTGCACGAAGCCAATCCGATGCTGGGGCATCGCGGGTGCAGGCTCTCGATCACCTATCCCGAGATTCTCGAGATGCAGGTGCGGGCTATCATCGAGGCGGCGATCGATTGCCAGAAGCGCGGCATTAAAGTGTTACCTGAGATCATGTATCCGCTGACTCTGGACAAAAAAGAGCTGAAAATTTTGGAGACCGCGACGCGGCGGGTTGCGGACGAGATTATTTCGAAGGCTAAAGTAAAGCTTGAGTATTTGGTTGGGACAATGATCGAGTTGCCTCGCGCGGCGCTTCTGGCGGGCGAAATCGCGGAAGTGGCGGAGTTCTTCTCGTTTGGCACGAACGACCTGACGCAGACCACCATGGGGCTATCCCGCGACGACGCGGGGCGATTCCTGCCGGAATATGTCGATCAGAGCAAAGCGGCGATTTTCAAGGACGACCCGTTCCAGACGCTGGACACAGCGGGGGTTGGGCTGCTGATCAGGTGGGCGATCGAGCAGGGGCGGAAGACGCGGCCGAAGCTCAAGATCGGCATCTGCGGCGAGCATGGCGGAGACGCGGAGAGCGTGAAGTTCTGCCATCGCGTTGGGATGAATTACGTGAGCGCGTCCCCGTTCCGGGTGCCGATCGCGCGGCTGGCGGCAGCGCAGGCGGTGATCGAAGAGAAGAAGCAGGGGAAGCACAGGAAGTAGAGGAGGCAGAAGAAGTAAGGGATACTCTGGCGCGCGGCCGCGCTCGAGAATCAGATCGCGATGAGGTGATTGTGGCCAACCCTGCGAAAGGCTCACCCTTGCTGGGTCGCGTGCGGAATGAATTGAGGCGGGTGGCCGATCCCCGCAAGGCGCCTTGGATGCAGGCGTACATGAAGTCGGCGATGCCGTATCATGGTGTTTCCTCTCCTGTATTGAAGCAATTTTCGCGAGAATTCTTCCCCAAAATCGAAATTCCAACGCGTGAGGTGTGGCGGGAGCATGTCCTTGAACTGTGGCGCGGTGCCAAGTATCGCGAGGAGCGGTACGCGGCGATTGCGCTCTGCGGGGACAAGCGCGCGGCGAAGTTTCAAACTCCCGCTGCTATGCCGATCTACGAAGAGATGATCGTAAGCGGGGCTTGGTGGGATTACGTCGACGATGTTGCAAGTCATCGGGTCGGGCCAATCCTGCGGGCGTTTCCCGTGCCGATGCGCAAGAAAATGTTGGCTTGGAGCAAGTCGGAGGATATGTGGATGCGGCGGACGTCGATCATCTGCCAGTTGGGATTCAAGAAGGACACCGATCTCGACCTTCTCTACGCGTGCATCGAACCGTCACTCGATTCCAAGGAATTCTTTCTGCGGAAAGCGATCGGATGGGCGCTGCGGCAACATGCGTGGGCTGATCCCGAAGAGGTAAGGCGTTACGTGCGGCGTAACAAAGACAGGTTGAGCGGCCTCAGCGTGCGCGAGGCGCTGAAGAATATTTCGGGTTGACCGGCGGCGCGTGGCGTTGCACCAAGGTCAGCGCCAGCGCGGCGCCGAACGAATTGCTAGTGCGAAACTTCGCTGAACGTGATCGGCACGGGCGCTTTGTCGGCTTCCGCGACCTGGAACATCTGTCGCACATGGAGATTCATGGAGCCGGCGAGGATCGCGTCAGGCATTTCCTGGATGCGCGTGTTGTAGGTGTTGACCGAATCGTTGTAGAACTCGCGGCGGTCGGCGATCTCGCTTTCGAGTTCGGTGATGCGCGACTGCAGGTGCATGAAATCGTTATTGGCCTTGAGGTCGGGATAATTTTCCGCCGTGGCGATCAGGCGGCCGAGCGCGGCAGTCATGTCGGAACTCGCCTGGACTTTCTGATCGACGGTTGAGGCCTGCGAGTACGCGTTGCGCGCCTGCGTGACGCGCTGGAGCGTCTCGCCCTCGTATTTCATGTAACCCTTGCAAACTTCGATGAGACCGGGCAGCTCATCGTGCCGCTGCTTGAGCAGGACGTCGATGTTGGCCCAGGCCTTGTCGACGTTGTTCTTGACCGCGATCAAGCCGTTGTAGAGCGTCACGAGGTACGCGACCGCTCCGCCAACGAAGAACAGAATCAGAAGCAAAATTATCCAGCTCATAATCTCTCCTCCGAATTTTTCGCTACAGCCATCCCAGAGTCAATGCCAAGAAATAGAGGCAGGCGGTGGTCAACGCCGGTCCGCTCCAGATGCACAGCGCGGATTTCCAGGCGAGGGACTTCACGACCTCGCGCTGGCTGCGCTCAGAAATCATGAACGGATCGTGGTTTGCGCCCTTGCCGAGGAACGCGGCAGGGTGCAGATCGAATCCGGACGGGTCGCCTTGCTGCGATGCGGAATCGTCGGGCGAAGTAGAATCGGGATCGGCCGTTGCCGTCGCGGCAGAAGATACGGTGCGCTGCACTGCGGGCTGCGTCGGCGAGGCGGATTTGCGCGCCGCGGATACACCGCCGACGGCGGCCATCTCCGGCTCGTCGATCGAAACCGAGGCCCACGAAGACGCGGCCGGCACTGGAGACTGGATTCGAGTCTGGACGAGCGGAGTCTGCACGCTCGATGGTTCGACTTTGAGCCCGGGAAGCAGGCCGATGGATTGGAGCGCTCCCATACCTGTTGGCCCGAAAAAGCTGATGCGCGACGAAAGCGAGGCGCGGTTCGCGGCAATGTGAGCTGTCGGCGTCCACTGGGGACTGCCGGAGGTCTGCGCGAGCGTGCCGAGTACGAAGAGTGGGTATTGCGGCGGGATGCAGTATTCCTCGAGGCGCGTCCTTTCACCAAGGCTGATTCCGTTTCGGCCGAGAAATTTGGCGATGTTTTCGGGAATCATGTCGCTGCTGTGAAAAAAGGAACTGCCCATTTCATCCTTGAAATTGCATTTGATGTCGAGGTCGGCACCTTGTGGATCGACGAGCACGCTGGCGGTCGAATCGTCGACGAAAAAAGGCACGTAGCAGCTTTCGTCCACAATCTTCTTCCATTGGCGATTATTTCCCGCTTCCCTCAATTGCCAGACCATCGCGCGGTAGTAGTAGCAGGCCTTGCCGGTGATCCCGGCGGGAATTGTTTGGGGGCCTTTGGCCAAGCCGCTGACTTCGACCAGTCCCATAGCCGCGCTGCGAATCTTTGAGAAAGGAGTGTTCAGGATAATGCGCTTTTCGCGAAACATCATGAAGCCGCGAACGAAAAGAACGACGCCCACAACGGCGCCGACAGCAGCCCAGAATTGGAGCTTCGTCAGATCGGTGGATGAGCTGGACACGATGGCCAAATTGAGAGTCGCCGAGAGCATATTTGGTCCCCATCTGTGACGAATGCCGGTAGGAATAGTCTAGGGGAAAATTGCGGAAGGACAGCTGCGCGGTAGGGGTGGCGTTGTCAATTGTTTACTACCGGCGGAGGATGGGAAATTCCGACTAGCGCGCCATGCGTTCCATAGACCGTCGGACCGATGTTCGGGAATGAAGATCAACTCCCATAGGTCTACTTCCGTTCTCGTTTTCTCCGGACTTGCTGGTCGGGCTCAGGCCTTCTCGGCAGAGGTTGGGTCGATGACGGACTTGATCTCTGAGATGCGATTGGCGGGGAAACCGCCCAGGCGGGCGTGTTCCCGCACCATTTGCTCGCTCGGCGCAATATAGACGCAATAGATTTTATCGCCAGTTACGTAGCTGTGGACCCACTGGATTTCAGGCCCCAGATTGCGAAGGACTGCGCAGGATTTCTCCGAGACGGCCTGGAGTTGCTGCTGTGACATATCGCCAGCGCCGTGAATCTCTCGCTCGATCAGAAATTTGGGCATATCGGCTCCTCTCGGGAACCGCGGTAGCATACGGCAAGTTGCTTGTTTATGGAATCACTGATCGCGAGGCCGGCTTGCCGGAAACTGGCGCGCTACCACGTCGGCGAGGGACTGGTCACGTGGGCATTTTGAGGAAAAAGTAGACGGCGAGAAAGCCGAAGATCAGGTCAGGTCCCCAGCCCGCGAGCAGCGGAGGTAGTTGGCCGACCGAGCCCATGGCCTCGAAGAGCGCCGCCGCAGCCCAGTAGACAATTCCGATTCCGACAGCGACTGCAAGTCCGCCGATCGCCCCGCGCGTGCCCACGAGGAACGCAAACGGCGCGCTGAGAAACACAATCACCGCGGCGATCAGTGGGAATGCGAATTTCTTCTGCCACTGCACGGAGAGCCGCGCGGTATCGAAGCCGGCCTGGCGCAGGCTGGCGATGTACTCGCCGAGCTGGCGCCAGTTCATCTGGTAATACTGGCGGACTTCGCGGCGGAAATAGCCGGGCGGCTCGGTAAGTTCCGGGAGCGAGGTCGCCGTGAAAGGCTCGTAGCGGAGCACGTGGCCATCGCTGTCAAAATCGCGCACCCACCCCCCGGTGAGAACCCACGCGCTTTCGCTCGGCTCCCACGTGGCGCGCGTGGCGAAAACGCGGCGGCGCATCTGGAATGTGTCAGGGTCGAGTTCGAAGACGCTCAGGCCGCCGAAGAGCTGGCGGTCGGGATCGAAGAGCTCGTATTTATAGATTTTGCCGTTCTCGCCGAAGATCCATTGCCGCGCAGGCTCGAAATAGGTTTGCGCGGGGCGGCCCTTGATCTGGTTGCGAAGCGCGTCCTGACGCTGATTGGCGTAGGGGAGAAACGAGTCGTCGAGCAGGAACATGCCGCCGGCCACAAGACAACCCGCCATCAAGAGCGGGAGCACAAGGCGGTAAAGGCTCACGCCGCTGGCTTTGAGGGCGACGACTTCGTTGTTTTTGGCGAGGACCGCGAGGCTAACCAGCGTCGCAACGAGCGTTGCGAGCGGCGCGAGCTGGTAAACCATCAACGGAATGAGATAGCGGAAATAACTGAGCACGGTTACGACGGAGATGTGGTTCCGGGCAATGTCGGCGAGGAGATCGAACAATGTGAACGCGTCGAAGATCACGACGAATGCCGCGAGAAGAACCAAGAAATAGTAGAAGAATTGCTGAAGCAGATAGACGTCGATCAGCATCGGGAAAGCCATCGTCCGGCCGACCTTAATCGCCTGGCGAATTCCTGCGCCGTGGTGGGCGGCCAGCGAGTGAGAACCGTTTCCCGCAGGCGCAGCCGCCGCAGGGGCAATTTTCTTGGCGCGCCAGCCAGAGACAATCGATTCGAGGCGCGCGAGGATGCGGCTGGGACGGCGGACGTTCTCGATGCGCCGCAGAAGGAACAGGCCCACGATGGTTGCCACGATGTTGGCCGCCCATACGCCGAGCCAAGGTGCGAGGCGGCCCTGCGCGGCGAAGTGAACTCCGGACACAAAGAAGAAATAGTAGCCGCCGACGAGAACGAGAGTAAGAATCAGCCCCGTGGCGCGACCGCCGCGGCGCGGGCGGACGCCCATGGGCACACCCAGCAGGGCGAAGATGATGCAAGCGGCGGGCAACGCGATGCGGCGATGAAATTCGACGTGCGCTTCGCGCCAGTTCGGGCCGTGATTGGCGAGGAGCGCGGAGGTGGATTGCTCGACCGCTGTAAGCGATATAACTTTCTGCGGCGAGCTGGCCGCGGAGACGTCGATGGGAATATCGGTCTCACCGAACGTTGTGACGTTGTACTGATCCGGATTGCGCGGATCGTATTCGTGAGTGCTTCCCTTACCGAGATGAAGTTCCAGTTGCCCCGGAGCGGGACCGCTGATGATGAGCGCTTCGTGGGCGATCGTTATGGCCGACTCCTGCGACGGCCCACCCGAATTCGGAGCGATACCGGCCATGGCATTGCCGGAGGATGCGAGAAAGACACCACGCCAGTGCGTCGCTGCGGCTTCCACGTCCTGCACGTATAATACGAACTGCGGAAAGCGCTCATCGAACACCCGCGGCACAACCGAAAAGGGAGCTTGAGATGACAGGAGCTGGTATTCGAGCCGGCGGGCGGTGCGCAGGGACGCCGGGCTCAGCCAAAACGTCGTAACCAGGGTTGCCGCGGCTGTGACCAGCGCGACGAGTCCAATTGGCAAGAGCAAGCGCCGCAGGCTGATCCCGGAGGCGTGCAGGGCCACGATTTCGCTATCCGCAGAGAGACGCCCCAGGCCGATCAATACTCCGAGAAGAACGCCCATCGGAAGCGTAAAGCCAAGCGCCGGAGGCAGGACGCAGAGAAACAGCAGGGCCACGCTCCCGATATGGCCCGAGTGGCGGACTACCAGATCCATCAGGCGGACCAATTGCGGCACAAAAAAAACGAATGTAAAGACAGCCAGGCCAAGGAAGGCGTGCGACACTACTTCGCGAGCAATGTATCGATCGAGCAGGCGCATAGAAGCGCGGAGCACATTCTAACACCGGGAACAGTCGATTGAGCCGAGTAAACCTGGCAATTCTCTGGCACATGCACCAACCGCAGTACCGCGATCCGGCGACCGGGCGATACCTGCTGCCTTGGACGCGGCTCCACGCGCTCAAGGATTACTGGGGAATGGTGAACATCCTGGAGGAGTTTCCGAGCGTCCACGCCACGTTTAACTTCGTCCCGCTGCTCGCCGAGCAGATCGAGGAATACGCCAGCGGGCAATTCCAGGAGCCGTGGTTCGAGATCGCCTCTGCTCCGGCCGACAGCCTCAGGCCTGAGGAAAAGCGCGAGGCGCTCGAGCGGGCGTTTCAGGTGAACGACAATTTCGTGCAGCGATGGCCGAGATTTGCCGAGCTCGCGGCGCAGCTACGATCGAGCGGGACGGAAACGTGCATCGCGCACTGGAGCCCGCGAGAGTGGCGCGATCTACAAGTTCTTTCGCAACTCGCGTGGATCGACGAGGAGTATCTGGCGAAGGATCCTGCAATACGGGAGCTGTCGAACAAAGGGACGAATTTCACGGAAGAGGACAAGATCGTGCTGTTCGAGAAGCAGCACGAGTTGTTGGCGGCCGTCCTGCCGGAGTACCGCCTCGCAGCTGCGCGAGGCCAGATCGAAATCTCGACCACGCCCTACTATCACCCGATTCTGCCGCTACTCTGCGACACGGACATCGCGCGAGTATCGAACCCGCACACTCCCTTGCCTCAACCGCCATTCCAGTATCCGCAGGACGCGCGCGAACAGCTTTCGAGGGCACGGCAGTTTCACGAGAGGGTGTTCGGGCAACCGCCGGTAGGACTATGGCCGTCGGAAGGGTCGGTGTCCGACGAGGCGCTCGAAATTGCGCTGGAGCTTGGGTTCCGGTGGTTCGCAACGGACGAAGGCGTGCTCGGGCGGACGCGCAATATTGGATTCTGGCGCGACGCGGAGGGATATCCCGAGAACGGTCCGGAGTTATACACGCCTTGGAAGTTCCAGCGGGGCAAGAAGGAAATGTATGGGTTCTTCCGCGATCACTACGTATCCGATCTTGTTGGGTTCGTGTACAGCCGAATGGACGCGGGAGCGGCCGCAGATGATCTGCACAGACGTATCCGCGCGATAGGAGACCGCGAGCCGGCTGGACGAACGGCGACTATCGCGCTGATTCTCGACGGTGAGAACGCGTGGGAATACTATCCGGGCAACGGTAGGGAATTCCTGCGGCAGTTCTACCGGAAAATCCAGCAGGACCCGGAAATCCAGGCGCTGACGATGAGCGAGGCTATCGAGGCAGCGCCCGCTGCGCCGCTTCTCGAAGGAATTTTCCCGGCTTCGTGGATCAGCGCGAATTTTGACGTATGGATCGGCCACGCCGAGGACGTACGTGCGTGGGACCTGCTGCGCGACGCGCGAGAGGCGTTTGAGCGAGCGAAGGCGCGAGGCGCGCTGACGAAATCCGCGAAGCCCGGGGACTGGACGCCACAGGGCCAGCGGGCATACGAGGCTGTGCTCGCAGCCGAGGGGAGCGATTGGTGCTGGTGGTACGGTCCGGAGCACGGATCGGCAAACGACGCTGAATTCGACGAGCTGTATCGGAAGCACCTGTCCGAAATCTACAATGCGCTGGGCGAGCATGTGCCCGACGCGCTGGCGCATCCGATCCGAACCGCACCGGAGCGCGGGCGGCGGGAAGTACCGACGGCATTTCTGGACGTGAAGGTCGATGGACGTGAGAGCAGCTATTTCGAGTGGCTCGGCGCGGGGCTGTATGCCGCGGACCTGCGCAGCAGCGCGATGCACGGGAGGCAGCACGTCCTGGGGGATTTTCAGTACGGATTCGATGAAAAGCATTTCTGGCTACGCGTGGATCCGATCGCCGACGCGATCGCCGAGATCCCGGATTTCCAATTGCGGATCACGGTGTGGGACTCGCGGGAGACCCGGATCACGCTGCTGGTGAAGGCCGGGAAGGTGTCGGGATGCGTGGTCGAGCAGGGCGGATTGTGCCTGCTGCACGCTGAGAACGTCGTATCGGCCGCCTACGGCGCAATTTTGGAGGTGAGCCTCGCGCGGGAGCTCTTCGACCTAAGCGGGCGCAAGGAGTTGCTTCTGAGCGTGGCGTTATGGAGAGGCGGGCTGCCCGTGGATGTGCTTCCTCCTGAAGGAGTGCTCGGGGTGGCGCTCGGGGAAGAGTATTTCGCGTGGGCAAGCGGATAGTACGGGGTGGCAGTAGTAACACATATTGACTTTCGAGAGCGGCGGCGGGATATTCGCCGCGTCCCCGTTATGAGGGGATGATCGGGATTTCCAACTACTAATAGCAGTCGGCTCGGCAGGACATGAGCCGCCCAACCTGGCGACGAGACAAAGTGCTCGTCCCCGGAGGAGGGCCTAATGAGCAGGAAGCAGTTTGTGGTGTGCCTTCTGGCGCTCGCCGGAAGCGCATGTTTGCTCCTCGCAAGACGAAGCGGCACGCAGCACGGCGCCGCGAAGCTGCCCGGCAGTATTGAAACCCGTCTCGGAGATCCGGCCGATACACGATCTGCTCGAAGTGCGTCTGGACGCGCGGTGCCTGAGCGGTTTTCGCCCGGAGAGAGCGTGCCAGCGAGTTCGAACCCTGCGGCGGTATCGCTTCCGATGGCGTTTGAGCCGAATTTGGGGCAAGCCGACGCGCGGGTCGAATTTGTCGGGCGAGGGAAGGGCCTGACGGTTCTTCTCATGCGCGATGAAATTGCGGTGCGAACGCGCGGGAACAATTCCGTTGCGATCCGGTTTCGCGAGTCGGGCGATGCGACGCGGCGCCGCGCGCGGGGCGAGGAATCGCGCATCCACGAACTTGCGTGGCATGGAGAAGAGAAGCTGCGCGGGGAGAGCAATTATTTCATCGGGCAAGACCAGCGAACGTGGCGCTCTGGCGTGCCGCACTTCGGGCGGGCGGAGGCAGCGAGCGTCGCGCGAGGAACCGGCCTGACGATTTACGGCAACGATGAAGGCGTGGAGTACGATTTGCGGATCGCGCCGGGCGCGGATGTGTCGAGGTTGCGGGTCGCGCTGGACGGGGCGCAGAACGTGCGGCTTGATGGCGCGGGCGATCTGGTGATGCGCGTTGGCTCGGACGACCTCACAATGAAAAAGCCGGTCGTGTATGAAGAGCGACCGCGGGCGTGGCATGCTTCGACGCGCACGCGGAAAAGGCCTCGAGGATCGCGCAGCCCACGCACGAAATCGAGCACGCGCGGGCGAATATCGCGAAGGGTTGGGGCGAATCCAGCGCGCGTTCGGCATAGAAAGTCTGCTAGCGACTGCGGTCGCAGCGATGGGCAGGGCAAAGTGGCGACGCGGCAACGACGAGACGGTCCATGCCCGGTGGCCGGCGTCGCGGCGCGCAGGGGCGCGGGCAGGAAACGCCTGGAAGCGGCGTACGTGCTCCATGCGGACGGCTCCGTCGGTTTTCGAGTTGGTCCGCATGACGCCAGCGCAGAGCTGGTGGTCGATCCGTCGCTTTCGGTGGCGTACGCAACTTTTCTCGGCGGATCGGGAGCGGACTCGGCGGCGACTCTCGCGGTGGATGCGTCAGGCAAAATTTACGTAGGCGGCGCGACGACCTCGACCGTGACGTTTCCGGAGGGATCCGGCGCGCGGGTCGGGCCGGCGGACGGCACGAGCGAGCTATTCGTCGCGAAAATCGATCCGACGGTGAGCGGCGCGAACTCGCTCGTCTATCTCACTTTTCTGGGCGGCAGCGGCACGCAGACCGGGGGACTGATCGCGATCGACGGATCGGGCGACGTGGCAATCACGGGAACCACGACTTCGACGGACTTCCCGGTAACCGACGCGAGCGTGCCGACCAGCGGAGTCACGAGCGGTTACGGCAACGATGTGACGGTGAGCGAACTCGATCCTACGGGAAGGCTACTCGTCTTTTCGACGCTATTCGGTGGGAGCGGTGCGGAGTCGAAGAACGGCACGGGTGGGATTGCTCTCGATGCTTCGGGCGACGTTTACATTGCATCGGACACCTTAACGACGCCCGTGGATGCGGCGTCCGCGGACCTTCCGGTTACGACCAGCGCGTTCCAGACTTCCTGGGACGGCGAGTTGGACGACGGGTTTGTGGCGATCTTTCAGCCGCCTGCGCAAGCCGGCGGAGCGGCAACTCTGAAGTATTGCTCGTACCTCGGAACGAATGCGACAGGGGGACCGGGCGTCGGTGGAATCGCCGTGGACGCGGCAAGCCCGCCGAACATCTATATCGCGGGCTTCACGTCGAATTCGGTGAACGGATTTCCGGTGCAGCACGCTTTGCAATCCGTCTACGGCGGCGGCGCAACAGACGGATTCCTGATGAAGCTGTCACCGTTGAGCCAGGGCGCCAACGACTTGGTTTATGCGACACTGCTCGGCGGGTCGGGGGCGGACGAGGCTCTCGCGGTAGCGGTGGATAGCGCGAGCACACCGAATGCGTACGTGACCGGCAGCACGGGGTCGGCAGACTTTCCGATAAGCGGGGCGACGGCTGCGTACCAGGCTTCGCTGCACGCGAGTGCATCGTCAAACGCATTCCTGGTTGTGGTCTCGCAGGACGCCATCAGCGGACAAACCTCGCTTGCCTACGCGACGTATCTGGGCGGGTCGGTGGCGGATGCAGGGCAGGGCTTGGCCGTCGCGGCTCCGAACGCCGTCTACATTGCCGGGGCGACGACCTCTCCGGATTTTCCCTGGCACGACAACCTCCAGCCGTTCAACGGCGCGGGAGACGCATTTGTAGCGAAGATCGATCCCACTACGCCGGGAGCGGCTTCGCTGATTTATGCGACGCCGCTCGGTGGGACTTCGCCGGCGGGCGGCAGCGCCGTTGCGGCCGCGAACGCTGTGGCAGCGGATGACGCGGGGCACGTATACGTCGCGGGCGCCACGACATCGGGCAGTTTCCCGACGGCGGTCACCACCGAGAATCCGGTGAACGGATTCCAGCAGAGCTGCGCGAGTTGCCTGGAATTGCCGCCCGTGGGGGATGCGTTCGTGGCCGAAATCCAGGAGAGTAGCGCGAAATTGCCGAGCGTCTATTTCAGCGCGGAAACCGCGGGGAGACTGACTTTTTCCGGTGCCGGCGCGGGTGTGCCGGAGTTCGCGGTCCTGCTGAACGGAGGCGAAGCGCCGCTGCTCATTTCGGGCATTGCGATCACGGGATCCAACGCCGGGGATTTTTCGGTGAGCGGCCAGAATTGCGTGGGGCAGGCGATCAGTCCGGGGAATCCGCAGGGATGTTCATTCGAGGTGACGTTCACCCCTTCGCAGGGAGGCCCGGAGGCCGCCGCAGTGTCGTTCACGGACAACGCACCGGGAAGCCCTCAACTTCTGGAACTGGCGGGCGCGGGGACGGCCGCGCTCGCGGCTATATCGTCGACCAGCGTCAATTTCGTAAGCCAGCCGGAAAACTCCGCGAGCAATAGTCAGACCATCACCGTCTCCAACGTTGGAGGCCAGCCGCTCTCATTCTCGAACCTTAATGTGAACGGCCCAGACGTAGCCCAGTTTGATCCGGTTGGGGGATCGTGCGGCTCCAACGTCGTCGTGGCAGCTGGAGGAAGTTGCACCTTGGAGATCGAATTTGCGCCGAAGGCCACGGGGTCGTTTCAAGCCGAAGTCGATTTCTTCGACAATTCCGGAAACTCCGCGAACGCCGAGCAGGTCGTGACGCTCTCGGGAACCGGAACGCCGCCAGCGCCGGTGGCGAGTATTTCGTCGGGGTTCCTGGGTTTCGCGAGCGAGCCGGTAGGATCGTCGAGCGGGGCTCGGAGCGTGACGCTCACGAATGAGGGAAGCGCGGCGCTCAGCCTGGCGAACATTTCAATGACTGGCGCGGATTCTCAGGATTTTCCGATTGCGGCGAGCGGCACGACGTGCCCCATCGGCGGCGGGACGCTTGCCATCGGTGCGAGCTGCATGGTTGCGGTCCAGTTCGCGGCCCAGGCCGAGGGAACGCGAAACGCTACTCTAAATTTCACGGACAACGCCGCTGGCAGCCCGCAGCAAGTCGCGCTCAATGGAACGGGCACTGCGACAGTGGCTCCAGCGAATCTGGTCGTTTCGCCGAACAGCCTGACGTTCGCGCCGCAGAGCGTTGGCAGCAGCGTAAACGACTCGCAGGCGGTCACCGTGACGAACAAGGGCGGGACGTCCGGAGCGATCGGCAACGTGGGGATTTCGGGCGCGAATCAGTCTGATTTTATCGTGGCCGGAAATACCTGCACGACGCTGGGCGCGGGCGGGAGCTGCCAGATTAGTGTTTCGTTTCAGCCGACGGCGGTGGGCGCTCGTTCGGCTACGCTGAATATCTCGGGTGCCAACCCTGCTGCGGTGGCGCTTTCCGGATCGGCAACGCAGGCCTCGATCTCGGTGCCGACCGGCATCAATTTCGGCAGCCAGCTCGCGAGCGATCCCGGGACGCCGCAGCCCATCGTCGTGACCAACAGCAGCAGCGGCCAATACGCTGGGGCGCTGACAATTACATCCGTAAGCAAATCGGGAGCGAATGCGGGTGATTTCGTCATCAGCACGGACTCTTGTACGGGAACGAGTGTGCTGCCGGGCGGAACATGTTCGATTAGCGTTGCGTTCCAGCCCGCGTCGATGTGCCCCACGATGAGCGGACCTCGGAGCGCAACGCTTTCGTTGATGGACAACGCGCCCGGCAGCCCCCATGCGATTCCACTGAGCGGCGCGGCCGTCGACTTTTGCTTCAACGTCACGCCGGGGCAAGGAATCAGCGAGCCGATCACGGCCGGCCAGTCCGAGACGTATATGCTCGAAGTCGCGTCATCCGATCCATCCGGCGGGTCGGCGCAGCTCTCGTGCTCAGTGCCCTCAGCGATGCTGGGCGGCTGCACGATTACCACGACCCCGGCGACCAACCCGCCGGTCGTGCAAATAACTCCCGCCAATCCCGGGATTTTTCAGCTGGTCGTCTCATCGACACCGACAGGATCTGGCTTGCTCGCCGGGAGAAAGACGCCGAACGCTCCGTGGATTCCCACGATGGCGCTTGTCGGATGGCTCGCGATGCTAGGTGCGGTTGCGTTGCTGATCTGCACGGCTTCGGAGGGTTCGCGATGGAGGGGAATGCGATCACCAGGTCGCGACAGCCTTGTGGCAACGGCGCAGACGTTTGCGCTGCTGATCGCACTGGGCGTCGGGATGGCGGCGTGCGGAGGAGGGGGTGCGGCAGCACCAGCGGACCCGCCGCCCGGTTCGCCGCCCGGAACGTACACCGTGACAGTAAGCGCGACGATCACGGTTACGGGCCAGCCGAATTTGACCCGCACATTTCCAGTGACCGTGACGATTGACTAGGATTTGCCACAGAGTCACAGAGACACGGAGGAAGGAATAGTAACAACTTAAAAGCCGACGGGGATACCGAACAACACCCAAAATCTCCGCACGAACCACGGTTCATGAATCAAAACTCACGTCATTGTCCTTTGCCTCTGCGTCTCTGTGCCTCCGTGGCTAATTCTCGCGGCTAGAAAACCTTGATCGCGAGGTCGCGCGGGCGCGAGCCGGTTGGGATGAGCGTGACCAGGCTGGATGTTTTCGCGCGGATAACGGCGAGTTCGTCCGACGCAGTATCGACCACCACGAGCATGTCTCCCCCGGGCGTGAGTTGGCAGATTCGCGGGGACTGTCCCACGGAGATCGGGGCGGCGTGCTGCCGGGTTTGGATCGCGACGGGAACGATGTGGCCGGCCGCAGAGTCCGAAACGTAGAGCGTCTGCGCGTCGGCATCGAGAGTAGCGGCCGTCGGGGCCATTCCGAGAAGCAGGAAATCGGCAACCTCATCGGTCTGCGTGTTGATGACGAGCAGGCCGTGGGCGTCGCTCGACGGGACGTACAGCTCGCCACCATCGGGTTTCAGCAAGAGAGAGTCAGGCGCGCCGCCGAGCGAAAGGTTCGCGAGCAGCACCGCTCGCTTCAAATCCACCACGGAAATCTGATCCTGCGTGCCGGAGGTGACGAAGGCCTTCGAGCCGTCCGGCAGAATGGCGATCTGCTCCGGGGCGGGCGCGACGGCAACGACGCCGCGCGAAGCGAGCGAATTCGCGTCGAGAATGGAGACAGTGGAGTCATCTCGGTTCGAGACGATGAGAATCTTCCCATCCGGCGAGACGCGAGCAATCCAGGGGCGGCGGCCGGCACGGGCGCGCGCGACGATCTGGCGCGACGCGCAGTCGATGGCCACGACGGCATTCGAACCGGAGGCCGCGACGTAGGCGCGCGACCCATCCGGCGAAAAATCGAGCGCGAATGGCGCTGCGCCGACGGGAATGCGCGCGACGATCTGATTCGTGTTCACGTCAAGGACCCATGCGTAGCCGCCGCCCGAGCTCAAGCCCCATATTTCCTTTCGCACCGGATTCGCGCGAATTCCACTCGGCTCGGGGCCCACGGGGATTGTCGCAGCGGGAGACAGTTTTACGAGATCGATTGTGCTGAGTGTGCCGTCCGCCGTATTGCCGACGTACGCGAATAGGTGAAGTCCGGGGCGGAGGAACGACGGGCGAATTTCGCGCGCCACTTCGCCGACAGCAAGAATTCCGAGAACCGTGATGACGAGCACGAGCCGGTAGTTGAGGCGGAGCTTCATGCGGTTGGAAACGTGTGAGCAGTCCGTTGATCGGTTGGCACGGGAATCAATTCAGCGTGCGCCCGAGGACGGCGGCGATATCGCGCACCTCGCGCATGAGGCGGTCGAATTCATCGGGCAGGATGGACTGCGGCCCATCGGAGAGCGCGTGCGCGGGATCGTGGTGCACTTCGACGAGCAGGCCATCCGCACCGACGGCGACCGCGGCGCGCGAAAGCGGCAGCACTTTGTTGCGCCGGCCGGTGCCGTGCGACGGATCGACGACGATCGGAAGATGGCTGAGCCGCTGCACGGCCGGAATGACGCTCAGGTCGAGCGTGTTGCGCGTGTGGTCCGCAAACGTGCGAACCCCGCGCTCGCAGAGAATCACCTGATAGTTGCCCTCGGACATGATGTACTCAGCGGCCATCAGTAGCTCGTCGAGCGTCGCGGACATCCCGCGCTTCAGGAGGACGGGTTTGCGGGCGCGGCCGGCGCGCTTGAGCAGCGAGAAATTCTGCATGTTGCGCGCGCCGATCTGGATTACGTCCGCGTACTTTGCAACGAGATCGAGTGATTCGTTGTCGATTGCTTCGGTGACGATGCCGAGGCCGAATTTATCGCGCACTTCCGTGAGGATTTTCAGGCCGTCCTCGCCGAGGCCTTGAAAACTGTAAGGCGAGGTGCGCGGCTTGTACGCTCCGCCGCGAAAAAGGCGCGCGCCCGCGTCGCGGATGCGCTCGGCGACGGCGAACGCTTGCTCGCGGGTTTCGATGGCGCACGGGCCGCCGACCATCGCCACCGCGCTGCCGCCGAAGGTGACGTCGCCGGAGGGCGTCGGGACGCTGACGACCGTGTTTTCTTGCTTCACGTCACGGCTGACGAGCTTGTAGGGCTTGCTAACCGGGATGCATTCGACCACGCCCGGCATCGATTCGAGTGAGCCCGTGTCTACGCTGCCGCTATTGCCCGTAATGCCGATCGCCGTGCGGGCTGCGCCCGGAATCGGGTGCGCGCGGAAGCCCAGCGATTCGATCCGGTCGCAGACGGCGCGGACGTGTTCTTCGGTCGCGTGGGATTGCATCACGACGAGCATCAGCGGCTCCCTTGGAATGAAGCGAAACGGAAAGTTTAGCGCATTGAGAGGCGCAGAGGCAAAGCCGACTAATCGCAGCTGTAGGACGCGAACGACAGGCTGGTGGATTTTCGCCGATCGCTATCGCGTCAATCTCCCGTGTAGAGACGCGGGAGTAGCGTGAAGCTGGGTAGGGCTTTCCGGCGGCTCGCTCGGTGAATTAGTGCGGCTGCTTTGGTTGCGCGGGCGTGACAGCGGGTCCATTTGGGATCTTAGGGAACGTGCCGCGCGCGGTGGGCCAGGTGGCCAGGACACTCGATGCTGCGGCCGGCACAACCGCGACCGCGGCGTTGTACCAAAACCTTCTGGTCTTCAAAAAGTGCAGCTTTGGGCTTGCCTCGGCCCGGCCTGACATTGCCAAAAGCAAGGTAACGAGCACGCTCACCGCGACGATTCTAACGAGTTTCACGGCAACCCCCATTCTTTTCGTTGGCGCCTCATACGAGGGGCCATGACGTTTTGTGTCGTCTTGGCCGAAGAGAGCACGAGCCGTTCCAATGAGCGGGGTGTCCGGAACTCACAGATTTCTAACGTGGATGAGCTACAGTGAAGCTGATCCGACCGCGCTTGAAAGATTCAATCTGGAACAATTCGCGCGAGCAACATCCTGAAATGGGAAACGTCGACGCGGATTTTCGGACAGCTGCGTACCCCAATCGCGAGAAATGACAAATCCGAAGAACTCGCAGTTCGGATTGCAATTAGCAGTCGTTGAACGCGGGGTGGAGCGAGAAGGATTCTGGAGGCGCGGGGGGGAATCGAACCCCCGATAAAGGTTTTGCAGACCTTTGCCTTACCACTTGGCGACCGCGCCGATCACTGCAGGCGAGAAAATCATAGCACCAGAGGATGCGGGCAGGAGAGAAAAAATCCCTCGATGGCGCGAAAATTCCGCCGATGGCCCTCGGACACGCGGTTTGCACGCCCCGCTCCTTTCCGATAAAATGACGCCACGCGGTTTGGTGCAGGGAGACTTCGAGAAAACCCTGAGGGAATGTCGGAAGAAAACGACAAGAGCACGTTAACCTACGACGCCTCAGACGAATACCGCCCGGAACCGCCACCCGCACCCGAAATTCCCGCCTGGAAAGACGGCAGCCTCCGCATAGGAATCCACACCTCCATCGCAGGCGACATTGCAAAGGCGCTCGACATCGCGCACGGGCTGGGCGCGAATGCGCTGCAAATATTTTCGTCGAGCCCGAGAATGTGGGGGCACGGGAGTTCGCGTATCTCCGAGGTGGAAGCCGTACGTTTTCGGGCCCGCAGGCGCGAACTGGGACTCGGACCGCTCGTCATTCATTGCAATTATCTGATCAATCTTGCGTCGCCAAATCCCGTGCTGCGGACGCGCTCCGTGCAAGCGTTCCACCAGGAGATCGTGCGAGCCATCGCGCTGGGAGCGGACTTTCTGGTGCTGCACCCGGGCAGCGCGCAGGGAAGCGATAGCGGCGCGGCGATTGCGGCAATCGCGCAGGGGCTGAAACAGGCAGCGCGGGGATTGAGGTTCGGCGAACTCCGAATCCTGCTCGAAAACACGGCCGGGCAGGGAAGCTCGATCGGTTCTAAGTTTGAGGAACTGAAAGCCATCGTCGACGCCTGCCCTGAGTTGCCCCTCGGCGTCTGTATCGACACGGCGCACACGTTCGCGGTGGGATGGGACATTGGCACGAAAGAAGGATGGGACGCGGCGCTAGCGGAAATCGACCGTACGCTGGGGCTCGCGCGCGTGGCGGTCGTCCACATGAACGACTCGAAGACAGAGCTTGGGTCGCGCGTCGACCGGCATGAGCACATTGGGAAAGGCAAGATCGGGCTCGAGGCTTTTGGCAGAATCCTGAATCATCCGCTTCTTGCCGGGCGCGCATTTATTCTGGAGACGCCGATCGATAAGCCGGGCGACGACAAACGAAACGTCGCGGCGTTGTGGAGGCTCACCGGGCGCGTGGTGCGTGCGACGGGGGACGGGATGAAGCCGCGCCACAACAAGGGAACGGCGACCAAAACGAAGGCTGGCGCGCGGCGAAAAAATAAAAGACCACGGGGGAAGTGAACTTGGCTGATTACGATCCACAGCGAATCGAAGCGAAATGGCAAAAGGTCTGGGAGGAGCAGGATGCGTTTCGCGCGGAGGATGGCGACGCTTCTCGCGCGAAATATTATTTGCTCGAGATGCTGCCGTATCCTTCCGGCACTCTGCACATGGGCCACATGCGGAATTACACGATTGGCGATGCGGTGGCGCGTTACAGTCGAATGTGCGGCTTCAACGTGCTGCACCCGATCGGCTGGGACGCATTCGGCCTGCCCGCGGAGAACGCCGCCATCAAGCGCGGCACGCCTCCGCGCGAGTGGACCAACGCGAATATTGCGCAGATGAAAGCGGTGTGCCGCAGGTTCGGCTTCAGCTATGACTGGAGCCGCGAGATTTCGACGTGCGAGCCGGAATACTACCGCTGGAACCAATGGTTTTTTCTGCGCATGCTCGAGCGCGGCCTGGCCTATCGAAAGCGCAGCCGGGTGAACTGGTGTCCGGAGTGCAAGACCGTGCTCGCAAACGAGCAGGTGATCGACGGGTTCTGCTGGCAGCACGACACGACTCCCGTGGAAGCAAAGGAGATCGAGCAGTGGTTTCTGCGGATCACGCAGTACGCCGACGCGTTGCTCGATAGCATCGGCGAACTCGCGGGCGGATGGCCCGAACGAGTCCTGGTGATGCAGCAGAACTGGATTGGGAAATCTCGCGGGGCGCGCGTGCGGTTTGCAATATCTGGCATGACGACCACGCCGATCGAAGTGTTTACGACAAGGGTGGACACCATTTACGGGGTGTCGGCGGTCCTGCTCTCCCCCGGCCATCCCGAGCTTGCTGAGCTGCTTGCCGGTGTACCCGGTAGCTCGGCGATGCAACAGCAGCTTAAAGTCATGCAGCAGAGGAGCGTGAAAGCGGCAGACATCGCGACGGCCGACAAGATCGGATTCTTTACGGGGCGTTTCGCGCTGAACCCGTTTTCTGGCGAGCGCGTGCCGATCTGGGTCGCGAACTTCGTGCTGGCGGAATACGGCACGGGCGCGGTGATGTGCGTGCCGGCGCACGATCAGCGCGACTACGAGTTCGCCGAAAAATACAACCTGCCCGTGAAGATTGTGGTCCAGCCGCTCAACAAACCGCCGCTGCGCGCCGATCGCATGAACGAGGCGTCCACGGAATACGGACGAGTCGTCGATTCGGGGCCGTACACGGGTCTTACGTCCGATGAGGCAATCGAGAAAATGGCCGCCGACGCAAGCGCCAAGAAATTTGGCAGCGCGGAGACGACGTATCGCCTGAAGGATTGGGGCATCTCGCGGCAGCGCTATTGGGGCACGCCAATCCCGGTGATCTACTGCGACAAGGACGGCATCGTGCCGGTGCCGGAAGATCAGTTGCCGGTGCGCCTGCCTGAAAACGTGGCGCTGACCGGACAAGGGCAATCGCCGCTGGCGGGCGTAGCGGAATTCGTGAATGTGGCTTGCCCGAAGTGCGGCGGACCGGCGCGGCGCGAGACGGACACGATGGACACGTTCATCGATTCATCGTGGTATTTCTATCGGTACACGGACCCGCACGACGACCGCGCGCCATTCGACAAGGCGAAGGCCGCGTACTGGTTTCCGATCGACCAGTACATCGGCGGTGTCGAGCACGCAATCCTGCACCTGATCTATTCGCGTTTTTTCTGCAAGGTGATGAACGACCTCGGGCTGATCGGCCACCGCGAGCCAGTCAAGCGACTCTTCTCGCAGGGAATGGTGCTGAAAGACGGCGCGAAGATGTCGAAATCGAAAGGCAATCTCGTGGGCGCGATCGAGATGGCGGACAAATACGGCTGCGACACGGGACGGATGTACACGCTGTTCGCGGCGCCCCCGGAAAAAGACCTCGAATGGAGCGAGCAGGGAATCGAAGGCTCGGCGCGCTTCCTGAACAGAGTCTATCGGCTGATCGAGAAGCACGGACCTCGCGTGAAGAGCGCCGTGATCGACTGGAACGCCCTGACGGATTTCTCGCACGCGACGGCTAAGGAAAAAATCCTCGTCCGCAAGACGCATCAGACGCTTAAGCGCGTGACGAACGACTTCGAGTCGCGCTGGCACTTCAACACGTCGATCGCGCTAATTATGGAACTCGTCAACGAGCTTACGGCGCAGGAACCGCTCGATCAGGACGTTTCGCCGGTGGTGCTGAAGCGGGTGCTTGCATTCCTCGTGCTGATGCTTTCGCCGATGACACCACACGTGGCAGAGGAGATGTGGGAAATGCTTGGAAATTCGAGCACGATCTCCCGGGAAAACTGGCCAGTCTATCGCGAGGATCTGACGCGCGAAGAGCAGATCGAGATCATCATCCAGATCAACGGCCGCGTGCGCAGCAAAATCCTGGTCGACGAAGGCCTGAGTGAGGAAGAGATTAGGGAACGCGCCCAGAGCGATCCCCGGATTGCGCCGCTGCTAGTCGGCAAAGAGATCGTAAGGATTATCGTGGTGCCGAAAAAGCTGGTGAATATCGTATTGAAGTAGCGCGCGCCGAAACCATTCAGTTCGAAGGGAGATCAGCCAATGCGGATTGTGCGGCGGATGTTCTGGCGGCAAGGGATCCTCGCTCTCGCCTTTGCGGCGGTCCTGATCGCTCCGAGTGCGCACGCGCAGAAGAGCGTTGGTGAGCGCTGGATCGGCACGTGGAGCGCCTCGATGCAGGGGCAGGTCAATTTCGCCGGCCGCTCGATGCCGTCCGAAGGGTTTGAAAACCAAACGATTCGAATGGTGGTGCGTACGAGCATCGGCGGCACGCAGGCGCGCGTGAAGCTATCGAACGCCTATGGCGCGGCGCCGTTGAGGATCGGAGCTGCTCATATCGCGCTGCATGCAGGCGGCAGCTCCATCGTGCCCGCGTCGGATCGAGCGCTCGCGTTTAGTGGGCGGGCGTCGATCACGATCCCGCCGGGCGCGGCTGTGCTGAGCGATCCCGTCGACTTCGCGGTACCGCAGTTGGGGGACTTGGTGATCAGCATCTTCGTGCCGGGAAAGACCGGAATCCCGACGTGGCATTCGACCGGCTTGCACACGACGTACATTTCCGGACCGGGAGACTTCTCCGGGAAGCCGGATATTCCGGATGCGACGAAGCAAGCGGCGTGGTATTTCCTCGAAGGCGTGGACGTGGTGGCGCCCAAGGATGCCGCAGCCATCGTTGCGTTCGGCGATTCCATCACGGACGGAGCGAGGTCCACGGTCGACGCGGACAAGAGCTGGCCCAGCCAGTTTGCAGCGCGGCTTCTCGGCGAGCCGGGGAAGCATCCGGATCTGGCGGTGCTCAACGCCGGAATCAGCGGAAATCGCATCTGGCACGATCAGATCGGCGTCAACGCGTTGGCGCGCCTCGATGGCGACGCCCTCGTGCAATCGGGCGCAGAGGATATGATCGTGTTGGAGGGCATTAACGATATCGGATTCTCGAACATCCCGAATGCCGGAGCCGATCAGGCGGTCAGCGCCGACGATGTGATCGCCGGCTTGCGGCAGATCATCGACCGAGCGCATGAGCGGGGAATCAAAGTGTTCGGGGGAACGCTGTTGCCGTTCGAGGGCGCCACGTACTGGTCGCCCGATGCCGAGGCGAAGCGCGAGGCAGTGAACAATTGGATTCGCACAGGCGGCGCGTTTGACGGCGTGATCGATTTCGATGCGGCGGTGCACGATCCGGTGCATCCGACCAAGCCATTGCCCGCCTACGATAGCGGAGATCACCTCCATCCGAACGATGCCGGATACAAGGCGATGGCGGATGCGATTGATCTGTCGCTTTTCGGGCACGGCAAACACTAAGGGTTGCGAAAGGCATGGGGAACTCAATGGCGGCGAATAGCGGAGCGGCGGCGGAGAAAGAGCGCGGAGGTGCAGTGAGCACGAAACGGGGAATCCTTGTTTTGGACTTCGGCGGGCAGTACACGCAACTGATCGCGCGCCGGATTCGCGAGCAGCAAGTCTTCTCGGCGATTCTGCCGTGCACTTCGACGATTGCGGAGATCCGCGCGCAGGAACCGGTGGGCATCGTGCTGTCGGGTGGCCCGAGTTCCGTGTATGACAAAGACGCTCCCATGTGCGACCCGAAAGTGTTGCAGCTAGGCGTGCCCGTTCTCGGAATCTGCTACGGAATGCAGTGGCTTGCGTACACGCTCGGAGGAAAGGTGGAGCGCGCCGAGCGCCGGGAATACGGCCCAGGGAAGCTTGAAATCGAACGCGATTCGAAGCTGTTTGCAGGCTTGCCGGCGCAGTTGAAAACCTGGAACAGCCACGGGGATCACGTCGTCGGCCTGCCGGTAGGATTTCACCGCACGGCTCAGACGGAGAATGCCATGGCGGCGATCGAAAATGAGGCCAGCGGATTCTACGGCGTCGAGTTCCACCCCGAAGTGAATAACACCGAGCGCGGCACGGATATCCTCGCGAATTTCGTTTTCGGGATTTGCGCCGCGGAGAAGAATTGGAATCGCGCGGGATTCATCGCCGAGACAGTGGAATCGATCCGCAAACAGGCTGAAGGCGCTCGCGCCATCTGCGCGCTGAGCGGCGGGGTGGATTCGACCGTAGCCGCGGCGCTGGTTCAGCGGGCAATCGGCGATCGCCTGACGAACGTATTCGTCGATACGGGGCTGCTGCGCCGAAATGAATTCCGCGACACGTTGGAAATGCTGCGCGAGCGGCTGAGCCTCAACGTGATCGGCGTGGATGCATCGGAAAGATTTCTTGGCAAGTTGCGAGGCGTCACCGATCCGGAACAGAAGCGGAAAATCATCGGCGGCGAGTTCATCGCCGTGTTCGCGGAAGAGGAACGGAAACTCGTCGCGTCGACGCAAGGCGGATTGCCGATCAAGTTTCTCGTCCAGGGGACGCTGTATCCGGACGTGATCGAGTCGGTTTCCGTGAAGGGACCCTCCGCGGTGATCAAGTCGCACCACAATGTCGGCGGTTTGCCTGCCGACATGCCGTTTGCTTTGATCGAGCCTCTGCGCGATTTGTTTAAGGACGAGGTGCGCCAGATCGGCAGGGAACTCGGTCTGCCGGAAGAGATTCTCGTAAAGCAGCCGTTCCCGGGACCGGGCCTGGCCGTGCGATTGTTGGGTGAAGTGACGCGCGAAAAGCTCGAAAGGCTGCGCGGAGCGGATGCAGTCGTCGTGGATGAAATCCAGCGCGCCGGGCTATATACCAAAGTGTGGCAGGCATTCGCGGTGCTTTTGCCGGTGCGCAGCGTCGGGGTGATGGGCGATGGCCGGACCTACGCGGACGCGATCGCAGTTCGCGTGGTCGAATCGCTCGACGGCATGACGGCGGATTGGTCGCGCTTGCCCGCGGAAGTATTGGAACGAATCTCCGTACGGATCGTGAACGAAGTGCCGGGTGTCAACCGCGTGGTTTACGATATCAGCTCGAAGCCTCCGAGCACGATCGAATGGGAATAGAGGACGTATGCGGATCGAATGGGCTAAAATCGGAACAATGCGGAGACACCCGCACTCTCGAATCGATGGTCAGGCAACTTTGGTGGACCGCGCCGCGGAGAAAGGGTGCGAAAGTAATCCGCTAGCGGTTGGCCATTTTCTGTGCTACGAAAAGCAGCAGCCTGCGGTCGCCTTCTTCAATGCGGCCGAGGAGCCGGCGAAAACGGCCCAGGTAGCGGGCCTCTTTGCCGGTGCTGCCCCATGCGATATCATCCGCGCTCTTGCGCTTCGGAAGATTCGGCAGCACGGGCGGTTCTTCGCCGTCGTAGAAAAGCTGGTAGAGAGGCACTTCCATGGCTCGCGCCAGCTTTTCAAGCGTCTCGATCGCCGGAACGGTATGTCCGTTCTCGACGCGCGAGATATAGCAACGAAGCAGACCCGTGCGCTTCTCGATATCGCCCTGGGAAAGTTTTTTTGTTTCGCGTAGCAATCGAATGCGTTCGCCGATTATCATGGCGGGTATTGTTACATGGACTAGTGACACCCGCAAGAAAAAATACCAAGGAACTCAGCCTTTTTTTGGCGTAACCGAACGCGAATGAGCAACGTCCCAAAGAGTATGGCAGCCAGCGCACCTGCGCTCAGTCTCCCACTTGTACGCGGAGAAAAGCAGGAAGACCGGGAGTTGGTGCGGCTGTCTCAAAATGGAACAGAGGCGGCCTTTGAGGAACTGGTGCGGCGCCACCAGCAGCGGGTCTTCGCGCTGGTCGGAGGCATTCTTCGCCGGCCGGAGGACGTGCAGGACGTTGCGCAGCAGGTTTTCCTCAAGGCGTATTTGGGGATCAAAAGGTTCGATCAGCGGGCGGCGTTTTCGACTTGGTTGTACAAGATTGCAGTTAACGAGTGCTGGGATTATTTGAGGAAGCGCAAGGTTCGGCCGCTCGTGTATGAGGCGGATTTATCCGAGGAGCAGGTCTCGCGGCTGGATGGAATCGTTTCGGCGGAGCGGCCGCCCCAGGGTCCGAACGAGCGGGCGGAAACACGGGAGTTGCTCGAACGGATGCTTTCGGCGCTCCCGGAGCAAGACCGCCAGTTACTGGTATTGAAGGAAGTGGAAGGATTTTCAGTGCAAGAGCTGGCCGAAATCCTCAAACTCAACGTGAACACGGTGAAGGTGCGACTGTTCCGCGCGCGAGGCCGGATTATGGATGTCTATCGCCGCCGGATGGCCACGGCCAACAAGGCGGGCACAGCTTCAGCGGGACAAAGGAAGGGATAAAGCCATGGCAATGGACACGGAGCTTGGAAATGCGGCGTGTTCGGATTACGAAGCGCTGCTCGAAGACTACCTCGACGACGAGTTGAACGCTGCCGACGCCAAGCGGGCGTCCGAGCACTGGAAGAATTGCGCCGGATGCCGCGCCGCGCTCGAGCAGGCCGCGGAAAGCGCGCGCCTGCTGAGGCTTGCGGAGCCGTCTGCGGATCCCGGGCCTGCATTTGCGCGAATCGTTATGGCGCGGATACGCGCAGCAGAGCAGGACCGCGGCGTGTTGTGGCAGCCGTTCGTTTCGCTGGCGTGGCGCGTTGCAGCGACGGCGTCACTGGCGCTAGCACTTCTAGTGACGTACGACGCTGGATGGGGCCACCGCCCGCAACCGAATGCCAGTTCTACGCGTCTCACAGGTGTAAGTGATCTCTTCTCTCCTGACCCGGCGAATCTGCCGGCAAACGGAGACGAGGTCCTGATGATGGTGGCGGAATCCAATCATGGCAACTAACAAGGCACGACTGGAAGCAGCGGGTCTCGTACTGGTGGTGTTTCTGCTGGGTGCGCTTCTAGGAGGAGTGGGCAACCATCTGTGGGACGAGCGCGTTCTGGGACAGCAACCGGTTCCCAACACCAAGCCGACTCGCGATCAGGTGGTGGACGATCTCACGCAGCGGCTTCGTTTGACGCCGGAGCAGCAGAAGCAGGTCGTCGTTGCAATCGACGACACACGCGCGAAGTGGCAGGCGCTTTACGCGCCGCTTGATCCCACTCGGGAGCAGATCCGGCAGCAGGGACGTGCCAATATTCGGGCGGTGCTGACTCCGGAACAGCAGACGAAGTTCGACGACTTCTTGCGGCAACTGGACGAGCAGCGGAAGAAGGACGCCGCGGCCGCTGCCGCAGCAGCGGCGCACTAGCGGAGCGGCGGCTCAATCCGCAGCCGGGCCTCGACATTCAGGCTCGGCGTACCGGGCTCGCCGGGAAAATTCGCAAGCGGATTCAGCATCTCGTCAGGATCATTGTACCCAGCCGAACCCTATGGATCCGAACTCAACGACAGCCAAAAACTCGTCTCCTGTCCCTGCGAACCGCCCCGCGGGAGCCGTTCCGACGATCCGTTTGGACGGCATCTACAAGACGTATGATCTCGGCGAAATCCAGGTGAACGCCCTGCGCGGCGTCTCGATGGAAATCTATCCAGGAGAGTTCGTCGCAGTGATGGGCGCGTCGGGGTCCGGGAAATCGACGCTGATGAATATCCTTGGTTGCCTCGATAAGCCGACGAAAGGGCATTACTTCCTCGACGGGAAGGATGTCTCGGGGCACACGAAGGCGGAGCTCGCCGGAATCCGCAGCCACAAAATCGGGTTCGTCTTTCAGCAGTTCAACCTGCTGTCGCGAACTTCGGCGCTTGAGAACGTGGAGCTGCCCACAATCTACGCGGGGGTCCCAATCGAGGAACGCGCCAAGCGCGCGGAGGAAGCGCTGAAGCGTGTGGGACTAGCGGATCGAGCGGGCCACTTTCCGTCGCAGCTATCGGGGGGACAGCAGCAGCGCGTGGCGATCGCGCGCGCCCTCGTCAACAATCCCTCGCTGCTGCTTGCGGACGAGCCGACGGGCAATCTCGACAGCCGGACGAGCGTTGAAATTATGGAGATTTTGCAAAACTTGAATGACCACCACGGCCTGACGGTCATCATCGTTACGCACGAGGCGGACATCGCGCAATACGCCAAACGAGCAGTGGAGTTTCGCGACGGCAGGATGCGTAAGGATGTGCTAATTCAGAATCGCTCGATCGCCTCGGAAGTCCTGCCCACGCTGCCGGTGCTGGATGACGATCAGCTTGATGCCATCGCGGGCGCCGCGCCCGCGGCCCCATCCGGCGGCAACGGAGCGAAGAAATAAGCCTGAAGAAATTCCTCCGACTGGCCTGACAGCAAAGACTAAAAGGGAATATCTTCGTCGGAAATTTCGGGGCCTGACGGAGCGGACTCTTCCGGTCCGGGGCCGGCGACATCGAAGTCGGCATCGGCCGAGCGCCCGTGGCTCATCCCGCCGCCCGCGCTCGCACCCGCTCCCGCAGCGGCACCTTCGGCGCGAGACGTGAGCATGCGCATCACGTTTCCGACGATTTCGGTGGTGGTGCGCTTCTGGCCGTCGCGCTTATCTTCCCACTGGCGGGTCTGGATGCGGCCCTCCACATAGACCAGCATCCCTTTCTTGAGATACTGTTGCGCGATTTCCGCGAGCTTGCCCCACAGAACGATTCGGTGCCATTCGGTCCGCTTCTGGCGCTCGCCAGCGCGGTCCTTGAACGTTTCATCGGTCGCGAGAGTGAAGTTCGCGACGGCCTGACCGCCGGACGTATAGCGAGTTTCAGGATCGCGCCCCAGGCGCCCCACGAGAATAGCTTTGTTGACTGACATGCGCAGGAGTATAGCCCAAACGGAGCCAGGAGGGAATTGAAGCCACGTATCGGAGAGGCCAGCGGCGGGCGATGTGCTGCGTCGTCATCTGCTAGAATCCGCGCGCGAGCATTGCCTTTCGTCGGAGGGTTATCCATGAATCAGACACAAAACTTCGCGAATCACGCGAAGTCCATTCCGGCATTCCATTTTGTCGTGCTGCCGATTTTTCTGCTGAATCTGGGATGGTCAATTTACCGCCTCGTGCACGCATTCTCGGTCGACCGCGTGATTTCGCTGTTGGTGGCGGTCGCGCTGCTCCTGCTCGCATTCACTGCGCGGGTATTCGCGCTCACGGTGCAGGACCGCGTGATCCGGCTCGAAATGCGGTTGCGCATGCAGCAGGTACTTCCGCAGGATTTGCGCGCGCGAATTCCGGAGTTCGAGGTAGGCCAGCTTGTCGCGCTGCGGTTTGCGGGCGACGCCGAGCTGCCAGAACTGGCGCGCAAGGTGCTCGACGGCAAGCTGACCGACCGCAAGGCGATCAAGCAGTTGGTCAAGGATTGGCAGGCGGACTTTCTGCGCGCCTAAGCCACGCTTCTAGTGAGAGGAGTGGGGCGCGGCAGTCACGCCAATCTCGCGCAGTTTGGCCTGGGCGCGCCGCGCTTCGTCCGACCCTGTAAAGCGACGAGTAACTTCGCGCAAATCGCGGGTTCCGCTGGCTTTCTGGCCCAACTCGAGTTCTGCGAATCCTTTCTTGAGCAGGGAGGCCGCCAGCTTGAAGCTTTTCGGGTAGTTCACGAGCACCGTGTCGTACGCGGCGATCGCGCCCTTGAAATCGCCCTGCGCGTAAGCGACTTCGCCGAGGTAGAACTGCGCGTTCGAGGCGAGGTCGTTCGACGGGAAGTTCCTGATGTAATCGGAGAACTCCTGCTGCGAGAGATCATATTTTCCACCCGTGAAATCACGCAGCGCATTCTGGTAAAGCGTGTCTGCGGAGATCGGCGGCATCGCCGGTACCGGTGGATTCGCGGCGGAAGGTACGCCGCCGGGGCCGCCTGCGGCGACGGGATTAGCCGTCGCGCCGCCCGAAACTTTCGCGTCGATGCTTTGCAGCAGGTTTTGCACGTCGGTCAGCTGCTGTGAGAGTTTTCCCACGCGCGCCTGCACGTCCTGCAAGTTGTCGGAGAGGCCTTGCGTCTGCTGCGTCATCGTGTCGATGCGCGCGCCGGTGTTGGCCTGCACCTCCTGCACGGACTTTTGCAGCGAGCCCATTTCGCCGCTGAGCTTGTTCACGGAATCGAGCGACTGCTGGACGAGCGTCTTCAGCGACGCGTTGTTGCTGTCCACCGCGCTGCGGAGGTCCTGCTGTCCCTGCAGGATTTGGGCCACCTGCTGCTGAAGCTCGATCATTTCCTTTGAGACGGCTCCGGCTGGCTGCGGCGCAAGAAGCGCTCCGCCCAGTGCCCCGAAAAATATTGCCCCGAATGCGAGCGCCATCCATCGTGTGCGCACAGGTGTTCCTCCTTTAAGATATGAGACCGGCTAGATTGTCGATCGCGGTCCGCGCAGTTTCGCGACGCCCGCGCGCCGGCGGCAGCGACTCGGTGCTCCCAGCAGCCCCCACCGGCGCAATTATTCAACTAGTGAGCGAGGACAAAGTGGGCGCGCCGATTCTGCTGCCAGCAGCTTTCATCGTGCTCGGTGCAGAACGGACGCTCCTTGCCCCAGCTTGTCGAATCGATCCGTCCCGCGGTGATGCCGAGCGAGATTAAATAGTTTTTTGCCGCTTCGGCGCGCCGCTGGCCGAGAGCGAGATTGTATTCGGTCGAGCCTCGCTCATCGCAGTGGCCTTCGATCAGGACGCGAACGTCCGGATACGATCGGAGAAACTCCGCGTCCTTCGTCAAGGCGCTGCGCGCATCGTCGCGAAGATCGGACTTATCGAGATCGAAGTACGCATCCTTCACGTTCTGCTCGAAAAGATCGCTCAGGTTTGGCGCCTGCGCCGGTGCAGCAGTCGGAGGCGGAGCGGCTGAGGCGACATCCACGTGGGCGATCGCAGTGGCGCTGCCGCCCGATCCCGTGGCCGTGATCGTATAGGTCGTGGATTGCGTCGGATTGACCGGCGTCGATCCCTGCGGCGCAACTTTCCCTACTTCCGGCGCGATGTTGAGGTCCGTGGCATTGGTGGATGACCACGACAGCGTCACCGTTTGCCCCGGATTCACGGACGCCGGTGACGCATTCAAAGTCACCGTCGGCGGCACGGCGGGCGCCGGAGCCGGAGCGGGCGCCGTGGCAGGAACCTGGTGTTTGCAACCGCCGATGACTGCGGCGGCCGAGAAGAGACTGAGCAGCAGTGCAAACTTTTGAAAATTACCGGACCGCATGGGCTGCCTCCTTATGGCGTTTCCGTGCGAGCTAGACGAAACCCAAATTGCATGGAACGAACTCGAAGTGTCAAGTGCCGCGCCTTCCGTCCATCCATGTTCCTCTTCCTGATCATTTCGGTGACCAGTTGGGCGATTCGCTCTGGCCTTGAAAGGTCAACTGCTTCGGCTCGCTGCCGTCCGCCAGCATCGTCCAGATCTGGCGCGTGCCAGTGCGCGTCGATTCAAACACAAGATGGCGGCCGTCCGGAGCCCAACTGGGGCGCTCGTTGCGGCCCGCGTCGCGCGTTAACTCGACCAATTGATGGCTCACGATGTCCATCGCGTAGATGTCGTAATTGCCGCTGGGACGCCGCCAACTGAACGCGAGCAGTTGGCCGTTCGGCGACCACGCCGGATCGACGACGTAACCCATGTCTGGCAAATCGAGTTTCTCGACGTTCGAGCCGTCGGAGTTCGAAAGGTAGAGCACGGGCACGCCGCCGCGGTCGCTGACGAAAACCATCTGTTTCCCGGTTTTCGGATTCCACGCGGGTGATGTGCTCACCCCTGCTGCAAATGTGATGCGGTGCAGTCGCGCTCCATCGATGTCGGCAACGTAAATCTCGGGATCGCCATTCTGGCTCGATGTGAATGCGATCTGCGATCCGTCGGGGGACCACGCCGGCGCACTGTTCGTGCCGCGATAGCGCGGAAAAGCGATCATGCGGTTGGAAACCGTCGAATAAATGCAGATTTGCGCGGACGTGACGCCCCGAACGGGCGCAAAGCATGTGAAGGCGATCCGCGTGGCGTCTGGCGACCACCGGGGCGTGAGCGAGATCGTTTTCAGATGCGTCAGTTGCTGCTGGTTCGCGCCGTCATAATCCATCACCCAGATTTCCTTGTTGCCGCTGCGCCCGCTCACGAAGGCGATTTGCGTTTGCGCGATGCCGGGCTGGCCGCCGCTGAGCACCGCAACGATGTCGTCCGCAAATTGGTGCGCGAGCTTTCGCGCGCCGGCGTCCGTCGCGGGCCCGCGATAGATTTTTTGCAACGCGAGTGGAGCCGAGGGGTTTCGCACATCGGAAAGAAATCCCGCGAAAGCCAGATTCGATCCGTCGGTCGTCAGGTTGCCGTAAGCTACCATGTAAGCATTGGCCGGGGCTGCGGACCAGTCTTCGGCTTTCAGCTCGTTCGGCTGGCTCGGCATTTGAAGTGGATAGAAGCTCGGACTGACCAGATCGAGAATCCCCGAATATTCCAGATCGGCCCACAGAACGTCGTGGAATGTTTTCGGAAGAGGCTCGCCAAACGTGGACCGTGCAACAGTATCCGGGACCGCGACGCGCGCCTTCGTGACGCCGAGGCCGGTGCCTGTCTTGAACCAGTCTTGCGCCGCAGCGGGACGCGGCGAAGCAATCATCGACAGTGCAGATGCAACCACTAAGACTGATAAGAGGACAGATTTTCGTTTCATGAAACCGTGCCTTTACTTGGTCCCCAGTTTGCGATCATTTCGAAGAAATCCTTAACGGTGAAAATCGAACCAGAACTCCACGTTCACATTTGAGCCGGAATATCCTGGCGGAAGGCGATCGAGTGGGCTCGAATCGCGCACCGCGCGCACCGCCGAACTATCCACGGAATAGTTGTTGCTTCGCTGCGTCACTTGAATATTTGTCACCGAACCGTCGCGCATAATCGTGAACGTCACGACGACGCGGGGCGCGGTAGTGACGCTCGGATCGATCGCCGATTGCAGCCAGTTGCTGCTGATGCGCCGCTGCACCGCCTCCACATACCACGAGAAGCGCGAGCCGAAGTCTCCTCCCGCAGCGCCAGTGAAGCCAAGGCCCGCCTGCGTCGTGCCGGGGCCCAGCGCGAAAGACGTAACCGGAATCGCCGGAGTACCGCCGCCGCCGTAGGGAATCGCGTTGGGCGGAGGCGGCGTGGGATTCTCAAGCAGTTTTGACGGGTGCGTCACATACTTCGGCGGCTTGTTGCGCTCGAATTTGGGAATCGGCGTTGCGTCAGGTGCCGGCTTGGGCAGCGGCTTCGGCTCGGCCTTGAACAGCCCTTTCGATTCATCGACGACGCGATTCGTCGAAACCACATCCGGTTGCGGCAGAGGAATTGCGGGGACGTTGCCAACGATGCCGACCGTCACGGAGCCGCCTTCGCTGCCCCAGTTCTGATTTTGATGCAACAAAGCCCAAAGGCCCGTCGCCAGGAAATAAGCTGCGAGCGCGCCGTGCAACGCAAGTGACGCCAGCAGAAAGGGCTTGAGTTGATCGCCTTGCCGGATTGTCGCTGCGGCTGACATGTCATTGCGTCTGCGGGCGCTCGCTGAGCGGCTGCGTCACCACGCTGATATTTTGGATGCCGGCTTGGCGTAGCGCGTCAACCACGGTCGCCCAGCTTCCGAACGGCACCGTCTCGTCGCACCGCACGTACACGGCCTGCTTTTTAGGGTCGTGCGACTGCGAGACGACCTGCTGGCCGAGTTCGTGAATGTTCACTGGCTTGTCATTCAGATAGACGCGTTGGCCGCGGTCGATCGTAATTACCATGCGGACTTCGGTGAGTTCCTTCACGGTCTTCGTCTTCGGCACGTCCACTTCGATACCGGACTGAAGGATCGGCGCGGTAATCATGAAAATAATCAGCAGGACGAGCACAACGTCGATGAACGGCACCATGTTGATGTCGGAGAGCGACGTGCCGATATCGCGCTGAACCTGAGGCATAAGAAATTTCTAGGCGCTGTACAGCGTTTCCACCTTCGCTACGAACTCCGCGGAGAAATCGTTCATCCGCGAGGCCACGCCGCGGATGCCGTGCAGGTAGTGGTTGTAGGCGATGAGCGCCGGAATCGCGGCGAAGAGACCGGCGGCCGTGGTGATTAGTGCTTCTGAAATACCCGGCGCAACCGCGCGAAGGCTCGCGGCGCCGACGTCACCCAGTCCAGCGAACGAGTCCATCACGCCCCAGACCGTGCCGAACAGTCCGATGAACGGTGAAACGGAAGCAATCGTCGCCAGCGTGGACATGCCCTTTTCGAGGCGGCGTACTTCCTCGCCCGCCGCAACCTGCATTTCGACGCCCACGGCGTTGGCGTTTCTTAGCTTACCCCCGGTCGCGCCCGCTCGCGGATTCGCGCCGCCGATCTGCGCTTCGAGTTCCCGGTAGCCCGCTGCGTAGACGGAGACGAGCGGCGTTCCTCCGGCACCGGCGCGCAGCGTGTTCGGATCCGAAAGTCCGCGGCCAGCACGAAACATCTGAAGGAATTGGGTGGACTTGCGTTCCATCCCGCCGAGCTGGGCGTATTTTTGAAGAATGAGGGCCCAGGAAAAAACGGATAGAACTAGCAGAAGCCCGAGAATGACTCGCGCTACGCCGGTCGTCTGCTCCAGAAGCGTCAGCGGATTCGCGAAGAAAAGGACTGCCAGGCTGAAAATTGTTTCCCCCTCAGGAAATTTATTTGCCGGGCGAATCTACCGTAGCACACGCGATAGGGAGATTCAAACGTGCGTATTCAATTCTGCTGTTTGAAACGACACACCGGATTCGCTCCTTTCATGTAATCTGCGGCGAAAGGAGAAAAATCGCCCGCCGGACTGCGCAGAATTTCGTATGCATGCTGCATTGTTTGTGTTATTCATTCATCATGCAGCACGAATTCCACTGCAGCCCTTTTCAATTTCATATTTCTCCGCATAAATTCTTTCGACTTTTGAATTACACGGCGAGCTACTTCTAGCCGCAGTTCGTCAGACGAGCACTCGCAAGGCACGGGTGTTTCTAAAATCAACCCCAAACCAAGGAGAAGCCATGAGCGCGTCTGCGAAGTCCCCGATCACGGGATTCTTGAAACATCACTATCGCCATTTCAACGCGGCGGTGGTGATCGACGCATCGGAAGCGTACGTGAAGCACCTTGCGAGCGGCGGTAAAATGCTGGTCACGCTCGCGGGAGCGATGAGCACGGCCGAACTCGGCCTGTCGCTTGCCGAGATGATCCGCCAGAACAAGGTGCACGGGATCTGTTGCACCGGCGCGAATCTGGAAGAGGACGTCTACAATCTCGTCGCGCACGATCATTACAGGCGCGTGCCTCACTATCGCCATCTGACGCCCGATCAGGAAGTCGAGCTGCTGAATCACCACCTGAACCGCGTGACCGATACGTGCATCCCGGAAGAGGAAGCAATGCGCCGCATCGAGCGCATTGTGATGGAAGAATGGTACGCGGCCGATCGCAGCGGGCAAAGGTTCTTCCCGCACGAATATCTCTTCAAGGTCCTCAAGTCGGGAAAGCTAAAAGAGCATTATCAGATCGACCCTAAGGACAGTTGGATGATCGCCGCCGCCGAGAGAAACCTTCCAATGATCGTCCCGGGCTGGGAGGATTCGACGCTGGGCAACATGTTTGCGGCGCAAGTGATCCGCGGAGGCGTCAAGAATCCCACGACCGTGCGCGGGGGCATCGAGTACATGGTGGAACTCGCCCGCTGGTACACCGAGACGGCGAGCAAGACCCCAATTGGCTTCTACCAGATCGGCGGCGGAATTGCCGGTGATTTTCCGATCTGCGTCGTGCCAATGCTCCATCAGGATCTGCGGCGGGAGAACGTGCCGCTCTGGGCGTATTTCTGCCAGATCAGCGATTCGACGACCAGCTACGGCTCCTATTCCGGCGCCGTCCCCAACGAAAAGATCACATGGGGCAAACTGAGCGTAGATACGCCGCGCTTCATCATCGAGTCGGACGCCACCATCGTCGCTCCGCTCATGTTCGCATACGTCTTGGGCTGGTGACCGCGGGTTCGGCCATCCCACCCGTAGCGCCGGTCAGTGCGTGCCACCAGCCTTGCGAATGTAGATGTTGCCATTCAGATTGTTGAACTGAATCTCGGCCCCGCCGCCATTGATCGTCGCGTACACTGCCCGGTCCGTGAGCACGCGATACTTGCCGTCTCTGCTGCTCGAATCCTCGACAATCGGCTGGCGGAACGATCCCTGCATTTGCACGTCGAAATCGCTGAACACGTCTCCGCGAAACGAATGGAGGCTGAGACTGGCTTTCAGATCCGCAGGAAATGTCACATCGATCTCACCATTCACCGAACTGAACGCCATGGGTTTCTGCGCATTCACATGTACAAACGTGGCGGCGACGCGGCCATTGACCGTGTGCGCGACCGTGCTGCCCGAAACGTTCTCCAGCGTCACGCTGCCGTTCACGACGTTGATGTCCAGGTCGCCGTCCACCCCGCTGACAGAGATGTTTCCGCCGTTCACGGTGTGCAGCGTGAGCGACGTGTGAACGGGCACGGTGAGCGCCAAATCGACCGGGCGCATGAACGACTCCGTGCTGATGTTGACGTCGTTGTTTTCTTCCTCGGCGGTCAAGCCTGTGGTGCCGACCGATAATCGGTGCATTCCATTTTCTGTGCGCACCGGGGCCGTGTCTCGCGTGCGCGCCTCGATCAGAATGTCTTTTCCGTCGTAGGCCTTCACGGTGATGCCACCGATCACCAAGTGTGCTGTCACGAGTCCAGGTCGTGAGGGATCGGTCAGGTGCACCGTCAGGCGTTCCGCGCTATCCGTCGATGATGCTTGTCCCCGTGCCACTGGCGACGCCGCGCCGGCGGCAAGCATCGCCGCAGCAATCACAACCACTGGAAAGTGCCAGTATCCTCGCATCGCCCGCTCACTCACGGTCGTGGCTTTCCGCTACCCGAATCGCTCCGTTCAGGGTCTCCGCTCGGATGACCGGCCCGCCCGCGCCAACGCGGCCTCCGTTAAGACGATTGCTCCGATAGATCGTCTCGGCCCCGTGATGCTCCTCGGACGCATTCATCGGCCGCGCCGCGAATGGGAAGTCGCTAGAGACGCTGCCGCTGAACGTATGGAACTCGAAATCCGCCGAAAGATTCGAGGGGAAATAAAGGTCGATCGCTCCGTTCACCGAACCGAAATCGCAATTCTCGCGGGGGCTTTGGCGGAATTTCGCCTCCACGCGCCCGTTTACGGTGTGCGCCGTGCCTGATCCCGACACATCATCCATAACGATTTCGCCGTTCACGTTTCGAAGCGAGAATCGGCCGGTCACGTCGCGCACCCGAATTCCACGCCCGTTGACCGATTTCAATGTCAGATCTGAGTTGCGCGGCACGACCAGCCGGAAATTCATCTCGACGAAGTACGGCTCGTGCCCGAAGCTCCAGCAGCCCGGCCCGTCGCAGCGGGTCGGATCTTTCACGTAGATTTTCAGCATTCCCGGGTCTTGCGAAATGTCGAGCGTGACTTCCTTCCGCGCGCGGTCGAGTGCCGAGTCCGATTCGGCGCGGAGCGTTTTATCGACGTCCATTCGCACCTCATCTCCGTCGCCGCCGGTGACCTCGATTGAGCCGGAGACGTTGTCCACTTCGATCACCCGGCTGCCGGACACAGGAGCGACCGTCCACGTTTTGTGGATGGACTCTTCGTCGTGCACAGGCATGCCCCAGCCCCATCCCCAGTCGTCATCGATCCAGTGCATGGCGGCCGTTCGGAAACTGCCGAACGCCGGCGCCGGAGCTGCCGCCTCAACATTTTCGTGCGTGTGAATTGTCGCCCGGATGCCGAACGCGCAGAGCAGCGCAACGGCAGTGATCGCTTGCAGCAGATAGGAAATCACTCTCAGCATCTTTCTCCTCCTTAGCTCAATTGCCCGACCGCCCAATGGGCGCGCTGCCGCACCGCGGGATCGGAAGTCGAGTCTTGTTCGATTTTGTGAAGCTGATTGACGACGCTGCGATCGTGCCATTCCACCAGCAGATCGATCAGCTCGACCTGCACGAGCGGCGAATCCTGTGCGCTGAGTTCCTGGGCGAGTCCCTGGCGCACCTGCGCCTGATCGCCGTGGTGGCTAAGCGCGTCGAGCGCCGCGAGGCGAACGTCCACGCTGCTGTCGTAGCGCAGCGTGTGCAGCAGCGCGCCGAGAATCTTCGGATCGGCTTGCTGTTGCCGCGTGCTCCAACTCACGCCCTGCAAGCGCTCGCTTGCCGATTCCTCCTGCAACATCGACAGCACCATCAGCTGCCGCATGCCTGAAAGCTCGGTCTGCATCGCCGCGAGCTCCTGTTGGGAGTGCGCGTTGCCCTCATTGTTCAGGTAGCGCCCGCCCACGAATCCGAGGACGAGCAGCGCCGCAGTCAGAGCCATGCCCGCGATCGGGGAGCGGAGCCAGCCCAGGCCCCATCCGGCGAGCCGCGGCTGTTCTTCCGCAAAGCGCGCTCTCTCCGCGCGGCCTTGCTCGTACCCATCCAGCACGGCCTGAAAATTCGCGCGTAGCGCCGGGCTTGGCTTCTCCTCCGGCAATACCGCGATATTTTTCGCCAGCGTCACCAATTGCCGGCAGTCCGCACACGTTTCGAGGTGTCCTTCGATCAGCTTGGACTCACTTTGCCCGAGCGAACCTTCGAGATACTCGGGAATCCACTCTGCCGCTCGTTCACAGTTCATGGTTTGCTCCTGCTGTCTTGCGCCGCATATCAGCCCCGCCGCGTTCGAGTCCCAGGTACGCATCGCGCAAGTCCTGCAAGGCGCGGTGAACCCTCACTTTGATCGCGCCGGCCTCGCAGCCGAATAGCTGCGCGATTTCGTCGTAACGGAGTCCCTGGAAGCGGCTCAAAAGAAGTAATTCGCGCTTGTCCTCGGCCAGTTGCCGCAGCGCCCGATGTAGGAGCGCGTGCTGCTGATTCTGTTCAGCGGCGCTACTCGCGTGCGGGGAAGCCGGCATTTCTTCATCGAGCGAGGTTTCGGGCCGCTGCTTGGTCACATGGTCTGTACGTGCATTGCGCGCGATCTGGTACATCCACGGGCGAAACGGCGTGCCGGGACGGTAGCTGCGCCGGTACTTCAGGATGCGAAGAAACACTTCCTGTACCAGGTCCTCGCTCGCCGCGCGGTCCGCCGTCAGTTTCGAGTAAAAATTGAACAGGGGCGTTTGATACCGGTCGAACAACACCCCCAGCATCTCGCCCGCGCCATCGCGCACCATCACCATCAGCTCCTCGTCCGGCACCGGCCTTGTCATTCGGTCGTTTCCGTTCTTGTTGCTGTTTGTCTCTGATGTATACCGTCTTGCGGGGAAAAAGGTTACAGGCTATTTGACGGGGAGCCGCGCCATTCGGCGTTCGGCGTATGGGCGGGAAGCCGCATAATCAGGCGTCGGGGGGTGCCGCAGCCACGGAGCAGTGCGGCGGCTATGCGGCGCAACGCGGCGGAAGTTGACCCAGGTAAATCGGCCGGCAGCGCGATCTAATGATTGAGCTTTTTCTTTCCGACCTCAGGATAAAGACCGCTGACGCAATCCGGACAAAGCCCATGGGTGAACGTCACATCGGAATGCCGTGCGATGTAATCTTCGACTTGTGTCCAATATCCCTGGTCGTCGCGGATTTTTTTGCACCCCGCGCAAATCGGAAGCAGTCCAGTAAGCATCTTGACCTTCTCCAGCGATTTGTAGAGTTCGACGATCAGCCGTTCGCGGTCTTCTTCTACGAACTTGCGCTCGGTAACGTCCCGGAGAACAACGATGCCACCTTGCGGTCGTCCCGATCCGTCCAGCAGTGGTCTGCTCGAAGCAAGGTGCCAGCGCCCGCTCTCCCAGCCCGGCGGGCGGATGTACACCTCGAAATTGTCAACCGATTCACCGTGAAGTGCAGCGCGCGCGAGCGGTAGCTCCGAAGCTGCGACCGGCGTCGTTTTGTCGCGGTGAAAAACGCCAAATGCCTGAGACCATTCTTCCGGTCGCACGTTCGACGGCACCTGGATGTGGTATCGCGCGGCAACGGCGTTGCGCATAATCACGTTACCCTGGCGATCGGACACCAGAATGGCGTCGCCGCTGCTATCCAATACGGACCGCAAGAGCCGCTCTTTGTCCATGGACGTACGCTCGGCTCGCTGCCGAAGCGAAATCTCGCGGTTGACGAATACGATTGCCGCGAGCAGGACGACCAAGAACGACGCCGCAAGCACGGTTTCGATCCGAAATGTCCGCCGAACTGTGGCCGCTGCAGCCGCCAAACGCGGTACCAAGAGTGCCGATTCAGCGTCATGGAAACTCCGCTGCAGCTCCGCAATCTGCTCTCCCAACTCGGCCCCTTGCTTTCCCATAGCGGTCTGGGCCTCAGCGTCGTCTTTGGTTCCACGGTTTTGGCGTAGCTCGATCGATTGTTTAAGAATTGCAAGCCGGCTCTGAATCAGCGGCTCGAGCGCGCGGAGACGCTCCTGCTGTGCGGAGTTATCGGCGGTGATGCGGAGAAGCTCATCCAGATCCGCTTGCGTCGCGCGGCTTGCCTCCGCGAAAAGTTCCGGCTGCTTCGGACTGCCGAAGAGCAGGTATCCTCGTCGCGCAGCGATGGCTTCGGATAGGTGCGACGACATCGATGCGCTCGTCTCCAACACCTGGCGTGTGTGCGAAACCCATCTTTCGCCATCGACCAGCCGTGCCGTCTCCCGAAAAGATAAGAAGCCAATGATGGCCAAGGCCAGTAGCGCTATGGAAAAAACGAAATTCGTCTTAGTTCTGAAGCTGAGCGGAAGCACGGGCCCTCCCAAGTGATTGTGTTTGCCTGCGGTTGCAGAATAGCTATTTATAGCATACGAGCGCCCGTGGGCTGGCCGTGATTTATCTGGTATATCTGCGTGACATAGATCACCGATTTGGAATTGACCCGGCCGTCCAGCCCTATGTGCACCGTGTGCTAGAATTCATGGCAATGAGCAAGGCCTTCAATGTCGGAGTCGAGACGCTGGTGGGTGCCCCGTCGCTCCCCGCCACTGATGTGCGACCCGTGTCGGTTCCGGAGCTCAGTACCCCGAACGGCAAGAGCTTCTACATCGAGACCTTCGGCTGCCAGATGAACGCCCACGACTCTGAAAAAGTCGCGGGTGTGCTCCTTGCGCGGGGTTATCGCGCCGCGCCAAACATCGCCGATGCGGACGTCATGCTGTACAACACCTGCTCGATCCGCGAAAAGGCCGCGCAAAAGGTTTTCTCGCGCCTCGGAGAGTGGCGGGGAATCGCGAACAATAAAGTCATCGGAGTCCTCGGCTGTCTCGCGCAGCAAGAGGGCGAAGAAATCTTCGAGCGCGCTCCCTGGGTGAGCCTGGTCTGCGGCTCAGCAAGCTATCGAAAGCTGCCGGAGCTGGTTGCGGAGATCGAGTCCGGCGGTCGCCGCGTGATGGGCCTCGACCTCGACACCGAGGAGACTTTCGAAACCGAGATCACTCGCCGCGACAATCCCTTTCGCGCGTATCTCACGATTATCGAAGGCTGCGACTACGCGTGCTCCTATTGCGTGGTGCCGCACACTCGCGGCCCCGAGCGCAGCCGCGCGAGCGCCGTGGTTCTCGCCGAAGCGCGCCGTCTCGCCGAAGCGGGATACACCGAAATTCAATTGCTCGGCCAGACCGTGAATTCCTACCGCGATCCATCGCCACGAGCGCTGAATTTTGCCGCGCTCCTGCGCGAAGTCGCGGCGGTCGATGGAATCCGCCGCGTGCGCTTCACCACCTCACACCCGAACGATTTTCATCGCGAGATCGTGGACGCGATCGACGAAATCCCGGCGCTCTGCGACCACATTCATCTGCCCGTGCAGTCGGGCTCGACACGCATTCTGCGCGCGATGCGCCGCACCTACACGCGGGAGGAGTATCTCGAAAAAATCGCCTGGATTCGCGCCGCGCGCCGCCCGATCAGCATCACCTCCGACATCATCGTGGGTTTCCCTGGCGAGACTGAAAAGGATTTTGAGGATTCGCTCACTCTGCTCGATGCCGCCGGCTATGACGGCGTGTATTCGTTCACTTATTCGCCGCGCCCGAATACGACCGCAGCCACGATGCCCGATGCGATTCCGGAGGCCGAGAAGTCCCGGCGCCATGCCGTCCTGCAAGAGAGGCAACGCCAGATTCAGGCCGCGCGCAACGCCGCGCTTGTCGGCGAGGCGTTCGAAGTGCTCGTGGACTCGCACCATGCCGCGCGCTCGCAGTGGGCGGGACGCTCCACAAGCAACCGCATCGTAAATTTCACTTCGCCGCGCGAAAATCTTCTGGGAGAATATGTGCAGGTCAAGGTGACACGCGCAGCGCCGTACAGTCTCATTGGCGAGCAGGTGTTGTGAGGCACTGGAGGCCATCATGGAACTCGAGGTTAAGATCCGCGGTTTAATGATGGACCCCGTAACAAACATGCCTGTCGTTGTCCTGAAAGAAGCCCAAGGCAGCGGGATTCTGCCGATCTGGGTTGGTGTCTACGAAGCCAACGCCATCGCCCTCGAAATCGAGAAAGTCCAGACGCCCCGCCCGATGACGCACGACCTCCTGAAGAACGTCCTCAACGGCTTGAACGTCCACGTGCAAAAAGTCGTGGTCTCGGACCTCAAGGACGACACGTTCTACGCGCTGATCTGGATGGAGCGCGACGGCCACACGATGTCCATGGACTCGCGCCCGAGCGATGCGCTGGCCCTCGCGCTGCGCCTCGATTGCCCGATCTTCGTCGAGGACCAGGTGCTGAAGAACTCCAAGATGGGCGGCACTGTAACCGAGAAAAGCTCGAGCGAGGATTTGCGGAAGTGGCTCGAGAACTTGAGCGACGACGATCTCGGCCGATACAAAATGTAACCCTCGCATGTCCCGCAGCCTTGCAGCGCGGCGGCTCCTTTATTTCTTAACAGCGTTCGTTTCCCTTAGCGCTGGGCTAGTCGCACAAACTCTCGTGGCAACGCAATCATCCACGCCCGCCTCCATTTCGATAAAGGAGGAATACCACCACCATCTCGTCTTCGAGAATTCCTACGTCCGGATCTACTTCGTCGAGATTCCGGCGCATGAGTCCACATTGCTGCATCGCCACGATTTTCCGTATATAAGCATTCCTCCTGGCGGAGCCGACGCCGTGGAGCCTCCATCCGGAGCGGCACAGCAACCGGCAATGCGCGGGATTAGAGTCGGGTACATGGCCGGCGGGTTTTCCCATGCCGTCAACAATCCCAGTGACCGGCCGCTGCGCAATGTCGCCATCGAATTGTTGCGCCCGCAAGGCACTGTCCGCAATCGCTGCGCGGAGGCCGTGCGCGGCCAGCCACACGAAGATTGCGTCATGTCGCCGCCAAGCTCTGCCGGCGCTACGAGCCACTATCCGGTGTTTGAGAGCGATGAAATCCTCATCGAATATTGGGATCTCGCCCCCAATGTCACGACGCCGCCATGGGACAACCGGCTGGACATTCTAGTTGCCGGGTTGACCGGAGTTTCCATCACTTCGGATTCGGGAATCAATTCCGCGGACGCGGTGAAAGGCGCGCTGCTATGGATTCCGGCTGGTTCAAAGCCGGTCTTTAAGACAACGCCAGAGACCGGCGGAGACTTCGTGGTGATCACGTTCAAGGACAGCAAACCCGCTCAGCCTTAACGCCTCACGGCCTGGATAAGGATGAACGCGATTTTGTGCTTCATCAGAAAATAACCGGCCGCTCCTGAAATTGTGTCCTGACCGCCGTGCTGGATCATTCCCGGGCGCAGACTCTTTCGCATCACCGCGAGAACCCCGAACATCGCGCCGTAAACGGAAATCACCAGCACGCCCTTGGCGCCCTGATAGAGGTGCGCGGCGCCGAAAACGACCGCTTGCAAGACCACAGAGGCAGCGGTGTTGCCCGTGAGCGCCAGAAACTGCCGTTGCAAGTATCCGCGGAAAATTAACTCCTCGCAGAATCCGGCGGTGAGGGCCAGCGCTACGAAGATCGCCAGCTCCGCGATCGTCTGCGGCAAAATCAGTTTAGCGGCGGACTCCCCGTTGAATTTCAGCACCCGTGTGAACCCCAGCAGCACCACCCAAACGACGCACCAAAAGAGAAGCGCTATTCCTACGTCCATCAAGAAGTCCGAAAAGCGCAGCCACTTGCCGCCGATGATTTCCCGAATCGGAACCTTGCGGCGCCGCAGTCCAAATAGCCAGACATAGCCGACCATGAGCAATTCGAAGCAAATCGTGACAACGTACGTGGGAATCCGGCTCGGGGCCACGGCAGCGCGCGCTTGCACCGCCGGAAGCGTTTGCAGGACCGCGAATCCGAGAAGAAAGATCACGAACGCCACCGTGTGCCAGACGGGCGCGACGGGCATGGCGCGAACAGGTACCGGCGGGGAACTCACAGGAACGTCTTCGGCGCTTGCCATGCACCCTCCTGGTTGAACGTTTCCTCGCGTGGGAGTGTAGCAGCCTCGCTCGGCGCATCCAAGCAGGCGCGCCCGAACCGCCGCTTCGCTCGCAACATTAGAATTTGCTTGCGTTCGGGGCGCGGGAGTAGGTAGAGTGAGCCTACGCGTGGTGGTGCGAAGGCATCCAGGCGCCATATATGGGCCTGGGGTTGCCAAACGGAGCGAGGGGCAAGCGTTTGACCTGCGTCCTGGCAGTTGCCAATCAAAAGGGGGGCGTCGGAAAGACTACTACCTCCATCAACCTCGCCGCAGCTCTCGCCATCAAGAAGAAACGAACGCTCCTGATCGACCTCGATCCGCAGTCCAACGCGTCGATCGCGTTTTTCTCTTCCGACGAAATTCAATCCACGATGTACGACGTCTTCGCCGAGCATCCTGTCGAGATGGCGAAGATCATCCGCCCGACGAAAGACCCGAATCTGTTCGTTGCGCCGGCCCGCCTGGCCCTCGCGCGCCTCGAGCAGCAGATGGCCGGGCAATTCGACGCGCCCTTCAAGCTCAAAGATGCGCTCTCGCCGATCCTGAAAAATTACGACTACATCGTTCTCGATACGCCCCCGGCGCTTGGGATTCTCACCGTGAACGCGCTTGTCGCCTCCACTCATTTGCTCGTCCCGATTCAAGCCGCATATTTCGCAATCGAGGGCACGGACGATCTTCTCGAAACTTACGGCCGTATTCGCGCGCGCCCCAATCCGGACCTGAAGGTCCTCGGCGTCGTGATCACCCTATTCGACAAGCGCACGAACATCTCGCGCGACACGCACGAGCAGATTCGCGCCACGTTCGGCAATGCGCTTTTCAAGACGCGCATCAGCAAAAACGTCCGGCTCGAGGAAAGCCCAGCCTACAAAGAGACTGTTTTCACCTACGCGCCGAAATCTTCCGGCGCCGAAGAATATAAGAAGCTTGCCCAGGAGGTATTACAACGTGTCGAAGAGGATCGGGTTGCCCGTCACTCTCAAGATGCGGCATGACGCGCATTACGTCGAAACGCTGACCAGCTTTAGCGGCGCGTCCGTCGGGCGCATGATCCCGATTGACAAGATCCGGCCCAACCCCGATCAGCCGCGCAAGGTTATTGGAGATGTTCGCGAGCTTGCGGACTCGATCCGCGAAAAGGGCGTGCTCGAGCCGCTGCTCGTTCGCTACATCCCGCGCGAGGATGCTTACCACATTATTTCCGGCGAGCGCCGCTATCACGCGTCGCAAGCCGCCGGTCTGCACGAGCTGCCGTGCATCGAAAAAATCGCGGACGACGCCGAAACGCTCGAGATCGCGCTGATCGAAAATCTCCAGCGCAAAGATTTGACCGCATTCGAAGAAGCGGACGGTTTACAGCGCCTTGCCGACCAGTTCGACTACACGCACGACGACATCGCGAAGAAAATCGGCCGCGCGCGCTCGTCCGTCACCGAAACGATGTCCTTGCGCGTCATCCCGGACGAAGTCCGCCACGCGTGCCTCGAAAAGGGAATCGTGACCAAATCGCTGCTGCTTCAGGTGGCGCGCCAGCCCAGCGAAAAGAAGATGCACGAGATGGTTCAGCGCATCGTGCAGGGCGGACTCACCCGGGATGAAGCACGCCGCGCCCGCAAGGAAGAAACGGAATCCGCGCCGCGGCCCCAGCCCTTCGTCTTCGAGTTCGAAGCCGAGGACGGCGCCTTCCGCGTCCGCCTGCAATTCCGCAAGAGCCACGTCGGCGACGAAGAACTTGCAGCGGCCCTGCGGACGGTCCTGCGCCGCATCGAGTCCGGCTCGCTCTCGTCCTCCGCCGCGTGAGCGACGGCGAAACAAACGCTGACGGAATTCTACTTTGCCGCGGCGGCCTTCGCACCCGTGAGTGAGTAGTAGAGCGTCTCGATAAACGCATCCGTATTGACGAAATTCCCCGAGTACTTCTGCCACGGCGCAAGGATTTTGTCCGCTTTCATTTGCTCGAGCGTTTTGTGCGCTGCGAGCGCCTTCTGCACAGCCGCCGACGTGTCCTGCATCATTTTCATGTACTCGCGGACGTCGTCCAGCGCCGCGACATCGCCGTGGCCGGGAATCACCTTCACGTCCGGCGGAAATTCGGCAATCGCTTTTTCGCACGCGGCGATCATTCCCTGCACGCTCCCGCCGCCGTTCACGTCGATGAACGGGAATCCGTAGCGGATGAACTCATCGCCCATGTGCACCACGTTGCTCTTCGCAAAATACACGACCGAGTCGCCGTCCGTGTGCGCGGCAGGGAAGTGCAGCACGCGAATTTCCTCGCCGTTCAGGTGCAGCGCGATGCGGTCCTCGTACGTGATCACCGGCAGCGCGGCCGCGGGCTGCGGCGCCTGCTGAAATTTCAGCGCACCGCCGTTTCCGCCGGTGCTGCCGTTCGCGAGCCGCTTGCGCAAGTTCTCCTGCGCGATGATCGTCGCGCCGCCCGCAGCAAACGCTGCGTTCCCGTTGGTGTGATCGTCGTGATAGTGCGTGTCGATCACGAAACGCACAGGCTTGTCGGTGATGCCGATGCCCTTGAGCGCCGCGCGAATCTTGTCAGCCAGCGGCGCGTACTCCGTATCGACGATCAGGACTCCATCGTCGCCCAGCGACGCCGCGATGTTCCCGCCCGCTCCCTGGAGCATGTAGACGTTCCCGGAGACTTTGGTGACCTTGATCTCAACTTTCGAAAAATCCTGCGGCTGCTGAGCGGCAACCAAGCCTGGCACGAGCAGAATCGCCATCAGAAAAAGTTTGCGCATCGGTGTCCTCGTTTCGTGGAGTGCCGGGATTCTACCATCGAACGCGCTTCCGCACCCATGATGCGGGCCTGTCATCCCGAGCGTAGCGAGGGATCTCTCTTGTTTCGTCTCTCTCCTCTCGCGCTCGTCCCTTTCTCTTTGGTATGCTGTTTTCGCCATGGAATTGACGCCCCAGCATCTCAATTTTCTCACCAGCCTGACTACGCGCGGCTTCGAGGTCGTCGCCTTCCCGATGTACGAGAAATACGTCGGCGTGCGAAAAGGGAACTGCGGTGCGCTGCTCGTCCCCACCGGCGACGGCGGCTTCAAGCTGTACGGCGAGCCTTCGTATCTCGTCGCGGGCGGCCCGAGCGCGCGAATCATCCAGTCCGACGGCCACTGGTTCGTCCGCAAGCAGGACAAGCTTCAAGCCACTCCCGAGCGCACCGCCGAACTCGAAGCCTTTGCCGCCGAGATCGCCAACGCCCTCCTCCCCGTCGCCTGACGATCCGACGAGGATCGTTATCCCGAGCGAGGCCGTTTTCCGGCCGACGAGGGATCTCTCTTGGCGCGTCGCCTTCCTCGGCTCCGCGCCCTTCTGCGAACCGCACAATCCTTTTCTGAACAAAGTGTTCCGTTTTGGACAGACACCACGCCGCCGAGAAAGCCAGAATGCGAACATGGCGACTCCAAAGCTATCTCTCGAACCTGCCAGGTCTGTTCAACACGATCCCGACCTCGTCCGGGCGTTCACGGACGCAATGACCTCGGCCGACATCGAGAGCATCGTCAACCTCTTCGCTCCAGACTGCGAGTGGATGATAATGGCGACCGGCGAAAGGTTCTGCGGACGCGACAAGATCAAGCAACTGGCCACACGCACCGTAACCGCGCGGAATCAGCCTGAGGGGTTCGGCATCAAACCCGTAAACGTCTTCACCAATCCCGAGGGGACGAAACTCTGCTGGGAGTATGTGCATTCCGCGGTGATCACCGAAAAGTGGCCATCGTCGACCCGCAGACCGGCCGTGGGCACAAAGTTCGAGCTGCCAATCATCCTGATGTGCGAGATCCGCGAGGGTAAACTCGTCAAGGTCAGGGAGTACTTCGATATGCTCTCTGCCGTCGAACCCGGCACCCCGCATCGGCTCTATTCCTAGGCCGCGGGCCCGCGCTCCCGGTGTCTTGCGTCTGCGGTCGAGCCGCTCGCCCTTTCGCCTCGCCATCGCCCCGCGCAGCGTTAACTTCCTCGATAAGACACGCTCTCGACCTCACCCGCCATCGCGCCAGACGCGTTATCCTGCCGACATGGCCGCCTCGTGGATCACCTACGCGCTCGGGCCTTTCTACACGCTGATGCCTCGCCGCTGGCGCGCAGGACAGCAATATGGCTCCGAGAGTTTCCTCGGCCGCGCCGCGCTCTTTTCCGGAGTCGCCGAATCGCTGCTGGCGCTCTTCGCCCTGCGCACCTGGTATCTGAGCTTTTTCGGAATGCTCGGCCAGAAATACATGGAGTACTACAACAACTCGAAATCGGAGACTCTTTTCGCGTGGGAACCCGTCACTTGGGCCGGCTTCATCACGTTCATCACTCTCCCGCTCACGTGGCTCTTCTTCTACTTTTTTCTCGAGGGGATCGTGCGCGCCACAGCCGGAATCATCACCGGGGAAGTCTTCGGCACCTTGCCGCTCTACGCGCTCGACAGGCTCTACCGCATGTTCAGCGGCAGCCTATCGCGGCCCGAGCTCGCTCTCGTCCCGGACGAAGTCCTGCGCGGCGACAAGAAGTCCGACCTCCGCATCGCGTCCTGCCGCAAACGCCCGCTCTGGAAATATCCGTTCACGATCAAATATGGCGGCGCGTTCTTTCAGTTCATCGGTTCGCGGGACACGGTTCTCGGCGCGCGGCCCCACATTTATCGCCTGCGCCGCCTTCCGCCCGGCGAAATCGCGCGCGGCCTCCGCGAGTACGACCCCGACGACATCCTGCGCGAGCCCCCTCGCGTCGCCGCCCTCCTCTGACAATCCGACGAGGATTGTCATCTCCGGTTTCGGGAGTCCGGTGGACTCCACCGGAGTCCAGGGACCGGACCCGAGCGAACATCGTGAGCCGAGGGATCTCTCTGCGCCCCGACTTGCGTCGGGAAGCCGGGGCCATACGCGTGGTCTAGGACTATATTTTTCGGTCGAAGAATCGGGCGACCGAAGTCTAGTGTGATAGTCCTGGCCGTTTCCTACGTTCTTCTAAGACCGATTTGAGGACTGCGTCAATCCGTACACCACGGCGCTGGAATCCAAGCTCCGGCACAAGTTCGTCGAGCATCTCCTCATCAGTACGCAAACGCCCGTCCGATTCGATCCAGTCGATCAATTCCCCAAGCTCCTGTTGTGAGTAGTCCGTTATCGCGTCGCGTCGACCAATAGAAGGGCGCTTGCCGCGATTCTGCGAATTGGTGTAAGGCAGGTCCCGATCAGTGGGAGACGCCACAACAGCGGGTAGTTCGGCACCCTGCTTTGAGGCATTGGCGGATGCCACGGCAGTCTCATAAGCAGCCAGGGCACGGTTTACCTCCTCGTCCTTGCGCATGAACCAGTCCGTCGACCATATCCGATGGAATCTCCACCCAAGGTTTTCAAGCTGCTGTTGTCGCAATCGGTCCCGGTCGCGTGCTGTTGGGCTCGAATGATAGGTCGCGCCATCGCACTCGATTGCCAACACGTACTTGCCTCGCTGCTCAGGGTGTTGGGCGACGAGATCGATTCGGTATCTGGAAGCCCCGCATTGGGAGACCAGCGGAATGCCCTTTGATTCGAGCACATCGAAAACTTCTGCCTCGAAAGAGTTCATGGGAAAATTTGTCGAGACCAGATCGCCTAGCCTCTTGCCGCCACTCGCAGCGTACTCAAGGTATTGCCGGAGCAACTCGACCCCGGTTCCAGGTCTTACCTTGGCAAGATCCATGTCTAGGTGACTGAAAGACGACACCAGAGTCATACGCTGTCGAGCACGCGTCACGGCCACATTCAGACGCCTTTGACCTCCAACCGCCAAAATGGGGCCAAACCTGAAGGGAAGGTTTCCGCCTCGGTCCTTTCCATAGCCCACCGTCAAAATAATGGCGTCTCGCTCGTCCCCTTGAACGCGTTCCAAATTCTTGATGAAAAAGCGCTCATCCGCACTCGCGTCGAAAAACTGAGCCAGCTCTGGACGACGGGCTAGGGCCAGATCGACGGCTCGTTGAACCCGGTCCGCATGTCGGATTCCCATCGCGATGACACCCAGCGATTCTTGAGGTCTCCTCTCGGCATGCTCAAGAATCAATTCGACAACTCTGTCAACCTCTGCCGAAGAACTTTCCTCCTGCCCGTCCACCCCTAACGGTTGTTGCACTAGGACGTGCTGGATTATGGGCTCACCGCCAGGGCCTGGAAACGTCACCAAACGATCTTTGTAAATATAGTGATTCGAAAAGCTGATTAGGGCTTCATCTCTGCTTCGATAGTGCCAATCAAGAGACCATGAAGGGAGAAAAGCATTTGAAGTATCGAGCAGGCTCTCGTAGCCCTCTGTTGCTGCATTCGATTCGTCGTCGGCCATCTCCTCATCATCGGCAGCAGCAAAGAAAGTCGTCGGGGGCAGCTGCCACCTATCACCGGCAACGACGACGTTCGAGCCGCGCATAATCGCAGGGATCGAATCTTCTGGCAGTACTTGGCTTGCCTCATCGAAAATGACAAAGTCGAAGCATCGCGTTGTGTCGAGCAATTGACTTACCGACAAAGGACTAGCCATCCAGCAAGGGCATATAGCCGTAAGTACATGTCGGGCCTCAGAAAAAAGTGCGCGGAGAGGCCGGTGTCGACGTTTTTTCTCTGCCTCTGAGCGAATGACATACTCCTCGGTCTTGTACTCGTTCATCGCCGCTATAGCGCGTTCAGCACAGGTCCTTCGCACACGCGCAGCAGCGATCCGGACCCTTTCCCTGTCAAGATCCTTAAAGTCCCGTACAAACTCGTCGTGGGTCCTCCCGCTGAATCCGGCAATTTCAGGGTCCTCTGCTTGCGCGGCTTCAATGCACGAGGAATACCAGGAGTGGTCAAAAATTAGGACCCATTTCCCCGGCGCTGCTAGTTTTCTGCGCAACTCATCTACCAGCCTCCCCGCGCCAGACAACTCGAGACTCCGTTCGATCTCAGAGAGCTTTGGCAGTTTCATCGGAGTGAGACGATCTTTTGCAAGGGCATCCACACATGCCCCCACCTCGGCGAGCGGAAGTGAAGCAAATTCTTTCTTGGGAATAATGGCGGCTAGGCAAGCGATGTCCGCAGCTGCCAGCTCCAATTTGTTTTGAGCGTCCTCATTGCCGGGCAACGTCCGAGGCGGGGATGATCGACCTCCCAGTTCGGCCCATTGCATTCGTTGGCTTTCTGCTGCACTTAGTTCTGTAACCAATTCTGTGACACTCGTCCTTCCCGCAGTCCGATAGCTAAGAGCCTGTTTTCTTGCGCGACGGTACTCTTGGCTCGAGCACCAAGCCCACAGGGACCTTATTCCTCCCTTTCTACCCGGTACCAGCGCACGAATCATTCCCTGAATGTTTTGGCCGAACAGCTCGGGAGAATAGAGATCGAGCGTCTTGCAGACGCCGGTCAAAAGTACATACACCCTCTGGACATCTTTCATGGTTCTCGGCAACTTGAAACCCGCCAACTCCATCATGGCGGCAAGAGATGCCATGAACTCGGGCCACGTCTGCGAAGACAGGCGTGCAACCAAGTCAACCGCCCGCTGCGCGGTTGCTCCGTCAGCCATCCTCACGCCATTCCACGGCGAAGGATCAGTTCGAAGAAAAAGGGGCGCGAGGCCGCCCGCTTCTCTCAGCAGGTCGCGAATCCTCTCCGGATCCGCCTTCTCGATTTTTGCCAGCTCCGCCCCCCGCCATCGGGTCTCTGACTGCACCTCGGATTGCAATCGAAGTAACAGCCCCTGCAACTGGTAGACAGACATGCCGCTCGGTTTGCGCTTGCGATGCAAGCTCTCAACGTGACGGTTGAGTCGGTCACGTCGTTCAACGTATTGCTGATGCATTCGGTCACAATCAACCGGAATGGCCTGTCGCACCCCGCTCAGAGCTGCGGACACCTGCTCCATGACTCGCTTGGGAGACACATCGGCCCCATGCAAGTCGATCGCTATCTTGTCTAGGCCGACTTGCTTGAGTCGCTTGAGCACGACCTGCAGCGCAGCTCGCTTTTCTGCGACGAATAGCACACTCTTTCCAGCGGCCGCAAGACTTGCGACGAGGTTCGCGATCGTCTGACTTTTCCCGGTGCCGGGCGGTCCGTGAATGACCGTGCTTTGGCCCTTCAAAACAGCGGTTATGGCCGATTGCTGGCTCGAATCCGCATCGAGAACCAAGAATTCTGATTGGGGCGGGACGGTGTCAAATTCCTTCGGATCAGGGTTCTGAACCGTTGCGCTAATCGACTGCTTCGCCTCGGTGTCGCCAGCTAACGCCGCGATCAAATCGCTAGAGACAAGCTGCTCCAAGCTTTCCTGAAGATCTCGCACCATCGCCATTTTTTGGAACGCAAAGTTTCCAAGAACCGCGACATTCCGGATGCAAAATCCTGGAATCGACTTGCATGCTGTCTCGAAAAAGGCATATGCAGAAGCTGGATCGAATAACGCGTCGTCTTCCTGGGTTTGCAAGAGCGACAGCACGCGCTCGGTGGAAACCGAGATTCCAAATTCAGTCTCCAACACATGAAGGAGAACGAGATTGGCTTGCACCGGCCCGTCGCGGTGAATGAAAAATGAATGTCCGGAGCGTCCCCGCATTTCGAGTATGACCGGAAGCAAAAGCACCGGAGCCTCAGAGTCCCGGCCACCGTCGGTGGCTTTCCAGCTAGCCATCCCGACGGCCACATACATTGTCGCTAACCCTTTTTCCTCCTGGTTCATCTGAGCGCGGCGCCAGATATTCAGCGCTTTCAGGGCCAAGTCGTCGTCCGATACACCAGTGACTAGGTTCTTCAGGGACACCGGATCGCCGCGAAAAAGCGCAGCCCTGTGTTCGCCGTCCTCGAGCGACAGGCTCAACGTTCCCCATTTAAGGGAACGGTAGTACAAGAGATTATTACGGCGCGAAAGGTCGATGAGTCTTTTAATCCAGGCTTGGCGCGCCTTCTCGACAAACTCCCGCCTTTTTGCACTGATCTCCAAATGGGCTCCTTGCGTTGATAGCCGAATATATCACGGAGTAACGTAGACCCCCGATTGACAGAGGATCGTCCGTAGCGCCTGTCATGGCGACGCTATTACGACGGGCATTTCTACCTCTGACCTTGGTCGCTCCACCGCACCAACCGCTTGCGCCGGATTTCGCGATATGGCAGGGTGACTATCGGAGACTAGCAATGCGAAACGAAAGCCGAAACGACGGACGCCAGAGAGCGGCGGGGCAAGCGCGCGCCTGCATCCTCGGAGACAATTGCGCGAAGTACCTCCCGGCCCATGGTATGCGTCGCATAACAGCGTACGCAAAGGCCGAAAATGGCCTGTGTCGCGGCGACTACGTCCGTATTCCTGCCCGACAATGGCTGCCGGACAGCAACGCTCGTAACCCACTGAAAACAAACAATCGGTGTACCGCCTGGCCGACAATGAAACGCAGGGGTCTCCGAACGCCTAAAATCCAATTTGCAGCGCGCGAGAGGTCGATTTGAGCACGAGTCACGACGGACGAACTGCGGATCACGGGACGCACGACGTGATCTGCATCGGCGCCGGGCCGACCGGCCTCGCCTGCGCCATCGAGGCCAAGCGCGCCCGCATGGACACGCTCGTCATCGACAAGGGCTGCCTCTGCAACTCGCTCTATCACTATCCGGCGAACATGCTTTTCTTCACCACGCCCGAGCGCATGGAGATCGGCGACCTCCCGATGACCACCGTCGGCGGAAAGCCCACCCGCGCTGAGGCGCTGAAGTATTATCGCCGCGCCGTCGAGCACTACGAGATCCAAACGCACCTCTACGAAACCGTCGGGCAGATTGAAAAGGACGGGCGCACGTTCGTCATCCACACGCGAGATGCCGCCGGCGCGGCAAAGGAATATCACTCCAGGAAAGTCATCATCGCCACCGGATATTACGACCTGCCGAACTATCTCGGCATCCCCGGCGAGGGACTGCCGCATGTCTCGCACTACTTCACCGACGCGCACCCCTACTGGAATCAGGATGTCGTCGTGATCGGCGGCAAGAATTCCGCTGCCGAGGCCGCGCTCGATTTATTTCGCGGCGGCGCGCGCGTCACGCTGGTTCACCGCGACAAGGAGATGGGCAAAAGTTTGAAATACTGGGTCAAGCCCGACATCGAGAACCGCATCCGCGCCGGCGAAATTCGCGCGATGTTTTCGAGTCGCGTCACGCGCATCGAGGCGGCGCAGGTCTGGGTGAAGAATGCGATGCACGAGTCGGCCGTGCACGCCGCGCGCGTCTTCGCGATGACCGGCTACCATCCCGACTTCGAGTTCCTCGAGCGGCAGGGAATTCGCCTCGACCCCGAGACCCGCCGCCCCGAGATCGATCACGACACGCTTGAGACCAACGTCCCCGGAATTTACGTCGCGGGCGTGGTCGTCGGAGGAAAGCAAACATCGGACATTTTCATTGAAAATGGCCGTTTTCATGGGCGTCAGATCATCTCCGCCATCACCGGGAAGGGAAAGATCGACGAGGCCGCCCCCGTGGCCCTTCCCGGCGAATAGGCACTCGTCAGGGCGGGGTTTCAACCCCGCCGTACGAGCGGACCTTCAGCCGGCTTTAGCCGCTGAGGGAAGGCCGCTGAAAAAGCCAGCGGCGCGCGGACACGAAATTTGTTAAAGTGAGGCTCGATGGCATCGATCGTTAGAGAAGTTGCTGAGACATTTGGGACGCTGGCGAAAGGCTTCAGCGTCACGTTGCGGACGATGTTCCGCAAGACGACCACGGAGAATTTTCCGGAGGTCCCGCCGAGTGTCCAGGCGCGCTACCGGGGAATCCACGTCCTCCAGCGCGACGAAAACGGATACGAGAAATGCGTCGGCTGTTTTCTCTGCGCCGCCGCCTGCCCCGCGAATTGCATCTACATCGAAGCCGCGGAGAACACCGAGTCGCAACGAATTTCCGCGGGCGAGCGCTACGCGAAGACTTACAATATTGATTATTCGCGCTGCATTTTCTGTGGCTACTGTGTCGAAGCTTGCCCCACCGACGCGATTACCCATGGCCACAGCATCGAGCTCGCTCCGTACGACATCAACGCTCTGATCTACCGCAAGGAACAACTCCTCGAGCCCTGGCCCCCTCGCAATCCCGTTTCTTAGATTTTTCTAATTGAGTTCGTTGTCGAATAAGCAGTCGAGCTCGTCGCGCACGAGTTTCTGCTCGCTTTAAAGTTTTCTCTGTTTCTAGAAGTTGATTTTTTCGATCGCCGCGCTCGTCCAAAGAAGTTGCTCAGTTCTCTCAGTTGTTGAAGTTGGTGATTTTGTTCTCGCCATTTCTAGGTGCGCTGTCCGCGAAAGTTCATTTCGAGCAGTAGGCGACTTTTCGCGCCGCGCAACGATTTCTGCGCCCGATTCTTGTTTGCCTCATTCTTCGACTCGAGTCCAATGATTACACCGCTAACTTTTTGTCGCCTCTCTCTGACCGACTTGATCCTCCTCCCCGGCCTCATCTTTCAACTAATGAATATTTATGTTTGGGGCGGGAGGTGACGGGAGTGCGTGAAGTCAACACGGGAGGCGCGATACGAATTGAAGCTGGCGTAATACAAGAATTCAGAACGCGAACAAGAATGCGAAGCACGAGTGTCGCGCGTAAACAACGTGGCACGGCAACTGATTCGAGCCAATGGGAAGACAACGCAATCGCAGCAAACACTTAAATGAGTCGAGAGTTTCTTTGCCAGATAGAACGACAGTTCTCGTCAGCGTGGACAGTTCAGAGCAACTCTTATGATAAATGCAGAGAAAACAGCACGATCGGTTGCTGCCTGGCGCCGCGCGGACCGAACAACAGGACTGGTCAGCGTGCAGAGCAGCGCGCGCGATCTAGGAGGGCAAAACATGGCGGTCAGTTGGTGTGGCAATCAGGCTCGCGCGTCTTTCACAGGGAAAGTGGCCGCCGCCAGAGAGTAGGAGCGCGACGTGAATGCAGCGACTGCAAGTCGGAGCCGCCGAGCGTAGGTTCGGCGGCGCGGCGGCGGACGAAGGCGCGGAGTCGAGGCTTGGAATGGCGACGCACAGGCCGTCCAAATGACCGCAACTGGGAGCGGACGCATTTCAATGCGGCGAGTCGAGCGGCCCATGTCCAAAGCAAGGTGCAATGGAGCGGCTGCACCGAGGATTCGAATAGCGTCGCACAGGCCATTCAAATGAGCGCAACTCGTAGCCGACACACTTTGATGCTTCAAGTCACGAAAGCTCGCGTCCGAAGCAAAGCGCAATGCGGCTCGGCGGCGAGTTCGATGGCGTGCCGACCGGCAGTAGGACTTGCCGCGAGCCTCGTTCGGCAGCCTCGGGGTAGGGAAGCGGCGCGGCCGCGGAGGCTTCCCGCGTTTTTGCCACACGGTCGGGCCGATGCCGCGACCCACGAATACTTACCAAATCTCCCTGCGATTCCATCTTTGCACGCGCGAGCTTACGCGAATCCCGCTCGATGTTCATGCCTGACGCCGCCGTCCGACAAAGCGCCATTGCGCGGCGATCCTAGACGGCTTCACTCCGAAATGCAGCGTGCGCGAGCAGTAGGTTGCGGCGCGGCATTGTCCTGGCGCGCGGCAGCTGTTTTTTGTCCGCGATGTCGCACACAGAGCACCGCACCGGCTTTACAGGATGGGACCGCGCGAAGTGTCCGGGCATTCGCAAGGAATTCTCCTTGGTTTCGGCATACGGTTTGGCGGAAGGGGAGGCTGTGCCGATACGGAGGCGAGCGCTTGCCGAGCGTGCGGAAATTCGCTCTCGGCCGACGTGCGCGCGCTTCGCTTTGCCGACCCCGCGCGAGCCGCAGCCAGGAGACGCGCAGTCGCGTCGGAGAGCGACTCTGGAGTCATTCGGATCCGCAGGATGTGCGCACGCGACGTCCAACGGCACCGCTGAGGTTGGGTCGCTCGCGAGCCGGGGGAGCGAAAGGGTCATTTGTTGGAATGCAGCGGTCCGCGCAAAAACCATGGCGAGCGGGTTTTCTTGGGGAGGTGGGAGGCGTTGAGACTCCAAGAGGAGACGCGCGACCCGCGCATCGACTTCGGCTTCGATCCACTCCTCGACAATACCGAGCAATTCCTTGCGGAGGTTTGCGGCTCGGTTCATTCGAGCGAGTTCGAAGGACTCGAGTCCCGCCACAGAGCATGTTCCGAGGTACTCAAGTGGCGGACAGGTAGCAGACATAAAAACCTCCATCACTTCCGGTTCCCGAAGCAGGAGAGACGACGGGCGCGAGAGGATAACAGAGGCGTAGCTTATCGCAATAGTACCCTAGTTGCAGTACCTGAGTGGGCGCGCCCGTGCCGTTCTTAGGATCGCAGGGCGATCGCGATCCCGTCCATTGGGAGGTGCAATGCGACACAAGAGCGCGGTGGATGTGTCAACCGAGGTTCGGAGGGCGAAGGAATCGATTCGGGATACCATTCTTGAAAGGCGGCGGCGTTACAACCGCCTCTACATGCGCTCCTGGCGCGCCGATCCGCACAACCGTGCGCGCGACCGCGACATGCGTCAGCACTGGCACTACCGACGTAAATTGCGCGAAGCGCAGCAGCACCAACTTCCGTTTACGAAGGATTGCGGAGACCCCGTCTGCGGCTTTTGCGGGAAAAATCCGCCGATACGCGAAGTAATGCGTCTGCGCGTTTGCGAAACCGCGCGGCGCGGGTTCGTGCAAGTGCGCATTCCGTACTGCGGGCTCTGTTGAAGATGCGCGGAAAGGATTTCAACACGGGTCTGCGCGGCGTGCTTTTTGAGGCGCGCCACTACGAGCGCATGGGCGCGGCGGTGTGGCTCTACGGCTGGCTCGTCCTGCGGCAGACGCATCAGACCGGCTCTCTCGGCTGGGTGCTGGGCGGCTCGCCCGTCAGCTACCGCGAGATCGAGGAAGAAACCGGCTTCAACTGCCGGACGCTCGAACGCTGGATGCGGACCCTGCGCCGGCACGGCTATATCGAGACGGATGCGGTTCCCGGAGGAGTCGTGGTTCGGATAACGAAAGCCAAGAAATTTCCACAGGGCGGCCGCGGAGCTGCGGGCGGGCTACGCAGACTTGCGGGGGCCGCCGCGCAAAGCTGCGTAGCAGGCGCGGTGCAAACGCCTTTGAATCAATCGCCTGCGGCCGGGATAAGTAGTTCATCTGTAAGCGAATCACAAGAAAGAGAAGAAACGCAGCTAATCCACAGAGATTTCCACAGAAACAGGTCGGAAGGCAGAGGCCAATCCCAAACATCCACACCAAACCCTTCCGGGCTAGGTCAACGGCAAAACGAACCACAAAGCCCCCAGACAGAGTCGACAGGATCTCAACAGCCCAGCCAGCCGCAGGTCTTTCTCCTTGAAGCGCGGTTGCGGCAGCAGTTGCTGCGGGCCGAGCGCGACGAGGCGGTGCGGCGCGAACTTGCAATAGGCACGGGGCCGGAGGTGCAGCGCGGATGAGCGGACTGATGAAATTGCGCAGGGAAGTGGGGCACGGCGGAATCGTGCCGCACGGCTGGCAGATGGCGTGGTACGAGCCGCGCAGGCGCGTCGGCGTGTATTACCCAGCGCCGCTGCACTGGATGTTGCGCGCGGCGCGCGAAATCGTCTACCGCGTGCGGCTCGCGCTGCACGCGCCGGGAATCGAGTGCGCGCAGGTTTTCGAGATGCAGCGGATGCATCGCGAGCGCCAGCGCATGGCGGACGAATACGCGCGCGGTTATCTCATCGGCTGGCGCGAATGTTTCCGCGATTGCCTCGCGGCGGTGGAGGAGGAGCTGACACGTCCGGACGAAGTTTGGGAGATCAGCGCGCTGCTCGTCGATCCACCGAAATTGCCGCCGGCGAATTGAGGTCGATGGTGTGGTAGGGGCGCAGCACGCTGCGCCCGGCAACTGTTCTTGGCGCGGACTCGCCATCTGGCGCGATCGACCGCCGAGGATGTGGTGGAGGATTCTAGGCGGTGGCAAGTCCGTAGGGGCTCGGCGGCGGACGTCCCTACAAACAGCAAAGAGTTGGCATTCAAGCGAGATGCATGGGCTGCGTCGAGGCAAGCATCCGCGCCGGGCGTCCGCCCTGACTTACTGGCGGACTGCGCCCCTACGAGAGCAACACAACACATGAGGCGGAAGCCTGGGAGGACTGCATGAAATCGGCTGAAGTCTTCGACGTTTGCCACACGCGCTACCGCGGGCTGCGCGAATGGCTGAAGGATTCGACAGGCTCGGTGCGGTCGCTCGACCTCGACAATCCGTCGTCGGGCTATCGCTGGCGGCCCGACCGCGCGCGTGCGTGCGAATACGTCGCCGATTTCGAACGCATCGGCCGGCAGGCGCTGCGGCGTCCGGCGTGGAACGGGCGGCTGAAGCTATTCAACGCGTATTTCGTGCGAGGCGCGGAATACCGCCGCGCGATTCGTCTTGTGGGCGTGGCCGAGGGAACCTTCGACTACTGGTACGGGGAAGTAAAGCGCGCGGTCGGCGCGGAATTTTCGCGCAAGGGATTGTTTCCGCCATCGCACTATTTCCGCCCGCGCACCGAAGCAGCGGAGAAACGCCCGGCCCAGCATCGCGCGAAAAATGCCTCAGCGGGAGCTGCGCTTGGAGCCGAGAAACAGGCTGCGGATCAGGGGAATGCCCATATTGAAGGGCGTTAGCAGGACGTTCTTCATCAGGTTCGAGCGCTGTTCGATTTTATCGTGAATGGCGTCGGCCTCGGCTTTTTTGCCGGCGACGACTGCGGTGATGAATTTCAGGAAATCGACGCCGCACTTCTCGCACTTGCCGCCTTGCCGCTGTTCATGCTTGCAGGACGGGCACTCGTAGCGAAGCGTGTTGTGGCAGCGCGGGCAGAATCGCGCAATGTCGCGAGCTTCCGCGCCGCATTTCGGGCATTTCATGGGTCTATTTTAGCGGGAAGGCGCCGCCCATCCAAAAACCGGGCGCAAGGGGTGCGCTCACAGGGTTAACACTGTCCGTCGGGTCAGGCGAAGGGGCCGCGCCGGGCGCCGGGTGCTACCAGAGCCATCCGTTGTCGCGCCGGGTTTGCACCGAATTGACCGCCGGGGAGCCCTTCTTTTTGCTGCATGCGCGGCGCGATTCGTCCGCGGGACGCACCGGCGCGGTCTGGTTCTTGGCCTGTTGCGTGGGCGCGAGCAGCCGGACCATGTGGCCGAGGCGATCCTGGCGGTACGGTTTCGCCATGCAGACGACCGCGCCCAGCGAGTGCGCGTTCGAGTAGTCGCTTGGATAGGCGGAGCTGGTCAGCAGCATCACCGGCACGGCCATGAGGCGCGGCGTCGACTTCACGTGCGCGCACAGCTCGTAGCCGGGCAGGTCCTCGCCTTCGATTTCGGCAATCAGCAGCGCGGGCGTGAACATGTCGAGCGCCTGATGCGCCTCGGCCGCGCAGGACAGCGCGATCACCTCGTAGCCTTCGTTCCCGAGGTAAGTTTTCAGCGTCTCGCGTATGACGAGATCCGCGTCCACGACCATCACGAGCGGCTTTTCGGGGGCTTTCTCGCCGGGCTTCAGCGCCGGCGCCTTCGAAATCAGCGTGCGCCCGGCCGCATCCACGATATCTTCGCCCACGCCCACACCGAGCGCGATCGCCACGGACCATCGGCCGTCCGGCATCTGCGTGACGCGCGCGACGCGGCCCTCCTGCTCGGCCAATGCCGCTATGGGCTCTTTTGTGTATGGAAACGTGACCGCGACCGTCGTGCCGACGGCGTAGTCGGGCCGCGAGGATGCGAAAAGCAGGCCGTTCCGGGAGACGTCGAGCGTGGTCGAAACTTCGTCGGGGCCGTCCTCGGTGAGGTCCACGCTGCGGACGCGCACTGGCGCGGAAATCAGCGCCCGGCGCCGACGTCGGCGCTCGCCTCCCGGCACGCCCGACATGGCCTTCACGGCTGCGCTACCTGCGTTTTCAAGCGGAGTATTCTGCGGCTGGCTGCTCGCGTTCGCGCCTGGTGCGCCCGCGGGAATGCTGGCGCCCTGGTTCTCGCCAGGATTCAATTGCTCAAACGTGTCACTCATTCTGGGTAGGCCCCCGGCATTCTAAGAGAACGATTTGAAGCGTCAGAATAGCCGCGCCGCCCGTGCTGCGCAGTAGAAGAAAAGTCACATTCGAGCGGTACTCGGGTCTGGCTTGTGCTTGGTACCTTCGTACCAGGCACGAACCGGTACCGCCCCGCGCAATTCTCGTCGTTCCCGTAGGGGCGCAGCATGCTGCGCCCGGCAAACATCCTTGGCGTGACATCGTACGATGGGAAACGGTTTCGCAGCGCCACCTTCTTGCGCTGAGCGCAGCCGAACGTGTCGCGGTGTTTGCGTCCCGGTCGTTCTCTGACCGGGAAGGTGGGCGCCTTGGAATTTGCGGGCGACGAAATTCCGCGCAGTCTAGCGTGCCGGATTCGCCGAAATGCGGCCGGCCTCGGCTGCGCTCGGGACAAGTTGCGGCCGCCGCTACGAAGGCAATACCCTCCCGATTCATCGCGGCGCGCGGTGGATCAGTTTCGGGTAACCGCGTTTATCGGGACTTGAGGCTAGTTTCCGAGTACGCTAGCTTCCCCTCAAGCGCCCCCGAATATGCATGAATTTGCAATACATGTGCAAATGATTGCAGCCTCGGCCGGTGGACATCCGTGTAAGTCCTTTAGTGTTGTAACTCTAGCGAATGGATATGAAGATGCTCATAATCCGCAGATTCAATCTCAAACGTGTGTCCGGGGGGAATGCAGATGAGCCTTGCAGCTCGCTCGACCATTTCAGTTCTCGCTGTCGTTGTTGTGCTTCTCTTCGCCACAGGTGCGTATGCAGATTCGGTCTTTACGATGACGTTTACTGGTAGTGATGTTTCCTCGGGCGCGTACTCTGGTTTTAGTGTCTCGGGAACTCTCGACGGGACTGTTGCGCCCGACGGTCTCGGCGACGGCGGCTATTTGGTTACGTCCCTCACAGACGGTTCCCTGACATTTTCGTACGATTCCGTGCCGTACGCTACGTACGCCGAAACCGGACTGGTGTCACCAGGGGCTCCTGGAAGTTCGCTAGACTCAAGATCCGTTGCGGGGAGTAACCCGATATACGACTATCCGACGGAGGCTGGCAACACTTGTGGCGGCTGCAACGACTACGATGCCTACGATGACATCCTGTTCCCTGGCGCATCTCCATCGTTAGATTATTGGGGCTTGCTCTTCAATACAAATGGCTTCGACGAGCCCGTAGACCTTTTCTGTTCGAGCAGTCCGATCGTGAGCCTCCCCGCTGGATGCTACCTCTCAGTCTGGCTCGACGGTACAAGAAATGGAAATGATCCCTACGACAGCGGATATGAGTACCTCCCGGTTACGATTCAGGAAACAGCTGTCCCTGAGCCTTCCAGTCTGTCGCTCTTGGGCGCGGGCTTGGGCTTGTTGATGCTGGCTGGCTTCGGCCGTCGCACCTGGCTTGCAAGATCGCCCGATCTCGCCTAGCGGGAATCTAGAGCGTTCCTATCCCAATCTGGAATTGGTAATGAGTCCGATTCGCGGGCCGAGTTGTGCCCGGTTAGTCGGATCACCGGACATCTTGGGATCAGTACCAACTTTTCCGGTAAACACGGTGGTCTCAATGGGTCGATGCAACACCATCTGATATAAATCTGCTCTCTAAAGGTGGTGTTGTATGAGCCAAGGTAAACGTGCGGAGCTTTCTGCGACACAGCGGGCCGACATCTGGTGCCGTTGGAAGGCGGGACAGTCGTTGCATGAGATTGGGCGAGCCTTCGGCCAGGGGCATGCGTCCATTCACCTTCTGTTATCGCATCACGGCGGGATTGTTCCGGTAGCCCGTCGGCGCTCGCTCCTGGCACTCACACTGCCTGAGCGAGAGGACATCTCTCGAGGGATCGCTTCCGGTTCGTCGATTCGTAAGATAGCCCAGCTTCTGGACCGAGCTGCGTCGACGGTGAGCCGGGAAGTGGCCCGTCATGGTGGCCGTCCTGACTATCGAGCCAATGAAGCGGATGCCCAAGCCTGGAAGTCGGCTTTGCGGCCAAAACCCTGCCTTCTTGCTATCCATGAGAAGCTGCAGAAGATCGTTGCAAGTAAACTGATATTGGACTGGTCGCCGGAACAGATCTCCGGATGGCTGAAGACCCAGTATCCCAATGACGAGAGTATGCGCGTGTCCCACGAGACCATTTACCGTAGCCTATTCATTCAAGCGCGAGGAGTGCTGAAAAAAGAGCTGGTTGGACATCTTCGGTCCAAGCGCCGCATCCGCCGCTCGCAGCACTCTCGTGTCAGCGGACAGTCGCGCGGTCAAATCGTCGATGCCATCTCCATTCGAGAAAGACCGGCGGAAATTGAGGACCGCGCTGTCCCCGGTCATTGGGAGGGCGACTTACTGAGCGGCTCTGGGAACAGTCACATCGTGACTTTAGTGGAACGTCATTCGCGTTTTACGACGCTCATCAAAGTGCCCAGCAAAGACACGGCGGTTGTGGTCGCTGCACTGACTCGGCATGCTCGTAAACTCCCAGCGGTGCTGCGCCGCTCGTTGACCTGGGATCGAGGACTGGAGATGGCCAAGCACAAGACCTTCACAGTGGCCACCAATGTGAAAGTTTATTTCTGTGATCCGCAAAGTCCTTGGCAGCGCGGCTCGAACGAAAACACAAATGGGCTATTACGACAATATTTCCCTAGGAGAACCGACCTGTCTGGCTATACGCAAGCGGAACTGGACAAAGTGGCGCTGCGGTTAAATCAGCGTCCAAGAAAAACTTTAGGATTTCAAACTCCTGCGAGTAGACTTCAAGAAAGTGTTGCGTCGACCGGTTGAGCTGGCAACGTTAACCAGCAATTGTAGGCCTACGAAAGAGCTGGAACTTTCTCGCCAGCTAGCCGGAATCCCCTCTAGGACGACTACGAAACTTGCAATAGGGGAGATAAATCGTGCACCTCCAATCGAAGATAGCGGTCGCGACACTGGCACTGGTAATCGGTTACTCCCTGGCCATCGCTCGCACGCCGCAGCAGAGTCCATCACCAGATCACTTCCAGGGACCTGACGGACGAGGCGGCCCACCTCAGCATATGGGCCCTGACGGATCGCCAGGTCGACAGAGCGGACGGGAGGGCCGATGGGGCCATGGTGGATGGAGGGACATGCGCGGTCGGGGCGCGGGGATGCGGGAATTTGGGCTCGCGCGGCTATTGGAGAACCCGGACGTTCGTCAGCAGCTCGGCGTCACGGCCGACCAGGCGGCGAAGATCCGCCAGCAGGAATCTGACTTCCGCAAGGCAGAAATTCGGAACAGAGCCGATCTGGAAATCAAGCGGATGGATTTGAACGATCTTCTTTCCGCCGACAAACCAGATCGTGCCGCGATCGACGGCAAACTCCAGGAAATCAGTGCCGCGCAACTTGCCCTGGAAAAATCCGCGGTTGATTACCGCCTCACCATGCGCGAAGCATTGACGCCAGCCCAGCACCAAAAGCTCGAACAATTGATGAGGCAGCGCCGCCAGCCAGGGGCCGGTCGTAACGCTGGCCCGCGCGGCTCGCGAGGAGGCGGCCGCGGAGTTGCACCTCCGCCGAATGCGCAGAGCCAGACGCCGAACCAATAGGCAAACTAGAGTAACCAGTCAGTGGACCTTCAGAGCGCTCCTGGGAAGCTGTCGTCGGACTCGATTCTTCCGACGCCATTCGTTTGACGGTGTTGGCGATTCCTTCGACGGCCCGCTCCATCACGCAGCTAACTCCTGAATAGCACTGACGGCGTCTTCGACGCGTCTCTGGCGCCGGAAACTTGGCGAGATTGGTTTGCTGATTTGACAGAAGTTATCGGCCAAGTTTCTGCAGAGTCGGATTACCGGATATCTTGGTCCCAGCACCAACATTTTCCGGTTACCGCGTTTATCAGGACTTACATAGGCCGATCCGCATTTTCGAGGCAGGACACCGGAGAAGTGCCGGGTATCCGTTGCACCGGAGGGCTGGGAAATCCTAACTCAGGCCGGTTGATTATTGCCTTCGTCGAGTGAATCTTGGGATGGTCTTCCTTGAGTCAAAGCCAACCGCGCTCTTACGAGTGACTGAACGTTGTGGGTTCGATTATTTCCGCAGAGCAGCGCATGCTTCGGCGATGCCCCGGTCGCAGGCCATTTTGAAAATGGAGTTGGCGCGCGCACGGTCCTTCGGGACTCCGCGACCCTGCTCGTACATCAGGCCTAAGTTATAGCAAGCCCCCGCGTAATCGAATTCGCAGGCGTGCGCGAAAATTTGGGCGGCGCGAGCGTCGTCCCTCACCACGCCTCGGCCTCGCATGTAGGCATCCGCCAGATTGACGCAGCCTCTTCCGAAATCGAAGTCGCAGGAGCGCTGAAAGAACTGCGCGGCAGTATTCTCGTCCTTTGGCACTAACTGGCCCTCCGCATAGATCCATCCTAGTCGATTGCATCCATCCCCATCGCTGCCGTCACAGGCGCGTCGATACAACTCCAAAGCGCGACCCACATCCTTCGGAACTCCCGCGCCTGTCTGATATCTAAAACCCCAGCTGCGACATGCGCGAGCGTCCCCTGCCTCGCAAGCGCTTTGGAAGAGGTCTGTAGCGCGCTTCGAATCTTTGGAAACTCCTCGTCCTTGGTCATACCACCAACCCAGCTCGTAGCATGCGGACGCAAACCCAAGTTCGCATGCCCGTTGATACAATGCGGCAGCACGCTTGTCGTCAGAAGGCACACCCGCACCGGTCGCATAGGAAAGCGCCAAGCCTGAGCAGCCGCCTGCGTCACCTGAATCACAGGCGCGGGAGAAGAGTTCCGCAGCCCGCTTCTCGTCCTTTGGCACTCCCGCACCACTCGCATATTGATACCCTAATCCGGCACATCCGGCAGCATCTCCTGCATCGCAGGCCTTCTGATAGAGCTCTGCGGCGCGTTCCTCAGCCCTAGGTACTCCCAAACCTGCTGAATACATCGCGCCCAAGCTAGTGCAGCCTGATGCGTTTCCGGCATCACAGGCTTGTTGAAGGAGGGCTGCAGCGTGCTTCGGATCCCGCGGTACGCCTTGACCCTGGGAATAGAACTTACCTAGCTCGACACAGGCGCTAGCAAGCCCGCCATCACAGGCGCGGGGAAATAATTCGGCAGCTCGCTTCTCGTCCTTGGATACTCCCTCGCCAGTTGCATACTGCCATCCCAAGAGGCCACAGCCTGCAGCATCACCTGCGTCGCAGGCTCTTTGGAAGAAGCCCACAGCGCGCTTCGCATCCAGTGGCACTCCGGCACCAGTCGCGTACGCGAATCCCAGTAGACCGCAACCCGCAGCGTCACCGGCATCGCACGCTCTCTGGTAGAAATCCACAACACGTTTGAGATCCTTCGCCACACCTTTGCCTCCACTGTAGAGGAGACCCAATTGGGTGCAGCTCTGTGCTTTGCCGCTATCGCATTCTGTTGCGAGGCTTGCTGCTTCGGCTGAGCTTTGTTGCTGTGGGGGACTCGTTTCGAGGTTCGAAAGCATGGGGACAATAGCCACGACTTGAAGAGCGGCGAAGAGAATGCAGGAATAAAGCTTCATGATTCAGTCCGAGGCACAAAGCTAACGCGTCCGCTCTTTTTCGTATGTGACGCGGCTCACCTGTTCAATTTGCTACGAATCACCGAGCAGACCTACGCGGATTGTTCGCAGATATGGCACTAATTCCTGATAAGCACTGACTGCGTCTTCGACGCGTCTCTGGTGTCAGAAACTTGGCGAGATTGGTTTGGTGATTCGACGGAAGTTATCGGCCAAGTTTCTGCAGAGTCAGATTACCGGATATCTTGGTTCCAGTACCAACTTTTCCGGTAAGCGCGGTGGTCTCAATGGGTCGATGCAACACCATCTGATATAAATCTGCTCTCTAAAGGTGGTGTTGTATGAGCCAAGGTAAACGTGCGGAGCTTTCTGCGACACAGCGGGCCGACATCTGGTGCCGTTGGAAGGCGGGACAGTCGTTGCATGAGATTGGGCGAGCCTTCGGCCAGGGGCATGCGTCCATTCACCTTCTGTTATCGCATCACGGCGGGATTGTTCCGGTAGCCCGTCGGCGCTCGCTCCTGGCACTCACACTGCCTGAGCGAGAGGACATCTCTCGAGGGATCGCTTCCGGTTCGTCGATTCGTAAGATAGCCCAGCTTCTGGACCGAGCTGCGTCGACGGTGAGCCGGGAAGTGGCCCGTCATGGTGGCCGTCCTGACTATCGAGCCAATGAAGCGGATGCCCAAGCCTGGAAGTCGGCTTTGCGGCCAAAACCCTGCCTTCTTGCTATCCATGAGAAGCTGCAGAAGATCGTTGCAAGTAAACTGATATTGGACTGGTCGCCGGAACAGATCTCCGGATGGCTGAAGACCCAGTATCCCAATGACGAGAGTATGCGCGTGTCCCACGAGACCATTTACCGTAGCCTATTCATTCAAGCGCGAGGAGTGCTGAAAAAAGAGCTGGTTGGACATCTTCGGTCCAAGCGCCGCATCCGCCGCTCGCAGCACTCTCGTGTCAGCGGACAGTCGCGCGGTCAAATCGTCGATGCCATCTCCATTCGAGAAAGACCGGCGGAAATTGAGGACCGCGCTGTCCCCGGTCATTGGGAGGGCGACTTACTGAGCGGCTCTGGGAACAGTCACATCGTGACTTTAGTGGAACGTCATTCGCGTTTTACGACGCTCATCAAAGTGCCCAGCAAAGACACGGCGGTTGTGGTCGCTGCACTGACTCGGCATGCTCGTAAACTCCCAGCGGTGCTGCGCCGCTCGTTGACCTGGGATCGAGGACTGGAGATGGCCAAGCACAAGACCTTCACAGTGGCCACCAATGTGAAAGTTTATTTCTGTGATCCGCAAAGTCCTTGGCAGCGCGGCTCGAACGAAAACACAAATGGGCTATTACGACAATATTTCCCTAGGAGAACCGACCTGTCTGGCTATACGCAAGCGGAACTGGACAAAGTGGCGCTGCGGTTAAATCAGCGTCCAAGAAAAACTTTAGGATTTCAAACTCCTGCGAGTAGACTTCAAGAAAGTGTTGCGTCGACCGGTTGAGCTGGCAGCGTTAATCAGGAGTTAGGAAGTTTGGCGGAGAAGTCGCCGCCTGAACTGTGCGACGAACGGGGCGTTTGGGCGGAAGGAACGGGCCGATATAAATGTTTTACTCGAAGGCGTTACGGTACTGACAGTACGTAATTATCAATTACTTCATTATTGACTCTATTTATTATGGGACCCATAATCCCTGCAGCAAAGAGGCGTCAAACAAGGCTGCGAGTATGTACGGGGATGCCCATAATGCAAAATCTTTGTCAATCATCGTCCTACTCTTTGCGGCAATCGACTCGCCCGACGCCCACCCGGATATGTACGGGAGGAAGCTAAGAATTTGAGAGCGAAGTTTATCGTCTCGATTGGTTTGCTGGCCTTGCTGTGCCTCATGCTGCCGGGTTCACTGCGGGCGGACACTGTTTACACCTACACGGGAAACCCGTGCCAATACTGCGCGGCTCCGTTAAGCTGTGGCGGAGGTGCGCCATACTTGTCCCTTACATTTGATACTAGTTTGATGGGCGCCGATTTGGCGAATCTCCAGTTCACCAATATCACTGCGGATGTGAAATCGTTCACGATGACAGACAACGCGGGAACGACGATGGACCAAAACAACTCTGCCGGAAACCCTCTATTCATAGTATCCACAGGACCTGACGGCTCGATCCTTGAATGGGTAATCTGGGCCTATGCAAACAGCACGGAGTTAAACAGCTGCTATTTTCCTTCTAATCCGCCCGAATGCGACGGGCTCGCTGGCGCGTTCGATGAGACCATCTTCTACCCCCAATACCCTGGCGGCATTGACTTAGTGAGTGATATCAATGGTGATCCGGGGTCGTGGACCGTTACCACCCCAGAACCTGGCGCAATCCCCCTCACGCTATCAGGGCTAGGGTTTCTGGGCTTGGTGACGGTGAGGCGAAAGCGTAGGGCACCAAACCTCCCGCAGGCCACTTGAACGCGTAGCTCACCAAGACGTCCGTAATATCACTCAGCACTCACCGCTTCCAGCCGTAGGATTTCCTTCTGTAGAGCATTTTGCATTTTTCCCCAATGAATTTCACTTGCGTGGTTAGTCGTGCCAGCTCAACCGGTCGATGCAACACTATGTACTCAGTTGGTCCGAGAGTACTTCCCCTAGAGAACCGACCTGTCGGGCTGTACTCAATCAGAACCTAGCCAGGGCAGTGTTCCGTTCGATTCGACGCTCGCGAACGACTATAGCCTTTGAGGCTCGCGCAAGCAGACTCCGCGCTGGTGTTGCGCCGACCCATTGAGACCGCCGCATTAACCGGACAAGTCACTTCCTGGGCCGAAACCATGTGGTTCTCATACAGTAGAAGCATCACGGCAGCGGAGTGTGATATCTACGACCCACATAGTGATCTTCCGCAGCCCATTTCGGCACAGGGCTTCATTCTGATATCAGGTGTCGAGCAGTAGCTCAACGTGGCGGAAGTCGACAACAACTTTCGCTGTGGCGTCCCATGTCATGGACGAAAGATTCCCGTCTTCCGAGGCGACGACGGCGACTGCTCCAGGGAAGCGCCGACAAGTCACTGCCGCCGACTGGTGACGTGCGCCGCCAATAGATGCCAGAGCCTTTGGCTCAAGGTCGCTTCCATCGTCATATGGATCAATCACCGCGACGCGAGTAGGGCTGTCATCATCGTCTTGAGTATTGAAGAACACGCCGAATGCGAGGAGTGTCAAGTCGGGAAGTATCACTGTCATTCCGTCCGTCGCCGTAAGACGGGCGAGCCACTCCAGCTCCGACGCGAAGCGCGCGCGGACCATGTCATCGGCCCAAACCGATGCAGTTTCTGGACTCAATTTTCCTTGTGTGAGTTGCTGCAACAGCTCGATACGCCTGGTCCCATGCTCGAGGTCTTGGGTGTTCGCATCTTTGACGACGGTTACGGGCGCCGTCGGCGCGTATCGCTTAAACGGAGCAGCATTCTCCCAGTTTGTGTCGTGTGGAAGAATGAGTAGTGTCCCACCGTGTCGCTGGTAGAGCATGGTTCGGGCAATTCGCAACAATGACGTCTCGAGTCGAAGATCCACTTTTAACTGCTCTACCGTGCGGCCGCCATGAGAATGAAACGAGAGGACGCTCCTAATTGAGAACTCGCCGAACCTAGCCAACGGCCCGCAGTGGAACGCGAATCGCCCCCGCTGATAGGTAAGCAACAAAAGTCCGCCATATCTGACTAACAGGACCCCTGTCTCCAGCACGCGTATCGATAGCTGACGCAATGTCCGCCGTGTCCCGTGAAAGGCGAACTGTTCGCCGAGATGAATGATCCCAGCGATCTGGAGCGTCTTCCCCGCAGGTACTGCACATATTCGAGAGCGCCACGGATCGAGGGCGACTGCAAGGCGGGCGAGGTCTCGTGGCAGGAGAGGTAGCGGTTGCTTTATGCGGTACGGAAATGGCTCCTCGGAGTTGTCGAAGAAGTCGACTGTGAAAGCAATGTTCCTGCCTTCTTCGGTCTCGAGGCTAGCTGCGTACGCGCAGTTCAAGAGTTCCTCCAATTGCTCGACTGTCGGGGGCAACGGATAAAGCAGCGAGGGAGGATTACCCGTACGGAGGGATTCCAAGCATTCTCTGAGGCCGTTGAGGATCCGTGGATCCGTCGGATAAAAGAACGAACTCATACCATTGACCTCACAGGGGCAGCGGGCTGGCTAAGTTGGATTTCTGCTCACCAGGATAAAAAGCCTCGGCCTGCATTAAGAACGGACGGACCACACTCGGACTATAGTTTAAGCAGGGAATTGTTGTACAGATTGTAACTATGTAGGAAGGAAGAATGGCCGCTCCAACCGCGCCCAGGCATGTTTTCATGGCAAAAGTAGATTCGCGCTGGGTCGTCCATCGCGTGTCGGAAAAGGGCCGCAGCGACCGCCGCGCAAGATGCAGATTAGACGTGGTCAATCGGAGAGGTTAACCGGGACATCTACCCGGCCAGTACGCCATTTGTCTGGTTACCGCGTTTATCAGGAGCTAGGAAAAAAATCGTCAAAATCGACTCATCAATGTCGGCGCAGGCGATTCGGGCATACAATGCTCGCCGTTGTCGAAGTCAAAAAGAAAATCTCGGTTAGGGAGCGTGCCATGGGTGAGCCGGCGCAGGATACAGCCCGATTTAATCAAACCGATCGTTACGCTGCCTTGATGGACATCGTGCGCAATCGTATGACAAACCGTGCGTTCGCCCCTTACAGCGTGCCGCGCGAGCACTTCGAGATGATCCTCGAAGCGGCTCGCCATGCTCCTTCGGGCGCCAATGCCCAGCCCTGGCACTACATCGTCGTCACCGATCCGGCCGTGAAGCAGAAGATCGGACAATGCTTCGTGGATGAACAACAGCACCGCGCCCGGCTGCACATGGGTTTTCCCACTCCCAATTACAACGGTGTCAAGACCGCTCCCGGTTTGATCGTGGTGTTGGCCGATTTCCGCTTCGTGCGGGCTTTCCCCGTCTTAAACGACGGTTCGGAACTCGACCGTCTGTATCACCAGAATGCCGAACGGATCCTACTCCAGTCGGTCGCTGCTTCGACGATGTCGGCCCACCTCGCCGCTGCAGCTCTCGGCTATGCCGTTTGGTGGATCACCGCCATTGGGCAGGAGGATATCCAGCGCCAGATCAAGCCACTTCTCGGCGTTCCGGAGGAGCTGTCGATCATTGATGTCATGTGCTTTGGCCCACCGGCAAAGCCATCCTACAAACGATGGAAGAAGCCGTTGAGCCAGATCATGAGCTGGGATCGGTTTAACCCGGAATGCGTCATGACGGTGGAACAGATCGATGAATGGGTCAAAACCACACGCCACAAAGTCATGTACCGTGACGAATCCAAGATCGATTGAGCGCTCAGCATCCGCGGTATCCAACACAACCCAGAATCTGTGAGCCATGACCGAGCACAATATTCTTATCAATCGCGCTCCCGTCCTGACGCTGTGGGCGACCACCGTTGCCGAGCGACTGGGATTTGACCGGGACGAGGCACTGTCACTCGGCAAGGCCGTGGCCGGCCTGACTGCTCAATCCAAGGGTCGACGACTGGGCATATACAAACCTGTACCGCAAGAGGTCAAACAGGCGCGCGCACGAAAACGAGGTGAGGAATTCCTGATTGAGATTTGCGGGCGGTCAGTGGCAGCGGTCAATACGCCGGATGGAATGCGTGCGGTGACCAACAACAAACCCATCGACGCGAAGAGCGTGGAGCGATACCTGGAGAGCAAGTTCGGTGAGTCGCTTGAAACTGCACGCGCGGCGATGCGTGACCTCACGAAAGCCTTTCGACCGGAGCAGCTTTCGAAGAATGCATTCAGTCTCTATGAGAGGTTCCGACCAGCGATTCCAGAAGGCGTAACAGGCTGGGGCGCCAAAGGGACGTTGGATGTTGATCGTATCCGGTCCTTGGCGTTGGAGAAGTGACAGGCGGAGTGCTGCGGATGAGGTAGGGGCGTCTCTTGGGACCAGACTCGACTCGTGCGATTACGGCGTTAATCAGGAGTTGACCAAGAGTTTGGTCTGAGAATCTCGCTTACTTGCGGTCAAGCCAACCGATCAGGTTGACCCATGGCCCAATGGGGCGCGTGTTGTCGCGTGGAGGAAACGAAATCACATTCCATTCCTTATCCGATTCGAAGTCCAAGACCCAAACACTTAGCGCCGACATTGCCTTGAACGTCGGCTGCTTCTGGTATTCCTGTTTTACGGACGTAAAGACTAAGCGATCCCTTGCGGGCGAGAGATGAAAGTTACCCGGAATGCCGTCGATGCGTAGTGGGAAAATCCGCTGCGTTTTCTTGGCAAGGTCCAACTCGTAGAGGCAGGCGTGTGCGTTGTTCGCGAGGCCCGGTTCATAGAGGCACGTGTCGCTGTCACCGCTCCTCGGACCACTTTGGTAGTCCTGCAGCAAATATCCGCCGTCGGGGAGCGAGCCGATGAAAAAAGCCGGTGAATCATTCGATGGCTGCATCCCCAGAACCTTTGGATGCAGCGACGCCTCCGGCGCCAATCGCTCGGGGGCGTCAGCTTCACTCAGCACATAAGTCCCAACAGGTGAATTCGGCGTGGTCCACCATGCTTCAGGATCGTCACCCGCGATTTCGACTGTGACGAAGATTCGCTTGTCGTCCGCCATCCAACCGATATTGTCCACGGGACCAAATTTCCAAGCGACGAGCTCAGACTTTCGCAGCAGTTCTCCGGTTTCTGTATCGTGAACAAAGAGATACCATTTCCCGGCGACATAATTGATGTTGCCAAACTCCGTGCCTGAGGAATTAAAGAACAGGCTGCGGAAGTTAACGCGCTGCTCGGCACTTCCCATGTCAAAAACTTTGCGCGCCTGGCCCGAACCATCCGAGGACAGTTCATAGATGGCCGCAGATGCGGACGGGTCGAAGTACGGCGTGTGTGCTAGGGTCTGCACCGCCAAGATACCCTCGGCGAAGATTTTGCCGCCCGCAGCGACAATTTCGCCACCATGCATGAGAAAGAAAGGGGAATTCGCATCCGAGAAAACCAACCGCTGCTTTCCCGTTTCGGGGTCCACCGCGAAAATCTCTGTCTTGAAGACTTGCGTTTTGTAGACGGGGACGCCGGAGTCAGCTTCTCTAGTCGTCACCGAATACAGCACCGATTGGCCGCTCTGTGCCCGCGCTGTTGAAGATATAGTCCAGCACGCCAGCGCGACAGCGATCAGCCTTGCCACATTTCCGGTCAGCCTATCTTTATGGCTCATATCTGCATCACGTTAGCGTGGGGTTTAGAGGAGAGCAATGCACCAATGGCGGAAGGAGTCCAATCGCTAAACCACTCATCGGTAGGAAAATAGAGATCGGTTGATCGGCCGCTCGTACGTGATTCTACTTGCCCGATTAGTCGGGCGGTCTCAATGGGTCGACGCAACACCAGCGCGGAGTCTACTTGCGCGAGCCTCAAAGGCTATAGTCGTTCGCGAGCGTCGAATCGAACGGAACACTGCCCTGGCTAGGTTCTGATTGAGTACAGCCCGACAGATCGGTTCTCTAGGGGAAGTACTGTCGGACCAACTGAGTACATAGTGTTGCATCGACCGGTTGAGCTGGCACGGATAACCGGACAAATTGTTTCCCAGTACTCCACTCGCCCGGCAGCGCGTTTATCGGGACGTAGCTCGACGCTAAGTCAGTCGTCTTTTTTGTCGAACATCGACGGGGGCTTGTTACGCTTGTAGAACCACTCGACGCTACCCCAACTAGGCTGCGGTTTCTCGTTTCGTTGCACGATGTAGATAAATGCCATAACAAGAGATACGAGGCCCAAGAGAACTTCAACAACCCACCTGTGGTTACTCGCGTGTGACCGAAAATTCCCAACCCCACGCTCCACACTCATTCCGGCAAGAAACGAAAGCAGAATTCCGACCGCCAGGCTTAGCGCGGGCCGGACGTTGCCCATCTTCTTCTCCCAACCCTCCCAAAAGACAACGGCGATTGCAGCAATCGCAACTCCGACCAGTATCCATTCGGGACCCTTCAAGGCTGCGTATTGAACGCCGAAGGCTTCCAGGCTCATAACGCTCTCCTGCCAGAATCTTCGCCGACGAAAGCACGATACCATGCCCGCTCGTGCCCGTCGCGATAACACCCGCGCCGGCGTTCACTGGACTTGGGCGGCTTTCCGTTTTCGCATGAGCCGCCAACCACTACCCGGCGCGCATTTCGCGAGGGCCAGCGGCGCGCTCATGTGCAACAATTGCCTGTGATGATCGCGAACGAGCAGGGAACTGATGTCCGCTGAGAAATCGTACAAGCTATCCGTGCTGGACGTTTCGCCGGTGCCGTCCGGCTCGTCGAGTACGGATGCGCTGCGCAACACGCTCGACCTGGCGCAGCTCGCCGACAAGCTCGGCTACACGCGCTACTGGCTGGCCGAGCACCACAACACGCCGCTGATCGCCAGCTCGACGCCCGAGGTCATGATCGGCCATGTGGCGGACGTGACCAAGCGGATCCGCGTCGGCTCGGGCGGCATGATGCTGCCCAATCACACGCCGCTGAAAGTCGCGGAGACGTTTCGCGTCCTCGAAGCGCTGCATCCGGGCCGCGTGGACCTCGGCATCGGACGCGCGCCCGGCACCGATTCGCTCACGGCGCTGGCGCTGCGGCGTTCGCGAGAGGCTCTCAGCGCGGACGATTTTCCGGCGCGCCTCGACGACCTACTTGCGTTCCTCGACAGCGGCTTCCCGCAGAATCATCCGTTCGAGCGCATTCGCGCGATGCCGGACGACGTGCCCATGCCGGAGATCTGGCTGCTCGGCTCGAGCGACTATTCCGCGATCCTCGCCGCGCAGATGGGGCTGCGATTCGCGTTCGCGCACCATATCGTGCCGGGGCCCGCGATCGCGGCGCTGCGCCTCTATCACAAGAGCTTTCAGCCGTCCGCGCACCTCGATAAGCCCGAAGCGCTGATCGGCGTTTCCGTCGTGTGCGCCGAAACCGACGAGCGGGCAAGGGAACTGGCGCGGCCGCTCGAACTCACGCTACTGCGGTTTCGCACCGGAAGAATGGGCCGATTTCCCACGATCGAGGAAGCTACGAACTATCCGTACACCGCCGAGGAGCGCGCCGTGATCGAGATGAATCGCGACCGCTCGTTCATCGGCTCGGCCGCCACTGTGCGCGAAAGGCTCGCGCGCCTCGCCGACGCCGCCGGCGTCGACGAAATCATGATCACCACGATGACGCACGAACACGCCGACCGCCGCCGCTCCTACGAATTGCTCGCCGAAGCCTTCTCGCTCTCGCCGGCGCCTTAAGGTTTAAACGTAGCGCCGCGTTCTTCAGCGCGGCATCTTCGTTTTTCTTCATCTCCAATTATTGGGACGCTGCAACCGCCGTGGACGATGTCTCAGTGTTGAACGTGAAAGTCTTGCTCGGTGGTCTGGCCTGACTGGTTGTTCGCGTGGACGACCAGGCGGTGATCGCCCGGCGACAGCGGCACGCGGACGAGCTCCAGTTCGCCAGTCTTGACGTGAAACAGGCTGCTCTGATCCTTACCGTCGAGAAGAGCGCGGAAGGAAGAGGGAACCATTACGGGGTCGTAGTAAATCACGACTGCCAGCGCCTTATCTTCGGCGGGAAGACGAACCTCTGAGGCCAATGGCTGGGCAAAGCTGAAAGCCCCGTGCGGCGGCTGCAGTCCGCCGCGATCCAGGTCGAACTCGAATGACGGCGTGCGTCGGCAAACCATATGCAGCTCGAACAGGCTCCCGGGGTACGCGGGAACAATCTGCAAGAAGACTGTCGAAGTGTTCGAATCAGGACCCGTGGCATATATCTCCAGGCTATACACGCCGCGTTCGAAGCCGTTTACTTTAAGCGTGTATTCATCCGCCTCTGGCCGGAGAACTTCGATCTCCTCTTCCGTGGGGGAAAGATCCGGTTGACCTGCATCGTCCGGATCGTCGTCCGTAAGCTCTTCCACAATGATGCTCGAATTGGGGATCGTCATGTTCCGGGGCTCGTTCGCGTCGGCCGCGGCATGTTGCCCTTTGCTGTTCGTCAGGGAACCATCCACCGCGCCGGACGAAGTTGGGAGATCGTTAGGATTCGATGGGTCCACGCCCGGACTTGTGGAAATGTGAATGCTGATAGCGCTCGCATCCGGAGCGTTGCGGCTAGGAGCTTGGTTCGCCGGTCCGTTTGCGGCAAATTGCGTCATCACCGGGGCTTGGGTCGGGGCGCCGCGAACGATTGTCAGCGGAGGGAGCTGCGCCGTTACGGACTGAGTAGGAGGCGGTGTGGATGGTTTGCCGCTACCCGAACATCCGGCGGCCAAGAGCAGCCCTAAAGCGCACAGCGGCTTGGACGACCTCAAGAGAATCCGCATCATGAACCTCACAAGCTGACCTCGCCCATCCGAGGCTAAATTGGCGGATCACTTCTCTTATGGTAGTCGCACTTCATCTTGTACGATCGGGATGCAGAACGCATGTTTCCTGTCGCGCACGAACGAGGTGTTGCTAGGCACCGCTGCTGGAATGGCAAAACATCCATCCGTGGCCCATCAGCGGGAGTCCGCGAAATCATGGTCACCACGATGACCCACGAGCACTCCGACTGCCGCGCTCTTACGAATTGCTCGCCAAAGCTCTCTCGCTTGCCGCAGTCTCTTCCTAGGCACTCAGCTCGTTGGCTATCGCGCTGCGAATTTTCGATGTTTTCGCGGGGTGCAAGTAGGGAACCACATTGAGCTTTTGACGCTTCACTACATGCACTATAACTTTTGCCGTGTGCATCAGACATTGCGCGTAATTCCGGCGATGGAAGCGGGGGTTACAGATCATGCTTGGAGCATTGAGGAAGTGGTTTCCCTTCTGGACGATAGGGCAAGAAGCGCGGCTTGACCGCCTATATGAATTTAGATACACTCACGTTGTGGCTTATCTGTCTACCTTCCTATTTGCCAACCCCTCGTTCATTTCGGGGGTAGCGCATATCTTCGATTTCGAAGGGTCTTTTGTGTCGTATAACCGAAGCCGAACGCCACTGGAAGCGGATTCTAAGGCCATTTATGCTGACTGGGCAGCCGTGGGCCAAGCACTGGATGAGGCTGTAAGACAGTTCGTGGTGGCGCAAGGTGGGAAAACACTCTAAAGAACTTCGCCGTCTCAACCAACAAACTCAACAAAATCCCCTAGGATTTCAGTTTACGGCCCAAGCTGCACACTTCTCCGGACCACTGCCTCCGCCAGAGTTGCTGGTGAAATACAACGACGCTACTCCTGGGGCCGCTGACCGCATTATTGCCATGGCGGAAAAGCAGTCCTCGCACAGACAGGAACTTGAAAAAGCAGTGATAGAGGCAAATTGCAGCACGCAAAGAACTGGACCTGTCTTTGGTTTCATCATCTGCATGACTGCAATTCTTGGCGGAGTCTACCTGATCCATTCAGGCAAAAGCCCGGAAGGTCTTACCTCAATTATCAGTGCGCTCGCAAGCCTTGCGACTGTTTTCATCTTGGGTAGGCGAAAACAAGAAAAAGAACTCAAGGAAAAAGCCGCTGCATTGGTGCCCACCTCCAAGCCGTCATAATAGGCTGTCCGCAAAGTCGAGCTCAAAATGAGTGACTACCCTCCGCTGGCGCGCATTGCACTCGCACCAAATTTGTGATACAAACAGCTCGCGTTTGTTGCTTATGTGAACTTTTGACGCGTACAACGAGGCTGCCGGGGAAATACCCGACGGCCTTTTTTTGTGGCGGGCAGGGTGAAACAGAGCACAAATAGCCTTCTGGGCGGCTAACCGCCGCCTTATGAATTAATTAGGAGCATCCGAAGTGGCCACCGAACAAGGTACAGTCAAGTGGTTCAACGCAGCAAAGGGCTATGGTTTCATCCAACGCCAGTCCGGCGAAGACGTCTTCGTGCATTTTTCGGCGATTCAGTCCGAAGGCTACAAAACCCTCAACGAAGGCCAAGCCGTCGAGTTCGAGGTCAAGCAGGGTCCCAAGGGGTTGCAGGCCGAACACGTCGTCGGCCTATAACGCACCCGAGCGGCACCGCTGTTTCCAAAAATCCCAAGGAGGCCCCGTGCAGATCCTGTCTGAGGGTCAGACGATTCGTCACGACCAATATGGCCTGGGAACGGTCACGGAATCGAACGTCGAACGCACCACGATTGATTTCGACAATCACGGCGTGAAGAAATTCGTCACGTCGATCTGGGTTGCGGAACTCGTCGGGGAACCGCCCGCCGACCGTCCTGTCAAGCGTCGCGGCCGCCGCAAATCCGCGAAGAAGTAATTCCGATCCGGTGAAGATCGTCTGCCTGTCTGCCCTCAGGCCGCCTTCGCGGCCCGGGGGCAGGCTTCTCTTTAAGGCTCGACCAGGCTGTTGCGGATGGCGAAGCGGACCAGCTCGCTGAAGCTGCGAAACTTCATTTTGCGCATGATGTGATTGCGGTGGCTCTCCACGGTTCGCGTCGAAACCTTGAGCGCCGACGCAACCTCCTTGTTGCTGTTTCCCTCGGCCAGTAGCCGAACGACTTCCACTTCGCGCCCCGTGAGCGGCGTTCCGGGCAGCCCGCCCTCGTGCTCTTCCGATTCGCGGCTGCCTTGATTGGATCCCTCGGTGAAAGTCTTTGCCATGCTGAGCGCGAGCTTGCTCGTGAAGTAAGGTTCGCGCCGCCGGGCGCGCTCCACGGCGGAGACGAGTTCCGTGTCCGCATCCGACTTCAGCACGTATCCCAGCGCGCCGGACCGAAGCACGTCCCGGGCGATTTCCTCCGAGAAGTGCATCGTCAGCACGAGCACGTCCGTATCGGGCGATTCGGTCCGGACCTGTTCCGCCACCTCCAGACCGTTCACTTCGGGCATCGTCAAATCGAGCAGCACCAGGTCCGGCTTCAGCTTTCGGACCTGCTCGATCGCTTCGCGGCCCGTCGTGGCCTCACCGCAAATTTCGATTCCGGGCTGCGCGGACAATATGATCTTGATGCCGCGCCGGACCAGCGCGTGATCGTCCGCGATGAGTATTCGGTAGCTCTTAGCTGGCATTCTCGCCGTTCATGCGCGCGCGGCCTCGACCAGCACGAGCGATTGACCTTTCCTGTCTGGGCTTCTTCGCGATGTCAACCCGTGTTTCACGAGCGAACTCCTCCTGCGCCGGCGTCGCTTGGCGCGGCAGAACCGCCCGCACGGTCGTGCCGCGGCCTGCCACGCTTTCGATTTCGAAGACGCCGTTCAGTTGTTTCACGCGCTCGCGCATCCCGGAAATTCCGACGCCGAGCGGGGTTTTCCATCCCGATTTCGGGGCCGGCTGCGCGAGCCCGCATCCCTGATCGCGAATCTCAGCGAGGATCTGCCCCTGCTCTTCCTTCACGCGGATTCGCGCCGTCTTGCTGCCGGAGTAGCGGCGCAGGTTGGTCAGGGCTTCCTGTACGATGCGAAACACGGTGGTTTCGATCTCGCGCGACTGGCGCGGAAAATCCTCCGCAATTTCGACGGTCGTATCGATTCCGCTGCGCTCCGCAAAGCCTTTGGCGTACCAGCGCAGCGCCGGCACGAGCCCCGCTTCGTCCAGCAGGGGCGGGTGCATCACGTAGGAAATCGTGCGGACTTCCCTGATGGCGCCGTCCGCGAGTTCGGTCGCGGACTGCAAAAGCGAGCGCGCCAGATCTCGATTTTCACCGAGCGATTCCTTCAATCGCGCCAGCGTCATTTTTAGCGCCGCGAGACTTTGCCCCGCGGATTCGTGCAGTTCCCGCGCCATCTGGCGACGGTCATCGTCGCGCGTGCGCAGGAGCTCTTGCGAGAGCCGCCGCAAATCCTCTTCGGCGTGCTTCTGATCCGTGATGTCCTGCACTACGCCGATCCAATACTCGATTGTTCCGTGGGCGTTACGGAAGGGCAGGCCGCGAACGAAGTGCGTCCGGAATTCTCCCTCGGGCGAATAATACCGCGCGACGTACTCGTAGGGTTCGCCGGCCGCGATCGCCTTGTCCGCGATCTTTTGCGCCCGATCGCGATCGTCCGGATGAAGCTGCTCCCAATAATCTTCGGGTCCCCACTCCGACTCCGAGGAAACTCCGAACATCTGCAGCAACTGCTTGGATAGCTCCACAGTCCGCGATATCCGGTCGTACTTCCAACTTCCGACGTGTGCGATCTGTTCTGCCTCCGCCAGCAGCGCCTCGCTGGCGCGCAGCTGCTCGTCGGCTTTCCTTTGCTCGGTGATGTCCTGCACTACGCCCACGCGTCGCGCCAGTTTTCCCGCCGAATCGAGAATCGGCACCCCGCGAGCGTGAATGAACCGGAGGCCTCCTTCCGGCGGCAGGTAGCGCGCCACGAATTCAAAGGGCTTTCGCTCCTCGATGGTTCGCACCACGATTTCGCGAACCCGGTCACGATCGTCGGGGTGAAGCCTCGACAGGTACATATCGAGAGTCCACTCCTCATTCGGGCCAAAGGCGTAAATCTTGCGCAGATTCGGCGAGAGGGTTGCCGCCTGCGTTGCGAAATCGTGCTGGTAGCTTCCGAAGTGTGCAATCTGCTCGGCCTGCGCCAGAAGCGCCTCGCTTTCGCGAACTTTTTCTTCCGCCTGCCGCCGCTCGGTGATGTCCTGCGACATCCCCCGGATGCGCACCACGCGGCCGCTCTCGTTTTTGATTCCGATGGCGCGGGAATGAAAAATTCGCAGGCTGCCATCCGCCAACACGAAGCGCAACTCGTTGTCGAACCGCACCCCGGTCTTGGCCAGCAAGTCGACGTCGCGCTCACCGCGCTCGCGGTCTTCCGGATGGATCATCCGGATGCCCGTGCCGTATGGGACCGCTTCCGCCTTCGGCTCCAGACCCAATAGCCGAAAGTAGTGCGCCGACCACCAAAGCTCCCGTGTGTCGATGTCGAATTCCCAACTGCCGATGTTGGCAAGTTGCTCCGCCTGCGCCAGCAGCGCCTCGCTCCGGATTAAGCGATCTTCGGATTCCGATCGAGAGGCGCGCCGGTCCGGCAAAGCCTCGGGGGCGGGGGCCTGCGCCGATGGATTCGTACACGCAGGCGGTTCATTTTGGCACAAGCTCTCGTTCTCTTGGATGCCAGAACCGTCGTGAAAACTGCTTCGGTTAGCATCGCCGTGCGGCGCGCGTTCCAGTGATTGCGAGTTGTTTGCGGACTCTCTGGACATCGCTTTCCCAAGACAGCTCGGGCGACACGTGCTTGCCGGTAGGGGCCGCAGCGATGCCATGTTTCAAAAACGTGCACGCCCCCTGATTTCGCGGGAGTTTACTCGCACGTATATGGCGTGTCAAGAACCTGTTGGATAATCCACCCTGCAAATTCTACGTAGGGATTAAGTAAAGTCCGCAATTCGTACGGTCACAGCGAATGGGTTAAGCAGGTTTCGCGCCGGACTCCGCCGTATTGTTCCGAATTGAACTTTGTACCCAGAAACCATAGTCTCCGCCGCAACTCTGGAAGGGCAGATTTCGCCTAATGCCCAGCCCCGCGTGTCCCGATTAATGCTAAGGGGGCCGCGGTGCGCCCGGAGAATCGTGAAAGCCGGCTCCGCGTCGCATTCCCCGAACGAGCGATTCGCAGTTCCAAACGAAGGACTGAATTGTGGATCGCGAACTTGGAATGGGGAGGCGTACTATGCCCGCGATCGCAATGTGCATTTTGGTGATTGGCACTTCGTCGCTCGGCACGGACGCGCTTCTCAGGCAGCTCGAAAGCTGCGGCTGGGGATCGCGTACCGTTGAGACTCTGCGCGAAGCGCGAGATCTGCTGGAAACATTTCGGTTCGATGTGGTCCTCGCCGCCGAGTCGCTTTCCGACGGCAGGAGCTACGAACTCGCCGAGCGAATTCTGCGCCAGGCGGGCAGTCTGATCGTCGGCATCTCTCTTACCGAGAGCTGCCTTTGGCTTCCCGTCGTCTCGCGCGGCGCGGACGTCCTCGGCGCCCGCGCATTCGGCGCCGCAACCCTCGAGTTGGAAATCGAAGCTCTCATCGGCGCTCGCCACCCGACGGACATGCTCAGAAAATCTCGCGCCGTCCGGCCTGTATCCGAACGCCCCGCGCTGGCTGCCTCCGCCAGACGCAAGCACTTGCCGCGGCTTTCCGCCTAGTTTCGCCGGACGTCGCGCCGGCTTGTCCCGAGCGGGGCCGAGGGGCATCTTGCCGGCGGTTTTGTCTTTCGGTGGCGCCGCATGCGCGTCGAATTGCCGCAGTGAGGAAAGAGAAGGGATTTGAAACGACCTGAATATGCATCGCCCACGACCGGCCGAGGCAGCCGCTATTCCGCGCTGACGCTCCGCGTACTGCGGAAGCCGCAGCGCGAATTCATCCCCCTGCGCGATCTGACGGATTGCCTTCTCGATGCCTATGAGGCCGTCACGCGCCGCGCCCAGAAAATGTATCTTCAGCGCGGCGACGCGTCCAACGGCGAACTCGACGACTGGCTGAGCGCCGAGCGCGAACTTCTCCCGGCGCTGCCGATCGACATCGCCGAATTCGGCGACTTCGTATACGCGCTGGCAAGCGTTCCCAACTCGTCCGCCGCCATCTCCATCGGCATCGAATCCCGCTGGCTGCTGATCCTCGCGCAGCGCCACCCGCCCGAGGGAGGTCCGTCCGTAGGGGCGCAGCACGCTGCGCCCGGCCCAGATGCTTGGCGCGATGCCGCCCATTCAGCGCGCGCGCCCATCGAAGCCCGTAGCGCCGGCATGCTGCCGGCGGTTTTGGCTTTCGGTGGCGCCGCAGAAATTCGCCGGCAGGATGCCGGCGCTACAAAACCCGACCTCACGCCGTCCGCTACGCATTCACCGCCCGCTCGCACCGCCTCGGTGCTCGAATTACCCGCCGAAGTCGACGCCTCGCGCTCGATCGCGGTCCTCTCGAACGGCCTGCTCGCCATCCGCATGCCGAAAAGTCCGCGCACTTAATGTTTCCGCGCGACGTACCGCCAAATCGCCGCCCCCGCGACGATCGACGCGATGCTCGCCGCCTGCGCGTTCGTCATCCCGAAAAACGATCGCGGATTGATGCGAATGAACTCGACCAAAAACCGCGCCACGCCGGTCATCACCAGATACGCCCCGAACACGGCGCCCGGCTGCAGCGAATCCGTTGCGCGACGCGCCTGCAACTGCCGCGCGCCCATTCGCCACAGCACCCACGCGATCGCGCACGCCACAATCAATTCGTAAATCGGCGTCGGATGGACGCGCTCGGTCGTCGGCACCAGCCCATTTGGGAAACTCATGCCCCAGGGCAGGGAAGTCGGAATTCCGTAATCGCCGTCGCCCGATAGCAGGCAGCCGATCCGCCCGATTCCGTATCCGAGCGCCGCCGCGGGCGATCCCGCGTCGAACGCTTGCAGCAGCGGAATCTTCCGGTTCCGCGCCACCCACACGAACGCCGCGAATCCTATGATCAGCCCGCCGAACCACGCGAGTCCGTAGCGGCTCAGCAACTCCTCGGCCGGATGCGCGAATAGCTCGCGCGGCGTCTCGAGCACGTGGTAGAGCTTCGCGCCGACGATCCCCGCGAGGCACGGCACCACGATGAAAAGTTCCGCCGTGGACGATTCTTTGTCCGCGAGTCCGCGCCGCGCCAGGTCCGCGCGCAGCACGTAGTACGCCGCCACCATCGCTGCCGCCACCATTAGCCCAAACGTCGGCACCAGCAGCGGCCCAACATGCAGGAACGGAATCATCGCGCGCCAGTATATCCGATCCGCTCATCCGACTGGCCACGGAGACACAGAGGCACAGAGGCACAGAGAAGGGAAGGCATCGAATGGAATTCGGCGAACGCCCAAGCAGCCATCTTCGCGCAACGCCGCCAATCCGCCTCGATCGACCGCCCTCGCTGGTTCGGTAGGGGCACGGCACGCCGTGCCCGGCAAACATTCTTGGCGCGACACCGCCCATTCACCGATCGCGCGCGGCGACTACGCTGGTGTGGAGTGCGGGAGCTTGCTCCCGCCCCTCTTAGCCGGGGCTTGCCCCGGCGGCCTTGCGCGGCTCGCGGTAGCAGCACGCCCGGGCAAGCCCGGGCGGCAAACAGCGGCGGCAAGCCGCCGCACTCCACACAGGAACCTAGCCGCCGTTCCAGGCGCATTTTGTCAGTGGTTCCCTCTGTGCCTCCGTGTCTCTGTGGCCATTCCGGCGGGTTTTGCAACCGAGCCGCGCCCGCAAGCGTCTAAATTGGTGTAGGATCGATGCAACGTGGCCCTCGTCCAGCCGCAGAATTGAGGGTGCGAAAATGAAGCGCTCGACTCCACACCGCCTGCCTCTGATTCAAATCGCAACCGGAATTCTTGGCGTTTCTGCTTTGGTATGCGCGCCAGCAGCACTGGCACAACACGGCGGAGGCGGCCACTTTGGAGGCGGTGGCGGCGGCCACTTTAGCGGCGGAGGAGGCCACGTTTCGGCCCCATCGCACGCTCCGGCCCCGCAGCATACGACGAGCCACCCAGCCAGCGCGCCAGCTCCGCAGCCACATTTCGCGGAACAAAATCCAAAGCCTGCGCCTCCTGTAACAGGATCTTCGGCAGCGGCATCGTCCACGCACGCGACAACCGGCTTCCGCCCGTTCGGGCCACCCGCCGGTAGCCAGCAGGGGACGAACGCGACCGCCTTCAGCTCCAGCGCGCAGCCGCCCCACGTCACCATTGGTTTTCCGCCCGTGAACAATTCCGGTGCGAACTCCAGCGTCGCGCCGGTGCATTCCGGCCCGCTGAGCTTCTCGGGCCAAGGCCACCAGATTTGGCAGAATTCGACGTCGTCCACAACGCAGCGCGCCCCGGCCGCTTCGCCCTTCGCGACCTCGGCCAATCGAGTTCGCCCGCGGCCGCCGCACATCATTCATCCGCCGTTCGGCGCAGGCCCGGGGTACTTCTATCCCGGGTTCGGCTTCTATCCATTTTTCGGATTCGGCCTGGGCTTCGGACCGTGCGATCCATTTGACCCGTTCGATTTTGGGTGCGGCTACGGCTATGGCTACGGCTACGCTCCGGGTTACGGCTACGGGTTTGGCGGCGGCTCCTATCCGCCGTCGGATTACGGCAACGTCGAGGGCGCTCCGCAGGACGATGCTCCGTACGGCCCCTACGCGCCGCAGAATATGACCGGGCCCGATTCGTCTGATGTGAATAGCTCGAACGATTCGAACGAGTCGGCCGCTGCGAGCGCCGCCGCTTCGAACGTCACGATGATTTACCTGAAGGACGGCACGACGTTCGCCGTTACCGATTATTGGCTCGCCGGAAACAAACTGCACTACGTCACCGAAAATGGCGTCGAACAAACCATCGACGCCGATCAGATCGATCTCCAGCTCACGACTGATCAAAACGCCTCGCGCGGAGTCAGCGTCACGCTGAAGCCCGCTCCCGCGAACGCCGCGCCACCGAGCGCTGCGCCAGCAAGCCCCGTTCCCGCGAACGCACCGCCGCAGCCTGCATCGCCGCCGCCCGCCGCGCCGCAGCAATAACACTTGCCATCGCGCGGGTTCTGTCGCTCTGCCTCGCTCGCGCGATACAGCACCGCTCATCTCGAGTGCGGGAGCTTGCTCCCGCCCCTCTTCGCCGGGGCTTGCCCCGGCGGCCTTGCGCGGCTCACGGTTGCCCCTGCGGTCGCGCCCATTCATCTCCCGCGCTGGCCGAGGAACGTAGCGCCGGCATCCTGCCGGCGTTTTTGACTTTGACGGCGCCGCTCATAGCGCCAGCTTCCTCCGAACCGAGAGTGTTGCGCCGACGATTCGGGTTTTCGGCGGCGCCGCAGAAATTCGCCGGCAGGATGCCGGCGCTACACAACTCGTCAATCTCTGTGCCTCCGTGGCCAATTCCGCCTTGGACGATTTTTCTTTACACAAATAACCACTTGACACGCGCGTTGCACGAGCGTAGAAATTTCTTCGTTATCCTCGCTTTCCGCCCAAACGCTCCAACTTCGAAATCCTCTTTCTCGCTGCCAATTCAATAGGTCGTCGAGGTCCGCCGCACAATTCCCATCACGACGAGTAGCCGTTCCTCGAGATACAGATCGTAAATGATCCGATAGCTTCCGACGCGTCTCCGCCCCGCGCGCGATTGTCCCTTCAGCCTCTTGATGTCGCCCTGGAACGGGTCCTGCTCCATCGCGACGAGCGCGGCTTTAACGCGTGCGGCGTCTTTTGGAGGAAGTTTTGCGAACTCTTTTTGGGCGGGCCCGGTGAGCTGGACCTTCCATGTCACGGAGGAATTGCTGCAACGATATCACATCGCCGCGCCGGTGCGACGCGCGGCCCCGCCGTAGCGCAGCGAGTTCCTGCTTTGTCGGCTGGACTTCGGGATACCGGCGGTCGAAGTAGGCCCGAAGCGCTTCGCGAACCAGCTCCGACCGCGTCCGTGATTCCGCCTTCCGCACGCGCTCGAACTGCCGCACCATCGCCGGAGGCAAAGAAACGGTCATCGTTTGCGTCGTTCTCATGATCGGTCCATTCGGTATTACTGAGTAAGACTTGTTCTCATCGTAGCTGCGTCAGCGGTCCGTGTCAACTCATCGCCGCTTGTTCGCCAGTACCCGCCTCATCCGTCATTTCTCCTGGAGACACCATGCCGAACTACAACGCGCAGGTCCCGCCGTATTCGATTTTCCCGGGCGACGTCGCCCTCGCCTTCAACAGCGAATCTCCCTCCGCCGGGCAGGCCAGCCAGCAGTTCGCCCTGCCGAGCTACGCCGGAATGCCCAACAACGCCCGCACCATCGTCTGGCAGACGATCTACGGCTCCGCGCCCTCGGCCGTCAGCGTCGTCCTGCAAACCGCGATGAACGACGTCGATTCGCAGTACGCCACGATCGACACCTCGACCGCCACCGCCGGCGAGTCCCGCACCGTCACCAACGTTCGCGCCAATTTCGTCCGCGCGAAAGTCTCCTCGATCACCGGCGGCTCCGGCGTCATCGTCCAGATTCTCGGTTGACGCCCATTACTCGTGATGTACTACAATCGCCGGCAACGGGAGGCGCCGCCTTCATGCGCCAAATTCTACTGACGATTGCGCTGGCCTTCGCTTTGGCCGCTCCCGTCCTCGCGCAGAAGGCTGCGGCGCTGGACTTATCCGGCACTTGGATCTTGAATCAGGCGAAAAGCAAAATCGACAAACACGGCACCGCAGGCCCTGAAACGATCGTGATCAATTGCTCGGATTCAGGGATCCAGATGGAGATTACTTGGACGGGCGGCAAGGAGAGCCATACATGGATCCCGGATGGTAAGGACCACGTTCGAAATCAGGTGCGGGACCAAACTGCCGCTGGTCTACTCATCGAGAAGGCTCACTGGACAAAGGGAGTTCTTGTGACGGAACTCATCTCTCGCGTCAGCATGCCTGGTGCCTCCGTGGACGGATACGAGCCGATCCACGCGACGGAAAGATGGACGCTCTCAGCTGACGGGAGCACTCTCACCAGGAACATGGACGATGCAAAGCAGACCTTTGTTTACGAGAAGCAGCCCCCGCTACAGTGAAGGCGTCCCACTGCGCTAATATAGCCTCTCGATGCTGAGAGGCTTCGCTCTGGCCATCCTGCTGCTCGCGGGCGCGTGCACAATCGCTGCGCAAACGACCGCACAGGCGCCATCAACTTCACCGCAGTCTCCAACTCAATCCAGCTCGCCTCCGCAGCAGACGTCTCCAAGTTCCTCGGCGCAGTCCACGTCGAGCATCCACATGATCACCGTCATCTTCGATTACGATTTCTCGCGCACGCCCGCCTGCTCCGCGAAAGTCGCGACAAATTGCGTCGAGCAATTCGTCGTGTACGAGACCTCATCCAGCATCGACGACGCATTCGTGCTCGGCACCGTTCCGCTGCCCGCGAACGCGCAAGGCCTCATCCATGGCATCAGCGGGACGACTTCGCTGAACGTCTTCTCCTCCGGCTTGCATCGCATTGCCGTAACCGCGCAAGGCCCGCCTCCGCCCGTATCGCAAGGCCCCGACGCCAAGCCCGCGGAATCCCCGCGCAGCGCCTGCTTCACCTGGGTCACCACTCCGTAGCACCGCCGCACCGAAGTACGTAGCACCGCCGCACCGAAGTACGTAGCGCCGGCATCCTGCCGGCGTCTTTGACTTTGCGGGCTTCGCTCGAAACGCGGGCTTGTCCCGAACCGAAAGGCATGTTGTTGGCGATTTGGCTTTTCGGCGGCGCCGCAGAAATTCGCCGGCAGGATGCCGGCGCTACAGAACCCGCGCCACGCGACCGCCGCGTGTTCCGCCGCCCACGAGCCTCGCGCTCCCGGCTCCGCAACGCCCGTGTGGAGTGCGGGAGCTTGCTCCCGCCCCTCTTCGCCGGGGTTTGCCCCGGCAGCCTTGCGCGGCTCGCGGTAGCAGCACGCCCGGGCAAGCCCGTGCGGCAAACAGCGGCGGCTCGCCGCCGCACTCCACACAGGAACTCTGCCGCGCCGCCAGCGCACCGCCCACTCTCGCCTTCATGTCTCTCTGTATCGGCCTCGTACACTCGCGCGTCTGCAATCCGCTCTGGCTCCGGTGCAAACGCGAAGCCTCTCCTGGCGACCGCTTTTGCGCGCGCCATCGCGAAGGACTCGAAGGCGCGCTCCTCGGTTACTACTACGTGTTTGAATCCCGCGATGCCGAAAAAGAACAACGCGACAAAGCCATCTCCGCGCGAATCCGCCTCCGCCGCAAACGAAACGCCGCCCGCCGCAAAGCGCAAGCCGCACGCGCGCGCCAAAAAGCCCCGCAACAAACACCACGCAAAGCCGCCCCGGCAAAAATCGGCGCCGTCGCAAGCTCGCCCCGCCTCCCCGAAAACGCGGCGGCGCCCGACCCGCGTGCGCATCGGTGAAGCCCTCCGCAAGCACGGCCTTGACGAGCACGTCGTCGCCGGCAAATTCGTGCACGTCGTGAAAAAACTCACCGGAAAAGATGCCAAGGCTTCTGGTGTCGACAAGCTCCTCGTCGACGTGCTGAAGGAATGCTCGCGCCAGATCGAAGCCTCAAACGACGCCGCTCAAAAAGCCGCGAAAGAAAAGGAAGCCGCACGCGCCCCGTCGCCCGACGCCCCCGTCATCGTTCAGCTAGTCCACAGCGTAGAGCGCCCCGACCGCCCCGCGCCCGAGCCTCCCGCTTAATGCCAGCCCGTTAGCGATAGAGACACGGAGGCACAGAGAAGGGAAGTATCGAAAAGAATTCGGCGAACGCCCAACAGCCATCTTGGCGCAACGCCGCTCACACGCCTCGCTCGCCCGGCATGGCAACGCCATGTGGAGTGCGGGAGCTTGCTCCCGCCCCTCTTCGCCGGGGCTTGCCCCGGCGGTCTCGCGCGGCGCACGGTTGCAGCACGCCCGGGCAAGCCCGTGCGGCAAACAGCGGCGGCAAGCCGCCGCACTCCACATAAGATTGCCGTGAGCCTTTCCTCTGTGTCTCCGTGTCTCCGTGGCCAATCTTCCATGATGACGATCACATCCGGCATCGAGCGCTGGTCGCGTGACGCATCCTCGGCTCGCGAGAACTCCGCCGCGCGAGTCCTGCTGCCATACCGTCCATTCCCGAAGCAGCAGGCGTTCCACTCCTCGCCCGCGAAATACAGGCTCTTCGGAGGCGCGGCGGGCCCCGGCAAATCGAAAGCGCTGCTGATGGAGGCCATCCTCCAGGCGCACGAACATCCCGGCGCGAACACTCTTCTCCTTCGCCGCACATTCCCCGAACTCGAGCAATCGCTTCTGCTCTATTTCCGCCGCGACATCCCGCGCGAGCTTTACAAATCCTTTCACGAATCGAAGCGCGTCGTCGAATGGCGCAACGGCTCGACCACCCGCTTCGGCTATTGCCAGTCTGAAAGCGACGTGTACCAATATCAGGGCGCGGAATTTCTCTTCATCGGCATCGACGAGCTGACGCTCTTCACCCTGCGCCAGTGGCAATTCCTCACCAGCCGCAACCGCTGTCCCGTGCCCGGCGCGTTTCCGTGCATGGCCGGCGCGACGAATCCCGGCAACATCGGCCACGCCTGGGTGAAATCGCTCTGGATCGACAAGCAGCCCGCGTCCGGCATGGAAAGTCCCGACGCGTACGATCCCGCCGACTACGATTTCATCCCCGCGCGCGTCTCCGACAATCCGATCTACGCCGCCGATGAAAATTATCTGAAAACTCTCCGCGCGCTGCCCTCGCATCTCAAGCGCGCGTTTCTCGACGGCGATTGGGACGTCTTCGCCGGCCAGTATTTCGACAAGTTCGACCCGACGCGCCACGTCATCCGCGCTGAGCTAATCGGAACACAGGGAGATTGGAAGCCCTGGTGGCCGCGCTGGATCTCGATCGACTGGGGCTTCGAGCACCCCTCCGCCGCGTATTGGCATGCGGCTGTTCCCGGTGCTCGTAGCGCCGGCATCCTGCCGGCGAATTTCTGCGGCGCCGATGGAAACGAAAACCGCTGGCAGGATGCCGGCGCTACGACCGATTCGCCCGTCATTCCGAGCGAAGCGAGGAATCTCTCTTCCAGCGTCGCACCGGGGAGAGATTCCTCGCTCCCGGTGGTCGCTCGGGATGACAATGCTCGTCGCATTGTCACCTACCGCGAATACGTCACGCATCGCACGCCGCCGCGCGACCTCGCCCGCGAAATCATCGCGCGCTCGCTCCACGCCGACTCCTCCCCCGAAAAAATCGACGCCATCTACCTCTCGCCCGACGCCTTCGCGCACCGCACCGACGAAGCCTCCATCGCCGACCAGATGGGCGACGTCTTCGCCCCGCCGCCGGTTTCCCGCGCCCCGTCCCAGCCGACGACGACCGCGTCGGCGGATGGATGCTGATGTATCAAATGCTCGACGCCGGCGAGTGGCTCCTCACCGACAATTGCATCGAGCTGATCCGCACGCTCCCAACTCTCGTTCGCGATCCCGCGCGCATCGAGGACATTGAAAAAATGGACGGCGACGATCCCGCCGACGCCGCTCGCTACGGCCTCAAATCCCGCTACGGCGCGCATCGCGGTCCCGTCAGCGATCGACGCATGCCCCTGGCCGACCGTCTCTCCATGCACGCCTATTCGCCCGATCCCACCATTCGCGCCATGCAAGCCCGCAAATTCCTCGCCGAGGAATCCCGCGGCGCACAACCGGTTTCCTTCCGCCACCGCCGCCGCTGGTGACAATAAGCGTCACGCTGGGCAATTACTTCAGATTTAGTGAAACATATTCCGTTGTCGTCGGCACACCTTCGGCGTAGTGTCCCCAGATCTGCGTCAGTTCCGGAAATTGGTGTAGGACGGCGCCAACAATTTGCTTGGCTTCGGTCTGTGTGATCCCGTTGCATAAAGACACGTTCTTGCCTTTGCATGTAAAACCAATGCCGCTCGGGTGGCGGCTCCCGAGGCGAGCCTTGTCAAGGGCCTCGACAAAACGCGGGGCCTGGATGTCCTTCATCTTGTATGCCTTCGTGTGAGAAAGCCCTAGCAGGGCGCGGCGATGGCGCAATTCCGTTGATGCGAACGCGAGCTCCTGCTGTCCGGCGACAACCCAGAGCCACCCGCCAAACACGACAACAAGTAGGGCTGCAAAGCCGCCTCGCACGAATACGTCAAGTCCGCGCGTCTCTTGCCAGAACGCATAGGCGGCGAAAAGTATGCACGCGAAAAACAATGCCAGGGGAACAGCTTTCGACCTGCGCGGGAATATGACGACCAGCTTCCCGGCTTCGGCGTGCGTCGAGTAGCGCGACATCGATTTGCGGCATATTACAACGGTTTGAGGTTGCGGATGACATTTCGAGGGCTTTGGCAACGAATTGCGTCCACGCGTTACACGCGCGCGCTGGAAGCGGAAGTCGCGCGGCAGCGTGCCGAAATTGACCGGCTGCGCGCCGAAAATCGCGCGCTGCTGAACTCGATCCTCGGCGTCGCCGGCGTCCCGCCGATCACCATCTCAGTAGAAGAACTCGCCGCCGCCGCGCATCATTCGCCCGCACCAAACAGCGCAGGTGTTTCTTCCGTAGGGGCGCAGCACGCTGCGCCCGGCGAAGTTTCTTGGCGTGATGCCGCCCATGCAGCAATTTCGAGCGTCGGCGCGACACAATCCGCCGGCCGCAAGACGCCGCACGCGCGACAAATCGCCGCACCGACGCGCCGCCGCTCCTGGCACCAAATCAACCGCATGTTGGAATTCGAATCCGCGCGAAAACCCGTGACTCGTGATTCGTGACTGGTGACTCGTGGAAAACCGTCATCGCAAGCCGCAGCTCAGATAGCGCATCACGAATCACGATTCACAAGTCACGATTCACGTCTGCTCTCCTGGAGGCTCCATGCCATTCATCCGAGGCCGCTATCACATGAATCCCGTAATGGGCGAAGCGCTCGAAGCCGCGCGCGAAGCCGAATCCGCGTTGCTCGCGCTCGAACGGCAAGCGCATGCCAACGACGCCGACGACAACTCCTCCGACGGCTCCGGCGATGACGACGCATCTTCCGCCAGCGCCGACTCCCCAATCCATCGCGTCGAAATCGAGGCCGCGGAACTTGTGCCGCCATCTTCCGGCTGTGCACAACGCGGCTACGTCGCGCGCGTCCATCGCCTCGCCGCGAACCCGCCGACCGGCGATGCTTTTGCTTCCGTAGGGGCACGGTCCGCCAGTAAGTCAGGGCGGATGCCCGGCGCGGATTCTTGGCGTGATGCCACCCATCCGGCAATCGCGCCCGCGCCCGAGACGCACGTATTCTCCGATCACCGCGACCTCGTGAATTTCCTGCGCGACCTGCTGGGAAGGGAAGCCGCCGCAAAATCGTAGCCGCCCCGCCATCTAACCGCGCGCGACGAAGCCCGTAGCGCCGGCATCCTGCCGGCGTTTTTGCCTTTGTGCGCGCAAGGCTCACGCGCTGGCAATGCGCTCGCGATTCTCATGCGCAGCACACGCAAGGCCCGAAATTCGCCGGCAGGATGCCGGCGCTACGCCGACCGGCTTCCCTCCGACGCGCGCCCACCCGCCTCGGTCACACGGCATCGCTCATGTGGAGTGCGGGAGCGAAGCTCCCGCTTTCTCTTCGCCGGGGTTTGCCCCGGCGGCCTTGTATTGGCTCACGGTTGCAGCACGCGCGGGCTTGCCCGTGCGGCAAACGGCGGCGGCAAGCCGCCGCACTCCACACGACAACCGCCGATCCGGCTGCGTTGGCCTGCCCTCCGGCGCGTGCGTAATCGTTCACGTCCGCGCAACATTGATGCCGACAGGCGCAGCCCATTGTGATCTAGAATACTGCGCGAGAGGCATCGCGCTTGGGCACTCCCAGCACTCCGCGTCGCGGTTGGCGACGCTCGCACCGCCGCACAGGCTGGCGCCGCGTCAGCGGCGTCGGGATGCCCGCATACGCGCGCGTCGCGATCCCGATTCTTCTGATCCTGCTGATCGGACGCCTCGCATATCAGGGCGCGCACTGGATCCTGCATCCGCCGCGCAACGCGTCCGCCGCACACCCCTATTCGCCGGCCGCGCTCTCGGTCGCTCCCTGGGAACGCGACGTGATGGACTCGCTCGAAACCGGCGCGCGCGACAGCAAGTCCGGAAATCTTTCCGCCGCGGAAATGGACGTCGATCGCGCCGAATCGACCATCACCGCCGCGCGCATCGAATCCCGCACCGCGCAGCCCGACTTTTTCCAGGCAGCGCTTACCGGCCTCGACGGCGTGCTCTACCTGCACGCGGATAACCAGCGCCTCTTCGACCACGTGACGCTCGCGCGCACTTCGCTCGCGTCATTGCGCTCGTCGCTTGAGCCGCCCGCCGCCCCGGCCGGGAAGACCATCTCCTTCGAAGCCCCGCGCGAAATTCCCGCGGACCGCACGCTCGACCCAGCGTCGCTTGGCGGCGCCTACCTCGACGCAACGCTCCTGCCGGACACGCTCGAGATCCTGCTTCCGCCGCCCTCGCGCTCGCTCGCCGATAATATTCTCGTCGAGAACATCACCATCGCCGGCGCCGCACAAACCCTCGACGGCTTCCACTGGCGCAACGTCACCTTCATCGACACGCGCCTGCGCTACGAAAGCGGCGACCTCGATTTGCAGAACGTGCGCTTCGTCCGCTGCCGCTTCGGCCTGCCCTCCGACGCCCGCGGCGCCCGCCTCGCCAACGCCCTCGCCCTCGGCCAGTCCTCGATCACGATCCAGTAGCCGCCGCGCTCTTGTAGCGCCGGCATCCTGCCGGCGGTTTTGACGTTGCGCGCGCAAGGCTCACACGCTAGCAATGCGCTCGCGCCTCTCTTTTGCGCCACACGCAAGGCCCGAAATTCGCCGGCAGGATGCCGGCGCTACGAAAGATCGTCCCGCCAGCGAGTGTCTCGGATTAGAATTCGCACCGTGGTGACCGTTCGCAACCGCGGAAGACTACCTCACTGGGAAGCGTCCGCCGCTACGTATTTCGTTACGTTTCGCCTGGCAGATTCGCTGCCACACTCGGTGATCGAGCAATTTGAATTCGAGCGCAGGGACATCGTGGCTACCGCCGCGGCGATGCGGCGGGAGCTTTCTCTCCACGAACGCGAACGCCTCGCGCAGCTCTTTGACGAGAAAATCGACGCGTATCTGGATGCGGGCGGTGGAGCGGCCCACCTGGCCGATCCCAGAGTCGCGCGGATGACGGCGCGAACGCTGCTCCATTTCGACGAAGTCCGATATCGTCTCTTTGCTTGGTGTCTGATGCCGAACCACGTGCATGTGGTTTTTCAGCCGCTGGCGGATCGCAAGCTGTCCGGCATTCTGCACGCGTGGAAGTCGTATTCCGCAAATCAGGCAAACCGCATTCTGGGCCGGTCCGGAGAGTTCTGGCAGCGGGAGTACTACGATCACCTCGTGAGGGACGAAAAGGATTTCCGTCGCGTTGTACGGTACGTGCTCGAAAACCCGAAGAAGGCAAAACTGGTAGATTGGCCCTGGGTCGGCGTTTCTGCGTAACGCCGCCATCGCGGGCCTTTTCTTGTAGCGCCGGCATCCTGCCGGCGTTTTTGATTTTGTTGCCGCAAGGCTCAGACGCCACCAGGCATCGCCGCCCTACTTGCCGGAATGTCTGTGGAAGATGTGCGCCTTCACATCGGGCCAGAACTCATCCCACGCGTTGCTTCCCATCTGGTTGCCGAAGCCTTCGAGCGTTCGAATCCCCGCGTGGTAATTATCGGCCTCGCTGTTGGCGCGCCATGTGTTGGAGAGGAAATTTCCGCCAGGCTCGGCGATGAATCGCGCATACGCAGGCGCGAAACGTCCGTCGCGCCGGCGCGTGACGAACGTCTGCTCGATCACGCTGCCCACGCGCGCCCCAAAGGACTTCTCCGGCTCCCGCAAATAGCGCGGATCTTCGCCCCACATCGCGCCAAGGCCGATTTCCATGGCGTTGCCCGTGGCGATACCGGTGAGCCGTATGCCGTAGCGTTCGGCGAAGCCGCCCCAGTGCGGCCCATCCTCGCGCGGGTTATTGAGAGCAGTGCCGTACCCGGCTGAAATGACGCCGACCGCGAGATGTTGAGGCCCAAGCGTCGAGACCAGTAGCCAGGTCAGTCGCTGCCGTCCCGTGATCGGCTCGTAGGGCTTGGTTTGCGGCTCAGGCTTTTCGGGAATTGACGCGGCCGGCGAACTCATCTGGCTCGTCTGCGCCTGCCCGTGCGGAGTCACGCCAGCCGGCGCCTGCGCGCGTACAGCAGTCGCGCACGCCAGCATGGCGATGCATGCAAGTGCAATCGCACCCGCTCGCCATCGCGTGAAAGTGATCATTCCGGTCTACCAAGCCGAACCGCAAAAAGAATCAGAAGTGTTCCCAACACAATCCCGAATGGCGCAAACACCCAACCCAAAAGGCTTCCCGGGAGTACGTGGTAGTACAGATTTCCTGCGACAAGCGCCGCAACGCTACAGCCAATCGTTGCCACACCAAGAAATGCGGTCACAAGACTTTGAAACTGCGTGAACCGCGTCGGTTTAGGCTTCTTGCGTTTCACTAAGCGACAACATACCAGAAGCCGCGCGTCACAAGCGAGCCACGAATGCCCACACAATCCAAAATTCCGAACGCAAATCCGGCCAAGAAAGGGCTCCCAGGTCGCCGGCAGGGCGAGCCTGGGACAATTGTCCCCGTCGAAGGCCCCGCGCCATCCACACGCGGTGTCATTCCGAGCGAAGCGAGGAATCTCTCTTCGCGCGCGGCTGCCTCGGACGCGAACCGAAGAGAGATCCCTCGGGCCGCAACAACCGGCCCTCGGGATGACAGCGAAAGCGAAAACCGCCGGCAAGATGCCGGCGCTACGCCCGACTCCTCGAATCCCTACGGCCCGAACAACGAGCAGCTCCCCGACCGCCTACAAGAAGCACTGCGCCGCCTCGTCTTCCAATTCTCGACCGAATCCGAACTCTCGCGCCGACAGGAAATTCGCCGCATCAAGCAGGCGCACCAATTCTGGCGCGGCCTGCAATATCTCTGGTGGAGCGAGCGCGACCAGAACTGGCATCTGCCCTTCGAGCAGAAGCTCCTCGACAACTCCTCGATCGACAATCTGCCGCGCTACGAATTCGTCACCAACATCTACCAGGCGTTCGGCCTCTCGCTCGTCTCCGTGCTTTCGCAGGACGTGCCGCGCGTGCGCTTTTTCCCCTCGTCCGCGCAGGCCGAGGAGGATGTCTCCGCCGCGAAAGCCGCCACCGAAGTCGCGGGCCTCGTCGAACGCAACAATCGCATCGGCAATCTCATCGTCGATGAAGCCTTCGCGCTCTGGACCGACGGCAAGGTCGGCGCGTACGTCCGCTTCGTCGTCGACGGCCAGCGCTTCGGCTTCCACCCCGAAACCGAAATCGGCATGAGGGCAGTGAAGCTCGGCTCCGACGTCTACGTCTGCCCCGATTGCAGCACCGAGACGCCTGCGCCGATCGGCGACGGTTCCGTAGGGGCGCAGCACGCTGCGCCCGGCGCTGATCCTTGGCGCGATGCTGCCCATCCACCCGGATCGTCCGCCGCCGATGGTTTCGACGTCAATTCCATCGACTCCAACAATTCGCCGACTGGCGCAAACCCGCCAAGTTCGTTTGCCGGGCGCAGCAGTGCTGCGCCCCTACAGGGAAATTCCGATGCGGCGCCCACATGCCCCCAATGCGGCGCGCTCCTCACCGAAGAAGACTTCGTCGCCGCCGAAACCGTCACCGTGCCCGCCGCGGAAACGCGCCTCCGCGTGCCCAACGGCCAGGAAGTCATCACCATCGTCGGCGGCCTCGAATTGAAAACTCCTCCGTGGGCCAATGAGATGCACGAATATCCGTACCTCCAATGGAACATGGAGGTGCATCAGGCGCGGCTGCGCGCGGCCTATCCGCACGCCGCGGACAAAATCGGCCCGCCCGTCGCCAGCGGCTCGCAGGAGTACGAGCGCCTCGCGCGACTCGCGCAGTCGCAGGGCGGCCCGCTCACCGAAGGCGGTGACTTCAACATCAATCTCATCACGTTCCAGCGCACCTGGCTGCGCCCATGGGCTTTCTTCGCGCTCGACGACAAATCCCTGCGCGACGAACTTCTCGCGCTTTTTCCCGACGGCGCGTACGTCGCGCTCGCCGGCGACGCCTACTGCGAATCGCGCAACGAAAATATGGACGACCACTGGCGCGTCCTGCACGCGCTGCCCGGCGACGGATCGAGCGGCCGCCCCGCGCTTGGCGATTCGCTCATCAGCGTGCAGGAGCGTTTCAACACGCTCTCGAATCTGCAGATCGAAACCTACGAGTACGGCATCCCGCCGATCTACGCCGATAGCGAAGTCCTCGATTTCGATTCGCTGCAAAACCAAACGGCCGAGCCCGGCGCGCACTATCCCGCGCGAGCCAAGCCCGGCCAGTCTCTCGCCGCGGGATTTTTTCAGCCGGAGCCTGCCGAAGTCCCGCCCGATCTCGCGCAGCACGCCGCGAACCTGATGGGCCCGATCGCGCAATTTCTCACCGGCGCGTTTCCCGCGCTCTTCGGCGGCGCGATGACCAACACCGACACCGCCGCCGGCTATTCGATGGCGCGCGACCAGGCCATGGGCCGCATCGGTCTCGTCTGGCGGCGCATGAAATTCTTTCACGCGGACATCATGCTGCTCGCCGTCGATTGCTTCCGCAGAAATCGCCCGAACGATGTGGAGGTGACGCTGCTCGGCGCGGGCGCCGCGTTCGAATCGAAATGGATTCGCCTCGCCGACTTGAAGGGCAATCTCTTCAGCTATCCCGAAACCGACGAGCAGTATCCGACGCTATGGTCGCAGCAGCGCGCCGTCCTATTGCAACTGATTGCGAACCCCGATCCGCAGATTCAGGCCGTGCTCGCGCATCCGGAAAACATGGCGCTCGTGAAGCGGCTGATCGGTCTCGAGGAGTTCGTGATTCCCGACGAGGAGTCGCGCACCAAGCAGTACCGCGAAATCGCGCAGATGGTAGGCGAGGCGCCCGTAGTCGTTCGCTCCGACGATTCCGTCACGCGCAATGTAGCGCAGGGCGCCAGCCCTCCGGCGGTTGCCGGGGATGGTTCCGTAGGGGCGCAGCACGCTGCGCCCGGCGCAGATTCTTGGCGCAATGCGGCCCATCCAGCAAACTCACCCGCCGCTACGCCTGCGCTCGAGCTGATCCTCCCCAGCATCATGCCTGACGAATTCGCGGACAATCACGCCACCGAACTCGAAATCTGCATGCGCTGGTTTTCGTCCGACGCAGGACAGGTCGCCAAAGTCGAAGCCCCCGCCGGCTACGCCAACGTCCGCGCCCACGCCATGTTCCACCGCGAATACTTGCTGAAGCAGCGGAACGTCCCGAGCTGAGCCGAAGGGCAGCGCCAAGCGCAACAGGGAGTCGGTCCGCAGGCGGGAGCAAGGGAGGGAACCTGATCGGGATACGAATTTCCAAAAAAGCCCGCACTCACTTGGGGATTTTGATGTCTCTGGGATGAAAAACTGTTAAGCCGGGTATCTGCTTGAAGTCATCTTTCTCGTCGAAGGTCAAGATTTGGTCGATTCCATTGTTCTGCATGATGACACTGTGGATCACGTCTCCAACACCCGAGTGATAGCTCAGAATTCCGTGCCTGACATGGTAAAAGAATTCAGCGAAGTCATAGTGCTTGTCCGGACTGACCTCGAGTACAAGCAATTTTAGAGTCGCAAGACGCCGCTCGTTTACGAGTTGATTTTCGATTCGCGCGACTTCGCCCGGATCCATTTTCTTGGAAGAAACCAAAACATTAACCATCTCAGTAATGGCCCACATGGATGTACAGAGCTGAGTATCCTTGAGCTCCGCAAATACCCGCAACGCGTTCTGGACGATAATTTTTTTGGGTTCTTCTGTTTTGTCCGCGGACCAGTAGGCGATCAGAATATTGCTGTCAAGATAGATGCGCTTCATTAATCTTTGGCACGGAAGTGAACTACCTGCTTCTTCTTGAAGGTGCGAACCGCCTTAAAGCGAACCGTTTCGCCTGACTTCGTCTTAAACTCGACAGTGGCTGGCTTACGAACGGTCTTGAAGGCGGTGAATTTGACCTTTTTCTTCCCCATAGCGGCATATTACCACTTTTCCACGCCGGACGGCGGGATAGCGGCTCGTAGCGCCAACCGGGAGCAGACATCCTTGGCGCGACGCCGCCGAAACATCTCGCTCATCCAGTTCTCATCACCGGCGCGCGGCCGCGCGAACGCTCCCCTTGGCCGTCATCGCCAGGTGCTGTTTGAACCATCCGGCCGCCAGCCGCGCAACTTCCTCCAGCGTGCCCGGCTCTTCGAATAGATGCGTGGCGCCCGGAACGATCACAAGTTTCTTCTCGACGCAGCGCAGCTTCGCCAGCGCCTCTTGATTCATCCCGATCACCGGTTCGTCGTCGCCGCCCACGATCAACAGCGTCGGCGCCTTCACGGAACTCAGCGCGTCTCCGGCGAGATCCGGCCTGCCTCCTCGCGAGACGACCGCGCCAATCGCATCCTGCATTTCAGCCGCGGCGACGAGCGCGGCAGCAGCCCCCGTGCTCGCACCGAAATATCCAATCTTCACGTGCTTCATATCCGGGCGACGCAGCAGCCAGCGAGTCGCGTCCATCAATCGGTCTGCCAAAAAGGGAATGTCGAAGCGAAGCTCTCCGCTAACTTCGTCAATGGCTTCTTCTTCACGCGTCAGAAGGTCGAAGAGCAGCGTGCCGATTCCCTCCGACTGGAGTTCCTGCGCGACGTACCGATTTCGCGGGCTATGCCGACTGCTCCCGCTGCCATGCGCAAAAAGTACGACTCCGGGTGTTTCTCTCGGAAGTCCTAGAGTGCCCTCCAGAACCACCTGGCTGGCCTCAATCGAAACTTCACTTTCGATGCCGTCTCTTTGAAATTGTCGGCCTGGGATCATTGGCGAAACTCCTTTCTCGCGCGCTCCGGCCTCTACACCACCTTGCGAATCGGCAGCGCGTTGGCCCTGCGAATCAATTCGGTGACTTCCTCATCGCGCACCTGGGAGAAGTCGCCGTAGAATTGACCAATGGCATAAAAGGTCTCCGGCGTGTCGACGCACACGAGCTCATCGACCACCGATCGGAGCCGCTTGCAAGTGTCATAGGGCGCCACGGGAACCGCGACCACCAGCCGCGCGGGTTCCATCTGTCGCAGCGCATTGATCGCGGCGAGCATGCTCGATCCAGTCGCGATTCCGTCGTCCACAAGCAGCACGGTCTTTCCTTTCACGTTCAGAGCGGGCCGCAATCCGCGATAGACGCGTGCGCGCCGTTCCAGTTCCTTTTTCACACTTGCCGCAATTTGGTCGATTTCTCGTTCCGAAATGCCGACCTGTGCGATGAGGTCCCGGTCGAGCACCCGGACGCCGCCCGTCGCAAGCGCTCCGAACGCCAACTCCTCCTGCCCCGGAACGCCGAGCTTTCTTGAAAGAAAAATGTCCAGCGGCGCCTTCAGCGCCCGCGCCACTTCAAACGCGACCGGAACGCCCCCTCGCGGAATTCCAAGGACGATCACATCCTTGCGCCCCGCGTAGGCGCCAAGTTTGGCGGCCAGTTGCCGGCCCGCATCCACTCGATCGTCGAAAATCATCTTCTTTTCCGATGTGCATACTGAACTGCACGCCGCAAGTGCACAGTGATTCACATCACATTCCCTTGTGACCTATGACAGCTCCGGCAAGCGCCAATCTGTGGATTCGCGGGGCGTGGCTTACGGTTGGATGGAAAAGCGGGGCAGTTGCTGCGTCATGCAGTGAATCGTGCCGAGGCCGAGGACCAGATCGCGGCAGTAGATCGGCACAATCTCTCGATCGGGGAAGAGCGCCGCAAGCGTATCGAGCGCAATTCGGTCGGCGGGATCGTTGAACGTCGGCACGAGCACAATTTTATTCGCGATGTAGAAATTGGCGTAGCTCGCCGGCAGGCGCTGCCCGGCGAACCACACGGGCTCCGGCATCGGCAGCGTTTCGACGCGCAGCGGCTCGCCCGCCTGATCTTTCGCATTCTTGAGCAGCGCGAGATTTTCCTGAAGCGGCGCGTAATTCGCCTCCGCCGGATCGTCCTCGACCACCGTCACGACCGTCGTCGCATCGACGAACCGCGCTAAATCATCGATGTGCCCGTGCGTATCGTCGCCCGCGATTCCGCGACCGAGCCAGATCACGTTCGTCACGCCGAGATATTTCTGAAACACTTCCGCGTAATCCTCGCGCGTGAATCCCGGGTTGCGCTCTTGCACCTTGCTCAGCAGGCACTCTTCCGTCGTCAGCAGCGTGCCGCTACCGTTCACGTCGATCGCGCCGCCCTCGAGCACCACGCGCCGCCCCTTGTGTTCCGGCAGCACGACGCGCCGCTTGAGCTTCCGGTTCGCGTACGACACCACGCGCGCGTCTTTCTTATAATCGTCGTACTTCGCCCAGCCGTTGAACCCGAAATTCAGCAGCGCCAGACTTTCCGCTCCCGCAGCGCCGGCATCCTGCCGGCGTTCGTCGTTTGCGCCACCGCCTTGTGTCCTAGCAGGCTCACCCACATAAGAGCTGTCATCTCCGGTTTCGGGAGTCCGGTGGACTCCACCGGAGTCCAGGGACCGGACCCGAGCGGAGCGAGGGATCTCTCTTGCAGCGTCGGAAGAGAGATTCCTCGTCGCTTCGCTCCTCGGAATCACAAGTGATGCGGGCTGCTCGACAACGGCAATCGGCCCCGAGTCGCGCATCCATCCGCGGTCCGTCGGAACGTGAAAGAATGTGACTGCATCGAGCGCCGCGCCCGCCTTCAGCAGCAGCGACTTCACGCGCTCTTCCGACGCGCGGTCCTCGACGAGCAAAAACACCCGCCCGACCCGCGCCAGGTGCCGCACGATTTCCGCGAACGCCCACGGTATCGGCGCGAATTTCCCCGGCCAGTCGGTGAGTTCGTGCGGCCACCCGAGCCACGTCGCTTCGTGCGGCTCCCATTCGGCCGGCATGCGGAAAGATTCTTGGGGCGCTACTGCGTGGGATTTTTTGCGGATCATTCGTTATGCGTGCTCCTGCGCTCGTGGATGAAGTTTCGTAGGGAGCACACCATGCGATGCCCGGCGCCGATCCGCGGCAAAACGCTGACCACCCCTCCCGTTGTCATCCCGAGCGGAGCGAGGGATCTCTCTTGATGCTCCGCAAACAGTTGGTGGGCTGAGGAGAGATCCCTCAGCCGGCCAAAACCAACACCGCCGGCTTCGGGATGACGATCCTTGTCGGATCGTCACTTTTCAAGCCACCGGCTAAGGATCGGCTGGTACGCATCCACGCGCCGGTCGCGCAGGAACGGCCAATTGCGCCGCGTCTCCTCGATCTTCGCGGGATCGCATTCGACGACGAGCACATCCTCTTTATTGGTCGACGCCTCGGCCACGATTTGCCCAAACGGATCGGCCACGAACGAACCGCCCCAAAACTCCAGCCCCGCATCGCCGGATTTGGGATTCCCCTCATAGCCGACGCGATTCACCACCGCGACGTACACTCCGTTCGCGATCGCGTGCCCGCGCTGGATCGTGCGCCAAGCGTCGAGCTGCGCCGCGCCGAACTCCGCTTTTTCCTTGGGATGCCATCCGATGCTCGTCGGATAAAAAATCACCTGCGCGCCGCCCAGCGACACCGCGCGCGAACCTTCCGGATACCACTGATCCCAGCAGATCTGCACGCCGATGCGCCCGTAGCGCGTGTCGAACGTGGGAAATCCCAGATCGCCCGGCGTGAAATAAAATTTCTCGTAGTAGAGCGGATCGTCCGGAATGTGCATCTTGCGGTATTTGCCGAGGAACGAGCCGTCCGCGTCGATCACCGCGCACGTATTGTGGTAAATCCCCGGTGCGCGCCGCTCGAAAAGGGAAGCGACGATCGCGACTTTGTTCTTTTTCGCGACTTTCCCCAGCGCCTCGGTCGCCGGCCCCGGCACGGCTTCCGCCAGATCGAACAGCGCGGCGTCCTCCGTGCGGCAGAAATATTCGCCGCGAAACAGCTCGTGCATGCAGACGATCTGCGCTCCGCGCATGGCCGCCTCGCGGATTTTCTCGCTCGCCCGCTCGAGATTCTCCGCCGCATCCTTCGTCGACTTCATCTGCAGCAATCCCACGCTGAACTTCTCGCTCATAGCGCACAATCCTATCACGACTGGGAATTGCGCCAACCGCCAGCACCTCCCATGCAGGTGGTCAGTTTCCGATAATCCGACTACTTGGGAGTTATAACGCGCTAGCTACCGACACTGAGACCGCAGTGGATGCATTTTTCTCGCGGCCAGATCGTCCACGGCCCGATAATAGCGCCTGCTTGGAAGGGATACCGGCAACGAGGGCAGCGCCACCATTGGTATCTCAGAATGGCGTAACTCCAGAAGGCCGCACAACCCACGAAACTAATCACCAACTGCCGTGTGATCTCGAAACGCGGATCCACGAACCGTTCCACGACAAGCCAAGCTATCCAGACGAGTAAAGCAGCCAAAGCCATGATTCTGATCCGTCTGAGTTGATGCCATGCGCCCTCGTACATAGTCCCTATCGTAATGGCGTCAGCCACATTCTGGGTAGCGGTGTTACCATGTGCCGCAGATCGCGAATCGGGTGACTGGATCATGAGCCTGGTTCTGTATTTGCTCACGGCGCTCGGATTTCTCGGCGCGTTCGACACGCTCTACTACCACGAATGGCGCGCGAAACTCCCCGCGCTCGGGCGGGCCGCGCGTTCCGAACTCCAACTGCACGCCTGGCGCGATTTCGTTTACACCGTGATGTTCTTCACGCTTCCTTGGATTGCCTGGCAGGGACGCTACGTGATCGTCTTGGCTGGACTGCTTCTCACCGAGGTCGTGCTGACGCTCTGGGATTTTGTCGTCGAGGATTGGATTCGCAAGCCTCTAGGTGGCCTGTACCCGGGCGAGCGGGTCATGCATGCGATCATGGGCATCGTTTACGGCGCGATGATCGCCAGCATCTTTCGTCCGGGCCGGATCTGGTGGACGATGCCCACGGCGCTCGTCAAATCGCCTCCGCCGTTCCCGGAATTTCTGCGCTGGACGTTGACGGCAATGGCTGTGGGAATTCTTCTCTCCGGTATTCGCGATCTCTATGCGTCGGCCGGACTGCCGGGCAGCGCCTGGCCGTGGAAGTCAGAGAGGGAAGCGTCGTAGACTATGCTTTTCCTTGCGGAAGAAAACGTGCGGCAGGCGCTCGCGCAGAGAACTACACCCTAAAATCCGCGCGGTGCCACCTCGGTCTTACAGCGTCCGCTCGACCAAGCTCGACATACTGCGCGGTGCGCCATACGCGCTGCGCAGCGTCGGAGGCGGCGCCACCAATCGTACGACGTGCTGCAATCGCTCCGGCTGGAACGGCTTCGCCATGCAGACGACCGCTCCCATCTGGTGGCTCGCCGAATAATCCGCGGGCTGCGCGGACCGCGTGAGCAAAATCACCGGCACGCGTTGCAGCCGCTCGTTGCGCTTGATGATCAGGCAAAGATCGTGGCCGGACATATCCACCGCCTCGACCTCCGCGATGAACACCGCTGGCACCTGCGTGCGCAAAATTTCGAGCGCCTCTTGCGCCGTTGCGACGACCACCACGTTGTAACCGTCCTGCGTGAGCATGCTGCGCATGATTTCCGACGTGCGCATATCCGGCTCGACCGCCAGCACCATCGGCTGCGGCTTGCCCTCGCCCTGCGCCGCTGGCACGCCGCTGCCCGACGAAAACGCTTCGGTCTTGCCCTTGCTCAGCGCTTCGAAGCTCGCCGCCTGAAATTGCACGGCCACGGAGAACCTGCCGTCCGCCTGCTCGGTCACACGGACCACGTCCGCAGGTTGCGACTGGTTCATCGCAGCCGACGCGGTCGAATACGGGAACGTCACGTGGAGCGTCATGCCCTTGCTGAATCCCTTTTTGCGCGCAATGAAAAGGAGCCCATCGCGCGAGACGTCCACCGTGTTGCATATTTCCTCGAACTTCACTTCGCCCGTCGCGCGGAGGTGTACTTGCGCGGAAATCTTCGCGCGGCGCCGCCGGCGGCGCTCCACCGGGACGCTCGCCGCGCCCTTGTCTGCTTTCAAGTCCGTTTCTGCCGTTGCTATCGTTGCCATTGCGTGACCCCTCAGACGGTATTGCGGGTTGCTGCGTCTCGGATCGCCTAAATACTCTCCCCCGCTCGTGACAAATTTACCGAGAATGGCGCGCGCGCGGAATAGTACGACGGTTTCAATTTTCGTGCTTTCGCCCCAGAGGCGAATGCCCGTAACCCCCTCCCACACAGCCGTTTACAGCCATTCCAGCACCGCATCTTCGCGCAAGGCGCATCGCACAGATACCGGCGGCCCTTCCACTTCGCTCCGGATAATCTCGCCGTTTCCGAACGTAGCGCCGGCATCCTGCCGGCGTTTTTGACTTTGTGCGCTCAAGGCTCGCACGCTAGCGACGGGCTTGCGTTTCTTTTTCCCCACACAGGCAAGGCCCGAAATTCGCCCGCAAGATGCCGGCGCTACAATATCGGCCGCCGCGCGGCCTCCGACGCTCGCCTCGCGATGCCGCGCCACTTTCGCGCTCCGACGAGCAATGGATTCACGGTGTAGCAAACGAGCGAATCGGGTGAACGATGGCGCTCATGCGAGAGGTCGAAAAAAAATCGGAGAGTTCAGCATCCGAGGGCGTCAGATCCATACGGCCTCGGGGCGGACGGACGCCCGAAATCAAGGGCACGACTCTGATCCAGTCGATCGACTCGATTAAAGCTCGGGGCGGGGAACACGAGTTCGCGAAAATCGTGGAGCAACTGAATCCAGAATCGAAGAGTATCTTTGAAGGGCGGATATCGCCCTGGACGTGGTATCCGCTGGACGCTTTCGTCGAATTTCTCGAAGCCGACATTCGGCTGACTGCGAATGGCAACCCCGAAGTTCTGATCGCGCGCTCCGAAAAAGTGATCGAAGCGCAACTTCGGGGCATCTACAAAATGTTCATCAAGCTGGGCTCTCCGGCGTTCGTGATCAAGCGGATCGCGTCCGTGCACGCAACGTACTTCAACGGCGTTCACATCATCCCGGAAGTGGACGATTCGAATGAAGCACTCATCAAATATCTGGGCTTCGAGAGCCGCCACGAGATTTTGAGTTACGCGATCATCGGCTTTTACCGCAAAGCGCTGCAAATCTCCGGAGCCAAGCAGGTCACGACAGAGTTTACCGTTCCCATTTCCGCCGGCGGCGACTACGCAGAACTGAAGATCACCTGGGCGTAGGTCGTGCGCAGTCCTAACTCGAAACCGCACAAGACGAATCTCTCGAAAGCTCGCCTCATGCAATCTCAGCTGTATGTACCCAGGCCGCACCCTTGAACGCACATCTCCCCGCGTCCGGCGCATGATGCGGCCTGGAATCTACAGATGAAGCAAACCTACGTGTGAAACGCACAGCTATTTCACCTGCAACGACTCCAGGTAGTCGTTCAGGTTCGCGATCCGCATCTCAACGAGGGAACTCGGTGCACTTATATCTAAGCTGTGGAACACGGGGCCCCAGATAGGCATTTCTTGGTTGCCGTGAGCCACGAGCGTTTCCTGCCCTCGTAGGATACTCCCCACCCTAAGGGCGGGATATTTTCCATTGTTCCGCTTGGCAAGAGTCGTCAAATCGGGCGGAGCTGTCTTGAGTGCGGGGACAGCAGGGCCATTCCCTTTGCCGTCCGTTCCGTGGCACACAGCGCAGTATTCCTTGTACATATCGGGGCCCGAAGCCGCCGATGTTGCCTTAGCTGGTTCCTTCTTGATTGTCGTGGTCGTTTGCTGCGCGGCGGTGCAAACCGCAACCACCGCAAGGAGCCCAGGTACGCACAGCTTGTGAAATGTGTTCATGTTCTTCTCCTGTTGCTGCAATCATTCCCGGGGTCAAAGCACGTCCAACATCCACGCCATGATGATCTTCGCCAAGGGGTAACACAGTGACAAGCATCACACTTATGCAAATAACCGCAGAATAATGGTGCGACAGGTCAGAGCAGGAAAGCCGATGTCGCGAACCGGCGACCGGGCAAGTGGGAGCGAAGCCTGTCCTGAGCGAAAGTTGTCCCAAGCGTTCCGAGAGAGCCGAAGGGCTCCCGCTTACTGCCGAGAGGCATGGCCCCGCGCTGCCGACCCGTAACCACAAACCGCCGGTCATTCACCCGGTCCTACTGATTCAATGGAGGTTTTCTTCATGTCAGCCACACAAATCGCGCCGCGCGATTCCGCGCCCGCCACGAACGACGCCACCGCAACCCGCGCGACGCAAAAACGCTCCGTCCCCGCGCGTCCGGCCACTCCCGCCACCGACGACGAGATTCTCGGGCTCGACGTTTCATCTCCGTCCTTTGTCATTCCGAGGAGCGAAGCGACGAGGAATCTCTCTTCCGGCGCTGACGGAGAGATCCCTCGTCCAGAAGAGCGGACTCGGGATGACATCGCCTTGCCGGCGGCCGACGCGACGAACGCCGAACCGGAAAACCTGCGCCCCGTCCTCGACGCCAATCCCGATCTCCGCCGCGCCTGGGACGACGCGCACTCCTACCGCGAATCGTTCGCCACGCCCGACGACGCTCGCGCCGCCACCGCGCTCCTCGCCGACCTCGACCGCATGGACGCGCTCTTTTTCTCGCGCCGCCCCGAGGACCACGCCGAACTCGCCCGCGCCGTCGCCGCGCTCGACCCCGCAGCCTTCGCCTCCCTCGCTCAAGCCATGACCGGCTTGGCCACCACCGCGAACGCTTCTTCCGTAGGGGCGCAGCATGCTGCGCCCGGCCAGGGAGGGCTCCCAAGTCGACGGTTAGTCGAGCCTGGGAGAAAGGACGCTTGGCGTGGGGCCGCCCATCCGGCTGCTCCGCCCGCCTCCGAACGTAGCGCCGGCATCCTGCCGGCGTCTTTGGTCGGCGCTGATGGAAACGAAAATCGCCGGCAGGATGCCGGCGCTACAAACCCTTCCGCTACGCAACCCGCCGCCCCCACCGCCGCGCAAACCGAATTCTTCCACGCCGCGAACGCTGCCGCCGTCGAGAGCGTCCTCGACGCGATCGAATCGCAAGTCGAGCGCCTGCTCCCCGACGGCGTCTCGAAAACCGCGCGCAACCGCGTCGTCGGCGAAATCTACCGCGAGCTCGATACGACCCTCCGCTCGAATCGCCAGCTCGCGCAGCAGATGCGCGACGCGTTCCGCTCCGGTTCGCTCGACGCGGACCACCAGCGCGCCGTCGTCTCGCTCATCACCGGACGCGCACGCCAGGCGCTGCCCGGCGTCGCCAAGCGCGTCCTCAACGAATGGACATCCACCGTCGTCGCCGCGAATCATGACCGCCGCTCGCGCCAGCGCGCCGCCGAGCGCCGCGTCGATATCGCCGGCTCGAGCGGAGCAGGGAACGACGGTCCGCGCTCGATGACCCCGCGCAACATCGACTACGCCCGCATGTCCGACTCTGACATTTTGAATCTCTAATCTCCTCATTGGCGTCTCTTCCTCTGCCAGATTCGAAAGCGAGAACACGCCGTGCCCTTTGTCAACGGTAGGTTTTACATGAATCCTGCTTACGGCCGCGCTGTTGAGCAGACTCGTGGCACCTAGCAAGAGCCGAATGCCCACTGGGTTACGATTGACGGGCGACACGTTCTAATTCGAGAGGCCTCAAAATCCGCGCGCGACAAAATTGCGGCGGCGGCAAGAAAGTACAATGGCAGCACCAGTTGGGCTTATGGCAAACGAAAGGACGATTTCCCGCCAATTGTGACAAGTGCAACAAGTTCGTTTACGACGTAGCGAAGGAAGCGGGCGCGGAGCCGATAATCATTGGGAGCGACGGTAAGCCACGGCCACCGCTCGCCGCAGAATGGGCCGATCCGAGGACTAACATTTCCAACTGGAGAGCGCTGCGCCCCAATGAGGCGCCGCAGCCCGGTGACGTTGCTGCCTGCAAACTGGCCGGAGGCGGCACTGCATTCAGCGGACACTCTGGTATAGTCGCGAGCGTGGACGCGGACGGCCACGTTCACGCCATCGCGGCGCATGCTGACGTCGTCAGCCCTGACGACAAGTTCAATTCCACTCGGGATAGAGCAGTAACAGACCGGAGGTGCGAAGGAGGGCGCTAATGTTGATCGGTGTTCGGCGCTGGGAGTGGATTCTATTGACGTCGGCCTTGGCCGCGGCGAGTTTCGCGTTAGCTGGTTTGGCGGGAGGGCAGAACACCCGGCAGGAAGAGAAACCAGTGGTCATAATGGCCGAGATGGTAGATGGCCGAATCCACTACAAGGTGGACTCAAAGCCTGCTCTTCCGGACATCTTGCGAGTCCTAAGCCTCGTGGAAGAACAGCGGGGAAAGGACTGCCCCGTTGTAGCCTTAGTTGACTCGCGTGCCCCCTTCGACGAAATCGGAAACATCGACGGTATCGCAGGAAAGGCGCAGCTCACAAACGTCCGCTATTTCGTATTCAACAAAGCGAGTGGAAAAATGGCCGAGGTCCGCTATGGACCCGACATGCCGTTCTCGCCAAACCCTGACATTAGTCGCCATCCGCCGGGCATTCGATAAGCCTGAACATGCGCCGCTCGCGCCAACGTGCCGCCGAGCGCCGCGTCGATATCGCCGGATCGAGCGGGGCAGGGAACGACGGTCCGCGCTCGATGACTCCGCGCAACATCGATTACGCCCGCATGTCCGACTCCGACATTTTGAATTTGTAGGCGGAACTGAATCTGTGGTCGAAATGCGAAGCGTGGTTCCGTAGGGGCGCAGTCCGCCAGTAAGTCAGGGCGGACGCCCGGCAGACATGCTTGGCGCAGTGTTGCCTATCCAGCGGTCGCGCCCGCCGCGATTGGGTCTGCCTTCGTAGCGGCCACCTTTAGGTGGGCGCTTTCTCTTAAACCGAAGCGGAAAGTCGCCGGCCTGAAGGCCGCCTCTACGAAACCGTACTCACAAGCTGCTCCGTCCGGTGGCGACCTTGTACGTGTAAATCGCCTGCGCCAGCGATTGCGCGAACGCCTGCGCCTGGCTCAGCGTCACCGACGGCGACAGCTTCAGCAGCCCGGCCGACGCAAGATTGCTCACCATCGTCGCGAGGCCGCTGTTCACCGTCGTCCAGTTCACCGTGCCGCCCGCCGTGGCTGTAACGATGTACGAATCGACGACGCGCAGCAGCGTGCCCGGAGAGAGCATCACCCCGCTGCTCTCGTTCATTGCGGTCACCACATCCAGCGAAAACCACTCCAGATCCTGCTGGCTTGATTGCTGCGGGATCGTCGCCAGGCCGTCGGTCACAGCCGCGGCCACGATCGCGTTCATAGCGGCTTGCTGCGCCGCTACATTCGCCGAGCCGTTCGCGTTCGTCGGAGGCATCGCGTCCGCCACCGCGCCCGCTAGCCCGAGCAGAACGATATATGTCTGCTGATCCTGCAGGATTTTCGAAACCGCCACGCCGTAGCTCTTGAATTGCGATGTCGTCATGCCGTAACGCAGCGAGGTCAGATTCGTCTTCAGCGCGTTCGAGACAAAGCACTCGACCGCCGCATTCTGGCTGGACGTGCACTGCGCGTGCACGGAAGCCGGCATCATCGCGAATATTCCCAGACACACCCCCGCACACAGTAGCCTTCGAATTCCCATATGGTCGTCCCCCGGAGAAAAAGTTTCGGCGTGTTATCTCGCGCGGGTGGGTGCGTGGAACGCGCGCTGGCCCAAGACATCCGCCAGCGGGCGCAGCATCTCGCGTCGCGAGCCGCGCCTCAACTGGCCGTGGGAGCAGTTTGCGGTCAGTACCGCGCCCCTGACCCGCCCGCCCCGCCGCGATTGCGTCTGCCTTCGTAGCGGCCACCTTTAGGTGGGCGTCTGCTATTCAATGAAATCCGACAATGCGCCGGCCTGAAGGCCGCCGCTACGAAAACAGTTCCCCGGATTTATTGCCCGTCCGAGGAGGACAGCCGCACCATCTCTGACTCCCGCCGCACCGCGCCGCGTGCGCCCCGTAGCGCCGGCATCCTGCCGGCGATTTTCGGGTCTTGCGTGTGCTGAGAGAGAGGCGCGAGCGCTTTGCTGGCACGTGAGCATTGCGCGCGCAGAACCAAAGACGCCGGCAGGATGCCGGCGCTACGAACACCGCCACGATTTTCTAGCCACTACTCACTAATCACGAATCACCGATCACAAACCCAAGGGGGAATCCAATCAATGGCACAAATGCAGAACGCCCAATCCGTCGCGCTCCAACTCGAAAAGGTTCGCGACAAGCTTCCGCTCCTCTACGAACGCGACGACATCCTGCTCACCATGATCCAGCAGCGCGGTGACGTCGAACGCGTCAGCTCCCGCAACATGCGCCTCCCGCTGCAAATCCGTCCCGGAGGCAAGGCCGGCCTCGCCAACATGGACGGCGGCGACCTCGGCCGCGGCTCGGGCACGCTCTACGACGTCGCGCAGGTCACTCCCGTTTTCTTTCGCCACGCCGTCGAAATCACCAAGCTCGTCGAATACGCCAGCAATGCGCCCGACAAAGCCGTCGAGAACGCCGCCAAGCGTGAAGTGAAAAACGCGATGGTGCAGTTCCGCTCGTTTCTCGACAAGGTGATGCAGACCAACGGCAACGGCGTCCTCGGCACGATCGGCTCGATCGCCACGAGCGGCCTGCCGTCCGGCGTCGCCGCGCAATTCACCATGGCGAAGCCGCCCGGCGCACAGCTCTTCTACTACAACCAGACCGTGCAGGTGTACGACCCGACGCTCACCACCAACCGCGGCTCGGCCAACGTCCTGCTCGTCGATCCGTTCAATTCGCTGATCCAGGTGGACGCGCTGCCGTCCGGCACCAGCGCCAACGATCTCGTCGTGCACGACGGCCTCACCGGCTCGCAGCCCACGTCGCTCTTCGGCATTCTTTACCACCAGACGAACGCGACCACCGGCACATGGCTCAACCTCAACCGCGCCACCTATCCCGTCGAACTGGCCACGCCGCGCGTCAACGGCAATAGCTCCGCGCTCACGCCCGGCGCCGTCCGCCTAGCCATCAACAAAGTGCGGAAGTCCCTCGGCTCGAATCAGGTGTCCAAGCTCATCGCCTACACCTCGCTCGAGCAGGAGCATCAGTGGGAGCAGCTCGGGGTGACCATCAGCCAAATCATCAAGGAGGGAGCCGGCGGCCGCGCCAGCGATCTCGACCTGCTCTTCACCGGCGAGAAATCGATGGCGGGCGTGCCCATCAAATCGAGCATCAACGCGAATCAGTCGCGCGTCGATTTCCTCGACCTCTCGCACTGGGGACGCGCCGTCATGACGGACATCGACTTCTACGATGTCGGCGGGCAAACCGTTTTCCCGATCTACGGGACGAGCGGAGGCCTCGCTTCGGCGTACATCTTCTATTTCGTTACGGGCTTCCAGGTCTGGAACGAATCGCCCCGCAGCGGAGCCTACATCGACAACCTCGCCATTCCCACCGGGTATTAGAAGGTTTAACTGTAGCGCCGCGGCCTTTAGCGCGGCACGGTCTCGTCGGCGAAGATGCCGTGCTGAAGCACGGCGCTACATTCACACCTCCAGACGCGGAACGAGTCGCCTCGCAGCGGCGCCTACATCGACAACCTCGCCATTCCCACCGGGTATTAGAAGGTTTAACTGTAGCGCCGCGGCCTTTAGCGCGGCACGGTCTCGTCGGCGAAGATGCCGTGCTGAAGCACGGCGCTACATTCACACCTCCAGACCCGGAACGAATCGCCTCGCAGCGGAGCCTACATCGACAACCTCGCCATCCCCACCGGATATTAGAAGGTTTAACCGTAGCGCCGCGGCCTTTAGCGCGGCACGGTCTCGTCGGCGAAGATGCCGTGCTGAAGCACGGCGCTACATTCACACCTCCAGCCGCGGAACGAATCGCCTCGCAGCGGCGCCTACATCGACAACCTCGCCATTCCCACGGGGTATTAGAAGGTTTAACTGTAGCGCCGCGGCCTTTAGCGCGGCACGGTCTCGTCGGCGAAGATGCCGTGCTGAAGCACGGCGCTACGTTCAAACCTCCAGCCGCGGAACATCGCCTCCGTGTTGACCCGCTGGCGCCTCCGGCGATAACATTCCGGGCCTCGCAACACGAACCAACGCGCGGAGGCCCGTCGGCATGAAGACTTCATTCGCGGTGGCGGCGATCCTGTCCATTCTTGCGCTCGCAGCTCCGTCCGCTTCGGCGCAGATGTCGGCTTTTCAGTGCATGGCCACCTCCGTCGCGCCCGGTGGAGGGCACGTCACCATTTACGTCAGCCAGCTGCTTCCGTTGGACGCGAGCATGCGTACCGCGCTCACCGGCGCTTGGAACACGTTCGTCAAGGCCAACTATCACCTCGAGACGCTGGCATCGGCAATTTGCAACCCTCTCAGCGCGGACCCCGCGATTCAGCAACGGGTCCTCGCTGCTGAAGCAAACGCCTGGCAGAAAAACGGCTTGAATGTGGTGCAAGTGAATTGGCGGCCGGGACAAGCCGCGAACCCAGCCCCGGCGCCGAGCAAACCCGCCGACGCGCCACCGCCGCCACCGCCTCCGGCCGCGGAACAGGGTCCGCCGCCGCGCGCCTCCTATTGCTACTCGGACGACAAAAAGCCGACCGTCTATTTCAGCGATCCCTTCGACACGGCCGGCTTGCCGTCCAGCTCCGCGTGGTCCACCGCGTTTACCAAATTCCTCGCGCAGAAGTACGCGTATAAGGGCATCGTCACGTGCAAGGACAAAGGCACGATCGTCGACGTGCAGAGCGTGATTCTGGAACAGAAGGACGGCTTGCAGGGGAAGCAGGCCGTCGACACCGATTGGACGTATGAACCGCCCGCGCCCGGCGATTCCGACTCGGCCGCACCTGCCGCGGCACCTCCGCCCAAGGCGGCGAAGACTCCCGCGTCGCATTAACGCAGCGCCCGTCGGGTGACGTCTCACCGTCGCTCATCTCTTCACGTTGTCATTCCGAGGGACGCGTCGTGTGCGTCCCGAGGAATCTCTCTTCGCGCCGCGATGCTTGGCTAGGCTGCGCCACTCGCCTCTCGCATGTTGACCGTGCGTATTCCCGGCGTTACCATCTGGCGATAGCGGCGCGACGGACGCGCGGGAGGTCACTATGAAGAAATCATTCGCGGTGATGGCCCTGTTGTCGGCGGCGATTTTCATCGCTCCGGCGGTGCGCGCGCAGGATGACGCCGCTTCGATGGACCCCGCCGTGATGGCCGCTGGGCCCGTGCAGTACGTCTCCCCGGCCGACGTCCTCAAGATGCTGCAGGATAAGCGCACCGACATCGCGCTCGTCGACACGCAGCCCGTGGACGGCTACGTCGCGGGCCACATTCCCGGCGCAATCAACTATCCGTGGGTGATGCGAATCAAGCGCTTTCCGATCGACCTTCCGCGCAATAAGACGCTCATCATGTACGGCTCGTGCGGGCACGACACCGAAGACTTGCTCGCCCAGCTCGCCGAATTCGGCTACACCAACGTGAAAGTCATGGATGGCGGCTGGTACAAATGGCTCGAGCTGAAATATCCCGCGGCTCTCCCCGAGACTACCCCCGCGGCCGAGCAGTCGGTTTCGTAACTCAGCGCCCAGCCCAGCAAGACCGATAAAACCGTTACCCAGGCAAAGTGACCTGGCTCTTGCCAGTCGGGCCCCGAACATTGGCTACTGCGCGTGTTTTGGCGTCGGGCCGACCCACGCAAATTCCGCATCCCGCGCCGCTATGTAGATGAAAGCATTCCAGTCGTGGACAAAAAAACGGTAACACCACGTGCCGGGCGGAAATTTTGCCGTGAGCTCTGATAGCTCTGGAAGGTGGTCAGGTTTCGCCGGGTCTCCGCTGACCGTTATGGGCCTTCCGTGTGGGATGAAAGGGTAGTTTGGGAACGGAGGTCCAATCGAGCAAAAGCACAGCCCAGTCACTCGCATCGTCGCTTCCTGATATGCGTGGCGCTCCGGCTCGGGATCGTCCGACCACCCGACCAGTAAAGACAACTGGAAATTTGCGGTGCCTGCAACATAGTTCAACTCAAGCGACAATATCTTGGCGTCGTAAAATCCATTGGGCAGCGTTCGATCAAGCTCGTCGAGGGTCACATCGTTCTCCCGCCAGGGGATCCTGCGTTATTTCGTCGCGCCGAGCATGAACGCCCAATCGGCCGCATACGCTGGCTGGCCGTTCGCGTCGACTGGCGTCACGCCCGGCGCGACCATGCTCACGTGATACACGTCTTCGCCGGCGGGAAACTTGTTCAGCGGGTTGGGATCGAGCGTCAACATGCGGATGTGGTCCGGCGGAATTTTCAGCGCTTCGTACGCGAGCTTCATGGCATCGGCGCGCGACTCGCGCTGATGATACGCGGCGTACCATCGGTCGAGCGGCGTCGCGCTCGGTGACGTCACCCACGGCGCCCACTCTTTCGTCGCCTCGACGCGATCCCACGCGCCCGACAGCACGATCACGCGCGCCACGGATTTCTTCTTCGCGATGTACGCGGCCACCCCTCCGCCCTGCGAATGCCCGGATACCGCGATGCGCGACCAGTCAGGCTCGCCGTTGCGCAAATACTGCCCCCAGCCTTCGCCGCGGTGCTGCGCGTCGAGATACACCAGGAGTTTCGTCAGCCGGTTGACGACCGATTCATTCGGCAGATCGTCGATTTCAGCGGACTCGCCATCTCCGAAGATGCGCTTTTCCCGGAACCGATCCGAGCACGCCGGATCGGGATTCCGCCCGCAGGTCTGCGGCACCGAAATCGCGTTGTCGTATTCCAGGCCGATCACGCGGTATCCGGCCTTCGCCGCCGTCTCGAGGAACGGCCATCCGCCCGCCGGCGTCCCGCCCGTGCCGGAGAAAAAGACGAGCAGCCGCGCTTTCCGCGCGACTCCGTGCTCGAACAGCACCGCATTGTCCGCCGTGAATCGCCTGATCTGCGGATCGGCCGCCACCGGGGACACCGTATACACGACGCCGCCTGCAAGCTGCGGAACCGGCGCCGCCGATTGCTGAGCGGGCGCGGGCGCGGCGGCCGCCGTCTGCTGCGGCTCCGCAAAGCTCCGCGTGCCGCACATCGCGAGCGCGAGTGTCACCACTGCCGCGCGAGCAATTGCGTGCGATAAAAGATTTTCCAGGCTGGGGTTTTTCATGGCCGCAAAAGTCTACCGCGTGCGCTACGTGCGGAGAAGGGAATTACTCGCCGGGTATGATTCAGTCTTGGTAGGGGCGCCCGGCAGGGATGCTTGGCGTGATTCCGCCCATCCGGCACGGTCGCGTGTCGCGTTGTTTCGCGATGTTACTTCTCGATCTCGATCTTCGCGTAATTGAACCGCACCTGCTCGAGCGCGCCTTCGGTGCCGTTGTCGTCTCCGCCGGCGCGAATCGAGATGATCGTCGCATCGGTCAATTTGTACGTGACGGTCGGCTGGTCGCCCACCTTGGTGAGAACGATATCGACCTCCGGCAGCTTCTGATGGCCGGTCCACGCGCTCAGCAGCGCGAGTGACGAATCGTCGCGATCCTTGATGATGGTCACCGGCTTGTGGACGATCGTGCCCGGCTTCGCTCCCGCCGCTGCGGAATCGGCGCTCGATTCCTGCGCCATCGCCGCAATGTCCGCTGCGGACGGCACCGTCGCTTGCTGCAACGGAATCCAGCCCATGTGCGCCGCGTCGGTCGATTCACCCGCCATCTGGCCGTGCGCGGTCATCACGCGCATGTAGCCGTTTCCCGCGCTCTGCGCCTGCGCCGTGCCGCTGACGAGCAGCCACGCTCCCGCGACAAACACAATCGCCGCCGTGCCCAGCGCTGCCAAAAGTCGCCCGTTAACGCGCCTTAACGCGCCATTTTCTGCACAAATTTGCACTTTTGCGGCCACGATCATCGCGCGCCTCCCGATCAGATGTCTTCTGTGATTGTCCTACGAATCGCCAGCCCGGCAACTTTCCTGTGATCCGAGTGCTGCGAGAAACGCACGGCCTGGGATGGCCGCGGCGGCGCACAAAAGAAAAGGGGCGGCCATTGCGGTCGCCCCTGGATACTGTGCGCGTCTGAGAAGCATCTCGAGGCTAGCCCAGCAAAATCGCGCAGTCAAGACTTTGTGCTATCACTCGCGCCGGAGGCACGAACGGAGAGCGGGAGATTCGAACTCCGGGCTCGCCATCCCCACCCGGTATTAGAGGATTTAACTGTAGCGCCGGGTCCTTTAGCCCGGCAGGGTCTCGTCGGCGAAAATGCCGTGCTAAAGCACGGCGCTACGTTCAAGCCTCCAGAGCTGTTCCCAGCCCCCAGCGCTTCTCAGACGCGCCCAGTACCCCCACTGGGAGCACTCTCCGAGACGCACCTGACCACGCGCCTTATGCCTTTCCTTTCGTCGCCCCGCAAGAGCACGAAAATCTCGGTCGCCATAGGTACTTTCGTACCTGATACGCGCTGACCCTCCTTGATCCGCATCCTTCGAGAAACGCACGAGGCGCCCGCCTCGGTCCGCGAACGCATCACCCGCGCCGGCGGCACGAACCAATTCGGCGAGCCGAATTTCCGCGTTGTGTGGGGAGGCGCGCGGCTCACATGGATCGGCGGCCGCTGGATCGACCGCGACTCCAACGGCAACGTGATCCGCGAAGCCATCGAGCTGCGCCGCGTCCCGAAATATCTCCCGCTCGACCGCTGGCACATCGAGCGCTGGACGCCGCCCGAGCTTTACGGCTCGCCCGATCTCTGGTACGCGCAAACGCTCGAAGTCGAGGACGGCATCCGCATCCCGGCGCTCGGCCCCTATCCCGCGCGCGGCGAGTACGAGCACTGCTTCACGCTCGAGACCGCCGCCGGCGAATTCATCCCGCTCACTCCCGCGGCATGCGACTGGATCGTCCGCGCGGTCGAGTGGTCGCGCCATCGCCCGCGCCAGGCGAAACGCCTCGCTCTAGCCGAGCGCGGGTCCCGCCGCGCCCGCGACTTCGATCGCTCCGCCGACGACCTCCTCGACTCCGCATTTTCTCCGTAGCAAGTATTCTTGGCGAAATGTTGCCCATCTGTCTTGATCGTCCGCCCTTGACGCTGTCATCCCGAGCGCAGCGAGGGATCTCTCTTGTTTCAGGCCTGGGCATGACGGAAAACGAAGAGAGATTCCTCGGCCCAAACCCGGCCTCGGAATGACACGCGGGTCGGTTCAGGGCCCCGCCGGCCTAAAGGCCGCCGCTGCAGAACCCCATCGTTGCGAAATGTAGTGCCCGTCACACACCCCGAAAGGAAACTCCCTTGCAAACCGAAATGGCCACTGCATCAAACCTTCCAGGTAACGACGTCCCCCGCCCGCTCTCGCACTTCGGCGGCGGCCGCGGCAATATCACGATCGACACGCAACCGAAGGGCGACACCTCCGCGACCGTCGCAATCGCGTCCATCTCCGATCAGGATTGGTACATCTCGCGCACGCACGGCATCTATCACATTCCCGCATGCGCGAAACCCCAGCCGTACGCGCTGCTGCTCCTCACCTCGCGCTCCGACGTGATCGATCTCGGCGACGGCCGCCGCTTCCCGTACCCGATCTCCGCGCGCGAAATCGCCGAGGATATTTTGCAGGATTTGCACGACCACGGAATCTTCGCCTGCGCCGGCGAGCGCCCCACGCCCGAGGAACTCGCCGCCGCTACCGTGCGCCGCGACGCCTACCACCATCGACTGATCGGCGAGGGTGACACGCTCTGGGCGCGCGGCCATTCCTTCCGCGAAATTTCCGATCTGCACCGCCGCGCGGCGATGGCTCTCGGCGTCGAACGCGAATGGGCGTACGTCCCGATGCGCCTGAGCGAATGCCCCGCGTGCGGCGAACGCGTCAAGACCGGCGTCGCCGTCTGCAAGCATTGCGGCGCGATCCTCGACGCAGAAAAAGCCGCGCGGCACGGCCTCGGTTCCAAGATCACGCAACCCGTGCCCGCGACGCCCGCGCCAGCCGCCGCATCGAACGCAGGCGCAAAACCAACGCCCGCGCGTTGACGCACTCGGAAACATTCACACGTCCTCGCCAGAATGACGGCTGGACAAGACCGGGCTTACAATTCTCAGCCAGGCGGAATCGCCGCGTGAAAGAGAAGGGAACACGATGATGAAAATCGCGATGACGGGCACAAAAGTTTCTTCCGCGGGGGCGCCGCATCGTCCGGCTCCGCTCACCACAAGCGCCGCCTCCGAACGTAGCGCCGGCATCCTGCCGGCGAATTTGGTCGGCGCCGATGGGAACGAAAATCGCCGGCAGGATGCCGGCGCTACAAGATTTCGCGCGGCGATTGCGGCGTTCCTCGCGTGCTCGGCGATGCTTCTCCTCGCCGCGGCGCCAGCCGCGCACGCGCAAGGCTCGCGCAAGGACGACATCGTCTTCGGCCCGTCCGGGCATCCAGTCGCCGGCGCGACCGTCACCGTCTGCCAGGCGACCGCCACCGGCACGCCGTGCACACCGCTCGCCACTCTCTACACCGACGCGACGCTGACCACCACCTCCGCGAATCCGCTTCAGACCGACGGAATCGGCAACTACCATTTCTACGCTCCCGCCGGACGCTACATGATCCAGATCACCGGTCCGGGCATCACCGGCACGATCACGTACCACGACGTGATTCTCCCCGCCGATCTTTCGTCCTCCGGCTCGGGCAACAACATTTCCGCGTTCGGCCTGAATCTTGGCGGCAATCTCACGGTTTCCGGCAACGCCACCGTTACCGGAACTCTCACGTCGGGAAGCTTCAGCCCCGGCACTTTTTCGCCAAGCTCGCTCCAGGTCACCGGCAGCGGTTGCATGGCTGGCCCGCGCCCGTACATCGACGTGACCTGCCCTCCGTACAATGCCAAGGGTAACGGAGTGAACGACGACACGACTGCGATCGCGGCGGCGATTACCTATGCCTGCACAAGTCCCATCTCAGGCTCAAATAATGCGCCGAGTGTCGCCTTCCCGCCCGGAACTTATATCCTCACTCAAACGCAAACGAACACTCCGATTCTGCCGTCGTGCGCTGGGTTGCATTTGTCGGGGCTAGGCAATGGTTCGCTCATGCAGTTCGCGAACGCTCCGAATGCCTTTCTGATTGTCGGCAACCTGGGCACGACGCCCAGCCCCGCGCCCGTGATCAGCTTCGCAAACCAGTCCGATGTGACGCTCGAAAACCTCGGCATCCAGGGCCACAACCAGGCGGTGCTTTTCGAGAACAGTTCGAACTTCACGCTCAACAACGTCTGCCTGCGCGTGCCCGTCACCTCGCAAACGGACAATACGCCGCTCAAGGTGACGAACTCGATCTGGTTCTGGATGCGCGGCGGCTGCCTGCAGGTTTCCGGCACGGGCAACGGCAGCGTTCCCACCATGTTGATGACGGGCGAGACATTCGGCTCCTCAACGCCGGGCGTCGGGCTGGTTTTCCTCTCGGATGTCGTCATGGTCGGCGGGGCGATCCATTACAGCCAGCGAGCCAATGTCGTCGGTGGTCCCCCGGGAATCTGGGTATTCCGCAATATGTCGCGCGAGGACGCCGCTCAGGATTTCCTCTACATCACGAACGACACCGGCAACGCCGGCAACGTGGCGATGGCCGGCGGGATCGACGGGATCACCATCGACAATTTCCTGGAATCCGATCCCACGGGCGGCGCGACAGCCGTCATCAACTTCAATCCGTCGAATACGCAGCTCACCGGCGTCACGATCAATCACGCTGCGGCGAACGGCCCGAACGCGATCGTGATGAGCGGTTCGAGCGATGTTCTAGCCAGCGTGCATGTTCTCGGCTGCCAGACGTACTGCGCCACGGGCGTCGTCGATGGCTCGGGCGATCCCCTCACAGCCACACGTCAGAATGAGAATGGCTTCGATTATTCCGTGAACACTTCTGATGGAAACCGCCTGCGAACGGATGTCTATGCCGCAGATACAGTTCAGTACCAAGAAGGACCAGCGTGGCGGCTTTCGGCAAATGGCAGCAAGTTCTCTCAACTTGCGGGCGATCCGGTGCAGGGTATTCTATTTGGCAACGGCCTCAGTTATGGCTGGACCACGCAGCTGGTGCAATCTTCCACTGAAACTCTCGATGTAGGATTCTCAAAGACAGTGCCGCCAACCAACGTAACGGCTACGCCAGCATCTGGCGGCACGCTCGCGGCCGGGACATACTATTATTTCGTTGCTCCCCTCTATGGCGCTGCGCCTACTTGTAATTCCTACGGAGCGCCGTCGCTCGTCAGCGCCGCCGCTACGACCACATCCGGCACGCAAACCGTGAACATCTCATAGACTCCCTCGGCGGCGGGAGCGGCGAGTCTCGTCGGATATTGCGTGGTGCGGAACACTGCCCCGACCGCATATCCAGGTGGAGGACTTCCGGCGCTATACGTGGCGGGCGCAGGCTCCTCAAGCGCCAGCGATACCGGCTCGAATTTCACCAACGGTCTCTATGGGCAATTTAATTGGCCCATCAACCAGATGCAGGCGCAGCACCGCTTCACGCCCACGTCGCTCGGCGTGAACACGACCAGCCCGCAGTACAACCTCGACGTCAACGGCTCGGCCGCCGTGAATTCGCTCAACGGAGTGCAGAAGGCCGAGCGATTCTCCGGCTCGGACGCCGCCGCGAAAATCAACGCGTGCCTCACCGCCGCAAGCACCTCGGATGGCGTCTGCGATGCGCGCGGCCTCACGGGCGCGCTCACCGGCTCGTCGCACATCCAGATTCCCGCCGCCACAACGCTGCTCTGGGGCCTCGCGCAGCTCACGATCAACGACACGACCAACAATGACGCCGTCGAGCTGCTCGGCGACGGCAGCTCGCTCATCGGCTATCAGGAAAGCGGCGGCGGCACGATTCCGCGGCCCGATTCGAGCGGCTTTATCGCCTGCGCGCCCGCCGGATGCACAGCGGTGAAAAATCCCAATGCGGCCACGCGCAACGTCGATTGGGTCCACATCACCGGCATGAATCTGGAGGCGACCGGCGCAAGCTCGACCGTGCTCAATCTCACCAGCGTCGGCCACTCGGACATCGAGAACAATCGCTTCGTCATGGGAACGGGCGGCGGCTCGTACGGAATTTTCGGAGACACGTCCACCGGCGGCTTCGACTCGACCAACACGCTCATCAAGCACAACGAATTCGATCCGCAATATCAAAACGACCGCTGCCTGCACCTCGCCGGCATTTTCAACGTGATCGAGATGGAGCAGAATACCTGCATCCTGCCCGCGTCCAATACCGGCACGGTCTGCTTCGAGATCGCCAAGGATTCGAGCGGCAACTATCCCAACAACGACGAGTTCTACGGCAACGATTGCGAAGGCTCGACCACGTCCTTCGGCCAGATCGGCTACAACATCATCAATGCGGACAGCGTCACGATCGGCCCCAACAACCGCTGCGAGAATGTGTACAACTGCTTCCAGTTTCCCATCGACGGCAGCGCTGTCGGCATCCACATCCTCGACCCCTACATTTCCGTCTCCGCGATTTCCGTGGTGAAGCCCAACGAACCTTCCACGTCGCAGATCGCCATCGACAACAACGGCCCGAACTGGCTCCCGTCGATGCACTTCGGATTCAACGATCTCGCCGGGCGCAACCTTCTCGGCAACGCCGCGTTCGAGGGATGGTCCGGCTCGACTGCGCTCTACTACTGGGGCGGCGTTTCCGGGACCAGCATCAATCAGGCCGGCAGCGGCATCTACGCGCAGCAGGCCAGCTCGAGTTCGCCCGCCGACGCGACCACGCAGGGCGCGTACAACGTGAAGATCGGCGACAACGCCACCGCTGGACTCGGCATCAATTCCGGCTGCATCCAGGTCGACGCGACGATGAACTACACGCTCGCGTTCCGCATCGCCGCCAGCTCCACGGGCATCAATTTCCGCCCCGGCTTCCGCTTCTACTCCGATCCGAACTGCACCGAGGCGGACAAAATCACGAGCGTCGCCACCAACGCGCGCGTTTTGCAGCCCTCGGCGTACGCAGGCCAATCGGCGCTGATCGGCACGGGCAGCGATCCCAACTGGCAAAGCTCCAACGCTTCGCTCACCTATAACAACGGCATCACCTGCAACTGCAACGTCACCGGCTCCGATTGGCAAGTCGCGACCGCCAGCGCATGGACGCCCACGCGCAATTTCGCGATCACGTTCCGCGCGCCCAACGCCTACGGCAGCCCGAGCACAGTCGCGCAGTCGATCCGGGTTTTCATCCTCGAGAACACCGCCGCGAATCCGAACACGATTTTCGTCGACGACGCCGTGCTGAGCCAAGGCCCCGTCGCGCCCAATGTCCCGCTCACCGCGTCCGTTTCCGACAGTGCGAATCCCACCGTGTGCGGCAATCTCACCGTGGACGGCAGCCTCACCGTCGGCGCAAGCGCGCTGCCCGCCGCACTCACGAGCGGCACGCCCACGCCCGGCGATTGCGCGGCTTTTACGTCGGGCACCGTCACGAACATTCAGGATTCGGGCTCGGCGTGCCCTACGCAGTTCACGAAATTCGCGATGGGATTTCTTTCGGCAGGGGAGGCGCCCAGCTCGACGAATGCCGTCGATGTCTCGGTGGTCTATCTTCCGAATATCCAGTTCTCGCACCTGACGGTGGACGTCTCGACGACCGATTCGAGCACCAGCGATTTCTACAGCTGGGCCATCACGGACACTTCCGGCAACGTGAAATGTTCCGTCACCGCCGTGAACCTGACGGCAGGTGGCGCAAACGACCAGTCGTGCACGCAGGGAACCGTCACGCTCGCGAGCGGCGCGTACGTCTTCGCGTTCACCGGCAACGCGACCACCGCGAAAATCGCCTACAGCGGCACCGCGCCCCTCGCGCTGTCGAGCGCCGTCTCGAGCTCGACAAGCTCCAGCGGTGCGATGACCTTCCCGATCTCGATCCCCTCCGCTGGCGTGGCGTACAGCGGCTACGGTTTGCCGGCCATAATCCTCCACTAGTCGCTTCACGCGTCTGGGCCGCTCGCTCCATGCGCTGTCATCCCGAGCAGAGCGAGGGATCTCTCTTGCCTCAGGCCTTGGCTGGGCGTAAGCCGAAGAGAGATTCCTCGGCCAAAACCCGGCCTCGGAATGACATTCAAAAGTGGCGGCGCCGATGAACGTACGGTTGTCATCCCGAGCAGAGCGAGGGATCTCTCTTGCTTCGGAGTTTGCTTGGCGTGATGCCGCCCATCAGCGGGAGCTTATGTGGAGTGCGGGAGCTTGCTCCCGCCCCCTCTTCGCCGGGGCTTGCCCCGGCGGCCTTGCCCCTGGCTCGCAATTGCAGCACGCACGGGCAAGCCCGTGCGGCAAACTGCGGCGGCGAGCCGCCGCACTCCACATGTTGCTCGCCGCTAGCAACTGCCTTCCTACGGCGTGTGCGCCTTGAGGACAGCATTTCGTGTGGCCGTCAAAAGGTGGACCAGAATCTTGCGGGGAAGGTTTTTCGTGAAGGGGTTGACCAGCCACGCGAAGATCGCCGGAATCGTCCGGCTCAACGCGACCGATTCGTTCTGGACGTACACGCCTCCGTCCTTTTCCTCGATTCGCCAGGAGCTATTGAGGCGCCACATATAGCCGTGATCGTTACCGATGGTGCGCTCGTGTTCATTTGGCGTGTCCGGATCGGCGACTTCAGCAATGCGCGTGGAGCGGGTCGCGATCTGATGCCGCGTGCTTCCGAATTGCGTGTCGGTAACGTCGAAATTCGCGTTGAGGACGACCGTCACGATAGCGTTGTTAAAAAGCTGAAGGTAAATCTTGGATTCGTCGCCATTCCGTTCAATGAGTTTCGATCGGCGAACCTGGGGTTTGAAAATGTCGTGCTGATTATCGTAATCCTGAAGCACGGCGATCGCTTCGGAGAGCGTAGCTTTGGGAATGAAAATCACTCCCGCCCAGTGATGGATTTGGCCGCTCGGAATGTGAATCGAGCTATGGTCTTCCCGAGCGTGCAGTTGTTCCACGTAGAGTTGGCCTCGCTGAAGCTGGCTGTAGGCTTGCTCGCGGCGTGCATCGGGCAAGCGATCCACGACGAGGAATTCATTCTCACTCACGTCGTCGTCCATCCGCGCTTCAGCGGCGCGAACGTATCGATCGAACGAAGCCACCGTCTCTGGTTTCAAGTCCGACGCGGGTGTGACCACGTCAGCTGGCGCGACGAGAATGCACAATGCCAGCACCATCGCTTGCACCGAGGACAGCCTGGAGCGATTGGAGGAGAGCCGCATTAGCTTTTGACGCAGACGCTGCGTTCTACCGATGAATCCAGTTCCACAAAACGCCAAGAATGTAACCCATCGCGTATCCTGCCGCTGACGTGACGACAACGAGGATCAAGGCCACTTCGATACGAAATGGCTGAACCACGCACGGCGGCGCCAGGAAGTGCATCCAGAGCACGAAATCGAGCACGGATTGCGCCCACCCGGCCGCCACCAGAAGTGCCCATACAAAGTGCCATCCGCCGGCCAAAGCTCCAAGCACAAGTCCCGCTCTATTAGGATTGACACTTCCCATCGGATTGTACCTCTATACCCAAGTTCACCACTTCCTTTACATACATGTATGTGACCCAGCGCACCTTTGTTTGCGATGTCGCCGGTTGCGCTCGCCACGAATCACTCGCCACTAGCCACTGATTTTCTCCCCGGAGGCTCCCATGCCCGTCGTTCCCACCACGGCGTATTCGCAGGCCGAAGACGCCCTGAATCTCGCGCGCGCCCTCGTCAACGACACAGCCGGCACCGTCTTCACCGACACGCTGCTGATGCCGCTGCTCAACTCCGCATATCGCGGCTTGCAGCGCGAGCTGGCGGAAAACGGCGTGAGCGTCCTCGCCGAGCAGCAGGACCTCGCGCTCGCGACCGATCCCACGAGCGGCGTCACGCCCACCGAGATCAGCGACGTCTCCAGCCCGCAGCTTCCGACCGACTGCCTCGTGCCGCACATGCTCTGGGAGCGCGCCACCGCGAACACGAGCGACGTCTTCGTCCCGATGGAAAAGTTCACGAGCGGCGGCGGGATGCTGAACCTTCAGCCCAGCACATATTTGCGGCTGTGGGAGTGGCGCGAGGACAAAGTGAATCTCATCGGCGCCACGCAGGCGATCACCGTCCGCATCCGCTACGAAAAAGTGCTGCCGCTGCTCACGCTGGGTACCGATCCGGTGCAGATCCGCTCGGCGACGGACCCTCTCGCGTTCGCGACGGCGGCGCTTGCGGCGCGTTCGCGCGGCGCGCGCGCACTCGCGCAGGACCTGCTCGGCACCGCGCAGATGGCCACGGAGAATTTAATCGAGAGGTACGTTCGCCCGGAACAGACCAAGGGCCGCCGCCGCATGCCTTACAGCTACCACCGCCGCATCGTGTATCTGTAGGTGAGAATCGAGGCCCGGCTGGGTCGGATTCCCAATCGGCACCGCATCGCCGCCATTCGGCGTGATTCCGTAGGGGCACGGCACGCCGTGCCCGGCAAGCACTCTTGGCGTGGCCCCGCCCACAGACGCCCTGGTTAGGGTTCGGTTGTCATCCCGAGCGCAGCGAGGGATCTCTCTTGCTTCAGACCTTGGCATCGCCGGAATCGAAGAGGGATTCCTCGGCCAAGACCCGGCCTCGGAATGACAATTGAAAGTGGCGGCGCCGATGGAAACGAAAATCGCCGGCAGGATGCCGGCGCTACGTCGCCCCGCAACGGGCGCGGTACTATTTCGACGCGGTTGCGAGTACGTCGATCGAAAAGCTCAGCGGTCGCCCGGCATTCAGCGGATTGCCGTTCGAATCGAGCGCCTGGCCGATCATCGTCATCGGCGTGACACCCACGGGCGTCGCCGTCGATCCCCTGGGATTCGCGCCCCCGTGGCATCCCGCGACGACCGCCGCGGCAAGGCACGCCGCCGCGAAAACGACTGCCGCACGCCTGCGTGACGCGCCACCGCGCGCGCGCTTTCCTCCAAACGCCAGCGCCAAAATCGCCGCGAGCGCCAGCATCGTCGCAACGAGCAGGGCGGGGAAGACCGCACCGCGCCGCGGCGTCTCCGGCGCCAGGCGCAAAAACATCTGCGGCCCGCGCATTTCCGGTCCATCGGGGCCCGGCCCCACACCCGCTGCGGCTCCGCATGAAGTCACCGGCGGCGCCGACGCCGTATTGGACGACGTCGCGATCGCTATGGTGAAATTCGTCGTCGTGCCAGTCGTCACCGACAGCGGACACGGGCTGAACGCGCACGTCGAAAATTGCGGCAAATTCGTCGGGCACACGAACAGCACTTTTTCGCCATTCGCGCCGAAGGTGCTGTCGGCCAGCACCTGCGCCATGTACGTCGCCGTGCCGCCCTGCACCACGTTCACCAGATTCGTCTGCCCGCTCGCGAGCTGCAAGCTGTACGTGTCGCCCGTTCCGGCGAGATTCAGCGTAACCGAATCGCCCTGGCTGTCCGTCACGTTGAGCGACCCGGTGATTGCGCCGGTGGTCTGCGGCGTGAACTCGACGCTGATCAGGCAGCTCGAATTCGCCGCGAGCGTCGCCGTGCAGCCCGTGCTCGAAACCGTAAAATTTCCGGGCGTCGCGGGATTCATCGGTGGCGTGATGGTCACGGCCGTCGCAGCGGCGGTCGCGGACGTGTTCGCCAGCGTAAATGTGAACGCCGCGGAAACCCCGCCCGACGGCTCGTTGCAGTAAGTAAACGAAACGCCCTGCGTGCAGTTCGGCGGCGCCGGCGCGGTCAGCGTGAGCATGCCGGACGTCGCGGCCAATTGCCCCATCGCGATGATCCGGCTGCGGCCCTGCTCGGAGACGAACAGGTCGCCCTTAGGGTCGAGCGCGATGTCGCCCGGCGTGATCATGCCGCTCACCGCAACCGTTGTCTTGTTCGTGGCCGCGTCGATGCGCAGAATCTTGCCCGCGTTCGCGTCCGCGATGAACAGATTCCCGCGGCCGTCCACCGCGAGGCCCGCAGGACAAACTTGCGCGCCCGCTGATGTAGATGACGCTGTCGATGCCGGCGAGGACCCCACAGCGGCGCACGGCCCCGTCGCCGAGGAATTGTCGTTCGTGCTCGTTGCCGCCGTCGGCGCAAAACCGGATACGGCCTCGATCGCGCGCGTGCCCGTCGTAATCGCAAACACGCCGCCGGTTTCCGGCGACGCCACAAAAACTTTCGTGCCGTCCTGCGTCACCGCGATGCTCGCGGGCGAAATCACGTGCGCAAGCGTCTCGAGCTGGCCCGTCGCCGCCACCAGCACATCCACCGCGCCCGCGCCGTGGTCCGCAATGTAAAGATTCCCCGCTCGATCGACCGCAATCCCCATCGGCTCGGTCAGCGTGACGTTCTGCCGCGGCGCCCATTTTCCCGCGACGCTGCGGATAATCCCCGGCTCGCTGCTGGACGGTCCCGCGACGCTGCGAATCGTGCTGTTGTTCGTATCGGCGACGTAAATCGTGCCGTCGGACGCGACGGCGATTCCGCTCCGCTTTACCAGTGAGCCCTGGCTCAGATTCAGCTCTGCCAGCGCAGCCTCACCCCCGTCACCGGAGAAGCCTACCGCGCCTGTTCCCGCAGCACTCTTCCAAAAAGTCAGCGAATTCTTCGTCTCGCCGGTCGTAGTCTCGCCGCCTTCTTGTTGAACTACTCGGTTCGGTAACTCCGCCTGGGAAAAGAATGTGAGGGATCTCGGAGTTCCCACAGCGATCGCGCGCGGTAACGCAAGTACGGAGACTGTCAACGGCCCAGTGGGCAGGGCAGGGTCGTTAACGAAACTACTCCACGAAGGATAACTCCGAGCATCCACGACAACCGTAGCCGGCGCCGGACCATTCTGCGCTACCGCAAACGCCGCGAACACCGCCACTCCCACCACACAAACAGCCAGCAGTCGCCGCACCAAGCTCTCCCTTTGTGGAATGTATCGACGCTTTGGATTCACATGCAGGCGTTCGGGTTGCGTCCCAAGTCGCCCATCATACCAGCGACCGGCGAGCCGCGCCTAGCGATTGGTGGCCCTGCTGATTGTTTACGTGGAAGACCCGCCGGCGCCTTTTGCGGTCAGCCACTCGCGGGCTTTCCGCTCGTCCAGGAAGAACTTCATCTCGCAAACGTCTTCGATCAGCAGTGCGAACTGGCGCACCACGCTCTCGGCGAAATCCGAGGAACCCAGGACGGCGTTGCGGCCACGCCGCGATCCCTCGCTCAACTTCCGAAACAACCCGGCAATCTGCTCGACCTCACCGGGCATGAACAGCGCGCCGCTGCCCCGGACATCCATGAATTCGTCGTACGCAAGGGCGTTCCAGCCCTTCAGGCGCATCAGGTGGGATTCGATATGGGCATAAGTGACCGGCCCGACGGCGAGAGACTCGACCATCCTGCGCTCATGATCGACCGTGGAAATGATCGGCATATGTGACTCCACGCCCAACCTTGGCCCGGTGATGCGTTTATTCCTCTAAGGGGACCCTCTCGATTCGGATAACTACGAACAATCTATGAATTCCGCGGCCGGATAGTGCGTTACTTAGGAGAAGTGCCGGCGCTTTTCTCAGCCAGCCACTCGCGCGCTTCCTGCTCGTCCCGGAAGGGCTTTAGCTGGCAGACGTCGTCGATAAGCATCTCCAGCATCCGCATCACGCCGAAAGCGTAATCCGAGGAGACCAGCACGGCCGTGCGGCCGAGCGGCGACCCCTCGCTCATCTTTCGGAGCAATTCCACGATCTGCCGGACTTCGGCGGGCGTGAATATCGGCCCCGCGCCCCGGCCGTCGATGAACTCGCGATAGGAAAGCGCGCCCCAATTTTTCTCTTGCAGGAGGTGAGCTTCCACGTCGGCGAATGTGACGGGCCCAACGGCTACAGCGTGGATTTCTTTGCTCTCGTGATCGACCTTGGAAATGATCGGCATGTCTGCCCCCATGCCAGGACTGCGCGGCATCCTACTCCTTTTTCTCTCCAGCAACCACCCCGTATCAGATATCAAGAGCCCCTCGGAGGAACCATGGCACTCACATTCACACTGATCGACACATGGGACGACGGCCAGCGCATTCACGTCACCGGCACCGCGGCCGCGTCCGGCAACTACTCAACGAGCGGGGACACGCTCGACCTCTCGCAGTTTCCCATCATCGCCGCGACGCAAGCTCCGATCCAGGGCACCGCCTGGATGGACGGCCTCTCGGGCTACGATTACGTCTTCTATCCCGGCTCCGCGATGAACAACGGCAAGGTGAAAATCTTCCAGCAGGGATCGAGCGCCGGCGCGTTCCCCGAACTCGCCGCGGGCGCGTACCCCTCCGCCATCACCGCCGACACCATCACGTTCTACGGAATCTTCAAGAAAATGCTGTGATTCGTGATTGGTGACTGGTGATCCACGCCGCCGTCACATGTGGAGTGCGGGAGCTTGCTCCCGCTTCTCTTCGCCGGGGCTTGCCCCGGCGGCCTTGCTCCTGGCTCGAGGTTGCAGCACGCCCGGGCAAGCCCGTGCGGCAAACAGCGGCGGCAAGCCGCCGCACTCCACAAACAGCTCTCCATTCGCACGAGAGGTGCGGTTTGTCGGAATTTCCCAGCCAGTGCTTGCTCCCGCCTGCGCACCGAGGGTACACTCCGCCAAAATCATGCCCGACTGGCCCCACGGTCCGGCCCACTGCGTAACGGAGCGAGGAACCTATATCGTGACGGCGGCGACCTGCGGCAAGGAGCCGTTTTTTCGCTCGAGACCTCATTTGGACCTGCTCTGTGACGCGCTCCTGACACTGTGCTTAGAACATGCCTGGAATCTTCAGGCTTGGGCGGCGTTTCCCAACCACTACCACTTCGTGGCCGGGTCCACCGCTCCCGAATCCCTGCCGAGCATGATCCGACGTTTGCATTCGCGCACGGCCCGCGCGGTAAACGAACTCGACCGGCAACCCGGACGCCGGATCTGGTTCCAGTATTGGGATACGCTGGTGACGAATCAGCGCTCCTATTTCGCCCGTCTCCGCTACGTACACGAAAATGCCGTGCGCCACGGCTTGGTGCGCCGCGCCGCGAACTATCCCTGGTGCTCGGCTGCATGGTTCGAGCGCAAGGCCAATCCAGCTTTCCGCAAAACGGTTCTCCGCTTTCCGTGCGATCGAGTTTCCGTGCCTGAGTTTGACGTCACCCTCAATTTGTAGGTCGGCTGTGCTCATTCAGCATCGGCTCCCGCGCCGGCAAGCCTGATGTGGAGTGCGGGAGCTTGCTCCCGCTCCCTCTTCGCCGGGGCTTGCCCCGGCGGCCTTGCTCCTGGCTCGCGGTTGCAGCACGCCCGGGCAAGCCCGTGCGGCAAACAGCGGCGGCGCGCCGCCGCACTCCACAAACAGCTCTTTGTTCGCTCGCACTCCACAACGTCATCCGAACGAACCTGCGCCATGTGGAGTGCGGGAGCTTGCTCCCGCTCCTCTTCGCCGGGGCTTGCCCCGGCGGGTCTTGCTCCCGGCTCGCGGTTGCAGCACGCCCGGGCAAGCCCGTGCGGCAAACAGCGGCGGCGCGCCGCCGCACTCCATAAACAGCTCTTTATTCGCTCGCACTCCACAGAATCGCCGCCCTTCATTCGGTCCCGGCAGACGAGCCGCGGGACTTCATTCTCCCAACCGAGTCAATCATGTCGATCGAAAGTTTCTCGCCTCTCCCGCTGAACGTCTTCGGCACCTGGGTCACGCTGCTCGACCCCTCCGACGTGCCGCCCGGAATGTCGCCCAGTCTCGGCGACGTCGATTTCTTCCCCGGCGGAGTCCGCACGCGCCCGGGCCTCGTCTCACAATATTCGCCGCTCGCGGGCGCGCCGCAGATCAACGGCCTGAAGACCTACATCTCGACGAATCTCGCGCAGCAGCTCGTGGTGCTCGATTCGCTCGGCAATCTCTACAAGGAAACCTCGCCCGGCACGCTCTCGATCCTCGCCGCGGGCGGCGCGAAGCCAAGCCTTTTTCTCGCCGCCACCACGCTTTTCGGCCGCGAGTACATGGCGCTCGGAGACGGCTCGATCGGCCAGGATCTGCCGCGGCAGTACGACGGCTCGCACTACGATCGCGTCAGCCAGATCGGCCCCGCCGAAGGTCCGGCCCTCGCCGACGCAACCAGCAGCGGCAGCGTTTCGCCAGGCGTGCACCAGTGCGTGGTCGTGTTTGTCACGCGCCAGGGATTCTGGACCGAGCCTTCGCCTCCCGTTTCGTGGACCGCCGCAGGCCTGCACGCCGCGCAGGTGACGAACATTCCCGTCGGCCCGTCGAACGTCGTGCAGCGACTTCTCGCGTTCACCGCTTCGGGCGGCGCGAGCTTCTATCACGTCCCCGCCACGATGGTCATCAACGACAACACGACCACCTCGGCCACCGTCGATTTCACTGACACGATCCTGCTCTCCGGCGTGAGCATGGATTACCTGTTCAGCCAGATCGAGCTGCCCGAACAGCTCGGCGTGGTCTCGTACGCCGAACGGCTTTTCTGGTGGGGAGAGCGCGCCAACATGGACAATTGGCGCAACCTCAGCTTCGATGGCGGATGGGACGCCTCCGGCAACGGCCGCCCGCTCGGCTGGCTGCTCGATCCGACGCTCGGCGCGGGCGCCACGCGCGAACCGTCCGACGCCGTGTGGGGCGAAGCGTATCGCATCACCGCGGACGCCGTCACCGTTGTGCGCGGGCTGATTTCGCAGGACGGCATCACGGACGCGTCCGGCAATCCGCTCTTCGTCGCCAACACGGACTACTCGGTCCGCGCGCGCGTGCAGCGCAGTTCGGGCCTCACCGCCGGCACGCTGCGCATCAATGCGTTCAGCCCCACGATGGGCGCGCTCGGCGTGGGCCTGGCCGTCACCGCCGCGCAGGCGACCACGAGCTATCAGGAATTCATCGCCGACCTTTTTCCTCCGCAGTCCTCTCTGCCATCCGATCTCGTCCTGCGCGTGTATTCCGATGGCACGCCGGGGCCCGCGGGCGAGTCGTTCGTCGTGGACAACATCGAAGTTTTTCCCACGGCCGCCGCGCAGAATCCCTCGCTCGTCCGCGCCTCCGGCACCGAAACGCCCGAGGGCTACGACGGCGTCACCGGCATCATGAGCATCGCGGAAAACAACGGGCAGGGAATTCGCGCCGCGTTCACGCTGCGCAACAATCTCTACTTCGTCAAAGAGCGCAGCATGTACGTCACCGCCACCGACGGCGTCAACGAGCCTGCGCTCTGGCAGGTCGAGGAAGTGTCGAACAAGGTCGGCACGCCGTCCGCGCACGGCGTTGGCATCGGCGAGGAATGGGTCGTGATCGCCGGGCGCAGCGGGCTGTATCTATTCGACGGCAGCGAGCCGATCAAAATCTCGCAGGAAATTCAGCCCACCTGGGACGCGATCAACTGGCAGTACGGCCAGAGCCTCTGGGTGCAGGTCGATGTGCAGCGCAAGCGCATCCTCGTCGGCGTGCCGATGGGCAGCGCCACGCAGCCGAACCAGATCCTCATGCTCGACTACACCGAAGGCTTCGGCGATCCGCTCGTCGCCATGCTCACCGCGCCGGAGCGTTCGCGCAAATGGGGGCCGTGGATGATCTCCGCGAATTCGTGCGGCCTGATCGAGCGGTCCACCGGCGTCGCGCAGATTTTCCTCGGCTCGAATAATTCCAGCGCGAAGATTTACGCGCTCACGCCCGGCGCGTATTCCGACGACGGCGCCGCGATTAATTCGTTCTACTCGACTGCGTTCTTGGCCGCGACGGGCCTGAGCGGGAGGAATCTCTTCGGCTATCTCACCGGCTACGTGCAGGGCGCAGGCTCGCTCGCGCTCTCGGCGGTCACGCCCGGCAGCACGTCGTCGGTGTCGCTCGGCGCGTGGACGCTCGCTTCGCCCGCCTCGCGCGACATGGAGCAGTTCACGAATGTGCTCGCCGAGCGCGTCTCGTATCAGTTCGGCACCAGCGCCGCCGGCTCCTGGTTCTCGCTCACCAAGCTCGTCCCCTGGGCCAAGCCCGATCCGTTCGCCATCGTCAGGGGAGGGAATTGACGATTCGACGCAAATCACCGCCAAGAATGGATGGCCTAATTTACCGCCATGACTCCTGGCGCAAGGCCTGCGGAAATCTTGTGGTTGGCGACATGGAACTGCAGACAGCGACGGAAATAATCAACCCTGACAACGCTACGCGATCATTTCCGTCATGGGGTGAACGTCACGGTTGATCTTTTTCTCCACTGCCTGCCTCGAAACAGAAAGATCATAGTGCGCCTGAAGATTAATCCAGAACTCGGGCGTAGTGCTGAAGAATCGCCCCAGCCTAAGGGCCATCTCAGAGGAGATGCCACGCTCCTCGTTAACGATCTCATACACATTAGGCGGAGCCACTCGCAGAGCGATAGCGAGCTTGTTAGGATTTAGACCAAATGGGATCATAAACTCTTCGCGAAGAATCTCCCCCGGATGAATTGGCTTTAGCTTAGTCATGAATTTCCCCTAGTGATAATCCGTAATCTCCACATCGTATGCATTGCCTTCTCGCCACTTAAAACACACGCGATACTGATCGTTGATCGATATAGCGTACTGACCTCCGCGGTCCGCCTTCAGTTTGTGAAGCTTGTTGCCAGGGGGCACTTTCAAGTCATCTAGTTTTGTGGCTGCGTGTACCATGTTGAGCTTACGCCGTGCTACGGTTTCTATCGATTGCCACTGTTTGACTCTCTCATTATTGAACAGCCGCTCGGTATCCTCCGTCTTGAAGGACTTAATCACAAGAGAAGGATATAATGCGTCGCATTACATGTCAAGGTTGACTCTGACACAGCCCGATTGGCCTGCACGGCATTGAACCGACCAGACTTGCCGGCCTTGTTCCACACCCTCCGCGAAGACAGCGGCGACTTCAACTGGTTTGCATGATTCGTAGGATAGAATGATTCATGGAAACGAAATGAAACCTTTGCTCGAAGCGATCGCGGAACGCCCCTTGCTCTCCGATGGCGCCATGGGAACGCAGTTGCAAGCCGCGGGCCTGGAGATGGGCGCGTGCGGCGAGCAATGGAATCTCACTCACCCGGACCGCGTCCTCGCCATCCACAAAAGCTACGTCGAGGCAGGCTCCGACTGCCTGATCACGCAGACTTTCGGCGCCTCGGCGATCAATCTGGCGCGCCACGGCCTGGCTGACAGCGCTGAAGCGATCAACCGCGCCGGCGTCGAAATCGCGCGCCGCGCGTGGGGCGAGCGTCCCGGTTACGTCCTGGGAGACATCGGCCCGTTCGGCGGACTGCTGAAGCCCTACGGCACAGTCACAGCCGAAGATGCGCGCGCCGCTTTCCGGCAGCAGGCGGCGGCCCTGGTGGGCGCGGGCGTGGACGGCATCATCATCGAAACGCAGACGTCGCTCGACGAGCTTGGCCTGGCGATCGAAGCGGCGCGCGAGGCGGGCGCGCCGTGCGTCATCGCCTCGGTCGCGTTTGACATCACGCGCAACGGCCGCGACGCCCGCACGATGATGGGCGTCAACCCGGAAAAAGCGGCGGAGTTCATGCAGAAATCGGGCGCGCACGTTGCCGCCACGAACTGCGGCGCGGGCGTCGATATCGAATGGATGGCGCGCATCCTCACCCGCTACCGGACGGCGTGCGATTTGCCGCTCATGGCCATGCCGAACGCGGGCAAGCCCGTCCTCGAAGACGGCCGCTGGGTTTACAAGCAACTGCCCGAAGAAATGGCGGCCGGAGTGAAAGGCGTGCTCGACGCAGGCGCCAGAATCGTCGGCGCGTGCTGCGGCAGCACAGCCACGCACATCGCGCTCTTCCGCGCCGCCCTCGACCGCGTGGCGCACTCGCAATCAAAGCCGAACTGACAATCCGACGAGGAACTTGTGGTGAGCCGCGCCGAACCATTGTCATCCCGAAGGAGCAACGCGACTGAGGGATCCCTCTTGCAGCAAAAGCGGATGCCACCGCACCCTGTCCCGCCGAAATTGACACCCATTAACGCCGATGGTACGTTGCCATTCCAATAGACTGCTGTGACTGGGTCGGTGAGAGGCGCGTATGGCGGAAGAGGAAAAGAAGGCGGGCGCTCCTGTCGGCGATGCCGCCGGCACAGAAGGCCTCGACCCGCGTGCCGCGCGCCGGAAGAAAATCCTGACTGCGGGCGCCGAGCTACTGCGCGAGCCTTTCAGTGACGCGACTCGCGAGAGGCAAAAGTACCTACTGATCAGCGCCGTCCTGACGATGTGCCTCGCCAGAGGCATCGCGTCGATCGAGAGCGTCGAGTTGGAGTTCCTTCGGGTCCGCGTGGCCGCGGAAATCACCCACGTATTTGCATTCGCGACCGCGTATCTCATGATTCTGTTCGGAATCGGTGCCTGGCAGGAGTTGACGGCCGCGAATTATGCCGTGAAAGCCGCCCTGGTGTATCCGATGAAGTTGCTTACGGACACCGTGATTGCATCAGCGCGGCAGGTGCTGGCGCTCGACACGCTTGCAACGCACGCGGCGCCCTACTGGGACGCGGTGAGAGCCGCCGAACTGGAGTACAGAAGAAAGGATGACGCCCATGCGGAAAGAATTCGACGGCTTGATGAAGAACTGACTCGCCTAAGAAATCGCCACGCTGAAATATCGCAGACGAAGGAATCCCGGCCGGAAGAACGAGAAGCTCGCACTGTCGAGCTTGAGAAGGTGAATCAGCGGATCGAAAAAATCGAGGAGCGGAAAGAAGATGCCGAGGTTGAACGCGACGAGGACAGGTCCGAGTATCTTCATCGCCCTGGCATCATCGCGCAAGGCTACGGCGCGAGCGACCTCAGCCAAGAAATAGCCGCACTCGGAACCACAGTCACCGGCGATTATAAAGGCGAGATACCAGATGCAGTGCTCAAACTCGCAGACCGTTCGGTAAGGTACCTGGCACTTCGAAAGTGGGCGGAAATTCTCCTGCCTCTCATCTTTGGCGCCATCGCCGTGCTCGTGGGTCTTCATCCGGTGGTGATTCACACTCCCCCTATCACGCCCAAATAAGCGTCGCCCGGCTCGATGCTCGTCTCTAAGTCGCTCTCTGTGCCCCCCGTATCTCTGTGGCTAAGCACCTGTAAGAAAGGGAAGTTCTGGGCGACTCAGACGTGGCGACGCAGAACGATCATGGCCAGCCCGACGGTCGTTAGAGCGAGGAAACCAACTGAGAAGATGTAGTAGGCGATCCGCACCTTGGGCCAGAGCCAAACGGGCAGCTTGTCCACGAACTTATCGCCCCACGTCTCGCTCAAGCGGATCGGCATTTCGGCTTCGGTTTCCTTCGCCTCCCAAAACGACGCGATAAACGTCGCTCGCAAAACCGAAAGCAGCAGAACGCAGCCGAAGAAGCTCAAGATGCCCGGCGAAATCACGGTGTTCGCGATGAACATCACAAACACCGCCGCGGCGGCGTAAAGACTGTGCTGCCTGACGCCGACTCCGCCCAGGTAGAAGTACAGCAGGAGAAAAAAGCCGGCGATCGGATGCCCGGTCGCGGCGGAGCTCAGCCAGGCAAAGACGGACACGGCCGCACAAATCCAGTAGCCCTGCGAGCCCAGAGTGTCGACGTCGCTGGCGGTTCGGATGGTAGGCCAAAAAAGATTCTTCAGGCGACTGTCCGACCGGGGAGTCGAATCCGAAATCCCAAGCGTCTGCATGGCCGGGATTAAAGCCCAAATCGTCCGCGCAGTCCAGCGAAAATCATAGCCGAGACGATACATATTGAAGTGCTTACCGTTCCCCAAATCGAAGCGCGACGCGATTCGAATTCTCGTAGGGGCGCAGCACGCTGCGCCCGGCGCAAATGCTTGGCGTGATGCTGCCTATTCGGCACACGCGCCCGCCGAGTCACGTAGCGCCGGCATCCTGCCGGCGCTTGTGGTCGGCGGTGATGGGAACGAAAATCGCCGGCAGGATGCCGGCGCTATAACTTCCCCAAGTCGTTCTCTGTGCCTCCATGTCTCCGTGGCCAAATCCCCATGCTCACCGTTCCTCAAATCGAAGCGCTGCGCAAAACGAACCCGCAGCTCTACGAAGCGCTAAAGCGCCTCGCAGGCGCGTCGCTTGGCCCGAATCAGGGCTGGAGCCTCGACGACCAGATCACCGACGGCACGAACTACGCGCGCGTCGTTTCCGGCGCGCTCACGGCCGGCCAAATCGATCCCACGAAATCCGGCGTGCTGATGAAAGGCTCGGTGCCGCCGACGTGGTCCGGCGCGTTCACCTACGTTTCGACCACGTCGAGCCTCACGTGGTCGTGGTCGGGGCTTACGATCTATCGCGCCGACGGCACCGCCACCGCGATCCCAAACGGCTCCGCCACCATCTTGGGCCTCGCCGCCGCCACAACCTACTATTTTTATCCGTACTGGGATGACACCGCGTCCACGCTCGCGTGGGTCGCCGGCGGCACAGGCACTCCCGCAAACGCGCAATCCGCGAAAACGAATCTCGCCGCGCAGCAGCAGGGGCTTCAGGGACGCGTCCCGCTCTCGCAGGGCGCCATCGTTGCCGCGACCACCAGCAGCGGCACGGGAGGCGGCTCGGGCGGCGGCAGCGGAAGCTGTCTGCGCGCGGGCAGCGTTGTCCTCACCAAGGAGCGCGGCACCGTCGAAATCGAAACCTGTCAGGTCGGCGAACATCTGCGCTGCCCGGCGGCGAGGGATGGACGCGCATCGTGCGCATCGAAGTCCGCGACGCGGACACGTTCATCCGCCTGCACTTTTCCAACGCCGAATCGCTCGACGTCACGCCGCACCACATCTTCACACTCGCCGACGGCTCGCCGATGCGCGCCGAGCGCCTCTGCTTAAGCGACATTCTCGTCGGCCGCTTTGGACGCCTCACGCTCACCAAAATCGAAGTCATCTGCGCGTCCGCGCGAGGCGAAACCGTAGGGGCGCAGCATGCTGCGCCCGGTGACAATCTCGCGCAAAAAGTGACAGTGAGTTGCGCGCCGACGCACGAATTCTTCGCCGGCCGCCACGCCGCCTCCATCCTCACGCACAACTACACGTTCAGCTCGTAGCTCAGTCGATTGTTGTCCGTAACGTTCAGAGTTAGACTCGCTGCACGTCCATGAGTGGCGCACATCGCCCGATACCGTTCCGCTGGATTCTGCCCGTCGCGCAGTTGCTGTTGTGCGTCGCGATCCTGTGGCCGCTCCGCGGCGAACTCGTTGCGTCCGTCCGCTCATCGACGCACGCGTATCTCATACATGATCAGCCAGCGCAGGCTCCCAAGGTCAACATTCGCGTGCTATACCCGGACTTGTCGCCGGACTTCTCGAATCTTCACGCAGTGACGGAGGAAAGAGAGTACAGAGACAGATTCCTTAGACTCCGGCTGTGGGCACCCGCCCTGCTGAATCTGCCGGCGATGTGGTTGGACCTGCCTTATGCAATCGTGACTGGCGACAAGGACGAATGGGTTCCTGCGGGAATGTCGTTCCAGTATTGGCGCGCCTTGGCTTGGCCTCTCGTCGGAATCGTTCTGTGGTGGTTCGCGGGACGCGGCGTCGAGGCGCTGATCGGTGCGTTTCGAGGTATCGTGCGTCCTGCGCTCACTTATGTCGAGGTGGCGGTCGCCGTGCCATTCGCGTTGTTGGGGATCGTGCTCTTCGTGGGCCCGCTCCTGGATCCGAGTTCCCTCGGCGACGAAGTGCCGTGGGTTCTTTTCAGCTCGGCAGGGGCGATGTGGTTCCTGCTTGGAGCCGCGACGATCGCAGCCCGAATCGCACAGTGGCGCATAGGTCGCCGACTCGCTCGTCAAGCCGACGCAACTCCAGCTCCAGCTTAAACCGGCAAGACGTATTCCCGCGTGCTATAAGATGTCCGTATGGGCGGCGCGCATTCTTTCTTCCGCGACAAATCCGTACTCATCACCGGCGCATCCTCCGGCATCGGTGCGGAACTCGCCTGGCAACTGGCGCAGGCCGGCGCGCGCCTGACGCTCGCGGCGCGCCGCACGAATCGCCTCGAAACCCTCGCGCAAAGAATCGTGGACGCCGGGAAACCGCGCCCGGTCGTCGCCGAATGCGACGTCACGCGCGATGGCGACCTCGAACGCGCCGTGGCAGACGCCGCCCGCGCTTTCGGCAAACTCGACGTGGTCTTTGCCAATGCGGGATTCGGCGTGGTCGCGCCGCTGAAGAAACTCGCGCTCGAGGACTACCGCCGCCAATTCGAAACCAACGTGTTCGGCGTCCTTCGCACGATTTACGCCGCGCTGCCCGCGCTCGAAAAGAGCAAGGGAAATCTCGCCATCATCGGGAGCGTGGCGGGATGGATCGCCACTCCCGGCGCGTCACCATATTCGATGAGCAAATTCGCGTTGCGCGCGCTCGCCAACGCGATCACGCCCGAACTTCGCGCCTCCGGAATCAAGGTGACGCTCATCAGTCCGGGATTTGTCGCGAGCGAAATCCGCGTCACGGACAATCAGGGGAGGTTGCACGCAGGCTCGAAGGACCCGATTCCTCCGCGGCTGATCGTGAGCACGCCGACAGCGGTGCGCGAGATTTTGCACGCCGTCGCGCGCGGCAAGCGCGAGCGGATCGTCACCGGTCACGGCAAAGTGCTCGTCGCCATCGAACGATTCGCGCCGTGGATGCTCCGCGCTCTCACCGCTCGAATGTCGACGATCCGCACGAAGGACGACACGCGCAAGTGGTGAATGGAGAGCAGTGGCTGGTGAGCCGTTACCGGTGAATTGCTTTGTAGGGGCACAGCATGCTGTGCCCCGCAAACATGCTTGGCTGCGCATCACCCAACAGCGAGGTTGTCATTCCGAGGCTGAATTTCGGCCGAGGAATCTCTCTTTGGCGCCCCGTGCCGAACCAGCAACGCTGTCATGCCGAGGCCCGGTTTTGGCCGAGGAATCTCTCTTCGATGCCGCCACGCCCGAATCTAAACCAAGAGAGATCCCTCGCTCCGCTCGGGATGACAATCGTGGCTATGGGAGCGCCTACTTCAGCGTCGCGGCGAAAAACGCCGTGAGCTTCCGGAATGCGCGCTCGGCCTGCGGAGGGTTGTAGACGGGACTATCGGGCACGGTCCAGCTGTGGAGCGCGCCGTCGTACATTTCGCTCTCGAATTTCCCGCCCCACGCAACGAGGGCTTCGTCGAGCTTGTCGATCGCTTCCGGCGGCATGAACTGATCCTTCACCGCGTGCGCGAAATAGAGCTGCGCCTTCACCCGCGGCAGCACGAGATGCGGGCTGGTGGACGCGTCGGTGAAAAGTCCGCCGCCGTGGAATGACGCCACCGCGCCGATGCGCTCCGGCCGCGCCGCCGCCATGCGCAGCGCCACCGCGCCGCTGAAGCAGTATCCGACCGCGCCCATCTTCCCGTCGCTCACCGTTTTCTGCGCCGCGAGGAAATCGATGTAACTCGCCGCGTCGCGCTCAATCGCTTCCGGCGTGAGCGGACCGGCCAGTTCGCCGAAGCGCTTCATCGTGCGCTCGTCCGGAAAGTTCGGCTCAAAATCGAACACCGGCGAGCGCGACGTGCGATAGAAAAGATTCGGCAGCAGCACGGTGTAGCCCTGCTCGGCCAGACGCCGCGCCATGTCGCGATGCGACTTCCGAATTCCGACGATGTCCGGCAAATGGAACACGCCCGGGCGGCGCTTGCCGTCCTCCGCGTAAAACAGCACCGCGTCCGCCTTTCCGGAAATCATCGGCACTTCGACATTTTGCTCGATCATTTCGGCCTCCCGTGGTTGCCGCTCACGGCATTCCCAATTTCGCGCGGCACAGACTACCACACGTCGCAGCAATCAGTCGCAAATGCGGATCGTCCCGGCCGAAGGTTTTCGTAGCGCCGTCATCCTGCCGGCGGTTTTGATTTTCTGCCCGCGACACCCGGACTTCACGGGTCGCCTCACCGTCCCGCTCGTGATTTGGGTTTCCGCGAGCGCCGCAGAAATTCGCCGGCAGGATGCCGGCGCTACAAGAGTGAAAACCGCGGCGTCCGCCGCGCCGGCTGTGCTCGCTTGCATCTTGCTCTGCTATTCTCGCTCCGGCGCTTCTGCCGATTCTTGCGGCGGAATCGCCAGGGGAGGGAAGCATGAGCGGCAAAGCAGGCCTCATCGAATACGCGGACGCAAGCCCCGAGGTGCGCGCCGTCTTCGACGACATCATGAAGACGCGCCAGACCGACTGGATCAACAATTTCTGGAAAGCGCTGGCGCAGGATCCGGTCGCGCTCAAGCGCACGTGGGAATCGATCAAGCAGATCATGGCGCCGGGCGCGCTCGATCCGCTGACCAAGGAAATGATCTACGTCGCCGTGAGCGTGACGAACCAGTGCGGCTACTGCATCGCGTCGCACACGGCCGCGGCCCGCAAGCGCGGCATGTCCGACGCGATGTTCCACGAGCTGATGTCCGTCGTCGGCATGGCCAACGAGACCAACCGCCTCGCCGCCGGCTACCAGATCGAAATCGACGAGCAATTCAAGTAGCAGCGCGCCCGCTCCCTGCCGCTACTTCTTGGTGAAGGGCACGAGCATCGGAGTATGCCGCCTGTATTCCCGGTACGTGTCTCCGAAGAACGAAATCAAGTCCCGCTCTTCGAACTGAATCGCGAGCAACATGTAAGCGGTTGTGGCGACAGCAAACAGCAGGTGTCCCTGCGTCATCCGGGGCGTTGCCCAAAAGGCGAGGAGAAAGCCGAGATAAATCGGGTGACGCACATGCTTGTAGAGCGAAACTGTCTTGAACCCGATCTGCGTGTGCTCCTGGCCACGCGCGTAGAGAGAGACCTGACGCAGCCCAAAAAGGTCCGTATGGCTGACTAGAAACGTGGAGCCGAGAACCGTGAGCCAGCCAATCCAGAAGAGCGCAAGCAGGATCCACCGCCCGGCAGGATTTTGCGCGTCCCAGATGACGCCCGTCATGGGCCTCCATTGCCAGTACAGCAGGATGAGGCACGCGCTTGCGAGCAGCACGTACGTGCTGCGCTCAACCGGGCGAGGCACCAGCTTCGTCCACCAACTCTTGAAGCCCTGGCGCGCCATCACGCTGTGCTGGATGGCGAAAAGCCCCAGCAGGAGCGCGTCGATCAGCAGCGCCGCCAGGGAAAAAGTTCCGCCGCCGGAATCGATGGACTTTGGAACCACAATGTTGCCGACAAATCCGACCGCGTAAACGAACGTGAGAAAGAAAATGAGGTAAACGACGAGCCCGTAGAGGAACGCTGCGATTTTTGCCATCTCGGCTGCCTCCGTGCTGGTCTGGGAAGGGGAAACCTGCGGCGTAAATATCATTCCGCAATTCCGTTGTCAACGGCCCCGCCCGCGGTAGGTGTAGCGAACCCGCTTTCGAAATACGACCATCGTTATGGCGATCGCGGCGAGAATAGCAAAATTGATCAACACCCACTGGCCTGCGAACCAACAGATGATCGGGAGAGCATGATACTGAACGCCGCCAGACGAGAGCGCTTCACATGCCTGTAAGTTTCCGGTAGCCCTTGGCAAGAAGTACTTCGCGCCGAGATCGAACCCAAAGCCGAGGATAAACACCACGGCAAGAAGCGTTACCAATATTCGAAAGATCAGCGGCTCCTTGCCGATAAACTCGAAATGGTGTGGTCCGTGGCCCGGCATCGTCTGCTCTAGGAATAGACTCGCGCGGGAATGGGGCTGTGTCGACTCGAATGTCGGTACCGCGCAGCGATTTCGTAAACCCACAACTGTGGAAACATGACCGGCAAACGCTATTACATGACGACGCTCGGCGACTGGCAGCGCCACGCCGCGCGCTTTGCGAATTCGCATTTCATCGTGCTGGACGCGCCCGCCGCGCACGATCCCGTAGGGGCGCAGCACGCTGCGCCCGGCACAATTCCTTGGCTCGATGCTGCCCATTCGAAAACGGTAGCCGCCGAAGACGCTTTTCCCGTAGGGGCACGGCACGCCGTGCCCGGTGCGGCGTCGCCGGAGCGCACCAACGAGCAAGGCGCGACGGGCGATGGCATCGGGGTACAAACGCGTATCCACCAGCAATCATCCCCCGAAACCAGCGCCGAATTGTCGCAGCATTGCCAAGCATCCGCGCCGGGCGCAGCGTGCTGCGCCCCTACGACCGAAACTTTCTCGCCCGGCGGCGACGCGACGCGGATTCTCGTCGTGATCGAAGCCGACGAAGGCGTGCACCTCTCGCTCGAGGACGAGCCTGCATTCGAGGCGCTGCCCCATCCCCTCGCGCAGAAGCCGATTTCGGACGCCGCGCAATCGGCGCTCGCAGCGCACGGCGTCGCCCCCGGCGCCACCACATTCGACGCCGCCGAAGCCCTCGCCCGCATCCACCCGCTCCTCCGCCATCGCGTGTTTTGACCATCCGATCAGGATGGTCACCCTGAGCGACCATCGGGAACCGAGGGATCTCCTCGGCGCATGTGGAGTGCGGGAGCTTGCTCCCGCTCCCTCTTCGCCGGGGCTTGCCCCGGCGGCCTTGCTTGGCGCACGGTTGCAGCACGCCCGGGCAAGCCCGGGCGGCAAACAGCGGCGGCGAGCCGCCGCACTCCACATGTCGGGTGCCGAACGCGCGATATTGCATTCGTATCTGCCGCACCTCATGCTCGTCCGCGAATACACCCCCGCCGATCTTGACGCCCTGCGCCGCATGCACGCGAGCCAGGGATTCGACTATGCGTTTCCCGATCTTGCCGATCCGATTTTCATTTCGAAGCTCGTTGTCGAGGATGACGACGGCCGCGCGGTGATGGCGTCGCTCGCGCGGCTCACGTGCGAGATGTATTTGCTAATCGATCGCGGCGACCCTGCCGACGCCGCTCTCAACCGCAATGTGTCATCCGGAGGCCCGTCTTCGGCCGAGGGATCCCTCTTCGATGTTGGTTCCGGCGACGCGGTAATGCAAAGAGAGATTCCTCGTCCGCCCGGGCGGACTCGGAATGACAGGTTGGACAGGCACAGCAGGGTAGGGAACGCGCGCCAGCGTTACGAATGGCTGCTCGCGCTCCATCGCGCCGGAGAACAGGACCTGCTCGCGCGCGGCCTCGACGACGCGCACGCCTGGCTCCCGCCGCAAATCGCGCGCCGCTTCGGCCGCCGCCTCGAATCGCTCGGCTGGGTCCGCGATGATGCTTGGACGCCGTATTGCAGAAGACTCAAGATCAGTGGCTAGTGCCGAGAGACTAGCGGCTGGAACTTGGCAGCATTTTCATTCCAGCGGGGGCTCACGCTGCTCAGGTGCGAGGTCCTTGATCGCAGAATCTGCGGCCCTCCCTAAGTCACCGCACACCAAGCGCAGTCCGGGGCACCGCCGTATTGAGTTTAGCTTGATTTTCTGGAGGTCGTCTGGATTCTCGGTTGAATCGACATGTTTCAACACAAAATGCCAGAACTTATCACTCTTCTTCGCCAGTTCAGCTAGCCGCGGAAGGGTATCCCAGTGATCAACGAGGATGCGCGCCACTGACTCGCTATAGCCCTCAGCAATAGCACCGTCATCGCAATTTCGATATAGCCTGAAAGACTTGTAGAGTGAATCCCAACTACGAAGCGTATCGGCTTCGGTCAGCGCTTGCTTGGCCTCAGGATCAGTGCACGGGCCGTCTTGGGCGTATCCAACGCAGAAGGCCGATAGGAATAACGCAAAGGCAACTACGGTTCGAAGCATCAACGGACGCCCTCCGCCTACATCGTATGCCAGTCTGCCAGGCTGGCGAGACAAGCTGTCGTAATCAGGTGCTTACACGAACACCAGGACGGCAGCGATGGCATAGCTGGTACAGAGAACCGCGCCAGCTCATTCTCGCCACTCGTCTCTAGCCACTCTCAGCACTCATTGACCGTTTCAATCAGCTCACACGCGTCGCGCCGGCAAAGGCGCGCCAAGGAGACACCATGTCCCGCGCAGCGCAGCACACGCGAAATCTCACCGACCAGCAGCTCGCGCAGCAGAACCAGCTCATCTCGCAATCGAACCAGCAGAGCCAGCAGGACCGTTCGGCGATGATGCCGACGATCACGAGCCTGCTCAACAGCCAGGGCTACACGCCGCAGCAGCAGTCCGCGATCACGCAGCAGAGCCTCGGCGCGGCCAACACCGCGTTCGACGCGCTCCGCGAACGCGCTGCAAATCGCATGGCCGCCACGAACAACTCCGCGGGCTACGGCGACCTCACCGCGCAGCTCGGCCGCGAACAGGCGCAGACCGACGCCAGCCAGGCCCAGCAGAATCAGATCGCGTTCACGAATCAGCAGTTGAAGGAACAGATGGCCGGCCTCAATGCGCTCGGCCAGACCTACGGCATCGATACGAACCTGCTCGGCAAAGCGATGGGAGTCCCAGCGCAGTTGCTCAGCGTGAGGCAGCGCGCGTCGGGCAGCTCCGGCAGCGGACTCGGCAGCATGCTCGGCATCGGCTCGAGCATCGCCTCGCTTTTCGGATAGTCGCCGCGCCCGCGCGAGGTTTACGTAGCGCCGGCATCCTGCCGGCGAATTTCTGCGGCGCACGGAGGCAACCCGATTCGCGGGTAGGACTGCGAGGCTGCCTGCGAAGCCTGAGTGTTGCGAACAGAAAATCAAAACCGCCGGCAGGATGCCGGCGCTACAAGAATGAAATCCGCAGCATGGCGCACGGTAGAGACGTCCGCCGTGGCCCGTGTGGAGTGCGGGAGCGAAGCTCCCGCTCCCTCTTCGCCGGGGCTTGCCCCGGCGGCCTTGCTTAGCGCACGGTTGCGGCACGCCCGGGCAAGCCCGCGCGGCAAACAGCGGCGGCTCGCCGCCGCACTCCACACGTCGCGTGCCAAACGCGGAGCTGTAAGGGCGTCCGCCGCGGCGGACGCCCTCACGCAGGTTTAGGAAACGTCAGCGTTGCGGCTAGTTCCCGGACGGCGGAGCGGCCTTTTTCGCCGCTGCTGGTGCTGCTGCCTTCGCCGCGGGCTTGGCGGCCTTCGGCTTCCAGAACGTTGGATCGCCCTTGATCCACGAATCCGCCGGGTAGCTCATTTCCGGGCTGACCTGGATCAGGTCGCTCGTGTCCGACGCGATCGCGGCCTCCGCAAGCTGAGCCCGGTGCTTTCGACCCTCTTCGCCGAGCGCGTCGCGAAACGCCTGGAACGTCGCCTGCTCGGCGTCGATGTCCGCCAGAGACTTTCGCGGCGTGAAGATATAGATGGTATTTCCGTTGTTGCCGTAGTCGGCGCCGAACGCGATGTCGTGCTCATCGAGATTGATCTTCTCCATGGCGGCGTTCGACATGGCGATCAACTCGTCGAATTCCCGTGCGTGGCCGGCGCGCAAGCGAATCGTCTCCACTTCGAAATAATGGGTGTGCACGACATCGACGGTGGGGCGGTAGCTCCACTTTTCGTTGTACGACGCGACGATCTGCCGGGTTTCGCTGATGTAGTCTCCGTCCTTCTCCATCAGCGGCTCGAGCGCGGCGCGCACTTTCGGGTTGTCGCTCGCCTTGTTTGACTTCTCCCAGTCCGCATAGGAATCAAATCCGACGAGGAACCACGCTTCATTCGGGCCGCTCATCGTCGTGGCGGCTATGTAGTTTCCGGGGATCTTGTTTGCCGCGAGACCCTGCGCGAACGCGGCTTCGTTCTTCACATGCCCGGCATCTTTGCCGGGTTTTACCAGCTCGCGATCGATCACGAGAACTTTGGGTGGCGCCGTGGATGCGTCCTGCGCAGCAAGCGGGCGTGCGCCGCCGGCAAGCATGAGCAGAACGAGAGCAGAAGCGGTGAAAAGAAACTTGATCATGTACCCTCCTTCAAGGGAGGTTCTGTCCGGTCGTTTCAACCGGATGGGTGAGTGGTAGGTTGAGAATCGGATGGTGCGGTTCAGCGCCGCGGAGTATACACCCGCCCCGCGAATTCGCGAACCCCGCGCGAGTTGTAGCATGGCCTGTAGTGGCGAGTTTCAAATGCATTCCCTCCACAACGTGGGCTTCCGTCGTAGCGCCTCTTGTAGCGCCGGCATCCTGCCGGCGGTTTTGATTTTCTGCCCGCGACACCCGGACTTCGCGGGTCGCCTCACCGTCCCGCCGGCGAATTGGGTGTCCGTGAGCGCCGCAGAAATTCGCCGGCAGGATGCCGGCGCTACGTAGACTGCCTCGCAAACGCTACCCACCTTGCTGCAGAGCGCAGCACGCTTCGCGCGCACCTACGGGCCACCGCGCCGAATCAGTTTCGCTCAGGGGATTCCCGTTTAGTCTGTTCGCGACGAATGCTCCAAAGGTTTACGAGAACAATCACCGCCCAAACGAAAACCGCAACGACAATCGAGGACAAGGTCGCCGCGATCTGTTGCCGATTCACGGAAATGATGTAGGCGTGGTCGGAGACGATGTTGTTGTAATTGCGCTTCGGACATCCGTAATAGCTGACGGACAGGAGTCCCGAGAGCGCCAGGAGAATTGTGCTGGCAGGGAAGGCCCTTTTCAGAATGTTTCCCCAGTCCTGCCGCGGGAGCGCGCTGAAAATCTGCTCGACCGGCCGGCGCAACCACAGGTACGCAGCCACGGCGAGGCCCAGGCAGAGCAAGCCCGTCACAAAGTACGACGCGATCAGAAACTGGTCATTTCGCATTCTTGGGCTTCAACACCACGACTAGCACTGTGATCAATCCCAGGTAAACGAGAAGGACGACGAAGAGGTTCTCAAATATTCCAGACATATCGGAAGCGACGGCCCACACGTATTCCATGAAATGAGCGTCTGGCTTCAGGTGTACGCCGACGATCACCTTGTTCAGGGCGACTGAGAGAAGTATCAGCACGAGCGCACGAAGATAGAACTTTGTGCCCTCGGGCACGTCGATCACTCGGTCCAGAAGTTTCCGCAAGCTGCCACGGAGCAACGCGTAGACAACGAGGGCGACGCCAATGCCGATACATACGTCGAAGACAAACGCGGCGGCGTTATAGGCTGGCATAAGTCCTCCGCAAACCTCATCGAGAACTTTCGGGCAGGGGCCGCTGACGGATTCCGCGGCAATCCTACCCGCACGGGCCGGAAACTTCAACTTCGGCACCGGAAGTTGCACCGCGCGCACGGCGCGACACCAATGAACACCCAGGCAGAATCCCGATTGACGTGGTCCGTCATCGATCTGCGGCGATGGTGGCGCACGCCGGCGCGCGCTCGATGGATGCGCGCCCTCGGACTCGCGCCCCCGCGCAGCCTCACCAATTTCGGCGATGTCATTTGAAGTCGCGTGCCGCGCGGCGAAGCGTCGCGCAGTTGTGCAGCACGAATGAAACCAGGAGGAGCACATGTGGGCGTGGATCGTTGCGCACAAGCATGAGATCGAGATCGTGGGTGCGTGCTGGCTCGCGGTGCAGGTGGCGGCCGGAATGCCGACGCCCAACGGCTCCGGCCCGACGTCGACCTGGTGGTACCGCTGGGCGTTCAACGTGGCGCACTCCATCACGAATTTGCCGCGCCTGCTCGCGACGACGTTCCCGCAAGTGAGCTGGATCGCGATGCTATTCGGCGTCAAGCAAGAGAGCGCAAATTCCGCACCGGGCGGCGTAAACGGGGCCCCCAGTGTCGACGGTAAGTCGAGCCTGGGGGATCAGTCGCCGGAGTCAGCTAAATGATCGATCCGCCGGCAAATTTGACAAACGTTTCGTTCACGCTCGCAACGCTGATCGGCATGGCGTCGGGCTTCGGCGGCCTCGCGGTCGGATGGGGCATGCACCGCCAGGCGCTCAAGGACCTGCTCAAAAGGTTCGCGAGGCACGAGGGCGAATCGGACGGCCGCGACAAGGCGATCCAACTGCTTACCGTGAACGTGACGGCGCTCACCGAGATGGCGCGCGAGTCGAAAGAGCAGATGAAACGCGTGAACGACATTCTCGACCGCATGGCGAGCTTTCCGCGGGGCAGCCAGAGCCACGGCACGTGGCAATCGGATGCGGGGCGCTAGAAGGGCCCCCGGGTCCCCGGCAAAGAGAGATAAACGATGCTGAACGCATCGTCGAACGCACGCCTCGCCGAAGTTCATCCCGCGCTCGCGGCCAAAATCCGCGCGTTGGACGCGCTCGCGCCCTCGCTGAATTTGCAGGTGGTGCAGGGGCTGAGGACGTGGGCGCAGCAGGACGCGCTATACCAGCAGGGAAGAACGGCGCCCGGCGCGATCGTGACCAACTGCCCCGGCGGCCATTCCTGGCACAACTTCGGGCTTGCGGTCGATCTTGTGCCGGAAGACATCGTCCCGGGCCAGCCCGATTGGGACGTGAATCATCCCGCGTGGCAACAGATGGTCGCCGCGGGCGAGTCGCTGGGCCTCGTGAGCGGCAGCGAGTGGAGAACCTTCAAGGACTATCCGCATTTTCAACTGACCGGAAAGCTGCCGGTGAATCCCGACGACGCGACGCGCCAGCTCTTCAAGGACGGCGGCCTGCGCGCCGTATGGAACGCCGCGCAAATCCCGCCTGCCACTGGAGTCCCTCAGCCCTAGCACGATGCCGAGATACTCCTCAGTTCACGCCCGAAAGCTTCGGCGTCCGTGTGCCAACACCAGTTTTGCGTCAGGGCACGACTTTAGTCGTGCCGAATCGGTTGCAAGTCGACTGCGGCTTCAGCCGCTGAGGGTCGGCGTGTCCAGTTTCCAGACAAGCTCCCTACCTCCGGCGCACACGTGTGCCTTTGAGCGATTCGGCGGTCAAATTCAGTAGCGTCAGTATAAAAAAGGAGAAAACAATGAAAGCAGTGCGAAGCATTTTGGCGGTAGTGGTTCTGATGGCCGTAACTCTGAGCACAACTGGATGCAATGCGCTCGCGACAGCGCAAAACTTCGAAAACATCATCAACGGAATTTTGCAGATTGCGAAAGCGGAAATTCCTGCGCTCTCCCCGGCGGACGCGGCCGTGCTCCAGCAGTGGGTGAATCTCGGCACGACGCTGAACGGTCAGTTGCAAACCTGCATCGCGGGCGCAGGCACCGCGGGAGGGAAGAAGTCCGCATTCCTCGCGTGCTTCAACGCCTTCGCCACCGGCGTCGCAAGCCCGGCCGAGCTGGCGCAACTGCGCGTGCTGAGTTCGGACGCGCAGAAGAAGGCTCAGCTCTGGGTGACCGCGATCATCCTCGGCGTCAACGCGGCGCTCGCGGCGTTCGGCGGCCAGCAGCAGGCCATGCCGCAAGTGGCGGCGGAGCAGCCGTCGCACCAAGATCTCGATGCGCTCGCGCAGCGGCTCGGCGTCGCTAGCGCCTACGGATTCTAGACAAAAGAACGAGGCGCGCACAGATCGCGCAGCGATCGTGCCGCGCCGGAAAGGGGCCGCCCAGGTCGACGGTTAGTCGAGCCTGGGGAAAATGACTCCACAAGAAATCGCCGCAGCCATCGAAGCGTTCAATCTGCTCGAGCCCGAAGCGCAGAAGGGAATTGCGACGCTGATCCACCTCGTCCACAAGAGGAAGCTGACCGCGCAGGACTATCTCGATCAGGCCACCGCGATTCTGAGCCGCAAACCACCTGCCGCGAGTTAGGCATCGTTGTAGGGGCGGGTTTCAAACGCGTCTCTTGCGTCCCGATCCTGTCGGGACGCGCCGCTACGGCTGACAATTTGGCAACGCTAGGGCGACGGTCCGCACTCCACAACGTCTCTTTCCGTCGTGGCGCTGGCCTGTCCTGAGCGGAGCCGAAGGGCATCCTGCCGGCAGTTTTGGTGTCCGCGCTCGCCGTCGCATGCGCCACACCAGATCGCGAAAGGAACGCCGTAGCGTGCCAAGTTCTGCTGGGCACGGAAAGCGATGCGATTGCGGCGCTGGAAACGGCACTACTGGGAAATCGCCCGGTACACGACGCCACTCCGAACCTCGCAGGCGTTGTACTGCATCGGACGTAAGCCAAAACCCTAAGCACGGGGCAGCGGTGCGGGATAGCGTCGAGATGCCTTGGCAGTGAGCGGGCCACTTGCGAACAATAGGCACTGTGGAAGAGACGAGCCGCAAGGAACGAGTGCGTCCAACGCGCGGATTTTGGCTGCGATCGCGGATGGACTTCGGTGCCGCAGGACGACTGCCGCGCTCCCAACCGCCCAGGCCCAAGCGAAGGCCGTGGTCCTACGAAATGGATGGGCGTCGCCCAGCCAAGCATTTTCGCCGGGCACAGCACACATGCTGTGCCCCTACGACTTCACGCAGGGCGCACGCATCCGCAACGCAGTCCATCTTAGCCTGAGCTCGAAATGCCGAAGCGCGTCCCCGCGCGGACCGTCCCCGCGCGCCTCCCGACGGAGGAGGACGGGGAAGTAACCCCTCAGCGGGCTCTTCCCACGGCCCTGGGGCTGCCGCGGCTATATTTCATAAGAGGGGATACGATGTGAGTAGACTCTCCCAATCGGAACGAAATTCTTGACAAACCGCATCCCGCAGCGTACAAACCAACCTGCGCTTCTGCTAATGAATATTATGTTCTAATGGCGCTTGAGACGTCGGCGACGCGACCGGACTGCGCTAAAGGAGCAAGAATCAATGTGTTTGAAGGCGAGAACGAGAATTTTCTACGAGTTCAGTCTTTGGGATTGGGCGGCGTATTCGAGCCAGTGATTTCTTGTACTCGCATTTGGTGCGGTCCTGATGGAGCCGCGCGGGCACCTTGGTCACACGTGGTTTAGGCTGAGGTTTTTGGGTGTGGGCTGTGGTCGAGATTCTCGAGTTGGAAATTATCGGAGTCGCTGGGAGTGCGCCAAACGAGGGTGAGTCTTGATCTGGGGCGGTTTCGAACCTCTTATGCTTCTGGGATCGGGTCTCGGGAGGCCGAGGATGGGCCGGGCTGTTGGTCTTGACCTTCAGGCGATCGTAGTGCCCGGCACCTGGCAATTCTGTCTCGCCTGAGTTCCCTGCGATGTAGATGTTGCCGACGCCGCCTAAAACAACAACTTAAGAGCGAGTTGGATTACGCGAGGATCTTCGCGCGTCTTTAGAATTTCGCCGAACGTGAAGTCGCTGAAATTCCCGTCCGGGTTTGCGATCTGGGTGTGATTCCATGCGTTGTAAAACTCGGTGCGGCACTCCGTAGAGGTGCGCTCACTGACGGGAGTTTGCTTTTCGATTGCTAGATCGGTGTTGCTGATCGATGGTCCACAGCAGTGCGAGTGCGGCATGTTGCCGAAGGTCTCGGGCGCACGATCGTTGATATTGGAAGCATTGAGCCAGAAGTCCCCGTTGGTCTTCGGATTCAGGAGCTGTACCCGGCGGTTACTTCTGGCGCGTTAGCGCTAGGATTGGAAGAGCCGTCGGGCAAGGACGCCTCAAAAAAAAACACCCGGGAGGAGAGTCCCGGGTGTCTTGTTGCAATACTCCCGCCAGGGAGAAAACAAATGCCTCGGATCGAACCAACGAATCCGATTACGGCTGGACGACTGCCGCGGGGCTAGTGCTGTCCCGCAACGTTGAGATTGTGGACTCCTGAGAAAAGAAACAGTGCCGTGCCGGCCGACTGAGGGAGCCACCAGGTGCGGCGGAAGATGTTGTTCTGGCTGCGCTGCATGCGCCGGGCCGTGAAATCGAGGACCGCTGGAGCAACCTGGATCGCGGCGTAGATGCCGGGAGAGTGCGCAAACGGACGCATAAGTGGGTCGGCTTCGGTGGCGCCGTTCGAGACCGCTTGCCGCGTGGAATAAGCGTCGAAGGTGGCCGCGCTGTGTTCGGCGATGGCAAGCAGCAGCCAGGTCTTTCGGGAAGGATACCGCTCGACCAGGATCGGATTCGGAGACTTTGTTGGCTGGACATCCGGGACGCGTATCGTCGATAGCGATTGCGAGTTCTGGCTAGAGGATTCGAGTGAGGCGGTGGTCAGCTTGGCGGCAGACGCGGCATCGGGCGCGCTGTTAGCTGGAACGGACGGTCGCGACGCTGGCTGATCCAGTGACTTGTCGGGCGATTTGTCCGCGGATTTGTCCGCCAATGCGACACTCGCGACTGGGATCACGGTTACGTCCGGCAGTGGCTGAATTGAAGGGGCTAAATGGAGCAATAAAGCCGCGATGGCGAGAACCATGTGTCCCAAGACTCCTCTGAAGCCTCAAGTGCCGCTCGAGCCTCAGAAAAGCAAGGGTAGTACCATATGCCGGATTGCAGCTAAATGGCTTAGATTCAATGCATAGTGGGGCCTGAGGCCCCATTGGAGGTGGATTTCGACCACCGAGTACTACTTGCGTGGAAGAGGTTTTCCACATAGTGCCCACGGCTTCGCCCTGGCAACCGGGGGCCTAAAATACCAGCGGCAGGTGGCTGGGCAAATGTGTGGTGAACCAGCGTGGGCTTCCCTGCTCCTTATCGCTTCCGCTCGGGGTCAGCTTGCTGCAGAGAGCGCCTTGAGGCTGTCGCGGGCGGCGGACAGGGTGCGATCGATGTCGTTGTCAGTATGGGCGGCGGACACGAATAGCGCCTCAAACTGAGACGGCGGCAGGAGAATGCCTCGGCTCAACATTTCGGTAAAGAAGCGGGCGAATCGAGCGGTGTTCGACTTTTTCGCTCCGGCATAATCGCGAACCGGCTCACCAGAGAAGAAGAGCGTTAGGAGCGAGCCGGCGGCGTTCACCTCTCCCGGTACACCGCTCTCGTGGAGCGCGGAGCGCAAGCCTTCGGTGAGGCGACGAGCTCTCTCGCGGAGCGACTTGTAAAAAGCGGGAGCGGCCAACAGGAGCAGTGTCGCTATGCCCGCGCGCATCGCCAGCGGATTGCCGGAAAGCGTCCCGGCCTGATAGACCGGACCGAGCGGGGCGATCTGATCCATTATTTCGCGGCGGCCACCGTAGGCCGCAACCGGCAGTCCTCCGCCGATGATTTTGCCGAGGACGGTGATGTCCGGATGGATATCGAAGGCGCTTTGAGCGCCGCCATAGGCGATCCGAAAGCCGGTGATGACTTCGTCGAAGATGAGTAGCGCACCGTCGCGCTGGCTGATCGCGCGGAGGGCTTCGAGGAACCCTGGCACGGGCGGAACGACGCCCATGTTGGCGGCAATAGGCTCGACGATGATCACGGCAATTTTGCCAGCGTGCTGCGCGAAGACGCGTTCGACGGCGTTGGCGTCATTGTAAGGAACGTTGAGCGTGAGCCGGGCGAGCGCTTCGGGAACGCCGGGGCTGGATGAGATGCCGAGCGTTGCGAGGCCGGAGCCGGCTTCAGAGAGGAAGCTATCAGCGTGACCATGGTAGCCGCCCTCGAATTTGAGGATGAGGTCGCGCTTGGTGAAGGCGCGCGCCGCGCGAACGGCGGACATCGTCGCCTCGGTGCCGGAACTCACGAAACGAATGCGCTCGATCGAGGGGATCGCGTGGGTGATGCGATCGCCGAGTTCGATCTCGAGCGGCGACGTCATGCCGTAGCTGGTGCCGCGCTGGGCCTGGTCGGCAATGGCCGAGACGACGGCGGGGTGCGCGTGGCCTAGAATCAGAGCGCCCCAGGAGCAAACGTAGTCGATGTATTCGCGGCCGTCGACGTCCCAGAGGCGCGAGCCAGAGGCGCGATCGACGATGAGCGGAGTGCCTCCGACCGCGCGGAAGGCGCGGACAGGGCTGTTCACGCCGCCGACAAGAATTTTCTGGGCGCGCGCAAAGAGGTCGGAGGAATTGCTCACGATGGGATCATATTACGAGAGAGGGCGTTGCAACCAGATGCGCGACACTCAAATTCAGCACTTCTTGAGCCAGCGGGCGACGTCCTTGGCGTGGTAGGTGAGGATGACGGAGGCGCCGGCGCGCTGGATGCCGGTAAGGATCTCGAGGACGATGCGCTGCTCGTCGATCCAACCTTTGAGCGCGGCGGCCTTGACCATCGAGTATTCGGCGCTGACGTTGTAGGCGGCGACGGGCACGTCGAAGCGCTCGCGAACGCGCTGGATCACGTCGAGATACGGCAGCGCGGGCTTGACCATGATGATGTCCGCGCCCTCTTCGAGATCGAGCGCGACTTCGCGGAGAGCTTCGCGGGCGTTCGCGGGATCCATCTGATAGCTGCGGCGGTCGCCGAATTGGGGCGCGGATTGCGCCGCTTCGCGAAACGGGCCGTAGAAAGCGGAGCAATACTTGGCGGCGTAGGCGAGGATTGCGATGTCGGTGAACTTGTTGTCGTCAAGCTTGGCGCGGATGGCGGCGACGCGGCCGTCCATCATATCGGAGGGAGCGACGATATCCGCTCCGGCGCGAACATGCGAGAGCGCCGCGTCCGCGAGGAGCGCGAGGCTCGGATCGTTGAGCACTTCGCCGTCCTTCACGATGCCGCAATGGCCGTGGCTGGTGTATTCGCACAGGCAAACATCGGTGATGACGAGGAGATCGAGCTTGGCCTTGCGGATCGCCTCGATCGAGAGCTGCACGGCCCCGCGCGGGGACCACGCTTCCGAGCCGATTTCGTCCTTGTGCTCGGGCAGGCCAAAGAGCAGCACGGCGGGAATGCCGAGGTCGGCGACCTCGCGGCACTCCTCGACGATTTGGTCGGGCGACTGCTGGTAGATGCCGGGCATGGAGCTGACTTCGATACGGACTTTATTGCCGGGGCACGCGAACATCGGATAGATCAGGCCGCTAGTCGAGAGGCGCGTTTCGCGAACGAGTTCACGCACGGCTTCACTGCGGCGGAGGCGGCGCGGGCGATGAAGCGGGAACGTCATGAGGGCCTCGCTGCCGCTGAGCGGCACTGATAATACTTCGTGAGCGAGTCGGCGAGGCCGGAAGCGGAGGCGTCTTCGGCCTCGATTTCGACGCGCACACCGGCGTCACGCAACGCGCGAGCGGTCGTGGGGCCGATGGCCGTGAACTGAATGCGAGAAGAAAGCGCGGCGAGATCGGATGCGGCGATCGACGACGCAAGATTGTGAAACGCGGACGGGCTCGCAAACAGGATTGCATCCACATCGGCGCGGCGGATGCGAGCGATCACGTCTGGATCGAGCGAATCGGGAACGATTGTGCGATAGGCGACCACTTCGGTGACGCTCGCTCCGGCTTCACGCAGAGCGGCTGGCGCGCGGTTGTCTCCACGGTCGCTGCGAGGGAGGAGCACGCGTTTGCCTGCGAGCCGTTGGCTAAGCTCGCGGGCGAGCGCCTCACCTGTCCCGCTCTTTGTCACGTAATCCACGTGCAATCCTTTTGCCGAGAGCGAATCGGCCGTCGTGGGCCCAACCGCGCCGATCAGACGATTGTGCGACTGTAACATTTCACACTTTAAGCCGAGTTGAGTGCAACGATCACAAATATATCGCACCGCGTTCCTGCTGAGAAAAAGAATCGCGTCGAACAAATCGAGCTGACGCAACTGGTCATCGAGTTTTTGCCAGTCTTCGGGAGGGGCAAATGCGACGGTCGGGAGCAGCAGAACCTCCGCGCCGAGGGATTCGAGTGCGTTGACGAGCTCGTGCGATTGTTCCAGAGCGCGGGTGACGACGATGCGCTTGCGGCTCAGCGGCTTTTCAGGATTGTCCAACGGTTCGTCCGGCGAGGCGGAGGATTCGGTCGGCGCCCGCCTCGATCAGAATTCGGCCCAAGCGATTCCCTGTTCCGGAGGGATCGTCCAGCGAGCCACGCAGGTCGCGGCGGATGGATTCCCTGCCGTCAGATGAGAATACTGCGGCTTCCATGTGCAACTCGCCGTTGACCAGACGCGCCCACGCGCCGAGGGGAACCTGGCAGCCGCCTTGCAGCTCGTGCAGGAGAGCGCGCTCCGCGGTAATACACGCGCGGGTGTCCGCGTCGTCGAGTGCAGAGACAAGCCGCGAGGTCTCGCCGTCGGCCGCACGCGTTTCGATGCCGAGCGCGCCTTGGCCGACGGCCGGAAGCATCACGTCGGATTTGAACACCTGCGTGACGCGGTTGGCGGCGCCGAGGCGGTTGACGCCCGCCATCGCGAGTACGATTGCATCGAAATCGCCCGCGTCGAGTTTTTTCAACCGCGTATCGACATTGCCGCGCAAGTCGACGACATCAAGATCGGGGCGATGGTGGCGAATTTGCGCCTGGCGGCGGAGGCTGCTCGTGCCGACGCGGGCGCCGACGGGAAGACTGCTCAGGGTGCGGCCGGTGCGCGAGATCAGGCAATCGCGAGCGTCCTCGCGGCGTGTGATCGCGGAAAATGCCAGGCCGCGAGGCGTCTCCGTTGGAACATCCTTCATGCTATGGACCGCGAGATCGACGGTTTCAGCGAGGAGCGCCTCTTCCAGCTCCTTGATGAAGATGCCCTTGTTTCCGGCACCTGCGCTCATAGCAGCGTTGATCTGCGCGACGGGCGCGGACTGAAGATGATCGCCCGCAGTGCGGATGCGGACGAGCTGAGTTTCGACTCCGTGAAGCTTGGCGAGAACTTCCGCGATGTGGTTCGCCTGCCAGAGAGCGAGCTGGCTGCCGCGCGTCCCGATGCGCAGCGGTTTCACTCCCGGCCCTCGATGTCGGGTTCCTTTTCGGCGTCCTTGTCCAGACCAAACAGATGCCGCAGGGCGTCGACCGCTCCGAGCCGGCCGCGCATGCCGCGCGGATTGCGGAGGCGCTCGGTGGGCTGCTCGAGAACGCGGTCGATCAGTTCCTCGGTGATCTTGGCGAGACGTTGACGCTCTTCGGGCGAACTGTCCTTCATATCGGCAAGGCGTTCGCGGAGTAGGATTTCCCGGTGCTTGTGAAAGCGTCCGCGGAGTTCATCGACGATCGAGCCAGCTTCGAGCGCGGCGCGCCAGGATTCGAATTTCGCGACGTGCTCGGAGATGATAGCTTCGGCGCGCGGGATTTCGGCCTCGCGCGCGCGCTTATTCTGTTCGACGATCTCGCCGAGATCATCGATGTTGTAGAGATAGAGATTGTAGAGCCCGGCAGCTTCAGCAGCGACGTTGCGCGGCACGCCAAGGTCTACGACGAACACAGGGCGGCCGCCGCGCGCGGCGAGGGCGCGCTCCAGCATCGGGCGTGTCAGGACCGGTCCCGTGGCGCCCACAGAGGTGACGATGATGTCCGGAGTGCCGAGCACTTTTTCGAGCGATTCCCAGGCGAGCGCTTCGCCGCCCATGCGCGCGGCAAGCTCGGCGGCGCGTTCATGGGAGCGATTCACTACGCGTAGATTGCCAATCCCGCGATTGCGGAGATGTTCGACGACCTGCTCGGCGACGGTTCCCGCGCCGACAATGAGCGCGGAATGGCCCTTTAGATTGCCGAAGACGCGCTCGGCGAGTTTCACGCCCGCAAACGCGACGGACATCGGCCGCGCGGCGACTTCGGTCTCCGAGCGGATGCGCTTCCCTACTTCAAGCGCGCCTTGAAAGGCGCGATTCAGCACGGGGCCGGTTGCGCCGTGGTCGAGCGCCTGACCATACGCGGTGCGGACCTGGCCCAGAATTTCGGCTTCACCGAGCAGCATCGAGTCGAGTCCGGAAGTGACGCGGAAGAGATGGCGAACGGCATCGGTGCCGAGCCAGCGATAGGTGCGGCCCTCAAGTTCCGAGCGCGAGATGCGGTGATAGGACGTGAGGAAATCCTCCATCGCCTCCGTGACGGCAGAGCTTGGGTCGCCGGGAACACCATAGAGTTCGCTGCGATTGCAAGTGGAGAGCACGACGACTTCCTCGAGGATGCCTCTGCGGCGGAGTTCCGTCGCGGCGTCGAGCGCCTGTTCGGCCGTGAAGGCGACGCGCTCGCGAAGCTCGACCGGAGCCGTCCGATGACTGCATCCGATGAGCGCTACGCGGATGCCGCCGGTAGCGCGGCCGGCCGGGGGAACCTTCGAGTTAGAGGTTGTGGCCATCAGAAGAAGCGGTGGAATTTCGTGAGATAGAGATTCACAACCGTGTAACTGAACAGCACAATCGCGAAGTTTACGGCGCAAAGAGTCGCGGCGCGTGCGCCTCGCCAACTCGCGCTGCGTGAAAGCCGCAAATACGCGACGTAAGCTGCAATGATGACAAGCGTGACGATCACCTTCGGATCGCTCCAGGAATAGGCGCCGGTGAGCCGGTGTGCCCAGACGAGCCCGCTCGTGACGCCGACCGCGATGGCGCAGAGCCCGACATAGACGCTGCTGCGCGACATCCGGTCGAGCACGTCGAGCGCTGGAAAACGCCAGAACGCAGTGCCGGGACGGTGCGAACGCAGGACGCGGTCCTGCACAAGATAGACGATACTTAACACGAACGACAGCGCAAACGCCGCATACGCCCATATGTTCAAAGTGATGTGGAAAGCGAATAGCGGTCCGCGCGCGGGGGGTGCGGCCGGAATCTCATGCGGCGCAAGGATGCCGAGAGCGGCGATCCAGACAACCAAGAGCAGCGTGACGAACGCCCCCACCGATCGCTGCCGATGAAACAGTTCGAGGCCAAGATAGGTCACACCAAGGAGCCAGGCGAAAAGAGACATCGAGCCGTAGAGGTCGTCATACGGGACCGTGTGCATCCCGTGAGAACGCTCGAGGAGCGCATAATACTGGAATAGGATGCCGCCCGCCAAAAGCAGAGTGGCGAGGCGCCCGAGCCAGACATTCGGGGCGTACAGAATCCTCGCATAGCAGACAAAGCTGGCCGCGTAGAGTGCGAGGCTCAAATAGCCCATGTGATTCAGCATGAAATGCGACAGCCCCCCCCCAAACCGAGCATTATAGCGCCAAATCGGACCAGGTGCGGGCGCGCCACCGTCAGAGTAGCGAATTCGGCGCTACGGGAATGCGCAGGGATTTCTGGGTTCCGTATTCGATTGGGCAGGCAAATTGGGCGGCTTATACGTGGAGTCGTCGCGAAGCTTTTCGCGAACCGTTTCATGCAACACTGATCCTTCCGGGATCACGCGTGGGGCGCCAAGCGGAATTCGCCACTTCGCCTTCTTCGCGACGGAGTCGTAGTAGGAGTGAGGGAGAAATTCGAGGAGCCACCAAGCGAATGTAAGAGAGTTGTGCGTTATGGCAGCCGGATCGGGCGCGACTGGCGGCGGAGGCGGAATCCGGCCGAGGGCCTCCTGAGCTTTGCCCGCATCGACCAGTAGCCCGAAGGACCGGGCTTCACACAGCATCCACTCCAGAGCAATCTGGGACAGGCCGCACTGAGAGTATGCATACGAGCCTCCGACATCGGAATGCACACCCGCGAACCAGACCTGCTTGATGGTCTGATTCGCCCCAGCCGGACCCCACAAATTGTTGCGGAAATAGCAGCGGCGCTCATCGATGGAAACGGCGTGGCGGCCATTGACCATATCGGGGTTCTGCGCGGTGTACGGCAATTTTACGGGATCCCAAACCCATCCGACGGAGCTCACAGTGTCCCACACACCCACAAAGTGCAGCGGACAATGGCGGCAGAATGTCTCCTTAAATTCTGATGCGACCTCAAACGTGTGCGTCATTCCAGCTGCCTTGCGACTCCTCTTCGCGAAAAGCCGAATGACATAAGGAATCAAGCCCTCGTTACCGGGCGACAGCAATCCGAACATGTGCAGCACGCCTGCGAGCGCTCGCGCAGTGTAGGCACCGCGGCTGAAGCCGAAGAGAAAGACGCAGTCGCCGTCTTCATAGACATTCATCAGGTAGCGGTACGCGTCGCCGACATTCGCCAGCAGCCCCGCTCCGAACGCCAGCCCCATGACGACCGACCACGCCTTGCTGACCTTGTTATGCGCCGTCGGCGCTCCCATGGTGCCGACGCCCGGATGGTAGTACCCGACTTGTTGCTTACCGTCGATGATCAGAGTGGCGTAGAGCTTTACGACATTCGAGTTGTGATCGCCGAACTCGTTTCCGGTCCCGTCGCAGCAAATCACGATGTTCTTGGCCACGCCGCCTCCTGATGTGCTGGGCGCTGCATTGTTGCGAGAGATCGTATTACTTTCTTTCCAATTTGCAAGAAGACAGCGTACCCGGAGTGGGGCCGCGGGATCAGCGACGCAGGCCGCCCCCGCGACTCGCGGTGGTGCAGGCCGCGGCGGGCTTCTGCTATCATGTTGAGGAAACGCCGAGCAAATGCCGCGAAACCACGAAAACAAGAAAGAGCTTTTCCTGCGCGCATGCAGGTTCGAGCCGACCGAGCGCGTCCCGGTCTGGATCATGCGGCAAGCGGGGCGCTATTTGCCGGAGTATCAGGCCGTGCGGGCGCATCACTCGTTTCTGGAGATCTGCAAGACGCCTGAGCTGGCGGCGGAGGTGTCGATCCAGCCATTTCGCGTGTTGGGCGTCGATGCAATCATCGTCTTTTCGGATATCTTGATCGTGGCCGAGGCGATGGGGCTGCCGCTGGATGTGCCGGATTCCGGGCCGTTGCTGTCGAATCCGGTGAGGGATGCGGCAGCTGTGCGGCGGCTGCGCGACTTCGATCCCTCGCGGGAGACGCGGTTTGTCGGGGACGCGATCCGGGCGATCTGCAAAGAGGTGGGCCCGGAAGTGCCTGTGATCGGGTTTGCAGCGGCGCCGTGGACTCTCGCCTGCTATATGATCGAGGGGCAGACGCGCGGGGACATTTCTCGCGCGAAGAAGATGCTGCGAGAGGAACCCCAACTGGTGCGCGAACTACTGGAGCGGATTGCGCGGGCAACCGCGCCGTACCTGAAATCCCAGATCGCCGCAGGCGCGGCCGCCATACAACTGTTCGACACGTGGGCCAGCGAGCTCACCGCCGGTGAGTACGCCGAGTTCGAGCTTCCGGCGACACAGATGATCTTTGAGGCGCTGGGCGAAGGCGACATGGCGAAGATTTTGTTCGCAAAAGGCTCGGCACGGCATCTCGAGAACCTCGCGCAGTCGGGAGCGGACGTGCTGAGCGTGGACTGGAACACAGACCTGGCTGAGGCGCGAAAGAAGCTCGGGAGCCGGGTGGCGCTGCAAGGAAACGTCGATCCAAATGTGCTGCTCGGCGATGCGGACGGGGTCCGCCGCGCCGTGCGCGAAGCGATCGAAAAAACCGGCGGAGTCGGGCACATTCTGAACCTGGGACACGGGATTTTGCCGACGACGCCCGTGGACAATGCGAGGGCGTTTGTCGAAGCTGGACAAACGGCGATGGTTTCAGCACGTCAATGAGCGAAACGAAGACAAAACAGAGCATCGGGCTCGAGATCGGCTCGATCTCCGAGGCGCTGCTCGAGAAGTACAACAAGCCCGGACCGCGCTATACGAGCTATCCAACCGCGCCGGTTTGGAAGGATGATTTTGGACCGGCCGACCTAGAGAGCTACTACGCGCGGGCGGACGAGCGCAGCACGCCGGTGTCGCTCTACATGCATCTTCCCTTCTGCGAAAGCCTGTGCCTGTTTTGCGCCTGTAATGTGTCCATCCAGAAAGATAAGAGCGTCGCGATACCGTATCTGGCCGCGCTGAAGCGCGAGATCGACCATGTGGCCGGCATGGTTTCGAAGAAGCGGCCGGTGATTCAATTTCACTGGGGCGGAGGCACGCCGACGTACCTCTCTCCCGCACAGATGGAAGATCTTTTCGGCTACGCGCGAGAGAGGTTTTCGTTCGCGCCGGACGCGGAAATCGGGATCGAAATCGATCCCCGCGTGACGAACCAGGCGCATCTTGAAACGCTTCGGCGGTTAGGGTTCAACCGGCTAAGCATGGGCATCCAGGATTTTCAGCCGAAGGTGCAGGCGACGATCCACCGGATTCAGCCGTACGAAATGACGCGCGATCTGATCGTGGCGTCGCGCGAGCTAGGGTTTGAAAGTCTCAATGTGGACTTGATCTACGGTTTGCCGTATCAGACGGCAGAAAGTTTTCAGGCCACGATCGACCAAGTGCTGACCCTCGCGCCCGACCGCGTCGCAATGTTCAGCTATGCGCACGTACCATGGCTCAGAAAGCAGCAGGGCGCGTTTGCGAAGCATTTGCCGGAAGGCGCGGAAAAATTCCGCATCTTCCGTACGGGGCTCGGGCGATTCCTCGGAGCCGGATACATCTACATCGGAATGGACCACTTTGCGCGGCCCGGCGACGAGCTCGCGACGGCGCAGCAGAATCGCACGCTGCACCGCAATTTTCAGGGCTATACGACCAAGGCGGGAGCCGACCTCTATGGCATGGGCGTGAGCGCGATCAGCTCGATTGGCGAGGCGTACGCGCAGAATCGCCGCGAGGTGCCAGCGTATCAGACGACGGTAGCCGAGCGTGGGCTTGCGACGATGCGCGGCTATCGCCTGTCGAATGACGACGTGATCCGGCGTGCGGTGATCGGGCGGCTGCTGTGTCACACGGTGATTCCGAAGCGCGAGGTCGAGCGGGAGTTTTCGATTTCGTTCGACGAGTACTTCGCGGGCGAGATTCAGCAACTTGCGGAGAAGGCCGCTGACGGGCTGGTGACGCTCGAGCCAGGCGAAATTCGCGTGACACCGCTCGGGCGCATTTTTATCCGCAACGTGGCTATGGTCTTCGACCGGTGCCTCGGCGAACAGACCATGGATAAGAAGCCGCTCTTTTCGAAGACTCTCTAGAGAATCCAACAATATGACGGGCGCCGAACAAGTCGTGGTAATCGGCGGGGGGATTTCGGGCCTCGCTTGCGCCGTCCGGCTGCAACAGATCGGCGTGCCGGTGACGCTGCTCGAATCGGACAACCATGCGGGCGGGTTGATCGGCACCGTCGAGAAAGATGGGTTCCTTTTTGAGTCCGGGCCGCAGAGTTTTCTGGGCACCCCGACGCTACTCGAGCTGATCCGGGAACTCGGAATCGAAGGCGAGCTTCGCAAGGCCGATCCGCGCTTGCCGCGGTACGTGCTGCGGCACGGGCGGCTCCGGGAAATCGGGATGACGCCGCAGGCGATCCTCACCACTTCCCTGCTGGGCGCGGGCACAAAGTGGAAGATCATCTCGGAGCCCTTCCGGCGGACGAAGCCGCCGAGCGAAGACGAGTCGATTGCGGATTTCGTGCGGCGGAAATTCGGACACGAGATTCTGGAGTACCTTGTGGCGCCCTTCGTATCCGGCGTGTATGCCGGCGATCCCGAGAAGCTGAGCTTGCGCGCGGCGTTTCCGTCGCTTGAAGAGTGGGAGCGCGAATACGGGAGCGTGCTGCGCGGCGCGATGAAGTCGCGGCCGTCCAAGAGCGCAGCCGCGGAAGGCGCGAGCAAAGGGCCGCCACCGCTATGCTCGTTCCGGCGCGGACTGAGCACGTTGACGCAAGCGATGGCCGCGAGGCTCGGAGGAAACGCCCGCGCGGGAGCGCACGTGGACTCGCTGGCGCGAACGGAGACGGGTGCGGGAGCACGCTACCAGATCCATCTGGCGCGGGAGGGGCGCGAGGAAACGATCGTTGCCGACCAAGTCGTGATCGCCACGCCCGCTTACGTCGCTGGGCGGCTCGTGACCGGGATTCCAGCGGCACCTGCCCATGCGCTTTCGGGCATCGCCTACGCAGGGGTCGCCGTGGTCGCCAGCGGGTATTATGGCCAGCAAGCCAGAGACGCGCTGAACGGCTTCGGAGTGCTCATTCCGAGAAGCGAGAAGCATCGCACGCTGGGCATCGTCTGGAATTCGTCGCTCTTCCCAGGACGCGCTCCGAGCGGGCAGTTCACGGTCACGAGCTTTGCTGGCGGCGCGACCGATCCCGAGATGGCCGACCGGCCCGAAGAGGAAATCGCCGCGATTGTCGAGGCGGATCACGCGAAGATTCTCGGAATCACGGGGCAACCGGTGGCGTCGAGCGTATGGAGGCATCCGAAGGCGCTGCCGCAATATAACCTTGGGCACGGCCACGTCGTTCGCGCGATACGCGAGTGCGAGCGCGCTACTCCAGGGCTCTATTTCGCCGGGAATTACATCGAGGGGCCGTCGATTGGGAAGTGCGTCGAGCGGGCATTTGAGACGGCGGACGCCATCCGGGATTCCCTCCAGCAGGCCTAGCAAAATCATTACGACCGATGACGGCGCGCGTTGAGCTTGGCGCGGGCGGTGGCACTCACTATAATGCGAGGAAATGCGAGGACGCCCTATGGCCCAGACGCAGAAATCGCGCCGCGAAGTGCTCGAACAATTCGTGGCAGACAAACCAACTGACGCTTTCGCGCGCTATGGGCTGGCGCTTGAGTGCGTGAAACTCGGGGACGATTCCGCCGCCACTGGACACTTCCACAAGCTCCTCGAATCCAATCCCGAGTACGTCGCGGGTTACTTCCAATTCGGGCAACTGCTTGGACGCCTCGGGCGGCTCGACGAGGCGCGCAAATTGCTTTCAGATGGCATCGTCGTCGCGCAACGAACAGGCGACATACACGCGCGGGACGAAATGCAGGCAGCTCTGACGCTTTTGCGGTAGCCCCTCGCTGCCGGGGCTGAGGCACGTGCTGAGACCGAACCGAATTCCGCTCTTCCCGCTCGATGTGGTTCTCCTGCCGGGCATGCATCTCCCGCTGCACATCTTCGAGCCGCGGTACAAGGTGATGATCGCGCGATGCCTCAGCGAAGACCTTGAATTCGGGATGATTCTGGCGAGCGACAAGGCCCTCGCGACGATGGGCTGCACAGCCGAGATTGTTCGGAAGATTCAGGACTACCCGGATGGCCGAATGGATATTGCGACGGAGGGCCGCGCTGCGTTCCGGCTGATCGAGCTGCTCAATGAAAACGAATACTACGAGGGGGCCGTCGAATACGTGACGGACGAGCCGTTCGCGCCAACCCCGGATACGGATGTGGCGCTCATCGACGTATTCGAGAAGTGCAATGCGCTTCTCTTCGGACGGCCGTGGTTGGATGCGGCCCGGAACGAGCCAGCGAGCCTCGCGTACCACATGGCGGCGCTTCTGCCGATGGAGCTCGAAAAGAGGCAGGCGCTGCTCGAAATCCGGTCGGAAAGCAGGCGGCGCGATGTCGTGTTGGGTTGGATGAACGCCATCCTGCCCCAACTCGCCGAACGGCAGCGCACTCGCCAGCGCGCGGGCGGCAACGGCCACGCTTTGAATTGATATTTGCTTGGTTCTCTCAAAGCAGCCTTCAGCAGCCATTAATAATCCAAATTATGCAGGCACGCGACGTTCCTCTATAATGGAATCGAGCGCAGGAGATCAGCCCGTGCGTCTTCCCAAGGAAGCGGTGACCCGATGAGTCCACAACCGAAGAATCTGGGCGAGCTTCGGCGCAGCCCGTGGTCGGAAGAAAAAATGGCGCAGCGATCCATCCGGCAGGAGCTGCGCGAAAACCTGCTGCAAAAGATGGAGAAGGGCGAAGCGCTCTTCCCCGGGGTGCACGGATACGACGACACCGTGATTCCGCAGATCGTCAATGCCCTGCTCTCGCGCCATCATTTCATTCTGCTCGGCCTGCGCGGGCAGGCGAAATCGCGCATCATTCGCGGACTTGTCGCGTTTCTCGACCCGCAGATCCCCGTAGTCGCAGGCTGCGAGATCAACGACAATCCCTATCGCCCGCTGTGCCGCTCGTGCCGCGAGCGCATCGCCGCGGAGGGCGATGCGACGCCGATCGCGTGGCTATCGAGAGATCACCGGTACGTGGAAAAGCTCGCCACGCCGGACGTGACCATCGCCGACATGATCGGCGACGTTGACCCTATCAAAGCCGCGCGTGGAGGCAAGAACCTTTCCGACGAGCTGACGATTCACTACGGCCTATTGCCTCGCGCTAACCGGGGGATCTTCGCCATCAACGAGCTGCCCGATCTCGCCGGGAAAATTCAGGTCGGGTTGTTCAACATCATGCAGGAGGGCGACATTCAGATTAAGGGATACCCGGTGCGGATGGCGCTTGATGTCTTGATGGTCTTCACGGCGAACCCGGAGGACTACACGGCCCGCGGAAAAATCATCACGCCACTCAAGGATCGCATCGGCTCCGAAATCCGCACGCACTATCCGGCAACGCTCGCGGAAGGCATGTCGATCACGGCGCAGGAGTCGTGGACGAACCGCGACGGCAAGCGGCGCGTTGAGGTGCCAGAGTACGTGCGTGAGATCGTGGAGGAAGTGGCGTTCCAGGCGCGCGAGGATAAACGCGTGGACCGACGCTCGGGCGTCAGCCAGCGGCTCCCCATCAGCACGATCGAGAATGTGCTGAGCAGCGCGGAGCAACGCGCCGTGCGGAGCCACGATTCAGCGGTGGTCGCGCGCGTGGCGGATGTGTACGCGGCGATCCCGTCGATGACCGGAAAATTCGAGCTCGAGTACGAAGGCGAAATGCGCGGCGCTGAAAACATCGCGCGGGAATTGATCCGCGCGGCAGTCGGCAAGACGTTCACGAAGTACTTCGCGAACGTGAACTTTCAGCCCGTAATTCAGTGGTTCGAGATCGGCGGAGAGCTGAAGGTGCCTGCCAACGCATCGAGCACCGAATTGCTTGGACAGCTCAAGAAAATTCAAGGCCTGTTCGACCATCTCGAAACGCTGGGCGTGCGTTCGAAAGACGACGCCGCGATTCAAGCGAGCGCGGCGGAGTTCATTCTCGAAGGGCTCTGGGCTCACAAACGCATCAATCGAAGCGAAGAGCGCGGCTACTTTGCTGACGCGCGAAAGACGGCGCCGGAACCCCGCGACCCGAGAGAGTCATCGGGCCGACTGCCGAGGCGGCAGTTCAACTGATTCACTCGGATCGAGCGATATGAAATATACAAAATATTCGCGCTACGCTCCCGGAGCGGCTGACGACATCGATCTCCAGGAGCTGATGAACAAGCTCTCGGATTTTTTCCTTCAGAGCGGCTTCGAGTCGCAGTACGGAATCTACGAAATGGACATGGAGCGCTCGCGCGAACAGCACATGGAGCAGCTCCGCCAAGCCATCTTGCGCGCGCTGCAGGAAGGCGACCTGATCCCGCCTGAACTGATGGACAAGCTGCGCGAAAATCCCGACCTCTCGCAGAACCAGGATTTGCAGAACATGATCGATCAGATCGTCGAGCGCATGGAGCAGGAAGGCTACATCACGCAACAACAGTCGGCGCAGGTGACTTCCCCTCCCTCGCAGACCCCCGGCGGGCAGGTCGGCAAGGATCAGCCGAACGTCGAGGCGCGATTTGAGATCACGGACAAGGCGCTCGACTTCCTGGGATTTAAGACGCTCAAGGATTTGCTGGCGTCGCTCGGGAAGAGCAGCTTTGGGCGGCACGACACGCGCGATTTGGCGACGGGAGTCGAGTCGGGCGGCAGCTCGAAGCCGTACGAATTCGGCGACACGCTGAACATGGACATCAGCGGAACGCTCTTCAATGCCGTGCAGCGCAACGGGGCCGGAATCCCCATCGAGCTTGACTACCCGGACCTGATGGTCCACCAATGCGAGTATCAAAGCTCGTGCGCGACCGTACTGCTGCTCGATTGCAGCCACAGCATGATTCTCTACGGCGAGGATCGCTTCACGCCCGCGAAGCGCGTTGCACTCGCGCTGTCGCATCTGATTCGCACGCAATATCCCAGCGATTCCCTGCACTGCGTGCTGTTCCACGATAGCGCCGAGGAAATTCCACTCGGAAAACTCGCGCGCGTGCAGGTCGGGCCGTACTACACGAACACCCGCGAAGGATTGCGGATGGCGCAGCGGATTTTGGCGCGGCAGAAAAAGGACATGCGCCAGATCATCATGATCACGGATGGCAAACCCTCGGCTCTGACGCTCGATGACGGCCGCATTTACAAGAATGCGTTTGGGCTCGATCCGCTCGTCGTGACGCAGACGATGGAGGAAGTGGCGAAGTGCAAGCGCGCCGGAATCTTGATCAACACGTTCATGCTGGCGAGCGACTACAGCCTCGTTCATTTTGTACAGAAGATCACGGAATTGTGCCGCGGGAAAGCCTACTTCACCACACCCTACACGCTCGGGCAGTATCTGCTGATGGATTACGTCGGGCGCAAGACGCGCAACATCCACTAGTGCGGCGCCTGGGAGCGCCAATCTTCTGATTGGCGCCGTACGGTTTAAACGTAGCGCCGGGTTCTTTAGCCCGGCATTCTGTGAGACCCCCCGATTCACTGTCGAGTAGCCGGCGCCTCCATCCTTTAGTTTCATTAAGTTACGGCCATTGCTACTCGGCAGCACTGTCGAGTAGAACAACGCGGAAGCACGACGGAGAGATCCCTCGGCTCGTCCTCCACATCGGACTCGCTCGGGACGCTGATCCTGAACGGATCGGCGATTTCTTGACACTTGTTCCGCACCCCGAGTGCGTGTTTTCAATGATTTACAGCTGAAAACACCTGGCAAGCGTTGACACCCTTTTGTGGCGAGGGCGCGCGCGGCATGGCCGCCCGTCCTGATCACCGGCCCGCTGGCTAGTCCGGCGTTGTCCTTCATTACGTATCCTTTCTCCCAGGCTCGACTAATCCCCCAAGCTCCCCTAGCCGGGGACTTGGGCGGCCCCATTTTTGCGCCGACCTGGGAGCCCTGACAGATCCCCCAGGCTCCCCTCACCGGGGATCTGGAGGCCCCTCACGCCCGGCACGCGCTCGCGCGCTGTGCGCGCCTCTCATCTCCGCGAGAGGCGCGGCGGCACAGTCTTAGGCTAGCTCACAAATCGTTTCGAGGTGCAAGGAAAAACCTGTGGACTGCGGTGGGCCAGCCGAGCCAACGGATTCCAGTCACCCCTCGCTCAGCAAATCCCTCATCGTCTTCTTGTGCTTCGGCGGCTTCTCGCGCTTGTTCGGGATCGTCCGCTCGGTAGGAGGCAATCCGATGCCCAGACGCGCTCGGCGGCGCGCTTCTTTGGGAACTTTCAGCCGTGGTTTTTTCCTGCGCGGCATCGCCACAAATCTTCCGATAATTTCTGGCGCCGCGCAAGCGTGGCGGAAGCGTGTGCGAGTCGAATCAAGAAGTGATACCACAAAGCCCAAGAATCAGCGGCCTTCTGTCCCACATGTCCCGGCGAATCGCTACAAATAGTACAAGCCCACATCAGCTATAGTACGAGCCAACTATGGCTTCAGCCTTCCCTTCGCCTTGCGGATCCCTTCAACCGTGGGGCTGGTCATCGTACAAATCTTCAAGAATACGCTGCGTGTATCGGTGTGATTCGTCAACTAGTGTACATTAACGTGGATAAGCACTAAGTGACTTGACGATGTGTGGATTCTGAGCTAATCTCCCGCGACAAGAAAGTAGGTTGCCATGGCAGACAAAGCTAAGAGAGTCGAACCAGTCAATCCAAAAGAGAAAACATCGGGAATCAATGTGGCAGCCAGCGAAAAGGGCCACAAGAATGTAGTCTGCTATTGGAACGGTGCTAGCTACTCAGTTGGTGCAACGATTTGCGACAACGGTTCTCTACTACGCTGCGAGCCGGACGGTACGTGGTCGACGGTGGGGACATGCTGAAATACCGGCGACTCTGGTTCTTAATTTTTGCTTCGTGCTGTCTATTGGCTGCCGCCGAAAGTGGATTGCAAACACCAAATCCCATTTCGCCTAAAGGGCCGTCGCCCCTGTATCCAGAGTTTAAGTGGTCGGCGGTACCCGGGGCGGAATTCTACGTCCTTAGAGTTTGGACTGAAGCCAACCGCGGTTGTCCCGGTCGGGACGAACCAACAGCGAACGGAGAGAAAAGCAATCCTCTCACTTACTTCTACTCACCCGAAGTGTGTGATGCGAATACTTGCGGGGTGGCTTATAACCCTAAATTGCCCGGTGTCAAATCTCCGGTCACAGGACGCCCCGTCCAAACCCAACCACAACCGCTGAATGCCGCTCGGGAGGCCGCTCAAAAGGAAGGTGGTGGCAACTCGTCCTCCTTCATTCAGGGGCATGCTCCGCCTGCAATCCTTACGTTTGCACGCGCTTGCGGACCAGACGGCAAGACGCACGATGGGAGATTGTACGTTTGGAGATGGTCTGTGCAGGCGGTTGCGGCATTAAACGCGAAGACTTCCGAGTGGGGAAAGGAAAGCCCTCAGAGCCAGCAGATGTCATACTCACGCGCCGAGAGCTTGCCTCCGCGCCCTGCACCTGCGCCTGCCCCCGAACCGAAACCCCATCCAATCACGTTCGTAAACCGCTCGGGGATGAATCTATACATCTACTATTCTTTTGGAGGTGGAGGCACTGTTCCATGTGAGAATTTTAGGAACGGCGGCATGATGGCCGATGGACAGAGTAGTCAACAATTCATCATTCCGGCGAAATCCTCAGCGCAGTTTGTGTTTCAAAAGTCGGCAGACCCGTGCACGTTCGACCAACAATTTACGACGAGAAGCTCTAATGGCGGGAACCCTGTCGCAGAAACGGTTGTTATACCTCGCTAGCTGACCACGCAATACGAGATTTACGGCCCCCCCCCAACCTATCGGCAGCCGTGGTTCGAAGCGCGACGGAGCAGTCGAACTAGCTGAGCAACACGCTGCATCCGCGCTGACGTAGTTTCCACGACCAGACCCAATTCGGTAGTTCCGCACCCTTGCCGCTCAAACCATCGGCTGCGGCGGGTGCTTTCGGGAGCTAGGATAAGACCATCTCAACCAGCGGCGGAAGCCTGTCGGACTCGATCGCCCGGACATCACGCTCTCAGCGGCACTTCAGAGAAATTGATTGGGATGTGGTAGCCGTGCTTATGCAAGAGAATGTTGAGCGCCCTGCCGGACTGCTCCTGAAATTGGCTCGGCCCGCATCGGATCTCTACCACGGGTAGCCGTTTGCGACGACCCGCCTTGAGCACCATGTATGGAAGCAACAGCCTCGGCGTCGGGCGGACCGACACACCCTTATAGTTCTCTCTTCCCCACCCAAGGAAACTCGATGTCAAAGGGTATGTGATAATCCTCCACTCGCGCTCCGACGCGAACGCATTGTGCTTCACAGTGCACGCCCAATCCGTCATCTCCAAAACCAGAATGAAGGATAAATCAGCGTGCACCGATTCCCCTTCCTCAGAGGCCGGACTGAATGAGAAGCCACCGACCACCTTGACGAAGCTTTCGAGGACGTGCCGTAGCCGTGCCCGCTGCCTAGCGCGGTCGTAAACGATTTTCCTCATCACGGTCCTGAATCCGTGCTGAGAGTGCAACTGACACACTTGGCCTCGGCACAGACCCTTGAACGCCACCGAAAACCCACTTTCGCGGCCATACGCTCGCCACTGGCTAAGTAAATCACCTTGCTCACAGAAAGAGATTATGAACGGCTGACCGAACGTATGGATCGGCGTATCAAATATCTGTGTCACATGCTCGGCAAGAAACCGCTCCCAAGCACTCAACTGCTTCTTCGACCTCCACAGTTCGTCAACAACCTCGGAGGCCACGGACGCCGAATATTTGATCTCTGAAAGGTCGTTGGAGAATTGTGCGGCTGAAGCCCACAGGGAGTTTGACGTAATGATTCCTTGAACTCCGAAAGCATCCGTATAGTGATGGAGAATCGGAACGCTTGGCACTCGCGGCGGCTCGCCCTTCCGGACCGCCAGCCAGATATCCATCATCCTTTTGAACCCGGGCGGTGCCGGTATTACGAGGTACTTGCGTTGCCTTTGCCTTCGCTGCGCCAACGATGTTCGCCGGCCTTCCATTTTTGCATATTGTAGCGCCTCCTCTTGAGCCACGCGCTCAGATTCTCGGTGCCGATTCGACCGCCTCAACCATTCAGTTGGCGGAAGCGTGTGGGAGTCGAACCCACCATTCTGGCCGCGAAGGACAGGATCAATGGCTTTGAAGGCCACGAGGGTCACCGGACCCCTTTCGCCTCCGATTATTCAGAGCGACTACCGCCGCGGGATTATATCAAGATGTGCCAGTGGAATTGTGAGTTGGCTTGGAAACCGCGAAACTCAAGGTCAAAGGCGTGCAGCGCGACTCAGTGATGCGGCGTCAGTTTTTCGGCGATGTAGCGACGTATTTCTTGCGGGCGAGATCGAGCAGCTTCGCGTCCGTGCAGACTTCGTAGTACGCGCGATTGCCTTGCGCGCCGATTTTGCCTCCGGGCAAGAGCTGCCGGACAAATCCCTTTCGAACGACAATGGGCTCGAGAGTTTCGCCGAGCGGGACCTCGCCAAAATAAAGCTGCACGCGTTCCTTGCCCCAGGGCAGCGGAAAATTTCCTCCCATGGGAGCGAGAGAAATCTCCGCGCTGAGCTTTTGAAACCCCTCCTCGTTCAACTCGATGCCGTTGAGGTTGAAGCGGACGAGCAGTTCTTCGCCTTCGTCCGCCACGGTATCGTCCATGAGCGATTGCAGCAAGAAAACGTTGAACGGCGATGGGTTCGCCTGAAACAAGCGCTTGGCCATCTTCGAGCAGCTGGAAAGGCGGTCGGAGAGATTGAGAGCGCGCGAAATCATGATCCGGGAATCGGCATCCATCCAGAGAGAAGGCGCCGAATCCTGAAACGCAACGCCCACGCCCAGCTCAAGCGGCGGCAGATTGCCAGATTTCGCGCGAAGGTTGTAGGCCGCTGTGACGGCCAGGATTTCGCGGGCCAGGACGCACGCGCGAGCCACGGCGCGTTGCGTGGCGCGAGTCGATTCGGTCTCGTAGATCGCCAAAATGATCGCGTCGCCTTCGATGAAGACCTTGGCGGCGCCATAGCGCTCCAACATGCGCTTCACCGGCTCGTGCAGAGCCATGCTGAAATGCGACGCTGGGTTCATGCCGCGCGCGAGCAAATCCTTCGTAATTCCTGTCGAGCCGCGAACGTCCGCCTTGATCACCACGTGGTTGATCACGGGATCGTCGGCCGGGCGGCTCTCATCCGGGTGCAGAAATTCATAGAGGCTCTTGTTGGCGCGCGAAAGCTCGCGAGAGCGCTCGGAGTGAACCAGCGTGATGCGCTCCATCCACGCCGCGACTTGTTGGTAGTTACGGCGGTCGCGCCGCAAACGCATCAGGTCTTCGGCGAACTGCAGCCCGACGGCCAGCGTCTCCTCGGCCGTGCGGCGGCGAATCGCGCGAGAAGACTTCTTCGAGCTTCTTCATCGAGACTTTGCGGGCCGGGAATTTCTCCAATATCTGCGTCGACCCGCTTGGCTTCTTCGCGATTTACAACCGCTTTCTTCAATTGCTGCAGGTGAACCGGCGGGCAGTAATCTCCGGCAATCTTGCGCAGCTCGTAGCCGGCAAGAACGTGGAACAGCAGGTCGCGCTCTTCGAGACGGTGGACCCATTCCTCAAGCAAGTGCGCGCGTGTCTCAGCGGGAGATCCCGCCTCCCCGGAAGCTTCGTCGGTCGATGCGGCCCTGGGATCGAATAACCGGACGGCATTGGCGGGCTCGTTCAGATAGTCGCCGATGCGGCTCTGGAGTTCGTCGGCCAGAAATTCCATGCGCTGCTTGGCGGAGACGATCTGCGGGTCAAGTTCTTCGAGGTTTTTTTCGAGCGACGCGCATTTCCGCCGAAGGTCCTGAAGCTCGGCTTGCGCGTCGGCAGCAGAACCGGCCTTGCGCTTGAATAGAGACGGAAAAGAATGATCTCCATCGCTTGCTCGACCGGCCGCTTCTTCCTGCTCTTCTTCCGCGCGCGCGAGTTCGGAACGCAGCAGACGCGCCTGTTCGAGCAGGCGCTCATGGGCTTTGCGCGCTTTCGTGAGCTCCTCGGCGCTGTCACCGGAAAGCACGTAATCCGCGGACGAAGTCCAGGAGCAGCGCGTCGAAAACCTCGAAGCGATCCGGGTCGTTGACGAAGTTGCCGAGCAAGACGTAGTGCTCGAGAAAAATATGATCGTCACTGCCGCCTTCGACAAAGAGCAACCGATTCTGCAGCTGACCATACGTCTCCGGAAAATCGTCGCCGAAGAGAGCGCGCCGTGTTTTCCCGAGCGTACCTTCCTCTACTTCGCGCCAGATTCGGCACAGCGTTTCGCCCACCTGCCGGGTCACGTTCTTGCGGTCGGCCTGAACCTCGGCGATCTTCGAGCGCATCACATGGGCTTGTTCGCTGTGCTCGAAAAGTTCGCCTCGCGAGCGAATCCAGTCCTTGCACTCAACCAGGATGCTCGAGAATTGGTTGGCTGGTCTCCTGACCGATAAACTTCAGGAGTGCGAGCCGATGCAGGACGTCGGTTTCAATCGACTGCTGAAATTTCGCGCGGGTAAGCGACTCTTGCAGCACCTCCGTGAGGAGTTTGCGGAAAGCGGCGTGCTCAGGCACACCCGATTGCTTGCGGTCCCTTTCCCTGTCCTTTTCCTTGCCGTAGAGTAGGCTGATGTTGACCGCCTGGCGGACAAGATTCAGTAGGTATTCGCGGGTAAATTCAACGAAACGCGGGCTTAGGAAGACGTCATAATGGATATTGTCGGTTCCCAGCGTCAGGTTTGCGAGGCGAATCTCCGCAGAGTACGGCTCCAGCTTCATCCGGGCCGGATGGGCGGACAACGGCGCGATGCGCGTTTCCGGCATCTACAATCCTTTGGTGAACAAGCTTTCACTGTAGCCGAGGCGAAAAGCCAGGCGCAATGGAACGAGGCGTAAGCGTTAATGCTAAAGTCGCAGGCCCAAGCTGAGTGGCTGGTCCCCAGGGGCGCCGAGGCACCTGCCTTACCCCTGCCGGGGAGGATGCCCCCTGATATGCCGGCAGATGCCGATAGAAATGAGGGCGAACCCACATATCCACTGGTTGGGACTGCCTCTCAACCGGCCGGTCGCATCGATCACGGTCCGTGTCTGTATCTCGGGCCCGTCGGGCAGCGGTGCGACCAGCGTGCTCTGGCAGGGGGCTTCTGCGCCAAGCACCGGCCCGGAGGAATGCCTGAAGCGATCCGAAATCCGGCGAGGGTCCTCGCCGCGGCGATCGCGATCGTGGCGCTGCTTTGGCCGTACATCCACGACGTGCTGCGTGAAATCATTCACTGGATGCAAACCCGCTAGAAGCCTCGGAAAGCATGCAGAAGATGGCGCCCAACTCGGGGTTTCCGGGTAGAATGTCGAGCCATGTCGAAACTACTCGAAGGTAAGACAGCAATCGTTCTTGGGGTGTGGAATAAATGGAGCATTGCGTACGCGATTGCTCAAGCGTTTACGCGCGAAGGCGCGACTCTGCTGCTCACATATCAAAATGAGCGGGCAAGACTGACGGTCGAAGAGCTGGGCAAGGAACTGGGCGCCACGGGCTTCTTTCCCTGCGAAGTCCAGCAACAGGCGGACATCGATCGATTGGCGGAGTCGCTTAAGGCTGCGGGCCACAAGCTGGATATAGTCGTGCACTGCCTTGCGGCCGCGAAACACGAAGACCTGAACCAGCCGTTCGTCAACACTTCACGTGAAGGATTTCAGCTTGCCCTCGACGTGAGCGCCTATTCGCTGGTCGCGATTTCCAAGGCGCTTTCGCCGCTCATGACCGATGGCGGCGCAATCATGACGCTCACATATCTCGGATCGACCCGCGTGGTCACAAACTACAACGTGATGGGCGTGGCCAAAGCGGCGCTCGAGGCGGAAGTGAAATACCTGGCTAGCGAGCTCGGGCCCGACAAGATTCGCGTGAATGCGATTTCGGCGGGCGCAATCAAGACGATCTCTGCGCGCGGCGTGAAGGATTTCGGGAAGATGCTGGAGATTTCGGCGCAACGCGCGCCGTTGCGACGGAACACGGACATCGCAGAGGTTGCGGACACCGCCGTCTTTCTAGGCAGCGATTTAGGGCGAGGCGTCACGGGCAATGTGATCTACGTCGATGCCGGGTTTCACATCATGGGGCTGTGAAGTTTCCCTCCAGGATGTCTCCAGGATCGTCGATCGAGATCCGACGGCTGTCCTCCGACGTATGTTCAAGGTGGATTCTTACGACGGGCCAATCCGTGCGGAGAGTAAATTTCTCCGGCCACTCCACGATGACGACAGCCTTCTCCGCGAAAACGTCCTCCAGCCCGAGCGTCTCGAGATCGTGGAAATCGCCGATGCGGTATAGGTCCACGTGATAGACGGGCGCGCCGTGGCCGTATTTGTGCACGAGAGTGAACGTGGGGCTGGTCACTTCGTCTTCCGCGGCGGCGCCTAAGCCACTGGCAATGCCCTTCGTCAGGGTGGTCTTCCCCGCCCCAAGCTCGCCTGAAAGAAGAATCAATACCGGCGGCTTCAGGCTCGCGCCGATTTCGCGGCCACGCTGGATCGTTTCTTCGGAGGAGTGCGTGACGATCTCGCGCCTAGTCACGGCCGCACTCAGCGTAGAACTGCCTGTAAGCGCGGGGTATGGCGAGGATCAAATCGGAGGCCATCAGCGGCGCCTGGCCGGTATCAGCGTATGCAATATCGCCCGCCAAACCATGGAGATAGACTCCGAAAGCGACGAGCTGCGCGTAGCCCGTGGCGTCCAACTTCTGCGCATATTGCGCCACCAGCCCCGCAAGCATACCCGTGAGCACGTCGCCCGTACCTCCCGTTGCCATGCCGGGATTGCCAGTGGAATTGATGTACGTGGCACCGCTCGGAGCGGCGATCACCGTGTGATGGCCCTTCAGCACAACGCACGCATTCCAATCGGCCGCGGCTTTTCGCGCAAGCTCCACGCGACGCGCTTGGACTTCATCCGTCGTGCAGCCAAGGAGCCGCGCCATCTCACCGGGATGCGGCGTGACGCAGAGCAGCCCATCCGGATGTCGCAGCTCCGTCGCTCGGCCGGCGAATGCGTTCAAGCCGTCGGCATCGAGGACAATGGGAACGTGGCGATGCGCTTTCAGGACGCCACGCACGAATGCTTGAGTCTCCGCCTGCGTGGAAATTCCCGGCCCCATCGCAAGTGCGCGCTTCCCCGCCAGTAGCGTCGCAAGAAAATTGCCTTCGAGACAGCGCTCGGAAATTGTTCCGGCTTTGGTTGCGGCAAGCGGCTCGGTCATAACCTCCGGCGTATGCGCGGCGACGATCGGCAGGACTGGCTCGGGCGTCGCGACGGTGACAAGCCCGGCTCCGGCGCGTAGGGCCGCCCACGACGCGAGAACAGCCGCGCCGCTTTTCCCTACCGATCCGGCAACGATGAGCGCATGTCCGTAGTCACCCTTGTGACCCTCGGGCTTGCGAGAGGCCGCGAACGTGACGAATTCGCGCGGATCGCTCCACATCAGATTACCTTTTCCAGTTTCCGATACGAGATCGCGCGGCGAGCCGATCTCGCGAACAATGAGTTCTCCCGTGTGCCGCGGTGCCTCGCCCAGAAACAAACCCGGCTTTGGCGCGGTGAATGTGACCGTGTAGCGCGCCACGATCGCCACACCTTCCACGACACCGGTATCGGCGTTTAGCGCCGAAGGTATGTCCACGGCTACAACGCCGCCGGCATGAGCGTTGACGTCCTCAATGACCTGTCGAAGCGTTCCGGTGACTTCGCCTCGCGCACCCGTGCCGAGAAGCGCATCAACGACGATGAGGTCCTCCCAAGATTCAGGCCCGGATTTCTTATAATCGGAAGAGTTTCGGACGACCACGAGCTGGCCGGACGCCTTTTTCCAACGCGTTAGATTCGTAGCGGCGTCACCCTTCACTTCGCCGGGATCACCGAAGAGGTGGACGACAGGCTTCGCGCCCAATTTGCGAAGATGGCGGGCCACGACGAATCCGTCGCCGCCATTATTCCCCTTGCCACAAAGGACGAGGATGGGACGCCGCTTGAAATCCCGGAACCGCGACGCGATGAAATCGGCGACGCCTTTTCCGGCGTTTTCCATGAGAGTAAGGCTCGGAACGCCATAGCGTTCCGTCGTCAGGCGGTCGACATCCCTCATTTCCGCGGCGGTCAGGATTTTCATGGCTCGATGTTCATGATTGTGCCGGATCGCTTAGAACACATCAGTATAAACAAAAGGCGACGGAGACAGCAGAAATCGCCTCGCCGTGGTCCGAAGGTGGTACAGGACAGACCACCGCAGAGGCGCAGAGAACGCAGGGGAAAAACCATCAAAATTCGCACTACCGCCCCGCATGACTTAGCGCATCCGTGCGACGACGACGGTCATATCATCGGCTTGCTCGGGCGTGCCCGCCCACTGTTCTGCAGCGGCGATCAGGCTTTCCGCCAGCGTTCCAACTGGCGTGTCGCGTTGGCGCAGGACCTCCGCCTTCAGCCGCTCGACGCCGAATTCCTCGCCGTAGACGCTCTCGGGTTCCGTGAGCCCATCGCTGAAAGCCACAAGCAGGCTCCCGGGCGTGACTTCGATGGTGCACTGCGCATACGGATAGTCCTCAAAGAGGCCTACGACCGTTCCGCCCTGATCGAGTGCCTGAACGCGTCCCTCCGACACGAAAAACGGCGCGAGATGGCCCGCGTTCGTATACGTGAGCGTCTTGGCGTCCGAATCGTACACAGCGTAGAAGAGCGTGGCGTAGCGGTCGTCAGACGTGTTCTTGAACAGGTGGCGATTGAGCCGTGATACCAGCTCCGCCGCTCCATAGTGACTGTCGAGCGTTGCGGTACTGCGCAGGGCCGCTTGGAGACTGGCCATCAGGAGTGCGGCGAAGATTCCCTTTCCGCTGATGTCCGCCAGAGCGATTGCCGCGCGCGTGCGGTCAATCTGTATGAAATCGTAGTAGTCGCCGCTAACTACCCGTGCGGGACGGCAAATTGCGGCGAGTTCGAGGCCCGGAACGGAGGGCAGTGAGTGAGGAAACAGTTCGTTCTGGACTTCACGAGCAATCGCGACTTCGTTTTCCAGGCGCTGGCGCTCGCGCTGCTCTTCGATCAGCTCGGAAATCGAGCTGGTCATGTCGTTGAAAGATTCGGCGAGGGCGCCAAGCTGGTCGCGCTTGGTCACGCGAATGCGGTGGCCGAAGTCGCCGGTCCGAACGTGGAGCGTCCCCTCGTAGAGGTCCCCGACCGACCGCGTCATCGTGCGCGTCAGCGCCACACCAATCGCCAGCGCTCCCATCTCGAGCAGCAGGAAGACGAGGCCTGCGGCGATCAAGCCCTCGACGAGATACGGCCCGTAGTCGCCGACCGATGACAGCAAGTCACGGTTCACCGCCGAAGCCCGCAACGAAAACTGGACCCAGACCGGCCGGTCCGTTGGATCACCGCCCGTATCGGCTTTTCGAGCTGGAAGAGTCGCGACGCCCGGAATGCGAACATCAAACCAATTCGCGGCCGGTGCGAGTTTGCGGTTAATGCTCGATATCTGCTGCCCGGAAACGTAATAGTGCCCGGGGTCCAATTGGAAGGCGCGGGGCGTCGCTCTGTCGGCGGGTTCGAGCATGCTCATCTGGATTGGACCCAGCTTTGATTGAAAATTATCCAGTAGAGCCGGCGTAATGGGCGCGACGACCAGAACCGTGGCCCGCCCGCCGGAAACCGCCAGAGTCTCCGCCGAGGCGAGCCAGAGTTGGTTGCGGAACTCGGCGAGTCCGGACCACTGCGGGCCGTTTTCGGCGCGGACCAATTGCTGGCCGTGGTTCAAATACACGCGCAGGTCCGGCCATTCGGTCTGCGCCGCGGCAATGATGCTAGCGACTTCCGGCCGGGAGAGTGCGGGATCCTGAATAGCCGTCGAATTGGGCGAGACCGGCTGGTCGATATGAAGCCCGGGCGCGCGATTCAGTGCGGCCGCAATCGCATCCGTATCGACCGCGAGAATACTGACGCGAGTATTGAGTTCGTCCTGAAACAGATGTGCGCCGATCTGGAGTTCAAGGAGAGCCACGCCCAGCGCCACCATGACGAGTAAGAGCACAACCGGCACAACGGCGATGAACACGTAGGCGACGATCAGCCGATTTCGCAGCCGCCAGAGAAGTCGCGCTCGAATCCACTGGATTAAGCGAACAATCAAATACACGATCGCCGCGAAGCACAGAAACCCCAAAAAAGATCTGAATGGCACGCCCACACCGAGGTGAAGCGCGATTCGAATCAGCGCGTAAATCGCGACGATCGCCGCAGCGACGCGGTCGAGCGGCGAAGTCCGGCGGAGGAACACGAGTAAACGGCGCGGAGAGATTCGATTCATGGGCGGACGCCCGGATTATGTCTCGGAACTTCACGCACCTGACGAGATCCGCACCTTGCTATGCGTCCGTCCGTAAAATGCGTAAACCACCATGCCGATCGCCAGCCAGATCAAAAGGCGCCACCAAGTCTTGCCAGGGAGACTCAACATGGCGGCCAGCGACGTCAGGATGCCCAGAATCGGTACGAGCGGAACGAGCGGCGTCTTAAACGGCCGGGGAAGATCCGGCCGCTTGATGCGTAGAACCCAAACACCGGCACACACAATAACGAAGGCAAGCAGCGTACCAATATTCACGAGGACGGCGAGATCGCCGATCGGGATGGCAGCGGCAAAAAACGCAACGCAAAAGCCCACCACAATCGACGAAATCCACGGCGTTCGAAAACTCGCGTGGATCGCGCCAGCCCACTTGGGCAAGAGCCCGTCGCGCGACATCGAATAGAACACGCGGGACTGCCCGAGCAGCATCACCAGCATGACGCTTCCCAGCCCGAGCACCGCCCCTGACTTCACAAGCAAGCTTCCCCAGCGTACTCCGGTGGCGTCGATTGCGATGGCTACGGGCGCGGAGACGTTCAGGTCCGTATAGGGCACAACGGCGGTCAGCAGGCCCGAAACCAGGATGTAGAGCGTCGTGCAAATCACGAGCGAGCCGATAATTCCGACAGGCATGTCCTTTTGGGGGTTCTTGGCTTCTTGCGCGGCAGTCGAAACCGCGTCGAATCCGATGTAAGCGAAGAAAATCACGGCTGCACCGCGCGCGATGCCGGAAAGGCCAAATTCACCGAATTTTCCCGTATTCGGCGGAACGAAGGGATGCCAGTTCGCGGACGCCTGACTCGGGTGCCTGATGACATACATTCCCGCGATCGCGATGAAGACGAGAACGATGGCGACCTTGAGGATCACGATCGCGGAATTCAGATTGGCGGACTCCCTGATACCGACGACGAGGATGAACGTGGCCGCCGCAATCGCGATGAACGCCACAAGATTGAACACGCCGACCTCGTGAGGGAGCGTCGCTGGGTCGATACCCGCCGTAGCCAGCGTTTGCCGAAGCGAATCAAGCGCCGCCCAGTGGCCCTTGTAATACACCAACTGCGTTCCCGGGGTGGCAATCCATTTCGGCCAGAGGTGGATTCCGAGATCCTCGAGTAGGCTCACGCAGTAGCCGCTCCAGCCGGAAGCTACGGTGGCCGCGCCGAATGCGTATTCGAGAATCAGATCCCAGCCGATAATCCACGCGAAAATCTCGCCCAGGGTGGCATAGCCATAAGTGTAGGCCGAGCCGGCGATCGGTATCAGCGAAGCAAACTCGGCGTAACACAACCCCGCAAAAGCGCAGATGATTCCGGACAGAATGAACGAGACCACGATCGCCGGTCCGGCGCTCGTGGCCGCGGCTTGACCAGTCAAAACAAAAATTCCGGCACCAATGATCGCGCCGATGCCCAGCGTGATCAGGTTTACAGGGCCGAGGGCCCGGCGCAAGGAGGACTCTCCTGTGTCCTTGGCCTCCTCCATGATTACGTGGAGCGGCTTCGTGGCAAACAGCGGATTGCCCATGCGCGCTTTCCCTCCCAAGTTGGAGACGCCGACGCCCTATGCTTTAGCGGGCGGCTTCCCTGCCCACTTCCACACGCCATACACTGGCAGGCCGAGCAAAACGATGATCAAGCCGGGCCAAGTGTACTGCGGTTTATACCGCAACAATTGGATTTCGAGAAACACTGCCATCACCAAATACAGCCCGGGCAAGACCGGGTAGCCCAAGGCGCGATAGGGCCGAGGCAGCCCTGGCTGCCTCCAGCGCAGCAGGAACAGTCCGCTGAGCGTCAAAATATAGAAAAGCACCTGAGCGAAGATCAGGAAATCGAGCAACTGGCCGTAAGTCCCCGACAAGCACAGAGCCGACGCCCAGATGCACTGCGCGACGAGCGCCACCGCCGGGACGTGATTCCGGTTTACCGTACCCACCGAGCGAAAAAACAGGCCGTCTTTAGCCATCGCGTAGTAGATCCGCGCTCCGGCCAAAATCAGGCCGTTGTTGCATCCGAAAGTAGAGACCAGGATCGCCACCGCCATCAGAATCGCCCCCGCAGGGCCGAAGATCACCTGCATCGCCGCCGTCGCCACGCGCCCCTCGGACGCGAACTCGATTCCTCGCTGGAGCGCGGTTGCGCCTTGCGGGTCGCCGGAAAGCGGTAACACTCGCAGGTAGGCCACGTTCGCTAGCGTGTAAAGCAGGATTACGGTCCCGGTGCCGAGCGCAAGGGAGAGCGGCAGATTGCGGCCGGGGTTCTTCACCTCGGCGGCTGTGAACGTGACGCAGTTCCACGCATCCATCGAAAAAAGTGAACCGACCATCGCGACGCCGACGAGAGTCAGCGTGCCGATCATCCACGTCGGACCGTCGGGCGGGTATGGATGTCTCAGCGACAATCCGGCGTTCCGCCAAAAACCCGTAAAGTTCGCGCTTCGGGCCGCAGCGGTCGCGAATAGCAGCCCAAGTATCACGAGTCCAGCCAGCGAAAGCGTCTTCGCAACAGTGAAGATATTTTGGACGATCTTGCCAAGGCGCAAACCGCGCGTGTTGACCCACGTGAGGAATACGATGGACAGAATGGCAAGCAAGTTCTGCCGATTCAGTCCCACGTTGTAAGGGCCGAGGACGCCAAACCACAGTTTCCACGGGCCAAATGTTCCGATCTTCCAGATCCAACGCGAAGCCGAAAACCACGGCTCAATCACTCCCGAAAACTTGGCAAAGGCAATGGCGACGGCCGCAATCGTCGCAGTTTGGATGACGAGCAGCATCGTCCAGCCATAGAGAAATCCGCACGCCCTTCCAAACGATTCGCGCAGATAGACGTACTGGCCACCGGCATGAGGCATCGCCGCCGCCAGCTCGCCAAAGCTGAGCGCGCCGATCAGCGTCATCACTCCCGAGGCGAGCCAGACGACGATGAGGAGTCCGGGGCTTTGCACCTGGTGGGCGATGTCGGCCGAGACGATGAAAATGCCGGAGCCGATCATCGAGCCGACAACGATCATCGTCGAATCGAACAGGCCGAGGCCTTTGACGAGCTCGGTTGAATTGCGAGTGTGCCCGGCCTCGGATGCCTGGTGTGCGTCCGCCACTTAACCTTCCATTCGGCCCGGTCGAGCGTCGTTCGCCGAACGCGCTCGCTCCGCCACGGCCAGATATTCGCGTGCCCGCTTGCCCGGATCGGGGGCCGCCAGAAGATCGCGAATGATGGCCACTGAATCCGCGCCGGCGCGAAACACATCCGAGGCTGACTCAATGGTGATGCCGCCAATCGCCACAAGCGGTTTCCGCGTCAGCTGGCGCGCCGCTCGCAAAAAATCGATTCCGACCACCGGATCGGGGTTCTCTTTGGTGCCTGTCGGGAAGATTGGCCCCACGGCTATATAGTCCGCTGAAGTGCGGTCAGCTTCGCGCAGCTGCTCGAGGTTGTGTGTCGAAACGCCTACCCAGAGGGGCGGGCCGCAGATCCGTCTCGCGTCCTCCACCGGGAGATCCTCTTGCCCGACATGCACGCCCGCCGCGCCCACGATCGCGGCGATGTCGGGACGGTCATTTACGATGAAGCGCACATTGCGAGGCGCGAGAAGTTGCGCCAGTTCCCGCGCGTGTGCGTACACCTTTGCGGCGGTAGCCTGCTTGTCACGGAGTTGAATTAGTTCCACGCCGGCGTCAGCGAGTATGCTCGCGAACTGAGCGAGCGGCCCCGGTGCAAGCGTTGGATCGAGGATGGCGTAGAGAGATGGGAACACCGTCCGCTTCCCTCTACTTTGCCGCCGTGCCGGTGAGACGATCGAGAAAGTGGGTGTCGAATTTTCCGGCGATGAAATCCGGCTCGGCGAGAATCCGTTTGTGGAGCGGAATCGTGGTCTTTATGCCTTCTACAACGAAGCCGTCGAGCGCGCCGTGCATCCTCGCGATGGCTTCCGCGCGGTCCCGACCGTGCGCAATCAGCTTGGCAATCAGCGAATCGTAATATGGCGGAATCACCGCGTCGGCGTACGCGGCCGTATCCACGCGAATTCCCGGCCCTCCCGGAACGCGAAAAGCCGTGATGCGCCCGGGAGACGGAACAAACGTTTCCGGATCCTCTGCGTTGATGCGGCACTCGATGGCGTGCCCTCGAAATTCCACCGGGCCGACACACTCGTCGATCCGCTCCCCGGCCGCGATACGAATCTGCGCCTTCGCGATATCGACGCCGGTGACCATCTCTGTAACCGGATGCTCGACCTGAATGCGCGCATTCATCTCAATGAAATACAGTTCGCCCGAAGCATCGCGCAGAAGCTCCACCGTCCCGGCATTCGTATAGCCGATCTTGGCAAGCGCCTCCACCACCTGTTTCCCAATGCGGTCGCGCGTCGCACGATCGATACCTGTGGAGGGCGATTCTTCGAGTACTTTCTGGTGGCGCCGCTGGAGCGTGCATTCGCGCTCCCCGAGATGGATCACGCTGCCGTGCTTGTCCCCGAGCACCTGAAACTCGATGTGGCGCGGGTGCTCGATCAGCTTCTCCATGTACACATTCGGACTGCCGAATGCCTGCTCGGCCTCCGCGCGCGCCGTCAGAAACGCAGGGATGAGCTCGCGCTTCGTGCGGACCATGCGCATCCCGCGCCCACCGCCTCCCTCCGCAGCCTTGATCATCAGTGGCAGCCCGATTTCGGCCGCGACGCTCTTGGCGGCGGCTTCGTCGGGAACTATTCCGTCGCTCCCGGGAATTACCGGCATTCCCGCAGCCGCCATTTCGGCGCGAGCCCGATCTTTTTCCCCCATCATGCGGATCATCGCGGGAGACGGCCCGATGAACGTGATATGTGAAGCCTCGCACACCTCGGCGAAATTGGCGTTTTCGGAGAGAAATCCGTAACCGGGATGAATCGCGTCGACATTGGCGATTTCAGCGGCGCTGATCACCTGAGGAATATTCAAATAGCTTTCCGAGCTGCGCGGAGGGCCGATGCAGATCGCTTCGTCCGCGAACCGGACGTGCAGAGAGTTGCGGTCTGCTTCCGAATAGACCGCGACGGTCTTGATACCGAGCTCCTTGCAGGCAGCCAGGACGCGCAGTGCGATTTCGCCGCGATTGGCGATTAGAATTTTCCGGAACATGGCGTCTGGAGCGCGAGCCGCACGAAACAGTGGGGCCGCGAATCAATCCTTAGGTAGCGGCGTGAAGCCTACTTTTTGCCCTTGGGGCGAATTCCAAAGAGCGCCTCGCCGTATTCGACGGGATGCCCGTTCTCGACGAAGACTCGCGCGACTTCGCCCGCGACGTCCGACTCGATCTCGTTCATCAGCTTCATCGCTTCGATGATGCAAAGCACCTGGCCCTGCTCGACGCGCGCGCCCTCGGTGACGAACGGATCGGCGCCTGGGCTTGGCGCGGCGTAGAAAGTGCCCACGATAGGAGATTTGATTATATGGAGGTCGCTGGCCGCGCCCGCCCCATGTTCCCGCCCACCCGCATGCGCAGGCGGCGAGGCCGCGTGAGACTGGGGAGGATGCGCGAGGGTCTCGGAAACAGGAGCCTGCTGGTATGTCCCTGCGGGACGCGCCGAGGCCTTCTTCAGCCGAATACGAACACCCGCGTGCTCGTACTCGAACTCCTCGAGCCCGTGTTTCTCCATGAACCCGAGCAAGCGCTCGACTTCCGCGAGATCGACGCCGCGGATTTCGGTTTGTCCGTTTGTTCCTGCCTTCGCCTTCTTTGCCATTTAGAGTTCGAGAAAATCCCGTGGGGCAGTAGTGAGATCGACGGCACCCTTCGCCGTTACAACCACGTCATCCTCAATGCGGACTCCGCCAAGGCCTTCGAGGTAAACACCCGGCTCTACGGTTACGACCATGCCTTCCTGCAGAATCGTCTCCTCGCCCTTGCCGAGACGCGGCATTTCATGGACTTCCAAACCCAGTCCATGGCCGGTGCTGTGGGTAAAATACCGGGCCAGACTAGACCGCTTCAGGGAATTGCGCGCCGCGCGATCCACGTCGCCGGCTGTCACTCCCGGCCGTATGGTCCGCTTGGCCGCCTCCTGCGCGTCCAAGACCGCCTGGTACATGCGCCGGACCCGTTTTGACGCTCGTCCGACGAAGACAGTGCGCGTCATGTCGCTGCAGTAGCCGCGCATTATAGCACCCTGGTCGAGCACCACCAACTCGCTTTTCCTGAGTGGCTTGGAGGTGGGTCTCGCGTGGGCCCAGGCCGACCGCGAGCCCGATGCGACGATCGTTTCGAACGACGGGCCCGCTCCCCCGCCCTGCTTAATCGCATACTCGATCTCGGCGGCCAGCTCAAGCTCCGTTAACCCCGGCCGGATTATGGGCACGATCTTGCCGAAGACTTCGCTGATGAGATCAGCCGCATCCCGCATCCGGGCCAGTTCGTCAGCATCCTTGATCGCACGGAGCTTCTCGACAGCACTCCCATCGCTGACCCAGCGTACCCGGCTTCCCGAGATGCTTTCCAGTGCGCGTTTCTGGGCTACCGTGACCTGTCCGGGCGAGTAGCCCACGCGCGGGCGGCCCCGCCGAGCGTGGAGCGCTGTTCCAACCGCCCGAATAAGGCCACGCTTGACGATTTGGACTCTCGCCCCTGAGACCTCTTCCCTGGCTTGGAATGTGTATCGGCTGTCCGTGAATAGCGTGGCTGTCCTCTCGTCGACGAGCAGCAGCGCAGCGCTGCCGGAGAATCCGCAAAGGTACCGGACGTTCGGGAGATGGGATACGAGCAGGGCGTCGGCACCGAGAGTCGAAAAAGAAAGCCGGAGCCGATCCAGCCGTTCTGCTGGACCGCTCCGGCCTAAAGTTTGGTTTGCCGATTTTGCCGCCACTTCACTGAGCCGGCCCCCCGGCTTCCCACTTACTGGTTATCCCGGCAAAATCCGAGGCGTCAGGAAGAAGAGAAGCTCCTGCGACGTCGAGCTGACCGTCGTGTGCTTGAACAGATTCCCCAGCAACGGAATGCTCCCGACGACTGGAACCTGTTGGATATCAGTCCGCTGCTGATTCACGATAATTCCGCCGATCACTACGGTCGCTCCGTCGTTCACGGTAACCTTGGTCTCGGCTGATTGAGTGTCGATCGCCGGAATGCCCTGAACGCGCGGGATCGAAGCGTCAATCTGGTCGTTCTCGACTGTCACGTCCATGTAGACCGTTCCGTCGGCCGTGATCTGCGGCGTCACATCCAATTCCAGCACGGCGTCGACGAATTGAACCGACACGGTGTTGTTGACGATCGTCGAGACAGGCACCTTGGTTCCCTGCTTCACGATGGCCTTCTCGTTATTTTGCGTGATGACCTTGGGCTTCGACAGAAGCTTTCCGACGCCCCGGTCCTCAGCCGCGTCGATGATGAAATCCAATGCGAAGTTCTTCGATTGGAATATGTACTGGAACGCGCTCGTCGGTGAAGCCGTACCCAGGTTCGTGTTCAGTGGGATTTGGCCGGACGTGGCCGTAGGGCCGCCCGTCCCAACGATGAGTGGAGGCGCCGGCGTCAAGGTGGTCGGTGCTGTCCCTGTGGTCGTGTCGCCGCCAATGACGCTCCGACCACCGCCAGTCGCAAACGCGGTAGCCAATCCGAAGCGAGTGCCGATCTCTCTCGAGAACGAGCGATTTGCTGCGACCACGCGGGCTTCGATTTCGACTTGCTGCGATCTCCGGTCAAGCTGGCGGATGAGGTTGTCCATCACCGGCAATGTGCTCGGAATGTCGCGGATGATTAGCGTGTTGGATCGGTCGTCGGCGATGACGTCCCCGCGGGAAGAGAGGAACTTCTTCAGCGTCGTCACCAACGACGTTGCCTTAGCGTAGCTGAGTACGCGCGTTGTGGTCACAACGGCCGCCGCCTCGGCCTGGGCTTTCGCGAGATCGCGATTTTCTTCGGCTTCGCGGCGAAGCGTATCTTTCGTTGCAATGCGCAGCACGTTGCCGTCGAGCTGCTTATCGAGGTCGTTGTTCTTGAGCACGATGTCGAGCGCCTGATCCCACGGCACGTCGTCCAACACGATCGTCAAGCTACCCTTGACGCTCGGATCCACGACGACATTCAACCCGCTGATCTCGTGGATCAGCCGGAAGAAGTCGCGAAGATCTACGTCTTTTAGATTCACCGAGATCGGCTCGCCCGAATACTTAGAGGCCATGCTCGGCGCAGCGGCAGGAGCCTGAGCCGCAGCACGCGACGGTTCTGCCATAGCCGGTTGCGCGGGTGCTGCAGGAGCGGCTGCCACCGATACCGAGGCGGGAATCGCGGCAGCGGAAGCCGCGGACGAAGCCTCGCGCGCCAGGTTCGTCGATGCAATCGCCTCTTGTTGCTGCGGTTGCGCGATCGCAGGGGATGCAAGGGCCGAAGAAGTTTGGGTCAAGGCGACGGGAAGTACCGCGGCCGGAGCCGGTATATCCGCTGGCTTCCCCGCCGCCGAGGATTCCACCGTTTGTTCGCGCACCGGTTCTTCGGACTTCGTGCTAATCGTCGTGATTGTCTGTGCCGTTGGCGCAGGACCGGACGCTCCGGAAGCTGCAGCCGCGGCGAAGGATACGGTAACGGTATCTCCGTCGCTCTTGATGTCGTAGCGTGAGGGCTCTCGAAGATCGATCACGACCCGTGAGACCTGCGGTGTAAACTGAGCCAGCCGGATTTCACGTACCGGATCGAGGTTGCTCGCGATCTGTTTTTCCGATGTCGTCAGATGCGACCCGGCGAAATCCAGGACCACCCGATCCGGGCTGGCGAGGTGCATTGCATGGTACTTGAGCGGGCCGGAGCCTGAGATATTGACCTCGGTCGTTCCCGCATTCTCGGAAAGATGTACCTGGCGGATCGCCTCATAACCAGCGCTCGCGGTTCTAATATCGGAGGACTTGGCCGCAGCCGGAACTAACGCTGGGGCCGGCGCAGTGGACTTGGAGTCCACGCTTGCGCTGCGCGAGACCACTAGCGCGAGCTCCTGATTGTCCTTGCGGTCGAGTCGTGGCTCCACGCCCTGCTGCAAAAGTATCTCGACACGGACCACGGGCTTTTCACCCGCGGCATAGGTGATCACGCGATAGCTCTTCACTAGGTTCGATGCGACCACGCGCGCGCCAGCAGGGTCAGCCGCCGACACACCGCTCAAGTCGAGCACGTAAAGGCTGTCGCTGGGGCGATAGGTAGTGTATTCGAACGGCCCGTTGGCTTGCGCCTCGATCGTCACGGAACCATCCTTCACCTGCGCGCTCACGTGCACTACCGGTGCGTCGCTTGCCGGCAGAGATCCATTCGTCAAAAGCAGACCGGCCGCCATCAACGCGCCCAGCCCCCACGCCCTCCACATGATCCTCATTGCTGCTCTCCTGCACTCGCGTAGATTCGTTTCGTCACCATTCGTTCCACCGGCTTGCCAAAAGCGTCTTTCGAATTCTCTCGAAACGTAACGCCGTCCAATCCGATCTTTTCCACGTCACCGTCGTACAGACGGTCACCCTCGCGGATGAAATACACGCTGCTTGCCGGGTTCGAAACCACCGCAATCATTCCCGACGGGCCGTGCACCGCTCCATCTACCCGAACTGTTGCGATCACCAAACCCGCCTTGCCAGGCGGCAGATGAACGTTCGCGTTGTCCTTATTCTGGTTGACCAGCGCCACGAACGGATCGCGCTTGCCTTCCTCTTCGATCTTTTTTTCCTCCGGCGCAGCCTCTGCCGGAGCTGGAGCTGCAGCAACGGCGGCCTTTGCAGGCGCGGCGACCTTTGCGGGTGCCGCTACTTTTGCGGGCGTCGCTACCTTTGTGGGCGCGGGCGTCTTGGCCTTCTGGGCCTGCTTCGGTTTCTTCGAGGCAGCGGCCGGTTTGGCCTGTGCCCATCCACCGGACGCCAGGCAAAGCGACATCGCCAGAACTGCCAGGAGGTATGCGGATGTCTTTGCGAGTCTCATCGTCATTGCCCTACCGTTTTGGCGGCGCGCCAGCCGTAGCCGCGGCTGCCGGCTGTTCGCTCGCGTTCGTAAAGAAAGTTGTGATTGTGAATGTTCCGGTCACCGATGTTCCCGGTGTCACATGAAATTTCCCGCCGCCCGCACCGGTCGTGCCGACGGAAGCCAGTTTCAGGTCGCCCACGTTGATAATGCGCGAGAGGCGCCCCAGCCGGGCGAAGAAATCGAGAACGGAGTAATAAGGGCCGTCCGCCTCGATATCGAACGGCATCTCGAAATAGTACGGCTTCTGCCCTATTGGCTTTGCGGTCAGCGTGCGGATCGAGACGCCTGCACTGATCGCCGAGCGCTGAACCATCAAAATGAACTGGTCGGTTTCTTTGTCTTCGGGAACGATCGTCTGCAGCGTCGCGAGTTGCTTCTGGAGCGCATCCATTTCGGTTTGCAGCTCCGCGCGGCGCTGTTTGTAGACTCGAAGATTCTGAACTTCCGCTTCGAGGGGTTTCAGATCCCCTTGCGCGGTCTCAAGCTGTGTTCGGACGGATGCCAACGGAAGGCCAGGTATAAACAGACCGGCCAGCACGAGCACGACGGCCAAACCCACATAGAGCAGAGCCTGGAGAGGCCAGGGCCATTCACGGAAGCTGCTCGCCATGGCTAGCTCCTCCCCTTAGCCGCAGGCGGCGGAGGTTGCGTGGAGCCTGCGGGCTGCGTTTTAGCCTGGCCGCTCGACGGCGGAGCAATGGCCACGGTCATCGAAAAACTATAGGTTTCCACGCCCGACTGCAGATCGTTCTCTTTGGCGTTTTTGATCTCGACCTTGTCGAAGTATCCGGAGCGTTTCAACTCCGTGATGAAATTCGCGACGGCGTTGATCGAACCCGCTTCGCCTTCGATATCCAACGAGTCATTCGTCTTGGTTACCGAGGTCAGCCAAAGGGCATCGACACGAACCACCGTATTCGCCACCATTTGGAGCAGATCCTGCGCACCGCTCCGATTGCGCTGGAGCGTTTCGATCACATCGATGCGCTGCTGCAATACGCTCTTTTCGCTTTCAAAGCGGTCGACATCCACCTTGATCTGCTGCAGGCTGGCCTTCTCGGCGCGGAGGCTCGCGATCCGCTTGTTCGTATTGTCGAGTTCCCGTTTATTCGAAAAATACATGACGGTCAGTATCACGCCCGCCACTGCCACCGCCGCGACGAGCAGGAGTAACTGCAAGGTCGCTTCCAGCGGCACCGCTTGCTTGGCGGCCTTCGGACGTGCCTGGCCGAGTAAATTGATCCGGATCATGGCGTGTCAAAGCTCCTCAGCGCCAGGCCCACGGCGATTGCTAGGCGCGGCGCCAACTCCCGAAGCTGGCTTTCATCGTGGCGCGCTGGATTAATTGCAATCTTGCGAAACGGGTAAAGCTCTTCCACCGGCATCGCAAACTCTTCCTTTAGGAGGTCCAGCAGGCCCGGAACACGCGCCGTTCCCCCGGCCACCACGATCCGGCGAATGTTCTCGCCGCTCGCCGTCGCCCGGAAGAAATCGAAGGTCTTCTGGATTTCCAGAATCAGGATGTCGGAAACGGACCGCAGAATGGCGGTGCGCTGTTCATCGCTCACGCCCGCCAGCGTTCCGCCCATCTTCAGCTTCTCCGCATCCTCGAAGCTCAGATCCAATTCCTTCTGCAAGGCGTCGGTATACTGATTGCCCCCGACCGAAACGTCGCGCGTAAACAGCGGCGTCCATCCGCGAATGATGTTGATGTTCATCACGCTCGCACCGATGTTCAGAAGAGCCACCACCTGCGACGGATCGGGTTCGTAGTTGACCTCGAAGCAGTTCTGCAGCGCGAAGGCGTCGATATCCACGACCACCGGCGTCTTCCCTGCCTGCGCCAGCACGTTCGTGTGGTTCAAGATTTTGTCTTTTTTCACGGCCACCAGGAGCACGTCCATCTGGTTCTCGGTGGCCTCGAGGAGCTGATGGCTTAGGTTCACGTCGGCGATATCGAATGGAATGTGCTGGCTCGCTTCGGCCTGTATTCGGTCGTAGAGCTCCTCTTCGGTCATCAGCGGCATGCTGACCCGCTTCACGATCACCGAGTGCCCGGAAACCGATGTCGCAACGTCCTTCACCTTGATTTTTTGCGCGTCGAAAATGGAGATGATCTTTTCGGCCACTGACGGAGCGTCCATGATGGCGCCGTCCACGACCGTGTCCTGGGAGAGAGGCTCCAAGCCATAGCTAACCAGTTCGTAGCCGTCTTTCGCCTTCTTCAGCTCGACGGCCTTCACCGAACTCGAGCCAATATCCAGGCCAACCAGTGATTTCGTTTTACCGAGATTGAACATCGCGCGGCCCCTCACCTCTCAACCCACCCGCTTCGCAGGGCGGATTCCGCATAGCTTTACGGTTTCGCCCTTCGCTACGAAAACCCCTATTGCCCTTCGTTTCCGATTCGCCCCAACCCCGTGAGGCTTTCAAGAGCCAGCGGAAACCGGCGGTACTGATACTGCCGGTACGCTCCCCTTGAAGCGTTTATCACATCCGGCGACACAGACTGTCAACCAACATGTTGCATGCGTGTGCTTTTGATAAAACCCGCCCATAGGGACAGGACAGGCGAAAAAGGGAGGTCTAAGTGACGACGGCGAAAGGAATTCCAGCCGAGTCCTGGTGGAAAAGAGTACGGCCTGATCGCGAAGACCTGCGAAACCTCGCGTAAGAACTGCTTGCTATCGACGATCTGTTTCTAGTTTGAGCTGGCGCCAGATCGCGTCGACGCGCTGTTTCGTCGCAGCGTCCATTTTGATCTCCTCAGGCCAGCGGCCCGTAAAACCCTCTTCGGGCCATTTTCGAGTCGCGTCGATTCCCATCTTCGATCCATAGTCTTGCCGACGGGCTGCGTGGTCCAGACTGTCCACCGGGCCGAGCACGAATTGAATGTCGCGCTCCGGATCAATCGCGCACAATGCTTTCCACACCACCTCGCGCGAATCCTGCACGTTGACATCGTGGTCCACGATCACGACCACCTTCGTAAACATCGCCTGCCCCAACGACCAGATCGCATTCATCGTTTTCCGGGCGTGTCCCGGATAGCTCTTGCGGATCGAGACAATCATGAGGTTTTGGAATATCCCCTCGGCGGGCATGGCCACGTCCACGATCTCGGGATGTGTCATCTTCATGACGGGCAGAAAAACGCGCTCGATCATGTGGCCGATGAAGTAGTCCTCTTGCGGAGGCGGTCCCACGATCGTCGTCAGATACAGCGGTTCCTTGCGGTGCGTGATGCATGTGACATGAAAGACCGGATACTGCCCTTCCAACGAATAAAAGCCCGTGTGGTCGCCGAATGGTCCTTCGGTACGCATCTCTCCCAGTTCCACATAGCCTTCGAGCACGATTTCGGCGTTCGCCGGGACCTCGAGGTCCACCGTCTTGCAGGCCACAAGTTCCACGGGATCGCGGCGCAGGAATCCCGAAAACACGAACTCGTCCATGTCGGGTGGCACGGGCAGGATTCCGGAAAGACACGTCGCCGGATCGGCGCCGATCGCGACTGCAACCTCGAGCCTCCCCTGCGCATTCTTGGAACGCGCGCTGCGGAAATGCTCGGCTCCATGCTTCTGCGTCTGCCAGTGCATCCCCGTCGTGCGCTCGTCGAAGACCTGCATCCGATAGCAGCCCACGTTGCGTTTTCCTGTCTCCGGATTCTTCGTAATCACCATCGGCCAAGTGATAAAGCGCCCGCCGTCCTGGGGCCAGCACTGAAGAATGGGGAAATCAAAAAGCGAAAACCGCTCGGTCTGGACGACCTCTTGGCAATCGCCGCTCCGAACCATCTTTGGGAATACAGAGCCAAGCTCGGCAAGTTTCGGCAGCATCTTCACCTTGTCGAGGAGCCCTTGCGGCGACTGCATATCGAGAATGTCAGAAATCCGGCCCGCGATTTCGTCGAGCGATTCCACTTCCAGCGCGAGGTTCATCCGGCGCTCGCTGCCCACGAGGTTCGTCACCGCTTGAATTCGCGATCCTTTCGGCCGCTCAAAAAGAAGCGCTGGTCCGCCGGCTTTGACGGCCCGGTCGGAAATCTCCGTGATTTCAAGGACCGGATCGACTTCCACCGGTATGCGCCTAAGCTCGCCTTCTTTGTCCAGTTTCTTAAGGAAATCCCGCAGGTCGCTATACGCCACTTCCCCTCCCTGGCATTCTTGAGCCGCCCACTCTAGCACGGAGGCGGACACGCGCAGAACCCTGAATGAGGCCCGCGAAAATTCTGTCGTTGCGTGCCGCGGCACTGACTTCCTAAGTGGCGCACTCCGGCAAGCCCAATCGCCACTGCGGCCGACACGCCAGTGGCGAAGGTAACCAATGGGCAGTACTATGCGTCTTTAGATCGAGTGAGGAAGAGAAGGCTCAGCCGTGGCATCTTGCGCTCAGTCGAGAATGCTTCCCGCACAACCGGAGATCCATGCCACTCAAAGACTCATATCAGAAACACAAGAAGATATACCTGATCGGAGCGGGGTGCCTGATCCTTATCCTCGGGTATTGGTACTACGCCAAGAGCAAGGCCGCCGAACCCAAGTACACGACCGCAACGATCCATCGCGGTGACATCACCTCGGCAGTCCAGGCCACGGGGACCATCAATGCGCTGACGACCGTCTCGGTCGGTTCCTACGTCTCCGGCACGGTGCTGTACATCTTTGCGGACTTCAACACCCGCGTGAAGAGCGGACAGGTGCTCGCCCAGCTTGATCCCGCAATCTATGAAGCACAAGTCACGCAGGCGCGCGGCAATCTGGAAAACGCCCAGGCCAATCTGGTAACGCTCGCGGCCAACGTCCAGGTCGACCAGGCGAACCTTGCGAAGTCGCAGGCTAATGCGTCCTATCAGGAGGCGACCGCCAAGCGCTCGCAGGATCTCTTCGCGTCGGGTGTTGTTTCGGCGGATTCGAACGACCTGACGCAATCGACTCTCGGGCAGGCGGTGGCGGACGTTAAGTCCGTAGAAGCGGCGGTCACCCAGGCTAAGGCGACACTCGCCCAAGCTCGCTCCCAAGTCACCGCTATGGAAGGGGCGCTAAAAGCGGCAGAGACGAACCTCAAATACACCACGATCGTTTCGCCGATCGACGGCACCGTCGTCGCGCGGAACATCGACGTGGGCCAATCCGTTGCCGCCACACTGCAAGCGCCCAATGTGTTCACCGTGGCGCAGGATTTGACCCGCATGCAGGTCTACGCCGCTACGGACGAATCCGATACGGGGAACATCAAGGTCGCTACGCCCGTGACGTTTGCTGTGGACGCGTTTCCCACCGAGCTGTTTCATGGCCGCGTCAGCACCGTGCGTCTGAACCCAACAACGGTTCAGAACGTCGTCACCTACAACACGGTGATCGATTTCAGCAATCCGGACGAAAAGCTGCTCCCCGGCGAAACGGCTTACGTCACGATCCCGACAGGCCATGCAAGCAACGCGATCGAGATTCCCAACCCCGCGCTCACGTTTAAGCCCGCAACGCTGAAGCAACAACTGCCCCAGATCTATAAGCAGTACAATATTTCTCGGGAAGCCTCGACCACACACCTCGGCGGCTGGCAAGTCGTCTGGAAGTTGGGACCAAACAAGGATTTGATCCCTGTAGCGGTGCAGTGCGGAATCACCGACTATAACAACACGCAGCTGGTTCAAGGGAACCTCAACGAAGGCGACGTGCTGGTCATCGCGCAGCAAACGCAGGGCGCAACGACTACGACCGGTGCCCGTCCGCCGGGCTTCGGCGGTGGCGGCCCGCCGGGAAGATAAGTTTCGATGAGACGGACAAGCGAGAGAACACCATGAATCCAAGAGAAGTCATTCGCGTGGCGCTACGGGCCTTGGCGCGGAACAAGCTAAGGACCATTTTGACGATGCTGGGAATCATCATCGGCGTCGGCGCCGTGATCTGCACGGTCGCAATTGGCCAGGGTGCCAGCGAGCAGGTGCAGCAACAGATCCAATCGCTCGGCACGAACATCATCATGATCTTCACTGGCAGCGTGAACACCGGCGGAGTGCACATGGGCAGCGGGGCCAACAAAACGCTCACGGCTGACGACGCGCAAGCGATCCTCCAGCACGTGCCAAATGTTACCGCCGTTTCTCCGATGGTCGGCTCCACCGTGCAGGCCGTGAACGGTAATCAGAACTGGCTCACGAGGGCCAACGGCTCGTCCCAGGACTTCAGCCAGATTCGCAACTGGCCGGTCGTCGAAGGAAGCTTCTTCTCACAGAGGGATGTCGACATGGCCACCGATGTTTGCGTGATCGGCAAGACGGTCGAGACGCAGCTCTTCGGCGATCAGGATCCCGTGGGACAAATGATCCGCGTCCAAAACCTTCCATTCAGGATCGTTGGCGTACTCCAGGAGAAGGGCCAATCGAGCAACGGGCAAGATCAGGATGACATCCTCTTCATGCCCTTTACGACCGTCCAAAAGAAGATCTCAGGGATCAGTTGGGTACAGATGATCATGGTATCCACAACTTCCCAGCAGACGATGGACTCAGTCCAGGTCGGCATTGCCGCCTTGCTCCGCCAGCGCCATCACCTGCGGACCGGCGAGGACGACGACTTCATCGTCCGCAGCCCCAACGAAATGGCGCAGGCATCCCAGGCCGCCGCAAACACGATGACGCTCCTGCTGGGAGCCGTCGGAGCCGTGTCGTTGGTGGTCGGCGGGATCGGCATCATGAACATCATGCTCGTATCGGTGACCGAGCGAACGCGTGAAATCGGCGTGCGCATGGCCGTGGGCGCCACCGAGAGTGACGTCCAAAAACAGTTCCTGAGCGAAGCGCTCGTGCTGAGTTCGCTCGGAGGCCTTATCGGTATTGCCGTGGGTATGGCTGCCTCGGCGCTTATTTCGAATTCGCTTGGGTGGCCGACGTTCGTCTCGAAACTCTCCGTTGTCGTGGCCGTCGTGTTTTCTGCGCTCGTCGGCATAATCTTCGGCTACTATCCCGCGCGCAAAGCCGCGCGGCTCGATCCCATTGAGGCGCTTCGATATGAATAGACGCTTTTTCAGAATCTCGGCAATCCGCGCGCTCATCGTTGCTCTGCTGGCGGGAATTGCGCTGGCTGCGAATGCCTCGGCGCAGAGCAAGAAGAATTCAAGCGGGGAGGAATTCTTCATCGTCGCGTCGCTCGACCAGCAAAAATCTCAGCTCCTGCTGAAGCGCCCGAGCGAGGTCACAGTCTTGCTGAAGGTGGGCGACAAAACACAGCTCGCCGACGAGACCGGCAAGCCGCTCAAGCTCACCGATCTTCGCGCCGGCGACACCGTGTGGGTCATTTCCAGCGGCGATCCATCGGCTCCGGCCGCGGTCCATATCCGCAAGGGCCAGATGACCCTCGCCGATCTCCACCGCTACTATCTCGACTATCCCGAAATTAAATAGTACTTGTGCAAATTACGCGGCGATCGCCGATGGCGTGAGCCGCCCTTCTTGCGGCTGCTCGAACCCGGTGCTATCCTGATGGCGATTCGTGCCTGAGCGGGCGTAGTTCAATGGCAGAATAGAAGCTTCCCAAGCTTCGGACGTGGGTTCGATTCCCATCGCCCGCTCCATAAGTCTCGACGATTCAATTGCCCTTACGCCGCTAACCTACTGAAATCCTCACTGAAAATGGCCGGTTTTGGATGCCAGTTGGACGCTGCTGCTTCCAATTGGACGCCGCTTCCCTGCCCCTGCTCGCTGATGGAGCGAGCCGAGGCGCATTGGATCAGAAGGTTGCAAATTTCAGAAGTAGGAGTGACGCGCATGGCGCCGAATGAAGAGCTCAACACACCAAGCGAATTGCTGGAAGAGAGTCAACGGCAGGCTTACTACTGCCGTGGGTGCAGTGGACCTCTGCCTCAAGGTAGATCAGCGCGTTTCCACGCAGAGTGCCTCCAGGCAGACAAACGCCGGGTCATTGCTGAGCGGCGCCAACGGGAGACGCAGCAACTCCACGCGTGGCTTCGCCGACATCGGTGCCCTGATTGCGGGACGACACTCGAAAAACTCGCCCACGTCAATCCGCGACGCTCCGTGGAGATGGCGTGTGAAACTTCACAAAGCAGCTCAGAGACTGCGGATTCGCAAGAAGGTCTCAATGGCCGAGAAATTGCGGTCGAGCTGGCAGAGCCGCCCTGAGGCGAAATTTGGTTTTGAAATGTTTCTTTTCCCGGGGAGGACTAGAGATGGGAACCAACACCTCAGCCAAGAAGTATCAGACTGGCGATCTACATCCTGCCGAAAAGTTCTTGGCGCTTGTCACCGTGCTAAAATTCAAAGAGCGCGTCTTGGCATTTGCTCTGGTATCCGACGAATGCGGAATCCTGGAAGACGGGCTCACTGAGGAGTTAAAGTAACGGTACGAATTTGTCCAGTAATCTGGGCGGTCTCAATGGGTCGACGCAACACCAGCGCGGAGTCTACTTGCGCGAGCCTCAAAGGCTATAGTCGTTCGCGAGCGTCGAATCGAACGGAACACTGCCCTGGCTAGGTTCTGATTGAGTACAGCCCGACAGGTCGGTTCTCTAGGGGAAGTGCTGTCGGACCAACTGAGTACACAGTGTTGCATCGACCGGTTGAGCTGGCATGACTTATCAGGAGTTACGCTTCGAGCCTCCTGGTCCCGAACCAGAATCCAAATCTTATTTGTTGAAATTTGCTTCTTCTAGGTGGCTTCCGTTGAAGGGCATTGTGCCTTTGCCATTGAAACCTATTGAACCTGGTTGAACTTTGAGGCTTTGGCGGATAGGATTCCACCGCTGGTCAGATTTTTGGCGACGGGCAGGTGAACTGTTGATCCCGGCGCGGTCTATCGTGAATGAGGCGCGCCACTGGAGACTTCGATGAAGAGAATTTACGCAACTGTGATGGCGGTAACCGCCGTGCTGCTGCTCGCGAGCGCCGCACACGCCCAGGTGACGCTGAACTCGGTGCGGGTCGGCGCGCAAGACCCTGTTGCATTGGCGAAGTTCTACGAGGCCGCGTTCGGCATGTTTGAAGTCAATCGGATCAATGCGCCCGGAGGACCGGAGGTCTTCGTGAACTTCGGTGCGACGGCCGACGCCGCAAAGGCCAACAAGAGCGAGCCGATCGTGATCACGCATCGCGATTCCGACGACCTGAAGGACCCGATTGCGCACGTGATCCTGAACGTGAAGGACATGGCAGCGACAGTCGCGGCCATCAAGGCGGCTGGCGGCTCGATGGCCGGCGATCCTCGCGCGTTCGGAAACACCGGCATCATGATCGGCATCGCGATCGATCCGGTCGGTAACCGCCTTGAGCTGATTCAACGCCCATGAACCAGCGCTTGTGTTTCTCTGTCCCTTGTGCCACGCAAGAATTCCATGCGGGCCGTGACATCCGAACTGAGGCGACCAACAAATAGACGCGGTTCCACGCAAAGCATGGGACGGGCGTACCGAGATCTTTTTTCCGCGACAAGGCTTCCGCAAATCTACTGGAAGAACCTGGATCTCACCGTCTGCAAAATCGCCAACAGCGATGTGGATGGCGGTAACAGCGGAATATTCCTGTTAACGCATAAACCGGACAGTGGAGTACTAGGCGGGTATATGTCCGCTTATCCAACTTGCCAGGCACAAGGCTTACAATACAAACGCTGGAGGCTAGCTGAGGCCATCCAGCGAGCGATTCAACCACCCCACCGCCTCGAGATTTCCCGCGCGGCTGCCTTCACGCACCGGATGGCGTCCTCCGAACACTTCCAGATGGGGTGAACAGAAGGACCGGCTCCACTGACCGCCGCGCATACCTTTCCGAAACCGTCCACGATTGGCGCCGCTACGGCTCGACCGCCGACAAACTCCTCTTCATTGGAACTCGCATATTCCCCTAGTCGCACGGTCTCGAGTTCCTGCAGTAATCTTACTTTGGAGGTAATCGTTCTGGCGGTCCGCGGCGGCAGGCCATGTTCTTTCACAAACTGGTTGAATTCGTCCAGGGTGCGGTACGCCAGCAGCACCTTGCCCAATGCGCTGGAGTGGGCGTAGAGCGGATAGCCGAGATCTACATCGACTTTGATGGACTCTGGGCTTTCGACTTTGTCCACGACCACCGCCCGGCCCCGCACCCACACCGCGATGAGAGCGGTCAATCGAGTCTTCTCGACCAGCCTGTGGAGTGCGGGCTCGACAATGGGCCGATGGCCAATCGTGCGCAACGCGCCATACGCGAGCTCCACAAGTCTCAATCCGATCTGATACCGGCCGGTTCCTTTGTCTCTCCGAACGTAGGCTTCTCGCTCGAGCCGGCTCAGTATGTACGAGCAGCTACTGGGCGCCATGCCCATGCGCCTGCTAATCTCGGCATTCGTCAGCCCCTCGCGTTCCCGAGCGACGATATCGAGCAGCGTGAGTGCGCGTTCGAGCGAATTCGTTGCAGCGCGTAGTTCCATAGGTCGCAGAAATCCGTCGCGTCGATAGCCGGGATTATACCCACTTTCAAGTTGCCTCTGGGCAACGACTTAAGTCCTGCCTGCTGACTGAGCCTGCCTGGGGGCAACGCGGCAAGGACTTCCGTAGTGCGCTGTCTCTCTTCGATAATTCTTCTTATGTCTTCAATATGCTGAACACCAATCTTGCGCCCTCGCGAGTCGCGTCGCACAATCTCCTCGATTGCCGTACGCGCGCTCGAGCATCGCCGGATGCCGGCGGCAGCCTCTCAATTCGAGGACGGAGGACTCCTGCCATGACGACGTGGAGTGAATTCGTTGAGCAACATGGGACCCTGCCAGAGTGGCCGTATCCCATTCGTTACGACCAGGAGAGTGAGATAGCCGCTGACGTCCTCATCGTAGGTGGGGGCGTAGCTGGATGTCACGCCGCGATCAGCGCCGCCCGGCAGGGAGCTAAAGTCGTCATCGTCGAAACGGGTCATTTGAAGCGCAGCGGCTCGGGAGGCACAGGCGTTGACCACTGGCACGGTGCCTGCAAGAACCCTTGCTCGAAGGTAACGCCCTTGGACTACACCATGGCCGTCATGGAGAGTGCCCACGGCTACTCCAACGGAATTGCGCGCTACATCACATGCACGGAAGGTTGGGAGACGCTGCTCGAGTGCGAGCAGATGGGCGTGCAGATTCGAGATCTACACGATGAGTTCAAGGGCGCGGACTTCCGGGACGACGAGACGAAGCTGATGTTTGGCTACGACTATCGGAACCGCCACATCCTGCGGATCTGGGGCTTCAACTTGAAGCAGTGCCTCTTCTACGAAATGAAGCGTCTCCGCATCGGGATGTACAACCGGACCGTCGTGACGAGCCTGCTCACGGAAGGGGCGCGACAGGGAGGCAGGGTTGTCGGGGCGACCGGTGTAAACATGCGGACCGGCGAATTCTATATCTTCAAATCGAAGGCGACGATCATCGCCAGCGGAGGAGGCGGCCGGCTGTTTTCTTTCGCACCTGAGATGACCGCTGCTGGAGCCATGAGTACGATGAACAGCGCCGGAACCGGCCATGCCATTGGCTGGAATGCCGGTGCCGAGTTCGTGCAGATGGAACAGACTGCACCGGGACGCCTCAGCGGGTTCGGATACGCCCCTTACAGCATGGGCAACACCAGCAATACGTACCACGGCACTTCGATTGTCGACGCCAATGGAAAAGAGGTCCCGTGGTTTGATCCGTTTGGCCGAGAGCTGAAGACCGTGGAGGAGCGCTTCCTTCCGTCTCAGGGACAAAGGTTCCAGCTCGGCATCGGGATCGGTCTCCAAATGTACGCTGACCAGTACAAGTGGAACGACCTGCCACGGGACTTGCCCGAGCGCATCCGGCGAGGCGAGTTTCAACTGCCGCTCTATGCCGATTTGACACGCCTATCGGAGAATGAGCGGCGCTGCATCTGGGGAATGATGATCGGAAACGAGGGGAAAACGCGCATCCCCATCTACGACACGCTCACCAAGGCGGGATTTGACCCCGATAAGGACCTGCTCCAGGCACCGGTGATGTTGCCCGAGGGATACCAGCATTCGAATTTCTGGGGCGGCACGCCGCATCCTCATCTGCGGAGCCTCGCCGGAGGAGGGTTCCTCGTGGATTGGGATTTGAGGACGTCGCTCGAAGGGCTTTATGCCGCCGGCACTTCGCCGGTATTCGGTGCGGGCTGTCACGGGGAGTCGCACACGATGGGCAGGTACGCAGCACGGAAAGCCGCGGACTACGCCAAGGACGCGGCCGAGCCGGTGGTGGACCGCAAACAGGTGGACGCGGAAAAGGAGCGCGCCTACCGGCACGTCAAGCAGAACAAGAACGGCATCGGGTGGAAGGAGCTGAACGCGGCCATCGCCCGGGTAATGCAAGACTACTGCGGCAAGTACAAGAACGAACTTACGTTGACGCGAGGGCTGAGTCTTCTGAATGAACTCAAGGAGAATGAAGGCGCCACAGCCTGCGCGGCCAACCCCCACGAACTAGGGCGCACGCTCGAATGTTTCTCGCTGATCACGTTAGGTGAGATGGTGACGCAGGCATCACGGCTGAGAAAGTGCAGCACCGCCTATCTCGATTTCTACCGACTCGATTATCCCCAGATGGACCCACCGGAATGGGAGAAGCACCTTCCCATGAGACAGGAAGACGGCCGGGTGAAGTGGCGAGAACTTCCGCTCGACTTTCATCTTCGACCGCCATATGCCTCGAGTTATGAAGAAAACTACGCGCGCCACGCCGGTCAACTCGAGAGACAAGGAGCCCATGAGTCATGAGCAACAAGATCTACATGACACCCAATCCCCCGACGCCCAATAAAGGGATGCGGTTCGACGCGACCTTGTGCAACGGCTGCAATCTCTGCGTGGACGTGTGCCCGACGGACGTGATGATGCCCAATCCGGAGAAGCACAAGCCTCCGATTGTGTTGTATCCCGAAGAATGCTGGTTCTGCGGAGTGTGCATAGAAGAGTGCAACCACGGTGCGCTGAGCATGTCCCATCCGGCAGGCCAAAACATTTCGGTGAATTGGAAGCGCGTGGAAACGGGCGAATACTTCCGGCTCGGGATGAAGAATCCTCCGCCGCCGAATCTCCGGCCGCCGTCCGGGGGAAGACGCTGACGCTGTGGCTTTGTCGCCGTGGGCGTTGGCGGTTCGGCTTCCGCGGGGCGCCGAACCAGAGGAACTCTCCTCTAAGCACAGGGAGGTCATACACCGTTAGAGATTTGAGAAATGCGTTCAATATGTTGAAGGCCAATATTGACGGGCCGCAGGCGATTTGATAACACCCAGTCGCTCGCCGAAAGCGATGGCAACTTCGTGAACCCCGCCAGTCCTGCGATGGACGCAGCTGCTGTTGCAGCCCCTGAACCTGCGCGCAGCACGGTCGAACCTTGGCCCGGCCCTGGTCAAGCGTGGTACGGCGTATTCGTGCTGGCTTTGGGGCTCATGATGACGTATCTCGACCGGGGCATCCTGAGCCTGCTGGTCGAGCCGATCAAACGCGACCTTCACATCAACGACACGCAGATGAGCCTTTTGATGGGTTTTGCGTTCGTCTGCTTCTACCTGCTGGTGGCGCTTCCGATCGCCAGGCTCGTCGATTACAAGAGTCGTCGCGCGATCCTGGGTGTCGGCACGGCCATCTGGAGCCTGACCACGACAATCTCCGGACTGACGCACACCTTTGGCCAACTGTTCTTGTGCCGAGTCGGCTCGGGAGTTGGAGCAGCGTGCAGCAGCCCGGCCTCTTTTTCGATGCTCGCAGACTTGTTCCCTCGCGAAAAACTGCCGAGGGCGTTCGCCGTCCTGTTCTTCGGGATGTTTCTCGGGGAAGGCATTGCCCTCATCGTGGGAGGCACGCTGGCCGGCCTGTTCATGCGACTCTCGCCTGTGACGTTGCCCGTGATTGGGATGCTGCACGGTTGGCAGTTGACACTTATTGTAATTGGTCTCCCGGGGTTGCTGGTGGCGGCCCTCATGGCCACCGTGCAAGAACCTGCGCGGCGCGGACGGATGGCTGGCAGTGGTGTCGATGCAGCCCGGTCGCCGAAACGGCCCCCGGTCAAAGACGTGCTGGCGTTCATCTGGAAGAACTCCGGAGTCTTCGTGCCGATGTTTGCGAGCATGGGGATTTCGGCGATGATGGGATTCGGTATCCGAAGCTGGGCGCCGTCCTTTTACGTTCGCACGTTTCATTGGACCATCGTGAGGTATGGGCTCGTGCAGGGCTTGTTGTCACTGACGATCATGCCCATCGGAGCGTTCACCGGCAGTTTGATGGCCGAGCGATTAGCCCGCAAGGGATACGACGACGCCAACATGCGTACCGTCTTCATCGGCCAACTGCTGGCGTTGCCGGGAATGATTTTGTTCCCACTGATGCCGACGGCCGTCCTGTCTATCGTTCTGTCCACTGCATATACATTCTTCCTCTTCTGGACGAACGCACCCATGAACGCCGCGCTTCAAATCGTTACTCCCAATCAGATGCGGGGCCAGGTGACGGCACTTTTTCTTTTCGTTTTCAATGTCATCGGCTTCGGCTTGGGACCGACCATGGTGGCGCTATTTACGGATTATCTGTTCCACTCCGATCGGATGCTCGGACGTTCGATGGCAGTGGCCTCGTTAGCGCTGGGCTCGCTGACGGCAGTCATTATGTGGTTGGGCGTGAAGCCCTATGGCCGCGCGATGGCACAACTGAAGGCTCAAGAAAGACTTGCTTCTGAAGTTCTTCCGAGGAAGGCAGGCGCATTGCGTCCCGGATATGCTCCCTGATCCGATAGTCTGGTTCTTGACCGAGGCGATGATGGGCTACAAATAGAATGAATCGATCTAAATCAATCGCGACAGTTATTTCTCCCCAGCCGCCAGCCCAAAGGGCGTGGGAGGGAAAGCGGGAGCAGCGGTTCGAACGATGGCTTTCCGCTCCCGGGGTCCGCTTTGCCAGTCCCGCCGCAGAACAAGGCTACCACGCGCGCCTGACGCGAATCATTCGAGCGATCCGCGTGCAAGAGCCTGACCGCGTCCCGTGCCTTCTTCCCGCCGGCCAGTTTCCGGCTTCCTACGCTGGAATCACGGTGCGCACGGCCATGTATGACTACGAGGAAATGAAGCGCGCATGGCGAAAGTTCCTCTACGACTTCGACGGGGACACGTGCGTGATTCCAGGTGTGAGTGTCACTTCCGGGAGGCTTCATGAGATTACAAAAACGCGAATGTCGGTGTGGCCCGGGCATGGCCTCGACGAAAACGCCCCTATGGCGCAATTTGTAGAAGGCGAGTACATGAAGGCCGATGAATACGACGCCCTGCTGAAGGATCCAGCCGATTTCTTCATGCGGGTCTATCTGCCTCGCACACTGGGAGCCTTTGAGCCTTTTCGGAAGCTACTCCCCTTCAAGCGTGCATTTGGGATGCCGGCGGTTTTCCTGGGAGCCTGCATGCTTCCGGAGGTTCAGGAAGCGTTCCAAGCAGTTATTGACGCAGGCAAGGAACTCGCAAAATTTCGTCAGGCGGTAGCGGATATCACGAAGGAAGCCCAGGCCGCGGGATACCCGCCGTTCCTGGGCGGATTCGCTCATGCCCCCTTCGACCTGTTTGGCGATACGTTGCGCGGAACCCGGGGAATCATGATGGATATATACCGCCAACCAGCGAAGCTGCAGGAAGCGATGGAAGTCGTAACGCCTTGGATCGTTGAGGGAGCGGTGTCCGGAGCGGATGTCTCGGGAGTACCAATTATCTTTATGGCTCTGCACAAGGGCGACGATACCTTCATGTCCGAGAAACAATTTGAGACGTTTTACTGGCCCGGTTTGAAAAAAGTCATATTGGGGCTGGTAGCGGAAGGTTGCGTGCCGCTGTTGTTCGCTGAGGGCAGCTATAACAAGCGTCTGGAAGCCGTGAAAGATCTGCCGGAAGGCTCCGTCATCTGGTGGTTTGACCGAACGGATATGGCCCGAGCCAAGAAGGTTCTGGGCGACAGGAACTGTATCGCGGGCAATGTGCCGACCTCGCTGATGTGTACGGGAACGCCGCGAGAAGTGAAAGAGCATTGCAAAAATCTCATCGAGGTCTGCGGGAAGCGTGGCGGATACATTTTGACGGGCGGCGCTCAGGTTCACAATACCACTGCGGAAAATCTGCGAGCCATGATCGAAGCGGCCAAAGAATACGGCGTCTACCAGTAGTCTCGCGGGATCGACGTTGGGACGCGCACATTCCCGCCCGCTCAGGAGTCATACCACCGCTCAAGAAGGCCTTCTTGACTTGATCGAGTTTCGCGCGAAGTGGCATCAGATGAAACCCGTCTGAGTCCCGATAAACGCGGTTATCGGAAATTTGGAGTACTGGGACTGATCTTGTCCGATTATCTGGGCGGTCTCAATGGGTCGGCGCAACACCAGCGCGGAGTCTACTTGCGCGAGCCTCAAAGGCTATAGTCGTTCGCGAGCGTCGAATCGAACGGAACACTGCCCTGGCTAGGTTATGATTGAGTACAGCCCGACAGGTCGGTTCTCTAGGGGAAGTACTGTCGGACCAACTGAGTACAGTGTTGCATCGACCGGTTGAGCCGGCATGGCTTACTGGGCGTGAAGTGCGTGAATGCCCTTTAGACCAGTGCAATGAACCCACACCGCCGGAGCAAACACCGCCCCGGGCTCAAAGACGCACATCAGATTGTCCGTGGGACGCCGTGTTCGTGCTTGACGGGCGCCGATCATTCACTTAGCTCTCGGAGACCGCTCACTTGCACGATTCTCTGGTAAGCTCCGACTCGTGGAATTACAAACCAGTAGCCTGAGCGATATTGCTCGCGAGGTTCTCAGAAAGAGGATCCTGCTTGCCGACAGGCAAGGCAATCCCCTAGAGACTCCCGAGGAAATGTTCTCGCGTGTCGCTTGGGAAATCGCCAAGGTCGAACGCAGGTATACCGGAAGCGCCCAGGTTCAGCAGACGGCAGATTCTTTCTTGCGTATGATGCTCGCCCTCGATTTTCTTCCCAATTCGCCGACCCTTGTAAACGCAGGGCTTCCCGGAGGACAGCTTTCTGGCTGTTTCGTTCTACCGATCGACGATTCCATGGATTCGGTTTTCGGGACCCTTCGAGACATGGCCTTGATTCAGAAGACGGGAGGTGGCACCGGCTTTTCGTTTTCCCACCTCCGGCCTCGCAACGACCCGATCGGTTCGACTCGCGGCTGCTCCAGCGGTCCCGTTTCTTTTATGAAGCTCTATGACTACGCCTGCACCATCACTCGTTCGGGAGGCGCACGACGAGGGGCGAATATGGCGGTGATGCGCTTCGATCACCCTGACATCATGGAGTTTATTGTCTCAAAGAATGACGCTAACGCTCTGACGACGTTCAATGTCTCTGTGGCTGTTTCCGACGAGTTCATGTCCCGGGTCGCGAGGAATGCGGAGTATCCCTTGATCAATCCTCGGACGGGAATGGAAACGGCTCGGAGGAACGCAAGACAAGTGTTCGAGACGATTGTAGAGTCAGCTTGGAAAACAGGTGATCCTGGCTTGATGTTTCTCGACGCTCTGAACAAAGAGAACCCGACGCCCATGGATGGCCCTATCGAAGCTACCAACCCTTGCGGGGAACAGCCCCTGCTGCCGTATGAATCGTGCAACCTAGGATCGATCAACGTATCGCGTTTTGTGCGGGGCTCGGCGATTGACTTCGAACGCCTCCGCTCTGTCGTGCATCTGGCCGTTCGATTCCTGGATGATGTTATCGACAGCAACTACTATCCAATTCCACGGATCGAAGAAAGAACATTGGCGAATCGCAAGATTGGCCTCGGAATCATGGGATTCGCGGATATGCTCCTCCTTCTGCGAGTGCCTTACGATTCGGAGGAGGCATTGGAAGTAGCAGATGAGCTGATGAAATTCATTTCGACGGAGGCTCAGGCTGAATCGTACCGGCTCGCTGATGTCCGTGGTGTATTTCCGAACTACGCGCGAAGTGTGTACCATCCTCTGGGAATCAAGAGACGCAACGCTACTGTCACAACGATTGCTCCGACAGGAACCATCGGACTTATTGCGGGATGTTCCAGTGGAATCGAGCCGTTGTTTGCACTTTGTTTTCTGCGAAATGTACTAGGCGAGCGCCGGGAATTCCGTATCCATCCACTCTTCGAGCAAATGGCTGCGGCGCACCTCGATGAGCACACTCGGAACTCGATTTTACAGACGGGTAGCGCAAAGCAGGCAAGAGAAATCCCCGAGTCCATTCGCCGAATCTTCGTTACCGCGCATGATATTTCGCCGGAGTGGCACGTCCGGATGCAGGCCGTCTTTCAACGACACGTTGAAAGTGCCGTGAGCAAGACCGCGAATCTCCGCCGCGCGGCGACACGCCAAGACATTGAAAATGTGTTCGTGCTGGCTCACCAGCTCGGATGCAAAGGCATAACCGTCTATCGCGATGGTTGCAAGCGGGAGCAAGTCCTGATGTCGGGGGTTCCTGAACAGACCGAGCCGGTTGGCGTTCAAACCTGTCCGGAATGCGGCGGCACAATGGTGGATACTTCCGCCTGCGTCAGTTGTCCGTCCTGTGGTTATGCCTTCTGTGCTGTTTGAGAACCAGTTTGCTGGACAAGGACCCCATTGTTTGACGTCCTATCATCTTGGAAGGTCTGATCGTAGGTGGCTGACTCACCCGAAGATTTGTCTCCCAGTCTTATGAAACAGGCCTACGTGCGATTCTACGCGCAGTTAAATGACTTTCTGCCATCCGAAAGAAAGATGCGAACCACCACATGTGACTTCGACGTCGCTGGGTCTGTCAAAGACATGATTGAGGCCATGGGCGTGCCGCACACGGAAGTGGACTTAATCCTAGTAAACGGCGATCCCGTGGATTTCACTTACCGCCTTCAAAATGGCGACCGGATAAGCGTTTATCCCAAGTTCACGTCCATCGATGTTTCGTCACTTACGCACTTGCGACCTCAATCGCTCCGCGACCTGCGCTTTATCGCCGATACGCACTTGGGACGGTTAGCAGCCTATCTTCGGATGCTGGGCTTTGACACCTTATATCGCAACAACTACAGAGACGTAGAACTGGCCCAACTTTCCGCGAGTGAAGACCGTATCTTGTTGACCAGGGACCGTGGGCTGCTTAAGCGAAATATTGTGAGATGGGGCTACTATTTACGAGCCACGGAGCCAACTCAACAGCTAATGGAAGTGCTACAACATTTGGAACTAGGCCCGGCAATCGCCCCCTTCCGCAGGTGCATGCATTGCAACGCCCTACTGCGCCAAACTCAAAAGGAGTTGATTAGCCATCGCCTTTTGCCGGAAACAAAGAGGCACTTTGAGGACTTTTATATTTGCCCTGATTGTGACCGGATCTACTGGAAGGGTTCTCACTACCGCCGTATGCAGCGTCTCATCGACAGCGTGGTATGACCAATATCTTGCAACAGCCGACGTCTTACTCGAACAGGTGGGCATGAGAACGACATTGTCTACTTTTAATGTCAGCCCTTGCCGCAGATCAACGGAGCGAGGGGCGCAACTCGCGGTGCCAATTTGGGACGTACGAAACCCCGTCAAAGCTGGACTTTGCCCTTGGTCGTCGAACAACCAAAGTCTACTCGGGTCGAGGGAGCCGACATTGTTATGAAATCAAGTGGGTGCTTGGAGCAACATGTCCGGTAATCCGTGCGAGCTCAGCCGGTCGGTGCAACACCATCTAATCAGTTGATCCGACAATACTTCCCCCTAGAGAACCGATCTGTCCGGCTGTACTCAATCAGACCCAGCCAGGGTAGTGTTCCATTTGAATCAACGCTCGCGATAGACTTTTAGCTGTTGAGCTCCCTGCACTAGACTTCGAGCTAGTGTTGCGTCGACTCATTGAGACCACCCGACTTATGAGGCAGTTAGATTATCTTCGAGTATGCCCCGCTTCGTCAGGTCGCGGTGACAACGGGATACGTGGCATGATGTTGTGGTGGTCTCTACTTCTTCGGATACCCCACTGATTGCGCCAAAATGATTTTCTGGTTCGGCTGCAAATTCAAAGCCTTGCTCAGCGCGGGTTTATCGACGCTGCCCCGCACCACCGTGGCAAGCCCTTCGGAGGCGCAGTAGAGATAAACGTTCTGAGCGATGAATCCTACGTCGGCGGCGGTGAACATTTCCGCCTCGGAAGGAGCAGCACGGCCGGTCTTGGAAAGGTCCGAAACATACACTAGGTTCACAGCTGCGTCCTTCACAAATGATTGCGTGCCCGTGGCCCCTCGGAAGTCGCCCTTCAACACAGGGTCGAGCACGTCATTCTTGGCATCGTAAATGTACACGCCTTCGGGCGTCGCTACGTAGATGCTCACCTCCTGCCAATTCATGGCGGAGGGCGCAGTGCGATGCCCATCCGGCCTGTTGATTCCGAATGCGGCCCAGAGCAGGTTGGAAAGCATTTGCGGCGAAAGGGTGCCCGGACCGAACTCGCGGGTCGATTTCCGGTCCTTGAGCACCTGCATCAGAGGTCGGCCGCCGTCGATCTGCGGCGGCGGGAGTTTGACGGGCTTGAGACCCTGCGCTGCCAAGCTGAGGGAGAATCCGATTGTCGCCAGTACAAGCCCTATTGGGAACGATGCTTTGCGTTTCATGGGATACACCTCTTCTCCATAAGGGGAACGGGCAGCCACTGCCAGGGAAAGGGTAGCTCCACTCTGCCTGCCGGGAAGTGACGCTGATCACGGCTCGGGGTTAACGCGCTACCTGGAGTTCTACCACGCTACTTGTCCGGCTCTCCGACTAATGAGGCACAAAGCCAATGGACTGCCTAGGCGACCCCCAGTAAATCGCTGAGAAGCATCTAGAGTTTGTTGAACAGGTCTCTAGTTTCATCCAGTCAGACGTTCTCGCCCTCGATGAGGGACCGCGAGAAAAACTAGTCAACCTCAATTCGTTGAAGGGCCTACCATTTGGGGTCGCAAACCACGGGAGTGAACCGCGCCACAGCTCGTGACGCTAACCGACGCCCTAGGCTCGACCGATAAGAACGAGACGTCTCAAGAGTGATGATGCGCCACGCTCGGGGACTGCACCATCTGTGGCGATGCTTTCCGGATCACCTCCAGGAGGGCAGCCCGGTCAGGCTTAAGCAGCTCGTCAACAACCTGCTTGTTGACGTTCGCGACAATGATTTGCCCAACTTCTGTCTGCACGTCGGAGAAGATCCCCATACTCTTCATCCTCTGTGTTTGGGACTCGTTATCCTCGGTCGGAGTGAGGTAGTGCACGGCGCTAGCTTTGTAGCGGTGGATCAGAAACAGTTGGACGAGCATCATCAATCGCTTCTTGCGCAGCGGCGCGACCGTGTTCTGGTCGCGCACCGAGAGCAAGTTCCGCCCGCGACGATCCTGGACAGTAGCGAAGATGATGTTGGCTAGCTTTTGACCACTGGGCTCATCGAGCAGGCTCAGTTCCAACAGTTCCGAGCCGGCCGTGTGGGGACGCAGTTCGACCCGAATCTTCGCCGGATGCTCCCAGTGCTTCCTCCACTCCGCGAGCCACTCCTCCAGCAGCTTGGGGGGAACTTCGGTCTGAACTAGGTGCTGGTAGTGTGTCGATCCCTTGCCCATCGCCTTCGTTGCTGCAGTACGTCCCGATGAAGCCATCAATGCTCCGTCCAACCGTGGTCCTCCGACCAGCGTCTGCGGCGTCCGGTAGGGAGACTCCAGCAGCCTGAACTTGCGCTGCAGGCGAGCCAGCGCCAACATCCCGTCCTCCTTCAAGGCAGTCGCGAACTCCTCGGCGGCCAAGCCATCGATCTGGTGTCCACCGTAAGTGATGAAGTTGAAGACGAACCCGAGCTTTCCGAGTTCCTCCGGGAACCGCTTCATCTCCTCGGGGCTCATGCCGGTGGTGTCCCAGTTGAACGACGGCGACAAATTGTACGCCAGCATTTTGTCGGGATATTTTGCGTGGATTGCATGCGCGAACATCCTGGCGTCCTCTAGGTCCGCCGTCTTGGTCTCCATCCACAACATGTCCGCAAAGGGCGCCACAGCCAGCGATCTCGTGATCGCATAATCGATCCCGCTCTGGATTTGATAGAAACCTTCCGGGGTCTTGGGCAGCTCACAATCCCAGACGATCTGGACACCCATGGACTTCGCCCGCTCGCGCACTTCGTAGAAGGAAGCGCGTTTGGAGAACGCCAGCCATTCCTCGACGCTCATGTCGAAACGTTCGCCTTCGTCCGTGCGCGACTTCATCACGTCGGCGACCGCCTGCCCATAGGACTTCAGCCCGGCTTCTGTTTGCCAGATTTCCACATAGCGGGTATCGATCTTCTCGAGCGCAGCGTCGAGTTCCGTTGCCGACGCATTCTTAAGACCCTGGGCAGTTTCCGTGATCATCGACATGAGTCCGACCCGCCCAAGCCAAGCAGAGGTTGCCCGGTACTCGGTCTCCGACACGGCAAACAGGAGGTGACCACGGACTTCGACCCCCAGTTCGAATAGCGTTTTCAGAATGGCTAGATAGCCAACCCGGTAACTTGGCAGCTCGAGGTTGGTTGCGCCGAGGATGACGGGCTGGTCTCGCTCGTCGCTATGATTGTCGAGAAACGTCGCCGCTTCGGCATCGGTTCGGGCCACAAGGATGCCCGGGACCCGCATGATGTCAAGCTGCAGGCGCGCCGCGTTTAGACGCCGAATCTGCTCGTCCTGGGAGACGAGCACCTTGCCGGCCTGGTGTCCACATTTCTTCGCTCCGGGCTTCTGGTCTTCGATGTGGTAGCCCGGAACCCCGACCTCCACGAAGCGGCGGATCAGGTTGCGCACGTGCGCATCCCCGCCGTGGCCAGTGTCCGCATCGGCGATGATAAAGGGCCGATAATCGATTGCCGGACTTGCCTTGCGCTCTTCTTCGCTCATTCGTAACCGCGCGAAGTGTTGGTTCTTGTCAGCTGTGAGCAGTGCTCGGACTAACCCGGCTGCCTCGTCTGGCACCTGGCTCAGCGGGTAGCTTGCCAAGTCCGGTCCTGGATCCTCTGAGAGTGAACCCTTGGCGGAGGTCGCCCAGCCGCCTAGGTAAATGCCCTCTATTCCCATCCGTTTCAGCGTAACCGCCTGGCCCGGCGAATAGGGACCGAAGGTCGTAATCTGCTTGCGCTGCTCGAACAGCTCGCGCAGAAGCGCGTAGAACTCCTCGGCTGTCCGTCGTGCAACGGCGTAGTCATTGGAAATCGTACCCTGTTGCTCGGCCACTTCACGCGGAGAATAGAGGCGGACGATGCCAGCGAACCGGGTGCTCGCGAACCATTGCTTGGCGGCCGTCACCTGCTGGTCGAATGTGGTCATACGCTGTCCTCTCTCTTCTCTTGGCGTGATAAATTCAAGATCCGCTTATTGAGTTCGAAAGCGGCGTGCATTCTACATCAACTCTCCGTAATTTCACTGGTTGGCAGCTCGCCAAAAGAAAAGCCAAGGCGCAAACAAATACATCCTCGCAAACCGTACGTCTGAGTGCTGTGACTTTCGTCACAGCGCTTATCAATGCGGTCTGTGGACTAAGTCCATGCGTGTTCAAATTGCGGCAAGGACTTACGACTTTACCGACCCTACCGGCTTGCTCACGGACTGCCAGCTCCGCATGGAGATGTTCCCGGGCGTACTTTAGATCGTAGCGGCTGTGGTGGATCGTGCTGCCACGGAGGAAACGCGGCGAGCACTGGAGCCCGCGTTGCACTACTTTTCGCAGGTTGCGCCGAAACACACCCCGAAAGAGGGCACCTAATGCGCCCACGGACTTTTCCAACTTCATTAGAATCAAAGAAATAATTGGTAGGGGCGGTGGGGATCGAACCCACGACCTTCGGCTTAAAAGGCCGCTGCTCTACCACTGAGCTACGCCCCTGGCGCGCGAGATTGCGGCGGATTGCGCGTTTGGTGGAACTGTACGGACGGCACCACCCGGCTTCGAGCGGCATTTGATTCTAGCGTGCGCGCGCGCGACGAGCAACGGGCCAGATGTGGATGACTTTCGGGCCGGGCCTATTCCGCCAACGCCGCGCCCGGCTTCAGCGGTCCACGCGCGCGTTTGCGTTTCCAGACGTAGTCCTTGCGCAGTTTTTCCTGATGTTTCTTCACCTGAGCGCCGATTTCCGCAAACGCAGCCTTCGTGCCGGCCCGGACGTCGGAACCGGAGCCGGTCGCGTGAAGCACCCCCGTCGCCAGCGTCAGATTCAGCGAAACGTCGTAGGCCATCCTGCGCGGCGTCCTTTCGAGCGAGACGTGGAGCTGCACCGAATCCGAAGCGTATCGTTTCAGCAAGCGATCTAACTTTTCACTCTGGCGCGCGCATTCGCTTTCGATCAACGCTCGAGATTCGACTTCGATGTGACTGTAAGTGATTCTCATTCGAGCGACTCCCGAAATAGAAATTGGCGACCTGAAGAGGCATATACGCTGCGGCAATCCCAGAATAGACCTACCGGCTTCGCCGCGCAACCGCATGAGGATCGCACGCCAACAGGCTCGAATTGACACCCTCGCAATCCGCGTCATACGCTGCGCAAGAGAACTCTGATGCCGGCTCGCAAAGCACCTTCGCCGTCGCAACAACAGCCCGCCAAGGCAGGCCGGATTCTCGTCGGGCCCGCCGGGTGGTCGTACCCGGACTGGAACGGCATCGTCTATCCCTCGCGGCGTCCGCGCGGATTTCACGAGGCTAGCTATCTCTCCGAATACTTCGACACGATCGAGATCAACACATCCTTTTACAACCCGCTTCGGCCGGAATTTGCGGCGCAGTGGATAGATCGCGTTGCTGCAAATCCGAGATTCCTTTTTACTGCGAAGCTGTGGCAGAAGTTCACCCACGAAGAGGGCGCCACCGCCACGGACGAGAAGGCCGTTCGCGCGGGATTCGACGTACTGCGAGGCGGAGCGCGTCTGGGTGCTGTTTTGCTCCAGTTTCCATTTTCGTTTCACAATTCGCGGGAGAATTTCGCGCGCATGCGCCAGCTCCTCGGCATTTTCGGGGACTATCCGCTCGTCGTCGAAGTGCGCCACGCGTCCTGGGTGCAACCGGATTTCTATTCGTTCCTGCACGAGCGCGGAGTGGGAATCTGCAACATCGATCAGCCGCTGATCGGGCGCTCGGTGAAACCGGCCGACCAAGCCACGTCGAAACTCGGATACGTCCGGCTGCACGGCCGCCGCGCCGATACGTGGTTCAGCGACGATCCCGAAATCCCCAGTCACGAGCGTTACAACTATCTTTATTCCGAACGGGAACTCGAGCCGTGGGCCCGGCGAATCCGGCTTGTCGCCGAGCGCACCGAAACCACGTTCGTAATTCCGAACAATCACTTCGAGGGCAAAGCCGTGGTGAACGCGCTGCAATTGATCCACATGCTCACAGGCAATAAGGTGAAAATTCCAGAAACGCTGAGGCACCGTTACCCGGAGCTTGAATCGATCGCGGATTCGCCTTCCGCTGAGCCGACGCTCTTTCCTCTCCCGCCGAAGTAGACGCGCTGGAGCGCACACCAAAGATGCGCACATTCAGCAAACGCACTTCGACGCCAAAGAAAAGAATCGGTCAGCGATTTAAGGGAAGCTACTTCTTGAAGAGATCTTCGAAGGCCCTGCGCGCGTCGTTGGGCCTGGAGGCAGCCGGAGCCGCGGGCGCGTTTTTCGCATAGGTCACCGGCGACGTGTCCTTCTCGACCGTCATGCGGAATTCGAAAAACGTGCAGCCGTTCTTTCCGTCCTTCTTCGCGATGCGTTCAGGAATCGGCTGCGTGCACTCGAACTGCCTGCCCGTGTCGAAGTGAACGCACTGCTTGCAGCAGTGCAATTCGGAATTGCAACGCGGGCACTGGCCATTCGGATCGAAGCCCGGAGCGAGCACGGCGCCGCAATTCGAACAGCGCGCCCTCATCACGGTGCCGACCATGCGAGGCGTACGCGGCCCGAGCATGTCCTGCTTCGGGCGCGGTTCGCCTTGCGGGCGCTGCTCCGAGCGTTCGCGCTTCTTATCGTCGGCTTCGCGGTCGCGATAGCCCCTCTGCTTATACTTCCGCTCCATGGAACCTCCCGGGGGGTTGTCCCATCATACATCGGAACTCCCCCAGTCAACGTGCATCTTCGCGCTTATGACTCGGACACAACCTGCCGCCTCGCCCAAAATTTCGAGAGACCTTCGGACGGCAGGTCGGGTTGAAGGAATTTTTGAGGCCGGCCGAGGCTTCGCAGCAGCGCTTCGGCCGCCAGGTAACCGCTTCGTACCGCGCCCTCCATCGTGGCCGGCCAGCCCGTGCGCGTCCAATCGCCGGCGAGAAACAGATTCTCGACGCCGATCTCCGGTCCGGGACGCCAGGCGTCGACGCCCGGTTCAGGAGAAAATGTGGCGGCGATTTCCTTGACGACCGTGGCCTTCTCGAGCTTGGCTTCGCGGGTGGCCGGGAGGACGTCCTCGAGTTCGCGGCGGCAGAGATCGATAATATCCTGCCGGGAGCGCGGAACAAGATCATACGAGGCACTGATGACAAGTTGCAAGTATTGCCCACTCCCGCCCGCGCTCGTACCGCTCTTCCCTGTTGGCGCGGACAGCAGCGACTTATTGAACACCCATTGCGTCGTGTGATCGAGCAGCGTCAGAAACGGCTCCTTCATCACCTCGCGGTCGAACCACAGATGAACGCCCGTGATCGGCGACGTTCGCAGATGCCATAGTCCTTCTAGAGACCCACCCGCTTCGCCCATCTCCTTCGGAAACAAGTCGAGCAACACCGTGTGCGGGACCGCGACGATGCAGGAGTCGACAGAGATTTCCTTGCCGTCGTCGAGCACGGCAGCCGCGAACCGGCCGGCGATCACGCGAATCTCGCGAACGCCGCTCCGAAGATGCACGGCTCCGCCGCGGCGCACGACGCTTTCGCGGCAACCTTCATACAGGTCGGCGAGCGGCACGGATGGAATGCCGACCCGGTAGCCACCGCGATTCGCAAGAAAACTCTTCCAGAAAACATCGATGCCGTAGTGCGCGTCGATGCGTCCGAGCTCCTCGTCGAGCGCGCTCACCAGGACAACCCGCCAGAAGCGCTCGATCGCGCCCGGTGTCTGCTTCATCCGGTGCAGCCAATCGAGCATCGAGAGGGACTCAAGGCCGCGAGGCCTTCCACCCGCCCAGGCAATCGCGAACATCGCTTTCGCGATCCCGATTTTGTCGTCGAGCGCCAGCGCCCCGAAGCGGAGAAACGACGGCGCCATATGCAGCGGCGGCGGGAGTTTCGAGGCCTCGATCGTCGAACGCCGGCCCTCACGATCTACAAAGTATAGCCGGTCGTAGAAACGAATCTTTTCCTCGGCCCCGGCGCGCCGATAGAAATCGGCCAGGTTTGTGCAGCAGCCGAGCGTCACATGCTGGCAATTGTCCACTTCGCTGCCATCGGGCAGCGTATAGGAGGTAGCGCGCCCGCCGAGATGCGGGCGCTTTTCAAGCAGCCGTACCTCAAGGCCCGCTTCAGCCAGCGCGACGGCGGAGGCCAGCCCCGCCAGACCGCCGCCGATCACCAGCACGCTTTGCGAGGGCATCCGTCTTCCACCAGCCGGTCATTCCCGCCGTCAGGAGATATTGAAGCTTTTCAGCGCTCGACAACGAAATGCGCGAGGAAAAAACGTCGAAGCCGCGCTCTTCGATCCGCGCGAGCAAACTGCTGTAGGTGCGAATCAGAGCCCACAGCGTCGCGCGGCTGTCGGAATCGACTTCGCGGACGAGTGGGGCGCCTTCTTCATAGAAGCGCCACGCGCGCGCGGCCGACGACTCGAGAAGATCGCGAAGTTGCGGCGTGAGCGGACCGCGCAATTCGCCCTGGCGCACGCCGAAGCGGTTGAGATCCTCGAGCGGCAGATAGACGCGACCCATCTCGTAATCGCTGCGGACGTCGCGAAGGATATTCGTCAACTGGAACGCAAGGCCCAGACGCTCGGCAAGATCGGGCGCGCGCGGGTCGCGAAAACCGAAAACGTGCAGGCACGTGAGCCCGACCGTGCCCGCGACGCGGTAGCAATACTCCGAGAGCCTGTCGAATGTGGCATACGAAGAGACAGTCAAGTCCATCTCCGCGCCCAAAATCAGATCGTGGAAATAGCGCGTCGGAATTTCGAAGCGCGCAATCGTATCGGCCAAGGCAGGCAGGACGGCGTGGCCGCCGGTGTTTCCTGCCACCGCTTCATCGAGCATGGCGCGCCAGCGAGCAAGACCGCGGCGCTTCGTTTCCAGATCGCCGGGCTCGTCCGAAACGTTGTCGACAAGGCGCATGAACGCGTAGAGCGCGCAGAGGGCGTTGCGCTTTTCCCTGCGCAATCCGAAGAACGCGAGATAGAAACTGCTGTGGGCCGCTCGCGCGACGCGGTTGCATTCGGCATAGGACGCTGCCACGGCATCCGAAGTCCGGGGCATTTGAGAAACCGAACCGGATGCGGAGCAAACCTGTGAGGCCACTGCATCACCGGCCGAGCGAGCAACGTGACGGCTCGACTGCGCGGCCGGTGTTCGCGCGAAGGCTCGGGAACCCAGCGCGCGAGCAACCAAGAGAATTTTGGATGCCTTCGTCAGCGCCGGACGATGCTGAAGTGTGTTGTAGCCAGATCTCTCGATGGCATCGAGAACAGCCATGCCCCCGCGGCTGAATAGTTCGATGTCTGTTCGGAGCGCACCATCCACGCGCTCGGCAAGCGGCATTCCCGCGATAAATAGGTCGCGCGTGCGACCGATAAGATCCTTCATCAAGGTCACATAGCGCGAATCAAAGCGGCGCTCGACAATGTCGGTTTCCGTCAAACCGTGCGCGGCAAGAGCGTCGAGGGGGATATAAATGCGCCCCTTCTCCAGGTCGCGCGATACGTCCTGCCAAAAATTCGCGAGCTGAAGCGCCGTGCAGGTGTAGTCCGAAAGGCGCTGGCGATCTTCGTCGCGGTGGCCGCAGACATATAGCACGAGGCGCCCGACCGGATTGGCGGAGTAAACGCAGTAGTCGATCATGCCGTCCCACGTGGCATAGCGCTTCACCGTCTGATCCTGGCGGAACGCGCGCAGCAAATCGCTAAACGGCCGGATCGGAATGTCCTTTGCGCGCACCGTTTCCGCGAGAGCAATGAGCACCGGATGAGAAGCCACGCGTCCCGGCTCGTAGATCAGGCGTAGCTCATCTTCCCAGGCATCGAGCAATCGGAGAGCGCGGGCGGCGTCGGGGACTTCATCGCCGAGATCATCGGACCAGCGGCAGTACGCGTAGACATTGTAAAAATGTTGGTGGAGATCGCGCGGGAGAAGCCACGAGACAACGTTGAAATTCTCATAGTGGTGCGTGGCGAGCCAGCGCGTGTAACGCTGGGCTTCCGCGGCGCTGCATCCTTCCGCGGGAAGGTTGCGGGCGATCTCGAGTTCAGGTGTGGGCAACATCGCTCATCACAGTCATGTTAGTAGAGAGGCGGCGGAATGCAAGGGAGTGTCCCTGTAAAGAATCGCGCCGATCGGATGAAATCGGGATCAGGGGATAATGGCTGTCTTCAGCTCGCCGTTCCGGCTCTTCATGTGCTCGAACACTCCGGGGAGTTCCGCCAGCGGCACTTCGCTGGTAATGAAGTCGCGCGCCCGAATTTCGCCGCGCGCGATCATGTCGAGCGCCTCGCGGATGAATTGCGGCGTGTGATGGAACGTGGACTTGATGGTGATCTCGGAATAGTGGAGCGTCCATGGATCGAGCTTCACTTCCGTCCCCTTCGCGCAACCAGCGAACAGATTCACCGTTCCGCCCTTCCGCACCATTTGCAGCGCCCACTGCCACGTCTGAGGCTGGCCTGCCGCCTCGATCACAGCGTCAGCGCCGCGGCCACCCTCGGTTAATTGCTTTACACAGTCCACCGGGTTTTCGATTTGAGTGACATCGAATGCGGCAACTGCTCCACAGCGCTCGGCCGCCTGCATGCGCGGCGCGCGCCGAGCTACAGCGATCACGCGAACTTTCCGCTGCGAAAGGACGCGGATGAATTCCAGGCCAATCGGCCCGCAGCCGATCACGACGACCGTGTCTCCCGGCTTGATGTTGGTTTCGTGAATTCCGCGGAGCACACATGCAAGTGGTTCGACCATGGCCGCGTCGAGGAAAGACACACCGTCAGGAATTTCGAGCATGTTCTGCCGGACGATTCTTCCCGGGATGCGGATGTACTCGGCGTAAGCGCCGTTGTTGAATAGAAGATCCTCGCAGAGGTTGGGCTGGCCTTTGCGGCAGTAAAAGCACTCGTTGCACGGAGCCGAGTTCGCGGGAACGACGCGCATGCCCTTGCGCACGCCGCCGTTCACGGCCTTGCCCTGATCTTCGATGACGCCGGCGAGTTCGTGGCCGAAGAGCGCGGGAGGCTTGATCATGCGCGCGTGGAAACCCTGCTTCCACACTTTCAGGTCGGTGCCGCAGGTGAGCGCAACGTGGACGCGAACGAGCACCTCGTCCTCAGCGAGCCGAGGAATATCGACGCGCTCGATCTTGACGTCCTCGCGGCCGTAGAGAACCGCCGCGGACATGTGTCCGTTCTTTTTGGATCCGCTCATTCGTGTGCGATCACTACCTTCAGAGTATCGGATTTTGGGTGCGCAGCCAAATCCAGCGCGTCGGAAATGCGTTCGAGTGGAAACCGGTGCGAAACCATTTCGCGCAGTGGCAGGCGACGGCCGAAGACGAGCGCGGCCGATTTTTCCTGATCGTCCACTGAAGCGCTGTAGCTGCCGAGAATTTCTTTTTCCTCTACGCCCACCGCCGCGGCCGGAAACTCCAGCCGCAGCACGGGGTCGTTATGCGCAAACAGTAGCACGCGGCCACCCGGGCGCGCGAGAGCGAGGGCTTCGGAGACCAATGACGGGTTGGGCACAGCGAGGAGGACGGCGTCGGCGCCCCGGCCGTCCGTGCGGCGGCGGATTTCGTCGAAGAGATTCGCCTCCGCGGGATCGAACGCTTCGGCCGCGCCAAATCGGACGCTCGCCGCGCGTCGCCCAGCCATCGGGTCGCTCGCGTACACCGTGGCACCCTCGTGCTTCGCGAGAATCATCAGAAGCATTCCGATAGGACCCTGGCCGATCACAAGGACTGTCTCTCCTGAAGCGACACGCGCTTTCCGAACTGCCTTCAGACACGTGTTCACCGGCTCGACGAATGTTGCTTCTTCGAAAGTGATATCGGCCGGCAACGCGATCATTCCTCGCTCGACGATCCACGGCATGGCGCGAACGAATTCGGCAAATCCGCCGCCATTGGGATCGAAGCCGGCGGTGAGACCGACCTTCTTGTATCCAGCGCACTGCGAGAACAGTTTGTGGTCGCAGTAGAAGCACGCGCCGCAGGGAATGTGATGGAAGCTCACGACGCGATCGCCGGGCTTGAATTTCGTGACGCCGCGGCCGGTCTGCACGACGGTGCCTGCAAGTTCGTGGCCCAGTATTTGAGGCGGCTTGATGAATCCGTGGTGAATTTTCTTGATATCGGTGCCGCAAATGCCGCAGGCGGCCACGCGAAACAGCACTTCGCCTTCGCCGATCTCGGGAATCGGGACATGCTCGACGACTACTCGGCCGTCGCCGCGGTACACGCCCGCGCGCATCTGGCCGCTGTGCTTGCGCGACGTGTCATGCAATCCGATTTGTGCGATCGTTTGGCTCATCATCCAGCTAGGGAGCCGTCGCCGTAGCTTTGGACTCCAAAGTCGACATTCTTTCGACGACCGACGTTACATACCGATCCAGGAACTGCGCCAAAGATTCCGCGGCGCGCTCGGTTTGTTGCCGCAGTTTTAAGAGTCCCGGAAGAGCTTCCGGATGGCGCGCCACCTGAGCCATTACCCGGGCCATGCTGATCTGCCCTTCCTCGGTGAAAATCTCGCTCATGTCGATCGGCAATTCCTCGTCGGCGACGTCACTGACGCCGCGAATCGCCGCCGCGGGAATGCCGCATGCGGCGGCTTCATGGAGAATCTCAAAACTTTCCATTTCGACGGCGTCGGCCTGCGATGCAAGATGCCGTTTGTCGTCGACGCGCGCGATCACGCGTTCAGAACTAAAAAATGCGTCGACCGCCGTCGCGCCGTACTCTTCGGCGAATGCGAGCAGCGGCGCGCTGCTATGGAGCAATCGACCGGTCGAGTGCTCCGGGGGAACCTCGCAGATCACATCCCGCGCCGCCAGTACCTGGCCGACCTGGTATTGAGGCCGAAGTGCGCCAGCTACTCCTGATGAGATGCAGAAGCCCAGCGCTTCGCTGCCATAACCGACCGCTCTTGAGGCCTTCAAGCGCGCGTGCTTCAGGCCGACGCCAGTCAGTACAACTCCGAGCTCGGAGCTTCCTATTTCAGCAAGAAAAGCGTCGACGCCGCCCCACTTCCCAGGCCGGAACTCACGGAGCGCCCGCCAGGGAGCGAATTCGGTTTCGAGCGCGAATGTGACCAGGACTCTCACAAAGAATCTCGCTACGCGGCCTGCGCGTGCGCGACCGGCTTGGAACCGGCGCGGCCGCGGACATAGCCGTGTTCTTTGTACCAGCGCACCGCTCTTGCGAGCGCAGGCTCAACGGCGCCGGGCTTGTAGCCCAGTTCCCTTTCGGCCTTGTCGCTTTCGATGAACATCCGGTGCCGCGACATTTTCACGCCCTCGATAGGAATTTTCGGCTCACGGCCGGTGAGGCGCGAAAAGAACTCATCCGCATACCCCGCGGCCAGAGCCACCGCATGCGGCAGGCGCACCCGCGGCGCGGGGCGGCCCGCGATTGCGGCAAGCGCGTCCAAAATTTGTTTCAGCGTCATGTTGCGCGCGCCGAGAATGTAGCGCTCGCCAATCCGTCCATGCGCGGCCGCAAGCAAATGTCCCGCGGCGGCGTCTTCGACGCCAACGACGTTCAGCCCAGTGTCCACGTAGGCCGGCATTTTGCCATTCAAAAAATCAACGATGATCCGGCCCGTGGGCGTCGGTTTCCAGTCGCCAGGCCCCACCGGCGCGGTTGGATTCACGATTACGACCGGCACCCCCGCGCCAGCCGCTTTGATGGCTTCGAGTTCCGCCAAAAATTTCGAGCGCTTGTAATGACCGATCATTTGAGCCACGGTCGCGCGCGTGGACTCATTCGGAAGTGCTGCGCCATGTCCCGGCACGGCAATCGTTGCAACGGTGCTCGTGTAAACGACGCGTTCGACGCCCGCCTGGCCCGCAACTTCCAAAAGCGGCGCGTGCCCTCGACGTTCGTCTCGTAGATTTCGTCGGGATTCTTCGTCCAGAGGCGATAGTCCGCCGCCACGTGGAAGACGCGGCGCACACCCTTCATCGCGCGATCGATCGACGGAAGATCCCGGAGATCGCCCTCGCATTTTTCAACAGCGAGACCCTCAAGCGACTGTAGATTGCTTTCCCTGCGGACGAAGACGCGAACGGAATGCCCTGCCATCACAAGCTGGCGGGCAACGTGGCTTCCAAGAAAGCCCGTAGCGCCCGTAACGAGCGTGGTCATAAGATGCGGAAAGCCTCTTTGTCCCAGTGCATCAGTTGCCGTTCACTCTGTTGATCTCTTGCGCCGAAACGCGGATGCCGGTGAATTTGCGCCGGCCCTTGACGAGATTATCGTAGCGCGCGAGCGCGTACAGCGGGAAAGAATTTCGATATAGGTGATATTTCAGATAGAACACCTGCGGGAAACCCGTGCCGGTGAATTCGTCCTCGTCCCAAGTGCCATCTTCGTTCTGATGGGACACGAGCCAGTCGACAGCGCTCGCAACCGATGGGTCATTCGGACCTACGACGGCGAGCAGACCGATCAGTCCCCAGGCGGTCTGCGACGCGGTGCTCTTCCCTTTCCCCTTGAGTGCGGGATCGTAGTAGGAAAGGACGGTTTCACCGAAGCCGCCATCGGGATTCTGCACAGAGCGGAGCCATTCGGCAGCGCGTGTACATTCGGGGAGGGAGGCAAGTCCCAGGGCTTCGAGCGCGCGGAGGACACCGCTCGTGCCATACACATAATTCACGCCCCAGCGACCGAACCACGAGCCGTCCGCCGTCTGATCGCGCAGCAAGAACGCGCGCGCACGCTCGATTGCAGGATGCGTGGCGGGCCAGCCCATCTGGCCGAGGCATTCGATCGCGCGCGCGGTGACATCGGCGGTCGAAGGATCGAGCATGGCGTTGTGATCGGCGAAGGGAATGTGATTGAGGAACTGCAAATTGTTTTCGTGGTCGAATGCGCCCCAGCCCCCATCGGCGTTCTGCATGCTGGCTAGCCACGCCAGCCCGCGGCGAATCGCGGCGCGCAGCCGCGCAGGCTCAGGATCCTCGACCCGGCCCAGCGCCATCAGGACGAAGGCCGTGTCGTCGACGTCGGGATAAAAATCATTGTGGAACTCGAAGGCCCATCCACCGGGTTGGGCGTTGCGATTCTTCACCTGCCAATCACCGGGGCCGAGAATTTGGTTGTCGACGAGCCAACGCGAGGCGGTAAGAAGCGACGGGTGCGCGGGATCGAGTCCGGCCTCTTCGAGCGAAACCATGGCGATGGCCGTATCCCACAGCGGCGAAATGCACGGCTGCACGCGCAGCGAGCCTTTGTCCTCGATTTCGTAGCGGGCGAGAAAACTGATTTCGCGCGAAAGGAGCGGGTCGGTTGTGTCGCCGCCCTCAGCGAACAGCGCGAAGATCGAATTCATCATCGCCGGATAGATCGTGCCGAGTCCCTCGCTGCGCTCCAGGCGTTCCAGCATCCACTTGCGCGCGAGAGAGAGCGATACACGGCGAAACGGTTTCCACCGCAGGCTTTCGTAAAACTTGGCGCCGCGATCCAGCGTCAAAAAGGCGTTCTTCCACGAGAGGACGCGTTTGTCCCAGGAAAGCGACGGAGGTCTCGCGCCGGGGGTCCGCAAGAGTTCATTGACCGTAATGCCGTCGGGCAAACGCCAGCCGGGCCTGTGCGCGTAGACAATCGCGAGAGGAATCACGATGCCGCGCGTCCACGAGGACATCTCGTAAAGATTTACGGGAAACCACTCCGGTAGCAGCATCAGTTCGGGCGGTATCGCAGGGACGAAGCTCCAGTCGATCGCGCCCACCATCGCGAGATAAAAGCGCACGTAGGAATTCGTCGATTCGAGGCCGCCGAGTTCATGGATTTTGTTCTTGGCGCGCTCAAGATGCGCGGCATTGGCGGCATCACCAGCAAGGCGCAGCGCGACCCAGGCCTTTACGGTGGCATTCAGCTCCGCTGGGCCGCCGCAAAAGATGTTCCAGCCGCCATCAGGTAGCTGGCGGTCTCGGATGTATTTCGCGAGCTTCGGAACCTTTTCGGATTTCAGATCGCCAAGGATGTGGAGGTACAGAATGTAGTCGGATTCGAGCGTGGTGTCGGCCTCGAGTTCGCCCCACCAATAGCCGTCCTGGCTCTGACGGGACAAAAACCATTCGACGGCCCGGTTGACGGCATGTTCGACCCGCGATTCAGCGTCCCGGCGAGGCGCAACTGCCGCCGCGTGCGGTGCAGCACCGCTCCGACTCTCGATACGCAGATTTGCCTCCGGTGTCATCAACCCCTCAGCCATTTAACGTCACTTTGTAGCGCCTGTGGCGACGGCCCTGTATGCCGTGCCACGTTGTGGCAGCGATTCAGGAGGCTCACCCCAAATCCTCACGCTGCCGTCCCAGACCTACAAGAACCAGGCCGCCACGCAATCTCACGATAGTTCAGATAGTTACAGACTGTCCGGCCTCCATTATCTTTTGCAAACTGCCTACGGTCAACAGAAAACACTCTGGTTTGCGCTTCGCTACGGCAAATAGGATGGCTCGGCGGGCCTAAGGGCTGCCTGACAAAAGTTTGCACAACTGCGGGAATGAGGTGTCCACCTTGTTGCAAAAATATAGAAAATATTTCATCGGTGCAACGAGTCCGCCCGGAAAGATTGAGGGATTAATTGGCGAATGAAAGACGAAAAGATGTCAGCGGGAAACAAGATCTCGCCGAAAGGCTCACTCGGAGTGAGGGATCGACGATTACCTGGACTTTGCCGATTCTTCGATGTTGCGAACGCGCGCGGCGAGATCGGGGAGCCGCGCGAACCACGCATATTGCTCTTTGAATTTCTCAAGCGGACGCGCTGGCGTGCCCCACACGGTCTGGCCGCTACGGATTGTTTTTCCAGTCGGGATGCCTGCCTGAGCGCCCACGATCGCGCCGTCCTCGATCGTGCAATGGTCGGCTATTCCCACCTGGCCACCGACGACCACTCCCTTGCCGAGCGTGCTGCTGCCGGAAACACCCGTTTGCGCAGCGAGAATTGCATTCTCGCCGATTTTCACGTTGTGAGCGACCTGAACCAAGTTGTCGATCTTCACGCCGGCGCCGATCTGCGTGGTTTCGAGCGAACCCCGGTCGATCGTTGCGTTCGCGCCGATCTCAACATCATCTCCGATCTCGACGCCGCCGATCTGCGGAAACTTCCAGTGGCGGCCTTCGCCGTACACGTAGCCGAAGCCGTCTGCACCGATCACCGCACCCGAATGGACCTCGACGCGGTTTCCGAGTTGAGCACCCGCGTAGAGCGTGACGCGCGGATGCAACCGGCAATTCTCTCCGATGCGCGCGCCGCGGCCGACAAAACAAAATGCCTCTACCTCGGTTCCCTCGCCAATCTCGACTCCTTCCTCGATAACGACGTAGGGACCCAAATGAACGCTCGCGGCGAGCTTGGCGTTCGAGCCAATGATTGTAGTTGGATGGACGGCCGAGTGCGGAACCGGCGCCGGCGACAGCCACGGGGCTGCTTTTGCAAACGCAAACTTCGGGTCTTTAGCTTCGAGCGTCGTCTTCATCGCCAGGCGTACGCCTGGCGGCACGATGACGCAAAGAGCCGGCGACTCTGCAACGCGCTGTGCGTGGCGGGCAGAGGCCAAATAGATCAGATCGCTTGCGCCAGCGTGTTCGGGGCTGGCAACGCCCGAGAGCATGGCGTGCGGATTCCCGCTGAGTTCGACTCCCAGATACTCTGCTAGCTCACCGGCGGTGCGAGTCATGGTCGCCTCTTTTCTTTTTGAAAATCACAGTTCGACGCGGCCCCTGGCCAAAAACTAAAACGGGTAAATAGGCTTCTCACCCGGCGGACGCGTTTTCCACCTTTTGTGCACCCAGAGCCACTGGTCAGGGTGCGCGCGAACGTAGGCCTCGATCACGCGGGTAAACCGAGCGGTGTTCTCGACAACGTCCGCTGCTTCGTTATCGCTTCGGGCAAGTTCGACGGCCGGCTCGAAACGAAGGCGGTACTTCCGGCGCTGCTCGTCCCAGAACAGAAAACCCGGCACCACGGCGGCATAGGTGCGCAGGGCAATGCGCGCTAGGCCGGACGTCGTCGATGCAGGGATGCCGAAAAAATCCACGAACACGCTCTCTTCGAGATCCGTATTGTGATCCGAGAGGACGCCTACGGTGCCGCCGTCGCCGAGAACCTTGAGAATGGCGCGTGCGGAGCGGTTCTTCTCGATGGGCTGGTTGCCGGAGCGGCAGCGGTAGTCGTTGATGAGCTGATCAACGCGCCGATTCGCGACGGGCCGCACGAGAAAGTGCAGCGGGTAACCGTAGAGAGCCTGCGCGAAGGGCGCGAGTTCCCACGCGCTCATGTGGCCGGTCAAAAACAAGACACCCTTGCCGCGGCGGCGCGCGGCATCGAAATTCTCGAATCCGTCGACGACGACGATACGTTCAATTTTCTCGCGCGTGTATTTCGGAAATTGCGAGAATTCGCCGGCCATCCAACCAATCTGCCGGATCATTCCGCGGATGACCTGTTTACGCCTCGCGTCGGTCCAGTCAGGAAAAGCGAGTCGCAGATTGAACATCGCCGTTCGGCGCAGAGGAGGCCTCAGCGCGTACGCAGCAGCGACAAAGCTGGCACCGACAAAACGCGCAGCCGGCCTCGGCAAAAGCCCGAGAAATTTCACGCCCGCCCATGCGCCGGCAAACTCGAGGAATTCCCGCATCGCGAGCCATTATACGGTTAGCAAGTTCAAATTGAATCGACGGATGCTAGACTCGATTTCGCTTTGAGCGAAATCAACACAACCAAGCCGCGTCGAACGCCAATTGCGCTCCTGGTATCGGGCGCAGCCGTACTGGTTTGTCTCTTCGGCAATCTCGGCGCTCTTGGCCTCGTGGGCCCGGATGAGCCGCGGTACGTCTGGATTGCGCGCGCGATGGCCGAAACGGGCGACTGGGTCACGCCGCGACTGTACGGCTCGCCGTGGTTCGAGAAGCCCGTGCTCTACTACTGGTGCGCCGCGCTCGGATTTCTGGCGCATCTGCCTGCCGAATGGGCAGCGCGGCTGCCGTCTGCGTTGGCGGCTCTCGCCGCAGCGGTTGCCGTTGGGATTCTCGCCCGCAAACACTATGGAGGCGATCCGAGTTCCCTTTCGAGTCCTGCGCTGCTTACGCCCGTGCTTTTCACGACGAGCGTTGCGGCAATCGGATTCGCGCGCTCCGCGACACCAGACATGCTGTTCAGTAGCGCGATCGCGTTGGCGATGGCGAGCGCGGCGGTGGTGTTCCGAAGGGCCGGAGCGCTGAGAACTACTCCCGGCGAGGATACGAGCGCTCCACGCGGAGACAATCTGCTACTGGTTCTCTTCGGCACATTTCTCGGCCTGGGGGTTCTCGCGAAAGGCCCGGCAGCGATTATCTTGGCGGGCGGAGCCACAGGGCTGTGGGCGCTAGCGACGAATCATTGGCGGGTTGCGCTTCGACTGGCGCATCCGTCTGCGATCGCAGCGTTTTGCGTGGTAGCGCTGCCATGGTACGTGCTCTGCGCGATTCGCAACCCGGATTTCTTGCGTGTTTTCATTTTGCAGCACAATTTCGAACGGTACCTCACTCCTCTGTATCAGCACCGGCAGCCGTTCTGGTTCTTTGGCCCAATCGTTCTACTTGCGCTCCTGCCTTGGACCGTGCTGCTGTGGCCGGTCGCACAAGAGGGCTTGCGGCTCTGGCGAGAGAAATCGTGGCGCGACTCTCCGGGTTTCTTCTTCGCGTGCTGGGCGGTCTTCCCGGTTGCGTTCTTCAGTCTGTCGCAGTCGAAGCTACCCGGATATGTCCTCCCAGCGATCCCGCCGCTGGCGCTTCTCTGCGCCGTGAGTCTACAGCGGGTATTTCAGAGAAATCGCACGCTCGCCGTGGGACTGACCGCGGGCCTTGCGGGCACATGGGTCGTGCTCGCTTCGGCCGCATTTTTCTTCGCCCGCCGGACAACTGAAAGAGCCGAGCTCCTCACCGTTGACTCGCTCCGCGCGCTGTTGGTTCTTGGCTACTTCGCGCTTGGCGCGGCGGTATTGATCGCCGCGGGATTGATTCTTGCGGGATTTCGCCAGCGGTCGAATTGGGTCGCGGGGCTGTGCGCCGTGTCGGCAATTTTGGCAGTCGAGGCCGCGAACATTCGAGTTCTTCCCGCCCTGGACTCGTTTTATTCCGCGCGGCCTCATGCAATGTTCATGCGGGGCGACCAGCATCCCGAGCGCATCTTCACGTACCATTTGAGCCGAAGCTGGGATTACGGCCTCGCGTTCTACTTTCACCGCGAGCTTCCCGAATGGTCGCCGGCGGATCCCGACGCTGCGCTCGTATTGACGACACCGGGCGGACTTGCACAGATGAAAGAGCTCGGCCGATTCAGCGGCAACCTCGACGAGCCATACGTGGGTGTGCTGTACGTTCCGGCGAACCGCGTTCCTCGCTAGCGGACTAACGTGGGCGGAATATTCTGCAGAAAGAAGTTTACGATCTGGTTTTCGTAGCTTTTCCGATCGTCGTCCGACATGTCGCGATAACTCAGCCTCTCGCGCAAAGTCATTTTCGGGTCCGGCGCCTTGACGAAGAGTTGCAACGTGTCGTTTGAAAGCGCCGGGCGATCGTCGGATTGAACGAACAGCTTGGGAATGCCCCTCGTTCGGGCCAGACGAGTCGAAACCGGCGGTTCGTGCCGAAAGGAATAATTCAGCATCGAGAATCCGAATTCGGACACGCGAAGCACTTCCGGCAGGACGGTGAGGCCGGATTTTTTCTCTTCGAGCTGCAACATTTCCCTGGGGTCATCGTATGCGTCGTCCACGGCGAAGGCCGCGATTCGTGGATCGGCGGCGGCCACTTCCAGCGTGGCATACCCTCCCATGTCCACTCCCCACAGCCCAAAATGCTGAGGGTCCACGTCATCTCGCAAGGAAAGCCCCTGCACCGCGGCGCGAAGTTCGGCGGCCTCGCGGTAGCCGAGCGTTGTGAGTCCCGTGCTCGTACCGTGGCCCGAGAAATCGAACAGGAAGACGTTGAACTGGTGATCCTGAAGCGCTGTGACCAGCGTAAGCACGTCCGCGCGCTGCGACTGGTACCCGTGGCAGACGACGATTGCCGGGGCGCCACGCAATCCGGGGAAAAGCCAGCCTTCGCGCGTGGAGCCGTCGGTAAGCGGGAACGAGAATGTCGTGGGATGCCCCATCATCACGCTCAGGTCGAATGCGGCGGGACTGCGAGAGGGGCGAAGAATCTGGTACAGAAGAAATCCCGAAACTGAGACGATCGCCACGCCTGCAAACATCAGCAACGCCAGAAGCGCGGAAAATAGCTTGGCGAGACGCGTGGTGGGATAGCGAAGCTCGGAAAAGACGGCCATCCAATAGGCGCGGGCGCCACGCTTGCGCGCCTCGGCGAATCGAATGTTAGCACAATTCCGCGCGCGCCCGGCTCGCCTCAACAGACGAGGTTGTTAAAAGCTGCTAACGTTCCTGCCCCAGATCGGCACACGGCTCAAAAGCCGGACCCGTTGGGTTCGGGCTCGCGCGAAGCTATAATGGCGCTAGGGGACAGTACCCGTCCGGCATGCAAATCGTCGATCTCCGCCAGTTGCATTCACGATCGCTCGAAGGCCTCTTCCAGGAGGAGGCACAACACTGGAAAGAGGAATTGCACTGGGACTATCGCCCGTCCATCGACCTTGTGCGAAAGTTCGTCGATTCGCACGCGCTGGGCGGGTATGCGTCCGTCGAGGGAGGCCAACTGACCGGCTATGGCTTCTACGTCCTTGAGGATCACAAGGGACTGATTGGCGGGCTTTTCGTATCGTCGCAGCATCAGCAGGACCAGACGACACAGAGACTACTGGCCGAAATGTTGAGCGCGCTGCGAGCTACGCCTCGGCTGGAACGGATCGAGGCGCAGCTGATGCCATTCGGAACCGAGCTCGACCCCGCGTTTCTTTCGCAACATCTCCGGCTGCACACGCGTCAGTTCATGCTGTTGCCGCTTGATCGCGCAAATATCTCGGGCAAAACGCCTTCGGCGGGCCTGCGAATCGAACCGTGGACGGATCGGGCGTTTGAATCCGCCGCGCGCCTGATCCAGCTTGCGTACGCAAACCACGTGGACGGACAGATCAACGATCAGTATTGCAGCGAAGCGGGAAGCCTGAAATTCCTGCGCAATATTGTACTGTTGCCAGGATGCGGCCAGTTCATGCCCGAGGCTTCTTTCCTCGTGCGCCCGGCGACCGGTGAACGCCCCATCGCCATGATCCTGACGTCCACGGTTGCCGAAAGAGTGGGCCACACGACGCAGGTGTGCGTAATGCCGGGATATCAAGGGAGCGGCATTGGCCGGCAGTTGATGGAACACTCCATTCAAGCGTTGCGGCGGAGAAACTACGAATCGCTTTCGCTGACGGTCACGTCGGCCAACACGCGCGCGGTTGAATTGTACGAGCGCCTCGGCTTCCGTACGGTGAAGACATTCGCCGCGGGCGTCTGGCAGGCGTAGCCCGGCTACTTCTTGGCGCGGTCTTTGAGTAAGCCCTTCAACTCGTCCATGAATTCCTTCACGTCCTTGAAATCGAGATACACGGACGCAAAGCGAACGTAGGCGACTTTGTCGAGCTTTTTGAGGTGCGCCATGAGCAGCCCGCCGATTTCGGTCGTGGTGCGCTCGCGGTCGGCAGCCTCGCTGACGTACGCCTCCGCTTGATCGACGATGGACTCGAGTTTATTGACCGGCACAGGCCTCTTCTCGCATGCTTTCAAAAGTCCCTGCAAGATTTTCTGGCGGTCGAATTTCTCGCGACGGCCGTCCTTCTTGATGACCATGTACGGAATCTCGTCGATGCGCTCGTAAGTGGTGAAGCGGCGGCCGCATTGGAGGCACTCGCGGCGGCGGCGGATCATGTCACCCGTGCGCGCTTCGCGCGAGTCAATTACTTTGTCATCGAGGTGCGAGCAGAAGGGGCACTTCACCGACGTTTCTCTCCGGGCAACGCAGGTTGCTGCGCGTCAGCCAAAAGCTGGGCCTCGCCCGCCTGTTCGCCCGATTGAGCCATTCGTCGCAGGTCGCGCATCGACCAACCCTCCCGAAAAAGCAATGGAAACCCCACAATGCAGCAGCCTGCAAACGTAATGAGCCAGACGACGACGGAAGCCATCGCTGCCGACTCCTTTTCTACTCCAAAGATCAGCGTGAAGACAAGAAAAGTGGCGAGCTGCGAACCTCCGCCGACGCCGGGAAGCTGCACCGCCGAGCCGACCAGCGTGAATGCAAGCACCAGCGCCGCACCGCCAAGACCCAAGGCTGCAAGTTCCCCTCGGAATGCCTTTGCGATCCACAGGTACACGAAGACGACCAGCAGCCAATGCGCCGCCGTGTAGCCGCTGAGCACGGCCAGATCGCCCCAGGTGCGGATTCCTTGCAACCCTTCGCTGAATCCCTCGAGCAGCACGGCAACTTTCTGGCGCCAGCCCGAACGCCATTTGCCGTGCTGCAATTTTCGCGCGAGCCACCCAGCGCCGTGATACCGAAAATAAACCAGGAACATGATGGCGCCCACCAACCCGGCAAGCAATCCCACGCCCGCCGAGCGCGAAACCTTGATCAGCAGATCGTTCCCAGCGCCTTCGACTCCCTTGCGCTCGAACGACAGCAGCGCGAAGATCGCGATCACCGCCGTCGCGGCGAAGTCGAACACGCGCTCCAGCACGTAGACCCCAAACATTCCCGGCATCGACAGCGAGTCCTTCCGGGCGATGAGCGCCGGGCGGATCGGCTCACCGGCGCGACCGAGAAGAAACGTGCATGCGAAGCCCATCAGCGTTGCGGCGTACACGTTTCCGAAATGCGCGTTGCCGAGCCAGCGGCAGAACCGCACCCAACGCAGCGCCCGAAGGGCATAACAGACGTAAATGGCGGCGAGCGACAATATCAGGAGAGAGAGACGAGCCTCCCGGATCGACTGGACGACCATCCCCCAGCGAAAGCCCTGGAGCGTGATGGCATGGCGAAACTTGTAAAGGAAAAACGCGACAGCCAGGACCGCGAGGAGGAGCAGCAGGTACCGTCGGAATTTTCGCAGCATCCGCAGTGAACCGTAGCAGCAAGGTTTCGACAGTGTCAAGCGGGAGCCGGATACGACGTTATCCATCATCGATGAAGAACGCGGGCCGGTGTACGCAATCGTGCTTTTTGACCACCCCGGAGACAAGGCGTCCGTCGATGTGCCCGGCGTCGGGCCGGCCGCGCTTGTGTTTCTTCTCGCAAGCCGAATAAGATGCGTTGCCAGATGGCGGCCCTCCGAATCAGGGAACTTTTCGGCCCGTTTTTGCGTTCCATCCTGTGAGGCCGAGAGGTAATGCGGATTGCGAGGCTGAAAGAATTTGGAGCCCGACGCCCAACTGGTGCAGCTTTGTCTCCGGGGCGACGGGCCGTCCTGGGAGGAACTTGTGCGGCGGCACGCGCGGCGCGTCTATAACCTGTGTTACCGGTTCACGGGCAATTCGTCCGCCTCGGAAGACCTGAGCCAGGAGGTTTTTCTGCGCATCTTCCGAACGCTGCCAAGCTATCGCCCAGAGCAGGGCGCGTTCCCGACCTGGCTGACGAGCGTGACGCGCAATCTGCTGGTGGATCATTATCGTCGCACACGCCGCGACCGGTTGACCGATTCGATCGACGATGCGATGCCGCAACTTGAAGAAAAGCCTTCGGCGGCGCGGACGCCGGATCGCCTGGCGCAGGCGGCCGAATTGAGCACGCAGTTGCAACGCGGGCTCGCGCGGTTGTCGCCCGAGCTGCGCGAGGCCGTCATTTTGCGGGACCTTCAAGGACTCGACTACGGCGAAATCAGGACAGTGCTGCAAGTCCCTGAGGGCACCGTGAAATCGAGAATCAATCGGGGACGCATCGAATTGGCGCGAGTCCTTGACGAAATGGGAGTGCGCCCGGCTTAATGCCGGCGCGGAGACCGATGAACTGGAACTGCACACTTACGGAAGAACGGCTGGCCGATATGCTCGACGGCGCGCTTTCATCTCAAGATAAGGCGGCGTTCGCATCGCACTCCGCCACGTGTGCCCGTTGCGTCAAGATGATAGCGCAGGTGAGCAGGTTGGTCCGAGAGATGCAGCAGACACCGTTCGTTGGCGAGCCTGCGAATCTGCAGGCGCGGATTCTTGATGCGACGCTTGGCCCGCGGACCCGCCAACAAGGCTCGCGGCAGTGGTTTGGGTGGCTCTCGGAAATATGGCAGCCGCGGTTTGCGATGGGGGTTGCAACGGTTGCAGCGTCACTCGTCATCGTGCTCCACGGGTTCGGTGCCAGGCCGAGCAAGATCAGCCTGAATCCCGCGAGTCTATTCCATACGGTGAATCGGCAGGCGCATCTCACGTTCGCGCATGGCACGAAGTTCTTGAACGATCTGCGCGTGGTGTATGAAATTCAGTCGCGGCTCGCTTCTCAGCCGGAACCGATTTCCGAGCCTGTATCGGAGCCGCAAAGCGCGCCATCCGATCAACCCGGCCCCGGGCGGACGCAGCCGCCTGATTCCGACCCGCGCGAGAAGTCGCAGGTAATTCCGCATACCGGCCGACGCATAGCGCGGGCCGCGAGCGAGCTAGCGATCTTGTTGATGGGTGATTCGTTCGGAAGCGTATCGAGCGATAACGTCAGGAGACTTCGATGAACTGTGCCGTGCACACGGACGTGGAAGCAACCGGCTATTGCCGGCAATGCGGCAAGGCGCTGTGCCCCGCTTGCACACGGGACGTGCGCGGGGCGCTCTATTGCGAATCGTGCCTCGCGGGCATAGTAACCGCGCCCGCTGCGGCTCCCTCGGGCGGTGCAGCGCATGCGGGGCATCCGGGCACGGCTCTTGCGCTGGGATTTATCCCCGGCCTCGGCGCCGTCTACAACGGTGAGTACATCAAGGCGCTGATCCACGTGGTGATCTTCGGCGGAATCATCGCGGCGCTTAACACCGACCTGCCCGGCAGTTACGACGCGTTCCTGGGAATCGCGCTCGGATGTTTCTACTTCTATATGCCGATTGAAGCGTACCGCGTGGCAAAGGCTCGCCAGATGGGCGCGCCACAGCCGCCCGATCTGGTCGAAGGCTCGAACCGAAAACCGCTCGGCGCGATCATTTTGATCGGGCTTGGCCTGCTGTTCCTGCTCGTGAACTTCGGGCTCTTGCAGAAGGAATGGATCATAAGGGCTTGGCCTGCCGGACTGATCGTGCTCGGAGTCTGGGTTCTGATGGATCGCATTCGACGGACTTCGTAGGAGACGATGCCATGGTGGACGAAACGAAAGCGCGTTGCACTTGCGCGCACTGCCGGGTGCGCGGATTGATGGGCCCTCTGATGCTGATTACGCTCGGCGTCATCTTCATGCTCGGCGAATACACGCATTACGGATTCGAGGACTTGTGGCCCGTCCTGGTGATCGTGCCGGGCGTCATTTTACTCATTCAGTCGCTCGTTTCCCGCGCCGGCCACACGGGTTCATGAGGAGCGCATGAGCAACGGCGGACCAAAGCGAAGCTCGATTTTCACAGGACTCCTTCTCATTCTGATCGGAGCGATCTTTTTGCTCGACCGCTTCGATCCTCTGCTGGGGATTGGCCATCTGATCCGTCTGTTCTGGCCGGTGCTGATCATCGTCTGGGGAGTCGCCAAGCTGATTGACCATTTGGCGGCGCGACGGGAAGACGGCGCCCGGCCCCCGTTCCTTTCGGGCGGCGAAGCGGCGCTTATGATTTTGCTCGCATTCGTGCTCGCTGGTTTCGTATTCCGCGACTGGCTTCGCGATCACTATCCCGATTTCGATCTCGAGCTGTACCCTTTTCATCAGCCGTACTCGCAGGCCAAGCAGCTTGCTCCGCAAACGATTCCTGCCGGAGCGCACGTAGCAATCGAAACCGCCCGCGGAGATATCGCGATTCACGCAACCGATGGGGACGAGCTTCGGGTCAAAGCGAATGAATCCGCGTCCGCAGGATCGGAATCTTCCGCTGAAGAGCGCATGAAAAACGTGGAAATTGTGATCGAGCAAACGGGCAACGGATACACGGTGCACCCGATCCATGAGAGCGATTTTCGCGGCTGGGTCAGCGTCGATCTCGATGTGCAATTGCCGAAGACATCGAGCGTGGCGGCGCGCACGAATCATGGGGACATCAACATTTCTGGAGTCGCCGGGAGCGTAGATGCCCGCACGGACAGCGGCGACATCGAAATCCACGACGCGGGCTCGGATGTCACGGTGGCATTAAAAAAAGGCGACGGTAAGATCACGGGCGTAGGCGGAAACGTGCGCGTCACGGGGCGCGGAGACGACCTCGAACTCGACAATGTTGCGGGCAACGCAGCCATCGAAGGCGCTTTCTCAGGGAACATCCGCGCCCGCAATGTGGCGAACATACTGCGCTACACTGCGCCCTCGACCGATCTTACGGTCTCGCATCTCAAGGGAAGCGTCGAGGCGGATACCGGCGATGTCGCGATCTCGAATGCCGACGGTCCAGTGAAACTCGCGACGCACAACAAGGACATCGACTTGAAAAACGTTGCGGGGCGGATCGAAATCATCAACACGCACGGGAACATCAAGGTGAGCTATTCGAACCCGCCGCATGACGAGCTCAACATCACCAACGATTCGGGCGATGTGGATGTGGCGCTGCCCGCGAAGTCGAGCTTTGAGGTGTCCGCGTCCTCGAAATCTGGGGAAGTGGAAAGCGAATTTAGCGATCCATTCCTTAAGATGACAAAGGAGGACGATGCGGGCCACATCAACGGAAAATTCGGCTCGCTCGGACCGAAGATCACGATCACCACGAGCTACGGCACGGTTCATCTGCGCAAGTCGGGCTAGCGCTACCGCTTCTCTTCGCCACGCAAACGATCGAGCGTCGCAAAAAACTCCGGAAATGACACGCCCACGCATTCCGCATCCCGGATCGTCGTATCGCCTTCAGCGCCGAGCGCCACGACTGAGAGCGCCATGGCAATGCGATGATCGCCCTGCGGATCGACTTTGGCGCCTCGCAGCTTTCCCGCCGCGCGTCCCTCGACCCGCATGCCGTCCGGAAACTCCTCGACGCTGGCACCCATTTGGCACAAGCCTTCCGCGAGCGTGCGGATTCGATCGCTTTCCTTCACGCGCAATTCCTGAGCGTCGTGGATTTCGATTCCCTTCTCGGTGAACGGGCCGAGCGCCGCCAGCATCGGCAATTCGTCGATCATCTCCGCAACCTGCGCGCCGGAAATATTGCCGCCTTCGATCGGAGCATGGCGGATGGAGACATCGCCCACTAATTCACCGTTGCGCAACTGCACCGTTACCACGCGAATTGGTGCACCGATTGAAATCAGGAAATCGAGCACGCGAGCGCGCGTAGGATTCAGCCCCACGCCACGCAGCATCAGCGACGATCCGGGCAATACCAGAGTCGCGCCGATCAAAAACACGGCGGTCGAGAGGTCCCCCGGCACGACGAGCTGCCGGGCCGTCAGCTTTGGCCGGGGATGGATGCGAATCGTGCCGCGAGTGCTTTCGACCGAAGCTCCGAATTCGCGCAGAGCAAGCTCGGTGTGATCCCGCGTGCAGACCGTTTCGTGGACGGCTGTGACGCCATCGGCGTAAAGCCCGGCGAGGAGGATTGCAGACTTAACCTGTGCGCTCGGCGTCGGGGGAGTGTAATCAATCGCGCGCAGCTTGCCACCGCGGATTTCGAGGGGGGCGCGTTCGCCGTCGCGGCTCTTTATATCGGCGCCCATCTGCCGCAGCGGTTCGATCACGCGCCGCATCGGGCGCTTGCGAAGAGAATCGTCGCCGGTAATGGTCGATGTGAAACTCTGGCCCGCCAGAACGCCGGCGAGCATTCGCATCGTTGAGCCGGAGTTCTCGGCGTCGAGCGTGCGGCGAGGTTCCTTGAGTCCCTCCAGTCCCTTTCCGTGAATGCGGAGCGTTCCCTTGCCCGTTTCGATTTCGATGCCCAGACCGCGCAGGCATTCAAGCGTGCTGCGGCAATCCGCCGCCGAGGCGTAATTTGCGATCTCGCTGGAACCCTCCGCGAGAGCCGCGAGAATCGCATACCGGTGCGAGATCGACTTGTCGCCGGGGAGCTCAATCGCTCCTTCAATCGTTCCACCCGGCGAAACAATGCGCTTGCTCATGATTTCGATTCTAACATGGCGGTATCAAACCACTTGCGCTAGCCGATTTTTCGCGAGGCCATTTCCTTGACGAAATGCGCGAATCCTGCTAAAAAACGTGTTTGGTTGGGGGTAGATCTCGCGTCTGTAGGCTCCCGTTCCGGGAGTCCTTATCCGGAGGCAAGAAAGTCATTCTAGTCGGGACGGTTAATTTGCGGGTGTGGGTGGATGCAGCGGAGTACTGGAACCGGCCACGTTTTGGCAAAATGTCCCCCAAAAAACCTTTATGAGACATAGCGATGGAGGATCTCTGATGCGTAATGGAATTCTTGGCACCCGGCCGGTGTTTGCCGGGCTGCTCCGCCGGAGCGTGACCAAAGTACTCGCGGCCGGCTCTGCAATGATATTCGCGCTGATGGGCGCAGGCGCGGCCCACGCCGAGGGCGCGGGCGGCGAGGCCAATCTGAAGCTGCCTGACCTGTCGCAGGTGCAGTTTCTGGGCGTCGACGGCCACAAGCTGCTGCTGTGGGGGCTGCTTTTCTGCGTCTTTGGCCTGGCGTTCGGCCTGACGATTTACGTGCGGCTCAGGAATCTTCCGGTTCACCGCGCCATGCGCGAGATTTCAGAGCTTATCTACGAGACGTGCAAAACGTATCTCGTCAATCAAGGAAAATTCCTCTTTCTGCTGTGGATCTTCATCGCTGCCGTGATCGTGCTCTATTTCGGAGTGCTGCGCCACTACGAAGCGGTCCGCGTGGCGATGATCCTGTTCTTCAGCGTCGTGGGTATCCTGGGAAGCTACGGAGTCGCATGGTTCGGAATTCGCGTGAATACATTCGCGAACTCGCGGACCGCTTTTGCCAGTCTGGCAGGCAAGCCGTATCCGATCTATCAAATCCCGCTGCGTTCGGGGATGAGCATAGGCATGATGCTCATCAGCGTCGAGTTGCTGATGATGCTGATTATTCTGCTGTTCGTTCCGGGCTCCTACGCAGGGCCTTGCTTTATCGGCTTCGCCATCGGCGAATCGCTGGGCGCGGCGGCGCTGCGCATCGCCGGCGGCATTTTCACAAAGATCGCGGACATCGGCTCCGATCTGATGAAGATCGTATTCAAGATCAAGGAAGACGACGCGCGCAACCCCGGCGTAATCGCGGACTGCACCGGAGACAACGCGGGCGATTCCGTAGGCCCCAGCGCCGACGGCTTTGAAACCTACGGCGTCACGGGCGTCGCGCTGATCACATTCATCCTGCTCGGCGTTTCGAATCCGGTCGTGCAAGTCCAGTTGCTTGTATGGATCTTCGTAATGCGCATCGCCATGCTGGTGGCAAGCGCCGTCGCGTATTTCATCAACGCCGGCATAGCCAACGCGCGATTCAGCAAAGCCAACAAGATGAACTTCGAATCGCCGCTCACTTCGCTGGTCTGGATTACGTCGGCGGTTTCCATCGCCATGACCTTCCTAATCTCCTACTACATCATCCCCGATCTGGGCGGCGACCCGACGCAGTGGTGGAAGCTCGCGACCATCATTTCGTGCGGCACGCTGGCCGGCGCGTTGATTCCGGAACTTGTGAAGGTGTTCACTTCGATGGATTCGCGGCACGTCCGCGAGGTGGTTGCCTCGGCGCAGGAGGGCGGCGCTTCGCTGGGAATTCTTTCTGGCTTCGTCGCTGGAAATTTCTCAGCCTACTACCTTGGGTTGACGATGGTCGCGTTGATGGCCGTCGGATACTTGGTCAGCACCACGGGACTTGGCGCCGTGATGATCGCCGCACCGGTGTTTGCGTTCGGGCTCGTGGCGTTCGGTTTCCTGGGAATGGGACCAGTCACCATCGCGGTCGATTCCTACGGGCCGGTCACGGACAATGCGCAGTCCGTGTATGAACTTTCGCTCATCGAGAAGGTGCCGAACATCGCCGCGGAACTAAAGAAGGACTTCGGCATTGACGTGCAGTTTGAACACGCCAAGCAGATGCTAGAAGAAAACGACGGCGCGGGGAACACGTTTAAGGCTACCGCAAAGCCGGTGCTGATCGGCACGGCGGTCGTCGGCGCGACCACGATGATCTTCTCGATCATCATGGCGCTGACCAACGGCCTTACGACGGATGTCGACAAGCTGTCGCTGCTGCACGCGCCGTTCGTGCTCGGTCTGATTACCGGCGGCGCCATGATCTTCTGGTTCGTCGGCGCTTCGACCCAAGCCGTGACGACCGGCGCCTACCGTGCGGTCGAATTCATCAAGGCGAATATTAAGCTCGAAGGCACCGAGAAGGCGTCCGTGGCGGACAGCAAGAAAGTGGTTGCCATCTGCACGCAGTATGCGCAGAAAGGAATGCTGAACATCTTCATCGCGGTATTTTTTGCCGCGCTTTCGTTCGCATTCATCGAACCCTTCTTCTTCATCGGCTACCTGATCTCGATTGCGATCTTCGGCCTGTACGAGGCCATCTTTATGGCCAATGCCGGCGGCGCGTGGGACAACGCAAAGAAGATCGTCGAAGTCGAGCTAAAACAAAAAGGCACGCCGCTTCATGATGCCACCGTGGTCGGCGACACCGTCGGCGACCCGTTCAAGGACACATCTTCCGTGGCGCTTAACCCGGTGATCAAGTTCACTACGCTTTTCGGTCTGCTGGCAGTCTCGTTGGCAGTCGACCTGTCGTCCCAGAACCCGGAACTGACGAAGGTCCTGGCGGCGGTCTTCTTTATCGTGTCGTTCTTCTTCGTCTATCGGTCGTTCTACGGAATGCGGATCAAGGCAGGCGGCGAGTAAGGAAATCGCCGTCTCGAATTCCGCAAGAGTATCGGGGAGGGCGCAAGCCCTCCCCTTTTTATTTTTGCCTGCAAGCCGCTGGCTACGCCTTCACAAGGTTGAGGAACTGTCGCGGATCGTTTGTGAAACCGGGGAAAACCGTTGCGAGATCGCGTCCGCCGAGATGCTTTGTCATGATTTCGCCGAGCACGCTGCGGTAGTCCGTGGTGACGGCCAGGTCGCGGCCTTCGTAGAGCTTCTCGTCGCTCATGCCCGGCCAGCGCGTGTAAACTTTTCCGCCCTTCACGTCGCCGCCCATTACGAACATGCAGTTGGCGTGGCCGTGATCGGTGCCGCGATTCCCGTTTTCATGCGCGGTGCGGCCGAACTCGGACATGCTGACGAACACGACATCGCCCATGCGGTCGCCCATATCCTGATGGAACGCGGCAATTCCCTGCCCTAAATCGCGCAGCAAGTTCGAAAGCTGGCCCTGCACGCCGCCTTCATTCACGTGATGGTCCCAGCCACCGCTATCCAGGAACGCTACCTCAAGACCGACATCCGCCTTGAAAAGTTCCGCGATCTCCTGCAGGCTCTTGCCGAAGCGGCTCGTGGGGTATTGCGCGCCATTTTCCGGCTGATAGGAATCGGGGTTAATTTTCTTGAGCTGGTCGATCGCTTCGAATGTTTCCTGCCCTACGCCACGCAGCGCCTGATCGACGGTCTGGGCGTACATCGCCTCAAAGCCGCCTTCGACCGTCTGCTGCGGACCGTACATCTTGAACTGTTTCAGATCCGGTATCGCGACCGCGGGCGCCGCGCCCTCGAGCGTGCGCGGCAAATATGGGCCGAACGCCACGGCTCGGAACGGCGACGTCTCGCCTTCCGGCATCGATTGCAGCGCGCGATTGAGCCATCCGTCGTCGGTGGCCTTCACGCCGGGCGTGCCGGACTCCATAAAATCCTGCGCGTCGAAATGCGAACGCGTGGGATCGGGCGAGCCGACCGCCTGTACGATCGCAAGCTGCCCGCTCTGGAAGAGCGGCTGCAACGGCTGCAAACTCGGATGCAGGCCAAAGAATCCGTCGAGGTCGAGGGCGGCCTCCGTGCCGCCGCGGCTGGGCGCGGGAATGGAGATCGTCGGGCGCAGGCGATAGTAATTCGGCTCGGCAAACGGAACCACGACGTTCAGGCCGTCCATCGCACCGCGCTGGAAGAGCACGACCATTTTCTTCTTGTTCGGAGCGGCGGTGGCTGCGACGGCGCGCTGCAAGAATGCCGGCAGCGAAGCCATGCCCAGCATGGCGATGCCGCCGTTTTTCAGGAAATACCGCCGCGAGATGTTCATGGCCGTTCTCCTTCGGTGCCGTGGGCAGCCCAGACCTAACGCCGCTGGAATTCGGGCGTGCCCAGTACGAGACCCGAGAGCAAACCCTCGTTCACCTGCTTGACCGGATCGTCCAGTTGCGCCTGCAAAACCTGCGGATCGCCCAGACGCGCTTCCAGAGTCTGCCGCGTCTGCGGCTCGACTTGCCCGCCGAGGAAAAGATCGAGGGAACGCGCGAGCGCCATTTCGGGATCTTTTGACGCATCCTCGCCGAACATCGGAGCCAACTCGACGTTGGTGCCAGCCAGATGTCCGGACGCAAACGCGAGAGCAAAGTTCAGGCGGTTCAGGAGCGCGCCGGTGTTGACCCAGGTCTCTGCTTTGTCCGAGTAACCGGTCGGCGGCTGGCAGAGAAACAGCGGTTCGCCCATTCGCCCGACCCACTGCGCGAGCGGCAAGGAAACGGCGACATCCGAATTCAACGCGCGCGCGGTGCTTGCGACCAGCTCGAGCGGCGTCTTCACCTTGGCGCGATAAGTTTCCTTTGACCAAAACTCAGGCGAATAGATCATCGTCTTCAGCAGGCTGCGAATATCGCCGCCCGTGGATTCGTAATCTTTCACCATGCGATCGATCAGCGCCGGCGGCGGATTGTCCGATACAAAATGATGCGCGATCTCGATCGATATGAATCTCGCCGTGTGCGGATCGCTCGCGAGCATCTGGAGTGCTTCTTCTCCGTCTTTTTCGCCGCCGTAATCGAACGTGCGGCCCATTACAACTTTCTTTCCTTCCGCGTGAAACTCCGGCTTGAACTCGAAGTCCGGATCGCGGCGGGGCATTCGGACGGTCCAGCCCGTGAGGCAGCGAGCCATCTCGATCACGTCCTGCTGCGTGTATCCGGCATCCACGCCGACGGTGTGCAGCTCCATGACTTCGCGTCCGTAATTCTCATTCAGGCCCCGATCCTGCTGCTGCGGCCGCGCGGCGCCCTGTTCCACCGGAACGGCCGCGCCCGGCGATGGGAAATAGCCCCGCATCGGCGGGGAACCTCCTTCGAACAGACCCTGATACCGCGCGCGGCGCGTCGCGATCTCCTGCTGGTGTTGCTTGAACGCGACGGGATCGACGCTCTGCCAGTTATCGAGGAAAAACAGCATCGCGGGGCTTTTCGCCGTGGCGATCAGCAGATCCTGGAACTTGCCCATCGTGCGCGGCCGAATCGTGTCTCGCACGTAGGACGTGAGCAGCCAACGGTCCGCTCCCTTGCCTGCGAAGACGTTGAAGTGGTTGAACCAGAAATCCTCCATCACGGCTTCGAGCTGGCGCTGGCTGTAAATCGCCCGGTCGACCTTTCCCATCGAAAGTTCGGCGGCGATGCGATTGGGGCCCTGAATTTTCGCGAGCGCCGATTCCGCCTTGTCGACGTTATCGTTTCCCGTGTCCATTACCTGAGCCATCGCCTCGCGGCGCTTTTCCTGAATCTGCTGCTTGTATTCGTCTTTCGTTTCACCGGCTTGTTTGGCCGCCTGATTCGGCGGAGGAAATTCCTCGAACAGTTGTCTCGAAGACTTGCTCAGCGTCGGATACTTCGCGAGGCGCGCATCGAGCGCGGAGTCATCAATCGAATCGGGGTGGAGTTGCTGATCGATCCATTTCTCGAGGCCGATCTGGCGGATGTGCTCGACGTCACCGGGGTGCGGGCCATACGCCAGGCGGTTGAGCGCGTGGAGAATGGCCTGATCCTCCGTCAACTCAGTGATCGGAAGATGGCCTTTGAACTTGCTGCCGAGTACGGGCGCGCTGGGGTCGTCCGAGGCTTTCTTCTTGTGCTTATCGGCGCTGGCGCTCGGAGCTGCAATTGCGAAGGTGGCGACCAACAAGGCCAGACTCACGGTACAAAGAAACACCGTACCAGCCGCATCCAGCCGACAATAGACTGAACAGCGCCCGCGCACCACGTTCCTGCGTGGCGACTTGGCGCGCGATCGCGTTAGCGTGCCGATTTTCATGGCTTCCAATCAGTTCTAACCCCTAGGGATGGCAAAAGTTGCGGGGCGGCAGCTTAGCAGTTACTGTACTCGATCCGGCGAATCCAACGATGGCGCTCTAAGCTGAAGCAAGAGGCTTTGTAGCTTTTGTCCGTTCTCGGGAGTTACATCGGTGAACTCGACGCCCATGCCCTTCTCCGTGTTGTGGCGCACGGTGCATCCTAGTTCGACCGAAATTAGCGGACACTCAAGGGTCAGACCGAGAACGGCGCCGGAGGGTTGCGGAGTTTTCGTGCGGACGAACATCCCGCCAGGCCCGATCACCGTGGCGACTCCGTCCGCAAGCCGCCCGTTCAAGCCATCCGTAACGTGAATCTCGGTTGCATCCGGCACCAAAATACGCTCATGGCGCCGCAAATCGACCTTGATTACGGCCATTTGGCCCTCCCTGTCTTCACGGCCAGTGGCGCGAAAACCATCGAGCGTCCAGGAATTCTGCGTTTCGTCGTGACGCAGAACGTAGTAGTTGCCGTCATCGGCACGGACGCGGAAATAGCTCGCTTCGGGGGAGTACCATCGCCCGTCAATTTCGTGAACTAGGAATTCTCGTCCACGAATGACGAACCGGAGAGGTCGTTCGTCGGCGCGGTGTCCCGCGTAACACTCGACGCGAATCTCGCTCATCGCGCCTCCGCGGGGTGGAAGGGTGTCCACCGCAAGGGAAAATTTGCTACCTCGGATAGTGTAGCAGCATTGGCGGCGCGCGCAACGGCCGGGAGGGCAGAACTTTCTAGATTAGAAGCGTCACTTTGCGGCCGGCTTTGGCTGCCTCGCGCGCCTCGGCATTGTACGCGGCGCCCAACAATACAATCAGCGCCGTCAGGAACATCCATAGCAGCAGGCCAATCGCAGAAGCCAGGCCGCGGTACACCACGTCGTAGGGCATCTTCCGGACGTACCAACCGAACCCGATGTCCGCGACCCACCACAACACCGTTGAGACGACGGCGCCGGGCAGCAGTTCCCTGAAGGCCACCTCACCCGGCCGGCCGATACGATAGAGCAAGACAAGAACTACCATCGCGAGCACGAAGACGACGATCGCGTAGCTCACCAGCTCGAGCTCGTGCGTCAAGCGCGGCGAGCCGAACTCGAACATGTGCCACGAGCGCACCTGTTTGCCGAAAACCGTGAGAACGACAACGGCCAGCATCGGCACAATCGTGAGGCACAGGAGACCGAGAGCGCGCAACTGCCGCCGCCAGTAACTCGGCTGGATCAAGTCTCCTTCTACGACGCGAAATCCCTCAATGAAGCCAACCATCACCTGCATGCCCGCGAGCAGCGTGCCGGCCAGTCCGAGCGAAAACCACCTCCAAGGGTGTACCGCTCGGCGCACAAAGTATTCCGCGACGACTCGCGAGCTGCCGGGCGGGAGAATCAGGATCAGGCGGTTGGGTATTTCTTTCAGCGCGTCGGGAAATAGCGACGTGGCCCCCAGCAGTCCCAGCGCGAGGAGAAGGAGGGGAAAGAACGCCAGAAACATATTGAAGGCGATTGCCTGGCTGAGCGTCAGGCAGTCCGGAAAGATCCGGCCGAGCGCCCGGACCAGGTTTCTCAGGATGGCTTGCATCTCCGCTCGCCGAATTATACGGGAAGTCTCGGGAATCGCGCGCGTTGTTTCGCTGCGAACGGCTGTTGGGACACCCTTGTCGCGGCCGAAAGTGCGGGGTAAACTTCACGCGGAGTGACCATGCAGCCCAAAACGGCCGTGAACCGCAGCGAAGAGGTGATCCAAAAGCACAAGGAGTATCTGTGGCCCGCGGTCACGAACTATTATCGCGAACCCCTCGTGGCGGACCACGCCTCGATGCAGTATCTGTGGGACATCGAGGGGAACAAGTATCTCGACTTTTTTGGCGGAATCGTCACGATCGGGATCGGCCACTGCAATCCGAAAGTAACGTCCAAGATTAAAGCGCAGGTCGATAAGCTCCAGCACACATCCACGCTCTTTCCCAATGAAGCCATCGTGGCACTTGCCGAGAAGCTCGCACAGATCACGCCGGGGCTATTGCAAAAAAGCTTCTTCACCAGTTCCGGGACCGAAGCCAACGAAGCCGCCATCCTGCTCGCGCGCATGGCGGGACCGAGCTACGACGTGATTGCGTTGCGGCATGCGTATGCGGGTTCGTCTCAGTTGGCAAAGGGTGTGACGGCGCAAGCAGCTTGGCGCAAGGGCGGTGTGATAAGCGTAGGCGTGGCGCATGCGATCAATCCTTACTGCTATCGCTGCCCTCTCCACTTGAAGTACCCGGATTGCGGAGTCGCGTGCGCGAACGACGTTGAGAATCTAATCCAGACCGGTACGAGCGGCTCGATCGCCGCGTTTATCGCCGAGCCGATTCAGGGTGTCGGAGGATTCATCACTCCCCCGCCCGAGTATTTCAAGATCGTCTACCGCATCGTGAAGAATTACGGCGGCCTTTTCATCTCCGACGAGGTCCAGACCGGCTTTGGGCGCACTGGGAAGAAGTGGTTCGGCATCGAACAGTGGGAAGTCGCGCCCGACATCATCACCTGCGCGAAGAGCATGGGCAACGGCGTGCCCGTCGGCGCGACGATTACCACCTCGGAGTTGGCGGGCAAATTCCAAGGGCTGACGATTTCGACCTTCGGTGGAAACCCGGTCACATCGGTCGCGGCCCGTGCGGTAATCGAAGTGATCGAGGAAGAAAACCTGCTCGAAAACACCCACGTCGTCGGCGGCTATTTCAGAAAGCGCCTCGAGGAATTGCAAGCCAAGTATCCGCTGATCGGCGACGTCCGGGGCATGGGCATGATGCAAGCGCTCGAGCTGGTCCGCAATCGCCAAACCAAAGAACCGGCTGCGGCCGAGGCCGCCGAACTGATGGAGCGCGCCCGCGCCAATCGCCTGCTGATCGGCAAGGGCGGACTTTACGGCAACGTGATTCGCATGGCGCCTCCCATGAATATTTCGAAAGCGGACGTGGATGAGGGCATCCGCCTGCTCGACAAGTCATTCAGCGAAACTCGCATTCAATAGCCAACGCATCTGCTGCTGCGCTATGGGAGAAACCTACGGCCGGACTCTTCGATCGCGAAATCTATCTGGACATTGAAACCCTCCGCCTTTCGCACGAGGTGCCGGGCGGCTGGGGAAATATTCCGGGCTTCGGGCTGGCCGTCGCCGTCACGTGGGACAAGGAAACGGGCTTCCGCCGCTGGTTCGAAGGAGACGCCGGGAAGCTGGTCGCCGAGCTTGAGGGTTTCACGCACATCGTCACGTTCAACGGCAATCGCTTCGATCTCGAAGTTCTGCGCGCCTACGCGCCGATCGAGAAACTCCGGCTGCGATCGTTTGACGTCCACGAAGAACTACACAAACAGCTCGGCCATCGCGTAAAACTCGAACAGCTCGCGAAGGACACGCTCGGCTCCGCGAAGAGCGGAGACGGCATTCAGGCTGTTCAGTGGTGGCGCGCCGGCGATAAGGAGCGCGTCGCAGCCTACTGCGAGCAGGACGTCGCCATCCTGCGTGACATCGTCGAGCACGGCCGGGCGAAGGGCTACGTGGTCGTCTCATCCCGTCAGGTGCGTGTCAAATGGGAATAGGTGTGCGGGTGGTCCCCTCTCCGAATTGAGCCCCGCTGATGTATTCTTCTGATTGATGAAATCCCCGCGAGGAAAATTCCGCTACTGCGCGCCGCTCGATGAATTGGCCTGGGCGTTTGCGCTGACGCTGATGTCGCTTGTCGCGTTTCTTTCGAACCCTGTTCGCGCGGGCCATGCGAACAACAGCGACGAGGGGCTGCGCATTCACTGGACGCAGGTGACCGAGGCCCAAGTCAAGCTCGACGACAAAACGCCGCTCGCCTGGAACATCTACCAGCCAGACAAGAAAGATAAGAAGGAGAAAAAGAAAGACTCCGATGTGGTGCTGCTGCTACTGGGCCACCGCTATCTGTTCCTCGACATCAAGGAGCGTCTCGTTTACGTGGTGCCGCTTGCAGCCCTGCAAGCTCAGGGCAAGGACTTCGAGAGCGGCGACCTCGCGCAGCCGTCGCAGCTGATCCCGAGCAGCGATTGGTCTGTACGCGACGTGGGGCCGGCCGAACTGATTCTTCTCACCCTCGGCGATTACGGCCGCGTCCTGCAGATCACGCTGCCGCACCCCCCCGATCTGCGCCCGTTCTACTGATTGCGCGGCTTCGGCCTGCTCTGCAGGCCCCGCCACACCATCCACGCAACTGTTGCAATCATGCCGATCCAGCCGATCACGCGAACCGCATGTGCGATCTGCGTGTCATGGTCGAGCACGCCCAACCTACCGAAAAGATAATTCCAGTCATGGATCACGTCGTCGGAGTCGCCGACCGTGAGGAGCGGCAGTTCCTGCGCGCGGGCGTCCGCCATGTAGGTCGCGATCGGAAGGAACTGCTCGAAGAAGAAAAACATGCAGAATGCAGTGCCCATTATCTGGCGCTGAAAAATGAAAAATGTGGCGAGCATCAGGGGAACGCCGAGCTGCATCAGCGTGCCGCCGGCCACCATCAGGAATTCGCCGAACAATCGAAACAGCAAATGCCCGCCCTCGTGAACGGGAATGAACACCAAATCCATCATCAGCAACGCGCCCGTGCCGCGTGCCGCTTGCAGCAGGAATAGCCCATAGAACGCGCACGCGATCAGGAGCACCACGCGAGAAACGGGTCGCCACTCATCCTCGAGAGGCTCGAGAAGTGGCAGCCGTTCCGTCCAGGTTTCGGGCAGTTGCATGTGGGTATTCTCTTTTGTGTACCGCGTACCTAAAGGCAGCGTACCATCGGCGAACCGGGTCTCTGAAAATCAAAGGATGAGATGCATCGCGGAATGCAATACGGCGCGCGCATCGTGTCGGGGAACGAATCAGCGGGAGGAAACGCCTACAACCCAGGGTATGCCAACCAATCCATCTTCGACCTTCACGTCGACAACGTCGCCCGGGCCGTATCGATAGTAATCGCCGCGACTTACCTGAATCCGCTCGACGCGATGTCCCTCACGCCATGAGACAACCACAAGCCGCCGGCTGGGCAGCGCTCCCGCCATCGCGAATTTTCCGACGACGCGAGCTTCCTCGGTTTGCGGCGGTGCGCGATCGAGCGCGCCGTTGGCCAGCAATAGAATTGAAAGCAGCCACGGAAGCGGTATCAGGCCATAGTAAACGCGCTTGAGCGCTTCCACTTCAGCATGGCGCAGGGCGCGCCGCTCCACCCAGATGGCCAATCCAAGCGTCGAAAAGAAAAGAACACCAATGAAAATGAGGATCCCGTCCAGTTCTAGTGGAGGGTAGCGGACACTCGCGGCCACGAACGCAAGCGCACCGAGCATAAATACTGCCGTCCGGTTTAGCAGTTTGCGCCGCAGAGAGAATTCCGCAGCGGTGGAGCTGAGCCCGCAGGATTCGCACACATCGACGTGCCGGTCCGCCCCGCAATTCAAGCAGCGAGTCATTTCACGGGACGGATGCTCGCGGGCGGATTGTCCAGGCAGACCATGTTTTCATCGCGGCCATTCGACAGGAGCTCGCAATCAATTTCCTGCGCGCTGCGGACAGCCTGATTGTAGTTCGATCCCGCTGCAGTCGCGCAGTGGCTGGCGCCCTTGAAATTCATACAGACCTCATATTGCTCGCGCGTCTGCTGAAAGGACGAATAGACGAGCACACCGAGGAGCACGATTCCTCCCAGCACCATGATCCAACGAACCTGGTTTGACTTCTTGGCCATGAATCCCCGATCTTACCCCTGGACCGTCGTTCCAGCAGCTTCCGCACGGCGCGCCAGCTCATGCTGAATATGTCTCTTCAGATGCGCCGCCAGCCCCTCAAGTTTGAGAATCTCCTTCAAATCGCGCAGCGTCAAATTGGGAAGAAACGCCAGCACCGACGGAACAGGAGTATGCGGATTACGGATCAGCGCAATCCGCACATTATACTGGCACGACCACTTCGGATGTTGGGCAATCGCTGCGACCGTCCGCGCCGGCACTCCGGGCTTGGCGAGCACCTTCAGCACCTGGCTCTCCGTAAGGAACGCATTCGCAAGCGCGAGTTTGATCGCCTGCACATGGCCTTCCGCGAGGAGCGCTCCCGCTACGCGGGCGGATCCGCGCCGCGCGAGCGTCAGTTTCTCTCCGACGGCCAGATGTGGCACGCGCGTCAGAATTACCTCTTCGGCGACCCGGCGGATATCGGCGGGCGCCGACGGCAATAGGCTCAGCCGCACCAGATCAAATAGAAAGAGCTGCCTTACGGCAGCGAGGGCGAAGCGCTTGGGAGTTCGCGGATGCCTCGCGAGACGCAACCGCACTCCCTCGCTCGACGTCCACTTCCCCTCCCCTGCAATCGCCGTGAGCACACTCGCGGGGAGATCGAGCCGCTCGAGCAACAAAACAACGTGTGGTTCGTCCAAATTGGGATTTTCGAGCAACGCGAGCAACGCTTCCTCTCCGGCTTCATGAAGGAGAGATTTCAGTTGATCGGCGGAAGCCGATCGCGCGTGTTCGACCTGCGTCTCGCGATCAGGCGGCATTTCCCTGTGCGTCCGTGAGCCGGGCCGCCATGCGGACAGCCGCCTCCGCGGGGGACATCTCGACGGGCACGCTGCGCATTCGCGGGATTACTTTTGTCAATTCTGTCTGAATCGCAGCGTCAAAGTATTTCGAACGGCCGTGAACGCCGCCCACCTTGGCCACCGGAATTTCCCTTTCGCGCCATCCCAGATCGTTGGCAACGCACGCCACGAGTTCGGCGAGCGAGGCGGCCGCACCCGACAAAATCTCCCGCGCCACGGCGTCGCCCTTATCGCCGAGTTCCGCGACCAAGGGAAACGTCCTCGGGAAGATGTCGTCTGGATTCTTCGCAATCTGTTCCGCCAGCGGGTCCCAGCCGCCGACCTGCAGCCACGTGAAAATTCGCTTCGACAGTGTCGTTGCCGGGCCGCGATGCTCTTCCGCCCGGGCCACGGCCCCAAGCGCGCGGCGCCCTATGTCGAACGCGCTGCCTTCATCGCTGAACCACGGGCCGCGCCCGCCTGCTCGGGCTGTCCGTCCATCTGCGTTTCGCCCATAGGCCGCCGAGCCTGTGCCCGCAAGAAGGATAATGCCCTCCGCCGCGCCGAAAGCGCCCTCGAGGGCAATCTCGAGATCGGTCGTCACCCTCACTCGCGCATTCGGAAAGCCATCCTCGAAGAATTTCGTAACGCGGCGCGCGACGCCCGACCGGCCCGCGCCTCCCAGCCCGGCGCAGATGGCGCGCACGTGGCCCGCATGAATCTTCTGCCGCCTCAATACCGCATCGGCTGCTTCACTGAGCGCAAACCACGCCCTGGGATATCCCGTTCGCAATGGATTGGATGGCCCACCGGTGGAGCGGGCGACGATGCGCCCCTCAGAATCGGCGAGGACGCATTCGGTCTTTGTGCCGCCCCCGTCTAAGCCCAGCAGGTAGGATGCATCAGCAGCAGAAGTTTTCGGTGGCATCGCTCTCTCTCAGTTCGCTTGACACTCTCTGAAGCAGGCAGTTAGCATCGCGCGTCCCGCCCGACGCGGCGCAATGCGAATCAGCCCAATCGACCTCGCCATCATCGTGCTGTACCTGGTCGGCATAACGCTTTTTGGCACTTATCGCCGCCGGGGCCAGCTAACCATTCGCGACTACTTCCTCGGCGGCCGCACCGCGCCCTGGTGGGCGATCGCATGTTCGATCGTCGCGACCGAGACTTCGGCGCTCACGATCATCGGCACGCCCGCCATCGCATATGGCGGCAATCTCGGGTTTCTGCAGCTCGTGTTGGGCTATTTGGTCGCGCGGGTGATTCTGTGTGTGGTTCTCATCCCTCAGTATTTCCAGGGAGAATTTTACACGGCTTACCAGCTCCTGGAGAAGCGATTTGGCAGGCGCATAAAGTCGGCCGCGGCCGTGGTGTTCATGGGCACCCGCGCTCTCGCGGAGGGCGTCAGGATCGCGGCGATTGGCAAAGTTGTCGCCGTGGCATTTGGCACGGGCGACCGGATTTCGATCGCCGTCGTCGCCGCGCTGACGCTCTTCTACACATTCGAAGGCGGGATGCGCGCGGTAATTTGGACGGACGTCGTCCAATTCGCCTTGTATTTGACCGGTTCGATCGCGGCGTTTTTCCTCCTGCTGCACAAGATCCCCGGAGGCTGGCCCGCCGTGACGCTCGCGGCCGCAACCGCAGGAGGCAAGTTACGCATCTTCGATTTCGGATTCAGTCTGACGCGAAGCTACACATTCTGGTCCGGTCTCCTCGGCGGCACGTTTCTCACAATGGCAAGCCACGGCACCGATCAGACGATGGTGCAGCGCCTTCTCGCCGCGCGCAGCGAGCGCGATAGCAAGACGGCGCTGCTCGCGAGCGGCGTGATCGTCTTCGTGCAGTTCGCGATGTACCTGGTGCTAGGCGTCATGCTCTTCGTGTATGGACAGCACGCGTTGCTGCCCATCCCCGGCGGCGATACCGACCGCATCTTCCCCGAATTCATCGTGCGTGCGATGCCCGTGGGGCTTGCCGGCATCGTGCTCGCTTCGATTTTCGCCGTGGCCATGTCCAACGCCAGCGGCTCGCTGAACTCCCTGGCATCGTCAACCATCATCGATCTAAGCGTGGGTCGCGGCGCTACGCCCGCACAACAGCTCCGGCGCTCGCGCTACGCAACGCTTGCCTGGGGCATCGTGCTCGGCGCCCTGGGACTCGTTCCCTGGGGTCACGTGCTCGAAGCGGGGCTGACGATCGCATCGATCACCTACGGCGGCTTGCTCGGCGTATTCTTGCTCGGCACATGGAACCGCCGCGCGAACCAGACGGGAGCGCTTATCGGAATGTTCGCCGGAATCGCGGTGATGGTCGCAGTCAGATGGGAAACGACGCTCGCCTACACGTGGTACGTGCTCGCCGGCACGATCGTGACGTTCGCAGTCGGCTCGCTCGCGAGTCTACTGCAATCCGCGCCTCCCCGGACGGGCGCGATTGTTAAAACGACTTTCGACTGAGCTGCCAAAGCGTGAGAGAGAGCACGGCCAGCGTGAAGACACTGGTGGACCAGACGGGCCACCACGATGTCATTCTCCCGCCCTGAACAAGCGAGATGCAGAGATCTTCCAACTCGGAACACTTTGGGAGAATCCGATACACCCAGTCCACAATTGTGCGCGCGAGATGGGATGTGAAAAGTCGATAGTAGGCTTGCTGCCGCGCGGCTAGTGACGGTGAGAGAACCCATATCGCCACAGACGCCATGATTGGCAAGGTGACGCCCTTCTGCGGTAGAGTCACCAGGGCCGCAGCGGACAGAAGCGCTGCAAAGCTAAACGTCTGAACTAAGAGCGCAATACCAATCCGCCAGGTTCCCACGCCCGTCTCCCACCACAGCCTCGCTGCCAGCGGAAATGTGGCCAGCGTGAACGTAAAGGCATAGAGCGTCAGCCCTCCCAGAAAACGCCCGAGAAAGATTCTCCAGCGCGGCGTTCCCTTGGAAAACGTCAGCTCCAGCCAGCCTTTTTCGAGGCTGGAAGTCAGCAGTGGCGCGGCCGCGAAGATAGCCAGCAACAGCCAGAGCGTTCCCGTGGCGCGCAGCATCGATTCAAGAACGGCTGGAACCGCGATTCCGGAAGGCGCCGGCAACTGCGCTCCGACGATCATCGTGCTCATGCCGTTGGCCAGCGGCCGAATATGCACCAGCCAGTTGAAAGCAAGCGTGACCAAAATCGCCACGCCAAAGAGCACGAGAGCCACGCGACGGCTGAGAGTTTCGTGCAGCGAGTTCATGTAGGTTGCGAACATCACGGCTCCTGTCCGCCCACGACCTCTAGAAAAAACTGCTCGAGCGAGAGCTTCACCTGTTCGACGGATTCGAGTTCCACGGGCACGCTCCGCAGCCTGTCGATCAAGGTGTTGAGCTGCGTGACATCCCGTGGCATGCACCGAAGGGTTGTCTGCTGCCAACTCATCGGGCTCGGATGCAGCACAGCTTCGACGGCCGTCCGGATGGATTCATCCAATCGCGCCACGCGCACGAAATACTCGCCCGTACCGCGCGTGAATTCGCTCGGTGTGGCCGCACGCGCCACGTTGCCGTTGTCCAGAATAACGATCTGGTCGCAGACCATCTCGATTTCCGAAAGAAGATGCGAATTCAGGAATATGGTCTTGCCTTGCGCGCGCAAGCCGATTAGCAGGTCGCGCACATCTTTGCGCCCCAGAGGATCGAGTCCATCGGTGGGTTCGTCGAGGAAGAGCACCTCAGGATCGTTCACCAGCGCCTGCGCCAGACCGAGCCGCTGCTGCATGCCTTTCGAATAACTTTTGACGGGCTTACGGACGTCCGCTAGGCCCACCAGCTCGAGTAGTTCCGGGATTCGACGCTTCATCACACCGGAATCAACTCCGTTGAGCCGGCCCATATAGCGGAGAAAATCCCTCGCATTGAAGTAATCCGGCAAGCGCATTTGCTCAGGCAAATAGCCGACGCGCCTCCGCACCGCGGCATTCCCCGGCAAACCGCCCAGCAGACGTGCGGACCCGCCACTAGGCGTTGAAAGTCCAAGCAGAACTTTGACGAGCGTCGTCTTGCCTGCACCGTTCTGCCCGATCAGACCAAAAATCGTACCCGGCTCCACGCGAAGCGTGACGCCCTGCAAAGCATCGACAATCCTCCCCCGAAGCGTGCGAAAACTCTTTCGCAAGTCGCGCGTTTCGATGGCAGGGATTGTCATCGTCTGGACCTACCGCGGGCTCCCTAGGATTCCTGAATCTTCGGCGCCGCCACGAAAGGCATCGCTCCAAACAGCAGCGCCATCCCGGGGCACAGGACCCAGCCCATCGCGCCCACGGCAAAATATACGGGGTGACGCATCACGAATGCGTGGCGCGTTACGATCTCGCTCACAGGTATCAGCACGCACCACAGTCCCAGCATCACAATCGACGGGAACAGCCCCGCGAGCAGCCGTGCAAGACGATCGCCTCCCGCCCGATAGGAAAGATAGGCCCCGGCCGCCCCAGTGAGAGGCTGCGCGGCAAGCCATTGAAGGTAGGCCAGCATAAGCGCGCCGCCCGGGTACCACGACATCGAGTACGACACGATCATCCGCGGCTCTAGGCTGAGCTTCGCCATCACCATCAGGAGCGCATTGGCGAGCGTGAGGCTGACCAGGCTCGGCAGCCAGAGCTGTCGCGTGCGGGCGTTCACAACACCCTCATCGCGCTTGACCCTCCGAATTCTTCGCGCCAGACTCTGCCAGTCCATCACCTGCTCAAGCGCTTGCGCGACCGCCTCGGATTCGGCAAGTCCGCGCTCGCGGCCCTCTTCGTAGAGATCCTCCATGTGAGCGGCCAGTTCAGCGACGATCTCTTCTCTTTGCCCAGGCGGGACGCCAAACTCTCCGATTCGCTCGCGGACCAGAATCTCCCAGCTAAGCATTCGTCACCCCCGCGAGGCGGTCCAACGCCCGGAAAAAACCGTGCCATTCGCGGCGAAGCGGCGCGAGCCTCTTCTTCCCCGCAGGCGTGAGTGAGTAATAGCGTCGGTCTCGCCCGGCGCGATTCGCCTGCCACCGCCCCTTGATCCAGCCCCGCTTTTCAAGCGCATACAGCATCGGGTAAAGCGACGCGAGGTTGAAGCGCAGTGCACCCTCCGTCTTTTCCTCGATGGATCGCGCGATTTCAAAGCCGTAAAGCGATTGGTCAGCAAGCAGCGCAAGGATTGCCAGCTCGGCGCTGCCCCGCGCAATCTTGGAGCGAATGCGTTGTGCCACACTCACTGTAGGTACCCTCCATTCCTATATAGGATTCCTATATTACAGCTCGTTTGTCAATGGAAGGTTCTTTTTGGTTGCTACGAACGGCAATCCCGCTAAAACGGCGGCCGCGTTGGCTACATCTGGCGAAACGACTGGGACGGAAAGCCGGATGCACTTTCCGTCGCCGAGGGCAAAAGCGAACAGGTGCGAATCGCCGCCTCACTCATACAGAAGGTACTTCTCGCGCATTCTGCGGAATCTGTCGAGGTCGGTGGACCAGCCCGCGACGATGTCTGCTGGGCGGTCACCACGTTCAAGGCGCTCGATCGTGGCCTGCGAGCCGAGCAGTTCGATCATTTTCTCGAGATGGAACCGCTCCGGGTACATCTTGTGAAGCGCGTCCGCAATCTCAAGCCCCACGTGAATCGAGCGCAGCGACCCGCGGTTGGTGACGCTGATTGTGATGCCTTGGCAGATTTGACCATCATACGGGTTAGCGTTCGGGGTGAATTGCGCCGCCGCAAAGCTCACACCGGGAATCTTCCTTCCGTTCAAGACCGTCGCGAATTCGTCGGCGCGAATCCACGGCGCTCCAATCATCTCAAACGGCGCGTCCGTGCCGCGTCCCACCGAGATTCCGCCCGCCTGCAAAATCTCGATTCCGGGATACAGGAATGCGGCATTGACTGTCCGCAGATTCGGTGACGGCGGAATCCATGGCAGGCCAGTTTCGTCGTAGGCCATGCCCCGCTTCCAGCCCCTCATGCTCATCACTTGCAAGTCCGCGCCGATCCTGTTTTCTGCGTTAAACATCCTCGCGAGTTCGCCCATCGTCATCCCATAACGCACGGGCATCGGGAAGTAGCCCGTGAACGAAAGCCGGTCGGCATCGAGCATCGGCCCCTCGATCACATTCCCGCCAAGCGGATCGGGCCTGTCGAACACGATGAAAGTGATGTGGTGCTTCGCGGCCTCCTCCATGCAGTAAGCCATCGTCGTGACGTACGTGTAAAATCGCACTCCGGCATCTTGAACGTCGAAGATGAGAACATCGATACCCTTCAACATTGCGTCCGTGGGGCGTCGCGCCTCGCCATAGAGACTGTAAACTGGCACGCCATTGGTTGCGTCCGTCCCGCTAGCAACCGCGCCCTCGGCCTTACCCTCGATACCATGCTCGGGGCTGAAGAGCGCAATCAGCTTGACGTCCCGCATGTGAGAAAACAAAGCGCTCGTGCGCAGGCCCCGCGAATCCACGCCGGTCTGATTTGTGATTAAACCAATGCGCTTTCCGCTCAAAGGCTCAGAGTTCATCGACCCATACAAGTCGATGCCTGTCAGGACGCGGCTGGTAACTGTCGATGTCGATTGAACCTGTGGCGCTACAGATGGCACGAAAGCGACCATCGCCTCGAAAGCTACTGAGCTCGCCAGCAGGAAGAATGTCCGATGAGAACGGAAACGAAACACAGCCGAAGACCCTCGATTGTGCGGCATGAAACTGCGTGCTATATACAGCTACGGGATGCAGGCGTCAACAAAGAAGGCCCGGAGCGGAAATAATGCATAGACCGGGGCTTGCGGCGCTGGCGCTCTTCCCTCTCGCGATATTCTCGCTCATGACTCCTTCCGCCCGCGCGCAAAAAAAACCTCGCACACCAGGCCAATCGCCGGCATCTGCCGCATGGGTCGAGAAAACGCTCAAGCACATGACGCTGCGCGAAAAGCTCGGCCAGATGCTCATGGTCTCGTTCTTCGGAGTGTTCAGCCCCGCCGACAGCCCCGAGTACAAAGAGATCCTGCATGAGGTCGAGGAAAATCACGTTGGCAGCCTGATTATCGTCACCGATCGCGGGCCGCTCGGCCTCGAGCGCAGCCAGGTCTATCCCACGGCGGTGATGACAAACGAACTGCAACGTCGCTCCAAACTCCCGCTGATCGTCGGCGCGGATTTCGAGTCGGGCACAGGGATGCGTCTCGACGAGGGCACGTCATTCCCCTCCGCGATGGCCATCGGCGCGACGGGCGATCCGAAACTCGCGTACGCAGCTGGCAAATTCACCGCGCTCGAAGCACGAGCCGCGGGAGTGCAGTGGATCTTCGCTCCCGACGCCGACGTGAACAACAGCCCCGATAATCCGATCATCAATATCCGCTCATTTGGAGAAGACCCGGCGAGCGTCGCTGCCTACGTTCGCGAATTCGTCCGCGGGGTGGAAGATAACGGCGCACTCGCGACCGCCAAGCATTTCCCCGGCCACGGCGACGTCAGCGTAGATTCGCACCTCGCGCTCGCTTCGGTTCCCGGCGATCGCCAGGAACTCGAAAGCACGGAGTTCGTTCCCTTCCGCGCGGCGATCGACGCGGGTGTCAGCTCGATCATGCCGGGCCATCTGGCCGTGCCCGCGCTTGAACCGGACGCCAAGATTCCCGCAACACTCTCCAAAAATATTCTGACCGACGTCCTCCGCGATGAAATGAAATTCCGCGGGCTCATCGTCACGGACGCGCTCGACATGGGCGCCGTCACTTCCAATTACACTCCGGGCGAGGCTGCCGTGCGCGCCGTCGAAGCCGGCGAAGATGTGCTCCTGATGCCGCCCGCTCCGGATGCGGCAATCGCCGCTCTCGAAGACGCTGTCCGCTCCGAGCGCATCTCCGAAAAACGCATCGACGCCTCGGTGCGCCGGATTCTCGCAGCCAAAGCGCGGCTCGGGTTAGATCGAAATCGATTTGTCGACGTGGCGCGCCTCAATCAGAAGTTCGCCCTGCCGAAATACGAGGAGGAAGCCCAGACCATCGCCGACCGCGGCGTTACGCTGCTCCGCGACACTCCCGGCATTTTGCCGCTCAATTCGACGCGCCCGCTGCGCGTTCTGCTCCTCGCTCTCTCCGCCGATCCCGATGCGAATCCCGGCGAAACGATCGAGCCGGAGATTCGACCGCGCGTCGATTCGCTGGCTGTCCTGCGCGCAGACACGCAGTATTCGCCCGTCAGCACAATCAAATTGCCGTCTCCCGATACCTACGATGTGGCGATCGCCGCCCTTTTCGTGCGCGTCGCGGACCGCAAGGGCGACATCGGTTTCCCCGAGGACCAACGTGCGCTCGTCAACCAGTTGATCTCCGCCGGAAAACCCGCGGTGATCGCCTCGTTCGGCAGTCCGTACCTGATCGAGCGCTTCCCGAACGCGAAGACCTGGCTCGCGGAATTCTCGACCAATGACGTTTCGCAGCGTGCCGTTGCCCGCGCTCTGTTCGGCCAGGTGGCGATTGGCGGCAAGATTCCAGTGACGGTTCCCGGCACGGTGCAGCGCGGCGACGGCCTGCGCGTTCCAGCCAATCCGATGAAGCTGCAACCCGCGCCCGCCGCGATGTCCGACCGCCTCAAACCGGCCTATGCGCTCCTCGATCGCGCCGTCGCGGACGGCGCATTTCCGGGCGGCGTGCTTGCCGTCGGATGGAACAACCAGCTTGTAGTGCACCCGTTCGGCCAACTAGAGCGCGAAGGCGAAGCATACGACGTCGATGAAGATTCGATGTATGACGTCGCCTCGCTCACGAAACCGATCGTCACGACCACCGCCGTGATGATGCTCGCGCAGCAGGGCCGGCTCGAATTGAATTTGCCGGTCGCCCGGTATTTGCCTGATTTCGCAGCAGCCGCGAAGTCCGATCCCGATCCCGCGTGGCGGGCGCGCGTAACCGTTCGCATGTTGCTGCTCCATGATTCGGGTCTCCCCGCTCACCGCGACTTTTTCAAGGACGCGAAGGGCCACGACGCGGTTCTCGCGCGCGTGCTGGCCGAGCCGCTCGTTCGGGAGCCGGGCACGCAGGTCGAGTATTCCGACCTCGGATTCATTCTCCTCGGCGAGATCGTTAAGCGACTGACCGGCGAATCACTCGACTCCTTCGCGAAGCAGGAAATCTTTGAAACTCTCGGCATGGATCGCTCGATGTTCAATCCTCCGCGCAAGCTACGCGAGGACATTGCCCCAACCGAGATGGATACGACTTACCGCAAGCGCCTCGTCTGGGGCGAAGTGGACGATGAAAACGCGTACGCCATGGGCGGCGTCGCCGGGCACGCTGGCCTTTTTTCCACGGCACAGGATATCGCTGCGTTCGCGCAGATGATCCTCAACGGCGGCATCTACGGCCACGACCGACTGCTCGCTCGCTCGACGATCCGGGAATTCACTTCGCGCGTCGCGATCGGCGATTCAGCCCGCACTTTGGGCTGGGACGTGCCCTCCGAGCCCTCTTCGTCCGGCCGCTACTTCTCGGCCAAAAGCTTTGGCCACACGGGCTTTACCGGCACATCGCTCTGGATCGACCCCGAGCGGAAGTTATTCGTTGTCTTCCTCACGAATCGTGTTCACCCCACTCGCGCCAACGACAAAATTCGCCAGGTCCGCCCGGCGCTGCATGACGCCATTTTCGAGGCCCTCGGCCTCGCGGCAGGCCAGGCCGCTGCCCGGTAACGCCCTCGGCACACCCCCAATCCGAAATCCGCTCGCCCGCGTTATCCTGAGTGCCCCTCCCGCTATAATCTTCTTGGGCGTGGGGCGCTCATTGAAACCAGCTAGGACAGAACAGCGAAATCCGCGTTCGCGCGGGCTCGACCGGAAGTCCACGCTCGAAATTGTGCGCGCCCTGAATCGCGAGGACGCGCGCGTCGCGCGTGCGGTTCGCCGCGAATTGCCTGCGATCGCGCGCGCAGTGGACGCCATCGTGAAGGCGTTTCGCAGCGGCGGCCGATTGTTTTACATCGGCGCAGGGACCAGCGGGCGCCTCGCCGTACTTGACGCGGCGGAGTGCCCGCCCACGTTCGGGACGCCGCCCAAAATGGTGCGCGCAATCATAGCCGGAGGCACGCGGGCTTTGCAGCATGCCAGCGAGGGTGCGGAGGATTCTGCGCCAAACGGCGCGCGAGATCTGCGGCGAGCGGGCCTTTCGCGGCGCGATGTGGTCGTCGGACTTTCCGCGAGTGGCACGACGCCCTACGTGCTCGGCGCGCTCGAATTCGCTCGACGGCGAGGTGCCGTCACGGTCGGCGTGAGTTCAAATCCGCGCTCGCCTCTCGCGCGGCACGCGCGTATCGCCATCGCCCCCAACACCGGCCCCGAAGCGATTGCGGGCTCGACGCGGCTGAAGGCCGGGACCGCGCAAAAAATGGTCCTGAACCTGCTTTCTACCGCATCGATGGTGCGGTTCGGCAGGGTGTATGAGAACTGGATGATCTACGTGGCGTTGACGAATCAGAAGTTGCGGCGGCGCGGCGAGCGGATTCTGGAAGAGGCTACGGGAGCGAATGCGTCCGCTGCGGCACACGCTTTGCGGCAGGCGGGACACAACTTGCCCGCGGCTCTCGTGATGCTGAAAACCGGCGCGAACGCCGCCGATGCACGCCGGCTGCTGGGTGCAAGCGGCGGCAACGTCCGCGAGGCGCTCGAAATCTCAAGGAAACTTCAATCCAAGGCCAGGGGCCGGAGCTAGACGATGGACCGATTCAAGATTCAAGGCGGGCGCAGGCTCGAAGGCACGGTACAGATCAGCGGCGCGAAGAATGCCGCCCTCCCGGCGATGGCTGCGACGCTGCTGACCGCGGAACCCGTCCGCCTGCAGAACATCCCGCACGTCCGCGACATCATCACGATGGCGAAACTGCTCGCGCACATGCGTTGCCGCGTCGAAAGCCCGGACATCCCGCCAAGCGAATTCATAATTCAGGCCGAAAACGTCTCGCATGCGGAAGCGCCGTATGAGCTGGTCAAGACCATGCGCGCTTCGGTGCTCACGCTCGGGCCTCTCGTCGCGCGGTTCGGCTACGCGCGGGTTTCTCTCCCCGGCGGATGCTCGATCGGTGCGCGGCCGATCGACCTGCACATCCAGGCGCTCGAAAAACTCGGCGCGACGATCACCGTCGAGCATGGCTACGTCGAGGCTCGCGCCGAGCGGCTTCGCGGCGCCACCTTCCGCTTCCCTAAGATCACGGTCACCGGGACGGAAAACATTCTCACAGCCGCGGTGCTCGCCGAGGGCGAAACCATTCTCGAAAATTCGGCGCTCGAGCCAGAGATCACCGACCTCGCCGAACTCCTCATCAAAATGGGCGCGAAAATCGAGGGCGCGGGAACGTCCACCATCCGCGTTCAGGGTGTCGAACGTTTGCACGGCGCAACGCACGCCGTGATTCCCGATCGAATCGAGGCGGGCACGTTCCTCGTCGCCGGAGCGATCACCGGCGGCGAATTGCTCCTGACTGATTGCGAGCCGCGGCACCTCACCGCGATTATCGACAAGCTCCGCGAATGCGGCGTGGAGATCAAATGCGAAGGAAACGGCGGTTTGCGCGTACGCGCTGCGAAAAAGCTCGTCGCCGCCGACGTGACCACTGAGGAATATCCTGGCTTCGCGACCGACATGCAGGCCCAGTTCATGGCTCTCGCGACGCAGGCTCACGGCGTCTCGTGCGTTCGCGAGACCATCTTCGAGAATCGCTTCCTACACGCAAGCGAAATGGTGCGCATGGGCGCCAACATCACGATCGACGGCAATCTCGCAATCGTCACCGGCCCGACGCCGCTCAGCGGCGCGCCTGTGACAGCCTCCGACTTGCGCGCCAGCGCCGGCCTCGTACTCGCAGCCCTCGTCGCGGACAACACCACATGGATCGACCGCGTCTACCACATCGATCGCGGCTACGAGCAGATCGAACTCAAGCTCAGCGATCTCGGCGCTCGCATCGAACGCGTGACATCCAGCTAGAATTCGCTTTTCATGAGGCGCCGCAAACGCCGCTGCAAATGAAAAAGGGAGGCGACAAATCGCCTCCCTCGAATTACCCGTTCGCTGGCACAGCACCAGCGTCCCTAGGGATTGCGAAGCAGCACTATCCCGCCGCTTCGCCCTTGGCCTGCTTGTCGCGCTGATCGCGCAAGACCGCCTTGCGGCTCAGCCGAATCTTGTTCCCTTCGATGGCGAGCACCTTGACGAGCACCTGGTCGCCTTCCTTCAGCTCGTCGCGAACGGCGCGAATGCGCTGCTCGGCGATTTCGCTGATGTGCAGCAGGCCGTCGGTGCCCGGGAAAATCTCGACGAACGCGCCAAACTCGGCGATGCGCACGACCGTCCCAAGATACGTCTTGCCCATCTCGGCGGTCGCGGTCACGTCGCGAATCATCTTCAGCGCGTCCTCGGCTGCCTTCCCGTTGTTTGCGAAGACGTGGACCTTGCCGTCGTCCATCACGTCGATCTTTACGCCCGTCGCTTCCATGATCGACCGAATTTTCTTGCCGCCCGGTCCGATCAGGTCGCGGATCTTGTCCGTGGGGATAGTGAGCATGTAGAGATGCGGAGCGAACGTCGAAATTTCCGCGCGCGCGGTTGAAATCGTCGGCTCCATGGTGTCGAGAATCTGGAGACGCGCCTTGCGCGCTTGCGCCAACGCCTCGCGCATCATGGCGACGCTCACGCCGGATACCTTGATGTCCATTTGCAGCGCCGTGATTCCCTGCCGCGTGCCCGCGACTTTGAAATCCATGTCGCCGTAGTGATCTTCCGCGCCCGCAATGTCCGTGAGAATCGCGTACTTCTCGCCCTCGACAACCAATCCCATCGCGATGCCCGCGCACGGTGACTTCAGGGGCACTCCCGCATCCATCAGCGCGAGCGACCCGCCGCAAACGGTAGCCATCGACGACGATCCGTTCGATTCGAGAATGTCCGAAACCACTCGCATGGCGTACGGAAAATCCGCTTCCGACGGCAGCAAGTTCGCGAGTGCGCGCTCGGCCAAAGCTCCGTGGCCGATTTCGCGCCGGCCGGGCCCGCGCAGGAACTTCACTTCACCGACCGAAAATGGCGGGAAATTGTAGTGCAGCATGAAGCGCTTGAACGCTTCCTCTTCGAAAAGCAGATCGAGACGCTGCTTGTCTTCCTTCGTGCCCAGCGTCGTCGTCACCAGCGCCTGTGTCTCGCCGCGTGTGAAGAGCGCCGATCCGTGTACCCGCGGCAGCACGCCGACTTCGCACGTGATCTGCCGGATCTGATCGAACGCGCGGCCGTCCGGACGCCGGTGCCGAAGCAGCATGTCGTCGCGGAAAATTCGCTCGCGCAGACGCTCGAACGCGCGGTAAGCCAGCGTCTTCTTCTCTTTGTCCTCTTCGGGAATCGCGGCCAGGATATCCGCCTTAACCCCGTCCACAAGCCCATAGCTTTCGAGCTTCGGATGCTTCGCCGTGTCGAGTGCGTCGCGCAGGCGCTCGCCGTACTTCTGCGTAATTTCCTTGTAGAGCGCCTCGTCGAATGCGGGCGTCTTCACGGGAACTTTGGTCGGGTTCACGCGGCGGCCCAACTCTCGGATGGCCGCGACGATCAGCTTGATCTCGGTGTGGCCGAAGTCCAGTGCGTCCGCGACGGTGTCCTCGGAAACTTCCAGCGCTCCCGATTCCACCATCACGATCGCGTCCTCCGATCCCGCGATGATCAATGTTCAGCAAGCTGGTCTTCTGCTCGGCAACCGTCGGGTTGATGGTGAGCCTGCCTTCGATCAGCGCCACGCGGACGCAGGCGATCGGATTGTTGAAAGGAATCTTCGAAATATAGAGCGCTGCCGACGCCGCCGTCACCGCGATCACGTCCGGGTCATTCTCGCTGTCCGCCGATAGAACTGCCGCCACGATCTGCGTCTCCGTCGCCCAGCCCTCGGGAAAGAGCGGGCGCAGCGGCCGATCCGTTAGCCGCGAAGTCAGAATTTCGCGCTCCGAAGGGCGCCCTTCACGCTTGAAGAATCCGCCCGGAATCTTCCCGGCGGAATATGTGTATTCGCGGTAATCCACCGTCAGGGGAAGAAAATCTTTTTCGGTCGCTTTGTTGTCCATGCACGCCGTGGCCAGCACCACCGAATCGCCGTACCGCGCCACGACGGCGCCATGCGCCTGCCGGGCCAACTTGCCCGTTTCCAGCGTCAGCTTGCGTCCGCCCAGATCCAAACTCACTTGTTCAAACATCCAGCACATCCTTCTGTCCCGGTTCACCGGGAACTGTCGTCAGATAGAAAGCATTCTCTCGGAGAATTTTGCGAAGAATCGGGAGGCGCATGCAGACGGGCGGAAGATTCGCGGTCAAATGGCCTCACGCCGCGTCCCTTTTCGGGACCTTCGGGCCAGCCGACAACTCAGGTTTTTGCGGTGGAGGAAAATGCGGCCGGAGAGGCCGCCAAGGAACTCCGCGTTACTTGCGCAAGCTGAGTCGTGCCACAATCTCGCGATACCGATCCGGGTCGCGGCGGTTCAGATAGTCCAGCAGCCGGCGGCGCTTGTTGACCATCATGATCAACCCGCGGCGCGAAGCGTGATCTTTTGCGTGGGACTGGAGGTGGCTCGTGAGGTAGTTGATGCGCTCGCTTAGCAAAGCGATCTGCACTTCCGGCGATCCGGTGTCTTTCGTATGTACCCGATACTGCTCGATTACACCGGCTTTTGTTGCCATCAACTCATACCTCCCTCTGAAACGTCGTGCCCCTGCTCTACGTTTTTGTCCTTTTCTTCGACCCCAAAATGCTAGCACACACCTTCCGTGCATACCACAAGGATTTTTCGCGTTCTGGGCTTGGCCGCCCCGCTCTGCGGGAATGGAACACTCCCGATGAACAACTCCGACCGAGTCTGCCGCATGAATATATACTCAGTGTAGGCTGCTGCACCGGAGCCGGAATCGTGCCGTCAAATCCAGCGCGCAATCGCCTTTTTATCGACGCGTCCAAGAGCGTGGCAAGGTTCATTCGCACGAACGCCCCTCCGCTCGCGTTCTCGCTCGCGCTCTTTATCATTCTCTGGCGCGCTGGCGCCGCGCAGCAGAAATCCCCGGCCGCAACTTCGTACCCGCAGGAAATCAGCCGCGTCACTTTCGCGATTTCTGGCGATGTGATACCGCACGAGCCGGTGGTCGAGTCCGCGCGTGCAGCCGAAGCCCAGGCATCAGCTAACGCGCCCGCAACCCCGTCGCAAACGCCCGGCCCGAATCCAACTGTCCCTGAATCCGCACCGAGCGACCACGCGGGTTGGGACGCCCTGTTTGCCGATGTCGCCGATGTCTTCCGCCACGCCGATTTCGGCTTCGTCAATCTCGAGACGCCCGTCGCGCCAAAGCATTCGCTCGGATCGAAGCCCTTCCAATTCGTGGCGCCGGTAGCGCTGCTCGAGTCCCTGAAATTCAGCGGTGTGACGGTCGTCTCCTTCGCCAACAATCACGTAATGGATCAAGGCTACCCGGGCTTTGACGAGACGCTCGAACACTTGCGCGAACAGGGGCTGCTCTTCGTCGGATCGGGTGACACGGCCGAAGCCGCATGGAAGCCCGTAATTCTGGACAAAAACGGTATCAAGATCGGTTGGCTCGGCATGACTCGCTGGCTCAACGGCCGCCGAAATCCGGAAAAGGACAACGAGCCTCATGTCGCATTCTTTCCCTATCCCGGTGAGTCAGGCGGTACTCCCGGACTCGATGAGGCGGGCGTGCTCGACGCAATTCGCGCGGCGCGCGCTCAGTGCGATCTGCTGTTGGTTTCCATTCATTGGGGAATCGAATACTCGCCTGCGCCCCGTCCCGAAGACGAAGACATGGCTCACAAGATGCTCGAAGCAGGTGCCAGCGCCGTCATCGGGCATCACCCCCACGTGCTTCAGCCCATCGAGACCTACGTCACGCGGGACAATCGGAAAACGATCATCTTTTTCTCGCTGGGGAATTTTCTTTCAAACCAATCCGCCACGTACGTGCAGGGTCTCATGCCGGACAAAACTGGGGAGCCGCGCGACGAGATGGTGGCCAGGTTTGCCATCGTCAAAAAGGACTACGGTCCCGCCGGAACTCGCGTAGAGCTGGGTGACGTGGGAATCATGCCGATGTGGGGCGAAAATAACCGGCTTCTCCTGCGAAAAGGCCGCGCGAAAGCGCCGTTCATTCACCCGGTTTTCATGGATCGCGAAATTCCCAAGCTTCAGGCCCGGTTGGATCAGCTCGACCAGCTTGGCTCCCAGCTATCCGCGGACCAGAAGCAGGAGTTCGTCGAGGTTTCAGACCAACTTCAGTTGCTGAGGCACCAACGGGAACTGCTGCTCGCTCGCACCGGCGACGAGTTCGTAGTCCCGCCTCCCGCGCAATAGCGAACTTCTGGATTGGCCGGGATAGTTCGAGAAACTGTGGACGCGCTCGTCCTTACTGCTTACCTCCGCGAATCAACGAGAGAAATTCATCCCGCGTCTGCTTATTCTCGCGAAATGCGCCGAGCATCGCGCTCGTCACCGCAGCGGAGTTCTGTTTCTCGACGCCGCGCATCACCATGCACAGGTGCCGCGCCTCGATGATCACGCCGACGCCCAGCGGGCTGAGTCTTTCCTGAATCGTTGTTGCGATCTGGTTCGTCAGCCGCTCCTGAACCTGCAGCCGCCGCGCGTACATGTTCACCAGCCGCGCGATCTTGCTCAAGCCCACCACCTTCTTGTTCGGAATGTACGCCACGTGGCACTTGCCGAAAAACGGAAGCAGGTGGTGCTCGCACAGGCTGTAGACTTCGATGTCCTTCACCACCACCATTTCGTCGTAGCCCACGCTGAACATCGCGCCATTCAGCACTTTTTCCGGGTCCTGCCGGTAGCCGCTCGTCAGATAGCGCAGCGCCTTCTCGAATCGCTCGGGCGTCTGCCGTAGCCCCTCGCGGCTGGGATCTTCGCCGATCTCGGCCAGCATCCGCCGGACCAAATCCGCAATCGCGCCCTCTCGCGCCTCCGTCGGCACCACAATCTCGGTTGTTTCGCTCATCGTTGGTTTTCCTCTCATCACGCGCCCTGCCCCAAGCCGCTTGACTCTCCGCGGATTTCAAAGCTGTTTTTGCTCGTCTCTTCGATGCGCACGCGTTCGAGCCTCGCCGCCGGGAAGTCTTTCAGCCGCCGGTACGCTTCGCGGCAAAGATTCTCCGTCGTCGGCACCTGTTTCTCGAATTCCGCGACATCCTTGTTCAGATACTTGTGGTCGAAAGCCTCCACGACTTCCCGCTCCACAAACGGATCAAGCTCGCCCAGATTCGCGATCATTCCCGTCTCCGGATCAACCGCTCCGGTCACCGTCACTTCGAGCACGTAGTTGTGCCCGTGCCCATAAGGGTTACTGCACTTGCCGTAGAGACGCTTGTTCTCTTCCTCGCTGAAAGCGGCGCTGTGCAGCCGGTGTGACGCCGAAAAATGATAGCGCCGCGTGAGCGAAAGTTTCAGCGGACGGCTCACGACCGGCTTCCCGCATGACCCGCGCCGTTCAGCTCCGCCGTGCAATCCGCAAAAAGGTCCGGCGATTCGTATAGCCGCACGCGATCGAGCTTTCCCTGCGTGATCTTCGGCTCGAGCAGGCGCCAGATCACCGCTGCGATGTTCTCGCACGTGGGAATCTGCCCGGACAGTTCCGGCACTTCATAATTCAAATGCCGGTGATCCATCCGGTCAGCCACTTCCCGCTGGAGAATTTCTTTCAGCTCTTTCAAATCGAGCACCATTCCCGTCGCTGGGTCGGGCTCGCCAGCGATCGTCACTTCCAGCACGTAGTTGTGTCCGTGCCCGTGCGGGTTGTTGCATTTGCCGAAGATGCGGCGGTTCTCCTCCGCCGAAAAGTTCGGATTGTGATAGTGATGCGCCGCCGAAAACTCGATTTTGCGCGTAATTCGGATCATGGAATTCTCGCCGGGTAGGCCCTTCCCTTCCACACCACCGCGCCCCGCGTGTTCTTCCACCACGAGGCCATCAGCGCCGCGCCAAACAAAATCCCGCCCGGGACATAGTATTGGACGTACGAAACGCGATAGAGATTCCGGTAAAGCGCCGCCGCATGGAACAGATGCCGGCAAAGCAGCATGCCGCCAATCATTCCCGCCAATACAGCCGGCAGAAAACCTCCCTCCCCGGACAAGTAGAGCGTCAGCACCATGATCAACAGGACCACTTCCAGCATGGGCGAAGCCTCGACGAACTCGATCAAGCTCGATTGGAAGCTTCCACCTGTCAGCGCGTAGAGATTCTTGGTCCAGCCCTGCCACATCGCGCCGAAGCTCCGGTACATCCGCGTCCGCACGATCCCGATTGGCGCTGTAAAGTAAATCCCGCAGCCGTGGCGTTTCACCCGCCGCGCGAGCGCAACATCTTCCAAAATCTCTCCCGCCACCCCAGCATGTCCGCCAATCTCCTGATAGACATCGCGCAGAATTAGCAAAAACTGTCCGTTCGCGGCTGCGTCCGCCTGCCTGGGATCATTCACGCGCGCGAACGAAAACCTCGCCGCCAGCCGGCAATATACAAACGGAATCAGCGCGCGCTCCCAGAACGTCCCCATCTCCTGTTCCGGCGAATAGGAAACCAGCACCGCGTTGTGATCCACTGCATCCGTCAGTGCTCGGCGCGTCGAGCCGAGCGAGTGATATGTGTCCGCGTCCGTGAAAAGCAGCCAATCCCCGCTCGCCGCCGCGGCTCCGATCGACGCCGCATGGTTCTTGCCGAACCAGCCCGCTGGCAACTCCCCAGCATCGATCACCGTTAGATTCGCTATCCTCGCGGCAAGCTCGGCCAGAATTGCTCCGGTCCGATCGCTCGATTGATCGTTCACGACGATCACTTCCGCGATCTCCGGCTGCGCCGCGAGCGACTCGACCACGCGCGCAATCGACGCCTCTTCGTTTCGTGCGGGAATGATGGCGGAGACCAAGGTTTTTGCGATCCGATCCGCGGGGCTGTTAAACTGCTCGCTAGCCTATGGAGATGCGTTTATTATAGGTCGCTTGGACACCGGATTGAAACGGAAACTGAAAACAGGCCTCGTGCTAGCATTTATTGTTGGCCTGCTGGCGCTTTTTGCGCGCCCCGATTACCGGCAGGGCGAAGCGAGCCTTCGCGGGCGGGCCGCCAAGGACTTTTCTCTCACTCTCGAGGGCAAACCCGCCCACCTTTCCGATCTGCGCGGAAAAGTGGTTCTCCTGAATTTCTGGGCCAGCTGGTGCCAGCCCTGCCGCGACGAAGCTCCTTCGCTCGACCTGCTCCAGCAACGCATCGCGCCTCTCGGCGGCGTGATCCTCGGCGTCAACGTCGGCATCAATGACGACGAATCCGCGTACGAGGAGTTCCTCAAAACCTACAACATCAATTTTCCCACCTACCGCGACTCCTCGCAGCAGATCGCTCTCTCTTACGGCACCACGGCGTATCCGGAGACTTACGTCATCGATCGCAAGGGACGCCTCGATCGCAAGCTCGTCGGCCCGCAGGACTGGACCAGCCCCGAAATCACCTCCTATCTCGATTCCCTGCTGAAGGAAAACTAGGCGAGCTACTCGTACCGCAGCGCCTCAACCGGATCAAGCTTCGCCGCACGCATGGCAGGCACCACGCCGCTGAGTATCCCTACGACCACCAGCACGCACACGGAAGCCACCAGAATCTCCCAGGAAACGTGCATGTGGATATCGACCTTCCCCGTCGTATCCTCATACGCCGGTCCGAGAAACGGTAGCGTCCCAATCGCTTCGCCGATCACCACCGACAGCACTACGCCGACCGCTCCGCCCGCCAGCGTGAGCGCCAGCGCCTCCGTCAGAAACTGGATGCGGATGTGCCGCCGCCGCGCTCCCAGCGCCCTCCGCAGTCCGATCTCGCGAATGCGCTCGTTCACCGTCACCAGCATGATGTTCATCACGCCGATTCCGCCGATTCCAAGCGTCAGCAGTCCAACGAATAACAGCAGAAATTCCAGCCCGTAGGAAATTCCCACCATGACCGGCCGGAACTCCGACATGCTGTACATGACGACGGCGCGCTTGTCCGTCGGCGAAAAATGCTGGCGATCTGCGAGAATTCCCAGGACCTGCTGTTCCGTCTTCATCTCGAAGCCCGGCGCCACCGGAGTCACCACAAGCACGCTCGCCGACTTCGTGTCCCACATATCGCTCGCGGCCGAATATGGAATCCATGCCGACTCGTCGTCGCTCGTGAAATAGGCGCTGTCGGCAAACTTGCGGTCCATCGTACCGATCACCGTGAAGCGCACGCCCTGGATCCGCACCGTTTCTCCCACGGCCGGCATACCGCTGAAAAGCTTCCGCCTCAGAATCGCGCCAATAAAGACCACGTGGCGGTGATTCACTTCGTCATCCGCATCCAGCCAGCGCCCCTCGCTGGGAATCTCGTTGCGCATCTCTCCGTATTCGGTGCATACGCCGCGAATCGCTGTGTTTGCCGAGCGATCCTCATGCTCGATGCCGAGGAACTTCACCGTCTCCGGACAAACCTGCTTTGCCAGCGTCGCGCCAGCCTTGAGGTTATCCACGTCCAACTGCTCGAACTGCACCACTTTGCCGGCGCGTTCGCCGCCAGCCTGCTCGCTCGTCGTCCCCGGCCAGCACGTGATGATGTCATGCCCGAACACGTCGAACGTGGACATCAGCACCCGCCGGAAATCCGAGCCGTACGCGAGCAGCAGCGTCACCGCGACGATTCCCCAGATAATTCCCGCCATCGTCAGACAACTGCGCACCGGCTGCCGCCTGAGCGAAATCCACGCTTGCATGAAAATCTCGCGCAGCACGGATTAGCCTCCCGCCTCGTAGCGCAGCGCCTCGATCGGGTCCACCGCGGCGGCCCGACTCGCCGGATACAATGCCGAGAGTACCGCGACCACGGACAGCAGCAGGAATGACAGCACGCCCGACTCCCACGTTGGCAACAGCCCCGCAAACACGTCCGGCATCGGCAGCAGGTCCACGAGCACGCACAGGCCGTACGCGATCCCCAGTCCGATTCCTCCGCTGAGGAACGCGATGATCAGAGTCTCGATGAAAAACTGACTCACGATCGCCCGCCGCGTCGCGCCCAGCGCCTTCCGCACGCCGATTTCGCGCGTCCGCTCACGCACCGCCACCAGCATCACGTTCATCACTCCCAGCCCGCCCAGGCACAGCGTAATCACTCCGACCGCTCCCATGAAGTATTCCATGCCGTCCATAATCAACGCATTCGCCTGCGCGTTCTTGATCGTGTCCCACACGGCCGCGGCTTCTTTGTCTTTCGGATCGAAATGATGAATCAGCCCCAGTGCGACGCGCGCCTGATGCTCGCAATCGGGGTGCAGCGCGAGCGACTTTGGTACGATTAGCAAGCGGTCGACGGTGTGGGGAGGCGCTGGTGGCGGACTCGGGAAATCGCGAACCATCGCGCTGTACGGAATGAATAGTTTGCGGACGTCCTGGCCGTCGTAGCTGGAATTCTGATTCTTCGGCTTCATCACGCCGATCACAGTGTACGGCACGTCCGCCAGCCACACCGTCTCGCCGATCGCCTCGCGGCTGCCGAAGAGCTGTTTTCTCGCGTCGCTGCCGAGAAATGCCACGCGATTCACGTTCGCTACGTCATCGTCGTCGTAAAATCGCCCCTCGGCAACGTCGAGGCTGCGCATTTCGGCGAACGGTGGCAACGAGCCCTCGGTCAACAGAGTCCCGCCGTTGTAGCGACTGCGCAGCGACACCTGATTCCCGATCTCGGGAATTACATACCGGCAGGCGGGCGACTGCTCCAGCACCGGCACGTAGTCGTCCTGATACCACAGAATCACCCGGCCCGCGCGCATTCCTCCCGCCTGCATGGACGTGCGTCCGGCGAAAAAGATCATTACGTCCTTGCCGAACGTCTCCGCGTTGTGCTTCAAACCGACGCGCAGGCCCTGCGTCGCCGCCACCATCAGCGTGATCGAAAAAATCCCCCAGGTAATGCCGAACATGGTGAGAAACGTCCGCAGCTTGTGCGCCCAAAGCGTCTGGATGGTGTCTTTCAGCAGATCGCGGAGATTCATGGCGGTGGCATCACACCCTGTACTGCATACCAACCGGTGCCGTTATCCTGAGCGGAGTCCCGAGCCTTTGCTCTTCCCCGCGCAATTTGCGGGGCGCGGGACGTAGTCGAAGTACGCTTTTCCATCGCTCGCCTTTTGAGCGATGAATCTCTCTTACAGCTCAACGATCAGGCACTACTGCAAAATCACTTTCTGTCCCTCTTTGAGTCCAGAAGCGACCTCGGCCTTCACGCCATTCGAAATCCCCAGCTCGATAGCAACCTTCGCGCGTCCGTTTTCGGCCTTCGGATCGGGCACTTCGACCGACGCGTGCTTGTCCTTATCGAAAATCACAGCGCCCTCGGGCACCAGCAGCACGTTTTTCTTTTCTTCGAGGATGATCTCGGCGTTCGCGCTCATGTTGGCGCGCAATTCGCCTGTCGCGTTCTGAATCGAGACGCGCACCTCGAACGTGGTTACGTTGTCCTTCTCTACGCCCAGCGGAGCGATCTTCGTCACTTTTCCCTGAAATACCTTGTCCTTGAACGACTCGACCACGATGTGCGCGCTCTGGCCCAAATACACCTTGCCAATGTCCGCCTCATCCACCTTGCCGAGCACGTACACCTCGCTCGTGTCGCCAAGCGTCATCACCAGAGTCGCCTGCGACCCGAGCACCAGAATCGAGCTGACGGCGTCGCCCACCTCCACGTCCCTCGACAGCACCACGCCGTCCATCGGGCTGGTGATCGTCGCGTAGTGCAGATTTTCCTCGGCGTCGTCGAGGGCCGCCTTCGCCTGCGCGATCTGTGCTTTCGCCTGCGCCACCTGCGCCTTGCTCATGTCCGCGTTTCGCGCCGCGGACACCTGTTTGTTCAACGCGAGCTCGTAGTTTTTTTCCGCATCCTGCATCACATTCAGCGCGATCAATCCCTGCGCGTACGACTCGTGCGCGCGATCCATGTCCTTCTTCAGGAATGGCACGTCGGGGCCTTGCGCATCCACGAGGTTCTTTTGATAGGTCGCTTCCGCCGCCTCTTGCGCGGCCTGCGCGGCTTCGAGGTTGGCGCGCGCTTCCGCCACTGCGGCCTGAAGCTGTTCCTTGTCGAGCTCGGCGAGCAACTGGCCCTCCTTCACCTTCGCGCCCGCGTCCACGTAAATTTTCTCGACGATCCCGCTGGCCTTCGACTTCACTTCCACTTTCGTGAGCGGCTCGATCTTCCCCGTCGCGACAACCGAACGCGCGATGTCGCCCTTCTCCACGCTCGCGAGTTTGTCCGGCTCGATCGTGTGGTTCGGGCGCAGAGCCGCCGCTGTTATGACGACCACGATGAGAACTGCCGCACCAAGCCCTCCGAACAAAAACCACCGCTTCCGGCGCTTTCGGCCGTTTTTCCCGTGGCTGGCAGTTGTACTCACGGACGCCCCCAATCTGATACTGTTCGACGTTCTATCCGCTTATACGTAAGCGCTCATCCAAAAGTTCACTCCCGCTCTCGGGCCGCTGGCGACCTGCTCTGTGCAGCCTCACATCTCGGTAGTGGGTCAATTAGAAGGGGGGAGGCGTAACTTCGATGTTGCTGTTCGCGGAAGCGGAAGAGGCCTATTGCACAGAATCTTGTCGCAGTCCGAGTTCTTCCGCAGTACCGCGCCGCGAACTATCCCCGGCATCACCGGCTGCGACCGGCGCTGCCGCCGCCTTTAATTGCTCGAGTTCGGCGTGAACGTTTGCCCATGCTTTTGGCTTGAGCTTGGTCGCGTAGTGCACATCCGGATGTGAGAAAAATTCCAGAAGCTCGGCCCGAAGCTCCGGTGAAGCGCCACTGAAGTTCTGCTTTGCGAGCGCGTCCAGCAGGTTTGCCTGCGCATCGTCATCGAGCCAGTATTTTCCCGGAGCCGTTGCTTCTCCGGTATCAAAATTGTCGTTCGGCAAGTCCGGCTGGCCGGCATCCACCTGGCCTAGCAGCTTCCGGTAACGATCCAGAGTCGCGTTGAAGCTCGCTTCGAACATGCGTTCCGTTTCCGGCGTAGGGGTCCGGAGTTTTAGCACTCTTAGTGGACCGACCTTCGGCACAATCCTCGCCAGAAAGGCGAGAAATCTCTCCCAAAAAGTAGGCTGCTGATAGGTATTTCCCCAGTTCTTTTGATAACTCGCGCGCGATAGATTGTAGAGAAACTTCCTTTTCGTAATGCCCGGCTGATCCTTCATGATTTCATCTTTCTTCAGGCTCCAGGCAACGCGCGTCGCTTTGGGCAAAAGCTGGCTCACGTCGTGACGGTACGAACCGAGCACCTTGTCTTCATCGGAGAGAACGCTCTTGAGATCCAAGCCGTACGTCTCCTGAAACGCCTGTTCCAGCAGCGGAACCGAGACTCCGAACCCGATGAAGTCGTGATAACTATCCGGAGCGTAGCGCCCCTGTGCCACCTCCAGTACGTCGAATCCGAATTCCGTCTTTACATGTGCCAGGGGGTTTTCTTCATACGTAATCACGTCGCCGTACTTCTTTTTCAACTCGGGATACAGGATGGGGACCGCGCGATTCACGCCGATGAGGTGGCCTTCGTTGTCCGCGGCGTAGTGAGAGAGCGCTCCGAGCGCAAAAGCGTAGCCGTCGAGGTCCTTGGAATCACGCAGCAGAGCCAGGACAAAGTCCCCGCTCCGGACGTAGTGCGTCAAGTCGCTGAAGAATTTATTGCCGTGCGGGTAATAACCCATGTCCTGGATAATGGCGCCGCCATATGCATACCCGTGGGCTTCTTTGAGTTCTTCAGGTGTCGCGTCGGGGAAACGCCTCAAAAGTAACGGGCGGATGCTGGTGTCCCATGCGCTGTCGATGATGGCTTCATGCGCAAGGACGGCATAGGCTGCGCTCCGGGCCGGCCAGCCAAAGGACAGAACAAACACCAGCATGAGCGCGCGGACTCTCCCGAACCACCTTCTACCTCCGCCGCATCGCATGTTACCCATCGCTGCCGCCTCTTGGCGCTCTTAGAGATGCCCTCTTTCTACTTATAACACACCAGCAGCTTCTGCCTCGGCCACCGTCTCGCTTGGCTGCTGCCCTCATTCAGGAGGCGGACCCACGACCCACATCTCGAATGGCGGATTCCCAGTTGGCGCTCCTTTTGATAATCGCTGCATAATGGTTCGTCCAATGGAACGCGATCCAGTCTGCGGGATGATGGTTGATCCGGAGAAAGCGGCGGCAACGGCCGAGCACGCCGGAAAGTCCTACTACTTCTGCTGCAAGGGCTGCGCTGACAAATTCCGCGCCGGTCCCGAGAGGTATCTGAAGCCCGCGCGCCCTGCTGGCGGCCCGCTCATCCAATTGGGTGCCATGACACCCGCATCGCCTGTTGCGCCGCCTGTCGCACTGCCTGTGGCGCCGCCGTCTCCCAAGACCGGCGCAGTTTACGTCTGCCCGATGGACCCGGAAGTCCGCGCGAGCAATCCCGGGCCGTGCCCGAAATGCGGTATGGCGCTCGAGCTAGAGGTTCCTGTAGCGCCTGCAACGCGGGTCGAATACACGTGCCCAATGCATCCGCAGATCGTGCGCCCCGCGCCGGGATCGTGCCCGATCTGCGGAATGGCGCTAGAGCCGAGAACCGTTTCGGCTGCCAACGAAGAAAACCCCGAGCTTCGAGATATGCGCCGCAGATTCTGGGTCAGTTCGACGCTCGCGCTTCCGGTCCTGATCGTTGCCATGGCCGATTCCCTTCCCGGGCATCCTCTCAATGCCCTGGCATCCAGCCGCGCGCAGACGTGGTTCGAGTTGGTGCTTGCGACGCCGGTTGTGCTCTGGGGCGGATGGCCGTTCTTCGTCCGCGCGTGGAATTCGATCATCCACCGCAGCCTCAACATGTTCACGCTCATCGGCCTCGGCGTGGGCGTGGCCTATATTTACAGCCTCGTCGCAACTCTGTTCCCCGGCATCTTCCCCGATTCGTTCCGAGACGAAGGCGGCGTGGTCGCGCCTTATTTCGAAGCCGCCGCCGTCATCGTCGCACTGGTGCTGCTGGGCCAGGTACTCGAACTCAAGGCGCGCAGCCAGACGGGCGCGGCCATCAAAGCCCTTCTCGGCCTCGCTCCCAAGACCGCGCGCCTCGTTCGCAAGGACGGCACCGAGATCGACATTCCGCTCGATCACGTCGCTCGCGGAGACACCCTTCGCGTTCGCCCGGGAGAAAAGATCCCCGTGGACGGCGTCGTTCTCGATGGTTCGAGCAGCGTGGACGAATCGATGATCAGTGGCGAGCCGATCCCTGGCGAAAAGCAACCCGGTGCCCGCGTCACCGGCGCAACCGTGAATGGAACGGGCACGCTGGTCATGCGCGCCGAGCGCGTCGGCTCGGAAACTCTGCTCGCTCAGATCGTGCGCATGGTGAGCGAGGCGCAGCGCAGCCGCGCGCCCATCCAGAGACTCGCCGACGTCGTCGCGGGCTACTTCGTGCCGATCGTCGTCGGAGTCGCCGTGATCACGTTTTTGGTCTGGGCCTTGTGGGGACCTGCTCCGCGCATGGCGCACGCCGTAATCAATGCCGTCGCCGTCCTCATCATCGCGTGCCCCTGCGCGCTCGGCCTCGCGACTCCCATGTCCATCATGGTCGCGACCGGAAAGGGCGCGACGCTCGGCGTCCTCTTCAAGAACGCGGAAGCGATCGAACTGCTGCGAAAAGTCGATACGCTCGTCATCGACAAGACCGGCACGCTGACGGAAGGCAAGCCGAAACTCGTTTCCGTCGAGGCGCTCAACGGCCACGACGCAACTCGCCTTCTGCGCCTCGCTGCTTCCCTCGAACGCGCGAGCGAACATCCGCTGGCTGCGGCCATCGTCAAAGGCGCCGCAGAGCGCGGTATCGCGCTCGCACCAGTCGAAGCATTCGAATCGCTCACCGGCCGCGGCGTCCGCGGTCGCGTGGATGGCGCGCTGGTCGCTCTAGGCAATCGCAAGCTCCTCGAAGAGCTTGGCGTGGACATCGGCGCCTCAGCACAGCAAGCCGAAGCCATGCGCTCCGACGGCCAGACCGTGATGTTCGTCGCTGCGGAAAAGCAATTGATCGGCCTGCTCGGCGTCGCCGATCCGATCAAACAGACCACACCGGAAGCGATCCGCAAGCTGCATTACGACGGCATCCGCATCGTGATGCTCACCGGAGACAACAAAACAACCGCACAGTCCGTCGCGCGCAAGCTTCAGATCGACGATGTCGAAGCCGAGGTCCTGCCGCAGGATAAAGCCGCCATCATCAAACGCCTGCAGAGCGAAGGCCGCTTCGTCGCGATGGCCGGTGACGGCATCAATGACGCGCCCGGTCTCGCGCAGGCCCAGGTCGGAATCGCAATGGGCACCGGTACGGACGTCGCCATGCAGAGCGCCGGAGTCACGCTCGTTCAGGGCGATTTGCGCGGGATCGTCCGCGCGCGGTCTCTCAGCCGTGCCACGATGCGCAACATCCGCCAAAATCTGTTCTTCGCGTTCGTCTATAACTCGATCGGCATTCCCATCGCGGCAGGCGTTCTCTATCCATTCTTCGGCTTGCTCCTCAGCCCGATGATAGCCGCGGCGGCGATGAGCTTCAGCTCTGTCTCGGTGATCAGCAACGCGCTGCGGCTGCGGCACTTCAAGCCGTGAACCTCCGCGCCCGCGGATGTTATACTTCCCAGCATGACATTCATGACCGTGACCTACGAATTGCAAGGCAAGCTCAAGCCGGAACAGTTTCGCGCGCTCGGCCAGTTCGCGAACACCTATGGGCTGCAGAAATTTCATTTTGACGAGAAGACCAACCGGCTGCACTTCGATTACGACGCTTCGCGGCTGCGGGAAACGGTCGTCGAGCACGTCCTGCGCGAAGCGAAAATCCCGGTGCTGCGGCGAGTCGCGCAAGCCTGATTTCCGCTTTGCAATTGCCGGTCACTTGAGAGGAGTTTTGCGTTGCCGCTCTACGAATACAAATGCGTGAAGTGCGGTCACCGCTTCGAGAAAATCGAAAGCGTTACGGCATCGGAGACCAAGAAGTGCCCGAAATGCGGAGCGAAGGCGCAACGCATGGCCTCCGCGCCCGCAATTCAGTTCAAGGGCTCGGGCTGGTACGTGACCGACTACGCCGGAAAAGGTTCGTCAGCTGCCTCGACGGAAAGTTCCGGCGAGTCCGCGCCGGCAAAGACCACCGAAAAAAGCGGCGACTCGAAATCTGAGTCGAAGTCCGATTCGAAGTCGGCCAGCTCTGAAAGCTCCGGCAACTCGAACAAAGGCGCGGCCAACAGAAAGAAGAAGTGACGGCTAGAGTTTCAGTCCCCGAAGATAGTCGCGAAAATCTTTCCCGAGTTTCGGATTCTTCAGTCCCAGCTCGACCGTAGCCTCAAGGAATCCCAGCTTGTCGCCCGCGTCGTACGTCTTCCCTTCGTAGATGCACGCGAGAAGCTTGTTGGCTTCGGCTAGGCGGCACAATCCATCGGTGAGTTGGATTTCGCCGCCCGTTCCGGGCTTCGTGGTTCTCAAATAATCAAAACTTTCCGGCGGCAGCACGTATCGCCCCGTGACACCGAGATTCGAAGGCGCCTTTTCGGCGCTCGGCTTTTCCACCAGGTTCCGGACGCTCAATACTTTCTCACCCCAGCGGGAATTCTTTTCCGGCTTTGCGTCGATGATCCCATACAAATGGACGCGTTCGCGCGGCACGCGCTCCACATGGATCGCGCCCTTGCCGGTCTCTTCATAGATTTCGACGAGTTCGCGCGTCGCGGGCACGCGGCCCTCCATGATCACGTCGCCGAGCAGCACGGCGAACGGTTCGTCGCCCACGAGTTCCGCGGCGCAGAGCACGGCGTGCCCCAGACCCAGCGCTTCGCTCTGACGCGTGTAGCTAAAAGTCAGCCCCGCGCTGATTTCGCGGACCATCCGCGCCTGCTCGCTCTTTCCGCGACTCTCGAGAAACGCCTCCAGCTCCGGCGCGAGATCGAAATGGTCCTCGATCGCGCTCTTGTGGCGGCTCGTCACGAAAATCACGTGCTCGATTCCCGACGCGGCGCACTCCTCTACCGCGTACTGCACCAGCGGCTTATCCACGATGGTCAGCATTTCCTTCGGAATCGACTTGGTCGCGGGCAGGAATCGCGTTCCAAGCCCCGCCACCGGCAGCACAGCCTTGCGCACTTTTTTCGTTTTCGCAGTCATGGATGCTGTTGGTCCCCGGACGAGTGAGCTGCCACGCTATGCTAACATAGTGATTTCGGGCTTCTGGCGAGATTGGAATACGGTTGTGACCACACGCGAACATTTGATTCTGGGCATCGAGTCTTCCTGCGATGAGACGGCGGCCGCGGTCGTCGCGGGCGGACGGCGCATCCTTTCGAGCGTGGTCGCGTCGCAGAGCGAGATTCACCGTAAGTACGGCGGCGTGGTGCCGGAGCTCGCTTCGCGCGAACACTTGCGGCAAATCGTGCCGGTGGTGCGCGAGGCCGTCGAGCAGGCCAATGTCTCGCTGACCGATCTGGACGCCGTCGCTGTGACGCACGGCCCCGGCCTGATCGGCGCGCTGCTCGTCGGCGTCACCTACGGTAAGGTCCTGGCGCAGGCTCTCGGGAAACCGCTCGTCGGTGTGAATCACCTGGAAGGCCACGTCCATGCGGTGCTGCTTGAGGCGCACGCGGCAAGCCGGCGGCCGGAATTGCCGGCAGCTTGTCTGATCGTCTCCGGCGGGCACACTGTGATCTATCACGTGACGCTCGAAGGCAGCAACGGATCGACGCAGTTCTCCTACGCGCGGATCGGCGGCACGCGCGATGACGCTGCCGGCGAAGCCTACGATAAAGTCGCGCGCATGTTGGCGCTCGGCTATCCCGGCGGGCCCGTGATCGACAAACTCGCGTCGCACGGAAACGCGCAGGCCGTGCGCTTCGCCGAGCCGAAGATGAGCGGCAATGCGTTCGACTTCAGCTTCAGCGGAATCAAGACGGCCGTGCTCCATCACCTGCGCCGCAACCCGCAGTTCGAGCCGGAAATCGAGGCGCGCCGCCAGGCTCTCACGCGCGGCGAACGCAGCGCCGAAGCGTTGCGCGCCCTTTCGAGCGCCGCGACGCTCGATCTGATTGCGAGCTTTCAGCGCGCCGTCGTAGACAATCTCGTTGGCCGCACGTTCGCCGTCGCCGAGCAGCGGGCCGCGCGCACGATCCTCGTCTCCGGCGGCGTCGCCGCAAACAGCGAACTCCGCCGCGCGTTTGAAACGGAAGGCGCGCGCCGCGGGATCGAAGTCTTTTTCCCCAGCCGCGCCCTGTCGACAGACAACGCCGCGATGATCGCCGCAGCCGGTCACGCGCGATTCCTCGCCGGAGATCGCGCCGATTCCACCCTCAACGCCGAGGCCGACCTGCCTTTGGCCTAGTCCTGACGGGGCGAAAAACCGGTCACGAAAAATTGACACCCTTTCCGACTGCCTATCTTTTGTTTTCAGCAAGTTACGGGCAGAAACACTCGGCGCGGGTTGACACCCTATTTCGGCTGCCAGACTAATAAAACGAGCCGAGCCCCTCCGAGGGAGTGACGAGTAGGCGCACGTCCGGTTGTTTGTTTTGAGTGAGTTACGCTTGATTCTACTCGGCAGCATTGTCGGGCAGAAATGCAGCGATTCGTGAGTGGTGACCCGTGATTCGTGAAGCGCAGAGCGGCGGCCGAACGAGGGCGACTTGTGGAGGAGGTAGGAAGCAGAGGAGCCGGCGGACAAACGAACGACGGCGGCGCGGCCAGACCTGCGACATATATGGCCCGAGGCGCGCGGACACAGCACGGCTGACAGCCAGGGCTTGCTTCCGAGTTGGGTCGTGACAATAATCATCGCGATCACGCTAGCATCGTGCGATGCAAGCGAAAAGCGCGAGTCCCTGTGGACTTTCTTGTGAGAGGCCGGTAGCGGGAGGCGGACGATGGCGCAGCAACAAAACATGAGCGGAAAGACTTGCGTCGTGACCGGCGCGAACAGCGGCATCGGAAAAGAGACGGCGCTCGGCCTCGCAAAAATGGGCGCGCGCGTCGTGCTGGTCTGCCGCAACCGCGAAAAGGGACAAGCGGCGCTCGAAGACATCCGTCGCGAGTCCGGATCGACCGAGCACGACCTGCTGATCGCGGACATGTCGTCGCAGGCATCCGTACGAGCACTCGCGGAGCAGATCCGGCGGAAATATTCCCGCCTTGATGTGCTGATCAACAATGCAGGCGGGGCCATCCGCGATCGCAAGCTTTCCGTGGACGGCATCGAGATGACGGTCGCCGCAAATCATCTGGGCGCGGCCCTGCTGACGCTTCTCCTGCTCGATATCCTGAAGGCCAGCGCGCCGTCGCGGATCATCAATGGCTCGTCGGAGGCGCAGCGCCGCGCGCGTCTCGACATGAACGATCTTCAGTTCGAGCGGCGGAAATACAGCGGCTTTGCCGCCTACGGACAATCGAAACTGCTGATGAACGCGTTTACGTTCGAGCTGGCGAGCAGGCTCGAAGGAACCGGCGTGACCGCGAACTGCCTCCATCCTGGCGTCGTCGCGACGAACATCTGGGGCCGCGATCCGGGGCTAGTCTTCAAGATAATCATCGCCGTGATAAGGCCGTTCATGCTGAATTCGAAAGAGGGCGCCGAAGTGTCCCTCTATCTCGCGACTTCTCCCGAAGTGGCGCAGACCTCCGGGCAATATTTCGTCAAATCAAAGCCCGCGGAGTCCAGTCCCCTCTCGCGCGATCCGAAAGTAGCCGCCGAAATCTGGCAGTGGACTCAGAAAATGATCGGTGTCCATCTTTCGTAGTCCACGAGATTCCTATCTCAAGTCGAACGGCACCATGCGACGCCATTGACTCTGCGCAAATAACTTGGCAGAGTCTTATCAAATCCGCTATGTCGCATAGGAGGCAGCGACTGCAAATGCGCCGCGTCTACGCCGTTTTACTTTTCCTGTGCTTGGCCCGCGTTGGAGGGATGTCATCCGCGCTGGCTCAGAGTGCGGACTCGGAAGCCACACCGGCTCCCGCCCCAGACGCGATGCCCTCCCTTGCCGACGCCCAGCGCCTATACCGCACCGGTAAATTCGACGCGGCCACCAAAGAATATGAAGCGCTATCTGCCGGGCCGGACGCTTCGTTCGCTTACGTCGGGCTCGCGCGCCTCGACTTGAAGCAGAAGCGGCCCGCGGACGCATACGCCGCCGCAACGAAGGCCGTCGAGCTGGCGCCGCACTCGCCCGATGCCCAAGTCGCCCTCGGTGAGGTGGACTACCGGCAGGGGAAAATCCCCGAAGCCGAAGCTCAATTCGTAGATGTCATAAACAGCCAAGCAAATAACGCCCGTGCGTTCCTTGGGCTTGCGCGGGTCTCCAACGCCGCGTCCCTGTACCGGAGAGGAAAGGAAATGATCGACCGGGCGCACAGCCTCGACCCTGCGGACCCCGACATCAGGCGCTATTGGCTGGCGACCCTGTCCGTGTCCGACCGAATCCAAGCGTTACAAGATATTCTCGCTCATTACCCGAACGACGATGACGCAGGCCGCGCGGCTCTCAATCGCCAATTGAGTCTCCTGTTCCAAACACCGCCGGGCGGAGCCCATCAGTGCCGCATGACCTCCAAGATAAGCTCGACCCAGACAAATCTCAGGGAACTCCTCATCGACGCCAACCATCTGCGCGGTTATGGGTTGGATGTTAAGCTCAATGGGGTCTCTTCGCATCTGCTGCTAGACACAGGCGCCGGGGGAATTCTCATCGACCGCAAGATTGCCGAGAAAGCCGGTATCAAGCAGATCGTTCAGACGAGCATACGGGGTGTCGGTGATCAAGGGCCCGCTCCAGGCTACATTGGCACTGCCGATTCCATCCAGATCGGCGACCTTGAGTTCGACGACTGCAACGTGCAGGTAATTGAGCGAAATTCTGCGGTCGGAGAAGACGGTTTGATCGGTGGCGACGTATTCGGGCACTTTCTGGTCGACATCGACCTGCCCAATGGGAAATTCAGATTGAGTGAACTGCCGCCAAGGCCAAACGAGCCCACGCCGCCAGCCAGCCTGGAAGCGGACCCAAACGCGGTTTCGCGTTTCCACGATCGCTACGTCGCGCCGGAGATGCAATCTTACTCCCGAGTCTTCCGCTTCGGTCACCTGCTATTAATTCCCACTAAGCTAAACGATTCCGTTTCGAAGCTTTTCCTCATCGACACTGGCGGTCTCACCAACACAATTTCTCCGGATGCGGCGCGTGAGGTCACCAAGATATCAAGCGATGCGCAGACGCAGGTTAAGGGCCTAAGCGGCGGCGTGAAGGACGTCTTTCGCGGGAACGAACTGACCCTGACGTTCGGAAACCTTCGCCAGAAGAATCTGGACATCATCGCCTTCGACACAAAGCCGCAGAGCGATGCTGTGGGGACGGAGATTTCCGGCACCCTCGGTTTCACGGTACTGCGGATGCTCGATATGAAGGTCGACTACCGCGATGGCCTCGTCTCATTTACGTTTGATGCGAAGCGATGGAGCCGATTTCAGTAGGAACGCGAACTGATTTCCTGCGCGGTGTGGTTTCTACAGCAGCGGGGGCTCGTAGATGTAGGCGAGGCCGTCGGCGGTGACGGCGTAGGCCTTCGAGCCGTCGAGCGACCAGCGCAGATCGATGATGCCTTCGGCGGGGTGCTCGTCAAACACCGTGAGGCGATTCAAATCGACGAGAAACAGCCTGCCCTTCGCGGAATTCTTGAGCCACGAACTGAAGCACAGGCAAACGGGCAATCGCGGGTGGCACGCGCAGAGTTCTGCGCCAAAAGGCAGCGACTCGGCTTCGGCGGCTCCCGCCCCGAGCCGGTAGGCCTGGCCGGAGGAGCAATAGATCAGTTGGCGGCTGTCGATCGTCCACGAAAGATCCGTGATGTGGCCTTGCGCCTGGAATGCGGTGTGCCGCCGAAGCGTGGGTACTTCTAGAATCGCAATCGAATCGTCCGCCCATTCGCCCTCGATTTCGACGACGCTCGCGAGCATCCCTTCATCCGGGCTGAAGGCCGTGCGCCCAAAGCCGGAAAACGCGCCCTCGCCGTCCGACTCGGCGTCCAGAATCCGCCATTCAGCCAGGTCCAGAGAGCCGAATTGAATCGTTGGCTCGGCGGCAAATGGCATCGACGCCGTTTCCGGCGACGCTTCCCAGAGACGCATGCGCGCATCGGCTCCGCCGTGCGAAGCGGCCGCGAAAAACTTTCCGGAGTCGGACCACGCGAGGCTCGAAGGAAAATGCGCGAAGTCGCCAAATCCGCCGAGAAAAATCTTCGCCCGAAGATCGAAGATGTGCAGCTCGGGCAGCCATCCGCCCCACGCTCCGACCAGGTGCCGCGCTGACGACGACCACGCAAACACAGCCGGCGAGCCGGGCTGGCTCACTTCCGGCTCGTCCGGCACCGTGAGCGCGAGCACCGGCACGCTCAGCTCGATGTCGTACAGCGCGATGCGCTCGGTTCCGTGCCGCACCACGCGCGATACGGCGCACAACTGCCCCGCCGATGAAATCGAAACGTACGGCGAATTTCCGCTGAAGACTTTCTTGACGAGCCAGTTCGAATCGCGCGCGAGGTCGCGCAATCCGCGCGCGACGATCGCCGCGGACCTGACCGCCAGCGCCTGAGACGACGCCGGGACGATCTGCTTTGCCGAGAGGTTTTCGCGGGTCGCCATCAGCGGGGGCGCGGCTCCGGATTTTCCAGGCGCTGCCGGGCGAGCGCGATCTGCTCGTCCACTTTGCCGATCATTTCTTTCAGGACGTCGCGGCCGCCCTTTTCCGCCTCGTCGACGCGCGACTTGAGCTGATACAGGTCCGAGCGCAGCAAGCCCTGCAACTCCGCCTCGATTTCGGCAAGCCTGCTGCGCGCCTGGCTGACGCGCCGGATCACGCGAACGAGTTCCGCGCCCGGCCCTTCTCCGGCAACGGCCTCGGGGCTGTGCTCGTACTCGGTGAGGATTTTCGCGAGGCGCGATTCGTCGCCCTGCTCGTAGGCGCGATTCGCCTCGGCCATCAACTGCTGGCGCTTTGCGCGGTCGTCGCGATCGGACGTGAGATCGGGATGGATGCGCTTGGCGACTTCGCGGTAGAGGCGCTTCATTTCCGGCGAGGATTTGAACGCGCGAGGCTCTTGCGCGGCCTTTTCTCCGGCGGCGGATTTCGTTTCGTCGGCGCGGGCGCGGGCGTCGCGAGCCGCCTGCTGCGCGCGCTCGTTGCCGGGCTGCTCGGCGGCGAGCCGCTCGGCAATCTGGGCTTTGTATTCGTCAAGATCCGCGTAGCGCGAGCCGACGAAGTGCAGATATTGGCGCTCGAAGGCTCCCAGTTCCGCGCGCAGGTTCGCAGAGCGCAATTCGCGGTCGGCCAGCTCGGCTTCGAGAGCGGCCTGCTCCTCGCGTTTGCGCGCCAGCTCCTGCTCTTCGGGTGTGGCAGGCCGCTGGGCGGACGCGTGCGCGGCCGGTTTGTCCGTGGGCGGACGCACGTCCGCCGTTTTGGGCGCCATAGACTTCGCCTCTGAGAGTGCTCCGCACCGACGCACGCAGCCGATCGATTCCCAAGCGGGCTGCGGTGCCTCGAAATACTCACTAAATTGTACGACGCGCGCGCAGGCGCCCCCTGCGCGAGGCAATCTCAGTTTCCAGAATGGGAAACAGCGAGCGCCCTCCTGATGCCGCCCGTCCATCACCGGCGTTCGCCAGCCCTTCGTAAGGCGGGCGCCCCACGGCCGCACCTGCCAGCGCCTCGGCTAATAGCATAGCCTCCTCACGCAATTTTGCCGGGCGCAGCAGTGCTGCGCCCCTACAAGACCAGAACACAGGCGTCGGCATCTCGCCCGCAGTAACCGCCCGCGGCTTGCCGATCCAAATTGGCTCTCGCGCACCCGTCCATTGGCCGAGCGTGGCTGTTCTCGTGGCGCGGCGTCTGTCCTAGAATCAGCGGTAAGAATTCGTGAGTCCCCACGGAGGAAAATCATGCCGGAAACCGCAGAAGAGTATCGCAAGCGAATGTACAGCCATGTGCAGCAGAGCGACCCGCTGAAGTTGCAAGCTGCGGCGCCCGCGAAACTGGCAAAGCTGCTGAAAGGCGTGAGCGCAGCGAAGGCGCGCAAGCGCCCGGCCCCGGGAAAGTGGTCGATTTCCGAAATCGTGGCGCACATCGCGGATACCGAACTCGTCGGCGGGTACCGCATTCGCGCCATCCTGGGCGCGCCGGGAGGGCCGATCATAGGCTTCGATCAGGACGCGTGGGTGACGGCCTTGCACTACGACAAGCGCGACCTGAAAAAATCGTTCGAGCAGTATCGCATGCTCCGCGAGGCGAACCTGGCGTTGCTCAAGACGCTCACGCCCGACCAGTGGAAGCAGCACGGAATGCACAGCGAGCGCGGCGCGGAGACCGTCGAGACGATCGTCCGGATGTTCGCCGGGCACGACCTCAATCACTTCCAGCAGATCGAACGGATTCTCGGGGCGAAGAAGAAGTAGCGCGAACGCGAAGATTCGCCCGGCCGCTCATCGACCTAAAGGAGCAGAGGGATCCTTCGGCGGACGCAGCCCGTCCGCCTCAGGATGACGATCCTGATCGGATCGTCACCAAATGCGGCATCGTTGCTCCTCTGGCCGGACCATTTTCGACTCCGCGCCGCAGCCGTACGCTTTCGCGAATGCCGGGATGTTGGAGAACGGTCCATTCACCCGGAATTGATCCAGCGGGTGCGGGTCCGTCTTGCCGATCAGGCGCGCGTATTCCGGACGGAAGTTCGCAGACCAGATTTGCGCCCATCCGAGAAAAAAGCGCTGCTCGGCGGTGAAGCCGTCGACGGGAGCCGGAGCGGGCTTACCGGCGAGCGCCTTCTCGAGCGCCGCATGCGAAATTGTGAGCCCGCCGAGATCGGCGATGCTTTCGCCCTCTTCGAGCTTGCCGTTTCCGTAGAGGCCGGGCTCGATTTCGAACGAACTGAACTGCTTCGCGATGCACTCGCCGCGCGCCTGAAAATTCTTCAGGTCCTCCGCCGTCCACCAATTGCTCAGATTGCCGTGGGCATCAAATTTCGAGCCCTCATCGTCGAAGCCGTGGGTCATCTCGTGACCGATTACGGAACCCATGCCGCCATAGTTGAGTGCGTCATCGGCCTTCGGATCGAAAAACGGCGGCTGCAAAATCCCGGCCGGGAACACGATTTCGTTCATGGAAGCGTTGTAGTAGGCGTTGACGGTCGGCGGCGTCATGCCCCACTCATTGCGGTCCACCGGCTTGCCGATCTTCGCCAGGTCGCGCGCGAACTCGAATGAGTCGCCGCGAAGCAAATTCTCGACGTACGGGCCACGATCTACTTTGAACGCCGAGTAGTCGCGCCACTTGTCCGGGTATCCGATCTTGAGATTGATCGCCGCGAGCTTCTTGATCGCCTGTTCGCGCGTGGCGGGGCTCATCCAGTCGAGCGTGGCGAGATCGTCATGCAGGGCCGCCATTAAGTTGTGCACCATCGCAAGCGCGCTCGCTTTCGCCTCCGGCGGGAAATAGCGCTGCACGTAATATTGGCCGAGGGCTTCGCCGAGGCGGCGGTCGGTCGAGCGAACGCAGCGCTTCCAGCGCGGGGGAATTTGCTTGGCGCCGGTGAGCGTCTGACTATAAAAGCTGAAATTCTCGTCGACGAATTTTGCGGGCAGGGCTCCCGCCACGTCGTGAATCAGGTGCCAGCGGAGATACGTCTTCCAGTCGGCGAGCGCAATCGAGGCGAGATCCGCATCCGCTTGCTTGAAGAAATCGGGCTGGCCGATGTCGGTATCCTTCAGCGCGGGCGCGCCGATTTCTTTGAAATAGCTGGCCCATGAAATGTGCGGGGTGAGACTGTCGAGCTGCGCGAGCGGCATTCGGTGATAGTTCGCTTCGGGATCGCGCAAATCCTCGCGTTTCTTCGATGCCTTCGCGAGCGAAGTCTCGACGTCCAGCACCGTCTTCGCCTCGGCGGCGGCCGCCGCGTCGCTGTCGCCCATCAGCTTGAACATGTTCGTCATGTGCTGGACGTAGCCGGTGCGAAGCTGCTTCGAGCGGTCGTCGTCATCGACATAATATTGTCGGTCGGGCAGCCCCAGGCCTCCCTGCCCTGCTCCGGCAATCACTTGTGTGCTGTCCTTCAAGTCCTGCTCGGAGCCAAAAGCGAAAAGTGCGTTGACTCCCATTCGCTGGAGCCTCGCGATTTCGGCGTTGAGACCGGCGCTATCTTTGATGTTGGCGATGCGCTGCAATTCAGGATCGAGCGGTTTCAGGCCGGCGGTTTCAATCTGGCTTTCGTCCATGCAGCTCGCGTAGTAGTCGCCGATTTTCTGCCAGTTCGAGCCGGGCTGGGCCGACTTGTCCTTGGCAGCGTCATCGAGAATCTGATGGAGCTCCTGCTCATTGGCGTCAACGAGCTTGCTGAAACCGTCCCAGGCCGGCTGATCCGCCGGGATCGGATTGTTCTTCACCCAGCCGCCGGTGGCGAACTTGTCGAAGTCATCGCACGGCGAAGCCGAGCGATCGAGGTTGGCGAGATCAAAGCCATGAGTTGCGTTCGCCGCTTGCGCGGCGGGAGAGCCCCCACCAGAACCGCTAGCGGCGATGAGTGGCGCGCATCCACCGGCGCCCGCTGCAGCGGAAATCGCGGTGCTATGCGAACCGGAGGATTGGGAAGAAAGTGGCCACGGGGACAGAAGCACGAGCGCTGCAAAGAGCGCAAGACCAGCACGTCGAGTCATTGGAGGAATCCTCGCCCGGATGGAAACGGAGCACCCACACCCGCCCATCCCAATTGGATTTGCGATTGGAAAGGCGCCCCAGGGCCAACCCCAACGCCCCGATATTTTGCGTGCGCTGGGCGGATGTGTCAACCAATGCCGCGCTACACCCTGCAGCGTCGAAGTCCGCGGCGTGCGGCCAGATTCCGCGTGGAGTAGACTACGCTGGCTGATCAGGAGGCAGATGTGCTTGATCCACGCGCGGAGTACGCCAGCCGCCTCGAAGTCCACGTCGGGAAGGTCGCGGCCAAGGAACGCCAACACATCCGCCTCGGGAACTGGAAACTGGTGGTGGTTGCCGTCGGGCTCGTTCTTGTGTGGCTCCATTTTGCAAGGCACGTATCGGGTTACTGGTTGATCTTGCCTGTGGCGGCCTTCGCGGTCCTCGCGATTCTGCACGAGCAGACCATCCGCGCCCGCGCGCGTGCGGAAACGGCAGCCGCCTTTTACCGATCGGGCTTCGCGCGAATGGAAGACCGCTGGAGCGGCACGGGCGCGTCGGGCGAACGGTTCCGCGACGAAAAGCACGTCTATGCGGACGACCTCGATCTCTTCGGACGCGGCTGCCTTTTCGAGCTGCTTTCAACGGCGAGAATGCCCATGGGCGAAAACCGCCTCGCCGACTGGCTGCGTTCGCTTTCGCCGCCGAAAACAATTGTGGACCGGCAAGGGCTGATCGCGGAGCTGCGCCCGAAGCTCGATCTGCGCGAAGATTTAGCGGTTACAGGAGAAAGCCTGCGCGCCCGGCTGAATCCGGAGTCGCTGGAGAGGTGGTGCGAGGGCGAACCGGTGCTCGGCGGGACTGCCTGGCGCGTCGCCGCGGCGGTTTTGGCCCTCGCGGCTGCGGCGAGCTTCTTCTACTACTTTTTTACGGCAAACTACTGGCCTTTCCTCGGTCTTCTGATCCTCGAAGGGATTTTGTCAGCCTGGCGGTACAAACGCGCGACGGCGGTTGTTTCAGGAGTGCACTGCAACGCCGAGGGTGTCGTGCTCTTTTCGAAGATTCTGGAGCGCATCGAGCGAGAGGCGTTCACGTCGCCTCGATTGCAGGAATTCGTGGCGGAGCTGAAACGCGGCGCCGAGCCTGCCTCCGGCGCGATGCGACGATTCGCTCGCATCGTTTACTGGATTGACGGGCGCAATGACATGTTCGTGCGGATCGTCGACCTGCCCCTGCTCTATACAATTCAAACCGGCCTCGCCGCGGATTCGTGGAGAAGACAATACGGCCACCGGATGCGAGCCTGGATCGACATTGCCGGCGAAATGGAAGCACTGCTCTCGCTGGCGACGTATTCGTTCGAACATCCGGCCGACCCATTCCCGGAAATTGCAGACGCGGGCAGCTCGCCGGCGCACTTTGTTGGTGAAGACCTTGGGCATCCGCTGATCCCCGCGATTCAATGCGTGCCGAACAGCGTCCGACTCGATGAGGGAAATCGCGTGTTGCTGGTGAGCGGCTCGAACATGTCCGGGAAGAGCACCTTGCTGCGCACGGTCGGCATCAACGCAGTTCTGGCCCTTGCCGGCGCGCCCATCCGGGGGAAATCGCTGCGTCTCGCGCCGCTCTCGTTGGGAACGCGCCTGCGGAGCGCCGATTCGCTGCAGGAGGGGCGCTCGACCTTCTACACGGAGGTTCTCCGCATTCGGCAAGTCTTCGACTTGGTAAGCGGAGAAAGGCCGATCCTATTCCTTTTCGACGAACTGCTCGACGGAACGAATTCGCACGACCGCCGGATCGGCGCAGAAAGCCTGATCCGCGCGTTCCTGGAACGCGGCGCGATCGGCATCGTGACCACGCACGACTTGGCGCTGACGGAGATGGCCGGATCGCTCGGCGCGAGCGTGCACAATGCGCACTTTCAAGACTATGTCGAAGCCGGAAAAATGCGATTCGATTACAAGCTGCGAGACGGCGTGGTCACCCGGAGCAATGCGCTGGAACTCATGCGCCTCGCGGGGTTAAAGGTGTGAGTTAGCCCCCAACTCTGCGACAAGTTGCTAGCGACTTGCTTTCTTGGCGGCGGGCTTCCATTGTGCGTCCCACGCTTGGACGACATCGAGAAGCCGCGCGGGCGAGGTGTCGACCCAACCGATACTGGAAAACTCCTGCTGCGCGAGCCGCATATATTCGGAGGATTCAGAAGGATTGTTCAGTTTCTGATCAACCGCCGCGAGGCGAACGTGCGTCAAGGCGCTTTCGAGCACGAGGGACTTTGATGTCGGGGACTGCGTTCGCAACCTTTGCACCGATTGTAGGTAGTTGGCCAGCTCCTGTCTGCTCTCTTGCGGGGGGCGTCCAACACAATCACACACGACCCCATTGCGGTAATTGACAAAGGCGAACATCCCAATCGATGTTGGATGCCGCCACATCAACACCACTGTGGCTACAAATGGCAATACAAGGTATCCCAGAGCCAAACCAGCCAAAACACCCGCCATCGCTGGAATGTATTTCCTCACGGAGATTGATCCTTCCCCTGAGAGGGCGGAAGAGTGGCGGCAGTTGGCACCATACCAGGGCCAGGGCCGTGTCCGTCCAGCGGCAGTTCATTCTTCTCTCGCGTCTCGATGAACTTCTGAAGCCCAGATTTGGAGGTGTCTTTCCAGCCGAGCGAAGCGAACTCCGGTTCAGACAGTTTCATGTATCGATCCGCTTCCGCGGTATCGTTTGCAGCGGTTTCGAGTCGGTAAAGCCGAAGGTAGGTGAGTCCTGAATCAAAAGCCAATTCGCGATTCATTTGAGGCAGCTTTTCAGATTCAAAGCCGCTGACGCTGTCTAGATAGCCGTGCAACGCCTGTCTCGCGGACTCGGTGTTCGCGTGCTTGTACTGTAGATAGGCATAATCCCCGTAAAAGCTGAGGTAGGCCGTTGCGCACGCGGCTTTCAATTCTGAGTATTTTCGCGGCGTCCCGACCGAGGCGCCGACCACCGTGCCCAACGCCAAACCCAGGAAAATATGAAGGCAGACTCTGAGTATTCGCCTCATGGATCGAAGTTAGCACTGGCACCCTGGGCGGGTGGATACTCCCGCCGAAAAGGTTCCGAGACCGTTACTGGCCGGAAGGCCGGGCCAGTCCGGTAACGGGAAGTGCAGGGCCAGGTTTCAGGAATTGTCGATCTGGGCGCGCTGGAGGCGGTCGGAGTAATCGACGTAGACGGTCTTCCACTCGGAGTAGAAATCGAGCGCGGCGAGGCCGGCCTCGCGATGGCCGTTGCCCGTGTTCTTCGTGCCGCCAAATGGAAGATGCGTTTCCGCACCGATGGTGGGTGCGTTGATGTAGACGATGCCCGTTTCGAGGTCGCGCTGGGCGCGAAACGCGTTGTTCACGTTGCGCGTGTACACCGAAGCGGACAGCCCGTAACTCACGCCGTTGGCGATTTCGAGCGCCTCGTCGAACGTGTCGAACGGAATCACCGCGACGACGGGCCCGAAAATCTCCTCCTGGCAAATGCGCATCTTCGCGTCGCAATCGACGAACACCGTGGGTTCGTGGAACCAGCCGCGCGGGTTGGCGCCGCCTTGGATTCGATGGCCTCCCGCGGCCAGCTTTGCGCCCTCGTTGCGCCCGATCTCGACGTAACTCATCACCGTCTTGAGCTGCTGCTCGTTGATGCACGGTCCCATTTGCGTGGCCGCGTCGAGGCCGTCGCCGACTTTCAGCGCCTTCACTCGCGCGACGAACTTCTCAACGAACTCACGGTACACCTTTTTATGCACGGCCACGCGGCTCGCAGCGGTGCAACGCTGGCCCGTGGTGCCGAAGCCTCCCCAGACCGCGCCCTCGATGGCGAGGTCGAGGTTCGCGTCGTCCATCACGACGATGATGTTCTTGCCGCCCATTTCGAGGTGGCACTTCTTGAACGTCGGCGCGCACGCCTGGCTCACGATGCGGCCGACTTCGGTCGAGCCAGTGAAGCTGAGGAGATCGACGCCGGGATTCGACAGCATGGGGGCGCCGGCGCCGGGGCCGTCGCCGAATACGACATTCAAGACGCCCGGCGGGAGCCCGGCTTCCTCGAGCACTTGGACAAGATTATAGGTGGAAAGCGGAGTGTCTTCGGCGGGCTTGAGGACCACGGTGTTGCCGCATATCAGCGCGGGCATCGCCTTCCACGACGGGATCGCCATCGGGAAATTCCAGGGCGTGATCAGTCCGGCGACTCCCACCGGCGAGCGCACCGCCATCGCGAATTTATTCGGCAGCTCGGACGGCGCAACGTGCCCGAATTGCCGCCGTCCTTCTCCGGCCATCAGGTACGTCATGTCGATGGCTTCCTGCACGTCGCCGCGCGTTTCCGTGAGCACTTTCCCCATTTCGCGCGTCATGTCGCGCGCGAAGTCTTCCTTGCGCTCGACCAGAATTTCCGCAGCGTGGAAGAGAATCTCACCGCGCTTGGGCGCGGGCGTCAGCCGCCACCATTTGTACGCAGCCTTCGCCGCATCGACGGCGTGCGCGACATCCTCCGCATTCGAAGCCGGAAAAATGCCGACGAGTTCATCCGCATTCGCCGGGTTGCGGTCCTCGATGGTCTTGCCGCTGCGGGACTCGACCCACTCGCCGTTGATGTAATTCTTGAAGACCCTTGGCGCGAACTCGATTGCCATGGCGCTTCCTCCGGTGTTCGTCGCGCTGATCAGATGCGTGGCTTCGGCGTCGCGAATCGGCGCTGCGGTGCGATTGGAGGCTTAGGTTAGCAACCGCAAGGCAGGAGCGTCAATGCAACGAGATTACTTGTCGGTTGGCTTCGGGTCCGTGGAGGGAGCGGCGCCGCTCGTGCTGGTGCTAGCCGAGCCGGCTGGAGGTGTCGTTGATTGCGGTTGGGGTGCCGAGGCCATCGAACAGCAGCTCATGGGGGTTGTCGAGCTTCCCGCAGGGCTCAAGCCTGGCGCCACCATGGAACAGCAGCTCGGCACAACGGGCTTCGGCGCCGATACGCCGGCAATGTCTGAGCCAAGCCCGAGCTTTTGCAGCGTCGGCGCGTCGAGCTTTCCATTCGCGTCGATACCCTTAGCGGACTGGAATTTCTGCACGGCCGCGACCGTGTTCGCGTCCCATTTACCGGTCGGATTGCCTTGGTAGTAGCCTTCGTGCGCCAGCGCCGTCTGGATTTCGGAGATGCGGTCGGGCGTAGGAGCCTTCTGCGTCGCCTGGCGCTTCGAATAGTGCTTTTTCTTGTGGCTGACCTTCTTCGCTGGTGTCGAACTTGGAGAGGAAGCGGACGAGGCCTCCTGCTGCGCGCGGGCCGGTGCAGCCACGCCCGATGCGGCGCACGCAAGCGCGAGAGACGCGGCGATTGTCAACCATCTCATGAGTCGTGGCCCTCTTAATTGAAGCTGATTCCCCTGGGCTTTGCCGCCCGTACGGCAATCCTTACTTTAATTATCCCGATTTCACGCCACGACTCAAGCCGCGCCGCGCGCCGCGAAGCCTATGAGGCAATGGCGAATGGATGCTGGCGGGTCAGCGGAGTGTGCCCGGTTCGACGCCGCTCGCAAGCGCCTCGTCTTCTACGTTGCTGATCTGGCCCTGGAGCGCGTTCGCACGGTTATCCAGGTTGTGGAGCAGATTGCTCGTCATATTCCCGACTCCGCCCAACGCGGGACGCAGCAAGGTCATGTTCCGTCTGGCCGTATCTTCCTGCATGTAGGACTCGACCCCTTGCGTCCGCGCCAACTGCTCCGAAAGCTCGCCATGCTGTTCCAACAAGTCCGCTCGCCGCTCCCCGGCCGTGGGGGGCTCCTCGGCGGCCACGCGCCCACGGCCCTCGACCAGAATTCCAGGCTCCATGCCGCTACTTCGCGCCGTGTCACCCAGCGCGTCGATCTGCTGGAGAATCTCCTGCCGACGCGCATCGAGCCGCGCGATCAAATTGTCCGTACCGACGCCTTCGCACGGGGCGACGACATTCAACCCGGTCTGCAATCCCGATCCCGTGGCTCGAAATTGGCTCAGCCGTTGTTCCCTGCTCTCGACCTCCGCAAGCTCGCTCTCAAGCGAGGATAGTTGGCCTGCGTACCACCGTGGGTTTTGTTCAGGCGCGACCGGCGTAGCCTGCGGCGCGCGCGCAGAGGGAGCGGACTCCCGATTGCTCGTAGTGGGCACCTCGGACGGCGCCGGCTGACCGGCCGCTTCAAACGGAGGTCCGAGAGTCGCCAGATCGTCGTTCGTCCAAACCTTGACCGTCTGATCCGGCCGCGGCTTTGGCGATGCTGGCGCGTTCACGCCGCCTCCCGCGAGGGTCGTCACTGGAAGCGAGAAAAAAATCATTGCGGAGACGACGACAAGAAAGGAGAACAATCGGCTATAACTTCGCATACGCAAACCTCCCCAATGCTGACTGAATTCGCGGGGAAGCGCAGTATGGCACGGCGGAACAGCCAGTGGCAAGCACAGCCAACCATCGGCATCGGGCCTGTTTCCGATAACCCGACTTATCTGGAGTTAGCCGAGGAGCGGCGTAGCAGTTCAACAATTGAGATGTGCAACGCTGTCGCGAGCATCAAAGTTGAAATCGGAAATTACCGCGTATATGCTCCGAACATGCTTAAAAACAATTCTGCCTCGGGTGTCGATGCGGGCGTCACCATCAGCGATCCCCTGCGGCATTTGGTTGTCTGCCACGATCGGATCGAAGAACATTTGCAAATTCTAGAGGGTGTAATTCCCCGTCTGCGTTCTGATTCCGAGCAGAAGCGCCAAGAAGCCCGTGAGGCCCTGGACAAAGCGCTGCAGTTCCTCGATGCAATGGGGCATCTTCATACTCAGGATGAAGAGGAGTCGGTGTTTCCCCGCCTGTTGGCCAACAGTGGCGAAGAGAGATCCCTTGTGACGGAGCTGACGACGATGCTTGAGAGTCAGCACAGGGAGAAAGAGTCGGTGTTCGAGAAGCTGGCTGCCCATGTAGCGACCTTCCCTCCCGCGCCCTTGCCTCCGTCTCCAGAGCAGGCGACCCGTTTCGAGGGTTTGGTGTCCCATCTAGTGGATCTTTATCGGCCACACATCATGGTCGAGAATCAGCGCCTGATTCCACTTTCAGAAGACCATCTCAGGGAATCTGATTTGGGAGAGATACTGCAGGAAATGCGGGCGCGGGGCAGCCCATAGGTCGCCGGCAGCACAGGGTGTCATACGCACACCACCAATTGAACCACTCGAAGTTAGATCGTGGCGCGCGGGAGTTTTACGCCTGACGGAGCACAGTAGACTTCAAGGCGGTACTTCTCCCATTTGCAGAAGTCCGAGCGCGGGATACCGGGGAAGACCTCGGTAGTCCCGTCCATGAATTGAATCTCGACCTCCCCCTTGCGAGTGTCGCTTTCGGCGGTGTGATCGCCACTGATTTCAATGTAGCGTGGTGTCCCCGGATTCGTTTAGGCGGCATGTTCCCTCCTTCGGACCAATGATAGAGGCGGCAGGATCGGACGTCTGTTCACAACAGCACCCTCCGGCGTCTCCCGATGTACGTCCGTCAGTACCCTAATGAACGCGGTAAACGGGCAACTTCCGATGTTTTAGTGCGAAGACGTCCGGTTATCTGGCTAATCAGGAGTTGACCAAGGAACCGAGCAGCAGTTCAATGAATGGACCGCGATGCCGGTTGTCGATGTCCTGGATTGGAAGGGAGTCAAGTCACATGGCGAAGGCGAAGGAATTTACAGTAACGATCGAAGACAAACCGGGCGCCCTGGGGAAGTGCTTCCTCGCTCTGGCGAAACGCGGAGTGAATATCCTGGCTTTTCAATCGTATGTAGAGGAGGGAGAGAGCTTGGTCCGATTCCTGGCGGATGACATGGCCAGCGCCAAGGCGGTGCTGGGCAGCCTGAACATGATCTTCGAGGAGACGGACGTCGCCGTAGTCAGGCTGGCGCACCGTCCAGGTGAGTTGGGCCGCGCAGCCTCGCGGTTGGGCGAAAACCAGATCAACATTGAATACAGCTACTGCGGACTGGAGCCAGGCTCGACGCTAGCGCTGCTGGTCTTCGGGGTTGACAACTTGACCAAGGCGGCGACTCTGCTGGACGAGCTAGCCGCCGAAGCGGATGGCAGAAATTGACACAATGCTGCGTACGTGTCGATATCAGAATTTCCCCATCCCCGAACCGACCAATCCCCGATAAACGCTGCCAGCTCAACCGGTCGATGCAACACTATGTACTCAGTTGGTCCGACAGTACTTCCCCTAGAGAACCGACCTGTCGGGCTGTACTCAATCAGAACCTAGCCAGGGCAGTGTTCCGTTCGATTCGACGCTCGCGAACGGCTATAGCCTTTGAGGCTCGCGCAAGTAGGCTCCGCGCTGCTGTTGCGTCGACCCATTGAGACCGCCGCGTCAATCAGGCAGGTGGATTACTTCCGAGTGCGTCGTTAATTGCCAAGCGTGTGGAGCTATTTGCCATCTCGACTAAACTGTCCCGCAAAATGCTGTTACACTCCCGCACACATGGAACATCGCGATGATCAGAGGTTCTGCGCAAAGCGCCCATCGCTGGGGTCGATTCTTCTGGGGCTAATTCCTTTCGCGGCCGCGTGTTTTTCAGTGTCACTTTGGGATCGTGTTTATCCCATGGTTCTGGGTTTGCCGTTCAACTTTTTCTGGTTGATCTCATGGCTGCTCCTCACCCCACTCTGTATGTGGGGTGCATATTGGTTGGAGACACGCCGCGCTTCTAAGCCGCATCGCAAAGACGGTGGCACGCTGTGAGTCCAAGCGTCGTTGCTCTGACCCTAATTTCTGCCATCGTCGCAGCAGGCTCGTTTGTCGGTTTTCTTGGCGGATCTCACCGCAAGATGGATCTCGAACAATGGATCGTGGGCGGCCGAGGTTTCGGCATGCTGCTGGTCTGGCTGCTGATGGCCGGGGAGATCTATACGACGTTTACGTTCCTTGGGGCGAGTGGCTGGGCGTACTCCAAAGGCGCACCCGTTCTGTACATTATCGGATACACCTCTTTGGCATATGTGGTTTCTTTCTACATTCTTCCTGAACTTTGGGAAGCCGGCAGGAGATATCGCCTTCAAACACAAGGCGATTTCTTTCAAGTACGCTACAACAGCAAGTATCTCACCGCCTTCGTTGCCCTTGTGGGCATGATCTGCATCATCCCTTATTTGCAACTTCAGATCACTGGTCTCGGAATCATTGTGGAAGTGGCGAGTTTTGGAGTGATCCATCGCACGCCGGCCATGGTGATCTCCTTCGCAATTGTCGCCGGCTTTGTATTGACCAGCGGGATCCGGGGAGTGGCGTGGGTCAGCGTGTTGAAGGACGTTGTTCTATTCTTTGCCGCGGTTTTTGTGGGCGTCGCGGTGCCATACATTTACTTTGGAGGCATTGGTCCGATGTTTGCCGCGGTCGCGCGCGCCAAACCCGGCCATCTGGTAATGCCCGGCGCCACGGCTAACCTGGGACACGCCTGGTATATATCAACAGTTCTCCTCTGCGCGTTTGGGTTTTACATGTGGCCGCAATTCTTCGGCGCGAGCTTTACTGCGAAAAGTGGCGACACGCTGCGCCGGAACGCGGTCGTAATGCCGCTCTACATCATTACGATGCCGCTAATGTTCTTCGTTGGCTTGGCCGCGCTTGTGGTGTTGCCCGGGCTCGCCAATGGCGACCTCTCGATGTTGATGATGGTGCGCAAGACCTTCCCGCCTTGGTTCCTGGGAGTCATTGGCGGGGCCGGCGCTCTCACGGCGATGGTTCCCGCGGCGATCCTAATACTCACAGCGGCAAGTTTGTTTGCAAAAAACCTGTGCCGCCCGATTCTGGCGCCTGGCATGACCGACCAACAGGTTGGGAAGTTGGCGAAGATCACCGTCTTGGCAATCACATGCGCCGCCCTCGGTTCTGCCATTTTCAACTCCACGACTCTCGTCAGTCTTCTGCTGGTGGGATATGCGGGGGTGGCGCAGTTTTTTCCAGGTGTGGTGTTAGGCCTGTATTCAAAGCGAGCGACCATGTCCGGCGTCTTCGCCGGAATGGTGACTGGCGTCCTCATTGCCGTTCTTCTGATGCTCAGCAAGCACGATCCCATCATGGGATTGAACGCCGGATTTATTGCGTTGTGTTTCAACTTCGCAGTAACCGGACTCGTGAGTTTGCTAACGTACACAGGAGAGAACGGATTTGCGCCGGACTTGACGTCATCTCCTGCCTTGCGGTCTCGAGACAACCGGGCGCCCACTTAACGCAAAAGTTTCTTCGATCCCCATCGCCCCGATTTCGGCTTTTCCTGGCGAGTCGTCGGCTACTCATAGGTTGTTGGCGGGCCCGATCTACCCGAGGCCATGCGGCTAACTCCCGATAAGTCAGGTGGTCTCAATAGGTCGATGCAACACCATCTAAGGTAAATCTTCTCTCTAAAGGTGGTGTTTATGACTCAAGTGAATCGGGCGGGGCTTTCTGCGGCGCAGAAGACCGACATATGGTCCCGTTGGAAGGCGGGACGCTCGTTGCATGAGATCGGGCGCGCATTCGGCAAGGGGCATTCGTCCATTCGTTTTCTGTTGCTGCAACACGGTGGGATTGTTCCGGCAGCCCGTCGGCGGTCGCTGCTAGCACTCACGCTGGCCGAGCGAGAGGACATCTCTCGAGGGATCGCTTGCGGTTCGTCGATTCGTGATATAGCCAGAGGTCTGAAGCGAGCTGCGTCGACGGTGAGCCGGGAAGTGTTACGCCATGGTGGCCGTCCTCAGTATCGAGCCAGTGAAGCGGATTACGAAGCCTGGGAGTCAGCCTTACGGCCCAAGCCTTGTCTTCTTGCCATCCAGGTGAGGTTACAGAAGATCGTTGCGAGTAAACTGATTTTGGACTGGTCGCCGGAACAGATTTCCGGATGGCTGAAGATCCAGTATCCCGATGATGAGAGCCTGCGCGTGTCCCACGAGACCATTTACCGTAGCCTGTTCATTCAAGCCCGAGGAGTATTGAAAAAAGAGCTGATCGGGCACCTTCGGTCCAGGCGCCGCATACGTCGCTCGCAGCACTCTCGTGCCAGCGGTCAATCACGCGGTCAAATCGTCGATGCCATCTCCATCCGGGAAAGACCTGCAGAGATCGAAGACCGAGCCATTCCCGGTCATTGGGAGGGGGATCTCATTGCCGGCGCAAAGAACAGTCACATTGCGACCTTGGTGGAACGTCATTCGCGTTTTATCACACTGGTAAAGGTGCCCAGCAAAGACACGGCCGTGGTCGTCTCCGCACTGAGCCGGCAAGTTCGTAAACTCCCCGCGACACTGCGGCGTTCGTTGACCTGGGATCGAGGACTGGAGATGGCGAAACACAAGACCTTCACGGTGGCCACGAATGTGCAAGTTTACTTCTGCGATCCTCATAGTCCTTGGCAGCGCGGCACGAACGAAAACACGAACCGGCTGTTACGACAATACTTCCCTAAGAAGACTGACCTGTCCGGCTATTCTCAATCGGAGCTGGACAAAGTAGCGCTGCGTTTAAATCAACGCCCGAGAATGACTCTAGGTTTTCAGACTCCGGCGAGTAGACTACGAGCAAGTGTTGCATCGACCCCCTGAGCTCGCAGCGGTTACCGGAAAAGTTGGTACTAGAAGGATAGGGAAGCAATGATCCGTGACCTCCCTTCCGGCCGGTGGCTCCGGTGGAGTGTGACGCGGATCACTGCTCCATGTGACCGGGAACACATCACTACTTTGAAACGAAGAGTACAGAGCTTGCAGCGAACAGCCAACGGGAGTGAGCAACTGGGGACAGCGGCTGAAAGGATGCCGACTCCAAACGCTCCGCGAACGCGAGAGTGTTGTGGTTTCTTACGGCATACCTGGTACCGCTTCCTCCTCACGCTTTCAAGCACGGGCAGCAGTCCGAATCAAGCGCGACTTTGGAGGGATCATGAAGCGGATCTCGACCCAGTTCGTCATAGTGAGCGTGTTGTGTTTGGGATGTTGTGGCGGACTTTTTGCGCAGGCCACATCGCAGATCTCCGGAACAGTCACCGACGCCAGCGGAGCGGCGGTAGAAGGGGCTCGGATTACCGTCACGCAAACCGATACAGCATTCACTCGGACCGCGACCTCGGATGCGAGCGGCGTGTACACGCTGCCCGGCCTGCCTCTCGGTCCCTATCGGCTGGAGGTGAAGAACGAAGGTTTCACCACGTTCGTTCAGACGGGCATCGTTTTGCAAGTCGGAACGGGCGCCACCGTCAATCCCGTATTGAAGGTGGGCGCGGTCATGCAATCTGTCCAGGTGGAGGCTACTGCGCCGATGGTCGATACGACGACCACAGGCGTGGGCCAGGTGGTGAACTCGCAATCCGTCGTGGACCTGCCGCTCAATGGACGCCAAGTGACGCAACTCATCACGCTGGCTGGCGCATCGAACACCGTCCAGTACGGTTTTGGCGGGGCGCCATCGGTCGGAAACCTGGTTTCTAGCAAGAACTACCCCAACGAGGCGCTGGTAAGCGTCGCGGGCGGAATGCTCAATGGAACTGCCTATCTGATGGATGGGGGAACGTTTAACGATCCCTTTAATAACCTCAACTTGCCTACGCCTTTCCCGGATGCCATCCAGGAATTCAACGTTCAAACCAGCGCCATCCCGGCGCAGTACGGCCAACACACGGGAGGCGCGATCAACATCGCCACCAAATCGGGCGCCAATCAGTTTCACGGCGACGCGTTCGAATTCGTTCGCAACTCCGATTTCAACGCCAAAGATTACTTCAGCGTGAATGCTACGCACCCGAATGGGCTGAGCGACGGCTTGAAACGCAACCAGTTTGGCGGCACCATCGGCGGGCCGATCAAAAAGAACAAGGTGTTCTTTTTCTTGGGCTATCAGGGCACGATGATCCGAGACAAGCCTCCCGCCAACCAGGCCATTCTCCCCACGGCTTCGGAGCTACAAGGCAATTTCCAAAATTATGCAGCGAATTGCATGACGAAGGTTAACGGCCAGACTCCTCAGTTGAAGGTTTTTTTCACGAACAACATCCTGAAGTACGCGGTTCCTGCGGACGTTTTGAATTTCGCGAGCCACTTCCCGGTTGGCCCGGAGCCTTGCGGCGTGACGACATTTCAAATCATTGCCAATCAGAACGAGCACATGGGCATCGGGAGGGTCGACTATCAGATCAACTCCAAGCAGACCCTATTCGTGCGCTATTTCGGAACTCACAGCCTGGTGCCCTCCAGCTATAACGGGAACGAGATCACGGTCGTCAACGCGGGAACAGATGATCTGGTTAATTCGCTTGTAGTTGGTCACACCTATCTAGTGAACAGCGCGATGTTGAACACATTCCACTTCACCTACAACACAGACGGCATCACGAAATTCCAAGTGCCGATCGTCACTCCTACCGACATTGGCGTGCAGGGCATGTACATTAATCTGCCTCACTTTTCAAACATCAACATCACCGGCGATTTCCAGAGCGCCGGTGGATTCGCAACGCCCGGTCTTGATAACACCAAGACCTGGCAGCTCGCGGACGACTATAGCTGGACTAAGGGGTCCCATCAGATACAGTTCGGCGCCAGCTTTATTCACCCCTCGCAAACGTCCTCGTTCTGCGTGTATTGCAACGGGTTGTTTACTTTCAGCGGTGCGCTCAGCGGCGATCCCATGGCGGATTTTGTCGCCGGCGCGCTCGGTTCGATGACCCAGTTAAATATTTCGCATGACGACGAGAACTGGAGGTACTTGGGGCTCTACGCGCAGGATAGCTGGAAGGTCAATTCACGCCTGACGCTGAACTATGGCCTGCGGTGGGAGCCGTTCCTCGGCGGCACCTTTCCGCTGGGACAAGTCAGTCATTTCAACATGGCGGACTTCCTGGCGAACGTGCACTCGACCAGATATCCGAATGCTCCAGCAGGAACGCTGTATTCGGGCGATCCGGGCTTCCAAACCGGAAGTCGGCCAAGCTATACGACCTGGAACGATTGGGCGCCACGCATTGGGTTAGCATGGGATCCCACCGGCGGAGGCAAAACGCTCATTCGCGCGTCTTGGGGAATTCTCTACGACACGCCCGAGACGCTCTTCTTTTACAACTACGCTGGAGAGCCGCTGTGGGGCGAGGGCATCACGATCATCCCCCAGCGGCGCCGGACACGTTCGCGAATCCGTGGTCTTATTACCAAACTGGCGTAAGCCCATTTCCGGTCACGCAGAATGCCACGACCCCATACCCGTTTTATTCATCGTACGAGACGGCTCCATTGCACGTCCACAACGCGTCTATGGAGCAGTGGAACCTGACGATTCAAAGGCAGATCGGGGCAGCCTGGCTCTTGAAAGCTAGCTACTTAGGCAACGACCTAACGCACCTGTGGATGATTAAGGAAACAAATCCCGGGGTCTATATCACGCCGGATGCGAGTGGCGGCTGCAACGTCAATGTCTATAACTCCGGCACCGGGACAGTGATACCCGTTTACTATAAACCCTGCGACTCGACCAGAAATACGAACCAGCGGCGCCTGTTCTCGCAGTTGAATCCGGCCCAAGGGCAATATTACGCAGGGTACCCGGCATTGGATGACAGCGGGACGGGCAGCTACAACGCGCTGCTCCTTTCCGCAGAGCACCGTTTTTCAAACCACTTCCAGATGCTGGCGAACTACACGTGGTCGCATTGCATCTCCGATCTGTGGACCCAGGCGATCAACGCCCCGGAGTACACCAATCCGGCGAACCCGCGATTTGACCGCGGAAACTGCGCGTCAGTAGACATTCACCATAACTTCAACCTTTCCGCAGTTCTTCAGTCGCCGCGTTTTTCGTCGAGAGTGCTCCAGTGGATCGCGGGCGACTGGCAGCTTTCGCCGATCTTCAGTGCGCATACCGGAAGCTATTTTACGGTGACCCTGGGCGGCTCGAATGCCGACGACGCAGCTACCGGAATCGCCGGGCAACGACCCAATCAGGTGCTCGCAAATCCCTATTGCGCCCCGAAGCGGGTCTCGCCGTATTTCACCTCGGCCGGGAACTGCTGGATCAATGCGAGCGCCTTCGCCTTGCCCGGAGGAGGTCTTGACGCATTCGGGAATGCGCCAGGTGTTCTTGGAAACGAGGGCGTCAATCACTTGGAAGGCCCCGGCTTCTTCGACGTGGACGTCGCGCTATCCCGCCGGTTCCCAATCACGGAAAGGCAATCCCTGGAGATCCGCTGGGAAACCTTCAACGTCGAAAACCGAGTTAACTTCGTGAATCCTGGGACCGCCGGCATCGCTGCTGTGGGTACGAGCAACACCGTCCTGGGAAGCGGCCCCACATTCGGCATGATTTCATCGGATGTTGCCCCGAGGATCATGCAGTTCGCGGTCAAGTATGTCTTTTAGGTATTAGTTTAGGACGCCCAAAAGAGCGCGGCGCGCGGGACGCTCTACGGTGCTGATTCGCACCGTGCCGTCCCGCGTCCGCCGGCACAGGCTGTAACCTGGTGGGTACCCGTTTCTGGGTAGCTCAACCTGGGGCCCGGTCCCCGCAACACGACGGCGTGATCGCTCCGCATCGGAAGTTACTCCCTACTCGGTCTGTTGCAGGGTAGGTTCTCGGGCACTCGCCTCGGCGCGGTACGAGGCCGCTCTGCGATTCCGCGGCTCTACCCAAGCCAGTGGATCTCTGCGGGATTCCTCCCATGCGACTCCGGCCATGTCTTTGGATGTCCGAGCACGATCGGGGCGACGACATGGTATTGCTCCGGCAATCCGAGGTCGCGCTTTGTAGCGGGCAAATCGAGCCATGGGCGTGCGAGACCGATCCAACAGGTCCCAAGGCCCTCGTCACGAGCTGCCAGCATCAAGATTTCGGCTGCGAGGCAACAGTCCTCCGCGGATTGAGTGTCCGCCGACTTGGCCAGAACAGTCACGAGCGCAGGGGCATGATGAAAGAGCACATAGTTTGGATCTTCCAACATCTGCCGCAATCGTGCACCCTGCGAAGTTTGCGAGAAGGGGGATTGCGAGAAATTCGCAAGCAGCCAAGTATGGGCACGCTTGGCGCAGTCATTCACGGCATCGCGGCCAAGCAAGACCGCGAATGCCCACGGCTGCAGATTCATCGCGCTCGGCGCGAGTACCGCTGTATCGATCAGCTTCTCGACCGTTGATCGGTCGATCCGCCGATCCGTATAGTCCCGAACAGCCCGCCGCTGCTTGATGACGTTCATTAACTCCACGAAGAACCTCCAGCGCTCTGATCACTGTCTACTATCCCTTTAGCAACGGGGACGGTAGCCGCAGAACTAAACCATTCCTCCGCCTCGGCTACCGCGCGAGCTTTTCGGCTAGCAGGCGACCAGTTCGTTCGCGGTCGCGAAATCGTTCCATGATTCCAGGGTCTGTCTTACTAAGACTGGCCGCAGGAGCCTCTCCGGTCGTCTCAAGCGCCGACGGCGGTTTTCTTATGCACGACTTCCGGGACTTCCCCCCGGTAGAGAGTCTTCAGAGTGTCCACCACCTCATCATGCGAGAGTTCGGATGTCTTTCCCGGGATTCTGGCCTCGGAGTGAGCGACGACATCATCCATAGAGAGAATCCCCTCAAGCTTGCCGTCGGCGCTGATCACAGGCAAGCGCCGCACCTTCGCATGGGCCATCGTCGCCAGGGCGACGCGAACGTCATCTTCTGGCTTGCATGCAAACACTTTTCCGGAAGTGACTTGGCCCACCGCGATTTCTCCTGCCAATCGATTCCGAGTTCCCAGAGCGATGCACACGTCTCGGTCAGTTACTACGCCGATGACCTGCTGCTGAGCATTCACAACGGGAAGAATTCCGCAGTTCCGGTTCCACAGAATTTCTACTGCGGCGCCCAAGTTTGTCTCGGGTGTGCAGCTGGCCGGTGTGCGCATCATCACGTCTCTTACTTTCATCTTCGGTCTCCTTTCCTACAACCTACGAAGAACGGTCCCCCGAACATGATCTCAGCGGGTTCTGGAGTGGGCCGAAAGGATGTGACTGAGATCGGGGACGGACGCAGTCTTGCATCCCAGCTGAAAGCTGTCAGTGACGAGGATCACATGCAATCGTTTAGTAACCAGATATCTTCCGAAATGTAACAGAACCGCAAGAACGGAAGCTCCTAAAGCGACCAGCTCTTTCTGAGTGTGTGGTTTGTAAGCGCTTGACCGTTAAGTCGGCACACTAAATGTGCTGCAGATTGCCCTCGTGTGCCGGCTTACTCTGAAACAATCTACGTGGACGTATAACGCGGTAATCGGAAATTGACGCGGCACCTAACGGTCGGAAAAGCGCGAAAGCCGCAGAGTGGCGTCCGCTGCGAGTGCCAATGCGGCGTACGCTACTGCGGAGGCGGAACGGCGCCCGCCAGGAACAGCGTGAGCACGCGATCGCTCTCGGAGCGCCGCGCGACCTTGAAGAGCACGTCCTCGCCCGGCTTCAGCTTCGCCATCTGAGCGCGGTAATCCGCGAGAGAGTTGACCGGCGTGTGATTGATCTCGATCACCACGTCGCCGCGAGCAAAACCGACGTCCTCGCCAAAGCTTGCGGGATCGACTTGCGTCACGACGGCGCCGCTCAGCTTGCCCATGCCGAGCTTGTGCGCGAGATCGGGCGTCAGATCCTCGGTGTGGAGGCCGAACTGGCTCGGCTCCTCGGTCTGATCGGGCTCTTCCGAATCATTCTCGGCTGATGCAGGGAAAATCTTGGAACGGTCCGCGACGGTGAGCGTTACTTCCTTCGCTTCCTTGTTGCGCACGTACCGAACCTGGACCGACTGCCCGATCGGAGTCTGCGCGATTGGATTCACGAGGTCCGCGCCGGTGTGCACCGGCTGGCCGTTGACGTTGGTAATCACATCGCCGGCCTGCAAGCCAACTTTTTCTGCTGGGCTGCCCGGCTCGACCGCTTCGACCACAATGCCATACGGCGCGCCCAGCTCCTTCATCAAAATCGGATTGTTGCTGTTCTCTTCCTGGAAAGTGACGCCGATCGATCCGCGAATCACCTTTCCGGATGTGACGAGCTGGTTGTAAACCGTGATCGCCGTATTCGACGGTAGCGCAAAGCCGACGCCCTCGAAACCGCGGCTGCCGGTATAGATCGCCGTGTTGATGCCGATCACTTCCCCGGCCATGCTAACAAGCGGCCCGCCGGAATTGCCGGGATTGATCGCCGCGTCGGTCTGAATAAATCGCTGGAACTGCTTGCCCACGGTCGAGCGGTCTTTCGCGCTGACGATGCCTGCGGTAACCGTCGAATTCAATCCGAATGGGCTGCCGAAAGCCAGGACCCAGTCCCCGACCTGCACGCCGTCGGAATTGCCGAGCTTGGCCACGGGCAAATCGTGATCCGCTTCAATCTTGATGACCGCAAGGTCGGTGTCCTTATCCGTGCCGATCACGCGCGCGCTGTAATGGCTGGAATCGCCGTCGAGCGCGACCTGAATCTTGGTGGCGTCGTCGATCACGTGGTCGTTCGTCAGGATGAAACCCCTCTTATCGACGATGACGCCGGATCCCAGGCTGCGCTCTGCGTCGGGAGCGTCGTCGGGAGAATCGAAAAAGCGGTCGAAGAAATCCTGAAAATCCTGGCCGTGCGGGGTCTTGCCCCCGGTTTTAGGCTTTTCGATTACCTGCGTGGTCGAGATGTTGACGACGGCCGGTCCCAGACCCTTCGAGATGCTGGCGAATGCGCTCGAGAGGCTGACCGGATCGGGAATCCCGAGCAGCGACGCGCCGTTGGGCGCCTGCGCACGCGTTGCCATCGCGCGACCGGAAATCAACGTGCCGATCAGAATGCCAAGGCAGAGTGTAATCGCCACCAAAAGGGATGCGACCACTTTCCGGCGTCTCATCCAGCTCCACAGCTCCTGAAATTGAATTCCCATCCTGGTGCTCCTTGGCGACCGCGCCGGAGATTCCAAAATGCAAGTATAACACCCATCGCGGTGGTGCAAGGCGGCCCCGCGAACCCATATGCCGTTTCGACCAAGAGTCCAGGCCATGAACCGGTACCGCGAGGCATTTGCCAACCCGTGGGTCCGGAGGTACAGTCTCTCCGCCCGAAAAGCACTCATCCCGGCCGGTTGCGACCCGCCGGCTTCCATCTAAGGCGAACCGAATGAAAACCGATTTCGGCGTGATCGATCATGTGGACCGCCAAGATAGGCCTATCCACGAAACGTACGACAGCCGCCTAAAACTGCTCGAGCTTTGCGACAAGGCCGGATTCAGCACCTACCACATCACCGAGCACCACTTCACGCCGCTCGGCCTCGCGCCGTCGCCGATGATTTTTCTGGCCGCAGCCTCGCGAATCACGCAGAAGATTCGATTCGCGCCGCTCGTGCTGATCGCGACGCTCTACAACCCTCTGCGCCTGGCCGCCGAAATCTGCATGCTCGATCACCTGACGCACGGCCGGTTCGAGGTCGGAACCGGGCGCGGAGTTTCCAGCGTGGAACTCGGTTTCTACAACGTAACCGAGCAGGAAGCGCCGGCCATCTACAGCGAGGCGATGACGGTGTTGATGGCCGCGCTGACCAAGGACGTGGTCGATTTTCACGGCAAATATTTCAACTTCACGAACGTCCCGATGGAAATGAAGCCCCTTCAGCAGCCGCACCCGCCGATGTGGTACGCCACTAACAGTCCCGAGAGCGCTGCGCGGGCGGCCCACCAGAATATGAACATGGCTTCCCTGCTCGCGGCGACTGAAGCCCGCGGAGTCATCGCCGCCTACAAGGACGCCTGGAACGCAGCGCACTCCGCGAGCGGCAAGAAAATGCCCAAGGCTGGCATCGTGCGCAATCTCTACGTGGGAGAAACCGACCGGCAAGCGGAAGAGCGCGGAGCGTTTGGCTCAAAGGGATTTTATGAAAGCCTTGTCTATCTGTGGCGGAAATTCAATGTCACGGGCGTGAGCCTCGAGGAGGTGATGCGCGCCAGCACGGCGACCCTCATTGCCGGCACTCCCGCAACCGTGCGTGCGAAAATCGAAGAGCAGCTCGAGCAAAGCGGTGCGAATTATTTTGTCACGCGCTTTGCCTACGGGAATCTCACCCACGAAGAGAGTGTCCACTCGCTGGAGCGCTTCACCGCCGAGGTGATGCCCCATTTCCAGCGATAATGGCGCGCCCGCACGAAACCTTCGCGACGCCTACAGCGAGCGCAGGTAATTCAGCAAATCCTGCTTCTGCTGATTAGTCAACGCATTGAACAGGTGGATCACGCTGTTCGCTTCCGATCCCGGACCCGCGTGATCCTCGATCGCCTTGAGCAGCCCGCCATTCGCCGGAGTTGCGCGGCCGTCGTGCAAGAAGAAGATGCGCTGCCCCACGCCCCACAGCGGAGCCGTGCGGAATTCCTCGCCGCTGGCTGATCCTTGCGAGACGTGGTCGGCCAGCCGAGATCCCATGTTGTGCACCAGCAGATCCGAAAACAGCGCCACATTTTGGTCGCTCAGCCCAGGCGTGAACGCCGAGTCGGTCGTCTGAAGCACGGGCGTGTGGCACAAATCGCAGTGCACTTGAGAGAACACACTTTGCCCATCGGCAATCGACTGAGCCGTCGGATTGCCCGGAATGCCCTGCGTGGACGGCGCGGGAGGCGCGAGGAAACGCATGAAATTAGCGAACGCGACGATGTCGCTCGGAATCTGCGCGCCGGACTGCGTGAAATTCGTCGTGTCCTCAGGCATGGAATTGTACAGGCAGGCTGCAGGAGCGCTCCCGCGCTTGTTCGGGAATAGCTCGTTGGTCACGCCGATTTCGACGTTGTAGGCCTCTCCGGCGAAAATCTCGAGAGACTTATTCTGCGCTTTCCATCCGAACCGGGTGATCGTCCCGTCGTTGCCGCTGGTGTTGGGGTGTCCGGAAATCCCCAGATGCCGCTTCAGGGCCGCGTTCGCGCTCATACTAGTGAGAATCGCTGAGTCGGGAATGTTCTCGATCAGACCCGCGCCGAAAACCGGCGTGGGAATCCGGAAAATCAGATTGTTGCGCCGCTCCATCTCCGCGAAGTCCGGCTGCGCCATGGTGCAGTTCGTCGCATCCGAGCGACCTGCGATCGAAAACACGTCGTGGACGCCTCCGTCCGGCGTCTCCATCCACCCGCCCTCCGGGCCCAGCACGTACGGGAATCGCGCCTCGCGCACCGGCCCATCGGCCGTCACGAAGAAAGGTATCGTGTTCGCCGCGCCGGCGTCCGCCGCGGCCTGAACCTGCGGATTGGGTCCAATGTTGGGGTATTCGCTTGCGCTGGGGCTTGTCCCGCCGACGGCCGGCTGCGCGTGGCAGCTTCCGCAGCTATTCGAGTTGAATCCGGGACCCAACCCCGCTCCCGGCTCGCCCGCGATCGTCCCGGAGACCGAATCCACTTGATTGAAGCGCGCCAACCCATCCTGGAAAAATTGAAGCTGCGCGGCGCTCAGCGTCGCGAGCGGCTGTCCGACTGCAACTTCGCCGGCCCGCACGCCCGGATCGCTCACCGTCGATCCGCCGTTTTGCGGTTGCCCCAGCACGGCGACGCTAAACGCCGCAATCGCGAATCCAGCTGCAACGGATGTCCGCCCCCAATTCATCGCACATCTCCTGTGCCGCGGAATGCGGCGCCAAAGCACACCTCTAGCGCACTCAAATAATGGGCTAACGGCTGGAAAGGCCAAGCAGGCTGCAAGAGCGCCCCCGGCACCTGCGCCGGTGAAGTTGCAGACTTCTACGGACAGACGTTAGGGCAGGTGCGCGGCAGCGTCAACGACCCGAAAGTACAGTTTTGGTACAGCTACCCAAGATGTGCAAAGTCCCTCGCCACGCAAGCTGGACGCTTACCCGCCAGGTGCGTCCGCGGAGTGGAACTCGACGAGATGCAATTCCGTGTCGGCGATCGTGCCGTGGTGATGGTATTCGTAGCTCGCGATGCCGATGCCGGGGACGAAATCGAACTCGGTATCGTCCGGATTGGTCACATACCCAACCTCGTACGCCGTTCTGTCGCCGGGAGGAATTCCCTTCACGCCGTCGAGCGCGGCCGGATGAGGCGGCCCGGCGATCCAGCAGTAGCGTCCGTCGTCGCGCGCGGCCGCATCGTCGTCGCACGAGAATTTTTTTCCCTTGGCCAGCGGTAGTTGCAAAATCCAGTCGGCTTTCTCGACAAGCCCCTCCAACGGATACTTCGGATCGTCGAGCTGGTCGAGCGTGACGCCCGCCTCCGAAAGCGAACTCAGATAGAATTTCGCGTCCGGCGTTCGGATCAGAACGGAAAGCTCCGGCTGGGCTTCGCCTTCCGACCAATCCAAATCGCCCGGAAATCCGCTCACCACCGCGACCACGAAACCATCTCGCTGCACGACGCGCACGACGGACATCTTCCACGTCACATCCGTCACCTTGCCGACCGTCGATCCCTCGACGGACGACCGCACCAGTCCGCGATACACCCAGTAATTGCCCTGCGAGAGTGGGAAGGCTAGCTGCGGATCATCTCCGGCGCGCATCGGTGCAACGAAGAGTCCGCACAGAACGAGCGCAATGAAGAGCGTGGACTGGCGCAGCATGTTCACCGCCTGCACTTCCGCGTCGGTGGCCCGGTTTCCGGACTATCTTACGCCCGCAACGTGCCCAGCGGCAGCCCCGTTCGCCCCCCGCGTCATTTCGGCTTGCGCGCCGCCATCCAGAGCGAATCGCTCGTCGGCAGGCAATCCGCAAGCGGGCGCGGCAGTGGCTCGAAACCCGCCTTGCGCAGCATTTGGGCCAGCGTGCGCGGCGTGAAGTAATTGCAATGCGCGGGGATGTGGTACCCGCACCAGTGCATACCGCGAATGTGCCGGTTCCAGCTCGCGTAGTTCGGCGTCTTAAGGACGGTGACGCCGCCGGGCTTCAGCACGCGAAACGCCGCGCGAAGTCCTGCGATTGGCTGCCATTCGTGCTCGATGTAGCCAAATTGCGTGACGACGTCGAAGGCGTTGTCCGGCAGCTCACGCTCGGCGACCTCTGTCACCGGCCCCTCGAAAATTGTCGCCGCCGGCACGCGCTGCCGCGAAAGCTCTACGCCGCGCGGACTTAGCTCGATTCCCGTCACGTCGAAATGCTTCGCCGCGAGCGCGAGAAAACCGCCATCACCGCAGCCGAAATCCGCGAGCTTTCCTTCCCTTCGCCAGCGCAAGGTCTGCGACAGCATGCGGCCGTTGGTGTTCGGCCGGAGCGGCCGCAGCGCGCGAGAGAGAAACACCATCACGGGCTGCTTTTGCTTGCGATTCACAGCTTCCCGCGCGTGCTCGTCCATCCAATCGTGGTCCCGCGCCTGCGCGTCGTAACCTAGGTCGCTGCCAATGAAGACCATCGCGCAATTTGCGCACTCGACGATCTCCCATTTGCCGCGCCGCGCAAGCGTCTTGCGTTCCGCGCCGCCGCAAAGCGGGCACGGGCGCGCTCCATCATTCGAGATTTGCATTGCGGCATGCATGTGTCAGAGAATCAAGCCGAAGAATTCGCGATTGTATCATGTGGCACGGACGCACGCGTTCGCGGTGCCGCCAGTTCACAAGGAGATCTCATGAAAATTGCACTCGCCGGCGCCACCGGAATGATTGGACAACGCATCTTGAACGAAGTCCTATCGCGCGGGCATCATGTGACCGTCATCGCGCGCGACCCCTCGAAAGTCGCTGCGCGTCCCAATGTCGAAGTGAAGGCCGGTGACGTAATGAAGCCCGAAACGGTAACTCCGGCAATCGCAGGCGCCGACGTGCTCGTCAGCGCGTGCTCGCCGCCGAAAGACAATCCCCGGCAGGCCCTCGATTCCGTTCGCACGCTCACCGAAGCTATCAGCGCCGCCAACAACGCCGCGAATCGCTCGATCCGCCTCATTATGGTCGGAGGCGCAGGAAGCCTCGAAGTCGCGCCCGGCGTGCAACTCGTCGACGCCCCCAATTTCCCCGAGGCGTGGAAGCCGGTCGCGACCGCGCACCGCGATGCGCTCGCCGCTCTCCGGAAGGCTCCAATCGACTGGACCTATTTCAGCCCCGCCGCATTCATCCAGCCCGGCACGCGCACCGGAAAATATCGCACCGGCACCGAGCAACTCGTCGCCGACGCCAAGGGCGAAAGCCGCATCTCCGCCGAAGACTACGCCGTCGCGCTCGTCGACGAAATCGAAAAGCCGCAATTCATTCGCAAGCGCTTCACCGCCGCATACTAATCGGCGCGATCATGGATTGTTTTTCTCCGGGCTCTCACTCGGACAGAAATCCGCCGTGCCCTTCAGCTCCGGGTATTCCATGCAAACCGACTGAAGAATGTCGGGAAGATACCCTCTCGCCAGAACCTGGCCGACTTGTGCGCCCGAGGCCGTGAGCTGACCGCTCACGGCATTGAAATGCTGCCCGGCGGGAGTTTGATAGAAGTCGATAAGAGCCTTGACGTCGTCATCCGAGAGATACTTTGCGTACAGGGTCAGATAGCGATCGACAAATTCCTGAGTGGCGAATAGTTCCTCGACCTTTGCTTCGATCTCGTCGGCAATCTTTTCACGGTTCGGCGTCTGCGGGAGCGACGGCAGCAACGCGGGCCTCAACGATTGAAACGTCGCCTGCCCCATGTCGATGGCTTTCGATTTCAGGTGCATCACGTCGAACAAGTGCAGTATGTCCGCTTTGAGTTGCGGATCAATCGACTCTAAGGCAGCTTTGGCGCGCGGCTGCTTCTCCTCCGACGGCGCTGCGGTGAGCGAAAATACCACCTCAATCGTCGTGTCCACTTCGACGGGCTCGCCATTAAGCATCGTCGGCTCGTAGCGCCAGTCCTTAACCGCCCCGATGGCCCGCTGCACGAGCAACGGGTTTCCGGATACGAGCGAAAGCTGCTCGATCGTTCCGTCCGTGGCAATGATTGCGTGGAACACAACCGTGCCTTGCACGCCGGCTGCCTTGGCAACGGGTGGATAAACAGGCGTCACCTTATGGACGAGCTTGGACATCTGCACGTTGCCGCCGATGCGAATCCTCATGTGCCTCAGCGGCGTCTGCGCCTGATCCTGACCGTACGCAATCGCCGCCATCGACGTCGCGAGCAGAACTGCCAGCGCAGCGCTTCTAAATTTCATCGGAGCCTCCCAAGCCGCCGTTGATCGACCGCGTAGATTCGCGGAAGTATACGCCCTCGGCTTTGCTCGGCACGAAGGATATGCTCCGCGCTCGCAGAAGCCGGCGCGAGCAGTTGGCGCACATTGGACGAAATTGCTACAATGTTTGCGGGGGAATCGCGAATTCGGGCATATGGCTCCACGTACACTCTACGAAAAAATTTGGGATGCGCACGTCGTCCACGAACAGCCGGGACAGCCGTCGCTGATTTACATCGACCGCCACCTGATCCACGAAGGCACTTCTCCGCAGGCGTTTGCCGGACTGAAAGCCGCAGGGCGCAAAGTTCGCCGCCCGGAACTGACCTTCGCGGTGATGGATCACTCCGTCTCGACGAAGAATCGCGCGCTTGCGGTCCTCGATCCAGACGCCGCCGCGCAGTTTGAAGCGCTGGCGCGCAATTGCCAGGAGTGCGGCATCAATCTCTTCGACATGAACAGCCGCAATCAGGGCATCGTCCATGTGATCGGCCCGGAACTCGGCATTACGCTCCCCGGCCTGACGATCGTCTGCGGCGATAGCCACACCGCCACGCACGGCGCGTTCGGCGCGCTCGCGTTCGGCATCGGCACCAGCGAAGTCGAGCACGTGCTCGCCACGCAATGCCTCTCGCAGTTCAAATCGAAGACGATGAAGATCGACGTGCAGGGCAAGCGACCGCACGGCGTCACCGCGAAAGACATCATCCTCGCCATCATCGCAAAAATCGGCATCGGCGGCGGCAACGGCCACGTGGCCGAATACACCGGCGAAGCGGTGCGCGCCCTCTCGATGGAAGGCCGCATGACGATGTGCAATATGTCGATCGAAGGCGGAGCGCGCGCCGGAATGGTCGCACCGGATGAAACGACGTTCGCGTACTGCGAAGGCCGCCCGTTTGCGCCGCGCGGAAAAGAATTTCAGGAAGCGGTCACCTATTGGAAGTCGCTCGCGAGCGATCCCGGTGCGAAATACGACACGACGGTCACGCTGCGCGCGGATGAACTCGCGCCGATGGTCACATGGGGAACAAACCCCGGCATGGTGACGCAGGTGACGAGCCGCGTTCCCGACCCATCCTCATTTCAAGACCCCGTCGATCGCAAGGCAGCCGAAAGCGCCCTCGTGTACATGGATTTGAAACCCGGAACGCCGATGGAAGACATTCGCGTCGACCGCGTCTTCATCGGCTCGTGTACGAATTCGCGTCTCGAGGATCTGCGCGCGGCCGCGAAAGTGGTTACCGGCAAGCACGTTTCGAAGTCGCTCAAGCAGGCGCTCGTCGTGCCCGGCTCGCGCGTCGTGAAAGCGGAAGCCGAAAAAGAAGGCCTCGACAAAGTTTTCCGCGAGGCGGGATTCGAATGGCGCGACGCAGGCTGCAGCATGTGCATCGGCATGAATGACGACGTTCTTCTGAGCGGTGAACGCTCGGCCAGCACTTCGAACCGCAACTTCGAAGGCCGCCAGGGCAAGGGTAGCCGGACGCACCTCGTCAGCCCCATCATGGCTGCGGCGGCAGCGATCGAAGGCCACTTCGTCGATATCCGCAAGTGGTCCGGCGTGGACGGAGCCGAGTAGCGATGCACCCATTCACCAAACACACAGGTTTAGTCGCGCCGATCGACCGCGTGAACGTCGACACCGATCAGATGGTGCCGAAGCAGTTCCTGAAGCTCCTCACGCGCGAGGGATACGGGCGCATCCTGTTTTACGACTGGCGCTATCTTCCCGGCGAGAAGCCGAATCCTGATTTTGTGTTGAACGCCCCGCGCTATAAGGGAGCGAGCGTGCTGATCGCACGCGCGAATTTTGGCTGCGGTTCGAGCCGCGAGCATGCGCCATGGGCGATTCTCGATTACGGCTTCCGTGCAATTATCGCGCCGAGCTACGCGGACATTTTCTACAACAACTGCTTTAAGAACGGCATTCTGCCCGTCACGCTGCCGACCGAACAGATCGACGAACTTTTCAAGCGCAACGAGGCGAATCCGGGATATCGCCTCACCGTCGATCTCGAGCAGCAGGTCGTCACCGACGAAAAGGGCCTGCGCTATCCGTTCACGGTCGATCCCTTCCGCCGTGAATGTCTGCTGAAGGGCCTCGACGACATTGGCCTCACGCTCGTACACGAACCCGAAATCACCGCCTTCGAGAAAAAGCACCTTCACGTCCCCGCGATGAACGCGCCCCTCGACGTGAAGTACCACCACTAGGCCGTTAGGCATCGGACAAGCCGGCGCGGCCTGCGTCTTGCTTCGAACGCACCGCAGGCCGAAGATTGCAACTAGGTCGCTCCAATGCCTAGATTCTTGATCTACCATCCCGGCGAAGACTCGCGCGTTTTCGAGCTGCTGGGAGACCGCCCGATCTCCATCGGCCGCGCGAAATCGAGCAGCCTGATTCTCGATAACGCCAGCATCTCGCGCCTGCACGCTGTAGTGCGTTCGACGCCCGACGGCCAGTGGCAAATCATCGAGCGCGCCAGCTCCAACGGCGTGAAGCTCAACGGCACCGCAACGAAAGAAGCGATCCTCCGCCCCAACGACGAACTCATCCTCGGCGAATACCGACTGCGATTTTTCGAGGACTCCGCCGCGCGCGAAATGGTTACGTACGGCACACCGCAGCTTCCGCCCCGGCTTGAAAAGGTGATGTCCGAGCCTGCCTATTCCGGAACGTTTATGTCGGCCCAGCCCTTGGGCAACATCACGTCGTACGAGCCCGAGCGCGCCGCAACCGCGGACGATCGCCTGCGCGCGCTCGAGCGCGAAAATAAATTGCTCACGCTGCTCTATCGCGTGAATCGCGCGCTCGGCGAACTCAACACCGTCACAGACGTGACGCAACGCATCCTCGATCTCGTGCTGGAAATGGAAGGAGCCGAGCGCGCGTTCGTGATGCTGCTCGACAAGGACTCGATGGGCCGCGGCGACTTTAGTCGCGGCGGATATGGCTTTGAGCCCGCGCTGATTCGCCACCGGACCGGCGCCAAAGCGCCTGCGACGCCGGCTGCGCCGCAACTCACGATATCGCAGAGCATCATCCGCCAGGTGATGCACGGCGGACTGCCGCTGCTCGTCTCCGATCCGAAAGCCGACCCGCGCCTCGCGTCCAGCCAGAGCATCGCGGCTGCGGGAATTCAGTCAGCGATGTGCGCGCCACTGGGAAGCAAAGAAAGGCGTTTTGGACTGCTCTACGTTGATAATCTCTCGCGGCGCGGTATGTTCACCGTGGACGATCTAAACATTTTCGCTGTGATTGCCGCGCAAGCAGGACTCCCCATCGATCGCGCGCGCCCGCACGAAGAATCGGCCGAGCAACCCGAGCCTTCCGCCGCCCTCGAATAAGCGCACTTCCCTGCTAGACGAATAGCCGGGAACTAGTACGCCTCTGCAATCAAATATAGTTTCGGTATGTAGGCAATTTTCGGTAGGAAAAAACCAAGAATGGCACGTTAAGCGCCCTTAACTTGCCTTGTGAGGCGCTTTGGGGCCACGTTGAGCCATGCGGCCATAAGCGCACGCTGCAACGCGGATTTTTTCACGGTTTTCAGGCGCACCGTCGTCGCTCCCCGGCGTCCCCATGCGCCCTTCACCGGCACGAACACTTCCGGCTCGGCTTCGAAGAGCTTCGCCTGGTCATCGGGACGAAGTTTGACCATTCCCCACTGCGCGTCCGGATAGCCGAGCGTCGCGAAGATTTTTCCGGCGACACGAAAATCCGGATGGTCCATGTGCGCGCTTTCTGACGTTTCCGGAAGGCTGAGAGCGATCCGCCGAAAGTCTTTCTGCGTCACCTTTGCACCTCCCCTCTGGTTTTGTTAACTTCCCAGTTCTTGGCTACGTCGAAGAGAGATTCTTCGACTTTGCGGCCGGACGTCCCGCAAGATTGGGACGAAGAAAAAAGTCCGGCCGCTCCGCTCAGAATGACGATCCCGACGGGCGTGCCCTAAACAACCATTGCGATGTCCGTCAGAAAACAATATCAACAGAGCGGTCCGCTCTTTAGAACTGCACGTCGCGGATGTGGGTGGCGATGAACCAGCGATTGCCGAACGGGTCCAGCACGCCGCCGCTGCGGTCGCCGTAAGGCTGGTCGGCAACAGGCTGAATCGACGTTGCGCCGGCGCGCAACGCTTGATTGTAAATCGAGTCGGCATCCGGAACGTAGAGGTGAAGCGTGCAAGGCATCGGCTGATACGGGCCGTGCGCGTCGCCCATGCCGATGATGGAATCTCCGATGCGAACCTGGGCGTGGTGGACCACGCCATCGGGCGATTGCGCGCGGTAGACTTCCTCGCCGCCGAACGCTTTCTGCAGGAACTCGATCACCGGCTCCACCCGAAGAGGATTGAAATACGGCGTCACGCTGCGGAACCCCTCGAAAATCGTGTTGCCAGGAGTCGGCTTGCTGATGTGCCAGCTGTTGCCGGAAATATCCCGCACCGATCCGCCGCGCGAACCGTAATCTTGGTCGGCCACCGGCTGGAATGGAGTGGCGCCAGCCGCGACCGCGCGATCGAAAACCGCATCGGGATCGTCCACGTGAAGGACCATCGCCGCGGGCGTGGGAGGAAATTGCGCGTTTGCGTCGGCCAGCTCGATCATCGAGTCTCCAATTTTCACCTCGGCGTGCATGATTACATCTCCGCCGGGTCGTTTGACTCGGAAACGCTCTTCGGCGCCGAATGCCTGCTTGACAAATTCGATCCATCGCGACGCTTCTGGAATGATCAGGTACGGCGTGATGCTGTGGAAACCCTCACGAATTGGATTGACCGCCTTCCCCGCTGCTGTTGCCATCGTAGCTCTCCTTTCGAGGTCCGCTTTCAGGCGTGCTTTGAAATCCGGGCGCGGAAGATCGCGCAGGTCGCTAATCACTTCGAGCACAGGGACGAGCTTCGCTTCGGGCGCGCGCGCCGCCTCAGGGCGCGGCAGCGGCGCATCGGGGCGTCCGAGTAGCCGCTCCACGAGTTTGTCGAGTTGTTCGCTCGGGGTTTGCTTAGCCATTTGATCCACCCAGCTTCTTGCGGGTACCTTTGCCCAACTGCGCGCGCAGAGTCTGAATGCCTCGAAACTGAAGCTGCTTGATCGCTCCGGCAGTCCGCTTCAGTTCGCTCGCGATTTCGCGGATGCTCTTCCCTTCCGCGAAGCGCAGATCGATCACGCGACGCTGCTCAGAGGGCAGAGTTCTCACAAGGCGAAACAGCTGCGCGCGGCGCTCGATCTGTTCCGGATTCGCACCTTTATGTTCATCCGGGGGATCGTCTTGCGATGGATTCCCGCTCTCGCGCGCGAGGCGTTGCCAGCGGTCCGCGATAGCGTTCGCCGCGATCCGGTAGAGCCAGGCCGCAAAAGGCACTCCGCGCCATTCGTAATTCTTGAGATTCGCGAGCGCCTGATGGAAAACGTCGGAGGTCACGTCCTCAGCGGCCGGGCGATCCTGCACGCGGCGCGCTGCGAACGCGTAGACGCGCTCGAAGTGCTCCTCATACAGGTCGGCGAAGCGGGCGGGGTCCCTCTTCGCCGCTTCGACGAGAAGCCGCTCGTTGGCTCCGTTTTTTCGAACCTTCAACAGATTCTCCGCAGATCGCGTTCTCTATAACATTAACTGGCGAGGAGGGGAAAGGTTACGGGGGAATTTGCGGCTACTCGACGTAATGGCATTAGGTAACTCCGGGTGATAACGCCATGCGGGGCATCTTGCGGCGCGGCCGCAGACAAGAAAAGGAGCCGGCAGGATGCCGGCGCTACAAGAGAACGGAACCGGCGTGGTCGGATTATCGAGGTGGATGGGCGGCACCGAGCCAAGGATGTGCGCCGGGCACGGCGTGCCGTGCCCCTACGGAGAAAGAATGCGGGCTGGCAAGTCATTCGACGGAGGGGGCGAGGGGCTCGGGGGCGGCGGGCATGGCTTGCGATGGAGATTTCCACTCGGCCAGGAGGATGCCCGCCAAGATGAGTGCGGCGCCGGCGAGGACGCGTACGCCAAGGTGTTCGCGGCCGAGAGTGAGTGATGTGATCGCGGCAAAGACCGGCTCGAGGCTCACCAGGATTGCCGCGTGGGACGGCGAGGCATATTTCTGCGCCCAGGTCTGCAATGAGAAGCCGATCACCGTCGCGCCGATTGCGGTCAGTAGAATTGCGAAGATCAGATATCCGGTCCACGCGATTCGCGGATGCTCCCAACCAGTCGCTGCAGCGAGCGGCAGCAAAAGAGCCGAGAGAACGGCCGTCGTGGCCACCTGAAGGAAACTGAGCGCGGCGACCGAATGGTGCTCGACGTGGCGTCCGATGAAGATCATGTGTAGCGCGAACATCACCGCGCAGCCAAAGACGATCGGGTCACCGCGGTTCAGCCCGCCGAGACCTTCGGCCGGCACCGTGAGGAAATAAAGCCCTGCCAGGACAGCCAGCGCGCCGGCCCAAATCCAGCCGGCGATCCGCCTGCGCCCGAACACCGCCAGCAGGATCGGCACGAATACGACGAACGTCCCGGTAACGAAGGCTGCTTTCGACGGCGTGGTTAATTTCAGTCCGGTGATCTGAAAGACGTAGCCGCCGAACATGAATATTCCGATTTGCACTCCGGCCCACACTGTTTGCGGCGTGAGATTGCGCACCGTGCGCCAATACAGGATCGCCATGATCACCGCGGCAAGACCGAATCGCACGGCGAGATAGGCGATGACGGAGACGTCCGCAAGGGCGTCCTTGATCACGACGAACGTGGAACCCCAGATCAGCGCGCATAGCGCGAGTGCGAGGTCGGCGAGGAGGCGTTTGCTCGGCATGCTCGGCTTCGAGTTTATTCGGCGCGACTCACGGCGACAAGAGGAGGCCCCCAAGGCCACAGATGGAAACGACTTGACGCGCAGCCGGGGCAAAGAGTAAAGAATATGACACTTCATGCGTGCACTACTTAGTACGATTCTAATCGCCTGCTGCCTCGCTCTTGCCGCTCCGGCTTTCGGCGCGAAGCACGAGATATGGTACGAGGCGCGCAGCCCGCATTTCATCGTGGTCTGCAACGCGGGTGAAAAGCAGGCGCGCAAGACAGCACTGCAATTCGAACAGATTCGCTCCGTCTTTCGCCAGTACATCGTGATTGCGAGCGGGCATGCGAGCCCGGTCATCACGATTTTTGCCGTCAGAGACGAGAATTCCCTCCGCGAGTTACTGCCGGAATACTGGGCGACAAAGGGCCACACGCACCCCGGGGGCATCTTTTTCTACAACCTGGGGCAATTCGAGGCGGCCGTTCAGCTGGACGCACAGGGCACCAATCCATACGAAGCGATCTACCATGAGTACTATCATTCGCTGACGGTTCCCTATTTCCCCGGACTTCCAGTGTGGCTCGCGGAAGGCCTCGCCGATTTTTTCGGAAACACGGAAGTGAACGAAAAAGAAGCGCGGCTTGGAGAACCTGATCCCGGCTTGATCGAGGAACTGCGGGAGAACCGGTTGATCCCGCTCGACGTGCTCTTCAAGGTGGACCACACTTCACCCTATTACAACGAGCAGAACAAAACGTCGATCTTCTATGCGGAATCCTGGGCGCTTACCCACTACCTGATGCTCGGAGACAACGGAAGTCACAAACCGCTGCTTATGGCCTACCTTCAGGCGCTGCAACAGCGCGCCGCACCGGAGGAGGCAGCCGCAAAAGGGTTTGGCGATCTCAGCAAACTGCAGAAAGCCCTCGACCGATACGTCAGCGGCTCTTCATTTTTCGAGGTCAAGGGACCGGCGCCGCCGCCCGTTGCTGATGCGGATTTGCGGAGTCGCGAGCTTTCCGACGCCGAGGCGGATGCGTATCTCGGCGGGTTCGCCGCACTGCGTGAACGCCCGCAGGAGGCCAAACCGCTTCTCGATCAAGCAGTGCAGCTCGACCCGAAGCTTCCGCTCGCTTATCAGAATCTTGGCCTCATGGAGCTCTTCGCGGGACAGCGCAGCGAGGCCTTCGCGTCTTTTTCCAAGGCTGTCGAGCTCGACCCGAAGAACGCGCTGACCCGCTACTTTCGCGCGTACCTAGCCTATAGGCAACGGACAACGGCGACCGGTGACGAACAGATTGAGGATGACCTGCGTCAGGCGATCGCCGCGAACCCGGACTTTGCTCCACCTTACGGATTGCTCGCCGTGTATCTGGCCAATTCCAATGAGAATCTTCCCGAGGCGCTTTCCCTGGCGCAAAAGGGCGTCTCTCTAGAACCTGGTAGGGCGACTTACGTGCTCTCGCTAGCCCAGGTGCTAGCGCGGATGCGGCGGTTCGACGACGCTGAGGCCGTGGCGCAGCGGGCCCGAGCGAGCGCAATTGATCCAGCTGAACGCTCTAGCGCTGAACAGTTTCTTGCCTATCTGCAGCGTGCCAAAGACATGGCGAGCGAAAACCGCATGTATGAAAGCGCGCCGTCTGCAACTGGCGCAGCTACCCGGCCCCCACAAGGTTCCGATGACGGGAAGGAAGACACGTCGCGATCTGGAGTCGCCACATGGGAGGAGGCCTCCGGGCTGATCACGGACTCACGCTGCGCCGGAGTGAGCCAGCAAATTGATCTACAAACATCCACAGCGATGCTCCATCTGCGCGGCCCGGCGGACGGCGGTTTGAAAATGAATCTGTCGTTCGATCCGCAGCCTGGGTTTAATCCTTGTACGTCCCTCAAGGGGATGCGGGCATCCGTTTTGTACAAGCCCGACGGTGCCGGTGGACAGGGCGGCACGATTACATCGCTTCGAGTCTTCGGCCCGGCCGGGGGAAGCGACTCGGGGGACGCCGTGATCGACGGGACCAAACGCTCGGCACCATCGGAGGGCGACACAGGCGGAAAGGACGGGGGAATGTCCGCGACCGAGGCCGAGGGGGAGATCACGGACGTCACGTGTAGCGGCAGCGATATGCTCTTGAAAATTGCGACTCCGGGGCGCCAATTCACGCTGCACACTCGCGACTACGCCCACCTTGATTATTACGACGACCACGCCGGACCCAGAACCGACGACTTCCAGCCTTGCACGCAGCTGAAGGGGCATACCGTTTCGATTATTTTCCTGATGGTCGAGCACAAACGATACGACGGCGAGATGCAAAGCGTCGAAATCGAAAAGTGACGAGCTTCAGGGATTCGCGCTCGGTTGTGCACTACGGCTTCGAGATCGAGAGAGATTGGGCGGAGGCGGCGAGATCATCCAGCTCTTGCTTGGAGCGAGCGCGGATTTCGAGCGTTACGACGTAACGCTGGCCTACGGTGGTTTCGATCATTGCGGTCCACACCAGCGGATCGGCCTGCTGGGCCTCGGCGTCCGTGCGGAAAAACTGGCGCTTGCCGATGGTGATCACGCGCGGAGCGGCGAGGATGGCCATGCCCTGCCGCTTCAGGTCTTCGGCGCCCTTGCGCGCGGAGTCCTGCGCCGACGCACTCGATTGAGCGACGGTGATCGCCACCTCGGGCAGACGCCGATGCGGATCGGGCGCCGCCTGGAAGATTATCTCGGGAAAAGACACGCGTACCGATCCATTTGGCCCCGGCTGATCGCCTGATCCGGTTGCGCCGGCTGATTGCATCTGCTGTGAACGCGCCTGGTTCAACTGAGCGAGGACTTCGGGCGTTGCCGATGACCAGGCGCTTGGAAACTTGTACGACAACCCCAAAAATTCGTTCCGGTAGATGCTCCCGCTCGCATCGCCATTCTCAACGTCGTTTGGCGGGAAGACGAGTTCGATAGGAACGCTCGCTGCTCGCCCGGACGACGCGTCGGCGCCGTTGACGGGAGTTGCCGCAGCGGTCGGATGCGTGGAAGCGGTAGCTGGCGGCGCGGATTCCGGAGGCGGCCCCGTGTAAGTTTTCGCAAGCTCGCGGTTGATTGCGTTGGTGAGATTCGCGGCGGTGTCCGGGCCAAGGCCCGTCTGACGGAACTCGATCGTGCCACCGCGCCCGAGGACAACGTACGTGGGGAAACCCTGAATCTCGAACAGCCCAGCAATTTGTCCGTCGACGTCGAAAAATTCAGGCCAGTTCATGTGATTGGACGAGATAAAACTCTTCAAGGACTCTTCATCCGTATCAGAATTGATTCCGACGATCTCGAAATCATGGCCCGCGAATTTGCGGTGAAGGTCGACCAGGATCGGCACGGACTCGCGGCAGGGCGGACACCAACTCCCCCAAAAATCGAAGAGAACGACCTTGCCGCGGAGGCCGGCCTTTGAAATCGTCTCGCCGTCGATGGTGGCGAGCGAAAAATCCTCCGAGGGCAGCGCTCGCGCGCGGCTTGGATCGGCAATCACGCGGCTTGCCCTGTCCACATACCTCGGGTTTGCGAAAGGGCCCGAGACGTACGCTTTCAACTCAGTGACGCCGTCGGCGTCGCGCCGCTCTTGCAGAAGCAAAATTCCGAGATCGAAGCGCGCAATCGAATACTTGGGATCGAGCGAAAGCGCCCGGCGATATTCGCGCTCGGCTTCCTTGACCTTTTCATCGGTGGGCGCGCTCGAAGTCGCGACGAGCAGGGTTGCCCGCACCGTCAGAGCTTGCGCTGCGACGGTGCGATCGTCGCCGGCGGCTCGTTCGGCGCGCTGGGCATCGTCGATCGCGCCCGGCAGATCGCCGAGCTGGCATTCCATGTTGACCATGCCGAGGTAGCAATCGGCGCAGGTGTGATTCGAAAGATTGTCGGCCTCGCGAAATGCGTCGAGCGCTTGCTGAAATTGTTTTTGGATCGCGAGGGCATTGGCGCGGTCGATTGCGGCGTTGACTTCGGGGGATTGGTCCTGCGCGGAAGCGGGGTTCGCCGAGGCTGCCACGATTAGCGCAGTCAACACGAGAGGGGTGATAATTTTGGGGGTGCATGCCCGTGGGGAGACGTTCATTGGGATTCCCCTATCGATGTGCATCGCGCAACGAGCGCAGTCGCGTTACGGCTCTGCGCCGGCGAGCGAGACAACCGTGAGAAACAGCCGCTTTAGGCCAAGTTCGCGGCCCGAGGGATCGTACCACTCATCGGGCGTGTGCGAACCGCCGCCGCGTCCGCCGCCGCCGAGCGCAATGGCCGGAATTCCCAGCGAGAGCGGAATGTTGGCGTCGGTCGAGCTGCGTTCGAGGCGCGAGCGATTGCCGAGAAAACGGTCCACGCTGCGCACCGTCGCGAGGAGCGGCGAATCATCCGGCAACTTTCCCGCGGGACGCGTGCCAAGCGAGCGGAATTTCAATTCGAGCGAATTGCCCGGGGCATTCCTCGACGAGACTTCGTCGCGCACGCCCGCTTGCATCGCTTCGCGCAGGGCCGTTTCGAGGCGGCCAAGTTCGTCTTCGTCCTCCGAGCGCAGATCGATTTTCACGGCGGCTCGCGCAGGAATCGAATTGACCGAAGTGCCGCCTTCCATGACGCCGAAATTGTACGAGCTGCGCGGATCGCTAGGGATGGAGGTCGCGGAAAACTTCACGATGCCGCGGGCGAGAGCAGTGATCGGATTCGGCGCGCCAAAATCGGACCAGCTGTGGCCGCCCGGTCCCGTGACGCTCGCTTCGAGGCGACGCGACGCGATGGCCTGCGTGGTGATGTGCTCGGTGGAAGGGCCGTCCACGGCGATGACTGCGGCCAATCGCGAGCCGTAGGCGTCGACCAGTGCGCGGATGCCGCGCAGGTTGCCTTCGCCTTCCTCGCCAACGTCGCCGGCCAGGACAATGGTTTTTGTCGTGCGAATGCGCGACTCTTCGAGCGCATGGGCCAGACCGACGAGTGCCGCTAGTCCGGCGCCATTGTCGGAGATGCCGGGCGCGGAGAGGCGGCTGTCGGTGCGCTTCACGCGGACGTCCGTGCCCGCGGGGAAAACGGTGTCGAGGTGCGCGGCGAGTAGGATCACATCTTTGTGGTCGGAGCCCGCGCGCTCGGCGATCACGTTGCCGGTTTTGTCGGTGCGAACCTCAAAGCCATTAGCAGCGAAAAGCTCTTTCAGGGCTTCGCCGCGGCGGGCCTCGTCGAATTCAGGCGCGGGAATTTCGTTGAGGCGAACCTGCTGCTCGGTGACCCAGGCGGAACTTTTGTCGATCCAGGCGAGGGCGCGCGCGCAGCGCGGATCGACCGCGAGTTTCGCGAGGGGGTCGTCGGTCGCGCGAGCCGAAAGGGCGGCCATCCAAATCAAGATACAGCAGATGAATGCGAGTTTCACGTGATTATGCGGCGAATCCTAGCGCCAGTCGTCAAGGATGTAGACGCCGGCGCGATTGTAGCCCGAGGATGCGTCGCCGGTCTCCATCGCCACGCCTTGCGACTCTGCGCGGAAGCCGGCGGCGATCATGGCTTGGAAGGCCTCGCGGCGCGCCAGGTTCACTCCGGCTGTAGCTTTCTGCGCGCCCACGGAGCGCCCGTACGCCTCGACGGCATCGAGCAGGCGCGCGAAATTTTGCTGCGCGCGGGAGCCGGGGCGCACGGCTGCGAACTTCATGTAGCACACGCCGCTGCCGGCTTCGCTGCCCGAGCCTGTGTGGCAAACAGCAAAGGCCGCGAGTTTCGTGCCGTCCCACACTAGAACCGTGTCACCGAGTTTTTGATCGACTACCGCGCGGACTTCGCGCTGAACGTCGAGGCCCGCGAAAATTGCGTCCGTCACCTCGCGACATGCGGCGAGGAGTTGCAAGCGATCACCGGGCTTGGCCCTTGCGAAAAGTGTGGTGTCTGGGACGGATGAGTTCGTGGATTGCTGGAGAGGCTTCGCGACGTTCGCCACGAGGTCGCGGGGCCAGAAGCCGAACTTTTGGTAAAGCGCCATGTGTTTTGGACTGCTCGCGAAAGTGTAAAGACCGAGATGGCGGTTGCCCCAGCGGCGAAAGATGTCCATCGTGGGCGCGAGAAGCTGTTGCGCGACGCCGCGATTCCAATATTCTGGCTCGATTGTCAGCGGACCGAAGAAACCGAAGCTGCCCCAGTTGGTGGCGAAATTCGAGCCGATCAGCTTGCCGGCGTGTTCGGCGGCGAGAACCGCGGAGGGGTCGGCATGCCAGCGCGTATGCGCGAAAGCCGCGTCGCCCATGAAACGCGACGGATCGGGCATGCCGAGAAATGTGCCGAACGCAACGCGGACGATTCGGTCCGCTTCGGGGAGATCGCTCTCGACGAGCGGCCGTACAGTGACATCCGCGCGCATTTGAGGCGAGGCCACGCGGATATTAAAGCTTTGAAAGCGGTTGATGGCAAGTGCAGGGAGCGCTGCGCGGCGAGTGCGCGCGAGCTAGCGTTGGTCGGTGGTGCGAAGTTCCGCGGTTGGGCGCTCGGCACCGGGGTGGGTCGCTTTGAGGAGTAGAGCCACGATCACGAGGAGAGTCGTGGCGGCGTTGGCCCAAATGACGGCTGCGGCGTGCAGCAGGAGGCCGTAAACCAGCCAGAGCACGACGCCGGTGAGATAGAGAAAGAGCATTGGGTACGAAAGATCATTGCCGCCTTGCCGCCTGATCTTGAGAATTTGCGGAATGAAAGCGGTCGTAGTGCAGATCGCAGCAATCGTACCGACGAACGACAGAAGTCCCATTGGCTCTCCCGAGCATGCAATCTAAAGTGACCAAAACCGCCGCGATGCGCCGACGTGGAGCTAGTGCCGCGCGGAGGAAGGGACCAGCGCGAGGATTTCTTCTTCCGTGAGCACGCGCGAGGACTGCTTCGCGGCGGCGAGAATTCGCTCGACGGCATCGTCCGTCGGCTCGATCGCGTGCTTGCTTAGCCAGAAGACCACATTGGAACGCCCGCTCATCGGACCAATCTCGATGATTTGCTCGAGGCCAAACAGGTGCGCCGGCACGCCGCTGTAAATCGCGTCCGCTAGCTCGATATCGTCCCGCTTGTACGCCTTGGCGATGGCCGCGGCGTGCACGCCAGTCTGCGTGCGAAAGGCATCGCGACCGACGATCGGATAATTTGGGGGGATCGTGGTATTCGTCGCGCGCGCGACCGTCTCCGAGTATTCCTTGAGGCGAGAGAGATCACGATCGATCAGTCCGAGCAGGCGCAGATTCACGAGCATCACTTCCATCGGGGTGTTGCCAACGCGTTCGCCGAGAGCCAGCGCGACGGCGTGAACTTGATCGGCGCCCGCCGCAATCGCCGCCATCGAGTTGGCGACCGCGAGACCGCGATCGTTGTGGCCGTGCCAGTCCACGCGGATTTTTTCGCCGGAGGGCTTCACCACATTTTCAATTACGAATTTCACAAGATTGTACGCGCCGCGAGGAGTCGCGTGGCCCACCGTGTCGCAGAGCACGATCGAGCGAGCGCCCGCGCGAATCGCCGCCGAGTACAGTGCGACGACGGTTGGTGGGTCCGTGCGAATCGTATCTTCGGTCACGTACATTACCGGCAGGCCTGCCGAGACGGCAAATTTCACGGATTCTTCCGTGGTGCGCAGGAGGTGGTCGACGCTCCAATCCTCGACCAGCCGGCGGATAGGGCTCGATCCGAGAAACATCGCGGCTTCGATGGGCTGGCCCACCTTTTCGCAAATGTCGATCATCGACTGGATGTCTTGCTTGTGAGTCCGGCCGCCGATATTCGGGCGAATATTCATGCGCGACCCGATGATTTCTCGCGCCAGCGCCTCGGTATCGGCGAACGCTCGCGGGCCTGCGGCGGGCAGACCGATATTCACCATGTCGATGCCAAGCGCTTCCATCAGGTGCAGGATTTCGAACTTCTCGGCGATCGAGGGATCGCGCACCGACGGGTTTTGCAGGCCGTCGCGCAACGTCTCATCGTTGAGCGCGACGCGACGCCCGGCCGGAATGTCCGGCTCGGCGTAGGCGTTCCAGTCGTGGATGAATTCGCGCGTCATTGGCCCAAGTTTACATGAATTCGCGCGCTAGGAATGCGCCGCGCGCCTGCGCGAGGAGGACGACGCGAGCGAATCGGTCGGGTCGGGAAATTCGAGCGAGACGAGATATAGTCCTTCGGGCGGAACGGTCGGGCCGGAACGCGAACGATCGCGCATATCGAATAACTTCGGAATGTCCTCGAGAGCCAGCCTTCCCTTCCCGACTTCGAGGAGCGTCCCCACCATTTTGCGCACCATGTAACGCAAGAACGACCGGCCGCGAACGACGTAGGCGATTTCTTCGGTTTCCGGCTCGCGCACGATTTCCGAGGAATGAATCACGCGGAGCATGTTGCGGTCGCGGTCGTCCTCCTCGGAGCCGGAGGATGCCGCGAACGACGTGAAATCGTGCTCGCCTTCGAATTGGCGCGCGGCGGCAGCCATCGCGTCTTCGTCGAGTGGCCAGGGATAGTGCAACGCGCGACCGTAATCAAATGGCGGCAGCACGCGCCCGCGAAAGATGCGGTAGCGATACGTCTTGCCCTGCGCCTGCCAGCGCGCGTGAAAATCTCCGCCCATTTCCTCGGCGGCGACGATGCGGATCGCGGGCGGCAGCAGCGCGTTGAGCGCGCGTTGAAACTCACCGGCTGAAAGCGCGGAATGCGTCTTGAAATGGGCTACCTGGCCGAGCGCGTGGACGCCGGTGTCGGTCCGGCTAGCGCCGTGCAACACGATTTTTTCCTGCGTGATTTTGCGCACGGCTTCGTTGAGCGTGCCCTGAATGGTCGCGACGCCCGGCTGAAACTGCCAGCCGTGGAAATTGGCGCCATCGTATGAAATTGTGAGCTTGATGTTGCGCATGCGCCTTAGAGCATTATCGCATGGCGGTGCGCCGTGCGAGTGATTCGACTATCGACCTAACACTTTGCGGAAATAGTCGAAACAGGCGCTCCTACAAAAAAAGGGGCCCCCGCTTGGGATCGGGAGCCCCAAAGTTCGCGTTCCATTTGGTTCGGCCTAGGCGTGACAGATAGGATGTTTTGGGGAAACCCTTTCAGATCATGCTTTTCTCTTTGTTCTCTGCGCGTTAGCAGAAATTTCAGAGTGGACATGGGTGGACATTCCCAGACTCAAACGGTCAGAAAAACAAGGCTGATTGGCAACACTGGCAACAGAAGCGACGGAAAATCTGGAATCAAGTAAGCATTGATTACAGAAAAAGCTTGACATTTGTCGAAAAATTGGTTGCTTTTTCAGGCCAAGTGTGATAGGCTGTTTTCTAGTTGTCGCTGCGGCTCACGACCGTGTGAACGGTCTACTCGATACACTTGATGCGAGGAGCCACGTCGGAAAGATGTCCGTAGAACGCCCCTTCCAATAGGGCAACGGTCGGACGGAACACGGAAACATCAAATCTTCACTGACTAGAACCTCTCAAGGTTTTATCAGACGGTTAGCGAAGATAGTGTTGTGGTGCTGAATGCCAGCGCAAAAACCCGCCGGCTGATCCTTAAACAGCGAAGTGGAATTGGAAGTCCGCAATTCCCCACTCTGAAATTTAAGACGCTATCACTGCGTCGATTCAGGGGTGGGATATGCGAAACAAAACTGATTTTAGCCAAGAGCGTTCTGAACGCATGGAACGTGGAGGCGGTGAGAAAAATGTAAACCACACAACAGGAGGCCCAATGTCTTTCAAAACACTCCCCTCGATTCCTGTCGTCCCCAAGTCTTCCTCAACAAAAGTACCGCTTCAGTCTGATAGCACGTTTCAAAATCTTCCGTCACTACTAACGAGCGCAGAAGTGTGCTCGCTCCTTCGTTTCAGTCAAAAGACTTTGCAGAGATGGCGCAAAGCACGAAAGCTGACCTTTGTCCGTAGAAGCGGACGTTACCTATTTCCTGCCGCCGATGTTGATCGTTTCATCGCCGCCAGACTGGTGCGTGCCGCATGACCGCCCTCACGACACTTCCGGTAACGCCCCAGCAGGTTTTCACTCATGGCTACGATGAACGGACGCAGCGTGTCTTCGTTCGCACCACCGTTAAGCCTCGCCCGCATCCTTACAGATGGCAACCGAAACTTCTGCCGCTGAGTCGCCTGCATCGTAAGACGCTCGTGGAGTTTGAATCGTACGGGCTTCGCACAGGAGACACCCCTGTCCGTGCGTGGTTCCACAAGCCTATTCGCCTGCACCCCGACGCTGACAATTTCTTTCGTGGCCGGCGTGGCGAGGTTCTCGAATCCTTGATGACCGGGGCTTCCCACGAGGAAGCCGGGACGTGGGACGAGAACAAACACCTCTACGATCCCAGAGATATTTTTGAAGGCTCCGTGGAGCGTTTCCAAGCCGCACGCTTCATCGCCATGTGCTACGGCGAGTGGTTCCTCGTGCCCCGGCTTTCATTCAAATACGTGCGTCCCATTCGCAAAAGAAAATCGAGAGCCAAACCTCACCCTGTGATGTTGGACGGCGTGTCGGTGGAAGCCGTAGTCACCGAGATTCGGAAACATAGATGGAGCGACGACGTAAACCGGGCTGTTTACGATTTGCTGGTCTTGAACTGCACACGCACGCATCCGCTAGCGGCACAGGCGGCACGACGTACTTCATCCATGCCGATTGGCTGGGCACGGAGCGCGCGCGCAGTACAAATACGGGCACATCCTATGAAACGTGCAAGAGCTTGCCGTTCGGCGACGGACTCACTTGCTCTGGCACGGACGTGAGCCCTATGCATTTCACCGGCAAGGAGCACGACACGGAAACCGGCCTTGAAAACTTCGGTGCCCGCTACGACGCCTCCGCGCTCGGCCGCTTCATGTCGGCCGATCCGAAGAACATCACTGCCCATTTATCCGATCCGCAAACCTTCAATCGATACGTCTACACGCGGAATAACCCGTTACTGTATGTCGATCCAGATGGAAAGGACTTTCAGGGCGCTTTGCAGGCAATTAAGCAAGTCATCAACGAAGTAACCGTTAAGGTTGGCGCGGGGTTTGGGGCAGGGGGAAAGGCTTCCGGAAAAGGATACGAAGGACAAGCTGAGGTTGCGGCCAAAACAACCCTAACATTTAGCAATGGCAAAGCCTCGGTATCACTTACCGGGGAAGCTGGGGTGACCGTCAAGACACCTGACACGCCTAAAGCGGGATTGGGCGTAGAGGCAGACAAGGTTTTGGGGTCATATGACGCGAAGACCGGCAACTTCAGCGGCGGGGAACCCATCACGGCGAGTACCACGGTTGGCACAACGACGACCAACTACAATACGACGGGACCAGACCAGGGATCGGTATCTATCGGGTCTAACACCGGCGCTGAGGGCGGGTATGGAGACGTGGCCGGAGGTTCAGTTACCATAAGTCCGGCTGGAATGAGCGATATCAAAAAGGCGGAATCGGAAATCACGGATATGTTCACCACACCGCCACCACCGCTCCCGCCGCCATCACTAACACCACCAAAGCCGCCGCAACAGTGTTCTAACAGTTGCAACTAAATGGGACGTGCGGCGGATACCGATGATTACCCACGGAGATGTTTGCTAAAATGTGGGGTGTAGAGATATAACGTGAGGAAAACATGGGTATGCAACTGATTTGGAAGCGGGTCAAGAATGAGTGGTTTTTTACCAGGACGGCGATGGTCCTGTTCGCGACTTCAGCGATCATCGTCATGTTAGGTTTAGGACTTACCGAGCTTCGGCCCAAAAACGCCGTCATCTCTAGTTCGTTTACAACGCAACTGGGCTATTCGCTAGCTGGCATATCATGGGCACTAAGTGCACTCGTTATAATTGTGGGAATGTTCCGCTATTGGGCTGTGTGTGACCAATCCAGTCCAATCGTGCGTAGAATATGGTTTGTGATAATGATCGTGGGATTAGTGTGGCTTGTTCTTGGTCCCGCACTGTATTGCTTGGCGGTGTACCTGCCGCAGACATTAAGGAATCCGGCCAAGACCCGTGAAAGGGCTTGCACATGAAAATCTTCAAACGCCTCGTAATTCTGATCTGGGTCGCGATTCCGGTCAACCTTTTACTCTCCATGCTTTTCCCCTGGTATCGGCGACATGTCCCGTATCAAATCGAGGGCGTTATCATGATCCTCGCATTGCTCCTACTCGGCGCGTACAAAATTGCCAAAGTCTATCGGGCGGGAATGGATCGCTTCAAACCAGCAGCCTCGAAATAACGGCTTGCGCCTCGGCATGAAACCCAGTGATTTCGCTACTCTGAATTGGCCCACTTTGCGCTTTTGATTTGGCCCACCCTGGAAAGCCAGATCGGCCTAACCTGTCGGTGCCATTGATGGGGCCGACGGACAGGAGAAGCGAGCTAGGAAAATCACTCATAGCAGAGGCAGCGGCGGAACCCAGTTCGATAGATTTCAAGCGTCTTGCGTCTAGCCGCGCCACCGAACTATCCCGCCAATCTCCGGCCATATTCATCAAGTGGGGTTATGGACTTGGTTTTCCCTCTATCCCTGTCCGGGCGCAGGAGCCTGTGATATTCGGTGGGACTATCGCCGCACGTCCCAGAGGCCCGCAAGGATTCCGCAAGCTTTGAGGAACGCTTTATCAGCCTCGGACAGTTCCGGCTGCGCCCGATGAGCCAATTCTTCAAACCAATTCGGAAGTGTGAGGATCGAGGACCGGCCACATTCGGTTTTGTGTTGCTCGCCCGAAGAAACGTGGCATTCGTGACAGGCCGCGATGTCCCGATGCTTGTTTTCATACGTGAGGATACGCGCGAAATCCGCGGCATCTACAAGAATGCCGGCCTGTCTAGCGAACACCAGATCTTCGAGCGTATCCATTTCGTTAGTCGATCTCTCCAAGCTCGACAATCCCCGGCTCACTGTGATAGTTCCGCTCGAAACCAGCCCGCCAAAACTCCCACACGATCCGCTCCTTATTTTCCCGTTGTTCCTTCTGCCTTGCCCAAAGCGCCGCCTCTTCACGGGCGCAGTTCAGCAGACTGTAGGCTCTCGCCACTCGCAACGGATGCACAACTTCGATTCGTGCCAACTGTTCGTCACTCTTCATATTTTACCGCCATTGCCGACAGCAGTTCGGCGTCGGAAGGAGTGAAAATGTTTCTAAGACCCCACGAATCCTGCAAACCTTGTATCCGTACCAGAGCATTCCACTGTTCGGGATTTGTGGCTAGCACCACCAATGAATCATCTATTTTGTGAGCTTCCGCCAGAACTTCGATAGGCACGCTATGGAGGGTGTGATCTGAAGCGAGAAACATAGCACGTCCGGGCTCTAGGGTTATCTGCGTCCAGTCAATCATTGCCGCTCCTGTTCGTCCAACGCACGACGGGCGATTCGGTCAAATGACGCACCTTCCGATTTCAACCGCTCCACCCGTTCTGCCATTGATGCAGCGAACTGCACACTGGCTTCGTGATGTTCTTGTTGCTGTGCCACCAACTCTGCATCTGTGAGGCTCGCCAGCGCATCGCGAAAATACTTGCTTCCATTTCGGGAAAGCAGTCTAGCGCGGATGTGGTTCGCTTGGATTCGTGTTCGCAAATCTGACATCGTTCCTCCTAGCTTGTTAGCGATGAGCCCGGAAACCAATGGCCCGTTAGCCCCGGTACTACTTCCTGCGGCGCCGGAATTTGCGAATTACCAGATCTGCGGCCTCCCTCCCGAGCGCAAAGACGGAAGTTCCTCTGCGTCTGGCGAGTTTTCTGAGAGCCGCTAGTTGAGCGGGCTCCAATCTGACCTGAAAGCAGATTTTCTTCGTCATTGGTCCTCCTTCTTGTAGTTCCCTTTAGAATTTGATGGTTCGGTCCCTGCTACCGGTTCCTGTGCTCTAACCAGTAGAAGAGCAATGCAGTGGAAAGTATCGAGGCGAGAACCAGAAGACCGCAGGGGTTCCAATGAAATTCACTGAAGGATAGAATTCGGTTAGCTGTCATAGGAGCTAGACCTCCTTGATGGTTAGGGGCGCGTTCGGTGCTTGCTACACCGGCGCGTCCCGCTTATTTGCTTGTGGCTTCTACGGACTCCTTTTGCATGTATTCCGCCTGCACATCACCGATGGTTTCGCGGACTTCTTGAGCGTCGTCGCTATCAGCCGCTAGATAGCCTTGCGTCGTGGCGATGTCGCTATGGCCTAGGCATTGACGCGCCGTTTCGATTCCGTAAGCCTTGGCGATGTAGCTTCCGAATGTGCGGCGGAACTTGTGCAGCGTGATCGTTTGTGTGATACCGGCTCGTCTGGCGACCGCACGGACGCGACGCAGCAAATGATTGTCCGGTTTGCAGACGCTCGAAGGGAAGATCAACGCACACTTCTGTTCGGCCATTCGCTTCTTGCGAGCTTTCATTCGATTCACGAATTCCTTGGAGAGTGGGACATCCACTTCGCGGGATTCGTCATCCTTTGGCTTCCACGTCCAAGGCCGTAGCGCCGTTCTCGGTTTTGCATGGACGTTGATAGACCGGTCGGCGAAGTTCAAATCCGTCCATTCCACGTGAGCCGCTTCTTCATCACGGAATCCAGTAAAGAGGAAGAACTGAATCAGATCGGATTCGTCCTCAGATGCTTTTTTCAACAAAGTCAGAATTGTGATCTTGCTGTACTTCGTTGCCTTGCGGCCCCTGTATTTCGGAAATTCGTCATGTGCTAATAGGCCGGGGTCGTCCGGTCCCGCATGGTGATCTTTCTTAATTTTGATCCCGTGCTGTTTCAGGAAGCCGCCTAGCCGTCGCATCCTCGTGTAGCGGGTGTTCTCGGGCCGCATGCCGTCAACGCTATACGTTTGTAAGTTCTCCTGCATCCATCGCAGGTAATCCAGCAGAATCTTCCGTCCGGTTTTGCGCTCCTTCAAAGCTTCGATGGTGACGACGCCGCGTTGCGCAGCGATCTCCTGAAAACTCGTTAGAACGCGCTTCTTCGATCCGAGTGTGTCTTCATCATTGCCCACGGATTTGGAGTCTTCTAGGTATTGCTCGATAGCTTCGGTGAGTAGCGTTTCGCCAGCAGGGACCATCGTTGCAATGCCTGTGAATGTCGGTTTCTGGCCGGCGCGGATTTGCCTCTGTGCGGTGTCGAGGTTCAGGAACGTGGTGTAGGCCGTCTCGATGTTGTCTCCCAACGGCATTACAATGCGCCCCCGCGTGCCGTCCTTTTTGATGCCGCTGTACCTAGCGTAGTAGGAAGTGGCATTCTGGGGCGCGACGGGCTTATCACGCTTGATCTTCACCGGCACGAATGGAAACTTCCCCGCCCCGTTGCTAACCCGCGCCAGAAAGATCGTTTTCGCTTCCATTGCGGAAGACTATCATTGTCAACAGCGACTGTCAACAGTCGGCTTTTGGCGAAAAGGAGGTCCTGCGGAGAATTCTTGTAAATGTAAGAGGGGAGGCTGCTTGGGATCAGTCTCCCCTCAAGATCGCGCTCCGTTGATTCGGCCTAGGCGTGACCGAACCATGGGGTCATCCATCCTAGCTTCCCTCTCAGAGGCAGGTGGGAACGATCTATACCAGCCTGTGAATAGGCCCCTTCCTCCCCATTCACCGGACAGTGCAGATCGTGTAGGAACGCGACCATGCACTGGCATATGCAAGTCGCGTGCCCATTCTTCCAGGTCAGATTGTTCGCGCGGGCATTGAAATTCCATGGCTTACGATCGTGTTGCGGCGCAGGCACTGCGGGCGCGCATCAAGTCGGGAAAGGGCGTCCCGGATTGGAACTGGGTCGCGAGCCCAAAGGCTCGCCGCGTCGTCCGCTTACTTGGAGTGAGCGCGCTTCGTGGCCGATTATTGTGCGGCGGGAGGCTCTGCCGCATAATAGGAGCGGTCAGACCAATTACATGCAAAAGCTACTGATCGTTGGACTGCTGGCTTTGGCAGCGATCGCCGTCCTTACGGCGCAGATCTCGACGACATATGCTCGCCACCCAGCCGCGGCTGGTCGAGTCCTGTCCGCGTCGAATTCGCCGGCCGCTCATGCCCGGCAGGACAGCGGCTCGGACGACGACCCGGCGTTGGTGCTGCGGTTCGCGAGCAATCCATCGCCGATGCCGCCGTTTTTGGTAAACGATCTCGACGGCAACGTGATCTCGACGGCGAGCTGGCGCGGAAAGGTGGTCCTGGTGAATTTCTGGGCTACGTGGTGCCCGCCGTGCCGCGACGAGATACCCGAAATGATCGAGCTGGCGAACCGGTACAAGGACCGTCTCCAAATCATCGGCATTTCGCAAGACGACGACGCTCCCCCGGAAGAGGTGAGGGCATTCGCAGCGCAGATGGGAATCAACTATCCGGTGGTGATGGGCAGCAACGCGCTATCGGCCGAGTACGGCGGCGTTCCGGCGCTGCCGACTTCCTTCGTGGTGAATCCGGACGGGCGCGTAGTGCAGAAACATGTGGGACTGTATCCGATCGAAGTGTACGAGAACGAGATACGCTCGCTGCTCGGGATGCACGTGGACGCCAAGGTCGAAACGTTCGAGGACGCGGGCCAGATATTCCTGAAGAACGCGGCGAACGCAACCGAGCTTCCCGGCGTCGATTTCAAAGGCCTCAGCGCCGAGCAGAAGCGCGCTGCGCTGAAACGGCTCAACTCCGAATCGTGCACGTGCGGCTGCAAGCTCACGATCGCGCAGTGCCGCATCAATGATTCTTCCTGCTCGACAAGCCAGGGGCTCGCGCAAAAAATCGTGCGCGAGATTCGCTCGGCACACCCCGGTTCCCCGGCTAGCTCAACCATCGCTCGATAGACCGCGGCCCGACTCGAAGTGTTCATTTGAAAAATTGAAATCAGCTTGAGATCTGCCGTTGGTGCGGAAGGCGTGCGGGCAGCAAGAGACTCACCCGGCTTGCAGCGCCCGCTGTGAGGGTCGAGCGCCGCAAGCCGGGCCGAGATCGATCGCCAGCTACCTGTCGTATTGCAGGCAGATCTGAAGCTGTTTGATGGCGTTGTCGATGGCGCCGATCGCCTCCACGCGGTGTCCGCCAAAATCGTGAGCTGCGTGGTCCAGATGTTCGCGGGCATGGCGAAGCGACGCAATGGCATCGCGAATTTCTGGATGCGGCTCAGGGGCGGCGGCCGGTGTGCCGGGTTGCGGTTTCGGGGCCGGCGGCGCAGCGGGAGCCGACAGGGGAAACGTCAGTGCGAGAACGAGTACGACGATCGCGAACGCACTCAGAAACCAATGTCTCATCAGATTCTCCTCGTGTTTTGATTTGCCGCTCGTCCGGCCGATGGAATCGCGGGGCCGGAATCCGCGCGGCATCTGCTTGGGCCTGAAAATCAGCGCGCGGCTAAGCATCTCAGGCATGCCGGGCTGGGCAAGGCAAGCCAGAGCGTCTTGATGGTATCGCTGTGATAGTTCGCGGAGACGTCCTTGTGCGGCGATGTCGCCAAAGAATCACGCGCCGGACGGCCCGCGGGTAAGTCTGCGAATGCGGTTAAACCTTGTGGGCGCCGGCGGGCCCGGGACCCGGCTGTGGCGAGGCCGGAGGCGCGGGAGGCGTCGCACTTGAAGGTGAAGAAGGCGCGGGCTGATCCGCTTTGGTCTTGAGCGCCGCGCGACCCGGTCCGTCCGCTGCCAGAAATCGCATGGCCGTGGCTGCAAGGCCTTCGAGCGCGCCACCTCCATTGCTGCCGCCTGTGACGAGGATATCGGGGACGAATTTCGCCTTGCCCTCGGCGAGTTCGGCAATCACATTGACAAGCGCGGTGGCGTTCGGCCCGAGCGCTTCCACCTGCGCCTGGAATCCCTTTGCACGAGCCAAGCCGATGGCTTCGACTTCCGCGCCTTTCGCCGTTCCGGTCTGGCGGATGAATTCGGCTTCGCCGCCCGCCTCGGCAATGCGCGCGTCGGCGTCGTTTCGCTTGATCGACACGCCCACCTTGGAGCGCGCCAAGTCAGCCTGCATGTCCGCGGTTCCTTTGGCCTGCTCCATCTCGATGCGCTCGTCTTGCGCGGCGCGCTGCTTCTTGAACGTTTCGATTTCCTGGTTGGCGATTTCGCGGTGCGTGAGGACGGTGACGAGGTCCTCGGGCAAGATCACATCTTGTATGTAGACGCCCTTGGTCTCGACCTGATATTGAGCGAGCTGCTCGCGAATGTGGGTAAAAGCCTGCTCCTGCACCTGCTGGCGGGTCTCGATGAACTTGATCGCGGGCATGCTCTGCAAATTGTCGCGGAAGTGATTCCCGACCGCGGCTTGCAGGACTTCGTTGACGAGGTTTTTCATCGTGCCCACCATCGAAATCACGCGCGGGGCGTTGGTGTCCGGCACGTGAATCTGCACCTGGAGGTCGATCCTGAAAACGAAGCCCTCATTGCTCTTGGCCACGATCTGTTTTAATTGCGCGTCCAGATTGTGCGCTTCGGACGAGGCGTCGGCCCAGTTAAGGTTCAAGATCGCCGTCGGGACGATCTCCGCTTCGTAGCAGCGCGGATTGAGCGGATACTTCCCCGTCCGCAGAGGCTCCTGCCAGACTCCGCGGTGGCCGGGACGAACCAGCGAACCATATCGGAAGTTTTCGCCGGACATATCCTGCGTGACCAATCCGACGTATGCCTTAATCACTGCAACCTGGCCCTGCTGCACGACCATCATCGGCACGAGCTCGACGCTGACCAGATAGGGATTCAGCGCGTACGCGCCATAAAGCAGCGGATCGTGCTGCAAGCCGATCTTTCCGCCACGGTCGAGGAAGGTCTGGAAGTCCTGATAGTTGTTGTGGAGCTGGTTCTTGCTGCCGAGGAGCGTTTCGATAATTTCCTGGTCCGTCGAGCCGCCCTTTTCCATCTGGCCCATGTCAGCAAAGCCGCCGAGGCGGCTGGCGATGTCGCCCGAAGGAAGCGGGTCGCCCTCGTACGTCGTGACGATCCCGATCACATCGATTGTGCCGGCCTTGCCCTGTGGCTGAGGATCGATGCGCACCAGATCGAGCTGCGCGGCACTTAAGCCAAGAGCTTCGGGGGAGAGATCCTGGTTGCGATTCGCCTTTTCGCGAATCTCGGACGAAACGGGGAGCCCGTAGACTTTGTTCCGCGTCACGACCAGGAAGCCCACGGGATGAATCGGCACGAGAGTACCCGGCGGCAGCACAGGGCGCTGCACGCCCTTTTGGCCGCCGTTCTGAACGAAGCTTTTCAGATCGGAAAAGTTCGCGAACACGGATTTATAAACGGCGGATTTCGCTCCAATGGGCAGAGGCGCGCCCACCTGCGCGATCACGACTCCGATTTGCCCCGCGGGAACCTGTACCCAGGGATATTTATCGACGGAATACATCAGCCAGGGCTTCCAGCGCAGGCCAGGCATCAACAGTTCCGCTTGATAGCCGGCTTCGCCCTCGAATCCGATGGGATTGTCTTTCGCGAGTTTCTTCCAGGAGAAGCGCTTCGTGACCAGGCCGACTTCGGTCGGGCCGATGCGCCTAATGGAATGCAGGAAGCCGAAAACGAACAGGACCACTAGAACCGCCAAGACCAGAGTCCACATGGTGATGCCGAACATATGTGCCTCGATTCTCCGGAAGACAGGCCCACACGAAAACGCAGCCACGATAGCGGCACGTCACTTTTCCGTCAAGTGCAGCGTGGAGGCGCTGCCGCTGCGCATGGGAGGCGCAAATCCGCGACCTGAATTGCACGCGGTTTCAGCGTTCGCGCGTGATGGACTGTGGGGTTTTTAGGATCAAGAAATCGAACGTGGAAATCAAGAGCAGAAAATGACGCATTATCATCTCGCGCATGTCGGCGGACTCTTCCTTCAACAGATTCCAAGAGGGGCGCGGCGGCACTGGGTCTGCGCTCGCCTTCTCGCGCGAAATGAAGTGCGATGATTGACGAGGTGCGAAAACACCGACCACATGTAGATCAGGACGCGCGCGCGGCGGGCTTCCGGCGCAGCGAAGCGACCGCACGCTGAGGGCCGGGCTTCGAACTCCGCGAATTTCTGGCGAGCAACTCGGGCACGCGTGAGCGCAGTCGAGCCATCGCAGCGGTGTGAATTTGCGAGACGCGAGATTCGCCGATGCCGAGCAGCGCGCCCACCTGCTTCATGGTAAGTTCCTGGAAGTGATAGAGGGCGAGCACTTCGCGTTCGCGGCCGGGTAATTCCTCAATCCCCTGCTCGAGCAGCCGCATCATTTCCGATCGGAGCGTCTGGCGATAGGGGTCCTCTTCTATCGAGCTCACGCGATCTTGAATCTTTTTTTCCTGGTTCGTATCTTCCGTTTCGTGCTGAAGGCTCCCGACATTGAGGCCGCGGATGTCTCCTACGAGCCGCTGAAGACTCTCAAGACTGATTTGCATTTCGGCGGCAATTTCGAGCTCGCTCGGATCGCGCCCAAGCTGACTCCGTGACCGCGAGATCGCCTGGTCGAGACGCCGCGCCCGGCGCCGCAGCGCGCGCGGACTCCAGTCCGCGAGACGCAGGCTGTCGAGAATCGCTCCTCGAATGCGAAATTCCGCGTAGTACTTCAGCTGAACGTTTTTGCTCGGATCGTATTTGCGCACAGCGTCGATCAGCCCGAGAACTCCAGCGTGGACCAAGTCTTCCAGCAGGACTTGAGGAGGAAGGCGAAAGTGGATGCGCCTCGCGACGTGACGAACCTGCGGGAGGTGGTCGAGCAAAAGCTGCTGGCGCTGCTGTTCGTCGATCTCGCTGCAGTCCGTGGGACGCGACATCGAGGGCTGCGAGTCCCATACCTGCAATTCACATTCCGGCGCTTCCTGGACGCATGCGCTTTCCAAAGCATGGACTGCGGCGGATTGCACCTCGACCGCCGATGGGCTTGTCCAGTCATTCAGGGCACCACGCTCTGAAGTCACGAGTCCCATGTAGCTGACAGCCTCCTTTCACTCACGAATCGATTGGATCGACAAATCCTCGTCCGCGTCATGACGCGATCTTGGTGAACGGCTGCGGAGCCTGCACCCGATAGCCGACGCCGCGAACGGTATGAATCAGTTTCCGTTCGTACGAGGCGTCCACTTTCTTGCGGAGATAGTTGATGTAAACGTCCACGACGTTGGTCATCGTGTCGAAAGGCGAATTCCAGACGTGCTGGGTGATCTGACTCCGCGTGACGCCCGCGCCCGGGCTGCGCATCAGACACTCGAGTACACTGAATTCCTTGGGAGTCAGATTGATCGTCCGCCCGGCGCGCATGACCCGACGCTCCACGCGGTTCAATTCGAGGTCGTCGACGCGCAGCACGGCATCGTTCGGACGGCCGTTGCGGCGAAGCAGCGCCCGCACGCGCGCCGCAAGCTCGGAAAAGGCGAATGGCCGAAGAAGGAGGTCGTCGGCGCCCAAGTCGAGCAGCTTTGCGCGATCGTCGGACTTCGTCCCGGCGGTGAGGATCAGAATGGGCAGGTGTGCGCGGAGCGCGCGAACTTGGCGCAAAACTTCCAGACCGTCGTGCGGCAAAATACTGAGGTCAAGAATCGCGGCGTCGTAATCCCGCTCTTCCGCCAGGCGCTTCGCCGCTTCCGCGTCGACTGCAAGATCGGCGGCGCACTTATCGGCGCCGAACTCTCGTTCAAGAAAAATGCCGAGCGCGGGATAGCGTTCAGCGACAAGAATCCGCATGGCAACTCCAGCGGAAGGGGGAAACTGCAAGAAACTCCCAAGGGGGCTACGAAATTAGCCAATGGCGGAAACGGAGTCAAAAGAAAAGTTCATTGGGAAAGTTTTATGTTCCAGGAGTGAGAAAGTTTTTGCGGAGAAACGAAAAACTGTGCCGCGGTGGCGACAACTTGGACCGAAATGAAACTGGGAATGTTTCAGTCTGAAACGATTTCAAGGATGCGTCATGTCTTCCGGCCGGACGATTTTGTCGAATTCTTCGCCCGTCATGAAGCCAAGCTTGAGGATCGCGTCGCGAAGGCTCAAGTGTTCGTGGTGAGCTTTGTGCGCGGCTTGCGCGCATTTGTCGTAGCCGATGATTGGGCTCAGCGCCGTGACCAGCATAAGGGTATTTTTCACGTACTGCTCGATGCGCTCGTAGTTCACTTCCATTCCCATTACGCAATGGTCGGTAAACGACCGGCATGCGTCGGTAAGCAGGCGCACCGAATGCAGGAAATTGTGGATGATCACTGGCTTGAAGACGTTGAGTTCGAAATTTCCCTGCGAGCCCGCGAAACCGATGGCCGCGTCGTTGCCAAGGACCTGAACGGCGACCATGGTCATCGCTTCGGACTGCGTCGGATTCACCTTGCCGGGCATGATCGACGATCCCGGCTCGTTTGCAGGTAGCGTCAGCTCGGCGAGGCCGGCGCGCGGGCCGGAAGCCAGCCAGCGAATGTCGTTCGCAATTTTCATCAGCGAGGCGGCTAGAGTCTTGAGCGCGCCGCTGGCGAAGACGAGTTCGTCGTGCGCGGAGAGTGCTGCGAACTTATTCGGATGCGACTTGAACGGAAGCCCGGTCAGCTCGGAGATTTTCTTCGAAGCGCGTTCAGCAAATTCGGGATGCGCGTTGAGGCCGGTGCCCACCGCGGTGCCTCCGATCGCGAGATCGTAGAGGCCGGACAAGACTTCCTTAAGCCGCGCGATGTCTCGCTCGAGCAGGCTTGCCCAGCCAGACATTTCCTGGCCGACTGTGAGAGGCGTTGCGTCCATCAGGTGCGTGCGGCCGATCTTCACCACGCCTGCAAACTGGCGCGCCTTGGCGTCAAGCGCCGCACGCAGTCGCTCGACGGAAGGAATCAGCGCTTCCGCGACTCGCGAGGCTGCCGCGATGTGCATGGCCGTCGGAAACGTGTCGTTCGACGACTGCGACATGTTGACGTCGTCATTGGGATGGATGGGCTTCTTGCTGCCCATCGCGCCGCCCGCAATTTCGATGGCGCGATTCGAGATCACTTCATTCGCGTTCATATTGGTCTGCGTGCCGCTGCCGGTCTGCCAGATGCGGAGCGGAAAGTGCTCGTCGAGTTTTCCGGCGATCACTTCGTCGGCGGCTTGCACGATCAGCTTGGCTTTTTCGGCGGGAAGCTTTCCGAGGTCCTGATTCACGAGCGCGGCGGCCTTTTTCAGGATCCCGAATGCGCGGATCAGCTCGGGCGGCATCACGTCCCGGCCGATGTTGAAATGGATCAGCGAGCGGGCGGTCTGCGCGCCGTAATAGCGATCGTTCGGCACCTCGATCTTGCCCATGCTGTCGGACTCGATTCGAGTTCCTGCTTTCGGTGCAGCCGCTGGTTTGCCGTCCACGCTATCGTCCTCCCCGGTAGATCACGCGAGCCTCGGCGCGGCGATCCGCTTCGCCGGGCATGTTCTCGTTGGATGAGACAAGCATACTGCGGAAACTGGCCCCGCGCAGCGGATTGTTCGTCGCACACTACCGGCATCCGTGGGCTTCCTGGCCCCATGGCTGAACGGACAAGAGACGAACCTGGCCTGGCAGACGTGTGCTTTTGGGCAAGTGGAATTTTGCTTTTCCGCGAGAAAGAATTCATTATGTCGCGAGCGGATTCGGCGGCGGGAGTGTTGCCGCGCGCGACCTCGTTTTCAGCGTAGGACGACCCCAGCCTAGGCGGAAGAGGAAAATGATGGAGGCCTGCAAAAACTGGGAAGGCCAGATTGTCGATGGGCATGTCCTGCGCGCCTACCTGGGCGGCGCCGACCACAGCGGCGTGTTCCTGACAGAGCACGGGCACCCGGAACCGCACGAGGCGGCGATCAAGCTCATCGTTGCGGAACCGGCAAATGCGGAGTTCCAGCTCTCGCAGTGGGAGATCGCCGCAAATCTCGCTCATCCTCATCTGATCCGCATTTTTCAATCGGGGCGCTGCCGGCTGGATCACACGTCGCTGCTCTATGCCGTGATGGAGCGGGCGGATGAGGACCTCTCGCAGATCATTCCGAGCCGGGCGCTGACGCCGACCGAGGCAAGCGACATGCTCGGGCCTGTCCTGGATGCGCTGGCGTTTCTGCACGGCAAGGGTTTCGTCCACGGGCATTTGAAACCCGCGAACATCATGGCCGTCGGCGATCAGCTAAAGATTTCGAGCGACGGTATTAGCGCCGTCGGCGCGTTGAAAGGCGGGCGGAACAAGCCGTGCGTTTACGACGCGCCGGAAGCGGCCACGCGAGGCAAGTCTCCGGCCGGGGACGTTTGGTCGCTCGGCGTGACGCTCGTGGAGTGCGTCACACAACAGCTTCCGAGCTGGGAATGGAAGGGGCAGGACGAGCCGAAGCTGTCGGCGAACATACCCGCGCCGTTCGGCGATATCGTGCGGCACTGCCTGCGACAGGATCCGCAGGCGCGTTGGAAGATAGCGGACATTCGCGCGCGATTGCAGCCGGAGTCGCAGGCGCCAAAGATGCCATCGACCGTGAAGCCGCCGCGCGCGAAACCCCAGCGCATGCCGGAGAAGCGGCGTTACTTGCTTGCGGCGGCAGTCGTCGTGGCGATCCTGCTTGCGATATGGCTGGCGCCGAAGCTTCTGAACCAAGGTTCGCACGCGCAGCCCGGCGCGCCGGTTGCGTCTGAGCCGGCGCCGGTGGAAGCTAGCCCGAAGCCCGCGCAGCCGACGCCGCATCCGCCACCATCAGTAGAAGAGACAGCAGAGATGAGCCCAGTCAGCGCTGCCGAGGCCGCCCCTGCAGCGGCTCCGTCTAAACCGGCGGCCCCAAAACCGATGGCAAGGGTTACCGGAGGCGAGGTCGTCCATCAGGTCATGCCCGATGTGCCTGACAAAGCGCGCGAAACGATTCAGGGAACGGTGAGAGTCAGCGTGAAGGTTCAAGTCGACTCATCCGGCAGTGTGACGGACGCGAGCGTGGACTCGCCGGGACCGAGCAAGTACTTTGCGAATCTGGCGCTGGGCGCGGCGCGAGGCTGGAAGTTCACTCCTGCGAGCGCCGGTGGCGACAATACTTCGAGCGAATGGATTCTGCGATTCCAGTTCACGCAAGACGGAACGAAAGCTACCGCGGTTCACGCCGCTCGATAGCGGCGCGGATGATTTCAGCGTCGATTGCGCCACCAATCAGGAACGCCAGGCCCGTCACGTAAAGCCAGACCACGAGAATCATGACCGCGCCAAGCGATCCATAGGTGGCGCTGTACGTGTTGAAAAAATGCAGGTAGGCGCGAAAGCCCACCGAAACAATCAGCCAGAGAAAAACACCGAAGACCGACCCGGGCGTAAACCAGCGCCACCGGCGAGTTTCGAGATTTGGCCCTAGGTAGTAGATCAACGCGAAAGAAGCTCCCACGAACAGAATCGCGGCCGGCCATTGAAGCCCCTTCCACAGCGTCATGGCAGCGGAGCTCAGATTCACTTCCGTTCCCACCCAATCAACGAATCGCCCGCCGAGCAGAAAAATGAACAGCGACGAGAGAAGAAGAATGGTGATCGCAAGCGTCAGCACCACGGCGAGCGCGCGAACCGCCAGCCACGAGCGCGACTCGCGGACGCGATAGGCTATGTTTAGGGTCGAGATCAGCGAACTCATCCCGCCCGAGCCGAACCACAGGCCCGCCACGATTCCGAATGCCAGCTTTCCGCTGCCGGTGTTCGCGGCGAGTTCGACGGTGATCCTGTTCAAGAGCTGGAAGGCGTCCGGCGGCAGAAAATCCGCGAAGAAGGAAAGCAGGCTCTCTTCGAGTTGCGCGGCGTGCGCGGCGGAAAGGCCAAACAACGCCAGCAGGAACAGCAGCAGCGGAAAAAGCGCGAGCAAGGAATTGAACGCCAGACCCGAGGCGGCGTCGAAAAGATTGTCCCGGTTGGTCTCGCGAACGACATTTTTCGCGAGCTGCCACGGAGTCAGGCCGCCGAGCTTCCAGAGAGATTCGTGCGACTGCGAATTCGTGGTTTGGGAGGATGCCATAGGGTCGCTTCGGAAAGATTCGGCGCGGATTCTAACTCATCGAGGCGCGAACCCGTGGGCAAAAGAGAGATCTCGGATGCGAAGCGCCGGGACCGTCCGATCGGAGCCCGAAACAGGTACACGGGCAGATCATGAGGCCAGCTGTACAGCTATTGCACTCTTGGACAGGCGGCCGGCGGCGGGCCGTCGCGCTAAGCTGGCAGAGGGTAGACTGGATACTTCAGAGATTTTCGCGACTGGCAGGGGGAAAAGGGAACATACAGTGCCATCTTTGTTCAATCGTCTGTTTACGGGCGAGGACGTAGAGGAGCGCCCGGCTCCGGCCGAAGCGCTCGACGCGGCCGTGCGGACAGAACCGCCCGACGGAATGATCGACGCGGGCGGATTGCCTTCCGCCGCTAACACGCTGGCGGAGCTGTTTCCGGAAGAGCCTGCCGCCAAGACCGAGGAAGCGCAGGAAATTCAGCTGGATGTGGCGGCAGCGCCGAAACCAGCGCCGGAACGGACCGCGGATGAACAGACCGCACCGAAGCGGCGAAATATATTTTGGCGGCTGTTCGGTGCCGAGGAGCCAGCTGCAACGATCGAGGACAAGCCCACTGCAATCGAGGAGAGCGCGAGCGCGCGGGACGCGGCCGAGGTGAAGGATGGCGTGGACGCAAGCGAGGGCGTCGCTCAAGCTGACGTGGAGTCCGCGCTGAAGCCGATCGCCGAGACGCCAATTCCCGCCGATGCGCTTCCGCCAGCAGCGGATGTTTTCGAGGAGCTTTTTCCTCCTGAGAGCGTCGTTCCCGAGCCTGTTGCGAGCGACGCCGATCAGACACCCAAGATTGAGGCCGATGTGCCGGTGACGGTGCCAGCCCAAGAGACTATCGCCATATCTGCAAGCGACGCGACAATTGCGGATCACCAAGCGGACAACGACCTACCGGCTGCATCGAGCGACGTAGCGAATGAGACAGCGAGCGCTTCCGCCGATACGAGTGCCTCCGATTCGTCGGAGGAACCGGCTTGGGAAATGCCTGTGCACCACGAACACGCGGCGGAGGAATCACTGTACACAGAGGAGTCGAGCGCTCAGCAACGCGATGCGGCGCCCGCACATTCATCGTACGTCGAGCCGGAAGATCGAGGCATTCAAGATTCGCAGATCGCCACAGACGCGACGGCAGCGTCGCAATCGGATGCACCCACCGCTGATGCGCCTATCCCTGAGGAAGCGCCGCACAAGCCGTATCGCGATTGGGCGTTCGACGACAAGCTGGCGAGTCATCGCGAGTGGGTCGAGTCGCACGGAATATCGGGCAAGCGCGCCGACCTTTCGGGCGCCGAACTCGAGGCCACCGAACTGATCAGCGTGAATCTGCGACTTGCCGATCTGCACGACGCGAACCTGCGCGCGGCCGATCTGCTGCTCGCGGATTTACGCGATGCGTGCCTGGTGCGCGCCGATCTGGAAGAGTCGTGCCTGGTGGGCGCGAATTTGGAAGGCGCGAACCTCGAGGGCGCGTCGCTTGAAACCGCGATGGGGCTCGTGCCGCGCCAGCTTGCGGGAGCGAATCTCCGCGACGCGCAGCTTGCGCCGCAGCTCATGGAGTTCGAAGCGCAGACGGCATTCACGCACGCCGCGCAGAATGCTTTCCGCTATTTCGGCGCAATGTCGGCGGCGAGCCTAGCCTCGTGGCTCATCATCTGGAAAACGCGGGACGCTCAGCTCCTTACGGACTCGGCGATTATTCCGTTCTTGCATTCGCACACAGCAGCGGCCGCATTGCCGACAGCGGAGTCGTATCTGATCGCTCCCGTGGTCGTGTTCATCCTCTATCTGCTGTTTCATTTTCATTTGCAGAGGCTGTGGGACGCGGTGCAGGAGCTTCCGGCTATTTTCCCGGACGGGCACACGCTGGGCGAAGACCAACCCGGGATCATCGTCGGGCTGCTTCGCACGCATTTCCGCTGGATGAATCCCGATCCCGCCTCGACGCTGCTGGTCGAGCGAATCCTATCGCTGTTACTGGCGTATTGGACAGTGCCCGCGACGCTGCTCCTTTTCTGGGCACGCTACCTGACGCGCCAGGAAATCCACGGCACGATTCTACAGGCGCTGCTGCTGGTGGTTGCGACCGGAATCGCGATTCACGCTACGACGAAAACCGGGCGGCCACAAGAGCGTTGGGCGTTCGAACGGAAATGGTCGCACCGGCTGACCGGCAAAGTGAAGGCGATCAGCGCGGTATCGGTCGCGGTCGTATTCGGCGTGATTTTGATTTTGCTCTCGGCCGGCACGATTGCAGGCGTCCCGCACGACCGCGCTCGCGCGCCGCAATATGGGACTGCAAACATACGAAGATGGGCGCCCGATTTCTTCTGGTCGCTGGGGTTCGATCCGTACGCCGATCTGACTGACGCCGCCATATCCCGCAGGCCGGCGACCTGGAATGTGGAAGACGATCAGGTTAGCTCCGTTGACGGTGCGCGCTTGAACAACGCTCACTTCCGCTACGCGCAGGCGTACGCCGTATTCCTCGCGAACGCCCATCTGTGGCGCTCGGATTTTCAAGGTGCGTTTCTTTCAGGAGCGGACATGCGCGGCGCGGATCTCGGCGAAAGCAACATGCGCTTCGCCGTGATGGACCAGGCTCACATGAGCCACGCCAACCTCGACCGGTCGAACCTCGAAGGGGCCGACTTGCGGCGGGCGGATTTGCGCGGGGCGAATTTATCGTACTGCTCGCTCGCGAATGCGATCCTCGTGGACGCGCGGCTTGACGGCGCGAGCTTTTATACCGCTCGGCTCGACGGCGCCACGCTGACGCGCGCGCATTTCGAGAAGGCGGACCTTCGCGATGCGTTCCTGGGCGGCGCGCACATGGACCACGCCGACTTGCAGGGAGCGTACTTCTGGTCGGCGCGGCTGCCCGGCGCGGATCTGGGCGGCGCGCAGCTTCAAGATGCAATCTTCATCGACGCGGACCTGAGCGGCGCAAATCTTGGCGGCGCTCAATTGTCGGGAACGGTGCTGAACGGGGCAAACCTCAGCGGCACGAGTCTTGAGGGTGCGGACCTGCGCGGCGCTCTGGGATTGACGCCGAACCAGGTGTGCTCGGCGCGGTCGCGGCGAGGCGCCTTGCTGAGCGACGACATGGAGACACAGGTCGAAGCGCAGTGCGGGAAACAGTAACCAACCAGAGATTAAATAAGCCTATGCCTGGATCACGACAACGCTGAGGGCGAAGCTGCGCCGTAAAAGCTGAACCAGGGGCTGGCGGCCTTTAGGCGCTCGTTGACGTTGTTGATGTTCTTCACACCCTGATTGGACAGCCAGTCTTCGAGCGCCTTCACACCCTGCTTTGCGTAGACCGGAATTGCGTCCTTCCACGTGGCGCGGCCGCACAACACGCCCGAAAACTTCACTCCGGATTCAGCCGCTAGCTCGAGCGTTTCGCTGAAGACTTCGTTGCTCACGCCCGCGGAAAGATAGATGAACGGCTTCTTCGCGGCGGTCGCGGCGCGGAGGAAATGCTCCTTCGCCTGTTCGCGGGTGTACGCGGCGTCTCCCTTGCAGGCCTTGCTGCCCGCGACGAACGCCATGTTTACCGGCACTTCGACCTTGAGGATGTCCACGCCGTACTGGGGCTTCGAAAATTCCGCCATGCTCTGCGCGACGATCTCGGGTTTCTTGCGCGCGAAGCCAATTCCCTTCTCGTCCGCGCCTTCTTCATAGCCGACCAACTCGAGGAAAAAAGGAACGTCGGAGGCGGTGCACTCGGCACCGATGCGCTCGACCCATGCGTGCTTGATTTCATTCACCTGAGGCGGATCGGTGGGCGTGTAGTAGAGCAATATCTTGATGCAATCGGCACCCGCAGCCACGAGCCGTCGAACGGACCAGATGTCCAAGAGATCGGGAAGGCGCCCGGGGCGCGTATTGTCGTATCCGCTGTTCTCGTATGCGAGCAGCAAGCCGGCGTTCTTCGCGCGCGCGAGCGCGGCGGGGAGACCGTACTCGGGATCGAGCAGGATCGCGCTTGCGTGCGGCGTTAGGACGCGCACCACGGCGGTCTTGAACTCCTCGAGCATTTGCGCGGTGACGGCGCTCTTGTCTACGCCTTTTTCTTTTGCGATGGCGCTTTTCAGCGAGCCGCGCTGGTCCATTGCCGCGGCGGCGATGACGCCGCGCGCGTTCGACACGGCCTTGAGGCCCTTCTGCTTTCCCGGCGTAACTTTCATCGTGAGCGATACCTCCTGGGTGCTCGAAGACAGCGGCATTTTAGCATATGGGTGCGAGCCGAGGGACAAGCAGAAAGCCGCGCTATACGAACAGCACGTGATGCTGGCCTGCGCAGGAGCGGGCGCCCTCCGAACCGGCAACTGAGCTGAGGGCCGCGAGTTCGTCGAGAAACTCGGGACCGTTCGAAGCAAGCAGCGGCAAAGCGCAGAGCGTTCGCTCTTGCAATCCGCCGTGCGGATACAACGCATCGAGCAGGATCTTCTCGTGGCGCTCGAGCACGCCCGACCGGAAATTTTCCGCGCGGGCGGCTTTGGCCTTCAACTGAGTGAACTGGTGCAGTATCTTGCGCTCGGCAGCCTGGAGCGCGTCGAGGAGCGTCGGATCGAGGCGGCCGAGAGGTTCCTCGTATCCCTTGAGGAGTTGGCGCAGCGATTCCTCGCCCGCGTCGAAGCTGCCGGCGAGCGCACCGGGAAGCGATTTCTGTTCCATCTTCGCGCGGAGATGCTGCGGCCCGGCGAAAACGTCGCGTATGTCGAGGCCGTACTGGGCAAGGAAGCGGGCGACGGGCGGCTCGACGACCGTAAAGCTCGCGCGCGGCAGGATGGCGGGCATGCGGCCGAGAATCTTCTGATAATTGACCTGCGTCTGCGCGAGGTAGGCGATCTCCGCAGGGCCACCGATATAGGCAGCCGTCGGCAAAAGCGAATCCTGCACCACTGGGCGCAGCAGTGCGCTGGGGCTGAACGCTTCCGGCGTCGCCTTCACGGCGGCAACGAGCTGCTCGCGGGAAAATTCAGTATCGCCCGCGGTGAATTTTCCGTTGCGGCTACGCAGCGGCTCGCGGCGCCCGCGAACGGTATAAAAGAGCAGAGTCGTCTCGTGCGTCACTTTCACTTGCGCGTGAAAGCCCGCGGATTCGAGTTCCTTCGACCGCGCGAGCAGAGCTTCGCGCAGCGAAGCCGCATCTTCGATCGCGCGAAGATAGACGGAAGCCGCCGGGCGATGCAGCCGGGCATCGAGCGGATCGATGAAAATGATGCCGCGCCCGGCGAAAACACGCGCGAGCAACTTTCCGAATGCCGAGCCGTACGTTTCATTTCGTGTGTAGGACTCACGGAGGGCGCGCGCGGTCTCTTCGGCAAACGGCCCGTCTAGAGTTTGAGCCGCTGTCGCCATGATCGACTCGATCGCATCGCCCAAAACAACTTCTCCGACCCTGCGGCCGGCGTCTTCCGTACGCGGGGGCAATTCATAGCGCGCCAACCCGTTGCGCGTCACCCAGGACGAGTGGTTCACCTCGGCGAGATCGTGGTCCTCGGTCGCAAGCCAGAAGATCGGAACGGCATCGGTGCCATGGCGCGTGGTTTCTTCCGCGCAGCGGACGGCAGTGAGAGCTTTATAAAAGGTGTAGGCCGGGCCCGAAAAGAGTCCTACCTGTTGGCCCGTGACGATTGCGACAGCGCCCGCGGCCAGGCGATCGAGATTGCGGCCCGTGGCCGGATCGATTTCGCCGCCCGAACCGAAATGGCGGTTCTGGTCGCGCAGAATATCCACAACGGTGCGGCGGACGCCCGGATCGAGCTTTACTTCGCGCGCGGCAGCGTCCACACCCGCGGCCGTGGGCGGGTGCGCGAAATAGGGCGCGACGCGGCCAAAGTCCTCTAGAAAAGAGGAAAGAAGCTTGGTCGTGTGAGGAATTTCACGAAGTGAAATACAGTGCGACTCCATCGAGGCAGTCATGATACACGGCGCTCCCGGCACCGGCAACAATGGTCCGGAAGCGCAAGTCGGATGGATTCGGAGTTGAGTGGCGACACAGTTCAGATTGGATTCCCGCGAGGTGGCAAAGGATTCGGTCGGATGCAGGCTCCCTGGCTTTGGCTAAGGCAGGGCCGCGGATTTGCGGCGATGCAGGTCCTGCAGCGCGGCCACATCGACTTCCTGGCCCTTCATCGCGCGAATGCCGCGCGCGGCGGCGCTGGCGGCGGAGAGTGTGGTGATGCAGGGCACGTTGTAACGGACCGCGGCGCGGCGAATCGATTTTTCGTCGTAGAACGATTCGCGGCCGAGCGGCGTGTTAATGACCAGGTGGACTTTTCCGTTTTTGATCAGATCGACCACGTTGGGCCGGCCTTCGTTCACCTTGAAGACGGCTTCGATTTCAATGCCCGCGCGCGTGAGCGCCGCAGCAGTGCCGCGCGTGGCGATGATTTTCAACCCGGCGGCAGCGAGATCCTTCGCGACGCTCGCGACGAACCGCTTGTCGTGGTCGTTGACGCTGATAAACACGATTCCCTCGAGCGGCAGGCGCTGTCCGGCAGCGAGCTGCGCCTTGGCGAAGGCCTGCCCGAACGTCGAAGAGATGCCCATCACCTCACCGGTCGAGCGCATCTCCGGGCCGAGAATCGTATCCACGCCGCGGAATTTGTTGAACGGAAACACGGGCGATTTCACGGCGTAAAAGTCGCGGACCGCAAGCTCCTTCACGCCGTTCATGTGCACGATCGGCAGATGGAGGTCGCGCAGCTTGCGCCCGGTCATCAGGCGCGCTGCAACCTTCGCGAGCGGGACGCCCGTGGCCTTGCTGACGTATGGAATCGTGCGCGAGGCGCGTGGGTTCACTTCGAGGACGTACACCTTGTCCTGCTGGATCGCGTATTGCACGTTCATTAGGCCGACCACATGAAGCGCACGCGCGAGGCGCGCGGTGTAATCCCGAATCTGCGCGAGCACCTCGGCCTTGAGCGAAACCGACGGCAGTACGCAGGATGAGTCGCCGGAGTGAATGCCGGCCTCTTCGATGTGCTCCATGATCCCAGCAATCACGACGTCGTCGCCATCGGCGAGCGCGTCCACATCGACTTCAGTTGCGTTTTCAAGAAACTGGTCGATCAGGATCGGGCGCTTCGGATCTGAAATGCCACCGATCTGCACCGCCTGAACGACGTACTCTTCGACCGTCTTCAAATCGTAGGCAATCACCATGGCGCGCCCGCCCAGCACGTAGCTCGGGCGAACGAGAACTGGCAAACCGATTTCGGCCGCAGCCGCGACGGCTTCCTGCGGTGCGAGTGCAGTGCCGCCGCGCGGCTGCGGAATGTTCAACTCCGCAAGGAGCGCGCCGAAGCGGCGGCGGTCTTCGGCAAGGTCGATCGATTCAGGATCGGTACCGATGATTTTCGCGTGGTTGCGCTTCAGCTCCAGCGCGAGGTTCAGAGGCGTTTGCCCGCCGAATTGCACGATCACCCCTTGCGGCTTCTCCCGCTCGAGGACCGCTAGAACGTCTTCGAGCGTGAGCGGCTCGAAATAGAGCCTGTCGGACGTGTCGTAGTCGGTCGAAACCGTTTCCGGATTGCAATTGATCATCACGGTCTCGTAGCCGTCTTCCTTGAGCGCGAGCGCTGCGTGGCAGCAGCAATAATCGAATTCGATTCCCTGCCCGATACGGCTCGGTCCGCTGCCGAGGATCACGACTTTCGGCCGATCGACTGCGCCGGATTCGTCCTCGTCCTCATAGGTTGAATAGAGATACGGAGTGAAGGACTCGAACTCCGCCGCGCATGTGTCCACACGCTTGAACACCGGCACAACACCGAGTTCGTGGCGACGCGCGCGCACGGACGCGGATTTCACGTTCCAGAGCTTGGCAAGCTCTTCGTCGCTCGCGCCGGATCGTTTCGATTCGAGCAGCAGCTCGGCCGAGCATCCGCGCAGCGAACTTGCGGCGACGCGGCGGTCGATCGCGACCATATCTTCCATCTGGCGGATGAACCACGGATCGATTTTCGTAAGCGAGCAGACTTCGGCGCGCGTCATGCCGCGTTCGAGCGCTTCAAAGAGCCAGTGGATGCGGTCCGGTCCCGGAACGTGGAGCTTTTCGCGCAGCAGCGCCACGGAAACGTCCGCCGGAGCGCGCCACGCCGTGCTCGGCTCAAGCGAGCGGATGCCCTTGCAAAGCGCCTCTTGAAACGTGCGGCCGATGGCCATCACTTCGCCGACGGATTTCATCTGCGTGGTGAGCGTTGTATCGCTGCCGGGGAATTTTTCGAACTGCCATTTCGGGATCTTTGCGACGACGTAGTCGATGCTCGGCTCGAAGCACGAGGGCGTCTTGCGCGTGATGTCGTTGGGGATTTCGTCGAGCGTCATGCCGACGGCGAGCTTCGCGGCGATCTTGGCGATCGGAAATCCGGTGGCCTTGCTCGCGAGCGCGGAGCTGCGCGAGACGCGCGGATTCATTTCGATCACGGTCATGCGCCCGCTTTCGGGATCGATGGCGAACTGGATGTTGGAGCCGCCCGTTTCGACGCCAACTTCGCGGATGATCGCGGCGGCCGCGTCGCGCATGCGCTGATATTCCTTGTCGGTTAGCGTCTGCGCGGGCGCGACGGTAATCGAGTCGCCCGTGTGAATGCCCATCGGATCGACGTTTTCGATCGAGCAGATGACCACGAAATTGTCGCGGTGATCGCGCATCACTTCGAGCTCGAATTCCTTCCAGCCGATCACGGACTCCTCTATCAGCGCCTGATGGACCGGGCTCGCGTCGAGCGCGCGGGAAATGGCGTCGGCGAATTCCTCGTGGTTGTATGCGATCGAGCCGCCGGTGCCGCCAAGCGTAAACGACGGTCGGATCACCACGGGATAGCCAAGCTCGTCGGCGAGAGTGATGGCTTCGGGAATGTTGGTGACGACCGCCGACGCGGGAACTTCCAAGCCGATTCTGCGGCAGGCGTCCTTGAACAGGAGGCGGTCTTCGGCGATTTTGATGGCGCGAAGCTGCGCGCCGATGAGTTTGACGCCGTATTTGTCGAGGATGCCGCTTTCGGCAAGCTCGACGGCGAGGTTGAGGCCCGTCTGACCACCGACGGTCGGCAGCAAGGCGTCGGGCCGTTCGGCGGCGATGATGGCTTCGAGATACTCCTTCGCGAGCGGCTCGATGTAGGTACGGTCGGCGATTTCGGGATCCGTCATGATCGTCGCGGGATTCGAATTGACGAGGATGACTTCGTAGCCCTCCGAGCGCAGCGCCTTGCAGGCTTGCGTGCCGGAGTAGTCGAATTCACACGCCTGGCCGATGATGATCGGGCCCGAGCCGATGATCAGAATCTTCTTGATGTCAGCGCGTTTCGGCATTCGTCGTCAGCTCGCGGCCTTGGGGGCAGGGCCTTCTTTCATCAGCGCGACGAAATCGTCGAAGAGGTAGCGGGCGTCGTGCGGGCCGGGCGAGGCCTCGGGATGATACTGGACGCTGAAAAGCGGGAGCGAGCGATGGCGCATGCCTTCGTTCGTGTGGTCGTTCAAATTCAGGTGCGTGATTTCGACGTCACCCGATGGCAGCGAATCAGGATCAACGCAGAAGCCGTGATTCTGCGCAGTGATTTCGACTTTTCCGGTAAGCAGATTCTTCACCGGATGGTTCGAGCCGTGGTGCCCGAATTTCAGCTTGAAAGTCTTGCCGCCGAGAGCAAGGCCGCAGAGTTGGTGTCCGAGGCAGATGCCGAAGATCGGGACGCGCCCGAGCAGCTTGCGGATATTCGCGATGGCGTAGGTGACCGGCTCGGGATCTCCGGGGCCGTTCGAAAGAAACACGCCGTGAGGCTTAAGCGCGAGAACGTCTTCGGCGGAGGTCTTCGCCGGCACGACGGTCACATCGCAATCGTGATCGACGAGAAGCCGAAGAATATTTTGCTTGATGCCGAAATCGTAGGCCACGACGCGATAACGAGGATGGTTCGCGGGCGTTGGTGTCGCAGCCGCCTGCGTCGCTTTCGCAACGCGACCCGAGTCCCGCAGTTTCTTCCGCGAGACCGAGCCTCCCGAACCGTTTCCTGGAGCACCGGCGGCCGCGACAGCAGCAAGCGGCGCGCCCAGTTCAATCGAGCCACGCGTCCAATCATAAGCTTTCGCGGTAGTGACGCGGCCGGCGAGTTCCTGCCCCGCCATGGTGGGAAGCGCGCGCGCCTCGGCAATCAACTGCTCGGCGGGTGTGCCGTCGGTTGAAAGAATGCCGCGCAGCGCGCCTACGTCGCGGAGGTGCCGCACGAGCGCGCGCGTATCAATTTCCCAGATCACCGGAACGCCGTGCCGCTCCAGATATTGCTGCGCGGTTTCGCTCGAACGCCAGTTGGAAGCGAGCGCGGAAAATTCGCGAACGATCAGCGCCTCAATATACGGCTTCCCGCGATTCTTCGTCGTCGAGATTCGTGCCCACGTTGCCGATGTGGGGATACGTCAGGCACACGATCTGCCCGGAATAGCTCGGATCGGTGAAGACTTCCTGGTAACCCGTGAGGCTGGTGTTAAAAACGACTTCGCCGCCACGGCGCGTGCGAGCGCCCGCCGCGCGGCCGTTAAAGACTCTTCCGTCCTCGAGCGCGAGCGTCGCGCGTCCTGCGAGGGCTTGCGTTCAGTGTGTCCTCCAGAGGATGTCATTTCGATGCCGCGTTAACCGTCGAAGTGGAAGTGAGCGATCCAAAATGATCCACCGGCCAGTAGGCGAAAACGGCCTTGCCGTAAATGAACTGGCGCGGCACCGGCGCCGAACATTCGCGAATCGTTCGAGCTGTCGCGATGATCGCCCATCACGAAATACGCAGTCCGACGGAATCCGCCGCGTTCCGTAATTCGAGCCATCGAGGTAGCTGGCCGGCACGTACTGGTCCGGCAACTCCTCCGCCGTTGATATAGACGTGGCCCGCGCGAATTTCGATCGTCTCGCCCGGCAATCCCACGACGCGCTTGATGAACGACTTCGAACGGTCCAGAGGATACCAGAAGACGATGACGTCGCCGCGCTCGATTGGCTCAAAGCGATAGACGAATTTGTTGATGAAGATGCGCTCCTGGTCGCGAAGGAGCGGATCCATGCTGGTGCCTTCCACCTTCACCGGCTGGTAGAGAAAAATCATGATGACGATCGCCAGCCCCAGTGCCACGGCTAGATCGCGCGTCCAACTGCGCAATTCACGCCGCAATGGCTGAACGGGCGCGTTTTCGGGCGAGACTGGCAGACCGGATTGAGAGGCGTCCTGCATGCTTCGCTTTTATATTTATATCATGGCCGACATGCCGAGGGAAAGCAGGCTGCCAAGCGAATTTAGAAAATGGAAAGTTTGATTCCGCGCTCGCTACGCATCGGACAAAGCGAAGCTGAGGATTGCAATGGATGCGAGGACAGCTGTCTCGGTGCGAAGGATGTTTTCGCCAAGCGAAGCTTCCGCAAACCCGGCGGCGACGGCAGCAGAAATCTCTTCGTCTGTCCAGCCGCCTTCGGGACCAATCGCAAGAGCGGCGGCGGGCGCACCCTTGCTCTGATCGGGATCTCGACCGAGAACGGTGCGGAGAGATGGTGCGGTGCGATGTTCCGACAGCAATATCTTCACGCCAGCGGAGGACTGCGCAAACACATTTTCGGGCTTCGCGACTTCATGCAGCGCGGGAGGTCGCAGGCGGCGCGATTGTTGCGCCGACTCGACCAGAATCTTCTGCCACCTGTCGCGGCGCTTCGCCGCGGCGGCAATCAGCGGTTTATCGGTGCGCGCCGCCGAAAGTGGGAAAATTTCGCTCGCGCCGAGTTCCGTGGCCTTCTCGAGACACCACTCGAAGCGGTCAAATTTCACGAGCGACAGCAGAAGATCGATCCGCAGCTGAGGTTCGTGCGCGGGCAGCGGTTCGATCAGCGCAAAATCGATTCGATTTTCTCCGCGCTTCGGTAGTGTTACGCGCTCGACCCTCGCGAGCCACACGCGCTCGCCGTCGCTCAGTTCATAGAGCTGGCCCGGCTCGGCGCGCAGGACTCGGCCGAGATGCTCGGCAGCGTCACCGCACAGAGCGGCGGATTGCGATTCGAATCGATCGACGAAAAAGCGACGGCGCATCGCAGAATTCTACGCGGAAAAGATAAACACAACTACAGGTGATCACAGCCAAGTACTTGCAGGGAGCGCTAGCCAAAGATGTCCTTCACCTTGTCGAAGAAGCTGGAAGCGCGATCCTCGGGCTTGTTTTCGACTTTCATCGTCTGCCCGAGCTGATCGAGCGTACGGCGCTGATCGCGAGAAAGCTTCGACGGAACCACGACGCGGATATTCACGTAAAGATCGCCGCGCCCACCGTGCGGATTCGGCAGCCCTTTGCCCTTTTGGCGGAAGATCTGGCCTGACTGCGTGCCTTCGGGAATTTCCAGCTCGGCCTCGCCTTGCAGCGCGGGAATCTTGAGCTTCGCGCCCAGCGCGGCCTGCGGAAAGCTGACGGGAATCGTGCAATAAAGATCGGCGCCGCGCCGCTCGAAAAACGGATGCTCTTTCACTTCGAGAAAAATGTAGAGGTCGCCGGCCGGCCCGCCGTTAATGCCGGGCTCGCCCTGGCCAACCATGCGGAGCCGCGTGCCGGATTCGACGCCCGCCGGTACTCCAACTTCCAGCGTGCGCTCGCGCTCGATGCGCGCTTGGCCGCGGCAGGTCGCGCAAGCCTCGCGAACCACCTGCCCCGCGCCCTGGCACGCCGGGCAAGTGCGCGTGATTGCGAAAAATCCCTGCTGGTAGGACATCTGCCCGCGCCCGCCGCACGTCTGGCACGCGGCCATTCCACTCCCGGGTTTTGCGCCGGTGCCCTTGCAGGCTTCGCAATTTTCGCGGCGCGAAATTCGAATCTTGGATGTGACGCCGGTGGCCGCTTCCTCGAAGCTCAGCGAAAGGTCGTAGCGCAAATCGGCGCCTCGCTGGCCGCGCGAGCCGCGCCCGCGCCGGCCTCCGCCGCCGAACGTCTGATCGAAGCCGAAAAGATCGCCGAGGATGTCGTGGAATTCCTCGAAGATCGTGGAATTGAAGCCGTTGGCTTCGAATCCGCGCCCGCCTAGGCCCGCGTGGCCGAAGCGGTCATAGGCCGCGCGCTTCTGCGGATCGGAAAGGACGCTGTAGGCCTCGGAGGCCAGCCGGAAATTCTCCTCGGCCTCGGCTTTATTCTCCGGATTGCGATCGGGATGCCACTTCAGCGCGGCTTTGCGGTAGGCCGACTTGATCTGGTCGGCGGAAGCGTCGCGCCCGACGACAAGTACGTCGTAATAGTCCACCTGGCTATTCGATGCCATCGTTCCCCTTCAATTTTTCGAGCCGTTCAGTATTAAACCCGCGCCTACAAACTCGAAAGCGCCTTGGATCGGCTAATTGTCGCGCTTCGAGGCGTGCGCGGAGTGCGCCTCCGGCGCAACCGCGACGCGAACCATTGCCGGCCGCAGAACGCGATCGTGAATCATGTACCCCGGTTGCAGCTCGGCGATCACAATCCCGTCGGCGTGTTCCGACGTTTCAACGCGCTGGATCGCATGGTGAAAGTGCGGATTGAACTCCTGCCCCATCGCGTCGATGCGCACGAGACCCTGCTTCGCAAGACTTTCCCACAGTTGGCGACGGATCAGTTCGAAACCTTTGCGGTATTCGGCGAATACCGCATCGTTTAGTCCGGCCAGAGCGTTGTCGAATGCATCCAGCACCGGAAGAACGTGCTCGATTGCAGACTCGATGCCGCGCTGGCGCTCGTGGTGGCGCTCTTTCTCGACCCGCTTGCGGTAGTTCTCGAAATCGGCCTGGCGGCGCACAAGCGTGTCCATCAGCTCCTGCTTTTCGGCGAGGAGCTTCTGAAGCTGTTCGGCGGGAGCGCCCGCCGGCTGATCAGTGCTCTGCGAGCCGCCGACGGCGGCCGGATCGGAAACTTCCGGCGAAACGTCGGCGCGTGGCTCGCCCGAAAAGATCACGTGAGGCGATTTCCGTTCTTTCGATTTGTCCTTATCTCGATCGCTGCCGGAGGACATGAAATTCAGTTCCCCTCTTCGTTGTCGGAGAAAAATTGGGCCATGAACGCCACGGCCGTAATCACGCGCTCGTAGTGCATGCGCATCGGCGCGAGAATGCCCAGCGTTCCCTGCACTTGGTCGTTCGATGAATAGGACGCGGAAACGAGGGCCAGATGCTTTCCGGCGGTCGTCATCCTGTCGAGGCCGAGTTCCACGTGCACCGGCTCGGGCGACTCGATGCAGCCGCTCAAGAGCGCAATCAGGCGGTCCTTCTCCTCGATCGCTTCGAGCAGTTCGCGCAATTGCGCTTGATCGGTGAACTCGACGGATGCAGCCATCTGCGCCGCGCCCTCGACGTAAATTTTCCGTTCGGTGCTGTCGCCGAGAACCGAGGATCGCACAGCAGTAAGCGCGTCATTCGGCGATGCGCCCGTACTGCTCCCGGTCGCGCTCGACCTGGGCGCGCAAATCCGCGCGCATCGCTTCAAGCGTCCAGCCGACGTAGTGCCGGTTCAAATAGGCGGCGACCCGGTCGAGATCCTCCTGGCGGAACGAGCGTTCCGGACGAATCAGCTTATCGCGCGTGAGCCCGCCGGTCGTAACCAGCACCACGAGCACGCGATGGTCGGGCACGATCAAGAACCGGAGGTGTTCGACCACGCTGCGCGCGAGCGGCGGTGAAATGAAAATCCCCAGGCCGCGCGAAACGGCCGCGAGAACGTGGCTCGCGCGCTCCATCACGGCTTCCGGCGTCTGCGCCGCTTCAAGCTCCCGGCGAATCCACTGGCGGTCCTCGGGGCTCGCCGTCGCCTGCGCCGCCACCTGCTCGACAAAAAACCGGTACGCCGCAGCAGTCGGAACGCGTCCGGCAGACGTATGCGGCTGGTAGAGATAACCTTCGTCTTCGAGGTCGGCCATCACGTTGCGCACCGTCGCGGGACTGAGAGGTTCGGCGTGGCGCCGCGCGACGCTGCGCGACGAAACCGGCTCGCCCGTCTCGATGTACGTGCGCACCACATCCGTCAGGATCTGTTGGTGCCGCCTTTGTTGTAGGATCGTCGCGCCCATGAGTACCCGCAAACTCCCCCTCATAAAATTCTAAACGGCGCGGAGAGTGGCGTCAACTTCCCCCGCCGTCGCGCGGCGCGAGCAAAGAACACCGTGGCTGGCTCGCGCGCATGGCAGCGCTCCCCCAAAAACAACGGGCACGACCCTTGCGGATCGTGCCCGGTCAATTGGACAGAGAACTTGAGGAGTCAGTCCGGCAGTGCCGTCGCTTCCGGCATCTGCAGCTTGGCCTTCGCGAGCGCTCGGACGATGTTGGTTTCAACCGTCTGCTCGGAGGTGTTTCGCACCGTGGCCAGCTCGCTCACCAGAAGAAACTTCGCGCGCTCTAGCATCTTCTTTTCGCGGAATGACAGCGGCTTGGTCCGGCTCAGTGCGACGAGGCCCTTCAGAACTGCGGCAACTTCCATCAGTGACCCTGTGCGCATCCGGTCCGAATTTTCCTTGAAGCGGTGTTTCCAATCGTGGTGTGAAGCGGAGCGGCCCTTTTCGAGGTAGGAAATCACTGCGCCGGCTTGGGTTGAGCGGATAATGGGTCGCAATCCCACGCTTTCGATGTTGGCTTGCGGCACCATTACTTTCAAGCCATTCGAAAGAATCCGCAACATGTAAAAGCGTTCCGATCTTCCGTTCACATAACCAAAACTGATTTGTTCGATCAGACCTACACCGTGGTTCGGATACACGACTTTTTCGCCTAGCTTAAAGTCCATAAGTGGAAGTTCCCTCCCCCGAACTACATGCAGAAAGTTTAGGCGTGCGAAATGTCGGCGTCAAGTTTTTCCGGCGATTTCACAAAAAATCAAAGTTTGTGTGCGAGCGGTTTCCGGGCTGTTTGGCAGCGCAATTGCCCTATAATTTGACTCGTGCTCATTCTTGCCTTGGATACGTCTTCGCCTTCCGGCAGCCTCGCCGTGCTGCGCGACGACAAAGTGATCGGCTGCGTCTCCACTTCGACTGACGAAATCTACTCTTCGCGTATGTTTCGCCACCTCGAGTTTCTGTTGAAGGAACTCTCGCTCGATCTCAAGGACTTCGATCTCTTCGCCGTCGCGGCGGGACCGGGTTCCTTCACTGGACTTCGCGTGGGGCTCGCGGCTGTGAAGGGCTGGGCAGAGGTCTATCGCAAGCCAATTGCTGCCATCAGTGCGTTGGAAGCCGTTGCAGCGCAATCACATTCACAGGCGTCGACGGTAGTTCCAGTACTCGATGCCCGCCGCGCGCAGATCTATTTCGGAATCTACAAACGGCTCGCCGAACCCCACGAAAATCAGTTGACACTCGAGGGCGAGGAGTGCGTGACGACCCCTGAAGAGTTTTTCGGCATAATTTCGCGCCTCAAACTGCACGGCGACTTCACGATCGCGACGCCGGTTCCGGCCGCGATTGCCGGCGCATTGTCGCATTATGAGACGGCTTTCCCCGCCGCCGCAAAAGTCCGGGTCGACGAAGTCTCCGCGATTCTCGCGCCGCATGTGGGGCGACTCGGCTTCGAGCGCGCGCAACGCGGCGAGCTTGCCGACGCGCTGACCCTCGATGCGAACTACGTGCGCCGCACCGACGCTGAATTGCACTGGAAGGGGCCTGCTGGCTCTTGAACATTCGGCCGACCGAGAACGACGACGTTGACTCCATTCTCGCGATTCAAGCGGCGTCTCCCGAAATCGCGCAGTGGACCGCCAACGATTACGCGCGCGTCGCCCGAGGCGAAATGGCCGGATGGGTCGCCGAAGAAAATGAATCGATAGCCGGATTCCTGGTGGCTCGAAACGTAACGGGCGAAATTGAGATTTTGAATCTCGCGGTTCGGCCGGACGCGCGGCGGCGCGGCATCGGCGCTTCACTTCTCCGCGAGTCCTTTGCATGGGGCAGAGCGCAGCAGGCGCAGAAAGTTTTCCTCGAAGTTCGCGCTTCCAACCTTGCGGCGCTGCGACTCTACGAGCGGCACGGATTTCAAGTGACCGGCCGCCGCCCGCGCTACTACACGGCTCCCGTCGAAGATGCGCTCGTGCTGACGGCCGCACTCCCGTAACGCTCGACATGCACCAGCGCAAATGACGCTGCACGCCTTTGCTGCTAGAATGGCCGCGTGAAAACCTTCGACGCAGCAATCATCGGCGGCGGCGTGATCGGCGCTTCGATCGCGTTCGAACTTGCGGCGGAAAAACTTCGAGTCGTCGTTCTGGATCGCCAACAACCTGGCCAGGAAGCCTCTTGGGCCGCGGCGGGAATGCTCTCGCCGGCCCCGGATTCTCCGCGCGACATTCCGCTTGTGCCTCTCGGGAACGAGAGCCTCAAACTCTATCCGCAATTCGTCGAGCGCGTCGAAGAGGCTTCAGGCAAATCGGTCGCCTATGCGCGCGAGGGGGCGATCGAATTTTTTCTTGCTCCGGACGCCGAGACCGAGCGCGACCGCATGGTCTCCGAATGCAAACACGTGGGCGTCGCGGCTGAGCCAATCTCGCTCGACGTTGCCCGCGCGTGGGAGAAGTCGATCAATCCGGGCGCTCGCGCGGCTGCGTGGCTGCCCGAAGAAGGAACCGTCGAGCCTCGGCTGCTGATGAACGCGTTACTCGCGGCCTGCGCAGACCGCGGCGTGGAAATCCGATCGAATTGCGCCGTCAACGGTCTGCTTCGCGAACGCGACCGCTGCACCGGCGTTGTCGCGGGCACCGAGCAGATTGCAGCCGCCCACACGATCGTCACCGCCGGTGCGTTTTCGAGGCAGATTTCCGGCGAAAACGAATTACTTTCGCGCTATGCACCAACGCGCCCCGTGCGCGGCCAGATGCTCTCCCTCAAGTCCGACGATGTCAGCTTGCGGCGTGTCGTGCGTTGCGAACGCGGGTATCTGGTGCCGCATCGCGACGGCCGCATCGTCGCCGGCAGCACTTCCGAGGACGCGGGCTTCGAAAAGCGCGTGACGCCTGCGGGAATGCGCCGCGTGCTCGAAGCTGCGCTCAGCTTGTGTCCGGGGCTGGCAGGCGCGGAAATCGTGGAGACGTGGTGCGGCCTCCGCCCCGGGACGCCGGACGATCTCCCCATTCTCGGCCCGACCGACGTCGAGGGCCTATGGATCGCCAGCGGCCACTACCGCAACGGAATTCTCCTCGCGCCAGTTACGGCGAAGCTCTTGCGCGAGTGGATCACCGCCGGGCGCGCAAATTTTGATGCGCGTGCGTTCTCGCCGCTGCGATTTAGCCAAGAGAAGTTGACAGCTCAACGGGCGGGATAGCCCCGCGAGGTCGTGAGATGTCCTGCCGCGCCAAAGCGATCGTCACGCTCGTGCTTATCGCGCCAGTTCTTACCGAAATCGTCTCTGGCAACACTCCGCCTCACGCACTGCTGCATCCTTCAATTTCGCTCTTTCTGCTGGCGGCCTACAGCTTCCCGCTTCTGGCGCTGCGCGAATTGTCCGTGCGATGGGGCCTGCACACGCCGGGCATTTTCGTGCTCGGCCTCGCGTATGGCCTGCTCAATGAGGGACTGCTGGCGCAAACGCTGATTCGAGCCACCGGCGTGCCGATGCCGAACTTCGACAATTACGCGTACGCGGGAGGAATCAATTTTTCTTGGACGTGGGTGATTGTCCCGTGGCACGCGCTGCTCGCGGTCGTCTTTCCGCTCAGGCTTCTCGACTGCTGGTTCCCGCAGTGCGCGGGCGTGAAGTGGCTCGATCGCAGGGCTTTCGCCGTGCTAACGGCAATCCTGATCGGTGGCGTGACGTTCATCTCATTCGCTCGCAAGCCGCACGTGCAGATGATCGCATTTTGGGTAGCCATCGCGGCCCTAGTGGTGGGCGCGTCGCTCTTCCGCAACAAACGCCAGCCCGGAAAGCGCAGGAATTCGCTTCGCACAGTGGCTTTCGGTTTCGGAATCTTTTTCTATTGGGCGTTTTTCCTTGGCTCAATCCTTCTGGCGACCGCTCGCGTGCAGCCCGCGATGTTCTTCGGCGCTGTCGCAGCAATTCTCATCGCATTTGGGTGGATGAGCCGCCGCTACGGATTCGAGCCGCAGCCGGCTGCGGCGCACGTCGCGCTCGGCGCCTATTTTGCTGCGGCGAGTTTCAACCTCGCGGGAGGCTTGGAACATCAGTCCCTCGAGACAATGCTTACAGGAGGAGTTCTGGCGGTCGCGTTTATCGCGCTCGCGCGTCTATTTCCGCGTGCGCCCCAGAACTCCGCAGCTTGAAGCAGATGCACGAATCGTGCGGTCTCGGTGAAATGCGAAGTTAGAACGGAATTCCGGGTCGGCGGCGTTCGCGATCCGGCGGGCCTGCAAGAGCAGAAGCCTGGCCCGGTCCGGTGAACTGGACCTTATCCGAGTCCAGAAAAATCGGCCGGTCGATTACGGCCTCGACGGTCGAGCCGCGAGGCAGCTCGGCCTCGGGTCCGCGCGTGAGCAAAACCGCGCCAAGGCCAGTCAGGGCTCCGACGCCCGCGCCGATTCCGGCACCTCGCCCCACGTTTCCTGATGCGGCGCCAACTCCCGCGCCGATTCCCGTGCCTTCCTCCGTCGTCCGGATGACCGTGCCGACATCCGATCCCTTGCTGCTGGCTCCCACAATCTTACCCTCGCTGTTGACCGTCTCGTCGCCACCCGTTCCAGCGCCGCTCGGCGCGGCATTCAAGTTGACCATGTACGCGTTGGGAAGAATCATCGTCGTCAGCTTGATGCCCAGCTCGCCGCGCCCCTTCACGCGTCCCGGACGCTTCGATTCGGTCACCTCGCCGCTCACGTAGGACCCGGCGGGAATCACGACCTTCCCATCGATCATCACGGGAAAGACGGTCTCGAAATACACCGGATCGCCGGGGCGAGCGCTGCGCGTCGAGATCCCGTTATGCAGCACGAGAGGAATGTGCGTGCCGGAGGGTACTTCGATTTGCGGGACTTTCGCAGGTGCAGGTGCGGGGGCCGCCGACGCGGGCGCCGCCGATGGAGGGGCGGTTGGCGCGGGCTGCGGCGCGGCGGAAGCTGGCGGAGCCGGGCTTGGAGCCTGAGTGCTCGCTGCTGCATCCGGAGTGGCGGCCGGCGCCGCCATCGGTCCCGGCTGCTGCGCCAACGCGGGCACGGCAAGTCCCGTTAATAAGAGGACCAAGATTCCAACCTGAGGCCCGCGGAGCCAATTGATCTTCATGATGAACGCCCCCTTTTAGAACTTCTTTCGCTTAGGGATGCTTCGGCGGCAAGCTGAGATGCCTGAAGATTAAACCGCCGCCGGGCAGTTCACCAAATATTTATGGGCAGCCTAGCACCGAATTCGAAATGATCGCCGCGTGTACGACTAGGGCACGCACCGGGGGTACATCGCGGCTGGTCAACGGCCCCAAACCCTATACTGGGTTGGGCAGTCCACAGGGGAAAACTCTAAGATCATGCGATTTCGAGTGCGGACGTCCCTGCGCCGGAAGACGCTCGTCATTGTCCTTGCCGCCATGATCGGCCTCGTGGGCGGGCTGTATGCTCTCTCCCGTCTTGTACTGATGAGCGGGTTTTCGCGAGTGGAAGATGATTTCGCCGCACAAAACCTCGAGCGCGCATCGAGCGCCCTTTCCAACGAGATCGTAACCCTTCAACACAATACCGATCAGTACGCGGACAGCGACCAGACGTACGCCTACATGCGGAGGAGCAACCCGGCAAGCATCAAGAACGTATTCCCCGCCCGAACGTTTCAGCAACTCCGCGTGAATTTCGTCGTCGTCCTGGACAATTCAGGCCACAAGGTTTTTTCACAAGGCTTCAACGTGGCGGCTCTCGACGCCGCACCGATTCCGGCCGGTCTCGATTCCGTGCTGGCGCCGGGATCCCGGCTCGCGGGAACTCCGAATGAAATGGACGACGTGACGGGAATCGTAATGCTCGGCACGCGGACGGTGTTGGTCGATTCCAGCGCCATCCTGACTACCAACTCGGAAGGCCCGGCCGCAGGAAGGCTGGTCATGGGACGCGTGCTCGACGCCGACGAAACCATCCGCCTTGGCGGAATGACGCACATGCCTGTGGACATCGTGGCGTTCGATCGCGCGGCAGGTCTGCCGGATTTTCGCCTTGCGGCGCGCGAGATCTCGGATCGGAATCCGTTCTTTATCCACCCCGAGTCCGACGGCAATCTCGCGGCCTTTCAGGAATTGCGCGACGTCGACGGCCAGGCGGTGGCGATCCTCCGCGTTCTGCTTCCACGCAAGATCTACGAGCAGGGTCAGACGAGCTTGCTGCAGTTTCTATTGCTCCTTCTGGCGGCCGGACTCGTCTTCGGCGCGGTCACGATGGCGCTGCTCCAAAGGTTCGTCATATCCCGCGTGGCTCACCTGAGCGACGACATCACCCAAATCGGCGCGAGCGGCGACCTCGGCGCACGCCTTCGCATTTCCGGCCATGACGAACTCGCCGAGCTCGGCGACACGATCAACGGCATGCTCGAAGATCTCGAAATCGTTCAAGTCGAGCGGCAGGCGGAACGCGCGCGCCTAGCAGTGATGGTCGAAAAAATCCCGGCCGTGCTTTGGACGGCCGACTCGGAGCTGAAAATCACCTCCGCCACGGGCGCGGGATTGGATGCTCTCGGCCTGCGCCAGCGCGAAGCCGTCGGGCTTCCGATTCTCGATTTTTTCTTCACACGCGATTCCGATTCTCCTCCGATCGCGGCGCATCGCAAGGCTCTCGACGGCGATCCTGTTGCCTACGAGATGACCTGGAAGGATCGGCGCTTCGAATCGCACGTCCAGCCGCTGCGCGCCCACGACGGCACAATTGAAGGCGTGATCGGCGTCGCGCTGGACATCACCGACCGCGAGCGCCTAGCCGACCAATTGCGCCAATCGCAAAAGATGCAGGCGGTCGGCGAACTGGCCGGCGGCGTGGCGCACGACTTCAACAACCTCCTGATGGTCGTCAAAGGCCACGCGCAACTTCTGCTCGATAAGATGGCGGACGATTCCCCGCTCCGCCAGAGCGTCCACCAGATGGAGAAGGCGTCGGACCGCGCCGCGGCGCTCACTCGACAGTTGCTGGCCTTCAGCCGCAAACAGGTGCTGCAGCCGCGCGTGCTCGATATGAACGAAGTCGTCGCCGGAATGATCCGCATGTTCTCCCGCGTGATCGGCGAAAACATCGACATGGCTTTCCTCCCTGGCGGAAACCTCGCGCATGTGAAGGCCGATCCGGGCCAGATCGAGCAGGTACTGCTGAACCTCGTCGTCAACGCGCGGGACGCCATGCCCGACGGCGGCCGGCTCACCATCGAAACTTCGAACGTCGAACTCGACCGCAGCTACGCCGTCACGCACGCAAGCGTCGAGCCCGGAAGCTACGTGATGCTCAGCGTCACCGATACCGGCTGCGGCGTGGACGAGAAGACGCAGTCGCGCATCTTCGAGCCATTCTTCACGACCAAGGGCCCCGGCAAAGGCACCGGTCTCGGACTCGCGACGGTTTACGGCGTGGTCAAGCAGAGCGGCGGGTACATTTACGTTTACAGCGAAGTGAACCACGGAACCACGTTCAAGATTTACTTGCCGCAGGTAAATGAAGAGGTCGAAAAGCCGTCGGCGGAAACCGGGACGCGAGGACAGTCACGCGGAACCGAAACCATCTTGTTTGTTGAGGACGAGCAAAGCGTGCGCGAACTCGTCCGGGAATATCTCAGCGGAACCGGATATTACATGCTCGAAGCCTCCGACGGGGTGCAGGCTCTCAAGGTCGCCGCGGCGCATCCCGGTCCGATTCATCTCCTGATCACCGACGTCGTGATGCCGCACCTCAACGGGCCGGAACTCGCCACGCAGATGGGAGCCGCGCGCCCCAATCTGAAGGTGCTGTTCATTTCGGGATATACCGACGACACCGTATTTCGTCACGGCGTGCTGGAGGGAGGTGTGGCGTTCCTGCAGAAGCCTTTCAATTTGAAGGCGCTCGCTCAAAAGATCCGCGAGGTCTTAAGCGGACAGCCCGTCGCTGTAGGCTCGCGCAGCGACTTCGAAAACTCCTAGGGCTCGCCGTCTCTAAATCAAAAATACCGTCTGGCCGGTCAGGTCAAATCGTTTGCGGCATTTGATGTTGCGGCAGGCGACCATGTTGTCCACGCGAACCATGTACGAGCGCGCCTTCGCAAACTGATCGAGGACTTCTCGATTCGCGCCGGCCGGAGCGCTCGCCTTCTTCGTTCGCACCATCCAGCGCACAGGATAGGTATTCTCCTGGCGGCAGTGCGGACAATTCAGCGGAATCTGCTTCGTTTCTTCCTTCTCGTCGTAAAATCGTCTCTCGTCCATTCGCCCTCGCGCGGTCAGTTTTTGCGGCGCAATCCCAGTTCGTCCAGCGTGACGAACCGAATCCCTGCATCCTTCCATCGCGGCAGCCAATGTTCGAGCGCCGCGACGGTGTGGCGGCGATCCGCATTCATCGCCCGGTGGTCACCATCGTGCAGCAGGACGATATCGCCTCCCCGCGCGCGGCGCAAGCGCCGAATCACCGGCTCGGCTGGCTGCGGCTTCCAATCGCGCGCGAGGACCGACCACATCACCACTCCCGCGCCGCGCTTCCGCACGATCCCATCAAGCAAGGGGCTGCGAAACCCGAACGGCGGGCGCATCCAGTGAGGCTTCTCGCCGGTCGCCGCTTCGATCGCATCGTCACAACGGTCGAGTTCCCCGGCAATGCGCGACGGCGGAAGAAACGTCAGCGCCGGATGCGTTTGCGTGTGGTTGCCGATCGTGTGGCCTCGCCCCGCGATTTCCTTTGCGAGCACGGCAGCCGCTTTCACGTGCTCGCCGATCAGGAAGAATGTCGCCTTGACCTCATGGCGGCCAAGCAGATCGAGCAGCGCAGGAGTCGCAGATGGGTTCGGCCCATCGTCAAATGTGAGCGCGATTGTGGAGGGATCGCCCGTCCGGTGAATCGTCGGGCCGAATAGCTGTGACGTTGGCGCGACAGCGGCCCACGAAAATAACCCGCTCCCGGCGCAGACCGCGCCCGCCGCGATCAGTCCTGGAATCATTTGCATCTCTGCCGGAATTCTCGCACCGACTCGGCCAAAACGCTACGCGGGCGCCTGGCGATCCCGCGCGAATGCCCAAATCCGCGGAGTCTCACTCGGCCTGTCGAATCGCCCGCAGATCGATGCCAAGCTGCTGGCATTTCTTGTAGAGGTGGCTGCGCTCGAGGCCGAGCGCTTTCGCGGTGTTGGTCATGTGATGCCGGTTCCGCTTGAGTTCGGCAAGCAGCGTCTCACGTTCGAAGCCCTCCACGCGCTGCGCGAGCGTTCCGGAAGCAAACGTGCCTGAGAGCGATCCCGCCGCCGCGCCCGGCATGGCGCCCTGCGGCAGCGCGCGCTCGACCGTCGCCGCCTCCACCGTGTCCCCCGGCGCAAACAGCATCACGCGCTCGATCACATTGCGCAGCTCGCGCACATTTCCCGGCCACGGATATCGCTCCAGCGCCTGAATCGCCTCGCGCGAAAAAGTTTTCGGCTTCCAATGATTTTGCTCCGCGAGCTGCCGCACGAAATGTTCGGCAAGCACGGGAATATCCTCAAGGCGCTCCCGCAGCGGCGGCAGCATGACCGGAAACACGAACACGCGGTGGTAGAGATCCTCGCGAAACGTGCCCTGCCGCACCTGCTCCTCGAGATTGCGGTGCGTCGCCACCACAACGCGCACGTCCACTGCAAACGGGCCGCCTCCGCCCACGCGCTCGATTTCGCCCTCCTCGAGTACGCGCAGCAATTTCGCCTGCATCCCGAGCGGCATGTCGCCGATCTCGTCCAGAAAGAGCGTGCCGCGGTGCGCCTGCTCGAATTTTCCCACGTGGCGCGCGGCCGCTCCAGTAAACGATCCCTTCTCGTGCCCGAACAGCTCCGATTCCATCAACTCGGCGGGAATCGCCGCGCAGTTCAGCGAAATAAACGGTCCGGCGTGACGAGGACTTTTTTCGTGGAGCGTGCGCGCGATCAGCTCCTTGCCCGTGCCCGTTTCGCCGCGAATGCACACGCGCGTCTCGCTCGCCGCCACCTGTTCGACTTGCGCCATCACCTCGCGCATCGCCGGGCTGGCCCATACGATGTGGTGACGCCCGAGCCGCTGCTTCAGGTCGCGATTTTCTTCTTCGAGCCGCTTGAGGCGCACGGCATTCTCAACGGTGAGCAGGAGCTTGTCCGTGGAGATCGGCTTCTCGAGGAAATCGACGGCGCCGAGCCGTGTGGCGCGTACCGCCATCTCGATGGTCGCTTGGCCGGACATCATCACCGCGGGCGACGAGACGCCGATATTCTTCAGGTCTTCGAGCAGCGCGATGCCGTCGCGCCCCGGCATCACCACATCGGAGAGAATCAGATCGTAGCGCTCGGCCTTTGCAAGCTCGAGAGCGCGCGCAGCATTGTCGCAGACGGTCGCCTCGTGGCCCGCCAGCCGGAATGCGCGCGAAAGCGACGCGAGCGTGTTCGCGTCGTCGTCGATAATCAGGATGTGAGCTTTCAGCGGCACGTGCGCCTACACTTCCGCGCCCGCGGCGCTCTCGGGAGTCGCCGGCTCTCCCGCTGGTGAGGGTGCAGGCCGCTGCGGCGGCTTTTGCGGCAAGCGAATGTGAAAGGACGTGCCCACCCCGGTCTCGCTCTCGACCCAAATTCGCCCGCCATGATCGCTGACGACCGATTGCACGATCGCCAGACCCAGCCCCGTGCCGTGCTGTTTCGTCGTGTAGTACGGAGTAAAGAGGCGGTCGGTCTCTTCCGGCGTCAGCCCCGTGCCGGTGTCGGAAACTTCCAGATCGACGTTGCCGTTTTCGTGCGTCGTGCGCAGCATCAGCACTCCGCCGGCGGGCATCGCGTCCATCGCGTTCAACACAAGATTCTCGATCGAGCGATGCAACAGCGTCGCATCGGCCTGAATCGTGGGTAGGCCTTCCTCGAGATGAAGTTCCGGCGTAATCGGTGGGCGGCCCACCGCGCCGAATTGCGCCTCGAACAGTTTCACGATGCCGCGCACCACGTCGTTCAGGTTCACCGGCCCCAGTTCCGGCTGCGGCATTTTCGCGAAATCGCTGAATCGGCCCACGATGTTCTTCAGGTTTTCGATTTCCGCCAGCAAGATGCCGGTCGATTCGCGAAAGACTTCCTCGAACTGATCGAAGTTCTGTTCCTTCGCTCGCTGCAGATTTTCGACGGTGGTCTGCAAGGGGAAGAGCGGATTTTTCAGCTCGTGCGCGAGCCGCCGCGCGAGCTCGCGCCACGCGGCCACGCGCTCGGCTTGCACCAGCCGCTCGCGCTGTTTCGTCAATTGCTGCGTCATCTTGTTGAACGCCAGAGCAAGCTGCGCGACTTCGTTGCGCCCGCGCACCTCCACGTGCGCCGCCCAGTTCCCTTCCGACACCTCGCGCGCACCCTCCGCCAGCTTTCGCACCGGCCGCGTCACTCGCGCCGCACCCCACCAGCTCAGGATGAGGCCGAAGAGCAGGCCCATCGCGCTCACGCCGAGCGCCAGCAGCAGAATGCGGCGCTCGAGCGCCGCCTCTTCGCGTTGAGAGCTGCCCACCAGCAGCACCCCGAGCACTTCCTTTTGCCTTCCGAGTAGCGGCAGCGCGTGGAACGCTTCCGCGCTGGCCGGATCGGGCGTCCACGCAACCTTGAACGTCCGCTTGCTCGGGTTCTGTTGCTCTTCGGCGACAATCGAAGCGAGCCTCTCGCCTTCCACCACCGGGCCTGCTTCATCGACGAGATTCGTCGGTTGAAAGTTTGGATCGAGATTCAGATACAGGAGCGCGCGCATTCCCTCCGGCAGAACAAGCGACGCGAGAAAATCTTTCCCGAGCCGCTCGCCACCGAGAACATAGAGGTCCTTGTCACCCACTCGCACCGTCGAGACCGACATCAGTCCCAGCGCCGGACCTTCCTGCGTGTCCACCTTCATCAGAAACGAGCCGGCGCCCGACCAATCCTGCGGCTGCATGATCCAGTCGATTTTGTAGCCGAAGCGCGCAGGCCATTCGTTCGACGAAATGATCGAGCCGTCGCTCGCGATGAAATCGAGAAAATCGAGCTGGTGAGACTGCGAAACACCGCGCGCGTCGTTCACGTATACGGAAACATCGGCTTTCGGGCGGCTCAGGGCGATTGCCATCGCGACGGTCGCCTCGGCGTCGGCGACTCCCTGCACGCGATTCGTCACTTCTTGTTCGTGATGCGCGAATTCGCGCTCGAATTGCGTGACGAGCGCTTCGCTATGCTGCCGGTTCGATTCCTCGAACGCGCGCCGCGTGACAACCGCCACTCCCACGGCGACCACGCCGATCGAGAGCAGCAGTGCCAGCATGAACACTACGAAAAGTTTCGTGCGAAACGTCACTGCGCGTCTCCGATCCACACATCCGCGAACGGCCAGCCTTCACCCGCCGCAGGCGCTTTCCAGTCCCTCACACGTGCGCCCAGGCCATACACCTGCGGAAGCCACACGATCGGCACCACACGGTATCCGCTCACGATTGCGCGCTCCCGATCGTAGATTTGCTGGGGCGACGTACCATCCGCGAGCGGAGTTGCATCGATGCCCGACCCCGGCCCGAGCACCGCAAGAAAGCGCGTGAGCGCGACTGCCGGATGCGGCGCGGCCATCGGCAAGCGCACGATTCGCGCGTCGCAATCAGCTGGCGCACTGGCGCCAGCCAACGTCCCCTCCGCCGTCACGCTGATTCCTGCATCCCGCGCGTTCACCACGATTCGCTCCGCGACGCTTTGCTCAAGCGAATCGCTCGCATCATATCCCAACACAATCTTGGGCGAGCCGCTGATTTGCGACCATAGACTCTTCGCGCCGGCGGGATCGACCGCCGTCGAGAACAAGAAAGCCGTGCCGCTCGACCACTGCGGCAGCAAGCCTCCCGCCGCCTCGCCTTCCTTTTGCAGGATGAAATTGACGATTGCGGCGCGGTCGATGGAGCGCGAAAGCGCCTCGCGCGCGCGCGCATCCTCGGCTATCGGGCGGCCAGCGACGAACGCGATCGCCAGCAGTTCTTCCGGCTGCGAAGTGCTCACGCGCACTCCGCGTTCGGTGGCGCGACGCGCCTCCTCCGGGGGAATCTCCGCGAAGTCGGCCTTATCAACTTCGAGGTCGAGCAGGCGGTCGCGCGCCGCGCGTCCCATCTGAATCTCGATCGAGTCGAGGAACGCCCGGCCGCCCCGAAATTCCGGATTCGCCGCGAGCGTCGCGTGCTTTCCGGGGTCCCACTCGGCGAGGCGAAATGGTCCCGATCCTGCGACGCCCGCGAACGTTCCGTCCGCGTTGCGACGCTCGTAGAGAAGCGCGGAAATCCGTTCTTTTGCGGCAGCTTCTTCCGGATTCGCAGCGGCTACCGCAGGATCAGGCGAATTCACCACCGCGCCGATTTCCACGCGCAGCGTTCCGCCATACTTCGGCCGCCGCGCCGGATCGGCGCGCCCCACAATCCCAAGCACGGCGCTACTTGCCGCAAGAAACAGTAACAATCGAAGCTTCATACAATCCTGACTCGAGATTGCGCACAACCACGCGCGTCGATTTTCCGTCCGCCGCGGGCCACAACGCCAGCACCGGCCCCGGCACTTCGAGCGGCTGTCCCGCGGCAATCGCCCTGTGATCCCTGATTTCGTAAAGCTGCAACCGGTCGGTCTCGGTCCAGTCGCCGGTTCCCGTCACGAGCACCTGCCACTGCGACCCGCAGGCGGGCGCACCAGTCGCGATATCGCTTCCCCACCCGTCAAATGTCGCGACCGCCGCGGCCGAGCCTTCAAAGAGCTGCGCGTGCCCATCGATTCCGGCCACCACCCATCGAGAATTGTTTTGTCCGCTCGTCTCGGCAGAGGGAGACGCGGCGGAATAGAAAGCCGGAAATTTCGCTTCCAGGCTATTTGAAAACGTCATGCTGCCCGAGAAATAATTCCGCGAGGGATCGAAGCGCCAGCTCACCGGTCCCACCGGCCACTGCTGTCCCGCATTTTCGTGGCACTCGATCGCAAAACTCGGACTCCACTGGCTGTCGCACCGCACGCCGCCGACGAACGCCGTCACGTGCGTGGCATCGGTCACCACAAGCCGCCCGCGCGGGTCGCGCGACGCATAGAGCCTGGCGATGGTCCGCACTTCGTGAAGCACCTGCGCGTTGCCGCTCGATTCATACATTTCGAGTCGGTCCGCACCAAGCACGTACAGGAGCGTGTGGCTCGTGTCCAGGTCTGCCGCGCCGAAATCGAGGATCGGTCGCGACTGTTGCCACATGATTCTTCGCTCGATGCCCGCGTGGGGGCTCGGCTGAGCCGCAGCCTCCTCCAAGTGTCCGACCATCGCCATGGCTGTTTGCGTGGCGCCTCCGCCGTGGATTTCTGCGACGAGCATGAAACCGTCGGCGCTCTGCGAGATGGTCACCTGCACCACCGAATCCGCGGATGCGTCCTCGACCGAGCGCCCGCCTCGAATCACAATTTGATCCGCCAGCGTCTGGCGCAAGATCGCAAGGTCCACGGGAGATGCCGACGAAATGTCCGTCACGCTCGCCGCAAAGGTGTGCGAGGGCGTCAGCGCCGCGGCAATTTTTTCAGAGAGGGCGTGCACCGCTTCATTCCAGGCAGGCGGAAGTTGGCTCTGCGTCTGAGCGCGTGTCATGCGCGCAGAAGAAATCAGAAAGAAGACGACGAGGATCGCTCGCAGTAGAGAGGAAATGATTCGGCGGGGCCGCCGGATCGGCTTGGGCCAATTGCGCAACGCGTTGGTAGCTCGTCATCATAGTACACCTGCCGAAGCGCGGAATTTCCCGCCGTTCCTGCATTGAAACATTGCGCCGGCGGGGAGCCTCGCCCGCATCTTTTCCGCAAACTTCGCTTCGCGCGGGAGGTTTCGCAAAGCTGTTCGCTTCGAAGTGCGGGCGAAGCCCCCGGCAAGGGTTTTTGCCGGCGTTACGCCCAAGCCGCTCTGCCTTCTGACCCGGTTCCTAGCCCGTTGCCGGGAGAAGCCAGAGCGGCCGGGAATCTCTACGGCTTGGCCGTCGGCCTGCTCGCCGGGCCATCCGGATCGGTCGCCATCGCAGACTTCAGCACGTCGTTGGTGAAAAAGAATTTCCCGTCGTTCGGGACCATCATGATCTGCATGCGATCCGAAAGACGCTGCGCGACGGTGAGCTGCACGAGCAGCGGATTGGACTTGAGCGCCGCCGCTTGGAGCTGCATCTGTACGGCCTCGGCCTGCGACGTCAGGCGAATACGATTGGCTTCGGCGTCCGCTTCCAGATTTTCGCGCTGCTGGTCGGCTTGGGCCATCACGCGAACGTGGTTCGCCTCGGCATCGGCCAGCAGGGCCTGCCGCTGCTGTTCGGCCTTGCCGTCGATCACTTTGGCCTGCGCCTGCGCGTCGGCGTCCTCAAGCGTCGTCTGTTTTTTCGCTTCGGCTTCGAGGCGAGACTGCTCGATCTGCTTCTGCTTGAGCGGCAGCGTGTACACCATCGCATCCGCCTGCGCTTTCGCCATGATCACTTGTGACTGCGCGTCCGCTTCGGCATGCTTCACATCGCGAATCTTCGCTGCTTCCGCCTGTGACTCCGCGATGGCCACCCTCTTCTGCTCGATTTCGGCGTCGACCGACGTGCGGTCATCCTCTTGCTCCTTTAAGAGCAGGTCTTCGAGCCCTTTGGCGTACTCCTCGGGCAGCTCGACTTCTTTCAGCAACACTTCCTTCACTATGATCGAATCGCCCGCGAGGCGCGCGGTGATCAGCTGCGCGGCGCGCGCGCGAAATTCCTCGCGCTTGGTCGAAAAGACGTCGCGCACCACGTAATTCGGCGCGAGTTCGTGGAACGCGGCGACCACCGTTGGCGCGACGATCTCGTCATCCAGCGGTTGCGGCAGATTCGCCTGAATGTAGTCGAGCCGCCGAGGGTCGATCCGGTAGCGCACTGTTACGGCCAATCCCACCGCCAGTCCTTCACGCGCCTGCACGACGAGAACTTGCGTTTTCTCTCCTCGGACGCCGATCGCCGCCGTGGAGAAGACGCGGTCGCGCACGTCGAAGAACGCGACGCGATCGACCAGCGGGAAGATGAGATGTGTGCCCGCGTAGAGTGTGCCGGGCCTGACGCCGGAGATTTGACTGATGCGCACAGCCGCCTGGCCGTCCGGCACAACCAGGATGCTCGACCCGAGGAGCCCCAGGACCGCAGCGATCGGAACGAGCTTCGCGGCTGCGTTCCAGCGGATCACGCGGCGAGGCCGCGGGAAACCGGTCGCTCGCACTTGAGTTTCCCCCGGCGGAGTGGCATCGGAGGAGCGCTCGCCGCGGCGCAGAATCCGGTTGAGCTCGAACGCCAAGAAGATGTCGTAAATCACGGTCCCCGCTGCGCCTGCCAGCAGGCCGAAGCAAGACAGCAACAAAACGAACCTTAGAAATAGCATCGCATCCTCCTCCGCGCTGCGCGGGCGCCTGTGGCGCCTTCCGAGCGCTTACCCTGCGAACGCCGTCTCCGGCATCCTCAGGTTTTTGCCTGCCGGCCCGCCTTGGCGCACCGGAGGCGTTGCCTGCGTTATGGGCGTCCGTCGCGAGGATGGTTTTGCCGCCCGGGCAACATGCTGGTCAGACCGTACAGTCCGATCCATTGGAGCCCGAGTGCCAATCCCAACGCCGCGAGTATCGCGCCCGTGATTTCCGCGAATCCGATAAAGCTGTCCATCTTGGCCTCTCCTCCCACCGCCCTCCGCACGGGGCAGATGCAGGACCTCAGCCACACTTCGATGAATTGGCGGAAAAGCACTTACAGGCGGGACAGGCGCGTGGTCCCGTGGCGGCCTGCACACGGCGTGGAAAATGGCACTCGATGCGACGCCTCTGTTAGAATTCGCGCGACGGCATGGCGCAACCGGCACAATCCGAAAAAGGCTCCGGAATCCGCTTGGGACGCATTCTGGGCATCCCGATCTACGCGCATACGAGCTGGTTTCTGATCTTTCTCCTGATCACGCTGTCGTTGCGCACGCAGTTCACGTCGCAGCACCCCACCTGGACGCCCCTGCAACACTGGACGCTCGGAATTATCACCAGCGTGCTGTTTTTTGCGTCGGTGATTTTCCACGAGATGAGTCACAGCGTCGTGGCGATGCGCTACCACCTTCAGGTTCGCTCCATCACGCTGTTCGTCTTCGGCGGCCTCGCCCGGATCGAGCGCGACCCGCCCAACGCCAGGCAGGAATTCAACATCGCCATCGCCGGGCCGCTTTCGAGCCTCTTCCTCGCCGGGTGCTTTTGGCTCATCTGGCATTTCGTCCACGGGAGCGAGATGGTCTCGGCAGCCGCACACTGGCTGGCCGTGATCAATTTCATGCTGGCAGCTTTTAACCTCGTCCCCGGTTTCCCGCTGGACGGCGGGCGCGTGCTGCGAGGAATCGCATGGGGCATCACCGGTAATTTCATGCGGGCGACGCAGATCGCCTCCGACGCGGGCCGGTTCTTCGCCTACCTCATGATCGCGATCGGCGCATGGCAGGCGCTCAACGGGAATTGGGCCGGGGGACTTTGGCTGGCGTTTATCGGCTGGTTCCTGTTGGAGGCGGCACGTGAAAGCTTCGCGCAGGTGGCGATCCGGGACACGCTCTCGGACGTGCGCGCGGAAGACATCATGGCCAAGGATATCCCCACGGTCGCGCGCGACATTTCGATCGAGGAGTACATCCACGAAGTGCTCAAGACCGGCCGCCGCTGCCACATTGTGACCGGCGCCGGCACGCCGGTGGGCCTCGTCACGCTCCAATCGGCGCGGTCGGTGCCCAAGGAGACGTGGCCGAGCACCTCGATCCAGGCGGTGATGGTGCCGATGGAGCGCGTCGAGCGGGCGTCGCCGGATGAGCCAGCGCTGCACGTCCTCGAACGCATGCAAGCAGCCGACATCAACCAGATGCCCATCGTGTCCGGGGACCACCTCGTGGGCATCATCGGGCGGGACGCGATCCTGCGCGTTTTGCAGACGCGCCTGCAAGCCGGCCACCTCGCCAAATCGTAACGATGCCCTCGTCCAGCCACGCGCTCACGGCGGCCTGTGCCCTTCTCGCATCGGGTCTCGGGCTGGCGTTCGCGGGCCAGACAGCGAAGCGCGCGCATCCGGTCGCGCGTAAACCGGCCGCGGCCACACAAGCCGCTCCTGCAACACCGCTTCCCGGCCCCAACGTCGAGGCAATCCGCCAAAACAATATCGGCATCGCCCAGATGGATCGCCGCAAATTCGCGGATGCGCTTGGAAATTTTCAACGCGCATGTGTTCTGGATCCTCAGTCGGACACGGGCTGCCTGAACATGGGCATCGCGCTGCTGAACATCCCGCACTATGACGACGGAGCGAGGGTGCTCAATACCTCCGCCGAGCACAATCCTCAGAACCCGCGCATCTGGTTCAACCTGGGCCTGCTCGAACGAGCTTCCGGCCGGACGCAATCCGCTGCGGAGGATTTCGAGAAAGCCGCCAGCCTCGATGCGGCGGACGCGGATACCCAATACTTCCTCGGATATCTGGCTTCGGAGGCCGGGCAGTACGACCAGGCGGCTGCCGCTTTCAAGCGCGCCATTGAGATCGACCCGCTCCACGCCTCGGCCGAATACGGGCTTGCGCAGGCGGAGCAGCACCTCGGAGACGCTGACGGCGCCAAGGCTCATCTCGAACGATTCCGGCACATCACTACGGAGCGGCTGCGAAAGCCCATCCGTTTCCTTTACGGCGAACAGGGGAAATATTCGCTCGCGGAAGAGATGTCTGTGGCGTCCAGCCCCGCGCTGCCCGCGATTCCCGTTCAGTTCGTAAACGTGACTTCCCTTTCGGGGCTTCCCGCGCAGCCGATCGCGACCGCGGGAGCGCATGCCAGGGTCGCGGCGGCCAAGCAGCCCGGCGCCAAGACCGCGCCGGAAGCTGCCGCGGACGACAGCGCTACGAGCAAGTTGGCGAAATTCCTCGGCAGCGGCGCGTGCGTCTTCGATTATGACGGTGATGGCCGCCCGGACATTTTCCTCGTCAACGCCGACGGCAAAGGCAACGCCGCGCTTTATCGCAACACCGGCAAGGGAACGTTCACAGACGTCACCAAAGCCGCGAAGCTCGAATTTCACGGCGCCGGGATGGGCTGCGCCGTCGGCGACTACGATAATGACGGCCACCCGGATCTCGCAGTGACCTCTGGCAGCGGCGTCACGCTCTTTCACAATGAAGGCAACGGCACGTTCAAAGATGTGACGGACGAGGCGGGCGTCGCGACGAGCGATGCGGCGGGCGGACTGGCCCTCAGCGTGACATTCGTCGATTATGATGGCGACGGCGACCTCGACCTCTACGTCGCGCGTTTCAATGATTTTCCTTTCGATCATCCAGAGCAGCCGTTTTCATTCCCCGAGGATGCCCCGGCGCCCGGAAACACTCTCTGGCGCAATCAAGGAAACGGCAAGTTTCTCGATTGGACCAAGGAGCTTGGGCTTGCCGGCAGCGCGCCGTCCGTGGGCGCAATCGGCACGGACACGAACAAGGATGGAGCCGTCGACTTGGTCGTCAACGGATGGCAGAAATCTCCCGCCGTGCTCGTGAACGAGCGCGAAGGCCCCTTTCGCTCGACGAATCCATGGGCCATAGCCATGCCGGGGCCTGCGGCCGGAGCCGTCGCGCTCGATATCGACGGCGATGGCTGGATGGACCTCGCGTTCACGCACTGGGCGCCGCCCGGAATGAGCGTCTGGCGGAACGTGGGCGGAAAATCGTTCGAGCGCGTTCCGCTGGCGAGCCCCAAATGGATGCGCGGCTGGGGCATCGCGGCGCTCGACTACGATAACGACGGCCGGATGGACCTCGTCGCCGTCGGCGAGAACTTCGCCGGTGAAGGACGAATCGTCCTTCTGCGCAACGAAGGCTCAGCGGGCTTCCGCGATGTGACGCACGAAACCGGCCTCGACAAGATCATCCTCCGCAACCCGCGAAGCGTGATCGCCTTCGATTACGACGGCGACGGCTCAACGGACCTCCTAATCACGCAGAACAATCTCCCGCCGGTGCTGTTGAAAAATGTCGGCGGCAACAAGAACAATTGGTTGGAATTGGCGGTCACGGGCGATCCCGACAACAAGCTGGGCATCGGAACGCGGATTGAAGTCTTTTCCGGAGCACAGCACCAAACCTGGGAAGTTCCCGGCGCCTCGGGCTATCTCTCCCAAGGTCCCGCGGAGATGGTGGTCGGGCTGGGGACCGAGGGCGGCGCCGATGTCATCAAGCTCCATTGGCCCTCAGGCTTGCTTCAGGACGAAATCCAGATTCCCGGCGGGAAGCACGCTCCAATCGCAGAGGCCGAGCCGGGCGAATCTCCGCACTGATCGGCGCGTGCGCACGGCCCGCTCGCTCTGCGCGGTTTTCCGGGCGCGCAGCCTCCGTCACGAGTTGCGATAACCGCCGCATCTTCTTATAAATATGCGATGATTAGTAGGCTGCTTGATCGGCGCGAACGAAGCATGCTACTTTCGGGCTGTCCGTAGCGATTCGCTTTTGCATGCTCGAACTATGTCCTTGTCCCGTCCTATCGCATCGGATTCGCCAGCACCCGCACGCGGCCCCGCTGTTTCCGCCGCGGTCCGCGAGCCGGTCTTTTGGCGCGTCGAGGGAAGCCTGCTCAATTTGACGGCGGTGCGACCCGTGGCCTTCTTCACCTGGAACGCCCAGAGCTTCCTCGGGCGGTGGGCGCGGCGCGGCGCGATGGGCACACTGGCCGTGGCTCGGCCGTTCCTCTACTGCGCCGACCGCGTGTTTGCGACGCGCGTGCTGCACATGGTCCTGCGGCACCAGAGCCGCGACCGCCTCGATCTCCTCGGCGAAGAGTTCTTTCACTATTACTTGAAACCCCGGCTGAAGCAGGCGGGCGTCGCGAAGCTGCGGGAGCTGATCGCCTCGGGCGCGGACGTGGTTCTCGTCAGCCAGGGCATCGAACAGATCATGCGGCCGCTCGCAGCGCATCTGGGCGTCGCGCGAATCCTTTCGAACCGGCTCGACTTCCGCGACGGCATCGCCACAGGCCGGCTGCTCGATCCCGTGATCCGTCCGCGCGGGCCCTTCGCTAAGCTGCGCGAGGATCAGCCGGACGGCACCGTGGCGAAGGCGCAGTTGCTGCGCGACCTCGGCTTCGCGAAGCGCCCGGAAACGCTCGAGGAAACCATACGGCCCGCGCGACGGCCGTCTCCGATGGCGAGCGTGCCCGTGGTGCATTTCGACTCGCGCAACAAAGACGCGATTCTTTCCGTTCGCGGCGCGCTCCGCGGAAAGCACGTGCTGTTGATCGGTGGAACGGGCTTTATCGGCAAGGTGTGGCTCGCGAATCTGCTGACGGAGCTGCCGGAAATCGGCCGCGTGTACCTCCTGATTCGCGAGCATCGCTCGGCGACGGCGCTCGAGCGATTCGAGCGCGTTATATCCGAGTCGCCGGTTTTCGAGCGGCTGGCCGAGCGGCACGGCGACAGGTTCGCGGATTTTCTGCGCGAGCGAGTCGAGGTGCTGAGCGGGGACGCGAGCAAGCCGGGCCTTGGCCTCGCGCCTGACGCGCGCCAGCGCCTGGCGCGGTCGCTCGACTTGGTCGTCAACAGCGCGGGCCTGACGGACTTTAATCCGGATCTGCGCGACGCGCTGGCGATGAACGTCCGCGCGACGGACTACTTGCTGGATTTTCTGCGCGGGTGCGATCGCGCGGCGCTGCTGCACCTTTCGACTTGCTACGCGGTCGGGCGCCGCGATGGCCGCATTCTCGAGGAGCTTCCGAAGAACTACACGCCTATCGGAGCGCCGGGATTCGACGCGACAAAGGAATGGCACCGTCTCGAAGACGTGGTGCGCGAAACCGAAGCGCGAGCGGAGTCTCCTGAAATCACCAAAGAGCTGCGGAGCCAGGCACTCAACAAACGCCACGCCGCAAAGAACCTGCACGGCGTCGCGCTCGAAAACCAGATTCGCAAGAATCGCGTCCGCTGGCTCCGCGAAGCGATGATGGACGCCGGCACCGAGCGCGCGAACGAGCTCGGCTGGCCCAACACCTACACCTTCACGAAGAGTCTCGCCGAGTCGCTGATCCGCAATTACCTCGATGCCACGCCCGGTGCCGCCATCGCGGTCGTGCGGCCTTCGATCGTCGAGTCGTCCATCGAAAAGCCGTTCCTCGGTTGGAATGAGGGCGTGAACACTTCCGCGTCGCTCTCGTATCTGCTGGGCACGTGGTTCCGCCAGTTGCCGACCAACGAAAGCAAGAATCTCGACCTAATCCCTGTGGACCTGGCATGCCGCGGAATGACGCTGATTGCAGCCGCTCTCGTCGAGCGGCGCCACGAGCGGATGTATCACCTGGCGACGTCGGTGGCGAATCCATGCGACATGCGAAGGTCGATCGAGCTGACCGGGCTCGGTCACCGCAAGTTCTACCGCTCGCAGAACGGATTTCAGCACCGGCTGCGTTTGCAGTTTGACGCGATTCCAGTCTCCAAATCGCGCTACCAAAAACTATCCGCGCCGGCGCAGAAACTTCTGGTGCAGGCGATCAATAGGAGCGTCGAGCCGATCCCGTTCGTGCGCCCGCCGCTGGCGCGGCAGGAGCGCGATTTGGAGCGAGTGATCAAACTGGTCGCACTTTTCGAGCCGTTCATCCTGCACAACGATCACGTGTTCGAGGCGGCCAACGTCGAACGGCTGAGCGCCGCGCTGCCCGCCGATGAGCGCGCCGCCTTCGGCTACGATCCGCGCTCGGTCGATTGGTGGGACTACTGGATCAACGTGCACATTCCGGCGCTGCGAAAGTGGTGCTATCCTCTGATCGAGGGCCGTCCACCGGAGACCAGCCCGCGGCGCAGCGTGGCTCTCGCGGCCCGAAGCGAAGCGAACGCCGCCGGAGCGGCGGGGGCAACTCCGGCATCGAAGCCCTGACACCCGAAAACTGTGGCCATTCTTCTGACCGGGAGCACCGGATACATCGGTGCCCACGTTGCGTCGAACCTGCTCGCGGGTCACTCCGATTCGCTGAACCTGCTGGTGCGCGCGCGCGATCTTGGCGAAGCGCGCGGCCGGCTGTGGCGCGCCTTCCAGCTCCACATGGAATTCTCGGTTTTCGATGAGTTTCTGCATTCGCGCATCCGCATGTTTCTCGGCGATCTGACCGATTCGCGCTTCGGCTTATCCGAGGATGAGTACCGGAAGCTCGTCTGCTCGACCGACTCCGTGATTCACTGCGCCGCGTCGCTGAACCGCCGATCCGAGAAGAGCTGCCTCAACGTGAATCTGCGCGGGACGCTCGAGGTGATCCAGCTCGCGATGCGCGCCCGCGACGATCACGGTCTGCGGCGCTTCAGCCACGTCAGCACGGTCGCCGTCGCGGGGCACCGCGCGAACGAAGTCGTCGAGGAAGACACAGCCATCGATTGGAACCGCTCCGACTACGATCCCTACGCCCGCACGAAAAAATTCTGCGAGCACATGGTGCGGCAACTGCTCCCGGACGTCCCGCACACGATCTTCCGCCCCAGCATCGTGCTGGGTGATAGCCGCCGGCCGGAAACGAACCAGTTCGAGATGGTCCGTGCGTTCGTGTTTCTCGCGGGCCTTCCCGCGCTTCCCTTTCGCGCGACCGACAAAATCGATATCGTACCGGTCGACTACGTTGCGGGCGCCATCGCCACACTGCATCAAAAAGAGAAGCCGGACCACGACATCTATCATCTTTCCTCCGGCACGGATTCCGAGACATTCGTCACGCTGACCGATGCGCTGGCGAAATCGCACGGCAAGCGCGGGCCGGTGTACATGCCGGGACTCGAAGGCCCATCGTCGAAAATGATCAACGCTCTCGCAGGACGCGCCGGAAAAATCGGAGGACTCGCCACTCTGCTCAAAGTTTTTCTGCCGTATCTCGTGTGGAACACGGTGTTCGACAACCGGCGCGTGGTCGCCGAGATGGGGTCGCGTCCCGCGCCATTTTCTCAATACTGCTACCCCCTGCTGCGCTTCAGCCGCGAAAACAATTTCCTCTACAAGTACCGCGAACTGCCGGCGAACGCCGCAGCCGATGCGGCGCGCGTCGCGACGGTGATCGCGGCTCAGGATTCCCGCCGATGATCGACATGGACACGGTCCTCGAGGCCTGGGTCAGCGGCCTGATCGAGCTGAACAAGCTTGAATGGATGCTCGGCGCAGGCAAGCCCTGGAAGCCCGGCGAAAAACTGAAGCTCCTTTTTGCGGGCTACAACGGCACGCGCAACACCGGCTCCGACATCCGCGTCGAGGAAATCCTGCGGCAGGTGCAACGGATACTCGGAGCGCAGAACATCGCGCCCAGCGTGATGACGCAGGATTTCGCACTCACGAGGGGATACTTCGACGGCGCGCGGCAGGTGCATCTCCCCGACGTGTTTCCGCCGTTCCTGCATTCCGCCGTCCGCGAGAGCCACGGCGTGATTGCCTGCGAAGGCTCGATGTTCAAGAGCAAATTCGCGAGCGCGCTCACGGCAATGATGATCGGCGCGCTGGGCATCGCCTCCGCGCAAAATAAGCTCAGCGTCGCATACGGCGGCGAGGCGGGCGCGATGGATCCGCTGCTCCAGAAGATGTGCGAGCGTTACTGTCCCGAATCGCTGGTGATTACGCGCAACGTGGAATCGCAGGAAGTGCTCGGCAAACTCGGCGTCTCCACCGAACTCGGCACGGACACCGCATGGACCTTCGAGCCGCTCGGCTCCCAATTCGGACGCAAGGCTCTGCGCGACGCCGGTTGGGACGGCACGACTCCTGTCCTCGCCGTCTGCCCAATTAATCCGTTCTGGTGGCCGGTCAAGCCGTCGCTCGGCAAATGGCTCGCGCACTCGGTCGGCGGCGCCTACAAGAAGAGCTACTATCGAACGATTTACTTCCACCGGTCGGGACGCGACGTCGACGCCGCGTATGAGAAGTATCTTTCGGCCATGGCCACTGGAGTCGCCCAGTACTTGAAGTCGCGCCGCGTGTTCCCCGTTCTCGTCGCGATGGAGATGCTCGACCGCGACGCCTGCGAGCGGGTGGCGGGAAAAATCGGCGGCGCACCCATCTTCGCCTCCGACCAGCTCAACATGTACGAAATCGTGAGCGTGCTCCGCGAATGCGACCGCATGCTTTCGTCGCGCTTTCACGCGATCGTCACGTCTATGCCCGCGGGCGTGCTTTCGGCGGGCGTCACGATGGACGAGCGCATCCGCAATCTGATGCACCAGCGCGGCCACGACCACCTGGTGATGAAGGTCGATGAGCCGGAGCTCGCGGAAAAGATCGTCGTTGCGTTGGGCGCGCTCGACGAAGAAGCCGACGAAATCCGCCACTCGATGGGACGCGTCGTCGCGAGCAACTTGCAACTGATGTCCCGCATGGGCATCTATTTCGAAGAGCACGTCGCGCAACAATACCGCGAATTTCCGATTCGGACAGGCGTGCTGGGCTGGGAAGAGTACCTGCCGCCGCTCAGCCCCGTGCTGTGCAAATTGCTCGAAGAGCACAGCGGAGTGCTCGCGTCATGACATTCCTCGAGCAAATCTTCGCGCGCCTCGAACAGGCGTCGAGCGTCCCGGTACTTCGAGAGATTCGCGACGGGCACACCGTATCCGTGACTGGCGGCGAGTTCCTCGCAAGCATCCGCAAAGCACGAGCATTCCTCACCGCGCGCGGTTTGAAGAAAGGCGATCGCTGCGCCCTGCTTGCGCCCAACAGCATTCGCTGGGCGGCCATGGACCTCGCGATGATGGCGGAGGGGCTGATCGTCGTCCCTCTCTACGCGCGCCAGGCGCCAGCCGAACTCGCCGGCATGATGAAGGATTCGACGCCGTCGCTCGTCTGCTGCGCCGATGGAACGCTCGCGGCGGAGGTTCGCGAGTATTGGCTGGCCGCGCCGGAAATCGCGGTTTTCGACGCGATTTTCAGCGCTGCAGAAGCGCCCGCATCTCCACCATGCCGCCACGCTCCGCACGACGCGGTCACCATCATCTACACGTCCGGCACTTCCGGCGAGCCCAAGGGCGTGGTGCTGAATTCAGGCAACGTGACCCACATGCTCGGCTGCACGAACGCGCGGCTCGACGAGCTGATGGGCCCGCGCAGCAAACCGGACGATATTTTTCACTATCTCCCATTTTGCTTCGCCGGTTCGTGGATCGTGCTGCTGACCGCGCTTTCCCGCTCGAGCGTGCTTTCGCTCTCGACCGACCTCACGAAACTTGCCGACGAATTGAAAATTGCCGCGCCCGATTATTTCCTGAATGTGCCGACTCTTCTCGAACGCGTCCGAGGCAAGATTGAGGAAGCGATTCGCAAACGCGGCGGCTTCGCGGCTGCCGTTTTCTCGCGCGCGCAGCAGGCGCATCTCCGGCGCTTTCGTAAGCACAGCCGCCTCAGCGACTCGTTCTGGCTCTCTCTTGCAGGCGCGCTGCTGTTCCCCACGATTCGGAAGAGCGTCGGGCCAAACTTGAAAGCGCTGATTTGCGGTTCCGCGCCTCTCGCAGTCGAGACGCAGCTTTTCTTCATGATGCTCGGCATTCCGGTGCTGCAGGTCTACGGTCTCACGGAAACCACCGCGATCTGCACGCTCGACGATCCGCACCGTTTCGAGCCGGGGCGGGTCGGCCCCGCGATCCCCGGAATGGAGATGACGCTTGCGGACAACGGCGAAATCCTCGTGCGCGGCCCGAATATTTTCCCCGGCTACTGGCAACGCCCCGTCGAGACGGCCAAGGCGCTTGCCGGAGGATGGTTTCACACCGGCGATCAGGGCGATGTGGACTCGAACGGCAACTGGCGCATTACCGGCCGCCTGAAGAATTTGATCATCCTCAATTCGGGCCACAACATCGCGCCCGAGCCGATCGAAGATGCTCTCGTCGCGCGCTTGCCCGAAGCGCAGCACGTGGTACTGCTCGGAAACCAGCGCAGCTTTCTCGCGGCCCTCGTGACCAGCGCCGGAATGAACGGCTCGAACGGCCTCCGCAGCGAACGCATTCAATCGCCCTCGATGCCATGAACGCGGGGCTGCCACACTACAAGCAGATTCGCGCGTTTCATGTCGTTCCTGAGCCATTCACGATCGAGAATGGCCTGCTCACTGCCAACGGCAAGCTCAAGCGCGACGCGATCTCCGCGCGCTTCGCCGCCGAAATCGAGCTCCTCTACCGGAAACAGTCCGCATGAAAACCTTCCGGGGCAAGACGCTCTCATGGCATGTGGCGGACGGCACGATCGAGCTTTCGCTCGACCGCGCGCCGTGCAACGAAATCGGCTCGGAGACGCTCGCCGAGCTCGAAAACTTTGTCGCCGCGCTCGACTCACTCGCAACGAGAAGCTCACGCGCTGATTATTTCGAGCGCCCGCAAGGAAGGTTTCTGCGCCGGGGCCGACCTCCGCGAGCTGTACCGCCGCTCGCAAGCAATGCCGCCTGCCGAGCGGCTTTCCGGCGTGCGCGATTTCCTCGAGCGCATCCACCGCGTGATGAATGCGCATCGACGCTGCGCCTCTCGCCACGATTGCCGCCGTGCACGGCGTCACCTTCGGCGGCGGATTCGAGCTGGCGCTCGTTTGCGATCTGATCGTTGCGGATAAAATGGCGCGCTTCTGCTTTCCTGAATTGCGGCTCGGCCTGATTCCCGGTTTCGGCGGCATCCCGCGCCTTAAACGCGACCTCGGCAACGCCGTCGTGCGCGATTTGCTGCTGACCGGCCGCAGCATCAATGCGACGAAAGCGCAGTCGGTCGGCCTCGTGAGCCAGGTCGCCGCGGAGGGCGACGCTCTGCGCGTGGCCCGCGCCACCGCCGCACAGATCGGCAAATTCGACCGCGACACCACCATTGCCGCGAAGCATTTTCATCAAGCCGCTCCCGCACGACGAACTCCGCCGCGAAATCGACGTCTTCTGCAAGCTGTTCACGCGGCCCGCGGTCGAGGCCGGTTTGCGCAAGTTCGTCGAGAGCACGGACGCTCTGCCCTATCTCCCGTGAGCGCGCAGCAGAATGAGCCGATGCGCAAAATCAGCATCAAGATGTGGGAAAATATAAGCCGATGACGACACTCGACAAAACAACGGACGAAATCCTCCAGCTCGCGGCCGATCACTTCAAAGTGCCTCGCGAGCAGCTCAGCCCGAGCGACGATTTCTTCAAAAAGCTCGGCATCAACAGCCTCCAGGCGCTCGACCTCTTGACGCGCCTCGAACAGCATTTCCGCATCGAGCTGCCGGACTACGAACTGCAAGGCGTGAGCGATTTCCGCACGCTCGCCGAACGTATACAGTCCCGCCTTTGATGCTCGATCTTCGCCAATACAACTGTCTCGGCGAGGCGCTGCGCGCCGCGCTCGATCGCTGGCGTGACGAAATCTGCCTGATCGAAGCGGACCGCGACCGCGAGAACGCCCGCCTCACTTACCGCCAATTCAAGGAAGCCGCGCTCCCGCTCGCGCGCGCCTTGCAGGACGCGGCTTCCAGAATGGCACGCGCGCCGCGATCATCATGACGAATCAGTCGAAGTGGCTGATCTCGGCGTACGCGATTTTCTATTGCGGCGGCGTTCTCGTCCCGCTCGATTACAAGCTCACGGCCGACGAGCAACTGAAACTTCTCGGCGCACTCGAAGGCGGAAGTTCTGGTCGTCGAATATCATCTTTGGCGCGCGATCGCTCAGGCGCACAGACTTCGGGCACCTCGCCGCGCGCCTCGTCCTCGTCACGGAGGCTCCGCCGAAAGCCGATCTTGCACGGCGCGAAGCGCTGGGAGGAATTCCGCGACGCGCGCGAGCCGGTTTTCGTCCCGCGCACGCGGGCCGACGCGGCGTGCATCGTCTATTCCTCCGGGACCGGCGGGCGGCCGAAAGGCTGCGTCCTCACGCACGAGAATTATCTCGAACAGTGCGTCGCTCTCACGTCGCTCTACCCTTTCTGGCCCGGCGTGCGCTATCTCAGCATTCTGCCGACGAACCACGCCATCGACTTCATGGTGGGCTTCATCGGGCCGTTCGTTTGCGGGGCGACCGTGGTGCACCTCCGCACCCTGCGCCCGGAATATATTCGCGACGCGTTCACGCGCTACAAGATCACCTACATGACGCTCGTGCCCCATGGTCCTGAAGAGCCTGGAACAGAACCTGCGCCAGCGCTTCGCAGGTCTCCCAGCCGGGCGGCGCAAGATCCTCAACGCTCTCATCGCTGCGAACCGCGCGCTGACCCGTGGTCGCCCGCGCCTGCGCATCAGCCGCGCGCTGCTGGGGCAGGTTCACGAAGCGTTTGGCGGAGAGTTGCGCGCGCTTTTCGTTGGCGGCGCTTTCACCGAGCCCGGAACGCTCCAGTTCTTCTACGACCTCGGCATTCCAGTCGCCAACGGCTATGGCTGCACGGAAGCTGGAACGGCGATCACCGTGAACGATCTCAAGCCGTTTCGCGCGGACACCGTGGGCAAGCCGCTGCCGGGCGCTGAAGCTGCGCATCGTCAATCCGGACGCCGAAGGCATCGGCGAAGTGCACGTGCGCAGCAAGACCGTGATGTCGCACTATCTCGACGATCCCGAAATGACGGCAGAGACGATCGTGGACGGCTGGCTCATGACCGGCGACCTTGGCCGACTGGATCGCGCTGGCCATTTGCAGCTCTTCGGACGCAAGAAGAACATGATCGTCACCGAGGAAGGCAAGAACATCTATCCGGAGGACATCGAAGACGGCTTTCGAAGGCCTGCCCGGTGAAGGAATTCTGCGTCTTCGCCGCGAACTATCTCTGGCCCGCGCGCACCATGGTGGGCGAACAACTCGTCATCGTCCTCCATCCCGAGCAGGGCCACGCGCTGACGCAGGAAACGATCGCAAATCTCACGGAGCGCAACCGGCGGCTGCTGAATTACAAGCGCGTCAGCGGCTACGTGATCTGGGACGCCGATTTTCCCCGCACCGCATCGCTGAAAATCAAGCGCATCGAACTCGCCGAGCAAATTCGTAACAAGCTGGGCCGCGAAGCCGTGGTGCCGCTGTGATCTCTTGCTCCGCCGTCGCATCGCGCTTCTTCGCCATCGTGAATCCCGCGGCAGGCGGCGGTCGTTGCGGAAAGCTGGCGCCGGCCGCACTCGACTGCGTGCGCCAAATCGGGATCGATCTCGAAATCGTGCAAACGACCAAGCCGGGCGAAGCCATCGGCCTCTCCCGCGCCGCGTATGCGCGCGGCTTCCGCAATTTCCTCGCGGTCGGCGGAGACGGCACGGCGTACGAAATCGTCAATGGCCTTTTCCCCGAAGCGGCAACGCAAGGCAGGCCCGCTCTCGGATTTCTGCCGCTCGGCACCGGAAATTCGTTTCTGCGCGATTTCACGACGCGCGGCGTCGAGCACACAATCGAAGCGCTACGCGAAAAGCGTCGCCGGCCCTGCGACGTCATCCGCCTGCGGCACGCCGACGGTGAAATCTACTTCATCAATATGCTGAATCTCGGATTCGCGGCGGACGCCGGAGAATCCACGAACCGCAAATTCAAGCGCTGGGGCCAAGCGGGCTACATTCTGGGCGTGCTCCACAGGCTCGCGAATCTCGAACATCTCGCATTTCCGCACCGCCTTGAAAACGCGAGCGAATGGGACCGGAGGCCCTGCCTCTTTCTCGCCTTCAGCAACAGCAAATTCACCGGCGGGAAAATGATGATCGCGCCGAACGCCGATCCCGCCGACGGACGCATCGAGTACGTCCGCTGGTCTCCGGTCGGCCGGCTGCGTCTGCTCTGGCTGTTCCCGCGCCTCTTCACCGGCACGCACATCAAACATCCGCTTGCATCGCGAGCCGCGGTCGAGCGGATCGAACTCGATCTCGGCGGGCCTGTGAATGTCATGGTCGATGGCGAGGTTCTCCGTCTTGCGTGCCGCTCGGTGGAAATTCTGCCCGCGGCCCTGGACGTGATCGTATGAAAAAGGCGTGGCTCACGGCGCGCGCGCTTGTCCTTTGGGCAATGAGCGGAATTCATTTCGCCGTGATCGTGCACGGCTTCTCGTTCTTCTTGGGCTGCTTCGTCGATCCGCGCAAGAACGATCTGGCCGCAGCGCCTCTTCTTCCGGAATATTCTTCGCCTCGCGGGCGTGAAATTCGAAGTCAAGCGCTCGCCGGGATTCGATCCCATCGCGCACGAGCATCTTCATCATGCAATCACGTAAACATCTTCGACCCGTTCGTGATCTATTCCGCGATTCCGCAATTCGTGCGCGGCTTCGAGCTGGAATCGCATTTCAAGATTCCGATCTATGGCTGGATGATGGGCCGGTTCGGCAACGTGGCCGTGCCGGACGCTCCCACGCGTGAAAGCCTCGCAGATCATGACGCGGCGCGCTAAGGCAGCGCTCGATTCCGGCATAAGCCTCATCGCGTTCGCCGAAGGTTCGCGCACGCGCAACGGCCACGTCCGCGAATTCAAGAAGGGCATCTTCAACCTCGCGCAGAAATTCGGCGTTCCGCTCGTGCCGATGAGCATCGTCGGCTCATATCAGTTTTTTCGCACGGGTCACTGGATGCTGTATCCGGGGAAGATTACGGTGTACCTGCACGATACGATCGACACTTCGCAGATTTCACGCGCAGATGTCGACACACTCCGCAGACGCGTGCAGACAATCGTCGCCGCGCCGGTGGAAGAATCGTTGAAAGTCCCGTCGAAGGATCAGAACGGCTGAGGCACGCTGGCATCGGGCAGCGAACGCCCCGCGCGCAGTTCCTGCCACGTATAGACGACGCGGTGAATCACCGTGATCGTCGAAATCGTCGCGATCACCCAGAGCGCCGGCGCCATCCGGCTGAAGGCCCCGCCGAGAATAAGCAGCACGAGCCGCTCCGGCCGCTCCATGAAGCCAACCTTGCAGGACGGGATCAGCGATTCGGCGCGCGCGCGCGAGTAGCTCACCATGAACGAACTTGCCATCGCGATCGCCGCGAGCGTCATGTAAAATGACCGCCCGATCAGCGTGTAATAGACGACCAGACCCATGTACAACGCCAGATCGGAGTATCGGTCGAGCGTCGAATCGAGATAGCCGCCGAATTCCGTCACCAGGCCGACGCGCCGCGCCACCTGCCCGTCCGCCATGTCGAGAAATCCGGCCAGAAAGAGCACGCCGGCCGCCTGATGAAACAATCCCATGGCAAACAGCGCCGCAGCGGCAGAGTTAACGATCAATCCAAGAAAAGTGAAGGCGTTCGGGGTGAGGCCCGTTGCGGCGAGCCCGGTGACCACGTGTTGCAGGAGCCAGCCGGCTCCTTCGCCGATCCAGTAAGTGATCGGGCGTTTCAGGTCCTTGCGGCTGTTTTCCATCTGCCGAAAATAATACACCGGATTTCACCCGGCGCGCACGTTCTCACTTCTTGCCGGGCTCGTTTCGAAGTTCGCTGACGATCTTCACGCCGCTGCTGGTCCCGAGTCGGTTCGCCCCGGCCTCGATCATGGCCTTCGCGTCGCTGGCGGTCCGAATCCCGCCGGACGCTTTGATGCCGATTTTCACGGCGCGGCGCATCAGCGCGACATCCTCAACGGTCGCGACCCCTCCGAGAAATCCTGTGGACGTCTTCACAAAGTCCGCTCCGGCCTTTTCGCTCAGCTCGCACGCCACCAGCTTCTCGTCGTTGGTGAGCAGCCCGGTCTCGAGGATCACCTTCAGCAGCGCTCCATGCGAATGAACAATGTCCGCCACGGCGCGAATGTCCAACTGCACGACTTCCCGCTCGCCCGCCTTCAGTGCTCCGATATTCATCACCATATCGATCTCGCGCGCGCCGAGCTTGAGCGCCTCGCCGGTCTCGAACACCTTCACGCTCGTCAGCGTCGCTCCCAGAGGAAATCCGACGACCGCGCCGACCTTCACATCGCTGCCGCGCAATTGCGAGCAAGCGAGCGCAACGTAGCAAGGATTGATCATCACCGACCCGAATCCGAATTCGCGCGCCTCTTCGCAGAGCCGCACGATCTGGCTCGGTGTCGCTTCCGGACGCAGATTCGTATGGTCGATGATTCTCGCCACGCCCTGCCAGCTTTTCGCCAGCACCTTGCTATCGACGGCTGAGTTTCGGCTCGACATGGACACCAAATGTTACTACGCTACTTGAGATTTTTCGCGCCCAACCGATTATGCCAAAGCTCCAACCTGACGGCGAGTTGCGCGACCGGCTGCTCGAAGCCGCCCGGGCCGCCATGAAGAATGCCTACGCGCCCTACTCCCATTTTCGAGTCGGTGCCGCACTCGTGACAACCCATGGCGAGATATTCACAGGCTGCAATGTCGAAAACGCGTCCTATGGCATGACCAACTGCGCCGAACGCACCGCGATTTTTTCTGCCGCCGCTCGAATCGGACCGAAAATGGAAATCCGAGCGATCGCCATCGTCAACGACCACGACGCACCGTGCTCCCCCTGCGGCGCCTGCCGCCAAGTGATTTACGAATTCGGACCGAAGGCAACCGTCTTCTTCCTCGGCAAAAAGGGCTGGAAAAAGCTTCCCATCACCGATCTTCTTCCGGACGGATTTCGCCTCAAGTGAGCGACTCCGGCGAAAGCGCGAGCGCGATTCGCGCCATCGATATCATTCGCAAGAAACGCGATGGCCACGAACTCTCGCCCTCCGAAATCGCCCGCCTCGTCGACGGCTACACGCACGGCGAAATTCCCGACTATCAAGTTTCCGCCTGGCTGATGGCGGCTCTGCTGCGCGGACTCACACGCGCCGAAACCGCCGCGCTGACCGACTCCATGCTGCACTCCGGCCAGGTGCTCGATCTTTCGGAATTTCCAGCGGCGAAAGTGGACAAGCATTCGACCGGCGGCGTCGGCGACAAAACCTCGCTCGTCCTCGCTCCTGTGGCAGCGGCCGGAGGCCTCGTCGTTCCCATGATCAGCGGCCGCGGCCTCGGACACACCGGCGGCACGCTCGACAAGCTCGAATCGATCCCCGGCTTCCGCGTCGATCTTCCGATCGCGCGTTTCCGCGAGGTGCTGCGCGCGTGCGGCTGCTCGATGATCGGCCAGACGAATGAAATCGCCCCCGCCGACCGCAAATTCTATTCGCTGCGTGACGTGACCGGCACGGTCGAAAGCCCGTTTCTGATCTGCGCCTCGATCATGAGCAAGAAACTCGCCGAGGGCGTCGACGCGCTCGTGCTCGACGTCAAAACCGGCTCCGGCGCCTTCATGAAAACCGAGGAAGACGCCGCATTCCTCGCCGATCTGATGGTCGAAACCGGCCAGCGCATGGGCAAGAAGATGGTCGCGCTCATCACGGACATGGACCAGCCGCTCGGGCTGCGCGTCGGGAATGCACTCGAAGTCGAGGAGTGCATCGAGATTCTGCGCGGCAAGGGCCCGGAGGATTTGCGCCAGCTCTGCCTCGAACTCGCCGCGTGGATGCTGCATCTTGGCGGACGTGCTGCCACCGTCGCGCAGGGCAGGCACCTCGCGGACGAGATCATTGGCTCCGGCCAGGCTCTTGAGAAATTCCGCAAGATGGTCGAGTTGCAAGGCGGCGATCCCCACGCAATCGACGACCTCAACCGCCTGCCGCAAGCGCAACGCTCGATCGACGTTCTCAGCCCAAAGAGCGGCTTCGTGAGCACGATCCAGTGCGAGGATGTGGGCACGGCCTGCGTGGTTCTCGGCGGCGGCCGCGAGAAGAAGGAAGACTCCGTCGATCCCGCGGTCGGAATTGTCCTGCACAAGAAAGTCGCCGATCGAGTCGCTGCGGGAGAGTCTCTTTGCACGCTGCACTACAACTCGGAGGCGCGCGCGGCCCAGGCGAAGCACCTCCTCGAAAAAAGCTACCAGATCGCGGACGCGCTTCCGCCCCCGAAGCGGCTCGTGCACCGCATCATTCCCGCCACCACCTCAAATTGATCGGGTTTTAGCCGGACAGACTCGCGAGCGTTTCCGCAAGCACCAGCGTCCCACGCGAAATATCTTTGATCGACGCGTACTCATCCGGCCGGTGGCTGTAGCCATTGCGGCACGGGATGAACAGCATCCCAACGGGCGCCACGCGCGAGATGAACAGCGAATCGTGGTACGCGCGGCTGATCATCGGGATGAATTTCTCGCCGTGCTCCCGGCACGCCGCCGAAAGCGCATCGACCACCAGCGGCGCGCAGTCGGCCGGCGCGTCCGCGTTTAACAGCTCGATCTGCGTCGAGACGTGCCTCCGCGCGGAAATCTGCTGCGACGCGATCTCCATCGCGCGCATCACACCGTCCCGGCGCGCGAGATTCGTGTCGCGAATGTCGACGCTGATGCGCACGCAGCTTGGAATGCTGTTCACCGCGCCGGGAAACACGTCGCACATGCCCACCGTCGCCACCGTGTCGACCGATCCGCTCGTCCGCGCCGAGTTCTCGATCGCCAAGATCAACTCCGCTGTCGCGCACAGCGCGTCGCGCCGGTCCGGCATCAGCACGCCGCCCGCATGGCCGCCCGCGCCTTCGATCGTGACCCGCGCGCTGGCTGGCGCGGCAATCTTCGTGACGACGCCTAGAGGTACGCGTTCGCGCTCCAGCAGCGGCCCTTGCTCGATGTGCAATTCCACGAATGCCTTGTAGTAGCCGCCCGCCAATTTCACATCCTCGAGTTCGCCGCTCAACCCGGCCTTGCGCCGCACCTCTTCGACCGATTCATCGTTCTTGTCGGTCAATTTTCTCGCCGCGTCGGGGGATAAAGTGCCGGAGAGCAACCGGCTGCCGAGGCATCCGATGCCAAACCGCGTCGGCTCCTCCGAAGTCAGCAACAGCAACTCGACGGAATTATTCGGGCGAAATCCGCCGCGCTGCAACGCGCGGATCGCTTCCAGCCCTCCGAGAACGCCCACGACGCCATCGAATTTCCCTGCGTTGGGAATCGCATCGATGTGCGAACCCGTGCCGACGACCGGCGCTCCGCGATCGGAACCCTGCCAGCGCGCGAACGTATTTCCAATCGCGTCCCGGCGTACTGCAAGCCCCGCGGCTTCGCACCGTTCGACCAGCCACGCGCGGGCGCGAATGTCCGCCGGCGTGAAGACGATCCGCGTCACGACGGGAGGCTCGGCTTCCGAAATCAGAGCGAGCGCTTCGATCTCGGAAAGCAGCCGCGCCGAATCAATCTCCAAGTTCATCGCTACTTGCTCGCCAGCGGGTGCCGGTTCCAGTCCTTGTAGATGAGATATTTCGCGGGCGTTTTCCCGATCGCGCCGAACCATTGCGGGCACCACGGCCCCATCCAGATGAAATCGCCCGCCGTGACCGGATACCACGAGTCTCCGAGCCGGTAGATTCCGCCGCCCTCGAGCATCAGCAGGCCGTGCTCCATCACGTGCATCTCGACCATACTGAGCGCCGCGCCCGGCTGGTACACCATCGCGTTCACCGCGAAATCGAAGCTCGGCGTATCGGGAATCAGGCACTTCACCTGCAAATCCGCATCGCCTCCCAGCGCATTCGACGTGACGGCATCTTCGGACGACACGATCAATGCCGGGGCCTTCGCCGATTCGAGCGGCTGGTAGGGTTTCTCGATCACCGCAACGCGGCTCGCCTTCGCCGCCACCACTCGGTGCGCTAGGCCTTGCGGGAAAAACGCGTAGCCGCGCGCGCCCAATTCACCCTTCTTGCCCTTCGTCTCAACCTTGACGCTTCCCTCCACCACATACACAAACCGCTGCGCATCCGTGTCGCCCAATTCGCCGCCGGCTTCGAACTCCGCGGTGTACTGCGTGAACGCCGCGCCAATCGCCGGCCCCGCGTGAACGATAGCCGTGCATCCTTTCATCCCCGGCAGCGGGGCGCGCACGAACGTATCGGGCGTTAGCAGCAGATGATCGGCGCGCCGGGAACTGCGCGTTTCGCCAAGGTTATGCACGTTTCATTCTCCTTTGCTGCGCGGATGAAGTAGCCAGCAGGTCAAGCAGGTGCAATCCGGTCTCGAGGGCCTTGGCCACGTCCTTCGCTTCCACGTTTTCTTCCGGGTTGTGGCTGATGCCGCCGGGCGTTCGCAAGAAAATCATCGCCGCGGGCACTTTCTCGGCCAGGATCATCGCGTCGTGCCCCGCTCCGCTCACCATTCGGTACGGCGCGCACCCCGCTTTTCGAATCGCTTCTGCGATCTGCCCGACGAGAATTGGATCCATGGCCACCGACGTCTGGCTCGACAGAGTCTCCTGACTCACGGAGAGTCCGCGCCGCGCGGCGATTTCTTCCGCGAGGCGAATCAGGTCCTCGACCGCGCGCGTCCGCACGTCATCGGCGCCATGGCGGACATCCAGCGTCAGCCTCGCTTCGCCTGCAATCACGTTCGTCACGCCCGGTTTTGGCTCCACGACTCCGACCGTCGCCACCAGCCCCTCCGCGCGCTGCCCTTCCCGCTCCACGGCGGAAATCCATTCCGCGGCGCCGGCGATCGCGTCGCGACGTAAATGCATCGGCGTCGTCCCCGCATGGTTCGCGCGCCCGAAGAACGTAACTTCCAGCTTGCTCTGTCCGGCCACGGCTTCGACGGCAGCCAGCGGCAGCTGGAGTTCCTCAAGCACCGGCCCCTGCTCGATGTGGAATTCCACGTATCCCAAAATGTCGTCTTTTAAGCGGGCGGCGGGAATCTCGCCCGGCTTCAATCCAAAATCCTCGATCGCGGCGCGCACGCTCACGCCGCGCTCATCCTCGCGCCGCAGCAGTTCTTCGTCGAGCCGGCCCACGAGCGCGCGGCTGCCGATGAACGGCGTGCCGAAACGCACTCCCTCTTCCTCGGAGAACCCTACAATCTCAATTCCGAAAGGAAGCCGTTCGCCGTGCAGTGCCTCGATCAGCGCGACGCCGAGCACCACTCCCAGCACGCCATCGAACGCCCCTGCATCGGGGACCGTGTCGAGGTGCGAGCCGATAAGCAGTCGCGGTGCGTCCGCTTCCGCCGCGGGATACAACGCCCGAAGATTCCCGGCGGCGTCGATTCGGACCTCGACTCCCAGCAGCTCGAGCCACTCCGCGATTTCCTGATGGCAATCGTGCATCGGCGGAGAAAGGAACGTCCGCGTCGTGCAGCCCTGCCGTTCGCTGAAACCGGCCAGCTTCCGGCAGCGATCGATCACGACCTTTGCCCTGGCTCTGCTTTCGTCGTTGATCGGCATCGAACCTATCCCTGCCGCCGGACGCGCGCCTCGATATAGCCGTGCGGCTCGTCGGTCGGCACAAAAATTTCGTTGGGATTATCCTGCCCGAAGCGTGAGAGGTCCACCAGCAGGCAGTGGATGTTCGGCATCGTCAGCTCGATTTCGCTCACCTCGGCGACGCCTTCGAGCACGGCCTCTGCCATCGCGTAAAGCGTATGCTGCACCGACTTGCTGTCGTGCCCCGCAAAAACGGCGAGCAGTATTTCGCGGATCTTGGCGCGCAGCTTCCCGGAATCGCCATCCGCGGCAGCGTAATCCCAATTCGCACGCAACGCTGTGCCGAATAGCCGATCGCTCGTCGGCGGCAGCGTCGTAAGCGAGTCCTGAATGTATCCCTCGAATCCAGATCCCGCCGTCTTTAGAATGACTAGGTTCTCGAGTCCCGACACGATTGAGAACTTGCCGTTCTGCGCTCGCGCCACTCGCGTCGTCTGGCGCTCGCCGCTCGATTGCACGAACGTCGTCGGATGCGGCTTTCCGCCCGTTACGACGTGCTCCCACGCCTTCTCCGACACCGTGACCTGGGCATGCGACACCTGCGGATTCCGCCGCAACAGAAAATCAACCAGTTCCTTCGCGAACTCCTCCATGCATCCGGCGGACGACTTCCGCGCCAGCGAGTACACGGTGTTTTTCATCGTGTCCGTCGGCAAGATTTTGCTGTTGTCGCCATCCTTGAAGCAGCTCTCGAAATCTCCCTGCAACAGAATTTCAAGCGTCCATTCGCGCAGCTCGTGGCCATCGCGGCCGCGCGTCACGCGGACCAGCCGCACGCGCGACTTGCCGTATCGGTTTTCGCCCAGCGCAATCATCATCTCAGCTTCCCCTGTACGTCGTGTATCCGTGCGGACTCAGCAGCAGCGGAATGTGGAGATGCGATTCGCCGTCCCGCACGGCAAACGTGATCTGCACGATGGGATACAATCCGTGGACTCCCTGCGCCTTGAAGTAGCTCGCGGTGTCGAAGGCCAACCGGTAAATCCCGGGTGCCAGCGATTCATCTTCCGGCAGCAGCTGATTGCATCGCCCGTCATTATCGGTTCGCGCCGATGCCACCTGTTGCCACTGCCCCGAGCTTTCGTGCCGTTCCAGATGTACGGACACATCCTTCGCGGGAACTCCGCGAGCCGTATCGAGCACGTGCGTTGAAATCCGCGTCATCCCACAAGCCACCTTTTCAGACGAATCCGCGTGATCTGCCGTTGCTGTTCCGCCGCTTCGCGAAGCTCGGCCGCTTCGTCATTCTGCAGGCGTCGCCGCAATATATCCAGAATGTCACCGCCGCTCCTGCCCGTCGCGCAGACTATAAAGATACGGCCAAACCGCCGCTCGTATTCCCGATTCCCTTCCGCCAGCGCGACCTTGATACGGTCGCCTTCCGCAGTGACACCGCTCTGCTCCTGTGCCGACCACGCCGCTGATCTCGCGTGTACGGGCTGTTCCGGGCGCGATTCGCCGATGCGCGGATGGCTGCGAAATGCTTCCATCCAATCCGCCTCGCTCAAGCCACGCCAGATTTCATCCGACGCGCCGAACAGCGCCGTTTCGTCCGCGAACGGCCGGCGCTGCGCCATCCCGCGCGCCCACGCCCGCGATCCGCAGCACGCCAAGATTTCATTCTCCGCATCCGCGACGGGCAGCGCATTCCACCGCGCCAGCGTTTCACTCATGGCCCGTCGCCGCGGCCCCAAGCCTTTCAAGAAACTCGCCCACAAGGTTGCTCACTACCGCCGCGCGATATCGCGCCGTCGAGCGAATATCGTCGATCGGCCTCGTTTCCGCAGCCGCTGTCTTTCGCGCGAGCGCCACGAGGGCCGGGTCGAGGCGCTTGCCGATGAGCCCTCGCTCCGTTTCGACCAATCGAATCGGGATCGGCGCGACGCTTCCAAGCGCGATCCGTACATCCTTGATTTCGCCCTTCTCGATTCTCCCCAACGCCGCGATGCACACCTTCGAAATCGCCTGCGCGTTGCGCGCCCCCACTTTGCGCGCGTAATGAACATATCCCGAAAATCGCCGAGGCAGGCAGATCGCGCGGATCAGTTCATCCGCCGCCAGACTCATCTTCTTGTAGTCCGTGTGAAATTCCCGGTACGCCACGCGTCGTTCGCCGCGCGCCGACACAAGAATCAGTTCCGCCTCATACACCAGCAGCGCGGGCAAGGAATCCGCGGCCGGCGAAGCATTCACGATATTGCCGCCGAGCGTTCCTCGATTCTGGTTCGCGATTCCGCCGGTCCAGCTTGCCGCGCGAGCCAGCAGCGGAAATTCGCGCGCCACAATCTCATTCCCGCGCAGATTGGTGTACGTGCAGCCGGCGCCGATCCGCAGTTCGCCCGGCAGCGCCTCGATCCGCCGCAACTCGGGAAGATTCCATATGCTCAGCAGCTTGCGTGCCGCGAGCGTTCCCGCGGCAAACTGCACCATCACGTCCGTGCCGCCCGCAATTGGCGGCCAAGTGGGGTTCTCGGCGAGCAGCGTTACCGCGGCTTGCAGGCTCGCGGGCGCAACCAATTCGAAATCCGCCTGATCCGACCTCATGTCGCAGCGCTGCGCCGCGCAGCCTCCGCAACAGCCTCAACAATTTGAATGTAGCCTGTGCAGCGGCAGAGATTCCCGGAAAGCCCTTCGCGAATCTCATCCAAAGTCGGCTTGGGCTTTTTCTCGAGCAAATGCGCGGCCGCCAGAATCATCCCCGGCGTGCAAATTCCGCACTGCGCTCCGCCGCACTCGAGAAACGCCTCGCGCAGCGCCCGAAACCGCGCATCGCGCGCCACTCCCTCGATCGTGACGACGCGCGCACCCTCCGCCTGCGCCACCGGAATCAGGCAGCTATCGACGAGCGCGCCGTCCATCAGCACCGAACACGCGCCGCATTCGCCCTCGCCGCATCCTTCCTTCGTGCCCGTCAGCCCGAGCTCTTGCCGCAGCACGTCGAGCAGCCGCTCCATCGGATACGCGCGCACGGTCTTCCGTTCGCCATTGACGGTCAGGGAAAAGTCGCGTTTCGCGCCGTGGGTCGTCGTCATCGCACTCCGGCCGGAGAGTGAGCCTCGATCGAACGCATTGCAACCACCTCGAAAATATCCTCGGGCAGCAGCGGAACTTTATCGAACGGAATCCCCAGCGCATCCTCGATCGCGTTCACGATCGCTGGCGCCGGCCCATCCATCGGCAACTCGCCGATTCCCTTCGCGCCAAACGCGCCGTATTCGTTGCCCAGCTCCTCGAAGTACACGCGAATCGGCGGCACATCCGCCGACGTCGGCATGATGTAGTTCGTCATCTGGCTGTTTTGCATGCGCCCGTCGCGCCATTCTACTTTCTCGTACAACGCAAATCCAATTCCCTGCGCCACGCCGCCAGCAATCTGCCCTCGCGCGAGCACCGGATTTATCACGCGCCCCACTTCCTGCAGCGCGACAAAATCGTCCACGCTCACGCCGTACGTCACCAGATCGACCGCCACTTCTGCCACATACACCGCCCACGCAAACGCCGCGTACGCCTCCCCTCGATATTTCTGGTCGTCCCAGAAAATTCCCTCGGGCTGCTCGTAACGCGCGAGCGACCGAAACTCCCCGTGCGCCGCCACGTATTTCCGGCACGCCGCGCGAAACTCCTCCGCCGAACAAATGTCGCCGAGCATTCCGGCGCGCACGAGCGTCTGCTTCAGCCCCAGCGCGGCGGACGCCACCAGCTTCCCCACGACCATCGCCGTGCGCGACGCCACCGTCGGTCCGCTGTTCGGCACGTCGCTCGTGTCCGGCTGCGCGATCGTCACATCCTCATACGGCAAGCCCAGCGCCTCGGCCGCGATCTGGCAAAGCACGGTGTTCGTTCCCTGCCCGATCTCCGTGCTCGACACCAGCACGCGCGCTCCGCCGTCCGCGCGTCCCTCGACGCCCACGACCGAACTCAGATAGCGCTCGCCCGATCCGGTGAATCCCGCGCCGTGCAAGAACGCCGCGATACCCATTCCCCTCTTGGGTCCGCCGGACTGGTTCTCTTCCGCGAACCGTTGCCTCTTCGCGTCGTAGTCCGCAAGTTGCAGCGCCCGGTCCATCAGCTTTCCCAGATCGATCGGCTCACGCACAACCTGCTCCGTGGTCGTGGTTTGCCCCGGCTTCAGAAAGTTGCGCCGTCTGATCTCCGCGGGCGACAAACCCACGGCACGAGCGATTCGATCCATGTGCCGCTCGATTGCAAACAGACACTGCGGCGCGCCGAATCCGCGAAACGCTCCATGCGGCGGCGCATTCGTCGCCACAGCCTTCGTGCGAATGCGCACGCTCGGCCAGTAATACGGCCCGCCCGCGTGAATCGTCCCGCGCGAAAGCACCACCGGCGAAAGCGTCAGGTACGCTCCGCCGTCGATCGCAAACTCGATTTCGCCGCCGAGAATCTTGCCGTCCTTGCTCACCGCCGTACGGTGGCGTGTCCGCGACGGGTGCCGCTTCGTCGTCGCGGCCATGTCTTCCGCGCGGTCGTAAATGATTTTCACCGGCCGCCCGGACTTCATCGCCAGCAGCGCCGCGTGCCCCGCGATCATCGACGGATACTCTTCCTTCCCGCCGAAAGCTCCTCCCGTTTCCGTCTGCACCACGCGCACTTTGGTTTCGGGCAAATTGAACAGCGCCATCAGCGCCTTATGAACGTAGTACGGGCATTGCAGCGAGCCCCACACCGTGACTCCCCGCTCCGCATCGAACGCCGCGATCATGCCGTTCGTCTCGATGTAAAGCTGCTCCTGCGCGCCCGTGAAATATTCGCCTTCCACGATGTGGTCGGCCTTCGCCCAGATTTTGTCCACATCGCCCTTCTCGATCAAAAACGATTTGAAAATGTTGTCCGCGCCCCAGATGATTTCGCTCTTCCGCTCGCTCTCTTCGATCGTGAACACGGCGGGTAGCGCCTCGTATTCGATCGACACCGCCGCGACCGCCTTCGGCAGCGCGTGCCGGTGCGGATGCGCCAGCAGCAAAATCGGTTCCTCCGGATGATTCACCGCTCCGTCGGCGAGGCAGGGCTGGTCGTTCTCGATCAGCGCGATACAATTCTTCCCCGGAATGTCTTTCGCGGACACCACGACATACTCGTTCCACGTGATTCCGGGTCCAAAATTGATCTTCTTGATTTTCCCGCGCGGGATCCGGCTGCGCACTGTCGCGCCGTACAACATGTGGGGAAATGATAGGTCGTCGATGTACCGCGCGCGCCCGGTGACCTTGTCGCGCCCTTCCTTGCGCGGCGTTGCCGTGCCGACGATGCGGTCAGTCTTCAAGCTGGACCTGCCGCTATTGTGAACGAAAACCGCCGATATTTGTACGCCAGATTCCTGTGGGTAGTGCACCAGCTTTGGACAACCTGGCACATCGGGAGCTATCAACTAGAACGAAACACGGACAGTAGTTCCGTCCTAAGTCGTTTCCCCGAATGGTAATCTGGACGAAATAAGGGCCTGCGGAATTTACCCGAGGAGAATAAAAGACATATGTCTCTTCTCGATTCTATTGTAGGTGCGAACTTCAAAACTGAACAAGCTGGCCGGGTGGTCGTATTCCCCGGAGATCGCCGCAATCGAGGCTATCTCGTGAAGTCTGAGGCCGAGGAACTAAGAATCAGATCCTTTCTAAAGGTGTTTTTCTGCGCCCACGCTTCGATACTCGTGCTGGGCTGTCTCCTGGCATCTGCGTGGTCGACGGATGTCAGCCATGTGTTCGACAGGCAAGCCGAGCATGTGCTCCGAATTGGGGGCATTTTTCTGGGTATCTATTTGCTTGTCGTGGGAGTCCCATATCTATTGCTTTGGAGTTCCTATAAGAAGGCGTTCCTAAACTTTGTCTCGCCCCAAGATCAGGTTGTGGTATCGGGAAAGCGTCCGGGACGGCAACAAATTACTGCCGTTGTTATTGCTGTCGGGCTGATCGCATTAGCTATTTCACTGTTTTTTCTAATTCGCGCAAAATAACTACAGCCGAAATTCTTTCCCGCCCGGTCCCGCCGGGAATTTGTTGTCCTTAAACACGGCCTTCCCCCGCACATACGTCGCCTTCACCACGCCTCGCAGCTTCTCGCCCAGGTACGGCGAAATCGGATGACGCTGGTGCAACCGTTCCTTCGCCACCACAAATTCCGCCTCCGGCTCGAACACGACGAAATCCGCGTCGCACCCCGCCGCGATCCGTCCCTTGCGCGAGTCGCATCCAGCCAACCGCGCCGGCCCCTCCGCCATCCACCGCGCAATATCGGCCAGCCCAAATCCTCGCGCGCTCGCCTCGGTCCACATCACGGGCAGCGCGACGGACAGTCCCGCGATCCCGCCCCACGCCGTCTTGAAATTTCCATCGTCGAGCCTCTTCATCGCCGGAGGACACGGCGAATGGTCCGTCGCCACCAGATCGATCACGCCCTCGCGCAATCCCTGCCACAATTTCTCGCGGTTCTCGCGAGCGCGAATCGGCGGAGCGCATTTGCACAGCGTCGCGCCGTCGCGAATCGTCTCCGCCGCGAAATGCAGATAGTGCGGACACGTTTCGACGCTCACCCGCAGCCCCTCCGCCCGCGCCGCGCTCAGCAACGCCAGCCCTTCGCTCGTCGATAGGTGAACGATGTGCAGCCGGAATCGAAACTCCCGGCAGAGCGATACAAGCAATCGAATCGCGGCAAGCTCCGCCTCGTCCGGCCGCGATTTCAAATATGTCGCGTACGATTTCCAATCCGCATCGCCCAGCGCCGCCGTCGCCGCGTCCACGGGTCCGCCCAGTTCCGCATGGACCAGCAACGGCAAGCCGGTCCGCGCCACATGCGGCAGCGCCGCGCGCAGCTCCTGCTCGCTGACCATCGTGAATCCGTCGATCCCTGCATCAATCAGGAAGCATTTGAATCCGAGCACGCCCGCGCCGGCCAGCGACTCGATGTCCTGCTGATTGTCCGCGACCACTCCACCCCACGCCGCCCAATCGACCCGGCACTTGCCCCGAGCCGCTTCGCGCTTCGCCGTGACTGCCGCAACGGTCGTCGTCGCCGGCAGACAGTTCAGCGGCATATCGACGAACATCGTGTACCCGCCCGCCGCAGCCGCGCGGGTCCCCGTCTCGAATCCCTCCCACTCCGTGCGCCCCGGCTCGTTGATGTGCACGTGCGAATCGACAAGCCCCGGCAAAATCGCCGCCTCGCCAAAATCGTGGGTCTCGGCCCAACTAGGTACTTGTTCCGGAGAAACAACCGCCTGGATTTTCTCCCCTTCGACAAGAATGGCAGCCGGTCGAATTCCTTCTGGCGTTACGACGCGGCGGGAGAGATAGGCTTGCAGGGTCATGGTTCCAGGCGTCGCGCCCCCGAGAGATTCACGCTGACGCCTCAGCGTATCTTAGTGGCTCGCACCCTTCAACATAGTCGGGCAATCGGTAGTGGATCAGTTGCTACTGGCAGCGGGCGGAGTTTGAATCCCAACCTGATTACTCTCAAGTGTGTTCTTGATGGTCATGAGCGCATCTTGAAGATTCGAAACCGACCGGCCGACAGCGACCTTTCGAACGATCGATCCCTTGACGCCAGTCAGACCCCTCTGCTCGGAACCCATGGCCATGATCAGATAGAAGCCGGGTTGTTTCGGGTCGTCACTGCCGCGAATACAAAAGGAGAGATCCAACGCGGTCTCGAAGTAGTGGCTCGAATAGAGCTGTTTCTCGGCAATGGCGTATGCTACTTGGTCGGTCGGGTTCCCGCGCATTGTCACCACTTGTACGACACGTAGCGTCGGCTTCAATCCGAATTTCACCCTTGCCCAATAGAACGTGTCTTCCACGTTCGCGGGCCTCGCATTGGGATAAGCAAGAAGGTACTGGTAGAAATCCGGCAGGTGCTCCGGCAAGGCCTTGGCGTAACTGAGCATGTAGGCGAACTGCTGGGGCACTTCGGTCGGCTCATGCTTATCGTTATAGACTCCGAGGACCTGATTGCCCTCGCGTTGGTATGCGAGCAGACGCTGCAGTACCGTCTTCTGCAGGAGTTGATTCACCTGTTCTTTCACGTCGGCGGAGGACCAATCGATGGACCCGTGAAGCTCTTCGATGGAGCTCGCGGGCATCTGGAGCTCACAGTCGCCGGGCGTGCACTTCTTCAAGGCCTTGATCTCATCGCTATCGAACGAGAAACCCTTCAAGTCAGAAGGCTGCGGAGGATTGCTGAACACGCCAAGTGCCAGATAGTTGGGAAGCTTGCGAAGGCGGTCGAAATCGCGGGCAAACTGGAGATAGCTCTCAGGAACAGCATGGATGTAGACCGCGCCAACCAAGAAGACCTCCGCGGGCGTGCGGGACGGCATTGTCTTCGCGACCGCCTGTCCGCTTCGGATGGCGGCGACCTGATCCTGACTCAGTGCCATGTCCTGCCGGAAGAATGTTTGCAGGTCAGGATTCGACTGCGAAGCGCCGGGCAGGGTGGCTGCGGCAATCAAGGCCACCAATGCAGCAGCAGGCATAACACTTCGGAACATGGCACCTTTTTTCACGTTTTGCATTTCCGACATCTCCGCAGCTGAGTCTAGGTCGTGATCGCCAATGGGTCTCCAAGCTTGGTCGCTCTTTCCCCAGTTGTCCCACGGAGAAGGAGCCGCTTGGCAGCTTCCACCAACAGGAGATAGATCCCCGTCGCGACGGCAACAAAAGCAAAATATTTCGCTGGCAGCGGCGTGAAGCCGAGCACGCCAGCAAGTGGGCTGAAGGGCAAATAGATCCCGACCGCGACAGCGCCAAAGCACGTCGCGATCAAGGGACTGCTAGGGCGGCTGCGCAGTGGGTTTTTCGCCGTGCGAATGACGAACAGCACCAGCGTCTGGGTCGCCAGCGATTCGACAAACCAACCGGTATGAAACTGCGCTTCGCTCGTGTGGAAGACGTGCAACAGCACATAAAAGGTCAGGAAATCGAATATGGAACTGATAGGTCCGATGAACAACATGAAATTGCGGATTAGACCGATATCCCAGTGCTGAGGCTTTTGTAGGTAAGTCTCATCAACATTGTCTGTTGGAATGGTAAGTTGGGCCAAGTCATAGAGAAGGTTGTTCAGCAGGATTTGCGTGGGTAGCATCGGCAGAAACGGCAGGAAGAGCGAAGCCGCCGCCATGCTGAGCACATTCCCAAAGTTCGAACTTGTGCCCATCAGCAAGTACTTCATCACGTTGCCAAATGCTTTGCGCCCCTCGACGATGCCGTCATGAAGGACCCGCAGGCCGGGCTCAACGAGAATGACGTCGGCAGCCTCGCGAGCCACATCCACAGCGCTTGATACCGAAATGCCAACATCGGCCGCGTGAAGCGATGGCGCGTCGTTGATGCCGTCACCCATGAACCCAACCGCGTGGCCGTTGTGCTTGAGAGTCAAGAGAATCCGGTTTTTCTGCGCTGGAGAAATGCGCGCGAATACGCGCGTCTCCTCGGCGACGTGCGACAGCGCTGGGTCGGTCATCTGGTCTAGGTCGTCGCCAGTAATGATGTGGCCGGGATCGACCCCTACCTGCGCACAGACGTGGCCGGTAACGCGGTCGTTGTCACCGGAAATGACCTTGACCTCAACACCATCCTGCTTTAAGGAAACCAGAACCTGGGCAGCGTCGGGCAACGGCGCATCAGAAAAGGTCAAAAGACCGGCCAGGATCATATTGCGCTCGTCCGCCACTGAATAGTTCGCGCGTGCAGGAACAGTGACGTAGGCCACCGCAAGCGAGCGGAATCCCTGGCTGTTCAGCTCATTGCTGGTCTGTTGGATGCGCTTGAGAGCGTCCTCGCTGATAGGTTGCGGTTTGCCTTCGAGCTCGTAACCGGAGAGGAGTGGGAAAATTCCTTCTGGAGCGCCCTTCGTGATGAGAACCCGCTGAGACTGCCGCTCTACCACGACCGAGAGCCGCCTCCGTTCGAAATCGAACGGAATCTCGTCGCACTTTGTGTAATCTTCCGTCTTTGGTGGAGGCTGATGGAGGATGACGTCATCGAGTGGACTGCGAATACCCGTCTCGAACTTGCTGTTGAAATATGCAAGCTCCAGCGCACGGGGGGATGGATTCCCAAAGGGAGTAAGAGAGCGATCGAGCGACATTCTTCCAGCGGTGAGCGTCCCCGTCTTATCGCTGCAAAGCACATCCAAACTACCGAGGTTCTCAATAGCGGAGAGATGTTTGACGATGACCTTCTTGCGTGCCATTGCGACGGCACCTTTCGAAAGCGTCACCGACGTAATCATTGGCAGGAACTCCGGGGTCAGGCCGACTGCCAGCGCAACCGCGAACAGCAGAGATTGAAGTGCATCACGGTGTCGTGCGATGCTGACGACAATCAGGAAGAGAACGAGAAAGAAGACCGTTCGCGCAAGGAGTTGGCTAAAGTTTCGCAAGCCTTTATCGAAGGCTGTCTCTTCCGGTCTTGCTTCGAGGCGAGCTGCAATATCGCCAAAGGCAGTCCGGGCGCCCGTAGCGACGACCTCCGCCGTTGCCGTTCCGCTAACGACGGATGTGCCCAGAAAGACCATGTTGCGCGCATCCGCATTGGTGGAGGTGGGCTCTGCGGTCGCTTCTTTTTCGGCGGGCATCGATTCGCCCGTTAGCGAAGCTTGTAGGACATAGAGGTCACGCGCGACCAAGAGGCGCGCGTCCGCGGGAACCAGATCCCCGGCTGAAAGCCGTACCATGTCTCCAGGCACCACTTCACGCCGCTGAATCTCTTTCCACTCCCCGCCGCGCAGGACGGTTGCCGTCGGAGCAACTTGTTTTCGCAGTTGTTCGATGGCCCGTTGAGACCGATAGGTCTGACTTAAGTCCACCGCCGCACTCAGCAGCACGATCACGGCAATGATTCCCGCGTTAACCTTGTCGCCCAGGAACGCCGATGCGACTGCGGCAATGATCAGGATCAATACCAGCGGATTCGTGAACTGATGGAAGAGATCGGAGAGAAAGGAATGGTGCTGTGTCGCCGCAGGCTCATTCGGTCCGAACTTGTCCAGCCGTGCCTGAGCTTCCTGTGCCGTCAAGCCGACTATCGCGACGCGGGTTTCACCGGCACTAGGCTGCATGCGAACCACCCTAATCGGCGAGCCGGCTGGGGTCTTCGAAAAGGCGCGCGGTAAGAGCCCCAAAGAGAGCGCCCCCAACGTGCGCCATGTAAGCGACTCCGCCCGTTTGGACTGACGCCACCGACCCAACGTTAAAGAGCTGGGTAAGGAACCAGACCCCAATTAGAAGCGCGGCCGGGATCACCGTGATGCGTACGAACACGAAGATGATTAGAATCACGCGAATCTCATCGCGAGGGTACGTCACCAAGAATGCGCCCATGACGGCGGCAATTGCGCCACTCGCACCCAGGTTCGGAACTATGGAACTGGGGCTGACCGCGATCTGGGCCAGCATCGCTACCAACCCGCCGGCAAGGTAGAATGTGGAATACCGCAACGGCCCCATCGAGTCTTCGATCTCGGGGCCGAAAGCCCACAAGAACACCATGTTGCCCAGGATGTGCGACCAACTGCCGTGCATGAACATGGCCGTCAGGATGGTGATCCAGTCATGGCCAGAAGTGATGTGCGCGGCGACCGCCGCCCACTTGAGCACGAATGCGTCACCACCCCGAAGTTCAAGGCCAAAAACTACGAAGTTCGTGACAATGATGCAGGCCGTAACGATGGGAACGTGCACCGGGCGTCGGGACGCGTCGGTTAAGGGGATCAGGCCTCCCACTCTGTCTTCCTCCATTCAGTGTATGCACATCAGATTTGGCGACAGCGTTCACCGAGGATTCAAACTGTTTCTTCGTTCATTCCCGCCGGTCTGGGTCCAGGCGTGCGCGCGTAATCGCGCACGGCACGCACGCGCTGGATCCGCCGGTGCTGATGCCCTGCGAGGCCTAGGCCAACTTGCTTGTGACGCTGCGCGCCGCCAGCGAAAGCATCAGGCGAGAAGTGCCGCTAAATAGCATGCTGATCCCCACCAGTGTGCCGATGACCCATGCAGTGCTCGACGGCCACGTCCTCCAAATCATCACGGCGAGGATTAAAGTGATGATCCCGTCGAATATAAGCCAACCTGAACCCGGAAGCGGGCGGAGCTTGAATCCCAGGAGAAACTCCAGGACTGCCTCCAAGAATAGATAAATCGCCAGTGCAAGCGTCAGTGACATCAACCCCGCCAACGGATGCATGAGCAAATACACACCGATGCAAATGTAGAGAATCCCAAGCAGCAACTCCCCGATAAACCCTCCCGCACTTCGCGTGTACCAGGCAAATACCAGGTGGACGCATCCGCTGAAAACAAGCAGCCAAGCGACCAACACGTTGACGGCGATTCCGGCAGCCAGGGGTGAAGCGATCGCCAGAATTCCTGCCACAATCATAAGCACGCTGAGCCCAATGGACCACCCAACCGACTTCTTCACAAATGCAGCTGCTGATGTAGCGCTCATACGTTCCTCCTCAGATTTTTCGTTGGGCCTGGAGACCCTATACCTGATTGCGGTTCGCCTAGTCAAACACATCCTCAAATCGCTCCCTGAGAAGCCGGGTCAGCCACTACCTGGAAGTCACCAGATGGTTCTGCTCAGTTTGGATATCCAGTCTATAATTCCGAAATGAACAACGCGTTCATGTCCCGCGCCGTCGAGCTCGCGATTGAGAACGTGCGCTCGGGCAATGGGGGCCCGTTCGGCGCCGTGGTCGTGAAGGACGGCAAAATCATCGCCGAGGGCGCGAATTCCGTCACCTCGACCAACGACCCCACTGCCCACGCGGAAATCGTAGCCATTCGCAAGGCCTGCGAGAAACTCGGCCTCTTCGAGCTTCGAGACTGCGAGATTTACACGTCCTGCGAGCCCTGCCCGATGTGTCTCGGCGCCATCTATTGGGCGCGGCCGGCGCGCGTCTTTTTCGGCTGCACCGCCGCGGACGCCGCGAAAGCCGGCTTCGACGACTCGCTCATCTACCAGGAAATTCCGCAGCCGCACTCCGAGCGCAAAATTCCCATGCTTCCACTCATGCGCGACGAAGCCCTCGAAGCCTTCCGCGCCTGGGAACGCCAGCCCAACAAGCTCCCCTATTAGCTCGAGCGTGGTTTTTGTATCTGTAGGGGCACGGCACGCCGTGCCCGGCGCAGTTGCTTGGCGTGATGCCGCCCATCGATTGCGAAGTGGCGGTCGAGGTGGTTCTTCGTAGGGGCGCAGCATGCTGCGCCCGGCGAAGATTCTTGGCGCGATGCAGCCCGTCCGCCCCGCTCGCTCGCCGAAGACGTCACATTTTTGCGATTATTCCGTGCCAAGAAACGCATACCGCAGGAGAAACAACACGCTCAGCACCCAGATCAGCGGACTGATCTCCCGGTACCGTCCCGTACACAGCTTGAGGAACGTGAACGAAAGCAATCCGAGGCTCAATCCCGTCGCGATGCTGAACGTCAGCGGCGTGGCAATCAGCGTTAGGAACGCGGGCACCGCATCGGTGAAATCATCCCATTTGACCTTCGCCACCGCGCCGCACATCAGCGCGCCCACCAGAATCAACGCGGGCGCCGTGGCATACGATGGAATCGCCGCCACAATCGGCGCGCAGAACATCGCGATGAAAAACAGCCCGGCGATCACCAGATTGCCGAGCCCCGTGCGCGCCCCCGCCGCAACGCCCGCCGCGCTTTCAATATAGCTCGTCACTGTGGACGTGCCCGTGAGCGCGCCAATAATCGTTCCGAACGCATCGGCCAGCAATGCGCGGCTCGCGCGCGGCAACTTGCCGTCCCGCAGAAAACCGCCCTGGTCGCACACGCCGACGAGCGTCCCCACGTTGTCGAAGAGATCGACGAAGAAAAACACGAACACCAGTTCGCCCAGCCCGATCTTCGTCGCCGAGCGCAGATCGAGCTTCAGGAATGTCCCCGACGGATGCGGCCACGAAAAAAGGCGCGCGGGCCAGTGGCTCACTCCCAACGGTATTCCCGCGATCGTGATCGCCACGATGCCGATCAGAATCGCGCTCCCGATCTTCCGCGCCACGAGGATTGCAATCAGCAGAACGCCCAGCAATGCCAGGATGACTTGCCGGTCGGATATCTTGCCCAGTCCGACGAACGTCGATGCGTTCGCCACGATAATGTTGGCGTTCCGGAATCCCACGAACGCGATGAAAAGCCCGATGCCCGCCGCCGTGCCGTGCTTTAGGCAATCCGGAATTCCGTTGACGATCTGCTCGCGCACATTCGTCAGCGTCAGAATCAAAAACAGCAACCCGGACAGAAATACAACCCCCAGCGCCGTCTGCCACGGCACGTGCCGCCCGATCACGATCGAGTACGTGAAATACGCATTGAGCGACATCCCCGGTGCGAGCGCTATCGGATAATTCGCCCAAAGCCCCATCACCAGCGTCGCGAGCGCCGCCGAAATGCACGTCGCAAAGAGCACGCCGTCCACCGGCATCCCGGCCTCGGAAAGAATCCGCGGATTCACGACCACCACGTACGCCATGGTCATAAACGTCGTCAGCCCGGCCAGCAGCTCCCGCCGGACCGTTGTGTGGTTTTCGGAGATGTGAAAGACGCGCTCGATCAATCCAAATTCTCCCTCGCAAAAAGTGAGTCACTATAGGGTGCGCGTCGCTATTGCGTCAATGGAAGAAACGGAAGGGTAATGGGTCAGTTCCCGATTACCGCGATTACCAGGACCTAGCGCAGTCACTTGGTTGGGCCATTCTATGCCAGCCCCCATTGTTCGGAGCGATACTTCAGGGTATAGTGCGCGTTCCGACAAACATGCCCACTCCGCCGGAAAGAATTAACCTGTATGCCGCTTGGTTCGGCATTTTGATCGGATTCGCCACAGGAACCGTTGAGGGTCTTTACTTTCACGATCCTAGCTGGCTCGGGGGGTACGCCAGCTGGACCAGGCGGATGCTCCGATTAGGACACATATCACTTTTCGGACTCGCATTTATTGGTCTCGCGTTTGTGTTGTCGGTTTCCTACCTCAAACTCGAAGGGAAGAAAGTTGTTATATCTTCCTGGCTTTTCCTGATCGGACAGATTTCGATGCCGTTGGTATGTTACCTATCCGCATATCGGGATGACTTCCGGTACCTATTCTTTGTCCCTGTCCTCAGCCTCATCTGTGGAGCCGTCGTATTTCTCGACGCGGGCCTACGCGCATGAAGATCGGATTGATTGCGATGAGTGGAGTGCGGGCTTGCAACCCGGAATTGATGCGCCTGGGGCTCACTTTGCCGGGATTTGTAGAACGCGGCAAGACCATCGCTTCGCTTCCGAGCTTGGGGCTCCTGACGCTTGCAGGCATGACCCCTCGGGTTCACGAGATTGAGTATGTGGAAGTTCGTGATCTCGTGGAAAACGGGCATTGGCTCAATAGGGAATATGATTTGGTAGCCATCTCAAGCTTTAGCGCCCAAATACAGGAAGCATACGAGATAGCGAGAATGTACCGATCCGAGGGTATCCCGGTTGTGATGGGCGGGCTACACGTGAGCATGCTGCCCGAAGAAGCAGCTCAACACTGTGATTGTGTGGTGATTGGAGAGGGCGAACTTCACTGGCCTTCCGTCCTGCGCGATTTTGAAAAAGGGCGACTGAGCCAGCTTTATGGCTCTTTGGATGCGCAATTTAACCTCAAGAACTCGCCGATGCCTGCTTATGAACTTCTGGACCTTGGCAAGTATAACCGCCTCACGATTCAAACCAGTCGTGGTTGTCCTTTTCGATGCGAATTCTGCGCCAGCTCAGTTCTTCTCGCTTCAAAATATAAGCAGAAACCACAAAACAGAGTATTGAGTGAAGTCAAGAAGATCAAGGATCTTTGGAAGAATCCTTTCATCGAATTCGCTGACGACAATGCGTTGGTCAACAAAAAGTATTGGAAGGATTTTCTTGTTGAACTTAGAAAAGAAGACATCCGATGGTTTGCGGAAACCGATATTTCTGTGGCGGATGACGAAGAGCTGTTGGAGCTCATGCGCGAAAGCGGCTGCGCAGCTGTGCTTGTTGGCTTAGAAAGCCCGATCGAAGAGGGCCTGCACGGCCTCGAGATGAAGAGCGACTGGAAATTGAAACGACATTCCGGATATCGCGAGGCCGTTCGGAAGATTCAATCGCACGGAATTCGCGTCAACGGCTGCTTCATAGTTGGATTGGATGAACATGAGCCGGGTATTTTCGATGCAATTTTCAATTTTGTGAGAGACTGCGAACTTTTTGATGTCCAGATAACGGTGCAAACACCTTTTCCCGGCACGCCTCTTTATACCAGGCTCAAGTCCGAGGGGCGCATCATCCAAGATGGTGCCTGGCAGAAATGCACGTTATTTGATGTAAACTTCCAGCCCAGGAACATGAGCGCGAGTGAACTTGAGATCGGATTCCGACATTTAGCCGCGAAACTATATAGCGCGGAATTCACAGATTGGCGCCGGGAGACCTTTCGGCATCAGTACCAAAAACCGGTGTCGCAGGGGGTTGCAAAGTAAATGTCCTACCCGATAAAACTGATTTCCAGCCTGTTCTATATCACCGCTGTGTACGACGGCGTGCTGGGAATAGCTTTTCTGCTTTTTCCCACGTCGTTGTTGGAAGCTTTTAAGGTCGCGGCTCCACATCCCGGGTACATTCAGTTTTCAGCTGCTCTCCTTGTTATCTTCGCCCTAATGTTTTTGTCGATTGCTAGAAGGCCCCAACGAAACAGAAACTTGATTCCCTACGGAATTCTGTTGAAAGTATCGTACTGCGGTGTTGTTTTCTGGTACTGGGTTGAAGGTGGGATCCCTTTTATCTGGAAGCCGTTCGCAATCTTCGATGCCTTGTTTGGTCTTCTCTTTCTTTGGGCTTACCTGCAGCCCGTAGAGTGAGATGCCCTTTCTGACAAACTGCGTCCTCAGTAGCGGCCGACGCTCGTTGTCGAAGCCTTGTGCGCTGGCCCACAATAAAAGGAAGCCGCAGCGCAAGGCTGCGCCACCCGCCAGGAATGTACAATGGCGAATGTGGACCAACATGCTGGGCGGCGTAGATTCCGCCGCTGCGTTGGAGTCGGACTGGTCTGGCTCCCCATAGTTTTCCTCACAGTCTGGGCGACCGCAGCGTTGTATTTTGACGTTCCGGTGTCCTGGCTTCGCATTCCTACGGCAGCAACCTATCTGCTGATTGCCGCCGGGTTCATTTTCCTGATAAGACGCCCCCGATTCCGAATCATTGCGTATATGGGATTGTTTTCAGTCGTCCTCATGTGGTGGCTGTCCCTGAAGCCATCCAACATCCGTCCGTGGCAGGCCGACGTTGCACAAACAGCATGGGCGGAAATTGATGGCGACCGTATCACCATCCACAACTTCCGCAACTGCGATTATCGAAAAGAGTTTGATTACACCTGCCAATGGCAAACCAAGAGTGTCAATCTCTCAGAACTGCGCGGCATCGATCTCTTCGTCACCTATTGGGGGTCTCCGTGGATCGCGCATCCGATCTTGAGCTTCCAATTTGGCGACGACGATCACCTGGCGTTTTCTATTGAGACTCGCAAGGAAATCGGCGAAGGCTATTCGTCCATCCATAGCTTCTTTCGGCAGTATGAATTGGCCTATGTCATCGCCAGTGAGCGCGACGTCATCCGCCTCCGGACGAATTACCGGCATGGAGAATTTGTCTACCTGTACCGCACAACCGCGGGGCCAGCCTGGTCTCGCGCGCTCTTCCTCGACTACCTCGGCCGTGTAAACAAATTGCATCAACGCCCGGAGTGGTTTAACGCGTTGACAAGTAACTGCACGACGAACATCTTCGGCCACATTGCGACCGTGAGCAGGGCACCTTCCAACAATATATCCTGGGACTGGCGGATTCTGCTGAACGGCAAAGCTGACGAGATGGAGTATGAGCGTGGAAATCTAGTCGGTAATCTGCCTTTCCCAGAACTGAAGCGCCGTGCCCTGATTAATGCCGCCAGCTGGGCCGCGGATCAAGCGCCCGATTTTTCCCGACGGATTCGTGAGGGACGCCCAGGATTCGTAACCGGAGGTTGACCTACTTCCTGCGGAAACGCAGTCGGTCAGGTTGCGGTTTTCGGCAGGGGAAGACCGTGGAGTCGGAGAAAAGTCAGCTTGTCCCAATATCCGCGTTGAAGCACGATCTTGTCGTCGACGATTTAAAAAAATCCGCAGCCTCTCAGGCCCTTGGGATCGCGCCATTCAAGAATGGCCCAATCCCCTACCTCGAAAACGTGCTCCGGAATGCACACCATCTCGGCCGCCGGGAAGCCCGCCGGGGTGTGCCCAGCGGGCCGTGGCGGAAGGGCGGGCGACCACAACTTAAAAACAATTCAGGACAAGCCATCGGAGCGGACTTCTCGGATGTCCATCCGGCCCGACGTCAACCTCGTGCCGAGTTTTCTCGCCCGAATCGGTTCAAGAACTAGAAACGAGGTCCGCGAAGCTCCCTTCTAACTTGTTAAAACGAGATCGTCACTGCGATCCCGATGCCGGGGTACATGGGGTCATATAGGTAGTACCCATCGCCGGTGTAATCCATATATACGTCGTCGGTTTCGTACCACGTCGGAGGCCACGCTTCCGGCCACGGATCGATAAACGTAACCCAATAGCCGTCGTACTGGAAGCGCGGATACCCGCCTACGAAGAGCATCGGAAGGCGGTTGATGCGAAAGTGGTGGTTATTCCCGAAGTAGAGTCTGAAGCGGTCATCAGGAACTCGGTAGCCGTTGTAGCCGCCGCGTTGTTGCCAGGTGCGGTGTTCGTTATTCCACGAAGTGGCGCGAGACTGGCCGAAACCGCTGCGCACCTGCCCTTGATGCTGTGGGACGCCGCTAGGGTGGACGCCGCCATTGGTGGGTTCGGTGGCCCTGACGTTGCCATGGTAGACGCCGCCGAAGGCTTGCTGCGGTCGTTGCACAGGTTTACTAGCTGGCTGCTGATGCTGCTGTGCGGCTTGCTGCTGATGTTGTTGCTGTGCGGGTTGCTGTTGATGCTGTTGCTGCCCCTGTTCCGGTTTGCCCTGCTCCTTCTCATGTTGCTCGCCCTGTGCGTAAGCAGGAGCAATGGTTCCGAGGAGCAAAAACAGGGCCCCTGCGCTGATAACCAATTTCATGGGCATCTGTGTCTCCTTTTCAACTTCTAGCTGAGATTTCCTTTTTGACTTCGAAAACGGGAAGCATTTCAAATGGGCCGGTATCCGGGCCATGCTTGCCGCGGACAGTTCCAAGCGACGACTCGCATCACCTTTTTACTCGTTCTGTCGAGCGCGCGATGTGATCCTAGTCACATTGGCCAGCGATTTCCTTCACCGGCACATGCAGCTAACTCCTGTGTAGTCGGCTTACCGAAAGTTGACCCACTTCCCACGGAGAGGCAGTCGATCAGTTCGAAGTTTTCGGCAGGGGAAGACCGTAGAGCCGGAGAAAAGACAGCTTGTCCCAATACCCGCGTTGAAACACGATCTTGTCGTCGACGATGTGAAAAAATCCGCAGCCTCTCAGGCCCTTCGGATCGCGCCACTCCAGAATCGCCCACTCCCCGTCCTCGAAAATGTGTTCGGGAATGCACACCATCTCCGCCGCGGCAAATCCCTCCGCGAACATCTCGCGGATTCACGACCACCATGCACGCCATGGCCATAAGCGTCGTCAGCCCGGCCAGCAGCTCGGTGCGAACCTTCGTGTGGTTTTCGGAGATGTGAAAGACGCGCTCGATCAATCCAAATGCTCCCTCGCAAAAAGTTAATCACTACAGGGTGCGCGTCGCCGCGCCGTCAATGGAAGAAACGAAAGTGTAGCGGGTCAGTTTTCGATTGCCGCGTTAATCGGGGATGTGGCTGTATCAAAGAGGATTCAACGACCGGAGGCCCACTTCTCGTTTCAAATCAAATTGTCTAGGCCCTACACGATAAGAGCCACTCCGTGCGTAAGCGATCCGGAAGCCTTCACGCTCAGCATTGCGCTGCGAGTCGCTGGCCGCCTCGGTCACCGTCACTGCTAAATCACAGCCACAGTCGAAGGCGTATCGCATACGCTCTTCTCGGATGACACGGCTCAGATGGCCCACTCGCCCGCGACCCATTTGTGTTCGAAACTGGACTGTATCGCCTCGCGCAGGATGACATCATGGGTTAACCTCAGAAAAGGAAATGGTCATCATGCGAACTAAGAATTGCCTGTCCTGGTTCCGGGATGCGCTCACTTTTTCGACGCTCCTCTTAGTCTTGCCCGCGGCCTGTCCAGCCCAAGAGGCAGATCGCTTGCAGCTTTCTCCCCCTGCGCTGCAGGCGGCGCAATTGGGACCGCAGCCGCCATGCGGAAAGGAACCCATTCCCCCCTATCCTGGTCTAGATGATTCGGCCATCGTGAAGTCATGGAGTAAGTCTGATTTTGGCCGCGAGTGGACACCGCCCGCATGCACTGGTTGGGCTGCGGTGGGCTTTACGACGTTGGTAACCACAGTCGCGCTATTTCGCAATACCTCGGAAGCGGAGGGCCTGCTTCGCCACATCGGAGCAATTTCAGAGCTCGCGGGCATGCGCTACTGGTCCACCACTCACAAGCAGTGGCAAACATTAATTGTGGACGCCTACGCTCTGACCGACTTGCAGCCTGGTCAACGCCGCGCAGACTTCACGCCCGATGAGATAAAGGAAGGCAAGATTCTCTACTTTGAACAGGTCGATAACCTTTCTGGCAAAGCCATCTACCGAATGCACATTGCTGAGGCTTCGGCGGACCGGATCGTCTTCGATGTCGAGAACGTCAGCACGATGCGCTACCTCTTGATACCTGTCCTTCACCCTGGTGAGATGCAGTCGATCTACTTTCTGGATCGCGAATCGGATAACGTATGGCGCTACTATAGCATCGTGCGCACAGGGAAAAACGCCAACCGGATGATCGCAGGAAACGAGTCTTCTTCGGTCAACCGGGCCGTTGCGTTCTATCGCCACCTGGTCGGAATTCCCACTGACCAGGAGCCGCCGGCGGCTCGATGAAGGCAAGAGTTGTGAAACCCTCGCAGCTTCGGCCACAGGTACGCCGATCGCAAGTGGCTTGATGAGTCGCGAATTGTTCTTGAGGTTGAATTCATGAGTCGCACTTTGTTCTCGGCCCGTGCCGGGCGCCTCTCGCTGTGGCTGGGCGGCGCCGCGCTTGCATTCGGGATTTTCGTCCGTATTACAAGGGAGTTGATCGAAGGAGATGTCGGTGCCATGGACAGCGCGATCCTGCTCGCTGTGGCAAGAATGCGGACCCCATGGCTTACGATCGCGGCCGTGGACGTGACAGCGCTGGGATCGATCACCTTGGTGGTACTGTTCTCCGCGTTCACTCTCTTGGTGTTACTTGTGTTGCGCGACCGGATGGGCGCCCTCCAGTTGCTCGCGGCTTCGGTGGGAGCAGGCATATTGACAATCGTGACGAAAGACATCATCGAAAGAACTCGTCCAGCGGAGGCTCAACAGTTGATCGTAGCGTCGGGCTTCTCATACCCGAGCGGACATTCGGTTTCGACCTCCGCGCTTTACTTGACGATCGCGATCATCGCAGGCGGTTATGTACAGCACTCGGGCGCAAGAACCGCAATTTTCCTGGCCGTGTCGGCGGTGCTGATCATGGTTGGCGCTTCACGCGTGTACCTTGGCGTTCATTATGCGACTGACGTCCTGAGCGGTATCTCACTCGGAGCGGCGTGGGCGCTGGTGCTCGCCGGATTCTTCACACTGTTTGGTCATCGTGGCTCGTCCTGAGTGTCCCGTCGCAGCGACGCAAATACTGCCATGGCCAAACATAGTCATGGCACTTGAAATCGGTCATGGGAATTGTCCGTCGGAACGATGTCAGAAGACCGCGGCCTCCGACGGTAAGAGTTCCTGTAGTAAGGGTGGTCTCAATAGGTCGATGCAACACCATCTAAGGTAAATCTTCTCTCTAAAGGTGGTGTTTATGACTCAAGTGAATCGGGCGGGGCTTTCTGCGGCGCAGAAGACCGACATATGGTCCCGTTGGAAGGCGGGACGCTCGTTGCATGAGATCGGGCGCGCATTCGGCAAGGGGCATTCGTCCATTCGTTTTCTGTTGCTGCAACACGGTGGGATTGTTCCGGCAGCCCGTCGGCGGTCGCTGCTAGCACTCACGCTGGCCGAGCGAGAGGACATCTCTCGAGGGATCGCTTGCGGTTCGTCGATTCGTGATATAGCCAGAGGTCTGAAGCGAGCTGCGTCGACGGTGAGCCGGGAAGTGTTACGCCATGGTGGCCGTCCTCAGTATCGAGCCAGTGAAGCGGATTACGAAGCCTGGGAGTCAGCCTTACGGCCCAAGCCTTGTCTTCTTGCCATCCAGGTGAGGTTACAGAAGATCGTTGCGAGTAAACTGATTTTGGACTGGTCGCCGGAACAGATTTCCGGATGGCTGAAGATCCAGTATCCCGAGGACGAGAGCCTGCGCGTGTCCCACGAGACCATTTACCGTAGCCTGTTCATTCAAGCCCGAGGAGTATTGAAAAAAGAGCTGATCGGGCACCTTCGGTCCAGGCGCCGCATACGTCGCTCGCAGCACTCTCGTGCCAGCGGTCAATCACGCGGTCAAATCGTCGATGCCATCTCCATCCGGGAAAGACCTGCAGAGATCGAAGACCGAGCCATTCCCGGTCATTGGGAGGGGGATCTCATTGCCGGCGCAAAGAACAGTCACATTGCGACCTTGGTGGAACGTCATTCGCGTTTTATCACACTGGTAAAGGTGCCCAGCAAAGACACGGCCGTGGTCGTCTCCGCACTGAGCCGGCAAGTTCGTAAACTCCCCGCGACACTGCGGCGTTCGTTGACCTGGGATCGAGGACTGGAGATGGCGAAACACAAGACCTTCACGGTGGCCACGAATGTGCAAGTTTACTTCTGCGATCCTCATAGTCCTTGGCAGCGCGGCACGAACGAAAACACGAACCGGCTGTTACGACAATACTTCCCTAAGAAGACTGACCTGTCCGGCTATTCTCAATCGGAGCTGGACAAAGTAGCGCTGCGTTTAAATCAACGCCCGAGAATGACTCTAGGTTTTCAGACTCCGGCGAGTAGACTACGAGCAAGTGTTGCATCGACCCCCTGAGCTCGCAAGTTTAATTGGGCAAGGATGGTGCTGCCAAACGAAGCCAACAGAATCCGACTGGGGGGTCGTAAGTCCTGATAAGTCAGATCACCGGACAAATACCCGCTTAGTACTCCGCTCGTCCGACCACCGCGTTAATCTGGCACGGAACCGAAGTCGATTTGAGACAAAACTGTTCCAAATTGGACAGCCGCGCGTTTCGGCTCTTTTTACAATGTTGCCTCGAACTGGGAGAGACGAGCGGAAGGTTCGTCGTGATGAATTGGAAAACCGTATTAGGACCCATAGCCGGCCGTGTGCGCCGCACGCACCCGCGCAGGGGCGAGGAGGCTACGATGAGTGACGATCAGCCGGGCGCGAAGCGGCCACTAAGGGAAATGTGGCCGTCTTCGCATTCTAACGACAACACGCGTAGCCAGTTAGTGGGAGAGAGGCACATCCTCGAGTTGATATCTATGGGCGCGCCTACGCCGACGATCTTGAACAGATTGTGCGCTGCGGTAGATGTTCAGATCGGTGATGTGGTATCGCTCGTCTTGCTGCCGAATCGGGAAGAAAATGATCTATGGTCGATCACCCAAAGCGCCGCACAAGTGGGTCTCAATGTTTTTTCGACCACGAATATTCTCGCGCACGATAAGACTCTCTTGGGAACACTCGAGATTTACAGCTGCGATCCGCGACGCCCCACACCGAATGAATGTCATTTAATCGCGCGCGTGATCCATTTGGCGGCAATCGCGCTTCAATGTCGCGAGGAGAAAGAGGATTTCAAGAGACCTTCTAGACCATCGAGAGGCGGGATTGACGATGAACTCGAAAGGCCGCGATTCATCAATTGATCTTTACGCGTGCGTGCCTGCTGAAATTCGGCCGACATTAAGACGCTGTGATGAGGCTAACTACGCGAACATGTACAAACACTTCTTCGGACTGCGGGAAAACCCTTTCAACGTCAATCCGGATCCCCGTTACCTTTTTCTGACCCCACAGACGCGGGAGGCGTTGGACGAACTGACGTACGGAATCCACGCCCGCAAGGGCCTTTTCCTGCTTACCGGCGAAGTCGGAACGGGCAAGACAACCCTCATCAACCGCTTGCTCGACCGCCTGCATCAAGAACAGACGCCCACAGCGTTCATTTTCAACTCGCATCTGGAGGTCAGCCACCTATTTGATTTCACATTGGCAGGTTTTGGGCTGCCGCTCGATACGGGATCGCAGGATAACGCACTGATGCATCTGAATCAGTGGTTAATCGATCGCTATCGCGCGGGCGAGACGCCGGTGTTGATCGTCGATGAAGCGCAAGGCCTGCCAATGCATGTGCTCGAGGAAATTCGAATGCTTCTGAACCTGGAGACCCCGCACGAGAAGCTGCTGCAGATCGTGCTCGCTGGCCAGCCAGAGCTTAAACAGCGGCTCAAGCGACATGATCTGCGCCAGATCGATCAGCGGATTGCGTTTCGATGCCAAACCGCCGCGCTCACTCTCGGGGAGACTCACGATTATATTTACGCGCGTTTGCACATCGCCGGTGCCAACGGCAAACAGGTGTTTGCGCCCGAGGCCATGGACGCCGTGCACTTTTATTCGCGCGGAATTCCCCGCGTCATGAACCTGCTCTGCGAGCACGCGTTGATCAAGGCCTGTCTGGAAAACGTTCGGCCAGTACCGCTGCACTTCATCGAAGCGATCGCGCGCGAAAACCAATTCGATGACATTAAACCCGTCGCCCCGTCCATGGATTCCGGCGGCACCCTGAGCGCCAACTTGATTGCGATGCAATCGACGGTGGCGAGCGGACCGATTCACCCGCTCCCGGCTTCCGAGCAGAAACGGATGGAGGGACTTCAACCCTCGGTCCCGACTATGGTTGATTCTGATGCGCATATCCAACTCATTGATGAATTGGCAATCGGACGGTCGCCGCTCGCGCTGGCTCCTCTCCTTCACGTGGTGAAAGCAAAAGGAGAGTGCGACCCGTTGCCAGCCTCCAGTCCTTGTCAGGTGTGCAGTCGTCAGGAGTCCGTGTACCCTCTGACCGCGGTTAACGCGACAGAATCAACGCCTCTTGCCACCATACGGATGAAGCTTCTTGCGCTGGGCCTTTCGTTGACTCGTTGGAGTGCAATATGGAGAGATCGTCTATTGGCCGGCGTCACCTCGCCGGCCTGGACGCGGATGGCGATAACTCTCCTACGGGGCATGAGATGGCCCGCGGATCCAGCCAGAGAGTGGTATCGGCGATGCCTCGCTTGGGGGAACAGATGTCTCAGAATCCTCGGCTCGATAGATTGGCCGGGAATGAAAGCGTCTCTATATCGGTGGCTTCAGCAACCATGGAATCCAATCCAGTGGCGCTTGCCGGAATCGCGTCTCTTGGAAACATGGCGTAGATTCAGTTATCGAAAGATGTAATCCTTGGCGGCTCGTCCAGCGCCCTTGTATGAATGGCTCGTCATATGCGGGGAGTTTTGCCGACGCTCCCAATGCTTTAACGTGCGTTAAGAGCCTTCGTCCTTGATTGAACTTCCGATCATTTCTTCGACGAGTGCCTGGTAGGTCAGATCACCGGAAGTTGACCCACTTCCCACGGAGAGGCAGTCGATCAGTTCGAAGTTTCCGGCAGGGGAAGACCGTAGAGTCGGAGAAAAGTCAGCTTGTCCCAATACCCGCGCTGAAACGCGATCTTGTCGTCGACGATGTGAAAAAATCCGCAGCCTCTTAGGCCTTTGGGATCGCGCCACTCCAGAATGGCCCACTCCCCGTCCTCGAAAATGTGCTCCGGGATGCACACCATCTCCGCCGCGGCAAACCCCGCCGCGAACATCTCGCGGATGGCGTCACGGCCCTCCACAGGCTTTTCGGCAACCTGGTGATTCGTGGCGTCTTCCGTATAGAAGTTCGCGAGCGCTTCAACGTCCGCGCGGTTGAACGCCTCAACCCACGCTTTTACGACATCCCTCGGACTCATGCGCGCCATTCTATCAGCCCGGTGTTCGTGAACATATGCGCTGCGTTCGCGTTACAGACTACTTCCCCTTGCGCGGAACGAATACCGGCACCGGCGGCGTAACTCCATACTTCTTCGAAAAGTCGCCCTGATTCACGGCGATGCCCACACGCCCGCGCGAATCGATGTAAACGAGCGGCTGCCCGACCGGCACTAAATTGAACGTCTTTTCGTAGGGAAACGTGTACTGCTTCTTGTCGATCTTCAGCGTGACTTTATCGTCCAGCGCGTAGCCGAGCTTCTTGAAATCGTCCCCCTGAATGTCGGTGATCAAGCTTCCGAACGGATCATCCAGTCCGATCACGTCGCCGGTGATGCCTTTCGCGTCCACCGTCGCGGTGCGCGGCGTGAGCTTCACCAGCTCGCTCACCTCCGGCCCGGCCTCCGTCCAGTCCTCTCCCGCCGCCAGATGCGCGGCCGTGGGCGAAAAAATATCGCGGCCGTGAAACGTCGAGGAGATCTTGTCGCCGATCATCCACGAGGGATTCGTAATCTCGCGCGCGCCCTCCAGCCCGTCTCGGTCGATCGTTGGCGTAATCAATCCGTTGTCCGGCAGGACAAAATACTGCCCCTTCTTCGATTTCACGATCACCGCTTTTCGCGACGTCCCCACCCCCGGATCGACGACCACCAGAAAAACCGTGCCTGAAGGATAGTAAGGCGTCACGCCCTCGAGAAACCGCGCGCCCTCTTCGATCGAAAACGGCGTCACTTGGCGCGTGATGTCCATGATCCGCGCGTCCGGCTCGATTCCTAGAATTACAGCCTTGCAAATCGCCACGGCGTCGTTCGCTGTCCCAAAATCCGTCATGAAGACAATCGTCGGCCGCGTTGCAACCTCTTCCTTCTCTTGATTTGACCAGGCACCGCAGCCGGCCAGCAAAGCGGCGATCGAAAACGCCGAAACGACGAGCGCCAAACGCATTCGGAGAAATTGCATGCTGCCTCCCAAGTGGCCGCGATTATAACGCGCCCATCCCGTCAAGCGCTCCGTCACGCGGATTTTTCGCTGCCGCCCCGCGCTACCGTCTTGCACCAACGCCGCGAGACCTGTATGGTACGCCATGGTCGCGCCGGCACAATCCACGGAATCGAATCCGCCGTCCGCGGACCGTCCCTCGGCAGCCTCCGGCCAGAAACCAGACTACGGCTTGCGCCGCGAAGTTCTTTCCCCGATGGAGACGCTCGCGCAATCCGTCTCCACGATCGCGCCCACAACCACTCCCGTCGCCACGATTCCTCTGGTCTGCGCGCTCGCGGGCAACGGCACCTGGCTCGCCTACGTCCTGGCCACCGTCGCGATCCTGCTGGTCGCGTGGTGTATCGGACGCTTCGCGCGCTACTCGTCCTCGCCCGGCTCGCTGTACACCTACGCGGGAATGATTTTGCCGCCCTGGCTCGGCGCCACCACCGCCTGGAGCCTGCTTCTCGCGTACGTCGCGACCGCATCCAGCGTGATCGGCGGCTTCTACCAGTACGCCAACCTTCTCCTCCGCGACGCCACCGGCCACGTCACGTCTACCGTGCTTCTCGCGCTGATCGTCACGGGCGTTTCGATGTGGATCGCGTGGCGCGACGTGAAGATTTCCGCGCGCCTGATGCTGTGGATCGAAGCCGTCTCCGTGCTTTTCATCCTCACGGTTATCACGCTCGTGCTTGCGCGCCATGGCTCGCACTGGGATTCGAGCCAGCTCCGCCTGAAAGGCGTGACCGGCGGCGGCCTGCGCCTCGGTCTCGTGCTCGCTCTGTTCAGCTTCGTCGGCTTCGAGAGCGCCACCACGCTCGGCTCCGAGGCGCGCAATCCGCTCAAAACGATTCCGCGCGCCGTGATTCAAAGCTCGATCCTCGGCGGCGCATTCTTCACGCTCTGCGCGTACACCGAAGTCCTTGGCTTTCGCGCGGCCGGCCAGAACCTCGGCGCAAGCGACGCTCCGATGCACGTCCTCGCGCTCGTCGGCGGCGCGCCCTTCCTCGGCCTCCTCATCGACATCGGCGCGCTCGTCAGCCTCTTCGCCGGAACGCTCGCGTGCATCACCGCCGCCGCGCGCGTGCTGATGCTCATGGCGCACCACGGCCTCGCGCACAGTTCGCTTCGCACCACGCACGCCCGCAATGAGACTCCTCATTTCGCCATTCTCGTCACGGGCATCGCGGCCGTGCTGCCCGTCGCCGTTCTCGCGGCTCAACCGGTCTCGACGTCTACGGCTGGATGGGTTCTCTTGCGACGTACGGTTTCATCGTCGCGTACGCGCTGGTTTGCGTCGCGCTCCCGCGCTATTTGCGCGACCACGGCGCGGCGCGTCCCACGGCGCGAGTCATCTCGATCCTAGCGTTTGTTGCCATGCTGCTTGCGCTTGTCGGAAATTTGTATCCCGTGCCCGAAGGGCCTTACGGCAGGCTTCCTTACATCTATCTCGTATATCTCGCGGCGGGCTTGCTCTGGTTCGTCGTGGGCTCGCGGAACAAACGCTCTGCCCGCGCGCACAATTAGACACGGCTCTCGGTTTCCGGCTGCGCTACCAGCAGCAGCACGATCCCAACAATGGTGAACATCCGAAACGCGGCGTCCTGCCCATTCCATGTTTTCGATTGCCACATCAGGAACCACTCGCCGCCCACGCTCAGAAACGCCGCTAGCCACATCAGCAAACTCAACGTAAGCGCCCCTATCGCCACGCTCTTTGCGCGCTGAAATTCTCCCGGCGTCCCGCGCAGCGCGTTCATCAGGCGCGCCCCGCCCCACCAGCACAGCACCATTGTCGCGAACTCCCACGCGATGATCGAAGCGTAAAATGCCGTGTGCAGCGCTGGCGAATTGATCGCCCGCCACATCCCGTGATTGCCGGGAAACGTCGAGTCCATCATCAGCACGTGCCGCACGAACTGGTAGTTCGAGTCGTAGTCGGTGATGTTGTTGAACACCACGAACGTATAGAAAACCGCCACCGCAAGCACCAGCAGCGCTTTCGCCGCCCGCAGCGTCACGGCTTCTCCGCCTGGGTGAACGTCTGGAAGTAGGCGATCAGAGCGTGCATCGTCTCATCGTCGTACTGAGGATTCCCCGGCATCTGCGTTTGCCGGCTCTTCGCCGCAGGATTGCGCACATAACCGGTGAAATACGCCGGCGATCCAGTCGCAAGCGCCGCGAGGATGTGCCACGGAAGCCCCGACTTTTGCCCGCCTTCCTCGCCCATGTTGTGGCAGCGGAAGCAATTTTGCTCTGCGATTTTGTAACCAGCCTGGACGGCGGGATCGTTCGCGCGCGGGCCGCGCGGCGCAATCGCGCCGAAGACAAACCTCTCATCGCGAAACTCGAGCCGCACCACGCCCCACGGTATCTGCGCCTCGTCGCTGTGCGACAAAATCTTGAAGCTCGGTGTGAACTTCTCATGCGAGATCATGTACGGCCCCATGTCGTAGCCGTGTCCGCTGGAATCCTTCGGCCAGCCCGACGGCGCCTTCCCGTTGATCTCGAGCACCAGCACCGGATGGTGTTGCGCCAGGTAAGCGCGCGGATAGTTGGCGCGATATTTGTCGTCGCATATAGCGACCACCAGATCGGCCGACGGCGCCGCGCCCAGATCGCGCACCAGATCTTCGAGCAGCACGCCTTTCACTTGCGTCGGCCCGGCGAAATTGGAATCATCCGTGACCGTGTAGGTTACCTGTGGCAACGCCAGCAGATCGTCGCGCGTGATGTAGCGCGTCACCGCCGCCGGCATGCCCGCCAATTCGCCGCCGATCTCAAGATCGGTCGCGGACGTCCGCTCCGCGCGCAATTTGCCCGCGAGCGCAATCCGAGACCCGGGCGTGGTCTGCGCATTCGCCGTTTTCGGCGCAACACACGCCGCGGCAAAAACAATCACAGCGGACACGGCGAGAACGCCTATCCCAAGTCGGTACATGGCGCACATGGTAACGCACCGCGGCAGCGCCACAACCAAGAATCTCGCCGCAGCCTCTCTATGCTAGAGTGTCGTGCGATTCATCGTCTCGCGGAGGCAGTTCAAAATCATGCCAGCAGGAACGGAAGCGCGGCTCCAGAAACTCGGCATCGTTCTCTCGTCCCCGCCTGAAGCGGGCGGAAATTACATAGCGGCGAAAACGCTCGGCCGCATCGTCTATGTCGCCGGCGCCATCTCGACTGGTCCGGAAGGAGTCATCACCGGAACCGCCGGCCTCAACCGCTCCATTGAAGAGGGTTATGTCGCTGCGAAATCCTGCGCACTGACACAACTGGCCGTGCTCAAGCGCCACCTCGGCTCTCTCGACGCAATCAAGCAGATCGTCAGCGTGAATGGCTACGTGAACGCCGTCCCCGGCTTCCCTGATTCGCCGAAGGTCATCAACGGGGCGTCGGATCTTTTCATCGAATTATTCGGCGAGGCAGGCCGCCATGTCCGCGCCGCCATCGGAGTGTCCGCTCTGCCTCGCAATGCCCTAGTCGAGCTGCAAATGACCGTCGAACTGGAGGCCTGATCACGCGATGGCCGAGCACTCTCTTTCCGCCGTTCCCACGCACTCGCGCTGGAACCGCCATCTGAAACCGCGGCTCACCATCGCGCCCGGCGACACCGTCCGTCTCGAATGCCAAGACGCCAGCGGCGCGCAGGTGCATCCCGCGATGACGCTTGCGGAATACCTCGCCATCGACAGCGACCGCATCCACGCCCTCACTGGTCCGATCTTCGTCGACGGCGCCGAGCCGGGCGACGTCCTTCAAATCGAAGTGCTCGAAGTCGCGCACAAGGGCTGGGGCTGGTCGAGCGTGATCGCTGGGCTTGGCTTCCTCAAGGAGCGTTTCTCCAAGCCGTATCTCTTTCACTGGCAGCTCGACGGCGCGGTCAGCCGATCGCTCGCCCCCGCCTTCGTCCCGTTGCGGCCGTTTTGCGGCGTCATGGGCGTTGCCCCGGCCGAGGACGGCGAATTCCGCACTCGTCCGCCGGGCATCTTCGGCGGCAACATGGACGTGCGCGATCTGTGTGCCGGCGCCACGCTGTACTTGCCCGTTCTCAATCGCGGCGCGCTCTTTTCCGCCGGTGACGCCCACGCCGCACAAGGCAACGGCGAAGTCTGCATCAACGGTATCGAGTGCCCTGCCGACGTTACGCTTCGTTTCCGTCTCCACAAGCAGCGCCCGCTGCCGGGACCGCTCCTCGAATCCCCGGCTCCGCGCGAGCGTGTCGTGGACGCGGGCGCCTGGATCGTGGTCGAGTCGGCCACGGACGCCATCGCCGCTGCTCGCGCGGCCACCTCCCGCCTGATCGATCTGCTCGTCACGCGCTGGGGTTTCAGCGACGTTCACGCCTATTTGCTTTGCAGCGTGGCGATGAACCTTAGTCTCAGCCAAGTCGTGAACGAACCGATGTTTACCGTCAGCGCCGCACTGCCCAAGCACGTCCTGCCGCCCCGAGAACTCTTTTCCCGGTAGTCATCCCGCGAAGCGGCCCAGTTCTTGTAGCGCCGGCATCTTGCCGGCGGTTTTCGGTTTGGCGTGGTGCAGGTTACTTTCGCGCAGATATAAAGCTTCTATAAACTCCGCATTGAAATTGCTGATCGGTTTGAGAAAAACAATTGATTTTCCACACGGACTAAGATGGAATAGCCTCCCATCCAGGATTCCCGGGGTTTGAAAAGCAGCATTCGGTCAAGCAATCGGTAGCGCCGACGACTATGAAATCGTTTCTGTTGGCTTCAACGGGCGATTTCGTTGGGGTGTATCTGGACAATCTTAGGAGGTGTGCACGTAAATGACTCTTAGAATTCGTGTTTCTATTTTGTTGCTGATCGCATTCCTCGTCCTGCCTCTTGCCTCAACGACTCCCACACAAGCGCAGCAAACCCTCGGCGGCATCACCGGCTCGGTCACCGACCCCTCGGGCGCAGCCCTGCCCGATACGACAGTGACGATCGTGGGCGATCAGACCACTCTTACGCGCACCGTGAAGACCGACGCGACTGGCGTCTATAGCGTCGTGAATTTGCCTATCGGCACCTATACCCTGACTTTCACGCACGATGCTTTTGATACGCAAAGAATTCCCTCGATCGCGGTGCAAGCGAACCGCACGGTAACAGTGAACGCGGCGCTGAAAGTCGGCGCGGTCAGCACCACTGTCACCGTCGAAGAGTCGCCGCTCGTCAACGCCGTGGACACTACAAACGGCTACGTACTCGATAAAGTCCAGATTCAAGACGTGCCACTGCCTACCGGGAGTTTTACGGGGCTAGCGATTCTTTCTCCGGGCGTAAACGCCGAACTGCCCAGCGGCAATGGGGTTAACGCCGGTCTGGGCAACGCTCCGATCTGGGCCAACGGCCAGCGCGACACCAGCAATACGTTCCTGCTGAACGGCGTCGACGCCAAGAACCTTTTCAATGGCAAGAGCACCAGCGAGGTCTCTTCCGCCCGCGTTGTGAACAACACCGGTGTCAGCGGCGCCGCCAGCACCTCTGCATTCGAAATCCAGAGCACTGCATCGCCCTATCTCGCCATCGGCCAAGCACTGCCCACGCCCGCGCCTGAAACCATTCAGGAAGTGCGCGTGAACACCTCCATGTACGACGCGCAACAGGGCTCGACTAGCGGCGCACACATCGATATGAGCACGGCCTCGGGAACGAATGACATTCACGGTACGGTCTATTTGCACCACGCCACGGACTGGCTCAACGCTGCGCCTTTCTTCTTCAAGCAGGATCCGCATATCACCCAAAAAGTCCCGGAATTGCATCGCGAAGTCCCAGGTGGCGCGGTCGGCGGGCCGATTATCAAGAACAAGCTTTTCCTTTTCGTCGCCTATCAAAACGTCCACGCCTCCGATCAGGAGATTGGTCTCGGGAGAGCCACGGTTCCACAACAATTTACGGCGGCCGGCGACCCCGCCGCGTTTCCTAATGCAGTCCCAGGCTGCGGCGCCACCCGTGCCACTGCAACCCTAATTCCATGTCTTAGCGCCATTGTGGCTGACGATTTTCCGTCGGCTACACCGCTAACTGCCGCCAACATGGACCCGGTTGCGCTCGCTATGCTTCAATACAAATTGCCGAATGGTCAATTCCTCATTCCATTCTCGGATGGCATAGCGCCCTCCTTCAATTTCCCGGAGGATGCCATCACGCAGGGCACGGCGCTCTTTCGCTCGAATCAGGCCGTCGGGGATCTCGACTTCATAGTCAGCCCCAAGGACACACTGGCGCTGAAATATTACTATCAGCACGACCCCACGGTCGCTCCCTACGCCTACTCCAGTCTGGCAGGCTTCACGCAAAATCTTGATGCCGGCAGTCAGGTCGCGTCGATTACCAATACGCAGACCCTAACGCCGACCTTCAATGTCGCCGAAGTCTTCGGCTTCATTCGTGAAAAAGTTTACAGCACGGTTCAGCAGCCGTTCGGGCCGGGCGACGTCGGTGGTCCCGGGGGACCGAGCATCAACGTGTTCAACAAGACGACTTCCTTCCCGGGCATAACCATCGCTGATGTGCTAGGCACCGGTTCCGGGGCTACGTCAGTTTCCCCGACGTCTTCGGATAATACGGTGGGGCCGCCCATTGCCCTCGAGATCGGCGAAGGCGACGCATCTCAAGGAGCTTATACAGGTATCTTCCAGAACCGATTCATGCCGTCGGCCAACGCCATCTGGCTTAAGGGCAAGCACACCATCACATTCGGCGGCACGTGGGCCTATACTCAACTCAATGCTCGCGACGAGCGCACGAACAAGGGCACCATCGGTTTTCTCGACTTCTCGCAATTCGTCGAGGGGATGCTTACGCCATACTCGTCCGACGGCTTCATTGACACAACCTTCCTGCAAGGCAATGCCAACCGTCACTATCGCGCCAACGAATCGGGCGAATATATCCAGGATAAGTTCCAGCTTCGCCCCAACCTTAGCGTAACGTTTGGTCTGCGCTGGGACTATGACGGAGGTTTCACGGAGAAGAACGGCCTCCTCTATAACTTCAATCCAAGTGCTTACTCCTACGACCCAACTACCGACACGATCACCGACAACGGTTTTATCGTCGCCGGGAACAATAAGACGTTTCCCTCAAAGGGTGTCAGCAATTCCACTTTGACCGGCCGCCAATGGGGTTTGGCGCCTCGCTTGGGAGTGGCGTGGAGCCCCAAGATGTTTAACAACAAACTGGTCGTTCGCGCAGGATGGGGCATCTACTACGATCGCGGCGAACTCTTCACCTATCTCTCACCCGGTTTCGCTGCGGGCGTCATCGCGGGCGGGCCGTTTGGCGTCAACCAGTCTCCGCCGTATGTATACGCTCAAGCCTGCACTGATATCTCCAGTTACTACCTAGGCTTCGTTCCGACTTGCAATACTGCGACTGCAATGAACCCGTACAGCACCTCTACTCCCTACGGCGCCTCGTTTGAGAATCCCTGGGGCGGAACACTCGGTCCCCTGCCGAGCGGCAATCCGGCGCTCCTCAATTTGCCGAATGCGGCGGCTATTCAGAACGGGGCAGAACTGTTCTCGTTTGCCGTGTACAACCGCAAGAACAAGCTGCCCTATACCCTGAACCAGACCCTCGACATTCAATGGCAGCCGCGCAACGATCTCGCCATCGACATCGGCTACGTCGGCAATCTAGGACGCCATGAAGTCATTCCCATACCCTTCAACCAAGCCAGAATCGCCTCACCAGGAAATCCGCTTTGCGGCCCTGCGACCGTCTGCCCTTCGGGCGCGTTGTATCCCCAGTACTATACCTACGGCTACACGGTCCTGGACCCAATTACCTTCTCGCCGATTAATCTGCCTCCGGCATTCACTGGGCAAACGCCGCAGCCCTACCAGGCGAACTTCGAAGGCGGCAACGTCGACCTGCGCGTTCCGTACATCGGCTATTCGTCCGAGTCGGAGTCTTACACTGCAGCAGGTGTCTCTGCCTACAACGCACTCCAGACGCACGTTGAAAAACGCATGAGTCACGGCGTCCAAGTGGGCTTCTCCTACACGTATTCTCATGCGCTCGACGAGCAAAGCGGCCTGGGTCTGTTTTACAACGGCAACAATCCTCTCAACCTGCGTTCAGCCTACGGCAACGCGGACTTTGACCGCACGCACGTTTTCAACTTCAGTTATACGTTGCACATGCACAACTTCTTCTCGGAGTCGTCATGGGAGGGCAAGATTGCCGATGGCTGGGCGCTTGCCGGCTCCACGATCATCCAGAGCGGCCAGCCCTTCAGCGTTATCGACTATTCGGGCGCGGTCGGCAGCATCTTCTACGGCACGTCGGACGGAATCACGAACCCGATCGTTCCGCTCGCTCCCGGCTGCACGCCCAAGAGTGCGCTCACAGGTCACATTGGGGCCTATACGGATTCTTCGGGCAATCCGATACCGGCGCTGAATCCGTTGTGCTTCACCCTTCCACTGCTCTCCGCAGGTGCCACCGTAGACGGCCAAGCCAATGCGATTCCCTCGAACGATGCTTTCGAGACGAATTTCATCCCAACCGGCCAGCGCAACATCTTCCGGCAGTCCTGGCAAAAGCGTGCGGACATGTCATTTATCAAGGAGACGAAGATCACGGAACGAGTCAGCACGAAATTCTCGTTCGACGTGTTCAACGTGAGCAACACTCCGAGCTTCGATATCCCAATTGACGACGTGACGCAAAATGAGAACTTCAACGATTTCCCCGTATTCGGCCAGCCCCTATACAACGCCCCTGCTGGCCTGGGGAACGTGAACAAGACGATCGGCGGACCGAGAGAAGTTCAGATGTCGTTGAGCGTTTTGTTCTAATCGCAACTGCTGCAAGAAGGGGGACGGCGAAACCCGCCGTTCCCCTTTGTTTATGCGCCTATTTCGCGTTTTTCACGCTCAAAAACAGACTGTTTCGCGGATGTCGATTTTGGCAGGTTTTGGCACGTTAACAGGCCCTTAAGTGTCAAAAAATGGCAGAAATTGCACGCCGAAGAGCCATCTCAGCCCGCGCTGACCTCGACCGACAGCATTTCCACCGGCGCCTCCCCAAATCGCGCCTGTAGCTCCGCCGCGGACGAAAAATTCTTCCCAGGAACGTGCCGCGCCGGAAACCGGAAGCTCAGTTGCCGCTCCGCGAACGGATACGGATCGAGCACGAAGTGCCGCGACCCCGCCGACCGCACCTCGACGCGAGCGTGGCCGCCGCCGCGCAGCGGCAACGGATGCAGCAGGTGAGCGGGCTTCGAAAAATCCACGCAGGTGAGCAGCGAAAGATTGTCGGTGGCCTGCAAGAGGCGAAAGTGGTCGAGGATGGCGGCCTCTGTTTTCTGCTCGGGGGCGAAACGCGGATCGCCCGCAATCCTTTTCACGAGTGAATTCTGAAACTCTTTTTGCTGTTCGAGGAATCGGTCGAGCAGCGGCAGCTCCGCCGGAGCGATGGTCGAGCGATCCGCGTGTTCGCTCAGCAGGCTGTAGGTATGCATCGAGATGAGGACGGCGGCGTAGGCATCCTCTTCCGCGATCAGGCGGACGGCGCGGTCGCGCACCGCAAGGTAGTCCGCGAGATCGATCTCCTCAAACGCGGAATATTTGCCGACGAGCTCGACTGAAAACGCACTGGGCTTTCCCTGGCGCGTGATCTGCGGCGCGGCGTCGCGCGCGGCCCAGCCGTCGTCGTGGCGCGCGATACCTTTCAGCACGTTGACGCGCGGCTCGGGCGGAAGAAAGCGGTCGTTGCCCCAGCGCTCCGCGAACGCTCCGGCGAGCCGGGCGTGATCGGGATGCGTTACCAGCCACCATCCGGTTTCGGTTTCCAGGCGCAGCATCTTTAATCTCCTCGTCGAGATCTTATTCGGTTTCCGGCGTGCGCGCGGATTCGTGCCACCGGTGCAGGAAATACCACTCCAAAAACATCACCACAAAAAAGAAAACAATTCCCAGCACGGCGGCGGCGAACACCAGCGCGAACAGATAGTCGGTCTGCGATTGCGAATAGGCGTAAAAAATCGAATATCCCAATCCGCCGACGCCCACCCGGCTCGACCCGGCGTACAGCTCGCCGGTGATGGCACCGATCACCGAGATGCCGCTGGCGATGCGAATGCCCACGAACAGTGACGGCACGGCGTGCGGCAAACGCAGCTTGAAAAGTTTCTGCGCGGGCGACGCATTGTGCATCAGGAAAAGGTGCACGAGATTTTCGTCCACGCTGATCAAGCCCTGCGTGGTGTTCGCGATGATCGGCGCGAGCGAAATGATGAACGAGAGCAGCGCCACCGCGCCGGTTCCCGCGCCGACCCACAGCAATATCAGCGGCGCAATCGCCACGATGGGCACGGTCTGCAACAGGATCGTGTAGGGATAGAACATTTTTCGCACCCAGCGCGACTGCGCGAAAAGCAGCGCGACGATCACGCCGACGACGATGCTGGCGAGCAGTCCGCCCAGCGATTCTTCGGCCGTGATCGCAAGCGACGTAACGAGCGATGGAAATCGCGCCACCACCGCGCGCGCCACCGCCCATGGCGATGGCAGCATGAAGCGCGGCACGTTGAAAACCCACAAGAAGAGCTGCCAGACGACCAGCAGCGCCACGAAGACGGCCAGCGCGTTCGCGACCGTGACGAGCCGCTGCCTCACTGGACGAGCGCCTCCCGCAGGACGTGCGATGCGCGGCCGACGAGCGCCTCAAACTCGGGCGACTCGCGCAGCTCCGCGGTGCGCGGAAACGGAAACTCGACCGGAAGCACGGCGTGGATGCGCCCCGGATTCGGCGCGAGGACAACGATGCGCGTCGAGAGAAATGCGGCTTCGGCGACTGAATGCGTGACGAACACGCCGGTCCACTGCTGCTCGGCGCGCAGGCGAAGCAACTCTTCGTTGAGGCGGTCGCGCGTCATTTCGTCGAGCGCGGCGAACGGCTCGTCCATCAGCAGCAGGCGCGGATTCGTGGCCAGCGCGCGGGCGATGGAGGCGCGCATCTTCATTCCACCGGAAAGCTCGCGCGGATAGGCCTCGGCGACTTCGTCCAATCCGACCAACTGAAGCAGCGCGGCGACTTTTTCATTTCGCCGCTTGGTCGAAACGCGTTCAAGCTCGAGGCCCAGGCCCACGTTTTGCGTCACCGTGCGCCAGGGCAGCAGCGTCGCGTCCTGAAAGATGAAGGAGATCGTTTCGCGCGCATTTTCCGGCGTCATTCCGTCGACGCGGATCGCCCCCACGCTCGCAGGCGTCAGCCCGGAAATCAACTTCAACACGGTGGATTTGCCGCAGCCCGAAGGCCCAATGAGGGTGACGAACTCCCCCTTGAGAATTTTCAGGTCGATCGCTTGCAGCACGACACGGCCGGTACCGTAACTTTTCGTGACGTCGGCAAATTCGATTTGCGGAACGTTGGATTCCGGGCTCATCCAGCGGCCTCGATTGTGGGCAAGTAAAGCGCGGAGGGGCGCTCGCTTGTGTGATGGACGATCTGCGTGGAGCGCTGCCAGCTCCAGGATGTGGCACGGCAAGACGGGACGGCCGTGCCCGGATTGCGGTCGTACAGCGGAAAAGCGCTGCTGGCGATCTCGAGACGGATGCGGTCCCCTGCGGCAAAAAGGCACGACGTAGGCTCGAGATCGAATTCCCAGTAGTGGACTTTGTCGGCAGCGTAGCCAGCCTTCGCAAAAAGCCAAGTGGAGCGCGCGATCCCGATGCAGATGAATTCCGCAGCACCGTCCGGACGGACGCGCGCGAGTTTCGCGGTGAAGTCGGTGTGCGCGGCGGACGTGGCGCAGTAGAGCGAGACGCGCGGCGCGCCAAGAATGCGCAGCGGCGCGGCCAGCGGCGCGGTCGTGTAAACGAGCAGGTTGTTGCCGAGTTCGAGCGCGGATTGGTCGAACTGCCCGCTCGGAGCCGCCGCTCCCCCCTGCGCAAGGACGGGTACCTCGGGGTCGTAAATGAAAATGTCGGCAGGTTCATCCGGCGCGGGCTTCGCGGCTGAGAGGACGCCGTCCCCTTTGCGCGAGTTCGCCCGGCCGGCGCTGCTCAGGTACAACGCATGATTGGCATATGTGGGAAACGCTTCGGCGTTCCGCCAGCGGTTTTCGCCGAGCACGAAATGGCGGATGCGAGGCTCTTTCGCAAATTCGCCCGAATCCTTCAGCCAGTGGTTGAACCAGCGCAGCAGCAGAGCGTCGGTATCCAGCAGAGCTTCGTCGCCAAAGCTCGCGGCTCCGGCGCGATCGCCCCACGGAATATGCACCCACGGCCCGGCGACGAGATATTGGTTTTCGCGCGCGGCGGCGCTGCCCGCGCGCTGCGTCAACGCGAGAAAGCCGTCGATGCTGCCTTTGAGATAGGTGTCATACCAGCCGGCAACGTGCAGCGCGGGCACGCGAATCCGATCGAGCGTTTCGCTCACGTCGAGCGACGACCAATAAACGCTCGGCTCGGGATGATCGAACCAGTCGAGCACGTACGGCGGTACGCCCTCGCCGTGCAAAGCGGGATTGCCTCGGAACGGCAGAACGGTGGTCTGCGCGGCGAGATTCGACCACGCCTGTTCGAGCCGATCGCTCGCTTCGCGCAGTTCGAGGCGTCGCACGTCCGCCTTCAGCATCTGAAGCCCCCAGCCGAGTGACGAAGCCAGACGCAACGCGCCGTGGTGATAGAACCAGCCGTCGAAAAGGTCGTGCGCGGTCATTCCGGGCGCAATGCAAATCAGGCCATCCGGCGCTTCTGCGGCGGCGAGAAGTTGCGTAATTCCCTGGTAGGAAAATCCGTACATGCCAATGCCACCGTTGCATTCGGGCCGCATGCTCAGCCAGGCGATGGTTTCCGCGCCGTCGCGCGCTTCGTGGCGAAAGGGATAGAAGACCCCTCCGGAATCACCGCGCCCGCGGACGTCCTGTATGACCACGTTGTATCCGTGGCTGGCGAACCATGCGGGATGCGCGTAGGTGACGGTCGAGGCGATGTCGCGGCCATAGGGCTGGCGCATCAGGAGCGTGGGGTGCGGGCCTCCCCGGGGAGGATAGTAGTGGTCGGAAATGAGGTCGATGCCGTCGGACATGCGGCAGCGCACGGCGCGTTCGAGGCGCACACCGTTGCCACAATCGACTACTCGCGTTTGCGGCGTTCCCTTTCGAGTGTCAGGCATCAAACAATGGCCTCAGGAGCTAAGAACGAATTCATTTTTCAACGCGCGCGGGTCATGGCGCCGGCGGATTCGGGAAGCGGAGCATGGCCTCGAGCGCTGCCGCGAGGCGCGTAGCGGCCTGATCGAGCCAGCGCGCTCCGTTTTCCGCGGTCGCCGGACGCGGATCCCCCATCACGCCGCTGGACGCGATATCGCGCGTGAGCCAAGCGAACGTAGCCGGAGCGTTTTCCGGGAGCAGCAATTCGGGCTTGGCGACGTCCGCGATATAGTTCGTGGTGTAGGCCGAGCGATCGACCAGCTCCGGCACCGATGCCAGCAGCAATGCTGTCTCGACTTCCCCGGCGTGAAAGCCGTACGCGCGCTCCTGCGGGGAGAGGCCCTCAAATTTGGCGCCAGCGGAACCGTGAAGCGCGAATGTGCGCAGCTTGAATTCGGCGCGGAGGTCGCGCGCCATCACGTCGATGAGGGCAGTATTTCCGCCGTGCGTGTTGTAGAGGACGAGGCGCTGGAATCCGGCGCTTGCCAGACTCGATCCGAGATCGCGCAGGACGGCCATGAAAGTGGTCGCGGTTACCGAAAGCGTACCGGGGAATCCGATGTGCTCGTTGCTCTTGCCATAGTGCATGGGCGGCAGGGCGTACACGGAAAGATTCGGCGGCAGCTTCGCGAGCGCGTGGCCGAGGAGCAGGTTGTTGATGAGCGTATCGGTCGCGAGCGGCAAATGGTGGCCATGTTGCTCGATGGCCGCGGTGGGAAGCACGAGCAACGTGGATTCGCGCGGGAGCGCGTCCACCTGCTTCCAATTCAGATAAGCGAAATTGCGCGAGTCGGGAATCCAGGTTTTCATCGTGTGATCTCTTCGGGTTTGAACGTGATCATTTTTCCGGGATTGAGCAGACCCTTCGGGTCGTAGCGCTGCTTGGCGAGCAATTGAACGTTGTCGGCGCGATAGCGGCCCCCGCCCTCGACGTTGTTGACGTGCGGATTGGCGACGAACACGCCGATCTCGCGGCAGAAGGAGATCATATCGTTGAGCCGCTCCTCGGTCGTGTAATAGACGATGGGGATCGCGCCCGGGATCATGCGCCCGTCGCCGCTCTTCCAAAACTCCACGTGGAAGAGAATCTCCTTGCCGAAGCGCTCTTTGAGCCGGCGCATCTGGTCGCGCACGGTGACCGGATCGAACGCGCACTGAAGGTACGTGTAGGCGTCGTCGGAACGCATCGCCCAGAGCGTCGTGTGGTTCCAGGTGTAGTCGGAGAGCAGCGGCCGCGTGCGCAAGCCGAGATACGGGCCGGAGTAGGTGACTTCCCCTCCCTGCTTTCGCGCGGCGTCTTCTAGATTGGCGCATTGCGATGCGGCGATCATGAAAAAAATCAGCGCTTTGCCTTCGGGCGCGTACTGCCTGACCGGCGTGAAGAACGACGGGATCGGCCACTCGAAGGGCGTGACGAGGCGTTTGGTCCACGCGGGATCGGCGGCGATGCGTTCGCTGAAATCGAAGGCGGCGTTGAAGGTATCGAACGCGATGGCGCATTGCGACCATTCAACGGCAGGGGTGAGTGCGAGCCAGATACGCGTGACGATGCCGTTCGTGCCCCAGGCGTGGAGAATGTCGTGAACCGCGTCGCCCTCGTGGAGCACCACGCGCGGCTCGGCTTCCATAGTGACGACTTCGAGGGCGCGCACGGTCTGGAAGTCGCGCAGATTGCCGTGCGCGACAGAGCCGATGCCGCCCGAGCCTCCACCGAGAAATCCGCCGAGCGATGCTTTGATGATCGTCGAGGGATAGCAGCGCAGCTCCCAGCCCACTTTGCGCGCTTCGTTTTCGAGGACGCCGAGGCGCACGCCGGGCTCGCAGACAGCGACACCATCGGGAAGGATTTGCTCGATGCGGTCCATGCGCGCGAGATCGAGGACGATGCCGCCGTGGAGCGGCACGGACTGGCCGTAGTTGCCCGTGCCTGCGCCGCGCGCGGTGACCGGGACGTCATGCGCATGGCAGTACCGCAGGATGGCTTGGACCTCGCCGACATTAACCGGCTGGACGACGAGGTCGCCCACCTTGCCGTCGAGCTGCTTTCGGAGCACCGGGGAATACCAATAGAAATCGCGGGAGAGCTGTTCGACCGTCTGCGGGTTCGAGAGCACGCGCGCGGGGTCGCCGAGGAGTGAGGTGAGTGCGGCGGCGTGGCGCGGTTCCATCGAATGGCTCCGGTGTACGGTTATGACTTTCTGGTTTTCGTCCGGGACGAACTCCAGGTGCGAAATGCCTTTTGCATATTCGGATGCGTGAAAAGAGTGACGCAAAGCTCGCGAAGCACGGGGCCTTCGACCTCGCACGGCATGTCCGCGCGGCGAGCGACTTCGCGCGCCGGGATCTGAATCTGGAGCGTGTGACGGTTAGCGTCGGCGATGGTGGCGCCGTAGACGACGCGGTCAAGGCGCGCCCAGAGCACGTTGGCCATGCACATCGGGCACGGCTCGCACGTGGAATACATCGTGTATCCGGCGAGCGAGGGGCGCTTGAGCTTCTTGCACGCGAGGCGCACGGTGCGGACCTCAGCGTGGGACGAAGGGTCGTGCTCGCGCATCACGGCGTTGGTGGCCCGCATGAGCCGCTTGCCGGTTCGCGTATCGACGATGAGAGCGCCGAAAGGCACGGGGCGAGACGTGTTCAATGTGCGGGCGGTGAAGCGATAGAGCGCACGCATACGCTCTTCATCCAGAAGGGTTTGACTCGTGCGTCTCGGTTTGAGGCGCGCCACGGGGAATTCTATCACGGGCGTGGAGAGGGAGGACAGAGCGACAGCGGGCGAACCAGATCGATGGGAGGCATCGCGCCAAGGATGTTCGCCGGGCACGGCGTGCCGTGCCCCTGCAGAAACCAGCGCGCGAGGTGAATTCGGTGCGCAATTTGGGGTGGCGACTGGGCCGGGTTGAAGCTTCCGGCGACGCGGGGCGCTGTGATACGCTTCCACATGCGCAAGCTTCTCCCCTCCCCCTTCTCGTGGTGCATCCTTATTCTTGCGAGCCTGGCGGCTGGCGGCTGCCACCGATCATCGAGCGGCGCGGGGCTCACCAAAGTGACGCTTCAGGCGGATTGGTATCCGCAACCCGAGCACGGAGGCTTCTACACCGCGCTGGTGAAGGGCTATTACAAAGACGCAGGACTCGATGTGACCATCCGTCCGGGCGGGCCGTACGTGGTGGTCGAGGAGCAGGTGGCGGCGGGCGCGGCGCAATTTGGGATGAGCTCGTCGGACAAGATTCTCGAGTCCATCGCGGACGGCCAGCCGCTCGTCGCCGTGGCCGCCACGATGCAACACGATCCGCAAGGAATCATGGTGCGCAAGGACTCGCCGATCCATTCATTCGCTGACCTGAACGGGCATACCGTGGCGATCAAGACCGGCTCGACGTGGTGGGAGTACATCGAAAAGCGCTATCAGTTGAACGACGTGCATGAAGTGCCGGCGATGATGAACGTGGCGAATTTCGTGGCTGATCCGCAGTACATCCAGCAGGCGTTCGCGACGTCCGAGCCGTTTTTTGCGCACCAGGCGGGGATCGAGACGCGCGTGCTGCTCACGAGCGACGCGGGATACAGTCCGTACCGCGTGATGTGCACGACGCGCGATTTCGTGCAGGAGCATCCGGACGTGGTCGCGAAGTTCGTGGACGCATCGCTGAAGGGTTGGCGCGATTACCTGGACGATCCGGCAGCGGCGCACGCCGCGATTGCGCAGCTCAATCCCGCGCTCAACCCGGAATGGATGAATTTCACGTGGAAGGCGCTGCGCGATGGCCATTTTGTAGCGGGCGACGATCCGAGCGGCATGCAGCTCGGGCGCATGGTTCGCGACCGATGGGAAACGATGTATAAGCAGCTTCGAGATTTGAAAGTCATTGACAAGGAAATCGATCCGACGACGGCGTACACGTTGCAGTTTGTCGGACCGAAATAAATTCAGCGCGAGGAGCAGACGGCAACTTGGATCTTTTCATCAAGGGCGGCACGGTCGTCACGATGGACGCGGAATTCCGCGTGATCGAGGATGGTGCCGTTGCGATCGAGGGCGACCGGATTGCGGCGGTCGGCAGGCGCGTCGATCTGGAGCCGTCGGCGCACGCTGCGAAAACGATCGACGCGAGCGGCACGCTCGTTCTGCCGGGGATGATCAACGGCCACGCGCACGCGGCGATGAGCCTGTTCCGCGGCGTCGCGGAGGATCATTCGCTCGACGACTGGCTGCAAAAATATATTTTCCCGGCGGAAGCGCGCAACGTGACGGAGGATTTTGTGCTTTGGGGCACGCGGCTCGGCGTGCTGGAAATGCTTCGCGGCGGGATCACCACGTATGCAGACATGTACTACTTCGAGGACGTGGTCGCGCGCGTCACCAAGGAAGCCGGGATGCGCGGCGTCCTCGGCGAGACGATCGTCGATTTCCCGGCGCCGGACAATCACACGACGGCGGAGGCGCTGGCGTACACGCAAAAGTTCGTCGACCACTGGAAGGGCGATCCGCTGATCACGCCGGCCGTTGCGCCGCATTCGATCTACACGCTCTCGACCGAAAATCTGAAGAAGGCCGCAGCACTCGCGCGCACGAACGGCGTGCCGATCCTGATCCATCTGGCGGAGGCGCCATTCGAGAGCGAACTCAGTCGCAAGAAGCACGGGCTTTCGCCGGTCGCGTATCTCGAGCAGATCGGATTGCTCGGCCCGGACGTCATCGGCGCGCACTGCATCTGGGTGGACGCGCCGGACATCGCGACGCTGGTGCGCCGCGGCGTGGGCTCCATTCACAATCCTTCGAGCAACATGAAGCTCGCGTCCGGCGTGATGCCCGTGGTGGATTTGCTCGCGGCGGGCGAGCCGGTGGGCCTGGCCACCGACAGCGCGGCGAGCAACAACAACCAGGACCTGTTTCAGGAAATGAACATCGCGGCGAAATTGCAGAAAGTCACGCGCATGGACCCGCGTGCGCTTCCCGCGCGGCAGGTGGTCGAGATGGCCACGATCGGCGGCGCGCGCGCGCTGCATCTCGATAAGGAAATCGGCTCGCTCGAAGTGGGCAAGCAGGCCGATCTCGTCCTGATCGGCACCGGCGCGACGCATTCGACGCCGATGTACAACGTCTATTCGCAGCTCGTCTACGCGCTCAACGCGCACGACGTGCTGACGGTGGTGATCGCGGGAAAGATCGTGATGGAAGTCCGCGTCATGATGACGATGGACAAGCCGGGCATTCTCGCGAAGGCGCACGAGTATCAGCGCAAGGTGGCAAGCTCGCTCATCGACGCAACCGTTGTGTAGCTCCGTTTTCTTCCCTAAGCCGCTGGGCCATGAAGGGATATACTAGCCGCCATTTTCGGCGTCCTTAGTCAGAGGGGTGCTCCGCATGTATCGCTTCGTGGGAATTTTGGGCATCTTGACGATGCTGGGCCTGGCGTGGATCTTTTCCACGAATCGCCGCTCGATCCGCTACAAGACGGTGGCCTGGGGGCTCGGGCTGCAAATCGCGTTCGCATTCCTCGTGATGCGGTGGCAATACGGCCGGCTGATCTTCGCGAAGCTCGGCGCGGGCGCGAACTGGCTGCTCGGCTTCGCGTTCTACGGATCGAACTTCGTCTTCGGCGAGCTCGGCCAGAAAAACTCCTCGGCCGGATTCATCTTCGCGTTCCAGGCGCTTCCCACGATCATTTTCATCGCCGCATTTTTCGCGCTGCTCTACTACTTCGGCGTCATGCAGCTGATCGTGAAATTGGCGGCGCGCATCATGACCACGCTGATGGGCGCGAGCGGCGCGGAATCGCTGAACGTCGCGGCGAGCATCTTCATGGGCCAGACGGAAGCGCCGCTCTCGATCCGCCCGTTTCTCCCGGAAGTCACGCGCTCGGAGTTGATGACAATCATGACCAGCGGCATGGCGCACGTCTCAGGCGGCATGATGGCGGCGTATATTCTCTATGGCATCAAAGCCGAGCACCTGCTCGCCGCGGTGATCATGACCGCGCCGGGCACGATCCTGATCGCGAAAATGCTCGTGCCGGAAACGGAGACGCCGCTGACGGCCGGCCGCGTCGAAATGGCGCAAATCGAGCGCGACGCGAACGCCCTCGGAGCCATCGCGCGCGGCACCGTCGACGGCCTGCACCTCGCGCTCAACGTGGCCGCGATGCTGATTTCGTTCATCGCGCTGATCTACCTGGTGGATGGAATTTTCGGCGGCGTCAGCCGCCACCTCGCGCTGCACGGCATCGGATGGTTTCCCTCGAGCGTCGAGCAGATTTTCGGCTGGCTCTTTTGGCCGGTGGCGTGGGTGATCGGGATTCCCAGCCATGATTGCTCGGCGATCGGCAACCTGCTCGGCCTGCGCATGGTGACGAACGAACTCGTCGCCTTCCAGCGGCTCGGCCCGATGGCGGCCAATCTCGATCCGCGGTCTTTCACCATTGCGACGTTCGCGCTGTGCGGATTCGCCAATCTCAGCTCGATCGGGATTCAGATCGGCGGCATCGGCGCGCTCGCGCCCAACAAAAAATCGGAGCTGGCGCGCCTCGGCGTCCGCGCCATGCTCGCCGGGACGATGGCCAATCTGATGTCCGCCTCGCTCGTGGGGATCATGCTGCGCTAAGGTTCAAAGGTCTAAATGTAGCGCCGCGGTCTTCAGCGCGGCAGGCTTTGCAATTAAGGTTCATATGTAGCGCCGCGGCCTTTAGCGCGGCAGGCTCTGGAATTAAGGTTCATATGTAGCGCCACGGCCTTTAGCGCGGCAGGCTTTGCAATTAAGGTTCATATGTAGCGCCGCGGCCTTCAGCGCGGCAGTTCTTGTCTTGCGAGAAGAAAATGGCCCCGACCCGCCGCAAATCTGAAAAACCCACGGACGATTTCGCCCGCGCATCGCGCGCCGCGAAATTCATCCAGTCGAAAACGAAACTGCGCCCGCGGATCGGCCTTGTCCTCGGCTCGGGCCTCGGCGCGTTTGCCGACGAACTCGCCTCCGCCACGCGAATTCCCTACCAAAAGATTCCCGGCTTCCCGCGCTCGACGGTCGAGGGCCACGCCGGCTGCCTCGTGATCGGCAAGCTCGCGGGCTCGCGCGCCGCAGCATATCCGTCTGCGGAGGCGGACGTGCCCGTGGTCGTGATGCAGGGGCGCGTGCACCTATATGAAGGATACGATCCGAAGGAAGTCGCGTTTCCGATGCGCGTCCTCGGGCGGCTGGGAATTCGCGCGGCGATCCTGACGAACGCGGCGGGCGCGATCAATCTGGCCTACAGCCAGGGCGCGCTGGTCGTGATCCGCGATCACATCAATTTGCAGGGCAGAAATCCGCTGACCGGGCCGAACGACGAGCGCTTCGGCGTGCGCTTTCCGGACATGTCGCAGGCGTACTGGAAGCCGTATCGCGAAATCGCGCTCGGCGAAGCGAAGCGGCTGGGGCTGGGCGCGTACGAAGGCGTGTACGCGGCGCTCGCCGGGCCGAACTTCGAGACGCCCGCGGAGATTCGCTACCTCAAGACGATTGGCGCGGATTTGGTCGGGATGTCTACCGTGCCGGAAGTAATCGTCGCGCGGCAGATGGAAATCCGCGTCCTGGGGATTTCGTGCGTCACGAACATGGCCGCGGGAATTCTAGATCAGCCGCTGAGCCACGCCGAAGTGATGGAAACCGGCGAGCGCGTCAAGGGCCAGTTCATGGCGCTACTGCGCGCGGTGATTCCGCCCCTTGCCGCAGGATGGTAGTAACTTCCGCGCCTTCGAAGGAAGAGCTCAGACCGCTAGTGAGTGGCCTGGGAGATGAGCTGGGCCACTTTGGAATTAGGGCCAACGGGTTCCACGAACAGGATCTGATTCGGATTTAAGTACATCCGGTCCGGCTCGTGCAGCTCCTTCCCACGTTTCACCAGCACATTGTTTACTTGCTTGGTCTCCGGATTTGTCTGGCTCACAACGTAGTACACGTCCGTCAGCACCGGGTTGCGCTCTCCATACCCTTGGAGATGCCCGAAATACACTGAGCCGTTCGTCAAAAGGACTGCCTGGTAAGGCGTACTGAATCGAATTGACGAAGTATGGACGGTGTGAAAAATATGAAATCCCGCAGCTACTGCAACCAAGAGGCCCGCCAAAATCCAGACAACTTGAACCAGACCAATGCCTCGCGACTCATTGCCCATACACAATGCCTCCTGCATGAATCCGCCCAGGTTTCGCGTTACGCAAGGCGTTGCGTCTTGTCCATTTTTCGGTGCGCGTACAGAGCCAGCGCAACCAAGCCAAGAAATAGCAGTAGCAATGAGCTGGGCTCAGGTGCCTGCACGGCGGTTACATCGATCTGGTTTTGACCGTAAGTCACGTCCCACAAATAGTTGTCATCCCAAAAGCTGGAACCGTTGGAGAACTGCCCCGTCAAAGCGCTGTAGTCCATGATGTCAAATGTCTGGCCGAGCGGATCGAATCCGTCGAGTAGAGTGATCTCCAGTGAGGCCCCAGGGTCAAGCACGACGTCCCCGCTTACATCGAGCAAGGACTGCGACACAGGGCTCATCAACTCATCGAAGGTTCCTGTGCTCGTTTGCTCGTAGTTTCCGACAATGGTGAGCGTGCCGGGATCGTCACCCGGCGTGATCGTTCCGCCGATCGCAAGATTACCGTTGATCGTGCCGCTGCCGCCGAGGGTACCGCCCTGAATGTCCAGGATGGCGCCGCCGGTGGCGGTGAGGGTGCCGTCCACAACCGTGCTGCCGGCTGTCTGCGTGTAATTGGTGCTCGTTGTGAAAAAACCCAAACTGGATATCATCACGGCGCCGGAGTTCGTAAAGGCTCCAGTGTTTTCGAATGTGCCGTAGTTGTTGAACGTACCAGAGTTGGTAATCGTGCCGGAGTTACCCATTTCGTTGTTGGGCCCAGATGCGATCGTGCCATTGTTGATCGTGCCACTGTTGTTGATGGTGCCGGAGTTACTGAGGTATCCGTTGGGGCCGCCGACGTTGATCGTGTCGGAGTTGTTGATCGTGCCGCTGTTGGTGATTGTGCCGTCCAGTCCCAAGGTGATCGTGCCGGAGTTGTTGATTGTGCCGGAGTTGATGATGCCACCATCCTCGGAGAGAATCGTGCCGGAGTTGTTGATCGTGCCGGTATTGGGGGAAAAGGAGCTATCAATGTCGAACACGATCGTGCCGGCATTGGTGAGCGTGCCGGCGTTCGTGAGCCCTGTATAGTAGCTGATCTCCATCCCGCCGTAGTTGGTGAGCGTGCCGTAGTTGTAGATGTTGCCAGCTTCGTAGTTCAGCATCTGGCCGTAGTTGGTGAGCGTGCCGTAGTTGTAGATGTTGCCAGCTTCGTAGTTCAGCATCTGGCCGTAGTTGGTGAGCGTGCCGTAGTTGTAGAGTGAGCCGCCCGGAAAACCGATAGGATTGCTCTCGAGCCCGCCGTAGTTGGTAAGCGTTGCGTAGTTGTAGAGCGGGCCGTTGCTGTAGTTTAGCGTGCCGTAGTTGAGGCTTGTACCAGAACCCAGACTCAGGCTCGCGCCAACGTTCATGTTCAAAATATTCCCGCTAGCAAGCTGCAGGCCCGCAACACTCCCGGTCGTGTCTACGGTGACCGTACTTGTGCCATCCAAGATGCAGGCGTTTGTGGAAGCGTTGGGCGTGCCACCCGTCCAGTTACCGGCAACACTCCAGGAGCCGTTGCCATCGCTCCACGTGGTCGAGGGACCGCCCAAACTCCCGCACTGGGCCCACACCTGTCCTGCAGCGAAAGAGAGGGACAGCATAAGCGTGAGTAGGAAGGGTCGGGCACATGATGCCATCCCGAACGAATGACTCGGACGAACAGCCGGGATTCCAATAGCCGCAAAAATTAAATGATTCATGGGCCCTCCCCAACGACCAAGCGGCAAATTCCAAGCTCGCTGCATTCATTCGTATGGGCCGACTTGAAGGGCAAGCGTCTATTACTCCTGGTAGTTCAGATACCGAATGCTCGGGCCACACTCTCAAAAGACACTAGCAGCGATGGAAAACTTCGAGCAGTTCTAAGGCCATGTTGGGGAAGGCCCGGGCCTGCATTAGGAATCTGGAAAGAAACTTATTAGCGTAAGTGTGAGCTATTTCCTGTATAAGATATGCGCATTTAATTACCACCTTTCGGTAAACTCTCGGAATGGTGGGAAATTGCGCCAAGGTAGAAATTCGTTCTCTGACGAATTGGCCCTTGCATCCGTCGCGGTACCGGAGCCCCAGCGGAGTGCGTTCGTGGGCGGGTAGCCCAGGCTTTGGCGTTTGGTTTTTCGGCTCCCCGTCCTTCGCGGAGCGAAGGGTGGGATGACCTTCGGACGACGAATCCCTGAATCCTCTCCTTCCCAAAAAGTCCACAGGCCCGCGCGCTTCCCTCGGCTGCGCTCGGGACAAGTTCCAGCGTTCTGCCCGCCAGTAGCAAACCACTGTGCCCGCCTAAAGGCGGCCGCTACAACTGCAAAGGCAACAGCAAAGGCAAAAGCCAATGCGCCCGCCTTCCGCCAGAGAGCGGCGGACGCAAAAGACGCGAAAGACGGCCGCTACGAAGGCGAAGACCGGCGACCAGCGTTTCAGTACCTGCAGACGAAGGGTCCTAAACACGCAGCTCAGGACCTTTTGGTTTTTGGAGGTTGTTTTGGGCTAGGCCTTCGCTCGATGCGAGTGGGCCATCTTTTGAGCGACGTGAAGAAGAAGCTTCAGGTCCCTTTCATCAGCCCGGCTGAAAAGCTTGCGGAACTTGTCCAGCGTCCTTGCATCTTTGCCGGAGCTGCCCCACGCAATGCGCTGTCCATCCTTGAGCTTTGGAAGGATGGGGAGTTTAGGAGGTCCGTCTCCATCGTAAAACAGTTCGTAAACCGGGATTTCCATGGCCCGCGCCAGCTTTTCAAGCGTTTCGATCGCCGGAATCGTGTGGCCGTTCTCGACACGCGATATGTAGCATCGTAGAAGGCCGCTGCGCTTCTCGACGTCACCCTGTGAGAGACGCTTTTCCTCGCGCAAAGACTTCAATCTGTCAGCTATAACCATATGTGCTACTTGTCACATTTATAATGCACCGAACGGCAAAGTCTGTGACGCATATCACAAGCGCACGAGGAAGCTCCACAACATCGGACGCGGAATCAAGGTCGTACTCGCGCGCGGCCACCGATTCGGAGGGTCCGGTTGCTTTAGGTCTGCGCCGCATAGACGCGCTAAAGCGGGCCATTCGGTGCTCAAGTTCTGCAATTATTTGGAGTGTGTCCAGTTCCCGGAGTTGGTATGTCATTTTTTTCAGCATGGCGAAATCGGCAGTGATCGTGCGGGTGGAAAGTAGATCCCCGGCAAGTAAGTCTGTCTCCGACCGTCCAAGCGCGGCGAGGAGGAATTTCGAAAATGCGAAAATCTTTGTGGATCATCCTTACCGCACTGTTGGTGGCCATCGGGACGCCCAGCGCCCACGCGGATTCGTGCACCGCCGATTTCACATGCACCACTTGTGAGTTCCTGCCGTCTGCGCCCGATGTGTCGTTCCCCTCGCCCACTACAGTCCAGGAGACCTGGGATGGTATAACCTTAGACATCCCACTGCTCACCGGCGACTCCCCAACTGATTCGTACACATGGACTGACTCGTTCGAGGTGAGCACTGCCTTCGTAGGCGGTGAGGTGAGCTTTGTCATCGACGACCTGACCACCGGCGACGTAGAATCCATAACTGAAAGCTACTTCGGGACCCCATTAATCGACACCGGAGATTTATCATTCGCCGCCGTTGCTACGCCCGAGCCAAGTTCAGTTGTCCTCATGCTGCTCGGGATCGGGATGCTCTTCGTGATGCGGAAACGCATAGGTCGGGGTCTTCCACAGGCCAGTTGAACGGATCGCTCGCTACCACCTCTCGAATTCCACGGAGCAAACGCCGCTTCCACCGGCTGACGAAACCCTGAATCCCCGCGTTCGAAAAAAGTCCACAGGCCCGCGCGCTTGACTGCTTCCTCCCCGCTGCTAGCGTGGACGCATGGGCCAACGGTCCAAATTCGGCGCGCTGTTAGCGTCCCGGACGATTCAGGCGGACGCGATGGCGGAAGTCTGGAGGGCGCGCCAGGACTCCGCCCGGAAGAGGGCCCCTGCACCGGGCCGCACGCGTCCGCTTGCACGGTTTTCTGCTCGACAATGGCTGCCGGACAGAATCACGTCTAAATCGTTCAAAACAAAGGATCGGTGTACCGGCTGGCCGACAATGAAACCGGGGGTGCCTCAGGGCGCGCCGGACCGCACGCGTCCGCACGGTGTGCGTCTTTTAGGGGGTCGGAGCTTAAGCTCCGGCATATCAGCTGCGTCTGCAGCGCATTCCTTGCTGCCGCAGGCCGTCGCGGAGGCCGCATGGCCGCAGCGACCCGCATTTCTAATCGACACTCTGGCGATTAGAAACGCACCCAAGCCACTGAAATCAGCCGACATAATTTCTTCTAATCGACACAAAACCGGGAGGCCAACTCCCGCCGAATGCCGCGCTGAAGACCGCGGCGCTACACTTAAATCTTCGTCACGAGAGTTGCGAGAGGAAACTCGTGCCGTGCGGAATCGCACCGCCGAAATTCGCGGCGACGGTTTGGCCCATGTCGGCGAGCGTCGAGCGGATGCCAAGATTCGCGCCGCCGGGCGATCCGGGGCTGAAGGCGAGGATCGGAACGTACTCGCGCGAATGGTCGGTGGTCGGATTGACGGCATCGGGATCGCAGCCGTGGTCGGCGGTGATCAGGAGAAGATCGGAGGCGCGCATGGCCGATAGATACGGACCGAGCAGCGCGTCGAATTCCTCGAGCGAGCGCGCGAAGCCTTCGATGTCCTTGCGGTGGCCGTAGAGCATGTCGAAATCGACGAGATTCGCGAAGACGAGGCCGTGCGGGCGTTGCGCGAGCGCTTCGGTGAGCTTGGCCATGCCGTCGGCGTTGTTCTTGGTGGTGACGTAATCCGCGACGCCGCGGCCATTGTAAATGTCGTGAATTTTGCCGACGCCGAAGACGGGAACTCCGCGGTCGGCGAGCACGTCGAGCAGCATGGGACGCGGCGGCTCCACGGCGTAGTCGTGGCGGCGCACGGTGCGTCGATAATTTCCCGCCGGGCCCGTGAACGGCCGCGCGATCACGCGCCCAACGCGGTTCGGCCCGTCGAGCATCGCGCGCGCTTTTTCGCACATGCGATACAGCTCGGCGATGGGAATTACGTCCTCGTGCGCGGCGATCTGAAAAACGCTGTCGCCGGACGTGTAAACGATCGGAAAGCCCGTGCGCACGTGCTCGTCGCCGAGTTCCTTGATGATTTCCGTGCCCGAGGCGGGTTTGTTGCCGAGCGTGCGACGGCCGATGCGGCGCTCGAATTCAGCGATCAGCTCGAGCGGAAAACCGTGGGGGTACACGGGAAACGCCTGGGCGAGCCAGATGCCCGGCCATTTCCCAGTGGCCGGTGGTCGTGTCCTTGCCGGGCGAGACGGTGACGCCTTTGCCGAAACTTCCCGCGGGGCGCGCCGGCGGCGTGAGATGGTCGAGCGGCTCGATGTTGGCGAGGCCGAGGCGGACGAGATTCGGCACGCGCAAAGGACGCGAGCGCGCGATGTGGCCGAGCGTGTCGCGGCCAACGTCGCCGTAGTCGGCGGCGTCCGGCAGAGCGCCGATGCCGACGCTGTCGAGGACGATCCAGATGATGCGGTCGAAGCGAGAGGTTTTTTCGGTCACGCCGATTCCCTGCCCACGCCGATGATATCGTGGCCGGACGCCGGGCGACAACGGCGCGGCTACGTCCTTGTCGGGCTTCTGGGCGGATAGTAAACTGGCTGCCACTAGCGCCCAGGAGGCCTCCGATGCCGCGACTCGTGCGTTGTGGTGTTATCCAAGCGACCTGCGAATGGTCGCCCGAAAAGTATTCGCTCGCGGACATCAAAGAGAAGATGATCGCGAAGCACGAGAAGCTGATCGCGGCGGCGGCGAAAAAGGACGTCCAAATCCTCGGGCTGCAGGAACTTTTCTACGGGCCATACTTTTGCGCGGAACAGAACGCGAAGTGGTACGAGCTGACCGAGAGCGTGCCCAACGGGCCGACGCTCGCGCGCATGCAGAAGCTGGCGAAGAAGCACAAGATGGTGCTCGTGGTGCCGATCTACGAAGTGGAGATGACGGGACTTTTCTTCAACACCGCGGCGGTGTTCGATGCGGACGGAAGCTATCTCGGAAAATACCGGAAGCATCACATCCCGCACTGCCATCCGGGATTCTGGGAGAAATTTTATTTCACGCCGGGGAACGCGGGCTATCCGGTGTTCGAGACGCGCTTCGGGCGAGTCGGCGTGTACATCTGCTACGACCGGCATTTTCCCGAGGGCGCGCGGATTCTGGGATTGAACGGCGCGGAAATCGTGTTCAATCCGTCGGCGACGGTGGCCGGACTTTCCGAATACCTATGGGAGCTGGAACAACCGGCGCACGCGGTCGCGAATCAGTATTTCGTAGCGGCGATCAATCGCGTGGGGACCGAGAAGCCGTGGAGCATCGGCGAGTTTTATGGCAAGAGCTACTTCTGCAATCCGCGCGGGAAAATTGTCGCGCAGGCGAGCCGCGACAAGGACGAACTCTTGGTAGCCGATCTCGACTTCGACGAGATCAAGGAAGTGCGAAACACCTGGCAATTCTATCGCGACCGGCGGCCGGAGAGTTACGACGAGATCGTACGAACTCGAATCCCCGGCTCGGCGCAGGCCGCGGATTGAGGCTACGCCGATGACCACCGCAACAGTCACCGCACCGCTTTGCCGCAATTTCATCAACGGCCGCTGGGTCGAGTCCCGCTCGGGGCAGACCATCGAGCGGCGCAATCCCGCCAACCTGCAAGAAGTGACGAGCGTCGCTCCGCTTTCCACGCGCGAGGAAGTGCGCGAGGCGATCGCCGCGGCGAAAGCTGCGTTTCCAGCTTGGCGCGATACTCCGGCACCGGCGCGCGGGAAAGTGCTGGCGCGCGCTGCGGCGCTGATGGAGAAGCAAAAAGAAGCGCTGGCGCGAACGCTGTGCCGCGAAGAAGGCAAGACGGTGAAGGAAGCGCTGGTCGAGGTGCAGAGGTCGATCAACGTTTTGGAGTTCACGGCGGGCGAAGGGCGGCGGATGGGCGGCGAAACGATTCCGAGCGAACTCGCCAAGACCATTTCGTACACGATCAAGCAGCCGCTGGGGGTGGTAGGCGCGATCACGCCGTGGAATTTTCCTGTGGCGATTCCCGTGTGGAAGGCGGCACCCGCGCTGGTGGCGGGCAACACCGTGGTGCTGAAACCGGCCGAACTAACGCCGGAGTGCGCCGCGAAGGTCGTCGAGATTTTTCAGGCGGCGGGCGCTCCCGCGGGCGTGCTGAACATGGTGCTCGGCGCGGGCGAGGAGGTCGGCGACGAGCTGCTGCGAGACGCCGAGGTGCGCGCGATTTCATTTACGGGATCGAATGAAGTCGGGAGCCTGATCTATTCGGTGGCCGCGCGGCAGATGAAAAAATGCCAGTGCGAAATGGGCGGAAAGAATCCGGTGGTCGTGCTGCGCGACGCAGACTTGGCGCTGGCGACGCAGTCGGTGGTGCTCGGCGCGTTTGGATCGAGCGGGCAGCGGTGCACGGCGACGAGCCGCGTGATCGTGGAAGATGCGGTGGCCGACCGGTTCGTGAAGATGACCGTCGAGCAGGCGAGGAAGCTGAAAGTCGGAAATGGGCTCGACGCCGATGTGGACGTGGGACCGGTGGTGGACGAGCAGCAGCTCAAAACCGTGCTGCGCTATCTCGAAATCGGGAAGAAGGAAGCGCGGCTGCTGCTGGGCGGCGGGCGGATGCCCGGGGGCAAATACGAGAACGGATATTTCGTCGCGCCGACCGTGTTCGATCGGGTGCCGTGGGACAGCACGATCGCGCAGGAAGAAATCTTCGGGCCGGTGCTGTCGGTAATTCGCGTGGCGGATTTCGAGGAAGCGCTGCGCGTGGCGAATTCGGTGAAGTTCGGCCTCTCGAGCTCGATCTACACGAACGATGCGCGCAGAATTTTCGAGTTCATCGACCGGATCGAGACGGGGATCACGCACGTGAACGCTCCGACGGTGGCGAGCGAGGCGCAGATGCCGTTTGGCGGGATGAAGGCCACGGGCGTGGGACTGCGCGAAATGGGCCGAGTGGCGATCGATTTCTACACCGAGCTGAAGGCTGTTTACATCGATTACACCGCGCCCAAGGGGTGAGTTCTTCTTGATGGCCACTGATTCGCGATGAGCGAGACGACAATTCCTTCCGCGCGCGAGCCGCGCGTCGAGGTTTTTGACGCGCAGGCGGTGCGCGCGAGTTCCCTCTACAACGAAGATCTCGCACCCGTGCCGGCTGAGCGCCGCACGTGGGGCACCTACAACTACGCCGCGCTGTGGATCGCGATGAGCGTGAACATTCCCACGTACCTGCTCGCCAGCTCGATGATCGCGGGCGGCATGAGCTGGAAACAAGCGATCTTCACCGTGTTTCTGGGAAACGTGCTGGTGCTGATCCCGATGTTGCTGAACGCGCACGCGGGAGCGGAGTATGGAATTCCCTTCCCTGTGTTCGCGCGCTCGGCGTTCGGGGTGCTGGGAGCGAACGTGCCCGCGATGCTGCGCGCGCTCGTGGCGTGCGGCTGGTTCGGGATTCAGACGTGGATCGGCGGCGAAGCGATCTACGCGATGGTCGTGGCATTGGCGCCAAACGCGAAGAACGTGAGCTGGGGCGTGCCGGTATGCTTTGTCCTTTTCTGGGCGCTGAATCTGGCGGTGATCCTGCGCGGCATCAAGACGATCCGGTTTTTGCAGGGGATCACGGCTCCATTTTTGCTGCTGATCGGGCTGGCGCTGCTGCTCTGGGCGCGCGCGAAAGCGGGCGGGTTCGGGCCGATGCTGGCAACGCCGTCGAAATTTCAGACGTTCGGCGAGTTCTTCAAGTTCTTTGTGCCGTCGCTGACGGGCGTGGTGGCGTTCTGGGCGACGGTGGCGCTGAATATTCCTGACTTTACTCGATACGCGCGCGGGCAGCGCGAGCAGATGGTGGGGCAGGCGCTAGGGCTGCCGACGACCATGACATTTTATTCGTTCATTGGGATCGCGGTGACGTCGGCAACGGTGGTGCTGTTCGGGCAGGCGATCTGGGACCCGGTGGCGGTGCTGGCGCGGCTCGGGAATCCGATTGCGGTGGTCGTCGCGATGTTGGCGCTGCTGATGGCGACGCTCAACGTGAACGTCGCGGCAAACGTTGTTTCCCCGGCGAACGATTTCTCGAATTTGTGGCCGAGGAAAATTAGTTTTCGCACTGGCGGACTACTGACGTGCTTGATCGGCGTCCTGATGCAGCCGTGGAAACTGCTGGCGAGCTATGGCAATTACGTTTCCGGCTGGCTGGTCGGCTATTCGGGCTTTCTGGGGCCGGTGGCGGGAATTTTGATCTGCGACTATTTCGTGCGGCGAAGAACAGTCCTGAACGCCGAGGATCTTTACCGGCGGGGCGGCATCTACGAATTCTCGAGTGGCGTGAATTGGAGAGCGATTCTGGCGCTGGCGGCCGGGTGCGCGGTGGCGTTTGTGGGACTCGTGTACGCGCCGGTTCGCGTGTTGTACGACTACGCCTGGTTTGTTGGATTTGGGGTGAGCTTTGTGGCGTACTTCCTATTGATGCCCGCTAACAAACCTGCCAAGAAGGCGTCAGCCTAGGTTCCGGCGGCGTCTTGAGAAAACGCGAGGAGAGATGCCTACTAGATGTCTGGTTTTCTTTCTAGCCTTTTCTGCCTTACTTGTGCCGGCGTGGGCTGGACACACGTTGACAACGCAAGAACAAACGGTTCTGCAAAACTGGCTGGCCCAACACCCGGGATATCGAATCGCGACCGATGAAGACTGCGACTGCGCCGACGACATTAAGCAGATGAAAGCTGGGTCCGGTGGGGTGTGGAAGCCCGTGCCGGACTATCACCCGTATACTGCGACCGGCGATTTCAACGGTGACGGTGTGGAAGACTTCGCTGTCGTGGTGGTTGAACGTTCGAAGCAAGAGGATAACTTCGCGCTGTTGGTGTTCAACGGACCCTTTAAGCCAGAGACAGCTTCGCCTGCCTTCATGAAGTCAGGTCTCGAGCTTAAGTATCAGGGTTTGTTTTACGGGCCACCGCGACCGAAACCGTACCGACTTCTAGTAGGTCAATTTAATAGCGATACGGCGTTGCGTCTCATCCCACACGGTCGTGGTTACAGGTTGGGCGACTAAGGGCGCGTGGGCGAATGGCCCACCCCGCCAATTAAAGCACCGGCGTAAGCTCCGCGATCAGTCGCCGCTGGGGAATGGCAGCGAAAGAGTGGCGGACGACTGGCGCACGCGGTCGTTCCAGCTCATGGGCGCGTCGCTGGCATCGATTCGCTTCATCGTGATGCAGTTTTCCACCGGGCAGACCAGCGCACACAAATTGCAGCCGACGCATTCTTCCTCGAGGATGCGCGGCACGTGGACGCCGAAGCCGTTCGCGTTTTTCTTTTCCGATGACTTGTACGGCTCGATGCACTGGTGCGCGCCGTCCTCGCACGCGACGTAGCAGAGCTGACAGCCGATGCAGAGACTGGAATTGATCTCCGCGACGATTTTGTAGTTCAGATCGAGGTCGCCCCAGTCTTTCACGTTCGGGACGGCGCGGCCACGGAAGTCTTCAATGGTGCGAAAGCCGCGGTCGTCCATGTATTGCGAGAGGCCGTCGATCATGTCCTCGACGATGCGGAATCCGTAGTGCATCGCGGCGGTGCAGACCTGCACGGTGGAAGCGCCGAGGGCGATATGTTCCGCAGCGTCATTCCAATAGCCGACGCCGCCGATGCCGCTGATGGGAATGCGCGAATTCTTCGCGACAGTTGAAAGCAGATGGAGCGCGATGGGCTTCACCGCGGGACCGCAATAGCCTCCGTGGGAAGATTTGCCGCCAACGTTGGGGCGGGGCGCGAAGCTATCGAGATCGACGCCCATCAGCGAGTTGATCGTGTTGATCAGGCTCACGGCGTCGGCGCCGCCGCGCTCGGCGGCTGCGGCAATGTGCGAGACGCTCGTGACGTTGGGCGTGAGCTTCACGATCACCGGGATGCGCGCGACTGCCTTCACCCATGACGTGATCATCTCCGTGTAATCGGGCACCTGTCCGACGGCTGCGCCCATGCCGCGCTCGCTCATGCCGTGCGGGCATCCAAAATTCAGCTCGAGCGCATCAGAGCCGGCGCCTTCTGCGCGGCGCACCATCTCGTGCCAGGATTCGCGCTTGGATTCGACCATGAGAGAGGCGATGACGAGGTTCTTCGGGTAGCGCTTCTTCACTTCGTAAATCTCGCGAAAATTGACTTCGGTGGGGCGGTCGCTGATCAGCTCGATATTGTTGAAGCCCATGATTTTCACGCCGTTGAGGTCGATGGCGCCGTAGCGAGAGCTGGTATTCACGATGGGATCCCCGATCGTCTTCCAGACGGCGCCGCCCCAGCCCGCGTCGAAGGCGCGCATGACTTGGCCGCCGGTGTTGGTCGGAGGGCCGGAAGCGAGCCAGAAAGGATTCGGGCTGGTGATTCCGCAGAATTTCACGCTGAGATCAGCCATTGATCACCTCCGAGTACGACGAAAATCATTTCGGCGACGCACCGCACCGTATGGGTGGCGCGGCGCCAAGAATGTGCGCCGGGCACGGCATGCCGTGCCCCTACGGAAGACAAAACGTCACGCGCTCTCGACGCGGCTCAGCGCGGAGAGCCGAGCCATGCGTCCAAGCCGCGCGCGGCGGCCATGCCGTCGGCTACGGCGTCCACCACTTCTTTTCCGCCGTTCGTGCAATCGCCGCCGGCGAAATATTTCGCGTGGCCGGTTTGATGCCGGTCGTTCACTTTGACCGTTCCATTCGAGTTGATTTGCAAACCTTTCACGGCGGTCAAGAAATCTGTCGCGGGCTTTTGTCCCACGGCGCGCACGACCATGTCGACGTCGAGCTTAAATTCGGTGCCCGGTACAGGCACGGGATTGCGGCGGCCCTTTGAATCCGGCGAGCCGGGTTGCGTGCGCACGCATTCGAGGCCGGCGACGACGCCGTCGTGTCCGAGCACGCGCACGGGCTGCGTTTGCCAGAGAAAACTGACCGCGTCCTGCTTGGCGAGTTGGTACTCGTAGGCGAAGGCGGGCATTTCCGGTTCGGCGCGGCGATAAATTAAATAGACGATTTCGGCGCCGAGGCGGCGCGCCGCCGTCACAACATCGATGGCCGTGTTGCCAGCGCCGATGCAGGCCACGCGGCGGCCGACTTCGACTTCGTGCAACGGCTGGACTTTTGTCTTCTCGATGAACTCGATCGCGCCGTACACGCCGTGGAGGTCCTCGCCCGGCAGATTCAGGTTCCAGGTTTCGCCGAGTCCAACGCCGAGGAAGATGGCGTCGAATTGTTTTTCGAGATCGGCAAAAGAGATGTCGCGGCCGACTTCCACTTTCTGGCAGAACTTCACTCCCAACTGCTTGACGAGATCGGTTTCGCGGATTGCGTCGGCTGCGCGCGCTTTATAGGCTGCGATGCCGTACGTGTTGAGGCCGCCGGGCTGCTCGTTGCGGTCGAACATCGTGACGTCATAGCCCCACTTCGCGAGTTCCGCGGCGCAGGCGAGAGACGCTGGGCCGGAGCCGATGCAGGCGACGCGCTTGCCGTTGGGCGCGCCGGCGCGGAAAAGCTGGATATTGTTGCCGAGGACGTGATCCACGGCGTAGCGCTGCAGGCGTCCGATTTCGATCGGCGATTCGCCCTTCTCGTGCATCACGCAGGCGCCCTCGCAGAGAACTTCCGTGGGGCAGACGCGGCCGCAGCTATGCCCGAGAATATTCGCGGAGAGGATTTCGCGGGCCGAGCCGCGTAGATTGCCGGTCGAAATCTTCTTGATGAAGGCGGGAACGTCGATATGCGTGGGGCAAGCGATCGTGCAAGGCGCGTCGAAACAGTAGAGACAGCGCGCGGCTTCTATGGCGGCCTGCCGCTGGGTCATCGCAGGCGCGATTTCGGCGAAGTTCTTTTCGTATTGGTCCGGGGAAAGCTTCGGCGCCGTGTCGCGAAGCGGCATAGGGAAACCGGTTGGATTCTCCGAATCGCACGGCTCGGCGTGGTGACTTGCTTCCGGCCGATGACGAGCCCACTAAGGCGCCATTCTAACATCGGTTTAGACCGGAAACCGAGTTTCCTACGGCAGGCGCATGCCGGTTTGCGCGCAGGCTTCAAATACCGAGAGCAGGTTGGTGAGTCCGAGGAGATCCTTGATCGACTTGTTGTAATTGATGAGGAGAAGGTCGCAATTCGCTTTTTTGGCCGAGATGTAGAGCGCGACGATGGCGCCGAGACCGGCGCTGTCCATGCGATGAACTTCCTTGAGATCGAGGATGATTCGCCTGGCTTGCGGGATTGCGCCTCGCACGTGGGTCTTGAGGGCGTCCGAATGCTCGGCAGTCAGCCTGCCGGTGCATTCGACGACGGTGGCGTCTTCCCAGGTGTAGCTGCGAAGCCTAAGACCGGTTGCCGGAGACGCTGGTGATTCCGATGCCATTTGTTGCTCCTACTTGCGGAAAGCGACGATGCTTATGCGCGTGGCTTTGTGTTCTGTATCGTGTTTGCGGGCCAAACACAAGGGATTTTGATCTGGCAACGAGGCGCTGCTTGTGGGCTGCGCATACCTTGCGCGGCGTTTCGCGAATGCCCTAAGATGCCTGCACGTGATTCTTTGGAGGCGAGATGCGTTTTGACACCGTGATCAGAGGCGGCACCGTGGTCACCGCGACGGATACGTACGCGAGCGACATCGGAATTTTGGGCGGCCGGATTACGGCCATCGCGGACTCGCTGCCGATCGAGAATGCGGGCAAGGTGATCGATGCGGCAGGATTCCTCGTGATGCCGGGAGGGATCGACGTCCACACGCACCTCGACATGCCGTTCGGCGGGACGACGAGCGCGGACGATTTCGAGACCGGGACGATTGCCGCTGCGTTCGGCGGAACGACGACGCTGATCGATTTCGCCATCCAGCAGAAGGGGCAGAGCCTGCGGCAGGCGTTCGAAACGTGGATGAAAAAGGCCGAGCGCAAGGCCGCGATCGACTACGCGTTTCACTGCATCATCACCGATCTCGGCGACGCGCAACTCGAAGAGATGGGCACGCTGATCGGCGAGGGCGTATCGAGTTTCAAACTTTTCATGGCATATCCGGGCGTGCTGATGGTGGACGACGCGACGATTTTCCGGGCGATGTCACAAGCCGCGAAGTACGGCGGGCTGATCTGCATGCACGCGGAAAACGGCGGAGTGATCGACGTGATCGTCCGCCGCGCGCTCGCGGAAGGCAAACGCGCGCCGAAATATCACGCGCTGACGCGTCCGACGACGACTGAAGGTGAGGCAACAAGCCGCGCGATCGCGCTCGCGGAGATGGCGGGATCGCCTGTGTATATCGTGCATCTCTCGTGCAACGACGCGCTCGAAAAAGTGCGCGAAGCGCGCGACCGCGGAGTGCCGGCGTATGCGGAGACGTGTCCGCAATATTTATATTTGTCGCTCGAGAATATGGACGCGCCGGGATTCGAGGGCGCGAAATACGTGTTCACGCCGCCGCTACGGGAGAAATGGCACCAGGAAAAGCTGTGGCAAGGGCTGACGCACGACACGCTGCAGGTGGTGTCCACCGACCACTGCCCGTTCTGTTTCAAGGAGCAGAAGAAACTCGGCAAAGACGATTTCACGAAGATTCCAAACGGCGGGCCCGGAATCGAGCATCGGCTGAGTCTCGTGTATACCGGTGGCGTACACGGCGGACGATTTTCGCCGAACCGGTTCGTGCAACTGGTGTCCACCGCGCCGGCAAAGCTGTTTGGGCTGTTTCCGCGCAAAGGCACGATCGCGGTCGGATCGGATGCGGACCTCGTCGTGTTTGACGTGAACCAGGAACAGGTGATCAGCGCGGCGACGCACCACATGCGCGTCGACTATTCGATGTTCGAGGGGATTCGCGTGAAGGGAGTGCCGAAGAGCGTGCTGTCGCGCGGCCGGACGATTATCGAGAATGGGAAATTTGTCGGCAAGGCGGGGGGCGGGGAGTTTGTACGGAGGCAGCGGTACAACGGCATTTGACGCGAGTGGCCGCTACTCCTCGCCGATGTCTTCTTTCCAGATTTCGGGATGGTTGCTGATGTAATCGGCCATCATCGCAACGCACTCGGCGGAATCGAGATCGACCACGCGAATGCCGAGCGAGCGCAGCCACTCGATGCCGCCCTGAAAATTGCGGCTGTCGCCCACGACGAGCGTCCCAAAGCCGAACTGGCGGACGAGCCCGCTGCAGTACCAGCACGGCGCGAGCGTCGTGACCATAATCAGATCGCGGTAGCTGCGCTGGCGGCCGGCGCTGCGAAATGCGTCGGTCTCGCCGTGCATCGAGGGGTCGCCGTTTTGCACGCGCCGGTTGTGGCCGGAGCCAATCAGGCGGCCGTTGCCATCAAAAATCGCCGCACCGATGGGCAGGCCGCCTTCCGCGAGGCCTTTCCGCGCTTCGGCCAGCGCGACCGCAAGCATTCCCGCGTAGATTGGTTCAGGTTTCATTGCTCTTCCTTACTGTGCGGACGGAATGGCCGACTCGCGCTCGACCCAATGCTCGACCAAATCGCGAACGACTGTATCACCGACGCGCTCCGCTGCTTCCAAAGACTCCATGAATGCCGAATAATTCCCGCCGGCCATCTGCTTCAGGCTGTCCGCAGCGGTGACGCCGGGCGCCTCGCGATCGTAATTGCTTATCGTGCGCAGCACAAGCACGCGGCGCAGATCGGCACGGCCCGCGTGATCGAGAAACGTAAGCGCTTGCAGCGTGCCCGTGTCCTCCATCGCCGACTCCATGAAATTTCCCTTGCCGCCGGTAAAGTAGCGCACCCATGCGTTGGCCCACTGGTCCATCAGAGCACCATGCCAAAAGGTGCTGCCGGAGAGCGCGTCGCCGTGCGTGACGAACGGCGGCCGCTGGGCATTCGGGAAGCCTGTGAAACGGGCGCGAGACTTGCGCAAGGAATCGTCGTCGGCGAGTAAAACGTTTTTCGTGAGCTGCAAGGCCCAGTCAACAAGTTGAGGATTGAGCGTGAACATCTCGCTCTGCGACTCGGCCGGCACCGGCTGCTCGTAAGGCGAGGCGCGGCGCAACGGAGTGCGGCCGGTGGGCCAATCGTTGGGAATCTCGCGGGCGTCGAGTTCATACGCGAGGTCGCTATCGATCACATGGTCCGCCCAGACGGCCGAGCCGAGCGAAACGTCCGCGGGATCGCCGCCGCCGATTCCGGCGACAATCCAGTAGGCTTTCGAGAGATCGAAGCGCGGATCGGTGCCGAGCGCCATCACGGAGGCAGCCGCTTTGGCCGTGCCGACGCCGGTCAACATGCCGAGAACGCCGTCGTGGTTCATGCGCACGTGGTGGTAGCCGGCAGGAACGTCGATGATCTGATCGAGATGCTCGCGTTCGACCCAAAGCTGAAACTCGCCGGGCGCGTCGCCCGTGTCTTCGCCCCGCTCAAACATGGTAACCACGACAACTTTGACCTGGATGGGCTTTGGCGCTGGCGCTGCCTGACCGCCAAGCGAACCGGCGCAGAGCGTGGACGCTATGAGGGATCCGCAGAAACCAGCGACAAACCGGCTCATGAATTCCCTTCCCTTGGAATGAATTGAGATGACGCGGACTGCCACTGAGATTTTACATCATGTCTTCATCAGGGCGGTGAATGGGAAATTGAGTTCCCGGCAGTCGGCAGTAGAATGTACCGGAAACTCTTCAAGAAACTTCCGGGTACGAAAAGGATTTGAGATGAATCGCGCTCATAGAATCGTTTGCGCTCTCGTTCTTGCTTTCGGATGGTCCGCGGCCACGCACGGGCAGGCGAAGGATCAACCCGCACCTCGTGCCGAGGGAGACACCGCCGAGCAGCGCACGGCGCGTGCCTTCGATGCCGCCCGCGCAAATCCGCTCGATCTGCACGCGTTTTTGGTGGGGATGCCTAAGGGCGGCGACCTGCACGTTCACTTGAGCGGGGCCGTGTACGCCGAGTCCTGGATCAGAGCCGGAGTCGAGGACCATCTGTGCGTCAACGTTTCCACGCTATCGTTGGTGCAGCCGCACTCGATGATAGGCGCGAAAGGGCAAGTTGACTGCGAGAAAGGAGATGTCCCCGCCGAGCGAACCTATGAGGACCAGCATCTGTTCGATGCGCTCGTGGATGCTCTTTCGATGCGCGGATTTGTCCCTTCCACCGGAGTGACGGGCCACGATCATTTTTTCGATACGTTTCCGAAGTTCGGCGCTGTGAATTCGCAGCACACCGGCGAATGGCTCGACGAGGTGGCCACGCGCGCGGCGGCGCAGAACGAACAATATCTCGAACTGATGGTCACGCCTCCGTTTGACCACACGGCCGCCATCGCCAAGGAACTTGGATGGCACGCCAATCGCAGTTTCGGCGAATTCCGCGATCAGCTGATCGCGCAGGAAGGATTTCGCGATGACGTTGACGTAGTGAATACGTATCTGGATCAGGCGGAGTCGCTTCGCCGGCAGATCGAACGGTGCGGTCAGCCGTATCAGACGGCCGCGTGCGGCGTCCAGATCCGGTACATCTATCAGGTGCTGCGCGCATTTCCGCCGGAGCAGGTTTTCGCGCAGACGCTGCTGGGGTTTGAGGCGGCGTCGACTGACCCGCGCATCGTGGGCATCAACTACGTGCAGCCGGAAGACGCGTACATCGCGATGTCGAACTACGGGCTGCACATGAGATTGCTGAACTTTCTGCACGGCTTCTATCCCAAGGTGCACATCAGTTTGCACGCCGGTGAACTCGCTCCCGGGATGGTACCGCCCGACGGGCTTTGCTGCCACATCCGGCTTGCCGTCGAGCAAGCGCACGCCGAGCGAATCGGGCACGGGGTGGACGTGATGCAGGAGGATCACCCCTACGACCTGCTGAAGGAGATGGCCGCGAAGCACGTGATGGTGGAGATCAATTTAACGAGCAACGACGTGATTCTTGGCGTGACCGGCAAGGAGCATCCGTTTCCGGTCTATCGCAGATTCGGCGTGCCGGTTGCGCTCTCGACCGATGATGAGGGCGTGTCGCGCATTGACTTGACGCACGAGTACGTTCGCGCGGTCGAGACTTACGGGCTCAGCTACGCGGACCTGAAGAAGATCGTGCGCACGAGCATCGAGCACAGCTTTTTGCCGGGGGAAAGTTTGTGGAGCGAACGAGACGGCTTTGCGCATCCTGTCCCGGCATGTTCGCAGGACACGTTGGGGGCAGCCAAGCCATCAGCCGGATGCGCGGGCTTCCTGCATGCCAGCGAGAAAGCGCAGCAGCAGTGGGAACTGGAGCGGCGATTCTCCGCATTTGAATCGAGCCGTTGACAAGACTGGCGTGGTGCCCGGGGTGGGGGGCGGAACCAGCTGCGGTTTTAGTGCCACTGACCCGCAAGGGCTTACACCCCCAAAAACTTGAGACGCTGCAATTGCCGGGTACAGTTTTGGGAACAATCGACAACCCTACGAGTAAAGCGACCTTCTGTATTCCGCCATGTTAGCCTCTACTTTTGCCACGTACTCTTGCCCTTGGACCGAGTTAAGAAAAGCAACTTGGTCGCTCCAGTCCACACCGCCGTTCAATCCCCAAAGAGCGACAGCCGCAGTATTCATCAGCACCCGCCACCTGTCCAGCGTCATCCACGGTTGAAGGTGAGGCTTGTTCTGTCCGCACCATCCCCACGCGCTTTGCATAATCCAGTTCATCCGCGCAGCAAGCGGCGGGTACTGACGAGTGTAAACGCGCGGCGGATCAACGACGACCGGTTCGTTAGCAAACAGAAAACCGCCAGTTCCTAGCACAAATGACGAAAATAGCGCTTCATCCTGCGTCGTAGTCGTGGTCCCTGCACAATTCAACCGCTCAACCGCCTGCGCCCTGCCCAGCCCAGTTATCAGATGCGCCAGAACGAAATATACGGCGTAGCAGTCGGCGTCAACTTCAAATACCTGTGTTTGAATGTCACCGCTCTCTAAGCCGAAGGCGCTATGCGCCAAGTGCCCGTGAACATGATGCGTGTACTCGTGGCACAGGATGAATGCAAGTTGGGTTTGGAACAATGCCGCGTAGATTTGATTTGTGGGGGCACGCTTGAATAGCTCAACAATGACTTCCGATTTGCTCATCCGGTCGCACGTAGTCCATACCAAACCGAGCATTCCCTTCGTAATCCAAATAACTGACACGCCGTCTATCAGCATGGCGTTGGCCTGCGGCTCATCGCTTTCCGAAAACGCAAACTGAAAAGGCGGGTGCGGCTTGTGGCCGGGCACGTTCTGTTTTTCGCCGTTCAGCGCTTCGTTTAGAGTTTTGCAAACGCCCTCTAAGAACGCCACGAGCGTTCCGTCGTCGCCGGTGATTTGATACCGCATCGACATATTGTACTTGGTGCAGCGGACCACGGCATGGCACAAAATGGACACAAATCACCCGTATAAGCGTTCTTATCGCCAATTCCGTTAGCCTTTAAGTAAGTGCCCGGGGTGGGGGTCGAACCCACACGACGCGTGAGCGTCAGGGGATTTTAAGTCCCCCGCGTATGCCATTCCGCCACCCGGGCAAGGAACTTCTAAACAATAGCACGGACTAATATTTGGTTAACCGCGCAACGGAGGGACTTCTATCGGGAACGTGTTCAGACGATAATAAAGATCCTGCCGGAAGTGCCTGGCAGCGACTTCATGCCGGGGACCTCGGTTCGTGGCGGCCACTACGCGCACGTTTCGATCACCAGACTTATCTTTTGGGGATCGAACGGCTGCGAGAGTTCACTACGCGCCAATGGTGCGGGCAACGTGGGACAATTCCAGTGCAGGGCGAGATCAGCCGTTGAGGAGTTTATTTACGACGTCCGCAGCGCCGTAGATTGGCTCGCTTTGAGGCAGGAATCGCACAATTCCGGCCAAGTCATCCCCTGAGGTCACGAGCCCTTTCTCGACGTACCGACCGCACCGAACCTGGGGCTGGCCGATCGTTGCCACGAGGGCATTGCAGAGACACGTTCTGCCGACCGTGTCTTCGAGTTTTCCGCCCTTGGAGAGATAAACAGTCACCGGCTCGCCGGGACACCGGTAAGCAATTTTACCGTCAGGGCCTTTGTAGGCCTCGCGCAAATAGCCAAGATCGCAAATGCGCGGCCTGGCCGAATAGACATCGCGCTCGGATAGCGTGCCTTGCAACTGTGCCACCTTAAACGGGAAACCCGTGGGCGAAGCCAGCGAATCGGTGACCACTCGTGCATCGCCCGAGATAACCTTTGCCAAAAAGGCTTGCTTGTAGTCATCCCTCAAACCCGATTCCGCGCAATACGCAAACGCGGTGCCTACCTGAACGCCCGCCGCGCCCGCCGCCAGGGATTCGCGAACTTTTTCGGGCGAACCATATCCTCCTGCAAGCCAAAACGGCAGGCCGAGATCGCGTATCTTTTCGAGGTCAACCTGATCGCGTTCTCCGTAGATTGGTTCTCCTGCTTCATCAAGCTGCAGCTTGCCGCGGGGAGGCGCGTTATGGCCTCCGGCGGTCGGTCCTTCGATGACGAATCCGTCCACTCGGCCGTTGGCCCTCTTCACCATCGTTGCAGCGAGAGTATTTGAAGCAATGACGGCAAGAAACTTGGGCCTGACCAGCGGCGTAAGTTCACGTTCCATGAATTCCGAGGGAACAAACGTCATCGTAGTGTCATCACCTTCCTCGGCGCCGGTGACGTGGAGGGTATAGGTTGCGGGTTTGTGGCAAGACAAGAGATCAAGCACTCCGGGAATCTTCAGCGGAACGCCCGCGCCCATGAGGATATAGCCAACACCGGCGAGCATCGCGCCATACAAAGAAGGCAAATGCGGAATCTGAATTTTTTCCAGATAGTTTATACCGACTGGATTGTCGTGCCCTTCGCGAGCGAGAAAGACTTCGACAAAATTGGCGAGGATGCAAAGTTCGCTCAACTCGCGCGGCGTGTCTTTTGTGTGCATCGGCACGGTTTTGTAGGACGCGCTCGCCGCCTTCCCACCGAGGATATAGAATTTGCTCCACGCACGTTCGGCCATGACCGGGAATGGAAAATGGTCGAGGCCGCGGCGCATGTGCCCGCCTGGGTCACCGTCTTGCAGGCGCCTAGCAAAGATTTGATCCAGAGCGGTTCCAGAAACAACTCCGAGTTGGCCGAGCCGCGATACCGCCTGGGCAAGTTTCCAACTGGATACTCCGGCACCCATACCACCCTGAATGATCGTCGGGAGATTGCTCATACTAGTGAGTATGACCTGTCCCCACCGTTCCGATTGTCATAGTTTTGTATTAATTGCGAGGATGAGGCGAAGAGCTGACGAACGAAGACTTGGGCATTTCTCAAGGCAGACCAGCGCATTCGCTATTCGAGTGATCCCAACGGTTGGCCTCGCGGTTCAAACATGAGTGGCGGAAGGCGGGTCCGTAAATCTTTTCTTCACTTCCTCGGGAATCGGTTCGCTCCGGAACGTGACCGGATCTTGGCTCACGCGCACGACCCATACGCGCCTCTCAAAGATCTCCAGCCCGAGGCCGCCATCAGGCCGGAAAACTCGGTGCTGGACCAAGAAGCTGCTGCGCCCCCATTCGGGGATGGATGTTTCGTAGATTACCTCGTCGCCGAAGTCGGAAGGCACGATGAACCGCGCACGCAAATCAACTAAAGGGATGCCGATGATGTTGTAGGTCTTGAGCATGACAGGCTTGAACAAACCGGCCAGCGCGAACAGGCCGTTCGTGCACGCGTCGCCGTATTCGAGGTAGCGCGGAAAGAAGACGGTTCCCGCCGCGTCGCAGTCACCCCATTCGATTTGAATGTGCCTTCGATTGGTCAGCATGCAATAGCACTCCCGTAGAAGTTTTAACTAAGGTGTCGCAGATCTAGGCGTCGTTTTAATCGCTCATTGCGAAGGTAACCGCATGAAGACAGCGCTGAGCGTCTTGCATTGCTAACCAACGTTAAGGTCCGGGTCCTGTTCGTTCTTCTTTATGCCACCGAGCTTTTGTAAGCGCTGGTAGGCCAACAGGGCGGCTCCAAGGGCGGCGACCATGTCCGGTTCATCACTGACATTCACTTGACGGCCGATACTGGATTTCAAGGCCTCCACCATTCCAGTCTGGCGCGCCACGCCGCCGACGAAAGTAACCTCGTCTTCAAGCCCCACGCGGGCAAGCAACGCCTTGGATCGCGAAGCAAGCGAATTGTGGATACCGCGAATGATATTTTCGACGCTCTGGCCCTCGCTGACGAGGTTGATGATCTCCGATTCCGCCAGCACGGCGCACACGCTGCTGATCATCGTGGGTTTCTCCGAGGCCATGGAGAGAGGACCAAGTTGATCGAGAGGCATCTCGAGATAATGTGCGGCGCGCTCGAGGAATCCTCCCGAACCGGCCGCGCACTTATCATTGGACTTGAATTCCTTCACCTTGCCGCCTTCGCGCAACCGGATGGCGCGGGTGCTTTGCCCACCGACGTCGAGGACGCAGGCAGTGTTCGGGAAAAGGAACTCGGCTCCCCGCGCAGCGCACGTAATATCGGTGATTTGAAGATCGCGGAAAGGGACGTTGTACCGCCCCAAGCCGGTGGTGGTCACGTACTTCACGTCTGCCATGCAGCCGCCAGCCTTGGCGAGCGCCTGCTCCATCGCTTCCTTGGCCACGCCGGGGAAGTCCGGCCGGGTTTTCACGAGCGCAGTTCCGCAGACTTGCCGTGATTCGTTTACGAGCACCGCTTTGGTGCCCCTGGATCCGATGTCAATTCCCGCTACCAAAACCATGGAACACCTCCGTCACTTTCTGCATGAATCGAACTTTCTACTGGCTACTGCGCGCCGATAATCGGCAGCGATGACGCCGGCGGCGCGACGTGCGCTTGTGCCGGCTTCTCCGAACCTGCGGCGGCAACGCCCAATGCCCGTTCCACCGCGAAAATCGCAGCGCCAATCGCGCCGATGTAATGCGAATCGTCGCAAACATTGACGGGCTGGCCCAGCTTTTCCTCAAGCGCTTTCACCATCCCAATGTTGCGCGATACCCCGCCCGTGAAAGTGACCTCAGGATCGATGCCCACTCGGCGTACCAAGGCCACCGTGCGAGCCGCGATGGCGTTGTGAACACCGCCGAGAATGTCCGGCACCGTCTTCCCTTCCGCCAGGTAGGACATGATGTCCGATTCCACGAATACGGCGCAGACCGTGCTAAGGCGCACGGGCTTCTTTGCACCGAGCGATATCGGGCCGATCTCATCCAGACCGATACCAACGGTTTCCGCCGCGTTTGAAAGGAAGCGCCCGGTGCCGGCGGCGCACTTGTCATTCATGACGAAATCCTTAACGTCTCCGTCTTCGCCAATCCGGATCCCTTTGGCATCCTGGCCGCCCATGTCGATCACGGTGCGGGTTTTTGGAAACAGAAGATTGGCGCCGCGGGCGTGGCAGGAGATTTCGGTGATTTGTGCGTTGCCGAAATTCACCTTATAGCGCCCGTAGCCCGTCCCCACCACATAGGCGATGCTTTCGGGGGCGATGCCGGCCGAGGCCGCCGCCTCCCGAAACGCCCGCTCAGCGGCCATCGAGACATTGGCTCCGGTGTTGATCAAGCAGCGAGCTACGATCTTGCGATCCTCAGACATAATGATCGCTTTGGTCTGCGTCGATCCGACGTCTACTCCGCCTCCGTAAATCATGCGACCCTACCTTTCCTTGCATTCCTACGGCAACTCTCGTTCAGCGGCCTAATCCTTATTTCGCGACCAAGTGCTTTTGGTGCTCCAGCGATTCAAAGAATGCATCCACGCGGTTTCGCAATTGCGCCTCAGAAAAATATCGCGGATCTTCCAAATCGGACTCGATCAGCAGGGTGGGCACACCGAGTTGTTTCGTGAAGTACTCCCTCATGTCACCCTGGCCCGCCGAAAACAACCTGCAGCTCTTCACAGAGTGGATCACGAGCGCATCCGCGCCCCAGTCGTCCACGTAATCCTTGAGTTGCTGGTACCGCTGGAGGAAGTTGCGGTTCGTGCAATTCCATTGCAGCATGTGCCGGGCCATGCTCTCGAGAGGCCGCTGCGGGTCGTGCCGGAAGCCGAACTCCCATATGCCGCCAACGGTCGAGTACGTCGAGGCTATGGCCACCGCGCCCCATCGGCTGAACATGTCGCGAAACTGCCGCAGAAAAGGCCATGGCGGGGGGCCTTCCATGACGACGCGAAACTTTTCCTGCGGCAAGGGACCCTCATGATTGTCCGCCCGCTGCTTCATCTCTTTGTACGCTTCCTGAAAGAACCGCAGACCGTCCTCGGTGCCGCGCAGGCAGTAGAGTGGGGCCATCATCATGACGGAATCAAAATAGGCATCATAGGGAGCGGGGCGCTCCCGCGTGAGTTTCTTGATATTCGACCACAGCTCGCCGGTCTCGCCGGAAATCTCCATAATGCGCTGCAATTTCTTGTAATCGAGCTTCTTCCCGCTCATCCGCTCGAGCACTTCGATGAGCTCCTCCAATTGCTTGACAACGTAATTCACGTCTTCCTCAAGTGGATCGGCGGTCGCGGTGCGGAAAAACGGGACGTCCAGATTGTAGACGGGAGCTTTGGAGTATTCGGCCAGGTGCTCGAACCATTGCAGATAGACGTTGCACCCAACGTAGTTGCACAAAAGCAAGTCGGGCTCCGGAATCGTAGCAAAAGGTGTCTTTCGACCCGCAAAATACATCCCGACGTCGGCCTTGACGTAGGCGCAGTTGTCCGTGGAGTAGCCCATCTCCTCGGCCGCCAGGATAAGCGGCAGCGACTGCTTCTTCACGGCCAGCTGGAGGGCGTTGACCTCCGGATAGACCGGGAGCATGTCGAAGGCTTCGATCAGCTCCACGGGATTGCCGCTGATCAGCATGTAAATGGCTTTCTTACCCTTGCCTTCCGCGGCTGCGGTTAGGTTCGCGTAATAACGGCCGATCATGTCTTTCTGAAGATTGTGGATGCGTCCCTGATAATCAGACTTCGCTGTCGGTTGCGCCATGATTTGGCTCCTTCGTCGATCTGCCGTTTTACCGTTAGTCGAACAACAGTGACTCCACGAATGTTTCCGCCTCGGAACGAGCGCGATCAAAAATCCAGGTTTTCTCTTCAAACTCCAGAAGCAGATGGGGAATCTTCGCGTCATCCAAGGCCTTGCGATACAACGCGTAGTCGAACAAGGCCGGTTCGCAGAACTTGGCGGCTTGGAAAACGACTGCATCCGCCTTCTTTTCTTTAAACATCTTGACCAAGTGCGCCGCCTTCGTCTCCCGGGAATCGTGTTTGGTGCCGGAGTAATAGGAGCGCTCCGAATAACTCTCCGCCAGCTCGTGCAGCGGGTTGTCCCGGAGGGGCACATCCTCGGTAAACCATCTCCAACCGCGCAGGAAATCGTCATCGAGAATGTAGCATCCCGCCTGTTCCAAGGTCTCGATCAAGCCCACGGGTGGAAGTTCGCAGAACGATCCTTCCAGGACCACGCGAATCCGGTCTTTCGGCCTCGACGGGCGTCCGGGAAGTTCAGCGAGGACATTTTCGAGCATCTCCACAAATGCTTCCGGAGCCATCAGTGTTCCCGCTCGTGTCAGTACAAATGATTCCGCCGCAGAGATGACATGCGGCGTATTCGCCCTGATCCGATAGATCTCGCGCAAGCCGGCTCGAATGCGGTTGTAAAGACCGATACTCCGGTTCAAGTCATCGGCGGTGGGCGAATACCCCGACCTCACTTGCAGGCCGTCCAGTATCCGCCGGTATTCCGACTCCAAGTATTTCCTTGCCAAAGGCGAAGCGAAATTCTGCGGGAAGTGAATGTACTCCACAAACATGCCGGCAAAGTTGCGCTGGAAGACGCTCGATAGGTTGCGCGCCGGATCGCATATCGAATGGAACAACATCCCATCGAGAAACTTGAGCCGATTCGTGAGTCCCAGCTCCAGCGTGGTTTTCACAATGGAACAAACGAAAGACTGAAAGCGGGAGTCGGCGTACGTGACCTCGATTTGATTGCCAGCGCCGATGATGCCGAGCGGGAGCATTCCCGATGCGTGGATTAGTTCCACTGGACAGTGAATCGGGAAGCACCCGATTGCCTTCTTCCCGGGATGCTCTTCGAGCCAGCGCTTCGCCACCGTAAATTCAGGGTCCTGTGCGATCTCGCGACAGGAGTCAAAAATTCCGCTGAGCTTGGTTGCTTCTAGAACCGGAGTAGTGGCCACAGCTTTCTCCTTCCTTGCGGCACCAAGCAGGCGCGCGTCAGCGTCTGATGCCGATTTCCGCGCGCTCTCTGCGATGTGCTTTCATGACTTGGATTCTACGCACGAGCCCAAGGCCTTGTCAACACTATTCTGGTACTACAATACTATAATTATCCAACAGCCCCTTCTTGCCCGGCTAGGGGCACAGCCACCGCCCGACGAACATCATTCCTGCATGAATGAAAGCAATCATCGGCCAGATGCCACCTTGCGTGAAGTTTTTGCGAATCGCTGTGAATCGGCCCACGGCCGGCGCGCCATCAATTTCAGCATGGTCGAGACCGTGATCGATCGAAAGGTCGCAAGAGCATGGTCCTCAATTTCATCGAGGACCATGCGCAGCGCGCATCCCGCATCGGTGGCGAGTTCCGGATCGTCCATTGAGGCGCTCTGCGGCCCGACCGGTTCAAAAATTTGAATGACATCGAACAGAGTCAGTCGCTTCGGATTGACGGCAAGCCGATAACCCCCGCCCACGCCGCGAACGGCATCAACGATTCCCGCACGTCCGAGATCGCGCAAGACTTTCGCCAGATGGTGGGCAGAAATACCGTATTTATGAGCGATTTCCGTCCCTGAAAGCTGGCTGGTCGGACTCCCTGCAAGCTCAAGCACGGCGCAGAGCGCGAACGAGCTTGCCTTTTGTAATTTCATCCAATTTTGCCTCAGGACAGGCTTAGCCGAGCGTTGTCTCGAGTTCGATAAATGGCCCTGCCATCATTCCTTGACTGCGAAAAAATGAGAGGACAAGATGGTTGTCGCGCGCCAGCATGGTACGCACTTTCTCGACGCCAGCGCGTCGAAAAGCGTCGCAGAGAACCTCGAAGAGTTGCGTCCCTACGCCTTTCAATCGACTCTTGGGCCGCACTTGCACCGCAAACATCCAACCGCAAGGCGGCTCGCCGAATTCCCAAGCGCGCACCTCGCCGATGATAAATCCCTCAATGCGGCCCTGCTGTTCGGCGACTAGAAAAAACCGTGGCAATCTGCGTCGCCCGCCGTAGCGCGCGAATGTTTCTTTCCAATATTTGCGCTTGGCGAGACCGGTGACTTCCTCGTCTAGGGCAATCAAAGCCAAAAGGTCGGAGTTGACTGCCGGCCGGATGCGTATCGCACCCGCCTTCCCGGAAGTGATAGCGGCCATCATGGTTGGCAGACTACGAGCAGTATCTCTCCGCATCGAGAAAGAAGTAAATTAGTACCACTTTCGGTAACACGCAATGCTTTGACTGAACCCACCGCCCCTGATCCTGGAGAAGCCCGGGTAGCGGATCGGGAAACCCATGGTTAAAAATAAGGGGCGGGACCTAGAAGGAATCGCTGTCGCTTGCCCCTCCACCGTTATGAAGCCGCAAGGTAGCGTTTCACCACTTCTGATCTTGCATGTGACTGGTTCCGGGACGGCTCAAAGAAACGTGGTTGTGATACAGCTTCCATGTTCCCTTGTCCCGCAGAAAAACGTCCGTTCCGTACCCTTCCCGGAGTAGACGGTTATCGTTCAGTTTGGATCTCCCATCGGTACGCCACTCATAGACTACAGTGGCGACGTCGCCGAATACTCTGGCCTTGCGGGGGCCGAATTTCAGGCTGACCTCCTCCAGATTGTCAAAATATCTCTCCAACATTTCCTTCGACGCATTCCAGCCATAATATGCGCCGCGCGAGGTAAAGAGGACGAAGCCATCATTGTGCCAGTAGTGGCTGAACAGCTCCGGCAAATTTTTGTCGCTCCATGCCTTTTCCATCGCATCCATGATTCGGAGGACTGCTTCCACGTCTGGTCCGGCAATTTCTGGTTTTGCCGTTCTCTCTTCCACGACTGCTGGTTTGTCCATTTCCCTCTCCTATCAATCCCACACGTTATTCGAAATACTTGACCCCACTCTTTCGACATGCCCACGATAGCGACATCTCCGATAAAACCGCATGGCTCATCCGCAGTTGCTCTCGAGTTCCACTGAACGCGGGAACAGTATGTTGTTCTCGAGATGGACGTGTTGATGCAGGTCCGCCGCAAAGGCGGGCAACGCTTTGTAGAGCGCCTGATAACTGGCGCAGCCATCAGGCGGCACGGTGTAACCCTTCGTGATTTCCCGCATTTTTTCGAGCGCCTGGCCCGCCGCTTCATGCTCCATGATCATTGCCGCCACCGGATTCTGTACGGTTCCAAACATGGGTGCCGGCGGACGGCGCTTGAAACGCGCCGCTTCTTCCAGTTCGGCGATATAGGGGAAGAGCAATTCCTCTTCCTTCATCATGTGCGCCTTCAATTCCGCCGACAATTCTTCAAAGATCAACTGGAGGCCAGCCAATTCCGGATGACCTTTGCCGTGCGCGGAGGCCACCTTTGAGATCAGGCCCTTGAGTCGCGTGATCTCTGCCTGTGTGAACGCGTGATGTTTATCCACGATATGCTGCGCTAACTCTGTAAGCGATGCACTGCGCCAATCCCTTTCGACCGGACTCGAATCAAGCTTTTGGAGCGCTGCACTCACTTCTTCCGCCGATCGGCTAGCCGCCCTGCAAGCTTGCGCAAGAGTTTGATCGCCGCCGCAGCAGTAGTCAATCCCGAGCGATTCGAAAAGTCGCGCGGCTGCCGGGTTCTCGAGAACCAAGTCTCGCACTGAGGCTCCCAGGTTCGGGGGCGCTTTATGTCCGAGTTCCGCGACGCGCGGTGAGCTGTCCATGGCGGCCGTCCTTAATACGCATTACGGTACTGTAATACCGTTAGTGCCGTCAAGCGAAATATACCAGACGCAAACATCCGCAGGTTTCCAGAGCGAGCCATCATGCGTTCAGCACCGTTCCAAGACCGTCGCGATTCCCTGGCCCACTCCGATGCACATCGTGCAAAGCGCGTAGCGGGCCTTCATAATTTGCAGTTGATAGACGGCGGTGGTGACCAGCCGCGCCCCACTGGCACCGAGCGGATGACCGATCGCGATCGCTCCGCCGTTTGGATTCACGAACTCGGCGTCATCCGGCAGACCGAGATCTCGCAACACGGCGAGCGATTGAGCTGCAAATGCCTCATTCAGCTCGATCACATCCATTTTCGATAATGGCAATCCCACCTTTGCGAGGGCTTTTCGCGTAGCAGGTACAGGCCCCATGCCCATGATTCGAGGCTCGACTCCGGCGGCAGCGGTGGCCAATACGCGAACGCGAGGCGTGAGGCCGTATTTTCGCACGGCCGCTTCCGAAGCGAGCAGCAGAGCGCAGGAACCATCATTGATTCCGGAAGCGTTGCCAGCCGTCACTGTTCCATTCGGTTTCACGATGGGTTTCAACTTTGCCAGATTCTCGAAGGTCGTGTCGGGCCGGGGATGTTCATCCGTGTCGAACACCTTTGCTTCGCCCTTCTTTTGAGGAATCGAAACAGGAAGAATTTCATTCCGGAAAAACCCAGCGACATGAGCCTTTCCCCACCGCTGTTGGGTTCGCAATGAAAAGGCGTCCTGATCCGCACGCGCGATATGAAAATCTTCTGCCACGTTTTCGGCGGTTTCGGCCATGGAATCCGTACCGTATCTGCTCTTCATCGCAGGATTGACGAAACGCCAGCCTATAGTCGTGTCGAATACCTCCGCGGTGCGGCTGAATGGCACTTCAGCCTTTCCCATGACGAACGGTGCGCGGGACATGCTTTCCACCCCGCCGGCTATTATCAGATCCGCTTCCCCGCACTTGATGGCGCGGGCCGCGATCCCCACCGCGTCCATGCTAGAGCCGCAGAGGCGATTCACAGTCGAGCCCGGAACACCCGGCGGAAGACCTGCCAGCAGCGAAGCCATGCGCGCGACATTACGATTGTCCTCGCCGGCCTGATTCGCGCACCCGAAGATCACGTCATCCACCGCCTGCCAATCGACTCGCGGATTGCGTTCCATTAGGGATCGAATCGGCATCGCGGCGAGATCGTCCGTACGTACAGCGGACAACGCCCCGCCATAGCGACCAAAGGGCGTGCGAATCGCATCGCAAATCACGGCGTCGCTCATGTGTCTCTCCTGTTTCGATTCGCCTCAACCAACGGATTTGCCCCCAAATGTGCCTCCGCTCCATACCAAGTGACGGATCTTGGGGGAAACGCGGTAGCGCCCTCCGCCGTAATGCGCGGCCAGATTTGTGAGAACGTTCTGGATCGTCCCGATACCGAGATCGTCCGCCCAGGCCAACGGTCCCCGAGGGTAGTTGACTCCCTTGCGCATGGCCGTGTCCACATCTGCGACCGTAGCTACGCCCTGATTCACGACATCGGCGGCTTCATTGATCAGCATGGCGACTGTCCGCATCACGACAACACCGGGCACATCTCTCAGGCGGGAGACTGCATATCCCGCGGCTTGCAAGAGCCCGACTGCCGAAAGGTACGCGCGTTCTTCGCACCCATTGGCCTTCGTGACCGCCAGACGCGTCGCCTTCATGTAGTCGAGAGCTAAATCGACAACCACAAAATTCCGGTGCCCGGTTTCGAACGCCCTCTGTGTCGCGCTGCGGCCGTCGGTGACGGCCAGAATCGCGTCTCCCGCTTCAACCGCATCCCCGTGGTCAAATCGCGAGGGCGCGCGGGCAATGGTCACTCCTGACTTGGCCAAACGTTGGGCTAGCGCTTCCGCCAGAGATCCCGCCGACAAAAGGGTGGCACGTTCCGGTTTCGGTGCGGGCGGTTCTGTGTCCGGGGGCGGAGCGAGAGCGTTCTCGCCGTATTCGTAGAATCCGCGCTTGGTCTTCCGCCCAAGAAAGCCGGCACGAACCATTTCCTGCTGGATCAGCGAGGGTCGGTAACGCGGGTCGCCAAAGTAAGCGCCGAAGATTGATTGACTCACTGCAAAACCAATGTCGAGCCCAACGAGGTCCATCAGTTCGAAAGGGCCCATTCGAAACCCGCCGGCTTCCCTCATCACCGCATCAATTGTGGCGGGGCTCGCCGCTTGCTCGGCCAGCAGGAGCAGCGCTTCTCCGTAATAAGGCCGGGCGACCCGATTCACGATGAAGCCGGGCGTCGACTTCGTGTAGACGGGAGTTTTGCCCCAAGCCACCGCCGTTGCGTGAACGGTATTCAAAAGTTCCGGATCCGTCGCCATGCCGCTGATCACTTCGACCAATTCCATCAACGGCACGGGATTGAAGAAATGCATCCCCACAAGCCGTTGGGGAGCCTTGAGCGCCGCGGCAATCGCCGTGACGGAAAGCGACGAGGTGTTGGTGGTGAGAATACAATTCACGTCCACTATATTTTCAAGTTCCGCGAATAACTGCCGCTTGACCTCGAGATCCTCCACGACGGCTTCGATGACAATTCCCGATCCGCGAAGCTCGTTTAAACTCGATGCGGTGCGCAAACGCCCCGATGCGCTTTCGGCTGCCTCCGCCGAAAGTTTTCGTTTCGAGACCAATTTATCGAGATTCTGCCGGATGTCTTGAACCGCTTTCGGCACCGCATCGGTCCGGGAGTCGTATAGCACGACAGCGTGCCCCGCCAGCGCCGCCACCTGCGCGATGCCCGCTCCCATAGTTCCGCTTCCAATCACGCCCACGAGACCGTTCTGCGAAAGTGCGCTGGAGGACATCGTTGTCATTCCCTTCCTTGCTCCCTACAGCAAAAATCCTCGTCAGTCTACAATTGAACGAGGATCGATGAAGGTAGTATGTTCGATAGCGCTTGGAGTGTGGACTCATGTGAGATCAGACATCAGTGACCGACGTCACAGCTTTCGAACGCTTATTCCAGTAGTCGTAGTCATTGCTTCATAGCGGAGCAAAGGAGGGTGTATGTCTGCGTTCTCGGGTGTGGATTATCTGGATTTTGATTCGGTGCTGAATGACGAAGAACTTCTTGCGCGAGGGACGGCACGGCAGTTCGTTGACGAACAGATAATCCCCGTCATCGAGAAGCATTTTCGGGAGTCAACCTTTCCGGTGGAATTGCTTCCGCAACTGGGCGAGCTCGGGTTTTTCGGCTCGAATTTGAAAGGTTACGGCTGCGCGGAAATGTCCAACGTCGCCTACGGACTGGTGATGCAGGAACTCGAGCGCGGCGATTCAGGGCTGCGCAGCTTCGTCTCGGTGCAGAGCGGGCTGGTGATGTATCCGATTCACGCGTACGGTTCATCCGCGCAAAAGGATAAATGGCTCCCGCGCTTGCAGAGCGGCAAGGCCATCGGCTGTTTCGGCCTCACCGAGCCGCAGTTTGGCTCGAACCCGGGCGGTATGCTGACGCGCGCTGTGCGCCGCGGCGATCGTTACGTGCTCAACGGCGAAAAAATGTGGATCACCAACGGCTCAATTGCCGATGTGAGTGTGGTGTGGGCCAAGTGCGAGGACGATCGCGTGCGCGGATTTCTCGTGGAAAAGGGAACGAAAGGCTTTAAGACACACGACGTGCACGGCAAATTGTCGATGCGCGCTTCCGTCACATCGGGACTTTCGTTCAGCGACTGCGAAGTGCCGGCCGAGAGTGTGCTCCCGGGTGTGGATGGGTTGCGGGGACCGCTCTCATGCCTTACGCAGGCGCGTTATGGCATCGGATGGGGAGCGATTGGGGCGGCGATGGCTTGCTATGACACGGCCCTGCAATATGCAAAGTCGCGCAAGCAATTCGCGAACAAGCCCATCGCATCGCACCAACTCGTACAGGACAAGCTGGCATGGATGATCACCGAGATATCTAAAGCGCAGCTTTTGGCGCTGCACGTCGGAAGGCTGAAAGACCAGGACCGTGTGCATCCTTCCCATATCTCTATGCTGAAAATGAACAACGTGTGGGTGGCGATGGAAGTGGCGCGCAAGGCGCGCGACATTCTGGGCGCAAACGGCATCGTGGAGGACTACTGCGTCATGCGCCACATGAACAATCTCGAGTCCGTTTACACCTACGAGGGTACCCACGACATCCAGCGTCTGATCATCGGCGAGCGCATCACCGGTATCTCCGCCTACGTCTGAAGTTCGGAGGAGGCCGCCATGGCTCGAAGAGGCGAATGGTTTGGCTGCGGTTGTCGTCCAGTCTGCCGATTTAGAAGGCAGGAGAGGGCGTCAACAGAGGCAGACATGATTGAAGTCGAAAATTCCATCTCATTAGAATCTTCGTCATGAGTCTTCCGACGGAAGCAGGGGTCCGTGCTGCGCTCACGCAAGTGAATGATCCTGAAATCGGGATCAACATCGTCGATTTGGGCCTCGTATATGGGATCGAGATCATCAACGACAGGGTCTTCGTCAAAATGACAATGACCACGCCTGCTTGTCCGTTGCATGCGTACTTGAGCAAGGCGGCGGAAGACGCGATTCGTGGCCATTTTCCGGATGTGAATGCCGTCCACATCGAGCTCGTCTGGGAGCCGCCCTGGGACGCAGGCAGGATGTCTGAGGCAGCCAGGAAGCAATTGGGGTGGTAGGGTTGAATGGTCTGACGATTGCCGCTGGTCATGGGGCGCCGCACCGGATTACTTGTTGGCAGTTGGGGCTTTTCTCATCCCTGTTTTCGTGAGCTGCTCTTGGACTCTTTGAGAGGGTCATGACGGGCAATGGCCAGACTTAGCCATCTCACGCGATTTTCACTCCTCATCATGTCGCTGCTCTTGTTGCTTCTGGCCCTATGGACTGGACTTGTGCGTTTGGGATGGAACGCGACGTGGCTGCAATCGAGGCTCACTCTCGACCACGGCCCTTTCATGGTCTGCGGTTTCCTCGGAACACTCATTTGCGTTGAAAGATCCGTCGCGCTGGGCAAGTGGTGGGGATACATCGCGCCATTTCTGGCAGGCATCGGCTCGCTGGAGTTGGCGGTCGGTCTCTCTGCCAAGCCGGGGATGCTTCTGATCACGTTGGGTGGCCTCGGGCTGGTTTCGATCTTTGTCCTCATCATTGTGAAGCAGCCGGCTCTGTTTACCTGGACGATGGGTCTGGGAGCGGGCGCTTGGTTTGTGGGCAACGCCCTCTGGCTCGCCGGAAGAGCCATCCCGCAAATGGTCCATTGGTGGATCGGTTTCCTTGTCCTCACGATTGTGGGCGAGCGACTGGAATTGAACCGATTCCTCGCTCCCTCCAGGTACACCAAGCCAACCTTCTGCATTGGGCTTGGTCTCTTTCTGGCTGGGCTGATTGGGACCTCCGCTGTCCCAGTCCAAGGAAATTGGATTTCAGGCATTGGTATGGTGGCGCTCGCGCTCTGGCTCGCTCGCTATGATGTGGCGCGATTCACCGTTCAGCGAAAGGGGCTTCCCCGCTATATTGCCCTTTGTCTTTTCGGGGGATACGTTTGGCTGGGAATCGGCGGACTGATCCGCTTGTTTTCGATCCGATTGGAGATTGCGGGAAGTCCTGTTTATCTTGTGTACGATGCTACGCTTCATAGCATATTTCTCGGCTTTGTGTTTTCGATGATTTTTGCGCACGCACCCATTATTTTTCCCGCGGTCGCAGGACGACCAATGGCATTTCGCCGCGTCTTCTATTGCCATGTGGTGTTACTTCACCTATCTCTGATTCTGAGAATCGCGGGGGACCTGACAGGATCTTTTTCAGCTTATCGCTGGGGAGGTCTGTTGAGCGTGATCGCTCTATCGATGTTTCTCGCGGATAGCATGTATGGCATGGTGGTCGGGCAGCGCGAAGCAAGAGTATCCTTCTAGCTAGGCCTTATTGAGCTTCGCCCTGTGACAATGGTCACATTTGCGCGTGACTCTTATCACGGCGCACTTTTCCGCCCTCCCCCAAGCTAATATGTGTATGCTGAGAGGGGTTTCAAGCACGAACGGCGACTTGGGGAATGCTCTTCTGAAGTGAGCTGACGCGATGATGCGATCAAAATTACCGGCCGAATCCCAGAAAACAGCTCGTATCCGAATTACTCTGAACGGTGAGGAAGTGGACGTCTCTTTCGCCCCCTACAAAACCCTGCTGGAAGTGCTTCGCGAAGACCTGAACCACACCGGCACGAAGCACGGATGCGAACTGGGCGAGTGCGGCGCGTGCGCGGTCATTCTAGATGGCGAGCCAGTGCTTTCCTGTCTGGTCCTGGCGCTTGAGTGCGATGGAAGGAACGTGATCACCATCGAGGGTCTCGCGTCGGATGGAGAGCTCCATCCCATGCAGGAAGCCTTCGCGAAATTGGGCGGGTCCCAGTGCGGCTATTGCACGCCCGGCATGATCGTTACTGCGAAGGCGCTGCTGGATCGTACGCCGCATCCGAGTCACGACCAGATTCGCGAGGCGCTTTCCGGGAATTTGTGCCGGTGCACCGGTTACCTGCAGATTTTTGACTCGGTAGAAGCCGCCATAGCGGAGATCAGCGAGCGCAAACGGACTGGCGAACTAAAGTAGGCTGCGGGACGGGGACCGGTTCGAGGGGAGAAGGAAACTTGGCGAACAACCAGGATCTGCCAAAGCGGGCATCGAGGCCTTCCCGGCCAGCGGGCGAAGATCTGCACGTCATCGGCTCGGCACGCCAGCGAGTTGATGTGCGAGGCAAGGTCACGGGCCAGACAATCTACGCCGACGACATCTCCCTGCCGAGGATGGCGTACTGCAAATTGCTCCGCTCTCCACACCCTCACGCCATCATACGAAAGATCGACACGGCCCGCGCTCTCGCGCATCCCGGCGTGTACTTGGTGCTGACCGGAAGGGACCTGCCCATCGAGTACGGAATCCTGCCTGTGAGCCAGGATGAGACGGCGTTGTGCGTCGATCGTGTGCGCCACGTTGGGGATCCCGTCGCGGCGGTGATCGCAAGAGAAGAGCTCACCGCCTTTGATGCTCTGGATCTGATCGACGTCGAGTACGAGATCCTGCCGACGATTTCGGATCCCGAAGAGGCCCTGGCGACGCCGGAGCCGCGGATCCACGATTACGGAGAAGAAGGCAACATCCACAAGCGAGTGTCGTTCGAATTCGGTGACGTGAACAAGGGATTTGCCGAAGCGGACGAAATCTTGGAGGATATCTTCTTCTACCAGGGCAGCACCCACCTCGCCATGGAGCAGCACGCCTCGGTGGCGATCAAGGATCGCGAGGGCAAGCTGACGCTGTGGACGAGCACACAGGTGCCCCATTATTTGCATCGCTCGTTGGCCAAAGTGCTGGAGATGCCCGCCGGGCATATTCGCGTGATAGCCACTCCGAACGGCGGGGGATTTGGAGGAAAGAGCGATCCGCTCAATCACGAGATCGTAGTGTCCAAGGCGGCGCTACTGCTGGGTCGGCCGGTAAAAATCAGCCTGACGCGCGAAGAAGTTTTCTATTGCCACCGCGGCCGACACCCGGTGCTGATGAAGTTCAAGGCAGGAGTGAAAAAGGACGGCACCATTACGGCGCTTGACCTCCAGACGCTGATCGACGGCGGCGGATATGGGTCTTTCGGCGTAGCCAGCACGTTCTACACGGGCGCGCTGCAAACCACGGCCTATCACGTTGCAAGGTACAAATTCCGGGCCTGCCGCACCTTCACAAACAAACCTCCATGCGGACCCAAGCGCGGCCACGGGACCCCGCAGCCGCGCTTTGGCCAAGAAGTGCAGATGGACAAGATTGCGGAACGGCTCGGCATTGACCCAGCTGAACTGCGGCTGCGAACCGCCGTGAAACCCAATGAGTTGACGGCGAATTTTCTGCAGCTAGGGACGGTGGGATTGGAACAGTGTATCCGCCGCGTCGTGGACATGTCGGGCTGGAAAGATAAGTTTCGCAAACTTCCGGAGGGCCGGGGCGTGGGTCTCGCCTGCTCCTGCTACCTGACCGGGGCGGGGCTTTCCATCTACTGGAACAAGATGCCGCACTCTGGAATTCAACTGAAACTGGACCGGGGCGGCGGCGTGACGCTTCAGGCCGGCACTACGGAGATCGGCCAAGGCTCGGATGATGTTCTGGCGGCGATTGTGGCCGAAATTCTGGGCCTCCAAACGAACGATATCCGCGTGTACTCGGGCGACACCGATCTGGGACCGGTGGACCTGGGATCGTACTCAAGCCGCGTGACTCTGATGGCCGGGAATGCAGCCGTTCAAGCCGCCGAAAGGGCCAAGGCCATGTTGGCCGAGGCGGTTGCCGAGAAGCTCCAGGTGCCCAAAGAGCGGCTGCGCTTTGCCGACAACGCGGTGTTCGACACGGCTGCGCCGGAGAAGCGCGTCAAGTTCCCCGAAGCCGTCTGCCTCGGCGAGGCTCAGTTCGGCACGATCGGCACTGTCGGATCTTACTGGCCGCCCAAGATGCCTGCGGCGCAGTACAAAGGCGGCGGCGTAGGGACTTCTCCGACGTACACCTATTCGGCTGCGATCGCGGAAGTTGAGGTGAATCCCGACACCGGTTGGATTCGCGTCGTCAAGATATGGAACACCCATGACCTGGGCCGGGCACTCAATCCGACCATTGCGCTGGGACAGATTGAGGGCAGCATCTATATGGGGCTCGGAGAAGCTCTGATGGAGGAGCAGGATTTCCAGCGGCTTCCCAAGAAGCTCTCGCACGCGCTGGTACACACGACCCCTTCTATGTTGGATTACAAGAGTCCGACCTCCCTGGACATGCCCGAAATTTTCACTGAGATCGTCGAGGGACCCGACCCGCGCGGTCCGTTCGGGGCCAAGGAAGTGGGGCAAGGTCCGCTTCTTCCTATCATGCCCGCAGTGGCAAACGCGGTTTACGACGCAGTGGGCGTGCGGATCGACGAGGTGCCGATCACGCCGGAAAAAATTCTCAAAGCGCTGGCCGAGAAAAACGCGGGACGGGAACCGCGTTACGGCCCCACGCACTTCCCGGAGATCTCCTGGCCGGTAGCGCTGCGGGTTCCTCCACCATGGGAGGGCGGGGACGGGCGCGCGATTAACGAGCCTGCGAAGCCGCCCAAACCGGAGAAAGAGAAGGTACTCACCCGATGATGCGCCTGCCGCTTTTCGACTTTCGCGCCCCGCGCACGATCGACGAGGCCGCCCGTATCCTCGATGGCGAAGGAACGAGCGCCATGGTGCTCGCCGGTGGAACGGACCTCCTTCCCAACATGAAGAGGAGACAACAGGTCCCCCAGACACTGATCAGTCTCCGTCATGTTGAAGGCCTGAGCGGCGCTCAGCTCGACCATTCGTCCTCTCGATTAGGAGCATGTCTCACGCTCACCGAGATCGCGAAAGATCGTCGTTTTCGCAACGGATGCTCTGCCCTGTGGCAGGCCGCTTCGCTGGTCGCCACCCCGCACATTCGCAACATGGCTACGCTCGGGGGAAACATCTGCTTGGATACCCGTTGCCTCTACTACGACCAGAACTACGAGTGGCGAAAGGCGATCGATTTCTGCAAGAAAAAAGACGGCGAAATTTGCTGGGTGGCGACGGGCAGCTCCAAGTGCATGGCCGTTTCGTCGACGGACACCGCGCCGGCGCTGATCGCTTTGGGAGCAAGCGTGCGGCTGCAATCGTCCTCCGGGGAGCGCGAAATCCTACTTGCGGACCTGTATAACAACGACGGCATGAATTACATCACGCGCCAGCCGAACGAGATATTGACGGAAATACGGCTCGGTTCCCTGAAGGGTTGGAAGAGCACGTACTGGAAACTGCGGCGCCGCGGGTCGTTCGACTTCCCTGTGCTCTCGGTGGCAGCGGCCGCGCGATTTTCAACGGGTGGGGTTGTCGAGGAAGCGCGAATCGTCCTTGGCGCCGTCGCCTCTCGCCCGCTGGTGGCCGCAGAAGCAATCAACTCCCTTCTAGGTCAGCCCCTCCACGACGAGATAATCGGACGGGCCGCTGCTCTTGCTGCAAAGATCGCCAAGCCACTCGGCAACACGGATTTCGACATGAGCTGGCGCAAGAAGGTCACTGCTGCGTTCGTGACGAACGCCCTGCGGGAACTCCGCGGCGACGATATGAACGCAGAGCGGCTGCAGTTGATGCGATATCTTCCAGACGAGATCTCATAGGTACGACTTACCTTGGCAGTGCTCGGCAACCTCTCTTCAACTGTGGGGGAAATTGATGGCGATTGAAAAGGTTGGGGTCGTGGGGTGCGGCCTGATGGGTTCCGGAATTGCCCAGGTTGCGGCCCAGGCGGGATTCGCGGTGGTGGTGCGAGAAGTAACGCCAGAGCTTGTGGACAAGGGTCTGAAAAGTATCGAAAAGAATTTGGCACGGATGGTTGAAAAAGGCGCGATCACCACGGAGGAGCGCGACCAAGTTCGTGGGCGGTTGCGCGGCACGACAAAGATAGAAGATTTGGCCGACCGCGACCTAATCGTTGAAGCGATCATCGAGCAGGTACCTGCCAAGAAAGAACTGTTTGCGGCGCTCGACAAGATCTGCGGGCCGGCCACGATTTTTGCCAGTAACACTTCGTCCTGCTCCGTCACCGAGATTGCGACGGCCACTTCGCGCCCGCATCGCTTTTTCGGGTTACACTTTTTCAATCCCGTCCCGGTGATGAAGCTTGTCGAAGTGGTTCGCACGATCGCGAGCGACACAGAAACGTACGAAGACCTCGTGGCTTTCGCGGCGCGCCTGGGCAAGACGCCCGTGCGGACCAGCGACCGGACGGGATTCATCGTCAACCGGCTTCTGGTGCCCTATCTGCTGGACGCGATTCGCGCGTTCGAGGAGGGCGTCGGTTCGATCGTCGATATCGACAATTCCTTGAAATTGGGATGTGGTCACCCGATGGGGCCCTTCACGCTTCTGGATTTTGTGGGTCTCGATACGACGTACTACATCGCGAATATCATGTTCGATGAATTCAAGGAGCGGCGATTCGCGCCGCCCGCGCTGCTCAAACGCATGGTGCTCGCGGGGTGGAACGGGCGGAAGTCGAAACGCGGATTCTACGATTATGCCGATCCGCAGAACCCGAGGCCTTTGTTGTAGAAGCAAGGAATCTGCGAACTCACGGCGTAATCTCGCCGCCCGCGATGACGATGCTCTGCCCCGTTACCGACGCAGCATTATCGCCACACAGCCAAACTACCGCATCCGCGACTTCTGCCGGCTGAATTAGACGCCCCTGCGGATTGTGCGCCACAAGACTGGCTATGGCCTCTTCGCGGCTGCGGCCGGTCTTCTTTGTGATGTTGGCAATACTTTGTGCGGTCATGTCTGTATCAGTGTAACTGGGACACACGGCATTGACCGTCACACCCGTGCGCGCCGTTTCAATGGCCAACGCTCGAGTCAAGCCGATCATGGCATGCTTGGCCGCGCAGTAAGTGGTGATGTAGGCGGACCCGGCCACGCCAGCCGTCGAGGCGATGTTGATAACCCGTCCCCACTTCGATTCCACCATGGCTGGCAAGGCAGCCTGGGTGCAATAGACGGCCCCCATCAGATCGACGTCGAGCACTTTGCGCCAGAATGCCGCATCCGACTTCAGGAACGGCGCCGAGAGAGCTACGCCAGCGTTGTTGACCAAGATCGTCGGGGCACCGAGCACACCTGTGACGGCGACCATGGCCTTTCGGACGGCCGCTTCGTCGGCTACATCGGCGGATGCAGTCGCCACTTTGACGCCATGTTCCTTGATGATGCGGTCTGCCGTGAACTGCAGCACTTCGGCGTTGCGGCCAATGAGGGAAACCGAGGCGCCCAAGCGCGCCAGCGCTTCAGCGATGGCCGCGCCGATTCCGCGTCCTCCGCCGGTGACGACTGCGTGGTGACGGACGAACGGCGTGTTGATGTTCGTTTCCATGAGATTGTGCCACGCTCATTTGGCCGCGGAATCGCCCCCGCCATCCTCGGCCGCCGTCGTCTCCAGTACTTTCGAGGCGATAATCAGCTTCAGCACCTCGCTTGCCCCTTCATAGATGCGCAGAGCCCGGATCTCGCGATAAAGCCGCTCGACGGTTATTCCACGAACGACACCCAACCCGCCGAAGATCTGCACCGCCGCGTCGATCACCTGCTGTGCCGATTCGGTAGCAAATAGCTTGGCCATTGAGGCCTCGCGCGTAACGCGCCCGCCCAACACGTCCTTCGTCCACGCGGATCGGTAGATCAGCAGCGCCGCGGCGTCGACTAGAACGGCCATGTCCCCGATCTTGGCCTGAGTCAACTGGAAATCGGCCTGCACTCGGCCGAACATGCGCCGCTTGAGCGCCCGTCCGGTTGCTTCGTCCAGCGCCCGGCGGGCCAAGCCCAACGCAGCGGCACCCACAGTTGAGCGGAAGATGTCGAGCGTGGCCATCGCAATTTTGAAACCTTCTCCCGACTGACCGAGCATGCAGTCGGCGGGAACGCGGCAGTCGGTGAGACGCAGTGTGCCGAGTGGATGGGGCGCGATCACATCGATGCGCTCGCTCGCGTCCAAGCCCGGACAACCGGCATCGACGATGAACGCGGATAGGCCTTTGGTTCCAGGTCCCTCTTCGGTGCGGGCAAAGACGACGTAAAAGGCCGCGAGGCCTGCATTCGAAATCCAGGTTTTAACTCCATTGAGTCGCCAAGATTTGCCGTCGCGCGTGGCGGTTGTGGAAATGGCGCTCACGTCCGATCCGGCGTCCGGTTCGGAAAGCGCGAAGGCCGCGAGCGCAGTGCCGGCCGCCACTCGCGGCAGGACTGAACGTTTCTGATCCTCGCGGCCGTAAAGCGTGATTGGAGCGCTGCCCAAGCCCTGCATGGCCAGTGCGAAGTCGGCTAGACCGGAAGCCCGGCCCATGATTTCACGAGCCAAGCAAAGGCTGCGTACGTCGAGGTTCTCGCGTTCTCCTCCGTATGCGCGCGGCACGCACACGCGCAGTAGGCCCGCCTTCCCCAGTTCGGCCACGAGCCGACCAACGCAAGAGTAGACGGCATCCGAGCTATCTTCGGAACCCTTGAGGAGAGGTGGGAGCGCATTCGCCGCCCACCGCTCCAATTCGCCAGCCAAACTTCGATGGCCATCGTCGAAGAAAGGCCACGCGAGGAAAGTCTTGTCCGCCATCAGTTGCCCTCGAATACAGGCGTCTGTTTCGCCGCGAAGGCTTTGTAGGCGCGCTCGAAGTCCTGGGTCTGCATGCAAATGGCCTGAGCTTGAGCTTCCGCTTCGATACACTCATCGAGCCCCTGGCTCCACTCCTGGTACAGCATGGTTTTCGTCATACCGTGGCCGAACGTGGGGCCATCCGCGAGCGAGTTGGCCATGGCGGTGGCTTCCGCGAGCAGCTTTTCCGGCTCCACCACGCGGTTGTAGAAACCAAAGCGCTCTGCTTCGTCCCCATTCATGGCACGGCCAGTGTAAAGCAGGTCTGCGGCGCGAGACATCCCAATCAACCGCGGCAACAGCGTGCATGCGCCCATGTCGGCAGCTGCAAGCCCAACGCGCACGAACAGGAACGCAACTTTACTCCGAGATGTGCCGAATCGGAGGTCTGAACCACAAGCGATCATAGCTCCCGCGCCGGCGCAGATACCGTCAATCGCGGAGACGATGGGCTGCGGACACGAACGCATCGCCTTAACGAGATCGCCGGTCATCCGAGTGAACGCAAGCAAATCAAGGATGTCCATCTTCACCAGTTTGCCGATGATATCGTGGACGTCGCCGCCGGAGCAGAAATTGCCTCCCGCCCCGGTGAACACGATCGCCTTGATATCGGTCGCATAGACTAATTCGCGGAACAGGTCTCGTAGCTCGCCGTAAGACTCGAAAGTGATTGGATTCTTACGGTCGGGACGGTTGAGCGTAATGGTGGCAACCTTGCCGGAGACGCTCCAGCCAAAATGGGTAGCCTTATAGTTTGTCAACTGAACTTTCTTCATGTTCTTGCTCCTTAGTAGATGGATTAGCCAACCATTGTGAGGCCACCGTTAACGCTCAAGACTTGACCCGTAATGTAGTCGGAGCGAGCGCTGGCAAAAAACAGAATTGCATCGGCGACTTCTTGAGGCTTACCAAACCTGCGGAACGGTATAGCTCTCTTAAAAGCTTCTAGGTGCTTTTCGGGTACCGCAAACAAAAGCGGCGTTTCAGTGGGACCCGGACATACGCAGTTGACATTGATGTTGTAGCGGGCCACTTCGCGGGCGAGCGACTTTGTGAACGCAATGAGACCGCCCTTGGCGCCGGCATATACAGTCTCCCCCGAGCTGCCGACCCGGCCGGCATCGCTGCCGACGTTGACGATCTTGCCGCCGTTGCGTTCCATCATTTTTGGCAGAAGAGCCTTGACCAGCTTCATTGGACCGACGAGGTTGAGCATCACGATCTTGTCCCAAACGTCCAACGGCATCTCCCAGAACGGACTGATCTGGCCCCAGCCGGCGCCGTTGACGATGATGTCGACCGCGCCGCTCTTAGCCTGGACGGCTGTGCAGAAGCCGGCGATAGAAGCGTCATCCGTGATATTGAGGTAAACGTACTCGGCCTTATGACCCTTCTTTTGAATCGCGGCAGCGGCGGCCTCGCCTTTGTCCTTGGCGATATCGGCTACGATGACGCGAGCCCCCGCCTCGGCTAGGGTTTCGGCGGTTGCCAACCCAATGCCGGAGGCAGCGCCAGTAACAACGGCGATCTTGTCTTTCACTTTCATCGTTCCTCCTAAGATTGCACCTGCAATTAGTCGAGCTTAGAAACCACAGCACGCCGTTGGGTTCGGTCAAGGAATTCAGCGACTCTGCGCCGGGTCTCAGGATGCTGATAGAGCTTCCGGGTAGCAGCAAGTTCCTCGGCATAACCGTCTCGGTGCGGATCGCCGGCCGCTGCCAGGCACTGCTTGCTGGCAGCGAGCGCGGGCCTCGGCGCTTGGGCGAAGCGCGCCGCAAGTTCCCTTGTCCACTCGGCCAATTGGTTGCGCGGCTGTGCCCATTGGACAACTCCCAGACGTTCGGCCAAGGCACCGTCAATCACCTCGCCACCAAGTATGAGGCGCGTGGCAATGCCCCGTCCGCACAGCCGGGTTAGCCGTTGAGTGCCGCCGGCTCCGGGCAAAAGGCCCAGTCCCACCTCCGGCAGGCCGAGCTTCGCTTCGGCTGCGGCCACGCGAATATCGCAGGCGAGCGCCAGCTCGAGGCCGCCTCCCATGGCCGCGCCGCCGATTTCCGCAAGCGTAAGGAGGGGCGCCGATTCGATCCGCGCGAACAGGCGCTGCATCCGGCGTACCAGATCCAGCATGACATCCGGGCCTTCGAGCGTGCCAAAGCAAGACTGCATCAAGGCGAGGTCGGCTCCCGCGCAAAACGCTTGCTGGTCGCTGCGGATGTGCAGCACTACCACCTCTTGATCGTCGATCGCCTGATCGACCACCGCGTCAAGATGTTCGATCAACTCGTCGTTGAGGGCGTTGACCGGACGACGGGACAGCGTAGCGGTGAGGACTCGGCCGACTCGATCGACCAAAACCAAGCCTTCACTCTTCTGCTTATGAGACATCCGATCCTCATGTGCAGAAGCGACGCGCAGTTTGTAACGCTGGATTTTTCCAGTAGCCGTCTTCGGCAGTTTATCGACGACATGAATCTGCCCTGGCATTTTGTAGCGGGGGAGAATTGCCTCACAGAAGTGCCGCAGGTCTTCCGCGATCTGTGCGCCAGAACTCGTGGGCTCTTTTAGCACGACCCAAGCATCGGCGTGGATTAGACCATGTTCATCTTTTCGGCCTATGACAGCCGCTTCAAGCACCTGAGGATGCTGGACGAGGACCGATTCAATCTCGTATGGAGAAACCCACCGACCGCTGACCTTGAACACATCGTCGCTTCGCCCACAGTAGATGTAGTAGCCGTGCGCGTCCCGGCGAAAGGTATCCCCAGTGTCGTACCAGCCGTCAACGATCGTCTTAGCCGTCCTTTCGGGATCGTTCCAGTAGCGTTTGGTCACCGACTGTCCCTTTACAAGCAGGCGACCAGGCACATCATCGGCAACAGTGTTCCCAGCGTCATCGACCAGCCTCACTTGATAGCTGGGTACTGGTTTGCCCGTTACACCCGGCCGGATGTCGTCGACGCGATTCGAGATATAGATGTGGCCCACTTCCGTCGAGCCAATACCTTCAATGATTGGCACGCCGGTCGTTGCAAGCCACTCACGATGCAACTCCGGTGGCAAGGCTTCGGCAGCGGAGATGCACCGCCGGAGCCGGCCAACATCCTTCCGAGTCAGCACTCCCGAAGCCAGGAACTGGGCGTAAAAAGTGGGCACAGCACCGAAGATTGTGGGCTGGCAGCGGCGAAATAGTTCGATCACGCTCTGCGGGGTCGGACGCCGATCGTCGAGGATTGCGGTCCCACCGACGTACAGCGGGCCAATCATGCCGATATTCATACCGAAAGAGAAACAGAGCCGTGCCACGCTGAAAAAGGAGTCGTCCTCGGTCACGCCGAGAATCTCAACCATATAGAATTGGCTGATGACGGCGATATCGCCATGCGCATGGATGACGCCCTTCGGCAGACCGGTAGTTCCGGAAGAGTAGAGACAGAAGCAATCGTCCTCGGCTCTCGCAAAAACCGCCTCGAGATGGGGCGACGCGTTGCGCGCCAGATCCATCAGTGATTCTTTACCTTCGTCGACGGGAAGCACTACTTTCGGCCGCGGGGAACACGCGGCGAGGGCGGTGTCAAGGGTGGTTGTGAACTCCCGCGAGTAAAACAGTGCGGAACATTTCGAATGCTGGATAATGAACTCGAAATCGCTGGCGGGCGCCAAGCCGTTCAGTGGCACCGGAATTATGCCTGCCTTCACGGCACCCCAAAAAAGGAAGAAGAATTCGGGGCAATCCTTAACCACCATCAGGACCCGCTCGCCGCGCCCAATTCCCAGATTTACAAGAGTATTGCCGACCTGGTCGACCGTATGGAGCAGTTCGGCGTAGGTTACTTCCCGGTCGAGGGTCCGGATCGCGACGTGGTTGCCGCGCCCCTCGGCAATGTGACGGTCTATGACGTACTCGGCAGCGTTGAATGGCTCGGGAAAGCGGAGCCGCGGGATGCCCTCATTGTCGACTTCTACCGTCAAACCCATGCTCGGCCTCCAAAACCGCGCTCCTCCCTTAACCTATTGACTCATCGGCTCGATGGCTGTGACTCGGATCACTCCAATTCGTGACTTAGGTCACGGTTGCAACGAAGCCGCCAAGATTATATTCGGGCGGTAGACGGCAAAGTGGCATCACAAACGCCACTGACCTTGACCGCTTCCATATCCAGCAGGAGAATGATGCCTAAGCCTCCTAATGTCGAGGAAATAGAGCGGGACTGGGCTTCGGAACGCTGGCGGGGAATCGAGCGTCCGTACAACGCGAAAGACATCGAGAAGCTCCGCGGCACAAAGATTTGTGGGGACGAGCTACTTCCACGTCATCGCAGAGAATATCGTAGGAATCCACCTTTCTACGGGAGCACTTGCCGGATCGACGGAAGAAGAACAATTCGAGGAAGTGCGCCGAACCTGGTCGTAGTGTGCCAGGGTCTGACTCTACGCAGGCGGCCAATTTCTTAGCGGCCATTCGCCGCAACAGAAGAGCTGAGGGGTACTAAGATGAGTTCTCTCGGTGTCATTCAGTCGATGAATGTTGCTCCAGCAGGCTTCGACGCTGCGCGCGACCTCCCAAAAGGCTTCCTCGAATTCCTAGTCCCCCTCGACCGGGCATTTACCAAGCGCCAGCGCGAACTCGTCAGTAAGCGGGGCGCCGCGCTCGCTGCGGCACATCAGGGCAAGCTGCCGGATTACTTGCCGCCTTCCTCCGCGACACAAGAGAACTGGAAAATCGAACTTCCCGCGTGGTGCGAAGACCAACGCAATCAGATGACCGGCCCTGCGGATGACGCGGAGTTGGTGGTCAAGATGCTCAACTCCGGCGCGCCGGGGGTGATGCTCGACCTCGAAGATTCAACAGCGAACACGTGGCCGCATCTGATGCAGGGCGTCTCGAATATTCTTTCGGCGCTCCGCGGCAAACTCACCTACTTCGACCGCAAACGCGACCGCACCGTCGCAATCCAGCCAAGCAAGTCAGTGATCTTCACTCGTCCTCGCGGGTTGCACCTCCACCAGGGTGGCGTAATTCCCGGCGAAATACTTCCGGCCGCACTTTTTGACGTGGCGTTAGTAGCGTTTCAAGTGGACCCGGCGTGGCTAAAGCATCCACTCACATTTTACATTCCGAAATCTGAGTCGGCGGAAGAGGCGCTATGGTGGCGCGATCTGTTCCAATCCGTCGCGCAAGCAAGAGGCTGCCCCAAGAACTCGATCAAGTGCATGGCCCTCGTTGAATCGCATCCGCTCGCGTACCAGATGGAGGAGTTCTCTTACAACCTGCGTGACCATATCCTTGGATTGAATCTCGGCCGCTGGGATTACATGGCGAGTCTCATCCATTTCAACCTGCCGGATCCACGCTGGGTTCTGCCCGATCGAAATACGATTCCGCACAATGTCGCGTTCTTCCAGAATCTACGCAATCGCATACCAGAGATTTGCCACAAGCACGGGATGCTCGCCATTGGCGGAATGACAGCGCTTTACCCCAGCCGCGAAGATGCCGAGTTGAATGCGCGCGCGCTCGCCGTGCTCGAAGAAGACAAAAAGAACGAAGCAATGTGTCTGATGGATGGCGCATGGACCGGCCATCCGGATCAGAATGAGATTGCCGTTAAGCAGTTTCCCGTCCCGAACCAGCTAAAGGTGCGCCCGGCCGACCCTGATCCCCGTCCCAACCTTCGGCCGGTTCCTGCCGGCGTCGGCAAGCAGACACTCGGCGGCACACGCGCGGCCGTTCGCACCGTAATCCGATATCGCCAGGGAGTTCTCGCGGGCCGCGGCGCAAGCCTGCTGGACGGCTACATGGAAGATCTCGCGACGGACCGCATCTACCGGTTGATGATTGCGCAGCGAGTGCGCCATCGCGATGCCGTCCGCATCGTGGACGAGAACGGGCGGCCCGTGCTGCATGCTCCTGAGTTCATCACCAAGCTCTTTGATGAGGAGCTCGATCGAATCTTGCGGGAGTTGCCTGCGGGCACACCCGCGGAGGCGACCGCACAGTTCAAGCAGGCACGAGCAATGAGCGAACACATGATCGTCTCAGGCGAGTTCAATCCGGAGTGAATCCGTAAGGGGGCGAGGGCATACTCTCAAATATCGAAGCCTTTTGCTCGACCGCAAGAATCAATCAGAGAATTCCTGGCGGCATCGAAACCGAACGAATACTAGGCGGAAAAGCACGCTCGCTGCAAAAGCAGCTGCCCCGAGCTATGTCAGATTAGCGTTTTCAAGAAACTGCTACAGGTGACGTTGTCATATGGATTGCCGGGTCTACTCATGCTCGGCAGCATTCCATGTTCGAAAAACGTCCGCATGTTGATGCTGATCGGCTCGCCCTCCCACCTGCGCGAAAGAAAGCGAACAATGAGCCGATATGCTCTGGACAATGTTTGCAGTTTTGATCGTTTTGTGACTCTTGGGAATGGCCACTTCTTATAGCCTCGGTCGATTCATCCACATCCTGTTGGTCGTGGCGGTCGTGACTGTTCCCATCAGGGTGATCCAGAGGCGGGGGACCGCTTTCTGACGGCCGAACCGACAGCATGAAACCAATCCTCTTGCTAGGTTTCGGATGGTGATTCTGGGTGCGGTGGTCATCGACTATCAAGGAATTGCTTACACTCATCGAGAAAGAATTCTTGATCGGAGACCGACCCATGCCACGTGAGACACGCAGAAGCGCCCCCCTCTGCCGCCCGTTCCAGGAGGCCTGTCGCTGATCGGTGGAGTAGCTCTGGTAGTTGCCGATGTAAACGAAAAGGCGTAACAGGAATCTTCACGTAGGAAAGGTTTGCGGCGAAACCGCGGTCGACGAGTTTTGCCCGCCTCACGACATGCGCTAAGCTGCTTACCGAGGGGTTCGGAGTACGATCACGCGGTCTCGCAAGAAACTTGTCCCGCTAACCCGGTTTTCTAGAATGAAGAACAATCAACCGCCGAACATTATTCTTCCTGACCTGGAAGAGCCGATCCGCGCCGAACTCTTTAGCATCGAGCGGCTCGAGCAGCACGCTGAGAGTCTTGCAGCGGCGCAGATCGTCACAACCGTAGTGAGCCGGGGCCGCCCGCTCCTTCCGCGTGTCCTCGAGAACGGCCGCGTGCTCCTCGATTCCTACCGCGCCACAGCTCGTGCAATACAAGAGGAACACGCCATTACGCCCGCGGCGGAGTGGCTGGTCGATAACTTCCATATCGTCGATGAGCAGCTTCGCGAGATCCGGGATGATTTGCCATCTGGCTACTACCGGAAACTACCCAAGCTCGCATCGGGTCACTTGGAGGGTTATCCGCGCGTATACGGGGTCGCTTGGGCTTTCGTGGCGCATACGGATAGCCGTTTCGACCCTGAAGTGCTCCGCCGCTTTGTGACCGCCTATCAGCGCGTACAACCACTGACGATTGGCGAGCTTTGGGCAGTGGCTATCTCGCTCCGCGTCGTGTTGGTGGAAAATCTGCGCCGAATGGCGGATCGGATAGTTCGCAGCCGGGCTGCCCGTCACGAAGCCGATGCGCTGGCCGATCACTTGCTCCGTTCAAAGGGTCAAGCTGAAATCCTTCCGGAGTTGGCCCTCCGCCAATTTGAGAATGCCCCCTTGGAAAGGGCGTTTGCCGTGCAGCTGGTCCAGCGATTGCGGGATCTTGATCCAAAGGTTCGGCCCGTGCTGGCCTGGCTTGATCAGCGGCTGGCCGCGGCGGGAACAAGCACCGATGAAATGGTCCGAACCGAACATCAGCAGCAAGGAACGGCGAACGTATCCGTACGCAACATCATCACCAGCATGCGCTTGATTTCCGAATTCGACTGGCAGCAATTCGTTGAGAGCGTCAGCTTGGTGGACGAAATTCTTCGCAACGACACGAACTTCGCCAGCATGGATTTCCCCACGCGGGACATCTATCGCCATGCAATCGAAGATCTCGCGCGCGGGTCGAACCACTCGGAATTGGAAGTTGCGCGACGCGTCGTCCGGCGTGTTAAGCAGGCTGCCTCAGGCACGTCTGATGGCGCACACGATGGAGACAAGTCGAATCAGGATCGTTACACGGAGCCTGGCTACTATCTTATTTCTCGAGGACGCCCTGCCTTCGAGCAGGAATTGAGTTTTCGCGTCTCCGGGAAGCATCGGCTGCTCCGCTTATACATTCGAGCAGCTGTCCCGGGATATCTGAGCACAATTGCGATTCTGACCGTGCTGATCCTCGCCCTGCCCCTGCTGCAGTCGCGAGAGAGCGGTATGACCGTGCAAGGCCTCTTGCTCCTGGGATTGCTCGCAGCTGTGCCGGCCTCGGATCTGGCAATTGCATTGATCAACCGCTTAGTGATGGCTTTGCTTGGGCCGCAAAGGCTGCCGCGAATGGAGTTGCGCAAAGGCGTCCCGGAAACTTTGCGAACGATCGTCGTCGTGCCCACGTTGCTGACCACCCCGAGTGAAGTTGATGAGCAGGTCGAGCGGCTGGAAGTTCATTATCTCGCGAATCCCGACGGGGACCTGCGCTTCGCCCTGCTCTCAGATTGGATGGATTCACCCTGCGAGACTCTGCCGGAAGACGACGATCTGGTGGCACGCGCAGTCAGCGGAATTGCGCTGCTCAACCAGCGTTATGGTCCAGCCCCTGCCGGCGGGGAACGCTTTTTCCTCTTTCACCGCAAGCGTGTTTGGAACGAGAGCGAGAGGAAATGGATGGGCTGGGAACGCAAGCGAGGAAAGCTGCATGAACTGAACCAGCTGTTGCGCGGCTCGGATAGCACGACGTTTATGGCCGTTGGAGGACGTCCCCTAGGAAGCCTTGGGGGAGTTCGCTACGTCATCACGCTTGATGCCGATACGCGTCTGCCGCGAGGCGCCGCCTCGCGTCTCGTTGGCACGATGGCGCATCCTCTCAATAGGCCTCGGTTCAGCGTTCGCGATGGCCGTGTGGTGGAAGGCTACGCGCTCGTCCAACCGCGTATCACTACTACGTTGCCTACCGATCGTGAGGGTTCGCTGTCTCAAAAGATATTCTCGGGCCCCGGTGGGATTGATCCCTACTCGTCAGCTGTCTCGGACGTTTACCAGGACCTATTCCAGGAAGGCTCTTACACCGGCAAGGGCATCTATGACATCGACGCATTCGAATCCGCCATGGCCGGGAAAGTGTCCGAGAACTCCGTCCTGAGTCATGATCTCTTTGAAGGCATTTTTGCCCGGGTCGCCCTGGCCACTGACATTGAACTGTTTGACGAATTCCCCTCCCGTTACGAGGCCGTGACTGCACGTCAGCATCGGTGGGCGCGCGGAGACTGGCAACTCCTGCCTTGGCTTTTCGGACGGGGCCGCTCGCGACAGGGAAAGTTGAATCCTTTCAAGATTCCGGCGATCGGCCGCTGGAAGATCCTCGACAATCTGCGACGCACTTTGTCCGCGCCCGCTGCCTTTCTGACCTTGCTCGTCGGGTGGCTGCTGCCGCCCGCTTCTCCCTGGCTGTGGACGGGATTCATTTGCGCAACCGTTGCGATTCCCGCGCTCCTTCCGTTTTTCATCGGACTATATCCGCGTCGGAAAGGTATTTCGAAGAGAAGCCATTTTCGCGGCGTATTCAGCGATCTGTGGCTCGGCGCGTCCCAGGCCGGCTTGACCCTCACATTTCTCGCATATCAAACGTGGCTGATGTCAGATGCGATTCTTCGAACCCTCATCCGTCTCTTTGTCACCCACAGGAACTTGCTTGAATGGGTGACGGCGGCCCAGGCGAAGTTCGCCGCCGATTCCAAGCTCACTGCGATCTATAAGCGCATGGCGGGCGGCATTTTTCTCGTCTTCGTATCGCTCGTAGCACTTTCATTTGGGCGGCATCAAGCTTGGGCTGCTGCGGCTCCGTTCATTCTTCTCTGGCTCGCCGCTCCTACCGTGTCGCGATGGATTAGCGTGTGCCCGGCGCTCCATGAGGCCAATCCGCTGTCGCCGGCAGACGCGCGGTCTCTTCGCTTGATCTCGCGGCGAACTTGGCGCTTCTATGAGGCGTTTGTTTCCTCCGAGGACAACGCGCTACCCCCCGACAATTTTCAGGAAACACCCAAACCCGTCGTCGCCCACCGAACCTCTCCTACGAATATGGGCCTCTATCTTCTTTCCGCCGTCTGCGCTTGCGACTTCGGATGGTTGGGGGCGGTCGACACGGTCGAGCGGTTGGAGGCCTCTTTCCGAACCATGAGTCGGATGGAATTATTCCGCGGACATTTCTACAACTGGTATGACACGCGCGACTTGCATCCGCTCGAGCCAAGGTACGTTTCCTCCGTTGATAGCGGAAATCTGGCCGGGCATCTGGTGGCTCTTGGAAACAGTTGCCGGGAGCTGACTAAGAAATCACTTTTCGGAGAGCGCCTCCTCGCCGGAATGGAAGATGCAAACCGCTTGTTAGGCGAAGCGCTTTCCAGAATTGCGGACACGCCGCGCACACATACCGTCACGCGGAAGCAACTCAGCAATGCCGTCGAACGGATGGTGGACTCGCTCGACTCGCTGCCCGTGGATGCCGTGGACTGGGGAAATCGTTTCGCGGAGTGGAGATCCAATGCCCAGACAGTGGCTGACATCGCGCAAGCACTGGCACAGGAACGTGCGGACCCTCCCGAATCTGAGCTGAGCGTTTGGGCGGCTGCGCTGAGGACTTGCGTCGAAAGTCACGTTCGAGATGCCGAGATCCTCATTCCATGGACGCGCTGGAACGCCAAAGAAATTGCCGGTATGGACCAGCGCCGTCGGGAGCAGGCGCCCGAGTGGATAGCCATAGAGCCGTTTCTGCGCTCCGTTCCTACGCTCGTGGAAGCCCCTGACCGTTTGGATGCTGCCCTTCGTGCACTATCAGCGTTGCGCGCCCGCCTGCTAGGCGGCGTTCCGGCAGATAAAGACACGATCACTCATATCGATACGCTGTCCGATGCCATCCGGCAATCGGCGGCGGATGCCAGCGCGCTCATTCGCCGTCTTTCAACTCTCACGCTCAGGGCCGAGAGCATGTTTCAGGCGATGGACTTCGGTTTTCTGTTCGACGGCACGCGCAACCTTTTTTCCATCGGTTATCGCGTTACGGAAGGAAGCCTGGATCCCAATTGCTATGATCTGCTTGCTTCTGAGGCGCGCCTGACGAGCTTCATCGCCATCGCCAAGGGAGAAGTTCCGCCGTCGCACTGGTTTCGCCTGGGCCGCGCTCTCACACCTGTGGGCCACGGCTCCGCGCTTATCTCCTGGTCGGGCTCAATGTTCGAATATCTGATGCCGGCTCTCGTCATGCGTTCACCGGCGGCGAGCCTGTTGAGCCAGACGTGTGAACTGGTGGTGCGCCGTCAAATTGAATATGGTGCGGAGCGGCTTGTGCCCTGGGGCGAATCGGAATCGGCATACAATGCGCGCGATCTGAATCTCACCTATCAATACTCGAGTTTTGGCGTGCCGGGACTGGGCCTCAAGCGCGGGCTCAGCGAAGATATCGTCATCGCCCCGTACGCCACTGCGCTTGCGGCAATGATTAACCCATCGGCGGCCGTACAAAACTTTGTCCGGCTCGACCAAGCGGGCGGAAGAGGCGCGTATGGTTTCTATGAAGCCCTTGATTACACAAGCACGCGCGTGCCCGAAGGTGAATCCGTCGCCCTCGTGCGCACGTACTTCGCCCACCATCAGGGAATGTCGCTAATCGCGATCTCAAACGTGCTGGACGATGGCGCGATGCGCAGGCGTTTCCACGCAGAGCCAATGGTGCAGGCTACCGAACTGCTTTTGCAGGAGCGCACACCGCGCGACGTGCTGGTTGCGCGACCTCGGGCCGAAGAAGTATCTGCCGCTGCGCATGTCCGTGAACTCGTGCCACCCGTGCTCCGCCGATTCACGACTCCGCATAGTCCAATCCCCCGGACGCACCTGCTTTCCAACGGCAGGTACGCTGTGATGCTGACTGCGGCGGGCTCAGGATACAGTCGATGGCGGGATATCGCCGTAACGCGCTGGCGCGAGGATGTGACGCGCGATTGCTGGGGCAGTTATGTTTATCTTCGCGATGCGCAATCCGGTGAAATCTGGTCAGCAGGCTACCAGCCGAGCGGTATCGAACCTGACGCTTACGAGGTTTCTTTCTACGAAGACCGCGCTGAATTCATCCGACGCGACCACGCGCTGACCACCACACTTGAGGTCGTCGTCTCGCCAGAGGACGACGCGGAAATTCGGCGCGTTTCTGTCACCAACCTCGGGACACGCACGCGCGACATTCAGGTCACCTCGTACGCCGAGCTTTGCCTGGCATCTCAGGCCGCCGACGTGGCCCATCCAGCGTTCTTGAACCTATTCGTCGAGACCGAATTTGTGTCCGATGCCGGCGCGCTGCTTGCGACGCGCCGCAGGCAATCCGACAAGGAAACTGCCGTTTGGGCCGCGCATGTGGCTGTCGTGGAAGGTGAAACCGTTGGTGACTCGCAATTCGAGACGGATCGCGCGCGGTTTCTAGGACGCGGCCACGATATCCTCAACCCCGTTTCGATTTTTGATGGGCGGCCGCTCTCGAATACGGCGGGATCCGTACTCGACCCTGTTCTTAGTCTGAGGCGCACCGTGCGCATTCTCCCGGGAGCCACGGCGCGCATTGCCTTCTCCACCATCGTCGCACCGACTCGCGAGCAGGTCCTGGACCTCGCCGACAAGTATCGCGGCGCCACAACATTTGAGCGCACCTTGGCATTGGCCTGGACACAGGCACAAGTTCAACTGCACCACATGGGCATCGGCCTTGACGAAGCCCACTTGTTTCAAAGGCTGGCCAACTCCGTGCTCTACTCCGACGCTTCGATGCGGCCATCTTCCGATGTGCTCAGCCGCAGCACACTCGACCGCTCGGCACTCTGGGGCCAGGGAATCTCCGGCGATCTGCCGATCGTACTCGTGCGCATCGACGAAGCAGAGGATTTCGAAATCGTCCGCCAATTGCTGCGCGCCCAAGAATACTGGCGGCTGAAGCAGTTGTCGACTGACGTTGTCATTATCAATGAAAAGTCCTCTTCGTATGCTCAGGACCTGCAGAACTCTTTGGACGGTCTCGTGCGTGGCAGCCGCTTGCGACTCTCTCCGGACACGGACAATATGCGCGGCAGTATCTTCCTCCTGCGGGCAGACCTCATAACTCCGCAGGAACGGACTCTCCTCCAAACGGTTGCGCGAACGGTGTTGCTAAGCCGACGCGGCACGCTGTCCGAACAGGTGACTCGATCGCAGCGCGCCGAAATCGTCGCGCCCCCGGCCCCCCGACCGACGCGACCAGCCAAACGCCAAGACCTACCGGTGCCTCACCAGGCTCTCGAATTTTTCAACGGCCTGGGTGGCTTCGCCGATCAGGACCACGAGTATGTAACCGTTCTCGGTGAAGGTTTGCGGACGCCCGCTCCCTGGATCAACGTGATTGCGAATCCTTCTTTTGGCTTCCTGGTTTCGGAATCCGGCTCAGGCCACACCTGGTCGCTCAACAGCCACGAAAATCAGTTGACCCCGTGGTCCAACGATCCCGTCAGCGATCCCCCCGGAGAAGCTATCTACGTCCGCGACGAGAATACTGGCGAAGTGTGGAGCCCCACGGCACTCCCTATTCGCGACGAAACTGCGACGTACATTTCCCGGCATGGGCAAGGCTACAGCCGATTCCAACATGGCTCGCACGGTATCTTGCTCGAGCTTCTGCAATTCGTAGCTTCAGAAGATCCAATCAAGATTTCTCGGCTCGTCCTGAGAAACAATTCCGGCCGCCCGCGTCGCCTATCCGTCACTGCATATGCTGAGTGGGTATTGGGCAGTTCACGTAGTGCCTCGGCGCCTTACATCGTTACGGAGCTGGATTCGCAGACGGAAGCGCTCTTCGCACAGAGCGCATGGGGTGGAGAATTCGGCGGGCGCGTCGCTTTTGCGGATCTCGCGGGGAGGCAGACCTCCATGACCGGAGACCGCACGGAATTTATCGGGCGCAATGGGACGCTCGCGCGCCCTGCCGCTCTGGAACGAACCGGCCCGCTTTCTGGAAAGTCAGGAGCAGGTCTCGATCCATGCGCGGCGCTGCAAACATCCGTCGAATTGCGTCCCGGCGCGAAGGCGGAAATCGTGTTTTTCCTGGGCCAAGGAGAAAACAATGAACAAGCGCGCGAATTGCTCATCCGCTATCGCGCCGCGGACCTGGACGCAATCTTGGCCGAGGTTACGGGTCGGTGGGACGACGTGCTCGGCACAGTGCAGATCGCTACTCCCGATCCAGCCATGGATGTTCTGATGAATCGCTGGTTGCTTTACCAGACGCTGGCGTGCCGTGTATGGGGGCGGGCCGCATTCTATCAATTGAGCGGTGCGTACGGATTCCGCGACCAACTTCAGGACGTAATGGCGCTGTGCGTCGCCAAGCGCGAGATTGCCCGCGAGCACTTGCTGCGCGCTGCCGCGCGGCAGTTTGTCGAAGGCGACGTTCAACACTGGTGGCACCCGCCTTCGGGGCGCGGAGTGCGCACTCGCATCTCGGACGACCTCCTCTGGCTGCCTTACGCGGTTATCCACTTCGTTGAAGCGACCGGCGACAGGTCCGTGCTCGAGGAAGCCGTACCATTCCTGGAAGGCGATACACTGGCCGAAGGCCAGAACGAATCCTATTTCCAGCCGCGCGTATCAGAGACTCGCGCGACGCTGTTCGAGCATTGCGCTCGAGCGCTAGACCGTAGCCTCGCAACTGGCAGCCACGGACTCCCACTGATGGGCACAGGCGACTGGAATGACGGAATGAACCGTGTCGGCGAGCAAGGTAAGGGAGAGAGCGTATGGCTCGGCTGGTTCCTGCATACGATCCTCTGGGAGTTTGCCAAAATTGCGGATTCGCGCGGCGAGCATATACGCGCGGAGAAGTGGCGTCTCCACGTGAGCGCACTCAAAGCAGCACTTGAGCGCGATGGTTGGGACGGCGAATGGTATCGCCGCGCCTACTTTGATGATGGCACTCCCCTCGGCTCAGCCGGAAACACGCAGTGTCGCATTGATTCCATCGCGCAATCCTGGGCAGTTATGAGTGGCGCTGCGGAACCCGGCCGTGGTGCGCGCGCGATGGCCGCGGTCGACCAAGACTTGGTGCGCCGCCCAGAGGGTTTGATCCGGCTCTTCGCTCCGCCCTTTGACAACCCACCGCGTGATCCGGGCTATATTCGAGGATACGTGCCGGGCATTCGCGAAAACGGCGGACAGTACACACATGCTGCTGCTTGGGCGGTAATTGCTTTTGCCGAGCTCGGCGACGGCGACAAGGCCTGCGAACTCTTCCGGATGCTAAATCCGATAGCGCGTACCTCGTCACGTGCGAGCGTGCAGCGCTACAAAGTTGAGCCCTACGTCGTTGCGGGCGACGTGTATTCTGAGTCTCCTCACGTGGGACGCGGCGGGTGGACGTGGTATACGGGTGCAGCCGGCTGGCTCCATCGTGCCGGTCTCGAATGGATTCTCGGATTCCGGATGAGCGGCATGACGTTCTCGATCGATCCATGCATCCCCCGGAAGTGGCCCAGTTACTCCATCGAGTTTCGTTATCACTCGGCGACGTATCGGATCAGGGTGGACAATCCGTCTGGCGTTTCTCGCGGCGTTGCCCTGACGGAATTGGACGGCAAATTGCTGCACGGCTCCGCAAATGTTCCGCTCGCCAACGACGGTGCCGTGCACCAAGTCCACATCGTGCTGGGGTAACCGATCCCATACGAGGTGGCAATCAAAAGCTGCACGCTAGTTCCCACGAGTGCCAGAGCCATATTGCCGCAATTCAAGATTGCGAATCCGAAAGTCGCATCGAAGCACGTCGGGTTATTTCCTGTCTCTCAGCGGGCGGCCAGCCTTCCCCGAGCGCGAGAGCAATTCGATCCGTGGTGTAAACCAAGTCATCCACGCTCGAACTACAGGAATGAAAAGAGATGTTCACGGTCAAGTCCTCGGCGTCTATTTTTGAGATTTCACAAGCATTAAGACGCTAGCACCTCTTCCAAACCATCGCAAAACCAGTGGTGGCAAAAATTGGCTGGTAGGCCCGGATTCGGTACACGCGGGGTACACGGCGAGACGCGCCGCCCGAAGTGATTTGATATCAAGGAGAAACATCGCGCCCGAGGTGGGGGTCGAACCCACACGACTTGTGAGCGTCAGAACATTTTAAGTCCCCCGCGCATGCCATTCCGCCACTGGGGCGCGATGGCCGCTAGGCTAAATTATCAAGAGTTGCGCAGCAAGATTATGCGTCGTCGGGCTCGGGATTACGGCCGGTTTCATCTTGACGCGGGCCTGGCGACGGGCGCTGTCTCTCCTGAAAACAATAGAGAACCAATTCCACTCGCGTCGAAACGCCGAGCTTATCAAAAATTTGAAAAAGATAATTCCTAATGACGGGGGCAGCACGGCTGTCGGTCTTGGAATCGCCTTTCTCGCGCTCGATTTCCTTCGCTCGAGCCCGGCAACGACTTCCAGTCTCGCGTTTCCACTTCTCGTCGCCGGTCTTCCGCTCATCGATGCCGCGCTGGCTGTGATCCGGCGCCTGCTCGGGCGAGGCTCCCCGCTCTATGGCGATCGGCGACATTTTTACGATTTGTTGTCGGCACTTGGCTGGTCGCCTATCTGGGTGGCGCTTACGTGTTATGCGATAACCGCCGCTCTGGGAATCACCGGATGGCGAGGCAAGCATAACGAATCGGCCGCCCACTCGGCGACGGCCGTCTTCAGTCTGGGGCTCGTTGTTTTTGCGGCAATTCGCCTGGGCGCGTTGCGAGGAGCGGACAATAAACGCCGGACGCAGCGGATGCGCGCGCCATCAGTGAACCGGGAAATTCCGGAGGCGTGATCTATGTGTTGCTGCCGATAAGAATCGTGCGGCCGCCGCGGCGGCTGCGCTCCTGCGGAGTGGATTGTTTTTGTGCGCTGCCGAGCTGCACAAGCAGCTTGCGCAGCTTGGCGCGCTCTTCGAGGTCCATTTCGACGACTTCGAACGCTCGCGCCTGCGTGTTCGCGTCGCGGACGATCGTCTGCGCTTTCACAAACTTCTGCCCCGCGCTCAATCGCAGTTCGACAACGCTGCCCGGATGAAGGCTCTGCTCGCATACCGCCACGCCCCCGCCGAGCCCCATCTCGGCAATGTCCACACGGCAATTCTCCTTGAGGTTCATCGTGGTCGCGGGCACGGGGCGTTCGAGCCTCAAACGTGGGTAACGCCGCTGGCGAATGGCCGAAGATGTCGGATCGCTATCGAGAAGCTCGATAGAGAACTCGGCGATGTTCAGCCCGCTCCGGGGAATAAAGTTGCGCATCCACTCGGCGTCGATCTTCTCGAGGGCCTGCGCCGCCACCACGCGCAGTTCCGATGGGTGCGCCCACCGCCAGGCCTTCCGCGCTTCGGCGACTTTTCGCAAAATCGCCTCCGCGCCTGACGTTCGAAGCCTGCCGAGCGCCTCGATTGCCTTTAACCGCAGAAACTCGGTCGATCCTCGCGGTAAATCGCCTTCGGCAATGCGCAGCAGGCGCATGTCGGCGACCTTTTCGCCGCTCATTCCAATTTCGTCGACAGCTAAAGGCTGGATCAGCGAGTCGAGCACATCGAAGAGCTGCAATAGCAGCCGGCCGCGATCGACCGCACCGCTCGATGCGATTTGCCGCACCACGCGGTCGTGGGCCGTCCGCTTCCATCCCCTCATCCGCTCCGGCAGCACGCGCTCGACAGTTTCGAGATCGAGCCGCGTGAGTATTCCGATCGTATCAATGGCCTGGCTGGGGCTGCCCTGGCGCAGTTGCGCGCGCAAATGCTCCAGGCCTTCCGGCCCGAGCGCATTCATCATCGATATCAACAGCTCGCAATCCTCGCGGAATCCCACGCGGCTGAAGCGTCCGGCGATTTGTTCGGCTGCGGGCTGCGGGATTCGCCTCAGCAGGTCCGTTAGGCCGGAAGGCACGCTGCCCGTCTTCAACGCCTCTTCGATGAATTCCGGCAGACGGTTCTCCACGGAAATTCTTGGGCGAAGACTCTTCCCCGCGCCCGCCTTTTCCGTGTCGAGGTAATCGAGCATCTCGACCGAACGCTGGATAGCGGTGTAGGAGCGCAGCTTCGTGGCCTCCTGCGATAGCCGGACGAACGCCGCGCCGACGAGGCTCTGCAATTCCGAGTCTTTCTCTTCGGAAAGTTGCAAACCAAACTCGCGAATGGTCTCGACGAATAGTTTTTCGTCGGCTTTCGCATAAAGGGACGCCAGCTCGGCCACGCCCGTCGCGGTCTGCCGCCGCGCCTCGGCATCTTTGCTGCGGACGCAGCCCGCATAGTTCGCCAGAATCTTCTCGCTGGCCTCTTTCTCTCCCCGCGCGGAGAGAGCTTCCACGTATTCCTTGACCCTCTGCGGCGGCACGCACCACGCATCCGGGGAGTCCAGCACCGATTTCTTTTTTTCGTCGGGAACCTGCGACCAAAATTCCTGCGCCAGCACTTCCATGTGCGACTGAAAATGGACGCCCGCCTGCGACATCTTCTCTTCGTAGACGCCGAGAATTTTCCTCAGCCCGTCGAGTTCCGAGCTCATGTCGTTGAGCATCTGCCGGACCGCGTTCACCTGCACGTCTCCGCGCTCATAGCTTTCCAGCGCGAACCGGACGGCGATGTGCTCCGCGAGTTTCAACAATGTCGGCTTGTCCGACGACTCAGAGGGCGCCTGCGCCGCCAGCGCCGAGAGCGCCTGGCTGACCGTGAAGCGCGCGCGCCGCGGCAGCGTCGAAAGCCGCGACTGAAACGAACTTGGATCGAGCTTGTCCTTGGTCGCGTCGTTGGTCCGCGCGATCTGCGCGAGAACTTGTAGAATGCCTTGCAGCTCATCCTCCTGCAGCGTCATCAAGCCCGTCTCGACCGCCATCGAGCCCGCGCCGCCGCGCGCCGAGCGGCTGCCGCGAATTCCAGAAGATGCATGGGCCCATCGGCTCGGACCGCGGCCTGGGATATCGCCACCGCCTCCAACTGGAGCATTCCAAGACTGACCACCGGGCCCACCGCCAGCGCCAACCGCGCCAGAGCCTCCGCCATTTCCCTGTCCACCCGGCCCAGCACCGGCGCCAGTTCCGCCTGCCCCTGCGCCACCGCCATTTCCCGGACCGCCAAGGCCGCCGCTTCCCGCGCTACCGCCGCCTACGCCGACCCCACCGATGGTTGCAACCGACCCGGTCAAGCCCGTGCCTCCCGATGCACCAGGCGAATCATCTTTGTTCAGCCAGAAGCCTCCGGCGTTCGGATCGACCGGCGTTCCGCTGCCGGTCCCACCGACAATATTCCACGTCCCCGAGCCGGAGCCACCGCCACCACCCGGTCCTCCTCCGCCATAGACGGCTGCCACCGGACCTTCCACTGCCGGTCCGCTATCGGAGCCGTCGCCAGGACCACCGCCCGGACCGCCGCCGGCACCGACAAATGACCCGGCGTTTCCGGACACGCCCCCTGATCCACCGCCTGCATAAAATCCCGAACCTGTTCCGCCGCCCGGGCCGCCGCCAGAACCGTGTCCCGCGCCGCCCGATTCCGAACCTCCGCCGACTCCTGAGCCACCAAAGCCGCTCCATCCCGTCCCGGAACCGCCACTCCCACCCGAACCGCTTCCCGAGCCAGACCCGCCACCCGGACCAGCTCCCGGACCATTTCCGGGGCCCGCTCCAGGTCCCTGGCCTCCGCCCTTGGTGCCCTCAGCCGCGACGATCAATTGCAGAAGCTTTTCAGGGTCGTTCAAGAGCTCATCGGTCTGCTCGGAATTCATTCCGAGGGTTCGCGCGGCGAGTTGCGCTGCCATGGTCGTCTTCGCGACGGCCGAATCGGCGGGAACGAAACAGACTTCGTTCACATGGATGTGCGGATCGCCCTGGAGCGCAGCCTTCAACTGCTCGGCGAGTTGCACGGGCTTCGACCCGGAGCCGGTTGGAAAGCCGCGCACGAAGCGCGAGAGGCTTGCGTGGGTCAATTTGGGTGAGAAGTGAATGCTGGCGATGCCGGCAGCCGAGAGCATTCTTGCAAAGCTCTTTTCGGCAGCGGCCGACTCGAGTGGAGTCCCGTCGAGCAATAGGTTGTCGCCGGAAACGGCCAGCAGCAGGCCGGCTTCGTCGTCCGTGCCGAGCGCCGTCCGCAGCTCAGTCCAGGCGGTCTCATACTGCTTGGCCGTGCGCGGGTGCCCGAAATCGTACATGCGGGCGAACTTCAGCAGAATGTTGAGGCTGCGGACGAACGCTCGGGCAGCTGTCTGCCTGACGTTTGAGTTGTTGTTGGCCATGAATCTATGGGCGGGGAAACCCCCGTCCTACTTAAAATATGGGGTTTAGGGGTTGCGCGAGCAATGGTACTCGTGTCCTGTTTGGTACTAACGAAAGGACCTATCCAGGCGGTGGAACGGAAGTTCTGGAACTATTTGGGGACTCGGGAGCGCTTCAGCCAGCTCTCTAATTCGCGAACGTCGCCGAGCATCGTCACAGCGCCGTGCTTTCCAAGAAGAGCCGCTCGGGCGCGTCGCGCGCTGCCCGGTGGCAGAACACCGACGAAGGGAATCTTGGCCGACTGAGCGGCAATCGCATCGTCCACATTGTCGCCCAGATAGAGTGCTTTGGCCGGATCGCGCCCGCCGAGGATTTTCAAGAGGCCTTCCGGGTGAGGCTTGGGCCGTTGCACGTCCTCCACGGTCACGATCTGCCGGAAGTACTCGCGGACGCGGCAGCGATCGAGCGTGTAGTCTGTTTCCTGCCTGACGCGGCCCGTAAAAAGAGCGAGTTCCGCGCCGCTGGTCAGGCGTCGAAGAGCCGGGCGCGGAAGCAGCCACTTTTCGCGAGCGACGTTGCCCTTGCCGTTCTTGCCCCAGTAAAGCTCCACGAACTTTCGCTTCACTTCGTCGTATTCGAAGTTCCCGCCGAGCGACTGCACCCACGCAGTCGATAGCTTCCAATCGTCGTTGAACCCCGACCGGTTTTTCCAGGCGTGCAGCTCTTCCCGCGTCACGCGCTTGCCCGTGAAAAACCGGACGGTGTCGAGCACCGTGCGGTGAAACGATCCGCGAACGTCGACCAAAACCCCATCCACATCGAAGATGATGATTTCAGGGCGCGATGTCGCTGGATTTGCCGGACGGGTTGCGCGCGGTCGGGTACGATAAGAATTATTCGGAATGAGCGTCGTCCGATTCTGCCGGCGATTCCGCGGTCGGTTCGTCCTGCGTTTCCGGGGCCGCTTCCGGAGATTCGGACTCGGCAGCGAGCGCATCCGACGACCACGCATCGCCAGGCGCAATGGCCGCTGGTGCGGATTCGCCATCCGATGCCGCTTCCGGGATCGTCGCGACCGTGGCTGCGGCCGAGGCTTTTTCAGCAGGCGCCGGCTCAGCCGTGCCGGTTGCCTTCAAAAATTCCAGCCGCTTTTCCAAAATGCCCGCCAGCAAATCGACCACCAGCCTTGCGCCGCTGCCATCGGTATCTTTCGCGGGATTGTATGCGCAAACTTCGATCGCCGCGAGGTGCGGCTGCTTCGCGAATACTTCGAGCGCCGCGCGCACTTCGTCGAGACCGAGACCGTCCATCCCGGGGTAATTCGTCGCCTGAAAATCCGCGATCACATCCACATCGAAGTGCAGTACGAACTCGTGGGAATTGCCGTGGACTCGTTCAATGGCTGCTTCCGCCGCCGCCACCGGACCCATGCGTTGCACATCCGCCGCAGGATAGCTGCGCAGCAGCCCGCGGGCCAGCACCTCTTCTTCGGGCGGATCGAGACGGGCAACACCAAATAGCGCGAGATCAGGCTCTCGAACCAGCGGCGGCTCTCCCCAGAACCGGACCATCTCCGCGGCGCCGCGCCCCAAAATATGGGAAATTACCATGCCATCGACGCAGCCCGATGGCGTCGTCGCCGGAGTATTCAGGTCGGCGTCGCGATCCATGTAAATCACGCTGACGTGACGAAAGTAGCGGCGCAACCCTGCTACCGTGGCGAGAGCGATCGAGCAGTCGCCGCTCAGAACCAGGGGCAGCGCGCCGGATTTCACGGCCTGCTCGACGCGCGGCTTCAGCGCTTCGAGCGACGCGAGCACGCGCGAAAGATTCCGCGCGCGCGGGCTTTCTTCGTCCGGATGGTACAACTGAAGGGGATCGTCGCCGAGGTCGGAGACTTCGTAGCCAATCGAGCGCAGCCGGTCCACCAAGCCCGCGCTGCGGAGCGCGAATGGCGCGCCTTCGTGGCCCAGCGACATTGCGGCTGCGCTGGTGGGCGCGCCCAAGAGGGCGATCTTATTCGGCTGGCGGACGATTTTGACCGCCACTCACTGTCTCCTTGCAGTTGATTTAGCGCTTCTGGGCGAAGGCCGGCACAATCTCAATCCGCGGACTTGCTCTGCCGCGCGGCAAGCTCCGCCGGAAGGGTGAAGCGCACGTCCTCGCGAATCAAATCCAGATCGCGATGATTCGTGAATCCGAATCCCGAAAGGCGCTGGCTCACCTGCTCGACCAGCACTTCAGGCGCGGAAGCTCCGGCGGTGAGGCCGATCGTCTTAACGCCGTCGAGCAATTTTGCCTCGATGTCATTCGAATCCTCGATCAAGCGCGCCGCCACGCCCGCGCGCTGCGCCACTTCCACCAGGCGGTTCGAATTCGAACTGTTAGCCGAGCCCACGACGAGGATCAGCTCCACCTCGCGAGTCAGCGCCTCCACCGCTTCCTGGCGGTTCTGCGTGGCGTAGCAGATGTCGTCCGACGCGGGGCCGACAATCGAAGGAAATCGCTGCCGCAGCCGCGCGACGATTTCTTGCGTGTCGTAAAGCGAGAGCGTCGTCTGCGTCAAAAACGCGAGCCGCGATGGATCGGGCACTTGCAGTTGATCGACTTCCTCAACGCTCCCGACCACCACAGTCTGCTCGGGCGCTTCGCCCGATGTGCCGACAATTTCCTGGTGGTCGCGGTGGCCGATCAAAATCAGCGTACGGCCCTCGCGCGCGAATTTGAGCGCTTCGAGGTGAACCTTGGTCACAAGCGGGCAGGTCGCATCGATCACGCGCAGCTCGCGCTCCTTCGCTTCCGTGCGAACCCGCGGCGGCACGCCATGCGCGCTAAAAACCAGCACCGCTCCGACCGGTACTTCGCCGATCGTCTCGACGAAAATGGCTCCCCGGCGGCGCAACTGGTCCACGACGTAGCGGTTGTGCACAATTTCATGGTGCACATAGACCGGGCTGCCGTACGCCTCGAGCGCGAGTTCGACGATATCCACCGCACGAACCACGCCGGCGCAAAAGCCGCGCGGCCGGACGCGAACGAGAGTCTTGACCCCGCTCGTTGTTCCCTGGATCTGTGTAAGGCTCAATGTCGTCTCCAGAAACTCTCGTAATATTACCTTAACCTATCTCTGGCCGCTAGATTCTTCGCCGTCCCTTTGTGCCTTTCTTGCGGCTTGCGCGGCGGCACTTGCTTCTTGCGGTCGCGCCGAGATTCGCCACGTTGCTTCAGGAGCCTATGAGCCTCGCCAGCCGGTTTATTGGCGATTAGAACTGATCGCCGTCGTTTATTTTCAATGAGTTTGACTACCTTCTAATAACCATAGTTGGCGATTAGAATCCCATATTCCGTTGCGAGTGCGACGAGTCCGAATGCAGAACTTCGAGGCTCGGGCCGTCATTGATAACCAGTGAGTAAGATGCCAATCCCGCCGTGCTGCCCCGCGGGCGCCACGATTCCAAATCGTCGCTGCCAATCTCATACGTCAGACTCCGAACCTCAGACTCTAGCATCTGGAACTCAGTGGACGATTGCAAGCGGGAAGTCCTGTGGATTGGCGCCTGAGAGTCGAGGCGCGATTTAACTGCGGGACCGCGCAGCAACACTGGGCGCTACGCTCGGCGGTCGGCAATAGGCCGCCCGGCGACCCGCGCGCATCCAGTTCCAGCAAATCCGAGTTGGCAGCCGATGATTGTGATATAGACTCTCTCGTTCGCTTGGTACAAAACCTCGGCCGGGTCGACTCTGTTACTCAGAAACTCGTGACCGTGCGCTTTGTGACCAGAAGGAGATGTGTGCGATGAAGAAGGTCCTTGCCGGCGTCGTTGCGTTTTTGTTTGTGGCAGTGCTGGGCTCCCGTATCGCGGCCGGGGGAAACGATGCCCTACGAGAAGCAGACCGCGTGCAGATCGAAAAGCTGATGTGGCAGTACACTCGCGCCCTGGACACCGAGAACCCGGATGCGTATGCCGCCGCATATACGCAGGATGGCCAATTCGGCAGCGGCCCGAACGCGATCAAAGGGCACGATGCGCTCAAGAAAATGATCGCGGATCTTCGGCAACGATCCGCTGACGCCGAAGCCAAAGGCGAGAAAAGGCCGCCCATGTACCACATGAGCGCGAACAGCTACCTCGAATTCGTCGATAAGGATCACGCGCACATGGAGGGTTACTGGCTGACCGTGTTCGGCCAGCAAGGCCCGAATGTGCCGGTTCGCGTGGCTGCTGCCGGGCGGGAGGTCGATGAACTCGTCCGCGTGAATGGGCAGTGGCTTATCAAGTCGCGTGACGTCGCACCAAAGGACTGAGCGAAGCCGGCCCGGTCATTCGTTCGAAATCGATAGACCAAGCGCGGAAGTTCAAAATCGCTCGACGAGTGGCGCACGCGGCGAACAACACGCCTAAATAAAGCAGCCGAGATTGCCTTCGAATCCTTGTTCCACACGTCCATCCGGCCAAACCACGATGGGAACCATATCGCCGTAGGTGCGCGCCTGGTCCAGGACTTCCTGGCTCAACTCCACCCGCCGTTCTTCGTATGCGACGCCCTCGGCTTCGAATTTCCGGAGAAGTTTTACACACGCGTCGCATCCCCGGATGGTGTAAACGATGGGAACTTGCGTATTGTCCCGAATGGGGAGCAAGAGCAGCGAACCCTTTCTTCAGGGGCTAAAGCCCAACCCTTAAGTGCTCCGAAATGTCGGAGCTGAAGCTCCGGCCCCCTAAAAAGGCCTGCGGCATAGCCGCGCCGGACACAAATTAGGATAGCGCCGGAACGCTCATGTCCACGCGCCCCGGTTCAGCCGCGATCAGGCAAGTTGAGGGCAGCCGACAGGAGCGCTCGCATCTCCTTGATTGATTCCTTCTGCCAATCCGGGAAGCGGGGCTTAATCCGGGCGATCACTTCTCGAAGGAATTGTTGCTTACTGGCCTCCGGCGCCGTCCCGAACGTAGTTCCCGGAGGGAGATTCAGTTCGGATGCGACTTGATTCCCGATCGCGGCCAGCTCAGCGTGAGCGCCCGCCGATCGTTCCGTGAAGTGCGTAATGTAGCGAGTATCGCGCGTGTAAAACACGAACACGGGTATCGCGCGGGATTTGCCGTCGTTGCTGAGAAATTCGTCCATAATGTCCGGGTTCTGGTCGCGAAGAAAGATTCGCAGGTCCATGCCCGTCGCCTCGGCGATGCGGGCGACGGTTGGGAGTTCGCGGTAGACGTCGCCGCACCAGGCTTCGGCCAGCGCGAGTATTTTCGCAGGGCCGTTCGGCAAAGCGGCGGCTCGCTTGAAAAACGAGATGTCGTCGGCCGTCAGCGGGGATTCCTTGTAGTACAGCTCAAACTTGTCGCGATTGACGGTCGCCTGCGCCAGGAAATCTGCGTAGGTAAGTCCTTGCTCGAACCGGGCGGGTGTGACAACCGTGGTTGCTTCCAGCATGTTTGCGACTCCAATCTGACGGCCCTAAGGACAAATCGTACCATAAGACCTCGACACGGCATCTGGACCGCACGCGGACCTGGAAGGTCCCAAGTGCGGAAACCAAACGCAAAGAGCCGGCTAGAAGGGGGCGCTATGAAGAGACGCACGTTTGTAAGCCAAAACGTGCGGCACCGGTAGGTTTTCGTTCGATCGTCGACGCGCGGTCGCTATTGTAGGGAGAAGATGAGGAGGGCGTTGCCGGGCATGGCGCCGAAGCCGGGATAGCCGGAGACGACGGCGATGATGCCGCCGGCAATGACTGGGCCGCCGACATCGAGCGAGCCGCCCTTTGCCGCCACGCCGTTCACGGAATTGAAGGACTGTGCGGTGTCGAAATCCCAGATGATCTTGCCGTCCTGCGTGGCGTATGCGCGCAAGTGTCCGTCGATCGAGCCGGAGAACACGGCGCCGGGTATGGCGGACACCGCTTGCGACTGCGCCGGACTGCACGGGCGGCGATCGCCGCAACCCGGCGGCGGCGTCTTCCAAAGAAGTTTGCCATCAGCGACGCTATAGGCGGAAATCCCGCCACCCTTGGTGGGATCGGGCACTCGTCCCTGAAACGCGAGATCGGACACCGCCACATAGACGTTGCTGCCATCGGTGGCCGGGCCCCATTGCACTCCTCCCAGCAGACCGCCTTCGCCCGCGCGCTGGTACCAGAGCAGCTTTCCGCCCGCGTCGGGGTCCACACCGTACACCAGCCCGGATTTTTGGCCGAGCAGCAGCACGCGCTTCCCATGGCGCGGCTGTACGAGAATCGGCGACGCGCCCAAATCGAATTCGGGAACGGTAGGTTCCGCGCAATTCGCTCGCGGCGGAGTGCCGCATTCAATTTTGTAAATGTCTTCCTTGTCGAATTGCGACGACCATAGCAGCTTGCCGCTTTTGAGATCGAGCGCAACGGCCGCGTCGCTCGTTTGGGTGTCCGGCTCGGAATAGTTGTCTCCCGTGCCTACGTAAATTCTCCCCTTGGCGGCATCGATCGTGGGCGAGGACCAAATCGCCATGCCCGACGGCGCGAAAATTGTGCGGCCGTCCGCCGTTTTGCCGTGGGGCGACGGCGTCTCGGCCGCCATGTACGTCTGCCAGACGGCTTGTCCGCTGGCGGCATCCATCGCGACCACGCTCCCGCGAAACGTGCAGCATTCATAGCCCGGCCGTCTGCGGGCTTGCTCTTCACCGGAAGACACGGGAACGTAAAGGCGTCCCTTGAAGTAATTTGGCGTGCCGGTAATCGTGGCGGCCGGATGCGGATCGGCTTGCGTGCGCCAGAGGAATTTGCCCGTCGTAGCATCGAGCGCATTCACGCCGCCGTTCGCATCGCCATAAAAGACCGCGTCCGCCGAACCAGCGCGCCCGATCACCAAGCCAGAACGCACCGGCTTCCCGGCAGTTGCCCAGAACGTACAGCCGGTCGCGGCATCGAGCGCGTAAACGGTGCCGTCATTCCCGCCCACGTACACGCGACCGGCGTAAATCACCGGCTGCGAGCGCACGATCCTGACGTTGGGAATTCCAAACGCCCATTTCAGCTTGAGCTGCGGCACGTCTGCTGCGGAGACGCCTGCCTGCGCCGCCGCTTGGAATCGCGAGTTCGCGGGATCGGTGCTCCAGCCAGTCCACGCGGAACGGGTTGATCCGGACGGCTTCACGCTCGGCGCGCAACGGTTCGCAATTTGATCCGCGGGCACGGGTGTGGCCGCCGGAGCGTCCGGAACCTGCGCCTCAGGCTGATGCCTGGTTGGAGCGGGTGCTTCGTCCGACTGAGCGATCGCTCGCGATCCCAAAAGCGCGCATCCGACGATCAGCGCGGCGAAAAAGACAAATGTCCTGCGAGCCTGGACGTTCATCGACCCCTCCCTAAATTCCCCCGAAGGTTGCTGTTGTGACGGTGATCTCGCGAACTGCGTTTCCTTCGCGGCGACGGAAGATTAGCAGAAAATGGCAATGTTTGGACAAGGCGCTGGATCGCTGTGGCGGGTGTACAATGGCGGCCGTTGCGGCGAACCACAGGATAATTTAGGCGGCGAAACGATCCGAATTCCTGCGATCGAAAACTTTGAAGAGGTGCGCTGATGAATAGACGAAAAATGCTGTCGCTTCTCGGACTTTCTCCCGCGTTGCTCGCCGGCAAATCTCTCGATGCGCAGCAAAGCCAGACAAGCGCGAAACCAGCGAAGGCATCCGTTGCGCAGCCGAAAGTCGAGGGACTCAATCCCAGAGGAACGCCGCCTCCCATCCAGCTGATTCCGATGGCGCCGCGGCTCGACTCCCTCGACGGCAAGACGGTGTATCTGGTCGATACGGGATTCGAAGGCGGCGGAATGCTCCTCGAGCAAATTCGCCTCTGGTTCACGAGGAACATGCCCACCGTGAACGCCGTGTTCAAGCGAAAAGCCGGGCCGTACATGGAGGATGATCCGGCGCTGTGGAAAGAGATCAAGGAAAAGGGCAATGCCGCGATCATGGCCATCGGGCATTGAAGCACGTGCACCCCAGCGACCGTCGGTCACTGCATAACGGTTGAAAAGATGGGCGTGCCGACCACACCCATGGTAACGCGGGCGTTCAAGGAACTCGCGATCCTGAACGTGGCGAAGCGCGGCATGCCGCATCTGCGCATCACGTTCACGCCACATCCCGTCGCTGCGAAGACTCCCGAACAACTGCGCGCGTATATTGAGGGCAACGATCCGATCAGCGGCAAGCCAATGATGAAGGAGATCGTCGACGCGCTGACCGTGCCGCTTTCCGATGATGAGAAGAAGACGGGAATCGTGCGCGTTTCCGTAGGTCCGGAAAAATACGCGCCGGACACACCGAAAAATCTGCAGCAGTTTTATCACGACAACGGCATGACCGATTTTCTGCCAGTCATCATCCCGACCGAAGAGGAAGTCGCCGAGATGCTAAAAGGCACCAGCCACCAGCCGGACGAACTGGTCGGCGCGATGGCGGGGGGCGCTTACCCGCCGTGGTCCTACACGGTGAGGCAAGTGGCGATCAACGCCGTGATGGCAGGATGCAAGCCGGAATATTTTCCGGTCATTCTGGCGATTGCGTCGTCGGGCACGCCGTCCCTGATGAGCTCGACGAATTCGTTCGCGTACGCGGCGGTAATCAACGGGCCGATCCGTGACAAACTGCAAATGAATTATGGCATCGGCGCGCTTGGACCGTTCGCCCAACCGAACGCCGCGATCGGGCGCGCATGGACGCTCGTCTCGAGGAACCTTGCGAACGGTGGAATTCCGGGCGACACGTACATGGGATCGCAGGGAAACAATCTCAATTACAACAATCTGATCATGGCAGAAAACGAAGCGGCGAGCCCTTGGGCTCCGTTGCACGTGCAGAAGGGCTTCAAGGCGCAGGAAAACGTCGTCAGCCTGTTCCGGGGGCTCGGCATCGTGCCCGGGCAAGGCGCCAGGGGAACGAGCACGGACACGCCGAAATACGAAGAACAGTTCAGCGATCTTTTCAGCGTGTTTACCGGCTTCTTCGGAGGGCTGGTGGTCGCTGATCCTCTAATCGCTGCGAACCTGAAGGAGCGCGGCTACGACACAAAGGACAAATTGATCGATTGGCTCTACAAAAACACGACGCAGTCCGTGAAAGATTATAAGAGCCGCGACTTCGCGTACGGCTTCGATTACCCGCGTGCGCTCAAGGGGCTCGAGCCGTACAAGACGTGGTACGCGATGCCGGACGATGCCGTGATTCCGCGATGGCCGCACCGCGACGACATCAACGTGGTCGTCGTGGGAGGACAAACGAACGCGTTCTTTCAGGGCGGAAGTCTGAGCTATACAGTCAGCGTTTCGATCGACAAGTGGGCGTAGCAATTCGCTAGGCTGTTCTCGCTCAGGCGCTGTGGCCGCGATCAAAAGTCTGGTGTAAACTACCCGCGTTTTTGGGGAGCAAGTCTAGAGCGTGTGTCGAAAAAAAGGGGGAATCGCCATGAATCGTCGAGATTTCTTGCAATCTATGGGCGCTTTATCTGCAAGCTTGGCCTTGCCGGGAGCAAGGCGCGTGTTTGCCGAGGGCACAGCGCCCAGCGGTTGGCGCACCTTCGAAGTGACAACGCACGTCGAGGTTCTGAAGCCCTCGGGGCCGACTCGTATTTGGGTTCCAGGGGCGCTCACCGTGAAGACGCCCTTCCAAAGGACGCTCTCAAATAAGTTCCATGCTGAGGGCGGATCGGTGCAGACGGTCCAGAGCAAGGCCGACGGTCTCGAAATCATCTCCGCAAAATTTCCAGCTGACGTGAAACCGGTCTTGACCGTCACGAGCCGGGTCACGACAAGAAACTACGCGGTCGATCTTTCCGCTCCCGGCAAGGGGCCAAAAGCGAACCGCGCCGAGTTGGAGTATTTCACGCGGTCAACGAACCTCCTGCCGACCGACGGCATCGTGAAATCGACAGCGACCGACATCACGAAGGGCGCGACCACAGATGTTGACAAGGCGCGGGCGATCTATGAGTGGATCGTCGAGAATACCTTTCGGGATCCCAAAACGCGCGGCTGCGGCGTCGGCGACATCCGCTTCATGCTGGAGACCAAAGACCTGGGTGGCAAGTGCGCCGATTTGAATGCGCTGTACGTCGGACTGGCGCGCGCGGCGGGCCTGCCGGCGCGTGATGCGTATGGCATCCGCGTCGCCAAGTCGGAACTCGGGTACAAGAGTCTCGGCGCATCGTCGGAGAAAGTGACGAAATCACAGCACTGCCGCGCCGAGGTGTACCTCAGCGACCATGGTTGGCTTCCTGTCGATCCCGCCGACGTCCGGAAGGTCGTTCTCGAGGAGCCTCCGGGGAATCGCCCGCTGGACGACGACATGGTAAAAAGGGCGCGGGCGCGGCTCTTCGGATCTTGGGAGATGAACTGGATGGCGTTCAACTTCGCCCACGATGTGCCGCTCCCTGGGTCGGACGGGAAACCGGTAGGCTTCTTGATGTACCCACAGGCGGAAACTGCCAGCGGCCGGCTCGACAGCCTCGATGCAGACGCCTTCAAGTACGAGATCACGTCACACGAGATCACGCACAACCGCGCTTAAAGGCAAGGGACCCAGTCGCACCCGGCCAGGCCATCGGCCCAAAGCCGCGGGCCACATCAGTTGGGGCCGGGTGCGATCCTGCCAGGAGACCTCAGCGGAGTATCCCAAATAAAATAACGTATGGCGTTTATTTGGGGTGCTTCGTGTTAACAATCAAGAAAACTGGTACCTCCAGACTATTGCGGCGGACGTTCCTAAGCCGCAGGATAGTGCATCGTAGCGGACCTGACGCAGGGCCGCGGGGCGTGGAGCGGCGTGTGCACCGAGCCGAAAGCCGCGCTCCAAGCCGGGGGCAGAACTGCAATGTCACAAATTTCCTCGCACGAGACAAAAAGCAATGCCTGATGCTGCGCGAATTGCGCAAGCGAACGCGCTCGAAGTCCCGGTCACGATTCAAGGATCTAAGATCGTCGAGGGGACCGAGCAGCGCGAACTGTTTACTGAGACCACGAAGACCACGCTCACATTCGACAACGGCGCCGTGCTAAATCTGAAGGCCAGGGTCTTGGCAGGGCAATCCGTTTTTCTCCGCAACGAGCAGTCCGGACGCGAAATCCTGTGCCGAGTGCTGGAGTCGCCGCCGGAAGGTCAGACGGGCTACACGGATCTGGAATTCACCGTTCACGATCCGGAATTTTGGGCCACGCCCGCAGAAAAGCCCGCAGCCGCCGCGCAAACATCCGAAATTCAAGAAATGAATGAGGCGGCAGGGAAAAGCCCGGTGGCTGCATCCATCAGGGAAGACCTTGCACCAAACTACGAGGAAGCTCCAGCGCCCCCTCCGGAAACTCCAACGCCGCTACCCTCCTCGCATTTGCCTGAGACGACAGAGGCATCACCCGAGCCGCCGGAGGCCGTGGAACCCAACGACGCGAAAGACGAGGAGCAGCTTGCCGCGCTGTTGGCAAAAGAAGCCAAACGCGCAGCCAAACGGGCAACCGCCGCAAGAGAATCGAAACAGGTCGAGCAAGCGCCGGCATCCGAGGATGCGGCGAACCAGAGCGAGACAACCTCGGTCATCGCAGGCAAGGCAAAAACATTTTCGATTCTGGCGTTTCGGCTGCACGCGATGCGCCAACTGACCACGGGCAAGAACGCGGTTGCCGTGGGAATCGTCGCGTCCGTCCTGATCGCGGCGGCGATCGGTTTCATATGGCACACCGTGCGCGGCACATTTATTCACGAAGACGATCGACCGTTCGCAGCCTCCACTCAATCAGCGCAACATGCGCTTCCCGCCGGTGCGCCGCCATCGCAAGTGCCGGCTTCGGCTGTTGCCGCGGGAGGACCGGCCACCGCGCCCGCTCCGTCGGCATCGAAGAGTGAGCACCCGACCGTAGCGCAAGAGCCCCCTGTCAAAACTGCAATGAATTCGGCCGGGACAGCAGCAGCCCTCCGAGTCGCGCCGCGCGGCAAGACCGTTGAAGATTCTGCCGCGTCGGCCGCGCCGAAGGCGGGAACCGGCAGGGCCGTGCTTAACGCCGACGCGGCAGCGTTGGGGCAAGGAAAGCATCGAAGACCAAATCAGCTGATTGCCCAGGAAACCATCCCCGCGAAGATTGTCTCGCAAACTCAGCCAGCTTTCCCTCCGTGGGCAAAAGACCTCGACGTGGACGGCGTCGTGAAACTCGACGCTGTGATCGATGAAAAGGGGAATGTGACGGAAACAAAACTGCTGTCTGGTCCGCGCGTGCTACGGCACGCGGCGGAAAGAGCAATCGAGCTATGGATTTTTGAGCCCGCGCAGTCAGACGGGAAGCCAACCGCAACACACATGGAGCTCACGGTCGAATTCCAGAGATAGCCCGGCTCTGTTGACACCTCCCGCAGCAAGCGGCCCGGTTTCTCGTAGCGCCGGCCAGTCCCGACCGCAGCCGGAACGCACCCTGCCGGCTCTTCTCTTTGGGTTTCGTAGCGCCGGCATCCTGCCGGCTCCTTTCTTGTCGAGCAACTCAGCGTGGGCCAAAAGCATTTCCTTCCCCCCGCATAATTCCCGATCTATCAGATTCCCTGCAATTGACCCGGCACTAGTCTCTGACTGAGTTGACTTCCAATTGGGATTGCGTTAATAAAGCGTGGCCGTGAGTGCGACGGCAACAGGCGATCTCGAACCCGCAAAACATTGTCGCAGTACTATTACGGGAACATCATTGAATCGTCGCCGGCCCTCTCGGGTCTAACTCCAGATCTAAGGAAGGGATTTGCCATACTAACGAATCTTGTGGTGCCCAAGACAGGCGGGATGAACACGACCAAGGTCAACATCGTCAAATGGCTCAAGAATGAGGGCGATGCGCTCAAACAGGGCGAGCCGGTCGTTGAACTGGAAACGGAAAAGGTCAGCTACGAACTCGACGCGCCCGTCGAAGGCGTACTTTTGAAGATCATGGCCCGCGAACCGGCGGAGGTCGAGGTCGGCGGCCTGCTCGGCTACATCGGCAAGCCGGGAGACGCTATACCCACATCCTAGAAATTCGCAGGCGCGTTAGATAAGCCCCGGAGGAATCCGCAATGGCAGCGCAAAATGGACTCGGCAATGACCGGCTGATCTGGATGTACACGCAGATGCTGCGCATTCGGGAGTTCGAGGAGCGCGTCAAGCGCACCTTCGTCGAACATCCCGGTGTGATTCGCGGCCACGCGCATCTGGGCGACGGCGCGGAAGCCAGCATCGTCGGGTGCCTCGCGACGCGCCAGGAGAACGACCCCGTGATGCCGAGTTACCGTTGCCACGGCTACCCGCTCGTGCTCGGCACGCCCGCGGGAGCCTTGATGGCCGAAATCTACCAGCGCAAGGGCGGTGTGTGCCAGGGTTTCGGCGGCTCGATGCACCTTGCCGATCCGGCGCACCACTTTCCAACGGCTTCCGGAATCATCGGCCAGGGCATCGCCCATGCCGCAGGCGTTGCGTACGCCGCGCAAGTGAAGAAGACCGGACAGGTCGTCTATTCCTTTTTCGGTGATGGCTCATCGAAACAGGGCGCGTTCCACGAAACTCTGAACCTCGCGGCCGTCTGGAAACTTCCGGTGGTTTTCATCCTCGAAAACAATGGGTATCAGGCATACACGCGAGTCGGTCTCGAAGATGCCAACGCAGCCGCCGGCGACCCGCTCTCGCAAAAAGCGAAGGCCTATAGCATTCCGGGCGTGACGGTCGATGGCACCGACGTGCTCAAAGTCTACGAAGTGGTTGGCAAAGCGGTCGCGCGGGCGCGCGCTGGTGAAGGGCCGTCGCTCATCGAATCGAAATTCTATCGCCTCAGCCCGCATGGCAACGCCATCACCGTGCCGCCGGTTCCGACGCAGTTCCAGGAACACGAAGCCATCGAGGTCTACGGCAACAAGGCCGAATTCGAAGCGGCCAAGAAGAATGATGGCATTTTGAAGTTCCGCGCGTACCTGATCGGCAATGGCACCCTGACAGATGCCGATGCTAAGCGCATCGAAGAAGGTGTCCGCAACGAAATGGAAGAAGTCGTGAAGTTCGCGCTGGCAAGTCCGTTGCCCGCGCCCGAAGATGCGTTGAAGTATGTTTGGGCTTAATGGCCCGCAAGGAAACAAGGAGGCAGCATGCCGCGCGAAATGATGTTCGCTGAGGCGATCGCCGTCGCGATCATGGAAGAGATGCAGCGCGACCCTAACGTGGTCTTCTACGGCCAGAATATGGCGATGACCGACCGCGATCCCTTCGCCCGGAAATTCGGCAAGGACCGCGTGCGGATCACTCCGATCTCGGAAACGGCCGAACTCGGAATCGCGATCGGCGCGGCGATGTCCGGCCTGCGGCCGATCGTCGAGCTGTACATGGCCGAATTCATGCTGGTCGCCTTCGACGAAGTAATCAACGAGGCGCCGCGGCTACGCTACATGTCAGGCGGGCAAGTGAAGGTTCCGGTCGTCTTCAAGGCGGGATTCGGATTCGCGGCCGGATGGGCCGGGCAACATTCGAACTGTATTTACGGCGCGATGATGGGCGTCCCAGGCCTCAAGGTCGCGGTTCCCTCGAACGCGGCGGACGCGTATGGGCTGATGAAGTCGGCAATTCGAGACGATAACCCTGTCGTCTATTTGCACCACTACATGCTGATGCTGGACAAAAGCCCTGTGCCCGACGGCGATTACCTTGTTCCGTTCGGCGTCGCGGACGTCAAGCGCGCCGGTAAAGACGTAACCATCGTCGCCACGGCGTGGATGGTGAAGAAATCTCTGGCCGCCGCTGAAATGCTAGCCAAGGAAGGCATCAGCGCGGAAGTGATCGACCCGCGAACGGTTTCGCCGCTCGACACCAAAACCATCGTGGACTCAGTGAAGAAGACGGGCCGGCTCGTGCTCGTCGATCAGGCGCCGCGCCACGCGTCCGCAGCGATCGTGATCGCCGGCGAAATCGCCGATCAGGGATTCAAGTATCTCAAGGCGCCAGTCAAACTCGTGACGGCGCTCGACACATCCGTGCCGTACAGCGAGCCGATGGAGAGCTTCGTGCTGCCGAGCGAGGCGAAGATTGTGGACGCGGTGAAATCCGTGTTAGCCGTGCAAGCCGCCACCGTCTAGCGCGCAGGCGATTCGCTAGCATCCCAAGCGCGGGCCGGCTTGCGACCCGCGACGAACGCTCATTTGCATTTTCTGTCTCTGCAGTTCCCCGCGCTTCTGCGGTGTGCGCCTTTGCAGTTGGTTTCCCTGCCCAGGCCTTTTCTCCGTGCATCTGCGTCTCTGTGGCAAATCCTACTTCGGAAATTGAGCGCTCGTCGAATTGAATGCCTTTGTCACGAGCTCGTTGAGCGATTTCTTCCTCCACTCCGCGTTCAGCACTTCAATTCCCCACGGCCCATCGTAGCCCGCCTTCAATATCTGGCTGACGAATCCCTTCACGTCGTATTCGCCGTCGCCGCAAAACAGACGGTGATTGATCGTGTCCTCGTGCAGGCTCCAGGGACACTCCCACGTTCCGTCATTAATCTCGACCGCGAGCAGGTATTTCAGCGGCACACTCGCGACCTTTTCGTGCGGAATCCTGAGCTTCGAGATGTGCCAGAGGTCAAAGCAGATTCCGCCGTTCTTCGCGCCCGCGCCGCTGACGAGTTCGACCGCCTTTTCGACTGAATCGATCGTCGAGAACGGCATCATTTCATATACGATGCGTGTGCCGCGCTCAGCCGCGTCCTTGCAAAGCGCCGCGAAGGCCTCCGTCATGCGCGGCATCGGACAATTGCTGCGCTCGAACTCGCCGACTTTCACGTGCCGCGCTCCCAGCGCCTCGGCCGCATCGAGCAGAAACTTCTTCGCCACGTCGGATTGCTGCTTCTTCTCGCCCTCCATGAACCAGTCCATCAGGAATTCGAGCTCGATGTGCTTGATGCCGTTGCCGTCCAGAATCTTCTTCATTTCCTTAAGGCTGTATTGCTGGAGAGCATGCGCGAGGTCCGCATGCCAGATCCCGATGCCCTTGAACCCGGCGCGAGCCGCAGCCAGTACGCGATCCTTGAAATCAAACGGGCTATATTCTCTGTCGGTGTGCGGTTCCGCGGCCCCCGCAAGCGTCCAGTACGAACCCAGCAATTCCACGTTTTTCGCCATCGTTGATTCACCTCTGAGGTTAGCGGCGTGCCGCATCCTATCACGGGCCTGAGGTGAAAGCGCAAATAACGAACCGATGCGGCGATTTCCGCCGAGCGATGCTATTCTCTGAAACTCATTTCACGGAGAAGCCATGCTGCTCAAGGGACAGGTCGCGATCGTGACGGGCGGAGGGCGCGGAATCGGCCGCGCGATCGCGCGCAGGTTTGCATCGGAGGGCGCAGGTGTAGTCGTCGCCGCGCGGAGCGAGGGCGAACTAAAAGAAGTCGTGGCGGAAATTCAAAGCGCCGGTGGCAAGGCCGCGGCAGTCGCGGCGGACATTGGTCGCGAAGCCGACTGCCGGAAAATCGTCAGCGAGGCGCGCGCCGCCTTCGGCTCGATTCACATCCTCGTCAACAACGCAGGAGTCTTTGGGCCGGTGCGGCCCGTGGAACAAATCAGCGCGCGCGAATGGGACGAAGTGCTGGCCGTGAATCTGCGCGCTCCGTTTCTTCTCGCTGGCCTCGTGCTGCCCGAGATGTATCAGCGCGGATCGGGCGCCATCGTGAACATCTCGACCGTCGGTGCCAAAGCCGCCTACCCGCTCAATAGCACGTACGCAGCATCGAAGGCGGGCCTCGACGGGCTTACGCGCACCCTCGCCGCCGAAGCTGCGCGCAAAGGCGTGCGCGTCAACGCCATCTGCCCCGGCCCCGTGACCGAAACCAAAATGTCGAAGGACCTCACGGTCCAGTTCGCCGCCCATTTCGGTTCGCAGGGAGACGAAGTATTGAGACGGATGATCGAAGGAACGTTGCAGGGTAGGCCGCAGACGGCGGACGAAATCGCGTCCGCGGCCCTGTTCTTAGTTTCCGGTCAGTCTTCCGCGATTACTGGGCAGACTCTGAATGTGGATGGCGGAATGATTTTTTACTGATCGCGTCGAGAGCGCTGTAGCTGCGCCGCGCGGTGCTCGCCACGACGCGAACTCCCACTTCCGCCCAATCGAGTCCCCGCTCGCCGATCGTGCCCACGAGATAGCAGATTCCCGCCAGCACCGACAACGCCACGAACATCAGCCCGAAAAGTATCTCTGCCGCAATCAACTCGCGCACGAAGTAGAGTTGCAATATGAAAAGAACCGCCAGCGTCCAGAGAATGCGCTTGCGTGCTTTCGGCGAAATCGAATTCACAACTTCCTTTAGTTGGCCCAAAACAGTGTTCATCGAACCTCGCTTGACCTCACGCCCATTTAGATGCACGGGTCCGGCCAAAGAGACCGTCGCTAAGTGATTGAAAGTTCAACGAATACAAGATTGCGAAGTTCCAAAATGGAAAGGAGTTTCCGCTTTTAAGGAAGGATGAACGTCGGAAAGTGCATCATTTGCTGACGCTTTGCGGCGCCAGTTTATGTCAAGGCGAAGATCGCAATTCGATATTGTTTCGCGCCGCGAGGCGCGTGAACGCCTAGCGGCTTTCGAAAGGATACCGATTCTGCGCGAGCACCGCGTCCGCCACGCGCCGCCGAATCGCAATCACATCGACAGGTGCGTGCTTCGCGAGCCGGCGCAACGCCGCGAGTTGCGTAACGAGAGTGTCGCCATCGGAAGTCGCTGCCAGCGCGGTACGCGCTTCTTTCTCGATGCGGTCCATCGCGTCGTACGTGAACGCGCGGGTCGCCTCCGCCATCAAACCGGCCGCCTGCCCGCCGCGCGCCGCGGCCTTTTGCGCGCGACGCAGCGACGATTCGATCGCGTACACGTCCATCACGATATTTGAAAGTGACGCGACGATTTCCTGGCGGTCCGCGATCTTGTCGAGGAATTTCTCCACTGCCGTTCCCGCCGCGAGCAGGAAAACCTTCTTCGTCTGCGCGAGCGACCGCTCTTCCTCGGCAAACGCGCCTCCCGGAGATTCCTCGAACGACGGCCCCGCAAGCAGTTCATCAGCGAGTTTCTTCGCTGCCGGAATCAGCGGTAGCACGCCTCCCATCGCGCGCTTCAGCAGCATCTGAATGATGAGCATGCGGTTGATTTCGTTCGTGCCTTCAAAGATGCGGTTGATACGGCTGTCGCGGTAGGCGCGCGCCATCGGATAATCTTCGTGAAATCCGTACCCGCCGAGAATTTGCAAACCCTCGTCGACGCAGTAATCGAGCGTTTCGCTACCCACGACCTTGCTGATCGAGCTTTCGATGGCGTATTCCTCGAGCACCTGCATGGCCTGCTTCACTTTGTCCGCGCCCGACGTGCCGACTGCAGCCTCAATCGTCCCCGCCGTGCGATAGATCATCGATTCGAGCGCATAGATGCGAATCGCCATCTCGCCCAGCTTCGCCTTGATCAGGCCAAATTCGCTTAGCGTTTTCCCAAACGCAGTCCGCTCTTTCGAATATTTCGACGCCTCTTCGAGCGTCTTCTTCGATCCGCCGAGGCAGGAAACGCCGAGCGTGTAGCGCCCCGCGTTGAGCGTGTTGAACGCGACGATGTGGCCGCGCCCGATTTCGTGCAGCAGGTTTTCTTTCGGTACCGGCGCATTTTCAAAGAACAGCGCCACCGTCGAGCTGCCGTGGATGCCCATCTTATTTTCCTCGGCGCCCACCGTAAAACCGGGCGTGCCGCGCTCGACGATGAATGCCGAGAATTTATCCCCATCCACTTTCGCGAACACGATATATACATCCGCGAACCCGCCGTTGGTGATCCACATCTTCTGCCCGCTCAAGAGCCAGTTCTTTCCGTCGGGCGAGAGCACTGCGCGCGTCCGCGCCGCAAGGGAATCGGAACCCGCTTGCGGCTCCGACAGGCAATAAGACGAGAGCAGTTCCCCGCTCGCGATCTTCGGCAGATATTTTTTCTTCTGCTCTTCGCTGCCGAAATAGACGATCGGAATCGTTCCGATTCCGGACGTGCCGCCCAGCGCGACCGCAAACGACGCATAGACGCTGATATTTTCGGTCAGCACCGTCATCGAAATTTTGTCGAGCCCCGATCCGCCGTACGCCTCCGGTATGCCGCCGCCCAATAGGCCAATCTCGCCGGCCTTCTTCAGCGTCTGGGCCATCAAGCCCGCCTTGTGATTTTCGAGTTCCGGAATCAGAGGCACGACTTCCTTCGCGACGAACTCCGCCGCGGTCTGCCCGATTAGCCGCTGATCGTCCGTCACGTCCGCGGGAGTGAATACATCCTCGGCGCCCGTCGACGAAACGAGAAACGCCCCGCCGCGATTCAATGCCTGCGAAACGGTTGTAGTCGCCATGTTGCTCCCTCCATCGCCTCAACTGCCTCACATCTTACCGCGTTCCCGGCACTCCGCGCGCCGCACGCCACGCGAGCGTGCCTCACAACCTACGCCGCTCGCTCGAAAATCCCCGCGGCTCCCATGCCGCCGCCGATGCACATCGTCACCATGCCGTAACGCGCATTGCGCCGCTCCATCTCGCGCAAAATCGTGGCCGTCAGCTTTGCGCCCGTGCAACCCAGCGGATGTCCTAGGGCAACCGCGCCGCCATTCAAATTAATCCGCGCCGGATCGAGCCCCGCCAGCTTGATCACCGAAAGAGCCTGCGCCGCAAAAGCCTCATTCAGTTCGATCACCTCGATCTGATCGAGCCTCAGCCCCGCAATCTTCAGCGCCTTCGGAATCGCGAACACCGGGCCAATGCCCATTTCCTCGGGCGGGCATCCCGCCGTCGCGAACGACACGAATCGCGCCATGGGCTTCAATCCAAGCGCTCGCGCACGCTCGGCGCTCATCAGCACGGCGGCCGCCGCGGCATCGCTCATCTGCGAGCTGTTCCCTGCCGTGACGACGCCGCGCGCGTGAAACGCCGGCTTCAACTTCCCGAGCACCTCGAGCGACGTGTCGGCCCGCGGGCCTTCGTCCGTATCGAACACGATCGTGCGCGTTTTCGGCTTCGCGCCGTTCGCCGAGCCATTCGCGCCGTTTTCGAGCGCGGTGTACTTCAATTCGATGGGCGCGATTTCGTCCTTGAACTTCCCCGCCGAAATTGCGGCCAGCGCCTTCCGATGGCTCGCGAACGAAAATTCGTCCGCCTGCTCGCGCGTGATGCCGTATTTCTTCGCCAAATTCTCCGCCGTCAGGCCCATGTTCAGGTACGTGTCCGGGTAATGGTCCATCAGCCAAGGGTTGGGCGAGATCTTGTGGCCGCCCATCGGCAGCATGCTCATCGACTCGGCGCCACCGGCCACGGCTACATCGCCTTGCCCGGCCATAATCCTCTCGGCGGCGATCGCGATGGATTGCAACCCCGACGAGCAAAAGCGATTGATCGTCATCGCCGCGACGCTCACCGGTAGGCCCGCGCGCAGCGACGCAATTCGCGCCACGTTCATTCCCTGCTCCGCCTCCGGCGTGGCGCAGCCGATGATGACGTCCTCGATCTCCGCGGGATCGAGCCCCTTCGCGCGCGCCACGGCTTCCTTAATTACATGCGCTGCCAGATCATCCGGCCTTGCCGAGCGCAGCGTTCCCTTCGGCGCCTTGCCGACCGCTGTCCGCACCGAACTCACAATCACAGCTTCTCGCATGGCTCACCTCGGACGATGTGACGCACTCCGGCGCCACAAGCTGCTCCATTGGATGCCAGTGCAGGGAAAAAAGCAACCGCGCGGACGCCCGGCTGATGCGGGCTCAGGAATCAGGCTGAGAAATGCGAAAAAAATGTCGTTCTAGTCGCGATGGAAACGGATCGTCACCGTCATCTGCACCGGTATCGGCTGGCCGTTCAATCTCGACGGTTCATATTTCCACTGCCGCAGTGCATCGAGAGCCGCCTGTCGCAGCATGGGCGGTCCGGAAACGACTTTCATCGTGGTGACCTTGCCGCTCTCGTTGATCGACGTGTCCACCACGACATCGCCTTGCACGCCCGCTTCGCGCGCAGTGTTCGGGTACACAGGCAAAACCGAGGAGATCAGCCGTGGCGGCTTGATCTCGCCGCCGACGCGGACCGGCCCCGTAGGCGCGGCCTGTGGTGCCGTCGGCGCAGCAACCGTCGGCGCGGCCATTTCAGGCAGCGCGCCGCTGTCGCCTGAAACTGAACCGGCATCAAGTGAGGGCGCACTCTCCGCCTCTCCGGGACTTCCCGCTCGCTGCGCGGAAACCGGGTGCGCGTTCAGCGCGCCAAACATATCCGGAACTTTCGCGGGAGATTTCGCGGGCGTAGCAGCAACCTGCACTTCAGACTTGCTCGACCTCGCGTTCGTTGCCGAAGTCGCCTGCACCGTAACCGCAGGCGCACTCGCGACCACCGGCGGGTTTACAGAATTCGATTGTGCAGCCGGACTCGCCGCTGCATTCGGCGGATTGGAAACGGGATTCTGCTCCGCGCTTGTCGCCACGGGCGGCGCACCCGGAGTTACCGAGGAGGATGCGGGCTTCGACGCTAAGCTGCCGAAAGGCAGCGCGTGGAAATGATACGCAGCGCCGCCGCCGACGACCACCAGCGCGGCCACCGCGCCAACGATCAGCGCCCAATTGCTGCCCTTGCCCTGGCGCACTTCCGCGCTGTGCGCCGATATCCCCAGCGCACCCGATCCCAGACCGGCGCCGAACGGTTCTCGCGACGTGCTATGAGCTCCGCCGAGGCTGGCCGATGCCGCAAACCGCCCAAATGTGGGCGCTGCGCTCGGCGCAGCTGAACCCTCCGAATCAACAGGCGATTCCTCTGAACTGGCGGTCGGCGTACTCGCGCTCGAACTCGACGGTACCGCGAGCGTGTCCCCTTGCAGCTCTGCCATCGACATGGCCGGTAAAGGAGCAGCGGGCGAGGCCGCCGGGAAATCGATCGCCGGCATCTGCTTTGCTGCATCCGTCGTGCCGCTCTTGTAATCGCCATCGATCAGCGGACTCCGCTTCAACGCTGAGGTCGCAGATGCCGCGGGCTGCACCTCTTCCTGCGAGCCGATCTGTGTAAACTTCGATTCCAGTTGGCTCGGCTGCGCGGCGCGTTGCGGAGGAGCGGCCACCGGCACCGCCGGCGACTTCGCAGCAGGGGCAGGCGCGCGCATTGCGGATGCAGGTGCCCACGAAATATCCGCCGCGGGCTTCTCGTCGGTCTTTTCTACCTTGACCTCAACGGCCACGGGCACGACTACCGGCGCAGGTGGAGGAGCCGCTGAAACTGCCGGCGCGGCCTGTTCGGACGCATCTGCCGGAAAATACACGCCCCAGTAGCCCGGCTGCCGGTGCGTGAATTCGATCTCGACGTAGCTTTGGCCCGCCGCGAACGCGCGGACCTTCATCACGCGACAGATCGCGTCATGCCCCGATTTCAGGTTGGTGATCACCATCATCTGCCCGACCGTCACGGCCATGGCCATCCGCAGCACGCCGCCCTGCGGAAACACGATCATCGTCGACGTCTGCTCTTCGAATGGTTCCGTGTGCGGCGTGGTGCCAAGGACGACTTCAGTCACGCGCGATCCATGCACCTTAACCGGCACGTCGAGGGACACGGCATCCGAGCGCAGTTGTCCCTGGTCCCGCTTCGGCGGGTTCGCATTCGGCGCAGCCGCGGTTTCGCTGCTGGAATTCGTCGCTTCTAATGTGTCTTTGAGTAGCGTCATCGTAGTACGAACGGTTTCACGCCGTCCCCCTTGATAAACCTCGATAAACCCTGCTTTTCCCGTGGTATTTTCGATTTTCGGCGCGGAAGCGAAGCTGCGGCAATAGTACCTTCGTACCCCCAATGAACATTTCGGCAAATCGGTGAGGAATCTTAGTTCCGGAGGGGCTTTCCCGTCTTGAGGGTGTGCGCGATGCGCTCTTGCGTTTTGCGCTCGCCGCACAGGCTGACGAACGCTTCACGCTCGAGATCGAGAATATACTGCTCGGGGACGTTCTGCGGCGCGGTGATTCCGCCACCCGCCAAAATATACGCCAGCTTTCGCGCGACCACGCCATCGTACTCGGTCGCGTACTCCCCGCGAATCATCATGTGAATCGCCAGCTTCGCCGCCGCGAGGAAATCCTCGCCGAGCACGCGAATTTCCGCCGGAGCCGGCGGATGATATCCGGCGCGAACCATCGCCAGCGCCGTTTCTTTTGCGTCCGCAATCTGTCGGTCGCGGTTCATGGCGATCAGATCCGACGCGCGCAGATAGCCCAGCGACCGCGCCTCCTCGGCGCTCGTCGAAACCTTCGCCGTCGCAATGTTCTCGAAAACCGGCCGCAACGCGTGCATCAAATCGAGGCTGTCTCCGCTCGGCGCGTGTTCGTTTGCGCGGATCAGCATCTCCTTCGTGCCGCCGCCACCCGGAATCAGGCCCACCCCGACTTCAACTAGCCCGATATAAGCCTCCGCGGCCGCGTGAATCCTTGCGGCGTGCAGATTGATCTCGCATCCGCCGCCGAGCGCCATCCCCTGCGGCGCCGATACCACCGGCCGCGGCGCGTACTTGATCGCCATGTCCATGCGCTGGAATTGCCGCACCGCAAGGTGGATCTCGTCCCACTCGCCCTCTTGCGCCGTCATCAGCAGCAGCATCAGGTTCGCGCCCGCGGAAAAATTCGGCGCTTGGTTGCCGATCACCATAGCCTCGAATTCCGTGTCGAGCCGCGCGACGCCCGCTTGCAGCATCGCGAAGATGTCTCCGCCGATCGCATTCATCTTCGCGTGAAATTCGCAGCACAGCACACCGTCGCCCAGATCGATCAGGCTCGCTCCGGAGTTCTCCTGCACCACCGCCGTACGGTCCTTAAGCGATTTCAGCACGATGATGCCCGCGGGCTCTTCGAGCGGCGCGAGCGCGCCTGCCGCGAAATCGAAATACTTCGCGCGACCCTTCTCGGATTCGTAGAACGACTTCTTCGGCGAGGCCAGCACTTTCGCCACGAGCGGCGGCATCTGCTTGCCGCGCCGCTCCAGCGCCTTCGCCATCCGCTCGACGCCGATCGCGTCCCAAATCTCGAACGGCCCCAGCTCCCATCCGAATCCCCAGCGCATCGCGCGGTCTACATCCAAAATCGATCCCGCAATTTCGGGAATACGCCGCGCGGCGTAGAGGCACGTCTCGCCCAGCGTCGCCCAGAGGAACCGGCTCGCATTGTCCCCGCCGTCGCCCTCCAGCGCCGGACCCACTAGCATCGGCAGCCGCTCGCGCGTGCTTTCGATGCTCTTGCCCGCTTCGATCGAGCCGAACTTCGCCTTCTGCCGCGCGCGATACTCCATCTTCTGCCAGTCCAGCGTCAGGATTTCCGACTCGCCGCCCGCGCCTTTCACGCGCTTGTAAAACCCGCTCCCGGTCTTTTCCCCGAGCCATCCGCGCTTCATCATCTCCTCGATAAGCGCTGGCACCCGATACAACTCGCGCGACTCATCGTCCGGCGCCGTCTCATAAATGTTGCGGATCACGTGGACGATCACGTCGAGCCCTACGATATCGAGCGTGCGGAACGTCGCCGAGTTCGGCCAGCCAACGGCCGGCCCCGTGCACGCGTCCACGTCCTCGACGCTCATGCCGAGCGCCTGCATCTGCTGCAGCGCGTGCAGAATCGAAAATGTGCCGATGCGATTGGCGATGAAGTTCGGCGTGTCCTTCGCGACCACAACGCCCTTTCCGAGCGTCACGTCGCACACCTCGTCGAGCGCGGCGAGCACATCGGGCAGCGTCTTCGGACCGGGAATCAGCTCGACGAGTTTCATGTATCGCGGCGGATTGAAAAAGTGCGCGCCCGCGAAGTGCTGCTGGAAGCTCTCGCTGCGCCCTTCCGAGACTGTGTGGATCGGCAGGCCCGAGGTATTCGACGTGACGATCGTGCCCGGCTTGCGCACCGCGTCGATGCGCTCGAAAAGCTTGCGCTTGATTTCCAGATTCTCCGCAACCGCCTCGATGATCCAATCGGCCTCGCCGCACCACGCAAGGTTATCTTCAAAATTTCCGGGAGTGATGAGCCGCGCGGTTTCCGGCGTAAAGAAAGCCGCCGGGCGGGACTTTTTCGCGGCTTCCAGACCGGCCACCACGATCCGGTTCCTCACCGCGGGATTTTCGAGCGTCAGGCCTTTGCGTTTTTCGTCGGCATTCAGTTCCGGTGGAACGATATCGAGCAGATAGCAGGAGATGCCCGCATTGGCCAGATGCGCCGCGATCCGCGCGCCCATCGTCCCTGCTCCCAGCACGGCTGCCTTTTCGATCGCATGTCTCATCGGAAGAACCTTCGGCACGGCACATGGTTGCAAAAGCGCCAACGCGGGTCAACCGGAAACGCCAGTCGGTCATCGAACTCTGCTAGAGTTGTGTTTAGGCAACCTAGGCGCCTATGGGAACAGCATCAAAATGGCTGAATAAGGCTGTGAACGGTCTGCGGTCGTTCGCGTACGCAGACGAAGGCGAGCGGCCCAAAATCGGCCTCGCGCTCGGCGGCGGATTTGCGCGCGGCATCGCGCACATCGGTGTTTTGCGCGTACTCGAAGAGCACGAAATCCCGATCGACTTCATCGCTGGCACAAGCGTCGGCGCACTGATCGCCTCCACATACGCCAGCGGCACATCTCTCAATGACATGCAGAGGCAGGGCAGCCAAACCAGCTTCCACGATTTTGGCCGCTGGACTCTTTCCCGCATGGGCATGGCCAACAACGAGCGCCTCGAAATGTTTTTTCACAAGTTCACGCCCGCGAAATATTTCAGCGACATGAAGATTCCGCTCAGCATCGTTGCCGCCGATCTGATTACCGGAGAGTCCGTTCACTTCACCGACGGAGAGATCGCTCCGGCGCTCCGCGCGTCCTGCGCCTATCCGGGCCTTTTTCTGCCGGTCGAATACCGAGGGCGCATTCTCGTCGACGGCTTTCTCACCGAAACCGTCCCCGCCGAAGCCGCGCGCGATCTGGGCGCCGAACTTGTCATCGGCGTACATCTCGAGCCGGGACTCCTGAAATCGGCCCCGCGCAATACGATCGAAGTGATCAGCCGCTCGTTTTCCATCATTCAGACGGCGGCGGCGCAGCTCTGGCACAAGGATACCGACATCCTCATCGAGCCAGACGTTCACCACGTCTTGTGGGATGAATTCGCGAAAACGCCGCAGCTCGTCGCCGCCGGAGAAGCTGCCGCGTACGCCGCGCTGCCTCAAATCAAAGCTGCTCTCGCCGGCAGCTTCGAACGCCACCCGAGCCTCGGCACGCCAGGCTCCCGGACGCACACCTCTCGCCGCTCCTGACCGCTCCCATAAGTTATCGCCCGCGAACTGCTAACCATCCTCGCCGCTCCGCGTCAATAACATACAGAGAGCCGGGCGCTCCTGCGATGAACGCTGCAACGCCCCAATCAAACGCGGGCAGCGTCCGGCTCTTTCCGCGATGCTTGCTTCTGCTCGCGAATCTCCACCACTACCGCGGCTCCCTTTCCTTTGCCGCGCTTCGTAAACCATTCGCTCATCGCCGCCGCCAGACGCGCCGGATCGACGTTCAATCCCGCCTCTAGTTGGCCTTCTCCCGTCGGCAGCGTGTCATCGAATTCCGCCGAGCCCGTGAAATTCCTCATGCAGAAACTGTCGAGCCATTCAAGCGGCACCGGCCCGCGCTCCGCGCCGATCGTCATTTCCGCCGAAAGTTTTCGCGCATACATTTCGCCCGAAGTATAACATCCGCCACTTGCGCCGCTTTTTTCCCCGCTCCGCGCGCCTTGCAATTCCACCCGGCGTGTCCTACAATTTTTGTTTAGGCTGGTTTTTATTTGCTTTATAGAGCGCGTCTTTCTACGCAAAATATTAATTCGGCGCGCGAAATTCTCCGGGGAGGTTCGGTGTCCACGCCGCTCGAAAGTTGGGTAGAAGAATCAGCGCGCCTCACGAAACCCTCAAAGATTGTCTGGTGCGACGGCTCGCAGGCTGAAAACGATCGATTAACCGAGGTCATGCTGAAAGACGGCACATTCCTCGAATTGAACCAGAAGACCTATCCAAGCTGTTACCTGCACCGCAGCAATCCTAACGACGTCGCCCGCACCGAAGGCCTCACCTTCATCTGCACCCGCAAAAAGGAAGACGCCGGCCCCACCAACAACTGGATGGCCCCGAGCGAAGCCAAGGACAAGGTCCGCCCGCTTTTCGACGGCGCGATGAAGGGCCGCACGATGTATGTGGTGCCTTACATCATGGGTCCCGCGAGTTCTCCATACAGCAAGATCGGCGTCGAGATCACCGATAGCGCGTACGTCGCCGCCAGCATGCGCATCATGTCCCGCATGGGCAAGGCCGCGCTGGAGCGCCTCGGCAGCTCCGACGATTTCGTGCCCGGCCTGCACTCGCTTGGCGACCTCGACCCGAAGCGCCGCTTCATCCTGCATTTCCCCGAAGAAAAACTAATCTGGAGCATCGGCTCGGGCTACGGCGGCAATGCGCTGCTCGGCAAGAAGTGCTTCGCCCTGCGCATCGCGAGCTGGATGGCGCGCGAGCAAGGCTGGATGGCCGAGCACATGCTCATCCTCGGCCTCGAAGATCCTTCGGGCAAAGTCACGTACATGGCGGCCGCATTCCCGAGCGCCTGCGGCAAGACGAATCTCGCCATGATGGTCTCCGCTCTCGAATCGCAAGGCTATCGCGTCTGGACCGTCGGCGACGACATCGCCTGGATGCACGTCGCATCGGACGGCACGCTCCGCGCCATCAATCCCGAGGCTGGATTTTTCGGCGTCGCACCGGGCACGAACGGAAAGACAAATCCCAACGTCATGGCTGCTCTGCGCCACGACACGATTTTCACCAACGTCGCCTTGACCCAATCCCGCGAGCCTTGGTGGGAGGGCATGGACAGCGCGCCGCCCGCTGGCCTTACCGACTGGCACGGCACGCCTTGGTCCGCGCAAAACGGCGCCGCCGCGCATCCCAACTCGCGTTACACCGTGCCCGCCTCTCAATCGGCGTCGCTCTCGAAACACTGGGAGGATTCCGAGGGCCTGCCCATCTCCGCGCTGATTTTCGGAGGACGCCGTGCGCGTCTCGCGCCGCTCGTCTATGAATCGCACAATTGGCAGCACGGCGTGTTCGTTGGCGCCACGATGGCCTCCGAAACTACTGCCGCGGCCACCGGCGCCGTCGGCGTCTCCCGCCGCGACCCCATGGCCATGCTTCCCTTCTGCGGCTACAACATGGCCGATTATTTCGCACACTGGCTCGAGATGGGACCGAAGCTGAAGAAGCCGCCAAAGATTTTCCACGTGAACTGGTTCCGTCGCGATGCCGCCGGAAAATTCCTCTGGCCCGGCTACGGCGAAAACGTCCGTGTGCTCAAGTGGATGCTCGACCGCATCGAAGGACGCGCCGCCGCCGCGGAAACTCCGATCGGCAACGTGCCTACGCCGTCCTCTCTCACGCTCGATGACCTCGCGATCTCGCACGACACGATCGATGAACTGCTCCGCGTCGACCCGGGCGACTGGGCCGAAGAAGAACAGGCTGTGGGCGCATTCTTTGCAAAGTTTGGCGATCGTCTCCCGGCCGCCCTCTGCCAGGAACAGAAAGCCCTCGCCGCCCGCCTCCTCGCCCCGAGTTCACGATAGCCGACCGAAGGGGCTAGCTCGCCCGTGGCATCAAAATAGCTGTCCGGGACGTTGCTGCCAGATTTAGGTTTCGCTCTGCCACTCACCACCCGCGCGGTCCACTGATGTCTTCCGTAGGGGCACAGCATGCTGTGCCCGGCAAACTTGCTTGGCAAGTCGCCGCCCATCCAGCACCGAGCATCGGCCGAGATGGTTTGCGTAGCGCCGGCATCCTGCCGGCGTCTTTTCCGTCCGAGACAAATCCACCCAACGCCAGTTTGCGCCCACCCCAACACTCCGTAATTTCCTTTTCTCATATAACCGATCGGATTAATCTACCGGCCGGTGTGCGCGGTGTTTGCGTCCCGGACGGTGGTGCGGGAAGGGATCTGCTGTCCCTCCGCGCATCCTTGGCGTGATGGATCAATCTGCGGTCAACGACGCTTCGTTCATGTGGCTGCTCGCGAGTGCTGAAGAGCCTGCAGCAGGCAGCTTCCGAGTACCCGACTATCCGCCCAGAACCCAACGCTTCACCTCCCACAACCCCGTTTCTGGATAGTTTCCGGGTTGCCGACGATTCGCCCAAAACCTCGTTCCCCGCTACGTTCCACGCCCCATCGAGTTTGAAGTGTTGAGTGTGACGGTCGAAGGTGCGTCCGCACGAATTTTCGTCTGGATTCTGTGCTTCTTCTCGATCTCTGTAAGCATTAAGATGCTTTGGTGGTGAGCCTTCTCAGCCGAAGGGGATTTTGACAGATGGCGAAGCGGATAAGAGTTTGGCTCGTGGATGACCGGGATGTAAATCGAAAGAACTTCGTCGACCGACACGCGAACGAATTTGACGTAAAAACATTCGAAACGCCTGATCAAGTCCTCGCTGCCTTTCAGCAAGAAAGCCCGCCGGATGCCCTCCTTTGTGACATCTTTTTCTATCCGGATTCTAAGCAACGCGAGGAGGTTGAAAAGCGTGTTGAGAGCGAGGCGAATAGAATCGAGAACCTGTCGACTGAATTAAAAGCCGACCAAGCAGCAGATGGCATAGGTTTGATCAAGAGAGTTCGACAGCACTTTCACGACAATCCTCCATTTCCGATTTATGCCTATACCTCGAAAGGTCCATATCTCCTCCACAAAGATGGCTTCGATCGCTTGGAAGAATTGAACGCACGGTGGCTGTTCAAAAACAAGTACTCCCCTCAAATCGAGCGTCACAGAATCAACGAAGATGTAACAGAGTTTCGCGAGCGCAACGAACTGACGCGTCGCATCTGGAGCGTTGCTTGGCGGACGGGGTTAGTCATGGCTATTGTTGGAGCTATCATAGGCCTGATTCTAGACCGTGTCCTGAAACTCTTTGGTATGTGAGTCTTTTCGATGTAATCGTTGGCCTGTGGGGCGCATCAGAAGAGAGCGATCGACATTAAATTGGACTGCAGCGTGGTTCCCGATCCCGCGATCCTCGCCCCATCCACCATCCGGCATTGGACATTTTCACTTCTCCTCCGCGCTCGCAGTGCCGAAATAATCCAGCCAGATTTGATGGTTCGGAACTTCAAAGATCGGGACTTTCATTTCTGAGAACCGCCGCCAATTGCGAAATTCGGTCGCTACAATCGGTGATCTTTCGTTGAGGCGAGTATTTGTCACATGTCGCTCCAAGAGTTTCTCGAATATCGCGTCTGTATAATCGCTTCCGAACTGTTTGGACGTTTGGATCCCATTGTCGCGCAGGATTTCAGCGATCTTTGAGGCACACAATTTATGAACGTGATAGTCTTCGCCAAGGATGGTGGCTGTTCTTGGCGGGACAGCGAGGATGGCGGCAGCGAGTTCTTGAATACACTTCCAGTGGGTCTGTACCAGTTCCGTGGTTTCTTGTTCAGCTAAATCAAGCATGTCAGCCCAAAAGTCGGGATGGAAAGCAGTAAGACGCAGGACTTTCTCGGCGATGATGTCATCACGCAGGGCACCATTGCGGTTGGCATTCGGATTAAATAGATGTTCCGCAGCGTGGCCCGCAAAATTGTATATGATCAAATCCCCGCTCCTCATTTCAGTTATAGGAATCCGAGGAGCATCGTTTATACCAGCGGCATTTGTACCGTCTGGTTTACAGCCAACGAACAGGTGCTCCGTGAGAATCCCCGTACGGACGGCGAGGGCGGCAGCGTGACCGCTTTCATGGTGTGCCGCGTCCTGGCGAGTAGCAATGCTCATGATCGCTCGCACTCCCCGTAATCCTCGAAGATAACACCACGTTTGCAGAGGAGTTGGTTCATGACCACGGCCAATCAGACATGGCTTCACGACATGTCCCGTTTCTCACCGGCCCCCAAAAGACCCAATTTCATTTTTGAGCAATCTCGAGCAGACGCATCAGGACGCTCGCCATCGCCAAGTATTCGTGGGCTCGCAGTGGATCGTTAAATAGACGATTGCTATGGGCCTTTGAATTTCGGAGACCAACGATTCCCTTGAAAATGAACATGAAGCCATTCTGCTCGTCCCGCTCTGGGTCTGTGGACAAGCTGTTGAACCTCAGGACCGGTGTCCGGTTTGTGCAACCGAAGGCCTGATTCATCAAGTTGTCGCCATCCAGCGCCAGCCCCGACCGTTGCCTCACGTCGTCAATCACTCGTATGTATGCTTCTAACGCGGCCTGCTTATAGTGGCCGTCGCGAAAAAGGTCTCCGCTCACCCGCTCAATCTCGGGATGGAACTGATACTGATCAGGAGCGACTTGTGCGATTGGTGGCGCCAGAATCTGCAGTTGGTCAAGGCAGGATTCCAGGATCGCCTTCTTTGTCGCCATGCCTTCGCGGTATGTTTCCTCAAAATAGGAATCAGGCGTGTCAGTAGTAAACGCAAACATCGCGCCAGCATTCTTAAACTTCCGCGACATCTCATGGTCCTCGCCGTGTGGTTCACCGAATGCCGCTCTTAAGATCTGCTCCGTCGTGTTGATCCACTTGCCGACTTCGGGGTCATCCCTTTGCAAGCGAATGACGGTGTCGAACTGCCGCAACTGACGTCCTATCAGCTCGATTGCCCTTTGCGTGGTAATGGTGGGCGGCATGTGCTCCCTGGAGGGACCTGTTTTTCTGGCCATGCTTGCGCTCCAATCTACTCGTCTGAATTCGTATTCTACTACGCCCCGAATCCTGACACAGGTGCAAGCCGCGCTCAGCTCAAAGGATATCGGTGTCAGGAATGACCGTGTGGAGCTCATAGGACATTCAGCTCAGGGGTGGTAGTTGTAGTGCATCAAGTGGTCCAAGAGTCCGCTTCTCGGGAAGTCGCGGTTCAGGATTGTGAGCGGATGACGGGCTAACCGGAAGTTATTACGGGCCAGAAGTCCTAGTGCTGTATCGGAAGCGCGCATCGACAGAAGAATGATGTGCGGGCAGGGTGCTCCGGCGCGGTTTCGATACAGCGACTTGAAGGAAGTCGCCCGGCGGCGGACGCGGGCCCTATGGGGATTGAATGGGATGGAGGGGTGGTGTCCAGGTGTGTCGAGCAGTCGCGGCGGGGCACGGAAGACAACGGCGGATGCTCTTGAGTTGGGCGAAACGCAAGACGGCCGGGGAGTAAAGGCTGGAGAAGCCGGAAAGGCCAGGTTTGTAGAAGGGCAAGGCACAGAGAGATTGCGCGCGCCGCGACACGCAAAGAGTTCGTGATGTTGATCGTCGTCTCATGCGGCAACTGTCACCGGGACAGGTGGAGAACGGAGTTGGATCTGGGCAGAAGTGAATCGCTCAATGGCCGCCATCGGACCGCCGCACATGGGGCAAAACCAGAGATCACTTGCAGTGGCTATGGAAGCTTCCTGCCTGGCTTGTGGATGTGGTGCGGAACCGAGCAGCTGAAAACAGAGTGGCAAGGTCGTGGCACGCCGGCGATGGGCCAGAAAGCCGAAATGCCGGATGCGCACGAAACCTTTCGGGAGGACGTGCAACAGGAAGCGACGCAGGAACTCATCAAGCGACAGGGTGAGCAACTTCTGTTCGTTGTTGTGAGCGGAGTCGCGCCAGCGGAAAGTGACTTTGCCATCCGCAAAGGAAACCAAGCGGTGGTTGGAGACGGCCACGCGATGGGTATAGCGCCCCAGATACTGGAGTACAAGTTGTGGGCCACCGAAGGGGCGTTTCGAATAGACTACCCAATCTTTTCGGAATAGCGTTCTCAGCCACGATGAGAAAGTCTTCGGTTGGGCGAGTGGTTGCAGACCTCCGTGGAAATCCAGCTGGCCATCCTGGAAGGCGCGTTTGAGAGCCGCAACAAACTTGCCGCGAAAAACACGCCCGAGCACTTTGACGGGAAGAAAGAACGCGTTGTGTGAGCCGATCCAGCGGGTGTGATCGAATGACGGCCCACCGGCCGGCACCACGCAATGGACATGCGGGTGAAGTTGGAGTTTCTGATTCCAGGTGTGCAGCACGCTGAAGAAGCCGATCTCCGCACCGAGGTGTTTTGGATCACGTGCAATCTCCAGAAGCGCTTCCGCACTGGTGCGAAACAGGAGATCGTAGATGACCTTCTTGTTCTGCAAGGCCAGTGGCGCCAGCTCGCGAGGCAGCGTGAAGACCACATGCACGTAGCGCGTCGGGAGAAGCTCCTGGCGACGCGCTGCAAGCCAGCGGTCGCGAGCACCCGCTTGACACTTCGGGCAGTGCCGGTTGCGGCAAGAGTTGTAGGAGATGGCGCGATGTCCGCAGCGGGTGCATTCATCCAGATGGCCGCCGAGCGCGACGCTGCGACACCGCGCAATGGCCAGCAGCACTTTGACGTGCTTCCAAGCGATCCACGTACGGCTTCGTTCGATGAAAGCGTCTCCCGCGGCGCGGACTAGATCGGCCACCTCCAGCGGTGGCCGGCTCATCTACTGGTCCTGTGGTGATTCGTCTTTCAGCTTCAGCGAGTCCAGAGGACTGGCGGTCGCGTTTAGGTGACGTTGCGAGAGATGCAGGTAGATGGTGGTCTCTTCGAGATCACTATGCCCCAATAGCATCTGGATGGTACGCAGATCCGCGCCCGCTTCAAGCAAATGCGTGGCGAAGCAGTGGCGCAGCGTGTGCGGATGCACATCGTTCGGAAGGCCGGCCCGCCGCGCAGCTCTTTTGCAAGCATGGTAGATCACCTTGGGGGTGATGGAGTGATCGCTGGCATGACTACGCTTGCCAGGGAAGAGCCATACGCTCGGTTTTCGTCGCAACCGGTGCCAGTGTTGCCGGAGTTCGTCGAGCAACATGGGGCTAAGCAGCACATCGCGGTCTTTGCGGCCTTTACCGCCTTGGACGTGGATCACCATGCGCTGGCTGTCGATGTCACTCACTTTCAGGCGTGCGAGTTCGGCACGGCGGAGTCCGGTGGCGTAGAGCGCCATCAGTAAAGTGCGATGCAACGGAGGGCGAGCTGCATTGATGAGTCGCGTCACTTCTTCCTGGCTGAGGATCGTTGGCAGGTGAAGGGCCTTCTTCGGGTAGGGTGTCTCGGTAATGCTCCAGGTTTTCTTGAGCGTTTTCGTGTAGAAGAATCGGAGAGCTGCAAGACGTTGCGCCACCGTGTTCGGTGAGAACTTCCGCTTCTGAAACAACGCCGCTTGATATTCACGAATGTGTTGGGGCCCTAAGCGATCCGGGGAAGAGTGGAAGTGTCGAGAAAAATCTTCGACGGCGTGAAGGTAACAATCGATGGTAGTCTCGGCGTAATTACGACGCTGGAGTTCTTCCAGCATCATTTTTCGTAGATGGGTCACAGGGACCTCCTTGTGACCCAAAACATATCTCAACCATCAAGCAACCACTGCTCCGTTCGCCTCACGCGTAGCGTCCGCCGCCGGGCGGCTTCGTTCAAGTCCGGTTGCGGGAAGTTTGAAGTTCTGTCGGGATCTTGCCGCCGATTGTGAGCGAGTAACGGCGTACTCGGAAGCGATGTATCTCACTGAAACGCATCTCTGCTCGGCTCGTTCGACATCATGATGGCTGGGAACGCGGTTGCGCCGGCAAAAAAGTCCACCGAACTGCACGCTTGCACTTCGGATTTTCTGCACTAAGATGGGCGCGTGAAGAAAGTGCTCAAATTTGACGCGCGGGACGGCGGCGCTGGCCGGCTCCATGACGGCCCCGCAGCTTCGCAAAATCCTGCGCCTGCAACCCGATTCCTGCCCGACAATGGTTGCCGGACAGAAACACACGTAAGCTATTCAAAACAAAGGATGGCGACCACGTCTGCCCGACAATCAAACCCGGGTCTCGCCGTCTGGATTTCCTTCGCCTATTCCCCACTTCTAGCGCTGGCCGTGCCGAGAGTCTTTCGGCGCTTCCGCGGGAGGCCGCCTCACCTCCACCATCCGCCTTCTGATCGTCGCCCAAAGGGTGTCAACCCGAGCCGAGTGTTTTTCGGGCTAACCCATTCAAAACAAACAGCGACTGCATGCAAAGGGTGTCAATTTTTCGCGACTGTTTTTTTGCTACTTTCCATTTTCGCTTTTCCATTTTCTCTCGCGAAGTCCACCGCTGCGGCACAAACTTCGACGCCGCCAAAACCCAAGCCGCCCAAGAGCGCTGCTCCCGCGAAGCCGGTTATTCCGCCCGACCTCGCGCAGCGCCTCGCGAAATTCAAGCCGATTAAAATTTCGTTCGACTCATCCCAACTCACCCCAAGCGAAATCAAAATGGTCGATAAGCTCGTTGACGCGGCCGGTCTGCTCGACTGCATCTACTGGCGCCAGAGCGATCCCGAAGGCCTGAAACTCTATCTCTCGCTCGCGAACAGCACGAAACCGCAAGACCAGCAGTTGCGCGAATATTTGAAAATCAACGGCGGCCGCTTCGATCTGGTCGACGACAACAAGCCCTTCGTCGGCACAAAGCCGATTCCGCCCGGCCGTGGAATCTTTCCCGAAGATTTGACTCGCGCGCAGTTCGACGCCTACGTCGCAGCGCATCCCGACGAAAAAGCCGCGCTCTACAATCCGCAGACGATGATTGAGCGCGATGGCGACTCGCTGAAAGCCATCCCCTATCACGTGAAGTTCCGCGAATTCCTCGTCCCAATGGCGAAAGATCTCCGCGAAGCCGCCGAGCTGAGCGACGATCCCGCTTTCGTGAAGTTCCTGCAGTTGCGCGCGCACGCCCTGCTCACCGATGACTACTATCCGAGCGACATCGCCTGGCTCGATCTCAAGAATCCGAAATTCGACATCATCTTCGCTCCGTACGAAACCTATCTCGACGGCCTGCTCGGCGTGAAAACTTCCTACGGCGCTTCCGTGATGATCCGCAATGACGCGGAGAGCAAGAAACTCGAAATCTTCCAGAAATACGTACCCGACTTGCAGGAATCGCTTCCGCTCGCGCACGAGGATTTGCCCTCGAAGCGCGGCAAACAATCTCCGATGGAAGTTGTGGACGCGATCTACCGCGCGGGCGATTTGCTCCACGGCTATCAGGCCGTCGCGGATAATCTGCCCAACGATCCGCGCATCCACGAGGAAAAAGGTTCGAAGAAAATCTTCTGGAAGAATTTCATGGACGCGCGCGTGAACTTCATCATTGTGCCGATCGCGCAGCGCCTGATGCCCGCGGACCAGGCGAAAATGGTCACGGGCGAGGGCACGCTCGACTTCGTCATCCTCCATGAAATCTCGCACGGCCTCGGCCCCGCCTACGCACGCACCGCCACCGGCAAGACCGACGTCCGCGAAGCGATCGGCCCCCAATATTCCGGCCTTGAGGAATCGAAAGCCGATGTTACGGGAATGACGTGCGTGAAGTGGCTCGTGGACCACGGCGCCATCCCGAAGGAAAAGCTGAACGAAATCTACGCGTCCTATCTCGGCGAAACTTTCCGCACGATTCGCTACGGAATCGCCGAAGCGCACGGCGCAGGCTCCATGATGGAATTCAACTATCTCTCAGAACAGGGCGCAATTCGCCGCGACGCATCGACCGGCCTCTACGATGTGGACTTCAGCAAAATGCCCGCCGCGATGGCCTCGCTCGCCAAGGAACTCCTCGAGCAGGAAGCCACCGGCGATCGCGCGCGCACCGAAAAATGGTTCGCGAAATACGCGGTCATGCCGGCGGATCTCGCCGCCGCGCTCGCCAAGGATTCAGACATCGCCGTGGACGTCGATCCCGACTTCGATTTTCACCCGCCCGTTCGCTGATTAGAGAACTGCCTGAATGCCGTCTTCGATGGAAACGTGCGTCTGCGGAAATCCGTTGATTTGAAAACTCTCTCCGGATTCGTCGTGGAAGTGGATGAACCGGCTGATGTGGTAATCCTCGTCGAGCTGGCTGAGCGCAATTTCGGCCTGCTCCCGAGCGAAACCCAACGACGCCAGCGGCACCGACTTTCCGTAGCCGCCCGCAACCGCCAGATACTTCTCGACCAATTCCTTTAGAGTCATCTCAGCGTTTCGTGTGCCGTTCCGGCCCAGCCCGGCGTCAGCCAGCCGTATCCTAACAGATCGAAAGCCGGATTTCCGGGCACGCCGTTTTTCGGCGGTCTAGTACACGGTCTTGCGTTCGAGGGGTGACGGAGTTTATACTGGTTGTGCTTCCAGATAGGTCGCACAAACCAGTGGGCGCGAGCCCACTTTTTTGTTGGCCGCACGAAGCGGTCGGCGTGCAGGAGTCCCTGGCAGGGTCCGCCGGGTAACTGCCGCCGCTAGAACAGAATGGACGTCGACAGGATTCGTGAGGCGGCGGAGCGGGTGGCCCGTTCGGAGGGCCTCGAAATCTTCGACGTCGAGTGGAAGGTGGGCAAGCAGCGTCTGCTGCGGGTTTATATCGACCGCCCTGCCGACCCGTCGAACCCCGGCGCCTCGGGCGTCACGCACAACGACTGCCAGCGCGTCAGCGAGCAGTTGAGCGTGATCCTGGATGTGGAAGAGCTTGTGCCGGGAGGATCCAGTTACGTTCTGGAGGTCAGTTCGCCGGGGCTGGATCGAAAGTTGATCAAGCCCGCTGACTACGAGCGGTTCGCCGGACGATTGGCGAATGTCTGGCTGAATGAGCCGGTCGAGAATCAGAAGTATTTTCAAGGCCGTCTGGCGGGATATGCGGATGGAGTCGTGAAATTGACGGTGAGCGATCGCGAAATCGCCGTGCCGTACGCCGGGATTCGCAAAGCGAACCTGGTGGTGGAGCTGTAACGGGTGGGACTGAGGAGAAGCCGGAATGGCGAGTCTGCTGTACCAGACGATCGAGCAGATCAGCCGGGAGAAGCACATCGAACCGGAGATCATTGTCGCGGCGATCGAGGACGCGATGGTGGTCGCGGCGCGGAAATACTACCGCACCGAGGAAGATCTCCGCTCGAAGTTCAATCCGGAAACCGGCCAGGTGGACGTGTTTTCGGTCCACACCGTGGTCGAGGAAGTGGCCGACCCGTTGCGCGAAATCTCGCTCGCAGACGCCCGTAAACAGAATCCCGCTATCGAAGTGGGCGGCGAAATCACCCAGCCGAAACCAACCGACGTGCTCGGAAGAATCGCCGCGCAAACCGCCAAGCAGGTGATCCTGCAGAAAGTGCGCGAGGCGGAGCGCGACACGATCTACAACGAATTTCACACGCGCGTCGGCGAGCTGATCAACAGCGTCGTGAAGCGCATGGAAGGCCCGGACTTGATCGTGGATCTCGGCCGTACCGAGGCGCGTCTGCCCAAGCGCGAGCAGTCGCGCCTGGAAGCTTACAATGTCGGCGACCGGCTGCGCGTCACAATTCGCGCGGTCGAGCGCGCGGCGAAAGGTCCGCAGGTGGTCGTTTCGCGCGCCGATCCCGCTCTGGTGCAGCGCCTTTTTGAGATGGAAGTGCCAGAAATTTACGACGGCACCGTGCAGATTCGCGCCGTTGCGCGCGAAGCCGGCGAGCGTACCAAAATCGCCGTCGAGAGCCGCGACAAGGACGTCGATCCGGTAGGCGCGTGCGTTGGCATGAAGGGCATGAGGGTGCAGTCGATCATCCGCGAGCTTCGCGGCGAAAAAATCGACATCATCCCGTACAACGAAGAGACCATCGCCTTCGCGCAAAAAGCGCTCAGCCCCGCGAAGGTGACGCGCGTGCAGATCGTCGACCCGGAGGAAAAGCGCCTCGAAGTGATCGTCGAGGATACGCAGCTCTCGCTCGCCATTGGCAAGAAAGGCCAGAACGTGCGCCTCGCGAGCAAGCTGATCGGCTGGAACGTCGACATCAAGAGCGAAGAAGAAAAGCGCCGCGAAATCGAAGCGCAGATGGCCGCGCTCACCGCTCCCGGCACGCCTCTCGCGGACCTCAAGGGCGTCGGGCCGAAGACGATCGAGAAGCTCGAAGCCGCCGGCATCACTTCGATCGAGAAGCTCGCGGACATGACGCCGGAACAGCTCGTTGAAATTCCGGGCATCGGCGAGAAAATGGTCGAGAAGATTCACCAGTCCGTCGCCGCCTATTTCGAAGCGCTCGAAGCGCAGGCGACCGCGCCCATCGAGCCGTCGACCGAGGATGAAGCGGCGGCCGAGAGCATGGTTGTCGTGGAAGGCGGGGCCGAATCGACCGAAACCGCCGCCGAGAGCACGGAAGCTGCCGCAGCGGAAACAGCGGAGCCCGTTGAAAACGTCGAAGTGAGTTCCGAAACCGGCTCCGAGGCGGCCGCCGAAACCGAAGAAGCTGCTCCAGCGGCCGAAGCAGCCGCCGAAGCAACCCCCGAAACGCAGGAGACGCCTGAGTAAGCGGCGCCAAAGAAAAAGAGGCTGATTGTCAGACATCAATCAAATCCGTATCAATGAGTTGGCGAGAGAGCTTGAGATCAAGGCCAAGGTGCTGATCGACTACCTGCCCGAGATCGGCGTCAAGGAGAAGAAGACCCACTCGAGCTCGCTCGACATCAAAGATGCGGAGCTGGTGCGCAAGCACTTCCTCGGCCTCGCGGAGCAAGAAGCGGCCGCGGAAGCGGCGAAGGTCGCCGCAGCCAAAGCGAAAACCGCTCGGCCCGCCGCCGTTGCTCCACCGAAGTCGGCTGCGCCGGCGCCTCCGCCGATTCACGCAGCGCCCGCAGCTCCCGCGGCGACGGCGAGACCCGCCGCGCCGCCTGCCGCTGCTTCTCCGGCCGCCGTTCCCATGCGCCCCGCGGTTGCTCCGCCTGCTCCAATTGGCACGCACCCCGTAGCCGCAAGGCCCGGAGTCGCACCTGCAGCGCCTGCGGCAAAACCCGTGACGCCGATTCGCCCAACAACACCGGGCGGCGTCCCTGCGCAACCCGGTGCTCCGATAGCAGCGCGGCCCGCAGCGGCTACTCACCCGACTTCGCCAGCAAGCACACCCGCGAGCTTGCCAGGCGCGCCAAGACCCGCTGGCGTTCCGCCAACAGGACAGAGATATCCCATGCGTCCGGGCCAACCCGCTCCGGGACAAGGCAGGCCGGGCGCTCCACAAGGAATGCGCCCCGCAGCGGCACCGGGTCAAATCCGGCCCAGCGGCCCACCGCGTCCGGGAGGTCCCCCGCGTCCGGGCGGTGGTCCTCCATCAAGATTCCCGCAACGCCCCGGCGGCGGTGGTCGGCCGGGACAAGGCCCCATTGGGAGCCAGAGGCCCGGCGCCACGGGCGGCGTGCCCAAGGCCGAGCCAGGTAAGCCGCTCTACGCGCGCAAACCTCCCGCGTCGCGCGGACGTCCGATGATCGAAAAGCGATACGCCGAAGGCGAGCGCAGGCTGCATCCGGTGCGCGCGCGCGCAGGCGCGGGCGGGGGTCGCGCCGCCACGGCCGAGCCCGTCGCTCCGGTTCAACGCGAACCGCGTGCAGTCACCGTCACGGAAGGCATCACCGTCCGCGATCTCGCTGAAAAGCTCGATATTCGCGCGAAGGACTTGCTGAAGACACTGCTCGACCGCGGCGTTTTCGCCAGCATCAACCAGGCGCTCGACGTTCCGACCGCAACAAACCTCGCCGAGGCTTTCAACGGCATCGTGCAAGTAGTCACGTTCGAAGAGCAGGTCATTCAGGAAGAGAAGATCAAGGAAGAGCGCACGGGAAATCTGCTGCCACGCGCTCCCGTCGTGACCGTCATGGGCCACGTGGACCACGGCAAGACCAGCCTGCTCGACGCGATCCGCGAAACCGAAGTCGCCGCGGGCGAAGCCGGGGGAATCACGCAGCACATCGGCGCGTACGAAGTACACGTGGGCGACCGGCGCATCGTCTTCATCGATACGCCCGGCCACGAGGCGTTCACGCGCATGAGAGCGCGCGGCGCGAAAGTCACGGACATTGTCGTGCTCGTCGTGAGCGCGGACGACGGCGTCATGCCTCAAACCGAGGAAGCCATCGCGCACGCCCGCGCCGCAAACGTCCCCATCGTCGTGGCCATCAACAAGATCGATAAGCCGGACGCGCAGCCCGAACGCGTGAAGCGCCAGCTCGCCGACCGCAGCCTGATGCCCGAGGAGTGGGGCGGCGACACGGTGATGGTCGAAGTCTCGGCCAAGACGAAGAAGAATCTGCCGTTGCTGCTCGAAATGATCCTGCTCTCAGAGCGACTTGCGCGAACTCAAGGCCGATCCCGATGCTCCCGCGAGCGGCGTGGTGCTCGAATCCCGCATGGACAAAGGCCGCGGCCCGGTCGCGACCGTGCTCGTGCAAAACGGCACCCTCCACGTGGGCGACGTGTTCATTGTGGGCGCCGTGTACGGCAAGAACCGCGCGATGTTTGACGACCGCGGCCAGGCCATCAAGCAGGCGGGGCCGTCGACGCCGGTCGAAGTGCTCGGATTGCAGGGAGTGCCGGAAGCCGGCGACCAATTTCAGGTGGCGGACGAAGCGAAGGCGCGCCACATCGTCGAATACCGCCAGGCGAAGCAGCGCGAGGCCTCTCTCGCGAAAACGGCTTCATCGGGCCGTCTCACGCTCGACCAACTCCATGAACAGCTTCGCCTGGGCGAGGTGAAGGAACTGCCCGTCGTGATTAAGGCGGACGTCCAGGGCTCGGTCGAAGTGCTAAACGAGATGCTGCCGAAGATTTCCAACGATCAGGTGACTGTGAAGGTCATGCAGGCCAGCGTCGGAGCTGTAACCGAATCGGACGTGATCCTCGCGTCCGCTTCGAACGCCATCATCATCGCGTTCAACGTGCGCCCCGAGCGCAAGGCTGCCGAACTCGCGCAGCGCGAGGGCGTCGACATCCGCCTTCACACGATCATTTACGAGTTGCTCGACGAGCTGAAGAAGGCCGTCTCCGGCCTGCTCGCGCCGGTCATCAAGGAAACGCATCTCGGCCGCGCGGAAGTGCGCAACACGTTCCGCGTCAAGGGGTCCGGCGTGATCGCCGGCTGCTCGGTGCAGGACGGCATCCTGAAGCGCGACGCGGACGTTCGCGTGCTGCGCGACAACGTCGTCATCTATACGGGCAAACTGATTTCGCTGCGCCGCTTCAAGGAAGATGTGAACGAAGTGCGCACTGGATTCGAGTGCGGCGCGGGAATCTCGAATTTCAACGACATCAAGGTCGGCGACATCCTCGAGTGCTTCAAGATGGAAAAGACGGCGGCCCTCGAACCGGTCTCTCAGGCGGACCGCGGCCGCCCGGAAGCCGCCGAAGCTCGGCGCAATTAGCAGCCGCCTGTTTGAAAAGTGGAAGGGCGGGGTTTCAACCCCGCCGTACGTCGCTCGATTTCTTCAGGGGTTTTAATCCCTGAAGCCTCGTGGCGCAATTTCTCAGCAAGCTGTTGGATGGCCTGCTCATGCCCATCGGCCTCCTTACACTCGAAATTCACATCCCTGATGCGCGATCCCTCAAGGACAAGCGGCAGGTGCTTCGCAGCCTGAAGGACCGGCTGCGCGCGCATTTCAACGTGGCCGTCGCCGAACTCGAACATCAGGAACTTTGGCAGCGCTCGCGCGTCGGCGTGGTAAGCATTTCGGGCGACGGGAAACATTTGGAGGATTCGTTCCAGGCGATTACCGACGAAGCCGAGCGAATCCTGGGGCGCGACCTTGTCTCGCGCGACATCGCATACTTTGAGGAATCAGAATGACGGTCCAGGGGCATCGTTCGGCGCGGATCGCGGAAGAGATCCGGAATGAAGTCACTTTGATGCTCGCGGGTGAATTGAAAGATCCGCGGCTGGCGCTGCCTCTCATCGTGACCGAAGTCCGCGTCGCGCCCGGCATGAGGTCGGTGCGCGTATTCGTGCAGCTCGAAGGCGACGATGCCGAGCGCGCGGCCGCTCTCAAGGGGCTCAAGGCCGCGGCGGGCTTCGTCCGCCACGAATTGGTCGAGCGCCTCAATCTGCGGCGCGCGCCCGAGATTATCTTCATCCCCGATCAGTCGGAGGAGTACGGCCAGCGCATCGACAATCTGCTGCAGAAAGTGAATCGCCCGGAGAAATCGTAGCGGGGCCTCGCGCCCCGGCGAATGGCCGGTTCGAATCCGGCGCTACGAAACGAAATGCCACGCATCCCACAACCTCCGCCTCTTGACGGAATCCTCGTGGTCGATAAGCCGCGGGGAAAGACATCGCACGACGTTGTCGAAATCGTGCGCCGCATGGCCGGATTCCGCCAGATCGGCCATCTCGGCACGCTCGATCCGCTCGCGACGGGCGTGCTGGTGCTTGCGCTCGGCCGCGCCACGCGGCTGGCGCGCTTTTACACCGGCAGGCGAAAGCGCTACACCTGCGCGGTCCGCTTCGGATTCGCAACGGATACGTACGACGCCGACGGTGAGGCCCTTTCCGAGGATTCCGCGCCCACACTCGACGCCGAGGAGCTCCAGCGGCTCGCTGCGCAGTTCGTCGGAAAGATCATGCAGACGCCGCCGTCGTTCTCGGCAAAAAAAATCCACGGCCGCCCGGCGCACGAACTCGCGCGCAAGCACAAGCCTGTCAAGCTCGAACCAGTCGAAGTCGACGTGTACGAATTCCGGCTCACGGGCATCGAAGGGTCCGTGGCCCGCTTCGCGGTCGAGTGCGGCGCCGGCACATACATCCGCTCGCTTGCGAACGATCTGGGGAAACTCCAAGGAGCGGGCGCGCACCTCGCCGAAATCGTTCGCACTGCCGTCGGGGAATTTACGCTCGACCACGCCGTGCCGCTCGAAGAGCTCGCCGCGGACGCCAAGGCCGGGAAATTCGCTTCGCGCGTGATCGCGCTTGAAAACATGCTGCCGGAATTGCCGCGCGCCACCGTCCTTCCCGTCATCGAAAAGCGCGTGCGCCACGGCGCGAAATTCAATCTTCCGCTCGCGCAGATTCAGCCCGGGCAGGTGACCGCGGCGCAGGGCGCGCCCGCGGAACTTGACTCGGGCGAATGGCACCCGGCCCGGCTGCGCGTATTCAACCAGCAGGGACACTTGATAGCTATCGCCGAACCCGTAGTCCCGCGCACGTACCAGCCCGTCGTTGTTCTCGAAACGACTCCGTAATCGCGCGCGAAAAACAGTGTCTGGAAATACCGAACGCCAAACTTCATTCGGGCGGCGGATGGGGCGCAGGCTGCGTTGGCGCATTCGCAGGCGGTGGCGCGTTCGCGGGCGGCGCTTCCGCGGGAGGTGCCGGTTGCACGGGAGGCACCTGCTGCCCCGGAGGCGGCGCAACGGGCACTTGCCCGGGCTCGCGCCCTTCGCGCGGCGGGCCAGCCGGCCCGGGTGTAGCGACTCCGCTCGGGCCTTCCAACGCGCCCTGCCCCGAGTAGAAACTGTGATCGGCGCGCGGCGCGAGCCGCACCGTCCGCGGTGTCACCAGAATTAGCACCTCGCTCGACTGTGTCTGAGCATTCTGGTTCTGGTCGAACAGCCCAATGCCGGGCACAGACGCGATTCCCGGATTGCCGGTGATGGCGTTCGACGACTGATCCTGAAGAAAACCGGCCACGATCGCCGTCTGATTCGGGCTCAGCCGCACCGTTTGATCCACGCTCTCGTTGCTGATCACCGGAATCGTGTTGTAGTTCTGGGTGGTGAGGCTGCTCAACTCGAAACTCATCTGGAGCGTGACATCGGCGTTCGGATGAATCCGCGGCGTGGCCTTCACCTTGAGTCCCACGTCGAGATATTGCACGCCCGGGAACGGCGTGCCAATCGAGCTGATCCCCGAACCGAAAAGGCTCGTGGTATTCAGGATCACCGTGACTTCCGCCGCGCCGTTGTCCGCCGTGGCCGCGTCCGGTCTGCCGTCCCCGTTGAAATCGGCAACGGCAATCGAAACAGGCGCGGTGCCCACCGGCAATTCGGGCAGAGCCGTGAAGGACTTGTTGCCTGCATTCAATAGAACGGTGACCGCGTTGTCCGTCTCGTCCGAAACCGCAATATCGAGGCTTCCATCCTGGTTGTAGTCTGCAACGGCAATTGAGGACGGGCCACCGCCGGCGGCGAAGTCTCGAGTCGGGCCGGCAACGAATTGCCCGAGCGGCACGGACGTGCTGCTCAGCTGGTTGTAGTAAACGGTCACCGAGTCTCCGCTATTGCTCGACGTTGCCGCACCGTTGTTCGCCACAGCGATATCGAGGGCGCCGTTCCCAACGAAGTCTCCGAGCGCCACGGCCACCGGGGAATTCCCCGTGGGGTAGTCCGTGCGCGGCTGAAACGTGCCGTCTCCGTTGCCGAGAAAAACGGAAACCGTGTCGTTGCCCTGATCGGCCACAACCAAGTCGATGTGGCCGTCGCCGTTTAGGTCCGCCGCCGCGAGCGCACTCGGCGCATAGCCCGCAGGCAATGTGACCAGGGTCGGCGTCTTGAACGTGCCATCGCCATTCCCCTGAAATATCGAGATCGTGTTGTCGCCCTGGTTGGCGACCGCGAGATCAGTGAAGCCGGTTGCAGCTATATCGTGAAAGTTTGCGGCAATCACCGAAACAGGCGCCGCACCCGTCGGGATGTCGGTCTTGGCCCGGAACGTGCCGTCGCCATTGCCGAGCAGTATCGAAACCGTGTCGCCGCCTTTGTCGGCAACCGCAAGGTCCACGAAGTTGTCGCTGTTCGTGATGGTCGTGCTGTTGTTGAACTGCCCGGTCGCGATCGAAACCGGATCGGTGCCGGTCGGATACGTCACCTGCGGCGAGAATACGCCCTGGCCGTCTCCGAGCAGGACCGAGATCGTGTTGTCGGCCGAGTTCGCGACGATCAGGTCGTTGAATCCATCGCTGCGCAGGCTCGTGGTGGCCACGAACGACGGTGATTTTCCGGTCGGATAATTTGTGAGCGGACTGACCAGGCTGCTGATGCCGCTGCTGCTCGACCCCGTCGTGAGGCTCGAAGCGTATTGCGAAAGCGAGACGGGAATGCGGTCGCCCACGAAAAATGTGGCCGGCTGGCCGTTCTGCGCGCGCAGCAGCACGCGCTGGCCGTGTTTCACGAGCGACAGCATCTGCGAAAAATTCGCCGTGGCGCCGGGCATCGTGGCGAGGAAAGTGGTCTCGCCTCCTCCAAAAGCAATCAGCGGCGGAATCCCTGAGCCCAGGGACGACCCGAACACTTGCTCGATCACGTTGATGAGCCCGGCGGAAGATGATTCCGCCTCCTGAATCTGCTGGGTGCTGAACGTGAAAATCTGCGACTTCTGCGGCGGCGTGATGCCGATCTGCATCGCGCGGTTCCGATCGACCTCGAGAATTTCGATTTCGAGAACCAGTTCGCCCGTGGGTTGTTCGAGAGTGTCGATCAAGTCTGATGCGACCGCGATCGCCCGCGGCGAGGCCCGCATCGTCAGCGTGCGCGAGTTGGTATCGAGATCGGTGCGCGTGATGCCCGTGATCTCGCGAACCGTGCGCAGCATTTCCGTCATCTGGTCGGGCGTTTCCGACGCGGGAAGCAGCATGGTGCGGATGATCGACGAGTCGTATTCCTTGCGCTTCTGCGCCGTGTCGTCGGTCACGAAGAACAGGCGCGGCGTCAGCGGCCGCCAGAACGTTCCGGTCATCTCGCCGAGCAGCCGCGTGGCTGTGGGAAAATCAACGTCCTCGGCGCGAAAATGCACCTGCCGCATGTGCAGGTCCACGTCGAACGCCGTCTCGACGCCGAACTGCCGCGCAATTTCCTCATACGCTCCCTGCGTGTCGCCGCGATAATCGAAGTTTTTCGTTCCGCTTTGATACGCGAGGTGTACTTCCCCTGCAAGATCGCGCTCGACCACCTTTTCGCCCTGCGCCGGCTTCGCGGCAAGCATCTCCGCGAGCCGCTCGCGCACGATGGAATTGGATGGATCGGCGTAGCTCGCGCCCAGCAGTTCCCGCCGCGCGTCGTCCAATCGGCCGGACACTGCGTCACGCTCGGCGGCGTCCATTTTCGTTCGCACCAGGCGGCTCTTCGCGATTTCGCGGCGCAGCAGATAATCGTGATTCGACGGCGCCAGATTCGCGGCGTCTGAGTAGGCGGAGTAGGCTGCCTCCCAATCCTCTTTTCGCTCAGCGCGCACGCCGTCGTCGTATGCCGCCTTGGCCTTTTTGGGATCAGGCTTCACTGCCGCCGCTGGCAGAGTGCCGGGCAGCGTGGCCTCGGCCGTTTGCGAACCCGATTGGCTGCGTGCAGGAAGCGCAAAAAGACCGCACACTAGCGCCAGCCCGAGCAGCGCTCCGAGCCAAGGCCCCAGACAAGACATGACACGGCGGGAAATCCGGCCCGAGTGTCGGCCAGTTCCGGCGGAATCGGTTCGAGAAGGCATCAGTGTGTGAGATGCGTATTGTACAAGGATTGTTGGGACCGGCGGAGAAGCTTGAATATACTTGCGTTTACGGAATCATCGGTTTAGACTCGTCGTGCTAGTTGTAAACTGTTTACAACTAGCTAAACCATGATTTCGGCTCTACTTGTAGCACTTCGCGAAGGTGTCGAAGCCGCCCTCGTTGTCGGCATCGTACTCGTCTATCTCAATCGCAGCGGGCGCCGCGCCCTGAAAAGTTACGTCTGGGCGGGCGTGATTCTCGCATGTCTTGCGAGCATCGCCGCTGCCATCCTCTTGCAGCGCTGGGCGATCAGCGAGGACGGTTTCGAGGGCCTTCTCATGCTTCTGGCCTCGGCCCTCGTGATCACCATGATTGTGTGGATGAACCGCGTGGCGCGCAGCCTGCGAAAAGAGATCGAGCAGCGCGTCGAAGCCTATGCCCTGAAGCCCACGCGCGCGGCGGGATGGGGCATCGGCGCGTTCGTCTTCTTCATGGTGGTGCGCGAGGGCGCCGAGCTGGTGCTGATCTTGCGCGCCGTCGAGCTTTCGAGTGCGGGCATACAGGTCTGGATCGGCACGGGTCTCGGCATTGCGACCGCGGTCGCCGTGGGCTTTTTCTTCTTCGAAGGCACGCTCAAGATTCCGCTGCACCGCTTTTTCGCCGCGACCACCGTGATCCTGATGGTCGTCGCATTCCAGCTCGCGCTCACGGGCGTTCACGAGCTGAGCGAAGCGACCTGGATATGGTCGAGCAAGGCCGAGATGGCGACGATTGGGCCGATCGTGCGCAACGAGGTTTTCTTTTTTGCCGTGATTCTTGGCGTGGCCGCACTCGCCGTGATGCGCGAATGGTTCGGCGCGCGGAAGCCTGCCGACGATCCCGCCGTGAATCCGGCCGAGCGGCGCATGCGCGAATGGGAGTTTCACCGCCAGCGCCGATGGAGCTTCGCGGCCGCAATTCTGTGCGTGCTCGTGGTGGTTTCGCTCGCGGCCGAGTTCGCGTACTCGCGCGCGCTGGCCGCGCCCACGCCCGCAAAGGCTCTCGTCGCGCAAGACGGCCGCGTACGCATTGCGCTCTCCGATCTCACGGATTCGAGTTTGCACTTTTACACCGCGGACGTGAATGGTACCGTGATTCGCTTTCTGGTGGTCCACCAGACCAATGGCAACTATTCCGTCGCGCTGGATGCCTGCCAGATTTGCGGCCGTGCGGGATATCGCCAGGAAGGCCAGAACGTGATCTGCCGGAATTGCGGCGCGACGATCTACATTCCATCGATCGGCGACCGCGGCGGCTGCAATCCGATTCCGGTGAAATCGAATGTGGCGGGGGGAGAAGTGATCGTCGATCTCTCGGCGCTTGTGGACGCCAGCGCGATGATTCATTCCTAAAATGTTTGCACGCCTCGTAGGCGAATCATTCATAAGAAACCGGCGGCGCAAGCTGCTCACGGCTGCCGCGCTCATTGTGGGCATGGCCATCGCGACCGCGACTCTGACCGTGGCGCTCGAGGTCGGCGACCGCATGGCGCGCGAATTCCGCAGCCTCGGCGCGAATCTGATCGTCACCCCGCAATCGGACACGCTGCCCGTCGAAATCGGCGGCGTCGATTACCGCCCCGTCGATGAAGGCGCGTATCTGAACGAAGCAGACCTCGGCAAACTCAAAACGATCTTCTGGCGCCACAATATTCTCGGCTTTACCCCGTTCCTCGATGTGCCCGCGTACGTCTCGCAGACAGGCGGCTCGACTACCGTGATCGGCACGTGGTATGAGCACGAGGTGTCGGTGCCCGACGGTACGACATTCAAAACCGGCGTTAGCCTCACGCACCCCTGGTGGAAAATTCAGGGCCAGTGGTTTCGCGACGACGCGAAGGAATGCGTGGTCGGAGCGAATCTCGCCGCGAAATATCCCGGCATTGCGATCGGAAAGACGCTGAACGTGTCGCCGTCGCAAACCGCGAAGGCGCAGTTCCCGCTGATTGTCACTGGCATAATCTCGACTGGTGATGCCGAAGATAACGCGGTGCTGGTGCCTCTTTCGGTCGCGCAAGATATCTCCAATCATCCGGGCCAATTTCGACAGCTTTTCGTGAGCGCTCTGACCAAACCCGCGGACACACTTGCCGAGCGCGATCCGAAGTCTCTGACGCCCACCGAGTACGACCGCTGGTTCTGCTCGCCCTACATTTCCTCGATCAGCTATCAGATCGAGCAGGTGCTGCCAGGGACGGACGTGCGCGCGATCCGCCGCGTCGCCGAAACCGAAGGTACGATCCTCTCGCATGTGAGCATTCTGCTCTGGCTCGTGACGATCGCGGCGCTTGTGTCCGCTGCGCTGGCCGTGGCTGCGACGTCCGCCACAACCGTGCTCGAGCGCCGCGCCGAGATCGGCATCATGAAGGCGCTCGGCGCGACCAACGCCATCGTCACTGGAATTTTTCTCACCGAGCAGTTGATGCTCGCAATCGTCGGCGGCGCAGTCGGATTTGCTCTCGGCGCGGCGCTCGCCGGAATTCTTGGGACGAGCGTCTTCGGCACGCCCGCGCCTCCGCATATGCTTCTCCTACCTGTTGTGCTCGGCCTTGCGGCGGTTGTCTCCATGATTGGCAGCCTGATTCCCTTGCGGCGAGCGGCGCACTTCAATCCCGCGCCGATCCTGCGGGGCGCGTGATGTTCGCGCGCCTCGTGTGGAAACTGGTGCGTGGCAGCCGTGGACGCCTCGGCGTTGCGCTCGTTGCGGTCATCAGCGGCGCGGCCGTAATCTCCGCGCTGCTAAATCTTCAGTTCGACATCGAACGAAAACTGACTCAGGAATTCCGCCTTCTGGGCGCCAACCTCGTAATTTCCCGCGGCAGCGCGGCGCAAACGGGTGTCGCCAGCCAGGCTGCGTCGGACGCGCTCGCCTCGCCCACGCTGATGGACCAGAGCGCGGTGCTCGGCCAAGTCGAGCGCTTGCGCACGCCGGACGTCGTCGCGGCTGCTCCGTATCTCTATGTTGTTGCGCGCGTCGGCGGCGCGCCCGTGGTCGTAGCTGGCACTTGGCTCGACCAGACGCCCAAGCTCGATCCCACTTGGAAGCTTGAGGGAAACTGGATCGCGTCGCGCGTGGACGAAACGCAGTGCCTCATCGGCCGCAACGTCGCGCGCCAATTCCAGATTGCTCCGGGCGGCCAGCTCGAATTGAGCTATCTCGGGAGGAGCGCGCAATTGCGAGTTGCGGGCATCATCGACGCAGGCGGCGCGGAGGACAACCAAGTCTTCGCGAATCTTCTGGCCGTCCAAACGTTGGCAGGAACGCAGGGCGAGATCGAGCTCGTGCAGTTGAGCGTCAGCGGAACCTCCGCACACATCGGCGCATACACTTCTCGCCTCGCGACTTCCCTTCCCGGTTATGATGTGCGTCCGATCCGGCAGGTCACGCAAGCCGAGGGCAGCCTTCTCGACCGCACGCGCCTGCTCATCGCGTCGATGGTTGTGCTGATTCTGCTGCTCACGGCGCTCTCGGTGCTCGCGACGATGGCTGCACTCGCGCTCGAGCGGCGCAAGGACGTCGGCTTGATGAAGGCGATCGGCGGCCCGATTTCGCGCATCGTCGCGCTGTTCCTCGCCGAGGTGGGCGTCCTCGGCGCAACGGGCGGGCTGATCGGCTGCATTTTAGGAGTGGCGCTCGCGCGCTGGATGGGCCAGCGCGTTTTCGGCACGTCGATCGCGCCGCGCTGGGATATTTTTCCGCTGACGATCGCGCTGATGGTCGGCGTCGCGTTGGCGGGCGCATTGCCGTTGCGTTTGCTCGGCAGAGTGAAGCCCGCCGTGATCTTGCGAGGAGAATAAGTGGCCGCAGTCGTTCAAATCGAAAACCTGCGCAAGGAATTCGACAACGTGCGCGCGCTCGACGGCGTGACCTTCAGCGTCGAGTCCGGCGAATGGATCGCCATCATGGGCCCTTCCGGATCGGGCAAAACCACGCTGATCAATATTCTCGGCGGGCTCGACACGCCCACTTCCGGCCAGGCTGTCGTCGATGGCACCGACGTTGCGCGCCTCGACGAGGCCGGTCTGACGCGCTTCCGCTCCGAAAAGATCGGCTTCGTCTTCCAGCAATTTCACCTCGTGCCATATTTGACCGCGCTCGAAAACGTGATGCTCGCGCAGTATTTTCACAGCACCACGGACGAAGGCGAGGCGCGCGCCGCGCTCGATCGCGTCGGGCTCGCCGACCGCATCGATCATCTCCCCGGACAGCTTTCCGGCGGAGAGCAGCAGCGCGTGGCCGTCGCCCGCGCCCTGATCAATCATCCGAAACTCATCCTCGCGGACGAGCCCACGGGAAATCTCGACGAAGCCAACGAGGAAATCGTCCTCCGTCTCTTTCGCGAGCTCCACGCCGAAGGCCACACGATCCTCATGGTCACCCACGCGCCTTCGATCGGCCAACTCGCCGACCGCCGCATCGACCTCGCCCACGGCCGCCTCGCCCAAGACAAAGTCCGCGCCTAGAATACTTCGCGTCAGGGAGCGTCTTGAAATAGGCGCAGGCCGCAATATTCGCAGCACTTATCTTTGTTGCTCCAACCGGGCCATTTGTGTTGGCATCGCGGACAGCGCCAAAAAAGCCACTCGAAGGAGATCACGTAGAGATATACGAACCCAGCAATCACGACCGCGAGTGGTGCAAGAATGTCATACTCTTGGTACTGCTTGGGCGTAAGGAGGTGCAGTATCAGGAAGCTGACTGCCCCTCCCCCAAACGCAAACGATGCGATTAACCGAATGTCCGTGCCGAGGTTTTCCTGAAGCTTTGTAAATTTGTCCCATGCCTTCGCGTAAGGAAGCTCGGCGCGAGACCGGGCCTCGCCGACTTGTTCGGGAAAGAGAGTGCGTTCAGACATTGGTCACTCCGCGTCTAACAGTTTAGTGACCCTATGTTTCTCTCGAACCGGCCTGTCGCCCCACGATGCGAAAGCGTTACGGGACGGCGGATCAGGAACCGACGAGGAATTTATATTGAGCTGCGGTGAGAGGGACGACGGAGAGGCGGCCCATGCGGACGAGGGGTGAGCTGGAGAAAAGCTTGTGCGCTTTGATTTCGGCGAGCGTGACGGGTTTCGCGATCGCCTTTCCGGCTTTAATTTTCACCTGTGGATTTTTCGGATCGGACGCGTCAACGGAAACCACGGTCGCAGTCCCGACAGCGCTCTTGCGATCCCCCGTCTCATAGATGATGAGCTTCGCTCCCGGCTCCATTTCTCGAAGATTCTTCACCGCGGCGGGATTCGAGACACCGTCCCACACCGTGACGCCGTCGCGCTGAAGGTTCTCGAATGGATATTCGGAAGGCTCGGTCTTGAGCAGATAGTCGGCGGACATGTCGATCCTGCCCCTCGCTCGGCGCGTCTGCCTACCACTTGCCGGTCGTCAGGCGCACTCCGACGGCCAACGCGGCGGCCAATCCAAGGACGCCAAACAGAGCCAGGACTTCCCAGAACATTTCCGTAATCAAGCCTTTTGTGATTTTAATTTCCACGGTCGCCTCCGAATTCCGCCATAAGTATCGCCCGGCATTTCTTCCCGCGCAAGCGCCGCATCGATTCGCGCATGTCTTTCACATTGGCACGTCACGCTGGCCATTTGGCGTGGGCCACCGGCCAAAGTGGTTTCCGTAGGGGCATAGCATGCTGTGCCCGGCGCACATGCTTGGCAATGCGCCGCCCATCCAGCGACCGTCTCCGCACGGCATCTCTCGTGCAGTCTTTCCGTCAGTTCTCTGTGCCTCCGTGACTCCGTGGCCAACGCCCTGTCTGCTAGAATAGACGGGCGATGCCGCTCCCGATCGACCCGCGGAAAAAGCCAGCTGACGTAAAGATCTATGTGACAACCGGCGAGGGCGTCGCTATCACCTGGTCCGACGGCCACCAAAGCCGCTACGATTTCCCCTACCTGCGCGACCACTGCCCCTGCGCCACGTGCCGCGACGAACGCGAGAAAAACTCCTCGGAATCGCCGGCCGCCGCGAATCCCCTTCCCATGTTCAAGCCTCGTGTGAAGGCCAACGGCGCGTCACCCGTGGGAAATTACGCGATCCAGATTCAGTTTTCCGACGCCCACGCCACCGGAATCTACAGTTTCGACTGCCTGCGCGAGCTTTGCCCGTGCGAGGAGTGCGCGCGCGATTTCCGCGGCGCGGCCAAGCAAACGTCGGCCTAGCGCACGCGCGCCCATCCCGCGATTCAAGAAAGCGATCCGAGCCATCGGAAAAAGTGCGGGGCGAAATCTTTCCTTTGTCTGCGTTTCAACGTATAGTTAGTCCCCGCATCTTTATAAAATCCGAATGTCATCAAATCGCACCGGCCCCTCGCTTGCGCAATCTGTCCGGCCTGTCGCCAAGGTCCTTGTGGCCACTACGGCGATGCTGGCATTCATTTCCTATTGGCGCGCCGCCGCGATCGTCCTAAACGACCTCGCTTCCTCGGCCTATTACGCGGGCGGCGAGGCCGAGCAGTTCATCGGCAAGGCGGCTCCGTGGTTCATCCTGGCGACGATGCTGCTCTCCTACGCCGTCTCGCAGGTATACGTCGAAAGCTGCAGCATGTTCGTGCGCGGCGGCGTGTATCGGGTGGTGAAGGAAGCGATGGGCGGAGCGCTCGCGAAATTTTCCGTATCCGCTCTGATGTTCGACTACGTCTTGACAGGCCCGATCAGCGGCGTTTCCGCCGGGCAATACCTCGCCGGCTTGCTCAACGAGATGTTCGCCTACGCTCACGTGAAAATCGTGCTGAACGCGGGCGCGACGGCCGCGGCGTTCGCCGTGCTCGTGACCGTGTATTTCTGGTGGCAGAACATCAAGGGCATCACCGAGTCGAGCGAAAAGGCACTGTGGATCATGCAGTTGACCACGGTGATGGTGGTCGCGCTCATCGGCTGGTGCGGCTACACGCTGCTCGTGCGCGGCGTACACCTTCCCCCAGCGCCCATTCCGCAGAACATCATCATGGACAAGCATTCGCTCGGATGGCTCTACGGCAGCCGCGTCACGCACATGGCCCACCTGATCACTCTGGTCGCGGTGTTCGTCGGACTGGGCCACTCGGTGCTGGCGATGAGCGGCGAGGAATCGCTCGCGCAGGTCTATCGCGAAATCGAACACCCCAAGCTGCCGAACCTGAAGAAAGCGGCCTTCGTCATTTTCATCTACAGCATGGTCTTCACGTCGCTCGTTTCCTTTTTTGCGGTGATGATCATTCCGGACAAGACGCGCCCGCAGTTCTTCGAAAATCTCATCGGCGGCCTGGCAATGAGCCTTACGGGGCCGTTTGTGGCCCGGCTGGCCTTTCACGTGTTCGTGGTCGTCGTCGGTACCTTGATTCTTTCCGGCGCGGTGAACACGGCCATCGTCGGCTCGAACGGCGTGCTCAACCGCGTCTCGGAAGACGGCGTTCTCCCGGACTGGTTCCGGCAGCCGCATCCGCGCTTCGGCACGTCGCACCGGATCATCAATCTCATCGTGATCCTGCAAATCGTGACGATTCTCATCAGCCGCGGCGACGTGACGTTTCTCGCGAACCTCTACGCCTTCGGCGTGATCTGGAGCTTCGCGCTGAAAGGCATCGCCGTCCTTGTGCTGCGCTATACGCACCCGCAGGACCGCGAATTCCGCGTGCCTCTGAATTTCCACATCGCCGGAAAAGAAATCCCGTTGGGCCTCGCGCTGATCACGCTTACCTTGCTCGCAATTGCCGTGGTGAATCTGTTTACGAAACCGGCGGCGACCGTATCGGGAATTGTTTTCTCGGGTCTGCTCTTTACCGGATTCGAGCTCTCGGAAAAGAGAATCCAGAAAAAAGCGAGACGCACCAGCGGAGAAGGCCACGTCGAGCTCGATCAGTTCAATCTCGCCCAGGAAGCCGATCTCACGCTCGACAACGTCGGAGTCAAGCCGGGAAACATTCTCGTTCCCGTCAGCACGCACTACGCACTCTATCCTTTGGAAGCTGCCTTGCGGCGCGCCAAGCGAAGAGAGGCGGAAGTCGTGGTGCTACACGTGCGCATGTTGCGGCGCGCGGCTTCAGGCGAATACGATCTCGCTCCCGATCAGCTTTTCAGCACGATCGAGCAGTTGCTGTTCACGAAGGTGTTATCCCTCGCTGAAAAGGAAGGCAAGCCGGTGCGGCTGGCCGTCGCCGCCGCAAACGATTTGTGGGAAGGCATCCTGCGCACCGCGGACAACCTGCAGTCGAGCACGGTCGTAGCGGGCAGCTCATCGAAGAGTGGCATCGCGGAGCAGGCGCGCGAAATCGGCATCTCATGGGAGCGCATGCCCGATCCGCGGCCACGCGTCACTCTCGAAATCTTCACGCGCTCGGGCCAGGAGCAGGTTTTCTATCTCGGGCCTCACGCGCCGCGGCTCACGCCGAAGGAAATCGATCTGCTCCACAAGGTGTGGCTCGAGTTAAGCGAACATCTCCCCGGCGCGGAAATCCACCACCACGACATTGTCCATTTCGCGCTCGCGGAAGTCGAACGCGAGATCGCCGAGGGCCAGGGCCACGACGTCCTCGAACGCCTGCGCGAGCACCTGCGCGAAATCGAACACCGCCGCCTGAATCCGTAAAAGTTTGCTGAAAATCACGGCAGGCCAGTCGCTACCGTCATTCTGAGCGAAGTGACCGGACTCTTTCTTCGTCCCGCTCTTGCGGGACGTCCGGCCACGCAGTCGAAGAATCCCTCTTCGGCGTCGCGAAGTGCCGAAACGTCAACCGAGAGGAGCGGTTTGTCCCGGATTCTTCCAACGCGCCGAAACCGCTACGCGCGCACTTCCGACGTGCAATTCGGGCAGCGCGTAGCCTTCACGGGAATCGCCGAATAGCAGTACGGGCAATCCTTCGTCGCGGGAGCGGCCGCGGGCGCCGGCTTGTTCCACCGGTTGATCTGCCGCACAATCAGAAAAATCACAAACGCCACGATCACGAAATCGATGAGCGTGTTCAAGAATAGGCCGTAGTTGATCGTCGCGGCTCCCGCGGCTTTCGCCTGCGCGAGCGTGTCGTAATGCGTCCCTGAAATATTCACAAACAGAGTCGAAAAATCCACTTTCCCGAGCAAGAGCCCGATCGGCGGCATCAGGATGTCGTTCACCAGCGAAGTCACGATCCTTCCAAACGCCGCGCCGATGATGATGCCGACGGCCATGTCCATCACGTTCCCGCGCATGGCGAATTCTTTGAATTCTTTCAACATGAGAGGTCTCCTAGGTGAGTGTGAGTTAGCCGATGCAATCGGCTGGGGCGAAGCAGGCTGGGAAGCTCGCCCGAATTTCTCGAATCAGCGCGAGGCATGAGAGTAGCGGGAACCAATCGCGCTGACAAGCGCAAACAGAGGCCGATCTCACCGCGTCACGCCGACCGCCTCGCATACATCAAGCCGCCGAAAAGCCCGCGCAGCACCAGCACGCCTCCCGCCAGCTCGAGCAAAAGCTCCGCGTTCCGCAGTGGCAGAAAACGAATTCCAAGTATTAGGACCCCCACCAAAATCAAAGACGCGCCGCGAATGCGTTCCGGCAGCGCGTGCGTTTCAGGAATTCGGCGCGCCGTTGTCCGGATGCCCCAATAAATCAGCACAATTCCCAAAAGCATCAGGGCCAGGGGACGGCCCGGCAGTCCCACGCGGCCCGAAAGCGCCAGGACGATCAGCAGCGCCCCAAGCAGCAGGACGATAAACTCATTCAAAAGTCGAAAAAGATTCGCGACGTTCGCCATAGGATGGTCTGGCAGCGCGGAATTATCCCGCGCGCCGCCGGCAGAATCAAGCCGCCTCGCGATCGCTCGGTAGCGCTTCTTGCTGCCGGAATTCACGGCGGCGATTTGGCGGACCGGCGCGAGATTGCTATAATCGCGCGTTCGGGGGGCCTGCATCGCTACGCCGTCCGTGTGAATCCAATCGCTCAGGAGAAATCAGTGCATAAGGTCATAATCATCGGCAGTGGGTGCGCAGGTTTGACGTCGGCGGTCTATGCAGGGCGCGCGGACTTAAAGCCCCTTGTGCTGGATGGTTACGAGCCGGGCGGCCAGCTCGCTCTGACCACGGAAGTCGAGAATTTCCCGGGCTTCACCGACGGCATCCTCGGGCCCGAACTCATCGAGCGGACGCGCAAGCAGGCGCAGCGATTCGGCGCCGAATTTCGCGCCGGTGCCGTCACATCGGCGGACCTGAGCAAGCGGCCGTTCAAGATCACAACCTCGAAGGAAACTTTCGAGACCGAGACGCTGATCATCGCCTCGGGCGCTTCGGCGCGCATGCTCGGAATTGAATCGGAGAAACTTTTGCTGGGTTACGGGGTCTCGACCTGCGCTACCTGCGACGGCGCATTTTACCGCAACCGCGAAATCGCCGTGGTCGGCGGTGGCGACACGGCGATGGAAGAAGCCACCTTCCTGACGAGGTTTGCTTCGAAAGTCACGCTGATTCACCGCCGCAGCGAATTCCGCGCCTCGAAGATCATGCTCGACCGCGCGCGCGCCAACCCAAAAATCGTCTTCAAGACGCCCTACGTGATCGACGAAGTTCACAACGTGGCGAACAAATCGGTCGACAACATCGTCGTGCGCAACGTCGAAACGAACGCAATCGAGAACATTCCCGTCCACGGCGTTTTCGTCGCCATCGGCCACGACCCGAACAGCAAAATCTTCAAGGGCCAGCTCAAGATGGACGAAAATGGCTACATCCTCACGCACGACGGCCCGAAGACGAGCGTCACCGGCGTATTCGCCGCAGGCGACGTCCAGGACCATCACTATCGCCAGGCGATCACGGCGGCAGGCTCAGGCTGCATGGCCGCCATCGAAGCCGAGAGATTCCTCGCCGCCGAAAAGGCCTGAGTCGTTTCGCAAACCGGATGTTTTTCGTCCGGGCACAATTCTTGGCAACCTCGCTGCTGTCACCCAAGTCTCCATAGGGGCACGGCACGCCGTGCCAGGCAAACTCTCGTGGCACACTGCCGCCCATCCAGCAATCGTGCGCGTCGCCTCTAATTCCATACACCCGCATTGAGATAATCTCCGAATCGAATTAAAATATGGCTGTACGGCCTCCCAGCCTTCGATCCAATCTCACTTTCATATTGAGGTGAAAAGATGCGGAATCCGGCGATCGCACGATGGCTTGCAGCGGGCCTTTTGTTGGCACTTTTCGGATGCAACCACTCCGGTAGCTCCTCAGACGCCACGAGTTCTGGCTCGAACTCGGCCGACAACGCCGCTTCGGCGCCGGCGCAAACGCCGCCCGTCGTAATCGACGCGGGCACGGGCCTGACCGTCACAATGGACGAATCCATCGGCACCCAGTCCAATAGCAGCGGCGACCGTTTTGCGGCCTCAATCGCCGAGCCGGTGACCATCGACGGGCGCGAAGTGCTGCCCAGGGGGACGAAGGTTTCTGGGACTGTCACGCAATCCGCGTCTGCAGGTCATTTGAAAGGCGGCGCTGCTCTGGCGCTGACACTCGACTCCATCACCGTGGGCGGGCAGAAATATTCGATTGAAACTTCGACGTACGAGGAAACCAGAAAGGGGCGCGGCAAGCGAACCGCGATCGGCGGTGGAGGCGGCGCGGCGTTTGGCGCCATCGTCGGAGCACTGGCAGGCGGAGGCAAGGGCGCAGCGGTTGGAGCCCTCGCCGGAGGCGGTGCGGGAACCGCAGGCGCTGCCTACACCGGAAAGCGGGACATCTCGATTCCCGCCGAGACACGCCTCCACTTCAAGCTGACAAAATCACTTACGATTCAGCCGTAGATTAATCTCACACAAAGGCCATTGAAAAAGCCTCGGCACCTCGACCCTCGGGCTCTTTCGAGCTGGCGCTAACCGAGCGATTGGCCGGGCTTGAGGGCGTGGATTTTCAAGCCGCGGATATTTCGCGTGATTTTGCGCAGCGCATCCGGATTGCCCCTGAGCAGCGGAAACGTGCCGAAATGCATCGGCACCACGTGCTTGACCCCGAGCAACCGGATGGCGAGCGCGGCTTCGCGCGGTCCCATCGTGAAGTGATCGCCGATCGGCAACATCGCCACTTCGGGCTCATACAGCTCCCCGATGATCTTCATGTCGCCAAAAACGGCCGTGTCGCCGGAATGATAGACGATCAGCCCGCCGGGCAGGCGGATGACGTATCCGCAAGCCTCGCCGCCGTAGATGATCTTGTCTCCGTCCAATATTCCGCAAGAGTGGAGCGCGTTCACCATCGTCACTTCGATCTCGCCCACCTTTTGCGTGCCGCCCTTGTTCATCGGGCTCGTCTTTGTCACGCCCTTTGATTCGAGCCACGCGCATGTCTCGTAAATCCCCACCACCTGCGGCTCGAACTGCTTGGCGAGCGCGACGGCGTCCCCAATGTGATCGAAATGCCCGTGCGTGATGAGCAGCGTGTCGATGCGATCGAACTTCTTCAGCGCTTCGGGGCACGCTGGATTCGAGTTCACCCAGGGATCGACGACGATCACCTTGCCGGAGGGAGTCGTAATCCGAAACGCCGAGTGGCCCAGCCAAACGAACTTATTTCCCCTAGTTTGAAGCATGATGACCCGCCCCTTACCGGTTGGATGGTGAAGGCCGCTTAATTGCCGACGATGATCGGAGCGCCCGCGCGATTCTCACCGGCCGGCACCGCGAGGATCAGGCGGATCGCCTGGACAAAAGCGTCGCGCTGGCGATCGCCGACGAAATACCGCGCCAGATGGCCGTCGCGCGCGTAGAAATCGGTTTCCGGCATCGTGCCGCGCCAGTCCGGCGTCACGCCCTGGTAAAAAGCGTCCGCGTCAATGCCGGGTTTCTGCCGATAGTTCTGAAAGCCCGGATGATTCAGCGTGATGAAATGGCGTACCAACGCGATGTCCGCGTCCTCATCCAGGCTGACGCCGACGACATCCAGACCCTGCGGGGCGTACTCCTTGGCAAGCGATACGATCAAAGGAAATTCGTTGCGGCACGGTTCGCACCAGGTGGCCCAAAACGTAACCATAAGCGCCTTGCCACGGTGTTGCGCTACCAACTGATTGTAGCCGGCCAGATCGATCAATGGCGGATCGCTCGGTTCGGCGGTCGGCGCTGGCTGCGCCGCAGCAACGCGCGCCCGAGAGACGCTGAATGCCGCGAGAAGAGCCAACCCCAGTGTCGCCACAACGAACAATCGACGCGATGGCATGCCCAAGCCTCCCCGCTCCAGCTATATTATCGGTTCCGGCGCGCCCACGGCAATGTGGTTGGGCACTGAACAGTAACGCATTAGAACACCCACATAATCTGGATGCCATGGGAACGGCTCCCGATGCAGCCGAGACGCGCTTGTACGCTCGTGGGTTTGATGATATAAAAATTTGTCTAGGTTTATGCGCCTCGGCTGTGGCGCAAGCGTCCGAACGGCACAGCCTTATCCCTAGGAGAAAGCAATAATGGCTTACGTGATTGCCGAGCCTTGCATCGGAACGAAGGACACGGCCTGCGTCGACGTCTGTCCCGTCGACTGCATCCATCCCCGCAAGGACGAGGGTGGATTCGAAACAGCGCAGCAGCTTTTCATCAATCCCGACGAATGCATCGATTGCGGCGCCTGCGTCCCGGTGTGCCCCGTGACGGCGATCTTCGCTCTCGAGGATCTCCCCGGAAAGTGGGCGGAATACACCAAAATCAACGCCGACTACTACAAAAAGGCCTGACCGGCGCATCGCCTCCGCGCCAAACCGCGCGAAGCAGTTGAGCGCCGAATCAATCGGGCAAACCAGAACTGAACGGACGCGGCAGAGTCGATTATCCGCCGCGTTTCTTTTTTCCCGCCGCCTCGATGACCGGCCAAGCCGCACGCCTGATCTGGGGCAGCTTGTTCGCCCCGGAATCTTTTCCGGCCCCCAGCATTCCCGCCCAACGTTGCGCCTCTTCCCGAAACTCCTCCATCTCAATCCCGCGGTAGTTGTCCGGAGCGCCGCCTATCTTGGCGATTCCCGCCGCGAGCAGCGATCTCGTGCCGCTCGAGTTTCCGCGGCCGTAGTGGTGGAACGCGGCGGCAATCTGAATCATTCCCTGCAGAAAAGCCTTCTCCGGCTTAGGCGCGCGCAGCCAAAGCTCTTCCCAGACCTCGTGCGCCTCGAAAAATTCGCCGGCGTTGAAATGCGCGACGCCGCGCTCGAACCGCTCGTTTTCTTTCATCGCGCGCTCATCCGATTCCCGATAGAATTCCGTGCGGCTCGGCGGACACGCCAGCCGCGAGAATTTGAATCATAACAGCCCTCAAACGAACGAGTGACGATGGAGATTCGCATCGAATTGTCTGACGTAAAGCTGGGCGTCGTCGAAGCGGACGCCCTCCGCATCGCGCCCGCGGATGAAGCCCTCGCCCGCCTCATGGGCGAAGTCTGCGAACGCAAGCGCCGCGAGTTCACCGTCGAGAGCCTCGCGGAATCCGAAGCCACACGAGCCGTCCGCGCCATGTTCCGCGCCTGGAGCGTCGACCCGTCGAAGTATCGCCCGTCCTCGGAGGCATTGCTCCGCCGAGTCGTGCAAGGCAAGGGCCTGTATCGCGTCTCGAATGCCGTCGACATCGGCAACCTCGGCTCGATCGAGACCGCGTGGCCATTTGGATGTTATGACCGCGCGCGCATTCACCCGCCGGTCGCATTTCGCGAGGGCGCCCTGGGCGAAAGCTACGAGGGCATCGGCAAGCGCACGTGGCACCTCGCGGGCCGGCCCGTTCTCGCCGACGCCGAGTGTCCCTTCGGCAGCCCCATCAGCGATTCCACCCGCAGCATGATCACGGAATCCGCGTGCGACGTCCTTGTCGTCATCTACGCGCCCGCGGCCGCGCCGGACGCATCGCTCGAACACGCGATGGCGCGCCTCGCCGAACGCCTTGCGCAATTCGCCGCAGCCGCCTCCACGCGCGGCCAAATCTCGCGCTGACGCCTCCTGCCCCGCTCGCTGCTCCGCTCCCAAAATGTCCGCCAGAAACTTTCTCGGTACTTTACCCGAATCAGGTTATCCTGTGGTGCAGGCCCGAGGTCCGCTGGTGCGGAAATTTGAGCTCGTCCTTCTGATTCACGCCCACCAACCAGTCGGAAATTTCGACGACGTATTCGAACGCGCCTACGCAACTTCGTACCGCCCGTTCACCGAAGTCCTCTCGCGCCATCCCTCCATTCGCATGGGGCTGCACTATTCCGGCCCGCTCCTTGAATGGATCGAGCGCGCGCACCCTGAATACTTCGAGCGCCTCCGCAAGCTCGTGGCAAGCGGCCAGGTCGAAATCGTCGGTGGCGGATTTTACGAGCCGATCCTCGTGACGATCCCTCCTGAAGATCGCCACGAACAGATCACGCGCCTCGCTGATTACGCCGAAAAACATTTCAAGGCGCGCCCGCGCGGTGCATGGTTGGCCGAGCGCGTCTGGGAGCCGCAAATTCCCTCCTCCCTCGCGCCGGCGGGCGTCGAGTACACGCTCGTCGACGACAATCACTTTCTCGGCGCCGGCTTTGAGATCGAGCAGCTCTACGGCTACTACGTCTCCGAGGATATGGGCCACGCCGTCAAGCTCCTGCCAGGCCTCAAGTCTCTGCGCTATCTAATTCCCTTTCGCGACGTCGGCGAGACAACCGACTTGCTGCGCGGCGTGGCGGCCCGGCATCCCGGCGGATTCGCGGCGATGGGCGACGACCTCGAAAAATTCGGCGTCTGGCCCGGCACGTACGACCACTGCTATCGCGACGGCTGGCTCGAGCGTTTCTTCTCCGCGATCGAGCAGAGCGCCGACTGGCTCGTCACCTCCACGCCGTCGGACGCTCTCGCGTCGCACGCGCCGCTTGGCCGCGCCGATCTCCCGACCGCTTCCTACACGGAAATGATGGAGTGGTCGCTGCCGACTCCCGCGCGCGACCGCTACCACGGCCTCGTGCAGGAATTTTCCTCGCGCCAGGACGTCCTGCCGTTCCTGCGCGGCGGAATCTGGCGCAGCTTTTTCACCAAATACGCCGAATCGAATCTGCTCCACAAAAAAATGCTGCACGTATCACAAAAAGTCCGGAAACTCACGCACCGTCGCGACGCGCGTCTCGAGCAGGCGCGCGAGGAAGCTGCCACGCAACTGCTCCGTGGGCAGTGCAACGATGCCTATTGGCACGGCGTTTTTGGCGGCCTCTATTCGCCCCATCTGCGCACCGCAGTGTGGCTGGCTCTCGAAAAGGCCGAGACGATTGCCGATAAACTCGCGCACACGAAGCGCCAGTACGCCGATGTAGCCAAGCTCGATTTCGATGCCGACGGCCGCGAGGAAATCTACTTCACGTCGGACCGCTACGCGGCGCTGCTCGCTCCCGACGACGGCGGCTCCATCAGCGCGCTCGATTTCCGGCCGCCCAACGTCACGCTCATCAATTCTCTCGCGCGCCGCCCAGAGAGCTATCACGCCAAGCTGCGCAACTTAACCTCGCAGCACGCCGAAGGCGTGCAATCGATCCACGAGCAGACGCGCACCAAGGAAAGCGGCCTGGAACGCTGGCTCCACTATGACCGCTGGCCCAAGAATTCATTCCGTCTGCTGCTGTTCGGCAATCACAAGACCCAGCAGGACTACGCTTCGGTCTCGCTCGAAGAGGACGCCGCGCTCGCCGCCGGGCGCTATCAAGCGACCGAGTTGTCCGCCACGCAGGTCACTCTCATTTCCCAGGACAGCGCCGACTGGCCCGCGCAAAAAACGCTTTCGTTCATTTCGACTCCCGGCGGATTCGATATCGTCTGCGACGTGGTGCTGCGCAGGAACGCGCCGGGCGCTGCCTCGATCAACATCGGCATCGAGATGATCGTGAATTTTCTCGCGCCGTCCATGCCCGACCGCTACTTCGAATCCGACGGCAAGCGATTCCCGTTGCGATGGGCGGCTGCCGTCCCGGGTGACGAATTGCGCGTGGTGGACGAGTGGCAGAAAGCCGCCGTGGCGCTTGCCGCTCCGAAGGCCCGCAATTTCTGGATCGCGCCCATCGAAACCGTCTCGGAATCCGAAGACGGCTTCGAGAGGATTTATCAGGGCTCGCAGATTGTCGCGGTTTGGCCCGTGGAGCTCGCACCCGGCTCGGAGTGGCGAGGCCAGTTGACGCTCCGCGCCACTGCGTTAGGATCGTAGACGAACGGAGGAATCAGATGGCTGTCGCGAAGGAACTGCTCGATATCCTGGTTTGCCCGCTGTGCAAGACGCCGGTCAAGATGACGCCCGATCAGCAGGGCCTGAAATGCGCCACCTGCCGCCGCGTCTATCCCGTTCGCGACGATATTCCCGTGATGCTCGTGGATGAAGCCCGCGTCGACGCCGAATAATCGGTGACGAATAACCGAACAAAACCGGCAACGCGCTGATTGTTCAGGGCAACACCGTCCAAATCGTCATTCTGAGCGGAGCGGCCGGACTTTTTCTTCGTCCCGCTCTTGCGGGACGTCCGGCCGCGCAGTCGGAGAATCTCTCTTCGGCGTCACGAACAGAGCGCACGTCAACAACGCTAGAGCGCTTCTAATCCGGCGGGAAACTGATCGACTGATTCTTCAAATCCACCCAGAGCACGACTTCCTTCGTCTTGCTTTGCTTGATCGCATCGTCGGCCGATGGAAACGGTGCGTACGGGCTGAGCTCCACTGTCACGGCCGCAGCTGACGATCCTCCCCGCGGCATCTCCGCATTCTTGATCTCGTAGCTTCGCACCGGGCCGTAGTAGCCGTACGGCCCCCAGTCTTCCTTCACGAAATCATCGTAGGAGTAGGACGGCGCGGGCTGCCAGATTTTGTACGCCCGCTGCATGTCTCCCGCGACCACGGCGTTCATAAAATGGTGAACCGTGACCTTTTCGGCGTGAAATCGCAGCATCCACCAGGCGGTCCCTCCGAGCAGTCCCAAGAAAACGGCGGCTGTGATGATGTAACGCAGGATCTTCGACGGCGGATGCTCTTCGCTGGAGTCGAACAGTCCCAAGAGGTCTCCTTGCGGCTATAGTTGGCGTTTAAAGAGCGCGATACTGCCGGAAACCATGATAGCCGAGAAGCCCGCGAGAATCAGCACGTCCATGTAGATTCCCTCGAAGCCCGTGTTCTTCAGCGTGAGATTGCGCAGCGCGTGCACCGTGTACGTGAACGGATCGATCACGGAAATCCATCGCAGCCACGATGGAAATGCCTCGGTCGGATAGACCGCGCCGGAGGGGAAAAACAGCAGCATGTTCAGCACGCCGAAAATCGCGCGCGGCACCAGCGGATCGTCCACGCGTACCATCACCAGAAACATCAGGCTAATCATCGCGATTGACGCCACGAAAACCACGAGCGCGAGATATATCAAGCGCACGGGATCCCAAATCCGGTCGATCCCCGCGATCAGCCCACCGATGATCACGAGCGACATCCCGGCCATGAACGCCTTCAGCGTGCCCGCGCCGATCAAGCCTCCGATCAGCTCCGTCTTGGTGATCGGCGTGAGCAGATATCCCTCGTGCAGCCCGCGCATTTTGTCGTCGATGTACGTGATGCCGCCTCCGATCATCGCGGTGATGAAAATTCCCATGGCTGTAGACCCGGCCAGCAGGTACTTGATGTATTCGATGTACGGATAAATCTCGACGATATTGAGGTCCACCTGGCTTTCAAGGCGCGGCTGCACGTCCGGCGTGTTGAGCTGGGTCGTCATTTCCTGAATGCGCTCGAGCAGCGAACTCGATATAAACTGGTCGCTGTTGTCCTCCGTGAACACGACTCTCGGACGGTCGTGCTGGTAATAGCGGCGCGAAAAATCGTGTGGAATATCGACGACGCCCCGGACGAATCCCGTCTGCAAATCGTCGATCGCGCGCGGCAGCGAATCGTAATGGATGATGCGAAACGTTTCCGCGCCCGCGCCGATCCCGTTGAACATTTCTTCCACGCGCCGCGATTCCACCGAGTGATCCTCGTCGACGACGCCGAGCGTCGCGCCCTTGATCTTCCCGCCGAACGCGTAGCCCAACACCACCAGTTGCACGAGCGGAAAAATGAGCGAGCTGAGCATGAGCGCCGGGCTGCGGAAAAACTTCCGCATGTCCCGCTCGATCAACGCCGAAACTCGTCCCAACTTCATGGTCGATCCATTCTCCTTGCGGACCAGCTAATCTTTGTGGGTCGTACCTTTAGCCACCACATCAGGTCTGCACATTGGCAAGGGCTTCAGCCCCCTGAAGCTCCCAAACGGCTTCCCCTCGCTCGCGGATTCTTGCCGAACTTGCCGCCGTTTCCGTAGGGGCGCAGCACGCTGCGCCCGGCGCAGATGCTTGGCACTGCGCCGCCCATCCTGCATTCGCGCCCGCGGACGCATTTTCATCCCGTCCGCGCTCACCTCGAAAACGGACTCGGCTCATGAACGGCGTTCCGTTGCGGCGCGTCGCGCAGCGCGCTGCCGGTATAATGCAAAAACACATCGTCAAGCGTCGTGCTCTGCACGGAAACTCTCTTGACGGTCACGTGGCGCGCCCGCCCCAAATCCATCAGCGCTGCCACCGTCGCCGGGCCGTCGTGCGACGTGATGTGCACCACACCATCGTGCTCGGTCGCGCCCGTCGCGTGCGAAAGTCCCTGAAGTTGCTCCATCCAATCCTGTGGCGCACTCACGAATTCCGCCTCGACGATTTCGGTTCCGGGAACGCTGTCCTTCAGCCGCGTCGGCGTGTCGAGCGCCGCGAGCTTGCCGTGGTCCACGATTGCGATGCGGTCGCAGAGCTTGTCCGCCTCGTCCATGTAATGCGTCGTGAGCAGAATCGTCAGCTCTGATTTATCGCGCAGCTTGCGGATCATTTCCCACACGTGCGTCCGCGAGACGGGATCGAGCCCTGTGGTCGGCTCGTCGAGAAACATGATCTTCGGCGAATGAACCAGGCCGCGCGCGATTTCCAGGCGCCGCCTCATGCCGCCCGAAAACGTGCGGACGAGCGCATCTCGAAATTGCAGCAGTTCGACGGACTCGAGCAGCCCGTCGATGAGTTCCCCTCGCCTCTCCGCCGGGCACGCCGTAGAGCTTCGCGTGAATCAGCATATTTTCCTTGGCGGTCAGCTCCGGGTCGGACGTGAACGCTTGCGGAATTACTCCGAGCACGTTGCGCACACCGTCCGCGTCGGTTCGGATGTCGTGACCGCCGATGCGCGCCGTGCCGGAGGTGGGCGGCGTGAGCGTCGTCATGATGCGGATCAGCGTTGTCTTCCCTGCCCCGTTCGGTCCGAGCAGGCCGAATATTTCTTGCCGCGCCACGTAAAAGCTCACCTCGTTGACCGCGGTGAAGTCGCCGAACTTCTTCACCATGTGGTCGACCTCAATCGCGTACGTTCCCGGCGCGTCCTTAGCTGTATCCCCTGAGCTCATAGCCGCGCAAACCAGCTTTTCTTTTCCGGCGGAGGCAGCAGCACCGTCGCCGTCATTCCGGTAAACAATCGGCGCCCGTCGTTCGGCACGGAAACTTTAATGGCGAACGTCTTGATGTCGCGCTTCGTGCGGCTCACGTCGCGCTGCGTTGCAAAATCGTTTTCCACGCCCTTGAAGAAAACCTGCCCTTGTATCGTGTTTCCCGAAGGCAGCCTCACTTGCAGCGTTTGGCCGAACTGCACCGAGTCGATGTAACCCTCTTCAACGTCGGCGCGCACCCAAAGATGATCCATGTCCACGACCACCACGATCGGCGAACCCTGCGAGACCACCTCGCCTTGCTTCGCCACGCGCACCGACACGATGCCGTCGATCGGAGAGTAAATTTCGGTGTAGCCGAGCTGCGTTGCGGTCTCGGCCGCCGCGGCTCGCGCCTGCTCGAGCTGCGCGATGGTCGTCGCGATTTCGCTGCCGCGCACGTCCACCTGTTTCCGGTTCGCCTTCGCCACGGCGAGAGCAGCCACCTGCGCTCCGACGGATTGCTCCAGCGATCTCACGTTCGCCTGCGAAGCCTTGAGCGTGGCGTCCGCATGATCGCGGTCTTGCGCCGATTCCACGCCGCTGTCGAATAGTTTCTGCATCCGGTCATAGTCGGTCTGATCGCGCCAGAGCGTTGCCTGCGCCTGATCGAGCTGCGCGCGCGTGGACGTGAGCACGGCTTCTGCCTGCGTGAGCGATGCGCCCGTCTGATCGTCCGTCAGCGAATAATTGTGGTTGGCCTCGCTCACCTGCGCTTGCAGGCTCGCGACGTTGGCATTCGCGGCGGCGAGGCTCGCCTGCAGCTCCTTGGGATCGAGCTCCGCGAGGAGATCGCCCTTTTTCACTTCGGAGCCTTCGTCCACCGTGAGGTTGATGATGCGGCCCGTGATCTGAGGACTCACGATCACTTCGTTGCCATCCACGATGCCTGTAAGCGGAATCTCACGGCCGTGCGGCGTGCTGAAAATGTAGAACGCCAGCGCGATCAGAAATACCACGCCGATAATCCCGAGTGTTTTCCGGCTGCCCATCAGGCCTTCGCTCCTTCGCGAGCCACCGCGTGTTTGAGAAAATCGAGCAGGGCATATTTTCGCGCCGCGACCGCCGGCGTCGTGAGCAGGTTACGCCCCACCACCTCGCTCAGAATCGTCGCGGCCGCGAAATACGAGGTCGTCATCCCAAGCGTGATGAGAGCCGTCTGCTCGGGATCGACCTTGCGGAATTCGCCCTTCGCGATCCCCTCTTCGATGGCGCGCGCCAGCCCCTGAATCAGCGGCCGGAAATATTCCTTCGCCATCCAGTCGAAATTGCGGCGGGCCTCCATCGCCTCGCGCTGCACCAGCCGCGGATAATTCGGGTGCGTCGCCAGAAAATCGAAGTAGCCACTGACGTATCCGAAGAACCTCTCGTTAGGCGACAGCTTCTTCCCTTGCGGCACGAGCACGCCGCTGCGAAGCTGCCGCAGCAGATTCTCGAGGACGGCGCGATGCAAGCGGCGTTTGTTCCCGAAATAGTAGTAAAGCATCGCCTTGTTCGCGTGCGCCGCCACCGCAATCTCCTCCGTTCGCGCACCTTCCAGTCCCTGCGCGGCAAAATGCTCCTCGGCCGCGGCCAGAATTCGTCGCGCCGTCGCCGGGTCTTCAGCTTTTCTACGGCCTCTTGGCATGTTTTATTTCAGACTCCGAGGCGGCTCATGTATTCCTCGGGATACCGCGCGCCCACGGCCGCGCCGCGCGGCGCGATTTCGTCGATCCGCTTCAGATCAGCAGGCGTCAGCGAAACTTCCATCGCCTTGAGATTCTGGTCGAGATACGTACGGCGCTTCGTCCCCGGAATCGGAACGATGTCCTCGCCTTGCGCCAGCACCCACGCGATCGCGAGCTGCCCCGGAGTGCAACGCTTCTCCGCGGCTATCTGCTCGATGCGGGAAACCATTTGCAAATTCTTTTGAAAGTTTTCGCCTTGAAAGCGGGGAGACATCCGGCGGAAGTCCTTCGGCCCGAATTCCGCGCTCTTCACCTGGCCCGTGAGAATGCCGCGCCCTAGCGGGCTATACGGCACGAAGCCGATGCCCAGCTCGCGGCACGTCGCAAGAATCCCGTCCTCGGGATCGCGCGTCCAGATCGAGTATTCGCTCTGCAGGGCAGTGATCGGATACGTCGCATGCGCGCGCCGGATTGTTTTCGCGCCGGCCTCGGAAAGTCCCAGATAGCGGACCTTGCCCTGCTCGATCAAGCGCGCCATCGCGCCGACGGTTTCCTCGATCGGCACGCCCGTGTCCACGCGGTGCAGATAGAAAAGATCGATCGTGGAAATATTCAGGCGCTTCAGGCTCGCCTCGCACGCGCTCTGCACGTATTCGGGTTTTCCGTTCACGCCGAGAAACCGGCCGTCCGGCATGCGCATGTTTCCGAATTTCGTGGCGAGAATAACTTCGTTACGCCGCTTCGAAATGGCCCGCCCGACCAGCTCTTCGTTCGTGCCGCCGCCGTACATGTCCGCTGTGTCGAGCATGGTGACGCCGCTGTCGATCGCGTGATGAATCGTGGCCACAGATTCCTGATCGTCCGGCGTGCCGTAGGACTGCGACATTCCCATGCAGCCAAGACCGAGCGCGGAAACAACCAGCGAGCTTTTTCCCAGGCGGCGGTATTGCATGACACCCTCCCTCGGCGATTAGAAAGTTATTTATTCAACTAAACGGTTAGTTTAATCAGCCACGAAAACTGTGTCAAGAGGGCCGAATTTCTGGAATCAGCGCACGGGCGCGGCGAAGCCTAGGCGTCGAGAGCGCCGCCGGCGCCGGGAGGAAGCTCGATCGAGTATTTCGTGCGCGCTTTTTCGCGATGCAGCTCCAGTGCTAATTCAATCAGGCGGTCGATGAGCTTCGGGTAGGGCAAGCCGGACGCTTCCCACATCTTGGGATACATACTGATGGACGTGAAACCGGGAATCGTATTCAGTTCGTTGACGAAGATCTTGCTGGTGCGGCGTTCGAGGAAGAAATCGCAGCGCGCCATGCCGGTGCCTTCGATGGCGCGGAAAGCGCGCACAGCGAAATCCTGAAACGTCGCGACCTGTTTCTTGGTGAGCGGCGCGGGGATCAGCAGGCGAGTTCCCTGCTCCAGATATTTCGCCGTGTAATCGTAGAACTCGCGGTGCGGCAAAATCTCACCGGGGATCGAAGCGCGCACATCGTCATTGCCAAGCACGGAGACTTCGATTTCCCGCGCGGTGACGGCTCGTTCGACCATGATCTTCAGCGCAAACTCTCCTGCCAGGTCGATCGCAGCGGGAAGTTCGTGCGCGAATTTCACGCGCGTCATCCCGACCGACGATCCGAGAGTTGCTGGCTTCACAAAAACCGGAAACCGGAAGTTTTTCTTGATCAACTTGAGAGCGCTCGCGTGGTCGCGCTCCCATTCCGAGCGGCGCACGGCGACGAACGGAACGATCGGAAGGCCCGCCTCCGCGAAGAGCCGCTTCTGCACGTCCTTGTCCATGCCGACGGCTGAACCAAGAACTCCGGCACCAACGTAGGGCAATCCGGCGAGTTCGAGCAAGCCCTGCACCGTGCCGTCTTCGCCAAACGTGCCGTGCAGCACGGGGAAAACCACGTCCACGCCGACGCTGGGTTGCCCAGCGGTGGGCGAGAGCGGAATCAGCGCGGCGGAAGTCGGGTCGGGAGGAAGCCAAACACGCTCGCCTGATTTCAAAACGTCCGGGAGCATCTTATTGGCGCTCGTGCCGACGAGCCAGCGGCCGTCCTTGGTGATGCCGATGGGCACGGCTTCGTATTTTTCGGGATCGAGCGCGCGGATCACGGATGCGGCCGAAGCGAGCGAAACTTCGTGTTCGCCCGAACGCCCGCCGAAAATCACGCCGACGCGAAGCCGTTTTGAAGAATTCATTTCGGAAAAATCCCCCTGGATTTGTGCTGTGGCTCAGGCATGGCTGCTCATAGGATTTTTTTGCCCAAGCCGGAGAGCATCAACTCGACACCGAGAAGCGCCGTCGTGTTGTGCAGATCGATCACCGGATTGATCTCGACCAGCTCGAATGAGGCCATCGATTTGCTGTCGGCGATCATTTCCAGGGCGAGATGCGCTTCGCGATAGGTAACGCCGCCGCGGACGGGCGTGCCGACGCCGGGCGCGTCCGACGGATCGACGAAGTCCATATCGAGGCTGACGGCGATGCCCGCGGTGTCGTCCGACGCAAAGCGCAGCGCTTCGGCCATCACTTCTCTCATGCCGCGCTCGTCGATGTCGCGCATGGTGAAAACGTGAACGCCCGATTCCTTCACCAGGCGACGCTCCTTGGCATCGAGGTCGCGAATGCCGACGAGCGAAACGTTGCGCGGCTCGACCATTGGCTTGATTCCGGCAAGCTCGGTCAGTTCCGGTGGTCCGTACCCCATGATCGAGGCGAGCGGCATGCCGTGGACGTTGCCCGAGGGCGAGGAGTCCGGCGTGTTCATGTCACCGTGCGCGTCCAGCCAGATCACGCCGATGCGCTTTCCAACCTTATTGAAATGAGCGGCGACACCGGCCACTGTGCCGACGGCAATGGAATGGTCGCCTCCTAGGACGACGGGAAGCATGTCCTCATCGAGCGTCTTGCGGACGATTTCCGCGAGGCCTTTGCAGGTTTCCGCGATCTCCTCGAGATACTTTGCGTTCTTCTCGCCGTAGTGCTGCTCTTCAGGCTGGCGAACGGCGATGTTGCCGATGTCTTCCACCTGGCGGCCGAGCTGTTTTAGGCGCGACTGCAAGCCCGCAACGCGCAGCGCAGAGGGCCCCATATCGACGCCGCGGCGGCTGGCGCCCAGGTCCATCGGCACACCGATGATGCGGATTTTTTCAGCCATGTAGAGTGCAGTTGTCGCAGCCCCGGAATTGCGGAGGGACCACTAAGGATAGACGCGATAGAGCATGCGTGGGAAGGGGATGACTTCGCGGATGTGCTCGGTTCCGCAAATCCATGCGACCGTGCGTTCGAGGCCCAGACCGAAGCCCGCGTGCGGAACGCTTCCATAGCGGCGGAGATCGAGATACCACTCGAATGCTTCCTGCGGCAGATTGTGCTCGCGAAGCCGGCGGACGAGCGTGCCGTAATCCGACTGGCGCTCGCCGTCGCCGATGATTTCGCCGCCGCCTTCGGGCGCGATCATGTCAAAGCTGAGCGCAAGGTCAGGACGCGCCGGATCTGTGGCCATGTAAAAGGCCTTCATGGCGGCGGGATAGCGGTGGATGATCACCGGCTTCTCGAATTCTTTCGAGAGAAGCGTTTCCTCGTCGCCGCCGAAATCGTCGCCCCATTTCGCCGGGTTGCCGGCTTTCTGCAACACCTGCACGGCTTCGTCGTAGCTGATGCGCGGGAACGGCGGCACGATCTTCGCGAGTTTCACGGTGTCGCGGCCAAGCGTGGCAAGTTCGCGCGAACGATTCTGCACGACGGATTGGACCATGGCGCTTACGAGTCCCTCGCCGAGTACGATCATGTCTTCGAGGTGCGCGTAGGAGGCCTCGGGTTCGAGCATCCAGAATTCGGTGAGATGGCGGCGCGTCTTCGATTTTTCGGCGCGGAACGTGGGACCGAACGTATAGACCTTGCCGAGCGCGGCTGCCGTGGCCTCGACGTAGAGCTGGCCGGACTGCGTGAGATACGCCTTCTGGTCGTCGATGTAATTGACTTCGAAGAGCGTCGTGGTGCCTTCGCAGGCGGCGGGTGTGAAGATCGGCGCGTCGGTGAGCGTATAACCCTGGTCGTCCATAAAATTGCGCGCGGCGCGAATAGCCTCGGCGCGGATACGCAGGATCGAGGCCTGCCGCGGAGTGCGAATCCAAAGATGGCGGCGGTCGAGAAGGAAATCGACGCCGTGCTCCTTAAGCTGGATCGGATACGGATCGGAGTCGGAAACGCGCTGGACGACTTCGATTGCGGTGATGTGGATTTCACAGCCGCCGGGCGCGCGAGGTTCGGCCTGAATTTTTCCGGTGACGATCACGCTCGATTCCTGCGTTAGGCCCTTGAGCGCGGCGAAGGCTTCGGGGCGCTCCTTGAGCGACACGACGCCCTGCATCACGCCGGTGCCGTCGCGAAAAATCGGAAACAGGAGCTTGCCGGATTCGCGCAGGTTGTAGAGCCAGCCGCGAATGGTGACGAGCTGGCCGATGTGCGCGGAGGCGTGCTCGATGTTGATGATGGGCGCGGATTCGGGTGCTGGCTGGGTCATTGTTTCCCTGGATGATTCCGTCGATTCATCGGATGAAAATTCAGTTGCGAGGCGCGCTTACGCGCTTTTCGTCGAGATGCTTTTCAAGCTTATCGAATGCTGCGCGAATCTGATCGAGCGACGGCGATCCCGGAGATGTTTCCTTCAATTCGAGCACGAGCGGCAAGGGCTCGGACGCGCTCGCGAATCCGGCCAGCGCCGAGTCCCAGTCGATCGTGCCTTCGAAGGGCAGCAGGTGCTCGTCCTTTTCGCCGTGATTATCGTGGATATGCGTGGTGACGACGAGATCGTGCATCAGGCCGAAGTTTGTATCGACGGTGCCGTCGATATGCGCGTGGCCGACGTCGAAACAGAACCGCAAGTCCCGCAGATGCGTCTCCTTGACGAACTGCAGCAGCGACGCGGGCGCGCCAATTTCGCTCGGCGTGTTTTCGAGCGCGATCGTGACACCGCGTTCCTTCGCGAAAACCGCCAAATGCTCGAGCGAGCCGAAGGCCGCATCGAGGTTGCGTGAATCGGCCGCCTGGCGGCTGGAGCCGAGATGTTGAACGAGGCAGCGGAACGGGAGCGTTTCCGCAACATCGATGGCGCGCTTCACTTCGTCGACGGCGTCCTGACGGCGGATGCGCTCCGGCTCGGAAATGGAAACCGGGAGGCCGCTTCCCCGCCCTTGCGACGAATCGCGCTCGGTGGGCGCGTGGAGCGAGTGCAACTTCAGGCCGCAATCGTGAAGCGCGCCGGCCAGCTCGCGTACCGATTGCGGATTGGCATAGTTGAAATGGTAGGAGCTGCAAAAAATCTCGACGCCGGAGACTCCCGCCCGCGCGATCTCCGTCAGCAATGTGGGCGTGAGCGGCTGGCTCACATACCGGTACGTCGAAAGAATTCGCTGCATTCCACCCCCAAGGTGCGCCTTGTTGCAAGAACCATGGTCCGTGGAAATCGGCCCGGCGTCAATAGTTTGAGAGCGAAGACCGAGATAGACAGACTGAGCTGCTGGCTACCGTGCGAAGAAGTTGACGAACGCCAGTGCCGCGACGGTTCCCGCGAGCAAGGCGGCCGCGAGCCATCGGGAGGCGCCGCGATTTCGCCTTCGCAGGTTTCGCATATGCGTGAAAAGCCCGGAGCCGGGTCGCCGGCGGATTTGACCGCCTGCGGCTGGCAAGCCCGAGCCGGGGGAATCCAAAGAGAAGGCTTCAGTGCCGGCAGCGTAAGTGGTTTGTTCGGGTGTCATGGGAATTCGATCGTAGCGCGGGAGGCGAGGAGGATTGAGGCTAAGAGGGCGCAGAAGTTCGTATTAGTAACTTCTAATCTTTGAGCGCCGACCCCGTTTGGCGAGAAGTTCGCGATACGGCAAAGCCTCAGGTCTTCGACCTGAACTACATTCCTGGCGCCAAGGCCGGTGCGTATAAGCAGCGGGTTATTTGATTTCGATGGATTGGGGCAAGGCGGCGCGGAGCCTTTGCCAGGCATCGGGCGCGTTGCTCGGACCGGTGACCGCGAGCGCGTAGGTTGCCGGCCACTTATTCACCACGATGAGAGCCAATTCGGCGTTACCTTGAGGGATTGAAAACCGAAGCATCCGCGCATCGCGCCCGTTGATCTGAATCGATTCTGACCCCAGGAGCGTCCATCCGGCATTTCGTCTGTACCCCGCGGCGATCATATTTGATTCAGTGTCCACGGAAGCTGGAGCCCCGGTGAAAATCGGCCAGAACATCGCGTAGAGCCGAGTGAGACCGCCGTCGGGACTCCCTGCCAATGTGCAGAAGCTTCTGAACGGGGCCCTTGCGCGGCGCCACTGCCCCGGAAGCTTCAAAGTGACGCCGTAGGCAGGGTTCGTGTAGATGGTGGATAAGTCTCCGGCTCGACTCGTATCCGACGAAAGAACCTCATGCGTTTTGTCGATCTTATTGAACTTGGCCGCGTAGTGAACCCAGAGACCCGCCGCGCCGGCGACCGAACCGACGAAGAGCACGATGACCGCGGAGATCACGATGATGACGAGCTTGCGGTCGTTCTTGTCGCGCGGAGACGCAGGAAGCGGCTGAGGTGCGGGGGCCGGATCGCCGAAGAGCGAAGTCGCCATGCGTGACCTCGAAAAAGCGAGCGTTCCAGGATTTGGCCGAGCCGAAGCCGAACGCGTCAGGCGGCTTGGGACAGGAATTCGACTTCGAAAGACGACGGGACGAGGCCGGCGGCGGCTCCGCGCGCGAGCAATTCGCGAACGGCGCGGCGTCCCTCTTCGCCGTAGTCGAGCGTCCAGCGGTTCACGTACATGCCGATAAATTTATCGGCGAGGACCGGGTCCATGTCGCGAGCAAACTGCAAGGCATAATCGACGGCAGGCTCGCGATGCTCGAGGGCGTAGCTGACGCTTTCGCGAATCACGCGCGCGACCTTCCGGCCCATGTCCGGACCGAGGGAGCGGCGAATCGCGTTGGCGCCGAGCGGAAGCGGCAAGCCGGTGGTTTCCTGCCACCACTGGCCGAGATCGACGACGCGGTGCAAACCGATCTGCGAAAAAAGCAATTGGCCCTCGTGGATGAGCAGTCCGGCTTCGACTTCCTTGTTCTGGACGGCGTCGAGAATCTTGTCGAAGGGCATGGTGACCGTTTCGACGTTGGGCTCAAAGAGCTTCAGAGCAAGATACGATGTCGTTAAAGTGCCGGGTATGGCAATTTTTCGTCCGGCGAGGTCGTTTTTCTTGATCGGGTGCGAAGAGACGACGATGGGGCCGTAGCCTTCGCCGAAGCTCGCGCCACAATCGAGCAAAATATATTTGTCCGCGACGAAAGCGTAGCCGTAAAAGCTGACGGCGGTGACGTCGTAGGTTTCCGTGCGCGCCGCCTGATTCAGCGACTCGATGTCAGAAAGGATGTGAGTGAATTTCACGCCCGGAAGGCGGACCTTGCCCGTCGCCAACGCGTAGAACATGAACGCGTCGTCGCTATCGGGCGAGTGCGCGAGGCGCAATTCGGCTGTTTTCGGTGATGCGGCTGGTGTCGACATGTTTATGACCGTCCTGGCTCTCCGAGGAAGCCCACCCCTGCGCGATCCGACACCGACACGTAACGTTAGTCCTGCTGCGTCGGCTGCTGCATTTTCGAAAAACGATCGGCGTCCGGTGTGCGCGTCTTCCTGCGTGAGAGCGGTCTGAAAGCAACCAAGGATACCACAGCGCATCGGGGCGCGTACAGGTTTTGGCGAGCCGGACGCAGGTCATCGATAGCCGACTGGCTCGTGCATTTCCACATCCCGCAACGGAATCGGCTAATTGAACGTCCGAATACTTGAAGCTTCTTGCATAGAGAAGCCGTAGTCAGACGCCGGTCCGCTGAATGGGAGGAGCCGCGATGAAACTCGTCACACTCGGGATGTTTTGTGCAGCGTTCGCGATTGTGTTCACAACAGTTCCTGTGCTGAAAGCGCAAAAATCAAACGGGACCCCGGCGGCTCCAGTGCCAGCGCAAATCATCACAAGTACGAAGGTGTTTATATCCAACGCCGGAGCCGACAGCACGTCTCTCACCGCATTGAGGAATGCTGAAGAGCCGGACCAGCCTTACAACGAGCTTTACGCAGCCATGAAGAGTTGGGGACGCTACGAACTTGTGGCTGCTCCTGCCGATGCCGATTTGGTTTTTGAAATACGCTTCACCGCCCCGTTGACGGATTGCGGCAAAGTAACCACGTATGGGCCACAAGTGGAGTTGGCAATCCTGGACACCAAGACACACTTCCGGCTATGGACGCTAACGGAGCCGGTGCAGGGTGCATTCCGGAAGGCGACCTGGGAGAAAAACGTCAATCAAGGAATCACAAGCCTTGTGAACGATGTAAAGGGGCTGAGTGCGCAAACCTCTGCCGCTGCCGGCACTCCTGGCAAGTAGACCACGCTGACCAGCCTTCGTAATTCTTTGGAAACGATAAGAGCGCGCACAGGACGACGGCGTCTCGGACAGCAACAGCGGAGCGAGAAGCCCTACGCGGGTTTGGCGAGAATCAGGGGCAAGAGGAAATCCTGGAGGCGCTTGGTCTGCTGGACGGAGAGATTCTCGAATTGCATGCCCATGCAGTCGTCGCCGGAGACGCGGAGAACACGCGCGCTGGCGACAAAAGGCGCATCGGACTTCAGGTCGATGGTAGCTCGCGCGACGGTGCCCACAGGGAGCGCTGACGGTACCTGCACGAACATTCCGCCGATGCTGAGATCGAGCGTCGATCCGTTGAATAGCGTGCCGTCGAATTCAACTGAGACTTTGCAGGCCACCTTGACGCGGCGGAAGCGCCGCTTTTCCTGCTCGATGGAACCATGCGTGGCGCGCAGGAGGCGGAGTATGTCGTGGCGGTCGATCGGCTTATAGAGGAAGAAGCTGGCGCCGGCCTGGAAGGCGCGAGAGAGTAGCCCATGATCGTCCTCGCCGGTAATGATCATGATCGGCGTCGTAACATTCAAGCCGCCCGAGCGAATCTTCCGGGTCAGCTCGATGCCGTCGGGCGGCGGCATGTGCACGTCCAGGAACAGGGCATCGAATTTCTCGGTGGCCAGATGGGTAAGGGCGAGGCCGCTGTGCGTTACGGCGACGGAGTCGAATTCGGCGGAGCGCAGGACTTCCTGAATCAGTTCACAGGTTGGCGGATCGTCGTCCACCACGAGAATCCGGCCGGCCATACGCGTCTCCCGACAGGCGAATACCAAATGATACAGCGGATTTCACATGCGCTCAGAGGCGGGGCTGCGATTTTCCGGCGATGTTCAGCCATTGCTTGAGTTCGGCGCGGAGCGCGCGAAAGTCAATGGGCTTCGAGATGCACGCGTCGCAGCCGGCCCGCAAGACGCGTGCGTGGTCGGTGACCATCGCGTGCGCCGTGACTGCAATCACCGGGAGCGAACGCAAAGCCGAATCCTCGCGGATCGAGGCGACCAGCGCCAATCCGTCTTCCGAGCCTAGCTGAACGTCCAACAGGATGGCATCGAGCCGCTCGCCTTTCACGGCAGCGAACGCCTGCTCCAAGCTTGCAGCAGTGACAACTTCGAATCCTTCGACCTCGAGCCAGTCGTGCAAAAGTTCTTGATTGGCCGGATTGTCTTCGACCACCAGAATTCGATGGCTCACGATTTCTCCACCAGATCAGGCGGCAAGGCTCGCTGCAATTGCCGGAGCAGAGCTTCCTGCCAGGGTTCCTGTTTGTGGAAGAGTACCGCGCTGTTTGACTGGAGATAGATCTTCTCCTCCGGCGTCAATTCCTTGCTCGTAAGTATAAAGACGGGGAGATCGGCTGTTCGGGAGCTTGCGCGCCAGTCTGCGAGCAATTGAAAACCGCTGACGGCCGGCAGAACCAGATCGAGGATGACGAGTTCCGGCAAGGAATTTGCGACGCGGGCGCGGGCTTGGGCGCCGTCGGCGACTGTCTCGACGAGATATCCACGCTGAGAAAGGGATTCGGCGATGAATTCCCGCGTGGGCGCGTGATCTTCGACGACCAGGATCGGACGCTTCGTGCGTTGACGGGCGCGGTTCACCGAGCGCTCGACCGCGGTCAGCAGCACCGATTTTTCAACGGGCTTGACAATATACTCATCCGCACCGAGCAGCGCACCAGTGGCGGGCTGATCGATGACGGAGACCACGATGACGGAGATATGCGCCGTGCGTGGGTCGCTCTTCAGCGCCGTGAGAAGCTCCCAGCCGTTCACAGGTTTCATGATGATATCGATGGTCACGGCGACGGGCTGAAGTTCGGCAGCTATATCCACAGCGCGATTCGGCTCGTGGCAAAGGGTGACTTCGTAGCCGGCGGAGGCGAGGTTGCTCTCAAGCAGCGATGCCGCGGGGCGATTGTCCTCGACGACGAGAATGCGCCGCAGAACTCCGCCCCTGACTTGCGATTCCATACCCGGCGCAGCCTGAGGCTCGACGGTCGGAACGATGGACAGAGTGAAGTAGAAGCAACTCCCTGAACCGGGTTGGCTATCGAGACCGAGTTGACCGCCGTGGAGCTCGACCAGCCGCTGGGTGATCGCCAATCCCAAACCCGTGCCTTCTGCTTTGTCCCCGCGGTTCAAGCGATAGAACGCCTCGAAAATGCGCTTTTGCTCTTCCGGCGGGATGCCCGGGCCAGAATCGCGAACCTCGATGCGCACGGATTCGCCGTCGCGCTGAGCCGCAAGTTCGATCTTCCCGCCTTCCGGCGTGAACTTGATCGCGTTGCCCATAAGGTTTATGAGGATCTGTTTCAGGCGGGTGGCGTCCGCGCGGACGCTGATGTCGGGCGCAGCGCGCTTCACCATCTGGTGCGACTTTTGTCCCGCAAGGGGATTCAGCGTGTCCAGAACCTCGCTGAAAGTCGCGTCGAGCCTCACGGTCTCAATCGCCAACTGAAGCCGGCCGGCCTCGATCTTGGACAGGTCCAGAATGTCATTGATGAGCCGGAGGAGATGCTTTCCGCCCGTGTGAATGTGGGTGAGATAGCGCCGTTGGCGTTCGGTGAGAGGGCCGTAACGGTCGTCGGCAAGCAAATCGGAAAATCCCAGGACGGCGTTCAGGGGCGTGCGCAGTTCGTGGCTCATCGTCGAGAGGAACTGATCCTTGAAGCGATTCGAGCGCTCGGCGTCATTCTTCGCGGTCACGAGCTCTTGCTGCATTTCCCTCCGTTTCGTGACGTCGCGGGCGACCGCGTAGATCCACTGCCCCTGAATGACCGAGCTTGCATTCCACATGAACCAGCGGTACGAGCCATCCTTGCAGCGATAGCGGTTTTCAAAGGAGGTGGCATTGTGGCCCTGCCTCTGCCTTTCGACCACGTCCTCTGTGCGCTCGACGTCGTCGGGATGAATGAACTCCATGTACGGCCTGGAAAGAAGCTCTTCGGTTGACCAACCGAGGACTTTTCCCCACGCGGGATTGACGCGCTTGAAATAGCCATCGGCGCCGGCGATGCATAGGAGATCGATAGACACGTTAAAATAGCCGTCCAGCTCTTCGCGGGATCGCCTGACCTCCGCGATCTTCTCCTCCAGGTCCCGATTGAGCGCTTGATTCGCAGCCAGGAGCCGGCTTTGGCGGCGCATCAGGAGAGCGGTCAGAGCGGCGGTCGCGAGATAGATCAGCAGGAGATATACGGTTATCGAGCGGAACCGATTGTGTAAACGCACAGCGGGCGCCAGAGCCTGACTCACAGGACGCTCATAGAGCGCCGCCCAGCCTAACCGCGGGATGGGCGCAAAGCCGACGAATTGACTCTGGCCATCTATCGTTAGTTTGTCAGTGCCTTCCGCGCCCGCTAACGCGCGGCCAACTAAACCAGGCCCAGAGACACTCACTGGTTCGCTCTCGGAGTGAATATCGGGCGACGCGGCCACAACACCGTGCTGGTCTGCAATGACGAATCCTTCCCATCCGCCTTGCTCAATCAGACTGAACTTCGCGGCCAACTGGGCCAGGCTGTAAGTGGCCATGAGAATTCCCGCGGGGTTACCGTGGTCGTCGCGAATCGGAACGGCTACCGCTACAACCAGGGGCTGTGAACCTGCCGCGGTACGATAGACCTCCGAAACGTACGGCTGCCAGCGCGCGGTAACACCGCGATACCAGTCTCTATGCGCAAAGTTCCGGCCTGCAATTGGGTCGGCGGGCACGATGGCTCGAAGCGTGCCATCCGTCTCATACACGCTCGCAAACAGGAACGCAGGCTCGAACTTGCGGGCTTCCTGAAGCTCGCATTCGACGGATGGAAGGTCGCGCCGGGCCCAGTCGCGACGCAGCGAGGATCGGTCGGCAATTGACGTGAGGATGGTTTCGGCTGACGCGAGGTCCTGGTCCACCATCGCCGCAAGCGTGCGCGCGCGGACGAGGTCGCCCTGCAATTCCCTATTCTCGATTTCCTTCTCTGACTGCAGGTACATCCAATACGTTCCGCCCATCAGCGGCAGAACAAAAAGGAAAAGGAGCAGCGCGAGAAGCCAGGCTTTTCGCCCGGAGGCGTGCGGGAGCTCATGGGGAGCCCGTGCCTTGGGATCCACCGAACTGGGCATCAAAACCTCTGCTGGGACGCCAAAGCAACCGACGACTGCGGTAGCGAAGGCCCCCGGATGGGCCCTTAAAGGGTCCAAAGAGTACATCGACCAAATCTCAGTGAGCGATTAGAGGGATGGCCCTTTTAATGCGAAGCAATGCCACGATGAGTTAACAGGGATTATACGGAGGCGGCGCCTCGAATGCGGAGCTGACCCGCCGGTCATTCCGAATGCAATTGGGCGAGGCGTATGGCACATCTCGGCATAAGTCCGGTAGAATGCCGCAGGAGATTCCCGATGCTCTCCTTTCCCGGAGTGGATTACCTCGAATTCGACTCGCTTCTGAGCGACGAAGAAAAGCTGGCGCGCAAGACGGCGCGAATGCAATCGTGGACGATTACTGCATGATGCGCCACACGAAGAATCTCGAATCCGCGTACTCCCAATGAAGGAACGCGCGACATTCACAAAGCTGGTGATCGGCGAGCGCATCAACGGGATTGCTGCGTTCGTGTGGGCGTGGCGTTTACACAACCCTTCCCCTTTCCTGCGATAGGTGGTATATCCCCGTGAATTAGAATCGATTGCACAATTTTCAGCTCTGAATAACCTCACATTTCGGGAGATCTTATGGAACACGAACTGAGTTTGGAATTCTTGCGCGTCGTGGAGCGGGCGGCGATCGCGTCGGCACGCACGATGGGCCTCGGCGACGGACATAAGTCGGATCAGGCGGCGGTCACCGCGATGCGGTCCGAAATGGATGCTGTGGGAATGGACGGCAAGATCGTGATCGGCGAGGGCGAGCGCGACGAAGCTCCAATGCTTTATATCGGCGAGAAGGTTGGCGCCGCCGTACACGACAAGAGCCGCAAGTACCCGGCGGTGGACATCGCGGTCGACCCGCTGGAGGGCACGAACCTCTGCGCCACGGGCGAACCCAATGCGATCGTGGTGCTGGCGGCAAGCGACCATGGAGGGCTTTTGCACGCGCCGGACCTTTACATGGAGAAGATCATCGTCGGCGCGCCGTGCAAAGGAGCGGTGGAGCTTGATGCGCCGGTAGAGCAGAATCTGCGGAACATCGCCAAGCGACTCTCTCGCGACGTGGAAGATCTCGTCGTGATCGTGCTGGACCGGCCGCGCCACGCGAAGTTGATTCAGGATATTCGCAAGGCCGGAGCGCGGATTCGGCTGATTTCGGACGGAGACCTCTCCGCCGGGATCAGCGCCGCGGTGTCGAACGCGGGCATTCACGCCGTGATGGGCACCGGGGGCGCGCCGGAAGGGGTCCTGACGGCAGCCGCGCTGCGCTGTTTGAACGGCTACATGCTGGGGCGGCTCGTAGTCTCGAAGCCCGAACACCACGAACGGATCGCGCAGATGGGTATCAAGGACGCGAAGAGAATCTACCAAACCGAAGACCTGGCGCCCGGAAAGAAGATTATTTTCGCGTGCTCGGGCGTTACAGGAGGCGGATTGCTGCGGGGAGTGCGGTTCTTCGGCGGCGGAGTGCGCACCCAATCGTTGATCATGACGTACGACGACCGGCAGGTGCGTTTCATTGATTCGGTACATCTTGAAAAGGGATCGGAAGTGAGGGTGCGGTTTTATTAGGGCGCGGTTTGCGGATGGGCGGGAGGTTGCCAAGCATCGGCGCAACCTCCAACGCGTCAAAGACGCCAGCGGAATGCCCTTCGGCTCTGTTCATGACAAGCCGATGCTACGAAGGCAAATCGACGGGAGCGGAGTCGAATCGAACGAGGGACTCACGGCGTGCGACCGCCTCCCCACGGAGGCGGCCCTTTTGACGACGCGCCGAACAAGTTACGAGTTGCGTTGTCCGCTGGTGTTTTAGCGGTGGATAGCGGTGGCCGTATGTCCCCCGCCTTGACCGCTGTGGCGGCGAGGCAAACTATGTGGCATGCGCTCGGTTGACTGCGGGGCGAGCGGGCGCACGAGCTGGTTCGTGCTGACGTGATCGCTGATCGCCTGCAACCGCTTCAGAATGCCCTGCCACTGCGTCCAATCGAGCTGCCGCAAGAACGGCCGCAGCCCCTGAATGAACGGATCCTCAAGTACGGTTTCTCCGTTGGTTTCAGGCACGAAGAAACGGTTCAGGCCTACACCGAGGGCTTCGGCAATCTTTTCGAGAGTGCCGAGACTCGGAGTCATCTGTCCGCTTTCGATCCTGGACAGATAAGACCTAGAGACGCGCGAGCGAGCTTGCAGCTGGCTTTGCGTCATCCCGCGCGATTCCCGCAACTGGCGGATACGCTGGCCGATGTTTTCGACAGTTTCGCGATTCGGCCAGTTCTCAAACAGTTGGCGGTCATCACCCGGCAAATCCTGAGGCGACGGCGTCGGAATGACGAACGTCACCTTCGGCGGCAGCAGACGCAGACAGCGTCGGCAGTTGCCTGTGCGTGTACGGTATTGAACTAATCCGCATACCTGACAGCGGATTACTTCCCGATCGAGCTCCATATTGGCTGCTATGCCATCTTTTTCCGCCACCGGTCTCCTCACAGACTATTCCGGCGCTGCGAAGGGGAGGAACATTACGCTACGGGGAAGGCAGGAACTGACGCGCGAGCCATTCTCCATAGGGTGCCAAATCTTGTCAAGCATTTTTTGGTTCCTCCGGTCAGATAATTCTAGCGCCCGGAGAAGCGCATTACAATCAACCGCGTGTTGAGTACGACACCGGTGTCGGTGCCCAACACGGCAACGTGTGACACTACGCGTCTATCGCGCGCCGAAACCTGTGGACACATTTTGCGTCACAATTGTGTGTGCTATGCTGGCGCGACCATCCGCGATAGACTCGTAAGGAATTCGGGGGGACCGATTGATCTGGAAATCCTGTAGAGCGCTGCTGGTGATCTGTGCAGCGGCGTGGTTCATGTGCGCGGATGCGCCTGCAACGGGCGCGCAAAGCCGCGCGGCGTGGACCGTGGACGGCGTACTGGCGGAGATGGATGGCGCGGCGAAGGGTTTCCACAGCCTCTCGGCGGACGTGGAGCGGACGAAAGTCACGGTCGTCGTGAACGACCGCTCGACCGAAACGGGTACGATCCTTGTTCGCGGCGAAAAGATGGTGCTCGATCTGAAGGCGCCGGACGCGCGGACGATCCTGCGGACGGGCGATAACCTCTACATCTACACGCCGGGGCTGAAGCGCGTCGAGGAATATAATCTGGGCAAGAATCGGGCGCTTGTGGACCAGTTTCTGTTGCTTGGGTTCGGGACCGCAGGCAAAGAGCTACGGAAGAGCTACCTGATCGCGCTGGTGCGCGAGGACAAGCTCGATGACAAAAAGACCGTCGAGCTCGAATTGACGCCGAAGTCGGACGCCGTCCGCAATCAGATTTCCAAGATTCAAATCTGGCTGGATGAATCGAACTGGCTGCCCATCCAGCAGCAGTTCTACGAAGCCGGGTCGGGCGACTACTCCATCGTTAAGTATTCGAAAACGGTGCGGAACCCGGCGATTTCCGAGAACGAATTCAAGCCTCACTGGCCCAAGGGTACGGAACGAATCAAACCCCAGGGCTAGCGCTCACTTACGGCTTGCCCTTTTTCGATTGGGCGGCCGCTTCCCTTTCGAGCAGCGTGCGCTTGCGGTCGATTCCCCAGCGGTATCCGGCAAGATTCCCGTCTTCACGCACCACGCGATGGCAAGGCACCACCACGGAAACGGCATTCGTGGCACAGGCGCGGGCGACAGCGCGAATTGCCGAGGGGCGTCCGATGGCGCGGGCGACTTGGCTGTACGTCCGCGTGGCGCCGTAGGGAATGCGGCGGAGCTCTTCCCAGACGCGCCGCTGAAATGCGGTGGCCTGGACGTCGGTCGGCAAATCGAGATGCGGTTCGCGACCGCGCAGGTGCGCGAGAATCTGCTCGACCCACTGGCCGAGACCCTTCCCTTCGCTTGCGTGGCCGTCCGGCAGCAGCTCGGCGCGCGGGTATTCCTTGCGAAGCGCGGCGCGGAGTGCGGCGTCGGACTCGCCGAGGTAGAGCGCGCTGACGCCCCGCCCGGTTGCTCCCACCAGCAGGCGCCCCAGCGGCGAACCAACAATCACATAGTGGATCTTCATGCGGTCGCCTCCGCGGCCATATTCGGCGGGCGTCATGCCCAGATGACCGGGGGCGCGTTCGTACAAGCGGCTCGAAGATCCGAATCCTGCGTCATACAGTGCGGTCGTCACGTTATCTCCTTTTTTTAGGCGCGATTTCAGTCGGCGCATGCGCTGCGCGTCGGCATACTGGCGGGGCGTGATGCCCATCGCAGCGCGGAATGCGCGTTCGAGTTGATGTGGACTCATGCCGACGGGTGAGCTGAGCGCGGAGAGGGTCAGGCGCGCGTCGCCGTTCGCGTCCGCTCCGGCATCGGCGAGAACGCGGGCATCGATTTCGCGGCAGACACGCGCAACCGTTTCGATCTTGGGATCGCGGAGCGGAGCTGTGCGCGGCCGGCAGCGCCGGCATGCACGGAAGCCATGCTGCTCGGCGGCTTCCGGCAGAGGAAAGAACACCACCTGCTCGCGCGCCGGCTTGCGCGAGGGGCAGGAGGGGCGGCAGTAGACGCCCGTTGACCGGACGGCATACACAAACGCGCCGTCCGCGCGGCGGTCGCGCGCCTGCACGGCTCTCCAGCGGGCGATTCCCTGCACCGGCCCCTCCGCATTCCGTGAAATGTTCCGTGAAACGCGTGAATTTCGAAGCATGCGCGAGTCGCTCCCCAATTTCCGCGCTCAGATTACCCAAACGGAAATGCCCCGGCTATCCGATTCTGGCGCTCAAACTAGGCGCCGGCTGCCGGGACTCGCCCCGCGTGGACGCTTTCTCATGTTCCGCCACACGCGGCCGATGGTGTTACATGATACGGCACCACGGCCCCTTGCCGTGTTGACGCGTTTGGGGGCCTGAAGCATATTCGTTCAGCGCACAAGGGGTTGTGCGTAGGGGTTGTCCGTATCGGGCTTGTCTTGTAGTGGGGTTATCTTCCAGCGGCACTTGGGGGTCGTGGCATGGGAGCTCTTCCGAAACGGGACGAGATTGCACCAGTTTCGCCGATTCGTGAATTTGAAAGCCGCACCGAAACCATCACAGCGATATCAGGAAAGCCGGGGCCGCGCAGGTTCGCGCGTGTGCCCACTCATGCGATCGGAGTTGCCGACGAGCGCAGGCGCTATCCGCGCGCTTCCCTGGCGTTGCCGCTGCGGCTGACCCGCATCGGCGACAGCGTGGAGCCTGTGCCGGTCACGCTGGTCACGCGCAACATCAGCTCGAGCGGCGTCTACTTTCTCGCGCCCCGCGAAATACAGCCCGGCATGGCGATCGAGCTGGAAGTGGCTCTGATCGAGCGGCCGCTGGGATTCGGCAGCGTGCAGATGTGCACGGCCGCGCATATCGTGCGCGCGGAAGAGACCGAAATGCCCGGCTGGCGTGCGTACGCCGCAAGTTTCGACGATTTCGCGCTGCAGCGGGACGACCGCCTGCCCAGCCGATATCACGCGCGCTGACGATCCGCAGCGTTTTTTCTGCCTCCGACGATACGAAGGGAACGCTCGCGGCGTTTCTTCTGATACGATTCTTCTGTTGTGCCCCCACGCCATTTTCATGCGCGCGTCGTGCTGTTCGATTGGGACGGCACGCTCATTAATTCCTACGCTGCAGATGTGCGCGCGTATCATGCGATGTTCCGAGCGCTGGAAATCGAATGGGGCATCGAGGATCTCCACCGGCACTATTCCCCGAATTGGTATCGAGTGTACCGCGCGGCGCGAATTCCAAAATCGGAATGGGAGCGAGCGGACCGCATCTGGCGCGCCGCGTATAGCTCAGAGCGCCCGCCGCTGCTGGCCGGGGCGCGAGCCGTGGTGCGCAGGCTCGAGCGCAGCTTTCGCCTCGGAATCGTTACGAGCGGAAGCCGGGATCGCGTGCGCAAACAGATTCGCGGCTTTGGCCTGGCGGACAGCTTTTCCGCGTGCGTTTATAGCGAAGATGCGTCGCGCAAGAAGCCGCACCCGGCCGCGTTGACGCTCGCTCTGAAACGCCTGCGAGCCGAGCCGGAAGAATGCGTGTACGTAGGCGACTCGGCGGAAGATATCGAGATGGCGCGGCGAGCGGGCGTGCGTCCGATCGGAGTGCTCGGGCCCTTCCCTACCGCCGAGCGGATTCGAGCCGCGGAACCGGACTTACTGCTGCGGTCGATCCGCGATTTGCCGCAGCACCTGCGCTGGCGCGAATAGGCGGAGCGTAAGGCGGTGCCTAATGCGCCGGCGGCGCGGCGGGGGCGGCCGCGGGTGGCTGCGCTGCGGCGGGGGAGTTGAGCTTGAAGTCGGTCGAGCGGATCACGAGCCGCAGATGGAGCTGGTCGCTGTTGGCAACGTCGATGTAATCATCAGAGCTTGTGTACGTGGGAAGCCAGTACTTGTCCTGAAAATTTTCGCGGAAGGTCTCGAACAGGCTGAAGGGCAACTTCGATCCTTCTCCTCCCATTTCACTCACGAATTTGCCGTACGTTTCGACGATCGCGAGGTCGTGATCGTCCACGAAGATAACGCCCTGAAAGAAGCGCTGCGTGCGGTTGAGCATTTTCGGCTTCACCTGGAAAATGTACGCGGTGATCTCGTCGAGCTTCTGCTCCCCGGAATAAATAAAATTGTAGTTCGCGATCTGGTCGCTGGTGAGGAAGAAGAGCGGCAGGCTGACGATCGTGCGGACGTCCTCGAGCGTGTAGGAGGTGAATTTCAGAGTGGACTCGGGCGGCTTGGTGGCGCGCCAGAATCGCTGGCCGTCCGGCCGGGTGTATTGCTCGCCAGTGGCGATGAATTTGCCGCCCGGATCGCTCAACTCCTCGAGGCGGATCGTTTCGGTAAAATTGTAGGCGTCATAGACCTTTTTCGCGGCGTCTTCATTGGCCGCGAATTTCCGGATAATCTCGTCCACCGGGATCGGCGGCGGACCGGGATGAACCTCCGACGGAAGGCGGTGGATTTCGTATTTCGGCGGAGGCGCCATCGGCCCCTGATCTTGCGCGCGCGATGAGAACGCGAAGGCGCCGAGAAACACGCTTATGAGAGCGCCGCAAAACGCGAGTCGTCGCATGGTCGAAGTCATTCGAATCGGTTAGATGCGGTGTGCGCCGTTTGCGTTGAGCCGGACGCACGAGCCGCACGTGGAAAATATCATAACTGCACGAACGACAATCAAAAAGAGCGCCTCGCGGCGGCCATGGCTCTGATAAAATTGCTGTTTCGCGGGCCAAGCCGGTCGTGCACGAAGAACTCAGAGCCAAGCGCTACTACGTCAGCGGAACAGTGCAGGGCGTGGGATTCCGTTACTTCGTCCAGCGCGCCGCGCACCTACTGAAATTGGCGGGATACGTACGAAATCTGGGTGATGGCCGGGTGGAGATCTACGCGACTGGCCCGGCGGCAATGCTCGCCTCGCTGCGGCTGGAACTCGAGCGCGGGCCCTGCTCAGCATATGTTTCAAGCGTTATAGAGGAAGGAGCCTCGCCGGACTCCCGGTATGAGAACGAGTTTTCGATCGAGTACGACGCCTGAAATACAACGAGGAATGATGGAAAACCTGAAAAAGCTGATCCGCGAAATTCCGGACTACCCGAAGCCGGGGATTCTATTCTACGACTTGACCACGCTGCTCCAGGACCAACGGGGATTCCATTCGCTCGTGGACAAGCTCTGCGAACATTACAACGGCCACACGATCGACATCGTCGCCGGAATCGAAGCGCGCGGATTCATTTTTGCGCCGGCACTCGCGTACCGGCTGGGCGCGGGATTCATTCCGGTGCGCAAGCCGAAAAAGCTGCCCTGGAAGACCGCGTCGGTGACATATCAGCTCGAGTACGGCAGCGACTCGCTCGAAATCCACCAGGACGCGGTGAAGCCGGGACAGCGCGTGCTGATTTGCGACGACCTGCTCGCAACCGGCGGCACTGCCGCTGCGGCTGTGAACCTGGTTCGAAAGCTGGGGGGCGAAGTGGCGGGCGCGGCGTTTGCCGTGGAACTGACATTTTTGCACGGGCGGGAGAAGCTGCCGGGCATCGACGCGTTTTCCTTGCTGAAGTACGACAGCTAACAGGCGACTACGAACTACGGGCGCGGCGCTGGCGGACGGCTTCGAACAGCATGACGCCCGCGGCAACCGACACGTTCAGCGAACGGACGGGCCCGGTCGTCGGCAGCGACACAAGAAAGTCGCAGCGCTTGCGCGTCAGCTCGTGCAGGCCCTCGCCCTCGCGGCCCAGGATGATCCCGACCGACCCCGTCAGATCGACGTCGGTGAAATTTTTCTCGGCGCGCTCGTCGAGTCCCACAAGCCAGTAGCCCGCCTCCTTGATCTCTTCCATCGCGCGGACCAGATTCTTCACGCGCGCGACCGGCAGGTGCGCGAGCGCGCCCGCGGAAGCGCGTTCGACCGTGTCGGTCAATCCTGCGGCGCGGCGCTCCGGAATCACAACGCCCTGCGCGCCAGCCGCGAGAGACGTGCGCACGATCGCGCCGAGATTGTGCGGGTCCTCGATGCCGTCGAGCAGCACGAGCAGGCCCTGTCCGGTTTTCACGCGGAGCAAATCCTCAAGCTCGACGGCGGGCTTTGCGGCGCCAAGCGCGGCGATTCCCTGATGCTCGCGCGTCCCGGTGAGGCGATCGAGCTGCAGGCGATCCTCGAAGCGCAACGGCACGCCGCGCGATTTCGCAAGACGCACGACAGCTTCAATCCGCTCGCCGTGGCGTCCGCGCGCGACCACGATGCGATCGAGGGGGCGCCCTGCGGCAAGTGCTTCTTCCACTGCGTGAAATCCCGTGATCCAATTCACAAATTTTCTCTGTGCCTCCGTGTCTCTGTGGCCAATTAATCGAGCGCGGCGCAGAATTCGAGCATGCGTTGCCGCGCGCCTTTCACCGGCGCCGTGAAATCGAGTTTCGCGGCAGGGTCAAGAAGCAGGATCACGCGGTCGAGATCGCCCTCACCGGCGCGTCCGGCAAGCGCCAGCCGGACCGGGTGAAACATCGCGCGACTGCGATACGGAATCGCGGACTTCATCCCGTCGATGATCTCCTTGAAGCGATCGGAGCCGATGTCGCCGCCATCGAGGATGCGATTGGCGAGTTCGCGGATCACCTCGCGCGCCCCTTCGCGCGCGAGCACCGCCTGGTTTGCGGCGTCTTGCAGCAGCGCGGCCGCGTCGTAATTGAAAACGAGTGCGAGCAGATCCGCCAGCGCGCAGCGATCCGCGGCGTGCGGGGCAATCAAGTCGGCGGCACGCGCGAACCATGCCTTCATCGCCGGATCGGCGGCGTGGGCCGGGTCGAGCCAGCCGCGCTCACAGAGAATCGCGGCGATGTCCGCGACTGTAAACTGATTCTCGAGTGCGACCGGCGATTCGGCAGGAGCGTCGTGCGTCATGAACGAAGATTCTAGCGCAGTTGCGCGCGAAGAGTCGCCAATCGATCAGCGGTGCCGCAGGGTGGCAATGGCATGGGCGGCGATGGCTTCGCCCCGGCCGACGGCGTCAACGCCCTCGTTTGTCTTCGCCTTCAGATTGATCTCGGCGGTGGTGATGCCGAGGGCTTTCGCGATTGCGGCGCGCATCGCGGGAAAATGTGGGCCGAGCTTGGGGCGTTCGCATACGACGATCGCATCGCAGTGGACGATGCGGAAGCCGCGATCGGCAAGGAGCTTGCGGATGTGCTCAAGAAAGATCAGGCTCGATGCTCCCTTCCATTTCGGATCCGTGTCCGGGAAGTGCGTGCCGATATCACCAAGGCCCGCGGCGCCCAGCAGCGCGTCACACAGCGCATGGCAGAGCACGTCGCCATCGGAGTGCCCCTGCGAGCCTTTGTCGAAGGGGACTTCGATCCCGCCGATCATGAGCTTGCGCCCCTCGACGAGGCGGTGAAGATCGTAACCGATTCCGGAGTAGTTCACTTTGCGCGCTCCTGCTCGAGATAGAAGCGTGCGAGGTCCATGTCCGACGGGCGCGTGATTTTGAGGTTGCGCTCGGAGCCGAGAACGACGAAGACTTCGTGGCCGAAGCGCTCGACGACCGCGGCCTCGTCCGAAGCCGTCACGTCGTCTTCCTGCGCCTTGCGAAATGCGTCGCGCAAAAGGGGGTACGAAAACGCCTGGGGCGTCTGCGCGAGCACGATGCGCTCGCGAGGAATCGTGGCGGAAATCAGGGCGACATCTTCCGGCAGACTCGCGCGCTTCACTTCCTTCACCGTGTCGATGGCCGGAATGCCTAGGATGGCGGCGCCGCGGGCGCGCGCCTCCGCGATCACGCGCTCGATTTGCTCGCGCGTCACAAATGGACGCACCGCGTCGTGCACGAGCACGATCTCCGTCGCCGGGTCGACTTGCGCGAGAGCGTTCGCGACCGATTGCTGGCGCGTGTCGCCTCCGTGCACGACGCGCGTGGGCCGGCCCAGGCCCGCCTTCGTGACCCTGTCCTGGAGGAAAACGACGTCTTCGGCGCGCGTGGCGATGAAGAAATCCGTGATCGCCGGACACGCGGCCAGGCGGCGCAGCGTGAAAATGATCAGCGGCACGCCATCGAGTTCGAGGAATTGCTTCGGCATGTCCGCGCCCATGCGCGTGCCGAGGCCGGCGGCCGGTACGATTGCAGCGATTCGTGTCATTGGAGGGCTAGCAGTCTATCGCAATCGAGGCGCGGAGCGTGAGGCAAGTGGCACGCATGCGACCTGTCAGGAACGCCCGGATTCGGGATAGAGCGGACGGGGCGGACGCTCGCCTCCGGATGGTTCCGAGGAAATCGGGCGCGGGGTCTGCTCGCCGCGTTCGTCGTAGCGGCCGAAGATCATCTTGCCCGCAGTCGTCTGATGTACGGACGTGACGCTGATATCGACCGTCTTGTTGATCATCTTGCGCGCGCCATCGACGACCACCATCGTGCCGTCGTCGAGATACGCGACGCCCTGGTTGTATTCCTTGCCCTCGCGCAGGATGAAGACGCGCATCGCCTCGCCGGGCAGCACCACGGGCTTGAGCGCGTTCGCAAGCAGATTCACATTCATGATTTCGATGCCCTGCAGCGTGGCGACCTTGTTCAAGTTGAAATCGTTCGTCACCACTTTCGCGTCGTAGCGCTTGGCAAGCTCGATCAGCTTCATGTCCACCTCGGCGATCTGCGCGAAATCGTCCTCGGCGATCTGCACTTCGAGGTGCGGCATCTTCTGTATGCGTTGCAGGACTTCGAGGCCGCGCCTGCCGCGCTGGCGCTTCAGCGGGTCGGCCGAATCGGCGACGAGTTGCAGTTCGCGCAGGACGAACTGCGGAATGATGATCGTGCCGTCGAGAAACTGCGCTTCGGCGATGTCCGCGACCCGGCCGTCGATGATGACGCTCGTATCGAGCAGCTTGACCGAATGCCTCATGCTGCGTTCGGTGCCGAAGACGCCGCCAAAGGCCTGCAGGTTAAGCATGTCGCCCTTGTTGGCGCCGAGAACCAGGCCGATATAGGTCATCAGGACGAAAATGCCGAGACTGAAGAATGACCGGGTGCTCTCCGGGATCGTCGTGTGCGTGAAGATGAGCGAGATCAGGTACGCGCCCAGAATCCCGAGAATCGATCCGACGGCGGCGCCGATCAACCTTCGCAGGCTGATCTTTCGCAGCCGCAGTTCAAATAGAATTACGGACATCGCGAACAGAAACCCGGCGATCGCGCCGTGCTGTTCGCTCAGGCCGAAGGGCCGAAAGTGGAAACCGGCCCCGGTGCAGACGACCGCGAAGATAAGGCGGAACGCCAGGATGTCCCAAAATGATCCGGCGCTATCCTGAAATACGCGCGCGGGAACTGGCACCTTCACCGGCGGATGTTCCGGGGCCGCGCCAGCCGGTGTGCGGCTCGGCGCGTTAAAAGTCCTTGGCATGGTGGCACCCTATGAAACGTATGAACTATTAAACAGCTCTAATCTGGGCCCTTTTCCGGCTGTATGAGAAGTATGTTTCGATGCCGGAGATGAATCTGTGCCGTTTATGAGACAAGGCACTATGTATAGACAACAGTATAGCACCGCGCGCAAACCGGTGGGCAAGGCGAGTCCGGAGGTAGTGACGATCAGAGGTAGTAGCGCGGCACGCGGCGGCCAAGCGCGCACAAAAGATCGGAAGTGACGGTGCCGATCTCGCGGGCCACGTCGGACACCTGAATGTCGTGGCTGCCGTCCTTGCCGTAGATCGTGACGAGGTCGCCGAGAGCGACGTCCGGCACGTCGGTTACGTCGAGCGTGGTCAAGTCCATCGAGATCGTTCCCACGAGCGGCACCCGGCGTCCGCGCACGAGCACGCAGCCGCGATTCGTCCGCTGGCGCAGGATGCCGTCGGCGTAGCCTGCGTTAATCACGGCGATGCGCGAGGGGCGCTCGGTCACGAAGCGCGCGCCGTATCCCACGGGCTGCCCCGCCGGAAGGTCGCGCAGCGTGATGATGCGCGCACGCAGCGAAAGGCTCGCGTGGATCGGCAAGCGATCGCGCACTTCCTGCCCCTTATCCGGCGGATCGAACGATTGATAGTAGCCGTAGAGAATCGCGCCGGGGCGAACCATGTCCGCCCATGTGCTCGGCCGCGCGCAGATCGCGCCGCTATTGGCCATGTGGACGATGCCCGGCGAAATGCCGAACGCACGCAGGCGGTCGAGGCAATCGCGGAAGAGCTGCTCCTGATCGTCCGTCTGGCGAGCGCTGAAATCCTCCGCCGATGCAAAATGCGTGAATGTGCCTTCGAGCGCGATGTGGCGTGAATCGGCGAGCGCGGCGGCAAATGCATCGATTTCGGAGGGCGCAATCCCGAGGCGATTCATGCCGGAGTTGATCTTCAGGTGAAAGCGCAGGGGCGATTTGACGCCGGCGGATTTCGCGGCGCGCTCGAGATGGCGGACGTCTTCGAGGCGCGTGACGGTGGGCGTAATGCGATTCTGGATGAAGCGCTTCTCTTCCCCAGGCCAGAAACCGGTGAGCACCAGAATCGGCTTGCGGATGCCCGATTCGCGCAGCTCGATGCCTTCGTTCGCGCAGGTGACGCCGAAGCGCTCCGCGCCGGCCTTTTGTAGAGCCTTCGCCACCGGAACGGCGCCCAGGCCATAGGCGTTCGACTTCACGACGGCCAAAATTTCAGGCTTCGGCCCGATGTGGCGGCGGACCACTTTCAGATTGTGCGCGATCGCGGCGAGCGAAACTTCCGCCCAGAGCGGGCGTCCCAGAACTCGAATTGGCTTTTCCATGCTCATTTAGAATGCCAGACTCTTGGCCCGCCGGCGCGCAACAATTCACACCGGCGAACCAGCGCGCAGCGTTTAGGTAAACAGGCCGGTTTGGCTTGCTGCATTCGGCCCGCCATTCGACTGTGACGGATCTTGCCGCCGACGCCACTAGAATCCCCAGCAAAACGCGCGGGTTACACCACGGAGTCGAAATATCTCAGGCAGGCACCCAACGCAGCGCGCGGTAGAAACGACACGACCGTGTTGGCCCAGCAACGCGGTGCGCGGGCTATTCTTCGCCGCCGGTGCTCCAGGCATCGGGTGCGGCTTCTTCGAAGCGGGTGTGGCGGCTGAGGAAAACGAAATTCAGGAGGCCCGTGGGACCATTGCGCTGCTTGGCGATGATCAGCTCGGCCTTGGCGCGCTCCTCTTCGGGGATGTCGGTCTTGTAGAAATTGGGGCGGTTGATGAAGAGCACGACGTCCGCATCCTGCTCGATGGCGCCCGATTCGCGCAGGTCGGCGAGCTGCGGCTTGCGCTCCTCGCGCTCGGGCGCGCGCGTGAGCTGGCTCAGCACGACGATAGGAATCTTCAGTTCCTTGGCAAGCCCCTTGAGCGCGCGCGAAATGCTCGAGACTTCCTCTTGGCGGTTCGTGCCGCGCCCCGTGTGCGTGGGGACGACAAGCTGCAAATAATCGACGACCATCAGCGACAGACCGCGGTCGCGCTTGAGCCGCCGCGCCTTGGCGCCCATTTCCAGCACGGTGGATGATGCCGAATCGTCGATCCAGATCGGCGCTTCGCCGAGTTCCGCGAGCGACGCGGTGACTTTGCTCCAGTCCTCGCGATTCATGTGGCCGGTGCGGAATTTGTGCGCGTCCACGCGCGCCTGCGACGCGAGCAGGCGCAACAGCAGCGACTCCTTCGACATTTCCAGGCTGAAGATCGCCACAGGCTCGCGCTGGCGCAGCGCGACGTTTTCGGCGATGTTCAGCGCCAGCGCCGTCTTCCCCATCGATGGGCGCGCCGCAAGAATCACCAACTCGGACGGCTGCAAGCCGGCCGTTTCGTTGTCGAGACCCGCGTAACCAGTAGCAAGGCCCGTGATCCGGCGGCCTTCGCTGAAAATCTTTTCGAGGCGCTCGAAACCGTCGCGGACGAGATCTTTGACGCCGATCAGCCCAACCTTCACGCGGTCTTCGGCGATCTGGAAGATCGTGGATTCGGCGCGGTCGAGGATCACGTCCGCGTCGTCGCCCGCAGCCAGCGCCTGCTCCTGAATCACGCCCGCGGAGTAAATCAAGGTGCGCAGGATCGCCTTTTCCTTCACGATGCGCGCGTAGTGATCGACGTTCGTCACGCGCGGCAGTCCGTCGGCAAGCTGCGAAAGGTACGCGACGCCGCCCGCGGCTTCGAGGTTCCCGCTGCGGACGAGGTCTTCCATTAGCGTGATCGTGTCGATGGCTTGCTGCTTTTCGCCGAGCTGCACCATGCGCTCGAAGATGTGCCGGTGCTGCGGAAGGAAAAAATCCTCGCTGCGGAGGCGCTCGACCGCGGCGTTGAGCGCGTGGTTATCGAGGAGGACGGCGCCGAGGATGCTGCGCTCAGCTTCGAGATTGTGCGGAAGCGGTCGTTCGATTGCTGTGTCGGTCGCCATAGTAATTCGCTTTATTTTCGCCTAAGAAACTTTTTCGCGCAAGCGGCCATTTTCGGCCGCAGTTTGCGCTTCTCGTTCGCGTTCGTGAATGCTCGATCGCACGAGAAAATTTTGGATCGCGCACGAGTGTGCGCACGCTGCGCGCAAACGTCAACCGTACTGCCCTGTGGACTTTTTCGGAAAAGTGGATAAGTCGGATTGCGCCGGTCTGGTGAGGACCGGCGCGTTGAAAAGTGAAAAAGTGGCTGCCTACTCTTCTTTCTTGACCGTGACCTTCACGCTGGCGGTGATTTCGCGATGCAGCTTCACGGGAATCTCGTATTCACCGATCACCTTGATGGGATCGGCGAGAACGATCTTGCGCTTCTCGATGGTGAAGCCCTTGGCGGCGAGCGCTTCGGAGACATCGCCGGAGGTGACCGAGCCGAACAGTTGGTCGCTCTCTCCTGCTTTGCGCGCGAATTCGAGCGCGACGCCCACGAGGAGTTCGGCGAGCTTCTGTGCGTCGCCCTTTTCGGTGGCTTCCTTTTTCGCGAACGCCGCGCGCATCTTTTCGAGGCGCTTCATGTTGCCGGCGCTGGCTTCGAGAGCCAGCTTCCTCGGCAGCAGAAAATTCCGCGCGTAGCCTTCGGCGACTTCCACCACCTGGCCGCGCGTGCCGAGCTTTTCGACGTCTTCTTGCAAGATGATTTGCATGATCCTTAACCTTTCATCGACCTTTCATGCGACGCGCGTCATTCCGAGCGAAGCGAGGAATCTCTCTTTTCTCCGGTTGCGAACAGAAGAGAGATTCCTCGGGCCTCTAAACCGGCCCTCGGAATGACACGAAAATGGGGATTCGTCCCCAAACGATTACAGTTCCGCGGCGAACGGAAGTAGCGCGATATTCTGCGCCCGCTTGATCGCCACCGCGAGCCAGCGCTGGTGCCGCGCGCACGTGCCCGTCATGCGGCGCGGAAGAATCTTTCCGCGCTCCTGAAGGAACGGCGCCAAAATCTCCGCCTTCTTGTAGTCGATATAGTCCGACTTATCGACGCAGAACCGGCACACCTTCTTCTTGCGCACGAAACTGCGCTTGCCGCGCTTCGCGGGACCGCCGGGTCTGCCGCCGCCCGGGCCGCCGCCCTGCGGACGCGGACCTCCAAATCGTCCTCCGCCTCCCGAATATCCCCCCGATGGTCCGCCCGGGCCGGAATGTCCGGACGACCCGGAGGGTCCTGAATGTCCTGACGGTGCGCTTGGTGCGGAGGGCGGCGCCGCTGGACGTGGTGCGTTTTCTTCTGCCATTCGATTTCTCCCTGACTAAACTGACTAAGATGTCGCGGCGGCCTGTTCGCCGCTGCTTGGTGCGCTTGGAGCGCTCGGGGCAGCCGCTGGAGCGGTCTTGCGCGGGCGGCGAGCGGCGCGGCGCTCGCGGTGCTTCTTAAGTTTTTCCTGGCGCTTCAATTCTTCATCGACGCGCACGGTCAAATACTTCATCACAACGTCGGCCACTTTCAAGCGCCGCTCGAGTTCCTTGACGACTTCTCCATGCGTCGAACGCACCGCCATGTACACGTAATATCCCTCGCGCAGGCGCTGCACGCGGTAGGCCATGCGCTTGCGGCCCCACTTCTCGGTCTTCTCGATCTTGCCGCCCTTTTCGGTGGCGGCGTGCTCGAGCGTCGCAATCACCTTGTCGATGTCCGCTTCCGGCGTGTCCGGCCGGCAGATGAAAATCAGGTCGTACTGGCGCTCTTCCATGTGTCCTCTCGATTCCTTGCCTTCCTATGGCAACGGCAAATTCGCTACTCGGCTTTCTCTTCGCCCGGCGTCGCCTTACGGTTGAACCGCGCCATCGCCGTGCCAACGCCCTCGGCCAGGACCGTTTCCACGGCGCTGACCGCCTCAACAACCATTTCCTGCGCCATCCGGCGCTCCTCGCGCCCCATGGTGCAGAGGACGTAATCCTTGCGATCTCCCCACATACGCTCGGGCTGCACTCCGAGCCGGATTCGGATGAACTCATCCGTGCCCATCGCGCGGATGATGTCCTTCAATCCGTTGTGCGTGCTGTTGCGGCCGCGATCTCTGATCCGCAACATGCCCCACGGCAAATCCACTTCGTCGAGCAGCACGATCACATCTTCCGGCGTGCAATCGTGACGCTCAACCAGCATCCGTACGGCCACGCCGCTCAGATTCATCATCGTCTGCGGCTTGGCGAGAATCACTTCCTGGCCCGCCACGATGCCGCGTCCGATGAGCGATTTCGCTTCCGGCCGCGTGACGCGAATCCCGGCTCGTTCAGCCAGCGCATCGACGGCCAGAAATCCCATGTTGTGCGGCGTCCATTCGTAATCGGGACCCGGATTGCCGAGACCAACGATGAGTCGCATGTGCCTTCACGCCGTGCGCAACACCGGAACGCTCCGGGCTACTTCTTCTTCTCGGACTTCTCCGCCTTCGGCGCTGCTTCCGCGCCGCCTTCGGCTTCGCCCTCTTCGGCTTCCTTCTTGCCCTTCTTGATGACTTCGGGCTCGGCCGGAGCCGCTTCCGCGGCCACGGCTGCTTCCGCCGCCGGCTCCTCTTCCTTCTTGAGAATCACGACGTGCGCCAGCACCTGCTGCGGATCGGTGAGCAGCTTGATTTTCGCCGGATCGATCGGAAGGTCGGCGGCGCGAAGCTGCTTGCCGATCATCATGTCGCTCACGTCCACCTTGAACTCTTCCGGGATGTCGCCCGGCAGGCACTCGAGCTCGACCTCGCGCGTGACCATTTCGAATATGCCGCCCTGAAGTTTCACGCCCTGCGGCTCGCCGAACGTGTGCACCGGCACGCGCACGCGCATGCGCACGTCCATCGCGATGCGCAGCAGGTCCACGTGGAGCAGCTTGTTGCTCACCGGATCGACCTGCCAGTCCTTCAGCATGGCCTTTTCTTGCTTGCCGTCGTCAAGCTGCACGCTGAAAATCGTGTTGTGGCCCGTCTCGGAGCGGAGAATGCGCGCCACCTGCTTGGCATTCACCGCGATCGAGATCGAATCTTTGCGTGCGCCATAAAGCACCGCCGGGACCATCCCGGTGAGGCGCGTGCGGCGTGCGGCGTTCTTGCCGCGCGACTCGCGAACTTTTCCTTCGACTGTAAATGTTTCCATGTGCCTTTCCTTCTGCCTCTCAAACTCAGAATTCGTTATTCCGAGGGCCGCTTCCCGGCCCGAGGAATCTCTCTTCGTTTTGCGGCGTGACTCTCTAAATAAAAAGCTCGCTGATCGACGTCTCTTCGTGAATCGACTGGATGCCGCGCGCCAGCAGCGGCGCCACGCTCAGCACCTTGATCTTCGGCACGGCCCGCGCCGCGTCGCTGAGCGGAACCGAATCCGTCACCACCACTTCCTCGATCGCGGATTTTGTGATTCGCTCGACGGCCGGCCCGGATAGCACCGCGTGCGTGCAAGCAGCGAACACTTTCGTCGCGCCGTTCTGGAGCAGCGCCTCGGCGGTCTTCACGAGCGTCCCAGCCGTGTCGATGATGTCATCGATCACCAGCGCGGGGCGGCCCGAAACGTCGCCGATCAGGTGCATCACTTCGCTCACGTTGATGTCGATCCGCCGCTTGTCCACGATCGCGAGCGGCGCATCGATGCGCTTCGCGAAAAGCCGCGCGCGCTCGACACCGCCCGCATCGGGTGAAACCACCGTGATCGACCCGATCTTCTTCTTCTGAAAATATTCGACCAGCACCGGAGCGGCGTACAAGTGATCCACCGGGATATTGAAATATCCCTGAATCTGCGGCGCGTGCAGATCGAGCGAGAGAACGCGGCTCGACCCCGCCGTTTCGAGCAGGTCCGCCACAAGCTTTGCCGAAATCGCCACGCGCGGCCGGTCCTTGCGGTCCTGCCTTGCATACGGGTAATACGGAATCACCGGCGTAATGCGCCAGGCCGACGCGCGCTTAAACGCGTCGATCATCAGCAGCAGCTGCATCAGGTGATGATCCACCGGTCGAACTGCACGGCTGCACGACGAACACGTCCGCGCCGCGCACATTTTCGAGAACCTGATAGCGCGTCTCGCCGTCGGAAAATTGGCCGTGCTCGGCGCGGCCGCGCGGCACACCGAGATAGCGCGCAAATCGCGTCCGCAAAGCGCGGCATTCGCAGTGCCGCAGAACACCTTGAATTTGTCTTCGGCCAAAGTTATTTCCTCAGACGGCCACACGCCAACCCATCGCGCGGCCATACTTTTCCCTGGAAAGGGTTTCGACGACGTAAACCGAATCTTCCGGGAACGCCCGAGCGGCTCGGCGCGCCTGCGCTGGGTTTCGGAATACTCCGAACACCGCCGACCCGCTACCCGCCAGCGCGGCATTCTGCGGCTCCTCGCTTGAGCAATCCCGATCCGGATTTCTCCGAGTCGCGGATGGCGGCTGAAAACGGGCCCCTCGAAATCGTTCGAGAGCGTTTCCTGCCGGCTCCAGCACAGAGCGCAGAACCCCCAAATATTAGGGGGTTTCTCGCGGTTTGTCAATTCCGCGGAAACCCACTGATAAGCGTCCTTCGTGCTGACGCCGATGTCTTCGCGGCGAAACGACGACGATCGTGCGCTTGGGTGCGTCGTCGAGAGGATATATTTCATCGCCGCGATTCACCGCCAAAGCGCGCCCGCCGAACAGAAAAAATGGCACGTCGGCGCCAAGGCCCGAAGCAATCTGCATCAGGCGTTCGAGCGGCAATTTTCTTTTTCGTGAGCCGCAGCATGCCGATCAGCGCCGCCGCCGCGTCGCTTGAGCCGCCGCCTAGCCCGCGCGCCACGGGAATTCGCTTTTCGAGCCGCGCGCGGATTCCACCGCGAATTCCGATCTCGCAGCCGAGCGCGTCGATTGCGCGATACACCAGATTTTCGGGGCCCGCGGGCAATTCCGCATCGTCCGTTTCCAGGAAAATTCCGGGCTTGGAGGTTCGCGAGAGTTCCAGCGTGTCTCGAAGGGAAATCGCCTGAAAGATCGTGCGCAGTTCGTGATAGCCGTCCGGGCGGCGCCCCACAACGTGGAGACAGAGATTGATTTTCGCGAATGCCGGAAGGCGCACCGATCCGTTTTTCCGAAGGGGCATGCGCGGGAGCTTACTGCGGTTTGGCCGTTTCCGGAGAGGATTTCTGCGCGAGTCGCTTCTTCAGTGTCTTCAGCTGCGCTTCGGTCTCGCTGACTTTGTCCGCTTCGTAATCGGCGGGTAGGGCCTTTTGCCATTGCGCCAGCGATTTTTCGAGGAGCTCCGCCGCGCGCTCGTTCTGGCCGAGCTTCAGATAGACGTCTCGCGAGATGGCTGAGGATCGTCGGGTCGCTGCCCCTCGCGGTCCACCGCTTTGCGGAGATATTCTTCCGCTTCGGCCAGCTTGTTCTGCTTGTAGTAGGCCCAGCCCAGGCTATCGAGATACGCGCCGTTGTTCGGCTCCTGCTTCAGCGCGCGCTGGATCATCGAGGTCAGCCTCGTCAAGGCGAACCCCGCGATCGGCCAGCATGTAGCCGTAATAGTTGAGCACGCCGGCGTTGTTCGGATTCACATCCAGCACTTTGCGGAACTGCTGCTCGGCCTGATCGAATTTCTTCTGCCGCTCGTAGATCGAGCCCAGCATGTACCACGCCGTTTCTCTGCCCGCGTCGTCGTGAGCCATCTGCTCGGCCTTCTGGGCGGACTGTTCGGCGTCGGCGTATTTCCGGCCTCGCTCCTGAACTTCGGCGATGTCGAGATAAATCTCCTGATCGCTGTCATTTCCCTGCAACAGGCCTTGCAGGAGCTTCGTCGCCTGAGGCGTGTCCGATTTTTCGCCGTACAGCATGGCCAACGTCACCGTCAGATCGCGTGACTTCGGAGTTTCATCGAGCGCCTTCTTCGTTTCGGTGATGGCACGATCGATGTCATGACTTTCGCGGTAGGTGTCGATGATCAACATCCGCGCGCGGTCTTGCGCGGCCGGGTTGAGCTTTCCGAGTTCGCCATATGTTTCGATCGCCGCGGAATAATTTCGCTGCTCGCGATAGGCGGTGCCGAGCTGCTCGTACAAGACTCCCAGCCCGCTCGGATTCCCCGCCCCGCCGGCCTGGCTCTTGATCCCCGCAATAGTGTCCGCGAGCACTTTCACTTCATCGTCAAAACGGCCTTGATCTTCGTAGAGCAGCGCCTCGTTGTACAAGATTTCGGGATTCCCCGGCGCGAGTTGCTTCGCGCGCAGCAGGCTCGACTCCGCCTGATCGTATTCGCCCAGATGGCGGTAGAGCTGCGCCGCGCGCATGTGGTTTTCCCAGGAGCCCGGCTCAAGCTCCGTTAGTTTCGTGAACTGCTCGAGCGCCTCTTTATACTTGTCCTGCTCCATCAAGGCCTGCGCGAGTCCATGGCGGTGGCCCGGATCATCGGGATCGGCCTCGACGGCTTTTCGATAGGCGGTCTCGGCGTTCGGGAAATCCTTGGCCTCGGAATACGCGTCGCCCAGCAAATCGTAAATGCCCGGATCCTCGGTGTCCTCGGAGGCGTGCGACAGCAGGTCGATCGCTTCCTTGGCGCGGCCTTCGTCCACCAAAATCTGGCTGAGCTGCTCGAGCGCGGCGCCGCTGTCGGCGTCCCTCTGCAAAATGCCGCGCAGCACTTTCTCGGCATCGCTGTGCTTGTTCTCGAACCGGTAGAGCCGGGCCAGCCACAAAGCTGAATAGGTATCGTATGGATCGATTTTCAGGATGGCCTGGAACTGCTCAACGGCCTTCGCGATCGTTTCCGTCTGCGCTTCGCCCGCGCCCATTTCGCCCAGCGAGCGCACGTAGATGCGCGCGAGCAGCCGGTGAGCGTCCACATTGTCGGGATCGATTTTGAGCGCTTCTTGCGCCATCGCCGAAGCGTCGCGGATGTGCTGGGTCTTTGCGTAAATCTCGGCGAGCCGTTCGCGGACGACCCCCGAGCCAGGATCGAGTTCGAGAGCCTTTTTGTAGGAATCGGCGGCCTCGTCCGCCTTAGCGGCGCTGGTAGTGAGGTCGTATTCCTGCTCCGCGAGATGGCCTAGCGTGAAGTAATAGTAGGCATCGGCGCGGGAATTGTCGGCGTTGTCCGCGGGAGTTTTCGCAGCGGACGCGGATTGGGCGGGCGGCTGCGGGGACTGCGCGCGGGCGTAGGAGCGTGCCGGGACGATCAGCGCAGCGCACAGAGCCGCCACGGCAGCGATGTTAAGAATTGCTTTCATTTGCGAGCAACAGTGTTTGATTATCGTATAGCCCCGTGAAAGCGTCAAAGAATTCCCCTGCGGCACGTTCCGCGCCGAACCCCACTCTTTTAGGACGTGCGCCGCAGCGATTCGGATGCACGGCCGGCGGATTTTGCCACTATGTTTGATATGCTTTGCGGTTGGCACTACCGGCCAGGAACGCCACCCCGAAAGGAACCATGAGCCGCACCGGCATTGCAGGCGTGATTCGATTCTTGCTGGCACTCTTGCTCGCGCTTGCAGCGCTTCGCGCGATCGCTCCGGCGCAGCAGCCGGTGGGCGCGGGCACGACCGGGACGCCCGTGCAGCCGGCGACCGTCGCCCCTGCGCCAACGCCGAAGACCACGCTCGCCGACTTTGCATGGCTCGTCGGGCGCTGGCAGGGCAACTGGGGACCGCGCGTGGCGCAACAGGCGTGGATGCCGCCTCAGGCAGGCGTGATGCTCGGCACTTTCCAGCTCGTCGAGAACGACAAGACGCTCGTGCTCGAACTCTTCACGCTGGTCGAAACGCCGGCAGGGATCGAGTTCCACATCCGGCACTTCACGCCGTCCCTGGCGGTCTGGGAAAAGAGCGGCTCGACGGTGCTGAATCTCGCAAGCGCCGATCCAAAGACGATCATCTTTGAGAATCCGATCGACGGACAGCCCAAGCACTCGATCTTCAAGCGGACCGACGCGGACACTTACGTAGCGCGCTCTGAAATCGTTCCCGAAAAGGGCGACATGCAGGTGATCGAAATCACCTATCACCGCCAGACGGACGGCGTCCCCGCGAAACGCCACGGCAAGAAGCCTCAGGCAGCCAACTAGTCTCACTCGAAATTTTCGGAAAGCATTTCAAGCGATGGTATGCGCTTCTCTTTTGCGGGACTGTTTTTCGGCGTAGAGTGCGTGATCGGCGCGGTGGAGCAATTCTTCGGGAGTTTCACCGTTGCGGTAGTCCGTCCAACCCGCTGAAAAGTGGAAGGTGATTTTCGCCTTGTCCATCTCGAGCTCGAGCGCGGATAAACGGTCGAGCACGGTCTGCACCTGCCCTAGGCTGCAATCCGGCAGCAGCACCACGAATTCATCTCCGCCGATTCGCACCGCGAGATCCGAGCCGCGGATCGCCTTGCTGAGCCGCTCGCCGAACGTCTTCAGCGCCAGATCACCGGCGCCGTGACCGTATTGATCGTTGATTCGCTTGAGCTCATCCAGGTCCATCATCAAAACCGTGAGTGAACTTTTCTGCCGCTGCGCTCGGGAAATCTCCGCAACCAACCGCTCCTGCGCGTAGCGCCGGTTGTGCAATCCGGTCAGCGGATCAAGCATCGCGAGCTTGAGATATTCCTCGGCGCGCATCTGCTCGCGGGCCGCGACGTCCACCTGTTCCGCGAGCCGGACGCGCGTGCGCCGAAGCTGAAACTGCTGGTAGAGCGTGTATACGCTGAAAAGCAGCACCAAGCCCACGAGTCCGCGTACCGCCTGGCTGATGTGGAACTGGTAGAACGGGTCGTGCGGATCCTCGATCACTTGCAGAGATAGCGTCGCGATCGCCGCGGTCATCGCGAAAATTACGAGCACCGCCAGCGCCCACAGCGACCAGTTACGCGATCCGATCTCGCGAAGATCGCTCCGGATCGCCTGCGTGCGCTGCTCGACGGCGGCGTCGGAGGCGGCGAGTTCGTTCGTGTGCGTAATCCCAGCGTGAGTGGTTTCCATTTGGTTACCGCTTTTCCCAACGTATTCTTGTACGTGCGCGCCGGTCAAGCCGCTCCCGGCTCGCGTTTTCATATCGGGTACTGGTAAAAAATTGCCTACTTGCGAGGGCCACCGCAGCAACGAAACGCTCACGTAAATCTGCTAAAATCGCCCTGCGGGGCTGTAGCTCAGATGGATAGAGCAGCAGTTTCCTAAACTGCGTGTCGGGAGTTCGACTCTCCCCAGCCCCACCATTTCCATGATTTCGCGCCCGAAATTCGATCGAAAGATCGGATCGGGCCGATACGATGTGTGTCGTTGACACCCGCTAGGGCCCACGTATAATCATGGTTCTGGCCCAACCAGCTCGCGGATACCAAACTCTGCCTGACTCGAACGAAGGCGCATCTTGACTGCTCTCTATAACTTGGCACTGCTCGCCGCCCTCGCCGGCAACCCGGTCTCGCACTACTGGCGCAAACTGGTCGATCCAACCTTCCGCGGTCTGTATCAGGCCAACGCGTTCGACCTCGCCGTGATGCTTCCCTATTTCTTCGTGATGGCGGTTCTGGCGGTTTACGGGATTCACCGCTACGCGCTCGTCTACAACTATTTCAAGAATCGCAAGAACGTGCCCGGACCGCCGCCGGAAATCACCGAATGGCCGCGCGTCACCGTGCAGCTCCCGATCTACAACGAGCGCTACGTGATCGAGCGCCTGATCGAGACCGTCGCGCAATTCGACTACCCGCGCGAACTCCTCGATATCCAAGTCCTCGACGATTCGACCGACGAGACCAAGCAGGTCGCGCGCGATTGCGTCGAACGCCACCGCGCCCTCGGCGTGCCCATCACGTACATCCATCGCGACAATCGCGAGGGATTCAAGGCCGGTGCGCTGCAGGAAGGCCTCAAGTCCGCCACCGGCGAATTTGTCGCCATCTTCGACGCCGATTTCATTCCGCCCGCTGATTTTCTGCGCCGCACCGTCCCGTATTTCGTCGACCCAAAGTTGGCGATGGTGCAGACGCGCTGGAGCTACATCAACCGCAACTACTCGAAACTCACCGAAGTCGAGGCGATCCTCCTCGACGGCCACTTCGCCATCGAGCACTCGTCGCGCTACCGCAGCGGCCTGTTTTTCAATTTCAACGGCACCGCAGGCATCTGGCGCCGCACCGCCATCGAGGACGCCGGCGGCTGGCAGCACGACACGCTCACCGAGGACACCGACCTCTCCTATCGCGCGCAGATTCGCGGCTGGCAATTCCTCTATTTGCCGGAGATCGACTGCCCGTCCGAATTGCCCGTGGAGATGAACGCTTTCAAATCGCAGCAGGCGCGCTGGGCCAAGGGCCTGATGCAGACGGCCAAGAAAATCCTGCCACAGGTGCTGCGCGCGGACGTGCCGTTCGCCGCGAAAGTCGAGGCGATCTTTCACCTCACCGCCAACATCAGCTATCCGCTGATGGTTTTTCTCTCGATCATTCTGCTTCCGGCGATGATCGTGCGCTTTTATCAGGGCTGGTTTCAGGTGCTGACGATCGACCTGCCGCTGTTCCTCGCGTCCACGTGCTCGATTTCGTCGTTTTATCTCGCGGCCGAGCGCGCCTTCTATCCCAAGACATGGAAGCGGACGTTCTGGTATTTGCCATTCGTGATGGCCATGGGGATCGGCATGTCGGTGCGGAACGCCGTCGCCGTGCTCGAAGCGCTCTTCGGCGTGAAATCGGAATTCGTGCGCACGCCGAAATACAAAGTCGAAGCCAACGGGGAAAAGTCCGACGCGTGGGCCAAGAAAAAATATAGGAAGAGCGCCGGCCTGATGCCATTCGTCGAAGTCGCACTTGGGCTGTATTTCGCCGCCGCCGTCCTGTACGCGATCCAGAACGAAAATTACGCCACGGTTCCCTTCTTCCTGCTGTTCGTTTGGGGCTACCTGTATACGGGTGTGATGTCTCTCGGGCAGACATACGTCGATCGTTTGCTGTCGTTCATCAAGGGCGAACGGCTTGCCCTCGGCCACGAAGCGCTTGCGACGGGCCGCGATGGAATCGTCCTGAGCAGGGTCGAAGGGCTACCTCTCGCGGAAAATTTCGGCGCAGCCGTACCCACTCTCGCCGCCGAAGCCAGCCTCGCCTCCGACTCCGCCGCGCCCAAAGCCCGCGCCGCCGCCAGCGGCTTGTCCTGAGCGCAGTCGAAGGGCGCCCCCGGCTTCTAGCAGTTTCTACGTCTCTGCGGTAGCGCCCTTTTCCGCAGCAAGTACAGCATGGACTTTGCTTCCTTAAGCTGGCTTAACTGGCCTTAAAAGCCCACTTTTGGCACCAATTGCGCTCAATTAGCGTCTGGCAGCCGAAAGCTGGGCTGTTTTCGCTTTCATGGCGGCCGCCTTTTTATCCTGAGCGGAGCCGAAGGGCAGGCGAGCATCTTGCAGTGTGGGTTTGTAGCGCCCGCCTTTCGCGGGGTTTGCGTCCCGATGATTCTTATCGGGAAGGCGGGCATCCTAGCTTATGTTTTTGTAGCGGGCGTCTTCCGTTTCCACAACGGTGCCCAGGGTTCGTCCGGTTGCGCGGCGCCCTTCCAATCGGAAACAAACGACCCCGAATACGCATATTCCTTCGGGTCGCTGCATAGCCCCTGCCGGACAGGGTTCATCCAAATATAGGCTGCTACCCGATCCGGAGAATCCTTGGGCCGCAGTATGTGGTCGTAGAATCTCTTTTGCCACAACGTGTGACCGAACCGCCTTTGAAATTCGTATGCCGTTTCTTGTTTTAGGCTCTTCAGAAAAACCAGCAGATCGCTGGTTATTTCCGTGCCGCGGACAAGAGCGTGGAAATGGTCGGGCATTACGCAATACGCATGGACAGCAAAATGATGCGTGGTCGATTCCTGACGAAGCTTCTCGATGAGCCAATCGGCATTCTTCGGGTTTGCGAATATGCGCCGCCTCTCGACACAACACAGCGTGACGAAATACCAGCGCGGGCCAATATAGTGCGCCGCCGGGAGCCGAATCTTCCTGCGCAGGAATGCCATATGGTGCACGCGGCGTGGTAGATCGTAATACCGCGCGGAGAAAAACGGAATGTGCCCGCCTTCTCTTCGCCCACGATAAAAAGGCGGACGGCGCAAAACCGCAGAAAGGCAAGATGCCCGCCTTCCCGACACAATTCGTCGGGACGCAAACCCCGCGAAAGGCGTGCGCTACAAATTCCGGAAACGGCATCAGCTCGCGAGATGGTTTTGCGTCGCCCGCTGTTTTACCCAGAGCGGAGCGAAGGGCAGGCCGGCATCTCGCGGGACGGTTTTGTAGCGCCCGCCTTGAGGCGGGCATCTTGCGGTTTGGTTTCGTAGATTTCGGCGCTGGCGAATTACCGCCTCGAAGGGTTTTCCGTCGAGCGGCTGATGCACCTCCTCACGGCTCTGGACCGCGACGTCGAGATCGTCATCCGCCCGAAGCCCCGCTCGCGCAGGGGAGCGCGAATCCTCGTCACCGCCGCGTGATCCTTTGTTGTTGGGCCGATCAGACGCGTGCCGCCATGCGCTCATCGAGTTGCGCGAGCACGAGCGGCCAGGCTTCCTCGTGGCGTTTTTTCGACTCCTCGTCGGGGAAGCCCGCGTGCGTGAGACGGAGCTGCGTGCCGCTGCCATTCGGGACAAGCTCGACGGTCACGACGGTCTCGGCGCCTTGTGTTGCGCCGGTGAGCCACGTCAGTTCTACGAGCCGATTGCGTTCGAGCCGGAGGAAGCGACCATAGTGCGGATGCCGCTTCCCATCGAAATACGTTTCGAAGAAGAAGACCGCGTTAACCTCAGCTTTCATCAATACCGACATCGGCGCCGCGAACCAGCGATCGAACTGCTCCGTCCACGCGCGGTATAGGACTTCCGGCGACGCGTTCATCGCGCGCTCAACGCACAGCCGAAACGGCCTCGATGAAAGATCCGGCGGGGCAATGGCGATCGTCATAAGGTCCTCCCTGATTGAATGACGGCAAGCTTACTCCCGCCACGCGGAAAAGGCAGCATAACGCCATTTCGCTTTCTTTGATGGTGTCCTCGATTGGACGAGCCGTCAGGGCACGGCTTCAGCCGTGCCACACCGACAGGGGAACCGATGGGTTTTAACCCCTGAGGCCTCAGCGGCTAAAGCCGTCGTCTCGCGCCCATTAGCGGCACGCTTTAAAGCGTGCCCTGACGCACCTTCGAAGCTCGCACTGAAATTAGGGCGGTACCTCTCCTTCAAATCATTTGCGCGAAAGAGAATTCGCGGTATCGTTTTCATTATGACAAAGGACGATCCACCGATGTCCGCGACCTCTTTTGTTCTGCACGGCGTGCAGGTCTACGCGTGCGCGGCGGACGGCGAGAAACTCCGCACCGGCCGCGACGCCACGGACATGATGAGCGAGGGATTCGAACACCAAGCCGAAATCCTCGCGATCCCGGCGGAGCGGTTCGACGAGGATTTCTTCCGGCTCAGGACGGGCGTTGCCGGCGAGATCGTCCAGAAATTCATGAGGTATGGCGGGCGCGTCGCGGTCGTCGGCGACATCTCCCAGCACATTGCCGCGAGCGATGCGTTTCGCGACTTCGTCCGCGAGACGAACCGCGGCAATACTTTCTGGTTCGTCGCGAGCATCGAAGAACTCGGCACGCGCCTCGAACGCGCCCGCGCCAAATCCGGCTCTTGAATCCTTCCTTACAGGAGCCGCGGCTTGCAACGCGCCCCACGATATGCCAGCGTAGATTGAGGAGGCGTGTCGTGCGAAGGTTGGGCCTGAAAATAGCGAACGACGTGAACACAAGACGGTCGAGCGAGAGCCGTGCCGCCCGGCAGAGCCGGTTCCCTGCTTCCTTGTGTCAGTGCTTTCGTGCTTCCGGATTTCAAATCCTGGCCGACAATGGCTGCCAGACAGAAACCGATGCAACTTATCGAAAACATTGGATCGCGACACCGTCTGCCTGACAATGAAACCAGGGGTGGCCGGAGCAGATTCGTGTGGCTTTTCGGCGCCGCGCTCGTGGCTGCGCTGCTCGCCACTCAGTTCGTGCAGGCGCGGTTCCGGCAGCCGAGCGAGGAGTATCAGGCGCGGCGCGCGAAGCTGCGCGCGGCCGTCGATGGACCGATTGTGATTTTCGGCTACACGGGCCACGAGGACGCGTCCGAAGTCGCCGTGTTTTTTCAGGAGCCGAGCTTCTATTACCTCACGGGACATGACGAGCCGGGCGCAGCGGTCGTACTGATCCCCGATGCGGCCGCCGGCGCACCCGCCGATGGGCCGCACGAAATTTTGTATTTGCCGCCGCGCGATCTCAAGGAAGAAGTTTGGGAAGGGCCGAAGATCGGCCCGGACGATCCGGAAGTGACGCAGAAAACCGGGTTCGCGGCCGTCGAACCGATCGCCAACCTCAAGGGCGATCTCGAAAAACTTGCCAAGACCTACAGGAATTTCTACACGCTGCTGCCGCCGAAAGAAGAAGACGGCTATCCGCACTTCACGAAATCGGTGGCGATGCTTCGCGAATATCTGCCGCACGCGAAGCTGCTCGACATCACGCCGCAGCTCGACGCGATGCGCCAGGTGAAATCCGATGGCGAACTGGCGCTGATGCAAAAGGCCATCGACGTCTCGGTCGACGCGCACTTCGACGCGATGCGCCGCATGAAGCCGGGGCTTTTCGAGTATCAGGTCGCCGCGCGGATGAAAGAGATCCACGAATGGGGCGGCTGCTCGCGCGAGGCGTACGCGCCGATCGTCGGCACCGGCTTCAATTCAACGGTGCTGCACTACAGCGCGCTGGATAGCGAAATCAAGGACGGCGATCTCGTCGTGATCGACGTGGGCGGCGAATACGGCGGCTACGCGGCGGACATCACGCGCACGCTGCCCGCGAACGGCAAGTTCACGCCGCGCCAGCGCGAGATTTACGACATCGTCCTCGGCGCGCAGAACGCGGCACTCGTGGCGCTGAAGCCCGGCGCGGTGCTCTACGGCGGCAAGGGCAGCTTGCAGCAGATCGTCACCGACTACATCAACACGCACGGCCAGGACAAAGAGGGCCGTCCGCTCGGGCGATACTATCCGCACGGCGTGAGCCATCACATCGGACTCGACGTGCACGATCCGGGCGACCGCGCGCGTCCGCTAGAGCCGGGGATGGTGGTTTCGGTCGAGCCGGGAATTTACATTCCGGAGGAAAATCTCGGCGTGCGCATCGAGGACGACGTGCTCGTCACCAAGGACGGCTACACGATTATGAGCGGCCGCCTGCCGCGCACCGCCGACGAAATCGAAGCGATTATGGGCGAAGGCCGCACGCAGCCCGAGAATCCGAGTGGCGAAAAGCCTTGATCACGCCCGGTGACGTGATTTCATATATGGAGATGTGCCAGGAAGAAGGAGCGACCCTCCAACGGGGCATGAATTTCCGGTTTAAGGGCGGCACCAGCGTCATATTGATGAGCCTCCGACGAGGCGCGCCATACGAGGACCGCATCGAAGACAATGGGAAAGTCCTAATCTACGAGGGCCATGACCTGCCTCGTACGGCCGATGGTTTGAATCCTAAAACGGTTGACCAACCTAGATACCTCACAAACGGCAAGCCAACACAAAATGGTTTGTTCTTCGAAGCGGCGATGCGCGCTGAACGCGGAGATGGGCCGCCGGAATTAGTGAAGGTTTACGAAAAAATTCACGAAGGCGTATGGGCGTTCGATGGGGTATTCAAGCTCGTAGGCGCACAAGAGGAGGTCAGTAATCGAAGAAAGGTGTTCAAATTCAAACTAGAATTAACCGATGACCAGTCGATAGTTGGAAGAGCTTCGGAAAAGGAGTTGCCGCATAATCGCTTGATCCCGTCATCGGTAAAGTTGGAGGTCTGGAAGCGCGATGGAGGAAAGTGTGTTCTCTGCGGGAAGCGCGAGAACCTACATTTTGATCACGACATTCCCTATTCGCGAGGTGGATCGTCACTAACAGCGAAGAATGTCCGGCTTCTATGCGCTAGACACAATCTCCAGAAACACGACAAGATTGAATAAAATGCCCGCCGAACGCTGTTGACAGTGCGCGGAGCGAACCGTAGCATCGAATAACTGTTCGCGTGCCGGCGTGGCTCAGTGGTAGAGCGAGGGTCTCATAATCCCTAGGCCGAGAGTTCGATTCTCTCCGCCGGCACCATCTTCGCTTTCAATTCACCCATTCGCAGCCGTTCCCACGACAATTCCCTACCGATTCAGGCCTCAGTCGCCATTCAGCTCATTTGACTGTTGACGCCATGGGACGAAAAGCATATTCGTGACCTGCGTCGCATAGCGACGTGATGCGCGTCACTGCCGGATAGGTGGGTCTAAACCAAATAATGGTATATGTTTAGGCAGAGTGACAATTAAACCGGAGGTGCGTCTTTGGAAGACCAGAGCAGGCAATTGGTGCAGTTGATTTCAGATATGCAGGAGGAAGAGGCGGTCAAGCTTGCGCGGGCAATGCTCAGTAGTGGATACGACCCGATCAAACTTCTAGCGCACTGCCGGGAGGCGATGGAGATCGTCGGCAAACGGTATGCAGAGGGGGAATATTTCCTGCCGGAGTTGATGCTTGCCGGCGAAATGCTGAAAGAGATCGGAGACGTAGCGAAGCCTCTCATCAAGAAGGACGCCGCGGGCGCAAAGACGCTGGGCACCGTCGTTCTTGGCACGGTGCAGGGCGATTTGCACGACATCGGGAAAAACATCGTAACGTTCATGCTCGAAATCAACGGCTACAAGGTGATCGATCTGGGCATCGACGTGCCGGTTGCGAACTTCGTCGAAAGCATCAAGCAGAACAAGCCGCAGGTCGTGGGTTTGAGCGGTTTTCTCACGCTGGCGTTTGACGCCATGAAGCAAACGATCGAGGCGATCAAAGAGGCGGGGCTGCGCGAGAACATCAAAATAATGATCGGCGGCGGGCAGGTGGATGAAACCATTCGGAGTTACACGGGAGCCGACGCGTTCGGTCTGAATGCGATGGACGCGGTGTCGCTGTGTAAACAGTGGGTGCCGGCTTGAGTGTGGGAAGCGCGTTGAGGCCGGAGTCGGTCCTCTACGCGCAGCGGCAGAAACGCCTGATGGACGCGATCGAACTGCGCGAGCCCGACAGGCTGCCGACAATATTGTTCTCGCACTTCTGGGTCGCGCACTACTCCGGGATGAACTGCCGCCAAGCGATGTACGACTACGAAGGACTCGCCGCGGCGATGCGAAAGGCGGTGGTGGACCTGGAGCCGGACGGATTCCAGCCCGTACATGCCTTGGTGGCGTTCGGTCCGACGATGGACATTCTCGATTACAAGCAGCTCGAATGGCCGGGCCACAAGGGATCGTCGGAGGAGATGCCGTTCCAGTATTTGGACGCGGAGTACATGGCGCCCGACGAATACGAAGAGTACATCCTCGATCCGACCGGTTTCATGCTCCACAAATACATGCCGCGGGTTGCCGGTGCGTTGCAGCCGCTTTCGCAACTGCCGATGTACCCGGGAGTCCTGCACACGCGGATCATCCAGTCGATGGAAGCCTACGCGCGGCCGGAGGTGCGGCGCGCGCTCGAAACGCTCATCAAAGCCGGCGAAGAGATGCAGAAAATGCGCGAGGTCCAGAGCCGGTTGATTGAAGACCTGAAGGATCTGGGATTTCCGTCCGCGGCTCACGGCACGAGCCACGCGCCGTTCGATGTGGCCGCCGATTACCTGCGAGGCTCGAAAGGCGCGATGCTGGATTTGTTCCGAAACAAAGACCGCCTGCTGAACCTCATGGACCGGCTGACGACGCTGATCCCGCCCGTCGCAATCTCGGCCGCCAAGGCGACCGGCGGAAACATGATCTTCATTCCGCTGCACTGGGGGCTGGATGGATTCATGTCGCCGAAGCAGTTCACGACCTTTTTCTGGCCTCAGTTTCAGAAAGTGCTGCTCACGCTGATCGAGGCGGGACTCTATCCGCACGTGTTGTGGGAGGGAAACTGCACCTCGCGGCTCGATGTGATCAAGGATGTGCCTCCCGGAAAATGCGTCTATTTCTTCGAGCGCACGGACATGTTCAAGGCGAAAGAAGCGCTCCGGGGCACGGTGTGCATTCGCGGAAATGTGCCGGCTTCGATGCTGATCACCGGCACTCCGAGCGAAATCCGCGAGCACTGCAAGAAACTGTTCGACGTGGTGGGCGATGGAGGTGGCTTCATCTTGGACGCGGGCGTCGGCGTGCCCGACGAAGCCAAGCCGGAGAATGTGCTGGCGATGTACCAATACGCGAAGGAGTGCGTGTACTGACGACCCATGCCGGTGATCGCGAATCTGCGCGTTCCGCTGTCCGTCGAGGACGTGATGCGTGCCTGGGGCCCGCGGCGCGCAAAACTGGCATCGCCGCGGATGCTTGCGCTCGTTGCGGAATTGCTGGAAAGAGCCGAAACCGAGAATTGGATTCAGCCCGCGGTCAGTTTTCGAGTCTGGCCGATCATACAAAGCGGGCCGGGCTGGATGGAACTGTGCAATGGCTCACGATTGCAGGCCCGCCTGCTGACACACCATCTGCGTGGCGCATCGCATCTGGCATTGGGCGTATGTACCTTGGGGGCTGCGCTTGAGAAGCGCGTCAGCGAATGGTTCGCGCTGAACGAGCGGCTACGCGGCGTCGTGCTCGACGAGATCGGTACGCTGGTTCTGTACCGGCTCAGCGACCAGCTCGAGACGCTAATGCAGAAGGAAGCAGCGATCCTGCGACTTGAAGCGAGCGGAGTGCTGAATCCAGGAGAGGACGGTTTTGACCTCTCGGAGCAAGCGACGGTGGCACAACTCGCAGGAGGAGAGACCATCGGCGTTTCGGTTACAACCACTGGAATGCTGATTCCGCGCAAGAGCCTCTCGTTGCTCATGGGTTTTGGAGCGCGAATGCCTCAGTGGAGTCGAGGCGAACGATGCGCTCGATGCGGGGCGCGTGAACGCTGCCCGCACCGACAGCAGATCCTTGCAGGAGCCTCGGTGTGAACCGAGCCGAAGAGCTGCCGAGAACCGGCCATCGCGTAACCTTCGCTCCGGACGAACAGCAGGTCTGGAGTCTGCCTGGAGAGACGCTGCTCGACACGGCACGGCGCGCGGGCGTGCGGATTGCAAGCGTCTGCGGGGGCCGCGGACTTTGCAAGTCGTGCGTGATCCAGATTGCCGAGGGCCCGGTCGAGCCGGCCTCAGTGCAAGACCTCGCATTTTTCTCACCGGAGGAGATTGCGTCCAACTGGCGCCGAGCGTGCCAGACGTTTGCAAGCGGCGACTGCCGCGTCGAAATCTCGGCGCGCGCGCGGGCGATGCCGCTCCGCATTCAGGTCGAGAGCGAGGACGTGTGGGTGCGCCCCGACCCAGCGGTGCGTTTGTACTCAGTGGCCGTGCCCGATGCGACTCTCAAAGATCCGACAGCCGACGATCACAGGCTGATGAACGCGCTCAACGAAAAGTGGCCGGGCATCTGCTCAAGGATCGATATCGACGTGCTGCGTTCCCTTCCCCAGGCGCTACGCGTGCCCGGCGGGCCGGTGTCGGCAGTGATGCGTTTCGGCGAAGTCATCGGCGTCCTTCCACGGGAAAACCGAACGCTTGTCGGACTTGCGATAGACGTTGGCACAACGAACATCGTCGCGCTGCTCGTCGATCTGTCGAGCGGGCGGACGCTGGCAACGCGGGCGATCGAGAATCCGCAGGCACATTACGGCGGAGACGTGATCAGCCGGATCACGCGCGCGGCGACTTCCGAGGAGGCGCGGGAAAAACTGCACGAATCGGTTGTGCGCGGAATCAACGACATGGCGCGGGAGCTCTGCGAATCGCAGTCGGTTGGTCCGGAGCATGTCGCGGACATCGTGGTGGCCGGCAACACGGCTATGCATCACCTGCTTTTGAAGCTGCCGGTGAAGTATCTCGGCGCGGTGCCGTTTGTCGCGGCGAGCGCGAGTGCTACGGACGTGAAGGCGCGCGACCTGGGGATCAAGGCGATGCCCGGAGCGTACGTGCACGTGCTGCCAAACATTGCCGGGTTCGTCGGCGGCGATCACACGGCGATGCTGCTCGCGATCGGCAGCGACCACGAGGAAAAGACCGTCGTGGCGCTCGACATTGGCACCAACACGGAGATGTCGCTCATCCACAAGGGCCGGATCTCGAGCATCTCGTGTCCCTCCGGGCCGGCTCTCGAAGGCGGGCATATTCGCTGCGGCATGCGCTCCGGCCGGGGCGCCATCGAATCGGTGGAGATTCGCGGAGACGAACTACGCATCGAGACAATCGACGATTCGCCGCCGGTCGGAATCTGCGGGTCGGGAGTGCTGGACGTGACGGCGCAATTGTATCTAGCGGGAATCGTGAGTCCGACCGGGCGTATGACGAAGGAAGATCCTCGGGTGCGCCTGCGTGATGGCCAGCCCGAATTCGTGCTCGCCAACGAGAACCAAACGCAGGGCACGGCGATCGTGTTCAACCAGCGCGACGTGCGATCGGTGCAGCTCGCGAAGGGCGCGATCCGCGCCGGGATTCAAGTGCTGCTCGAACAAGCGGGAGTGCAAGAGGAGCAGATCGACCAGGTGATTATCGCCGGAGCGTTCGGGAACTATATCAATCTCGCGAGCGCCGTGGCGATCGATATGCTGCCCAATTTGCCGCTCGATCGCTTCGCGCAAATCGGAAACGCAGCGGGGATTGGCGCGAAGCTCGCGCTGGTCTCGTATCCGCATCGCGCCACGGCGCAGAGCATTGCGGCAAGAAGCCGCTATTTCGAATTGGCTGGGTCGGCGCATTTCAACAGGTCATTCATGCGCGCGATGCGCTTTCCCAGCCGGAAACCGAACTGAGAGGAGCAAATCATGGCGATACCAGGCGTGGGAGTAATCGGCGATCGCATCAATCCAGGGTTCAAGGCCACCAAGGCACTGCTCGAAGCCGAGGATATTCCCGGCCTGCAGGCGCTGGCGGTACGCCAAGTTCAGGCTGGGGCGTGGGGCATTGACGTCACCGTTGGACCGCGGGGCTACAAGGATTCGCACTTCCTGACGGAAGTGATCAAGGCGCTCCAGGCAGCCGTGGATGTGCCGCTGTGCTTTGACTACCCGGACAAGAGCGTGCAGGAGGTTTGCCTGAAGGCGTACGACCCGGCGAAAGCGAAGGGCCGCAAGCCGGTGGTGAACTCGCTTGCCGAAACGCGCCTCGAGATGCTCGATCTATTCAAGATTCGCCCGTTCCAGGTTGTGCTGATGGCGTCGGAGCGACTGGAGGATGGCGCGGCGAAATCCAACAAGCTGACCAGCGAAGTGCTGGGCGTGGCGAAACGAATGAGCACGATCCTGGCGCGCGACCACGGGGTCAGCCTCGGAGAGATATTCGTCGACGTCACGATTCACAGCCTCGTATCGGATTTGGAGGGGCTTACGAAGATGGCGCTCGAAGCCATCCGCGCGATCCGTCAGGATCCGGAGTTAAAAGGCATCCACATCATGGGCGGCATGACCAATATCGGGAACATGCTCCCTCCGATGAAATTCGACGGCGTTTCGCTTCGGCAACTCGTCGAGAATGCGTTCCTGACGCTGGCGGTCCCGCTCGGCTTCGACACGATCATGGGAACCCCATGGAACAATTTTCAAATTCTGCCGGACGATAACGTCGTGCTGAAGACACTCAAGGACTTCAACGAGCTCCAGGGACTCAGCGCGATGCGCCGGCTTCGCCAGCTGTGGTCCCAAAAGCCGCAGGATGCCGGGAGCCTGGCTGCGAGGCCGTGAATCGAGGCCGGATCGATTTCCCGAGCCGGACAAACGATATTCTTCCCATGACCCGCGCGTATCAGTCGAGTGCGAACTCAGCTTGACAGAACGCGCGCGGTCGTATTACCTAGCAATCGTCAAAATTCAATCGAGGAACCCTACATGACCCTGATGCGCCGAGTGTGTGTGGCCATACTGGTTCTGGCAGTCGTGGGATTTGGAAGGAATTTGGTGATGGCCTCACCGCAAGGCCCGCCCCTGCAAGGTCCTCCTCCAAACGCCTCGCAGGGATCGCCGGCTGACAAGCTCACGCCGGACGATATCGCAATGGGCAAGCAGCTCTTCGCCGCAAATTGTGCGAGCTGCCACGGCGTTGACGCGACCGGACAGCTCGGGCCGAATCTTCACGGCGTGGTGCAGCGGCTCGGCGAGCAGGGAGTCTTCGGGATCATCCGGAACGGAAGAGGCGGAATGCCGCCGGTAAGTTCAATCAACGATCAAAGAGTGTGGCAGGTGGTCGGATACGTTCGCACGCTGGGCGAGACCGGGCCCGTGGAGGCGGCGACAGGCGATCCGGAAAAAGGCAAGGCCGTTTACGAGGCGAATGGCTGCTCCGCGTGCCATACGATCGGCACGACGGGCGGTGGAGTCGGGCCGCAACTGACGACGATCGGAAGATCGCGCGCGCCGAAATACCTTCACGCCTTCCTGCTCGACCCGGGGAAAACTCCGCCACCGGACATGACGCTGCCGGAGCGCGCGGGCAACACCGGCTACCTGCTGGTGCATGTCGTGACAAAGGACGGTCACGAAATGACGGGCATTCGCGTGAACGAAGATACGTTCGAACTCACGTTGCGAGATGTGGGCGGCCACTTCTATACGTACGACAAGAGCAAGCTGAAGACGATTGAAGCGGAGCCGGGGAAAAGTGTGATGCCGAGCTATAGCAATCTTTCCGCAACCGATTTGGATAATCTGGTCGCATATCTTTCTAGTCTCAAGGGGGGCCAATGAGAACCGCTCGATACATTCTCGCTCTGCTGGCGCTGTGTTTTGCGGTTCCGAGTTTCGCGCAAGTGCCCTACGAGCGTCTGAAGGACGCCGCGAAGGAGCCGGATAACTGGCTGACGTACGGCGGCAACTACAGCTCGCAGCGTTTTTCCGGACTCAAGCAGATCACTCCGGAGAACGTCGTCAACTTGCGCGTCGCGTGGGCGTATCAGATGCGCGGAGGCGGCGTAATGGAGTCGTCGCCGATCATCGTGGACGGCATCATGTACGTGACGGAACCGCCGAGCAACGTGACGGCAATCGACGCGCGCACGGGAAAGCCGCTCTGGCACTACGTGCCGCAGGTGCCCAGGGACTTCGTGCCGATCGGGCTGTTTCCGACGAACCGCGGAGTGGCGGTGCTCGATGACAAAGTGATTCTAGCCACGATCGACGACCACCTGATCGCGCTTGATGCGAAGAGCGGCGTCGTCCGCTGGAATTCCGTGATCGCGGACAGAATGGACGGTTATGCGATCACACAGGCGCCGCTCGCGATCAACGGCAAGATCGTGGTCGGCGTGGGCGGCGGCGAGGCGGGCGCGCACGGATTCTTGAGCTGCTTCGATGCGAAGGACGGCAAGCTGCTGTGGAAAACCTACACGGTTCCTCGCAGCGCGAGCGATCCGGGCGCGGACACGTGGGCGAATGGAAGCTGGTCGAACGGCGGTGGCACGACGTGGAACACCGGCTCGTACGATCCCGAACTGAATTTGATTTACTGGGGCACAGGAAATCCCGCGCCGGACTGGAACGGCGAAGGACGCGTGGGCGACAACCTGTTCACGTGCGCGATGATCGCGCTCGATGCGGATACGGGCGCGATGAAATGGTATTTCCAGTTCACGCCACATGAAACGCACGACTGGGATGCGGCCGAGCCGCCAATTTTGCTCGATGCATCGATCAACGGAAAGCCGCGTAAGCTTTTGGTGCAGGCGAATCGCAACGCTTTCTACTACGTGCTCGATAGGACGAACGGGCAGTTCATCACGGGCGTGCCGTTCGCGAAGCAGACGTGGGCGAAGGGTCTGGATGCGAAAGGACGCCCCATCACATTCCCTGCCAGCCAGATTGAGCCGAGCGTCGAAGGGACGCTCGTATATCCGTCGCTGACCGGCGGCATCAACTGGACGAGTCCGTGCTATAGCCCGCTGACGGGACTGTTCTACGTCAACGCGCGCGACGGCTTCGCCTACTACATTAAAGGCGAACCAAAGATGGCGCCCGGCAATTCCGTCGGAATTATTGGAGGCGGAGGTGGCGGGGGACGGATGAGCGGCCCCGACGAGACCACGACGTGGATTCGCGCCCTGGTGGCGACCACTGGCGAAAAGAAGTGGGAATACAAGATGATCGGCGATTCGTGGACGGGTGTGCTCGCGACGGCGGGGGGATTGGTGTTCTCCGCGGACGCAGCGGGGAATTTCTTTGCGCTCGATGCGAATACGGGCGCGCCGTTGTGGCACCTGCTGCTGGGATCATCCGTGAGATCGAATCCGGTGTCGTACGCCGCGGACGGCAAGCAGTACGTCGCGGACTCGGCTGGGAATACGTTGTTCGTTTTTAGCCTGCCGTAGAGAAAGCGCGCGCCCGACCGCACCCATTTTCGGGGCGCTACAATTGTTTTTGGAGAGGCTGACGCTGGGAATACGTCGAGAGCCTCTTGGGGGGAGTTTCCATGAATTCAAATCGCTCGTTGTACGCGGCCGCATTGATTCTGGCCGTGGGGTTCCTGGGACGGGCACCGTCGGCGAGTGCTCAATTTCCGCCCACGGTGGCGCCTCCCCACAAGCCGCATCCGCCGGCGACACCGGAGAGCATTGCCATGGGGAAAGAACTGTTTCAGGGGACCTGCGCGAATTGCCATGGTATCGACGGGAGCGGAGCCAATGGCCCCAACATCCAGAATGCGGCGGCGACGATGGGACCCGAGGGGCTGTACACGAGGATGACCTCCGGGGCCATCGGTACCGCAATGCCCAACTTTAGCTTTCTCGGCGACGACAAGATCTGGGAAATCGCCGATTACGTCAGCTCGCTCGGCCAGCACGGCGCAGGGGTCGCGTTCGGAAATCCGCAAAAGGGGAAGGAAGTCTACGAAGCGAACGCGTGCGCGACGTGTCACAGCATTGCGGGACGAGGCGGCAACACAGGACCGGACCTGACGACAATTGGCACACAGCGCGCCGCCGCAATGTTGCGTAACGAACTACTCGATCCCGGCGCGAATCTTCCGCTCGACACGGCTGGACTATCGGAGCGGGCAGCCTATCACGCCTACCAGATGTATCGCGTGACGCTCGACGACGGCAAGCAAGTGGAAGGGATGCGCGTGAACGAGGATTCTTTTTCGATCCAGTTGAGGGATGCAAAAGGCGAGCTCCATTCTATTCAAAAGTACGGCGTGCGGAAGATCGAGCAGATCCCCGGGAAAAGCTTCATGCCGAGCGTCAAAGGAAAGCTTTCCGACGAGCAATTGAACGATCTCGTGGCGTATCTCGCGGGCCTAGGGGGTGCTCAATGAGAGCTGCCAAGTTGATTGGGAGCGGATTCGTGCTGCTGGCGGTTCTCGCGGGCGCGAGATTGTGGGCGCAAAACGTGACGTATGACGACATTCTGCACTCGGCGAGTCATCCGGAAAATTGGCTGACGTACGGCGGAAACTACGCCGCGCAGCGCTTTTCGGAATTGAAGCAGATCAACAAGGAAAACGTGAACTCGCTGAAGCTGGATTGGGTGTACCAATTGCGCCAGCAGGGGATTTTCGAATCGTCGCCGATCGTGGTGGACGGAATGATGTACGTGACGGAGCCGCCGACGACGGTAACCGCGCTCGACGTTCGCACCGGACGACCGATCTGGAGGTGGACAGCCAAGCTGCCGAAGAACCTGTTGACGATTGGCCTCTTTCCCACTAACCGCGGCGTGGCGATTCTAGACGATAAGGTTTACGTGGCGACGATCGACGCGCATCTGGTGGCGCTGGATGCCAAGACGGGCGCGGAGCGCTGGACCGTCGAGATCGGCAAGAATGAGGAGGCGGTGGCGATTACGCAAGCACCGCTCGCGATCAACGGGAAGATCATCGTGGGAATGGGCGGTGGTGAGGGCGGACTGCGCGGCTACATCGACGCGTACGACGCGAAAGATGGTCACCGGCTGTGGCGGCTCTGCACGATTCCAACTACCGGCGAGCCTGGCGTCGAAACGTGGGAGGGCGACAGCTACAAGTACGGCGGCGCGACGACCTGGAACACGGGAGCCTACGATCCGGAATTGAATACGCTGTACTGGGGCACGGGTAATCCGGCACCAGATTGGAATGGCGACATGCGCAAGGGAGACAACCTGTATTCGTGTTCCCTGCTCGCCATCGACGCCGACACGGGGAAGATGAAATGGTATTTCCAGTTCTCGCCGCACGAGACGCACGATTGGGACGCGTCCGAGCCGCCGATTCTGTTCGACGCCGTGATCAACGGCAAGAAGCGGAAAATCGTGGCGCAGGCGAATCGCAACGCGTTTTATTACGTGCTGGACCGCGTGACGGGCGAATTCATCACCGGTCAGGCGTACGCAAAGCAAACCTGGGCGAAAGGACTCGACGCGAAAGGGCGGCCGATCGAGCTGCCCAATATCGAGCCCACCACGCAGGGAACGCTCCTATATCCGAGCATCACGGGAAGCGTGAACTGGACGAGTTCGTCGTACAGCCCACTTACGGGGCTTTTCTACGTCGACACGCGCGAGCAGGGCGCGTATTACTTCAAGGGCCACCCGACGATCTCTCCGCACAACCCGCTGGACATCGGCGGAGGCGGGGGGCAAAAGGTGGTAGGTGGAGACGACGCCTACACTGCGATTCGCGCCTTGGAAGCGACGACTGGCAACCGGAAGTGGGAATTCAAGATGGTAGGCGACTCATGGACCGGCACGCTCGCGACGGCGGGCGGCCTGGTATTCTGCGCGGATAGCCAGGGAAATTTCTTCGCACTCGACGCTGATAACGGGAAGCCGCTCTGGAAGATTCAGCTCGGCAATTCGGTGCGGGCGAATCCGATCACGTACGCGGTGGACGGCAAGCAGTACGTCGTCGGAGAAGCCGGCAACGCAGTGTCCGTGTTCAGCCTTCCGTAGGCAGCGCACGCAGTCGGGGAGAGAGTCCGGCGCCATGAAGAAGATTTTGCGCGCGGCTGTCGTTCTCGGCTATCTTGCGTTACTTGCCGGTGTGGCGCGCGCGCAGTCGGCGGACGGGGCGCAGCAGTTCGCCGAGTTCGGCGATTTCAAACTCCAAGACGGAGCCGTGATCCACGACTTTCGCCTCGGCTACCGCACGCTGGGCAAACTCAACAACGATAAATCCAACGCAGTGCTCTGGCCCACCTACCTCGGTGGGAAGTCGCAGGACCTGTTGCAATACGTCGGGCCGGGTCGCGTGCTCGACAGCACTCGTTATTTCGTGATCCTCGTGGACGCGATCGCCGACGGCGTCTCCACATCCCCCTCGAATAGCAAGATACAACCGCGGATGCGCTTCCCTGCTTTCGCGATTCGAGACATGGTCGAAGCTGAGCACCGCCTCGCAACGGAAACTCTGCATCTTTCGCATCTGCGCGCGGTTATGGGAATCTCGATGGGCGGAATGCAAACGTTCGAATGGGTCTCCGCATATCCGGATTTCATGGACCTCGCGATTCCGCTGGCAGGATCTCCGCAATCGACGTCGTACGACAAGCTGCTCTGGACAACGCAAATCGATGCGCTCAGGCTCGACCCGGAATGGAAGGGCGGCAACGGCACGGCGCCGATGGTGCGCGGCTTTGCGGTATTCAACGAAATCGGCTCGATGAACGTGACATCGCCCTCCTATCGCGTGGCGCAGACCGGGCCGAAGCAGTTTGACGCGTTCCTGGAGGGCGTGGTGAAAGACGGCGTGGGCGACGCTGCTGCGGCGAGCGACGCGATTCGTCAGCGACAGGCAATCAATTCGCTCGACGTGCCGGGCGAGCGCGGCGAGACGATTGAGCAAGCCGCGAAGCGCGTGCGTGCGAAGATGCTCATCTTCGTTAGCCCGCAAGACCATATGGTGAATCCCGCGCCGGCGCTGGCCTTCGCAAGCGCGGCCAGCGCTCCGGTGGTGACGCTCGATTCACCGTGCGGGCACATCAGCTTCTCCTGCATTTCAGTTGGACCAATTGTTGCGCAATTTCTTGCGAATCCCGCGTCGGTGCACTCCACGACGCTGCACTGAGCTAGACGCAGGCACAAGCTGCGGCGGTTATAAGCAGTCCTGCTCGGGTCACATTTCTGTTCTCAGCGACGCCGAAGAGAGATTCATCGCTCGAAAGGCGAGCGATGGGAAACAGTACTTCGACTCCGCGTCCCGACCCGGAGATCGAAGACAGCGATCTCCGGGAAAAAATGAAACGTCGGGACGCTCCGCTCAGAATGACGACAGTTAGCGGAGTGCCCCGAGCAAAGAAGGCGACGCGGTTAGTGCTCGGCCTTTTTGTGGGATAGCTTGAGGATGACTTCGATATCGCGGCGGGAATCGAAGCTGGAAACGGTGCGGGTCGAGGAAGTCATGTCCTGAAATTCGGCGTGGACTTCGTAATCGACGTTGGGATCGAGGCCGCTGAAACGGTACAGGCCGGCCTGATCGGCGAAATAAGTCTTCACCGCCTGCGTTTTCACATTCAACAAATAAACGATCCCAGAAGGGACCGGATTTTCGCTCTTGTCCACAACGGTGCCGTGAATGGTGCGGAGCTCGGCTTCGGCTTTCTTGTCTTGGGCGACGGCCGGTCGGGCGGAAACCGCAGTCAGCGCAAGTGCAAACACGAGCATAAGAACTCGGCGCATGAGCATTGGATGGCGGCGCGCGCCATTATGGATGCTAAAGATCCCCCGGGAGTAACGCGGAAGAGTCACTCGGCTTCTTCCTCTTCCTCCTCGACTTCCGGCTCTTCCTCGGCGTCCTCGGAGGATTCCTCTTCGTCCTCTTCCTCGTCCTCATCCTCCTCGTCGTCCTCGGAGAGAACGATGAGATGGACCGGGTGAGTCTGCGTCACTTCGAGCTCAACATCGCATTCCGGGCAGCTCAGGATTTCGCCTTCTTCGACTTCGTCTTCGTCCAAGTCGATTTCGGCGTCGCATTCCGGGCACTTGGTCACGGCGTTCGTTCCTCCTCGGCAGCCTTCCAACGGAAGGCGTATTATATAACGCCCGTGTCAAGCTTTTGGCGAGAGGTTCCTGTAAAAGTGTCCGACAACCGCGAGTATCCGGAGCGCCCGCTGGTGGGAGTGGGTGGAGTGGTGATTTCAAATGGGCGCGCGCTGCTGATCCGGCGCGGAGGGCCACCGCTCGAAGGCCAGTGGTCGATTCCCGGTGGAATGCTCGAAGTGGGCGAGACGCTGGTGGAGGGCGTGCGGCGGGAGCTGCACGAAGAAACGGGGATTGAGGTGCGCGTACGCGATCTCATCGAGGTGTTCGAGCGCATCAATTTCGATGCGGAGCAGAAGGCGCGGTATCACTTCGTAGTTCTCGACTATCTCTGCGAGGCGGTGGGCGGCGAAGCGCGCGCGGGAAGCGATGTCACTGACGTTGCATGGGCCTCTCCCGCGGAATTTGGGAAATATTCGCTGACCGAGACGGCCACGCGAGTAATTTTGAAGGCATTTGAGATGGCGGCGCGGCCGTCCGGTCAGAACGACTGAAACCGACCGCGGTGATCAGCGGACGAACGGATAAATCTCGTCAGCAATCCAGTAGTTGGCGATAACCAGCGCCAGAACCGTTCCAATCAACAAAAGTCCCCATCGTCGGCGTTGCCAAAAGGCTCTGAACGGCGAGTATTGCATCGGAACGTCGGCCAAGTATGCAGCACAGTAACAGAGATTGGCGAGTGCGGCGAGTATGAAGAGCAGCAGTAGCGAATGCGAAGTCAGCGCCGGACGAAAATGTGGCCACGTCCATACAATCCACGCCAGGACGGCAGCGGTCAAGACGAGGTTATAGGCGATCCGACGAGGCTCCCAGTAGCGAATCGCATCGCCCAGAATCCGTTGTAAAGCGATAGACGGCGGCTGCTCATGGAAATAGCTGCTCACTAGATATCTCCCCGCTTTTTCTTCTGCCAGAGCTAGCTGGCTGCGGCGGTTTCGGGCAGGCGGCCGAAGCGGCGCTCCCGGCCGAGAAAATCCTCGACGGCGGCTTCGAGATCGGCCGCGTCAAATTCCGGCCACATGCGCGGCGTGAACAGCAACTCGGCGTAGGCGCACTCCCACAGCATGAAATCGCTGAGACGCCGCTCGCCGCCCGTACGAATCAGCAGATCGACATCCGGCGCGGAAGCGCCCGCGTGCGTGACCTGGCCGAGCTTGCGGGCAAATTCAACCTCGGTAACTTCCAGGCTCGAAAGCATCCAGCAGGAGGCGCGGAGAATGGCCTCGCGAGAGGAGTAGTCGAGCGCGATGCGCAATTCCAGGGCGCGGCCCGCGGCGGTAGCGAGCTCGGCTGCTTCGATCGCCTCGACAAGCGTCACGGGAATGCGGTCGCGGCGGCCGATAACGCGCAGGCGCACGCCCTTCGCCGCGCACTCGGCCGTCTCGGCACGAAGATAGTCTTCGAGCAAGCCTAGCAGAGATGCTACTTCGACCGTGGGACGCTCCCAATTGTGCGCAGAGAAGGCGTACAAAGTGAGCGTGCCGATTCCGAGCGCGGGTGCGACGCGAACGACACGACGGACCGCGGCGACGCCTGCCCGATGGCCCTCCGAACGCGGCAAACCGCGCGCGGCAGCCCAGCGGCCGTTGCCGTCGAGCAAAATGGCGACGTGAATCTTGGGAGCTGGAATGATTCTAGATGTGCTGTTTCCCATGGGATCTCGGAATAAAAGCTCCGCCTCTCTACCCTTCCCGCGTGGCGTGGATCAGGGCTTCCATGTGGTCCAGATATTTTTCGAGCGCGCGGCGGCCCGCAGGCAGCAGCCGGTACTCGGTCTTCGGCACGCGCCCGGAGAATGATTTCGTGCAGCCGACGTAGCCCGCGTCTTCGAGCTTTCGCGCGTGGACGCTGAGGTTGCCGTCCGTGACGCGGAGAAGCTGCTTGAGTTCGCTGAATGCAAGCGAATCGTTGACCGCGAGCGCGCTGATGATCGCAAGGCGCGTGCGCTCGTGGATCACGCGGTCGAGATCGACGGCGGCGGCTTTCACCGGTCGTGCGCCCGCAGCGCCTCGCTTTGGTTTTTCCTCCCGCGCGGGACGGAAGGCTTCCTGTTTAGCCGCCATATTTCCTCGCAATCACAGCCCCGAAAATGATGTGGAGTCCGCCGAAGCCGGCGCCGAGAAACGCATTGCCCCAGCTCCAGGGGCAGAATAACGCGACCGCTCCGAGCACCATGAAGCACAGCCCCATCAGCGGAACGAGGCGGATCGAAAAAGCGCCGCCGGTGACCACGGCCGTCCCGTACAAAAGCAGCCAGACGCCCGCGGCCGCGCCGATAAATCCGATGCGGGCCAGCAGGAGCGTGATCAGCACGCCGACGAAAAGCGGCGGCGCGAAGCTATAGACGAACCGACGGCCCGGCCCCGAAAGGATCGCGCCTCCTGCCTGGCGGGCCTTCGTGTACGTGGTCCAAACGGCGATCGCAACAGCTACGCAAGCCTCGCAAATCCAGGTCACGAGCCATCCATACGGCGAGCTCTGTTGCGACGCGATCATAGCGGCGCCAGCAGCCGTGATCCCCATGGCGATGCCGCCCCAGCCGGGCACGGCTGTAAACGACGCGGCGCGTTCCATGGTTTCGCGGATGAAGCGGATATTGTCGCGGGCGCGGTCGTCGAGCGCGACAGGCTCGGCGGGACGCGGGGGCCGTGGCTGGAACGAACTCATCGCATGAACGTAGCATCGCAGGGCATGTGCGTCAAGTACTTTGTATATTAAAGTTCCTGTCACACAACAGAAACGTCGAGAGGACGTGCGCCGCAATCCGCACACGGCGAGAGCGGAATCGCTTGTGAAGCATCGGCACGAGGACTATCCTTGGGGCGCAAAAAATCAACTGGAGGCGAACTCATGAAACGAACCGTGCTCGCAATCGCGGTGCTGGCGCTCACGCCGCTTGCAGCGCACGCGCAGCAGGCACCCGCTGCGCCCGAAAAGAATCCCGTCTCGAACGCCATGAGAAACATGCTGGCCCGCCAATCGAAGCTCATCGTCGCCGCAGCCGACGAAATGCCTGCAGACAAGTATGATTACCATCCGACAGCGCCTCAGATGACGTTTGCGCATTTGATCGCGCATCTCGCACAGTCGAACAACTTCCTGTGTTCAAAGATTTCCGGCGCGGCTCCTCCGGCCGACCAGAAGCTGGCGGATACGGACTCGAAGGAGAAGCTGGTCGGCGCGCTGAAAGGCTCGTTCGACTACTGCACGCAGGTGCTCACGAACGTGGACGATTCGAATCTCGGCGACCAACTCACGATGTTTGGCAGCCGGCAGATGTCGCGGGCGGCGGTCATGTTCACGCTGTCGAGCGACCTCTTCGACCACTACAGCACCGAGGCAAGCTATCTACGCATGAACGGGCTGCTGCCTCCATCGGCGCAACAGCAGCCGCCTCCGGCCGCGAAGTAGGCGACACAAAGCGTTCATCGCAAGATCGCAAAAAATTCGCTCGTTTCAGGCGCGGCGAATCGGATAGCGGCCGAGCAGCCAGTTCCAGCGAATGTAGGCCAGGTCGCAGAACATCAGCAGGCTATCGCGGAGCATGCGGACTTTTGTCGCGGGGTCGTGCGCCCAGCGCACCGGCACTTCGGCGGCGCGAAGCCCATGGCGCTGCGCCAGAAACAGCACTTCGGGATCGAAACCGAATCCCTCGATGCGCTGCTGCTCGAAGACGATCCGGGAGCGCTCGCGAACGAATGCCTTGAAGCCGCACTGCGTATCGTGAAACGGCAGGCCGGTGAACAGCCGGACGAATCCGTTGAAGATCATCCCCGCGGCTTCTCGTAATCCCGACTGGTGGACGGAAATCAGCGAGCGGTCGAGGGCGCGCGATCCAATCGCGACGTCGCTCCCTGCCTCGATCGCCGCCAAAAGCTTTGCCGATTCCTCGATGGGCGCGGAGAGGTCGGCGTCGGTGAAGAGCGCGATGCGCCCGCGCGCCTCGAGCATGCCGTGCCGAACGCTGTAGCCCTTGCCCCGATTTTCCCCGTTGGAAATCAACCGCAGGGCCGGAATCTGGCGCGCCCACTCCTGCGCGATGCGCGCGGTGCCGTCGGCCGAGCCGTCGTCCACAACGACGATTTCGATCCCGGCCATTCCCGCCGGTTGAGCCGAAAAGTATTCGCGGATGCGCTCGAGAGCGCGGCCCAAGCGGCGCTCCTCGTTGTATGCGGGAATGACGATGGAAAGTTCCGGCGCGCCCGAACTCATGCGCGATTGGCTTCCTGCGCGTCTTGCGACCAGCCGTGGCGGCCGAGGAGCGGCACAAACCGGCAGGCGTGGAGCGATTGCTCGACCGTGCGGCCAGCGCGCTTTATGATGCGAAGCAGATCCTGATCTCGCGCGCTGCCTACGGGAATGACGAGGCGTCCGCCCTCGGCGAGCTGGTCGATGAGCGGCTGAGGAACGGCAGGCGCAGCGGCGGCGACTAGAATGGCGTCATACGGCGCGCCAGACGGCCAGCCGAGAGATCCGTCGCCCTCTTCGATGCGCACGTTGGCGTAACCGAGCCGGGCGATGCGCTCGCGCGCGGATGCAGCGAGCGCGGGTTGGGTCTCGACGGCGATCACTTGATGCGCGAGCCGCGAAAGCACGGCGGCCTGATAGCCCGAGCCCGCGCCGACTTCGAGCACGCGTTCGCAGCCATCGAGCGAGAGGGCCTCGGACATGGCCGCCACGATGAACGGCTGCGAAATCGTCTGCCCTTCCCCGATCGGGAGCGGCGCGTCCACATAGGCATCACCCACCAGCGCGGGCGGCACGAACGCGTGACGGGGCACGGTCGCCATCGCGTCGAGCACACGCTCATCGCGAATGCCGCGTGCGCGAATCTGGCGGGCAACCATGTCGCGGCGCGCAGCCTCAAACTCCCCTTGGGCGGCTGGCGCGAGATTGTCACTAGCGTGCGTTTTCATGCGTTCGATGAATTCATTTCGATGCACCAAGACGGCTTGAATCCAAACTTCCGCACGATCTCAGGATTCAAATTTCGGGTATCTTGGCCTGGACTCCCTTGAAATTACCATAGCGGAGTCCGCCGCTGCCACCCAAGAGGACTCGCGCGGCTCGCAGAAGCGGCCCGCCGAAATCCTACCGTGACCTCGAAAGCCGCGTTCGCTATCATATTGCGCGCACTTGTGCCGCCATCTTAAAGGAGACCCGAATGAGATTCCGCATCGCAGTCGTAGCCGCACTTTGTATCGCAAGTTCCGCGCTGGCGCAAACGTCCACAACGACACCTTCGCCGGCTCCGGCGGCGCAGCAAAAGCCGCCCACGCCGCACCAGCCCGGCACTGCCGCGCCCGCGCATCCGGCGGCGCAACCGGCTAAACCGGCGTCGAGCGCTTCCGATAAACCCGATCCAGCGAAGGAAGCGGCCATCCGCCACCTGATGGATCTTACGGAAACAGCGAAGCTCGGGGACAACATTCAAGGGTACATCACGAATCAGGTCCGCGCCGGCATGGGCCAAACGCTCACGGCCGAAACCTTGCCGAAATTCATGGACTCGTTCAACCAGAAGTTCGCCGCGACTGGCGCCTCGCGCGCCGTCAACGATCAGATGGTAGGCATCTACTCGCGCGCCTTCTCGATGGAGGATATCCAGGGGCTCGTTCAATTCTACGAGTCGCCGCTCGGACAGCGAGTCGTGAAGGCGCTACCGGCAGTTGCGGAGGAGTCGCAGAGCCGAGGCGTTCAACTTGAGCAGTCGGCCGCTTTGACGGTACTGAGGTCGATGTCGGACGATTACCCCGAACTTAAGCAGATCCTGCGGCCCGACAACCCACAACAAGGACCATCGGGAGACAACGCAGCGCCGCCACACGCTCCCGCCCCCGCTCCGGCACCGGCTCCAGCACCTAAGCCGGCCACGCCCCAACAGTAGCGAACCGGCAGCGGAAGGAGACGTCCGATGAAGCATCGAGTTGCGTTGATAGGGCTCTTGCTTTCGGCGGCGAGTCCAGCATTCGCGCAAAGTCCCGCAAGCGGGACGCGCGGCGGCTCCGGATCGCAGCCGCGCAACTCGCAGGCATCCGGCGCGCAATCCACGGCGGCGAATCCGGCGTCTCCTGCACAACCAGCCGCGCCGGAACAAGTCGATCCGGCGAAGGAGGCAGCGATCCGCCACCTGATGGAACTGACCGGAGTGGGAAAGCTCTCCGATCAAATGGTGGACGCCACGCGGCCGCAGATGCGGGAGATGATCGGTCAGTTGATCGAGGACGATGCCCGCGCGCAAAAGTTCCTCGACACATTTTTCCAGAAGTTCCGCACGCGCTTCAGCGAAACCGATCTCATCAACGCAATCGTCCCCATCTATGCGCGCCACTATTCGCTCGAAGATATCCAGGCGCTCAACGCCTTCTACGAATCTCCGCTCGGTCAGCGAGTGATGCGGGAGCTTCCCGAAATCACAAAGGAATCGCAGGCCGCCGGCGCGGCGATCGGGCAGAAAGCCGCGATGGAAACTCTGCAGGAAATGTCGGCCGACTATCCCGAGCTCAAGCAGGTGGTCACTCCGGGATCGGCCCAGCCGGCGCCGGCGCCGCCTGCCCCGCGCCGGCAATAAGCGCGCATCGATACGATCTGATGTGGCTATAATCGTCCGCCCATGATTCTGACGGCGCCTACCGATTGGTCCCCGCTCCGGATATCGCTCGAGACCAGCGTCACCGCGACGGCCATCACGCTCGTCGCCGGACTGGCCGCGGCGGCATGGCGCCAACGGCGCGGCGGCCCCGCGATCGCGTTCGTGGACGGCGTTTTTCTGCTCCCGCTCGTGCTGCCGCCAACCGTGGTGGGTTTCCTGCTGCTGCTGCTGTTCGGTCGAAACGGCCCGCTCGGGAAACTGCTGCTCTCGCTGGGCACGACGGTTGTCTTCTCGTGGCCGGCAACCGTGATCGCAGCGGCCGTCGTTTCATTTCCGATGATGTATCTCTCGGCGCGCGCAGCGCTCGAACAGGTCGATTCCCGTTTGCTCGAAGCCGGGCGGACGCTGGGCGCTTCCGAGTGGCGCGTCTTTTACGCGATCGCGCTCCCACTGGCGTGGCCGGGAGTGCTGGCCGGCACGATTCTTTCCTTCGCGCGCGCTCTCGGCGAATTCGGCGCTACGCTGATGCTCGCCGGAAATATTCCCGGGAGGACGGCCACGATCCCGATTGCCATCTATTTCGCCGTGGAAGCCGATGACGTGAAGACCGCAATCGGATGGTGCCTGATCGATCTCGCGATTTCGCTGGTGCTGCTCGGCAGTCTTTATTACTGGACGCACGCGAAGGGCCTTGGGCCATCGCGCGCGGGGCGGCGCTGACGTGGCTCTGGAAATCCAGATTGCGAAGAAGCTGCCGGAGTTCACGCTGGACGTTTCATTCACCGCAGACGATGCGCCGGTCGGCGTGCTCGGCCCATCCGGCGCGGGCAAGACGATGCTGCTGCGCTGCATCGCAGGCCTGGAACGCCCCGACTACGGCAGGATCGCGCTCGGCGGGCGCACACTATTCGATACGGAACGGCGCATTCGAGTGCCCGCGCGCGACCGGCGCGTCGGAATGCTGTTTCAGCACTACGCGCTCTTTCCGCATCGCACCGTCGCCGAAAATGTCGCCTTTGGGCTAAGCCATCTGCCGCGCGGCGAGCAGGCGGCTCGTGCCAGCGCCCTGCTCGAGCGCACGCACGCCTCCGGGCTCGATGGGCGGTATCCACGCGAGCTTTCGGGTGGCGAGCAGCAGCGCGTCGCCCTCGCTCGTGCTCTGTCAATCGAGCCGGAGGCTCTGTTCCTCGATGAACCGCTTTCGGCTCTCGACACGCACCTACGCAGCCAGATGGAAGCGCAGCTTCAGGAGACGTTTGCCACCTACCGCAGGCCGGTGCTGCTGGTGACGCACAACATCGAGGAAGCGTATCGGCTCGGCGAGCGATTGCTGGTGCTCTCGCGCGGGCGCGTTGCCGCGTTCGGAGCAAAAGAGGATATCTTCCGGCGGCCGCCGAGTCTCGAAGCGGCGCGACTGACCGGTTGCAAGAACTTCTCACGCGCGCGCCCGATTTCGGAGAATACGGTCGAGGCGCTCGACTGGAATTGCAGGCTGCGCGTCGCGCAGGCGCTGCCGCGGCTGGCCTCGCACGTGGGAATTCGCGCGCACCACATCGACTTCGTGGAAAGCTCAGGCGCAAGCGCACTGGAAGAAGATGTTTTCCCCTGCTGGCTTGTGCGCTCCTCGGAAACACCCTTTCGCATTACGCTCTATCTGCGGCTGCACCACCCACCGACGGACTCGGGCGAATACCATCTGCAAGCCGAAGTGTTCAAGGAAAAGTGGGAGCGGTTCCGCGATCGTCCGCCTCCCTGGCGCGTGAGGCTCTCCCCGGACTCGCTGTTTTTGCTTCCCGAGTAACGCGGAAACGAGACCTACTTGAATCGCTTCACGAATTTGACGTCGAGGCCATAGGTGCCGTTGATGTCCCGCAGGAAGACCACGGAAAGACCGCGCTTCAGGGCGTACTCCACCTGGATCAACTGATATTGGTTCGAAGTCGCGGCGTTTGTCGAGTAGGTGATCGTGAGATCGCGCGTGACCTGCTGCTGGATCGTGACGCGCGCGGCGGCGTTCGATTCGGTCGCTGTGCCGGCGACGAACGGGTCCACGCGGAACGAGCTGATGCCGAAGAGGTGCTCGATTCTGCCGCCGATTCCACTCGAAATCGCTTCGGAAAGCAGCGCCGTCGCGCCGTAGTTCTGCGCGCCGCCCGGCTGCGAACGCAGCCCGCTTTCCTGGCCCGGGCTGCCGAGCGCGAGCAGCGCCACAATATCCGAGTCGGGAAGAGGCGGATCGGAGCGATAGTTCAGAGCGAGATGGCTGGCCGGCCCGGAAAAATCGACCGTGACCTGATACTGGTTGATGATGGAAACCATCTCGACGTTCAGGGCCGGGTCGAGACGGAACGGATTCGAGAAATCGATGTCACCGCGCGTGAGCTCAAAATTGTTTCCACGGAACGGCATCGTGCCGCTGAGCAGGTGGATGTGCCCGAGCAGCACGGGGCGGTCCCAAGTGCCGCGCAGGTGGACGTCGCCATCCATCTCGATGTGCGCGCCGCTCCATTCGATGCGCGCCCCGGGAGTGGTCCGGCCTTCCACGTCGAACGCCAGGTTCTGAAGAAAGGGCGAGGTGGAGGGCGCGCTGGGCGTGGTGTCCGCGGCCGAGGCGAAAAACGACGTCACGTCCACGCCCTGCGCAAAAAGCACGCGCTCGACCTGCACGCGTCCGGAGACCAGCGCCGCGTCGCTCGTCCCGGAAAGTTGCAGCGTGCCGCCGGCCAGCCAGCTCATCCCGGCAGGATATCGAATGCGCACCGTCGACGTGGTGGCGGTGATTTGATATCGCATGGGGCCTTCGCCGTATGTGATGCTGCCGCTGATCGCCAGTTGACCGCCTCCCGACTGTGCTGTGACATGGTCAAAAAGCAGGCGGCTCTGGTCGAAGACGAGATCGCCGTTCACTTTGCTCAGGCCAGCGGGAAAATCCGCGTAGACCGCGGACGCATCCCGCACGCTGACGCGTCCGGCGACGCGCGGATTCGCGAGCGTCCCCTGGACGGACACATTCACGTCCGCGCGACCATGCGCGTCGACGTCCGGCAGCATGCCCTTGAGCAAACGCAAGTTCACGCCGCCCGAGAGATTCAAATCGAGACGCCGGTCCTTGTCGAACCGGGCCGATCCGCTGAGCTGCAAATCGGTGTCCGCTCCGTGCAGATGGGCCTGATCGATTCGAATTGCATTGCGGCGGTAGGCGAGGCGAATGTTCTGGTCGTTCGTGAGCTGGACGAATTCATAATTGAACGAAATTCGAGCGATGTCCGCGTCGACCTCGATGGAATCCGGCTGGCGCAGCGCGCCGGAGATGGTGAATACGCCGTCGGCAGTGCCATGGCCGGTGATTTGGCCGAGATGCGTTGCCGCGGCGATGAAGGGATCGAGATCGAATTGCGCGATGGAAAGCCGGCCGGAGATGGGCCGGTCGCCGGTGAGTCCGATCGTGAGCGCACCCTGAAGTTTCTCGCTCGCCGGATCGGAGGCGATCGAGATTTGCGCGGTCTTGCCGTCGGAGTCGAGCTTTCCGCGGAAATCGCCCTCGGCTTCCGATCCCAGTTTCAGATTCGCGATGTGCAGATCACCCTGCGCCGCGGGCGACAGTAGCGGACCACTTCCGCGCAGACTGAAATTAAGCTGGCCGACAACCGGCAGTGATTTCGACTGTATCGCGGCGATCTTTTCGAGCGCGATGCCCGCGCCGCTCACGTCGAACTCGGTATGCTGATCCCCTGGCCGATACAGAATGCCGCCTGTAAGGACGCCGAAGCTCTCGCGCAATTCGGCGTGAGACAGCCGCACCTCATCCTGTTGCCAGTGGAGCTGGCCGCTCAGCCGGTCGAAACTCCAGTTCCCTGCGCGGATCTCCTCGGCCACGAAGTTCACGTCGATCACGGGAGCGGCGCGCGTGCCGCTAGCGTGAGCCTCTCCGCTCAGATTGCCGTTCACGGGATAGTTCGTGCCGAAGAGCGTCTGCACGTCGTCGGTGGTGGCGCGCTCCACGCGCGCATCAAGCGTCCACGGGCTTGACGGCGGAAAATTCCAATCGCCGCTGAATTGAAGCGAAAGGTTTAGCGTTGTCAAAGCGGTGCCGCGACGAACAACCGCATTCTTCAGCACAAAGCCGTCGGGCGAGTATTCCATATCGCCGTCTATCTGATCCCAGGCGAGATTGTCGTATTGAGGAGACACGACGCTCAGATGGCCCACGAACGCCGACTCGACGAGCGGTCCCACGATGCGGCCGCGCCACGTCGCTTTGCCTGCTTCGCGATGCGTTCCCGCCTCCGGCCCGCGAATTGCGGTGATGAAATCGTCCCACTGGGCCAGATCGTCGGCGCGGAAATTCACTTCCAATGCGGAATCCTTCTGGCCGAGCACGCCGTCCATCTCCACTCGCGCCGTGGGCGTCGAAATCTCGCTGTGCGATACGGCGACGGTCTGCCCGTCCTCGCGGTAGTCGAACTCGACGCGCGCGGAGGCCGGAATCGCACCGGCGGCAAGCGACGCGGGCGGCGACCATCTCATTTCTCCCGTCGTCCGGAAATGGATGAAATTCGCGTTCCAGGTGTTCACCGAATCGACATCCACGACGCCATCCCAGTGCAGCGGGTTCACGGGTAGCTCGTCGTTATCGAGTGCGTTGAAAAGTTGGGCGAGGCTCATGCCGCGGGTTTGTGTCCTAGTTCGAAATGCGAGCCCCTTGAAATCCATCTCAAGCTGGCCTTTCACAGTTCCACCGAGTGCGTGCACGTCAAGATTAGGAACGGTGAGACGGTTGTTGGCCACCGTGTAATCGCCAGAAGTCTCGATTCCACTCTCGTGGTAAAAGCGGTACGGCAAGTGCACGTCGCGGCTCGCGTAATAGCCGCTCGCGGTCCAAGCGCTCGCGGAATCCGTGCCGCCGGACGCGTAATGCGCCTGCCCGGAAAAATCGACGTCGCCGAACGGAGTCGTCGGCTGGCGGAAGATATCGCGAACGTCCGCCAGCGAGAGGCGCCCGCGATATTTCAAATTCCAGTCGGGCCGCTCGAAACTCGCGAGCGCGGCATTGAGATTCAACTCCGAATGCAGCCCCTTGAGAACGAGTTCGTCCAATTCGAATGAATCGCGCTGCAGCGACATTTTTGCCGAGATGTCGAAGCGGAACGGCATGTCCCGTTTTGCCGCCAGCTTGACTTGCTGCCAGCCAAGAGTGGCGGCGTACGACTCCGCGCCGCTGGCAGCGACTTCGCGATGCAGCGCGAAATTGAAATGCGCGCCGTTGGCCGAAAGCGGGGTCTGCTGGTTGTTGTAGATCATCACTCCGTTGTGCAGCTCGAGCTTGCCGATGCGCAGATCGAACAGCGTGTCGCGCCACGGGCGATTGGTGGCATGTACTTTCGGAGTGGGCAGATTGCTGTGGCCGCGCGCGTCGTATCGGATGGCCACTGCCGGCCGGTCGATGGTCAGCTCATCGAGCGCGATCTTCCGGCCCAAAAACGAAACGATGCGAATCGTCACGCGGATGCGGTCCGCATGAAACAGCGGCGGCTGGTTGGCCGCTTCGAGACCGTGCAACGTTAAGCCGTCGATCTCGAGCTTGAGGTTCCAGAGATGGAGATGAAATCCGCTCATCTCCACGCGCGCGCCGGTGCTCTGTTCGAGCCGGCTGACGAATGCGCTGCGCAGCCAACCCTCGGCGAGCCAGGCGGCAAGACACGCCGCAATCACGACCGCACCCACCATCAACAGCAGAGTGCGCCGCGTCCAATGAATCCAGCGCGCGCTCACGGCCGGTCTCCTTCGGGCAATACTTCAATCCGCAAATTGTTGCGCGTTTCGTCGAGCCATTGCGTGGCGCGCGCGCTGATCTCCCGCTGGACGAGCACTTCGCGGATCTTATCCTCGACGTCTTCGAGCGCCGGGACGGCCTGCCCGCGCGCCTTCAACTGCGGCGCGAACTCGTCGTTGTAATACGTTTCGATCTGCTTGGAATCCACTTGCGCCGCGGGACGGAACCGGTAGTCGATGAACCGGGCGAGATACAATTGCTGCGCGAGCATGCGCCGGACGCCCGCCTCGCCCAGCCCGGCCGCATCGCAGCGCTTCTTGAATTCGTCCGCCGACGGGAACTGCGCCACGAGCCGCGCAAGGGCGCGGCCCACGTCTTCCGATGACGGCTGCGCGTATTTCGCCGTATTGGCCTCGCCGCGCACGATCCACTGATCGGCCAGCTCGCGGATCAGTTCGGGACGCGTTTTTGCACGGCCCTCCACGACCTGCTGATACGCGGCAAGTTCCCGCACTTCGCTCTCCGCGAGAATGTCGTCCCCGATGCGCGCGACCACGCCGTCCACGATTTGAGAGCCGCCCGCCTGGGCCGTCGCCGAGGATGGCCCAGGTGCTTGGGCGCCTGCCGGATTTGCTCCCGGCGCAGAGAGCCATGCCGCCCACACGAAAATGAAAAGGGCGCTGCGCATTAGAAGATCGGTCCTATGTTAAAGAAAAAGCCAAAGTGCGTAAGCCGCAGAGTCTGCAGCGTCCCGGTCGTCGAGCCGGGTGGCGTGACGAGCCCCAGGTAGCTCGGGGGATTCAGCTGATAGCCGAAGTCCACGCGCACCGGGCCGACCGGCGTCGGATACCGCACGCCGAAACCCACTGTGTGCGAGAAATAGTTGAGATTCGTGAGCGACGGCGCCTTCCACGCGAACGAAATATGGCTCACATCGGTGTAGACGTTTCCGCCGTCGTAGAAAATCGTTCCGCCCAGCCGGTTGCCCACGAACGGCAACTTCATCGGAAAGTGCAGTTCCTGGTTGAAAACGAGAATCGCGAGACCGCCGATCGGAAATCCCGTGCAGGGATCGCGGGGGCCGGCCTGGTTCAGCCCGAAGCCTCGCAGCGAGGTGCCGCCACCTGCGAAGAATCGCTCCGGCAACGGAATGATCTCTTCGGTGATGGGCAGCGCCGTTGCCGAACAATTGACCGGGGGCGACACCGGATTGCCCTCCACCGTTTTGCCCAGCGGCTGCTCGACGCCAAAACGCACGGAGCGAGCGAATACAAACGCGCGGCCAAAGGTATGGAAGGACGAATTCTGAAAATAGCCGCGAAAGAAACTGGCGCTCGATCCGATCGACGTGATCGCGTCGCTGAGGTCGATCGTATTAAACGTTCCACGTGTCGCGTCTCCTGGATCGTTCCGGCGGTCCCGCGCGTACGTGATGCCGAACCCGGAAACGAGCGTCGGCTGGCTCAAGAGAGGAATTTGCTCCGGATTGATCGTGTTGACCAGGTTGGACGCCTTCACGCGCCGGTAGAAATAGCGGTAGAGCAGCGAGCTCGACGGCGAGAGTTTTTCCACCAACTGCACGCCGCCCTCGAAGCGCGTCGAGGTGAATGTATTGATGTCCTGCGTTTTGTCCGCGAATCCCGTGAACTCAAGACTCAGGCTTCGGTCGGTCAAAAAATTTTCCGCCGTGTAGCCGGCCGCGAACCGGTATTCGAGCGTGCTGGCCCGCGCTTTGAACGACAGAGTCTGCGCGTGCCCAAACATGTTCGCGCGCGCGATCTCAAAGATGCCGCGGGGGCTAGCACCGATCGTCGTCCCGTTGGGATTCGAGCTGCCGCCGGCGATCCGCTGCACCTCGAATCCGAAGCCGTAGCCGATCGTGTAGCGCTGCCCTTCCTGCACCTCGACGACCTCGGTTTTGTCGGGATCGGTTCCATCGGGGTTTTGCGGCGCGATCTGGACGCGGTTGAACACGCCGAGGTTGTAGAGCTGTCTCTGCGTTTTCGCGACGTCACCTTCCCGCAAGGGCCCCCCCGGCTTGATCTCGATCTGGCTGGAGATGACGCTGGTCCGCGTGAATTGATATCCGGTCAGCAGCACTTTCGCGACGTCGATTTGGGTGCCCTCGGTGATGTGATATACGAGGTTGACGCCGTTCGCCGCGCCGGCCGGCGATACTTCCTCGCGAAACGATGCCTGCGGGAAACCCTCGTTGTAATAGAGCGCCAGAATGTTGTTGCGGTCGCTCGCGACTCCGGACTCCGAATATGGCTCGCCTTTCGTCGATCCGGTCACATTTAGCAGACTAGCGGTGGAGATGGCATGATTGCCGTCGATCTGCAAGCCGCCGATGAGTGTCTGCGGACCCTCCACAATGTGAAATGCAACGAACAGATTGTTCTTTTTGTCGTTGTGGCGGTCGTCGACTTCGGACGTAACCTGCGCGTCGCGAAATCCGTTCGAGAGATACAGCGCGCGGATCGAATCGGAATCGCCGCGCAGCAGTTGCTGGCTGAAGCGGCCGCTGGAGGCGAAAGAGGCGGTCTGGAGTTGCAGCCGGCGCGCGAGCAAGCCGCTGCCGAAATACTTGTTTCCGTCGAACGAGACGCCAGCCAGGCGAAAGCGGTCGCCGCGCGTGATGTCGTAGCTGATGAGGCGCTGGCCGTTCGCATCTTCCTGGGAGCGGACCTCGACGTCCGCGTTGAAATAACCCTGGCTCTGAAAGTAATCCCGGACGTTCCGCTTGCCCTCCTGGAGCAGGTCTTCGTCCACGGCGCCTTCCGCATAGATCGGCAGAAGCTTCCGCTCCTTGCCCTTGCTCAAGTGCGCGCCGTTGATCTCCACACGCACACGCGGTCCGGCGCTCACAGACAGTTTCAGCGGGAGGCGATTCAAGGCCGCGTCGTACGCGCCCGCCGTGATGACGGCGCCCGCGCCGAGGTAGCCCTGGTTCACCAGAAAATTCTTCAGCCGTTCCGACCCGCGGGAAACGTGCGCGGCCGTCACATCGTTCTTTTGCGAAATTTTCAAGCGGCGCAAAAGCTCCTGGTCGGGAAAATGCGTCTTGTTTTCGATCGTGATGGCGCCCACGTAGGCGCGCGGCCCCGTGTCCACCGTTACATCGATATCCATTTGGCGCGTATCCGCGTGCGGCTCGAGCAACCACTTTATTTTCGCCTGATAGAAGCCGCCGTCGTGCAGCGTCGCCTGCAGGCGGTCGACCGCCTCGGCAAGCGAACTCTCACGGAACGGCTCGCCCAGGCTGAGACGCAGCGACGCCAGCGCCGCGGGCTCGGTCGGAGGCGGACGCAGGCCCTCGATACGAATCACGTTGACGTAGAAATTCCGCCGGACGACGAAATCGACTCGAACGCCCTCTGCTTCCGGCGCGGCCGTGACGCGGATGTCGGAGTAATCGCCGGTCCCGTAGAGTTGGCGCAGGCTTTCACGCTCGGCGGCAAAATCGAAGGGCTTACCCGTGACGAGGGCAAGGGCCGGGATTTTCGCGGTCACCGCAGTCCCGGTTTCATCCACAACGCGGATTTGAGCTACGCCCGCGCCTTCCACCGACAGCTGCTGCGCGCGGGCAAACACCGCCGGAAAAAAAACGCAGGCAAGCCCGCCTGCGAGCCGAGCCAGGAGGGCAGCCCAAGAGTACGTTGATCGGTGTGGAACTCTCATTCGCCCCAGGAATTAAGAGGAAAGGTTAGCACAGCCGCGTTGCCCGCCCGCCGCGAAAAGGCGCTATGATGAGCTTAGTAATTGGATACATCGCATGAAACCCGAGCAATACGAGAAATATTCGCGCCAGATTCTCTTCGCGGGCATCGGCGAAGCCGGCCAGGAAAAGCTCCTGGCCTCGAGCGCCGTGCTGGTCGGGTGCGGCGCGCTTGGAACCGTCGTAGCGAATCTGCTGGTCCGCGCCGGTTTGGGGCGCTTGCGCATCATCGACCGCGACTTCGTCGAACCTTCGAACTTGCAGCGCCAAACGCTATTCGACGAATCCGACGCGCGCGACGCTCTGCCCAAAGCCGTAGCCGCGGAGCGCCACCTGCGCGCGATCAACGCGGGCGTGGAGGTCGAAGGCATCGTCGCCGACCTCACGCCGAAAAACGCCGCCGAGCTTTTTGCGGAATTTCCGCTCATCCTCGATGGTACGGACAATTTCGAGACGCGTCTGCTGCTGAACGACGCGGCGATTTCGCTCGGCGTCCCTTGGATTTACGCGGCGGCAGTGGGCAGCTACGGCGTGACGATGACGATTCGGCCGGGCGAGTCGCCTTGCCTTGCGTGCCTGCTGGAGGGCGGCGACGAATACGCGGCTGTCAGTGCGTCGCTTGGCAACGAAGCCACTTGCGACACCGCCGGAGTGCTCAGCGCCGCGGCCGGTGTCGTCGCTTCCATCGAAGCCACAGAAGCCATGAAGATTCTGGCTGGAAAGCCGGAAATGCTGCACGGGCGCCTGGTCTCCTGTGATGTTTGGACGGGGAAATTCCAGTCGATTCGCGCGGCGCGCAATCTGGATTGCCGGGCTTGCGCCCGCCGTGAATTCGCATTTCTGACGGGCGAAGCCCAACCGCACATCACGATGTGCGGGCGGGACTCCGTGCAAATCTACGAGCGCGGCCGCCGGCTCGATCTCGGCGAACTTGGCAAGCGCCTCGGTTCCGCCGCAGCCGAAGTCCGCAATAACGATTTCCTGCTGCGCTTCCGCGTCGCGCCCTACGAATTGACCGTCTTCGCGGACGGCCGCGCGATCATCAAGGGAACGAAGGATCCGGCGGTGGCTCGCTCGCTCTACGCGCGCTACATCAGCGCATAATCCGTCCCACAAATTGTCGAGGGGAAATTAACCGACGAAACGCCGAAGGGCGGACTGGCGCATCGCGGCGCGGTCCATATTTTCGCGGCAATTCATCAGCGTGAGAAGCGTGCTCAGGATGCGCGCTTTGAGTTCGTCGGACATCGGAAAGCCGCTTGTGGCCACGCGGACCAGCGTCTCTCCGCGCTCCGAAATCTTCTGCATGAATTCAACCTGGCGTTCGTGCTTGGCATTGCCGAGAGCGGTTTCGCGGCGCATTTCAGCGCATTCCTGCTCGATGAAAAGCGTGAAATGGAGCACACACATCCGCTCCGCGGCGAGTCCCGCGGGGATGGAGACTTTGCAACCCTTTGAGGAGCAAGTGTCTGGCACACACCCACCAAGGCAAGCTCCTTTTTTGTAGCATCTTCCGGCCTGGGATTCCAGATGCCGGTCCAGGCGATGGCGCTTATTTGATAGTAACTGGGGCTATGCCCCAAAAAGCTGACGCGGGGTCAGCTCACTGGCCCTGCTTCGGGATGTGCTCGCCAATGTGGAATTCGGTCCAAGGACCGGCGATCATGTCGCGCAACACCGGCGATTGCCACGAAAATTCCGGATGATCGGCAAGGAATTTTGCCGCGTCGAAATTGATGCCGCACGGATGGCCCATGCGCGCGATGAAATCCATCCGGGACGCCGTCGTGCTGTCCATCACTTTGCCCTGCACTGCGCCGTACGGATCGAAAGGCGGCGCGCTCGAGCCGGGATACGTTTCCGGAGTGGTATCACCGTGGCCGCAGAGCGTGCGCCGGTTTGCGCCCTCCTTTTTCGTGAACGTGTCGTAGTGATCTCCGAGAAATACCTCCGCGAGCGCCGTGTCGATCTTTCCCTTATTCCCGTTGAGGAGCTGTTCCCAGCGGATGCGGCGGGCATTTGGCCCGCTGGCGGGATTGTTTGGATCGAACGTCGTCTCATCCTTGATCACGTCGGGATCGCTCGGGAAATTCGCGCCGGAGAAATAACCGTCCGACGTGCGCCACAACTTCGTGTGCTTGAGGCCCAGTTCCAGACGGGCCACTTCGCCGGTCTTGCGGTCGCCGAGCAGCCAATCGTTCGCGTAGCCGCCGTTATTTCCATCGATCATGATCTTCGCGTAGTTGTCGATCGAGTCCGCGTACTGCATCGCCTTGCGGGCGCGCACGAATTCAGGCTTGCCGTTCGGGTCCCAGCCGTGAAAATTCCCGATGGTGGTTTCGGTGATCATGATTCCGGCTGAGTTGACGCCAAAATCGTCGTCGCTTGCGATCACGCCGGGAATTCCGTCCATCAGGAGGCGATAGCCGGTCTGCGGCACGATATCGAAAATGATCCGCCAGCGCGAGCCCTCGACGTACGTCGTCCAGTTGCTGTGCGCCATCACGATCTGGTGATCCTTCGTCCAACTGCCGGTGGCGACGAACGCACTGCAATGCTCGAAGGCGCGCGGATCGAACACGTTTTGCGCGCGCGTCTGCTGGTTGAGCCACGGCACGTAGTAATCGGGAAGCTCGGCGAAGGCATTGAATGCGACGACGTCATCGAGGTCGAGCTTGGTCTTTTTCGCTTGCAGGCCATCGACGATCCCTTGCAGCTCGGCCTGATACTCCGGATCGATCTTGGGCCACAGCATTTCGCGGGCAGCGCGGCGGAAAAAGTCCCAACTGCGCCCGGTGTCGTGCGTCATCTCGAGGCGAAGCGCGCCGAACGCATCGGCGATTTCCGGCGCCAGCAGATAGCCGTGCTGGTAGCCGATGTCGTGCGGCGAGCCTTCGAGATGCACGTAAATCCAGCCGCCGCGCTCGAAGCGATAGCCCTTGTCCTGCGTGATTTCGTAGACGGTGTTCTGGGCGCGAGGCGCGGGCGCGGCTTTCGGAGACGCAGCCTCCGCGGAGCGGAAATCTCCGGCCGCAATGCATTGCAACGCGAGCGCGGGAATCAGGATCGCGAGCTTCAAGATGCGGAGCACCGAGTCCCATCGATTGGCATCAATCGGGCGATTTGGCCGGGATTTGCTGTTAGCTGCTTGTCTCATTTTCCGTTTCCCCGATTAGGATCGCTTCGCTCTCATTCATTGCTGGACTTGCGTTGCGGACGGCATCAGGAGTTTCTCCACGACGGGGACCGGCAGCGGTCCCTCGTCCAGCACGGCATCATGAAATTTCAACATGTTGAAATTCTTGCCGGCGGCTGCCTGATATCGCTGGCGGAACGCGAGCCATTCCCGCAGGCCAACGTAGTAGGTGGGCAATTGCGTGGAGCTGAGTTTCGCGCGGACCAACTTCCCTTCCGCCTCGGCTTGCGTTTGAAACGCATCTTTCGTCATCAAGTCCATAGCCTGCTCGTCGGTCATGCCCATTGTTTGCATCTTCACATCGAGGATCGCATTGGCGAGCAGGCGGAGGCGAATTTTGCGCATTTCCAGCCGGAAGCGCGGATCGTTATTGGCAAAGCCTTCGTCCATCATCACCTGCGCGCCGTATTCCGCCCAACCCTCCACGTAAGCTCCATTCGAGAAAAGCGATCGCAGCAGGCGCCTGCGCTCGGGCTGGAGGCTATTGAGATGCTCGAATTGGATGTAGTGGCCGGGCAGCGCTTCGTGAAGCGTGAGCCATTTCAAGACCCAACTGTTGTACTCGCGCAGTCTCGATTCGGCTTTGTCGGCAGGCACGCTGGGATCGATCGGCGTGACCCAGTATTGCGCCTCGGCCTGCGGCTCGAGCGGCGGCGCGCTCTGAAAACCCGCGACCGAATAAATCCCGCGCATGAAAGGCGGCGTGGGAATCACTTTCAAATTGTCGCGCGGGCTCAGCGAAACAATCTGCTTCTCGCGAATGAAGGCCTTGATGCTTTCGAGGTCGGCCTGAACGGCCTCTTGCAGATGGTCGCGACGCGGATGATCGTCCGAGATTTTTCCGAGGACTTCGCCGATGATCCGGTTTTCGCGCTCGCGCCCGGTGAGATCGGAGTGGTCTCCGTGGCCGGGATACATTTGCGCGTGCATGGGAAGCGCAAGCTGGAGCATTTCCGCGCGAACGGACTTGAGTTCATCTTCGGCCGCCGAGAGAACCTGTTCCGGAGTGATGAACGTCTCCATCACGAGCTTGAATTTCTGATCGTAGAGGTCTTTTCCCAGCCGCCAATCCTGATTCGACCTGCGCTTGCCGAGGTCATCCCGGAGCCAGCGCGAGAAAGCCTTCAGCGCCGTAATCGCGGGCGGCGCGACGCGGTCGTATTGCGCCTTGAGGTGCGAGTTGGGATCAATCTCAGACTTTATTTCGTCCGCGACCGTGGTCTGGATGAGATCGATGTTGCCATCATTCTCCTGAATCGCGGTCTGCACGAAGACGGGGTCGGCATCGCCGAGATACTGCTTAACCTGGTTGAGAAGGCGCGGAATCTGTTCGATTCTGTCGAGCGCGGCTTCGAGGCGGACGTGCTTGGCCGCGTAACTCTGTGAAAGTGGCAAAAAGATTGCGTTGCCGATCAATTCGACCGGCACCGTCGGATGATGGCGATAGGCCTGAATTTTGTCGTACTCGAGCAGGTTGAGGCCGATCTGATCATCAATAAGCTGCCAGTCGGCCGCGTCCCCGCGGTCGAGCGACGCTGGCGGCGTCTCGGTGCGAAAGCGCTCCCGCCACGCGGCGTAAAATGCGCGCCGGGTGGCCATGGCTTCGAGGCTCATGTCGTCAAGTTGGGCATCGAGCACGATGGTCCTGCCGGTTTTCGGATCGACGTGGTGATGGTAACCGGCGGCGGAAGCGTTTGTGGGAGAAAGCGCGAGCGAATCTTTGAGGAATTGGTCACTTAGTTGAGCGAATTTCTCCGATGCGGCAGACGCGGGCATATTTTTCTCCGACGACTCCCAACTGCTGCGTGACGATGTGACATCGGTTCCGGCACGAGTGCCTCCTGCAAGCGCGACAAGGAGCGATGCAAGCACGACCCCGATGCCAACGCGCGCAAGACCGATCGAGGCACCCCCGGACTTTTTGGCGATTAGGCCGGATAGGCGCTCTTTATTTTCAGCCATTTGGGTCGCTCTCTAGCCGCCGACTTTGGCGATTAGAAACTATTGCGGAATTTTTCGCCCGGGTCCGCGTTGCATCTCCCGGCACCGCCGCAAAATTCAGCACGAGAGTCACGCGATCATCTTAGGCAGACGCGTTTCCGAGCGCAAGCGATGCCTCCTGTAGACTTTTTCGAAAGCTGGTGGTCCCGCGGTCGGAAGCCAGTTGGCTTTGTTGGGATTTCCGTTCCTGGCGACGCCGAAGAGAGGTTCATCGCTCAAAAAGCGAGCGATGGAAAAGCGTACTTCGACTGCGTGGCCAGACGTCCCGCAAGAGAGGGACGAAGAAAAAAGTCCGACCACTTCGCTCAGAATGACGATATCAAGGAAGAGGCACGTCCGACTAGCGGAGGAGCCTGGGATGCGACGACGAACGAGGCGCTCGCCGTCGCTGGGGGCCAGTCTTACTTGCCCTGGATCGAGATCAGTTCGACTTCGAAGATGAGTGTGGCGTTGGGGCCGATCTGGCCGCCCGCGCCGCGCGCGCCATACGCCAGGTCAGGCGGAATGAATAGCTGCCACTTCGAGCCTGTCGGCATGAGTTGGAGTGCCTCAGTCCAGCCCTTGATCACGCGATTCACAGGAAACGTGGCGGGCTGGCCGCGCTTGTAGGAGCTGTCGAATTCCGTACCGTCGATGAGCGTACCGCGATAGTTGCAGACGACGGAATCGGTCGGCAGGGGTTTTGGCCCTGTGCCTGCCGTTAGAATCTTATATTGGAGGCCGCTCGGCAGTGTGACGACGCCGTCCTTCGCTTTGTTGGCCGCCAAGAACGCTTCGCCTTGCGCCTGGTTCGTTGCTCCCTGCAGTTGCATTCTTGCCTCCGTGGATTTCTGGACATCGCTCTGAAGCGCGGTGAGCGCGGCCTGCGTTTCCTCATCGGTCAGGAGCGGCTTGGTGCCGGAGAGCGCGTCCTCAATGCCGCGCGCCACAATCGCGGGATCAACGTTTACTTGATCGTGGCTCAGACCCTTACCGATATTCAGTCCGAGGGCGTAGCTCTCTTTGTCCTTCTGCGTGGTGAGCGCAGGCGCGGTCGCCGTCTTCGTCGATTGCTGAGAGCTCGCCGCGGGAGCTTGCGAAGTGCTCGCCGCAGGAGTTTGCTGTGCGCGAGCGCTCGCGCACAGGAACATCGCGGCCGCCAGAATCGATACAGTCATCGTAAATGTTTTTGTCATGCGAGTATTGTCACATCACTGCGATGGTTCCGCAAACCCGCGATTGTGGCCGAGCGCACGAATCTGCCAAGTCCTTTGCGAATGAAGATGGCCGCGACGCACGCTGGAAGGTCGATTTCGGCGGCGCCCGCCGTTCTCCGGCTTGAAAAGCCCGCCCTAAAATTGTTGCTGCAAAATCACGTCGCTTGAGCGATACTCTACGGCGTCCGCCGGGATCTCCCGTTCGCCAGAAACCCCGAAGAAAAGCACCACTATCTTTGCGCCCATGCGTCCGCTGGGCGATAACCAGCCCTTCGCCTGCCCTCTCGCTCACCTAAGGGCGCGGCAAGCCTAGGGCCCGAGAGAGGACCATGAATATCGGCAATTCTGGAATGGGGCGGATCGGTCCGTTTGAAATTTTCCAACCGGTGGAGCCCGTTGCGCCGCTGGCACGGCGCAACGGAGGCCAGGAGTTTCCGGGAAGACTGTTCGTCGTCGAAGGCATCGACGGCTCGGGCAAATCGACGCAGCTCAGCCTGCTGCACAAATGGCTCGAATCGAAGGGTTACGGCGTCGTCTTCAGCCAGTGGAACTCTTCGGCGCTCGTGAAGGACACCACCAAGCTGGGCAAGAAAAAGAAGATGCTGACGCCCGCTACGTTTTCGCTGATTCACTCGACCGATTTCGCAGACCGAATCGAGCGCAGCATCCTGCCGCTGCTCAAGGCAGGCGCCGTAGTGCTGTGCGACCGGTACATCTACACAGCGTTCGCGCGCGACGTGGCGCGCGGGATGGACCGCGCGTGGGTACGCGACCTCTACGGATTCGCGGCGAAGCCGACCGTCGCGTTCTACTTTCGCGTGCCGCTCGAGACGGCCATCGGGCGCCTCACCACGGCGCGCGATGGATTCAAATTCTACGAAGCGGGCATGGATCTGGGCGTCAGCGACGATCCCGAGGAAAGCTTCCGGATTTTCCAGGGGCGCATCATCGAAGAGTACGAAAAGATGATCCCCGAATTCGGCCTGACCGTGATCGACGCAACGCTGCCCGTGGAAGTGCAGCAGGCGCAGGTACGCCAGATCGCCAAAACTCATCTCGAAAAAGCCAAGGAACTGAGGGTGCGGCCATGAGAACGACCTATGGAAAGACTCTGCCCGGAATCAAGCTTTCCGATCTCGCGGGCAAGCTGATCGTTGTCGAAGGGACCGACGGCGCGGGGCGCACGACGCAGATCAACCTGCTGAAGCCGTGGCTCGAGGAATTGGGCCACGCCGTGCTCGATACCGGTATCTCGCGCTCGCCGCTCGCCGGCGAAGGCATCCGGCGCGCGAAAGAGGGCAACAACCTCGGCCGCGTGACGCAGAGCCTGTTTTACGCGACCGATTTCGTGGACCGGCTCGAGAACGAGATCATGCCCGCGCTGCGCGCCGGATTCGTCGTGCTGACCGACCGCTACATCTATTCGCTGATGGCCCGCGCGATCGTTCGCGGAATGGACCCGGCATGGATTCGCAGCATCTTCAGCGTGGCGCTCGTGCCTGACGCCGTCTTTTATCTGCGCCTCGGAGTTGATCAACTGATCCCACGCGTGATCTTTTCGCGCGGATTCGACTACTGGGAATCCGGGATGGACGTGTTCCCCGCCCACGATATGTACGAAAGCTTTCGCAGGTATCAGACGGCGCTGCTGGCGGAATTCGACAGGCTCAGCATCGAATACAGATTTGAAACTGTGGACGCGTCCGGCGATGCGAGGATCGTCTTCACCGAGCTGAAGGCCAAGATTCTGCGCGTTCTCCAAAGCGATTCGCGAGAGGCGTATATTTCCGGACTGTACGAGCGCGCGGTGGACGCGTCGATTCAAAGGATCGATCCGGCGGTGATTGCGGCGTCGCGCGATGCCGCCCCCAAGGCACCGATGTTCGCATTGAAACCATCAGGCACAAACGCCGCGAGGGTCTCAGCGTACGGCGCGAACGGAAACGGCAACGGCACGCATCGCCACGAATAGATCGCCCAACGCCACATTCCATAATGCAGTCGCGGGAATCTCCCTGCGGAAGTCCGGCAACAAATTGAAACCCGAGGAGCGACTCAGGCTACTATAGCTGTGGGTGCAGGGTAGGCTTTGTGATTCCAGATCGGCCCCAAAAGCAAATCATCATGCCAACGAGTCGCGGTCTCCGGGCGTTCGTCCGGATCATGTGCGCCGGGCTCTGCCTTTTCGCTTGCACGCGCGCTTGGGCCGCGACTGGAGGAAGCATCTCCGGCACCCTGAAGGACCAGAGCGGCGCTGTGATCCCCGACGCTACTTTGACATTGGTGAATCTCGACCTGGCGGCGAGCTATAAGGCTACAACCGATCCACAGGGATTCTATTCCTTCCCCACATTGCCCGTGGGACGCTACGAACTCACGATCGAAGCCGCGGGATTCAAGACGCAGAAAAAAACCGGCATCGCAGTCGATACGGACGCCGCCGTCCGCGTGGACGCGGAATTAGAACTGGGCGAAAAGAGCGAAACGATCACGGTCTCAGCCAGCGCGGCCGAGGCGCAGGTGGACACCGTCGCGACTCACCTCGGCGAGGTGGTGCAAGCGGCGCAGATTACTTCCCTGCCCTTGAACGGCCGCAGCTACACCGACCTGCTGGCGATTCAGCCGGGAGTCAGCCCAGTGTCCACGCTGACGCCGACTTCCGTGATCATGTCGGGCGTTACGGGAACGATCAATCCTTCCGGTGACTTGAACCCCGGAGATGTCTCGATCAACGGCCAGCGCGAGTCCGCAAACGGATTCATGGTGAACGGCACCGACGTGCAGGAGCACATGAACGGCGGGACATCCGTGATTCCGAACCTGGATTCGATACAGGAATTTCGGGTGCTGACGACGAACTTTGATCCTGAATATGGGAATTACAACGGCGGGATGATCAACGTGGTGACGAAGTCCGGCAGCGATTCCTTCCACGGCAATCTTTTCGAGTTCTTGCGCAATACAGTTCTCGACTCGAAGAATTACTTTGCCGCTGCACGCGGCGTCTTCCGGCAAAATCAGTTCGGCGGCACGATCGGCGGTCCGATCGAGAAGCAAAAGATATTTTTCTTCGCCGACTACCAGGGAACGCGGACGGCGCAGGGCGTAACGTCGCCGGTTACGTCCGTGCCGTCGCTCGCGGATCGTACCGGCAATCTTTCCGACGTGGAGAGCTCGCTGACGGGAAAAGTGAGCGGGCCGGCGCTGGCCACTTTGCTCAGTGCAAAACTCGGCTACGCCGTTTTCCAAGGCGAGCCTTACTTCACAACGGGATGCACGAGCGCTACCTGCGTGCTGCCCGGCGGGCAGATTCCGATAAGCGCTTGGTCGGCTCCCGCGACGAATCTTTTGCAATACATTCCCAAGCCCAACCAGCCTAACGGAGTCAATGAGTTTTCGACCGCTGCTTTTGATGAAACCGTTCGTGACGACAAGGTCGCCGGGCGAATGGACGCCAACGAAGAATGGGGCCAAGTTTCCTTCTACTATTTTCTGGACAACTACCGCCTGGACAATCCCTACCCGGGCGCGCAGGGTGGCGCCAGCGTCCCGGGATTTGACGCCCTGACGATCGGGCAAGCCCAGCTTTTTACGTTGGGCTACACCCGGGTCCTGGGAGCCAAGACCGTGAACGAATTCCACGCTGGTCTGATCCGGAATTCGAACGATATCGGCAAACCCCACGGCGGACTCGGCGTGAGCCTCGCATCGCAAGGATTTGCAACGGGAGCCGGCACGACAGGGATTACGGTGCAGGCACCGCAATATGAAGGCGTGGAAAATATCGTATTCCCGTCGTTCATCATGGGCGTGCCGATCACGAACACGATTCAGTGGAACAATACTCTGTATCTGAGCGACTCGATTTCGAAGGTGATCGGCGCGCACACGCTCAAATTTGGCGGCCAATTCCACGCGGACCAGGTGAACGAACACCCCAACGCGACGTTCAACGGAACATTCAATATTCTCGGCACCGAAACGGGTTCGGCCTTCGCCGATTTTCTTCTGGGCGTTCCCAGCAACTTCACGCAATCCACCGGCCAGCCTTTTTATCTTCGGAACCGGTACGCCGGAGCGTTCATCCAGGATAGCTGGCGCGTCCGCAGCGATCTGACGCTCAACCTTGGATTGCGCTGGGACTTAATCATGCCGTGGTGGGAGAAGAACAATAATATCCAGACCGTCGTGCCTGGCGAGCAATCGGTCCTCTACCCGAATGCAATTCCGGGGCTGGTGGTGCCGGGTGATCCGGGGATACCTTCGACGTTGTCGCCATCCAAGTATCATAATTTCGCGCCGAGAATCGGATTGGCTTACTCGCCTCGATTTGACGGTGGAATTCTGGGAAAGATTTTTGGCGGCCCAGGGGAAAGCAGCATTCGGGCCAGCTACGGAATTTTTTATACGGCTTTTCCGGGGCTATCGGCTGGCATCATGTATTCGGTGCCGCCATTCGGATACAACTATCTGAGTCCGGCGCCGCCGCTTTTTGCCACGCCTTTTATCAACGCTGGAGATGGAACGGTCAACCTCAACCCCTATCCGATCACATTTCCGCCGAACACCGTATCGGCGAAGCACCCCTACACGGCGTTCGACTGGGCCGCCGTCACTCCCATCAGCGCCGATCCCTATTTCTATTACCGCAACGCCGTGCCCTACACCGAGGACTACATGTTCTCGATGCAGCGGCAGATCACGCCGAGCATCCTGCTGACGATGAGCTACGTCGGGAACGAAGGGCACCACACCCTCGTGCTCGACCCCACAAACCCCGGAGATCGCGCGCTGTGCTTGAGCCTCAGCCAGCCGAGCGAGGTAGCGCCGGGCAGTTCCACATGCGGGCCGTACGGCGAGGACGCCGTTTACACCTCGGCATCAGGCCACGTTTATCAAGGAACGCGGGACATCGGATTGGGATCAAGCCCGGCTTTGTACGGAAACTACGGGGCGACGACGGCACAGCGAACCATTGGCAATTCGAACTACAATGCGCTGCAGACAAATCTGCGATACGCGGGCAAGCGGACGACTTTTCTATTCGCGTACACATATGCGAAGTCGATCGATCAAGCCTCGAACATCGGCGAGCAACTGAATCCGTTCAATCCGAGGCTCAGCCGCGCGATTTCTTCCTGGGACATGCGGCACGATTTCGTGGCGAGCTACAGCTACAATTTGCCGTTTGAGCAACTTTTCGGCCGCTCGAACCGGCTCACGGAAGGCTGGAGCATTTCCGGCACCACGCGATTCGCCACCGGGTTCCCCGTCACGCTCTACGACAATTCGGACCGTTCCCTGCTCGGCACGCTCGGCAATGGCGTGAACAATAATCTGCTGGACACGCCGGAATTCACGCCCGGCCCGCTCGAGATCAACCGGAATCCGCGCAACGGGCGCCCGGAATTCAACACCGCACTTTTCCAGACGGAGACACTCGGCCAATTGGGAAATTCACCGAGGCGGTTCTTCTACGGTCCAGGCATCAGCAATTTCGATATGCAACTCACCAAGAACGTGCGGCTCACGGAATCGAAATCGCTCGATCTTCGAATCGAGGGCTTCAACGTCTTCAACCACGCCCAGTTTTACGGCCCGGCGGCCGTGGACGGCGAGGTCAACAATCTACAAACGTTTGGCCACGTCGTCAGCGCGGCCGATCCCCGGCTCGTACAGCTCGCCGCGAAATTTGCTTTTTAGCAGGAGTTTGTTACGGCGTGGAAAGCGACTTTCCGTTCACGACGAACTTCATTATGTTTTTCGAAGTGGCGCTGATGCCGAGACTGATTCCATTTCTGGCGGGATGAGTGTCCGCGACGAGTTCGTCTCCGAGCTTGAGCGAATCCTTGTTCCAGCCCGCGTGAGACATGGTGAACGGCGAGGCAAGTTCCAAGGTCCAATGCTGGATTTCGCCGTTGTCAGCTTTCACGTCCATGTGAACAAGGCAGTGCGGATTGCCCCAATCGAATCCTGTGACGGTGCCGCTCAGCGTGACGGTCTTCTCGAGGTCGTAGCGCGAGGTTCCGTGATGCGCGAGAGCCGCGCCTGAGATTGCTAGAAGGACGAATGCTGCGGCGGTGGTTTTGGCTGACGCGTGATTCACACGATTCCCCGATCGACTGCCGGCCCCCTCGATACCAAGCCAGTGATTCGGCTGCTGATGAGGAATACGCTTGCGGAGGTCTCCTGTCAATGGCGTATCCAGAGCCGCGCACGATCTCAAGCTGCGGACAGCGCGCTGTTCGCGACAGTGGAGCAAACAGCATGAGGAAACGCATCCGGCGCGAGACACGAACATCCAATTGAGTAGTATGCTTGTCGCGCTTGCGACGTTCTGCGCGAGTGAGGATTGGCCATGAGCTCCTACGCCGTAAAAAACTTCATGAAGCAGCAGGGATTCTTGGACGAGCCCGACGCGGTCTGCGACATGCACTTCTCGGGCCTGTATTTTCAGCCGAGGATCGTGGGAACGCTGATCGTTGTCGCGATCATCCTGGGCTCGCCGGCGTTTTTCTTCGCGCTGTCAGCCGTGCTTTGGTGGAATGTCCTGCTCCCCAAACTGAACCCGTTCGAAGTGTTCTACAACCGCGTATTCGCCGTTCCTCGAGGAAAACCTCCGCTCGCTCCCGCGCCTCCCGCGCGACGATTCGCACAGGGAATGGCGGCTGCGTTTCTGGCGATCGTCGGCGTGGCGCTGACGCAAGGCTGGATCGTCACGGCGCGAGTGTTCGAAGCGTTCGTGGTGATGGCGTTTTCAGCGCTGCTATTCGGGAAGTTCTGCCTGGGCGCGTACATCTATCATCTACTGCGCGGCAAAGTCACCTTCGCAAACTCGACGCTGCCCTGGGCCCGGCATTCATAGCTCGGGCGTCAATCGCTCGACTTGCCTGACCCCGTGATTCCCTGACGAGAAACCGCGGGCACCCGGGCGGGCGTGTCCCCGTTGCGCCGGTCGGTGTAGTGGATCACGCGGTCGTACGCATCCTTGATCAGGTCGTTGAGCGGGATGACCGTCCCGTTCACGCGCTGCTCCTCGAGGAGATCGAGGTCCACATCCGAAATGACCATCTGTTCTTGGTTGACGATACCTTCGGCTGCGATTCCGTCTCGCGCAAAAAAATAGTCCGATGGCGTGAGAATCGACGCCTGGCCGTAGTGCGTGGCCATACAAGGCACGTCCGGAAGATTGCCGACGGTAGACGCCATCGCGACGTAAATCTGATTTTCGATGGCGCGGGCCTGCGAGCAATATCGCACGCGGCAGAATGCTTGGCGCTCGTCCGTGCAGGACGGTACGAAGAGAATTTGCGCTCCGCCTTCCGCCAGCACGCGGGCGGCTTCCGGGAATTCCACGTCGTAACACACGAGAATCGCGATTTTGCCGTAATCCGTGTGATAGACGTAGAAGCCGTGGCCCCGGCTCATCTGATATGAGCCGCGCTCGGACGGAGTGAGATGGACTTTCTTCTGGCGGAACACCTGGCCATTCGGCGTAAAAAGATGCGCGGCGTTGAAAAGCTGGCCTTCCTGAATGACGGGATGGGTCCCCGCAATGATATACATCCGGGTTTCATCGGCGAGCCGCTTGAAAAGCGCCTCGTACTCCGGACTTAGCTGCGCGAGGAGGCGCACCGCACGAGCCGGGGCGGGCTCGCGCAAGTAGCTCAGAAGCTGCGTTGAGAAGTACTCCGGAAACACAACGAACTGGCTGCGGTAATCCTGCGCGCTGCGCACGAAGAATTCGACCTGCGTTGCGAAATCCTGAAAGCTTTTGATCGGGCGCAGCAAATATTGGAGCGCGGCGATGCGGACACGCCGCGGCCGGACCTGCTCGCGCCGGTCTCGCAAGCCCGGTCCCTCGAGAGCTACGTGCTGATCGCTGGCCTCGAGGCTGACCGTAGCCACGTACTCCGGATTGAGCCATTCGAGGAGCGTTGCGAATCCGCGCGATTCGGTGTCGTCGAGATATTCCGGGACGACATCCAGAACAACCAGTCCGTTGGCGAGCTGAAAGCTAAGGGTCGAGTCCTTTCGCTTTCCCGTGGCTACGTCGGCGACATAATCCCGCGCCGTCGTGCCCGCGGGCGCCTGGTTGAAACCCGGAATCCGCCCACCAGTCAGTAGACGCTTTAGTCGGCGCTCTCTGACCATCTTCTTGCGCGCTTCGTAGAAAAGAGAGCCAACACCGTGCCGGCGAGCCGCGGGGTCTACGCACAGGTCCGCGCCATAAAGGGTCTTGCCGAGGGGATTGTGCGTGTCAAACGTGCCGTGGCCCGTGATGGCCGACCACTTGGCGGATTCTGCATAGTCATCCCAGTCGATGATCAGCGAACTGGCCGAACCGATGATGCGGCCCGTTTCGTCAACGGCGACCAGTTGGCCTTCGGGAAAAACGGCAAGGTGATGCGCGATCTCATCCGGCGTCCAACGAAGGTCCTCCGGAAAGACGCGTGACTGCATATCAATGACCGCCTGAATATCGGCGGCTGTCATCTGCCTAACAACGACGCCGGGGATGGAGGACACAGCCATCGTGATTTCCTCTGATATTAAGCTCGTTCGGGCTACACGGACAATGCGCTGAGGCAAATTACCATATCCAACGAGGCGTGGCACGCCACACTTCCGTTGAGGCTGTTTCCAGCATTCATTTCCCACTCTCGTCGCTCGTGTATGCCGCCATATCTTTGATTTGATCTACCTTGGAGAGGCTAAGGCACACACCGCCTGAGTTGCCGCGTGAGAGTCGCGGTGCGATAATGAGGCCGCTGGCGGCAAATTGTGCAGTCGCCGCGGCTGGAACGGGGGTTTTATGGCACTGAGGGATGCATGGATTGAGAAGCGCGTCGCGGCGACAAACGGCGGCGCTCGAAACTTCTCGCAGATGCACTACGCGCGTCAGGGCGTTATCACGGAAGAGATGGCCTACGTGGCGCTGCGCGAAAAAATCTCACCCGAGCTGGTGCGCAGCGAAGTCGCGCGCGGCCGCGCCATCATTCCCGCCAATATCCACCACCGCAACCTCGAGCCGATGGGCATCGGCGTGGCGTTCGGCTGCAAGATCAACGCGAACATCGGCAACTCGGCTACGACCTCGAACGTCAGCGAAGAACTCGAAAAGCTACACCGCGCCGTGCACTACGGCTCGGACACGGTGATGGACCTTTCGACCGGCGGCGACATCCCGATGATCCGCAAGGCGATCATCGACGCGTCGCCCGTGCCCATCGGCACTGTGCCGATTTACGAAGCGCTGTCGCGTGTCCGCCGCGGAGAGGATTTGTCGATCAATTTGATGCTCGAAGTGATCGAGGAGCAGGCCGAGCAGGGCGTCGACTACATGACGATCCACGCGGGCGTGCTGCGCGAGTTTCTGCCGCTCGTGCGAAACCGCATCACGGGAATCGTGAGCCGCGGCGGCGCGCTGCTGGCACAGTGGATGAGTTTCCACAAGGCGCAGAATTTCCTCTACGAAAACTTCGACGCGATCTGCAAGATTTTCCAGAAGCACGACGTCAGCTTTTCGCTCGGCGACGGGCTGCGTCCCGGATGCCTCGCGGACGCAAGCGACGAAGCGCAGTTTGCCGAGTTGCGCGTGCTGGGTGAGCTGACCAAAAAAGCATGGGAATACGACGTCCAGGTGATGATCGAAGGGCCTGGCCACATCCCGATGGATCAAATCGAACTCCAGGTGAAAAAGGAAAACGAGCTGTGCTACGAGGCGCCGTTCTACACGCTCGGGCCGCTCGTCACGGACATCGCACCCGGCTACGACCACATCACCAGCGCGATCGGCGCGGCGATGATCGGCTGGCACGGAGCATCGATGCTCTGCTACGTCACGCCGAAAGAGCATTTGGGGCTGCCGAATGCGGACGACGTCCGCCAGGGCGTGATCGCATATAAGATCGCGGCGCATGCGGCGGACGTGGCGCGGCACCGTCCGGGCGCGCGCGACCGGGACGACGCTTTGAGCTACGCGCGCTTCCTTTTCGACTGGAACAAGCAGTTCGAGCTATCGCTCGATCCCGAAACCGCGCGGGCCATGCATGACGAGACCCTGCCCGACGACTTTTACAAGGAAGCCAAGTTCTGCTCGATGTGCGGGCCGAAATTCTGCTCGATGAATGCGACCCAGATTGCCGAAATCTATCAGGGCCACGACCAAAAGGACCGCGAAGCGAAGTTCGCGGAGCTTCTCGCCAAGGTTGGCGAACATCCCGTCGAATCAAGCGCGTCGAGGACCGGCGACGACTGACCGTCGCGAAATAGACCAGGAGAAACCAAGGAGCGCCCGGATGGGATTTCAGCGAGCGGCTACGAAGAGCGAGATTCCCGCGGGGAAAATCGCCGAGGTCCAGGTCGGGGGCAAGCCGGTGGCGCTCGCGAACGTGGCTGGTAAGTATTGTGCTATCAATGGGATATGCTTGCACCAGGGCGGCCCTCTGGGTGAAGGCGAACTCGAAGGTCAAGTCGTCACATGCCCCTGGCACGGCTGGCAGTTCGACGTGACCACTGGCAAGGTGGCGCCGAACCAAGCCATGGGAGTTGAAACCTACCCCGTTGAAGTCCGGGGCGACGAAATCTTCGTGGACGTGGGCTAACCGGGCGTCCGGGCCCGGTTCCCGGCCGGTCCGAGCCAGAATTCGACCAATTTTTCACCGCGCACCAGCAAATTTCTGCACAATTCCTCCGGTCTTCCGTGTATAGTTCGCCGGACACTTTTTGACGGATGACGCAAGCTCCTCCAAAACCAAAGCGCTGGCTGCTGGCAGTCGACCCTCGGGCCTATCACTGGGACACCCTGTTTGTGAAAGGCAAGGAGATGTGGCGCCACGCCGGGAACCGTCCCGACGCCACGCGGCAGCTCAAGCTCGTGCGCAAGGGCGACCGCGCTCTGTGCTATCACGGCAAGCCGGAACACTCCCTCTACGCGCTGTGCGAAGTCACTCGCGACCCCTACCCCGATCCCGAGGATCGCGAGGGCAAGAAGTTCGTGATGGATCTCCGCGCGATCGAACGCCTCCCGCGATTGGTACGCCTGGCCGAACTGCGGGAAAACCGACTGCTGCGCAAGATCAAGTTCCTCAAGAACACCCGCCTCACGATCTGTCCGCTCACCGAAGAAGAGTACGCGGAGATCCTGCGCATGGCCGGAATCGTCGCCTCGCCGGGAATTCCCCTGCCGTAACCTGGAGCCCGCAATCTCAGAGCCGGAATTCGCATAGAATGGTGTGCGAGGAGGCGTTTCCATGCGCAGAGAAATGGCGATCGTCTTTGTGGCAGCGCTCGTTGCGGCGAGCGGCGGCATTGCGGCCGTGAACAGAGCCGGAAACAGCGCCACGGTGAAAAGCGCTTCGTCAGCTGGGCCTCAGCTCGCAGGTATCGCCACGGGAAAGACTCGCGTGGTGGACATGACGTACGCGATCAGCGGCCAAATTCCATCGTGGCCCGGGGACGAGCACGCGTTCCAGACGCAGATTGTCGCCACGCCGGAAAAGGACGGCTATTTCGCCCGCAGCTTCTCGATGCCCGAGCACTTCGGGACGCACATGGACGCGCCGTCGCATTTCCCTCCCGGCAAGATGACTCTTGACGAAATTCCCGCGGAGCGCCTCTTCGGACCCGCGGTGGTGATCGACGCGAGCGCCGAGGCCGCGAAGGACGCCGATTACCGACTGATGGTCACTCCCATTCACAAGTGGGAGGCGTTGCACGGGCGAATACCGGCGGGTGCGATCGTCCTGCTGCGCACCGGCTGGGGATCGCGCTGGCCCGATCCAGCGCGCTATCGGAATATGGACACGAAGGGCGTGATGCACTTCCCCGGGTACTCGGTCGAAGCGGCAAAGCTGCTGGTCGAGCGCGGCGCCATCGGCCTGGGAATCGACACGCTGAGTGTCGATTCCGGCCCATCGCAGAATTTTGAAGTTCATCACGTCGATTTGCCCGCGGGGCTTTACAACATTGAAAATCTCGCCAATCTCGACCGGCTACCGGAGGCGGGCGCGTTCCTGATCGCGGCGCCGATCAAGCTTGCAGGCGGCTCGGGCGGGGCGTGCCGCGTCTTCGCGCTTCTCCCGTAACTGGGAAGGCATTTCTCGATCGCGATTCACACTCATTTGAGGCTGTAAGAATGCCGGAACTTCCCGAAGTCGAAACGATTGCGCGGGGCCTGCGAACCGTCCTTCCCGGACGGCGCATTCTGGACGTGCGCCTCGGCAAGACGGATTTCATCGACGATCCGGCCGCGATCGAACAGCAACTTCCCGGCGCGCGCATTGCCGCGGTCCGTCGGCACGGAAAATTTCTGCTCCTCGATCTGCAATCCTCGAATGGCGGCGCGCGCGATTTTTCGCTGCTGATTCATCTCGGCATGACCGGCCGGATCGTTACGTGCGACCCCAAAGCGCCGGTTCTGCCGCACACGCACGTTTTTTGCGCGCTCGACGATGGCCGCGAACTTCGCTACACGGACGTCCGCCGCTTCGGCCGCATCGGAATTCTCCCCGACGGACCGCAAGAGGCGGCGCTCGGCTCTCTCGGCCTCGATCCGCTGGAGGCAACCGAGAAGCAGTTCATCGCGCAATTGAAGGTCCGGCGCGCGCGGGTCAAAGCGCTGCTGCTCGACCAGCATGTCCTGCGGGGCATCGGCAATATCTACGCGGACGAAAGTCTGTGGCGCGCGCGCATTCATCCGACGCGGCTCGGGGCAAATCTGAAACCCGGCGAATTACGAAGCCTGTATCGCGCGGTCCAGAGCGTGCTCAACGAAGCGATCCGGCTGCGCGGATCGTCGATTGCGGACTACGTGGATTCCGATGGAAAGCTCGGCGGATTTCAACGCCGGCACCGCGCGTATCAGCGCGAAGGCAAGAAGTGCTTCCGTTGCGGCGCGATCATTCGGCGCGCGATCGTGGCCGGAAGAAGCAGCCACTTTTGCCCGAAATGCCAGCGCGCTCCACGCCCGCACCAAGCCAGCCGTTAAATACTATTTGGTTGAAGTTCGGGCGGGCGCGGGCATATACAGGCCGGCGTCAGCAGGCAGCCCGGCGCGCTCGAATTGAATCGTCGTATGCGTGATGTGAAATTCGCGCGCGAGGGCTTCGCGGATGCTCGCCAGAAGCTTCTCGCTCTCCTCCATGTGCATGTCGGGGATGCGAATGTGGCAGGAGAGCGCGTGGAGATCAGTGCCAAGCGTCCAGATGTGGATGTCGTGGACTTCTTGAACTCCTTCGATGGCCAACAGCGCCGCGGCCACTTTCTCGAGACGCAGATTGCGCGGCAGGCCTTCGAGCAGGATGTGGCCGCTCTCGCGCAGAATTCCCGTCCCCGACCATAGAACCATTGCGCCAATCGCAACGCCCAGCACCGGGTCCACCCATTGCGCGCCCGTCCAGCGAATAACGAATGCACCGGCAAAGATCGCGATGTTCGAAAGCGCGTCGCCCAGGTTGTGCAGCCAGACCGTGCGGACGTTCAAGTCCCGCCGCCCGCGCCGCACGGCGAGCGTGATTCCGCCGTTGATCGCCAGCGCGAACACCGAAACCCACATCATCAGCCCCGTGCCCACTTCGACGGGATGGCGCAAGCGGCCAACGGATTCGCCGATCACGAAAAACGCCGCGAGCGTGAGAACGATCGCGTTCACAAACGCCGCAAGAATTCCCGCGCGATGATATCCGAACGTCTTTTCGTGCGTGGGAGGCCGCCGCGCCCAGCGCTCGGCGAGCCAGGAAATCACGAGAGTTGGAATGTCGGTCAAATTGTGGACGGCGTCGCTCGCCAGCGACATCGAATGACCGGCGTAACCCGCCGCAAGCTCCACCAAGACGAGAGCGAGGGTCGCGACGACGGCAAGGCCCAGAATTCCAGTCGCGCTTTCGCCCAGACCATGGACGTGATCGTGGCCATGTTCGGCTCCGCCGTGCGCGTGGAAGTGCATCCACCGAATCTTACTCGCACGAATGCCCTGCCGAACAGTCCGCTGCGCGAAGACGACGCCGCTTATGCAACGGCACGTGTGCTTCACGCTGCGCGAGCCTGAAACTCAATTGACTTGCCGCGCGGCGGACACCTACCATGAAATCAGGCTCTGACTCAGGGGCATGCGGGGAAGGCGCGGGGTGCTCCGGTCACCGTCCGCCCGACGATGACGCAAAATGCTGCCAAGCTGGTCTTCTGGGGAGTGCGTGGTTCCACGCCGACGCTCGACCGCGACATGTGGCGCTACGGCGGGAATACGGCTTGCCTCGAGTTCATCGCTCCGGGCGGCACGCGATTCATTCTCGACTGCGGCACCGGCCTGCGAATGCTCGGCAATTACCTGCAATCGCTGAATAATCGCTGGACCATGCGGCGCGGCGACGGCGCGATCGAAGCGCACGTCCTGGTGACGCATTACCATTGGGACCACATTCAAGGCATCCCGTTTTTCCATCCGTTTTTCGAGGCTCAGAACCGCTTCCATTTTTGCAGCTTCGCGTCGAAGCATCTCGGTCGCAACAGCCTACGCCAGGTCTTCGAAGCGCAGCTCGCCAAACCATATTTTCCGGTCGACGTCAGCACGATGGCCGCGGCTCGCTATTTCCGCGAAGTCGAAGGCGGCGAAACGTGGGAGACCGAGGGGACGCGGATCACCACGGCGTGGCTCAACCATCCGCAGGGCTGCCTCGCCTACCGGATGGATACGCCGCTGGGCTCCTTCGTGTACGCCACGGACACCGAACCCGGCGTGCCCGAATGCGACAGCAATCTGCGGCAGCTCGCGCAGGGCACGGACGTGCTGATTTACGACGCGCAATACTCACCCGAGCAACTCGCATCAACGCGCAAGGGCTGGGGCCATTCGTGCTGGCTCGAGGGAGTGAAGATCGCACGGGAATCCAAGGTAAAGAATCTCGTCCTCTTCCATCACGACCCCGATTCTTCAAGCCGAACCGTGGACGGATTTCTGTCGGCGGCGCGGCAGGAATTCCCGAACACGTGGGGGGCGATGGAGGGGATGTCCGTCACGCTTGACGGGAGCGGCGCGAATTTCGTGCTGCCGGAAGCGCGGATCGGGCAGCGGCGCCGCGTGGGCTTCGCCGCCACGGTCACCGGCCAGAATGAGGACGGCACGGCGTTCGAGGAAAAGGCCATCGTGCGCGACATCAGCCTGCAAGGCGCGTATCTCTGCTTAAGCAGCCGGCCACGCCTGCAATCGGAATTGCGCGTCGTGATCGAACCCAACGGGGATCAAAACTGGGCGGGCGCGCTAGCGCTCCGGGCAACCGTCACGCACTGCGAGCCGAGCCGCGAGAAGGATCAGCACGGCGTCGGAGTGTTTTTCATCGACGATGCGGATTCCGAACCGCCGCGCGACTGAACCGCCAAGCACGCGAACGCGTTATCCTGCCTTGTTTTCCAGCGCAGCGATTTGCGATTCGATGTCTGCCAGCGCGCGATTGAGCTGTTCCCGATACCGCGGATCCTGGCTCGATTCCAGGCTTTTCTGAACGCGGGTGCGAGAGAGCAGCAGCACTTCTCTCTGGCGGCGCGCTTCATACTGTGCGGGTGATTGCGGCTGGCCGCGCTTGTCGCGGCCTTTCGTTTGCGAATTCTGGACCTGATTTTGGACCTGATCTTCGACTGCCTTGCTTTCCCATCCCCTGGCCATATAAACATTCTACGGCTGCAATCGGCTTTGGTGGTGCTCTCTTTTTCGCTCCGTTTCGTTCTTCGAGCAAGGGGCGAAAATCTCTGCACGAAGCCGATGCAGCTCCGCATCCAGAGCCGACTTATCGGCAATCAAAGCTTCAAGCTTTGAATCCTTCTCCTCTACCTGGGCCGCCAGTTGTTGAAGTTGTGCCAAAGTTTGCGGCGTTATGGGAGGAGTGAGCGCCGAGAGGTTGTCCTGGTACGGAAGCTTTAATGTGCCATCGTGCTTGTGAATCCGACGACCTCAGCATGGGAATAGAATTTCATTATGTCGCGACCGCGATCGAAGATGACCCACACCGCACAAACAGGTTTATTACCTTGCGGCAACATTATTTCGTAGTGGCAGGAGCCTGAGGAATCTTCATCGGCAAGAGGAGTTACGGAGGTCAGCGTGGACTGAGCCAAGAGACATGGGCAGAACGCGAGCAGAAACATTAGTAGGTGCGAAGATAACGGAAATGTGGTCAGTCTGGTCACCCTGGAGATTATGCTTGGATCACGGCGCATTCGGGAGTAATCCGCTTGTCCGAAAATCCGACTTACCACGACTTAGCCGCAATCACGAGTTGCCTCCGTTATCTGAGTCGAGGGCCAGTAATCGTGCGATCGGTGGCGGACGCGTGTATACTTGAAGCGTCTAGTCACACACCTTCCGCCGCGCCCGCCATGGGCGACGGTTCCTGTGCCACCAGATATACATCCCGCAGACCGGATATGAAGCCACGGTTCTCGGCAATCTAACTGGCAGTCGGGGTGTAGTCGGGGGAATACCAAATCGAGGAGAGCACAGATGAGCCCACAAGCAGCAACAGCAATGCAGCCGGCCAGGGCGCCTGTACCAGTCAAACAGTCCGCCACCATCGATGTTGTCGACCAGGTCGAGCAAATCTACGACTCGATCGCTCGCAGAGCATTTCAGATCTTTAACAATAATGGCAGATGGCTCGGTCACGAATTGGAGGATTGGTTCCGCGCCGAGTCCGAACTGCTTCACCCCGTACACCTGGAAATTGCAGAGTCTGATGAGAACCTAACGGTTCGGGCAGAAGTGCCGGGGTTCAGCGCCAAAGAACTCGAGATCAACGTCGAACCGCGGAAGCTGACGATCGCCGGCAAGCACGAAGCTCAAGAAGAGAGCAAGAAGGGCAAGACGATCTACTCCGAGCGTTGCGGGAGGGAGATCCTACGGATCGTTGACTTGCCAGCGGAGGTTGACAGCTCGAAGGTGAGCGCGATCCTGAAGGATGGTATTTTGAACATCGAACTGCCTAAGGCGCCCCATGCCAAAACAGTTCGCATCGAGCCTAAGTCAGCATAAGTAATCCGAACAGCAGCAGGGCGGGAATGTACTGCGGTTCGTTTCCGCCCCGACTGCCCCCCAAACCCGAAGTCGCGGTCGCGGGCCCGCCGGCCCCCAAATCTAGCACCACATTGATTCGGTCGGCAGCGTATAGCGCAAGCGACCTTTGTCACAGTTCCTGCCGAGTCACGTTCTGACGGCGCACTCGGAAGTAATCCACTTGGACGATAAACGCGGAAACGGGACATTTACGGCACTGGTAAAAGAGGTGTCCGGTAATCCGACAGGTTGAGCGATTCCGGGGCCCGGTGACCGGACCGAGATTTTGTGCCACGGTGAGTGAGGGAGTTTACGTCACTGAAGATTCCCCCATTTTAGGTCCAGCGAGAGAGTGAACACTCCGGGTCGTGCAGAACCAGCAAGAGCGGTGCTACACGCGCCCTTGCTGGCGAATTCGCTGGGCGGCACTCCGCTATTTCGCCGTCGGGTCCGTCTTTACGTCGTGATCCATGAACTCCAGCCAGAATCCTTGCGGATCGGACACGAAGAACATGCGCGTAGTCGGAGCGATGAAAACCGGCGCGTTTGACGGGCTCGTCGTGTGCAAATCGGCAGCCTTGATCCGGTCGATCATCACATCGTCGTCTTTCGCCATGAACAAGAAATGCGCGGAACCGGGATCCTGAAAATGTGGACGCTGAAAGTGCTTGCTGTGATTCTTATATTCGATCAGCTCCATGACTACCGGAGAGCCGGGAACCATCGCCTCGGCCAACCGGAACTGAGCGTGCGTGTTCGTCAGATTCTCGTAAGCCGTATCGCCCATTAGCGTCGGACTGAGCCAGAACTTGAAGTCAGGTCCCACCAGGCTCTGGTACAAGCGGCAGGTTTTTTCAAGATTGTCGACAACCACGGTGACACGTGCGCCGAGAACCTTGCTGCCGGGCGCAGCGGTTGTCGCTGGCGCAGGCGTCACTTCCATCAATTCGACCGGGTATCCATCGGGATCGCGCACGAACACCGCGCGAATTTTGCCGGTCACACCGGGCCAGCCGGACAGCTCGACGGGATTTTCGCCGACCGTGATCACCGGAAAGCGCTCATCCTTCAGAAGGGCGAGAGTTTTATCAAGGTCAGTGACGATGAGCTTCAGGTAGGAAGCGCCGGGATCGGTCAACGAGGGATCGAACGGGTGAGACGGGATGCCTTTGATTTCGATGGCCTCGATGGTCATCTCTGGGCCACCCGGCGCGGCAGCGGTCCCCGGAATCGGAAGAAGTGCAACGCGGCTGGCCTGTTGGTAGGGGTCCGGCACGCCTTGGACGAGCGAAGCAACTTCCTGCAGCCCGCGATTCTTGCCAAATGGACGGGGTTGATCGCGAGTCCCGCGAAGCTCGAGTCCGATGAGATCATGGTAGAAGTGCATGATCTCCTCGACGTTCGCGATCTGGCGGCCTAGGTGGCCGGGGCGAAGAGCATCTCCGGGGGGCGCGATTCCCGATGGCGGTGCATCCAGTGTCACCCACGAATTCTGCGCCAAGGCAATTGGGATAACGATCAGCAGCATCAGGCTGATCACAACTAGTCCACGCGCAGTGTTCTTAAATGATAGTGACACTCGGGCCTCCCTAATCTGGACCGGAATTTCCGATTTGGACCTCAGACTCGCGCATCGTACGCTTCTTCTCCCCGGGCCACAACGAATTCGCCATCGAGGCAGGCCCCAGCCAGATCAGCGGGGCTCCGACCGCTAACTCTTGACTAACGCGGTTACCGGAGAAGTGGAGTAATAGCCGGATATATGTCCGGCAATCCGACTATTCGGGACTTAGCCGGAATCTTTGGCATAAACTTTCGACCTGCCCCCGCTGCTCATTTCTCCTGTACGGATTCGATGTAAAGCACCAGGTTACGAACTTTGATTTTGATCTCGTCCCGGTCCGGATTGCGGAATGCGTCTCCCCAGATCGGCGTGTCGCGGGATCCATGCGCCGGGATTAAATGATTGTCTTGAAGAGCATTTTCGATCACCGCCGGAGGGAACTTCCCGCCGTTTCTCTTGCTCAGTTGGGTTAAATCTGAAGGCTTGTATCTCAGCACTGGAACCACGGGGCCAGTGCTTTTGGCATCCAGGCCATGGCAAGGGGCGCAGTATGTGCGGAACGTCTCCTGCCCCGCTGCTAGCGGCGTAGTTGTCGGCGTCGCGACGTTTGCTTTTGGCTTGTCCTGCGCAACGATGAACGAACTGATAGACAAGCTGAACCCCAACATGCAAGCGATTCTTGTATGAAACATTGCAGTGCCCCTTTCCTGAAAATTTCGCGTGACCGTATCAGGTGGAACTCTCACCCTGATGCTCTGAGAACGGGCCCGCCGCCATGCCAAGGTCCTCACCAGTCTCCGATCGTAGTGCAATGCAAATGCCCATAACGAACGGACTCCTCGCTGGGTGCCTCAGTCGAAAGAGTCTATCTCAAAACTGATCAACCGCGACTCAGTGCCTGATAAACGCGCGCTTACCAGCGAAGTGGAGTACTAGACCGGCATTTGTCCGGAATCTGTGCCAGCTCAACCGGTCGATGCAACACTATGTACTCAGTTGGTCCGACAGTACTTCCCCTAGAGAACCGATCTGTCGGGCTGTACTCAATCAGAACCTAGCCAGGGCAGTGTTCCGTTCGATTCGACCCTCGCGAACGACTATAGCCTTTGAGGCTCGCGCAAGTAGACTCCGCGCTGGTGTTGCGTCGACCCATTGAGACCGCCTGACTAATCGGGCAGTAGCGGTCTTTCACCAGCCGAAAGCATGAGGCAAAGAGACGGCGCTCTTGTATTCTACATACGTTCCATTCAGCATTTGGCGGACCGGAATGTTTTCCCTAAGGCGACTATGAGCGTTCCCACCCTGCATATGAAGCTTCGCGGTATGCATCTTCTTGATACACCCATCTTCAACAAAGGCACCGCTTTCACGGACGAAGAGCGGTCCGCGTTCGGTCTTCATGGCCTGTTGCCACCGCAGATCGAATCGCTGGAGGAGCAGACATCACGCGCGTATGAAGCTTATCGTCGCAAAACGGACGATCTCGAACGCCACATCTACCTGCGTGCGCTCCAGGATACGAACGAAATTTTGTTTTACAAACTGCTGAACGCCCATATCGAAGAAATGATGCCCATCGTCTACACGCCTGTGGTTGCTCTGGGGTGCCAGCAATTCAGCAGCATTTATCGCCGCCCACGCGGCCTTTTCATCTCTTACCCACTTCGCGACTCGATTCCCGGCCTCTTGCAGAACCGGCCGTACCCGGATGTCGACGTCATTGTGGTGACGGATGGCGAGCGAATCCTGGGAATCGGCGATCAAGGCGTGGGAGGCATGGGGATACCCATTGGAAAGCTTTCTCTCTATTCGTTGATCGGGGGTATTCATCCGGCTCGAACCTTGCCGGTCGTGCTTGACGTGGGAACGAATAACGAGGACCGACTGAAAGCACCCGAGTACCTCGGTTGGCGACACGAGCGTATTACCGGCGATGCCTACTACGAATTCGTCGACCTTTTCGTCCAGGCCGTGAAGCAGGAGTTGCCTGGGACCTGCCTGCAGTGGGAGGACTTTGCCAATCCCCACGCGCGGCCACTCCTCGATCGGTACCGCGATCAACTGCTGACCTTTAATGACGATATTCAGGGGACAGCGACGGTCGTTTTCGGCGCACTCACTGGGGCAATCAAAGCATCAGGCAGAAGATTGACGGACCAGCAGATTGTCTTTTACGGAGCGGGCGCTGCCGGCATTGGCGTGGCGGACTATTTGCGCATGGCGCTTGTGGACAGCGGACTGTCTGAGGAAGAGGCTAGGAGGCGATTCTGGATTGTCAACCGGGGCGGCATCCTGCACGCGGATCGAACCGACCTGGCTCCCGAGCAACGCGTCTACGCCCAGCCAGTGGAACGCTTCGCGCAATGGCGGCGGCCTTCGTCCGGTACTATCGATCTCGAAACTGTGATCCGCAATATCGACGCGACGATTTTGATCGGCCTGTCAACGCTCCGCGGTGCCTTTACCGAATCTATCGTGCGAGAAATGACGCGCAAGGTTGACAGGCCGATCATTTTCCCCCTCTCGAATCCGACGGACCGGTGCGAGGCCGTTCCAGAAGACTTGATGCGGTGGAGCGACGGCCGCGCAATCGTTGCCACAGGTTCTCCATTCGCGCCGGTAGACTTTGCGGGCCGGAAGATTCCAATTGCCCAGTGCAATAACGTCTACGTATTTCCGGCAGTTGGTCTGGGTTTGATCGCCTCCGGAGCGCGGAGAGTGACGGACCGGATGATGATGGCGGCCGGACGCGCATTGGGCGAGAACTCGCCCGTGCTGTCTGATTCTGAAGCTAGTCTGCTTCCTTCGCTGAAGGATCTCCCGGCGATTGCGCGGAAGATCGCTCTTGAGGTAGGCATCGAGGCGCAGCACGCAGGCGTTGCGCAGCCCACATCACCTGACGAGTTGCATGATCGCATCGCCGCCACGCAGTGGACTCCTGAGTACCCGCACCTCGTTCGAGCCGAGCCCTAGCTCTCACGCAGCTCTTGTATCTGGATTGCCCGCGAATAGTCGCCCAATGTTTACCGATGTGGCGGGCATAGGTTTTGCGCAAAGATAAAGTTGAAATCGGAAATTCCGGGTTAGACTTGTTAAGCACTTCCTTCCGGGCACGGCCTCCGGAGTTGACGATGACGGCGTTCTATCGCACAGATGACCTTCGCATCAAGTGGACAAAAGTAGTTCTCCCTCCAGTTTTTCTCGAGGAAGAACTGCCCGCCACAGAGAAGGTTTCTTCAACTATCTACCATGCTCGCAATCAGATCTGCGACATTCTCGCCGGCAAAGATCATCGCCTGCTGGTAGTCGTCGGACCCTGTTCCATTCATGACACGAAGGCCGCGCGCGAGTATGCAGGCCTGCTGAAGGGTGCGATCGACGAACTTTCGAAGGAACTGTGCATTGTCATGCGCGTCTACTTCGAAAAGCCGCGCACCACAGTCGGTTGGAAAGGATTGCTCAACGATCCCTTTCTCGATCAGTCGTACAAGATTAATGAGGGCCTGAGACTTGCCCGGCATCTCCTGCTGGACTTGGCCGAAATGGGAGTGCCCGCGGGAACCGAGTTCTTGGACATGATATCCCCGCAATACGTGGCCGGTCTGGTGAGTTGGGGAGCAATTGGGGCCCGCACGACCGAGAGCCAGGTCCACCGGCAGCTTGTCTCGGGCCTCTCTTGTCCCGTGGGATTCAAGAACGCCACTTCGGGGGACGTCCAGGTCGCCATCGAGGCTGTTGTATCGGCTGCCCAGCCGCACACCTTTCTCGGCCACACGAAGCACGGACAATCGGCGATCTTTGTGACCACCGGCAACCCGGATTGTCACGTGATCCTGCGCGGTGGAAGAAAAACGGTGAACTACACAGCTGATTCCGTCGCCCAGGCGTGCAGGCAGTTGGAGAATGCGGGGCTGCCGCCGCACGTGATGATCGATTGCAGCCACGCCAACAGCAATAAGGACTATACGAGGCAGGCCCTCGTATGCCGCGACGTTGCAGGGCAAATCGCCAAGGGAGACCGACACATCATCGGCGTCATGCTGGAAAGCAATCTGGTTGCTGGTGCACAGAAGCCGGTCCCCGGGCAATCGTTGGTATACGGACAGAGCATTACCGACGCCTGTATCGGATGGGATGAGACTCTGCCATTGCTCCGGGAACTTGCCACTGCGGTTCGGTCCGCCCGGTAGCCGCGCTAGCTCGCTTCGTTCTGGATCTTCTGAGCGTGCCCAACTCCATGTAACCCCGCGGCTCTTGCGGCTGGCGTGCTGTCTACAAAAGGCTTTATCAGAAGCCCACCGATGGAGTGCCTGATTAGCGTGGCGGTCTCAATGGGTCGACGCAACAGCAGCGCGGAGCCTACTTGCGCGAGCCTCAAAGGCTATAGCCGTTCGCGAGCGTCGAATCGAACGGAACACTGCCCTGGCTAGGTTCTGATTGAGTACAGCCCGACAGGTCGGTTCTCTAGGGGAAGTACTGTCGGACCAACTGAGTACATAGTGTTGCATCGACCGGTTGAGCTGGCAGTGCCTATCGCACGCGTGGTCCGACGATAAGCTCCGAGTAGCCGACCATCCGCCCGGGATCTCGTTCGTGATCTCTCACGGGCGGTTTCTCGGCTCCCAAGCGTCTTGTTCGGTTAGGGACAGGAAGCGAGACGACATACTTAGACCGACGCGAACTCGACCTTCGCGATCGCCCACGCGCCGGAGGCCTTCACGTATTCGACTTTCAGCACGCGGCGCTCCGTCCGGCGGACGAAGCCGCCGCCTTGCGCGTGTGCCATCCGCGCCAGCGTGCAGTCCTGCGCGATCGTGGTTTCGATTTCCACGGCGCAGTGGAACCGCCCGGCAGCGCTCGTGCCGTCCGCTGCGACCTCGATCGCGTCCGGTTGCCCGGCGTGATCCGGCGCGATGCTGCGCACCGATTTGTCGAACGCGGCGCCTTCGGGATCAGCGAACAGCGGCGTGGCGGCGTCGCCTGCTCCGGTGTTGATCCGCCGCAGCCAGGCCTGATGCAGCTTGTGGATGGCGGCCTCGTCCTCGAGCTTCTCCAGGCGCGCCTTCAGCCCGTCATCCGCCACTACCGCAGCGGGCAACGCAGCGGCCAGTGGCGCGGCCAGCAGTGCGCCGCCCTTCAAAAAGGATCGCCGCGTGGAAGTCGTGTCCGTGCTCGTGGTCATGTCGCTCTGCCTCATGATTTCACCTGATAGAAGCGCGTGATGTCGAACCGGCCGGCGAGCCGCTCGTGTGCGCCGACTGCGCTCATGCTCAGGCCGTTTGTGCCGCAGCTATAGCCGACCCCCACGTCGCGCATCGTGTGCAAGTTGACCAGGATGGTGCCTAGCGTGCCGTTACAGGCCTCCTCCAGCCAGTACATGAAATACAGGCCGTCACGGATCTTCACGTAGGCCGCCGGCCCGCTCCACTCCAACCCGCCTGCATCGGCATCGGTGAAGATGATCCACGAGAGCGAATGGGGCGTCGTGTACAGGTGCATCGACGTCAGGCCGGGTGCGTAGTTCTGGCTCACCGCACGTCCGACCATCTCATCCGTGAATTGGTGGCGGTTATACTTCGGCGGAATCAGGCCTTCCATCTCGATCACGCCGAACAATATCTTCACGCCCGCCTCGTTGGCGAAATAGGGAGTGTTCAGATAGCCGTTGAAACACGTCACCAGGCCCTGGTGGAAATCCACGACGATCGAGTGCCCGTCATGGTTCGGCGCGCCATCCAGCAGGTGGCCATACAAGATCACTCCGGGCGTCGATTCCCAGGCCTGATAGCGCGCCTTGGTCCAGCCGCTGTCGCCTTCTTTGCGCCAGTTCAGGGTTTCGGCGTCGTCGAAGCGGTATTCCATCGCCGGCGCGTGGTCGTAGCGAAGGGTGAATGTCTTGCCGGCCAGCCAGCCGGTCGACGGGCCGCGATTGCCGCCCATCTGTGCGCCAGGACCGGTGGTGGCGGCGGGGAAGGCCGACGCCCTCTTCGCGACTGCGGCGTCGACGTCCGCTTTTGACATCTTCGCCATCGTTCGCAGTGGCCGATAGACGCGCCGAGCGCCTTTCGCCGGAGTCTGGCCGGCAGCGGCCGCCGGAACCGGCGAGCCGTTTTCGTCGCCGAACTTTTCGAACTGGGCGATCTGCCCCAACCACTCGCCCTTGCCGCGGAAGACGTAATACTCCAGCTGGTCGTTGGAGTCGAAGCCAAGCCGCACGCCGACCTGTTCGACGCGGTTTAGGTCCATCACGTACGCCGTGAAGGTGCCTGAGAATTCGCATTCGGTGCGCGTGTAGATGTAGAAGTCATCGTTGATCTTGATGTAGTCGGACGGCGCGCAGAACCCGAGTTCGCCGCCCAGCCGCGACAACTCGACAAAGTTCGAGTACGCCGCCGAGGGATAGAACTCCAGCGTCTCCGCGCCGGTGTCCTGCTTCCAGTAGAAGCCCTTGCCCTCGGCGCGGTTCGTCGTGACGTGGCGAGCCTTCGGAGCCTCCTGCCCCGGCTGCTCGACGTAGCCGTAGTAAATCTCGCGCTGCACTTCGCGATTGTCCTCGTAGCCGCTGAACCACAGTTCGAACACCGTCGCCAGGTTCGTGCCCTGGTCGATCACCACGGCGTAGCCGCGCTGCGTGCCGGGGATCATGTGCGAGAAGAAGGTGACGCTACTCAGGGTCAGCGCGCCATATCCTGCTTCCACCGCGCCGCCGCCGTTCTCAGCCACCGAGAGGCGGTTGGTCCGGCTGAACGTATAGGCCAGCGCCGGGCCTTTATCGGTGACGATCCGGATCGATTTGCCGGCGAATACGTCGGACAGCTGCGAGACGCTCATCGGCCCGCTCACAGCGACCTTGCTCAGCTTGTCTGCAATCTGTCGTTCGGAAAGCTTCGTGTAAGCGATGCGATGCATCTGCTCTTTCGGATACGGTGTTCCCGGCATGCGTCCCCCTGACGTCCTCTTGCGGATCGTGTGAATGCAAGGCGTCATCGCCTCGCATAATGCGGCCTGATGCTATCTCTGAAAGTGATAGTTTTCAACCGTCGCGCCGCGCTGCGCGACGGAGCCATTCGCCGGGGGCGGCGCCCAGTTTGAAAATGCCCGGCTCACGCGGCAGCATGCCTTGCGCACGCGTTGAGAAGCTTTACCCGCAGCATGCCACTGCCTCAGGCCGGAAATCTCGCCCGGTGTTATGGCGTGCGCTTCTGGTCCGCGACGCGCTCGGCCGCGCTCAATCCGAATTACGCGAAAATATTTGCTGGGAGAGAGAGCATCGCCGCGAATTCCTTTCGGTGTACTATGTCGAGAAGGTGCGGGCCCGTAGCTCAGCTGGTTAGAGCAGCGGACTCATAATCCGTTGGTCCAAGGTTCAAATCCTTGCGGGCCCACCATTCGGTTTCATAATTTAGCGTTGCGCGCACTGGTGGGTCTGACACACGTTCGCGGTGACCGTGCGCTCGAATGTACCGTTTGGCCGGGCAAGCGGCAACCACTTCGAGCGGTGCTTAAGCCGCAAGACCGACCACTCGTGCCGCTCGGCATCGCGCTGTTCTTGCTTCCTCCACTTGCGTCGGCAAGCGCTCACGCGGGCCACACGGCGTGCCACATGATATTCACCGGACCAGCCTTCAAGCTGATAGCGACGCCGCGTAGCCACGTCGCTTGGCTAGCAAGGTAGATCGGACTTTGCCTGATGCGCTAAACTCAATCTTGCTACCGATGATTCAGCGTCTCTCAGCCCGTTACGGCCCGCATCCCGACTTCCTTCCCGCAGACAAAGGTGCCAAGGTCTGGCGATACATGGATTTCACAAAGTTCGCATCGCTGCTCGACACCAGTGCGCTATTCTTTTCGAGGGCCGACCAGTTGCCGGATGCGTGGGAGGGGGCACACACGGTTTGGGGTGTTTTAGGGCGCCCTGTGTTCTGGACGCCTCAGGAGGACGAGGTGGGCAAGTTCCACCGGTCCCTGCGGCAGCACACGTTTGTGAGTTGCTGGCATATGAATGACGTTGAGTCCGCTGCGATGTGGAAGTTGTACGTATCGCAAAATGAGGGGATAGCCATCCAGACTACCTTTGACCGTTTTACCGCCTCATTTCAGGGCGACGAAAGCAACATTTTCGACGTGCATGTGGGAAGAGTCCGCTACTTGGATTACGACCGAGACGTATTCCCCGAGGGCAACACATTTCTTCCGTTCCTACACAAGCGGCTGAGCTTTGAGCATGAGCACGAGCTTCGAGCCATCATCCAGCCCGTATGGCCCGGCGGCAATCCGTTGGTTGACAGCGACCCGTACGCAGAAGGATTGCTCGTCGATATCGATCTACATAACTTGATTGAGTGCGTCTACGTCGCTCCTACTTCGGAGACGTGGTTTAAGGACTTGGTCACGAACGTCGCCAAGAGGTACGGCCTTCGCGCACCCATTCAACAGTCCGACCTGGCACGGGACCCAGTGTACTAGCCACCGTACTCGGCTAGTCGGCGACGGCGGCCCTCCCCGCGGGCTTCGGTACGCTATTGATCGTCTTCAGGATGCGCGAGACGATCTGGTAGGGATCACCCTGGGAGTTCGGGCGCCGATCTTCCAGATAGCCCTTATAGCCGTTCTTGATGAAGTTAACAGGCATCCGGATGGAAGCGCCGCGATCCGAGAGACCGAAACTGAACTTGTCGATGGCTTGCGTTTCGTGCAGACCCGTCAAGCGCAGATGATTGTCCGGGCCGTACACGGCGATGTGCTCGGGGATATTCTTTTCGAACGCCGCCATGAGGGCCTCAAAGTATTCCTTGCCGCCTACTTCGCGCATGTATTTCGTCGAGAAGTTGGTGTGCATGCCCGATCCGTTCCAGTCGCCTTTGATGGGCTTGCAATACAATTCAAAATCCACCTCGTATTTCTCGCACAGGCGCCCCATTAGGTAGCGAGCGGTCCATGTGTCGTCAGCCGCTTTGGCAGAGCCTTTGGCGAAAATCTGAAATTCCCACTGGCCCTTCGCCACTTCGGCGTTGATGCCTTCGTGATTGATACCAGCCGCGAGACAGAGATCCAGATGCTCGTCGACGATTTGTCTGGCCACGTTTCCCATGTATTTGTACCCGACACCGCAGTAGTACGGCCCCTGCGGACTTGGGTAACCGCTTTCCGGGAAGCCGAGGGGACGCCCGTCCTTATAAAGAAAGTATTCCTGTTCAAAACCGATCCACAGGTCGGGGTCGTTCTCGATCGTGGCGCGTGCATTGGTGGAGTGCGGGGTGCCGTCCGGGTGCATGACTTCGCTGAGGACGATATAGCCGTCTTTGCGGCTGGCATCCGGATACAGAGCCACAGGTTTTAGTATGCAGTCGGACTTATGCCCTTCGGCCTGCATCGTGGAACTGCCGTCAAAACCCCACAGGGGCAGATCGGCAAGCGTGGGAGGATGCCCAAACTCCTTGATTGTAGTTTTGCCGCGCAGCTCGGGGATGGGTTTCCTGCCGTCAAGCCAGATGTATTCCAGTTTGTATTTTTTCACAGTATTCGGACCCTCCGTGGGTTGGGGCCATCACAGGCTCGGCCTTCCGTGTCGTGAACGACGGAACGATTCCGTCGATTCAAGTAGATGTCAAATTACAGGGCCAGGGTCGGTATCGTCCAATTCATTGAATCTATCGACTCCATTCAGTTTATTTCACCCCGCCTTCGTCATTCTGCTTTGCATCAAGCTTCGTGGACGTCAGGGAGCAGCCCTTGATCTCCGACTGGCCGTTGAGTATAGGAAGTCCCTTAAAGAAAACTCAGTCAGCTTCGAGCGCGCTTGATTTCGTCGGCGAGCAAGACGGCTTCGGCGACTTCCTTGATCGACTTGTGGCTCTGCCGGCTCTGCGTTTGCAGGGCTGAATAAGCGTCCTCCTCGCTGAGCTGCAAGTCCCGTTGCAAGACTTGCTGCGCCTTCGCCACCAGCTTGCGCGCCTCGGGCAATTCGGAAAGCTTGGTGTTTTCGGCCTCGACGTGCGTCATTTCAATTTCGGGTCCCACCAGAAAACCGACCGTCGAGACCAGTTGAATCTCGCGCTGGCTATGCGCGTGCCGCTCGCGGTGCTGTACGTTGATGACTCCCACAAGCTTGTCGCGGCACAGCATCGGTACCGACAGAAACGCCTCGTAGCGATCCTCGGGCAGTTCGTTGAACGACTGGAAGCGCGGATCGAGCATGGCGTCGTGCGCAATGGCCACGGGTTTTCTGTGTTCCGCCACCCAGCCGGTGATTCCCTGCCCCACGCGCAGCTTCAGCCGGTCCACCACTTCAGCGTGCGGATTCTTCGATGCGCGCAGGATCAGCTCGTGGCCTTCGGCGACGTAAATGAAACAGGAATCGCACCGCACCACGGCCGAGACGAAATCAACCGCCAGCGCCAGCACCGTGTGGAGAGGATCGGCGGCCGCGATACGCTCCCCCAGCTCGTGCAGGAAGCGAATGTCGCGGTCTTCCCCCGATCCAGACTGAATATTCATACTTCACTTTATAAAGCTGGTACTACAACCCGCAAATTCAAATTCGGACTCCATGCCATCAGCCTTTGCGATGGTCGCGGTCCGCGTGCAAGAAACTATCTTGCAACGCACCACTGGCGCTGCTAGAATCAATATCGTACTGGATTGGTGCTGTATCTCGCGGGGGAGTTCTAAGATGGTAAGGTTAGGCAAATTAACGGACTACGGGCTGGTCCTGATGACCTGCATAGCCCGTGGAGAGCGTGCGCCCCTGCGCACCGCGCGCGACCTGGCGAAGGAATCGAAGCTGCCCCTTTCGACCGTCAGCAAGCTTCTGAAAGAGCTTTTGCAAAGCGGGCTGCTGATTTCACATCGCGGGACCAAGGGCGGTTACGTCCTGGCGCGCGAGCCGCACGACATTTCGGTGCTCGAAGTCATCGCCGCTCTCGAAGGGCCGATGGCGCTCACCGAGTGCAGCACGGACGTCACGGGCCTCTGCAATCTCGAGCCGTGCTGCCCCATCAAAACCAATCAACAGATCATCAATCAGGCCATCCGAGGCGTGCTCGAAAAGGTGATGCTCTCCGACCTGATGCACCCTCTTCGCCTGACCAGCATTCAGGATGCGCGCGGCAGAGTGGTACCTAGCATCGCATCCGGGAGAATTCAATGAGTTCGAATTCGGACGCGATCCGCGAGCTGGCTCAGCAGGAATACAAGTGGGGATTCGTCACCGACATTGGCGAAGACCGCGCGCCCAAGGGCCTCAATGAGGGGATCATCCGCCTCATTTCGACCAAAAAGGGCGAACCCGAATTCATGCTGGAGTGGAGACTCAAGGCGTTTCGCCACTGGGAAACGCTCGAAAAGGCGCAGGCCGAGCCGAAATGGGCGAACGTTCATTACCCGCCGATCGACTATCAGGCGATTTCTTACTATTCCGCGCCCAAGCAGAAGCCGAGCCTTAAGAGCCTCGACGAGCTCGATCCCGAAATCTTGAAGACGTACGAAAAGCTGGGCATTCCGCTCGCGGAGCAGAAGTTGCTCGCAGGCGTGGCCGTCGATGCGGTGTTCGACAGCGTCTCGGTCGCGACGACCTTCAAGGAAAAACTCGCGGAGGCGGGAGTCATTTTCTGTTCGTTCTCGGAAGCCGTTCAGAAGCACCCCGAACTGGTGAAGAAGTACCTCGGCTCCGTGGTTCCGTACACCGACAACTTTTTCGCGACGCTCAACGCGGCCGTCTTCACCGATGGGTCGTTCGTGTACGTGCCCAAGGGCGTGAAATGCCCTATGGAGCTTTCGACCTACTTCCGCATCAACGCTGCGGAGACCGGGCAATTTGAACGCACGCTGATCGTGGCGGACGAAGGCGCTTCCGTCAGCTACCTTGAGGGATGTACGGCGCCGATCCGCGACGAAAATCAGCTTCACGCCGCTGTGGTCGAACTGATCGCGCTCGACAACGCGCAGATCAAGTATTCGACCGTGCAGAATTGGTATCCGGGCGACAAGAACGGCAAGGGTGGAATCTACAATTTCGTCACCAAGCGCGGCGCGTGTCGCGGCAAGAACTCGAAAATTTCCTGGACGCAGGTCGAGACCGGTTCGGCGATCACCTGGAAGTACCCCAGCTGCATCCTGCAAGGCGACAATTCGGTCGGCGAATTTTACTCCGTTGCGCTTACCAACAACTATCAGCAGGCCGACACCGGCACAAAAATGATCCACATCGGCAAGAACACGCGCAGCACCATCGTGTCCAAGGGCATCTCTGCCGGCCACGGACAGAATACGTATCGTGGCCAGGTGGCGATCCTGAAGGGCGCGACCGGCGCGCGAAATTACACGCAGTGCGATTCGCTGCTGATCGGCGATAAGTGCGGCGCGCACACGTTCCCGTATATCGAAGTCAAGAATTCGACTGCGCACATGGAGCACGAAGCGTCCACGTCGAAGATCGGCGAGGATCAGCTTTTCTATCTCCGCCAGCGCGGGCTGAAAGCCGAGGACGCCGTCTCGATGATCGTCAACGGTTTCTGCAAGCGCGTGTTTCGAGAACTTCCGATGGAGTTCGCCGTCGAGGCGCAAAAACTGCTCAGCGTCAGCCTCGAAGGCAGCGTCGGATAGGGGCGCGCGCGATCGATTTCTAATCGACACAGCGGCGATTAGAAACCGCGCTAGCTGGTTGAAAACAAAAGACGGAGCGGCGTTCTAATCGACACTGAGCGGGCTGCCGTCAGGAAGCTCAAAAAGGACAAACGGAATGAGTTTGCTGGAGATCAAGAATCTGAAGGTCAGGGTCGAGGATCGCGAAATCCTCAAGGGGATCAACCTGACGTTGAATGCGGGCGAAGTTCACTCGATCATGGGCCCGAACGGCTCGGGCAAGAGCACGCTCGCGCAAGTGCTGGCGCGCCGCGAGAACTACGAAATCACGGGCGGTGAAGTGCTGTTCAACGGCAAGGATCTGCTCGCGATGAAGCCGGAGGAAGCCGCGTGCGAAGGGCTGTTCCTTGCGTTTCAGTATCCTGTCGAGATTCCGGGGATCAGCAACGCGTACTTCCTGCGCTCGGCGCTCAATGCGATTCGCAAGTATCGCGGCCAGGAAGAAATGGACGCGATGGACTTTCTTCCCAAGCTGCGCGAAAAGCTGAAGCTCCTGGAGATGGACGACAAGCTCCTCAACCGCTCCGTGAACGAAGCCTTTTCGGGCGGCGAGAAGAAGCGCAACGAGATTTTGCAGATGGCGGTGCTCGAACCGAAGCTCGCCATTCTCGACGAAACGGATTCCGGGCTCGACATCGATGCGTTGCGGATCGTGGCGCAGGGCGTGAATGCGATGCGCAGTCCCGAGCGCACCATTCTCGTCGTGACGCACTATCAGCGTCTGCTCAATTACATCGTGCCGGACCGCGTCCACGTGCTCGTCGACGGGCGCATCGTGCGGTCGGGCGGCCCCGAGCTTGCATTGCAGCTCGAAGAAGGCGGCTACGCCGATATCAACTCCGCGTCGCGCGGCGCCAGCCCGGCCTGAAGAAATACATGGGGAACAGCAAGGTGGCCACGGCAACTCAATCATTGCAGAATTACGAACAGAGCTTCGGCGGATTTGAAAAGTCTGCCGCGAGCCGCGAGCTTTCGTGGCTGCGCAAGCTCCGTCAGGACGGGTTCGCGCGCTTCAGCGAAACCGGCTTCCCCACGCTTCGCGACGAAGACTGGCGATTTACAAATCTCTCCGCGATCTCGCAGACGCCTTTTCGCCTCGTCCGCAATGGCCATTCCCTGCCCTCGCGCGAGGACATCGAGCCGTTTCGAGTTCCAGATGTTGGCTGCCGTCTCGTCTTCGTGGATGGGCGCTTTGCGCCGAATCTTTCCTCGACCGGCAAACTAGCGCCGGGCGTAACGGTGGGGAATCTTGCGGGCGCGATCACGCGAAATCCCGGCGCAATCGAATTGCATCTGGGCCGCTACCTCAACCTCCAGCGCGATGCCTTCGGCGCGCTGAACACAGCATTCCTGGAAGACGGCGGATACGTGCACATCGCGAAGGGCGTCGTGGCCGAAGAGCCGATCTCGCTGCTTTTCATTTCCACCGCGCACGATTCGCCCACAGTGAATCATCCGCGCAACCTGATCGTAGCCGAGGAAAACAGCCAGGCGACGATCGTGGAAGATTACGTCTCGCTGGGCGGAGGCGAAGCCCTGTGCAATACGGTGACGGAGCTGGTCGCGGGCGATCACAGTGTGATTTCGCACTACATGATCGAGCGCGAGCACGCGCAAGCCTTCAACATTTCGACGCTGCGCATCCAGCAAGGACGTACGGCGGACGTTGCCTCGCACTCCGTGCTCCTCGGCGGGGCGCTGGTGCGCAACAACGTGCATCCGGTGCTCGCGGGCGAGGGCGGCGAATGCCTGATCAACGGCCTTTTCATCGGCACGGGGCGCCAGCATCTCGACAATTACATGCTGGTCGAACACGCCAGCCCGCACTGCAGCAGCCGCCAGTTTTACAACGGAATTCTCGACGGCCACGCGCACGGTGTGTTTCACGGCCGGATCATCGTCCACAAGGATGCGCAGAAGACCGACGCGAAACAGACGAACCGCAATTTGCTGATTTCCGACACTGCGCAGATCGATACGAAGCCGCAGCTCGAAATCTACGCGGACGACGTGAAGTGCACGCACGGCGCGACCATCGGCCAGATCGACGAGAACTCGCTGTTTTATCTGCGCTCGCGCGGGATCGACGAAGCGTCGGCGCGCACGCTCCTGCTCGTCGCTTTCGCAAGCGAATGCGTCGAGCGCATGAAAGAAGGTCCGGTGCGGACGCACGTCGAGAAGCTCGTGAGCGAGCACGCTTTGCGGCTCGCCGACCACTCGCTCGGTGCCGGAGGTAAACGATGACGACCGCCGCCAAAAGGATCAACGCGGGCCATACTCCTTCCCGTGTAGCGAAAGCTGGATTCGACGTCGAAAAGGTTCGCGAGGATTTCCCGATCCTGAAGCACACCGTTCGCGGCAAACCGCTCGTCTATCTCGATAACGCGGCGACCTCGCAAAAGCCACGCGCGGTGATCGATGCGATCACGCGCTATTACGAGGGGACCAACGCCAACATTCATCGGGGCGTGCATTTTCTCTCCGAGCAAGCGACCGAAGAATACGAAGACGTGCGCCGGACGGCACAGGAATTCCTGAACGCCGCTCACTCGCACGAAATCATCTTCGTGCGCGGCGCCACCGAAGGCATCAACCTCGTCGCGCAAAGTTTCGGCCGCGCGCACGTGCAATCCGGCGACGAAATCCTCATCACCGACATGGAGCACCACTCGAACATCGTTCCGTGGCAGATGCTGTGCGATGAGCGTGGCGCGAAGCTGCGAGTCGCTCCCATCAACGACGCTGGCGAGTTGATGCTGGAAGAATTCGAGAAGCTGCTCGGGCCGAGGACGAAGCTCGTGGCCATCACGCACGTCTCGAATGCGCTCGGCACGATCAATCCGATCCGGCGTATCGTCGAACTGGCGCATAGCCATAACGCGCCGGTTCTCGTCGATGGCGCGCAAGCCGTGCCGCACATGAAGGTGGACGTCCAGGCGCTTGATTGCGACTTCTATGTCTTTTCTGGCCACAAGATTTATGGGCCGACGGGCATCGGGGTTCTCTACGGCAAATCCGCTCTGCTCGAAGCGATGCCGCCGTATCAGGGCGGCGGCGATATGATCGCTTCCGTCACGTTCGAAAAGACGATTTACAATCGCCTGCCCTATAAATTCGAAGCGGGGACGCCGGATATTGCCGGCGTGATCGGCCTGGGCGCCGCTCTGAAGTATGTCAGCGGCCTTGGAATCGAAAATATCGGCGCATATGAAAATGAAGTGCTCGCATACGCCACGCAAAAGGTCTCGGCGATCCCCGACATCCGCTTGATTGGCACGGCGAAGGAGAAGGCCGGCGTGCTTTCCTTCGTGCTGGACGCCATCCATCCCCACGATATCGGGACGATCCTCGATCAGGAAGGAATCGCGATTCGCACCGGGCACCACTGTTCCCAGCCGGTGATGAAGCGCTTCGGCATCGCGGCGACGGCGAGGGCGTCGTTCGCGCTCTACAACACGAAGGCGGAAGTGGATGCGCTGGTGCGGGGGATCGAAAAAGTGCGGGAGGTATTCGCCTGATGTCCGACCTGCGCGATCTCTATCAGGACGTGATCCTCGAGCACAGCAAAGCTCCGCGCAATTATCACGAGCTTGCGGCGGCGAACCATAAGGCCGAGGGCTTCAACCCGCTCTGCGGCGACCGCTTCACCGTGTATCTCCAACTCGAAGGCGATACGATCCGCGACGTCAGTTTTCAGGGCTCGGGCTGCGCGATTTCAAAAGCGTCCGCGTCGATGATGACGCAAAGCGTCAAAGGCAAGACGATGGCGGAGGCGGAGAAACTTTTCGGGCGGTTCCATGACATGGTCACGGGCCACGCTGCCGGCGGCAGCGAACCCGAGCTGGGGAAACTGGCGGTCTTCTCCGGCGTCTCCGAGTTTCCCGTTCGCGTGAAGTGCGCCACGCTCGCGTGGCACACGCTGCACGCTGCGCTCGAAGGCAAGCAGGAAGCCATCTCAACGGAATAGACCAATGGGCATGACCCAAATCATCACGCTGAGCCGCGATTGCGAGGCGATCGAAATTCCCAGCGGCGAGAACCGCACTCTCCCCGCAGGCGCCGGCGTGCGAGTGCTGCAGTTTCTCGGCAGCGGTTGGACCGTGTCGAGCACGCTCGGAATGTTCCGCATCGACGTAAAAAATGCGGACGCGCTAGGCCTCACGCCTCCCGTGGCAAGCGAAGCTCCCGGTCCGCAAGCGGAATTCAGCGAAAAGCTGGTGTGGGATCAGCTGAAGACGGTCTTCGATCCGGAGATCCCGGTCAACATCGCGGATCTGGGTTTGATTTATTCCTGCGTGACAGCGCCGCTCGAACAGGGCGGCCACCGGATCGACATCAAGATGTCGATGACGGCGCCCGGCTGCGGCATGGGCAACGTGCTCAAGGCCGACGTCGAGACCAAACTCGCCAGCCTGCCCGACGTGAAAGAAGTTCACGTCGAAATCGTTTTCGATCCTCCATGGGGTCCCGACCGCATGTCGGAAGCTGCGAAGCTTCAACTCGGCTTCGATATCTGAAGTTCCTTCCCGAAAAAATCCCAGCAAAGCTTAGGACGGCTGGCTGCCTTCGAATCGGCGGATTGCCAGCGGCTTGGCGAAAACAGTTTCGCCTCACTTCAAGGAATCGCCTACAAGGCGGCGGAGGCCGCGGCGACCGCGAGCGGCTCAACGGGTGCTGTATTCGTGATAGTTGCCGCTTTGTTCGCGTGTCTCGCGATCAGCGAGCGCGAGCCGCTCCAGACGAGCTGCAAGCCCGCGAAAATCGCAATCGTGGCGATGGCGAGCTTCACGTTGCGAGCAGGCACGCGCCGGGCGAGTAGGCAGCCGATCACGACGCCGGGTAGTCCGCCTTCAAGGAGCTGCGCGAGAACGTGGCCGCTGATCGAGCCGAATTTCCAGTGAAACGCGCTGCCAAGCACGGCGAGCACGAGGCCGAATAAGATGTCGGTCCCAACTACTTCCGGAGGCGTCATTTCGGAATAGTTCAGCAGGAGCACCGTTCCGAGAGCCCCGGCGCCGGCGGATGAGAATCCCGATTCAACGCCGATCGGAAGCGCGAGCCAGGGCAGCCAGCTCGAATTCTTGTGCGCGAAGCCGCGGTTTTGCACCTTCGGGACGAACGTGACACTCGACGAGGCTGTGAGCAGCACGCCGAGCAGGATCACGACGACAGGGCTGCCCCCGTCGCTGCTCAGGACGCGAAGGGCGACCGTGCCGAGCAGAAGACCCGGAACCGCTCCAAGCACAAGCAGCCACAGGTAGCGCCAATGCACGTGCCGGCCCGCCAGATAGAATGGCGCCGCGATCAATCGCAGCACACCGGCGAAGACAAACGCCGTGCCAACCGCCGAATTGGGTGACAGGCCAATAATGAGAACCAGAGCCGGGACGGTGAAGCTGCCGCCGCCGATTCCGGTGAAGCCCACGGCCAAAGCGATTGCAAATCCGATGAGCAGATTCATTCGCCGGCTCGCTTTGACTCAGTGTGAATCCCGCACTCGAGCTTCGCTCCGCCCCATCTTCCCGAACGCGGATCGGCACCCGCCGCTGGAATCGCGGTGCACGGCTCGCAGCCGATGCTGCGGTAGCCTGCATCGTAGAGCGGCAGATAGTCGATTTTCTCGCGCGCGGTGTATTCCCAAACCTGGCCCCAAGTCCACGCGGCGAGAGGGCTCACTTTCAAAAGGGTCTTGCCGGACGGAAGTTCGTGGTGCTCGACGACTTTCAGATTTGCGCGCGTGGGCGACTGCTCCCGTCGCAACCCGGTGAACCACACGTCGAACTTTTCGAGCGCCGCGAACAGCGGCTCGACCTTGCGAAGATGGCAGCAGCGGCCGGGATCGGTGCGATTGAGGATTCCGAATGCGGCTTCCTGTTCGGCGACGGACTGATTCGCCGCGAGGTTGCGCACGTTCAAATGCCACGCCTGCGCCATGCGGTCGCGATAGGCGTAGGTTTCGGCGAAATGGTAGCCCGTATCGAGGAAGAGCACCGGAATATCGGGCAGGCGTTTGCGCAACAAGTCGAGGACGATCATGTCCTCGGCCTGAAAGCTGCACGTGATGCCGACGGCGCCCTTTTGCACCGCGGCTGCATTCTCGGCGAGCAGGCGGAGAATCACGGCATCGGCCGAAAGCGTCTCGAATTCATGTGCGAGCACGGGCTGGCTCATGAGTTCCCCTTCTGGGTGTCCGAGGACGTGTTACGCCATTTGCGCAGGACATTCAAAATGCGCTCGACAGCTTCTTCGTCGGTATCGTCGTCGATTCGCACGGCGAAGAAGAATTCCGGACCGAAAATCGCGCGTACTACCTGCTTTTGGTCCGTGCCGTCGTCGAGCGGCGAGAAGACGGTGAGGTATCCCGAAAGGCGAAACGCCTTGGCGACGGTGACGAGCTCGTGCGACAAGAAATCGTTTGGTCCGGCGAGCTGCACCTGCCAGCCTTCGTCGAACAGCCGGCGCTCCAGAAGCTCGGCGACGTGCGGCCGGCCTTTCAGCCAGACCGCAGCGGCGGGATGGCCGAAGCGAAGGATGCGCTCTTCCTTGGTGCTGTGGCGGCGATGAGCGGCGGTTGCCGAACGCGCGCCGGGAGCCGGCTCGATGGCGCGATCGATGATTCCTGCGGCCACGGTCGCGTTCGTAAGCGGATCGATCAGGATGAAGCTGCCCGTTGTGCGATTCAGCCGATAGGGATCGAAGAAAAGCGGCAGCGTGGTCTTGACGTCCACGGCGGCGATTTCGTTGAGATCGAGCTTGGTGGCCGGGGCGTGTTCCAGCGTGTTGATGTCCACGCGGTAGCGAATCTGACTCACGCGCGCGCGGACCGTTCTCGTGGTGTGTTTCAAAAGATAAATTTTGTGCGGGTCGAGCGCGTCCGCGTGCATCCACACGAGGGTGGCTTGAAACTCTGTCCCGGCGGACGGCGCCTGGTCCTCGGCGACGAGCATGTCGCCGCGGCTGAGGTCGATCTCATCGTGCAGCGTAATCGTGATCGCGTCACCCGGACTGGCGGAGGCTCGCTCTTCTTCGAATGCAACGATGGATTGAATCTTTGTCTTGACGCGCGAAGGAAGCGCCATGACGGACGCTCCGGGACGCAGTTCGCCCGACGCGAGCTGGCCGGCGAAGCCACGAAAGCTGGCATCCGGACGAATCACGTACTGCACCGGAAAGCGCAACGGGCCGGATGCCGCGCCAACGCTCGCAGGAATCGTCTCCAGATATTCGAGTAGGGCCGGGCCTTCGAACCAGGGCATGCGCTTGCTGCGGCGGACGACGTTGTCGCCTTCGAGCGCGCTGACCGGGACGGCATAGACATCCCGAATCCCAAGCTGGTCCGCGAACGCGCGAAACTCAGCGGCGATGCGATCGAAGACCTCCTGCGAAAACGCGACCAGATCCATTTTGTTAACTGCGGCGACGATGTGGCGCACTCCTAGCAAATGAGCGATGAAGGCGTGGCGGCGGGACTGCCGCAAAACGCCTTTGGTGGCGTCCATCAGGACCACGGCTGCCTCGGCGGTCGATGCGCCCGTCGCCATGTTGCGCGTGTACTGCTCGTGGCCCGGCGTATCCGCGATGATGAACTTGCGCCGCGGCGTGGAGAAGTAGCGGTAGGCGACGTCGATCGTAATCCCCTGCTCGCGCTCCGCGCGGAGACCATCGGTCAGCAGCGAGAAATCAATCGGGCCGCTCGAACGATTCACTTTGCTCTTGCTGACGGACGCGAGCTGGTCTTCAAAGACGGACTTGCTGTCGTAGAGGAGGCGCCCGATGAGCGTCGATTTGCCGTCGTCCACGCTGCCGGCCGTTGAGAAGCGCAGCATCCCAGCACCCTGCGTGAGCGAACCCGCAATTCCGGTGGTTGCGGGCGCAGTCGATCCGGCAATTGAAGGCGCGGCGGTAGGTTCTGGCGTCGTAGGGGACATCAGAAATACCCCTCGCGCTTCTTGATTTCCATGGAGCCTTCTTCGTCGTGGTCGATCACGCGGTTTTCGCGCTCGGAGCGTCGGAAGGAGATCATCTCCTCGATGATCTTCGGCACGGTATCGGCGTCGGAGCGGATCGCGCCCGTGCAAGGGACGCATCCCAGCGACCTCATGCGGCATTTCACCATTTGCGGCTTCTCGCCGGGCAGTAAGCGCACGCCGGTCTGCGTGAGCAGGATGGAATTGCCGCGGACGACCGCTTCGCGCTCTTTCGCGAAATAGAGCGGGACGATGGGGATCCTTTCCGCGTGGATGTAGAGCCAAACGTCGAGCTCCGTCCAATTCGAAAGCGGGAAGACGCGGATGCTTTCGCCCTTGTGGTGGCGGCTATTGTAGAGGCTCCAAAGTTCAGGGCGCTGATTTTTCGGGTCCCACTGGCCCAGCGAGTCGCGGAAGGAATACACGCGCTCCTTGGCGCGCGATTTTTCCTCGTCGCGGCGCGCACCGCCGAATGCGGCGTCGAATCCGCCTTCGGCCAGGCCATCGAGCAGGGAGCGCGTCTTCAGCAGGCCGCAGCATTTCTGCGTGCCGAGCGTGTAGGGATTCGCGCCGTCATCGAGGGCCTTCTGGTTCTTGTGCACGATCAGCTCGGCGCCGACGTGCTTCGCGTACCAGTCGCGAAACTCGATCATCTCGGGGAATTTGTAGCTCGTGTCGATGTGCAACAGCGGGAACGGAATTTTGCCCGGATAGAACGCTTTCTGCGCCAGGCGCAGCATCACCGAAGAGTCTTTGCCGATCGAGTAAAGCATTACCGGATGGGCGAACTCGGCTGCGGCTTCGCGCAAGATGAAAATGCTCTCGGCTTCGAGCATCTTCAGGTGATCGAGCTGGCTCGCCAGGGCCACGCCTTCGTCCGCGTTGTAAAGATCGATCGTCATTTCGAGCAACGCCATAAAAAAACCCGCCTCCCGGATCCACTCCGAGGGCGGGCTGAATTCGAATCTCGCTTTGCTGTTAGCCTAGCTTGCGAATTCTGCCGCCCCCGGCGACGCACACTTCTGTGCGCAGCTACAACACGCACAACAGGCGGTAAGAGGCGTTAGATTCATAAGCTCTTTGAGAGACTAGCGTACGTGGCTCGTTCTGTCAATGTGACTGCGCGAGTGGTGTCTCGACGGGCACCGTTGCGTTCGCGTCTCCGGGCTGACAAGGAACGCCGGCAAGCGCGCTTGGGCGGCTTGAAGCAATCGTTGACGCCAGCGAGTAAAGTGCGTTAGAAACGTGAGTCTCCACTCGAGCCAATGCAAGATCCCAAACTACTCACTCCGCGCGACGCTGCCAAGGTGCTGGGCATCAGCTATCCGACGCTGAAACAGTGGATCTACAAGAAAAAGCTGCGCACCGTGAAGACAGCCGGCGGCCATCACCGGATTCCCGAGTCCGAATTGGACAAATTCCTGCATCTGCAGTCGCAACGGCTGCCGGTGGAGGAGCGCCGCGAGAATTTCCGGCACATCAGCGGCCGAAATCAGATTGCAGGCCGCGTGACCGAAGTGAAAGTCGATGGTTTGATGGCGCAGGTGACGCTCTCGATCGGCGGGCAGAGGATCACGTCCATCATCACGGCCGACGCCGTGCGGGAAATGCGGCTGAAGGTCGGGGACAAAGCGGCCGCGCTGATCAAGTCCACCGAAGTAATGATCGTCCGCGTGTAGTCCTTCCGTTCGCAATCCGCATGATACAGATTTGACCTAACATCTAGAGATGTGTTAATTCGTATTGGCCGGGCCGCCAAGAAACTGGCCCGTTTGTGCCACAGGACTTTCCCGGGGGCTCTCGTGATCCGCCGAGCTTCACAATGGGCGTTCGCAATCCTACTCGCGTTTGTACTCGCTGCCGGTTCGGGCGTGGCGGGCACGCCTCCGCCGCAATTGGCCAAAGCCGAACTCACCGTCTCCGCGGCGATCAGCTTGAAGGACGCCCTCGATGAAGTGAAGCAGCTCTACACCGCGGACAATCCCGGCTTTTCGATCGCGACCAACTACGGCGCGTCCGGAACGCTTCAGATCCAGATCGAACAAGGCGCTCCCGTCGATGTCTTTTTCTCCGCGGCGCCTAAGCAGATGGACGCCCTCGATTCCAAAGGCCTCTTGCTTGAGGGAAGCCGGAAGGATCTGCTGCGAAACGAGGTCGTGCTGATCGTGCCGAAGGATTCCAGGCTGGGGATTTCGTCTTTCGAGGACCTCACGCACGCGAACGTCAAGCAAGTTTCATTCGGACAGCCGGATGTCGTGCCCGCGGGACAGTATGCGAAGGAAGTGCTCACGCACCTGGGAATCTTTGATGCGGTAAATTCCAAGGCCGTCCTGGCCAAGGATGTGCGGCAGGTTCTGACGTACGTCGAAACGGGGAACGTGGACGCGGGAATCGTGTATTCGACGGATGCGCTGTCGTCCTCGAAAGCGAAGGTAGTGGCGCAAGCTCCCGCTAAGTCCCATTCGCCGATAATTTATCCGGTTGCGGTGATCAAGGCTTCAAAAAATGCTGCCGCAGCGCGCGCGTTCGAGGACTTCCTCTCCAGCCAGAAAGCGCGCGCCATTTTTCAGAAGTACGGATTCACGCTCGCAAGCCAGTGACCCTTCGTCCTGTATCCCGTCGCCCTCTTCCGGGCGCCCGTTATGCGATGTACCGTCCGACCGCTGGAGCGATCGCGCGAATTTCCTTCATCAATTGCGCGAATTGATCGGGATAGAGCGACTGCACGCCGTCGGAGAGCGCGCGCTCGGGGTCGGGATGCACCTCGATAATCAGGCCGTCGGCGCCGGCTGCCACCGCCGCGCGCGCCATCGGAGCGACTTTGTCGCGCCGCCCGGTTCCGTGCGAAGGGTCGGCGACCACCGGAAGGTGCGAGAGGCTCTTCAGCACCGGGATGGCGGCGATATCCATCGTATTCCGCAGATACGTATCGAACGTGCGGATTCCCCGCTCGCAAAGAATCACTTTGTAATTTCCGCCAGACATGATGTATTCGGCGCTGAGCAGCAGCTCCTCGATCGTGGCGGACATTCCGCGCTTCAAGAGCACCGGCTTATCGACTTCGCCGAGTCCGCGTAGCAGATGATAGTTCTGCATGTTGCGCGCGCCCACCTGCAACACGTCCACGTACGGCAGCATGATTTCGATCTGCGAAGGGTCCATCACCTCGCTGACGACGAGCAGGCCGTTCTTGTCCGCCGCATCGCGCAGGAGTTTTAGGCCGGCCTCGCCGAGTCCCTGGAAACTGTAAGGAGAGGATCGCGGCTTGAACGCGCCGCCACGCAGCAGTTTCGCTCCGGCTTTCGCCACGCGCGCGGCGATGTCCGCAATCTGCTCGGGAGTTTCCACGGCGCACGGTCCGGCGGCGATGACAATTTCCGTGCCGCCGATCGTAACGCCCTTCCCCAAGTCGATCACGGTGCCTTCGGGACGGACGCTGCGCGCCGCGAGCTTGTACGGATGCGAAATGCGCACGATTTCCTCGACTCCCGGTGCGGAACTCAACGCCAGAAGCTCTTCCCTGCGGCGATCGCTGTTGCCGACGACTCCGATCACGGTCCGTTCCTTGCCTCGAATCAAGTGCGCTTCGTAGCCGCACTCCTTGATGCGCTCGACGATATGATTGATTTCCTTATCGCTTGCCCCACCCAACATGTTGAAAATCATTTTTTGAGTCCTCGCTGATTCCTAAGATTGCTTGCTTTCCGATCGCGGCGCGGAGACGTACGATCCAAGAATCCGCAAATTCACGACCAGGCCTTCCAACTCGCGCAGCGCCGCGGCCACTTCGGGATCGCGCCTCGACGCTTGCAGATCCAGATAAAACCGGTATTGCCACGGGCTGCCGTGCACGGGGCGGCTCTCGATCTTCATCAGATTCACGTTGCGCCGCGCGAACGGCTCAAGCGCGTGATAGAGCGCGCCCGGCCGGTGATCGAGCTGAAACACGAGAGAAAGCTTGTCCGCGTTTTCCGGAGACGCTTGCGACTCCGAAAGCAGCAGGAACCGCGTGTAGTTCTCGCGGTTGTCCTCAAGATGCTCGCGCAGGATGACGCCGCCGTAAATTTCCGCGGCGCGGCGCCCGGCGATGGCCGCGCGGCTCCGGTCGCCTGCGCGAACGACATCGCGCACGCTCCCGGCCGTGTCCTCCGTCGCAACTCGCTTGAGGCGCGGGTTCGCGATGAAAAACTGCTCGCACTGCGCCAGTGCGACGGGATGCGACTCGACGACGGTTATGTCGTTGAAGGACGTGCCCGGCGCGGCGATCAAATTGTGCGCGATGGGAATAATCACCTCCGCCAGAATATTCAACTTACTGTCCACGAGCAGATCGAAAGACCTGTGGACCGGGCCCGCCAGACTGTTTTCAATCGGCGCCAAAATGAAATCCGCCGCGCCGTCGCGAATCGCGCTGAACGCGGCTTCGAACGTCGGGCGCGGCACGAGCGCAATCTCTTCGCCGAGGAGCTTTATGGCGGCCTCCTCACTGAAGGCGCCACGCTCTCCTTGAAACGCCACGCGCGCATTTTTGCCGACGTTCATTTTTGCCGCCGCCTCTTCCCGGCCGGTTTCGCGCGCTGCACGGGATCCGGTCCCGAATTCCCAAAGCCGTGCAGCTCCTGCGTGCGAATCGATTCGTCGAGAATCAGCTGATAGACTCGCTCGACCGTGATGTCGTCGAGTGGGCCGGGATTCAATTCCTTCATGCGCGAGAGAATCTCCAGTTCCCGCGCCGGAGCGCGCAGCGCCACTCCGTCCTCCTGTTTCATCCTGCCGACTTCCACTGCAAGCTGGGCGCGCAGGTTGAGCAAATGCAGTAGGGCCGTATCGATCGCATCAATTTTCTTTCGCCAGTCGTCGATTCTCATAGAGCTGCCGCCCCTCCTTTAGGGGGTCGGACCTTCAGGTCCGACAAAAAGCAGATCGTGCGAAGCACGTTCCGCTGCGCCGTTTTACCTGCAGAATGTGGTCCCGCGTATCCTGTCCAGCCACTTCCCGAACAACAAAAAAGGCCGCGTCTCCCTTGGGAGGTCGCGGCCCGGTTCTCGAAACCTTGTGCGGCTTTTAACTGCTGCTCTTGCCCGCGCGCGTCTCGCCGGCCCGCTCCTCCGTAAAGGAGAAGCGGTAGGTAAAGGCGAAATAGCTAGAGTTCAGTTGCATCACGCGCTCTCGGCTATCCTCAAGTGCCTCGGATTTACCATTCAACCGAAACCTCAATATACAAAACGCTTCCTGAGCCGTCAAGGCGATTTGCTCTGAACCCGGCGTAGTCGGCCATTGAACGGAGCTTCTTTTCCCCAAGCGTTTCGACCCTGAGAACCCTTCATAAGCGGCAGTTATATCGGCCGCAAGAATTACAAATTTGACTTATCTCAAGCAGTGAGGCCTACTGTAATTTACTCACACGTTCCCCCGAAATAACGGGAGAGGAGCGTGGCCGCTGGGGTTGAAGGAAACCGATTGTCGATTGGGAAGTGAGACGATACTCTATGACGCGACCAATCAGCTATCCCGTATACGTAATCATCGGGTGGGGGCCGCCCTCCTAAGCCAAGCTTAGGCGTATGCGCCCCGCACCTGAAACAGGTCGCGGGGCTTTTTTATTTTCGGCGCAGAGGCCATCGATAACATGCAGAGCGACGCAATCAAAAAAGGAATCTCGCGGGCTCCGGCCCGGGCGATGTTGAAAGCGACCGGGCTGACCGACGCAGACTTGGCGAAGCCGCTCGTCGCCATCGCCAACACCTGGTCTGACGTGACGCCGTGCAATTCCCATCTGCGCGGCATCGCGGACAAAGTCCGGGAAGGAATTCGCGCGGCGGGCGGAACGCCGATCGAGTGCAACACAATCGTCATTTCCGACGGTATCACGATGGGTACCGAGGGCATGAAGGGCTCGCTGGTATCGCGCGAGGTGATTGCGGATTCGATCGAGCTTTTCGTGCGTTCGCACTCTTTCGACGCGGTGGTGGCAATCTGCGGCTGCGACAAGACGATCCCCGGAACCGTGATGGCGCTCGCGCGGTTGAACCTCCCTTCCCTTTCGCTCTACGGCGGCTCGATCATGCCCGGCCACTTTCACGGCCATGACGTGACGATTCAAGACGTGTTCGAAGCGCCCGGTGCGTACGCAACGGGCAAGATGACCGAAAAGGAAGTCTGCGAGCTGGAAGACCGGGCTTGTCCCGGGGCCGGAGCATGCGGGGGCCAGTTCACGGCGAACACGATGGCGACGGCCATCACATTCCTCGGCATTTCGCCGATGGGCGCGAATGACGTTCCCGCGGTCCATCCCGGCAAGGCGCAAGTCGCGATCGACTGCGGCAAGCTGGTGATGCAGCTTTTCGCCAAGGACATTCGCCCGAAACAGCTCATCACTCGGGCGTCGCTCGAGAATGCCATTGCATCGGTCGCCGCGACAGGCGGCTCGACGAACGCCGTGCTGCATCTTCTCGCCATCGCGCGCGACATGGGCGTGCCCCTCAACATCGAGGACTTCGACAGGATTTCGGCGAAGACGCCCATCCTTGCCGACCTGAAACCGGGCGGGAGATTCACAGCGCCTGACATGTTCACCGCGGGAGGTATGCGGCTGCTCGGCAAGCGCCTGCAAGAGGCGGGTCTGCTGCAGGACGGTCTGACGGCATCGGGCAGGAATCTCTTCGACGAAATTCGCGACGTGCACGAAACGCCGGGCCAGGAAGTGATCCGTCCGTTGTCGCATCCGATTAAGAAAGACGGCGGCCTCGCGATTCTGCGCGGCTCGCTCGCGCCGGAAGGTTGCGTCGTCAAACTGTCCGGCCACGAAAGAGTCTTTCACACTGGCCCCGCGCGGGTTTTCGATTCCGAAGAGATCTGCTTCGAAGCCGTGCAACAGCGAAAGATCAAACCGGGCGATGTGGTCGTCATACGATATGAGGGGCCGAAGGGCGGCCCGGGAATGCGCGAAATGCTCGCGGTCACGGGCGCGCTGGTCGGCCAGGGGCTGGGAGATTCGATCGCGCTCATCACCGACGGCCGCTTCAGCGGCGCGACGCACGGGCTGATGGTCGGCCACGTGGCGCCGGAGGCGGCGAACGGCGGCCCGATCGCGTTCGTTCGCGACGGCGACAAAATCACGCTCGACGTGAAGGCTCGACGGCTTGACGTCGATGCGAATCTCGACGAGCGCCGTGCGCAGTGGAAGGCGCCCGCGCCGCGCTATAAGACCGGCGTGATGGCAAAATACGCGCGTCTCGTTTCCTCGGCGTCCGAAGGGGCCATCACGAACCCCACGCAATAATTTCGAAGGCAATTTTAAGGAGAAAACCAATGGCAAAGATGTTCTGGGAAAAAGACGCAAACCCGCGGGCGCTCGAAGGAAAGCGCATCGCGGTGATCGGATACGGCAGCCAGGGACGCGCGCACGCGCTGAACCTGCGCGACAGCAAGCTCGACGTGGTCGTGGGACTGCGCCGCGGCGGCGCTTCATGGACCCAGGCGGAGCAGGATGGCTGGAAGCTGCGCGCGCCGTCCGAGGCGTCGGAGGGCGCGGACGTGATCGTGATGCTCGCGCCGGACATGGCGCAGCCCTCGATTTACGTGAACGAAATTGCGCCGAATCTGAAGCCGGGCGTCATGCTTCTTTTTTCCCACGGCTTCAACATCCATTACGGCCAGATCGCGCCGCCGAAAGATATCGACGTGACCATGGTCGCGCCGAAAGGCCCGGGCAATCTCGTGCGGCGGCAGTACGAAGCCGGCCGCGGCGTGCCGTGCCTGGTCGCCGTGCATCAGGATGCGTCGGGACACGCGTTTGACCGCACGCTCGCGTACGCGCACGCGATTGGCGGGACGCGCCCCGGCGTGATTCAGACGACGTTCGCCGAAGAAACCGAGACCGATCTGTTCGGCGAGCAGGCCGTCCTTTGCGGCGGAGCGCGCGCGCTGATTCAGGCCGGATGGGAAACGCTGGTGCAAGCCGGTTACCAGCCCGAGTCGGCGTACTTTGAGTGTCTGCACGAGCTCAAGCTGATCGTGGACCTGATCTATGAAGGCGGGATCGCGGAGATGCACAAGTTCGTGAGCGAAACCGCGAAGTACGGCGACCTCACGCGCGGGAATCGCGTGATCGACGATCATGTCCGCGCGACGATGAAGAAGATTCTCGAAGAGATCCAAACCGGCCAGTTTGCAAAGGAGTGGGTGCTCGAGAATCAGGCGGGACGTCCGCAGTATGCCAAGCTGCTCGAGCGCGACAAGAATCATCCGATTGAGAAAGTTGGCACGGAGCTGCGCGCGCAGATGGCGTGGCTCAAGCCCGAATCGACGGCGGCTGGGCGTGGCAAGAAATAGCAGCGACGCCGTAGCTTTCCTTATCCCTGTGCTCGCCGCGACTTGCTCCACGATCGGCGTGGAGTAATCATGGCGGGCACAGCCTCATTTCAACGCGTCGCGATCATCGGCACCGGCTTGATTGGCGGGTCGTTTGCCCTCGCGCTGCGAAAGCAATTCCCTGATATTTCGCTGATTGGCTACAGCCGCGGAGGCTCCGCGGAACGCGCGGTTGCGCGCGGCGCCGTGCACGAAGCCACCTCGGACCTCGCGGCAGCGGTTCGCGGCGCCGATCTCATCTACATCGCGCTGCCGATCGGCGCGTCGATCGAATCGCTCGCCACGATTTCGCAATCGGCGGAGCCACGCGCGCTCGTGACGGACGCTTGCAGCACGAAACATTCAATTTCCCGGGCGGCGCAGGAGCACTTTCGAGGCGGCGCGCGATTTCTGGGCGGCCATCCCATGGCGGGAAAAGAGCAGTCCGGCATCGAGCACGCGGACGCGGAACTTTTCCGCGGCGCGCCCTACGCGTTGATGGGAACGGAAGAGTCGGCCGATGCGCGCGTGAAGGCGTTTGCCGAAATCGTGCGCGCGATCGGCGCGCGGCTGATCTGGTCCGATCCGGAGACGCACGACTGGGCCGTCGGAATCGTTTCGCACTTGCCTCAACTTGTTTCCGTGGCGCTCGCGCGCGTGGTGCAGGATGAAACGGACGAAACCGGCCTGCCGCTCACTCTCGCCGGGCCAGGACTGCAGGATATGACGCGGCTCGCGGGAAGCCCCTACGGCATCTGGCGCGACATCCTTTTGACGAACACCGATAACATTGCGCGCGCGCTCGACCGACTCGCGCAAGCCGTGGACCATCTGCGAACGCGCCTCGCGAGCAAAGATATCGAGCAGGAATTTCAAGCCGCGAACGAACTCTACAAACTTCTCCGCAAGCCGCAGTAATCCGCAGTTCCCAAATCTATATCTAGAAAGAATTGACAATGGCGAGATGCCGTTCTAAAAGAGGGCGTAACAGCGGATATCCTTACCGCAGCCTCTGAAAAAAGGAGTGATCACATGAGAGTTCGAACGGCTTTCGCTTTGGCGGTCTTGGTGCTCGGACTTGCGCTATCGGCGTTTGCCGCGGACATCAGCGGGGTGTGGACCGCGACGTTCAACACGCAAGTGGGCGAGCAGCACTACACGTACACGTTTAAGGTGGATGGCGAGAAGCTGACCGGCACCGCGAAGTCCGACAATGGGACAGTTGAAATCGAAAACGGCTCCGTAAAGGGCGACGATGTCTCGTTCGTCGAGAATCTCGATTACCAGGGCCAAAAGCTGGCGATCACGTATACGGGGAAGATTTCGGGCGACGAAATTAAATTTACGCGCGACGTGGCCGGCGCCGCAAAAGAAGAGTTAGTCGCGAAGCGCGTCAAGTAACTCCACGCCGCCCATTTTGGCGCGGTCGATTTCGGTGACGGCTTCCTTGAAATCAAATCCGTCAGCGCTTGTGCGCGACGACTTTTGCTTCCGGCTCGGTCGCAGCGGCACCGACGCCGTGGCGGACGAGCGCGACAAAAGCGGACGCGGAGCGCGGCAGCGTGCGATCGCGCCGGTAAACCAACCCGAGCTCCCGCCAGACTTCCATATCGGAAATCGGAATGAGCTTCACCTGTCCGGCGCGCACTTCGTCTTGCGCAAAACCTTCGCTGATGATGGAAACTCCGAGTCCGGCGGCGACGAAGCGCTTGATCATGCCGACGCTCGCGAGTTCCATCGTAATTCGCAGACGCGATCGGAATGGACGAAATTGCTTGTCGAGCACCTGGCGGGTGAAGCCCATTTTCGGGAAGATCAACGGCTGGTCGGCAACGTCGCTCGTGCGCACGCTTTTATAGGATGCGAGAGGATTCGACGGGCTGACCATCAATACCAGGCGATCCCGAAAAATCGAGTGGACCTTGAGGCTCGGCGACTTCACCGGCATCGTGACGATGCCGACGTCCACCGTGCCGTCCTCCACCTTTTCAAGCACCTTGTGACTGAAATTGCGGTAGATGCTGATCTGGACGCCCGGGTAACGGCGGTTGTATTCGGCGAAGATGTCCGGCAGCACGTAGAGGCAGGTCGCCTCGTTCGCGCCGATGGCGAGCGTGCCGTGCGGCGTGCTGGACTGGTCCGCCACGGCTCGCAGCGACTCGTTTCGAAGAGTCAGCAGCTTGCCCGCGTATTCAAGAAGGGTTTCGCCCGCGACCGTCAAGCGCACCGACTTGCCGACGCGGTCGAACAACTTCTGCCCATACTCCTGCTCGAGCTGGCGAATTTGCGCGCTCACCGCCGGTTGCGAGCGGTACAGCTTCTGGCCGGCGCGCGAAAAACTGCCCTGCTTGGCAATTTCCAGAAACGTGATGAGATGATCGAAGTCCATATGTCCTATTAATTTTCTCGGGGTTCCCTATTGCGGCTGGCCGATTATAGCAAAAGCCGGACGGAATCCCGGATGAAAGCTAAATTTCGGGTCAGGCACCCGGGCGGTTGGCTGGTGGTGGCGTGGCTTGCGCGGCGTGATGGCGGCCGTTGGTGTGAGTTGGGTCGCGCCATTCGCGCCCGTCGCGCCTTAGAAGCTCGTCGGCTTGCGGCGGTCCCCAGGTGCCTGCGGCGTAGTTCGGGAAATCGCGCTGGGGGAGCGCTTTCCAAACGTCGAGGATGGGCTGGACCACGGTCCACGCGGCTTCGACCATGTCAGCACGTTGAAAGAGCGTCGGGTCGCCCATCATGCAGTCGTAGATCAGCGTTTCGTAACCCGTGGAAGGCCGGGTGCCGAAGTAATCCGAATACTGAAAATCCATGTTTACGGCGCCGAGGCGGACGACGGGTCCGGGAACCTTCGCCTCGAAGCTCAGCGAGATGCCCTCATTCGGCTGAATGTTGATGACCAGTTCGTTGGGCGTAATCCGGTCGACGGAAGTCTTGCGGAAAAGAACGAAAGGCGGACGCCGAAAGCGGATCACAATCTGCGTCGAGCGCGCGGCCATGCGCTTCCCTGTACGGAGATAGAACGGCACGTCGGCCCAGCGCCAGTTGTCGATGTGCAGCGCGAGGGCGACGAACGTCGGCGTCTGAGAATCGGCCGCGACCTGCGGTTCATGCCGATAGGCAGCGACGCGCTTGCCATCGATGAATCCTTCGCCATATTGCCCGCGCACGGCATGATCGAGAACTCTTTCCGGGCTGAGCGGCTGAATCGCGCGGAGAATCTTCGTCTGCTCGTCGTGAACCGCGTCGGCATCGAAATCGATCGGGGGCTCCATGGCGCAGAGCGTGATCAACTGAAAAATGTGATTCGGCACCATGTCTCGCAGGGCGCCGGCGGTTTCGTAGTAGCCGCCGCGAAGCTCGACGCCGAGCTCTTCTGCGACCGTGACCTGCACGTGATCCACATAGCGGCGATTCCACACCGGCTCAAAAATGCCGTTCGCAAAGCGGAATGCGAGAATGTTCTGGACGGTCTCCTTGCCGAGGTAGTGATCGATGCGGTAGATCTGCCTTTCCTCAACGACCTGGCCGACTGCATGATTCAGAGCCACCGCCGACGGCAGGTCATGGCCGAAGGGCTTTTCAATCACGACTCGCCGCCATTTGCCGCCATCCTGTTTCGTGAGGCTCGCCGCGCCGAGTTGCTCTACGACAACCGGGAAAAATGCGGGACTCGTGGCGAGATAGAATAAATAGTTGGCCTGCGTTCCCTGCTCCTTGTCCGCTTGGGCGAGGGCGTCGCGGAGTTTCACGTACAGCTCGGGATCCTTGAAATCGCCGGAAACGTAATAGAGGCGCTTGACGAACCCGTCCCATAACGACATGTCTACGCTTTCTTCCGAAAATTCCTTGATGTCCTCGGTCATCTGCTTGCGGAATTGATCGGTCGAGAACGCCTCGATCGAGACGCCCACAATCGCGAACTGCTCGGGAAGCAGCTTGCTTTTCGCGAGGTTATAAATCGCGGGAACCAGTTTGCGCTTGGTCAAATCTCCGCCCGCGCCAAAGAGCGCCATCGCGCACGGACCCGCCGGAGCACCGGGCGCCCCTATGATTGGAACTGCGGAATCAGGCGCGGCCATCGGAGGCACCTTTCAAAAACGAGTCGCCGGACCCCGGGTTTGATTGTCGGGCAGAGTGTACCGCCATCGTTTGCTTACAATAACTTAGGACCGTTTCTGTCCGGCAGCCATTGTCGGGCAGATTCGCGCTGCTTTGTGAGCCGCGCGCGGGGCCGCTTCGCACAGATCGACCAAGGGGGACGCTTCGCAGCGCCTCCAGCGGATTGTTCCCCGCCACCATCGGGTTCCTTGACACTCGAATTTTGATTGGCACTTTCATCATGTCCATCTTAACGGACGCCGCCCGGAGTGCAAGCGGGCAGTCCTGTGGACTCCGCCGTCGTTTCGAGGGGCTAAACATGCTGCCAACGAGGTGGAACGACAATGCCACGCCAGTACGAGCGGCATGGCATTGCCCCGGAGATGTGCTTAGGACAGGGCTTGCTGGATTGACTGCTGGAGCTTGGCGAGGCCCGCGGCGACGTCGGCGAGATGGACGCGCAGGGCGCGGCGGTTGCGGTCCGCGAGGACCTGAAAATCGCCGCGGGCCTGGGCCGCTTTCACGATGCCGAACGTGTATTTCTGGCCGGGCACGGGCAGGTCGGCCGCGTCGTCGCAGGTGATCTGCAAGAAGACGCCAGAATTCGGGCCGCCCTTATAGGCTTGGCCGGTGGAGTGTAGAAAGCGCGGGCCAAAGCCCAGGACGGTGGCGACACGCTTCTTGTCGCGAACGGCGTGGCGAATCGATTGCAGCTGCGATTCGTGCGCGTCGTTCATATGGATGTAACCGAGCACGGCGAAATAATCCCCGGCATGCAGGCGAGCGAGGTGCGCGCGAAGGTAGCCGACGAGCGTCGCGTCGCTGGCCGCCGCTTGCTTCAAATCTGCTGCGTTCTTTTCGTCAGTAAAGAGCTTGACGCCGCCCTCGGAAAAGAACGGAGACTCGGGTGGAAGCGATCCTGATTTCTCGTACTGATCGGTTAGTTTGCGCGTTTCGATCTTGCTGGCTTCGACGTCAGGCTGGTTGAACGCGTTGATGCCGATGACGGAACCGGCGACCGCCGTCGCGATTTCCCAACGGAAAAATTCCTGGCCGAGATCGTAGATTTCCGGCACCGCGATGTGAATCACGGGCTGGCCGGCCTTCTCGAGCGCCGCGATGCCTGCGTCCTGCTTCGCATCGGGTGCGGATTCCAAGCGCAGATACGCGAAGACGCGATCGTTGCCGTACACATCAGGCGAGCCGATCCGCTCGCGATCCACGGGAATGATTCCGTGGCCTTCCTTGCCCGTCGATTCGGCGATCAGTTGCTCGAGCCAGGCGCCCAAATCCGATATGCCGGGGGAGGTGAAGATCGTGAGCTTGTCGCGCCCGCCCTTCGCGAGAGTCCCGAGGGTCGCGCCGAGCACGACGCCCGGATTCTGGTCCGCAGGCACGGAGGCGGCGCACGCGCGGACCATCTTCTGCGTGCGATCGAGAAATTTCGCGATGTCGAGCCCCTGAATTGCGCCGGGAATCATGCCGAAATTCGAGAGCGCCGAGTAGCGACCGCCGATAGTAGACAATCCGAAAAAGATGTGGCGGAAGCCGGCAGCCTCCGCGACTTTCTGCATGTGCGAACCGGGATCGGTGATGGCGATGAAGCGCTTCCCGGTTTCCGCCGCGCCCACGGTCTGCTTCACGCGGTCGAAAAAGTATTGCTGAAAAATATTCGGCTCAAGCGTGCTGCCTGACTTGCTCGAAACGATGAAAATCGTTTTGGCGAGATCGAGTTTGGCGTCGAGAGCCTTGATTTGCGCGGGATCGGTCGAATCGAGAACCAGAAATTCGGGACAGCCGGAAACGTTGCCGAAGGTGAGTTTCAGAACTTCGACGCACAGGCTCGACCCGCCCATTCCGAGGAGCACCGCCTGCTTGAATCCCGCGGAGCGGATATCATCGGCGATCTGCTGGAAGCGCTGGCGAGCCGCAATCTGTTCTTCGACAATGCCGAGCCAGCCGAGCCATTTGCTTTCGTCGGTGTTGCTCCAGAGCGAAGCGTCGTGCGCCCAGAGGCGCTGGACTTTGTTATGGGCCTTCCAATCGGCAAGCGTCGCCTGGACGGCTTGCGCGAGAGCCGCAGGCAAGTGATCGCTCATCGGGCTGCGGAGGCTTTCGCCTGCTTGTCGACGGCGGCGAGGAGCTTATCGAACGCGTCGGCGAACAGCTTGACTCCGTCTTCAGTGAGCTGATCCGTGACTGCCTTCATCGAAATTCCAGCGCGCGGGAGATCGAGCATCGTCTTGCGCGCGCCTTCGATGTCTTCTTCGAGGCTGGCGCGCGGCTTGCCGTGATCGCGAAACGCGTCATACGTAGCCGGAGGAATCGTATCGACCGTATCCGCGCCGATCAGCTCTTCGACGTACAAGATGTCGCTATAGGCGGGATTCTTCGTGCCGGTGCTGGCCCAGAGGACGCGCTGCGTGGTGGCGCCGCGCGACGCGAGCGCCTGCCAACGAGACCCGCTGAAAATTTCCTTGTACTTTTGATACGTGAGCTTGGCGTTGGCGATCGCGACCTTGCCCTGCAGCCCGCGCAACAGCGCCACGTCCGATCCGGACTGCGGATTCTTGATCGAATCGGCGAGTTTGCCGTCGATGAGCGTGTCGATGCGGCTGACGAAGAAACTGGCGACGCTCGCGACGCGGCTCACGTCACCGCCGCGCTTGGCGAGGTCCTCAAGGCCTGCGATGAAGGCCTCAGCGACGCGCTCATACACATCCTGCGCGAAAAGCAGCGTCACGTTCACATTGATGCCGCCGCCGATGGCTTCGCGAATTGCGGGAAGGCCTTCGGGAGTGCCGGGAATTTTGATCATCACGTTGTCGCGCGCGACGGCTTTCCAGAGGCGTTTCGCTTCGTCGATCGTCTCCTGCGTTTTGTGCGCGAGGTGAGGCGAGACTTCGAGGCTGACATAGCCGTCGCGGCGCTTCGTCTGATCGTAAACGCGGCGCAGCGCGTCGGCTGCGTCCTGAATATCGCGAATAGCGAGTTGCTCGTAGATTCCCTTGGCGTCGAGATCCTTGCGCTTGGCAAGCTCTGCAAGCGGCTGCGTGTAGTCCGCGCTACCCGCGATGGCTTTCTCGAAGATCGTGGGGTTGGAGGTCATGCCGCGGAGACCGTCGTCTTCAATCAGGCGGGCAAGCTCGCCCGTCGTCATCAGGTCGCGGCGAATGTAGTCGAGCCATACGGACTGGCCGTAGGCGATCAGTTCCTTGAGAGGATTCCCAGTGCGCTTCCCTTCCTGCGTGGCTGCGGTCGGTTTCGCGGTTAGGCTCATGATCTCCCTCGGACTTACATTTTCTGGCGGCGATTTTACCCTACGAAGGGCCGCTGGGGCGAGGTTTCCTATTTCAAGTTGCTGGTTGTTACTGCGCATTCACCGCGGAGACCCAGAGCGCGCAGAGAAAAGCAAACTCGAAAACACGATCCACGGTCAGAGGCTTGCGACCGAGCCGCCGTCCACGCGATAGTTCGAGCCGGTGATGAACGACGCCTGCTCGGAGGCAAGGAACACGACGATTCCGGCGGTTTCGTCCGACCGGCCCGCTCGGCCGAGCAGAATATTCGGGCGGAACTCGCGCAGCAAAACTTTCTCAGCTTGATCCACCGTGATGCCTCTTGAGCGCGCTTCCCGCTCGAGCAGGCCGTCGAGAAGCGGCGTGCGAATAAAGGCGGGTGAGACGGTGTTCACGAGGATGCCGTCCTTGCCGTATGCCTTCGAGAGGCTTTTCGTCAGGCTATTGAGAGCGGATTTGGATGCGTTGTAATGCGGCATCATGGGGTCGGGCTGGACGCCGGATTCCGAGGAAATGTTGATGATGCGGCCCCACTTCTGCTTTTGCATGTGAGGCAGCGCGGCGCGCGTGGCGCGAACGGCCGAGAGGACATTCAGATTGAACGCGCCAAGCCATTCGTCATCGGTGAGATCGTCGAACGAACCGAAGCGGCCTGCGCCACCGGCGTTGTTGACGAGAATATGGATCGTGCCGAAACGCCGCACAGTCTCGTCGACCATTCGCTTCACATCCTCGGCCGCGGTAACATCGGCGACGACGGGATGAACGGTCTCGCCCGCGGCGCGGATTTCGGCGGCAGCCGACTCCAGTTCATTCGCATGGCGGCTGTTGATCGCCACCTGGACGCCTTCGCGCGCGAGCGCCACCGCAATTGAGCGGCCGATCCCCATGCTCGAGCCGGTGACGAGCGCGACCTTGCCCTTGAGTCCAAGTTCCATATTCGAGTCCTCCTCTTCGATGCGCGGCCGTGTCAGATTGATCCACGCGGAGTGCGGGATTCGGACGCGCCGTATTTGCGCAGCAGGCGAAACGGCCGCAGCGCGACATATAGCGGCGTGAGCGGGCCGGGCAAACGCATGCTCTGCCAGTCCTCCTCGGCGGGAGCGGCGGCCAGGCGAAGCGCGTAGCGCCATCCCGCAAGGATTCCTGCGACGGTGCGTCGGCGAAACCGAAAACGGCCGGCCGCGTCGAGCGCTGGCAACGCGCGGCTCAAAAGCCTGCGCTCCATTTCGGCGGCGACGGAAGTCGCCACGCGGTCGCTCGCCACGCGGGTGAGGATTTTTGCGGGAAGATCTGCGTCCATGAGCCCGACAGCAAGAGCCAGTCCCAGATTCAGCATCCGGCCCGCGCCCATGAACTCGGCGCGGAGGAAAACCTGATCCCAATCGAGTTGCGGCGACGCCTGAATGAGTTCGGCAATATCAGCGACCCATGAAATTCTCTCCCAGAAGTCCTTCGCGCCGTGAATGCAGAGAATCGGAAGGCCATCCTCGGGAGCAAACGTCCGCACTTCGTGTCCGCTGAGCGAGACCGGAACGAGGCGTTGCGAGAGGTCGTCGAGATTTGCCGGAACCGGAAAATGGCGGAGCGTGTGTTCCGTGTGCAGTTCGATCATCATGCGGCGCGGTTCGTCGCGATAGTTATATTCGCCGGGTATGGGGGACGCGCGCTCGCGCGAAAAGTTCCAGGGGAATCTCGCGCGATAGCCGAGGCTCAGGATTACGTCGTTCGCTTTCGCCATGTCACGCTGGCGCAGGATGATGTCGAGGTCTTCGAATTCGCGGAGCGCGACATCTCCGTAAGCCTGCGCGGCAAGGACCGGCCCTTTGTACGGAATCGCCTGCACGCCGGCGTCGCGAAACAAGTTCATTACGGTGAGAAGTTCGGCGGTTAGGACGAGGCTTCGCACGGCGTTCGCGCGCGTGACCTGCTTGAGCCGGGCGAGTTGTGCGGGCGGAACGATATCTCCCGCCGCGGCGGGAAGCTGGCGGCCGAGCAGAGGCGTTACGGAGTTCTCAGCCGCATCGTCAAAGAGAAGGTCCCAGTCGAGCGGACCGGCTACCAGCGCGCGAATTTCTTCCACGATGGACGGCGCCATCCGTGTTCGCGCGCAGCATACGAGCAGCCGTTTTTCAGGGGAAAAGGTTGCGTTCGATGAGAGAGGCATCAACCTTGCGCGAAGGGTTTCGCGAAGGAATTCTACGACATCCGGGCGCGGAGGAGTTGGATTCTTGGCGCGGATGGACGCCGATCTGTATCAGGCTCGCCCTCGTGGCCGCAAGCTCGCGCGTCCAAATGCCGCGCGTGAGATTCGATGCGGATGCACGACGAGCAAAAAGCCAGCGCCCGCCAAGAATCTATGCCGCAAGCGGCTGGACGAACGAACCTTCCATCGCGATCTTGTGGCCAATCTTCAAAAGCTTGCTGCGCAAGCTATCCGGGTCGAGTCCGGCACCGGCGCATACGCGACTGAAGTTCGCAGCATCCTCGAAAAGGAACTTCTGAGCTTCGCGCCGCTGGCGAAGATTGCCGCCGCGCCATTCTTGAATGGCGAACGTGAGAACTGCCGTCCAGAGCTGACGCTCGCCAATGCATTCTTCGCTGATTTCGCTGTGAAAAGTCATTCGAATCGGAGTCACTTCCATCGCGGTTTCCCCTTTGGCCCTTGGTCTTCGGCCGGCCAATTCCCCCAGCCGAGTCACCCAAGAAAAGGCACGTGCGCGGCCAATGCTGAAGCTGAGCGGAGCTGTATCCGGTCGCCCTCGCAACTGCCTCGAACTAAGACATTTCGCTACGTTCGAGAACGCGATGGTGAATGGAGGAATCGGAGGACCAAGCGGTAGGAAGTGTTTCGAATGCGGGCAGGTGTTTCAGTTGGGAGCACGCTCGATGAGGTAAAGAACGTTCGGCGGGGTGGACGAACCGGCTAGCGAACGGACTCAAGCTCGAGGACTTCGCGCAGCTTTGACGCAAGCGTCGCGAGCGTGAAGGGCTTTTGCAGAAGGACCGCATCGGTTTGAAGGACGCCCTGATGGACGATCGCCTGGTCCGTGTAGCCCGACATGTAGAGGACCTTGATCCCCGGGCGCGTGGCAGAAACGCGTTCGGCCAGCTCGCGACCGCCAATCCCCGGCATCACCACGTCGGTAATCAGCAAGTGTATCGGACCCACGTGCATGCCAGCCAATTCCAGAGCCGTGTGGCCGCTCTCCGCGACCAGAACCGTATAGCCGCACATTTCCAGGTATTCGCGCGCGAGATCGCGGACTCCGGGCTCATCCTCCGCGAGAAGAACGACCTCCGTGCCGCGCGGCAAAGCCGGAGCGCCCGCGTTGCGATCGCGCCCGCCCGCGGCGACGTCCGCCTCGATGCGAGGGAGATAGATTTTAAATGTCGTCCCGTGGCAGGGCTCGCTGTACACCCAGACGTAGCCGCCGCTCTGCTTGACGACGCCGTAGACAGTCGCAAGACCGAGGCCCGTTCCCTTCCCCTTTTCCTTGGTAGTGAAGAACGGCTCGAAGATGTGCGCCTGGATCTTGGCGTCCATGCCGCAGCCGTTGTCGGTGACCGCGAGCATCACGTACTTGCCGGGCGCGACCACGTTGGGGGTCTGGGTGGAGGTTCCGTCGAATTCCACATTGGCGGTTTCGATCATGAGGCGGCCGCCGTGCGGCATTGCGTCGCGCGCGTTGACCGCGAGATTCATGACCACCTGTTCGATTTGACTGCGGTCGGCTTTCACGAGCCAGAGATCGGGCGCGGAGGACGTCTCGAGTTGAATATCCTCGCCGATCACGCGGCGCAGCATTTTCTCCATGTCTGAGACGACGCTCTGAACGTTGAGCACCTTCGGCGCGAGGATTTGCTTGCGGCTGAAGGCGAGCAGTTGTTGCGTCAGCGCCGCAGCCCGCTGGGCGGCGATTTGAATCTGCTCCGCGTTGCGCCGGAGCGAATCGCCTGCGGGAAGCCGGTCGGCGAGCAGGTCGGCATAACCCTGTATCACCATCAGCAGGTTATTGAAATCGTGCGCGATACCGCCGGCCAGGCGGCCAACGGCCTCCATTTTCTGAGCCTGGCGGAATTGCTCTTCGAGCTTCTTGCGGTCGGTGACATCGAGCGCCATGCAAATCGCGCCCTGCACGCGGCCCGCGGCGTCTCGCAAAGGCTCGACGTGGCACGCATACGATCCCTCTTTCCACTCCACGGGAAACGTGACGGGTTCGCCGCCGACCGCGCGGCGGTGAGCCGCAATCGGTGCAAAGGTCTGGTCGGCGGTTTCAAAGTAGTCGGTTAGCAGCATCCCGACGATCTGGTTGGGCTTGAGACCCAGCCGCGCGAGTCCGGCGCCCAACGCGGAAGTGAGCCGAAGATTCTTATCGACCGTCCACAGCACGGCGGGCAACTGCTCGACCAAAACGCGCAACCGCGCTTCGCTTTCACGGACTCGTTCCTCCGAGCGTTTTCGCTCGATCGCCAGCGCGATCTGGCCGCCGACGGACGCGAGGAACTCTAGGTCGCGCTCGGTATAGACGTTCTCCCGTTCATAATTCTGAACGACGAGAACGCCAATAGTCTGCGAGGGAGTTCGCAACGGAACCCCCAGCCACGACGGAGACTGCGTGCCCATCAATTCGACTTCGCCCTGGCTAGCCAAGCGATCGAATTGTTTCTGAGAAATCAGCATCGCCCGGCCCTGCTGAAAAACGTACGCAGTGCACGTGCGCTCCAGCTTTTGAGGGGATGGCGCCGCATCGAATTCATCGGCGAAGAAGGGGAAGTGGAACAGTCCGGTGGAAGGCTCATGCAGCGCGACGAAGCAATTCTTCGCGTCGAGCACTTTTCCGAGGGCCAAGTGAATGAGCCGCAGCAAGTCGTCCAGATTGTCCGTGACGCTGACGGCGTTAGTGATTTCGGTCGTGACCTGGCGCTCGAGTTCGGAGTGTTTGCGCTGCGTGACGTCTTCCGCCGTGCCGTCATGGCTGATAGTCTTGCCGCTTGCGTCGCGGACGGCGCGGACATTGAGCGAAATCCAGATTTTGCTGCCGTCTTTTCGCGGCATGAGGCATTCAAATCCTTCAAGAGTGCCACGCCGTTCAAGCTCCTGTATCAGTCTGACCCTGTCCTGCGGATTCGCGTAGAGCTGTTTACCGATGTCGCGCACCTCGCGAATCATTTCCTCGGGTGAGGAGTATCCTGCGATGCGGGCCATTGCGGGATTTACGGTGACGAAGCGGCCGTCCGGCGTCGATTCGAAGAACCCCTCGACGGCGCTTTCAAAAATCCGTTGATATCTTTCCTCGGCGCGACGCTGAGCGTGCTCGGCCCGGCTGCGGTCCGTGATGTCCTCGTACATGCCGAAGCTGCCGTTTCGCTTACCATCGACCATCAGCGGAACGCCGATAACTCGAACATCGACCAAAGAGCCATCCTTGCGCCGCCGTTTCACCGTGGCGCGAACAATCTCGCCAGCCGTCGTATTTGCGATTAGCCCGATCATCTCGTCCTTCTTGCCGGGCGGCGCGAGCAGCGACTCGAGCACCGCTCCGCGAAGCTCCACGAGTGAATAGCCGAACAATCGCTCGAATGCGGGATTGCACATCTGGACCCGGCGGTGCGTATCGAGTGCGACGATCGCGAGCGGATTGTTTTCGGTCAGCGCCTGCACGTAGGCCGTGTGCTCGGCCACCTTCTGCTCCGCGGCGCAGCGCGCGCTGATATCCTGCGCGACCACCAGCACCGCAGTGCGGCCCATATACGAAATACCTTGCGTGGTCACTTCGACATCGAAGATTTCCCCGTTTTTCCTGCGGTGCCGCCAGCGACCGAGGAATTTGAGAGGTTTTTCGTCTTTCCGGACCATTTCCAGCAGACGAGGAACCTCATCGGGCGGTCGAATCTGCCTGGCCTCCATGCCGAGGAATTCTTCGCGCGAATAACCATACTGCTTGAGTGCAGCGGTGTTGACTTCGAGGAACTTCAAAGTCTCCTGGTCGCAGACATACATGGCGTGCGGATTTTTGGAAAACAACAGCTCGAAGTGCGCGTCACCGGGGGGGGTGACGCCGCTCGGCTCCGCTGAAGGAGGCTGCAATTGCGGTCCGGGCTTGCCCTCCGCGTGGTTGGGTCGCGAAGAGCGTTTCGACTTGGGACGAAGCGAAGCTGTTCGGCTCGCCATGAGCTGGAAGACACCTCACCCTTCGCAATAGACGCGGTATTGCGAAACAGCACCCCGCACTTATGTATAACGACCGAGGTGGTGGTTCACAATGGTACGTTGGTACCAAGCTGGCACATCCGTTGCGACCGAAGTTTGGTATCTCGCCAACATAAACTCTGCAGTTCACTGGTAATAGCAGGCTCGCGATATTTGAGAGCGCGCCGCTCGCACACCGAAGGACACATCGGCGCGTTTCCGAGTAGAATACTATTGCGACGAATGAGTGGCTGCCGCGTGCGCACGTGAACAAGACCAAAAAACCAGCAACGGGAATCGCGGAGCACAAGAGCAGCTTCCAGAAGGAAGCAGAACTAATCGTTCGGGCGGAGCACGAAGACCCATTTCGAATTTTAGGCCCGCACTGGACCGAGCCCGACGGCCACCCCTCACTGAAGATCCGAGCCTTTCGTCCAAACACCCAAGAGGTGAGCGTTCTCTGGGGCGCGGCGAAGACGGCCTATCCCGCAACTCAAATTCATCCGGACGGGCTATTCGAGGCCATCATTCCCTCTGACGCGCCGGGCTTGCACCCGGGCCAGCCGGTTGATCCGGCGGCTTACCGCCTACGATTCCGATCGGCCGGCACTGATGAGATCGTGACATACGATCCCTACGCGTTCCCGCCGGTGCTCACCGACTACGATCTGTACCTATCGGGCGAGGGCACGCACTACCTGAAATACGAGAAATTGGGAGCGCACGTTCGCGAAGTGGCCGGCGTGCGGGGTGTTCATTTCGGCGTTTGGGCGCCCAACGCGAAGCGCGTGAGCGTGGTTGGCGACTTCAATTCCTGGGATGGGCGGACGTTCGCGATGCGCACTCGCGGAGCCAGCGGCATATGGGAAATTTTCGTGCCCGGGCTCGGCGAAGGATTCCTCTACAAATTCGAAATCGCGTCTCGCGTGGGGAGCTATCTCGGATTGAAATCCGACCCCTACGGTTTCGCGGCGGAGTTGCGCCCAAAGACGGCGTCGGTTGTGTGCAATATCGACGGCTACAAGTGGAACGATGCCGCGTGGCTCGAAGCGCGCGCCTCGCGCGACTGGCTGCACGCTCCAATGTCCATTTACGAAGTTCACGCCGGCTCCTGGCGGCGTAGGACGGATGAGGGTGACCGCTGGCTGACGTATCGCGAGCTGGCCGACGAGCTCGATCCCGTACGCCAAGCGGCTCGGCTTCACGCACATCGAATTGCTGCCCATTATGGAGCATCCCTTCGATGCTTCCTGGGGCTATCAAACCGTCGGCTACTACGCCGTGACGAGCCGATTCGGCACGCCCGCCGATTTCATGTATTTCGTCGATCGATGCCATGCGGAAGGCCTCGGCGTGATTCTCGATTGGACGCCCGGGCACTTCCCGCGCGACGCGCCACGGCCTGGCGTTTTTCGACGGCACCCACCTCTACGAGCACGAGGACCCGCGCCGCGGCGCGCATCCCGATTGGGGCACGCTCGTCTTCAATTACGGCCGGAACGAAGTGCAGAATTTTCTGCTGTCGAATGCGCTGTTCTGGATCGACAAGTATCACATCGACGGCCTGCGCGTGGATGCGGTAGCGTCGATGCTCTATCTGGACTATTCGCGCAAGCCCGGCGAATGGATTCCCAACGAGTTCGGCGGGCGCGAAAATCTCGAGGCGATTGCCTTCCTGAGACGGTTAAACGAAGTGCTCCACCAACGGCATCCCGGCGCGCTGATGATCGCGGAAGAATCCACTTCCTGGCCTGCGGTATCGCGGCCCACGTACGTCGGCGGGCTGGGATTCGACTTGAAATGGAACATGGGCTGGATGAACGACACGCTGCGCTACATGGAGCTCGATCCGATTTACCGCCAGCACCATCACAACGAGCTGACGTTTTCGATGCTCTACGCGTTTCACGAAAATTTCGTCCTGCCGCTCTCGCACGACGAGGTCGTTCACGGGAAGCGCTCCCTGCTCGAAAAAATGCCGGGCGACGACTGGCAAAAATTCGCCAACCTGCGCCTGCTGTTGGCGTATTTCTACGCGCATCCGGGAAAGAAGCTGCTTTTCATGGGCGGCGAGCTTGGCCAGCGGAATGAATTCTGGGAAGGCGGCTCGGTGGAATGGCCCCTTGAGCAGTCGCCGCCGCACCAGGGCATTCAGCGCCTTGTTGGAGACTTAAACCGCCTGCATGTGGGCGAGCACGCATTTCACGAGGTCGATTTCGAATGGTCGGGCTTCGAGTGGCTGGAAGCGAATGACGCCGCGGCGAGCGTGGTCACATTCCTGCGGCGTGCCAGGGACACTGAGGATCTTATCGTGGTAGCGTGCAATTTCACGCCGGTGGTCCGCGAAAGCTATCGCGTCGGCGTGCCGCGTCCCGGGTTCTACCGTGAAATCCTGAACACGGACTCGAAATATTACGAAGGAACGGACCTTGGAAATGCAGGCGGCGTCCAAGCCGAGCCGATCCCGTGGAACGACCGACCTTATTCGATCAAGTTGCGCCTGCCGCCGCTCGCCGTGATGTATTTCAAGCCGTAACCCCCTGAGAACCTGGTGGCGTAAAAAAAGGGCGATCCGATGAATCGCCCCGTCGCCGATCATTTGTTGAGATTGAGGCTCGGCTACGTCGAGCCGGACTAGGCCTCGGTGAGCGCCAGTTCCTTTGGTTCCTCAAGCGTCGCCGAAGGCCAACTCTTCAGCTCCGGCAGGCAGTGCTTCACGAAGCAAGCGATGTTCCGCTGGACCTCGTCATTCGGCATCCCGCCGAAATTCAGATTCGGCATGATCCCCTGCATGTCTATCAGCTTCTTATATCCGGCGAACTTCTCAAGGACCTGCTGAGGAGTTCCCCACGCCATTAGCTGAATGTAGTCCTCGACCGCCTTGTCCTGCCCGATCTCATTGAGGTACTTGCTCATATCGGCGTACCGCTCATAGCCCTTGGTCGTGTCGAAGTGCTTTCCCAACATCTCGTAGTGATCGAGCGCCTCGCGATAATTCGCGGCGAGATATTTGCGCGCCAATTCCTCCGCGCGGTCTCTGCTCTCGTCGACGAAACAAAAACCCGAGCAGAACGGCTTCGGCGGAGCTTCCTTCGGATGAAACTCTTGCCAGAGCTGGTGATACCGCTCGAAGTCCGCCGTCACGAGCTTCCAAGACTTCTGAATAATCACGAGCATGCCCAAGCCGAGCTTGGCCACCACCGGCACTGAATCCGCCGAAGCGGCGGCAGCAAACGAGCGGCCCTTGAACGACTTGAATGGGCGCGGGCGAATCTCGCGGCGCGGCTGCTTCACTGTCGCTCCGCCTTCCATGACGCCCGTCTCTAGTGCTTCCAGCACAAGCTGTGCGAATTCATCGAAACGCTGCCGGCCCTCGTTCTGGTCAATCCGCAACCCCTCAAACTCGCGGCGCGCCAGGCCGCGTCCGAACCCGAGGATGTAGCGCCCATCGGAAACGTGATCGAGCAGCGAAATCTGCTCCGCCAGGCGAATCGGGTCGTGCCACGGCACCACGATTACCATCGAGCCGAGCTTGATATGCTTGGTCTTACCGGCGATGTAGGAGAGTACCTGGCAGGGATCCGGGCTGATGGAGTAGTTGTCAAAGTGATGTTCGGTGACCCACACGGATTCGAATCCGAGCGACTCCGCCCGCTCGCAGTTTCCGAGCTCCTCGCGCATGAACTGTCGATCGGAACAACCGCTCAGATGTTGAAAACCCGCTCCGTAGCCTACGTGCATTGCTGGTGCCTCCTTCGATGGCCTCGCGCCCAACGCGCGCCAAGCCTCGCCGCACTCTCGTAAATTCCCGAGTTGCGGGAATATATCAAATTGGGGCGGCCGGCACTAGACCGCCCGGAAAATCGAAGGCCGGTGTACAATCCACCGCTCGGGAAGGGGCGCGTGAACGGCCTCGGATTGGGTGTGAATGTCTAACAGCGGGCAATACTTCGTCGCGGTCGTCGGCGGAGCCGTCTCCGGCTCTGTGGCGGCGGAAATATTGGCGGACCACGGAATCCATGTCGCCGTTATCGAGCAGAACAAGCGCCCCTACGGAAAAATCGAGGACGGCCTGCCGCGCTGGCACGCCGAGCAACGCAAACAGGAATACGACCGCATCGACGCGCGGCTGAGAAAGCCGGGAGTCCACTTCATCCCCTCGACCAAGCTCGGCCGCGACATCGAGTTTCAGGATCTCTGCAACAATTGGGGTTTTTCAGCGGTAATCCTGGCGAACGGTGCCTGGCGCGACAGGGATTTGGGCGTGCCCGGCGCCGAGAAATTTATCGACAAGGGCTTGGTCTACCAGAATCCGTTCATCTACTGGTACAACCACAAGAATGAAAAGACTTATGACGGGCCGCGCTACGAAACGCCGGATGAAGCGCTGGTCGTGGGCGGCGGCTTAGCCTCGATCGACGTGGTGAAGGTGCTGCAGATCGAGAACTACGAGCGCGCCATGAAAGCGCGCGGCATTCCGGTCGACATGCACCAATTGGAGAAAGGCATCCCGGCCGCGTGCAAAGCGCACGGCATCAAGCCGGAGGATCTGGGCATCAAGGGCTGCCTCCTGATTTACCGCCGCCGCGAGCAGGACATGCCGCTTGCGCAGCCTCCGGACGGCGCCACACCGGAGCAGATCGCAAAGACCGAACAAGTTCGCCAAAAGATGTTGCGCCTTGCGCGCGACAGATACCTGTTTCGCGTGCAGGATCGCAGGTTGACTACCGGCTTGGTCGTCGAAAACGGGCGAGTTGTCGGCTTGAAGGTCGCCGAAACCAAGATCGAAGGGCGGAAAGCGGAGCCGATTCCCGGATCGGAGCACGAGCTGCGAGCGCCGCTGGTGATTTCGTCGATTGGCTCGGTGCCAGAGATTCTTCCCGGGGTGTCGATGAAGGGCGAATACTACACATTCTCGGATGACGATCTGCCGCGGTACGCCGGCTCCGAGCGCGTGTTTGGCGTCGGAAACGTCGTCACGGGCCAAGGCAACATTCGCGTTTCGCTTATGCACAGCCAGGAAGTGACGAACCGCCTGATTGCGGACTACATGGGGATCGGGGATGGCGGTGGAAGCTCCGCGGCGTTGCACGCGGCGGCTGAGGCTCGGGCGGCCGGGAATGCGCGAGCGGTTCAGGAAAAGCTCAAGACCTTGCCCGCGCTCTCGCAGAGCGAAGTCGCGGCAATCGAGCGCCGCATTCGCACGCTGCAAGAGCGAGCAGGCTACACCTCGGACTATGACTCCTGGATCGCCAGAGTCACTCCGCCGGACCTTGAGTAGATCAACTACTGCTGAGGCGGTTGCTGCATCATCATTGGGTTGAACGGCTGCGGGATACCGATGATCTTGTCCTTCGCGTCCGTGAGCACCTTGGTCAGTACCATCGTGGAGTCTTTGCCCTGGTGCTTCACCACGCCAAGGGGACTGACCTTGGAACTCACCCACGTGTCGCCCGATCCATCTTTCATCCGATAGTGCTCGCAGGCAAAAGTGCCCGCCGGGACGGTGACGGACTCGCTGCCGACATCATCGGCCGTGCTGCGAATGTCCGCGGGTTGCGCCTGGCTATTCATGCGGTTCATCTGGCTGGGCATTTCCATCGGGGGACGCCCCGGCATCTGCATGATGACGCGCGATGTAGCAGTGTTCGAGCCGTCGAGTGCAATCAAGACCTTCATCACCATTTCGCCATTGCCCATGCCCGACGTGGTCCACTCCATCCAATAGGCGTCTTTGCCGTTTACGGTTTCCTTGCCGACGATCGCGTACCCGATCTTCGTCATGCGGCCGTCGGCGGTGGTGATCTCATACTCGCCACCCGAGCCGACCACGGCATTGAAGATGCCGCGTGGCATCGGCGCCTGCCGCATGCCCATTCCCATCTGTGCCGTGGCCGACGCGGCCGTAACCAACAGCAAACACAGCGTAAGCCCCAGCTGTCGCATACCCTTCATCGTTCCCCCGTTTTGAGAGCGGCTTGCGGGCTGGATAGCGCCGCCCTGAGTCAGATTCGCGCGAACGCGCGCTTGCTTGGCCCGTACTGGCACCACTAGTTTAACTCCCGGTAGCTGATCAGCCGAATGTCATGTTCCTGAACTGCACGTCTGGCCTCCGGCGACAGCAGAGCGTCCATTTCCATCTGGCGCTGCTGTTGCAATCGCGAGCCGGTGCGGGCCAGATCCGCGTCGCAAATCCCGGGATGGACCATGATTTCCGTCCGCCCTTCAGGGAGTGTGTCAATCAATCGGCACAATGCCGCCGCGCTTACGTGTCCAGTCACCGCCAATCCCAGGAAATGATCCGGCGAGCGCAAGCCGTAACTTTGCGCGATCGATTTGAACCATGACCCGACGGCGCACACGGCTGCCGACGCCGCCATGTTTTGGACCAGGCCCGCGCGCTCGCTGCGAGCCGTCCTCCATGAATCTCCTAGATTCTCGATGGGGTTGCGCACGCGAGTGATTCCAAATTCACGCGCCACGCGCCCGACGGCGTGCATCACGCGCGGGTGAACGTGAGTGTGCTTGTGAGTATCCACGTGAGTGAGTTCGATTCCGGTGCGGCGAATTTTTTCGATCTGCGCGCGCAGTTCCCTCTCGATCTCTCTCGATGGGATTCGTCCGGAGCTTACGCGGGCCACCAGGGCGCCGAGCGACTTGGGCAAGCGGCCGTCACGGCCAACCAGTGACGGAATTTCCTGCGGCGGCGCAACCGCAAATCCTCCCGTGAGAACGAGGTGGCAGCCAATTCCCAGTTTCGGATTCGATTTGGCGCGCTCCATCGCGTCATTGAACGCCGGACCATTGGCCATCAACGTGGCGCTCGTCAGAATTCCATCGCGGTGAGCGCGAATAATTCCCTCGTTGACGCCCCGCGTGTAGCCGAAATCATCCGCGTTGAGAATCAGTTCCTTCATTCGCACCTGGAAGTGCCGTGCCTTCAGGCAGGTAAGAATGCTATCACGCGGCGCAAAAATTCGGTTTTCGTTTGGTAGCGGCGATGATTCGCACGGAAGAAAGAAATTGCGGCGGTCGTCAGATGAATCGAAAGCAAATGATTCGCGCGCGGAAGCAATTCTCTCGCCATTTCCTACGGCGAAACTTTCAAATTATGAATGGCGTGTGAAAGTTTTCAACAGTTCTGTTGAAAACCGTGTGGAAAAGGCGCGCTCGTGAATCGAAACTCCGCGCCAGCACGGGGCTTACTCCTCTTTGCACAAGTTCTGTGCAGACGAAACGCCTTGGGAAGATTTTCTCGCTGGCCGGCTTTTCGCTGCGCTGGAATTTTTCCCGGATACGGGAAATTTCGTATCGAAAAGTCCCGAAATAGAAAAAGAGTTTCGCGCTGAACGTTGCTAGTACCAGTGGGGCGGCGGCGCAAGCTTGATGGTGATCGACTCTTCGTCCTTCTCAACGTCGTACCATTCGCCATACGTATGCCAGCCTGGCGCGATAACTTGAATGAGGATCTTGCCTTGCGGAATCTCCGGCACCTTCACCGATCCATCTTGATTGGTCTTGAAGTTCATCTCGGCGAGCTTGTCGTGGTGCAACAATCCGCCCGACGTGTTGAAGCGGACATAGACGCTTGCATTGGAGATCGGCTTATCGGTGTCCGTGGTCACATGAATCTTCAGCTTCGTCGTAAGTGGCTCAGATGACTTGTGATCTTTCTTGTCAGGCTTGTCGGCAGGGGCCGGTTGATCCTGCGTGGCCGGTGGTGGAGGAGTGTTCGTCTGCGCGTGGCTGGCGGCGGCACAAAACAGCACCGCTGCCAGCGCCACTCCGCACCGGAGCCGCCGGGAAAATCTGCGGCGAGCTGTATCAACTTTCACGATCTGTCCCTTGTACTCCAATCGGACGCGCGCCTCAAGCCCGCTCTCCAACTCAAAACAACGTTTCGTTTTGCTACTTCGCGGGCCGAAGCGAGTCGGAAATCCAGCGGAGGTACTCGTGCGATCCCTTCGCGATCGGCAGCGCGATGATCTCAGGAACTTCGTAGCTGTGAAGCCGCCGGACCGCGCGCTCGAGAGCCCCAAACCGGCCGCGCGAAGTCTTCAACACGACCAGGAACTCCTTTGCCGACTCAACCTTGCCCTTCCAACGGTAAATTGATCGCACCGGGGACACGAGGATGTTCGCGCAGGCCGCGAGCCTGCCCTCAACCAACGCGCGGCCGATCGTCCGCGCCTCTTTCGCCGACCCACAGGTGACCAGCACGATGATATGGTCCGCCATTCCGCCTTTACTCTTGAGACTCGCCGTTGCGCGATTCCCTGATACTTGCGGCTTGCGCGACAAGATACAATACCCGTCCGTGACAAGCCAAGCGATCCACTTCGGCACTTCCGGCTGGCGAGGCATCATCGCCGCGGACTTCACCTTCGCAGGCGTGCGTCGCGCCGCCGATGCGATCGCCGGATACGTGCTCGCGCAGAAGAAATCCCCGACGTTGATCGTCGGGTACGACACCCGGTTTTTCTCCCCAGAATTTGCTCTCGCCGCTGCTGCCGTGCTGCGGTCCCGTGGCTGCCGCGTTCTACTTTGCCGGGCGGCAACGCCAACCCCGGTGATCGCGCACGCTATCATTCATGGCAAGCTCGATGGCGGCATCAACATCACCGCCAGCCACAATCCCGCGCAGTATAACGGACTGAAATTCTCCAGGCCAAACGGCGGACCCGCGCTGCCTGAAATCACGAAGGACATTGAAAAACGAGCGGCTGCGCTCAAGGACACCGCTGCCCAGCATCACGAGATCGAAAACGACTTCGAAGCGATCGAGCCGCGCGAGCCGTACTTCGAGCAACTGCGGCGCATGATTCGCTTCGACGTGCTGAGCAAGGCCAAGGGCGGCTTCATCTGCGACGCGGTTCACGGATGCGGCGCGGGCTGGCTCGATCGCATTCTTACGGACAGCGGCATCACCGTGACATCGATTCGCGCGAACAGAGACGTGCTTTTCGAAGGCACCGGACCCGATCCCGCCGAAGAGAATCTCGCGCCGCTGAAAAAGGCGGTCTCGGAAAAGAAAGCCCTCGCCGGTCTTGCGACTGATGGCGACGCCGACCGCTTCGGCATCGTCGATCGCGACGGCTCATTCATTTCGCCGAACCACATCCTCGGACTGGCGTTCGACTATCTGCTGGAGACCCGCGGCTACAAGCTCGGCGCATCCCGCAGCGTTGCGACCACGCACTTGCTCGATGCGGTCGCGAAGCTTCACGGCACGCAGGTCTATGAAACGCCGGTCGGCTTCAAGTACGTAGGCCCGCTCCTGCGCGAGAACAAGATCGCGCTCGGCGGGGAGGAAAGCGCCGGCATGACGATCCGCGGCCATCTTCCGGAGAAGGACGGCATTCTCGCTTGCCTGCTCGTAGCCGAAATGATCGCGGCGCGCCAGGCGTCCTTGGCCGATCAACTCCGCGACCTGTTTCGACGCGTCGGCCGCGAATTCTGGCCGGTACGCGAAAACCTGCATCTCCCGGAGGAAGTTCAGGCAAAGCTGCCGGACCGCCTGAAAGCGGATTTCAAGGAGTTTGCCGGACGCCGCGTCACAAAAGTCGACCGCATCGACGGATTGCAAATGACTTTTGACGACGGCGAGTGGCTGCTGATGCGCCCTTCGGGCACGGAGCCGGTCGTGCGGATTTACACGGAAGCGGCCACGCCGGCGGCGTCGCAAAAGCTTGCCGAGGAGGCGCGCGCTTGGATCGTTCAATGAGAGATCAGCCGGTGAGCTTCGCCGAACAGTTCCGCGATTTCCTGCGCCGGAGCCTGCACTGGTTCCTCGCGGCGGCGTTTACCCTGCTTCTGATCCAGGATGTCTTTGGAACGCACGGCATCCTCGCCATGCGCCGCGCCCAGCAGGAAGCCGCCAGCGTGCGGAAAGAGATCGACCGCATCAACGAAGAAAACCGCCAGTTGCAGGACAACGTGAAAGCGTTGAAGACCGACCCTCAAGCGATCGAAAAAATCGCGCGCGAGGAAATGGGCCTTGCGCGGCCGGGCGAATACATCTTTAAGATTCCGCCGAAACCCGGTGACGCCACCGCTCCGGCGCCGCAGTCCGCAGATCCAACGGCAAAGCCCTAATCGCCCGCCGCATGGCGTAGCGCGCCCCGCAACCGACCGATGATCTCAGCGCCGCGGCCCTTCGTGCGCGTTCGCGCCATCGCCAACAGCACCATCGCCGAGAAAATAATCAGCAAGCCCAGTGAAGCCATCGGAATCGTCTCCGCACGCTTCGGCAAAATCGAAAATCGCCCGTAGACGAACTCGATGTGCACCCAGTACACCAGCAGCGACGCCTGGCCCATCTGGATCAGCGGGCTGAAACCAATCTGCCCCAGACCCCAACGGCACCACGCGTAAGCCATCCACGTGATCACCATTAGGATCCCTACGCGTGCGAGCAAGAAATTCGGGCTCGTGTGCCAGTAATCGTACACAGCGTAGAGTTGTTTGGGTGCGGCGTCGAACGCCCACGCGAGAGAAAAGACCGCGATCCCCGCCGCGCCCGCGAGTGCTGTCGCGCGCGCCGGATACTTCGCCGACCAGTCGCTGAACAGCATGAATCCCACCGCGAGGCCGGCGAACGCGAACGCCACCCACGGAAAAATCGGGAAGAGCCATGGCTGCGGCACGTCGTACGTGTGCGCGCCGTTGATATACGACTCGAGATACCACGGCAGCCAGCGCGGACGCCACGTCGTCCACAACGGCGGCGTGGCCATTGCCACAGCGAGCGTAGCCGCGACGGCCAAGATCGCGTTCGCCGTCCGCGTCCGCGCAAACCAGCACAGCATGCCGACGAATACGATCGACAGCCCGATCACGTTCAGCACGTCCACACGCAGCAGGTCCGTCCACGGCGCCCACGGCAGCCCGAACACGTATTCCTGCACGCGAAAGAGCAGGCCGAGACCGAAAATTTCCGCGCCGCGCCGGATTGTCATGCGCGCGATTTGGTTCGCCGGGACGCCCTTGCGGCGCATCCGATCCGTCAGCAGCGCGCACGAAACTCCCGCGAGAAAGAGAAACAGCGGAGCCGGAAGCGTTCCGCCAAGCTGCGACCAGCGAATGAATGACGTCTGCCGCGCCGCGCCGCCGAGCCACGAATCGTAGCAGTGCGTCTGAAACATGATCAGGCACGCGAGCCCACGCATCCAGTCGATGTAAGCCAGCCGCTGTTTGCCCGCTTCCGTCGTCATTTTCGGCACGCGACAGGATGGCCGAGCGCCCAAGCCAAATCAAGTTTTTGTCGGAGTGGGCGCATCGCTTCGGTAAAATCGTGCGGTATGGCAGCCGAATCTCAATCGAGGCAGATGGGCTTCCCCGCGGCTCTGACGATATGGGCTGCGCTCGTCATGCTCGCAGCTTTTCTTGGCATCTGGCTGGGATTCGGCGGGCGGCGATTCGCCGCCGCGCTTGTGGTGGCGGCAGTGTTGCTCGCGTTTGAGCTCTTCTCCGCTGCGCCGCGCGTGCTGGAAATCGCGCGACGGTCTCTCGGCGGACGCGGCGCGCTCTTCGCTCCGCTCGTGCCTCTTTTTGCCGTGCTCGTCTATTCGTTTGCGGTGACCGGCGATTGGAAGCTGATGCTCGCGGGTGCGGCCTACGCGCTCATCCCCGCGCTATTGCTGGCGAGCAGCGCAGGAAAATCGCCCGGCACCTGGGAAGACTACGTCGCAGCCGTGGCGCTTTGGCTGCCCGTCGAATTTCACTGGATGTACAGGCTGTTCCCGTATCCGCCGCCGCTGATTCACGTCTTCACGATTCTGATGGCGCTCAGCACGGGCGTGGCTGCCTTCGTGTACGTCCGGCGGCTCGAAGGGATCGGTTACGCGGTCGAATGGCGGCGCGGCTTCGCGTGGAACTTCGGCTTTCACTTCGTCGTCTTTGCGGCGATTGCGATTCCGCTCGGGCTCCGGCTCGGTTTTCTCGCGTTTAACCCGATGCTTCCCCGGATTCGCTCGGTACCTCTTTCCGGGATCGCCACCTTCCCTATTTCCGCTCTTGGCATATTGTTTTTCACGGCGTGGCCGGAGGAGTTCCTGTTCCGCGGCATCCTGCAGAATCTGCTTTCGCGCACGCTGAAGAATGAGTGGGCCGGCTTGATTGTGGCTTCGGCGCTGTTTGGCTTATCGCACATCGTCCATGCGCCATACCCGAACTGGCGCTACGCTGCCATCGCCACGATTGCGGGCTTATTCTACGGGCGCGCGTGGATGAAGACGCGCTCGCTCGTCCCCGGGACGCTCATTCACGCGCTGGTGGACATCTCGTGGCACATTCTGTTTCGTTAATTCAATTCACGCGGGATTTCGATCGGATTACCTGGGGCGGGTTCTGCGCTCTCCCAATTTCTTTCCCAATGCAAGCGCCACGTTGACGAAGATGAGGGACAGCAGAAGCTCCGGCAGCGCGCGCCTTGCGGGCATGCCGCGCTGATATTCGCTCCAAAAATAGAAACTGACGAATCCGTTTGCCAGGAAGAGCAGGATCAGCGTCTGAAGCTTCACTTCACGACACCGGCCAGCGGACTCGATGCGGTGGCATACAGCTTCTTCTCGATCCGACCGGCGAGAAATGCCTTCCTTCCTGCTTTGACGGCCGCGCGCATCGCTTCGGCCATCAACACAGCGTCGTGCGCGCCCGCGATCGCTGTGTTCATCAGGACGCCGTCGGCGCCCAGCTCCATCGCGATCGCCGCGTCCGAAGCCGTGCCCACGCCCGCGTCCACGATCAGCGGCACTTCCGTGATCCGCTCGCGCAGGATGCGCAGATTCGCGAGATTCTGAATCCCCATGCCCGAGCCGATCGGTGCGCCGAGCGGCATCACGGCGGACGCACCCGCGTCGATCAACTTCCGCGCGACGATCAGGTCATCGCTGGTGTACGGCAGCACGATGAAACCTTCCTTCACCAGGATCTTCGTCGCCTGGATCAGTTGCTCGGTATCCGGGAAAAGCGTCTGCTCGTCGCCGATCACTTCGAGTTTGACCCATTCCGACAGTCCGACCTCGCGCCCGAGGCGCGCCGTCCGCACCGCTTCGTCCGCCGAATAGCAACCCGCCGTGTTGGGCAGAATAAAAAGCTTGTCGCGGTCGATGTAATCAAGGAGCGATTCCTTGGTGCGGTCGGTCAGGTTGACGCGGCGCACCGCGACCGTCACCATCTCCGCGCCGGACGCCGCGTGCGCGCGCGCCATCTCCTGAAAGCTGCGATATTTCCCCGTGCCCACGATCAGGCGCGAACCAAATCCGCGCCCCGCAATCACCAGTTGGTCACTCATCGAAATCTCCCCGTGTTCATTCTACCTCGTAGGGGCGGGTTTGAGACCCGCCCCTACGCCGATCCCGACTCAACGCAGATGCTGCGGGCGCGGTTCTTCTACGTCCGCATAGAGCCGCGCGATCACGTCGTGGTAGCGCTCCTCGATCACGCGCCGCTTCATCTTGAGCGTGTAGGTCAGCTCGCCGTTCTTGTGGCTGAAATCCTGCTCGAGCAGCGCGAACCGCTTCGGCTTCTCATACTGCGCGAGCGGTGCCGTGAGCCGCTCGATCTCCCGCGACAGCAAATCCCGAACCCAAGGATCGGCGACCATCTGCGCGGGCGTTGAGAATTCCCTCCCCGCCTTGCGCGCCGCCGCCTCGATGCCCGTGAAATTCGGCACGATCAGCAACGAAACGAATTTTCGCCCATCGCCCACCACCATCGCATTCGAAATGAGCGGCGACGTCTTCAACAAGTTCTCGATCGGCGCCGGCGCAACAAATTTGCCGCCTGCGGTCTTGAGCAGCTCTTTCTTGCGGTCGGTGATGACGAGATAGCCGTCTCGGTCGATCCGCCCGATGTCGCCGGTCGAAAACCAGCCGTCGGTCGTCAAGACCTCTCGCGTCTGATCGGGCTTGTGGTAATAGCCCTGCATCACGCACGGGCCTTTCACAAGGATTTCGCCGTCGTCTGCGATTCGCACCTCGACGTCCGGTATCGCGCGGCCCACGGTGCCGACTTTGTTCGCTTTCGGCGAATTGAACGTCACAACTGGCGACGTCTCCGTCAGCCCGTAGCCCTGATAGACCGGCAGTCCGACGCTCCAGAAGAATTCCGCGAGTTCCGGCGCGAGCGGCGCGCCGCCAGAACTGAATGTGCGAATCCTGCCGCCCACGCCCGCGCGAATCTTGGAATAGACGATCCTGTCGGCGAGCAACCATCGAAGCCGCACGCCCAGCGGAACGTCCTTGCCGTACGCGCGCCAGGGCACCGCCTCGGCCGCAGTGCGAATCGCCGCATCGAAGATTTTCCGCTTCAATCCCGATTCGCGATGGCCGCGCTCGATAATATTTGCGTAGGTCTTTTCGTAGAACCTCGGCACCGCGGCCATCGTCGTCGGCTGCACTTCGAGCAGCGCTTGCGCCACGGTTTCCATCTGCTGCACGTATGCGACTGAAACGCCACGGAAGATATAGCCGTAATCGATCGTGCGCTCGTACACATGCGCGAGCGGCAGCAGCGACAGCGCAACATCCGCAGCCAGCAATTCGAAGTCTTCGCTGAAGCCAAGGGCATTCGAGCTAAGGTTCGCATGGGTCAGCATCACGCCCTTGGGTTCGCCTGTGGTGCCCGAAGTGTAGATGATCGTCGCAAGCTGGCTCGAGATGACTTCCGCCGCCTTGCGGCGATAGGCGGCAATGTCGTTTTCACCGGCCGTGGCAATCAGCGTCTCGTACAGCAGGGCTTCTTCGTGCAGTTCGGTGGGCGGCGCAACGGAGATCGTCTGCTCAAGTTGCGGCAGATGTTCGCGGCACGCCACGATGGTGCGGGCCTGGTCCTCGCCCGACGTGACCGCGACTCGCGCGCCGGAATCCCTCAGGATGTACGTCAGCCGCTCGGGCGACTCGTGGAAATAGACCGGCACGGTCACCGCGCCCAGCCCTTGAATGGCGAAGTCCGCTATGTGCCACTCGGGGCAGTTCGGCGCGAAAATTCCCACGCGGTCACCCGGCTGGATGCCGAGTTCTCCCAACGCTCGCGCGAGGCCTGCCACTCGCCGCAGCATCTCCTGCGCCGAAATCGACTCCCAGCCGCCGGCCGTGCGAAACATCTGCGCGCGCGGATTCGCAAAGCGGTCCACGGCGTCGAGAAAACATTTGGGTAGAGGATGATACCCCGTCGCCATCGCGCCACTCTAGCTCACGGATGGCCGCTGCGCAATGCAGCCTGTAAAATCCCCACGTCGATGCGATAAGATGCCGCTGAGAAACACGCTCATGGCAAAACTTGCAGCAGAAGAGACAACCGCCTACCAGCCCGTGCGAGCGCCGCGCGGCACCACCATCTCCTGCAAAGGCTGGCAGCAGGAGGCGGCGCTGCGCATGTTGATGAACAACCTCGACCCCGAGGTCGCCGAGAAGCCGGACGACTTGATCGTCTACGGCGGGCGCGGCAAGGCGGCGCGCAACTGGAAATGCTTTCACGCCATCGTCGCGTCCCTGCGCACGCTTGAAAACGACGAAACACTTCTCGTGCAGTCGGGCAAGCCGGTGGGGATTTTTCGCACGCATTCCCACGCGCCGCGCGTCCTGATCGCGAACTCGAATCTCGTCGGCCACTGGAGCGACTGGAAACATTTCGACGAGCTCGACCGCGCGGGCCTGATGATGTACGGCCAGATGACCGCCGGGAGCTGGATCTACATCGGGACGCAGGGAATTCTGCAAGGCACCTACGAAACATTCGCAGCCGCGGGACGAAAACATTTTCGCGGCGATCTCGCCGGAAAATTGATCGCGAGCGGCGGCATGGGCGGGATGGGCGGCGCGCAGCCGCTGGCGGCCACGCTGAATGGCGCCGCGTTTCTCGGAATCGATGTTGATCCCGAGCGCATCAAGCGCCGCGTCAAGATCCGGCTACTGCGACGTGATGGTGAACGATCTCGACGAGGCGCTGCGCATCCTCAAGAATGCCGTGCGCAAGCGCGAAGCGGCATCGGTCGGCCTCGTCGGCAACTGCGCGGATGTGATTCCCGAGCTCGCGCGGCGCGGCGTGGTGCCCGACCTGCTCACCGATCAGACGAGCGCACACGACCCCGTCGGGGGCTACATTCCGCAGGGGCTCAACGTCGATCAAGCCGCCGAGCTTCGCAAAGCCGATCCCGAAAGCTATCGCAAGCGCGCGCTGGAATCGATCGCCAAACATGTCGAAGGCATGCTGGCGCTCCAGAAGCTCGGCGCCGTCACGTTCGACTACGGCAATAACATCCGCACGTTCGCCTACGAGCAGGGCGTGAAGAACGCCTACGATTTTCCGGGCTTCGTGCCGGCTTACATTCGTCCGCTCTTCTGCGAAGGCCGCGGGCCATTCCGCTGGGCCGCGCTTTCCGGCGAAGCGGCAGACATCCATCGCACCGACCAGCTCGTGCTTGAAATGTTCCCGCAAAACGAGATTCTCTGCCGCTGGATCGAACTCGCGCGGAAGCGTGTGCGTTTTCAGGGACTGCCCGCGCGCATCTGCTGGCTCGGCTACGGCGAGCGCGAGAAATTCGGGCTCGCGCTCAACGATCTCGTCGCGCGCGGCGAATTAAAAGCGCCGATCGTGATCGGCCGCGATCATCTCGATTGCGGCTCGGTCGCCTCGCCATACCGTGAAACCGAAAAAATGCGCGACGGCTCGGATGCCGTCGCCGATTGGCCGCTGCTCAACGCCCTGCTCAACACCGCGAGCGGCGCAAGTTGGGTCTCGATCCACAATGGCGGCGGCGTGGGAATCGGCTACTCGCTGCATGCAGGCCAGGTCACCGTCGCCGACGGGACGAAGGAAATGGCCGCGCGCATCGAGCGCGTTCTCACCAATGACCCCGGCATCGGCGTCGCGCGCCACGTGGACGCCGGCTATCCCGAAGCCATCGATTTCGCTCGCAAATCGGGCGTGAAGATTCCCTCTTCGGACGGCACACCATGAACGGCGACGGTCGTTTCGGATTCCATCGGACCGCTGCAAGCAGTAGCCTTTTCGGCCATAGCACGTTAGTATCGGGGCCACTGCCGTGCCCGACTGGCTGATCACCGGCTGCTCGGAGTTGATTACCCTGCGCGGCGCTGTGCCTCGCCGCGGACGCGCGCTTGCCGAACTCGGCATCATTCGCGACGGCGCGTTGCTGGTCCACGACGATCGCATCGCCGCCATCGGCCCGCGGCGCCGGATCGAGCGCCTGCGCCAGGCTCGCCGCGCCGAAAAGCTCAACCTCGGCGGCCGCGTCGTCCTCCCGGGTTTCGTCGATTCACACACTCATCTGATTTTTCCCGCAAGCCGCGCGGCCGAATACGAACAGCACATTTGCGGAAAGACGTACGAACAGATCGCGCGCTCGGGCGGCGGCATTCGCACGACGGTCGAAGGCCTGCGTCGCGCATCGCCGAAGCTGCTCGAAGAGCGCGGGCTTGTGTGCCTCCGCGAATTTGCGGCGCACGGCACGACCACGCTCGAGGCCAAAAGCGGCTACGGCCTCGATTGGAAGAGCGAGCTGAAAATCCTCGATGTCCTCGAACGGTTGCACCAGGACCAGCCGCTCGACATCGCGAAGACCTTTCTCGGCGCGCACGTTGTGCCGCCGGAATTTCGCGGCCGGCCCGATGCCTACGTGAACGTGCTGGTGAAAAGCTGGATTCCGGCAGTGGCGACGGCGGGCCTCGCCGAATTCTGCGATGTTTTCTGCGATCGCGGCGCGTTCACGGTGGCGCAGGCCCGGCGCATTCTTGCCGCCGCGCGCGCGTGCGGCCTCGTGCCGCGAATTCACGCCGAACAGCTCGCCCGCATCGGCGGCGCGCAACTCGCGATCGAAATGCACGCTGCGAGCGCCGATCATCTCGAGAAGATTAATCGCGCCGATATTCGCGCGCTCGCGCTTTCGAATGTCGTGTGTACGCTGCTGCCCGGCTGCTGCTTCCATATGGGCGCGAAGCACTACGCTCCAGCGCGAGAGCTGATCGATGCGGGCGCGATCATCGCGCTCGCCACGGATTTCAACCCCGGCACCAGCCCGACGCTCAGCATGACGATGATCCTTTCGCTCGCCTGCACGCAGATGCGCATGACTCCCGCCGAGGCCATCGCCGCCGCCACGATCAATCCAGCATATTCGCTGCGCCAGCACGATCGCGCCGGCTCGCTCGAGGTTGGCAAATATGCGGACCTCGCGGCCTTTGACGTGGCCGGCTACCGCGAAATCCCGTATTATTTTGGTGTGAACCTCTGCAGCTTGACCATGAAGCGCGGCGCCATCATCCACTCGAAAAAGCTATAACCCATGAAACAGATCGTGGAGTGCGTTCCAAATTTTTCCGAAGGGCGCGACGCGTCCAAAGTGGAAGCCATCGTGGCCGCCATGCGCGAAGTGCCCGGCGTGTACGTGCTCGCCCACGAAAGCGACGCGGACCACAATCGGAGCGTGGTCACGCTCGGGGGCGAGCCGGAGGCCATCGTCGAAGCGGCGGTGCGCGGCGTCGGAAAAGCCGCCCAATTGATCGATTTGACGCGGCAGACCGGAGCGCACCCGCGCATTGGCGCGACCGACGTGGTTCCCTTCGTTCCGATCGAGGGCGTCACGATCGAAGATTGCGTGATTCTCGCGAAAAAAGCGGCGCGCGAAATCTGGGAACGATATCGCATTCCCGTCTATCTCTACGAAGCGGCCGCGCAGCGCCCCGAGCGCACAAACCTGGAAAATATCCGCAAGGGCCAGTTTGAAGGGCTTCGCGAGAAAGTTCTTCGCAATCCAGATCGCGCGCCGGACATCGGCGAGCCGCGCCTGCATCCGACGGCCGGAGCGACCGTCGTCGGCGCGCGCAAGTTTCTGATCGCCTTCAACGTGAACCTCGACACGCCAGATGTCGCGATCGCCAAGGCCATTGCAAAAGCCGTGCGTTTTTCGAGCGGCGGCTTGCCGTGCGTCAAGGCCATGGGCGTCGATCTGCGCGGGCGGAATCTCGCGCAGGTGTCCATGAATCTGACGGATTTCGAGCGGACGCCGGTCCATCGCGCATTCGAGGAGGTCAAGCGCGAGGCGGCGCGCCACGGCGTCGGAATCGCCGGAAGCGAAATCATCGGCCTGATTCCGCGGCGTGCGATCGAGATGACCGCGGACTTCTATCTGAAGGTGGAGAACTTTTCTCCGAACCAGGTGTTAGAGAATCGTCTGGAGGAATTGCTCCGCGGAAAGGCTGCTCCGGGTTCGCCGAGCCTTGCTGCAATAGTGGAGCCGTTTCTCAATGCGGTCGCGCAGCCTACGGTCACGCCCGGTGGCGGATCGGTCGCGGCGCTGGCGGGCGCGCTCGGCGCCAGCCTCGGGCAGATGGTGGCTGGGCTTTCGCAAAAGAAGAAGTCGCTCGCCGCTCACTCCGAGGCTCTCAGCGGGGCCGCGAAGGAATTCAAGCAAGCGTCGCGCTCGCTGACCGATGCGATCGATCGCGACGCGGCATCCTTCGAATCCGTAATGGCTGCGTACAAACTGCCGCACGAGACGCCCGAAGAATTGCGGATCCGCGACCGGGCGATCGAACAAGGGCTCGTACGTGCGATCGAGGTGCCGCTCGACGTTGCGCGCAAGGCGGCGGAAGTATTTGAAAAGCTCGGGCAACTGGAACCCATGTCGAGCCCGTCTATGTTGTCAGACATCCGCGTGGGCCGGCTGATGGCCGCTGCCGCGGTTCGCGGAGCGCTCGAAAACGTGGCCATCAATCTCGAAGCGATTGCCGACGCGGGGTTCGCCAGCCGCGTCCGAGCCGAGGCGCTGTCACTAACGTCACGAATCGTCGAAAGTACCGTGGCCGCCGACCGATAAAAGGGCTTAGATGTTCTGAGGGAAGGAAAAAGTGAGACAGACAACGTTTCGTTTCATTTCGGGTCAATTTCTAACAGCGGCGCTTCTGCTCGCCGCTCTGCTTGCTGCGCCGGTGCGAACTTCCGCCGGTTCGCTCAGCACCTCCGTGATCGGAATGTTTCCGAAACAGGTGGGAGAGTTCGCGTACGCCGATTTGAAAGCGGCGCGGAAATTTGCGTGGTTTCCGCAGCTCCGCGACCAACTCTTGCCGAGCCGATTCCAGCAGTTCGAGCAGTTTCTCAGATCGGCGGGCGTCGACCCGGACACCCAGGTGGACGAGCTTGCGTGGGGCGGGATCGGCGGAATCACAGGCGGAAAAGTGACGGGCGAAGAAGTCGTCGGCGTCGCGCTGGGCACGTTCGACCCATCATCGAGCGAGGACCACTTTAAGCAGCAGAAACTGCCGATGTTTGATGTCCACGGCTACCACCTCTACGCATTCGGCAGCGGATCGGGCGCCAACGACATTCTGTTCACGTTCATCGACTCGAACACCGCGGCATTCGGCCATCGCCCTGCGCTTGAAAAGCTCATCGACGTTCGCATGGGCGCCGCGGAGAGCTTGCTGACCAACGATCTTCTCTTTCCGCTGATCAACGAAGCCAACGGCTCGGGAGTCATCTGGGCCGTGTTGGATCAAAGTTACGCCCGTCTTGGCATGCAGCAATTGGTCCCGCAGGCGGGCCAGTTCCCCCAGGCCGCCGCCATCATCAACCGCATACGCGCCATGACAATCAGCGTGGATGCGGACAGCGGCATCGACGCACACTTTCAAGCCGTGTGCAGCTCAACGGATGATGCGAACCTCTTGGCCGCCGCGCTTCAGGCGGGATTGATGTATCGCCGCTACCAGGAAGCGCAGGATCATCCGGACCTCGCGGGCGCGCTCGATCAGGTCCAGGTTGCACCCAGCGGCGACCGGCTGAAGGTGGACGCTCCTGTAAGCCAGGATCAAATCCAGTCGCTGATTCGCACGAAGACTTTCGCCGTACACATGTAGGGATTCGTTCGGGATTCTGATACTAGGTGTGAGGCGTCAATCGCCTGGGGCGAGCCTTCGCTACGCCGGCCTGTTTGAGAAGCGTCAAGCGAAGGTAGCCCTCGCGCGTCTCGGAGCGCACGCGGCTTACCAACCCTCGCGGCAGCGTTTTGCGGATTCGCTCACTTGCTTTCGCCGCTGCGCCATTCGTCGAAACACCGGATGGCGCCGCCGGCTGTGCCCCGCCAGAAGACTCGATCGTCACTTCGACGCGATCGGGGAAATCCAAAGTGACGAGCTTGATGACGGAAGACGATTCTTGCAGGGCGTCTCGCGCAGGAAACAGTTCGCGGCAAGTCTGCACGAGAGCTGCGGCGAGTTTTTCCTGCTCCGGGTCCGGGAGTCCCGCGCGCCAGGCGGCGTGAAGGATCACTGCTCCGACTGCGGCGATCAGCCGGGGATCGTTGTCCAGCGTACATTCGGTGGGGGCCGGATCAGTGGTCATCGGTGTCAGTCACTCGCACGTCGCAGGCTTCGCGACAGTCCGGGCAGTAGTACAGCCCGTCGACGCAGAGGCGAACGTGCTCTTGCGACTGGCAGAAGCAGCAATACTTCTCGCAAGTGCACTTGGTTTCCGGTTTGTCGCATTGAGAGCAGAGAGTGACCACTGTGGCCGTCCTTCCGCCCGGAGCCGCGTTCGCCTTCCACAATCCATACTAGGCTACACCACGGCCGCCTACAAGCGCCTTACTCCCACATTCATTTCCGGGCTGAGTCAGTTCAGCGAGATTGCGGCGCGCCGGGCGGGATGCCACAGCGCGCCTTGGATGATAGGGCTTTTACCGTTTCTCGTTCCTGGCCTTATCGACGGGCGTCGCACGCTGCACCGGTATCGGGGGAGCGAAATCCGCGGCGGCGGTCGCTGGGAACGACAGCTCGCGTCCATCGGAGATGGCTGCGGCAGCGTCGGTGACCGGTTCGGGTACCGGTGAACTCATCGGGACGAGAGCGCCTTCGGCTTCCTTCAGGAACATCAGCCCGCTCTCTCCGTCTTTCCAGTCGATCGAAATCACGTCGCCGAGTGAAACCTGATTGGTCGCCAGCAGGCTCGCTAGTGGATACACCACATAACGTTCGATCGCCCGTTTCAGGTGGCGCGCGCCGTACTTCAAGTCCGTTCCTTCGCGCAGCAGGAAATCGCGGGCCGACTGCGTGACGCGGAAGAGGAATCTGCCCTTCGCCGTCTCAAGCACGCGCTGCTGCACCATGCCCAGCTCGATCTCGAGAATCTGTTCGAGTTGCTGCGACCGCAGCGGATGGAACACGACCACTTTGTCAATCCGGTTCATGAATTCGGGTGCGAACTTTCTCTTCGCCGCTTCGGTGGCGCTGCGCTCGACCTTTTCATCGAGCTTCGGGCGCGATTCCGGCCTCACGACCGGAGCAAATCCCAGGCCACCGTTCATGAGTTCGGTGATTTCGCCGCCGCCAAGGTTCGACGTCATAAAGATCATCGTCTGCGACAAATCGACGCGCCGGTTGTCGCCGAGAGTCAAGGTCGCCTTGTCGAGAATTCCGAGGAGCAATTGCCAGAGAGCATCGCTCGCCTTTTCGATTTCGTCGAATAGCAAGAAGCTGATCTTCAACTTGTCCGTGTGATATTGCGCGAGCGCCTCCTGCGTGATGAGCGGGTGCGTTTCGCGGTGCCCCAGGTATCCCGGAGGCGAACCAATTAATTTCGCGATCTCATGTGAGTGCTGGAACTCGGCGCAGTCCACCTTGATCACCGCGCGCGGATCGCCGAACAGCACTTCCGCCGTTGCTTCCACGACGCGCGTTTTCCCCGCACCCGTCGGCCCGAGGAACAGCAGGTTCCCCACCGGCCGCCCCGGAGAGTTCAGCCCCGCGCGAAACACCTGGTACAGGTCGACGACGGCCTGCACCGCTTCGTCCTGGCCGACGATCTTCCGGCGCAGGCCGCCTTCAAAATCACGCGACTCCACGCTTCGCAGGGTCGGGTCGAGTTGTAGTCCTTGCGCGCCCATGGTAGTTCTCCCTACCGGAACCTTCTTCCGCCTCCTGCATTGGCTGGCTCGGTCCGCTCGAATTGATCCAGCTTCACATCGAGCGTCGAACGCAGCAAACGCAATTGCGTGACCAGTTCCCGGCTTGAATTGGCGCGATCTGCCAGCAGCAAAAGCGGCGGCGAGAGGTCGGCCAGGTCCAGATTAAGGTTGCGTAGCGAATGCATCAGGTTTCGCACGTAGGGTGACCGTATGTCGAACAGCTCGATCCGGCTGTTCACCTGCTCGCGCAGTTGCGACCAGTCGAGATCGAGGAAGGGGTGGTTCCGCGAAACCGCACGGACCACGTCGTCGGTTATGCGCGGCCTTTCACCGAGCCGCGCGAGGTGTAGTTGTTGCACTTTCCCACGCCGGCGCACGTTGTGCACCAGGTAGTAGGCGTTGCCTTTTCTCCGAATAAAGGCCACAAACGTCTCCTTCGGGCCGGCCACTGCTTAAAACAGGTCCGTAGTGTATGGGCCATCCACTACACCGTCAATGGTACGATGCTTAGGACAAATGAGGGTTGCATCGAATTGGTTATTACTGCTGAAGAACGAGCGCGAGGGATGTAGCTAAATGAAACAAAGGCTTTGCCGAGCTGGAGCGCGGCGAGTTCAAGCAATGCGTTATCGTGATCATTTGGATGCTGAATCGGGCCGCAGCGTAGCCCGTGAGACGGCTTGACATGCCCTGGGAACCTGTCTACCGGCTGGTAAAAAAGATCCCCCGCGGGCGCGTAACTACCTATGGGGAGCTGGCCCGAGCGCTGCGGCTTCCCGGAGGTGCGCGCGTCGCGGGATATGCCATGGCGGGGTGCCCGAGTGGCCAAGGAATCCCCTGGCATCGGGTGGTCGGCGCAGGCGGCAAGCTGCTGATCCGAGAGCCGTACGCCAGCCTGCAAAGGCGGCTGCTCGAATCCGAGGGCGTCGAGATCGAGGGCCGTCGCATCGACATGAAACGCTACGCGTGGTCTCCCGCGAAAAAGAGAGCCGCCGCGCGCAAACGCAAGCGATCGAAGACGCGCTGATTCGCGCAGTCATCGCGATTGTGATATAGAAGTATTCTCCCCAATACAAAGGGATTCATCGCGTGGGCGAACCAATCATTCAGGTCGAGGGCCTTTACAAGAGCTACGGCGCCGTGCAGGCCGTGCGCGGCATCAGCTTTGTGGTCGAGCGAGGGGAAGTATTCGGGTTGCTCGGGCCAAACGGCGCAGGCAAGACGTCGACGGTCGAGATCCTCGAAGGCCTGCGCACTCCGGACGGCGGCACAGTACGTGTCTGCGGCCTCGATCCCGAGAAAACGGGCCAGGCATTCAAACAAAAAATTGGCGCGGTGTTGCAGTCAACTTCCCTGCCGGACAAAATACGCGTCCACGAAGCGATCGAACTCTTCGCGCACTTCTATCGCCGCCGAGTTGACACGAATGAACTGCTCGCGCGGTTTCAGCTTCAGGAAAAGCGTGACGCCTTTTACAGCCACCTCTCGGGCGGCCAGAAGCAGCGGCTCGCGCTCGCCATGGCGTTGGTGAACGATCCGGAGGTCGTTTTCCTCGATGAGCCGACGGCCGGCCTCGATCCGCAGGTACGCCGCGAAATTTACGACATCATCGAAGAGCTTAAGCAAGGCAAGAAGACGGTTCTGCTCACCACGCACTACATCGAGGAGGCCGAACGCCTGTGCGACCGCGTCGCGATCGTCGATCAGGGCAAAGTGATCGCGCTCGGCACGCCCCGCGAACTGAAGCACCGCTCCGCCGGTACCACGCGCATCGAAGTCCGCCTCGCGCGCGCGATGACGAACGGCCAGCTCGCGCGCCTCGACGGCGTCTCCGATTGCCGCGAGTTCGATGGCGCCTACGTGCTGCACTCCGCGCGGGCGCCGCAGACGATCGTCGCGCTCGTCAAACAGCTCGAAGCAGAGGGCAATGAGCTGCAAAGCCTGGAAATGTTTTCGCCGTCGCTCGAGGATGTATTCATCGAGCTGACTGGGCGGCGCTTGCGGGAGTGAGGCGAGACTAAATGGGATTCGACGCACTGAATAACACGTGGACGCTGACAAAGGTGCGGATTCGCCTGGCGATGCGCAACCGTGCGTTTTTTTTCTTCAGCCTGGTGATGCCGCTGATTTTCTTGCTTGGCGCGGTGATTTTCATCGGCAGAGGACGGACGCAATGGATCGGCTACATTCTCGGGGCCATGCTCACGACGACCGTCATGGGCAGCTTCTGGGGGCTCAGCGTTCAGCTTGTCACGTTCCGCGAGCAGGGCATTCTGAGGCGCTTCCGTCTGGCCCCGGTGGGTGCAGGCCCGATGCTGGCGTCCAGCATTCTTTCAAACTATTTCATGGCTCTCCCGGTGGTGGCTTTTGAGATTCTGGTCTGCCACTTTGGATTCCGCATGCAATCGTGGGGGAATCTCTGGGCCATTTTGCTGCTCGTGACGATCGGCTCGGCCACGTTTTCCGCTCTCGGGCTCATCGTGGCGAGCGTGACGAACACGATGCAGGAAACACAGATGATCAACAACTTGATCTGGATGGGATTTCTGTTCCTCTCCGGCGCCACGATTCCCCTCGCGATTTTCCCCAATTGGCTGCAACGCGTTGCGCTTTTCATCCCGGCGCAGTACTTGGCGACCGGACTCGAATCGGCCGCCACGAAGCTGGTCACCGGCGGTGAGCTGTTCGAAGATGTCGTGGCGCTCACGCTGGGACTTTTCGTCGCCTTCGAAGTATCGCGTCAGCTTTTTCGATGGGAGCCGGAGGCCAAGGCGCCTCGCAGCGCGAAGCTGTGGGTGGTCGCGGCAATGGTGCCGTTTCTTTTGTTTGGCACATGGGAGGCCGTGAGGGGCACACGTCTGCGACACATTCGCACGAATTTTCAAGCGCTCAGTATGATGTCATCCGTCGCGTCGCGCCCCGCGGCGGACAAGTAGGCGTTTGGCGCCGCAAATTTTTCACAATCCACTTTCACCCGGCTAGCATCGAATCGTCGAGGAACAGGAGCCCCCATGAAAGCCATTCGCGTGAAAGAGTTCGGCGGCCCGGAAGTTATGAAGCTGGAGGATGTGCCCGATCCGAAGCCGTCCGCCGGTCAGGTGGTGGTGCGCATTCGCGCGGCCGGCGTGAACCCTGTCGACACGTATATCAGGGCCGGCGTGTATCCCCGAAAACCGTCGTTGCCGTACACGCCGGGGACCGACGGCGCAGGCACCGTGGAATCAGCCGGTCCGGACGCCAAGCGTTTCAAACCCGGCGACCGCGTCTATACTGCCGGGAGTTTGTCCGGCTCGTACGCGGAGCTGGCGCTCTGCGAAGAGCAATTCGTCTTCCCGCTCCCTGCGAATGTTTCGTTCGCTCAGGGCGCTGCGATGCACGTTCCGTATGCCACTGCGTTTCGCGCGCTGTTCCATCGCGCACAGGCACGCGGCGGCGAGAGCGTGCTAATTCATGGCGCGAGCGGCGGCGTGGGAATCGCGGCCGTGCAAATCGCGCGCGCAGCTGGGCTTCACGTGATCGGCACCGTTGGATCGGATCGTGGACGCAAACTGGTGGCGGCCGAAGGAGCGCACGAGGTGCTCGATCACGGTGCTCCCAATCATTTCGAGGAAGCTCTGGCGGCAACGGGCGGCCGCGGCTACGACGTGATCCTCGAAATGCTCGCGAACGTGAATCTGGGACGCGATCTCGGAATTCTTGCGCCGCGCGGACGCGTCGTCGTTATCGGCAACCGTGGCAACGCGGAGATCAACGCCCGCGACATCATGACGCGCGACGGCTCGATTCTCGCGATGAGTCTCTGGAACGCCACGCCTCAGGATTTGACGAGCATTCATTCTACGCTCGTGGCGGGGCTCGAAAACAAAACGCTTCGTCCCGTAATCGGGCAGGAGATCCCTCTCGCCGAGGCAGCCCGCGCGCACGCCGCCGTGATGGCGGCCGGCGCATACGGCAAGATCGTCCTGATTCCTTAGGAGCTCTTTGTGATTCTCCCCGCCGTAATCGGCGCGATCATCATCGCCGTGACGCTGTGGGAAGCGTTCGAAACGGTCGTGCTGCCGCGGAGAGTGGCACGCCGCTGGCGGGTCGTCGTGCTATTTTATCGCGCCACTTGGTTACCGTGGCGCGCGACCGCGCGGCTCATCAAGAAAACCAAGTCTCGCGAGACATTTCTCAGCTACTACGGCCCGCTCTCGCTGCTGCTGCTCTTCGTGTTTTGGGCCGCCGCTCTGGTCGTTGGGTTCGCCTGCCTCTACTACAACGCCGCGAACACCGGCCCGTCGCATCGAGACTTCGATACGTGCCTCTATCTGAGTGGCACGACATTCTTCACGCTGGGACTCGGCGACGTCGTACCGCACCTCCGAGTCGAACGCATACTGGCGGTCTGTGAAAGCGGACTCGGCTTCGGATTCCTCGCTCTCGTGCTGAGCTACCTGCCAGTGATCTATCAGGCGTTCTCGCGCCGCGAAGTGAACATCGTTCTTCTCGACGCGCGCGCGGGATCGCCTCCCACCGCAGCGGAGATTCTTCGGCGGCACACGGGACCGCGCGGCTTGGAATCGCTTGAACGGCTCCTGCGCGACTGGGAGCACTCCGCAGCCGAGATTCTGGAAAGTCATGTTTCCTACCCATCTGTGAGCTATTTCCGCTCGCAGCATAGCAACGAATCCTGGCTTGGCGCTCTTACGGCAATACTAGACACAAGCGCTCTTTTGCTCGCGAGCGCCGAAAACACAGTGTCGCGCCAGGCTCGTCTCACCTTCGCGATTTGCCGGCACACCGTCGTCGACCTCGCTCAGCTTTTCAACGCGCCGCCCCGCCGCCCCGTGGCCGATCGTCTGCCGCCCGCGGAGCTCAATCGTCTGGCGGCCGTGCTCGCGCAGTCGGGCTACCAAATCCGCGACGATGAGGTTCTAGCAACAAAACTTACGAAGCTGCGCGAGATGTACGAGCCGTATTTGCAGGCTCTCTCCGATTTCCTCTACATGGATGTTCCGCCGTGGATTCTGGCGCAGGAAATCACGGACAACTGGCGCACCAGCGCCTGGGGCCGTATCGCTGGTTTCAGTTCGCCCGGCCGCACTGAACCGGACGATCACCTCGACTGAGACTTTACGCTGTGCCTCGATCTGCGGCCAAATTGGCAGCGATCCGCGCACACTCCACCATAGGGATTCCCTCGACACGAAAAGGCGTGTGCTATAATTTTGTTTCTAGGCGCCCATAAAAGTTTTTGCAGAGCGGAGAGATTCATGAGCCTCCCGAAAACAGAGAAAATCTGGCACAACGGCAAGTTCATTCGCTGGGACGACGCCAAGATTCACGTGCTTTCCCATGTCGTCAACTATGGCTCGGCCGTCTTCGAAGGCGTCCGCTGCTACGAGACCGCACAAGGACCGGCGATTTTCCGCCTCCGCGACCACATGCAGCGCCTGCTGAACTCCGCTCACATCTATCGCATGGACCCTGCGTTCAGCGTCGACGCGCTCTGCCAGGCGGGCCTCGATCTCGTCCGCGAGAACAAAATCACGGCCTGTTACATCCGGCCCATCGTTCTGCGCGGCTACGGCGACGCGGGCGTGAATCCGCAGAACAATCCCGTGGAGGTCTATCTGGCCTGCTGGGAGTGGGGAAAGTATCTCGGCGAAGAGGCGCTGCGCTCCGGTGTGGACGTCTGCGTGAGCTCGTGGAACCGCCCCGCGCCCAATACTCTTCCGCAGATGGCTAAGGCCGCCGCGAATTACATGAACTCGCAGCTCATCAAGATGGAAGCGAAAACTAACGGTTACGCCGAAGGTATCGCATTGGACGTCGGCGGCCACGTCAGCGAAGGGTCCGGCGAAAATATTTTCGTGGTATTGAACGGCACGATTCACACGCCGCCGTTCGCGAACTCAGCGCTGCCGGGAATCACGCGCGATTCTGTGATGACGCTTTGCCGCGAACTCGGCTTCCCCGTCGTCGAGACGACGATTCCCCGCGAGATGCTGTACATCGCGGACGAGGTCTTTTTCTGCGGCACTGCAGCGGAGATCACTCCGATCCGCTCGATCGACCGCATCAAAGTCGGAAGCGGCTCGCGGGGCACGGTCACGCACAGCATTCAGGAAGAATTTTTCGCAATCACGAGCGGCAAAGTGCCCGATCGCCATGGGTGGCTATCGCCCGTGGGCGTTCCGAGCAGCGCTGCAGTTCGCTAACAACCATCGTTCGAGCCGGAGACGGACCTGCGCCGCTCCGGCTTTCAAATTCTAATTTTCATCTATCGACTCCCCGTTTTGACTCGCCTACCCGATTCCAGTAGAATCCGCGCGTTCGAGGAGGGCTTATCTACAATCTCCCACAGAAGCTCTGCGCCGAATTCGTCGGCGCATTCACGCTCGTGTTCATCGGCGCCGGTTCGATCTGTGCAGATGAATACCTGACTGCGGCTGGGAAGCCCGGCATCGGCGTGCTGGGAATCGCCGTAGCGAGCGGGCTCGCCATGGGAGCGATGGTCACAGCCGTGGGACATGTTTCCGGCGGCCATTTCAATCCCGCAATCACGATCGGCTTTTGGGTCACCAAGCGCATCGGCACTCTCTCTGCGATCTTCTATTGGATCGCCCAACTCCTCGGCGCAACGGCGGCGGCGTATCTGATCAAGTTCATCATCTCAGAGGCTGTATGGAGGCCGGTCGCGCTCGGCACGCCTGCGCTGGCAACGGATTTCACGCGCACGCACGGCATGGCGCTCGAGACCGTGATGACGTTCCTCCTGGTTTTCGTCTTCTTCGCGACGGCCGTGGACGCGAAAGGGGCGTTCAACAAGATCGCCGGCTTCGCCATTGGTCTTATCATCACCGTCGACACTCTATTCGGCTACCCATTCACGGGCGCTGCGATGAATCCCGCTCGTGCCTTCGGTCCCGCGCTCGCTTCGCGCGCCTGGCAGAATCACGGCGTGTACTGGGTTGGCCCGCTCTTTGGCGGCGTGCTCGGGGGATTCCTCTACGATCGGATCTTCCTCCGCCAGCAGCCGCCCGCGTGACCGCAGAACTGGACCGTACCCCTTAACCCGCGGTTCTAGCGCTTGTGTGGCGTCACGTCCCCTGCCATTCGCCTTTCGCCGCCGGATGCCTTCTCCCGTTGCGCCCCTAGAAATCCCCTTGCGGCGCAAGCTTGTCACCCCCTGGGACGCATGCTAGCGTGGCCTTTAGCTTCGAAAACGGGGACACTCCATGGCCGTCATCATTGACGATTTGTTGCGCCGCGCCGTCGAAAGCCGGGCATCGGACCTGCACCTCAAGGTCGGCAACCACCCATACACCCGCGTCGACGGTCTCCTGAACGGTCTCACCGACGTCCCCCGCATCACGCCGGAAGAAATGCTGTCGATGGCCTTCAGCATGATGACCAACCGGCAGAAGCAAAAGTTCAAAGAAACAGCCGAGCTCGACATGGCCTACGGCGTCGCCGGTCTGGGCCGCTTCCGCGTCAACGTCTTCCAGCAGCGCGGCAACGTCGGCATGGTTCTGCGCGTCATCCCCACGAAGATCCGAACGATCGAAGAACTGGAGCTCCCGCGCATTCTTGGACAGATCTGCGAAGAGCAGCGCGGCCTGATTCTCACGACCGGCACGACGGGTTCCGGTAAGTCCACGACGCTCGCCGCCATGATCGACCGCATCAACTCCTTGCGCGCCGAGCACATCATCACCATCGAGGACCCGATCGAGTATTTGCACCGCGACAAAAAAGGATTCATCAACCAGCGCGAGGTCGAAGTCGACACGTCATCGTTCTCGACCGCTCTGCGCGCCGCGCTCCGCCAGGACCCGGACGTCATCCTGGTCGGCGAAATGCGCGACCTCGAAACCATCTCCACGGCGTTGCTCGCGGCCGAGACCGGCCACCTTGTTCTCTCGACTTTGCACACGCTCGACGCCACGGAGACGATTCAGCGCATCATCGCCGTCTTTCCGCCGCCCGAGCAGAAGCAGATCCGCTTGCAGCTCGCCACGACGCTCAAGGCCGTCATCAGCCAGCGGCTCGTCCGCCGCAGCGACGGCGGAGGCCGCGTTCCCGCAGTCGAAGTGATGGTGGCCACCGGCTATATCCGCGATTGCATCATCAACCCCGACAAGACCCGCATGATCCGCGACGCCATCGCTGCCGGAACCAGCCAGTACGGCATGCAGACGTTCGATCAGTCGCTCTTCGATCTCTACTCGCGCAACCTGATCACTCTCGAGGAAGCTCTCATGCGCGCCTCGAACCCGGACGATTTCCACCTTCGCGTCCAGGGCATCCGCTCCTCCGCCGACGCTGCGCGCGAGGACATGGAGCGCGCCATGACCGAATTCGAACGCCTCGGCAAACGCTAATGGCCACGCAAATGCCGCTCGAATCGGATCGACGCACCGAAAGCCGTTCTTCGCCGGCCGTCTTGCTCTGGACCTCGTGGATTCTCACGGGAACCGTAGCGCTCCCTATCGTTGCGTTCCCTGCCCTGACCGGACTTTTTACTCGGTGGTCGCGGCCCGGGCATTCGGACTGGGCCAAGCTCGTTCTTACTCCGGTCAGCATGTTGTGGGTCTTCGACTTTGCTTACAACAAGATCATCGGCGCGGTGTTGCTGATCTGCGCCATCTCCGTGATCGCCAGTGCGAAGGTTCCCAGCAAGACAAAAGTGATCACCTCGGGAACTGCCGTCATTGTTTGCGCCGCGTTATGGCTCTGGGCGACCAAGATTCATTTCTAACTTCTCTCGCGGATTCTTCCCGAAACTTGCCATCAGCGATGCGTTACTTGTTATGCTTTCGCCCATGCGCTCCTCTCCGCGCAAAGTCTCAACTGAGCAGGAGCTTTACACCTCGGCCCTCCGCGCCCTGATGCGACGCGCGCATTCGATTCACCAGATGCGCGAATATCTCGAGCGCCGCGCCGAAGATAAGGAGCACGTCTCCCGCGTCATCGCGCGCCTCCGCGAACACAATTACCTCGACGATGCCCGTTATGCCCTCGAATTCGCCCGCCAGCACGCGAACGCGCGCCATCAGGGACGCTTCCGCATCGCGCGGGAGCTGCGTACGCGCGGCGTTCCCGACCGCCACATCGAAGCCGCGCTCGATGCCACGTTCGTCGAAACCGACGAGGCCGCGCTCGTCCGCGCGCGCGTGAAGCGCCTTCTCTCGCACGCCCGCGGAGCTCTCGACCAGCGCAAGATCGCCTCGCTCTATCGCAGCCTGCTCCGCGCCGGCTTTTCCTCGGACATTATCCGCGCGGAAATGCGCGGCGTTACACACGGCGACCTCCCCGACCTTCCAGACAGCTCCGCCGCCGAGGAGTGAGCCGCAGTGAACTTTTTCCGTTTTTCTGCGCGTAATATTTCATGGGAGCGTGTTTAATTGAGTGAACGCCATGCGCAAAGCCGCTCTCATCGCCGCAATCATTGTCGCGATCCCGGTCCTCGGCGTCGTGATTTTCGGGGGCCAAGCGCTCGGCTTGCGCGCGAGCCTCCGGGAAGGGGCCGCGACCGATGAAAAGCGTTCCATCGTTGTTGGCAGCCTCACGCGAAACTATCTATTGCACATTCCGAAGTCCTCGCGGGCCGGCCGGCGCACCCCGCTCGTGCTCGTGTTTCACGGTGGCGGCGGCCACGACTGGAACATGCCCGGTTTCACACATTTTGATGAGCTTTCCGACGAGGAAGGCCTTTTTGTTGCATATCCCGACGGCGCCAACCAACACTGGAACGACGGCCGCGACGTTTCTACAGCGGACGACGTCGGATTCGTGCGTGCTCTGATCGTGGAGCTCGAGCGCTCCTATCCGATCGATCCTAATCGTGTTTACGCAACTGGCATTTCCAATGGCGGGTTTTTCTCGAACCGCCTCGCCTGCGATCTCACGGACAAGATCGCCGCCATCGCCTCCGTCGCGGCGACGATGCCTGAAGTCCTCGTCCCCTTGTGCAAACCCTCGCGCCCGATCTCCGTGCTCTACATGCAAGGGACCGACGACCCGCTCGTGCCGATCGATGGCGGTAAGATCGGCCTTGCGCGCGCCCGCCACGGCCTTTGCATCTCCCTGGCGAACGCTGCGAATTTCTGGCGGGAGCACGATCACACTTCCCCTGCGCCCAGCGTATTTGACGTCCCCGATTCCGCGAACGACGGCACGCGCGTCCATCGCGAAGCCTGGACCGGCGGAAAGGACGACACGGAAGTCGTCGTTTACACAATCAAGGGCGGAGGCCATACCTGGCCCGGCGGCCTGCAATATCTGCCGAGGTTGATCGTCGGCAAGACCAGCCAGAATCTCGACGCCACCCAAACCATTTGGGAATTCTTTCGGACTCATTCCATCCCCTGACCTTTCCCTGGATACTTTTTCTTAACCGGTAGCAATCGCGACCGGAGGGTTGCCGCAGATCGTGCCGGAGGAGTAGAGTCTGTCTTGCCAATTTGATTCCGGGGGGAAACCAAGGATGAAGAAACTGGGCTTCGCACTTTTGACGTTCACTCTGGCACTCACGGCAGGGTCGACAGTGGCGTTCGGCCAGGCTGCACAATCGGCTGATAAAACTGCGGCGTACAACTTCAGAATGCGTGCGGTGATCGAACTGAAGGGCGTGCAGCAGGAAATCGTCAGCCTTGCGCAGGCGATGCCTGCGGAAAAGTACACTTGGCGTCCCGCCGAGGGCGTGCGCTCCGTCAGCGAAGTTTACCTGCACATCGCTGGCGCCAATTTCGGGCTCACGGCAATTGCTGGCGCTCCACCCGCTCCCGGCTTCAAATTTCAGGGTTTCGAGAAATCGACAACGGACAAAGCCAAGATCATTGAGTTGCTCAACCAGTCGTTTGAGTACGCCGAGAGCAGCATCAGCAACATGTCTGACGCCGATTTGCTGAAGCCTTTGAAGTTCCAGGAATTTAACAGCGTGGGCGACATCGTGTTCCACATCGTCGCGCACGCTCACGAGCATCTCGGCCAGTCCATCGCATACGCGCGCATCAACGGCGTCGTCCCGCCGTGGACGGCCGCCGCGCAGAAACAAGGCCAGCCGCGCCCGCCGCAGGAGTAGCTTTGCTCGCTGCGCAGTACGTAACGCCTTCGGCTGGGCGGACCCACGCCCAGCGATGCGTCCCGGCTAGCCTCGGCTATGATGCCCGCCGATTCAAGAAGTCGAATGCCAGCCATGCATAATTCGAATCCGGCGCGGTGCGCCGCAACGCTATAATCGTCCTTCGCGTGACGCGCAACATGCGCTCGCGGCCGGAGACTCCGAGTGCCCACGGCCCCGTACCAGGATCTGACGTCGCCCCCGCGATCCAAAGGAATCTGGTTCGGCAACTATTGCTTTACGGATCCTGTCCTGCTGCCATCCTTTACGCCTGTCTGCGATTCCGCCGTGTTTGCGATTCTGGTCATCGATCCGGCGTGCCAGCCGCGCGCGATGCGAGCCATTTATTTTGGAGAATCGGACCGAATCCATGCGGACCTTTCGCCTTGGCACCAGCAATATCAGTCGTGGTGCCGCATTGCAGGCAGCGCCATCAAACTGTACGTTGCGTTTCTTTGGATGAAGGGTTCGAGTCCCGAGGAGCGCCACGCGATCGTCTCCGATTTGATCGCGCAGTATCAGCCGGAGTGCAACGCAGCCTGCTGAGCGCCCGCTTGACTGCCTCACTCTTGATCTATCCACGCTGTCTCCGCGCCTGTGTAGCGAGTCCCGCCGCGATTGCAGGTATAATGAATCGCACGGTCTGAGGACAACTTGACGGGCAACGAAATCCGCAAAACATTTCTGAAGTTTTTCGAGGAGCGCGGCCACCGCGTCGTGCGCAGCTCTTCGCTCGTCCCGGCGAACGACCCCACGCTGCTCTTCACCAACGCCGGGATGAACCAGTTCAAGGACGTGTTCCTCGGCATCGAGCGGCACGATTACACGACGGCTACGTCCTGCCAGAAATGCGTTCGCGCAGGCGGCAAGCACAACGACCTCGAAAACGTCGGCTTCACCAATCGCCACCTCACGTTTTTCGAGATGCTCGGCAATTTTTCCTTCGGCGATTATTTCAAGAAGGACGCGATCGCCTACGCGTGGGAGCTAATCACAGCGGAAAAATGGTTCAGAATTCCACTCGACAAACTCTATTTCACGGTTTTCGGCGGCGCGGAAGTTTCGCACGGCCGGAAGCTGGACGCCGATAACGACGCCGCTAGCCTCTGGGCCAAAGTCGGCGCGCCCAAAGATCGCATCATCCCGATTCCCGGCCTCAAAGAGAATTTCTGGGCCATGGGAGACACCGGCCCCTGCGGCCCGTGCAGCGAAATTCACTACGACATGGGCCCCGCTGCCTCCGATCAGGGTCACAAGGATTGCAAATTTCCGTGCGACTGTGGCCGCTACGTCGAAATCTGGAATCTCGTTTTCATGCAGTTCAACCGCGACGCAAATGGAACGCTCGCTCCTCTGCCGAAGCCGTCCGTCGATACCGGCATGGGCCTCGATCGCGTGGCCGCCGTCCTTCAGGGCAAGATCAGCATCTTCGAGACCGATTTATTCATGCCGTTGATCCGCAAGGCTGAGGAATGCGTGCCCGTGAAATACGGCCGCGATCCGAAGCTCGATCCTTCCTTCCGAATCGTCGCGGATCACGCGCGCGCCGCAACATTCCTGATTGCCGACGGAGTGATGCCATCGAACGAGGGTCGAGGATACGTTCTCCGCAAGATCATGCGCCGCGGAATGCGCCACGCGCGCCTGCTCGGACCCGAAAAGCCTTTCTTTACGGAAGTCGTTCTCGCCGTTCGCGAGCTAATGGCGGATGCGTATCCCGAACTAATGGGCTCTGCTGGCGCGCATGTACCCAAAGTCGTCGGCGAAGAAGAGCGCAGATTCCAGCGAACCATCGATGTGGGGCTGAGAAAGCTGGAAGAAGATCTCGCGCCCTTGATCGCATCTACCTCTGCGCTGGCGGGCGAGAGCGCCGCTTATAGCGGCGAAAAGGCGTTTCGTCTCTACGACACCTATGGTCTGCCGCGGGATTTCATCGAAGACGTCACGCGCGATGCCGGCATTCAAGTTGATTGGGCCGCGTTCGACAGCGCCATGACCGAGCAGCGGACGCGTGCGAAAGCATCGTGGAAGGGCACGAGCAAGGACGTCGCGAATCCGACTTACGCAAAGCTCGCGGGCACATTCAAGACCGAGACGGAATTCTATTTTGGCACGACGGCGCGCGACTGCCGCATCGAGGCCATCGTAACCAAACAAGGCCCGGTCAACGAAATCAAGAAAGGCACCGAAGCCGAAATCGTCCTCGACCGTAGTTCGATCTATTCGGAGTCCGGCGGGCAGGTGGCGGACACAGGCAACTTCTTCGATAGTTCAGAATCGCTCGAAGTCGCCGAAGTCAAAGGCGCGTATTATCCGGTCACCGGGCTGATCGCGCACCGCGTCGTCGCGAAAGAGGACCTGCGCGTGGGTGATCGCGTCGCCACCGTTGCCGACGCCGAGCGCCGCGCGCGCAACATGCGCAACCACACGGCCACGCACCTGATGAACGCCGCACTATGCAATATCCTGGGCACGCATGTGAAGCAGTCCGGCTCGCTCGTCGCGCCGGACCATCTGCGCTTCGACTTCTCGCACTTCGCTGCCGTCGATCCGAGCGAACTCACGGAAATCGAGCAGCAGGTCAACGAGGAAATCCGCAAGGATCTCGAAGTCCGCACGGACATCATGAATATCGACGACGCCCTCGCCTCGGGCGCGCTGGCCTTCTTCGGCGACAAATATCCGGAGGCCAACGTCCGCGTCGTCACGATTCCGGACTCCGCCTCACCGCGCGGCTTCTATAGCAAGGAACTCTGCGGCGGCACCCACGTCAGCCGCACCGGCGCGATCGGCATGTTCAAAATCGTCGGCGAGCAGTCCACCGCCGCGGGCGTGCGCCGCATCGAAGCCATCTCCGGCGACCACGCTCTCGCAGATTATCAACGCGCGCTACAAACCCTGCGCATTGCGGCAGGTCTCCTAAACGCGTCTGAAGACGGCTTAATTGACGCAATTGAGCGCCAAACCGACGCTCTAAAGGGACTTGAGCGCCAACTTGAGGCACTGAAGCGCAAGGCCGCTGGTTCGCAAGCCGGGGACCTCCTCAGGGAAGCAAGGGAGGTCAAGGGCGTTCGCATCCTTGCGGCTCAGGTCAACGGCTACGACCGCGAAGCCCTTCGCCAAATGGTCGATTCGCTCCGCCAGAAGCTCGGCTCGGGCGTCGTGGTCCTGGCGGCCGCCGAGGACGACAAAGTCTCTCTAATTGCAGCAGTTACGAAAGACCTCATCCCCAAGCTTCACGCCGGAAAGATCGTCCAGGAACTCGCCAAGCTAGTGGGCGGTTCCGGTGGGGGCAGACCCGATTTGGCAGAGGCTGGCGGAAAAGACACATCCGGCATAGAAAGAGCCTTGCAGTCCATATACCCCCTCCTCGACCGATTGCTATAATTCCCATTGCGCCAGGACGTTACGCTGGGGGACTACTGTCTCCGTGGCGTGTTCTCGGTGTCTGAAGTTTCGAATTCCAATCCGCACATGAGCACTTGGCCTTCCCCATGGGCCGGGAGTGAGCATCGATGACGAGGGCCAGCATCACCGTTGCAATTATGGCGGGGGTAGCTTGGTTTTCAGTGCCGATACCGTCCCGCGCCCAGATCGCGACATACGTGGACGACCATGGAAAGCTCGTGTACATAAACGGGGATTCCCCGGTGCGCCGTTCTGGGAGTACTATTAGCTCCCCCACAGCTGACTCGCGGCCGCGATCTGCCGCATCGACAGCGTCTTTGGCACCTGAGTTGGATGGCTCGGTCAGTGGGCCGGCAATGCCAGTGGACGATCGACTGGATCGCATCGTGCGCCAGGCAGCCGAACGGCACAAAGTGGACCCAGCTCTGGTAAAGGCCGTGATCAGCACGGAGTCGAGCTGGAATCCGCGGGCGATTTCTCGAAAGGGAGCGGTTGGACTGATGCAATTGGTTCCGCAGACGGCGCAACGCTACGGCGTCAACAATTCGTTCGATCCTGCCCAGAACGTGGAGGGCGGAACGATGTACCTGCGATCGCTGCTCGACCGATACAACGGCGATCTGAACAAGTCGCTGGCTGCCTACAACGCCGGCGAGGGGGCCGTGGACCGGAGCGGCGGCGTCCCCGGGATTCCTGAGACGCAAAGGTACGTGCAGAGAGTGACCGACGCATATTTTCGGCCCAGCTCGGGTCGCGATACTTCTCTCTGGAGCTCGCCGAGGGCTCAGGTGCGGAAGGAAGTCGACTCGAACGGGCGCGTGATTTTCACGAACGAGTGAAGCGGAAAATGTCCTCTGGGATGCGCTTGACGGCAAATCTGAGCCGCGGAGTCGGGATCGCCGCAGCGCTTCTGGTGTGCCTCGCATTCTCCGTCCGCGCGGACAAGAGATCCGATGCCCGCGATCAATTCGCCAGCGCCGTCAAAATGCGGACGATGCTGGAAGGCTACCTCGAAAAAGACCGCTCGCTATCCGACTATAAGCAGACCATCGCCGCCTATCGCAAGGTTTATCTGATTTCCGTCGAAGCAGACGAGGTGACGCCATCGCTCATTGCCGAAGGCGAGCTGTATCAGGAAATGGGCCGGCTGTACGATCCCAAATACTTCCAGTCCGCGATCGATTCCTTCAACTTCCTGCTGAAGCAATATCCCGGCAGCCGCTATCGCGGTCAGGCTCTGCTCGCAATTGCTCAAATCCAAAAAGACGATTTGAACAAGACGGACGATGCGGAAGCGACGTACAAGGAATATCTGAAGCGGTTCCCGCGTTCGGAAAAAGCAGCGGATGCGCGTGCCGCGCTCAAGGAACTGGCGGGAGAGCCTACCGGGACTCCTACTCCGGCAAAGGATGTCGCCTCGAAAGTCGTGCGGGCAAGCGATGCAAATCAGCCGCCCGATCTGCAGGGCCAGCGCGTCGAACCGCGCGTTGCGGATAAGGGGACGCCCAGCGTGAAGGGCGTCCAAACCTGGAATTCGCAGGCTTCAGCGCGCATCGTGGTCATGCTGGACGACACGATCAAGTATGATGCCGCGCGAATCGCCGCGCCCGACCGCATCTATTTCGATCTGTACAAGTCCCGGCTCAATCCGAAGTTTTCGAGCAAGTCGCTCGATGTGCAGACCGGATTGTTAAAATCAGTTCGCATCGCGCCAAATAAGCCTGGTACCGTGCGGGTCGTGCTCGACGTGAACGGCGCGAAAGAGTACTCCTCGTTTCTGCTCTCGAATCCTTACCGACTGGTGATCGACGTTCACGCGCAGGGGGCAACTACCGCCAAGCATGTTCCCGTCCCCACGACCGCGACAGCAACGCCTACGAAAACCGCCGAGGTTACGCCCGCTGAGAATTCGCCAAAGGCCGCCGCAGAGACTGTGGCCGTTACGGCCGCGACGAAGGCTCCTCGCGCCGGGTCTCCAGCAAAGCCGGCTACCAAGGTCGCGGCAAAGAGTCCTGCCGCGGCACCAAAACCTGTTACCACAACTGCCGTGGCGCTCGATCCGCCCTCTGAGGCGAAACCGACTCGCGACGGCCAGTCCACCCTAACGCGCGCGCTCGGACTGAAGATCAACCGCATCGTGATCGACGCCGGTCATGGTGGTCACGATACGGGAACGATCGGGCCGCACGGCCTGATGGAAAAGGATCTCTGCCTTGACGTGGCGCTGCGGCTTGGCAAGCTGATCGAACAGAAGCTCCCCGCCGCCGAAGTGATCTACACGCGCAAGGATGACACGTTCATCCCGCTCGAAGAGCGCACCCAGATCGCCAACGACGCCAAGGCCGATCTCTTCATCTCGATCCATGCGAATTCGAGCCACGATCCTTCAGCGCGCGGAATCGAGACGTATTACCTGAATTTCGCGACGTCCGCCGAAGCGATGGACGTCGCCACGCGAGAGAACGCCAACTCGCAGGAATCGCTCCATGATCTCCAGGACCTGATCCAAAAGATCGCGCGCAACGAAAAGATCGAGGAATCGAAAGAACTTGCGGGCGATATCCAGGGCACGCTGACGGAGCGGCTGCAAGTGGTGAGCCGCAGCGAAAAAAATCGCGGCGTGAAGAAGGCGCCTTTCATCGTGCTGATCGGCGCGAACATGCCTTCCGTGCTGACGGAAATTTCCTTTGTCAGCAACCCGAACGACGAGCGGCTCTTGCGCAAAACGGACCAGCGCCAGCGCATCGCCGACGGCCTCTATCGCGGAATCTCCACGTATCTGGATAACCTCAACAGCCTTTCGGGCAACAAGCAGAAGCTCGTGTCGGACAATCACCTCCCTGACGGTCACCTCGAACCGACAGCAGTGGCGTCGGCCGGGAACCCCAAGTAGAATTACAGCATCTAACTAAGGACATCCATGCGCCGACTGACCGGTCTCCTTATTGCCATGTTCGTCCTAGCTGCCTTCCCTGCCGCGGCACAGAAGATACTCCCGCGTTCGCTCAGCCAATGGACCGGCGCGCCGAACGTTGCTGAACCGATGAGACCGGCGGCTCTAACCGGAGTGATGCCGGTTGCGCCGCAAGCCATCCTGGTCGAGTACGGATGGATTTCCACCGAATCAGTCGATTACGCAACCTCCGCCGCGGGCGGCGCGAACAAGGTGCAGGCAACTGTCTTCAAGTTGAAAGATCCGAGCGACGGTTATGGGCTGTACTCATACCTCCTCACACCCGATATGGCACGCGCGGACTTCACCGAGCATTCGTCGATGTCGCATGACCGCGCCCTCGTGCTCGCCGGCAATCTGGTCTTGGACGTCGAAGGACAAGACCTGACGAAATTCGACGCGCAACTGAAAGCGCTAGTTGCCGCGCTGCGAGCGCACGCTCAGACCGGCCCGCTACCGTCGCTGGGGGAGCTTCTGCCGCAATCGGGCATGGTTCCGCGGACGAATCGCTATATTCTCGGCCCGCAAGCGCTCAATGCCTTTCTCCCTGTGGCACAAACGGATTGGCTCGGATTCTCAAAGGGCGCGGAAGCGGAACTCGCCCATTACAATTTGAAGGGCCACGATGCCACGCTGTTGATTGCGGATTATCCGACGCCACAGCTCGCCGCGCAGGAGTTAGGCGAACTTGAAAAAAATTACAACGTGAATGGCTCGAGCCAAACGTCCGGCGCGACGCCGCTGTTCGCAAAGCGATCGCTCACGCTGATCGCGATTGTGTCCGGCGCACCTACACAGGCTGATGCCGATACATTGTTGCGGCAGGTTCATTCCGGTACAGAGCTGACGTGGGACGAGCCGACATTCCAATTCAAAGAACCCAGCATCGAGATGATGATCGTCGGCACAATTATTGGTGCCGGCACCATCTGCCTCTTCGCGCTGATTGCTGGCGTGTCTTTCGGGGGACTGCGGCTGGTTGTAAAGCGTCTATGGCCGGGTAAAGTCTTCGATCGCCACGAACACCTGCAGGTGTTGCAGCTTGGATTGGGTAGTAAACCCATAAATTCAGACGACTTCTACGGCTATAGTGCTCCGGCTGCCGGGGGAAGCCCTGTGGACAAAAATTTGCCGGATCGCGTTGCCCTGCGCATATTCCGCTGAAAATAAATGGCTTATACCGATTTTGGAAATTGGGTTTCACGCTTGACTTCGCGGAATCTGCCCACTAGACTGCCGTCGAGGAAAGGGTTCTGTGGCCATCCGCGCATTGGCCGTAGGGCTTTCTCCCCTTGGAGGCCCGCTGCAAAGCGGGCCTTCTCTTTCTCGGGATCCTCGCGAAGCCAAGGACTCAGCCAAAGGCTGGGAACTCCTTCCCTCTCCGGCAGGAATCACAACCGCCAGCAGGTCCACTTGGAAACAGTGTTGCGGGAGCCTAACTATCCGCGCTTGGCATGGGAGATAATCGAATTAGGATGATCTATCGACAACTATATGATGCGCCGAGATATGCGCTCGGCTTAATCGCAATCATCAGTTTCGCATTCGGGCACCCAACCGCCGCGCAACAGCAGCCGGCTGCCGCTTCGCAAGAGACTCCCGGCCAGAAACCGGGTGCAAATTCATCGGCAACGCAATCATCCCAGGCAGGTGCGCCGACGGACGACCAAAAGAAAGAGGAAAAGCAGGAAGAGGCGACTGGGACCTCGAATGACCGCCTCTTTTGGACCATGCCAAATTTTCTGACTGTGAAAGGCGCGGAAATTCCGCCGCTCACGGCCGGGCAAAAATTCAACGTCGTGACTCGATCCGCATTCGACTACTTCGAATACCCCTGGTATGGGATGCTTGCTGGCATCAGCCAGGCTGAAAACGACGAAGCAGGCTATGGCCAGGGCGCGGAAGGGTACGCCAAGCGCTACGGAGCAGCCTTCGCGGATGGCACGATCGAGAACTATATGGTTGGCGCCGTCTTTCCGTCAGCGCTTCACCAGGATCCTCGCTTCTACGAACTGGGCAAGGGCGGATTCTGGCATCGCACGCTGTACGCCGTCAGCAGGGTCCTGATCACACGTTCCGATTCCGGTCACCCGCAGTTCAACTATTCCGAGATTTTCGGCAGCGCAACGTCTGCCAGCATCTCGACCTTCAGCTATCACCCAAGAGGCGAGCGAAATATTGGGAACGCCGCGACCGTCTGGGGCACTGAGGTCGGCTATGACGCACTCACGTTCGACGTCAAGGAATTCTGGCCGGACATTCACCGTGCATTCACCCACAAGAAAGCGGGTATGGCAACACCGGCATCGTCCCCCTAAAGCTCTCCTTGTCAGCAGTTTGCCGAGCGCTCAGTGAAAAATCTTGACAAACATGCTGTCGTTCCTGTATGTTCTGTCATGACAGAAATTACAGAACGCGCCACAACTCGGCTCTCCCCCGTCGCTCAGAAGTTCATCCTACACTGGGGCGAAATGGGCACGCGCTGGGGCGTGAACCGCACCGTCGCGCAGGTCCATGCCTTGCTCTTTCTCTCCCAGCGGCCGCTGCCTGCCGAGGAGATTGCGGCGACTCTTTCCGTCGCACGCTCCAATGTCAGCACCAGTCTTCGCGAATTGCTGGGCTGGGGCATCGTGCGCGTCGCGCCAGTGCTCGGCGACCGTCGCCAGCATTTCGAGTCGATACGGGACGTATGGGAGCTTTTCCGTATCGTCGTGCAGGAACGCAAGAAGCGCGAAGTCGATCCGACGATCCGCGTGGTTCGCGAATGCGTCGCCGAGGCGGGAAAGGCAGGGGCGTCGGAGGCCTATGCGCACCAGCGTCTCAAGGAGTTGCTTGATTTCATCACCACGATGGAGGCGCTCTTCGGCGAATTTCAGCACTTGTCGCCCACGGCCGCGCGCGGGATGGCGAAACTGGGAGGTCGAATTCGCAAGCTGCTTCCGGCATAGGCGCATTGAGCCCCGGCAAATCGGGGCTTTTTTAAAATGCGGCGATTTCAGTCTTTACAGAACTAAGAGAAGGAGGCCCGCAATGGACAACGCGATCGTTACCGGAGCTTCCGGCTACACGGGCAAGTACATCACGCGGCGCCTGCTCGCCGCTGGGACGAAGGTCCGGACGCTCACCGGTCATCCCGGCCGCCCTCACGAATTCGGCGATCGCATCGAAATTTCGCCGCTGCAATTCTCCGATCGCCGCGCGCTGGTCGAGAGTCTCCGTGGAGCGGATTGCCTCTTCAACACCTACTGGATCCGGTTCAGCCACGGCGCGCGGACCTTCGAAGAGGCGGTCGCCAACACGAAAATTCTGTTCGAGGCGGCCCGGGATGCCGGCGTGCAAAAAATTGTCCACGTCAGCATCACGAACCCATCGCTCGATTCTCCGTTGCCCTACTTTCGAGGCAAGGCAGGGCTGGAAGCGGCGCTCCGGGCTTCGGGAGTCGGCTATGCGATTTTGCGGCCGACGGTGATCTTCGGCTTCGAGGATATCCTGGTGAACAATATCGGCTGGCTCGTGCGGCGCCTTCCTTTATTCGCAATTCCGGGACGAGGCGATTATCCGTTGCAGCCCATCTTCGTCGAGGATGTGGCGGAACTTGCCGTGCGCGCCGCCGGAGAACGAACCAGCAGTATTGTCGATGCGGTCGGACCCGAAATCTTCTCGTTCAAGGATTTCGTGCGGCTGATTGCGGCCGAGACGCGCAGCAAAGCACGCATGATTCATGTCCCGCCGAGCGCGGCGCTTTTTCTGAGTTCCCTGCTCGGCGCGGCGGTAGGCGACCGCATACTTACGCGCGACGAAATCAGCGGGCTGATGGCGGGCCTGCTCGTTTCTGCCGCGCCGCCGACGGGAACAACTCGGTTTTCGGAATGGCTTCGAGACCATGCGAGTGCGCTGGGGATGGCTTACGCATCAGAGCTGGCAAGGCATTATGCATAAATCCGGCGGAGCATCACGTCCGTGGACTTGAGATTCACGCGAGGAGGCTGTATGCGATCCTTGGTGATCTTGATTTGGATGGCAGGCGCGGTGCAACTGGCGATTCTGGCGGCAAATTTCGTCGTGCCCGGGAAATTGCACTGCCGCGAGAATCTCGCTCGTGTATCGCCGATGATCCGCAGCGTGTTCATCGTGCATTGGGTTTACATTCTGATGATGATTGCGATGTTTTCGGCGATTTGCTTCGGCTTCGCACCGGAATTGGCCGGCGGAAGTCGCCTGGGCCGTTTTCTGAGCGCGGCAATGGCGTTGTTCTGGCTGCCGCGAATTCCCATTCAACTGTTTGTGTACGATCGGGAGTTGCGCCGCAACAATCGCCTGGGAGACGTGGCGATTCTCGCTGCATTTTCATTTATTGCGCTCGTTCTTGGCGCCGCAGCGCTTGGCGTGAAGGTGTGACATCGTGACGCGGAACGCAATCATTGGCGGTGTCATCTGGTTCGCGCTATTTGCCTCAGCACAGGCGAACGCGATCAATCTGACGTGGATCGAGCTGCTGTTCTTGCTCGCGCCGCTGGTGATCGTGCCGTTAGGCCTCGAGCTGACCGCGCGCGTTGAAAGCGGACAGGCAATCTCATCGCCCGAGCGACTGGCGAGAGTACTTCACGTCCCGGCGGCGCTGTGCGCGGTGGCGTCGTTCATCTTCGAGCCCGGAATTTTCGCCACCGTGCTGGCGATCCCTTGGCTGGCTTTCTGCGGGCTGCTCACGCTGGGAGGCGTGCTGCGGCTGATCCGCGGAGCCGTCACTCGGCTCGATACGCTTTGCCCTGCTATTTCATTCATTTATGTACTGGTAGGAGGCGCGTGGCTGGTCGCATCGCGGCTCGGGCTGAACCCGCTGGGCTTTCAGGAACCGATCGTGTTGCTCACCGCGATTCATTTTCATTACGCGGGATTTGCAGCGCCGCTGCTCGCGCGTTCTTCGGGCCGAGCAATCCTCGGACAACGCGCGAGGCGCGTGGGTGGCGCACTCTTTCGCCTGGTGATGACTGGCGTCATTTTCGGACCGTGTGTCCTCGCGATGGGATTCGTGGTTGGGCCGCGCGTGAAGCTCGCAGCGGCGTTGATCCTGGCGGCGTGCGAGATCGGGCTGGCAATTTCATTCGTCTTCGTGCTCAACCGGCTCGCGCGACTGAGCGCCGAGGCGCTGATCACAATTGCGGCAGCTTCCGTGGCTTTTTCGATGGCACTCGCCGCGGTGTGGGCGATCGGTGAATATCCGCTGCAGGCGTTTGTAAATCTGGATCAGATGGAGCGCCTGCACGGCACGGCCAACGCATTCGGATTCACGCTCTGCGGATTGCTCGGCTGGATTCTCGCGACGAAAGCCAAACCGCACAGCGAGGAGTCGCAATCATGAGAATCGCAATAACAGGCGGCACTGGATTTGTCGGGCGGCATCTGGCCAGAGAACTTGTCGCGCACGGACGCGAAGTCGTGCTGATCGCCCGAGGACCCGACCGGCGCGATCCTTCTGCCTACGCCGTCCCCAGTACGGATTTCATCGCCGCCAATCTATCCAAATGTCGAGGAGCTCACCCGCGCGTTTTCGCCCTGTGGAGCGAACAGATCCGCCGCAGGCTTCCGGAAGCTGCGAGCTTTGGACTGCGAGACCTGCGATGCTGCGCTCGCTAGCAATGTCGAACGGGAGTGACGCGAAGGGTTCTGTTACGAGGCCCGCCCTGAACCAGTGCGCCTGGCTGGGATGGATTCCGCTCGTTGTGTTACCCGCGACCGTGAGCATGTTTCGTGCTTATCTTGCGCCGTGGGCATTCATGTGGCTCCTGGCGTTCGCGATTTTCCTGGGATGTAAGTGGGCCACCTGGTTCCGCGCCAGAATCGATAGTGTTCGCGCGCCGTTTGCTCGTAACGTCGCATACCTATTTCTCTGGCCCGGGATGGACGCCGCCGCGTTTCTGGGCGCCGGGCGCAGGATCGCACGGCCGCGCGCGAGTGCGTGGCTCACCGCAGCGGCGAAAACTGTCGCGGGTTGCGTGCTCGTCTGGATCGTCGCGCGCAAACAATCGGGTGCCGATAGGCTCCTTGATGGCTGGATCGGCATGTTAGGCCTCGTTCTCGTCCTCCATTTCGGATCGTTTCATCTGATCGCGCTCGCATGGCAAGCGGCGGGCGTGAGCGCCCAACCCATCATGCGCTCGCCGATTCTCGCGACATCGCTGAGCGACTTCTGGGGCAGGCGCTGGAATCTCGGCTTCCGGCAGCTGACGCACGGTCTCGTGTTTCAACCGGTGCGCAAGCGACTCGGCTCTAATGCGACAATTCTGGCTTCGTTTCTCGTTTCGGGAGTCATTCACGATTTCGTGATCTCGTTTCCCGCTCGTGGTGGCTACGGCCTGCCAACCGGCTACTTTGTTCTGCAAGGGATCGGCGTGCTTGTCGAGCGGTCCAAAGCTGGCGCGCGCCTGGGGATCGATCGCGGTTTGCGCGGCTGGCTGTTTGCGATGCTCTGTGCAGGAGGGCCCGCGTACTGCCTCTTTCATCCGCTATTTATTAGACGAGTGATTTTGCCGTTCTTTGGATGGCTCGGTTCCCTTTAAGCGTGGTGATCGCAGAAAGGAGACGCCATGCAAACGACGCAACAGTGGATGATTCTAGTTCCCATGGAGACCCTTTTCAGCCTCGCGTTGTGGCTTGCGGGCATCGGCCACTTTTGCGTTTTGATTGCGAGCTTTCAGGTGCCGCGCCGCCTGGGCTGGGAAGAAGATCTCGCGAAGCTGGCCCCGTTCAACCGAAAGCTGATGTGGGTGCACGGCGGATTCGCGGTGCTGACGATTATCGCATTTGGCTTGCTCACGCTTGTTCTCCACAACGATATGCTGCGCGGCGAAAGGGCTGCGCTTGGCCTCGCAGCTTTCATCGGAGTCTATTGGAGCGTGCGCATCCTCGTTGATTTCACGTATTATGATCACAAGGACTGGCCGAGCGGCCGCGGGTTCGTCGTCGGACACGTGCTGCTGACAATGCTTTTCGCGTTTCTTGCGGTGACGTACCTTGGACTTTTCGTCTGGCGAGTCTGGCTCCGGTAACTGCGCGGCGCCCAGCTACTGAGCGACGCCGGCGGCAGACCGGACGGAATTCAAAACCTTCTCGTAGTAGGCCTCGTAAAGCGGAATGATGTCGTTGGAACAGTACCGCCGGCGGGCATTCACGCGTGCCATTTCACCCATCATGCGGCCGCGATCGGGGCGCGTGAGAATCTCGATCGCGTATCGCGCGGCGCTGCCGACGTCGCGCGGCTCAAAGAGATAGCCGTCAACCCCATGCGCGACGACTTCCGGCAGTCCGCCCACGTTCGTCGCGATCACCGGGACCTCGCAAGCCATCGCTTCGAGCGCCGCCAGTCCGAAGGACTCTTCATCGCTCGGCAAGAGGAACAGGTCAGCCAACCCCAGTTTGTCCTGCACGTGGTCCTGCTTGCCGATGAAGAACACATCTTTCGCCAATCGCTTCTTCCGAACGATATATTCGGCGGCTCCGCGATCCGGGCCGTCTCCAATCATCACGAGTTTGGCGGGGATTTTTTCCCGCACGAGCGCAAAGATCTCGATGGCATCCGTGATGCGCTTCACGGGGCGGAAGTTCGAGAGGTGCATCAGGATGGGCTCGCCGTTAGGCGCCCATTTCGCGCGGGCTGCCGGGTCGTCCAGGCGCTTGTAGAGATCGCAGTTGACGAAATTCGGAATCACGTCGATCGGCCGCTTGATTTCAAACTCTTTAAGAGTGCGGTCGCGCAGATAATTCGAAATGGCCGTGACGCCGTCACTCTGCTCGATCGAGAAACGCGTGATGGGCAGATAGCTGCGATCGTTGCCGACGAGCGTGATGTCGGTGCCGTGCAGCGTGGTGATGAACGGCAGCTTCTTCGGCGCGGCCATCATGCGCGCGAGCAGCGCGCTCACCGAGTGCGGAATCGCGTAGTGGACGTGCAGCAGATCGAGCGATGCCGACTCGGCGACCTCGGCCATTTTCGTCGCAAGCGCGAGCGTGTAAGGCGGATGATCGAACAACGGATAAGTGGTGACTTCCACCTCATGGAACCAGATCCGCTCGTTCGCGCCGTTCAAGCGGATCGGCATTGCGTAGCTGATGAAATGGATTTCGTGTCCGCGAGCGGCGAGTTCGAGACCCAGTTCCGTGGCCACCACGCCGGAACCGCCGTACGTTGGATAACAGGTGATCCCGATTTTCATGGTGGTTGAGCCCCGTGGCTGGGCGAGCCGATTTAGACGTGCGCATTCACGATGAATTGCGCGAAGGCCCGATGCTACTGGCCGTTCGCGCCACCCTGCGCGGCGTCTTCACCCTCTTTGTACAGGTACCGGATGCAGTGCTTATAAATGAGGAGATTCGGGCTGCCGTAACGCGTGAGCTTGATGCAATCCCGGTCGTACCATTCGACCGTGCCGCGAAGGACTTCGCCGTCCGTCAAAACCACCGCGACGGGCGTGCGCGATTGCATCTGCTTCACGTAATAGAAATTTTCCGCGTACGTCTGCTCGGGGGGAGCCGGTTTCTTACGCACGGGCTGCGCCACCTGAGGTGCAGGCTGTGACGGCCGCGGTGTGAACTGGTCCTTCACGTCGGTAAGAGTAGGGCGAAACAGCTTGCGGTTTACCATAATTGCTCCTCAGTTTGCTACCTCTTATGACTGCGGGAGATGATGTTCGGTTGCAACTTTTTGCCAAGAAAATAAGGGCGAACCGGGGGCCTTAACGGACGCTCAATGAAGTGATCAGCGCGTCCAGACCCAGTTGGCGGCCGATATTACGGCGCAGCCCGCCTTCCAGCGTGTCTAGGCCGCGCGTGGCCTGCATAACCCACTTCCAATCGACCTTCTTGCCCAGGGTCTCGATCTCCCGCCGCAGGTCGGGGTTACGGGGGAGACTGCTCTTCGAGCCCTCAGAGGATTCAAGCAAGTCCGTAAACAAACTATAAAACAGCGCCAAAACATTTTCAAACGATTCCTGCTCTTGCTTGGCAAGCTGAGCGGTGGCGGCGAAGATTTCTCCATATTTTTCGCCGGTCACGGCCTGCTCCAGGAGCCGCAGAACGCTCCTGCGAAGCCGGGCGGACTCCTCAAGATCGAGCGAAAGCGCCGCGCCGGGGCTGCCTCCTGAGAGCTGCGCGGCCAGTTTGCGCTCCGCCGGCTTCGCTTTCGTGCGGTCTGCGAGAAAGGCCTCGATCTGCTCGGCTGGAACCGGGGCAAAGTGGAATTGGAGGCAGCGCGACCGGATCGTGGTCAGCAGTGAATCGGGAGTCGGGGCGAGCAAGATGAGCGTCGCGGATTCGGGCGGCTCCTCGAGAATCTTGAGAAACAGGTCCGCGTCGGTCCAGCGCATCGTATCCGCGCCGTCGAGAATGAACACGCGCCGGCGTCCCTGCGGCTTGAAATAGGCCGCTCGCTGCACCGCGCGCAATTGACCCACGCGGATCATCGGGCGCGCCACCGGATTGCGCAGGCGCACCGGATCGGGAACGATCAGCCAAACGTCTGGATGCGTCTCGAGAATCAAGGGCATGCGCTCGACCGTGGCAGCGTCGGCGCTTTCGCCGCGCCCGGCAAGCCCCGCTTCGATGAGCGGCGTGGGATCGGCAAGCGGCGCCATGCGCAGGCAGGAAGCGCATTCGCCGCAAAAGTCGTCCTTCAGGCGCTCGCAGTTCGCGGCCTGAGCGAACATTCGCGCCAGCGTGAATTTGCCGATGCCGCGAGGTCCCGTGAAAAGAAGTGCGTTTGGCACGCGCTCGCGGCCCAACATGCCGCGCAGCGCGCTGACGATGCGCTCGTTGCCGAGAAATTCGCCGAAGCCCATAGGATCAGCCCTTTGCCCCGAGCGCGGTAGATGTGCGCGATTCTACCGCCGCCAGAATCTCCTCATGAATCGCGGCGGGTGCGCGAAGAGCGCCAGATGCGCCATCGAAGCATTCGATCTTCACCCAATTCTGCTGCTGTGCAAGCTCGTCGTAAACGTGCGACGCTGCTTCGAGGTGCACGACATCAGCTTCCTGCAAATCGCGCCCCAGCTTCGTGTAGTCGCGCGCGACTTTTTCTCCAATCAGGCGGTGCGCCTCGGCCACTGGCACGCGCAAATAGATCACGAGGTCCTCTGCCGGCAACGCATGGACCTCATATTCGAGCTGCTTGAGCCACGCGAGGAATTCCTCGCGCTTCTCGCGCGGCACGCGCGCTCCCTGATGCGCGAGATTCGAGCCGACGTAGCGGTCGGCGAGCAATATCTTCCCCGAGGCAAGAGCCGCTTCGAGGACGGGCTTCGATTCGAAACGGTCGCATGCGTAGAGCAGTGCAGAAAAGTGCGGATCGACGGCCGCGAGTGGACCGAATTCCCCGTTCAAGAATTTCGCGATGAGCTTGCCGAAAAAACCGCCGTAGTTGGGAAAACTGATCTGAGAAAACGCGATTCCCCGGCGCGTGAGCGCAAACGCAAGCGCATCAAGCTGCGTGCGTTTTCCGGAGCCGTCGATTCCTTCGAGAACGATGAACTTTCCGCGCGGCAGCATTGAAGTGACAGTCAGTTTAGCAGCGATGAGCGGCCAGTGGCTAGTGACGAGCGGCCGCCGGCCGCGTGCTAGAATCGCCGCGATGACGGCGGAAGCGAGGTCAATCGCGGCGAATGTATTGCGCGTGCGCGAGCGCGTGGCGCGCGCGGCGGAACGCGCCGGGCGCCGCCCGGATCAAATCACCATTGTCGCTGTGTCGAAAACGTTCTCAGCTGAGGCGGTTCGCGCGGCCTATGAAGCGGGGCTCCGCAACTTCGGTGAGAATCGCGTCCAGGAGTTCGAGGCCAAGCGGGCGAAGCTCGCGGACCTCGGCAATGTGACGTGGCACTTCATAGGCCATCTGCAAGGCAACAAAGCGCGGCGAGCCGTGCACTTATTTGACCGAATCGATTCGGTCGATTCCCTGGCGCTGGCGCGAAAGCTCGACCACGCGGCTGCGGAGGAGGGGAAACGCCTGCCGGTTCTAATCGAGGTTCATCTGGGCGGCGAAGCGACCAAGAGCGGCGTCGCCGAGGCGGAGCTTGCGGCGCTGGCGGACGACGTCTCGTTGCTGGCAAGCCTGCAACTGCGTGGGCTTATTACGATTCCCCCGTACTCTGAAGACCCTGAGCTGGCGCGCCCTTATTTCCGCAAGCTGCGCGAATTGCGCGACAACCTGAGCGAACGATTCGGATGGACTTTGCCCGCGCTCTCCATGGGAATGAGCCATGATTTCGAGGTCGCCATTGAGGAAGGCGCGACGGAGATTCGCCCCGGCACGGCGTTGTTTGGCAAGCGAACGAAGAACTGATCGGATAGCCACAGAGACGCGGAGACACAGAGAATGGATCACTTCAACCGCTTAGTCCGCGCGCTAAACCCTGCGCACGTGGCTAGGAATAGCGGAGCCAGCGAACCAGCTCGGGGAGCGTGGGGCGCTTGCCGTACATCAGGACGCCGATGCGATAGACTTTCGCTGAGGCGTAGATCACAGCAACCGTCGTAAGAAGCAAGAGGGCAACCGAGAGAGCCTCCTGCCAGAAGGGCGGCGTCTGAATAGAAATGCGCAGAGGCATCAGGACGGGCGCGAAGAACGGAATCTCGGAAAGCACGATGGACGCCGTGGACGCCGGAGCGTTGAGTACCAGGCTGTAGATCACCATGCAGAAAACCAGCGGCCCCATGGCAAGCCACTGCAATTGCGCGGCATCCTGCTCGGTGGAGCACGCCGATCCGATCGCTGCAAACATTGCAGAATAGAGGAAGTACCCGCCGAAGAAAAAGAACCCGACCCAGATCAACAGGGAAATGGGGACATGGATCGCCGGGAACGACGATCCGGGGCTGAACATCGCGGCCATCACAGCGCCGTACGAAAGCAACAGTCCGAGCGAAACCGTCCAGATCAGGAATTGCGTGAAAGCAACCCCCGCCACGCCGAGGATTTTCCCCGCAAGAAGCTGAAAGGGCTGTACGGACGAAATGAGCACCTCCATCGTGCGCGTGGTCTTTTCCTCGAGGATGGAACGCATCGTGATGATGCCGTACATCAACAGCGACATGTACAGCAGAATCACCAGGCCGATGGCGATGCCGAGCGTCTGGCCTTTTTCAACGGATTCGCCGGACTGGGTGACCTTAATGACCTGGAGGTCCGCGCCGCGGGCAATTTCGCTCACATCGTCCACATGAATGCCGCGGGCGCGCAAGCGCGCTTCGATCAACGCCTGATTCACGGCAGCGGTAAGCGGCCCAAGAAGCGCGAAGTTGCCCGGATTCCGGGTGTGCAACTCAAATGGCTGGCTGAGGTCGCCGGGAATCACGAGATAGGCGTCGAGCGCGCCGGAATTGATGCGGGCGCGCAGGCCCTGCTGGACGGCGTCAGGGGACGCAGGGCGTTCGATGGATTCCGAGATGGTGAACTCCGGCTTGCCGTTCGCGATCGCCCCATTCAGACTGCGAGCGGTTGATGCGGCAAGCCCTCCGGCATTGTCCACGATCACCATTCGTACGTTCTGGTCCTCGCTGTGCCTCACGAGAAACGCGACCAGCGCAACGGAGAAGATCCCCATCAGCGGCACGATCAGCGTGCCGATGACAAAACCCTTCGTTTTGACACGCGTGATGTACTCGCGCTTGACGATCAGCCAGATTTTACGCATGGGCGGTTTTCTCGATGAAAATGTCGTTGAGCGACGGTTCGAGCAGCTCGAAACGGTTGATCTGCGCGCCCACCTCGATTGCGGCTTTCAGAATCTGCTGCGGATCGGCGCCCGGTTTCAGCTTGGCTTCCACTCCGCTGCCGAACCGGTTGATGCTGGCGATGGCGGGATTGCTCAGGAAGGTGTCCGGGCCGGTGAACTCGATGTGTACCGTGTTCTTGCCGTAGGACTGCTTGATGGCGCGCAGCTCGCCATCGAGGATGTTCCGGCCCTTGTTGATCAGGCAGATGGAGTCACACATTTTCTCCACCTGCTCCATACGGTGCGTGGAAAGGACGATCGTCGAGCCCTGGCTGCGCATTTCCAGCATGATGTCCTTCACGGTCGCGGCGTTCACGGGGTCGAGTCCCGAAAACGGCTCGTCCAAGATCACAAGCGGCGGCCGGTGAATGACTGCGGTGATGAACTGCACCTTTTGCTGCATGCCCTTCGATAGGTCAACAAGCTTCTTGTCCGCCCACTCGGAAAGCTCGAATCGCTCGAGCCATTCGAGGGCGCGGCGACCCGCTTCGTCTTCGGTGAGGCCGCGCAACGCACCGAGGAAAACGATCAGACTGCGCACCTGCATGCGAGGATACAGTCCGCGCTCTTCGGGAAGGTAGCCGATGATCTCCCGCGTTTTGTCGCTAACCGGCTCGCCGAGGACGCGGATTGTTCCCTCGTCCGGGACGAGAATATTCATCACCATGCGGATCGTGGTGGTCTTGCCCGCGCCGTTGGGACCTAGTAGCCCAAGAATGGCTCCCTCCCGAACCTGGAGGTTGACGCCGCTGACCGCCGTCACCGCGTCGTACGATTTGGTGACGTTTTCAATTGAAATTGCGTCCACGTATTTGCCCTTTGTAATGAAACCGAGCCGATACTATCTGCTCAATCATTACGCGCGCCGGGGAACGGTTATATCACGCGTCGGCAAAAAAACGCTATTCGGCAGGACGCGGAATGGGTCGAGTTTGACGCGCGAGATCGTATCGGGATGCAGTCAATTTTGGTCGAAATTTGCACGTTTGTGACGGTTAAACGGGCTTAATCCGGCAGTGGCTGGCCGGTCGTTTCGTAGCCGAACGGAATCAGCAGCAATCCAAAGAGAAATGCGAGAGAGGTTAGCGCGACGGGAATGCCGATCGTGTGGAAGTACGAGACGCCCGCGCCCACCAAAAACGTGAAGCCCGCCCCGGCAAACCTGCCTACGGACGTCGCAAAGGCGAAGGCGCTACCGCGGCAAGAGGTGGGGTACTGCTCAGGCAGCCAGAGCGTGTACACCGCAAAGTTCGCCCCGCCGATGCCGAGGAAGAAGAGTCCCACGAAGAACCACTTCATCGCGTCGTGCGCCAAATAAAAGAAGAATCCGAAGCTGACGCTGATCGAAACTGCCATGAGAACGAAATAGACTCCGAGCGTCCAGCGGCGGCCGATCCGCTCGGCGATCCACGGAAGCGGAAGGCAGCCGAGGATCGTGCCGACCGAAAGCACCATCGTCGCGTAGGAGGCCAGCCGCGGCGCGAGCGCAGCGGGCAGATGCTGGCGACCGACGACCTCGGTTACGGCGGTGGGAACGTACACCGTGCCCGCCCACAAACCGATGATGGAGATCAAAACGTACGCCGAGTTGAGCAGCGTGCGGCGGCGGAATTCCGGCTGGAAGATCGCGGCGAAGGGGCTTGCGATCTTTTTCGCGCGCGCCTTCCAGCGTTCCGGCTCCTTCACGCTGTACATGATGAATCCGATCAGCAGCGCGGGCGCTCCGCCGAGCATGAACATGGGACGCCAGCCGTGCGTTTCGCCGATGAAGTGATTCGCGAGCGCCGCAAGAAAAAAGCCGAAGTAGTAGCCGGTGTGCATCAGGCCCGCACCCATTTTGCGCCGCTCTTCCGGCCACTCTTCGGCGACGAACGTCCCGCCCATGGCCCACTCGCCACCGATGCCGACGCCCGCCAGCAGACGGCAGACGGCTACCTGCCAGACGGTCTGCCCGAACCCGGCGAGGAAGGTGAAAAGCGAATAGCAAAGTATCGTGAGCGCCAGCGTGCGAACGCGACCGAATTTGTCGGCAATCGGCCCCCAAACGAGCGCCGTGCCCCATCCGGCGAGAAACAGCGCGAAGAGCAGCCCGCCGTAAAAGCCTACGTTGGCTGCGGTCGCTGGAATTCCAGATTTCGGCAACAGCTCCCGCAGCGCGGGCACGAGGACGAGAGCGTAAATGAACGAGTCCATCCCGTCGAGGGCCCAGCCGGCCCAGGAGGCCCAAAAGCCGCGAATCTGGTTGGTGGTGAGCCGAACTTTCGCTGAAGATGGCATCGGGAATGGTGGCAGGGCGAGGCATTTTACGAACTAGCCCGCGCGGTTGCAAGGAATTCCATCGCGTTGCGCCAGTCCGACGAAGCATTCACCCGCGGCAAAGTGATATGGTTTGATCGGAGACGGTGATCGGCGAATGGAGATACAAGAACGCGACGGCGAAGTCGTTTTTGCAGTGCGGGTGACGCCGCGGGCGAGCCGCGATGCGATCGAAGGCGAGTATCAGGGCGCGCTGAAGGTGCGGCTGACTGCGCCACCCGTCGACGACCGCGCGAACGACGCGCTACGGCGCTTGCTGGCAGCACGTTTGAACGTCCCGGTGTCGGCTGTTAGAATCTTGGCGGGCGGGAAGAGCCGCATGAAGCGCGTGGCAGTCTCCGGCACGACGCAGGCGCAAGTGATTGCGATTGCGGCCGCAAAATAACGCGATACAACTCACGATATGCCCGACATCAAAGCAATTCAGACGGAATTGCGGGCCAGCAAGATCGACGGCTGGCTCTTCTACGACCACCATCATCGGGACCCGATTGCGGAGCACGTCCTCGGACTCGATGCGGACGGGCTGTCGACTCGGCGCTGGTTCTATTTCATTCCGTCGCGCGGCGAGCCGCGAAAGCTCGTCCACCGCATCGAGCAGGGCGCGCTCGATTCGCTTGCGGGCCGCAAACAGGTCTATTCGGGTTGGGAAGAGCTGCACAAGGCACTCGGCAAGCTTCTCTCCGGCAGCCGCAAGATCGCCATGCAGTACTCTCCCGACAACGACATTCCGTATATCGGGCTGGTGGACGCAGGCACGGTCGAGCTGGTGCGAAAGCTCAAGAAGAAAGTCGTCACATCGGCCGATCTGGTGCAGACATTCGAAGCGGCCTGGACGCCGGAGCAGCTCGACTCGCATCTCGAAGCCGGGAAAATCGTGGACCGCATCACGCAGTCCGCCTTTGAGCGCGTGGCGGCGTTTGTGCGCGACAGCCAGCCAATCACCGAGTTCGAGCTTCAGCAATGGATTCTCGAGCAGTTTCGCGCCAATGGCCTCACGACGGCGGAGCCTCCCATGGCTGCGGTGCAGCCAAACAACGGCAACCCGCACTACGAGCCGAAGCAGGGCGCGTCGCGGCCAATTCGCGCGGGCGACCTGCTGCTGCTCGACATCTGGGCGAAACTCGACCGCCTCGGCAGCGTCTATTACGACATCACGTGGATCGGCTATCTCGGCGCGCGCGTGCCGGACGCGTACGCGAAAATTTTCCGCATCGTGCGCGAGGCGCGGGATCGCGCGATTGAATTCGTGGGAGAATCGGTCGCGGAGGGGCGCGCGATTCACGGCTGGGAAGTCGATCGCGCCGCGCGCGAAACCATCCGCAAGGCAGGCTATGCCAAATATTTCGTACATCGCACCGGCCACAGCATCGGCCAGGAAGTTCACGGCAACGGCGCCAACATGGACGGACTCGAGACGCGCGACGACCGCAAAATCGTGCCGCGCACGTGCTTTTCGATCGAGCCGGGGATTTATCTGCCCGAGTTCGGCATCCGCAGCGAAGTCAATGTGTACGTCGGCGAGCGCCAGGCACGCGTCACCGGCGCCATCCAGCACGAAGTTCTGGCGCTGCTCTCCTGAACGATGGATACCGAGGCTCCTTCCACGGAAACACGTCCAACAATGAATCCTGCCGGTCCGCTGGTGATCGCGCTCAACGCGTGGATCGTGCCGGGCCTCGGACATCTGTTGCTCGGGCGCTGGATTCGTGCGCTCGGCTTTTTCGCGGCAGTGGGCGGACTGGCTGTGGCGGGTTACGCGCTGCGGGGCGAGGTTTTCACGGCCCATTCGAGCGATCCGTTCGGCAAGCTCGGTTTCATCGCGGACCTGGGTTCGGGAATTTTCTACTGGCTATCGCGGTATTTCGAAGCGGCGGGCCCGGACATTTCACGCGCAACGGGAGATTACGGCACGCGCTTCATCGCCGCAGCGGGAGTCGTGAACCTGCTCGGCGTTCTGGATGCATACGGAATCGCATCCGGGCGGAGGGGCTGAGTGTTCGGCGCCGGGCTGCATCCGAGCCACTTTTGGGCGATGGTGACGTTCGCGCTGCTCGTGTCGATTGCGTTCGCGTGTTTCGGACGGCACACGCTCGCGGGCCGAATCAAGTACGCCCTTTTGTCACTGGCAATATTCCTCGCGATCGGCGTGGGGATCGCATGGCTGATGTATCCGCTTTCGCGGTGAAGGCGTGCGGCAAAAAAAACAGGGGCGCCCGAGATGCCGAGCGCCCCTGCAATTTGCGGAAAGATTTTTCGCCGTCCGAAACTAGGTTAGATCTTCCGGTTTGATCGGCAACCGCCGAATGCGTTTGCCGGTGGCCGCGAAAATCGCATTGCAGATCGCTGGCGCCAGCGGCGGTACTCCGGGCTCTCCCAATCCCGTCGGAGTTTCCGTGCTGGGGACGAAATAGACCTCGACCTTAGGCACTTCATTCATCCGAATCGCGGGATTGTCGCCAAAACTCGTCTGAACGACGCGGCCGCGGTCGATGGTGATTTCACTCTTTAGAGCAGCCGTCATACCGTAAATCACCGCGCCTTCGATTTGCGCCTGGGCGGTGTCCGGATTGATCACACGCCCGCAATCCACCGCGCATACCACCCGATGGACGTTGACCGTGCCGTCCTTGGCGATGGAAATCTCCGCGACCTCGGAAACGTAGGTCGAGAAGGCTTCCACCATGGCAATGCCGCGGTAGCGGCCTCTCGGAAGAGGCGTGCCCCATCCGGCCTTCTGCGCGGCGAGATTCAAGACGCCGAGATGTCGGGGCTTTTTCGCCAGCAGATCCCGCCGGAATTCGTACGGGTCCTTCTTTGCAGCCGCAGCGAGTTCATCGACGAAGCTCTCGGTGAAAAATCCATTCTGCGAAGCTCCGACCGACCGCCAGAACCCCATCGGGATGGGACCAGCAACCAACTGGTAATCCACCAGGATGTTCGGGATGTCATAGGCAATATCCGAAAGGCCCTCGACGCTGCTCGAATCCATCCCGTTCTTAATGGAGCCCGGGAAAAACCAGCTCATGATCGAATCGCAGGCGACGCGGCCCGTCAACGCCGTCGGTTTGCCGTCGGCATCGAGTCCCGCGGCAAGCTTCACGTACGACGCGGGACGATAGTAGTCGTGCTGCGTATCGTCTTCTCGCGTCCACGTGACTTGCACGGGCACCCCCATCGCCTTGGAAACCTCGGTCGACTCGGCGACGAAATCCGACCAGCCGCGCCGTCCAAAGCCTCCGCCGAGGTAGGTCGTGTGCACCTTCACGTTTTCGGGCTTCACTCCCGCGATTCCTGCGCCGGTGCCCTGCGCAGGTGTTTGAAATTGCGTGGGGACCCACAAATCGACGCCATCCGAGCGGACATCGGCCGTGCCGTTCATCGGCTCCATGGTGGTGTGCGCCTGATACGGGGCGTGGTACACGGCCTCAATCTTCTGCGCGGCGCCCGAAAGCCCCGCCGCGGCATCGCCTTCCTTGCGTGCTACGACACCGGGCTGCTGAGCTTTCTCTTCGAATATTTTCCAGATGCTATCGCTTGTCACGCCCGCGTTAGGACCCAAGTCCCACTTGATGTCGAGCGCTTTGCGGCCCTGAAACGCCGTCCATGTATTGTCGGCCACAACGGCGACACCGGTCGGGATCTGAATCACGTCCTTCACGCCCGGAATTGCCTTCGCCTTGGTCGCGTCAAAGCTCGCGACCTTGCCCCCGAACACCGGGCAGTGTTCGACCGAAGCGTGCAGCATCTTCGGCAGGCGGACGTCGATTCCGAATCCCGCCGTACCGTTCACTTTCTTGGGAGTATCGACGCGCTTGGTGGGTTTGCCGACGATCTTGAATTCGCTGGGGTCCTTGAGTTTCACGTTTTGCGGCGGTTGAATCGTGGACGCTGCTTCGGCGAGGCTGCCGTACGTCAAGCGGCGCTTCGACGCAGTGTGGACGACCGCGCCGTTTTCGGCGTGGCATTCCGAGGCGTCAACGCTCCACTTCTGCGCCGCCGCCGAGATCAGCATCTCGCGGGCTGCGGCACCGGCCTGGCGCATCGGTATCCAAGCCGAATGAATGCTCTGGCTGCCGCCGGTTCCCTGCATGCCGAACGCAGGATCGAAATACACCTTGTCGGCCGGCGCAAAGATGGTTTTCATCCTCTTCCAATCGCACTCAAGCTCTTCCGCGAGGAGCATGGCAATCGAGGTCTCAACGCCTTGCCCCATTTCCGACTTGCTGATCAGAAGCGTGACATTGTCGTCTGTGCCGACGTGCACCCAGGCGTTGAGGACGCTGGGGGCGGCAGCCTCGACCCCGCGCGCCGCAGCCCTTGCCTCGGTGCGGGTCGGGAGATAGAAGCCGACGACCAAGCCTGTCGCGCCGACGAGGCCGGTCTTGAGGAAGTTACGGCGATCAACCGGTGTATTTGAAACGCTCATTCCGCACCTCCCGCCGTCACATCCACCGTAGTTGGTTCGAGCTCGCCAGTTTTGGGCGCGGGTGAGGCCTGCGCGGGCGCGCCTTGGAGTCGCGCGGCGAAGTGAATGGCCTTTCGAATCCTTGAGTACGTGCCGCAGCGGCAGATGTTGCCGCTCATGGCGTCGTCGATCTGGGCATCCGTAGGATTCGGAGTCTTTTCAAGCAGCGCGACAGCCGACATGATCTGCCCCGACTGGCAGTATCCGCACTGGGGTACGTCGATTTCCATCCAGGCCCGCTGGACCGGATGGCTGCGATCGGGTGAAATCCCCTCGATCGTCGTAACTTTCTTGCCGGCGACGCTCGAAATTGGGGTGACGCAGGAGCGCGTCGCGTCTCCGTTGATGTGGACCGTACAGGCGCCGCAAAGTGCGATGCCGCAGCCGAACTTCGTGCCGGTCATGTTGAGATGATCGCGAATCACCCAGAGCAGCGGCATGTCAGGATTCACGTCGACTATCTGGGGCTTGCCATTCAGGGTAAAATGAATCGCCACGAAAACCTCCCTCAGAATTCCGAGCGCCTGGAGCGCCTCGGCACGAGCAGTCTAACTCTTTCTGTAGAGCGAAACTACGTCATGTGCTTCAAAAGTGTCAAGCCGAGCAGAACCGCCTGAATCTAACGAACGTGCCCGTCGCGAATCGAATGAGCGAATTTGCTTGGGCGTTTGACACTTTTTTCGGGCAGATGTTACAGTGAAATACAACGCCGAGGTAGCTCAGTTGGTAGAGCAGCCGATTCGTAATCGGCAGGTCCCCGGTTCAAGTCCGGGCCTCGGCTCCATCCATCCCTCAGCAAGAGAGGCAGTTGCGGGGCTCTCCACAGTTGACGTTCCAAACGCTTACAGAGTCAAAACTCTTGGTCGCTCCTGTCCGCGTGCTAACGGACGACAAGTAGAATGAGGGCCGCACCAGCCAAGGAGAGATCCTTCATTAGGTGCGCAAACTCGCTGAGGCGAAGGTAGGAGTCCGTTTCGTTCCAAAAGCGATGCAAAAAGAACGGCGCGGGGAAGATTATGCCGAACAACAGGGCTGCCCCAATCTTCAGATGCCAGCCGAACAACGCCAACGCTCCGCCAACGACCATCATCACAACCGTGAGGATCGTCGCCGCCCATGGGAGCGGCACTCCTTTCCGCGCAAGCAGCGCAGGAAGCCGCGAGCCACCCGGCCGGCAGCAGAGCTTCCTGCAGAATCTCGAGGAAAGTAACAGGAACTAGACCGCGCCATCCCACCGCGCGAAGGCGAGGATCATGAAAGATATCGGCGGTGGTTCCTGATCGACTTGACTCCCAACTGGAACACTGACGATTTCCGAAGTTAGTTGCTGGTCCTCGCATCTCATCCGCGGTTCCCAGCGGGTGGGGAAACAGCGAAGACCAGTGAAGCTAGATAGACCACAATTCCCAGCCCTATCAAGGATGCGCCCACGAAGGCAAAGAGCACAAACGCGAGAGGGTGAAACCATAGGAGGCTCACAATTTCCACGAGCAGGCCGAGAATAATCGAACCGCTCGAAACTCGAAAAAAACTGCTGGATTCCGATCGCACGGAGTTTCATTGGGCAGGGCTCCAGAATTTCACGTTGCCCATCGCCGCCATATTGTGAACGGTATCGTGGCAGCCGCTGGATACACAGGACATCTGATTCGATTTCAGTCAATCCATGATGGCTTGATGAACGGGGTTCGCTTCGAAGTTACGTGCGCGCGCATGACAGTGCAAGCGCTGTGAGACCTCCTGGCTTGGGTGTGCGCGGATTGCAGGAGTGCAAACCGGCACAGCCCGGTTGTCGAGGGACTATTTCTTCTTCTTCTTGGCGAAGCTCCGCATATAGGAGACGAGCTGCTTGATTTGATCGCCGGTGAGTCTGTCCTTGTAAGCCGGCATGCCGCCCGTACCGTTGGCGGTGATGCCAGTCAACTCCTCATCGGTTTGCTTCTGGACTTCCGCGGAGCGCAGATCCCGAAGGTTAAGGCTCTTTCCCACGGCAGTCTTGCCGCTGCCGTCGGCTCCGTGACAGTCCCCGCACTTGGAGTTGAACAGACTAGCCGCATCTGTCTGCGCCCGCACCGGGCCGGCAGAAAGAAGCAGAGCGACAACGAGCAACAAAGCCGCCGAATTGATTCGAGCCGCGAGGTCCTTCATAGCGTTCCTCCTAAGCGAGATCGATGGGCAACGATAACACAGGCGATCGGGAAGCCATCTCGCTCAATTTAGAAGGGTATCGGACGGAAAAGGTTGCGGTCCTGCCGTAGTGGCCCCCGGTAGACAGTGACGTGACCGCCGTCACAGACAAACAAGAATCCCAAGACTAGCCTAGCTCGGAACTTTATCGAGGGACAATACCTGAAGGGTGCTGCAGAACGCCCACGTGGTCGATGGCAGGGCGTGACCCCAAGTCCTCGAGAGGTGCGAATATGCGTGCACTGCATGGCTCACTCCCTCAAGCATTGAGGTCTCGCGGCGTGTCGCGCCGTCAATTCGTGGAGTTCTGCACTTCGATGGTTGCGGCGCTGGCATTACCTCCAAGATACGTCGGCGAAGTCATGAAGGCGCTCACACAGGCAAACCGTCCCGTTCTCGTATGGCTCGAGTTTCAAGATTGCGCGGGCAACTCGGAATCGATGTTGCGCACAAGCAACCCGACAGTCGCTGATTTCGTCCTGGAGCTTCTCTCTTGGGAATACCACGAACTGATCATGGCAGGAGCGGGCAAACAGGCCGAAGAAGCACTCGAACGAGTGGTTCGAGAGCATAAGGGCGAATACATAGCAGTAGTCGAAGGCGCGATCCCAACGGCGGACGACGGTGTTTACTGCACGATTGCCGGCAAGACCGCTCTCGAAATTGCAAGGCATGTTTGCACCAATTCTGCAGCTAACATCGCGGTCGGCGCTTGTGCGTGGGACGGAGGCTTGGTTCGGGCGAATCCAAATCCGACTGGTGCCGTAGGGCTGCACGAGGCTGTCCCCGGCGTAAAGGTTGTCAATCTGGGTGGCTGCCCGCACAATCCTGCGAATACGGCTGCCGTGTTGACTCATTACCTGACCTTCCACGAGATGCCCGCGCTCGACCAATACAATCGTCCGCTATTCGCTTACGGCAACATCATTCACGATCAATGTGAACGTAGAGCTCACTACGACGCAGGCCGTTTTGTGGAGGAGTGGGGCGATGAAGGCCACCGGAAGGGCTATTGCCTTTACAAGATGGGTTGCAAAGGCCCGGAAGCAACCTATAACTGTCCTACCGTCCGCTGGAATGATGGGACGAGTTGGCCGGTAAAGGCCGGCCACGGCTGCATCGCGTGCGCTTCGCACCGCTTTTGGGATACGAAATCACCTTTCTACAAGAGGCTGCCATCGGTGCCCGGATTCGGAGTGGACGTCACGGCGGACGAGATCGGATGGGTTGCCACCGGAGCGGTTGCCGCAGCGATGGTTGCCCAGGTGGCGGGCAATATCGTGCGCGACAAAATCCGGCCGAAGAAGACGGCCGACGAGACAAACGAACGGGCGGATTCTGGCGGAGCTTAGGAGGAATCAATGGCGCGGATTGTGGTCGATCCGGTCACGCGAATTGAAGGACATCTCCGCATCGAGGCCCAAGTCGAAGGCGGGATGATCGCGGACGCGTGGAGTTCCGGCACGATGTTCCGTGGAATCGAGCTGATCTTGCGCGGCCGTGACCCGCGCGAAGCATGGATCTGGGCGCAGCGCATTTGCGGCGTCTGCACGATGGTTCACGCGCTCGCCTCTGTCAACGCGGTCGAGGATGCGCTGGGCATCGAAGTGCCCGACAACGCCCGCCTCGTTCGGAACATCATCGCTGCAACACAGACGGTGCAAGATCACGTCATTCATTTCTACCATCTCCACGCGCTTGACTGGGTGGACGTGGTCTCCGCCTTGAAGGCAGACCCGGCAAAGACGTCGCAGCTCGCGCAATCGATCTCCGATTGGCCTCTGTCGAGCCAGAAGTATTTCAAGAGCGTTCAGGATCGCGTCAGCGCCTTGGTGGCGAGCAAGCAACTGAGCCTATTTGGCGCGGGTTATTGGGGACATCCCGCTTACCATCTTCCGCCCGAAGCGAACCTCATGGCGGTCGCGCATTACCTGGAAGCGTTGCAGTTTCAAAAGGAATTTATTCGGATTCACGCGGTTCTCGGCGGCAAGAATCCCCACTTGCAGACATTCCTGGTCGGGGGCATGGCCACGTCGCTCGATCCGAACGAGCCGGGCGCAACGGTCAACCCGGAGCGAATCGATTTTCTGCTCGAGAAGGCCAAGGCTGCCGCGACGTTCGTCGATCAGGTTTACATTCCCGACGTGCTCGCCGTCGCCGGCTTCTATCGCGATTGGTTCGAACGCGGCGAGGGCCTGGGGAATTTCATGTCATACGGCGCTTATCCCCAAGGGAGCATCAAGGATCCCGCGAACTTCTTCCTGCAGCAAGGCATCATCCTTAATCGCGATCTCTCCAAGGTTTATCCGTTTGAGCCAAAGAACGTCACCGAGTACGTGACCCATTCCTGGTACGAATACTCAGGAGGAGATCAGACCGCGAAGAACCCGTTCGACGGAGAGACCAATCCGAAATTCACGGGGCCGAAGCCGCCCTATGAATTCCTCAACGTCGATCAGAAATACTCCTGGCTGAAAGCGCCGCGCTATCAAGACAAGCCTATGGAAGTTGGACCGCTCGCGCGGCTGCTCGTTGCGTATGCCTCCGGTAACCAGGAAGTGAAGGCGCTGGTCAACGGAACGCTCGCGAAGTTGAATGCGCCACCTACAGCGCTCTTCTCCACGCTCGGCCGGATCGCCGCGCGCGCTCTGGAAACGAAGCTCCTTGCCGATCACATCGTCGAGTGGATTCAGCAGCTCGGAAACAACATTGCGACCGGCAACGTGAAAATCCACAACGGCGAGAAGTGGGATCCGAACTCCTGGCCCAAGACAACGCGCGGATTCGGGTTCTTCGAGGCGCCTCGTGGGTCGCTGGGACATTGGGTGGAGATCGAAGACCATGCCATCAAGAACTACCAAGCGGTCGTTCCATCCACATGGAACGCAGGCCCGCGAGATGCCCACGGCCAGCGCGGGGCGTATGAAGCCGCACTCATCAAGACACCGGTGGCGGATCCGGATCGCCCACTCGAACTTCTGCGCACAATCCACTCATTCGACCCGTGCTTGGCTTGCGCCGTTCACGTGGTTGACGCTCGGGGGCACACCTACTCCCGCGCAGAAGCCTGACCTGGCAAAAGGCTGCGTATGAAAAAGACGCGAAGGCAACGCGGGCATGAAGCGGAATGGAAGAGACCAGCACATGGACAAGTCAGAGTTTATGTCTGGGAGTGGCCCGTGCGGTTTGCGCACTGGGTCATCTTCAGCACAATCGTCTCGCTCTCAATCACAGGTTATTACATGCACTCCCCGTTCGTCGTTCCGCATGGAAGAACAGCCTACGTCATGGGAACGATGCGCTTTGTTCACCTGCTTTCCGCCTTCACGTTTCTCGGGGCGATCCTGATCCGGGTTGTCTGGATGTTTATCGGCAATCGGTGGTCGAGTTGGGATCAGCTCATCCCCACGACCAGAAAACGGCTGAAGGACCTCATCGAGACGTTCCGGTACTACGGATTCATGACTTGGTCGCCGACTCCCCACATCGGTCATAACGGAGCGGCGGGAGCCGCGTACGCTGCCGTCTACGGTATGGCATTCGTCGAAATCCTTACGGGACTCGCGCTCTACTCTCAGGTTCTCGGAAGCAGGACGCTTAGCTTCTTCGTTGGCTGGATTCCCCATGTCATCGACATCCAATGGCTGCGAGAGGTTCATTTCCTCGTGATGTTCGGATTCTGGATGTTCTTCATTCACCATCTCTATACCGCCATCCTGGTTTCAATTGAGGAAGAGAACGGCGTGATGGAGAGCATCTTCAGCGGATACAAGTTCGTTCCCGAATACGAACTCCGCGAGGCTATAGCAGAAGAGGCTGACGAGAATCCCGCACCGCAGCTGAAAGGGATCCGGACGAGCCCGGTTGCCGGACCGACTTCGCAATCAAGAGAGTGACATGGAAGACTTGCTGTCTTCGGACACCGTCGTCATTGGAGTCGGCAACACAATCCTCTCAGACGAGGGTGTGGGCGTGCATGCCGCGAGACTGTTGCAGAGGGATCCAAGAGTTCCCGCCGGCGTCACGATTCTGGATGGCGGCACAATCGGCCTCGAGCTGATTCCCTATGCTTCCGATGCATCCCGCGTGCTGCTCCTGGATGCCATGAACTCGGGCGAAGCGCCTGGAACGCTCGCTCGGATGACCGGACGAGATTTGCTCGGCACGACGGGGGGATGGAGCGCTCATCAATTGGGCGTTGCGGATCTGATCGCGGCACTTTTTCTGGTATCGAGCCGCCCGCAAGACATTGTTGTGCTGGGCGTGCAGCCAGCCAACACGGATTGGGGCACATCTTTGTCTCCCGAAGTCGAGGCCGCGCTGACGCCATTGGTCGATGCAGCGTTGGCGCAGCTGCAACTTTGGAATGGCTCGCGGGACGCTTTGAAGATCGACCCGCCATCCTTGCCGCCCGTCCAATCTCCGGACCGAGAAGTCTCCGAGCCTTGCGAAGAAGGAGGGTTGTAACGTGTGCCTCGCCATTCCTGGGAAAATCGTCACCAGTGAAATGCACAATGGAATTCGCGTGGGGCGCGTCCAGTTCGGCGGGATCACGCGGGAAACCTGCCTGGACTTTGTTCCCGAAGCGTCGGTGGGAGATTACGTGATCGTGCATGTAGGATTCGCGATCAGTCGCGTGGATCGTGAAGAGGCGGAGCGGAGCTACGAAGCTACTCGAATCCATGGGATTGCTCAAGGGTGAATTGGCATCGGATTTGGAAGACTCCTGAGCAGATAAACAACGTGATGTCGGCAGCGCTCCGAGGGAGTGCATGAAATATTTGGATGAATACCGGGATGAGAAGATTGCTCGCGGAATTGTGGCCGAGCTGGGGCGCCGCGCTACCCGACCATGGGTTTTGATGGAGATTTGCGGCGGGCAAACCCACACGCTGATGCGTTACGGCATCGACGAAATGCTGCCTGCCGGGATCGAGCTGGTTCACGGGCCGGGCTGCCCCGTGTGCGTCACCGCTCTTGAAACGATCGACAAAGCCATCGAGATCGCTTCGCGCCCCGATGTGACGTTGATTTCCTACGGCGACATGTTGCGTGTGCCGGGCTCCCATACCGATCTATTCCACGTGAAAGCCCAGGGCGGAGACGTGCGGGTGGTTTATTCTCCGACCGAAGCGCTGAAGTTCGCCCGTGCAAACCCCAGTCGGAGTGTCGTCTTCTTTGCTGTCGGTTTTGAAACCACGGCTCCTGCGAATGCCATGGCCGTCTGGCAAGCAAAGCGGGAAGGGCTAAGTAATTTCTCGATGCTTGCCTCCCACGTCCTCGTGCCGCCAGCGATTCGAGCGCTTATGAGTTCGCCGCGCAATCGCGTGCAAGGCTTCATTGGCCCGGGCCACGTTTGCACGGTCATGGGCTACCGTGAATATGAGGACCTCATCCGTGAGTTCCACGTGCCGATTGTTGTGGGTGGATTCGAGCCGCTTGATCTGCTGGAAGCGATTCTGATGCTTGTGACGCAGCTGGAAGAGGGGCGCGCGGTAATCGAGAACCAGTATGCCCGGTCCGTGACTTATGAGGGCAACCTGCTCGCTCAGAAGGTATTGGCGGAAATGTTCGAGGTGTGTGACCGCAAATGGCGCGGGATCGGCGGAATTCCGGAGAGTGGTCTCAGTCTTCGGGAGGAATATGCCGACTTCGATGCGGATCGGATTTTTGGCACAGAAGGAGTCACCGCGGACGAGCCTGCCGAGTGCATTAGTGCGGAGGTGCTTCAGGGGCTGAAAAAACCGACGGATTGTTCCGCCTTTGGGACGCGCTGCACTCCGGAAAATCCGCTGGGCGCTCCGATGGTCTCTTCAGAAGGCGCATGCGCTGCGTATTACCAGTATCGCCGGCATGCTATGGCCGCGAGTGGGAACCATTGATGCCACAAGAAACGAAACTCGACCTGGCTTTGAATTGTCCTATCCCCATTGCGGCAAGGGATTCGATCCTGCTCGGCCACGGAAGCGGCGGCCGAATGAGCGGGGACCTCCTGCGAAATGTCCTCCTTCCGGCGCTTCAAAATCCCGTGCTCGATCGGTTGGATGACCAAGCCATCGTGGATGTCGGCGGATCCCGAATCGCTTTTACAACAGACTCCTTCGTCGTGAAGCCGCTGTTTTTCCCGGGCGGAGACATCGGAACGCTGGCAGTGAACGGCACCGTGAATGACCTGGCGATGGGCGGGGCCGAACCTCTTTTCCTGAGCCTTGCACTCATCCTCGAAGAAGGACTTCCGCTCGATACTCTCCGCCGCGTCATGGAATCCATTCGCGTCGCCGCCGCTCTTGCGGGCGTCGCTGTCGTCACCGGGGACACAAAAGTAGTGGAAAAAGGAAGCGGCGATGGATTGTTTGTGAACACCTCCGGCATCGGGCTTGTCCCATCCGCAGTGCGCCTTTCCGCGGATCAGTCACGCCCGGGAGATCGTGTGCTGCTGAGCGGCACAATTGGAGATCACGGGATCACGATACTCTCGCAGCGCGAAGGTCTCGAATTCGAAAGCGCCGTCGCGAGCGACACGGCGGCGTTGCACACCCTTGTTGCCGACATGCTTCGCGCGAGCTCTGAAATTCGTTGTCTCCGCGACCCGACGCGCGGCGGTCTGTCGAGTTCCTTGAACGAGATCGCGGCTCGGTCGCGCGTAGGGATTGAACTCGAAGAGAAGGCGATCCCGATTCGGGAGGAAGTCCAAGGCGCATGCGAAATGTTAGGGCTCGATCCGCTCTATGTTGCAAACGAGGGTAAGCTGCTGGCAATTGTTGAGCCCACCGCGGCGGAAATGATTCTCGACGCAATGCACCAGCATCCGCTGGGCCACAACGCACGGATCATCGGGACGGTCACGGACGCTCACCGAGGGATGGTCACGCTGCGAACGCGGCTGGGAACATCGCGGATCGTTGATCTGCTCTCCGGCGATCAATTGCCGAGAATCTGCTGAGGGCGGCCCGATGCACGAAATGGGGATTGCCAATTCGGTGCTGGATGCGATTCGCACGGAAACACGCCGCTTCCCGGGTGGCCACATCTACAAAGTGGGAGTGCGAATCGGCGAACTCGCAGGCGTTGACCCGGATGCCATGAGTTTTTGTTTTGAAGCTCTCGTGCGCGGGACGGAACTAGAGCCGCTGGCACTCGAAATTGAATACTGCCCACGCCGCTATCAATGCCGGGCCTGTGGACAGTCTTATGCCGCAGCGAGAGAAGATTCGGCGTGTCCGGAATGCGGCATGAGGGAATCACAGTTCTTGGGAGGCGATGAACTCGAGCTCGCCTACCTGGAGGTTGAAAATGGAGCGCGTGCAGCTGGAACGTAAGGTCTTGAGCGAAAATGACCGCATTGCCGCCGGCTTGCGGGCGCGCTTTGCCGAACACAATATCCTGTGTCTCAACCTGATTAGCTCGCCCGGATCCGGGAAAACCAGCCTGCTCGAACGCACCCTCGAAAGCTTCGACCGCAGCGAGCGTGTGGCAGTTCTTACAGGGGACATTCAGACGGAAAACGACGCGAAACGGCTTGCGCGATTTGGTTTTCCCGTGAAGCAAATCACGACGGGCGGGACGTGCCATCTGGATGCCCGGATGATCGAAAGGGCGCTTCTGGACTGGCGCTTGGAAGACATCGACTTGTTGTTGATCGAAAACGTCGGAAACCTTGTTTGCCCGTCGAGCTACGATTTGGGCGAGGCTGCAAAACTGGTCGTTCTCAGCGTCACGGAAGGAGAGGACAAGCCGCTCAAATATCCCTCGATCTTTTTCAAGTCGGAGCTGCTGATTCTGAACAAAATCGACCTACTGCCCTATGTGCCCTTCGATATCGCCGCCGCCGAAGAGAATGCGCGGAGCGTCCACCGAAATATGGACATCGTTCGAGTGTCTTGCCAGACGCGCCAGGGAATGACCGAATGGCTCGCTTGGCTGGATCGCAAGCGCGAAATCTCGCGCGCGGCTGCGTCCGCCTCCTGAATCGCCATGCAAGTCCGCAAGGAAATCCAAGTCGCCGGGATCGTGCAGGGAGTCGGATTCCGGCCGTACGTCCATCGGCTCGCGACGGATCGAAACCTCGGCGGCAATATCAGTAACACGCCGGCAGGGGTCACCATCGAAATTCAGGGCCCGCCGGACCTCGTCGAGGATTTCGTCTCGCGCCTTCCCGAGGAAGCACCGGCGCTTGCACAGATAACCAACGTGCTGGTTCGCGAGATGGCGTGCAAGCCGGATCGGTGCTTTGAAATTCTGCCGAGCCACACCGGCGAACATGCCAGCGCGCTGATCTCCCCGGATGTCGCAGTCTGCGATGACTGTCTTCGCGAGTTATTCGATCCTCAGGATCGCCGCTATTTCTATCCTTTTATCAATTGCACGAACTGCGGGCCGCGCTTCACGATCGTGCGGGAGGTTCCCTACGATCGGCCGCGCACGTCGATGTCGGTATTCTCGATGTGCGACAAATGCCGCGCGGAATACGAGGACCCGCAAAACCGCCGTTTCCACGCGCAGCCGAATGCCTGCTGGGAATGTGGCCCCCAACTCGAACTTTGGAACGCCCACGGCCTCCCGATGAAAGCGCTCGATCCCATTGAGGCGGCTGTGGAGCGCCTCCGATCCGGCGAGATACTCGCCGTTAAGGGACTCGGAGGATTCCACTTCGCGGTAGATGCCACGAATCCAGCCGCAGTTGAACGGCTGCGCCAGCGCAAGCGGCGAGTTGAAAAGCCGTTTGCCGTGATGGTGAGCGATCTGGAAGCCGCCGGTCGATTTTGCGAGATCGATTCCGACGCGCGGAGACTTCTGAGTAGCCGGCAGCGACCCATCGTGCTGCTGCCAAAAGCGAAAGGCACCGCAATCTCTGAGACGGTGGCGCCGAACCAGCGTGACCTCGGGCTGTTCTTGCCCTATACGCCGACGCACCATTTGCTATTTGCAGCAGGCAAATTCGCAGCGTTGGTGATGACCAGTGGAAACCTGAGCGAGGAGCCGATCGCAATTGACAACCGCGAGGCGGTGGACCGATTAGGCAGCATCGCCGACTTCTTTCTCGTGCACGACCGGGAGATTCTCCTTCGTTGTGACGATTCAGTTGTTCGTCTTTCGGCCGGAAGGACGCGACAGATACGGCGGTCGCGAGGCTACGTACCAGCGCCTGTGCGATTGCACAAGGAACTTCCGCAGATTCTTGCCGTCGGGGGAGAACTGAAAAATACAATCTGCCTGACGCGCCGCAACCTCGCATTCCTAAGTCAGCACATTGGTGACCTCGAAAACATCGAGAGTTTCGATTTCTTCTGCGATGCCGTTACATATCTTTCGAGGATTCTGGAAATCGAACCGGAAGTCATCGCACATGATCTTCATCCGGATTATTTGTCCACAAAATGGGCCTTGACGCAGAAAGGGGTGCGACTCATAGGTGTGCAGCATCACCATGCGCACATCGCCGCGTGCATGGCGGAGAACCGGATCGATGGACGGGTTATTGGGCTGGCCCTTGACGGCACCGGCTATGGCACCGATGGACAGATCTGGGGCGGCGAAGCGCTGATCGCGGGATATGCGAGCTTCGAGCGCGCCGCGCACTTTGCCTACGCGCCGCTTCCCGGAGGCGCCGCGGCAATTCGTGAACCCTGGCGCATGGCGGTAAGCTATTTGGCGCAAACTTTTGGCGAGGATTTCCTTGGCCTGGATATCCCGTTCGTCCAGAAACTGGATCACGGGAAGGCGGAATTAATTCTGCGCATGATGGCCCAGCGCGTAAATTCTCCACTGACTTCGAGCTGCGGGCGATTGTTCGATGCCGTCGCTGCTCTGATTGGAATTCGGCTGGAAGTGAGCTTCGAAGCGCAGGCCGCTATTGAGCTGGAAATGGCTGCACGATCGTCGAGCGAGACCGATGCCTATCCCTTCACCATTCATCGCGAGGACGGGCGCTGGCAGATCGACCCTTCTCCACTGTTTGGCGCCATCGTCGAGGATCTCCGCCGGAAGGTGTGCACGGAAACAATCAGCCGCCGATTCCACAACGGATTAGTCGAGACTCTTGTGCGCCTCGCGTGCTTGCTGCGTCAAGAATCTTCGATCAATCGGATCTGCCTGAGCGGCGGCACATTCAACAACCTGCTTGTGTTCGAACACTTGATTCGCAAACTGGAATCCCGTGGCTTTGAAGTTTTCACGCACTCCGAAGTTCCCACGGGCGACGGCGGTCTCAGCCTCGGACAGGCGCTCGTCGCAGCACATAGCGCCCCTGCTGAAACCCAAATTTCCCACTCCAGGAAAGGTTGCGATGCGACCTAGACTGAACGCTCTGTTTGACGATGCGCCCGGCAATCTGCGCGCCAAGGTAATTGGCATATATGGCGTCTTGCTGACATTCAATCTGGGCGCATGGCTTTGGACGGGCATCGCCCTGCACCATTACCCCGTGCTTCTGGGCATGGCCCTCCTCGCATATAGCTTTGGCCTGCGGCATGCCGTCGACGCGGATCACATTGCCGCGATCGACAACGTGACGCGCAAGTTGATGCAGGAAGGCAAGCGTCCCGTCGCGGTTGGGCTCATGTTCTCGTTGGGACATTCGACGATCGTCGTGCTCGGGGCAGCAGCGATTGCCGGGCTAACTCTTGCTCTACAACATCGACTGGATGCGATCAGGAGCATTGGCGGCATCATCGGCACGTTGGTGTCGGCATTTTTCCTGTTTGCCATCGCGCTCGTGAATCTGATTATTTTGCGGTCAATCTTCCAGGCGTTCGTCAGGGTTCGACGGGGCGAACCCTACGTCGAGGAAGATTTCGACTTGCTTCTCGGCAATCGTGGATTTCTTGCCCGGATATTCCGTCCCTTGTTCGGGATGATCCGCAGCAGTTGGCACATGTATCCGCTGGGCATCTTGTTTGGCCTGGGATTTGACACGGCTACGGAAATTGGCCTGTTGGGCATTTCCGCCGCGGAAGCATCGAAGGGTCTGTCGCTCTGGTCGATTCTTGTATTTCCGACACTCTTTGCCGCCGGGATGTCCCTCATCGATTCCACGGACAACATACTGATGTTGGGTGCGTACGGCTGGGCGTTCGTAAAGCCTATTCGCAAGCTCTACTACAACATGACCATCACCTGCGTCTCGGTAATCGTCGCGCTAGTCGTCGGGGGGGTCGAAGCTCTTGGATTGTTGGCCGGGCACTTTCATTGCAAAGGGCGATTCTGGGACGAAGTTGCCAGGCTCAACGATAACTTCGGCACGCTCGGCTATTTCATCGTGGGACTCTTTGCCGTCAGTTGGATTGTATCCATCGCAGTTTATAAGTGGCGGCGCTTCGACGATCTCGAACTGAGCGCTTGACGCAGCTCAGAGTCGGCACAGCCCCGGCAAAATCAGATCTGGTGCGAATTCGCGAAACTGGACCCCTCGTTGAGACAGAGTGTGACATCACGCTGCTCTTGTCTGAAATCGTCAGGGGAAGTTGGCAATTGGAATCAACTCTCCTAGATTCTTGCTCGCGCATCCCGGGAATGCTGAGGTGCTCGATGGACCTTTTTCAGGAATTGACACGCAATTGCGGGGGCGCGCCGGATTACGCTAACTATTCTGGCACTTCGTGAGCGCGCACGATAAAACGATTGGGCGCGTGGCCTATGTAGTGAAAAGGAAAGCAGGTGATCAATGTCAGCTCGTTTTCTCCTCGAGATTGGAGCACCTCAATGTCGGTAGGAGGCACGACCTCGGTGAAATTCACCTGGTAGGTATGAGCGCCGGCCAAGGTCTTCAGCGTGATCATGTCGCCCACGCGGATATCGCGCAGGGGACGGAAGATCGTATCGCGATGCCCAGCCAAAGCGATATTGCCCGTTTGGCCGGGCAGCGCCGTTTCGGGCACGTGGCCTACCGCGCGTCGAAGAACGTCGTCTGAATCTCCTTGAACCACGACGGCGTTCAGGCCGAGGCGCGGAACCTCGATCTGGCCGATCACATCACCCTCCGCCACGATGCGCGGCTCCAGACGAAATCCCGGCTGGGCCGCCACGTGCGGAAGCTTGCGAGATTCCGATACCCGGAAGAGTTGAGCGCTTGCCAGAACGTACGCCACATAGCCCAGCGCCGCGATTCCCGCTATCAGCAAGAGAACGGACACAAGTCGGAGAACCGGCGGCGTCAAGGTTCCCCGCCACTTTGCCGAGTTGCTCAAGGAAGTCATGGTGTACTCCCCACCGATTCCGAGGGCAATCGAGAGGCAACCGAATAGCCGGCCCGACTTCTCACGTGCAGAGCGCCCCGGCCTGGCGCGGAAACCTTCACTTCGATCTTGCGAAATGCACCGACGTCGGACTTCGTGGGCGGAACATACCCAAGCATGTACTGTCCACGGAGATCGCGAGCAATTTGCGTCGATACAGCCTGAATGGACGCGCCCTGCGGCGGGAAGAAGGCGATCCCTCCCGTATCGTGGCAGAGCCGCCGGAGCACTCCCGGATTTTCCTCCTGACCGGACTCGCTGAGCAACCCGATTGCATAAATCACAGCGTGGGAGGTGCGAGCGAGTGCGAGAACTTGGGCAAAGGTGTGCTGGCTAATGTTGTCGCCGCCGTCGCTGACGATGATCAAAGCTCTCTTGTTCCATTGGCCGAGCTGCAGATGGACAAATCCCTCCGCGACCGCATCGTAAAGCGCTGTTTGGCCGCGGGCGGAGATCGCGGTCACAGCCTCGCTGAGTTCCTGCGGATCACTAGTGAAAGGCTTTCCGTGAAGCAGCTCGACGGTCACGGTGTCGTCGAAGTCCACGACGAACATTTCGTCTTCGGCATTGCTCGAATGCGCGAACGCCAGCACGGCTGCAGCAACCTCGCGGAGTTTGGAGCCCATGCTGCCGCTGTGATCAACGATCAGGCCCACAGTCACCGGAGTATCTTCCTCCTCGAAGAAGCTGATGTTTTGTGCTTGTCCCTCCTCAAGAACACGGAAATTGTCGATCGTCAAACCCGCCACAAAATTGTCATGCGCGTCTGTCACACTGACGGGAAGCTGGACCAGATCGGTCCTTGAGGAAAGCTTAGGCTCGTGGTTCGTGCCTTGCTGTAACGATCGTGCGCCATCGACATGCAAGAAAATGGCGGGCCCGATCAGGAGAAGAACAAGCGCGACCACCCCAGCCGCCGTGACCCTTTGCGTGAATAGGGGAGACATGAGCGCTGCCGCTACTGGTAACTCCCTCGGGTGTCGCGGGACCGGATCTATATCCGATCCCGCGACCCAGAGAGAATTGTCATCTCTACAACACTTTTACCGCAAGCCGCCTCAGACCATATCCGATGATGAGGCACGACGCACCGAACAATGCAACCAACGGAAGCGGGCTCGCCGTCTTGGGCAGTTCTTTCGCGACGGTTGCTGGCTGTTTGGCCGGTGTCGCTGGGAATGCTTGCGCCAACGACTCCTCCTCGCCCTTCGGAGTCACCGCAATCAGCGGAACCGTCTTCAGTGTACTCGGGGTCGGCTCGACGGTCTCGGCGGGAACGACTTCATTTGCAGCCTGCGCGATCTGCACGGCTTCTGGTTTCGGATAGACAAACTCGACGCCGTAATTGAAACCAGGATAGAACCACGCCTTCAAAGCCTGTGGTCTATCTGCTGGCCGCTCGCGGAATTCCACGATCGTCTTATCGGCGGCTTCGAGTCGAGCGTTCGGAATGGCTAGAATCGTTGTGATCAGCTGGGTCTGGTCTTCGTTCCAAATCTGGACGATGTTCCGGTTGCCAAACGAATCCAGAATAGTGAATGTATATTTGCCCGCGGGAAGCACCTTGTTGCCGGGAACTGCCACGGGTTGGCTGAATGTCATGCTCGTCTTCTCGTTGAAGTTCTGGGCCTGAACGTGGGTGGCAATGGCTTGGCTGAGCAGGATGAGCCCCAGCACGAGCAGCACCGCCTTAATCGCTTTCATGATTCCTCCTCCTTCAAGGCCGAACCGTGACGCTCTCAGGACCCGCCTCGAAACCCATCAGCTGCGGGCCGCGTGTCTGCGCCTTCAGTCATCGAATCGGTCTTTACTGTTCAACTTCTAGCCCCAAACCGGCATTCGGGTCTGTGCGGCGGGTCACATCCCTTGGGTGACCCTGGTCACAGCCCCTATCTGGCTGATGGTCCGAGAACTCTCCGGCAGGAACTCCGTATCCATCCGCGAGTAATTGCCCCGTCTTTGTCCGCGTCGGCAAGCGAGGAGTAAAGGGATTCACGACGCACTGCACGCAGCGAGAGGAAGTATCGTGGCGACATAAAGTATTGCCGTGAGGAGAAACGCTTTCCACGAAATCATCTTGCAAAGGATACGCCACTAGCGAGGGGCTGTCGCCACTTGGTCGGCGCAACTCCTGATAAACGCGGTTACTGGAGAAGCAGAGCACTAGGCGGATAGGGAAGCAATGATCTGTGACCTTCCTTCCAGCCGGTGGTGCCGGCGAATTGTGACGCGGATCACCGCTCCATGTGACCAGAAACACATCAGTCTTTTAAAAAAGAGAGTACCAACCTTGCAAGGAGGGAGTAGCCAACGGGAGTGAGCAACTGGGGACAGCGGCAGAAAGGATGCCGACTCCAAACGCTCCGCCAACGTAAGGCTTGACCGTTGAGGCGACTTTCCTTCAGAGACGGTATGACCAAGGGCGGCCCTGGTGGCCCTCGGCCGCCCCCTATTTTGCCTCCGTCGCAGCACACCAATTCCTGATTAACGCGGTGGTCTCAATAGGTCGATGCAACACCATCTAAGGTAAATCTTCTCTCTAAAGGTGGTGTTTATGACTCAAGTGAATCGGGCGGGGCTTTCTGCGGCGCAGAAGACCGACATATGGTCCCGTTGGAAGGCGGGACGCTCGTTGCATGAGATCGGGCGCGCATTCGGCAAGGGGCATTCGTCCATTCGTTTTCTGTTGCTGCAACACGGTGGGATTGTTCCGGCAGCCCGTCGGCGGTCGCTGCTAGCACTCACGCTGGCCGAGCGAGAGGACATCTCTCGAGGGATCGCTTGCGGTTCGTCGATTCGTGATATAGCCAGAGGTCTGAAGCGAGCTGCGTCGACGGTGAGCCGGGAAGTGTTACGCCATGGTGGCCGTCCTCAGTATCGAGCCAGTGAAGCGGATTACGAAGCCTGGGAGTCAGCCTTACGGCCCAAGCCTTGTCTTCTTGCCATCCAGGTGAGGTTACAGAAGATCGTTGCGAGTAAACTGATTTTGGACTGGTCGCCGGAACAGATTTCCGGATGGCTGAAGATCCAGTATCCCGATGATGAGAGCCTGCGCGTGTCCCACGAGACCATTTACCGTAGCCTGTTCATTCAAGCCCGAGGAGTATTGAAAAAAGAGCTGATCGGGCACCTTCGGTCCAGGCGCCGCATACGTCGCTCGCAGCACTCTCGTGCCAGCGGTCAATCACGCGGTCAAATCGTCGATGCCATCTCCATCCGGGAAAGACCTGCAGAGATCGAAGACCGAGCCATTCCCGGTCATTGGGAGGGGGATCTCATTGCCGGCGCAAAGAACAGTCACATTGCGACCTTGGTGGAACGTCATTCGCGTTTTATCACACTGGTAAAGGTGCCCAGCAAAGACACGGCCGTGGTCGTCTCCGCACTGAGCCGGCAAGTTCGTAAACTCCCCGCGACACTGCGGCGTTCGTTGACCTGGGATCGAGGACTGGAGATGGCGAAACACAAGACCTTCACGGTGGCCACGAATGTGCAAGTTTACTTCTGCGATCCTCATAGTCCTTGGCAGCGCGGCACGAACGAAAACACGAACCGGCTGTTACGACAATACTTCCCTAAGAAGACTGACCTGTCCGGCTATTCTCAATCGGAGCTGGACAAAGTAGCGCTGCGTTTAAATCAACGCCCGAGAATGACTCTAGGTTTTCAGACTCCGGCGAGTAGACTACGAGCAAGTGTTGCATCGACCCCCTGAGCTCGCAGCGATTATCGGAAAAGTGGGTACTACTAGCGAGAGCTCCGGTAATCCGTGCCAGCTCAACCGGTCGATGCAACACTATGTACTCAGTTGGTCCGACAGTACTTCCCCTAGAGAACCGACCTGTCGGGCTGTACTCAATCAGAACCTAGCCAGGGCAGTGTTCCGTTCGATTCGACGCTCGCGAACGGCTATAGCCTTTGAGGCTCGCGCAAGTAGGCTCCGCGCTGCTGTTGCGTCGACCCATTGAGACCGCCCGGCTTATCGGGAGTTAGAAACCACAAGCGGACGTCAGAACACTGAAAAGACTTTAGGCCGGTATTTTCATTATGGCAGCCGTAGTTGCTATCCCGGCCACTCCCGCGACATCCTGCTCGTTCGATATTATTCCGTGGAGGATTTGTCTTGCCGGTTTGCGAAGGCTGCGGTATCCGTACGGATGAGGAGCACATCAAACGCCGGACCGAGCGGCTCGAACTCTCAGGCGGTTTCCGCCCCGTCCGGATCAAGGTCCTCCTAATAGACGGCGCGCCACCTTCTCGCGCCGAAGATTATTTTTACAGGGTGGGGAGAGACCGGTCACAGCGTTCTCTTGACGCGCGCCGCTACTTCTTCGAACTCATGAACGCCGCGAGCATTCCGATTTCGGCGAATTCTCAGGATGCGGCCCTGCTCGCCGAGTTTCAACGTAAAGGATTCTTCCTGACGTATGCCGTCGAATGCCCGTTTGAGGAGCAGGACGATCCGCAGGCGGCGTTGCGGCGCCTCGCGCCCACGTTGCTGAAGCGCGTGCAATCCGTTTACGACCCGGCTTACGTGGTGCCGATCTCCAAGCCCACGACGGACCTGCTCCGCTTGTTTGGCATGATTGGCTGGGGCGACCGGCTGGTGCTGGACAATGGTTTACCTTTCATCGATCCGTACGTGGCTAATCCAAGACACCATGCGGCAATTGGCACTGCGCTCGGCGACCGAATCAAGAAAGCGCTGGCCTACCTGCCCTAATCTCTGTTCTCTCCCCTGTCCGCTCGCTCAGGTGTCCATTCATCCGGAATTTCCGATTTGGACCTCTGGCTTGTGCGCATCGTAGACTTCTCCTGCTCTCAGCACAACGAATTGACCACCAGAGCAGGCTCCAGCGATACCGGCGGGGTTCCGAAGGCTAGCTCCTGAATAGCGCTTTAACCCAACAGTCCCCCCTGGCTTCGAGCCCCGCCCACGAACCGGGGCTTTTCCTCATGCATAGATTACCCACGAAGGCCGTTGCAAATTCCGCCACAGACTATGCCCGAATTACCCCGAAACGTATGGAGCTGAAGTACCTAATTCGTAATCGTCAGGTCCCCGCGGGCCTCTCCCGACGCGTCCGCGCGACCTGAGTCGCGGGATACAAATAACCCAGGTCGCGTGTCCGTCGACTGCACCTAACTAGGGAATGATGTAGCGCAGGTTCACGTAGGTGATGAATGCGTGCGCGTTCTTTGGTGCACCAGGTGCAACGTACCAGGGTGCGCGAACCAAATAGGAAAACTGTGAGATGACTTGCAGCTTTCCGTAGTTGGGACTCGACCAGATCGTAGGAATGAACCCAATCGTGCCTTCCTGATAGTCGCGATTGTTCGTGTTCGCCGAACCGGGGAATCCAAAACCCACGCAATACGAAGTACCGCAAGGAGTGCCCAGCGCCTTAGTTGTTACATCGTAGTTTCTCCAGAAATAAGCCCCGCTGTAATAGCCGTCGACCAGGAAATTAGGGGTCGTCTGCCACTCGAACCCGCCTATGCCGGATCCAGAGTGAACCGCCGAAAGAGTGCCGTCAGGCTTCACGATCACGTCCGGTCCCAAACCACCGATGTAGCGGCCCACACCATCGCCGTAGAACGAGTTCGCAATGAGGTGAAAGTTCTTTACTATTTCGAGGTTGGCGTTCACACCGCCGCCACCGCCGGTAATCGTGTTTGTATCGGCTGGCGTTGCGAGATTGTTGTAAACCTTGAAACTGCGGGCGATCCCTCCGGCGTCCACGTGAAACAGCTTTCCGCCAAGCCTCCAATCGAAAGCCGTTTTCGCAATAATATCCGGATGAAGATTCGGAACCGTGGGGTTGACGGCGGAGCTTGCGGCGCTCGTGCTGCTGCTTCCATTGTCGAACTGAGTGGAGAAGAAGTTGGTGGAGCCATCGGTTGGAAAGACGACAGAGCTCGGCACAAACTGCTGTGGATTTTCGAGAGCCACTCCGAACGACCACCAGTCGGCCGCATGGTATACAACGCGGATGCCAGGTTGCCGATCGTAGACCAAGCCCGCCAGGTAGCTCGTATCCAGGCGAAGTGCTGTGAAGATGTTCTCCGGGAATGGCGATAGCCCTTCTCTCGTAGGCGTCAGGAAGGACCATGTCTGGCCCGTCACCAGTTCCCATTTGCCGGACTTGAGTTGGAGGAACGCCAGGCGCAGGCGGAATGTGTCACTCTTGGTGCTGATATTCGAGTTCGCCGGCTCAAAACCATTGAAGTCGCTCTCAACGTAGCCGGTAACGTGAGTTGATTGAGTGGGATTGGCCTCGACCTTCAATGACAGACGCGACCCTTGCCCTGTAAAGCGGAATTCGGATAGCTGGCCCAGGGGAAGAGTGTTGGCGTACGGCAAAATCGTAAAATTTGTGCCGAGGCCGCTGCCAACATCTCTGCTGCGAAAAATGCCTGTCAGGTCCACGAAGCCACCGGGCGTGAATTCGGCTCCCCCGATCTTGATCGAAGTCGGATTTTCGGGTGAGACAATGTTGATGGGCGGCTGGACTTGAGGGTTCTGCCCGAAAGGCAGCGCATTACTTTCGTCATGCGCGCCCGTACTGGCGGACTCCAGAACATCAGAGGCTCCAGCAGGCGTGCTGCCGAGCTTCGCCTCTAGTCCCGCGATCCGATCCATCTCTTGACGCAGTGCGGCTCGCTCGTTTTCAAGTTCCTGACTGTGCTCGGCGAACGCCTGAGCCTGTGCTTGCACGCTCTGTTTCAACTGTTCGAGTTCGGCGGTTACCTCTGAATTGGCGACCGGCACCGCAGGCGCAGGTGTTGCCGGCTGAGATTCCGCTGGCGGCGTCCCTGGTGCGGTTGCGGGCGCCTCGGCATCCGATGTAGCCCAAGCAGGTGCGATCGTGCTGAGCGCAACCAAAACTGCTACGGCAATGCGTTTCGGTATCAAGCTCCTACGTTGCGACATTGAAGTCTCCTAAGAGTTTTTGGCTTCAACTTCCGGTGAACTAGTCGGTTGGCCGGGCCTTTCTTGCAATCCTCCCCTTGCGGGGTAGCGCCGTTCGCGTCCGGCTATGCTGAACTCTTTCGAATTCGCTCCGTCTTGTTGAGCTCGACGATGCGTCCGTCATGGACCGTCAGTACGACCGAGCCATAACGAATGCCCCGCAGCGCCAGCGCGACCTCGCGCAGCAGCTCGCGCTCGCTTGTCGTCAAGTCCTGTTGCCATTCCTGCGTCGTTGCGGTGCTCATCAGGCATTTCTCCTCGGGCCTAGTTACCGGGCTCGCGCGAAATTCATGCACGCAAAAGTTGGGTGGTGACGAGCCCCAAAAACAAACTTCCTTGGTGATTGCGAACGGGCTTACTGCGACGGGAAGCTAGTTGCGGCTACAACAACAGAGATCGGAGAGGGAGGTATGGTCGAGGATGTTCGCGGTGGCGTTCCGAACGTCGAGAAGAACGCGAAACAACGGGCGATGCTTTCGGTCCGTACTCACGCGTCGGCGCAGGGATTCGGCGTCTTCGAACGGAGCGAGCGGGCCATCGATCCTGCGGATCACTTCACCGAGGGAGATTTTCTTTGGCGACCGTTTCAATTGGTAGCCGCCATGGGCCCCCCGGAGGCTGACCACAATGCGGGCGCGCTTGAGTTCGAGAAGTATCGCCTCCAGAAACTTTTCGGGCAGCTTTTCCTCGGTGGCGATGTCCTTGATCTTGACGACGGCATCGGGATGCTCCGCGAGCACCGTGAGTGCCTGCAAAGCGTACAGTCCTCTTTGTGAGATTCGCATGGCTGCTTGTCGATTCCCTATTAGCTTGAGTAAGTCTACCTATTTAATAGACTATGTCAAGCAAGGATTCGTGGATCGGTCGCCCGATATCAGGGCCATAGCAAATGGCGATCGAAGGGCGGCGCGCCTTATGCGCGAAAGTCTATTGGGGGGAAAGCATTGCAGACCGCGTGCTATCTCGCCAGAATGAGCCCAAGATGGACTTCGATCAAACTGCAGCAGGAAAGTCTCGGCAAGCAGAAATAAAATGGCCGGGGGCTAGGCTGAGGGACCCGAGCCGCCCGGCCTCTTCTCACCCATCTCCGCAGGGTCTGGGTAAGAACTCGTTATGCGGCGTTTTCGCCGTTCCGCATAAATTCGTATCGTTCGATCGCAGCCGCCACGCCGATTTCGCCTGAGTTTTCCGGGCTGCTGCGCAGCACGCGCCCCAGACAACGGACGCGCACCGGCCCCGCCTGGGTCAGTTCGTGCGGCAGGGTCATCACAATCTCGACCGGCGAACCGCTCTTCAATCCCTTGGGCAAATGGAAGTACAAGCCGCGCGAGCTCACTTCGCGGGACTCAGTCGCGGCTTCGCCCACCACATTTTCGTCCGTCCAACGGACAGTCAGCGGCAGACGCATCAGGAACCGTCGCGATATACGTCGCTCTTTCAAGGACACAGGCAAACTCCTCTAGATTTCGTGAGTAGGATACGGTTCGACGCGAGCAGAACCAATAGAGCAAGAGAGCCAATTCTGAATGAACCGAAAGTACTAGGTCCGTGTTCTCTAAATTATTTAGACGCAGATAGTTACCGTGCGGAGACTCGCGAGGTACTGCAAAATCACGTCAAAATCCCAGTTGGGGAAAATCAGGCTTGGTCGATCAGGCGGTGGTGAATGGCGTAGAGCGCGAGTTCAAGGCGATCGGAAACGCCGAGTTTATCGAAGATATTGTGCAGATGATTCTTCACCGTTTGTTCGCTGATGAAGAGTTTTTCGCCGATTTCGCGGTTCCGGAAGCCCTGCGCCACGAGCTGCACGATCTCCTTCTCGCGATCGCTCAAAAGCGGTTTCTCGCGCCGCTGGCCTGATTCGGACGATTTCTTGAACGCGTCGATGACTTCGGCAGTCATGCGGTTGTCGAGCCAGATTTCGCCCTCCGCGACCTTGCGAATGCTCTTCAGCAGCAGATCGCTGGCCGACTGCTTCAGCACGACGCCTCGCGCGCCCAAGCGCATCGCGCGAACTACATCGCGGTCGTCCTCCGCCGCCGTCAGAACGATCACGCGGGTGGGCATCGTATCGAAATTGACCTCTTCGAGTACCCCCAGGCCGTCCTTTTCCGGCATGCGCAGGTCGAGCAAGAGGATGTCGGGCTTCAACTTAGCCAGCATCTTCACGCACTCGACTCCGTTCGATGCTTCGCCGACGATCTGGACGTCGTCCGCGCCCTCCAGCAGCTTGCGGAGGCCGTCGCGGAAGATGGCGTGATCATCCGCGACCAGAATTCGAGTAACCTGTTTTGCTTTCGTCATCTTAATTCAATGGAATTTCGACGGTCAGACGCGCCCCGTGCCCAGGATTCGATTCCACCGTCAGGGTGCCACCCACGCCTCGTGTCCGTTCTTTGATCGAAATTGGCCCGAGACGTAGCCGATCCAGCTCTTCGCTCGTGTATCGCCCGGAAAAACTGAAGCCCCGGCCGTTATCATCTACAACGAGAAAGACTTTCGCCTCGTCTTGTTCTAGTTTTACCACGACGTGGCTGGCCTCCGCATGCTTTTTTATGTTGTGTAGTGACTCACGATATATCTGGAAAAGCTCGCGGCAAATGCGGTCCGGAAGGCGCAAATCGCGGTCCTCGATGAACAAATCCACCGCCAAGCCGTGCTCGCTGCGGAACCGTTCGGCGAATCCGAGCATCAGTTCGCGCAGATCCGCACTTTCCACGCGCAGCGGACGCAGGTCCGTTACCATCCTCCGCAGTTCGTCGCTCTCCTGCTGCACCGTTTTTTGCAGACCCTCCAACTCCGAGCCTGCCTGTTCCGGCTTCTGCGGAAGCTTGCGCCGCAGCACGTCGAGCTGAATCTTCAGGCTCAGGAGCGTCTGCAGTACCCCGTCGTGGAGATCCCGCGAAATGCGGCTGCGCTCCGACTCCACGGTGCGGGCCCGCAGGCTGCGCAGCAGAAAGATATTCTCGAGAGGCGGCCCGATGTGTCGAACGATCTGTTCGAACCAGCGCAAGTCGCCTGCGGCAAACCTCCGCTTCGCCGCCAGTGGATTGAGCATTAAAACTCGCCCGGTTGGTCTCCCGCCGGATTCGATCGTCACCGCCATCAACGAGCCTGCTCCAAATTCCTCGAGCGTCGATGTCGGAGGCTGCGGCACCTGGCGGAAGCGCGCCCCGGTCCGCCGATCCCAGCCGAACCCTCCTCGATTCCCGTTTCGATAGTCCCAGCACATCGAGACTTCGAGGGAATCGAGCAAGAAAGTGTCGGATCTCGCCTGCGGAAGCGTCTCCGGGCTTTTCGGCTCACGGTCGCCTGGGCGAATCTTCCAAACAAACAGGCGCTCGAGTTCGTCATCGCGGATCGCGAGGCAAGCCTGCTCGCACTCGAACGCAACCGCCATCTCGCCGAATGCCTGTCGAATCGACTCCGTTAAGCCGCGTTCAAATTGCAGAAGTCCCGTGATCCTTTCGAGAAACTGCTGCCGCGCAAGATGCTCCCGCTCGCGCGCTCCCAGGAAACCCATTCCAAGGCCGGACACCAATGTCCCAAACCCGACGGCTAACCAGTGCCACGCGCTCTGCCACCGGAAGGAATCCGCGATCCCTACGCGCACGACGATTCCTAACGTGGCGAGTCCGACAAGCAGCCACATGCCGCGCCCATTTCCGCGCGTCGCCAGCGCATAAACAGCGAACGGGAAGAGAAACCAGAACGCGGGCACCGATGGCATCAGATAGATCAGCGCGGCCAGCACCGCCAAGTCCACCGCCAGTGGAATCCGAAATCGAACTTCGCCGGAGTACCTTTCGGCGAGCACGCCCCCGAGCGCGAGGAGAAAATACGCCGAGAGAAACACGATAGCCACGCGCCTTGCAGGCGCTCCGGCGCCCTCGACAAGCGCCGCCAGCGACAGCGCCGCAATCACGGCACGCGCCACGGTTACTTGCCGCTCCAAATAAAGGCGTTCGGTGGTATCGAGAAGCATTGTGGAGGGTAACTGCACTTAAAAGTTTAGCAAGCCCGCGTGGGCGCGCAATCGGCGCGCTGAATTGTGTCGTCTTTTGGTAATCGGCGAGGCGCCCGGAACCAGAGTCCACAGGAATGATTCTTACGCACGGTTGACAACGGGTGCATAATCGTTCGCAGAATCGGTTACTGGGGGATCGTCGGCTTGGCGCAACGATATACGCGGAGAGAAGTGGGCCGCATCTTGGGGGTAGAGCCGAGCCGTCTCCGCTACTGGGAAAGATTGAGGCTGGTGCGTCCCCAGGCGAGATGGGGCGAGCGCTTCTACAGCTTCGGCGACTTGGTTGCCCTCCGCACGATCCAACGCCTGACGGACCGCCAAATCCCCGCGCAGCGCGTGCTGCGCGCGGTCAAACTGATCGAACAGCAGTTTGGTGCATTGCCGAGGCCGCTTCAGGAGTTACGCTTCCTCGAGCAAGGCCGCGACATCCTCGTCGTGCCGCCCGGCGCCGACCGGCCGTTCAGCCCAATCAAACAGCAATGGGCTTTCCCGTTCGACGCGGTCCCGCTGCCGTCTAAGATTCACTCGATGACCGGCCCGACGCCCGAGGAGTTGTTTCAAATCGCGCTCGACTGCGAAACGCGTCCGGAGCTTTTGCCGCAAGCCGTAGAAAGCTATCGCCACGCACTCGATCTCGCGCCGGAATGGGTGGACGCTCACATCAACCTGGGAGTGGCGCTCTATCAAATGGGCCGAGCCGAGGAAGCGCGCACCGAGTTTCTAGCGGCGGTCCAGCTCGATCCCCTGAACGGGATTTCGCGCTACAACCTGGGCTGTGTGCTTGAAGAGCAAGGCGAGATCGAGGAAGCGATCGACCATTTGCGCCGCGCTGCCCGCGCCTTGCCCGCGCACGCGGACGTTCATTTCAATCTCGCTCTCGCCTATGAAAAACGCGGCGACCGCCGCCTCGCTCGCGAAGAGTGGCTGCTGTATCTCCGCCACGCGCCCAACGGCCCCTGGGCGGCGCAAGCGCGCGCGCATCTCCGGCAGAGCTCGCCGCGGCGCAAGCCTCCGCTGCCAATTCCCTTCCCCCGCAAGGCATAGCCCCCGCGCGCGACGGCGTGTTATGATTTTCCTACGGCGGTGAGCGTAGCTCAGCTGGTAGAGCATCGGTCTGTGGCACCGAGGGTCGTGGGTTCAAATCCCATCGCTCACCCCAATTTTTTCAATCAGTTGGACTCCACTGTATTTCTCACCCTTCCACACTTTCTGATGGTGCGACGACGTAATTCGATGGAAACTGCACCGCCGCTGTTTCAATCGGAAGACAAATAGGCACGCTCAGTGACGCTCTCCCATGGTGAGTGCGAACAGGCGTTTTGGTCTGTGAGTCGGTAATGTTTTGAGGTAAAACCTAGACCGCGATGCCTGCAAACTCACCGGGGACTCTAAATGGGTCTCCGTCATTGACTCAAACTCGGAGTCGCGGAGGCCCGCTGGCCGCGGTTACGACGCTGTTTTTCATGTGGGGATTTCTCACGTCTCTGAATGACATTCTAGTTCCACATCTGAAGTCCATCTTCGACCTAAATTACGCGGAAGTAATGCTGATCCAGTTCTCGTTTTTCTCCGCCTATTTCATATTTTCACTTCCGTCAGGAAAACTGATCGACCGGATCGGCTACAAGAAGGCGATGGTTGTCGGACTCCTCACAATGGGCCTGGGCGCATTGCTCTTCGTGCCCGCCGCGAGCGCTCCTTCGTTTCCGCTTTTTCTCGCGGCGCTGATCGTTCTCGCGGCTGGGATCACAGTGCTGCAGGTTGCCGCGAATCCATACGTCACCGTGCTCGGGCCAGCAAGAACTGCATCCAGCAGGTTGAATCTCACGCAGGCTTTCAACTCCCTCGGAACAACCGTAGCACCGTATTTCGGAAGTCTGCTGATACTGAGCGCAGCGCCGAAGGCCACGGTCGAAATACGGCGGATGTCCGCGCAGGCGCTGCAAGCGTATCGTTTACAGGAAGCAGCGTCCGTGAAACTCCCATATCTGGCATTGAGCGTGACGCTGATCCTTCTGGGCGCGCTCCTCGCGATGACCAGACTGCCTGCGATTCCTGAGGCGGTGCGAAGCAAATCGTCGCGCGGCGAAGGCGTGAGCGTTTGGAAACATCGTCATTTAGTGCTCGGGGCCGTTGCGATTTTCGTATACGTGGGAGCCGAGGTTGCAATCGGAAGCTTTCTGGTGAACTACTTCGGCCAGCCGGCGATCGGGAATCTTCCGGCTAACAGAGCGGCTCGCCTGGTGTCGTTCTATTGGGGCGGCGCAATGGTTGGGCGATTCATCGGATCGGCGGTGCTGCAAAAGGTCCGGACCGGAAAAGTGTTGGCGGCAGCCGCGGTCGCGGCGTGCCTGCTCGTGCTCACTTCCATTGTGACGACGGGGCACGCGGCGATGTGGAGCATCCTGCTCGTGGGGCTGTGCAATTCCATAATGTTTCCGAGCATTTTTGCGCTGGGCGTTGCGGGCCTCGGATCGTTGACTGGAGATGGTTCCGGAGTTCTCGTCATGGCAATCGTCGGGGGAGCGATCATTCCGGAGCTTCAGGGAGCGCTGGCGGACCACATCGGCATTCAGCGCGCGTTCATTCTGCCGGCCGTCTGCTATCTCTACATTCTCTTTTACGCTCTCAAAGGCTCACGGCCCGTTTCGGCGGCGACTGCCTGAATATTTGATATGCCGGCCTGGCGGCATTCGCCTGACCGTCGGCTGTGAACCAGGGATTCTTGGGGGGGAACGATGGACGATCGGTCAAGCAAAGTGCCGCACGGACTGCTGAAACTCGGCCGCCTCGTCGCGTGCCTGTTGCTGCTCGTGCTGCTCGGTAGCTTGCAGGCGCCAGTGCAATCGGGATCGCCGGGTGAATCCGATACGGACCGCCGCGTGGAAGCGATCCTTGCCAAAATGACCTTGGAAGAGAAAATCGATTTCCTGGGCGGCACGGACGGATTTTATGTGCGCGCAATGCCCGATCTGGGCGTGCCGCGCCTGCGCATGGCGGACGGCCCGATAGGCGTACGCAATTTTGGTCCGGCCACGGCCATGGCCGCGGGCATTAATCTGGCGGCTGCCTGGGATCCGGCTCTCGCCGAACGCGTGGGAACGCAGATCGGGCGCGACGCCCGGGCCAAAGGCGTCAATTTTCTCCTCGGGCCGGGCCTGAATATTTACCGCGCTCCAATGAATGGCCGGAACTTCGAATACTTCGGCGAGGATCCGTACCTTGCGGCCCGCATTGCGGTCGGCTACATCAACGGCGTGCAGAGCCAGGGCGTCAGCGCGACGGCCAAACATTTCATGGCCAACAATTCGGAATTCGACCGGCACAACACGGACTCAATCATCGACGAGCGCACCATGCGTGAGATTTATCTTCCCGCGTTTGAAGCCGCTGTAAAGGACGCCCACGTTGGCGCCGTGATGAACTCGTACAACCTCGTCAACGGCGTTCATGCAACGCAGAATCCTCAGCTCGATACCGAGATCCTCAAGAAGGAATGGAGCTTTCAGGGCGTGCTGATGTCGGATTGGTTTTCAACCTACGATGGAGTCGCAGCGGCTAATAGCGGGCTTGATCTGGAAATGCCTTCAGGCATGTTCATGAACCGCGCAACCCTTATCCCCGCGGTCCGCGACGGCAAAATCTCGGTCGCAACGATCGACGATAAAGTGCGCCGCATTCTGCGGCTTTCCGTGAACTCACACTGGCTGGATCGTGATCAGACCGATCCTTTGGTCCCGCGCTACAACCTGGAAGGCCGCGCCGTCGCTCTGGACGCCGCGCGAGAAGGCATTGTGCTGCTCAAGAACAATGCGAACCTGTTGCCTTTGGACAAACACGCGATCAAGTCAATCGCCGTGATCGGGCCCGATGCTTACCCTGCCGTGCCTGTGGGAGGCGGCAGCGCGGGCGTGCGGCCATTTGCTGCCGTCAGCTTCCTCGAAGGCGTCGCGAACGAACTCGGACCTACCGTGCACACCTTCTACCACCGTGGAATCCCGGGCCTGAATGAATTGGCACAGAACACGAATTTTTCAACGGGGGAATCCGGAGGCAGCCCCGGGCTGTCTGCGGAATACTTCTCGAACGAGAAGTTGGAGGGTGAGCCGATTCTCCGTCGCAACGATCCGCACGTGAACTTCGGTACAGTTTCCGGCGCGGATTTGGGTTACGGCGGTCCAGTCTATCCCGACAACGCTGGATCAGCCCGCTGGACAGGCTACTACACTGCCTCAAGCGCCGCAGCCTACGAATTCTTCGTGCAATCAACCGGTGAAGCTGGCGGCTATTACCGCTTGTATGTCGATGGAAACCTGGCGCTCGACAGCTGGAGCATTGCAAAAGCGCTCGTCGACTCCGCCACGATCACGCTCGTGCCGGGGCCGCACAAAATCGTCCTCGAGCATCACGGCAGGCCCGGCTTCCTGGGCGCAAGATTCAGGTTCGGAATCGTGCGCGAGGGCAGCTACGTGGACCCTGCCGCGGAAAAAATCGCTGCGTCAGCCGACGCGGTCGTCGTCGCCGTGGGTTTCGATTCCGAGAGTGAGAGTGAGGGCGCCGACCGCACCTTCCGGCTGCCGCCCGGGCAAGACGAACTGATTGAGAAGCTGGCTGCCGTCAATAAACATGTAGTCGTAGTGATTACGTCAGGCGGCAGCGTGGACATGAACGGCTGGATCGACCGTGTTCCCGCCCTGCTCGAGGCCTGGTATTGCGGCCAGGAAGGCGGCACGGCGCTCGCTCAGATTCTTTTCGGGGACGTCAATCCATCGGGTCGCCTGCCCGTCAGTTTCGAACGTCACTGGGAGGACAATCCCGTGCACGACAGCTACTATCCGGAAGCGAGTAGCTCGCGCGTTGTTTACAAGGAAGGAGTTTTTGTCGGCTATCGAGGATACGAGCACAACGGGACGAAGCCACTCTTTCCTTTCGGCTATGGGCTTTCCTACACCACTTTTCACTATCGCAACTTGGCAATTCATCCGGTCAGTGGAGAATCGGCGCAAGCAAGCTCGTCTGGCTCGGGTCGGAGCTACCAGGTTTCTTGTGACGTGACAAATACCGGAAGCCGCAATGGCGCCGACGTTGCAGAGGTCTATGTAGGTGAGTCACATCCCAAACTGCCTCGTCCCGTCAAAGAGCTGAAAGGTTTTGCCAGAGTCTATCTGCGGGCTGGAGAGACGCAGCGAGTGAAAGTCATTTTGAATAGTCGCGCTTTTTCCTACTATGACACGAGCGCACACGCTTGGCGTGTGGAACCGGACGACTTCACGATCTTCGTCGGCCATTCAGCCGAGCAAATTGAACTCAAGGGCGCGATTACATTCACGCCAGTGGCGGCGGCATCCGCCAGCGCCAAGCCCTGAGCCTGAGCCGCGCCGGAGTGGCGTCTTATGGAGCTGCGATGGAATTCCGCGCGAGGGATTCTTCGCGGCTTGGCTGCCACGCCTCAAGTACCTTTTTGTGCTCCTGAAACAAGCCGCTCGAGACTCGAATCTTTCCGCCGCGTACAAAGCGCTCGTGATTCTCCTCAAGCTCGGCAGGCAGGTACCGGTAGTTGACTGTCAGCCCGACGGACGCTTCCAGCCCGTACGGCCGCAAATTCCCAAACGCATTCACTCGTTCGAGGCGGGCTCCGTTCGAGAGGTGAAACGTGGCGACTTGATCGTAGAGCTTCCCATCCTGCCTCGCGCATGTGAGATATGCGAGCGCCAGCCGCTGCAAAGGCGCGCTAAGAATTTTGCGGTGAGTGAGCGGCTGCTCGATCAGCTGAAAGAAGGCATCGACAATATCGCGGCGGCCGGATGCTGCAGTCAGTGCGCGCCCGTACTCGCTCAGCAATCGGGAGAGGCGGCTGGGCGTGAAGCCTTGCTCGTTCTGCGAATCCCGCAACGCGTGCGAGAACCGCGGCAGCGGTGAGAGCGTGCTATACGTCTTCACGCTCGGGAATTCTGCGGCAAGCTCGGCGACCACCTGCTTGATCAGAAAATTTCCCATCGGGATGTTTCGTAGCCCCTGCAGGCAGTTGTTAATCGAATAGAAGATCGCCGTATCCATTTTCTCGGGCGCGAGCACCGGCGCTTTCACATCGAGCAGCGGCTCAAGGTTCCCGGTCAGTCCATCACACAGCGCCACCTCGAGAAAGATGATCGGCTCGTTGCCAAGCGCCGGATGAAAGAACGCAAAGCATCGCCGGTCCGCTTCGAGGCGCCGCCGCAGGTCAGGCCATCCGTTGATTTCGTGCACCGATTCATATCGGATCAGTTTTTCAAGGATCAGCGCCGAACTCTGCCAGCTAATGCGCTCGAGGCGCAGGAATCCGCGGTTGAACCACGATCGGAACAGATGCTTGAGGTCGGCGTTCAGCCCGTCGAAATCGGCGCCGTTCTCCCGAGACGCTTCGAGCACGTGCCCGCGCAGAGCGACGAGGGTTTCCGTTCCGCCCGGCGCCGTATTGATTCGCCGAATGAGTTCCTGGCGCGGAGCCTCCACTGCAGCGGAAAGCGCGGCCAAATTGTCCGCGCTGCTGGATTTCTCGTATGCAGCTGCCGCACTGCGGATCGCGGCCTCGTCCGCCGAAAACTCGCGGTCCAGCATTTTGAAGAAACTGACGCGCTGCGCCGGACTCATCGCCGCGTATCCGATGATGATTTCGTGTGCAAGCGCCGTCTGCGACGCTTCACCACGCTCGGAAAGCAGCTTGCGGCACAGAAACGCCATGTCCGTGCGGCGACCGCGCAGCGATTCCAGAAGGTTGGTAAGAAATCCGGGCATTGACCTTAAAACTATAGCGTGAATTTTGCGAGAGCCGATGAATGTGCCGTGAATGGATGCGCTACCGTTACTAGGCCCGGGTGGCTCGATCGCGACCCACTGCGGGATTTGAAGCCCGTCGCACTCCTACTGCACATGACCGCCCCGGACGGATTGCCTCAAAATCCCTTGCACCGGCTTCAACTGGCCGTCGATCGGCCCAATTCTGAGGCCAAGAATCTTCGCAATCAGCGGATAGACGTCGACGTTTTCGAAAGGCGGCAGTTTCGATCCGGGGCGAATATCAGGTCCCTCTGCGTAAACAATCGCTCGCATGGATTTCATTTTGCGAGGATCGTAGCCATGCTCTCCCTTGGCCTTTGGCTGGGCGATTTCGGGGCTTTCGGATGCGTGAGCGCGAATCATGTATGGCCCGGTCGGGATCACGACCGGGTCTCCAATCCTGGGATTGCTGCTGAAGTGCAGGTACGCCGGCACATCAGCGCGACGGTACACAACGAACTTGTCGCTTGCTCCATGCAATTGCGCGTAAGCCCGCGCCGCGGCTTGTTCGCTCGGCGCGTAGAGCAGCGAGCCATTCGTCACGAAGTCGGAAAGATCCGCATACCGATCGAGATCGATCCAGTTTCCCTCGACCGTCGCCATGCCGTGATCCGATAGCACAATCAGGTCAATGGGCAAGTGCACCGTTTTCAGATCGGCGATCAGAATTCCAATCAAGGCATCCACGTGACGAACCACATCGCCGGTCTCCGGGGTGTCGGGACCGGCCTCATGCCCCGTATGATCCGGCTCGTAATAATAGAGCGTGATGAAGTGCGGCCTTTGCGTCGCCGGCAGCTTTAGCCACGCGATCACTTGCTCTATGCGCTGCTCGTCAGGGAAAGCGGCGTCGAAATGCACGTAAAACGAAGGCCGCTCGCCGTCGATTTCCGCCTCCGAACCCGGCCAAAAGAAGCAGGCGCTGCGCATCCCCTGCTTTTCCGCGAGGGCCCAGAGCGGCACTCCTCCGTACCAACTGCCGTCGCGCGTCGGACCGGGCTTGCTCGCGGCGTAGCTCTCTTTGCGCGCAGGATCGTAGAAATTGTTTTCGACGATGCCGTGGTGTTCGGGATACAGGCCGGTGACGATCGAGTAGTGATTCGGAAACGTGACGGAGGGAAAGGAAGGAATCATTCCCTCCGGCGCGCTCGCGCCGTCCGCGGCAATTTGCAGCAGATTCGACGCGCCATATTCCGCGGCGTAGTCGTAGCGGAAGCCGTCGAGAGAAACCAGAATCACATATGGCTTCGCGCGTTGGTTTGGGGCGTTGGGGCCGTGCTCAACTGCGATGACCGGTGCCTGAGCTGCACTCTGGGCGAATATTGGCAGCCGCAGCGCGCAGAAAAAGCACGCCGCCACCGCCGCTCTAGCGAGGAATTTCTGCATTACGGTGCCACACGAACCTCGGGTTCCCGCAAATCCTGCGCGAAGGACAACAGATCCTTCGCGCAGGCGAGATGCAACTCAGAACATCAGGTGCAAGGACATCTGGAGGAAACGGCTGCTCCCGATCGTGTTCGAAATCACGCCGTAGCCCCTCGAAGACGAAGGAGTGGTCGTGTAACAGGGTACGGGGTTGTAGCAGGGGTTCAGCGTGAAGTCGGTGTTCGGCGCGTCGAGGCTCGGGTGATTGAAAAGGTTGAACGCGTCGAATTGATACTTCAGGTTGAAGCGCTCACTCAGCTTGAAGTTCTTGAATACGGAGAAATCGAAACGGCTCTCGAAGGGGGCCCGGAAGACGTTGCGGCCCGTGGCGCCGAAGCCGGTTTCAAAGTTGTCGCAAACACTGTACCCGCTGATGGTCTGGCAGGGCGGCACGCCATCCTGGCCCGGTGACAGTAGCGGGACCGCGAAGAGGTCGGGATTTACGAAAGGCGCACCCGTGCGGGACACCTTGGTGCCCCCGCCATGAGAGGGCGAGGTGGCTTCGCCTGGCGTGACTCCGGGGGCCAAGGGCAGAATCGGGTTCGTCACGAAATCATCGGAGCTATAAAAGATGCCACCAGCGGTCCCGGAAAAGTCGATAACGCTAAACGGTTCCCCGCTTTGTAAGACCGTGACCCCCGTAATGCCCCACCCGTTTACGGCGGCGTCGAGGAGACCCGAGGCATGCTTCATGGTCGGAAGGTCATATAGGTAGCTGATGATGAACACATGGGGGCGATCAAAATCAGAGGAAGCATAGGAAGTGCGCGGATTCAGCGGGTTGTTGCCGTTGAAAAAGAGGCCCGCGCCGAGTCCGCTTCTTTCGTCGAGCGTATGGGAGTAGGTATACGAAGCGTTAAGCTGCAGACCATGGCTGATCTTTTTCGTGACGCTCAATTGCAGGGCGTTATATGTGGAAATACCTTCCGCCGTCCACAAATCGGCATTCGGATTGATGCCGATATATGGTGTGCGGAGGTCCGTATTGCCGTCCGAGAAAGAGTAATCGCCCACCCACGTCTGCACTTCCTCCGCGGGGAGTTGGAAGCAGGTTGATGATGCGTCATTGTAGCCATCACAGTTCGGCCCATTCGCAGCCAGATAACCGTATGAATAGATCTGATTGTTTATCGGGTGTGCCGGCGTGGCGATTCCGGGCTGGTTGAAAGGAATGGGCAACAACTCGTGCACCCCGCGATTTCCCAGATAACCTAGCGTAAGGACGACATCGTTTCTCGGCTGCCACTGCAAGTCGAGGCTCCAATTCTGGGAATACGGCAATTTATTGGTCGGATTGTAGCCGCCGAAGAGGAACGGGCGAGTCTCTCCCGAATTGACATTGCAATAGGGCTGGTTGGGCTGCTGCATCCCCGGGGCGTTAGGCTGATTGCATGCAGCCATTTCTCGCATATTGGGCACAAGAGCCGCCAAGGCGGCGAGCGAAGCCGGTACCGGGGGCAGCGTGGTCCCAAACGGCGCACCGGACAGGCAATTCAGAGTGTTCGCACACGACGTGTTGAGTGGAATGGTGAAAGGCTCCTGGGTCGTGACGCTAAACGGCCCGCTGATGCCGAGTCCGGCGCTAGCGGACAATTCGGTGAAGTACTCGCCGCGATCGTAGAACATTCCAAAGCCTGCGCGGACTACGAAATTCTTAGGGGGCTCCACGCGACTCCGATGCGCGGCCCGAAACCCCACTGGCGCCCCGTCAAAGTGGAAGGGCTCACGCCTTTCGTGCCGAAGGTTTTGTTAATCGCCGGAACGACGATTCCGATACCGGGAGTTCCATTAACTGGGTTGAAGGTGTCGGTGGACAAATCATACCCATAGTCCTGAGGGTAGAAATTCGTCATCAGACCATTCACTTCATACAGGGGCCCGTCCCAGTCCCACCGTAGGCCGAGATTGATCGTCAGACTCGGCGTCAGCTTGAAATCATCCTGGGCGTAAAGACCCACTTGTTTCGACCGAAAATGGCGATTCGTTTCGCCATCCAGAAGCAGCCCGTCGCTGTGGTCCGTGCCCAGCGTCCCGGTGAGGAAATCGGCGAAATCGTTGAAATTGAATATTGCAACGTTGTTTTCGCGATTCTTGACGTTGAGTTGCGCGTAGTCGAAAGTCCCGCCGAAAGACAACGTATGCTTTCCGACGACCCAGTTGTACTTGGACGATCCTTCGAATTGATTCTGAAAGATCCCGGCATTCGCGAAGTTCGTCGACGGACCTATAGCCAGAGCATTACCGCCGAGAGGGGCCACCATGCTCCCGTCCGTGTTGAACGCTCCCGCGTCCGCGTTGTTGATGTTGATCCCAGGGAAGAGCTGGCCGCTCGGGAGAGTGAGGCCCACGGAGCTGGGAGCAAATGGCTGGGCCGTAGTGGCGTTGGCGATTTCGCGAATAAACCCGAATCTCTGCTCCCACGTGCTGTTGGGTGTCAGCACGGTGGTGTTGTCGAGCGAGAAAACCTGACTGCCGGCTTGAAGCGATTCGGGAAAGCCTGCTACTCCGCTGACGGCGAAGGGAGCACCTGTCGGGTTGCGTTGGAAATAATACTTCGCGGCAAGGCGATCGTTGGAACTGAAATTGTAGTCAATATCTCCGTTTACCTGATTCGCCTTGAAGGTGCTGGCCGGCCCCCGAATCTCGGAGTTGAATAGTTGACCCGTGGTTTCGCCATTGGCGGCGCTCGTCGCGAGGGTCTGCGAAGGAATGAGGTATTGTCCGTTCGTGGTCTTCATTTGCAAAAGCTTGAGCGCGGTGGAGTCGACTTGCCCAACCGTGATGCAGGCGGGATTGTAGCCTCCGCATTGGTCGTCCGCATTTACCAGATTTACCAAGTCCGCCGGGTCACGGTTTGAATCGGTCAAACCCTGGAGCGTGGGAACTCCACTGAACGCTCCACTCAGAGCATCGCTGACGTTTTGTCGCTGATACGAAGCAAAGAAAAACAGCTTGTCTTTCACGATCGGTCCGCCAAGCGTGCCTCCGAAGACGCTCCTATGCAGCGGAGGAGCATCGCCATGGTAGAAATCTTGGATGGCCAACAGCGAAAGAAATGTCGGCTTCGCGTCGAGGGCGCTATTCTGCAGGTAACCATAGACCTGCCCGTGGTACGAGTTGGTGCCAGAGGCCGTTGTGAGCTCGATGTGCGCGCCGCTGTTCTGCCCCATAGAAGCGTCGTACATCGACGTGGTAACGTGCAATTCCTGAATTGTCTCGGGCGGAGGAGTGGGCAAACCCTCGCCGATCGCATCGAAGACCGAAGTATTCGTCTGCACTTGGCCGCCGGTGCCGAAGATTTCGCCCGTGTTCAGTGTGAACCGGCTGTCCGCGATGTTGCTTGTCGAGTTTCCGTTAAACAGGTTGTTCGCATTCACCGAGTTAAACGTGAAGCTGTTGCTCGTATCGCGCTGGCCGTTAGCCACGATTCCCTGGTTGCCGAGGCCCTCGTTGCTGCCGGAACCGGAAAGAAAATCCGCGCTGGTACCGGGCGCGAGAATGGCGAGCTGCGTAAAGCTGCCCGTTCCGAGCGGAACGGACTGAATCACGTCGCTGCCCAGCGTGTAGCCGTTCGAGGTGTCGGTCTCATTCAGCAGGGGCGTGGCTTCCACGGTTATGGAGGTCGTGACTTCGCCGGGCTGTAATGTCGCCTTGACCGTCGTCGTCAAGTTTCCTTGAACCAGAATCTGCGGGTACACGACCTTCTCGAATCCCGTCTTCGAGAACGTGACTTCATACGTGCCGATCGGCAAACCGATGAAGCTGAACGACCCATCGTCTTTCGTCTCCGCCGCTACCCCGAGGTTTGTGCCGACGTTGCGGATGCTCACGGAGGCTTTCTGCACGACGGCGCCGCTGCTATCCGTCACCGTACCGTCAATCGAGCCGAGTGTCTGTTGCGCTCGCGTCGCGACCGGAGCGAACGCCGCGAGTAGAATCAGAATGGCTGCTGATACGCACCGCAACATGAATTTCCGTATCATTTGTCTCCCCGTGGACAAAATTTCATGCGCACTTAGGTAAACCAACTCCGAGCTCATTGCAAATTACGATTTTGAATTTGTTGGATCATCCAGCATCCGGGAGGATCCACCGGCCTTCTTCGATCACCTTGATGGATCGCGGCACCACCAATACCCCCAAACGGGCTTCTACGCCCGGCTCCTCCAGGTTGTCAATTGCACCCCTGTGGATATCTCCGAGTCGCCCAAGGACATAGTTATTGCGTCCGTGTAATCGCCTGAAGAATGGAGTGTTAACAATAAATGAATGAATGGGCTGCCACCGGCGTCCTCGCCGGAATCATCTCTGTCTCTATCGCAAAATCTCTGGCAGAATGTGCCGCGTGACGGACCGCCCCTCCAACCCAGTTTTTAACGGCAATACGCTCAAACTCGGCACCTTCTGCTCCAACACCATCGCAAACATGACGCTCGTCCCCGAGCAGTGGCGCCCCACGTGGGCGAACTGCCTCGCTGCCGCGCGCGCCGCGGATGACGCGGGCTTCGAAGCCATCGTCCCCATCGCGCGATGGAAGGGCTATCTCGACGACAAACCCGACCACCCGTCGAATGAAGTCCTCGACGTTTTCACTTTCGCCGCGGGCCTCGCGCAGGCGACGCGCTACTCGTCCGTCTTCGCCACGTCGCACGCGCCCACGATGCATCCCCTCCTGGTCGCCAAGCAGTGCGCCACCATCGACGCGATCTCCGGCGGCCGCTGCACGCTCAATATCGTCGGTGGCTGGAACCGCCGCGAATTCGACATGTTCGGCATCGAGTTGCTGGAGCACGACGAGCGCTACGTCTATCTCGAGGAATGGCTGCGCATTCTGCGCAAGCTCTGGACGCACCCGGTCGAATTCGACGAGAACTCGCAGTTTTTCAGCATGAAGAAGGCGATTTCGCGCCCCAAGCCCCTGCAAAATGGCGGCGTGCCGATCATGAACGCGGCCCAGTCACCGGCCGGCATTCGCTTCTCCGCAAGAAATTCGCAGATTGGCTTGATCGGTTTGCGCGGAAACGACTTGGAAGAATGGAAGCCGCAGGTGGAGAGCTACAAACAAATGGCGCGCGAGGAATTCGGCCGCGAAATTCAAATCTGGACCAACGCCTCAGTTGTCCAGCGCGAGACCACACAGGCCGCCGAAGACTATCTGCGCCACTATTCGGAAGAATGCGTTGACGCCGAGGCTCTCGACAGCATCATGAGCACGATCAGTCGCGAGAACAATATTCCGCCGGGCTCGCCGCAGCTTGCTTTCATGCGGACGCGCATGGCGAGCGGCGCCGGGTATCCTCTCGTCGGCGACGCTGAAAAAATTGCCGCTGATTTGCAGACGATGTCCCGCGCGGGCATCGACGGCGTCATCATGACGTGGGTCGATTACATCGATGGAGTCAAGCGTTTCGCCCGCGAAGTCCTGCCGCTGCTCGAGCGAGCCGGCCTCCGCAAACCATTCGTGAAGCCCGCCTGACAATCCTCGCGCGCAATCGTCATCATGCGGCGAGCGCGTGATGCTCGCCGCGCCTGCGGAGCACGCATCTGGGAATCCCTCGCAAAACGCTGTGCATATACAATCGAATCCCCAGCGAAACTGCCAGCCAGTACCACCGAAATCTTCGCCGCGCGACCGGCCCAAGAGAATGTATCCGCGTTTCCGTCCGAACGACCGTCTTGCCGTCTCGGTAGTCGTCGAACCAGAAATTCGTCAGCGCCTTCGCATAAGCCGGATCGGCGAACGCCCTGAACTCCTCCAAATTCCGCATCATGCGAATACCGAATTCCCTTGTCCAGAATTGGCCGATCAGGCCACCCGCGAGCTCGTGAGGCTGGGCGATCGCAATCGGCAGCGCGCCGAACGCTGCCGCCGCCTCTTGAAACGTGACCGGATGCTCTTCGCTCTTCCGGCCAAGATTTCGGATGCGCACCAGGAATTCCGCCAGCGGCATGTCCGCCAATTCCATCGTTTGAATGGCGGAACGTACTTCCTCTGGGCTGGCCTGAACCGTCATCTGCTGCACGATCCGCTGCTCGAAATCCGGCATCAGCGCGTTCAGGGTTCGCGTCGACAACGCAACGGAGTCCCCACGATACGGACTCTGCGTAACGCCTTCCGCGAAATCCTGTGCGAACCGCGACACCTCGTCCCAGCGCGTGAACTCGTAGTCTTTGGTCGTATCGGTCGGCACTCCTTCTTGTTGTAAGATTCTTTTCATAACCAGCCGAACCAGCGGATTGTAATCCCGGTAATTCAAGGCTCCCGGAAAACTCGCGATCCACTGCGGCGTCCACGCGACCTCGTCGAGGAACTTCCGGACGGGACCAAGCGATTCAAGGTAGGATTCGCGCGTTCCGGGAGTCGCGGTCAGGCACGTTGAAAAAAAGCCGGTCGAGCCTGTGCGCATCAGCTCGCCTCGATTGTCCTTAATGAACTGGCGCACGGCACGCGCATATCGATGCATATACATCGGAGCGCCGATCAGCACCGCGTCAAAATTGCAGATTTCCGGTACACCCGCATGCTCCCGAAGGTTGGTGACGTGAATATCCCAGCCGCGATTCGCAAAACACTCGCCTAGAAAATGTGCGATCTTCTCCGTCTGGCGATGCTTCGATGCGAAGTAGATTCCGACCCGTTTCTCCATGGACCACTCCCTGTAGTTTTGTCTACTCGGCTCGAAACGCTGCCGCAGTGACGCGGGTCACGCTTGGCTGTGATTGGCAGGGCGCAAGTAAGGATTCCGGGAGGGGCCTACTTTCTCTCGAAGACGGAAGGTGTTTTCAGAAGTTCCTCATAGCGTTGCATATCGGCGTTGTTTTCAACGCACTCGTATTCCCGCAGGCGCGTCCCGGGACGCAGCATGATCGTCCCGTGGCGAATCCACGGCCCGGTCAGCACCACGGGATCTTCCACGGTATCCTCGTAAACGATCGTGTTCTCGTCGACGCGCGTAAATTTCTCCACCACGTGCAGCTTCTCGCTGTGAAACGTTCCCACTCCGGAGAGCCACGTCTTATCGTTGAACCCGGTCACGTCCACGACCAGCGTATCGCCGTCCCAGTGGCCCACCGAATCGCCCATGTAACTCGGGTCGAGGTCGTCCGGGTGCTTGGCGTCGATCGGGATCAGCCGGAATATGTGAAACACCTCGAACAGCATCACGACCATCTTCGGCGTCTGCACGATCTGCATCAGGAAGAGCCCCATCAGCGTCGTTCGAGGCACGCCCGGCGGCAGACATCGCACCATCGGCTCGTCAATCCCGCGCATCTTGTACGACTCGAGCACCTTTTTCGCGGCCCAGTCCTGATACGGCGGCTTCGGCTGCGGGCTCGTCACCGCAAACGGCGTGATCGGGCCGCTCTGTCCCAACGGACCGTCGCCGTTATTCGTGTCTTCCCACGTTCCGATGCGATTGCTGCCGCCCTGCCACACACCCGTCATGTCGGGATGCCCATCCGCCGTGCGCGGCACGTTAGGACTTACCGGCGGCGGATACTTGTATGTCGCTGCCGGCGTCGACGGATTTTGCGCTGGGGGATTTTGCTGCGCAGCTGTGCGCATCGGCAAAATCAGCAGCGCCGCAGCGATAGCCGAAATGATGACTCTGTCTCTCACGTTATGAAATCGCCTTAGTTCGATGGCGGCACCTCTACCGGCGGAGTCGCGCCGCCGTCTCCCGTGCCAGGCGCCGGCCCAAAATAAAGTTTCTTGCCGTCCTGGAACGTGACCTGGCGCGCGTGTCCCCAAGCGCCGCCCACGCGCGACTGCCACCCATAAATCGTGATCGTGTCGCCCGTCTTCATCGTCACGTCGCGTTTCCATCCGGTTCTGTACAGCACGCCCGGAGGATAGCCCTCGAACTTCCAGTTCGTGACGTTGCCGCTCGCGTCCTTTATGTCGATATAGATGAAGCTGTGCGGGTTTGTCCACTCGATGTTCGTGATGACGCCCGTCAGCGTGACGGGCTTGTTCACGTCGTATTCGACTCCAAACGAATGGTGCGCCCGCGCGGGCGCACTCCCAGCCAGCAGCAAACCAACGCTCGCAAAACAAATGGAGAAAAGCCTAAATCTCATTCCCCACCCCCGGTCGCCCGTGAATATAGTCGCGCCCGCGACGCTGGTCAAGCATCCGCAAACCTTTAGTTTAATCGACGAGCCGGAAGAACTGCCGCCACTGAGGCTCACCGCCGATGAGCACGTCCACTCGGTAGAAGCCCGGTCGGATTGAACTGATGGGTACCTTCCACGCAGAATAAGTGGTAACCCGGGGTTGCAGGTCGATCTTTCCCGGAGCCGTCTCCGCGACAGGCTGATTGTCGGCGTCGTAAATCCGCAATTGCTGCATACCCTTCAGTTTCTTGGTGGGGGCCCAGGTGACGACCAGCGCGAGGGTGCCTTGCTTGAGCGAGAACTCCCTGCTCGGCCGCAGCGGCATGATTGCGTCGCCGCCGATCTTCTGAAAATCTTGGCAGAGCAGTCCGCTCGCCACCAGAGAATCCCGTGGCAAGGGCATGATTAAGACGCCCTGCGCGGCGAGATCGGCCAGCGTCGCCCCCCCCTGGTTGCGATGTCACTGCTTCCGGAATCAGCGCAATCGGCAACACGGTCAGGTCGGCAAGCGACATCGTCATCTGCCCCGGATCCATATAACTCGTCAAGGTCCCCATCCGCGGACTTCCCATCCCCGCCAAGCCCCCACCCAGCACGCCGATCGCGTGCCCGTAGCCGTCCAGTAGTGGCGCTCCGGCCGCTCCCTCGGCGCCAAGCGAGGAAATGGTCAGCCTTTGCGCGGATTTCGCAATGCCCTGAAAGCCCGTAATGTTCACGCTTTGAATCGTCCGGCTTCCCTGCCCCTGCGACGTGAGCACGTAGCAGAGATCGCCAACCTTCCACGAATTCGGCGCGGCCTTTTCCAGCGGCTGCACGGTGCCGGAGTCCACTTTGAAGATCGCCCAGTCCTGGCGCCGGCTCCACGCCACCACGCCGTTGACCGTCACGTGAGAACCATCAGCGAGATCCACTCGCAGCGAACTCGCGCCGTCGATCATCTGAAAGGCCGTCAGCACCACATTCTTGTCGACGAAAAATCCCAAACCGCGAGAGATTATCTCCCCGTTTCCGTCAAGACTCGTGATGAAGACGCTCGCCGCTGCCGCGCGCTGGTAAATCTCGCCCGGCGTGGGCATTGGAGGTGGCGTCGGGGGCGCTGGAATATGGATTGAGACGATCTCAAACGTCTTAGTTCCCGCCGGTTGGCCGTCAATTTGCGCTTCGAGCGCCCACAGCCCCGGCGTGATTGATTCAGGTATCGCCAGCGTCCATGTGCCTATGTAGTGCGTGCCCTGCGTAGAGAGATCAAACTCCGAGTTCAAGACAACCTTGCCGTCAGGGCTCCTCCACGAACCTACGGCGTGATGCGTTCCCGGCGGACCTTCCCATTCGAAATAAACGATGATTTGGTGGTCCTCCGGCACGTGAAACACGTCCCTGGGATCTTGTATTTCGAACACGTTTGCTTGCGTCTTTCCCTTGCTGCCGGAGAGCGCACGGATCACGCGAAATTGAGACGCAGCCCCCTGCGCCTGGCCCGCCCCTGGCTGTTGCGGCGACGCAGCCCCAAGGCGTGCCGTCAGCGTGAGCAGCATCACGACGCTAACAGCAAGACTCGATAGCAATGTGGCGCGCGTTGAAAACATACGTTACGTCACTCTCTGATGACTTCTACGATGATTGAACACAATATTCGCATGATCGCCGCAGGTCAAGCGGGCGTGGTTCCCTCTTCGGGACGGGCAGGGCGCGCCTTGTGCTGCGCGAATGCTTCCCGACCCGGCCAGGATGCCCGACGCGCATCTTTGGCGCGATGCCGACCATCTCTCGCTCGCGGCACGATTCGCACGTTGAAACCCGAAAAGTCCACAGGCCCGAACGCTTGACGCATCATCCCCCATTTAGAAGCATAGACGCATGGGCCAATTGCCCAAATTCGGCGACCGGTTGGAAGGCGAGACGAGACAGCAAGACTCCGCTTTGGCCGACTTGCGTCCACAGCAGTCGGATATTGAATCGCGCGGCGGTTGACGAGGATTCGGGCGTCCTTGCGGGAGCGGGGTTTCGGGCGGATGACGATCTCGACGTCGCGGCCCAGAGCCGCAAGAAACTGATCGCCCGCCTTCCCGGCACAAATCGTCGGGACGCAAAAAGCGCGGAAGGCGGCCGCTACGAAGGCAAGAGCAACGGCGGCCCAGGCCGTGCCGCGCTGAAGACCGCGGCGCTACATTCAAATCTAGGAGCCGTGCCGCGCTGAAGACCGCGGCGCTACGTTCAATTCCGGGAGCCGTGCCGCGCTGAGGACCGCGGCGCTACGTTCAATTCTGGGAGCCCTGCCGCGCTGAAGACCGCGGCGCTACGTTCAAATCTAGGGGTCCCCAGCTACCACTTTGGGTTAGCCACTCAGTTTTCCGGCACGCGCAGCGGCCCCGTCCATATACAATGGCAGTTCGTGTCCGCCGCGGCGGACGCGCCAGACATGGTCACACTCGACGCAATCAAAGCCGCCGTCGGCCGCATCCGCGAGTCGATCTACATCTCTCCCTTCGTCCGCTCGGAGACGTTTTCCAAGCTCGCGGGCAATTCCATCTTTTTCAAGCTCGAAAACCTGCAGATGACCGGCTCCTACAAGGAGCGCGGCGCGCTGAACAAAATCCTTCTCCTCACCGAAGCCGAGCGCCGACGCGGCGTGATCGCCGCGTCCGCCGGAAATCATGCACAGGCGGTTTCGTATCACGCGACGAAGCGCGGAATCTCAGCGCAAATTTGCATGCCGCTGACGACGCCGCTCGTGAAAGTCTCCGCCACACGCGATTACGGCGCGGAAGTGATTCTCGCCGGCACGAACTACGACGAAACCTGCCAGGAAGCGCTCCGCCGCTGCGAGGAAAAGCATTTGACGTTCATTCATCCCTTCGACGACGAAGCCGTGATCGCCGGCCAGGGCACGCTGGGCGTCGAAGTGCTCGAGCAGCATCCCGAAATCGAAATTCTCGTCGTGCCGGTGGGCGGGGGCGGCTTGATCGGCGGCGTCGCCTGCGCGGTAAAGGAAACGAATCCGAAGATCCGCGTGATCGGCGTGCAGACTTCGAAGCTGCCGTCGATGAAAGCGGCGCTCGAAGCGAATCACCCGGTGCTTCTGCCGCCGAAGGTCACGATCGCAGACGGAATCGCCGTCCGCTGCGCGGGCGAGATCACGTTTCCGCTGGTGAAGAAATACGTGGACGACATCATCACCGTGGACGATGAAGAAATCGCCAACGCGATTCTCGTGCTACTCGAAAAGGAAAAAACGCTCACCGAGGGCGCCGGAGCCGTCGCGGCCGCCGCCATCTTGCAGCACAAGATTCCGCGGCAGGGGAAGAACGTCGGGGTCTTCGTCACCGGTGGAAACATCGACGTTTCGCTGCTCTCGCGGATCATCGAGCGCGGTTTGGTAAAGGACGGGCGCCTCGTCCGCCTGCGCATTCACCTGCCCGACCATCCGGGCGCATTGCAGCGGCTCGCGGGCGTGATCGCGGAAAAGAAAGCCAACATCGTCGAGACGAACTACGACCGCGCGTATTACGGCGTGCTCCTCGGCGATACCGTCATCGAAATCACCATGGAAATGCGCGGCCCCGAGCACATCGCGGAATTGATGACGGCGCTGGAAGCCGCGGGCTACTCCCACGAGCGCGTGATTTGACCCGTCCCACATGTTCTCAAAGCGGACCGATTGGAAGCTTGAGGAAAACGCGTACACGCGCGCGCTGCGCCGGCATCGCGAAAATGGCAAAAAACTCTTAGATCTGACCGCGTCGAACCCAACGACGTGCGGATTCCAGTATGACGAAGCCGCGATCCTTTCTGCGCTGAGCTCTCCCGCCGGGCTGCGTTACGATCCCGAGCCGAAGGGATTGCCCGCAGCTCGCGCAGCCGTCGCCGCATACTACGAGCGGAACTCGCCGGGCGCGAATCTCGATCCCGAACGATTGATTCTTACGACGGGAACGAGCGAAGCGTACTCGTTTCTCTTCCGGTTGCTGTGCGAGCCGGGCGATGAAATCCTAATCGCGCATCCCAGCTATCCGCTCTTCGATTTTCTCGGCACGATTCAGGACGTGCGGCTCTGCCCGTTTTTCCTGATCTACGACCACGGCTGGCAAATCGACTTCCCTTCCCTGCAAAAAGCGATTGGTCCGCGAACGCGCGCGATTTTGCTTGTCCATCCCAACAATCCCACGGGCAATTTTATTTCCGTGAACGAGGCCGAACATCTCAACGAGATCTGTGCAAGAAATAACCTCGCGCTGGTTGTTGACGAGGTATTTCTGGACTACGAGTTCGCAGGCGCTTCCGCGAGCAAGAAAAAACACGGAAGCTTTGTGGCGAACGACCCCGCGCTCACTTTCGTTCTAAGCGGCCTGAGCAAAATTGCGGCGCTTCCGCAAATGAAAGTCGGCTGGATCGCGGCGAGCGGTCCCGACGCGCTCGTGCGCGACGCGGTCGCCCGCCTCGAATTGATCGCCGATACATATCTCTCATTGAACGGACCGGTGCAACATGCGCTGCCGGTGCTGCTCGCGCAGCGAGAAAAGATGCAGCCGCAGCTCATCGCACGCATCGAAGCGAATTTGCACGAGCTCGACGATCAGCTGGCGCGGCAGAAGGCGGTCGCGCGTCTCGAAATCGAAGGCGGATGGTACGCGGTGCTGCGCGTTCCAGCAGTGCAGTCCGACGAAGCGCTGGCGGTGCGCTTGATCGAAAAGCACTCCGTGCTGGTCCAACCGGGGCACTTCTACGAATTCCCGGACGACGGATATCTGATCGTCAGCCTGCTCACGCCGGTAGAGGAGTTCAGCGAAGGGATGCAGCGACTGCTCGATTGCGTCGGCGGATCATAACTGCAGGAAAGTTGGTACGTGGAGGAAGGAGTTTGGAAGCAGGAGCAGATGGGCTGCGCTGCAGCCAGCAATCCCATCTGCGCCCGCTTCACGCGAATCAGGGCTTACTTTTTCTTGCCGAACGTGGCGCGTATGTAGGCTGTGAGACTCTGAATCTGTTCCTTGGTCAGAGTGCTCTTGAACGGAGGCATATTGTTCTTGCCGTCCGTAATCTGCGTGGCGATTTGTGCGTCGGTCAGTTTCTGGACTTCCGAATTCAGATCGGGCGCCTTCAGGGCCTTGCCGGTAGCGGTTCCCGTGCCGTCCGCGCCATGGCAAACGACGCAATTCGACTTGAACGCCTGCGCGCCGGCGTCGTCGGCAGGATTCGCGCTGGCGCTCGAAGCGACTCCGAGAATCGCCAAGGCCAAAGCGGCCATCGCGAAAGTGCCGAGCCTCACTGTCCGCCGAAACGAGGAGCTTCCCATGGAGCGTGAACTAGAATTGCTTGCCGACGTGCACTTTTCGTTGTCGAGCATCGATCCTCCCGTTTGATTGCTTTTTCCCAGGCAGCGCAGGAGCGCGGCCCAAGGTTTATGATGTCCACCCGCCAAAAGCAGATATATTTTGCACCAGCACTCGGCCGTCTGCAAACAGAAACATATTCCGCCCGCCGGCCGAAAGCATTGAGCTCTCGATGACTTGTCCGGCGATTCCGTCTCACTGGATACCCATATAATAAATAGATGCGAACCGCCCGATTCGCGATGTTCCAGATTGGAGCATGTTTCCTTCCTGGAAGCGGCCACGAAACGACCTCTCGAATCAGCTGAAGATCATTGGCGAAAAATGGGGCAGAGGAAGCAAGGTTGCTGTCAAACACATTCCAAAGTAAACTGTTACGCAGTGTAGCGCACGTTCGGGGCGTAGCGCAGCCTGGCTAGCGCGCCTGGTTCGGGACCAGGAGGCCGGTGGTTCAAATCCACTCGCCCCGACCATTCTTTTCAATGAGATATTCGCGCCTTCTGGTATTTCGTCTACACAGCTGTAGATGATTTTGTAAACGCCAGAGCCTTTGGATTCAACACACACGTTCTTGAAGAGGCTTGATCAAGTCTCTCGCTGCAACTTGCGTGCAATCCGCGTCGACTTACGGAAATCTAACGCACATTCCCAGGGCGGCAGGGAAGTAAAAAAACGACCGCCCCATCCCCTTTTAGCAGGGACTAGACAAGTGCGCCTCCCTCTGGGGATACGCGATTCGGATCAAGTTCTTTCTGAATCTTATTCCACCATAGATGGTAATTCGATAAACCTCGCCCGACTTCCTCATTTTGGCCCGCCAACAACGCGAAGTAGCGTTCCTTGAAAGCCCTCGTACTTTGCTCTTTTTGCCATTCCTCGACCGCCGCTTTGGCTTCCGGGTTCTGAGGATCGAATTTGCAGAATATTTCGGTTTTGCCAAGATGTCCCTGTTCCACTCCCCAGCCAAAAAAGGCTCCGCCATCATCGACGATCAGGCCCTTTGCGATCAATGGCTCCTTCGCCTTGCCGGCTCCGATCGCCCACTTGATCGTCAAGTCTCTTTGACCCATGACGGGAATGGAATTAAAGGCGCCTCCTGGACGAAACGTCTCTCTAATAGAGGCGGAAATTCTGATGCACTGGCACAACAGGATTCCTTCAATCCTGGGATCCTCGAGGGGTGCCAGGGACTTCCCGCCAGCTTCGCTGACAATGTGCTGCAATACTCGTCTCTTGTATTCGAAGTCTGCCGAGGAGTTGCCGGCTATGATGACAAGGAAGCCGGGCCCCTGCACCGCCTTGCCGAGCCGCTTGAAAGTTTCTTCCTCTTCTTCATTACTTGTAGTGATATTCGCGGCTACCATGGCCACATTAAAACCCATGAGCTCGAACGCTATTTCACTTTCTCCGATCTTGAGTTCCGCCTCCCACATTTTTTCGACGGTCGGAAAGCTGAAATATCGCGCCATGAAGTTCGGCGGTATCTTGCCCAGGAAGTAATTTGGAGATATCCCTTCGATTGGAAATTTGGAGGGGCCCGGCCAGTGATAAATCTTCATGGCGGCCTTCGTAAACACACCCGGCGTGACGCCCGGCGGCACAGCACTCGTAAGTATGCTCCTTAAAGACGGGCCCGGACCGTCACCACAGAACCACTCATCCGAGGATCCCAGCGAACCGGACCTCACGATGTCCCCCGCGGGAGTGATCCATTCGATTGCCAAATGGTTTCGGTCATCTCCACTTGTGGTTTGATCCAAATGCCCGTGCCCCCGGAGCATCGCCGAGCAGTTGGAGCCGGCCCCCTTCAGGTTGAGATGCAGACCCCTTTTCATCAACTCCGCCTGGAGCTGTGCCGAGATCACGTACGGCTCAACCACGGCATACATATTCTTCTCGTTGATTTCGATGATGCGGTTCATCCTTCGCAGGTCCAGATACAGAAAGCCCTTGGCGAACTTCCCGGTCCAGCCTGTACACACCGGTCTGAACGGCAACTTGTATTTGTTGCATAACTTGACGATCGCTTGAACTTCCGCTGTGTTCTTTGGAAGGATTACAGCCGCGAACTCAGTCGCGTGATAGGAAGGCATGATGACCGGGTCATCACAGATGTACTCCGTTCCGACCACATCTTCGAAAGCCGAATAGACGTCCTTGCTCAACGCCATGAGCATCACCCCCTTACTCGATTGCCGTCTCTACGAGTTCAACGATGTCGTAGACCTTCAGGCGGCTGCCGGTTTCGGCGATCGCTTCGTTAAAGGTCTTCTCACACCAGGGACAGGCGGTAACCATCGCCTCTGCGCCAGTGGACTCGGCTTCCTCTATTCTTTCCCGGGCAGTCCATTGGGCAAACTCGGGATTTGACTCGCTCACACCACCACCGGCCCCACAGCACCAGGAGTATTCCTTAATCCTGGTCATTTCCGTGAGTCTTACACCGGGAATGCTCTTGAGAACATCCCGAGGCGGCTCATAGACGCCGTGCGTGCCTCGCCGGTAGATCTTCGGCGGGTCGAAGACAAACCTGTCCCCCGGAATCTTTTTCCCTTCCCAGTGTATCCACGGCTCACCCAGCCTGCCGAGACGGCAGGGGTCATGGTAGGTGACCGAGAGGTCGACTTTCTTCCGCGGCTTCAGCCTGCCGTCCCGCATCAGTTTGTCGATGTATTCTGAGATGTGCAGCACTTCGAGGCCACCCTTCAGGTTGAACTTGTCGTAGAGAACCTTGAAGGCTTGGTACCCGTCGGCGCACGCCGTGACTACTGTCTTGACGCCGGCTTTCTTAATCATGGCCATGTTCTTCTTGGCCTGAGTCAGAAAGTCTTCCTTGTAACCCATCTGGTAGGCCCGACCGCCGGAGCAGGTCTCGGCGTCGCCGGCGATGCCGAAATCGACGCCCGCCTTTTGGAGTATCTTCACGGTGGCTTTGGCCAGCTTCTGGAGATTCTTGTCATAGCTCGTGAGACAGCCGACGTGATAGAGCACGTCCACTTTCTCTTTGGTGGCGTCCTTCAGGTTCAGGCCGGAAGCCCAGTCGCCCCGTTTGCCCGTTACGGGCACGGTCGAGCCATGCTTCCGGAGGCCGACGATTACCTTGTCCAGAGCGGGGTGGGTCTTACCATCCTCGACGCACTTGATCCTGAATTCGTTGATGGGCTCGAGGACTTCCATGTCCATGGCGTAATTGCACGAGACGCCGCAGGCGCCGCACATCTGGCAGTTATAGACGATGTCGAGGAGCCTATCCGTATAGTTAAACCCCTCTTTCAACATCGCCGCCCCGATATTTAATCTGCCGCCGCCCGAGTAACTGTGGAAATTGTATTTAGATATGCTGGGACACACATTTGCATACTGAAGTCCACTCACCCTTTGCATGGGGATGAACTTACACGCCGAACACCGGCAACACATCTCCATATCGCCTTTATATTGTTCCAATCCCATCTTGGCTATCTCCTGTGATCATTCCACGATAGATTGTTTCTGCTCAGGTCCCTTAGAAGCACACCTTCCCCGGATTCATCACGTTGTTTGGATCAAATATCTTCTTAAGCTTGTCCAAGACAGAAACGGTGGCGGCGTCTCGATTCAAAATCATCCCCGTACTTTCACCATAAGGTCTCGAAAAGAACGCGCCATTAGCCATTAAGTTCTTAATTGCTAGTGTGGATAACTCCTTAACTCGATTTAGCTCCCTTTGGTTGTCGGGATCGTAAAATAGATTGAACTCACAGTGATAGCTGGTGCCCTGGACTACCGGCTGGATGTACACACCGATTTGGGAAGCGGGATATCCGGCTTTTTCCGCCAGATCGTTCATGGCCCCAATTTGACCCTGGAGCTTTTCAAAGATGGTCAAGTAGAAAATGTCCTGGCAGGCCCCCTTCTGGCGAAGTTTCCAATAGGGCTCTCCGCAAGGCTGCTGGACCGCTTTCAAGAGTTCATTGGCTGAAACTCCACCGGCTGCTTTTGCTGCTTCTATTCCCAACCGCTGGGTTATTTCAGTGATGTCTTTAATCTGAGAGCTAACCCTTTCCTCCGGGAAATATTCGTAGCCGGCGACGGTGTAGAAGAGAGTCCATGCGGGCAGGGCATCCTTGAGCCTTTGATAGTCATTGGGCCAGTTCTTCGTAACGATGGCCGCAAGGTTGGTATTGTTGAGGATGAAGCATTCGTTGACCAGTCTCAGTCTGATCAGCCAGTAAGTCAGCTCGAGCAGTTTATCGAGGTTGGAGGAACCAACCACAAAAGGCTCCTCAAGACTGGGCAATAGTTCACACCTCATCGATAACCACGTTACGATGCCCATGGTTCCCTGCGCCCCCTGGATAAGCCTGTGCCAGGAAGCCGTACCCGGCCCGTACGGCGCTTTTTGCACGCCCCCGACGGCCCACTGCTCCGCGACTGTTCCCGGCCCAGCCGCCTGGCCGGTTCTAAACTCATCGCCGGTTCCAAAGAATATCTCGGCGCAAGCCAACGGGTCGGAGATATCCCATTGATACTTCGGCATGATTACAGGCTCTCTTTCGAGTATGCTACCGACAACAGACTTGGATTTCCGTGGCAGTAAGGGCATATTGAGCCTGAGCCCTTCTCTTCTCACCTCCGGGATTAGTTCACCGAAGGTCACGCCCGGCTCGCACATCGCCACCCGTCTCTTGCGGTCCACGACCATGACCTTTTTCATGCCGCTCATATCGACAATGACCGCGCCTCCGACGCTTGGAACGGTGTCGCCTCGGAAGTGCGGAGGTCCGGAGCTGACTGGAACCAGCGGCGTCTTCGTCTCATTGGCGAGATGGACGATCCTCCGCACGTCCTCTGTGTTTCTCGGACGGGCGACCAATGCGGGCCGCACCGGATTGACGAAGCTCATATCCTTCGAGTACTCATCCAAATCGGCTCGTTCACGGCTTGCGCCGAAAGCAATCATCGTTTCTAACGCTGATGCGTCACTCATCCGTGACCTCCCTCATTCGCCGCATCTTTCTGGTTCATGGAATCCGGATCGATCTCCCGCACTACGGCTGCAAGGACCGGAAGACTGTGAGGCATCGATTCGCATCTGCGGGCTGGAGTGTGGCGCGACACAAGTAAGCTGTTTCACTGAAACTGACGGAAGTATTGGACAAGGATCTCGACCCGTCCAATGTTTTCTTGCTTTCACTGCTGATAACGAGCGGACATCAGCGACCGCGGTCGGCAGGGCGAGGCAAGGCGGATGCGAGGCGAAAAACTCTGCGCGCCGTTTCCAGAAAATTGAGCACTGCTACCGACGTTTCCCTCTTCCTCCAAGCCATGTAGACCTCTATGGTGGACGGGTCGTCGAGCGGGATCACGGCTATACCGCTTCCAAAACTCGGGAACTTGAGGGGCGTTCCTGCAAGCACGTAAATTCCCTTTCCCGATGCTACGAGCGCGGCGCCAGCTTCGTGGGGCACGGCCGTCGTGCGTTTGCTCTTCAGCGTCAGCCCCGTGTCGCGGCACATCTGCAGCACCTTCTGGTTGACGGCGGGCGTTTGGTTCGGGAGCAATAGGACTTGGCCGGCAAGTTCTTTCAAGTGGAGCTTCCTGCGCTTCGCCAGGGGATTTCTCTTGGGCAGAACGACCCAGAAGCGTTCATCAAAGAGCCGTTCGGAATCCAGGTGTGCGGGATCGACCGGGGGCCAAAAAATACCAACATCGATTTCACCTTCGCCAAGGGCTCGATTCTGCATCGCGGCGAAGATGACATCCTGGTACTGAACGTCCACTTTGGGGAATTGCCTGGCAAATTCGGTCACGAGGCCTCGGATGCTTTGGGCGAGCGGTATGCCAACTCCGACCTTCAAGCTGCCGCGCTCTCCTTTGTCAGTCCGGTTCACCGATTCTGCAAGCTCGGCTGCCTCTGCCATCAGAGCTCTGGCTTTGTGCAAGACCACGCGGCCAGCATCCGTCAAGTGCACTTGCTTTCGGTCCCGGATGAGCAGTGTGACCCCTAATTCCTCCTCCAATTGACGGACCTTCCGGCTGACCGAGGGCTGCGTGATGTGGAGCCGCTCAGCGGCTTTGCGAAAATTCAAAGCCTCCGCCACGGCAATGAAATACCTTAACTGGCGAAGCTCCATGCGATGGCCTTCCTGATACGTTCTGCGTATCCGTCATGGGAACAGAATACTTCCGGGCAGTCAAACGGGATGTGCTGCCCAAAAACAGATGCACCGGCGTACGCGCTGCCCCACCATGCATCTTCGGTGTGTCTAGCGCTCGCTTGACATTGCCCTTGACATTCTAGCGACCGCTAGATAGATTGCCCGGTAGTCGCGGTGTTCTTCTCTTGGATAGCCTATGGATTCTCTTCCAGAAGACATCACCCTCTGTAAACCAAGCCAGACAGATTGGGATCGGATTGCAACTACCCGGCAGTTCAAAGACTCGGTGCCACCAGGAAGGTTTCATCAGCCCGGTGTTCGTGTTCATTCTTGTCTACTATTTCACTCTGCGAGCCATGGTTGGGCTTGCGCCGCGTTTCATGCACACAAGCATGTTTTAGGGGCCGAACTTCGTTTGCATGTTCGCTCTCTCCCAGTTTTTCGCGGCGTGGTTTGTCGCTCGGCGGTACCTCAAGGCTGCCGGAGACATAGGTCGCGCAGGCAAGCAGGGACTGTGTGGGACGGAGGTATTCGATGCTGACCGTTGAACAGGCAAACGCTAGAGCATCGGCAAGCGGCAACCAGGACAGATGGATCCCTTCATCGTGCAGTCTGTGTTATGGCATGTGCTCAATACTCGCCCATAACGTGGACGGTGTGCTCACGAAGATAGAAGGCAATCCTGAAAGCGCCTGCGGTGAGGGGAGGCTATGTGCCAAGGGCATAGCAGGCATCATGACCCTTTACGATCCCAATCGGGTCAACGTGCCGCTGAAACGAACCAATCCGAAGAAGGGCATCGGAGTCGATCCCCAATGGGTAGAGATCTCCTGGGAAGAGGTGCTTGACATCGCCGTCAAGAAACTAAAGGAAGTGTACGACCACGATCCTGCGGAGCTCTTCCTGCAGGGCACAACGACCTGCGCGTCCGAGATGCACTGTGGGTTGTTTACCTTCGGCATGGCGTTCGGCACCGACGCCGTGTGGGTAGGCGGCGGCGGTATTCACTGCGGCAGCGGCGCCCACCAGACTGGCGGCCTCATGCACGCTTCGTGGTCGCTCGTCCCTGATTTTAAAATGTGCAACTACGCAATTTATTTCGGCGCCAGTAAAGGGCATTCGGCCGGTCACGTTGCCAACCAAAACGCACAGCTGGCAGCCGACGCCCGGGCGCGCGGCATGAAGATGGTGGTGGTTGATCCGATGTGCAATTTCGCGTCGGGCAAAGGAAATGAATGGGTGCCCATTCGGGTCGGGACGGATGCCGCGCTGGCACTGGCGATGGCCAATGTGCTCGTCAACGAGCTCGGAATCTACGACCGCCATTACCTCAGGCAGTGCACCAACGCCGCGTATTTGGTTAAGGAAGACGGACATTATCTGCGAGACCTAGCAACCAACAAGCCTCTGGTTTGGGACGAGACGGCGGGTACAACCAAGACATTTGACGCAGGATCGGTCGACTGCGTCGCGCTCCTGGGCAATTTCACAGTAAACGGCGTTAAGGTGCAGCCGGGCTTTCAGATATTGAAGGAGCATCTAAAAAAGTACACGCCGGAGTATTCGTCGGAGATAACCACGATCTCTGCGGCGAATATTAGAAGATTGGCCAGAGAGTTCGGCGAAGCAGCCCGCATTGGCAGCACGATCGTCATCGATGGTGAGGAATTCCCCTACAGGCCGGCAGCGGCGATCTATTTTCGCGGCTCGCAGGGACACAAAAACGCCACCTGGAACTGCGTGTCGATCGACCTCCTCAACCATCTGGTGGGCTCCTCGGACAACGTCGGCGGAGCGCTGGGCTTCAACCCGGTAAGCTACGGCCATCCCGATACCGGTCGACCTTATTACGTACCCGAGCCGACGCCGGATGGATTGATGATCACCGGCACGTGGATGCATCCGCACAAACCTTTCCCGGCTAACGAAGCCACCGCTCCGACCAGTATTGGCATGCGCGAGATCTTCCCGTGGGCGATGACCTCGCCCTTTTTCGGCTCCTCGGACCGCGAGAAATGGTGGAACAAGTTCCACATCAAACGCCGGCCCAAGGTGATGATCAACTTCGGCGCGAACGCCATTATGAGCGTGGGCAACAAGGATGTCGTGGCGGATGCATTCAAAGACGTCTTTATCATCTCTTTCGACATCTTCAAGAATGAGATGACCGACTTCGCCGACATCGTCTTGCCGGATACGTCCTACCTGGAGCGCCTCTTCCCATCGCCCAACTATCCTTTCATCTTTAACCATCCGGGCAGTATGGGGAACTGGAGCTGGCCGATTCGACAGCCGGTGGTGGAGGCCGGTGGCCAGCGCCGCGATTTCCTGAGGGTGCTATACGAGATCGGCTGCCGGCTGGGGTTGCTCGAGCGGCTGAACAGTGCCTACAACACGCACTTCGAACTGAAAGAGCCTTACAAGCTCGAGCCGAACGTCAAATACGAGTTCGAGGAAATCGTCGACAAAGTGTTGAAGAACTTCTTTGGGGAAGCCCACGGCTTGGAATGGTTTAAGGAAAACGGCGTGATGAGCTGGCCGAAAAAGGCTGAGGAGGTTTACTGGCGCAGCCGCGTGCCCGTCAGGGTCCCTGTTTATTTTGAGATATTCCAGACAACTGGCGAGCAGGTACGCAAGGTTGCCGAAGAATTCGGTATCGAAAACGATCTGAACTACCAGGCGTATCAGGCAGTGCCGGACTGGAATCCATGCCCGACGCACGAATGTACGGACCCACAGTACGATCTCATTAGCTTTTATTATCGAGACACCATCCACACGAATTCCCTGACGATGGAGAATCCCTGGCTCGACGAAGCCGCCCAAATGAACGATTACTCGTACAACATAGCCGTGAACGCCGCAACGGCCAAGAAGAAGGGCCTTAAAGACGGCGACATCATTTGGGTGGAATCCAATTACAAGCGCAAGGTCAAGGGCAAGCTAAAAACCATCGAAGGCATACACCCGGAGGGCGTGGGTGTGGCGGCTCTGGCCGGCCACTGGTCCAAGGATCTGCCGATAGCCAGGGGCAAGGGCGTGTTCTATAACGATTTGATTGAGGTCGATTACCATCACTTTGATCCCGGGAATCTGAACATGGACCTTTGCGCCAAAGTGAAGATCTATAAGGCTTGAAGTGACGATGCTCGCGGAAACAAAGATAGTGGACGCCGGCGCCGCTGCTGAAACGATGTTGTACGTTGTGCCATTCACAGCGGGCCCAACAGCATGCGGCTCCGCGCGAGAATGAAGGCAGACAATGCCCAGATGGGGTATGGTCATCGATCTGTTGAAGTGCATCGGCTGCTACGGCTGCCAGATGAGCTGCAAGGCGGAGAATGCCACTCCTCCGGGCGTTACCCTTGCCAGGGTTGAAGTCACGGAGGTCGGAACCTACCCGAACGTGACCCGCGTCAATCTGCCTCTGCTGTGCATGCAGTGCAATGAGCCCCCCTGCGAGAAAGTTTGCCCTACGAAAGCGACGCAGAAGCGTGCCGATGGCATCGTCTTCGTCGACCAGGAAAAATGCATCGGTTGCCAATATTGCATCATCGCTTGTCCTTACGGAGCACGCTACTTCGTTGAGGATGAGGGGGGATACTTTGGGGACCAGGGGCTCACGCCCTTCGAACGGGTCGGCTACCAAGGACACGAGAAGGGCGTGGTGGTGAAGTGCGATTATTGCCGGCATCGTATCGATGCCGGCCTGGCACAGGGACTCATGCCCGGCGTCGATCGGGAGGCTACCCCTGCCTGCGTCACTAACTGTATGGCCAAGGCCCGCTATTTCGGCGATCTGGATGATCCAAATAGCGAGGTTGCACAGCTGGTTGCCCGCGCGCAGGCCTTCCAACTCAACCCCGAGTTCGGTACAGACCCGAATACCCATTATCTGCCGGCCGGCCGTTTAGTCGTGGCAACCGAACCAGCCGGTGTAGCGACCAAGAAGGCATAGGACATATGGAAATAGTTCCGCAAGCCGTGTGGCGCTGGAAGATCGCGGCCTATCTCTTTCTCGCTGGCACCGGCGCCGGCGCCGTCATTGTCGGCGTTGTAGCTGATTTCATGGGATACGCCATCGCCGCGAAAATCGCCATTGCGTTCGGTATCCCGGCTGTAGCCGTTTCCACGCTTTTCCTGATCATGGACCTGGGGCATCCGGCAAAATTCTTTAGAGCCATGCTGCACCCGGGCACATCGTGGATTTCGCGGGGATTCTTCATCGTGTCAGCCCTGATTGTCTCCGGCGGCCTTACAGTCATTCTCTGGGTGTGGCCATTTGGCAACGTACTGGATGCGAACCAAGGTTTTCGCACGGCGCTGGAGGTCGTCGCCCTGGTCTTGGCCGTAGCGACGTGCATCTACACGGGCATCCTGATTGGTATCGTGGTCAGCCGGCCTTTCTGGAACAATCCGCTGCTCCCCATCTTGTTCCTCGTCTCAGCAGTTTCCACCGGCATCGGAGCCGTGTTCTTCATTACGCCGATTGTTTCTTCCGTGCTGGGGATTACCAGCCCCAAAACGGCGGAGTTCATGACCCATCTCGAGTCCGCGGATATGATCCTCATCATCGTCGAAGCGATGGCCATCTATCTGTATCTGACCCTCGTATTTGATCGCGCGCCCGAAGCGGCCCGCTTATTGCTCACAGGTAAGCTGTCGCTTCTATTCTGGGGCGGCTTCCTCTTCGTCGGCTTGTTGCTTCCCGTGGTGATCGAGTACTTTGCCTCAATGATGCATGAGGGTGTCTCGCAATCATTGGCTACGCTGATGGCTGGAGTGTTCTTGCTCATTGGCGGCTTCCTGATGCGACTCTTGATTCTCGCGGCGGGGATCAGAAGCCCCTTGATCTTGCGCACACCCTTCAGGGTGCGGCCGGGATTCTGATCGCGAAGGAACGAGAATGCTTGCACCCGATGTTTGCTCCGCCCTCGGTCAAGAGTTGACCCGCGCTATCGGCGCTGAGAACGTCTCGGACGACGCGGCAACTCTGAAGAGTTGCGCCTCCGATTACAGCCTTGTCACCGGGACTTGCCCCGATTTCATCGCTTACCCACGCAGCAAAGCGGACGTTCGCGAGATCGTCCGGATCGCCAACGGCCGCCAGGTAGCGCTGGTGCCGGTGAGTTCCGGCCCGCCACGATTCCATGGGGACACCTTGCCCAGCCGGGGTGGGATCGTTGTCGATTTCACCAGGATGCGGCAGATCATTAAACTGGATGCCGTCAGTCGTTACGCCATGATCGAGCCCGGGGTGACGTTCGGCGAACTCGTGCCGGCGCTGGAACGCCAGGGCATGAAGCTGAACGTCCCGCTGGCGCCGCGAGCCAACAAGTCCGTGTTGACGAGCTGTCTCGAGCGCGAAGCGACGCTGATTCCGAAGTATCAGTACGATTACATGGACCCGCTGCTGACGTTGGAGGTCATTTACGGCAGCGGCGATGAATTCAGGACAGGCTCGGCATCCGGCCCTGGGCCTCCTGAGTCATTGAAGGCAGACAAGGTCAATCCCTGGGGCCCCGGGGCCATTGATTACTACCGCCTGTTATCTGCCGCCCAGGGGAGCATGGGAATTGTCACCTGGGGCGTGGTCAGGACGGAAGTCCTGCCGACGTTGAGGAAACTCTACTTTATCCCGCTGGAAAATCCTCAACAGATGTCCGCACCTCTCGACGCGCTGTTGAGAAAGCGCGTGGTCGACGAGTGCCTTGCGCTGGACAATACGAACCTGGCCACGCTTCTGGCCAGCGATCCTTCGAGAGACTTTGCGGCGTTGAAAGCCGCTCTGCCCCCCTGGACGATCATCGCTTGCGTCGCGGGATATCAGCGCCGGCCTGCTGAACGAGTGGCGATCCAGGAAAAATACCTGACCGATATTTGCAGGAGCCTCAACTTGCAGGCGCAAACGACTTTGCCGGGCGCCGACGGCATGGAGGACGCAGTCCTCCGGCTGATATCAGGTCCCTGGAACAAAGAGCCCTACTGGAAACTGCGCCGGGCCGATCGCTGCCACGAAATCTTCTTTCTCGCGCCATTGAGTAAAGCAGGCTATTTCGTGGAGCTGATGCAAAACCTCGTTGCACAATCGCGCTGTCCGGACGTGGACTACGGCGCATACGTCCAGCCTCTGGTGCAAGGCCGCGGAGCACATTGCGCATTCCTTCTGCCCTGCGACAGTTCGAGCAGAGGCGAGGCGGACGCCGTGCGCGATCTTTTCCTTAGCGCCTCAGAAACCCTGATGAAGAAGGGCGCTTTCTTCAGCCGTCCCTACGGGGCCTGGGCAGACCTCGCGTACCGCAACTATCCGGACGGAGCAACGATGCTGAGGACGCTAAAACATATTTTCGATCCAAACGGAATTTTGAATCCCGGAAAGCTGTGCTTCTAGGCGTTTGCGCGAGGGAGGCTTGCTAGTGCTGCCGCTGAAAGATTTCAAACGGACCATGGAATCTTGCAACCACTGCGGCCAATGCAAGTGGGTGCTCGGCCCCAAAATGAGGGGCTACGACTATGCTGAGATTTGCCCGATTCACCAGCGATTCGGTTTCGACGCTTACTCCGGCCAGGGATTGCTGAACATTGCCGAAGAACTCCTCGACGGGGAGCTCGAATATGAAAGCGGCCTGGTCGAGCTGATCTATAGCTGCACGACCTGCGGCGCCTGCGACATCAATTGCAAATCCATCCGGGATATGGAGGTGCTCGAAACGATTCTCGCATTGCGGGCCCGGGTCGTGGCCGATGGCTGGGGGCCGATGCCGGCACATCAGCAGGCTGCCCGGTCCGTGGAAGCGCATCATAACATTTACGGACGCGAGCACGAGCGGCGGTTTGATTGGCTCGCACCCGATATCAGGCTCGCGAAAAACTGCACGGTGGCGTACTTCACCGGCTGCGCCGCCGCGTACCGCTATCCGCAGATCGCGCAAAACACGACGAAAATCCTAAACGCCGGCGGCGTGGAGTTCACGCTGCTGCACGCCGAGGAGTATTGCTGCGGCGGCCCGCTGTGGCGCACAGGGCAAGTGGAAGCGGCACGTAAGGTGGCCGAGCATAATCTTGCGGCACTCGAGAAGCAAGGCATCGATACGGTGATCACCAGTTGCGCCGAGTGCTTCGGCGCGTTCCGCGATTTCTATCCACGCCTGGGCCAAGTGAACTTCCGCGCGTTGCACATTACGGAAGTCGTGCAGCAACTGATCGCGCAGCAGCGACTGACGCTTCGCAACCAGGGAAATAGGAAGGTCACCTATCACGATCCCTGTCTTCTGGGCCGCCTCTCGGAGCCATACGTTCCATGGAACGGTGAGATCAAGGCCTTCGGACGTCACGAGCCACCGAAAAAGTGGCGCCGCGGAGCCCAAGGTGTTTACGACGCGCCGCGCGAGGTCTTGAAGGCGATTCCCGGGCTGGAAATTGTTGAAATGGTGCGCAATGAGGAGAATTCGTATTGTTGCGGTGCTGGTGGCGGCGTCGCCGAGGCTTTCCCGGACTTCAGCCAATGGACTGCCAACGAGCGGTGCGGCGAAGCCAAATCCACAGGCGCGACCGCGATGGTTTCCTGTTGTCCGTTTTGCCAGTCTGCGTTTGAGAAGGCGCTCGGCGCCACAAATAGCGGGATGACATATTTCGACATCACCGAGCTTGTTGCCAACGCTTTAGGATGAGAACGCGGAGATTCAAGCCATGAGCTTGCCAAGGCCGGTCTACGCCGAACTCGAACGAATCGTGGGCCCTGATTACATCAGCGACCGCGAGTACATTCTGGCGGGACTGCGCCACCCGATGCCGAGTACTCCCGTCAAGCCACACAGTCCGGCGGCGGTCTTGCTCCCGGCCACGGCCGAGGAAATCCAGCAAATCGTCAGAGTCTGTAACCAACACGGGTTGAAGTTTATCGCCACCGTGTCGAGCTTGATCGGCTTCGCTTATCCGACCACGCCGAACACTGTCATCCTGCACTTGAAGCGAATGAATCGCATCGTGGAGATCAATAGGACGGATCGTTATGCGGTGATCGAACCCGGAGTGCGCCACGGGCAATTGAGGACTGAACTCATGAAGGCTGGTCTGAGCTATCCGGTCGCCGCTGTCGGCCCCGGCGGGTCGGTCCTGGTGAACTTCGCATGCTCGAGCGGCGACAACCACAATCAGCATGGGGCTTCCCGGACCAATCGTTACATCCTCGGCGTGGAGTGGGTACTTCCGTCCGGCGAACTGATTCGGTTGGGCTCGCTCGCCAATGGAGCGGGCTGGTTCTGCGCCGACGGCCCTGGCCCCAGCCTGCGCGGGTTGATTAAGGGATATGCAGGTCCGTTTGGGGGATTCGGCGTAATCACCCGAATCGCTATCGGCCTCGACGAGTGGAGGGGGCCGGCCGTGATGCCCACGGAAGGGCGCTCGCCCGACTATAAGATCCGCCTGCCCAACGATCGCCACAAGGTTTTCATCTTCAAGTTCCCGACACTGGACCAGCTTCGCGATGCCATGACCGAGATCGGCAAAGCGGAGATCGGTCAAGCGGTGCTGAAATATTTCAACGCGACCGCTGCGCTTCTGGCCACGCAGTCGGCCAATGACTTCTGGGAACTTTGGGAGAGCGGTCTCTTCCAGCGAGAACTCTCCATGCCTCTCTATGTTTATCTCGCAACCAACTCGCCTGAGGAGATGGCATATGAGGAGGCGGTGTTGCGAGACATTGTCGCCGAAACCGGGGGCACGGAAGTTGATCCAGTCATCCGTGCAATCTACGAGAACAACATGGATTTTTTCATCCTCGTAGGATTTCTCCAGCGAGTGCTGCGCTTGGGCGGGGCGTGGGCGCCGGCCAAACTCAGCGCGGACTCGGTTCATCACATGTTCGAGGTTGGCAAGGCCATCCCTGAATTCCTGAATGAGTTCACGGCCAAGCGGCTGATTTTGGATGCACCGGATAACTTTCAAATCATCTCGATGGAATACGGCCATCTTGCTCACATCGAGCTTCTTTTCTTATGGGAACGGAACACGCCGGGCTGGGGAGAGATACCCATGCAGGTCATGGCCCGGTCGCACGAAACCGAGATCCGGCATGGGCACCATGCCACGATGCCCCCGCGTTCGATGCCGATGCTCGAGGCCCTGGGTCCTCTCTACAGCAACTGCCACATTTGGTCCGAGAAGATCCGGGAGGCGTTCGGGGCTGGACGGTAGAAAACGTAGTTCGCGCCGACGGGAATATCGGCGAAGGATCGGAAACATGGGCGGGCGTTTTGCATCCAAAGTGGTTTTAGTCACTGGCGGCACGTCGGGCCTCGGCCGCGACGCGGCGTTTGCGTTTGCCAGAGAAGGCGCAAAGGTTGTCCTTACCGGGCGGCGTGTCGAAGCTGGCGAAGAAGCGATTTCGGAGATTCGCGGGGAAGGCGGCGAGGCAATCTTCATCCGCGCCGATGTCTCCCAGGCTCCCGATGTGCAGGCGTCCATCCAGGCTTGCGTGAATACTTACGGAGGTTTGGACTGCGCCTTGAACAACGCGGGAATCGACGGGACGCTGATGGTCCCTATGGTTGACTATAAAAAGGAGGTATGGGATCAGGTCGTAGCGACCAATCTCACGGGAACGTTTCTTTCCATGAAGTATGAAATTCCGGAGATGCTAAATCGGGGCGGGGGCTCGATCGTCAACATGGCCGCGATGGCCGGGTTGCGCAGCGGGCGCCGAACCGGAGCGGCCTACAATGCCACTAAACACGGGATCATCGGGCTGACCACGACGGGGGCCGTGGAGTATGCGGCTCGGGGGATTCGGGTGAATGCCGTGTGTCCGGCGCTGATCCAGACGCCCATGTCGGAGGCCACATTTCTTAAAGACGAGGCGATGGTGCAGAAAGCGATTCAGATGTATCCGCTCGGCCGGATTGGGCGGCAGGAGGAAGTGACTTCGCTCGTGCTTTGGCTGTGTTCGAGCGAAGCCGCGTTTATCACCGGCACCGCCATCCCCGTTGATGGGGGAGCGCTGCTGATCTAATTGGGCCAACATCCGAAGTGCGGAACGCACGAGCAATATAAGGAGGAACAGATGGCGTTCAAAATAAAGGCGACGTTGGTGGAGTTCATGGGGGACGAGAAAAGCTTTCCTTGTCACTTCTGCTACAAGATCGGAGACTCGTTCATTTACGACGGGGAAGAGTTCCAGGGAAGAGTGTGCCCGGGCGTTCTGGGGCCTATGACGCCCGTCCTGGTCGGGATCCGCGCCGCGGGGAATACTTTCTCTCAGGGTATCCCATTCCGTTATTCGGGGCTCAGCGCAAAGGACGAGAGCATGAAGCAGTACGACGGGCTCGGGTTCCGGCCACTGAAGGAGGTGCCGAAGGGCGCGCAGCCGCAACACTTGAAGGGTCTTCCCGCAACGCCGCCGACAACGAAACAGGGCGGCTGGACCTTTGTGTGCGGTGACGCCCGCACTTCCGCCTTCTTCTTCGTCGAAGCCATAGACATCGCCTCGAGAGGATACGACATACCGTATTACAAGCGCTCGATGGCGATGCTCGAAAAAATCAAGGCCGAGCCCGGCATCACCCGCGACGAGATCATCCAGAGATTCACTGAGTGGGAGAGAAACGAGATCTACCCGCCGCTGAATCCGATGTTAGTCGAGTGCCTGCTCGATGAGATGGCGCAGGTGAATTACATCCAGAAGCGTGACGAAAAGTACTATCCGCTGGAGCGCGCACTGAAAATGGCGTAACGCTCAGGCCGGGGTAGACCCGCGCAAATTTTTGCAGTCGACCGCCGGCCTTATTTCCCGAGGTCCTTGGGCATCGCTTCGTACGGCCCCGGCGGAAAATGCCTTCCCTGCGTCTGCGCCCACACGGAGGCGTGCTTCAACCCGAGATTCCAAGGATCATCGGATGCATCCAAAGTCACACCGAACAATTTTCCGCGGCCGTTCAATCGCTAATCCCCCTGGTCCGAACCTGTCCTTCCCAGTGGATTCGTTTCCCCCGGGAACTGGCCCGCGTGCGTAGAGCGGGCTTCTGTCGCTTGACCATTTTCAGTCCGCGTGCGCGGGCCTTGAGCCCGGCGAGGGAGAATTCCAGGATGTGGTCTGCCAACTCGTGGAGGTGCTCGTTGGAGAATGTCTCGCCTTGTCCGCCGATCAGCACACGGAAATGCCGGTAGTAGAAGCACTGTCCGAGAATGCTTCGAGTGGCGAAGCGAACCTGTTGTTGCGTCGCGTCTTTGCCGAGAAACTCCCTGCAAATCGAGTCCAAGGCCTGGTACAAAGGCAAGATTTTGGAGTTGAAGAACGCGCGAAGCCCAGGGGTCAAAGCGATGGTCGCCTGTTCGATAAACCGCCACCGCCATTCCGGCTGTCCCTGTGCGAAGCACTGGGCCAACACCCACTCGATCATTTCTCGCAGGCGAGCCTCTCGCGACCGCGAGGCCGCGAAGGTAGGGATCGCGTCAACCAAGAGGTTGTCGGCGTAACGGAGCACAGCCTCGTAAAGGTTCTCCTTATTGCCAAAGTGATAGTGGATGGCGGCAATGTCAGTGCCGGCCTTGCGGCAGATCTCTCGCGTTCCGGTTAATCGGAACCCCTTCTCCGCAAACAGTTCGCCCGCGGCATCAAGAAGGCGCTGTCGCGTTTCGGACTGGGACTGCTTCCGACTTCGCATTCCCTATGCTCCTTTCCTGGAAGGCGGACACACTCATGGCGCGAGTTGACCAAACCTATCAAAGCGCCCGCTTGGATGTCAACGGACGTTTCTAGCGCCCGCTTGAATCTCAGGCATTCTAAAAACCACTCGATAAGATCCTTCGCGTAACAGAGAACGCTGTTTACTTCTTGGCTGATGCCACCTCGAGATCAAAGTGGCCATCATCAATGACGAAATATCTCGAACCACTAACGAACGAGAGCCTGGTAAAGTTCATGTCGAATTCGAGTTCACGCAGGACGTCAATGACAAGAAACGGATGATACTCGTGACATGACGGGCCAGACCATCGCGGTCGATGGTGGTTTGCTCCTGTCCTTCTTGTAAAGACTCTCGCACGCCACCGCAATTCCCGGTGCGGCAAGAGTCCGAACCGACGGATTTAGGACGCTACCCGCTCAGGGCGAGCCAGCGCTACAACGGTGTGCGTATGTTATACAATGCGCGTTCCCGTGAACGAATTGGTCCTCATCGTCCTTAACTCGACACTCATCCCCCACAGCAAGCGACCGATTCAAGCGGCGCTGTGGCTGGTGTGCGAGTCCGGCGACCGGATCCTCCATATCGCTCAATTGAGGGCGGGCGCGTGAGGATACGGCCCGAGTCTGTCGGATTCATCGTGCTGCTGGGCGCGTGCGGGGCCATGCCGCCCCTCTCGGTCGACATGGGCCAGCCGGCGATGTCGCCCATCGCCCTCGCCCTGGGATCGTTGCCTGCGGCGGTGGCCTACGCGCTGAGTCTGTATATGGTGGGATTCGCGACGGCGCCGGTGATCTTTGGGCCGCTTTCCGATCGCTTCGGGCGGCGGCCGGTCCTGCTGGCCGGGTGCGCGCTGTTCGGCGTGGCCGGGTGGGGCTGCGCCGTGGCGCATTCGATGACCTCGTTCATGGCCTGGAGGCTGATCGAAGGCGCAGGAGCGGGAGTGGGCACCGTATTGGCCGTGGCGATCATCCGGGATCTTTTCGAAGGGCAGATGGCCCGGGCGCGGCTGTCTTACATGGCCGTGCTAACTAGCCTGGCGCCGATGATCGCGCCGACGCTGGGTGTCTGGACTCTGGCGCTGGGCGGGTGGCGGAGCATCTACGCCGTGCTGGGGACGATCGGCGCCGCTCTGATTGTTGCCGTGGGCCTGGGGCTGGACGAATCGGCCGCGCGGGAGAAAGCACAGAGTCTCGCGCCGCGGCAGCTCCTGGCCAACTATTGGCGGGTGCTGGGCAACCGAACCTATCGCGGCTACGCCCTCATTTCGGTGCTGAACTTCGGATGCCTTTTCGCTTACATCGCCGCGTCGCCGCTGTTGATGATTAACACGCTGGGAGCATCGCCGCGCGTCTATGCCTACCTGTTTGCGCTGACGTCCTTCGGGTTCATGAGCGGCGGAGTGGTGAACGGGCGGCTGAACATGAGCGGTGTAGCGGCAAGCCGGCTGCTAGCGACCGGCCAGGCAATGACAATGATGACCAGCCTGCTCCTGCTGCTGCTTTCAGTGACGGGTGTCGCCACGCTGGCGACGGTGACGCCGCTGCTGTTCGCGACCACCTTCGCATCTTCGTTGGTCGCGCCCAACGCCACGATTGCCGCGCTCCATCCGGTGCCTGAGACTGCCGGCATGGCCTCGTCCATCATCATCTGCGCACAGTGGCTGCTGGGCGCAGCGGCGGGCGCGCTGGCGGGCTTGCTGTTCGATGGGCACTCGCCGCGGGGGCTGGCGGAAGTGATGTCGGGCTTTGCGCTTGCTTCTCTGGCGGTCTATTGGGGGTTCGTGCGGCCGAATGAACGGCGCGTGCGCGGAGCGGAGCCGTTGGCGAAAGGGGCCGCGGCGGACACGATTGAGGGCTCGTAGCAGGGCGTGGAAAAACTTACCACGGGCGTTCAGGAGTTAAAACCTTTGGAGGAAGCACGGGGGAGGCGCGGGGCGGCGCCTGACTGCCGTCTGATCCATATGATGCTGATCCGTTCATGATCCACACCGAGCAGGCGCAGCATCAGCGTCTCTGAATACATCTTCTCAAGGCCAGAGAGCGGCACATTTTCTAGTGACGCTTTTTCCGCGGTCTGCTGCACAAGAAAGTCTTTTGCTTGCCTTCACGGTTGAGGCAGAAGCGAGCCACTGCGAAGTTAAATCCCCAGTTCGCTACTCAGAATTGGCCTACTTTGGTACTGCCTTCCCACTGTCTTTCGGCATCTTCTCCGGAGCGACGTATATCCCTTTAGCGACGAACTCGTTAATCGTTATGCGAGGATCCCGGGCAGCCCGTGTTTTCGGGGAAGCTTCCGCAAACTGATTGGCTGGATAGACCGCCGGTTCATAAATTTTCCTATAGACCTCATTACGCAATAGGGTCGGGAAGTTTCGGCTCGGATCCATTCTTCTTCGTCTCAGTTCCTCCAGGTTGATCACGGAGCTGATAATGGCCTCTCCAGGAAAGTCAGCGTATGCGGTCACCACGCCGTTGTAGTTGACGATCATGGACTTGCCCGGGGCAAAGTATTTTGGCCGGCGCGCTCCGAGCAGGGCACCCCACGTGGGGGACACGACATAGCAGACGTTTTCCCAAGCCCTCATTCGATTCATCATCTGCCAGGTTTCCATCGGGGGCGACATGCAGGGATCCACCAGATTGGGGTGCAGGATCACTTCAGCTCCTTGGACGCCCAACGCCCGAGCGGTTTCGGGTGTGTGGCCGTCCATACAGGTAATTGTCCCGATCTTGCCGATTTCGGTTTCTGTCACGGGGAAAAAGCTGGAGAGGGAGTCGCCATACATCGCCACGTACCGGTCATAGACGTCGTGAGGGCTTACGGCCAATTCATAGTGCGTCGCTACAGTGAACTTACGGTACTTGTGGATGATCTCGCCTTTTGGAGAAACGATGAAATGCGTGTTGAAGAAGTAATCGTCGTCGATCCAGGCGGGGTCCCTCTCCAGGGCGCAACCCGCGATATACACGCCGTACTCTCTTGCTTTCTCCGCGAGAAGCCGCGTCTCTTCACCCGGAATTTCAATCAAAACTTCGTTCACGTAATGATCGAACGGCCAATGCCCTTCATGACCGGTAATGAAGAACTCCGGAAAGGAGATCAGCTTGATGGGCGCCCAGTTGCCTTCATAGTGCTCCTTGGCCGCGGGTTGGATCTGGGGTGCGGCATCGATCAATTCCAGGCATCGCAGCAGGTTGCGGCGAATGTCTGCACGCTCTTCAACCGCCTTGGTATCCGTCTGCATGGCTACGGCCGTATAAATGTCATACGTATTCATAAATTAATCCTTCGTTCTGGACCGACTCCTAGACAACAGGCAAGCACTCCAAGCCCCTGGTTCACGGCTCGTCGCGCACGAGGACGGCCCGGTGGACATCGGTTGCGCGGTTCGTTGATAGATCTCGAGATATCCCGTGGCCTTGGGCAACTTTGGTAGGCTGGGATCGTCTCTCTATATTCCTCATGTCTCCCGTTGTCAACGGACTCTGAGAGCACCTCTTGCGTCCCTGCCGGGTCCACGACCCGGCAAACAGCCAGTCCCAAAAGTCACCCGGCCAATTGGGCGAATAGTCGGATAATCAGATATTTTCCTGGCTAGCGCACCACCCTCCCCGTAAGCGCGCGTTACGCGCAACAAGAAGCAGTTAGGAACAACTAGATTCAACAGAATTCCAAAAAGCCTGGAATCTCGCTCGGGACCAGGAGCCGGTGATTCAGATCCGTTCGCCGCGAGCACTCTTTTCAACGAGTTGTCCGACCTTTCCGGCCAGCAGTTCTCGCCGCTGTACGTAGTTTTACGGCCCACGAATGTCTTCAGATTTAGCTGCCCGACAAATCATTTAAGTAATTTTGGGTCTTGCACGATTTGGAGTTGTGAGCTACCTTTCGGAAAGGCTGCGATACGTAATCCCCCTCCTCTTCGCGGCCAGAACCCAGATGCTGTTTTGCCGATATCTTTCGGGTGCTGGTCTAGGGTTCAAATCAACGCTGAGGCGTTGATTCCAAAATCACCGGATGTGAGTTGAGATGTACTCCATATTTCACGTAAAGCGAGAAAGGGTAGGCCTCTCTGTCACTTGCAGGATGAGGGGTACCATCCCACGCGCAAGTTGCGCAGCGCCGTGCGGCACTCGCGGGCGACGCACACTGTTTCTGGCAAATGGCATTGCAAGGGCCACCAGAGGATAACTCAGAGATTAGCTATTGCATCCAATAGTGCCATTTAGATTACAATGTCTGCCACGCGAAATACGTAGTCCTAAAGTAAACACACGTTGACTCGCGGAGGAGGTCCTTTGAACCGGAAGATCGGGGTCTCCGTATGCTGCTGCAACCGAATCCTGAGAGAATCGATTGCGCGGATCCTAACGCACCGTCCTGATTTTCAGGCCGTTATTCTTCCTCTCGCAGATACCGCCGCTCCCGCGGAATTCCCTTCTGCGTCCACCGACGTGGCCGTCCTGGATTCGATCTCCTTCTTCGTTACGCACAAATCGAACATTTGCCGGCTTAGGCCGGACGGCACGGCGGTCCGTGGAGTACTGGTCGCCATGGAGGATGACAAGAAGCAATTCCTCACCGCGGTGCGTCATGGAGCGTCTGGTTACGTTTTGCAGGATGCATCGGCGATGGACGTTGTCGGCGGGATTCGAGCCGTTGCGCGAGGGGAGGCCGTTTGCCCTCCCAGGATGGCCAAGTTTTTGTTTGACTACGTGGCAGGCCGTTCCGCCGAGGCGCACAATTCAAAGGTGCGTATTGAGTCGAATCTGACGCGGCGAGAGCAGGAATTGGTGCCCTTGCTCGGCAAGGGCCTGACCAACAAGGAAATCGCAGCGCATTTGAACCTCTCCGAGGAGACGGTGAAGAGCCACGTCCACAGGATCATCCGGAAGGTTGGCGCCGAGGATCGCCGCAGCGCTTTTGAGTCGTGCCAAGCGAACGGTCTCGACACATAGCGGCGTATCGATCGTTTCTGTTATTTAGGCGAGTACTTTGCGGGAACGGGTGAAAAGAAATCACCCGGTCGATTCACCCGTATTCCCTCTCTTCTTAGCCCGAAGATTCGCAACTTTTTTCAATCTACTTTCACCCTACCGCGAATTCTGATTGTCTCCGATACTCGCGCTCGCGCGAGGTCCAGCCATGAAACCGATCCGAGTTCTTGTTGCCAACCGCCCACGGCTGATTCGGGAGCTGATGATGGAAACCATATCCGACCAACCTGACATCGAGATCGTCGGCGAGGTCCAGGAAGAATCTGAACTTGCGAGTGCGGCCGAGCGCACGCAGCCGGATTTCCTGATCGTGGCGCTGGACAAGAACAACATGCTCCCTCCGGCGTGTCATTCAATTCTGCAAAGCCATCCGCACGTCAAAGTGATCGCGATCGCGTCCGACCGGAACAGCTCGATGTTTTATTGGGCGTCGCTCCGCGTGCAGTCAAATGAGATCGAGGCGTCCGAGACGGGAGTCTTGAACGCGCTGCGAGGCAAAACCCAGCCTGCGGCGAGGTTGCAATGAACGCGCAAAAAAAAGATGGTGATTCGCGGGAGTTCGCATCTGTGGTGTGGTTTATCGCACGGCATTGCTGCCTTCTGGCGATAGCCGTGGCTTTTGGATGCCACGCGGCGCGAGCGCAGAGTGAATCGGCAACGCGTGCGCCCAGATCCGAGTTGGCGCAGCAGAACATGAATCTCGTGGCGGCCTCGCCCGTTCAAATCAAGGCGGTTCTCGTGCAGGACGCTGGCCTGATGGTGGAGTTGAAGCGCTGGGTCGCCAAAGACGCGACCGATCACGGACAGATCATCGGCGAGTCGGATCTGACCGACGACGCGATCTTCGACCGGCTGGAAAATGACGTGGCGTTCCGCGCAGTCGCGACGCAAATGGTGCAGCGGTACGGATATCTGGTGCCGAAGGTAAACCCCGATTCGCTGCAAGGCAAACAGCAGGATTTGTTGCTCCAGGAACGCGTGAAGTGGATCGCGCAGCAGGAAGAGGAAGATCGGACGCAGGAACGCACGCAGAACCAGCGGGACTTGCAGAGAGCGAGCTTGTGCTCGCAGGGAGTGGAAAGTGACTGCTCGACGCCACAGCAAAATCGATCCGGGCAAGGGAACGTGCAAGGGGCAGGACAACCGGGCGGACCGTCTGGCGTTCCCTTAGGAACACCGGGACAAGCGAGCCCTCAGCAAACGAGTCCGCCGGCCGTTCCCAGCCAGAACGGTGGATCGCTGGAGCGCGCTGGGCTGGTTCAACCCGAAGATTCGTCGAATAGCGATCTGGCCATGCTTGGCCTTTCGGGATCAGGTGGAGCGGCGGAACTCCCGGTAAGCAGCGCGAATGGATCGTCTGCGGAGTTTGCCAATACTTTGCAAAGGTACGGGAGCGGCGGAAACGGAGAGCTCGGTTCACTTGGACCGCTCAATTCTTCATTGGCGGGAGTTTCAGGCTCACCGCTTGGCAGTGGAGCAGCGGATTGGACGGACGCGAACGCTGGAAATGCTGTCGATACGATCTCGCCGGCGCATCCCTATAGTTCTCCCGTGATTCGGAACGAGCAGATCGAACAGGGATCGCAGCGAGCCGCATCGCTCGAACCGACGATGGTGCGCGCGCGCAGCCCGTACAGGGATATTCCGTCTCTCTACGACATGTACTTGCAGGCGACTCCACACCCGTTGGAACCGCAACGGTTCGGTATCGACGTCTTTGAAAAAGGGACGCGCGATCCGCAGTTAATCCCGATGGATTTGCCAGCTGGGCCGGACTATGTGGTGGGGCCTGGCGACGGGCTCGCAATCGATATGTGGGGCGGCGTTTCGCAGAAATTTTATCGCACGGTCGACCGCGAAGGCCGGGTGAGTCTTCCGGAAGTAGGGCCGCTGCTCGTGAGCGGGAAGAGTCTGGCGGACGTTCAGGAAAGCCTTCAGCAGACTCTGCGGACGCAGTTTCGCGACGTGTCCGCAGAGGTATCACTTTCGCGTTTGCGGACGATCCGCGTTTACGAAGTGGGCGACGTAGTCAATCCGGGGGCTTACGACATCAGCTCGCTATCGACTCCGCTGAACGCACTGTTTGCGGCGGGCGGACCGACGGAGCAAGGCTCACTGCGAATCGTGAAGCACTATCGCAGCGGTCAGCTTATCGAGGAAGTGGATCTATACGATTTGCTGCTGCACGGGGTGAAGAACGGGATAAAGCGCCTCGAGAATGGCGACACGGTGCTCGTCCCTCCGGTGGGGCCTCAGGTGACTATCGAGGGCATGGTGCGGCGGCCCGCGACGTATGAATTGAAGGACGAGAAGAACCTTTCGAGCGTACTCGAGCTGGGAGGCGGACTGCTTCCCGCAGCTACATTGCGGCACATCGAGGTGCAACGGCTGGTCGCGCACCAGAAGCAGACCATGCTGAGTCTCGACATCCCGGAAACGGACAACGACGCGGAGGTAACCAAGAAGCTCGACTCGTTTGTAATTCAAGACGGAGACCGAGTTCGCATCTATCCGATCGCGCCTTACAACCAGGACACCGTGTACCTCGAAGGACACGTGCTGCGGCCCGGCCGGTACGCGTATCGGGAGAACATGCGGGTGACCGACCTGATTGCGTCATATAAGGACCTGCTACCCGAGCCGGCGACGCAATATGCGGAAATCGTCCGTTTGAATCCGCCGGATTTCCATCCGAGCGTCGAGAGCTTCAACGTCGCGGAGGTCATAGACAATCCATCGGACGCACCGGCGCTGCGGCCCATGGATACGGTGCGCATCTTCAGCCGATTCGAGTTCGAAGACCCTCCGTCGGTTTCCGTCTGGGGTGACGTGCGCGCGCCCGGAACCTACGGGACCTCGGGACAGATCCATTTGAGCGATGCGGTCCACCTGGCCGGAGGGCTTGCGACGGACGCAGGGATCGAGGATGCGCAGGTGTTCCGGTATCTGCCGGACGGAAAGTCAAAGATTTTCAGTGTGAATCTGAACGAGGCTCTGGCCGGTGATCCAACCGAGAACATTCTTCTCGAAACACGCGATCGGCTGCTCATCCACAAGAGCCCGGACGCGTTGCAGCCCGCCACCGTTTATGTCCAGGGAGAAGTGGGCAAACCAGGGCGGTATCCGCTGACCACCAACATGACCGTGGCGGATTTGATTCTCGTGGGCGGCGGCCTCAAGCCCAGTGCGGATACGCAAACGGCGGACCTGACGCATTACACCTACGCGGGAGCGGACCAGACAAAACTTACCGGCGAGCATGAATCGGTCCCAATTACCGCAGCTCTTTCGGGCGACGTGAATTCCAACGTGCCTTTGCATAACGGAGATGTGCTGACGATCCGGGAGCTTTCCGGGTGGAACGATCTGGGTGCGTCGATCACTTTGAAGGGCGAGGTGAAACATCCCGGAACTTACGGCATTCGGCCCGGCGAGCGGCTGAGTTCGATCATCGAGCGGGCCGGAGGATTTCAACCCGACGCGTATCCGTATGGCGCCGTGTTGCAAAGAGTGCAGGTCCGCGAATTGGAGGCCAAACAGCAAGACCAGATGATTCTGCGGGTAAAGGACGAACAAACGAATCTCGAACTCCTGCCTGATACGGACGCCAAAGCCAAGCGGGCTAAAGAAACCGCGATGCAGCAATACCAGACGACGCTCACCGAGTTGAGCGCGAATCCGCCCGTGGGACGCGTCACGATTCGGATTTCTTCGAATATCAGTCACTGGAAAAATTCGACAGCGGACTTCGAGGTGCGGGCAGGCGACACCCTGGCGATCCCGAAGCGACCGAGCTACGTGATGGTGACGGGGCAAGTGTTTAATCCGACGGCAGTCTCGTTTCGGCCCGGCCGAAGCGCTAAATGGTACTTGAGCCAGTCGGGCGGACCCACCGCGATGGCGAACAAAAAAGCGATCTTTGTGGTGCGAGCGGATGGCTCGGTGATTGGGGAAAAGGAGGGCCTGTGGGGCGGGAACGCATTGGGTGCCGCGCTCCAGCCCGGCGACACCGTGGTTGTGCCTGAGAAAGCGATTGGCGGCGGTACGAACTGGGAGAACCTGTTCACGTCCGCGCAGGTGGCATCGTCCATCGCGAGCACCGTCTTCATCGCGCTGCGATATTAAGGGCAAATGGGATGAGTCGAAGAGGGACGGCGTTCTTCTCGGCATGCTGCCTCTTCATTGGCGGCGAAATGTTCGGCCCGCTGTGCTGCGCGCAGGAGCAAGGGAGCGCTATGACGGAGACTCCAGCCGCGAGGAGCGCCGACGCGGCACCTACGAGTGGAGAGTCCGGGACCTCAGACGCGAAGGATTCATTTGATGCGGCCGACGACCACGAAAACGCGATAGGCATGCACTTCATACAAAATCTCGCAGCGGATCAGGAAGCCATTTGGACGAGTCCCTTGCACCTTCATTGGGACGACGCCTCATGGCTTTTGCCGCTTGGGGAAGTGACCGAAGGATTCTTCGCGACCGATCGAGCGACGGTGCGCGCTTTGTCGACGAACCCCGCGAAATTGAACCGGTATCGCACGTTTTCAAATTACGGACTCGCTTCGCTAGTGGGAGCGGGTGCGGGTCTCTACGTGCTGGGAAGGCTATCGCACGACGAACACAAGCGGGAGACCGGCGTGCTCGTTGCCGAGGCTGTGATCAACAGTCTAGCTGTGAGTTCCACGCTGCAATATTCCCTTGGCAGGGATCGGCCTTTTCAGGACGGCGGCCGCGAAAATTTCTTCCAGGGAGGCACGTCGTTCCCTTCGGACCACGCCACCATGGCATGGTCTGCAGCCAGCGTGATTGCGCACGAATACCCCGGCCCGTTGACGGACATACTTGCCTATGGAATGGCATCTGCGGTGAGCGCGTCGCGAGTGATGGGAAAAGAGCATGCCCCGTCGGATGTGTTGGTCGGCGGCGCGATCGGCTGGCTGGTCGGGCGCGAAGTTTACATGAAGCACCACGATCCGGAGCTTGGCGGCGGAGATTGGGGAAGTCTCTCCGGAAACGAAGGGGGCGAGGAACAACGCGATCACCGCAAGATGGGCTCGCCGTTTGTGCCGCTGGATAGCTGGGTGTATCCAGCCATGGATCGTCTGGCCGCGTCGGGCTACGTCAGCAATTCCATCGCAGGCCTGAAGCCATGGACCCGGATCGAATGCGCACGCCTGACCGAGGAGGCGGGCGAAGCCCTGCAACAGGATGAGTCCTCCCGCGAAGACCTGGCCGAACTGCAAGACCGGCTGAAAAGAGAATTTGCGCGTGAGATCGGCCTGCTGAGCGGAGGAAGAAATGTCGAAGCGAATCTCGAATCGGTGTACACCAGGGTCGTATCGATCAGCGGCCCGGCGCTAACCGACAGTTATCATTTCGGCCAGACCGTTTCCTACGATTTCGGCAGGCCCTTCGAGCGGGGCACCAACGGGCAAGCCGGAGCAGAAGTCAGTGCGTCGGCGGGACCCATTGTCTTTTATGTGCGCGGGGAATATCAGCATGCGCCATCCGCTCCAGCACCCTCGGACGCGGTCCTAAACGTGATAGCACTGCGCGATGGAGTTCCACCGTCTGAAGTTCCATCCGGGCCAATCGACGGTATCGACCGGCCGCGATTGCTCGATGCGTACATCGGTGTGAATCTAAACAATTGGCAAATCACAGTCGGCCAGCAGAGCCTGCAATGGGCTCCCGGGCCGGGCGGTTCGATGCTGTGGAGCAACAACATCGAACCGGTAAATATGGTTCGGCTGGTCAACCCGGAGCCGCTCACGCTGCCGGGATTTCTCGCGCATCTAGGTCCGGTCAAAATCGACCAATTCGTTGGGCGATTCGGCGGGCATCCATACGTTCCCCGGCCTTTCATCTACGGACAAAAGATCAATCTCAGGCTCGCGCCGTGGCTGGAGGTCGGTTTCGGACGCACGACCACCATCGGCGGCAAGGGAGTGGGCCCTGGGAATGCCGTCACTCTAAGTAACGTTATCCATAGCTTGGTAGGCGTGAAAAAAAATGGCACAGATTCCGTTCCGGGTGACGCGCATGCTGAAATGGATTGGACGTTCTACGTGCCCAAGGTCCGAAACTACCTCGTTCTGTATGGTGACGGCTACGCGGACGACGATCCGCTTCCGATTGCCGAACCCGTGAGAAATCCGTGGCGCCCGGGTATCTACATCACTCGATTCCCTGGAATTCCGAAACTGGATTTTCACATTGAAGGAGTATCGACCGAATATCCCGGCGCCTTCGGAGGAGGAAATCATGGCGACTTCAACTACTGGAATTTCGACTACAGGGACGGGTACACGAACGACCGCAATTTAATCGGCAATACCGTGGGGCGCGAGGGAAGAGCGATCCAGTTTTGGTTCAATTACTGGAAGTCGCCGCGGAATATCCTGCAGTTCAACTATAAGCACAGCACCGTCAATTCGGATTTCATCCCGGGCGGAGGAGCCTGGCAAGACTACAGCGTGCGTGATGAAACGTATCTGCGGTCAGGATTTTACCTGAAGGGGCAACTGCAATACGAAAACATCTCGCGTTATCCGATTCTCTTCAACGGACCGCAGCGGAACGTGACCGCCATGGTGGAATTCGGCTTCTCGCCGGTCAAGGAAAGGTAACCAATGGCCCAGAGCAAAATGGCGCCGGAGCCAACAGGTCTCGCGGTGACCGAAACACCGGTTAACGGGGATCGAGCGCTAACCGACCACATCGGGGACGCGCAGGTCTTTGCCGATCCGGCCGAGCACGCGGCTGGCGATGAGTTCGTTCCAGGCAGGTTCGAAGGCTCGCTCGCAAGCGAGCAGGTAGTAGACAAATTGCGATTGCTTTGGTCGCGACGTCGGCTCCTCGGTCGAATCGCCGGCTGCGGGTTCCTGGCGGCGACGCTCATCGCGTTTCTCATTTCAAATCGTTACACGTCAACTACGCGCTTGATGCCGCCCGACGATCAATCCGGATCAGGTCTCACGTCCCTGGTGACAACGCTTTCGGCCAGCACGGGTGGAATCGGGGCGATGACGAGCAATCTGCTGGGGCTGAAAAGCTCGAGCGACATATTTGTGGGCATTTTGAACAGCCGAACGACCCAGGACAAACTGATCCAGCAGTTCAGCCTCATGAAAGTCTACGGAGATCGGCGCATCGAAGATGCGCGGAGCGATCTGGAGCAACATACGAGCATTTCCGTCGATCGCAAGAGTCAGATCATCGCGATCGCAGTGACGGACAAGGATCCCCGAAGAGCAGCTGCGATGGGGCAAGCGTACGTCGAATCGTTGGATGCGCTGGTGGCGCAGCTCAGCACGTCGGAAGCGCGGCGCGAGCGGATTTTCCTGGAAGGCCGGTTGCAGAATGTACGGCAGGATTTGGAAGCGGCGGAGAAAGATTTCAGTCAATTCGCGAGCAAAAACACCGCAATCGACATCAAGGAACAAGGCAAGGCCATGGTCGATGCCGCGGCGACCTTGCAGGGTGAACTGATCGCCACGCAGTCGGAACTCCAGGGATTGAAGCAGATCTACACGGAGAACAACGTTCACGTTCGTGCGCTGATGGCGCGAGCAGCCGAGCTGCAACAGCAGCTGGACAAGTTGGGAGGAAAAGGCGAAAGCAGCACATCGGATGCAGCCGACGAAAGCAGCGGCTCGATGTATCCGTCCATCCGGAAATTGCCGCTGCTGGGAGTTCCATACGCTGATTTGTACCGGCAAATGGCGGTGCAGGAAGCGATCTTTGAGAATTTGACGAAGGAATACGAGCTCGCAAAGGTCCAGGAAGCGAAAGAGATTCCCACAGTAAAGGTTCTGGATGCGCCGGACGTTCCGGACACAAAATCTTTTCCGCCGCGACTGCAGATTATTTTTCTGGGGACGGCGGCTTCATGCCTGTTCGGAATGGCATGGGTATTCGCGAGCGCGCGTTGGGAAGAAACGAATCCCAAAGATCCTCGAAAGATGTTCGCGCTTGAGGTCGTGGCCACCGTAAGGCCACGAGTTCCACGATGGGTTTCGAGAAACGGATCTGGACATATCCCATCGAATGGCAGCGAGCCGAACCCTTCGAGAGAAGCTTGAATAAGATCGAGGGCGGTAAGTAGGCGCAATTATTGCTGTATGTAATTGATGCGACATGGGTTATGTCACGCGGCCCTGTAAGTGGCAGGGCGAAGCTGTAGTTGGGACATGAGCGGACTATGATGGAAAGCATCGACACAGTTCTGCCGGGCCAAGGCGGATTCGTAGGATCCACGTCCATCTTCACATGCGAGCCTCATTGGTATGCAGCCCATACGAGAGCAAATCACGAAAAATCCGTGGCGGCGCAACTGGCGCGGAGATCGATCGAACACTATCTGCCGCTCTACGAATCGATGCGAGTTTGGAAGGATCGCCGCAAGCGGCTCCAACTGCCTCTCTTCCCTGGTTATGTGTTCGTCCATTTCGAGCTTCGGAATCGGCTGCGAGTCTTGCAGATTCCGGGCCTCGTGCGCCTCGTGGAGTTTGGCGGCGTACCAAAGTCTATAGACGAAGACGAAATACAAAATCTTCGCTCCGCGATTGCAAAAGGCGCGCGGGCTGAGCCATTTCCCTACATTCAGAAGGGCCGGCGCGTCCGAATCATATGCGGGCCATTCGCGGGCTTCGATGGAATCGCGCTTCGCCAGCGCAAGAATCTTCGAGTCGTACTCAAGATGGATTTCATTCAGCGAGCGATCCTCGTGGATGTTGACGCTTCGTGCCTGGAGATCCCGCCAGAGTGATCGAATCTCTACGGATTTGGGTTTCCCGGAAGCATGACGCGCTGCTGCCGTCATCGTCACTGCGTGCGCGGTTCACCACGGGAGTGCTTTGGTCCGTCGGCGGATCGGTGATTTCACGCGGATTCGCGTTTCTTGCCGCGGTTTTTTGCGCTCGGCTGCTGGGCAAAATCCAGTTTGGCGAGCTGGGAATGATCCAGAGCACAGCCGGTTTGTTCGGGATTTTCGCCGGACTGGGCCTGGGATTGACCGCAACCAAGTACGTTGCCGAATTTCGCGGGCGAGACCACGGCAAGGCAGGAAGAGTGTTGGCGATTTCAGCAGTCTTTGCCCTGATATCAGGCCTGGGGATGACGCTGCTCTTGATATGGATGTCGCGGACTCTGGCTGCAAGAACATTGTCTGCACCGCAGTTGGCGATCCCGCTGGCAATCGGGTCTGGATTGGTTCTATTTGGCGCAATCAATGGCGCTCAGACTGGGGCTCTTGCAGGGCTGGAGGCTTTCCGGACGATCGCATTGGTGAACATGTGGGCTGGTATCTCTTCGTTGCCGTTGATTGTCGTTGGAGTCTGGAAATGGGGACTCCAAGGCGCGGTTTGCGGGTCGGTCGCAGCGATGGCGGCTAACTGTGTGCTGAACAACGTTGCAATCCGCCGGGAGTGCCGCGAGGCAGGCATTCGATACGATTTCCGCAATTGCTTCAGGGAGATTCACGTGCTGCACAAGTTCAGCCTGCCCGCCTTTCTAGCTTCGATTGTGGTCGGACCGGCGCTCTGGGTATGCAACGCCATGCTCGTAAACCACCCGGATGGATACGCAGCCATGGGTCTTTACACGGCGGCGGACAAATGGCGATTGATGATCTTGTTTGTGCCCACTTCGCTGGCAGGCACGACCTTGCCAATGCTTTCGAATCTCTATGGCGACGACGCAATCGGCTACGCAAGGGTGCTGCGTGCAAATCTGCTGCTAAACCTCGGGCTGACAGTTCTGCCGACGATCATTGTGTCTCTTCTATCCATTCCTATTCTTTCGCTGTACGGTCCAGGCTACCGGTCGGCTTGGCCGATCTTGGTGATCCTGGCGGTCGCTGCGATTCCGGAATCACTGAACAACAGTTTGGGCTATGCAGTGTTGAGTTCTGCCTCTGTCTGGTGGCGCTTTTGGTTCGATGCCCTGCTTGCCGTTGTGCTGGTCGGATTCGCGTGGTGGGCGATCCCGCGTTGGTCAGGAGTCGGACTCGCGATCGCATACGCTCTGGCATTTTCGCTGACGGCAGCTGGGTTGTTTGTTTTTCTACGCGTCCGATCTCCCCGGGAACTGGGCGTGGTCGCTGAGGTCTCAGGATGAAGCAGCAAGCATCTGGCGCGGCGGGGTTCGTGGCCGGGTCGGCCCGGAAGAGCGCGGCAGTGTCTTTTCGCTCACCGCTTTGGGCCTGGCTAGCGACGGCGGTCGTTGCAGTCGCGTACGTATATGCGGATCGCGAGAACCAGTTTGCAGGAGCTGTTGTGAGCGCACTCGTCTTCGCGTTGGTGCAATCGTTTCTGCCGGCTTGCCGGCCAGTCGCTTCTGCGCCGCTCTGTCCATGGAACTGGGCGCTGATTCTATTTGTCCTTCAGCTGGTTGTGTTGCCGCTCTCGCTCTTGCTGCTCGGGCCATCGATCGGCGTGCTGCCGGATCTGCCGTCGCACTTCGCGATCAACATGGCCATGATTCTGAATTCGGCAGCCTTTCTTGCGTTTGCCGTCACGTACGAAGTCCTTTCAGGGGGTTCCGTTCGAAAGCAGGAATCGCGCCGGGCGGAGGAAAAGGCACGAGATTCTGCGCTGCCCTCTCGGGGGTTCAATTGGCTTTGCTTTGCTCTCGGGATTGCGGGTTTTTTTCTCGCCTTTCACACCCTCGGCAGACTGCTGGACTATTACGAAAACCCCGCGGACAACGTTGACCGACTGACCGCCGCCTCTCACACGCTGGCAGGCCTGACGAGCCTGTTTCTGAGGCCATTTCTAGGATTCGCGATCGTAGTTCTTTGGTGCAGGTGGATTGACCGAAATAACCGGAGTCAAAAGCCACGCTGGGCCGTACTGATCACCCTCGCGTCGATTACTGCGGTCGTGTTGAGTTATTCGACCTTCGGCTATAACCGCGGATCGTTCGTCGTTCCGCTGGTCGCAATGATTGCGACTCTGCTGACTCGCGCCAAATGGGTCTCTTTCGGCCTCGTCGCTGCTGTAAGCAGCATCCTGGCGACCGTTCTTGTCGTGGCTCCGTTCTGGGCCGTGTATCGGAGCAGCAACTTGACCGCGGCCGACCTGATTGATGATGCCGTTGCCGCAAACTCCCTCGGCGGGAAGATCGATCTTCTCCAGACTTTGCAGATGTATGGTTCTGGTCCCCAGTACGAGGGTTTTCTGTTGGAGAAAAGCCACTGGGGATCGCAGCCCTATTTGGGGGCCACGCTGGTGCCCTCGCTGGCGGAACCCCTTCCCGTCGTTGGGCGAACGCTGCGGTCGAGCAGCGGCCCATACATTTACAACCAAATGATCTATGGAAATCCCGAAATCCTCGATCAAATCCTCCCATTTTCCGGCGAGATGTTTCTCAATTTCGGGATTGTTGGAGTCATGGTTGGATCGTCCTTGCTGGCGCTGCTCGCGTTTCGATTGCAGCTCGGCTTTGAGAGGGCTGGCAACAGTCTGGAGACGTATCTCTGGCAGTATGCCGGTATGTGGTGTCTATTTCTAGTGATGGGCAGCATTTCCGTTGTCACGCAAGAACTCTTTTATTTCTTCTGGCCAATCTATTCTTACGCCATATGGAAACGGATCAGATGATCGCAGGATCCTCGTCCTGTGTGCCGGCCGTGATTCATCCCGCGCACGTGACTGCGATCACGCGCAAGCCCCTCACGATCTGCCTTGTCGGCGGAATCTACGATAAGGATCAGCAGTACCGGGAAGTTGTCCGGATGACTCCTGAAATTCTTTTGGAATCGGGACTGAAAGCCCATGGGCATCGCGTGATTACGCGGGGGCATCGTGATCGTACGGACTTTGCGGAGGCTGATGTTATCCACGTGCATCACATGGGCCTTGGCGCCCTGCGTGCGGGTTCGCTTCCTTCGAATGCTGTGTTTGTCTATACGAGCCATGACGGTCCGGCCATGGCAGGAATTGCCAATGGGCTGTCACGCAAGCTGGCGGCCCGTTTCGTCATGTCCCGTGCCGATGGAGTCGTCGCGCTATCCGAGGCTGAGGCAGAGTTTCAAAGGACTACCTATGCTGTCGATGGGGCCGCACATGCCGTGATCGCAAACGGCGTCGATTCGCACACTTTCACTTGCAGGAGAAATCGCCTACGAGCAGGCAATGGCTTTTGGAAACTTCTGTATGTCGGGCAACTGATCGAGGGAAAGTCGGTGGACGTATTACTGCGTGCGATGAGAATGCTTCCCTCCGGCGCGTCTCTCGATCTTGTCTTTCACACGGACAAGCTCGCGATGCAACTCCAAAAACTCGCTGAAGATCTCGGTTTGGCCCATCGAGTGAACTTCGTTGGCGCGAAAACGCCCGAGATGCTCAGAGATATCTATCAAGCCGCCGATCTGCTTGTAATGCCGAGTTCTGCGGAGTGCTTCCCGAGCGTGATCAGCGAGGCCATGCTGTGCGGAACACCGATCGTATCGACCGACGTCGGCAGCATTCGAGATCAACTGGGCGGCTACGGTCTGTTGGTGCCTCCAGGGCGCGCCGATGAACTCGCACAAGGAATTCGCCACGTGCTCGATCATTACGATGAGTTTGAGCAGAAAAGCGAATCCATGAGCGAATACGCGCGACGGCGTTTTTCGCTGGAGGCCATGGTGGAAGGCCATCTCAAGTTCTATCACTCGCTCCTGGAACAGAAGAACTCGAGGCGGCGACGGGGCCTTCGACGCGTGCCGCTGAATAGCGCCGTACAAACTACCGTAAAGATTCTATGCAAGACACAATGACGGCCACCCTGCGGGTGTATCGGTGGCCCTCGCAGGCGTTCTGGCGATATTTCGAGATTCAAGTGCTTCGGCAGATTCCGTGCGAACGGCCCATCCTGGAAATTGGCTGCGGAGACGGCCGATTCAGCAGCCTCGTTTTTGACGAGATCGATGAAGCGATTGACGTGAATCCCCGGTCCGTCGAAAAGTGCCGGAAGGTGTCCGGCCGCCTCTACCGGCGGCTTCGCTGTCTCGACGCGCGGGATCTCAAGCTGCAAGACGGAGGATTCGCCACCGTTTACGCCAACTGCGTTCTGGAGCACGTTCCGCAGATACGAGACGTGCTGGCAGGGTGTTTTCGGGGGTTGCGGCTCGGCGGAAAGCTCGTGATTACAGTGCCCTTGCTGCGCATGAACGACCATCTTCTGCTTCCGTGGAATTGGTACGCCGCATTGCGCCAACGACAGCTTTCCCACATCAACTTATTCACAGAAGAGGATTGGGAAAGAGCGCTCCGATGTGCGGGTTTCTCGCAGATTGAGTTCCGCCCCTATCTTTCAGGAAGAGCCTGCCGATTTTGGGACGCCATTGACAGTCCAGGCTGCATCGGCTTCGGCCGCTATCGAATGGCAACGGGTCTGGGAATGTTCGCGAAGAATTTCCTGCCGGCGAGAATCAAGACTTGGCTCCTGGCACGGCTCGGGAATTGGCTTTCCGGCAAAGCCGAAGCCGACGTCGATAAGTATCCGCCGTGCGCGGCTCTCGTCATAGCCCGCAAGGATGTTCAGTAGACGCCAAAATGATCATCGCCCATGTTGGCCCGGCTGCTTTGCCAATCCCCAATCGAACGGGTGGCGCGATCCAGCGGAGAATGCTTGAGATCGCGAAGACGCAGGTCGCGCGCGGGCACCGCGTGATTCTCTATGCAAGCGCCGAGAAGCCGGCGGTGCGTGAACACGATGGAGTGGAAATTCGCGACGTTCCGTGCGACAGGAGCGTCGCTTATTTCCGGGAAATTGAGTTTCTGAAAAAGGCGCTGCGCGACGTGCGGGACACAAAAGTCGACGTGCTCCATTTCCACAGCCTTCCCGAGGGAGGAGCCCTAGCTTCAGACATCGGTTGCACCAAGGTTCTTTCGTACGACTACTTCGTTTTCCGGCGCGGAAAGAAGACGCCCTTGTTCTGGTGGTATCGCAATTCATTGCGGAAATTCTCCCGTCTGCTGCCGGTATCGGAGTTTTGCCGCCGGGGATCACAAGACTACTGGAATCTCGACGCGGTTCAGCTGCGCGTGTTGCACAACGGCGTGAACCTCGAGCAGTTTTCTCCAAAGCCAGCTGAACGGACCGCGAAAAGGCTTGCGCTGAATGTGGGGGAGGGACAAGTGATCCTCTACGTTGGCCGAGTCTGCGAGCAGAAGGGCACGGATGTCTTGATCGACGCGTATCTTCGGCTCAGGCAAAAATGGCCTGACGTTCGTCTGGTGGTAGCTGGGCCTGCGATGGAATTTGGGCGCGCCGGAGATACGGATTTGACCCGTCGAATTACGGAAAGCGGCGGTGTCTATCTGGGCGCTGTGGAGGAGAGCGAGCTCGCTGACATCTACAACTTGGCAGACATATTCGTGATGCCGACGCGAAGCATTGAGATGTTTGGGATGGCCGCCGTCGAGGCGCAAGCGTGCGGCAAGCCGGTGGTTGCGAGCCGCCACGGTGGCTTGCCTGAAGTTATTTCGGACAAGAGCGGGCGTTTCTTTCCTGTCGGCGATGCGGTTGCGCTCTCAGAGCAACTATCGCTCCTGTTGGAGGATTCAACGCTTTACCAGTCACTGGCGAAGGCAGCGCGCGAAAACGCAGCGCGTTTTGACTGGAATCGAATCGTGGACCGGTTGGACACGATTTACTCGCAAACTTGAGGTTTCGTCCATCTGCCGGCGCCTCGCTAATTGTTCCAATGGCGGCATCCAGCCGATTCAGCGTATCTGCAAGGCGCCAACTCTTCTTGGAGGTCGGGTATGTCACAAACTGCGGAACCGTCCGGTGTTTCGTCGCCTGCGTACGGAAACTACATTCTGCGGACGGGAAGAGGTGTCGTCGCGGATGTTGAGCAGATCTATGGCGCGCACTGGTATCACACTCGATTTGTTGGCAAGAAGCCGATCTTGGACCTGGGGCCCGGTCGTTGCTGGTTCACGAGACAAGATCCGGAACACATCGTGGCCGTGGACAACTCTCCTGAACTCGTGGAGCACTATCGCCTTGAGGGAATCAACATCCGCCTCGGCGAGGCGTATGCGATTCCCTTCCCCGACGAATATTTCGAAGGGATTTTCTGCTGCTGGCTGCTGGAGCATTTGGCTGACCCTGTCCGAGCGATGACGGAAATGCGCCGCGTGCTGAAGCCGGGTGGCTACGCATGCGTCGTTGTTCCTACGCCACATGATATGGTGGCCTTTTACGATGACTACACGCATATCCGGCCCTTCACGACGGTTTCGCTGGTCCAATTGGCCGAGGACTGTGGCTTCGCGAAGCACAAAGTGGAATGCCTATTGTGGGTCCGTGGTGTCAAATTGGTGCTCGGTCTAGGAGCCTCAATTTCTTCAAAGTATTTTCGCTTCTGCGACAGCATCGTCAGGCAGTTCGGGCTCGTAAACCGGAATAACCTGATGCTGGAAGTATGGAAATAAGTCCCGCCGAGGCATTTGCGACCGATCAAGAAGGCGAAGCAGCGCATCCAGTGAAATGACGACGAGGAAATTCGAGCCTTTTGAAGTCTGCACGCCGTCTGCTGGCGCGAAGACGCCACTCATCAGCATCGGGATGCCCGTCCGCAATTGCGGAAAAACCTTGGCCATGGCGGTCCAGTCCATCCTGTGGCAATCCCGCGCGGATTGGGAACTGCTGATCGTTGATGATGGTTCGACGGATAAGACCGTTGAGATCGCGCGAGGCTTCCGTGATCCGAGAATAAGGGTTTTCGCAGACGGCATGCAGCGCGGTTTGTCAGCACGGCTCAACGAGGCCGTCGCTTTGAGCACGGGGGAATATTTCGCGCGAATGGACGGAGACGACATCGCGTATCCGGAGCGTTTCGAGCGCCAGATTTCGTTCCTCGGAGCGAACCCCCAAGTGGACTTGCTCGGCACAGGCATTCTCGTTTTCAGGGAAGACGGCAAGCCGATGGGAACCCGAGCAATTTTCCGGACCCACTCGGAAATTTGTCGACGACCGTGGGCCGGCTTCTATCTTCCCCACCCCACGTGGATGGCGAAGACGACTTGGTTCCGAGAGCACCCGTATCGCGAGCAGGCTGTGCGCATGGAGGATCAAGACGTGCTCCTGCGCGCATACGAATCCAGTACTTTCGCGAGCCTGCCGGAGATTCTTCTCGGGTACCGTGAGAATACCTTTGCCCTGGGAAAGGCCCTTGCCGGCCGCTACAACTTTATCAAGACACTCGCATTCGAGCCCCGCTCACAACATAACAACCCTAGAATCGCATTGCGCGGTGTCGTGGAACATGGATTGAAGGCCATGGCCGAGATTTTCGCAGCCGGCACCGGCTTGAACTACCGCATCTTGCGACATCGAGCAAGGCCCGTCGATCGAATGGCTTTGGAGCGCTGGCGGCAACTGTGGTCCCAACTACGAGACGTAGGCTTGGAGACGACGGAAGCAGCTTCCACTGATTTCGAAATCTCACGCAGTTGAAGCAAGACGGCACCGATGCCTGTTCTCGATCATCCCACCGATCTAATTCAGTAGGCCACCGCAAGGAATCGCGGGGCGGTCCGTCCTCTGATCATCGCTTATGAACGATTCCAAACCCAGAGAACTCAAAATCGTGCAGGTGATCAGCAGACTGTGCGTGGGTGGCGCATCCATCGAGGTTGTTCTCTCTTCGGAAGCAATGCTGCGCAGGGGTTATCCGACGCTCTTGCTCGCAGGTGAAATAACGGCGGACGAGGCCAGCCTCGAGGAATTTGCGAGGAGCCGCAGCGTGCCTCTTACCAAAATATCTGGATTGTCGCGCAAGGCTTCGGTGTGGGCGGTTGTGATAGCGCTTTTTAGGCTCGTGTGGTTCCTTCGGCGCGAACGTCCCTTGATCGTGCATACGCACACGGCAAAGGCCGGAGCACTTGGACGGATCGCGGCCCGCCTAGCGGGCGTGCCAGTTTGCGTGCATACCTTCCATGGACATGTCTTCCGCGCTCAGTTCTCTCCAGCCAAAACACGGATTTTTCTTGCGATCGAGAGACTTCTGGCTCGCTGGACAGACTGTCTGGTGGCCGTGTCCGAATCACAGCGTCGCGAGCTTGTGAACGAATACCGCGTCGCCAAAGCGGAAAAAGTTGTCACGATTCCCGTGGGGATCGAGCTGGAAGGATTCCTCGGCGTGAATGGCCGTCGCGGACCGATACGTTGCGCCGCGAAGTGCCCGTCGGATCGCGCGCTCGTAGGCTGGATGGGGCGTATGAGCCGCGTCAAGAATCCGGAATTATTCGTCGCCGCTGCCGAACTGGTTCTCGCAGAGTCGCCGAACGCCCGGTTTGTGATGATCGGGGACGGAGAACTGCGGGCGCGGTTGGAATCGCAGATCAAAGAGATGCAGCTTGGCGGTGCGGTGGCGATGCAGGGCTGGCTGGGCGGCATTTCGGATTTCTATGCGGATGTCGATCTCGTCGTGCTTACGTCGCGCCACGAGGGCACACCGCTCGTATTGCTTGAAACGATGGCTTCCGGGAAGCCGTTCATTGCCACCGACGTCGGCGGCATACGGGATTTAATGCTCGGCCCTTGCCAGCCCATGACGGGTTTCAAGGTATTTGAAAATGGCATCCTGACGGAGACGACTCAGGCCGCGGTGGCGGCAGCAATCACATATCTGCTGGAACACCCCAAGGTGGCGCGGGCAATAGGCCGCTCAGGCCGTGAGTTTGCTTCGCGCGCATTTTCGCATCACCGTCTTGCCCACGACATCGAGGAACTCTACGTGCGCTTAAGCAGGCAGAAGTGCCTGAGGTACATAGCAATAGAGAAAGCGATCTAGCATTCGCCCAGCTATCGGGAATATCCGCTCGCCGTATCAATTCGCTTTGATCGTAGAAAGTCTATTCAGATGACACGTCGGCTACTCAACTTGCTTGAGTTGTGGCTGTCGCTCGCACATCTTGCCAATCCGATTGTCGCCTTTTCCCTGGCCGGATACCTGCGTTTCGCATCGGGATATTTCTCGAACAACCGGCCGGACCCGGCATTCAATTACGTTTTATGGGTCATCGTCGTGACACTCGTGTGGATGCTGGTGGTGAAGGAACTGAGGCTCAACAAAGTCGCGACCATCGCTACCCTGCTTACGGGAATCAAGGTAACGGCCAAGGCAATTTCCTATACCGCGCTCGTGGTCCTGGCCCTGTTCTTCTTCTACAGGCAGGCGCAGTTTTCTCGAATTTTCGTCATAACCGGCACGTGCCTGATGTTCGTGTTCAGCTTGCTGGTTCTCTACGTCTTCCGCAACGTGGCAATTTCCAGGAGGGGACCTTTCAGGGAACCGCTTCGCGTTGCCATTCTTGGAGTCGGCGAATATGCCGCTCAGGTTGCACGCCACTTGGAGTCGCATCCTCTGCTTGCCGTCGAAGTTTCCTGCTTTGTTTCATTGAACGGCGAGGCCTCCGCCGCCGGCACGCGACATGTCCTCAGATCCGACCGCCTGGAGGAGCTCGCGGATAACTTCCAGTGCCAGGAAATCCTGGTGGCGCTGCCTCTAGATCGATTCGGCGAATTGAGCGGCGTTCTCGACAAGCTCAGGGGCCTCTGCATACCAGTGCGGGTAGTTCTCGATATCGAGGGCGGGGTCTTCGTTCCCGAGCGCATCTTCAATTTCTATGGGCTGCCGCTGCTGGACGTCCGCCCCTATCCGGTTGATACGGTCAGCTATGTAGTTGGAAAGCGCGCATTCGACGTCATTTTCTCCGCCATGGCTCTCTTGATTACGGCGCCCCTGACCGCCATCGTCGCCGTCGCTATCAAGCTGACTTCCGCGGGACCGGTTCTTTTTGCCCAGGAACGTATTGGGCTGAACGGCAAGCAATTCAAAATGCTCAAATTCCGCACCATGCATGTGCAAGACGCGAAATCGAGCGATACGTGCCACACGATGAGGAATGATCCGCGCATCACACCAGTCGGCAAACTATTGAGAAAAACCAGCCTGGACGAATTCCCTCAGTTCTTCAACGTGCTCATGGGGGACATGAGCGTGGTGGGACCTCGACCCGAACTGACTTTTTACGTGCATAAGTTTCGAAACGAAATTCCCGCTTACATGGCCCGGCACCACGTCAAATGCGGCATCACGGGAATGGCCCAAGTGAACGGATTTCGCGGCAGCGATACTTCCATCGATAAGCGAATCGAGCAGGACATCTATTACCTCCAAAACTGGAGCATGGTCCTCGACATGAAGATTATCGTGCAGACTGTTCTCAGAGGGCTCGTCAGCAAGAACGCGTACTGAGGGGATTTGGGATTCCGCAGCCTAAGGTCATTCTCCCTTACTTCGCAATGCTACGCCCCACCAGCTTCCTTATCCGTCCGCGCTTATCTGGGACACTCCGGAACCCGCGCTGTAAGCCGCTGATTCTTCACCCCCCAAGCATTCCGCCGATTCACGCACCATCCGCCGGCGGAACTCCCATTCGTATTTTCTATGGGAAGGTTCGGAACTTCCCGTGCAAGTGCGGCGCCCTCGTAGAAGTAGCATGGTGGCGGACCCTCTGCGATCTGGCCGGCGGCTGTCTGCCCGCAGGCCTTTCTCCTGGTTGCGATTTTTTCGAGGGGGGCAGCAGCTTCCAGGCATGGCCATGATCCGGGAATGCGTGTTCCACGATTTGTCAGCGTGTCGGTCGATGTGGTGCCGGTCGAAGCGTGACATTCCTCTACCGATTCGAATGGCTCCTTGCGCCATGCCAAATCCGAAAATGGCGCCGTTAGAGCGGTCGCCCGGAGAGCCAGGCGCTGCCGCGCATGTAAAGCGCATCGACTTCCGGACCGGTCAGGCCGGGCATATCGAGTTTGATCTTGTATCCGATCTGCGTTTGCAGGTACGCGAGATGGCGGTATCCCTCAGGAAACTTCGATAGAAGCTGCGGATCGAGGCTGAGCTTGGCTGCCGGATCGACAGGGTCCATTCGGTCCTTCTCGTAAATCGGCTGGCGCAGAACCAGGCCCCAGCGTCCTCCGCGCTTTTCGAAGAAATCGTAGAATCGCCCGGTGCATACCACGTCGCACACCACATCATGAACCGGCGCGCGCTGAGAGATCGTCATTTTGGTCTGCGAAACTGCGCGAGCATCTCGCACCTCGATCGTGCTGCCGCCGAGAAAATGCAGAATGCGCACGCCCTTGGCAAAACCCTGCTTGCTCATCTCGATGAACTCATCGGCGGTGCCCTGCGTCCACGTGGCCATCATGCGGCCGTCGTCGTGCCAGAGGCCGCGGAATTCCTTCCACATCAATGCGTCGCGCCAAAGAACCCAGTTTTCAACCATCTCGCGAATCGTCAACCGCTCGATCATTTCATTGGTCATTTTGAGCCCTCGCGTGAGTTTCGGATAAGGGCAAAGTGTACACCGATCCGCATGGCTGCAAAAGCCGTTGCAATGCGCGGCGCTCCCCTAATTTAAAATCGAAAGGATGTGCGTGATTGTTCCACGAACGCGGCAATTATTCGCGGATTTGATGGACGCTGGTTGCTCCGGAACCGGTGTCTCAGGGGGGGATGAGCCCCCTCCTGTTCCTAAGCCCCGAGATCGGTGTCAGATTGACTTGGCTTTCGCAGCCCTGTTGAGGATCTGTTCGAGCCTGTCCAAAACCTGCATCGCTGTGTAGCACTGGCTGACGCTGGCGTTTGGCTCGCGGTGTTCCTTGATCGCGGCGAAGAACTCGCGGTCCTGAAGCTCGATGCCGTTCATCGAGACGTCGACATGCGACAGGTCGATCTTCTTATCCTCGCCGTCGACCAGATCATCGTAGTAGGCCTGGTATGTGCCGTTGTCGCAGATGTAGCGGAAGCGCGTGCCCAGCGGTCCCTTGTTGTTGAAAGACAGCGACAGCGTGCAGATCGCTCCCGAGGGAACCTTCATCACGATCCCCATGTCCATCGCGATCTTCAGCTCGGGGTGCATCGGGCCTTGCACGGCGTAACAGTCGGAAACGAGTTCACCGGTCTGATACTGGAACAGGTCCACCGTGTGGCACGCGTGGTGCCAGAGCAGGTGATCGGTCCAGCTTCTCGGCTGACCGGCCGCGTTCATGTTCGTGCGCCGGAAGAAGTAGGTCTGCACGTTCATTTGCTGGACCTTCAGCTCACCGGCCTTGATCTTCTTGTGAACGTACTGGTGACTGGGGTTGAAGCGGCGCGTGTGCCCGCCCATGCAGACGACGCCCGTTTCCTTCTGAACCTTCACCAGACGCTCGGAATCCGCCAGCGAATCTGCGATGGGGATTTCGATGTGCACGTGCTTTCCGGCGCGCATGCACTGTACTCCCTGGTCCGCGTGCATCCCAGTGGGCGTTGCGAGAATCATGGCTTCGAGGCCGGGCTGCTTCAAGCTCTCGGCAAGATTGCCCGTCCAGTGAGGGATCTTGAATCTCTTGGCAACTTCTTCGGTGGAAACCTGGTTCCCGCCTGTCAGGGTGATGACTTCAATGCCCGGAATATTGGCCATCGCCTCCAAATGCTTCACGCCGAAAGCGCCTTGCCCTGCAAGACCGACCTTCATGATCTCTCCCTCACTTTGAATTTTCGGCGATCCCAAGACGTACCGCGAAAACAGGCCCCTTGACCGTGGAGGCCAAGAATTGGCCTACACGGAAGGAGAATTTCTTGAGATTCGCTGCGCGGCCAGATTTACTTTGTTGCGCTCGCCTTTTCGACTTCTGCCTTCGCGGCACGGAGCTTGCGCAGCTCGGCGTGCATCCGAATCACAGCCATCCACATGCCCAACGGATGCGCGCCCGCCGTCACCAGCGGATGGACCTGCCCGTCCCGGAACTTCTCGATATCATCGTCCTGAAGAGTCTCGAGAACCTTCGCTTCCTCGGGCGTCATGCCGTACTCCTTCGCCACGGAAGGAAGATCGTGCACGAGCCGGAGCCGCAAGTCGCGCTTGAATCGGCTGTCGTAGAGAACCTTGTTCAGCTTGTACGCCGCCGGAGACGGGTGCTTGTAGAATTCGTAGCCACCCTTGAAATCGTACTTGGCGGACGCCTCGGCGCCTTCCTTGGACTGGCCGATTCCCTTGTGCGGAAGGAACCGCATCACCGCATGGCCGTGATGCCACGTCGGCTGGTAGGTGATGAGTTCACCGGGCAGGTTCCCGATCGCTCCGAACATAATCATCCAGGAGAGCATCTCCGTGTTGCCAACCTCGTCCAGCTGCTCGTTGGTCAGGTTAATGAGCACCTGCTCATTTCCCTTCTCCATTTGAGCGATGGCCCAGTGGTCGAAGTCGAAGTCCGGCTTGGGGTATTTCCACGTGCCCGGAAAGTGCGACATGCCGCCGCTGGCAACGATCGCGACTCGCTCGGGGCGGTCGGCGATGACTTTGGCGATGGCCTTCCCCAGCTCCGCGCAGCGCTTCGCCGTAGGCAGGGGCGGGAGATACGCATTCACGAAAATCGGAACGACGGGAATGGGGCGCTTTTCGATCACCCACTCATACACCGCGGCGAATGCATGTCCGAGGACCGCGTCCTGTGAGTAGCCCAGGTCGAAGCCGGCTTTCATGAGTTTGTCGAGCAAGTCTTCGGCCAAGCCCTGGTGGATCGGCAATTCGTACTTCCGGCCGGCAAATTCAGCGTGCGAGTACTCTCCCGAGAGGATGGCGAACGTCGGAACGGAGCTGAGGAAGAATGTCTCGAGATGGTCGCTTCCGATCACGATCACGGCATCCGGCTTGCTTTCCTCAAGATCCTTGCCGATCAGGCGCATCGCTGCGATGTCTGCATCGAGCTGCTTGGGATCCTCGCTAGGCGGCCGGTCAAAGAGCTGCGGGGCGTGAACGGTAGCCATTGCTGCCACAATTTTTCCCATGTCTAGTTACCTCATCCTTATTAGAACGCGCCTCAGTCGTTCTTGTTTGCCCAAACCCTGAGTTCAGAGGCCGTCGATAAAGCCTGAACCTTATGCCGTGATTGTTGCGGAAACCGCCGGACTTCGTCAAGGGAAACTGTCTCGAAACCGGCTACGCGTAGCGGAACAGCGCCTTGAAGCCGTAATCCATGTGCTGCTGGATGTGACAGTGAAAGAGCGTTAGTCCCGGCTGGTCCGCCACCAGGTCGGCGGTAACCCGGCCATAGAGAGGGACGACGACCGTATCCTTCATGATCCCGGCGGTGGGCTTTCCGTTAACGTCGACCAATTCGAAAAGATGGCGATGCAGGTGCACGGGATGCGAATCGTCCGTGCGATTCCGGAAGATCAGGCGGTATTTCATCCCTTCCTGAAGCACGAACTCGCGCTCGTGCGGATATGGCTTGCCGTTCACATGCCATACGTTGAATTGGCCGTCGCCGCTCGGGATTTTTTCAAACACCATGTCGATCGTATGGTCCGGAGCAGGCCGCACGGCACTGGTGCCGAAGATCGTGTAGTCCCAGGTCGGTTTTGAGGGCGCAACCCATTGCGGCTCGCGGTGCTGATTCTCGTACTCGATCACGATTCCCAAACCGGCGTTGCGGACCATGTCGTCCGTGGAGCCCAGTACCCAGACTCCGGGCTGGTTCATGTCGATATGTGCATCGATCCGCTCACCCGGCCCCAGCGCCAGCACGTCCACCGATTGCGGCGAAGGCACTCGATTTCCATCCAGCGCAAGGACGTGAAACTGATGCCCCGGCAGCGCGATCTGGCGGTTTTCGATCGCACTCGCGTTCAGCACATGAACCAGAATTCGCTGGCCCGCCCGGACGCGAATAGGCTCTCCGGCTCCGAGAGCCTTGTCATTGATCGAGAAAAGTTGCGAGGTGACCTCGAGGCCGTTGGGACGCGTGTCGAACACCGTGGGCTTTTCCGGTTGCGGACCGGACGCGCTGCCCTCCGCCATTTCGTTTTCCGGCTGATCCGTGAAAAATGGTTCCCAGTCGCGCAAGGCGAGAAAAACTTCCTGATCGTAGTGACCCGGATCGTCCCCGGAATCGACCATGAGAAAGCCGTATTGTCCGGTATAGGTGCCGCGGTGCAGATCGGCGCCAGCCATCGCGTGCGAGTGATACCAACGTGTTCCGGCGGGCTTCGGCGTGAACTGATAGCGGCGCCTGCCGCCCGGAGGCACCATCGGCGTGCCCTCCTCTTCCGCGCCATCGACTTCCGACGGAACGAAGAGTCCATGCCAATGCACCAGTTCTGAAGCGTCCGTATCGTTGATTACATCGACTGCGACCGGCTTGCCTTCCCGCATCCGCAAAACCGGGCCAGGGGAAGTGCCGTTGTATCCGATCGTGCTGATAAAACGGCTCGGGGCGATTTCAAGAGCAATCGGAGCAATGCGCAGATTGAAATCAGCCGGAGGTTCTTGAGGCTTGTCCACGGGAGCGGTTTGCGGAGGCGCGGGCATGGAATTCTGATTCTGCGCGGACGCCGATCTTCCGACGGCCGCGGAAAGCAACGCTGCACCGCCCAAGCCGATGAAATCTCTTCTCTTCACAAAGCCTCAGAAGCGAAATCGTCTCACGGGCGCATTCGCGCGACAAGGGGGCCGCCGAGCAACGAAAGGCCGCGATTCTGCTTCACACAATAGCAGCTGCGCAGCCGGCCGATGTTGAGGATCGAGAGCGCAATCTGTTACGCTGTCGGGCGCGGAAGGATCTATGAGATCTCTTCGACGCATCTGCGTAGTGTTCCTCGTCTTGGGTTTAGCGAGTAGTGTGGTTGCCTTCCAGTTTGGCGGACCCCAGTGGTTCCAGCAGGAAAGTCCGGGGTACTCTTCGGAGAACAGCAGCGCGCCTGCGGAATTTTATTGGTCCCGGTTGCGATACACCGCTAGGACCGACGCATACGGCGGTGGCGGTTTCGGGTACGGCTATGGTTACGGTTCCAGTTGGTCTCGGGACTATCCGAAAGCGGACCGGCAGTTCTTGATGGCTTTGAAGCGCCTCACTCGGATTCAAGCTCGATCGACGGAACAAGTCGTTGACCTGGACAGCGACAAAATCTTCGACTACCCGTGGGTTTATGCGGTGCAAGTGGCCAACTGGACGTTCACGGACGCGGAAGCCAAACGCCTGCGCGAGTATCTTCTGAAGGGCGGTTTTTTGATGGTTGACGACTTTCACGGGACGGCCGATTGGGATAGGTTTCTCACCGGCATGAGAATGGTTTTTCCGGACCGGCCGATCGAAGACCTTCAGGATAACGACGAGATTTTTCACGTCCTGTATGACATTGGCGCGCGCTTTCAGGTGCCGGGCGAGCAGTACGTGGCGACGGGCAGAACGTACGAGAAAGACGGGTACGTTCCCAAGTGGCGCGCCATTCGAGACGATAAAGGACGCATCATGGTGGCGATCTGCCACAACATGCATCTCGGAGACGCGTGGGAATGGGCTGACATGCCGGAATATCCCGAGCGCTTCGCATCCATGGCGTTTCGCGTGGGCCTCGACTACATCATGTACGGCATGACGCACTAACAGGCGGGCTTGGGGCCGCGATCGGGCTCGCGGTTGTGCTAATCATGTTCGAACTTTTTTTCAAATATCCAATCGCGGTTTACTCAAAGGGCGAATTCGTCCTGCTCGGCGCCTGGCCAAAGTGGATTTTGTGCCTGCTGATTCTTGGAGCCGCGGCAGGGCTGGCTTGGCGAATCTACTCGCGTCTGACAGGCACTTCTCATAGTCTGAAGAACTGGCAGGCTGGCTCCATCTGGCTCCTCGAATGGTTTCTCATTTCCCTCCTGCTCGTTTTACTTTGGCGGCCGGCAATCGTAGTCGCAGAGTTGAAACCCGAGCAGAATATCATCGCGGTCCTCGTGGATGATTCGCGCAGCATGAGAATCGCCGAGAACGGCGCCACCAGAGAGCAGCAGGCACTGAAGGCGCTCCGGGACGGCACCTTGGCGCAACTGCAGGAGAAATTCCAAACACGCCTGTATCGATTTGACAGCCGCTTGGCTCGCGTCTCGAATCTGGAGGAAATCACTGACCCTGCGGCGCCCGCCACGCACATCGGAGACAGCCTGAAGCAACTCGCCGCCGAAACCAGCGATTTGCCGATCGGCGCAGTCGTCCTGCTCAGCGACGGATCGGACAATTCCGGCGGAATCGATCTGGACACGATTTCCGCGCTTCGCAACCGCCACATCCCGGTGCACACGGTCGGCTTCGGCGAAGAGGATATTTCACCGGACATCGAGCTCGATGACGCCGTGGTTCCGCCGCGAGCGCTCGCCGACTCGCGGCTGTCGGCGACGGTCAGCCTGCATCAGCGCGGCTACGCGGGACGGAAAGGCACACTGAGTGTCCGCGACGGCGACAAGGTCCTCGCGTCCCGCGAGATCACATTGGCGTCTGATGGCAAGATGCAGACCGAGAATCTTCTATTCAACTCCGGCGCGGCCGGAGCAAGGGCGCTCTCGTTCTCCATCGATCCACTGCCTGACGAGCAGAACCGGCTGAACAACAGCGTCACGCGCCTCATCAACGTCAATTCGGACAAGCGGCGCATCCTTTATGTCGAGGGCGAGCCTCGCTGGGAATATAAATTCATCCGGCGCGCTGAAGACGATGACCGAATTGTCCAGGTCGTCTCGATGCTCCGCACCACGGAAAACAAAATCTATCGTCAGGGCATCAGCGATCCGACGGAACTCGCGGACGGATTTCCCACGCGAGCCGAGGATCTTTTTCGCTACGAGGGGATCATCATCGGTTCCGTGGAAGCAGGCTATTTCACGCCGGCTCAGCAGGACCTGATGAAGGACTTTGTCGACCAGCGCGGCGGCGGACTGCTGTGGCTCGGCGGGCGCTCGTCGCTGGCCGACGGCGTTTGGGGCGGATCGAACCTGGTTGATCTGCTTCCGGTAACGCTCCCAAACCAGAAGAATACATTTCATCGCGCTGCGGCCACTGCGGAACTCACTCCTGTCGGCGCCGATAGCCTGATTTGCCGCCTCGTCGATGATCCGCAATCCAACGTGCAACGCTGGAAGAAACTGCCCTATCTAATGGATTATCAGGAAGCGGGCACTCCCAAGCCCGGCGCCGCCGTGCTCGCTGAAATGGTGGCCGGCAGCCGCAAATTTCCGATGCTCATCACCGAAAATTACGGGCGCGGACGAACGGCGATCCTCGCGACTTCCGGAACCTGGCGCTGGCAGATGAGCCAGCCGCTCGGCGACACGACGCACGACATGTTCTGGCAGCAACTGCTGCGCTGGCTGGTCTCGGATACGCCGGGGCGAGTCGTTGCTTCCGTGCCAAGCCAGATGTTGTTTGACGACGGGCACGTTCGACTTTCGGCGGACGTGCGCGACACCGACTATTCTCGCGCGACCGATGCGCGGGTGCAGGCGCGCGTCATCGGTCCGAACGGCGCCACAGTGATGATCGATATGACCCCGGTCGCGGACAAGCCGGGCACTTTTCAGGCGGATTGGACGGCCGAGAAGCCCGGTTCCTACATCGCCGAGGTGATTGCCCAAAAACGCGATCAAGAAATCGGGCGCGACGCTCTGAGCTTCGAGCGAATGGACGGCGTCGCCGAAAACTTCCACACCGGGCAAAACCGCGATCTTCTCGAAAGACTCGCCGCGCAGACCGGCGGGCGATACTGGCGCCCGGAAGAACTCTCGAAACTGGCGGAGCAGATTCCCTACTCCGAAGCGGGCATCACTGTGCGCGAAACGAAGGAGTTGTGGAATCTCCCACTGGTCTTCTTGACCTTGATTCTGCTGCGTTCCGCGGAATGGCTGCTGCGGCGCCGATGGGGGATCGTATGAAAGCAGCGCTTCTGGCGGCATGCGCGGCGACTTGTCTGTTACTGGCTCTCCCCGCGCGAGCAAGCACGTATTGCGTGACCGTCGCGGGCCTCGGCGGAGAGCCGGATTACGAGCAGCGCTTTACCGCGGCGGCAAACGACCTCGACAGAATCCTAAAAGCTTCCGGCGGAGACATTCACGTTGTTACGCTGACCGGCCCGGGCGCCACGCGCGCACATCTCGAAGAAACGCTGAAACAGGTTGCCAGCCAGTCGAAAACGGATGACGACTTCGTGCTCATCCTGATTGGCCACGGCTCGTTCGATGGGATCGAATACAAATTCAATCTCGTGGGTCCGGACATTTCGGGCGCCGAGCTCGCCGCTCTCTGCGATCGTATTCCGGCAAAGCGCCAACTGATTGTAAACACGACCAGCGCGAGTGGCGGGTCGATTGCGGCTCTCGATAGACCGGGGCGAGCCATCGTCGCGGCCACAAAGAGCGGCACGGAGAAGAATGCGACGGTGTTCGCGCGCTATTGGGTCGAGGCGCTGCGCGATCCGACGGCCGACGTGAACAAGAACGAAACGATCAGCGCGCTCGAAGCATTCGAGTATGCCGCCAGCAAGACCGCTTCGTTCTACGAATCGCAAAAGCGCCTCGCAACCGAGCATCCCGTGTTCGAAGATACCGGCAAGAACGAAGCCGTGCGCGCGCCTTCGACCGAAAGCGGCGAGGGATTGTTCCTTTCGAACTTCGCATTGATTCGCATCGGCGCAGCGCAGAAAGCATTCTCCGATCCAGCCAAACGCGAGCTGCTTGCGAAAAAGGAAGTGCTGGAGCAGAAAATCGACACGCTCAAGTATCAAAAAGCGGCGATGTCCGCGGACGACTACAAAGACCAGCTCACATCCGCGCTGCTCGATCTGGCCCGTGTCGAGGAGGAATTGGACAAGTGAAGCTAGGAGTCCGAGCCTCGATTCTGTGCGCGCTGCTGGCCGCTGTTTCGGGCGCTATTTGGGGCGAGACGCCAACCGATTGCCAGACGCTCCGCAAGCACGGACGGCGCGCGGAAGCTAAGGCGTGCTTCGAAACGCTCACGCGAGAGCACAATCCCTATCTCCGCGCCGAAGGCTACTGGGGCCTCGAAATGTATCAGGAGGCTAACGAACAGTTTCGTGCGGCCGTCGCGCAATCCGATGGCAATGCGATGTACCGCGTTCGCTGGGGCCGCCTGCTGCACGAGCGATTCAACAATACGGATGCCGAGAATCTCTTCAAAGAAGCTCTCGCGAGGGATCCGAAAAATTCGCAGGCCTATCTCGGCCTCGCGCTCGTGAGCGCCGACGGATTCGACAACAAAGCGATCGAATGGGACGCAAAGGCGCTGGAACTCGATCCCAAACTGGTCGAAGCGCACGAACTGATGGCCGATCTTGCCTTGGAGGATTCGGACACGAAGGAGGCCGTGCATCAGGCGGATGAGGCGATCGAGTTGTCGGGAGAAGCGCTGGACGCGATGGCGATTCACGCTGCCGTCGAACTCCTTGCGGACCGGTCTCCCGATGCATGGCTCGACAAAATCCGCGCGGTGAATCCGACCTACGGTGAGGGCTACGCCCTCGTGGCGCATCATCTCGTGCTCAATCGAAGATACGACGACGGTGTGGCATATTACGGCAAAGCGATCGAAGCCGATCCGCAGCTCTGGTCCGCGCGCTCCGAACTCGGCATCAATTTAATGCGCCTGGGCCAAGAGGACGAGCCGCGCCGCCAGCTCCAAATGTGTTACGACAATGGCTACCGCGACGCTGCCACCGTAAACACTCTCCGCCTGCTCGATAGTTACAAGAACTTTGTGGTCTTCAGGAATGACAATTCGATCCTGAAGCTTCAAAAGAAGGAAGCCGCGCTCCTCTACTCCTATTTCGAAACCGAGATCGAGCGCGCGATGGCGATGTACGAGAAGAAATACAAAATGAAGCTCTCCGGCCCCGTGCAAGTGGAGGTGTACGCCGACCACGAAGATTTCGCCGTGCGCACGATGGGCATGCCGGGGCTGGGCGCTCTTGGCGTCACTTTCGGCGAGGTGCTCGCCATGGACAGTCCTTCCGGCCGCAAGCCCGGAGACTTCAATTGGGCGAGCACGCTGTGGCACGAAATGAGCCACGTATTCATTCTGACGGCGACGAATCATCGCGTGCCGCGTTGGTTCACCGAGGGCCTTGCCGTGCACGAGGAAACGCAGGCGTCGCCGGAATGGGGCGACCGAATTACTCCGGACGTCTTGGTTGCGATTCGCGACAAAAAATTGCTGCCGGTGGTGGAACTCGACCGCGGCTTCGTTCGGCCCGAATACGAGGCGCAAGTGATCGTCTCGTACTATCAGGCTGGGCGGATTTGCGACTACATCCAGGGGCGTTGGGGTGCGGACAAACTGCTCGACATGGTGCACTCGTTTGCGAAAGTCGAAACTACATCCGGCGTCATCCAACATGATCTCGGCATGACGCCCGAGGAATTTGACCGGCAATTCCTCGCTTGGCTCGATAAAGATGTAGGCAAGGAAGCTGCGAGCTTCGATGAGTGGCGCGCGCTGCTGAAGGATGTGGCAATGCATGCCAAGAATCGCGAATACGACGACGTTATCCGGGAGGGAGAGGAAGCTCGCCGGCTGTATCCCGATTACATATATGATGCGAACGTTTACGAATTCCTAGCGGAGGCGTACTTGGCAAAGGGCAACAAGCAGGCGGCCACCGCGGCGCTCACCGACTACGAAAAAATCGGCGGGCATAGCCCTGCGACCCTCAAGAAATTGGCATCTCTAGAAGAGGATGCGGGGAATCCGCAGGAAGCAGCGGCAACGCTGGACCGGATCAACTATATTTATCCAGTCAACGATGAGCAGCTTCACCGGCATCTAGGGGAGTTGTGGCTCGCGCAGAAAAACTACGCCGGCGCGATCCGCGAGTACGGAGCCGTCGTGGCGATGCAGCCTCTCGATAAGGCCTCGGCTCAATTCGACTTGGCCCTAGCGTATTTCGCCGCCGGCCAAGCGGACAAGGCCGAGGAAAACGTCGTGCAAGCCCTGGAGACGGCGCCGGATTACCGCCCGGCTCAGAAACTGCTGTTGCAACTCGAAGACTCCAAAAAGGGGAAATGACGGATGGCCACACCCACAGAAGTAAAACTGGAGTCTGCGGAACTGCAGAAGCGCGTGTCGCGTTTCCAATCGGTGCGCGACGGCATCCTCGCACAGGTTCGCGAGGTCATCGTCGGCCAGGACGAAGTGCTGGATCAGCTTCTGATCGGGCTGTTCGTCGGCGGCCACTGCTTGATCACGGGCCTTCCCGGCACGGCGAAAACGCTCATGGTGCGCACGATTTCTCAAACCCTTGGCCTGGTTTTTCGCCGGATTCAATTCACGCCGGACTTGATGCCCTCGGACATCACGGGTACGGACATCATCGAGGAAGATCCGGGCACGGGCGGGCGCCGCTGGACATTTGTGCCGGGGCCAATCTTCGGCAACGTCCTGCTGGCGGACGAAATCAACCGTACTCCACCCAAAACGCAATCCGCGCTGCTCGAAGCGATGCAGGAACTCTCCTGCACCGTCCGCGGAAACCACTACAAGCTGCCGTTGCCCTTCTTCGTGCTGGCCACGCAGAATCCGATCGAGCTCGAAGGAACCTATCCGCTGCCGGAGGCGCAGCTCGACCGGTTCCTGTTTAACACGATCCTCGACTACCTGAACGCCGAGGACGAAGTGAAAGTCGTGGACCTCACGACGACGACGCGCGTCCCGCAAGTAAAGGCTGTCACGAACGCGCAGGAGATTCTCGACTTCCAGGAACTGGTTCGCATGGTGCCGATCGCCGAATCGCTCGCGAAATACGTGGTGAATCTGGTTCGGGCCACGCGTCCGAAAAACGCCGAAGCGCCCGACATCGTGAAGAAATATGTGAACTACGGCGCGAGCGTGCGCGCCGCGCAATTCATCGTGCTGGCCGCGAAGGCCCGCGCGCTTTCGCGCCGCCGTTACCATGTCACATACGAAGACATCACTTCGCTCGCCGCGCCGGTCCTGCGCCACCGCATCCTGCTCAACTTCCACGCGGAGTCCGACCGCGTCGATTCGGACGAAATCCTGCGGCGCCTTCTCGAACACATGCCTCCTCCGAAAGGGGCCTGATCGTGCAGCGCTTTCTCGATCCATCGGTTTTGGCTGAAATATCGAGCCTCGATCTCATCGCCAAGACGGTTGTCGATGGATTCGTCGCGGGCCTGCACCGATCGCCGGATTTCGGTTTCAGCCAGGAGTTTGCCGAGTACCGCGCCTATTCGCCCGGCGACGATCTCCGCCATGTCGACTGGAATGTTTTCGCCCGCACCGAGCGCGCCTACTTGAAAAGGTATCGGGGCGAAACCAACAGCCTGCTCACGGTTCTCCTCGACGCCAGCAATTCCATGAATTTTACATCGCACAAAATCACCAAAATGGACTACGCGCGCTATGCCGCAGCTTCCCTGTTCTATCTGGCGATTCACAATCAGCGCGACGCCGCGGGCCTGATTGTGTTCGACGATGAGGTGCGCAACTACATTCGGCCCTCCACGCGCCAGGGGCAAATCAATCGCCTTCTACACGGACTGGAGCTCGCCGAACCGCGCGCTAGAACGGATTTCGCGAAGCCGCTTCGACATTTTCAGGAATTCCTGCGACGCCGGGGCGTGGTCCTTATCATTTCGGATTTCTACGAGCCGCCGGAGCGGATCATCCGGACGATTGAGCCCCTCCGTTTTCACGGAAACGAAATCGTGCTCTTCCACGTGCTCGATCCGCAGGAAATCCGGCCCGACCTTGGCGAACCCGCGGTTTTTGTCGATCTCGAGACGCGTGAGGAGATGGAAATCACGCCCGAGTACGTGCGCAACGACTATCGCCAGAAAATCCAGCAGCATATCGCCGCGCTGCGCGATTTGGCGCGAGGCGCGGGAATGGACTACTTCCTGCTCGCGACGGACCAGCCGCTCGACGGTGCGTTGAGGGAATACCTCTCGATTCGGCAGGGGAGAAACTAGATGGGGTTCCTGGCTCCCTGGTTTCTGGCCGGCGCGGCAGCGATGGGTTTGCCGCTGTACCTTCATCTGCTCCGCCGGCACACGACCACGCCGCGCTCGTTTAGTTCGTTGATGTTTTTCGAGCGGCGCACGCAGAGCTCGGTCCGCCATCGCCGGCTTCGCTACCTGCTCTTGTTGTCGTTGCGGCTCGCTCTGCTGGCGCTGCTGGCGCTCGCTTTTGCGAATCCGTATGTGAGGCGCACGGGAGCGAACGCGTCGGGCGACAAGCTGCTGTTTCTTGTGATCGACAATTCCTTCAGCATGCGCGCCGGTTCGCGCCTGGCCGACGCGAAGCGCGAAGCGATCTCGGTTTTGAATTCGCGGGCGCCGTCGGACCGCGCGCAAATCGCTGCGCTTGGCTCGCAGGTGGACGTGCTGACACAGCCGATCCAGGACGCGTCCGCATTGCACACCGCCGTTGAAAGCATCCAGCCCGGCGACTCGCTCGGCAGCTTCGGCGAACTCGCGCGCGCCACCCGCTCGATGCGCGAGAATACGCGCGTCCCCATCGAGCTGCATCTTTTCAGCGACATGCAGAAGTCGAATATGCCCTCTGGTTTTTCGGAAATGGCGCTACCGCCCGGCGTCACTCTTGTGCTTCACCCAGTGGCAAAAGCCGCGCAGCCGAATTGGGCCGTGGAAAGCGTCAACGCGCCGAGCCAGGTGTGGGATCCCAAGAAAGCGCGCGTAGACGCCGTCGTCGCGGGCTACGAGACTCCGGCGGCCACACGCACCGTCTCGCTCGTCGTCAACGGAAAAACAATCGATAGCCGCAAGGTCGAAGTGCCCGCCGATGAGCGCACCAGCGTGGAGTTTCAATCGCTGAACGTGCCGTATGGTTTCAGCCGCTGCGAGGTGAGGATTGATTCGGCCGATTCTTTGCCTGCCGATGATTCATATCTGTTCGCCGTCGAGCGATCGGACCCCCAGCACGTTCTGTTCGTCCACGAATCATCGGACTCGCACTCTCCACTGTTCTTTGGCGCGGCGCTGGCTTCCGCTGCCGAGGCGTCCTTCACGCTCGATCCAGTCACGGTGGAGCGCCTGCCGGGGATCGATTATTCCAAGTACGCATTCGTGGTCCTCTCGGATGTGATCTCGTTGCCCGCCCAATCCGAAAATGATCTGCTCCGTTACGTTCGAGGAGGCGGCAGCATTTTGATCGCGGCGGGAACGTCCGCGGCCCGCCGCGCGCATGTCCCGGTGTTCGGCGAAAGTATCCTCGCGGCTCACGACTACGCGCGGGATGGCGAGCGCTTCCTCACCGTGGGTGAGGCCGACTCCTCCCATCCCTCGCTGCAAAGCAGTGAAAGTTGGGCGGGAGTCAAATTCTATTACGCAGTGTCGGTCGATCCCGCGAACTCACGCGTCATCGCGAAGCTCACCGACCAGACGCCGCTTCTCCTGGATAAATCCATCGGAGAAGGGCACGCGCTGCTCTTTGCGTCGGGCTTGGATAATCTGACCAACAATCTTCCCATCCAGCCGGTCTTCGTTCCCTTCGTCAAACAGACGGCTCGCTACCTCTCCGGCACGGAAGATCGCGCGGGCTTCCGGTTGGTGGATTCTTTTTTGGAGTTGCGCACTACCAAGGAGCAAGCCGTCAGCGTCGAGGTCATCGATCCAGCGGGTCATCGGCCGCTGTCGCTCCAGGAGGCAACATCCGCGCAGTCTTTTCAGTTGACCAGCGCGGGTTTTTACGAAGTTCGCCTGGCGAATGGCCGCGAGGAACTGGTCGGCGTCAATGCTGATCGCCGCGAATCCAATCTCGCGCTCATCGACGACGATGTTCTCGCGCTATGGCGCGGAAAGACCGGAGCTGACTCGCAGCAATTTTCGGTGGCGGGCGAGTCGCGGGAGACCGCGAAACCGTATGGCCTGTGGTGGTACGCTATGCTTTTAGTGCTTGTGGCCGCGCTTGGCGAATCTTTTCTGGCGGCCCGTTACTTGACTCAGCGGACGGAAGAGCCATGACCGCACGCGAACAGCTCAACGAGTATATTGAGCAGTTGGAGCGGCGGCTGCGGCTTCGCGCGCTCCTCCGCGGCGCTGCGATTGTGGCGTTATCGGCGCTCGTCACGACCGTCGCTCTCGTCCTCATCACGAACGCCTTCGCGTTTTCCGGGGCGAGCCTCACCGGCGCCCGCGCTGTCCTCTTTGTCATTCTCGCTTGCGGGATCGCATTCGGTTGCGCGTTTCCGCTGCTGCGCCTTAATCGCCGTCGTGTAGCCTCCGAGACCGAGGTAGCTTTCCCGCAATTCCAGCAGCGGCTCGTGACTCTCGCGGAGCGCGGCACTGAAACCAGCGAGCCGTTCGCGGAACTTCTGGCGGCCGACACACTCGCGATGGCTCGCGAAACCGAGCCGAAGGTCGTGGTGCCGAACAACAGGCTTCTGACCTCGCTCGGCGTTGCCCTCGGTTCGCTTGGAGTTCTCCTCTGGATGATCCTGGCCGGCCCCGGATATCTCGGGTATGGCGCTGCGCTCCTGTGGGCGGGCAACGCTGGTGCGGCCCCGCTTTACGACCTTCGCGTCAGTCCGGGCGACGCCACGGTGCGCCGCAACGCGGACCAGCTTGTCACTGCACAGCCTCGCGGCATCCAGACCGACTCCGTCCACATCTACGCGCGTTACGACAGTGCCTCCAAATGGGAGCAGCTCTCCATGCAGCCGCAACCCGGCGGTTCGGGATTTCAGTTCGTATTCGCCGGGCTGCCGGAGGGTGTCGAATATTACGTGGAAGCCGGCCCGCTCCATTCCCGCCATTTCAATCTTCGCGTCACCGACCTGCCGTCGGTGAAGCAGGTTCGCGTTACGTACCACTTCCCTTCCTGGACGGGCATGCAGCCGGCCGTGGACGAACACGGCGGCGACCTGCGCGCCATCGAGGGCACGGAAGCGAATCTCGAAATTTTGACGGACCGGCCTTTGCCGGGCGGCGTTCTCGTCCTCGATGATGACCGCCAGATTTCGCTCTCGGGAGGCACGGGCAATCTCTACAAGGGTGTGATTCCGATGCAAAAGGACGGCACGTATCACGTCGCCGCGCTCGATCAAGGGCAGCCCGTCCGCATCTCGGAGGATTTCTTCGTTGAAGCGGACAAAGCCGATCCGCCCGAAGTCGTCATTTCGAGGCCGGGTCATGACTATCAGGTGAGCCCGATTGAAGAGGTCACGGTGGCGGTGAAGGCCGACGACGCATTTGGCCTCAACGATTTCGCTCTCCACTATTCCGTGAATGGCGGCACCGAACAGACCATCAACCTTCTGAAACAAAAGGGTGAGAAAACAGCGGATGGATCGGCGACGATCAATCTGGAAGACTTCAAGCTCGTGCCGGGCGACATCGTCAGCCTCTATGCCAGCGCGAAAGACGCGCGCGCCGAATCCAAAACTGACATGTTGTTCATTCAAGCCGAGCCATTCGAGCGCGAGTACTCGCAATCGCAAGAATCCGGCGGCGGTGGCGGAGGAGGAGCGGGCGGCAACGCGCCCGACGAAATTTCGCAGCGCGAGAAGGAAATCGTCGGCGCAACCTGGAAGCAGCTTGGCGGCGCCGATGGGGCCGCCGCGCAAAAAGCCGCCGAGAACGCCAAGTTTCTTTCCGGAGTCCAGTCCAAGCTCCGCGACCAGTCTCTCTCGCTCGCCGGCGGCTTCAAATGCGCGACCTGACCGGGCAGAACGAGGAATTCACGAGCTTCCAGACCGACATGAATGCCGCCGCCGCGGCAATGGGTCCGGCATCTGAAAAGCTCCAGCAGCAGAAGTGGAAGGACGCGATTCCGTACGAGCAGAAGGCGCTTCAGAATCTGCTGCGCGCCGAAGCCACGTTCCGGCAAATTCAGGTCGCCTTCGGCAACTCGGGTGGTGGCGGCGGAAGCGGAAGCTCTGGACGCGACCTGGCAAGCCTTTTCGATCTCGAATTGGACACGCAGAAAAATCAGTACGAGACCGCGCAGACCGCTCAGTCGGCGGATCAACGCGCGGAAGCGATCGACGAGGCGCTCCGTAAACTCGATGAACTGGCGCGGCGCCAGGAGGAGCTGGCTTCGCAGAGCAACAACGGCCAGACGCCCGAGCAGCGCTGGCAGCAGGAGATGCTGCGCCGCGATACCGAAGAGTTGCAGCGCCAGATCGAGCAGCTCGCGCGAAACGATCAAGCGTCGACAAGCGCGTCGGGCGGACAGTCTTCAAGCGAGTCACAAGGCAGTCAGAGCTCATCTGACGCGCGCGTCCAGCAAGCTTTGAATCAGCTCCGCCAGGCCAATGAAGATATGAGGCGCGCTACCTCTCAATCGCATGGCCGCGCCGATGCGCGGCGCGCCGCCGAGCAACTTCGCGAGGCTACGAACATGCTGGGCGGCGCCCAGCATCAGCAAAACTCCGGGCGCGTGAATGCGCTGGCCGGCGAGGCGGACCGCCTTGCGAGCGAACAGCGCAGCCAGACGGACCGGATACACAAATTGTCTGGCGGCCAGGCGTCCGGAAATGCTGATAGCCCATCGAAGCTCGCCGATGACCGGCAACAACTGGCCGACGATTTGTCAGGTCTCGAAAAGCAGATGCGCGACGCGGTGCGCGATCTTTCTTCCGGCGACCGCGCCGCCGCGTCGAAACTTCGCGATGCGCTGCGCCAGTTGGACGAGTCCGACCTCGATACGCGCATGCAAAGGAGTGCGGACTGGTTGCGTCGCGGCGTGAACCCGGATCGCAACGGCAGCGAATCGCAGATAGCGTCCGATCTGCAACGGCTCGGCCAGCAAGTGCGCGACGCGGGGCAAGCGATGGGCAGCAGCGGACAATCGCAGGGCCAGGATTCCCAGAGCGCGCTCGATCAAGTCGAGAGCCTCCGCAACCGGCTCGAAGCTATGGATCGCAATTCCGGCGGCCGCGGCGCCTCAGGAAACCAGCAGCCGGGCGGCGCGAACGGCAGAGTCGGAGACTTCGTCAACGGCGGAGGCTATCAGCAAGGCGGCCCGGTCTACGGCGGAATGAATACGGGCAACAATTTGCCGCTGCCGCAGCCTGTGTCTCCAGGTCCGGCCCCGACCACGCCCGAACGCGTGTATCAGGATTATCAAGACAGCGTGTCGCAGCTCGACAAACTCCGCCAGGCTGTGCAGGGCGACCCGGAGGCGCTACGGCAGGTTCAGGAATTGATTCTCGAAATGCAGCGCCTCGATCCGCGGCGCTTCCCCGGCAATCCCGCGATCATCGAACAGCTTCACGGTCAGGTGCTCGGCGACATCGATAAACTGGAGTTGCAATTGCAGCGCGATGTCGATGGCAAGCAATCAGGCGAGGTGCGCAATAGCGAGTCCTTGCCTGTGCCCGCCGGCTACGAGGATGCCGTCGCCGAATACTTCCGTCGCCTCAGTAAAACGCAGTAGGAATTCAGCGATTCAACTAGGCTGTCTCGATAACCATATTATAGGTGTTAGCGCGATTTAGGTGTGGAGGCGACGCTGGTGACACACTCGCCAGTGAGCTGCGGCTCGGTTGCCATCTCCGCTCGATCGCGGCCGCGTTCTTTTGCGCGGTAGAGCGCGTCGTCCGCATGGAGCAGCATCGCTTCAGCCTCGAGCGGAGCGCGCTCGGTGCTCACGGCGACGCCAAAGCTGGCGGTGATGCTCACGCTGCCGCTGACCGTCTCGACCGGGGAGGATCGCAGCGCTTCTCGGATTCTTTCCGCCAGGCCCAGCGCTCCCGACGCGTCAGCGGAGGGCACTAAAATCAAGAACTCCTCGCCGCCGTAGCGCCCCACCGTGTCGTAGGAACGGACGCAATGCGCCATCCGCCTGGCGGCTTCCTTCAGCACCGCGTCACCGCTGAGATGGCCGTACGTATCGTTGACCTGCTTGAAATGATCGAGGTCCGCCAGAATGACGCCAAAAGAACCGCCAGCGCGCACTTGCCGGGACCGCTCGCGCTGCACGGCTTCGAGAACCACGCCGCGATTGTAGACGCCGGTCAAAATGTCGTGTGTGGCCTGGAAACGCAGTTCGTCGCGCGCCGCAATCAAGCTCTCTTGCAAATCCAAAATGCGCTGGCCCACCCGGAGGCGTGCGCGAAGTTCTTGCGCATCGAAGGGTTTCGTCAAGTAGTCATCGGCGCCGGATTCAAGACCCTGGAGCAGGTCGCCCTTCTGGTTCAGAGCGGTGAGCAGCAGGATGTAGACGTACGGCCTGTCAGGAATCTGGCGCACCCTCTGGCAGACCTCCGGGCCTTCCATGCCGGGCATCATCCAATCCAGAATGGCCAATGACGGTGCGTTATCGCCCTCGAGCATCCGAAGAGCTTCCAGGCCATCTGCGACGGCCACCACTTCGTAGCCGGATTTCGCAAGGAAAGCCTGGAGCATGCGGCGCGAGATTGGATCATCCTCGGCGATGAGAACCTTGCTCGTGGATTTAGCGTGGGCGTTCATCAGTAAAGTTAGCCTTGGCAAACCCGCCATGCAGCCGCGCTGCGACGAGTGAAAATTGAATCGCTAATTTCGATTGGCACATCAACGTGTTGCCTTTCGAACGAGAGACTCCAGTTCGGGCATCAACCGCTCGACTTGCCGCTCGAGAGCTGCAACCTCTTCCGCAACGTTATCCATCTCTCCCGCGCGCGCCTTTTTCTCGACTGCGGACGCGGCCTTCGATAGATCGTTGGCGCCGAGATTCGCGGCCGATCCCTTCACCGTGTGGGCCAGGCGTTCGAGCACGCGAGCATCGCGCGAGTCGAAGGCTTCACGAATTCCCTTGATGCTGCTCTGGCATTCCTCGGCAAAAAGCGCCAGCAGCTCATCGAGAAGATCACGGTCTCCCTCAACGCGCTCAAGCGCTGCTTTGATATCTAAAGCGCACTCCGGACGTGCCTCGGTCGGTATCGTATCCGTCGGTTCGGTTTTCCGGCCCTCTACCCGGTCGAGCGCGGCGAAAAGCTCGGGCATGCACACGGGACTCGATATGCAATCGTCTGCGCCGAGTTCGATGAGTCGCTCGCGTTCGCCTTTCTGATCGGCCGCGATTAGAGCGATGATCAGCGCATGTGTGTCCCTGCCATGCTCCCTGGCCCGGACTTTGCGAATGACTTCACATCCGTTCATCTGTACGTCGAGTAGCGCCACATCGAAGCGCTCCACGTCAAATGCTTCCAGCGCTTCGCGCCAACTGCTGACAGCGAGCGTTCGGTGGCCGCGTTCTTCCAGCGCGGATGCAGTGAGTTGTCGACGCATCGCATCACTTTCCGACAACAGGACTTTCATGCGTTTCTCACTCCTTACTATTTGCATGGGCCTGGGGCACCTGAGCACTGCACCGCAACTGTTGCGTCCCTCACCCCAGAACAATCGATGCCGTCTCACCAGCGCACCAGATGTTCACTTCACCGTGCGAATCCGCCTCTATTGATCGACGATCACAATCCGGGGGCTCGCGTGGCCCGCCTGTAAATCCGCCTTCACCAGTCTGGTCGGCGACACAACATAGTAAATCTGTCCATCACTTGCAGTGATGCGTCCGTTCGCTGCTGGCGAGAGAGGCGAGCTGAGCCTGTTGGCCCGCACCAGAGCGTCGCCTGCGGAATTCGTGTCTGCCGTCCCAGACAAACTGCTCGTGAAAGCGATATTCAGAACGCCGGATTCAAACGTCACGCTCGCATTCGTGTTGCTTTCCGAACCCTCGGCGAAACTGCTGACGACCGATTCCATCGTAGATGCGTCGAGCGACTGCCTCTCGAACATGCCCATCCGAACATCGGTGCCCGAGGCGTCCATGACAAACGCCGTCGCCGGCTGAATCAGGTAAAAGACGAGATCGTTGCCGGAAAACTCCATCGTGCCTCGGCCAAGGGATGCGGAGATGACTGCATAGTTGCCAGTTGCAGCCGAGTTGGAATGGATGATTCCACCGTCGTTGGCGTCGTACCTTCCGCCGAGCGCGCCTGCCCCAGTGCCCGACATGAGACCTGCTGCAATGCGCGTCGAACCGTCGGGAGAGGCGCCCTCCATGTGAAGGACGGCCGGACCGGCCAACGCAGAGAACGCGTATGGATTGCCCGACTGTTGCAGGATTTCGCCTGCCAACAGATCGTCCTTGCGATCGAACGCGTCCGTTCTCACGAAGAACAGTTCGTGGGCTGAGACCACGTAGACCTCGCCGGAGATGCTGCCGGCATTTGCGATGTCGAGCTTGAGTGTGCCGCGGCCGTTGGCGTCGACACTGTAGTTCGATGTGTTCAGCACTGATGCTTCGCGAACCACGGCGCCGGATGAGTTGCGATCGACGAGACCGCTCGTGACGCCGCCCGCTCCATCCGTTGTGAAGGCCCCAATCATGGCCGAACGGGTACCGGTAGACGTGGAACCTGACAAGCCGAAGGCGTAGCTGCCGTCTAACGCCGATGCCGAGAAAGCTTTGGCATCGCGCCGCTTCATCACGCCGTTTCCGCGGATGACGCTGGGACCGAACGCGTCGAACTCGATAAAGTGCGCCAACGAGCCAGTTGAGTTCAGCGCGACTTGGAGTGTCTGCGTTCCGAGCGCCGACGTGATCGTCACAATGCCGCGGTTGTCGGCATCGATCGAGAATGTCCCGGAATCGATTGCCACGTTGGCCTGCACGCCGGCTGAGCGGTTGATATCGAGGACGCCGGCTGTGATCGTGCCCGCTCCATCGGCGTCGATGCTTCCGGCAATCGCCACAGGACCGCTTGAATCAAATCCCTGGAGCAGAAAACCGTAGCTGCCGCTGAAGTGCGAATTGTTTTGCCCCGCGGGCGTCACGTCGATCGAGAGGGGCGCCGAGGCAGTTTGAGGCGGATAGCTCGTATCCGTCGCTTGCACCGTGAAGTTGGCTGTGCCCGCTGTTGTCGGCGTGCCGGAAATCACTCCGGAAGGATCGAGACTCAAGCCATCGGGCAATGCTCCCGTCGTGATGGTCCACGAAAAAGGAGACGTTCCGCCAGATGCGTCCAGGGTCGCGCTGTAGGGCGATCCGTCCGCGACTGACGCCATCGATGTCGTCGTCACAACAAGCGCAGCGTTGATAACGATGCCGCTGAAAAGTTTTGATGTCTGCGGCGGACTCGACGAATCCGTTACTTGCAGACCGAAGCCGAAGCTCCCGGTCGCGGACGGCGTGCCGGTGATCGCCCCATTGGCGGAATTCAGTGAAAGGCTGGTGGGCAAGCTCCCACTGACCACGCTCCACGTGTACGGTGAAACTCCGCCGGAAAGTGAAGGGGTCGCGCTGTAGGCAACGCCAATTATGCCGTTCGGAAACGGTGAGGGCGTGAAGGACAGCTCGGAGTTTACCGTAATCGTGAATGCTCGGCTGGCTGTCAGCTTGGGAACCGACGAGTCTGATACTTGAAGCGTAAAGTTCGACGTGCCGTTTGCGCTCGGAGTTCCGCCGAGCGCTCCGGTGCTGGTGTTGAGACTCAACCCGGAAGGTAGCGCACCAGAAATCACCGACCAAGTGAGAGGAGACGTCCCGCCCGTCGCGGCCAACGCAGCGCCATAGGCAATGCCATTCACACCGCCCGGAAGTGAAACGGTAGCGATTGCGAGAGGAGCAGTGACGGCAAGCGTGTACGCTTGCGAAGCCACCTGGGGCGGCTCGGACGTATCGGAAACCTCGATCGTGAAGTTGCTGGATCCTGCGGCGCTCGGGGTTCCCGCGATGTCGCCACTTTTCGAGTTGACCTGCAAGCCGCTTGGAAGAGCTCCCGAACTCACAGACCACGTGTAAGGTGGTCGGCCTCCAGCCGCGGAAAGCGGCAGATTGTATGGGGAGCCCGTAATTCCACCCGGTGCGACGGTCGTGGAAATAGTGAGAGGCCCTTCAAGCGTCAGCGAGCGCGTGTCGCCGCAGCCGTTGAGCAGGGCGATCGATCCCAAGATCGAAAGCAACACACCAGCCTTTTTCATGGCTCCATCCAAATGCCAGCGGACCCGCTGCTCATCGTTCGCCCCCATGTTCAGGTCCGGTATCCGCGACTCCGCATGAAAAGCGGTGTGCGCGTGGGCTGACGTTTTGTGTCAGACGCCAAACTCAACACACAACCCAGATCAAACGAGCCGCCTACTGTTTTCCCTACTATCGGCTGAAGTCAGGGCCAACTTGAGCGTTTGGGCTCACAAATCAGAGAGTTTTGTTACACATAGCACGGGCGTGCCCCGGATGCCGGGCGTCTGATACGGTTCAAAAAAAGAGCCATTCGTTGGTCTCATCGCAGTGCTCCTGGAAGTGGCCGCTCGAGTGAATGAAGGCCGTGCCGCTCGAACGGCTGCAAATATTGGCGGTTTCTTAGGCGGCTCCGCCCTACTTAATAATGACCGTCAGTTTTAAGGCGGAGAAGGAGGGGGTAACACCGAATGAGGAATTCCATGACACGGTGAATGCACTGAGAAGCGCCGCGACAGTCTGCGCGGCTAGAGTAAAGGCAGCTAAGAACTCATCCGCCGCCGATCTGATATCCCACACCACGGATCGTGTGAATGAGAGGCCGATCGAAACCGAAGTCTATCTTCTTCCTCAAATAATTGATGTAAACGTCGACGACATTGGTGATCGAGCCCGGACTCAGTTTCCATGCTTGTTCGACGATCACATTTCGGGGCACGGGTTGTAGAGGACGCTGCATCAAGAAATCGAGCAGCACGAATTCCTTTTGCGTGAGGTCGATCGTGTTGCCGCCCCGCCGAACCGTGTGTTCGATTCGATCCAGTTCAAGGTCTTCCACCTGCAACAAAACCTTCGCCGGACCGCTGATCCGGCGCAACAGCGCTCGAACCCGCGCGGAAAGCTCCGCGAGAGAAAGGGGCTTCGTCATGAAATCGTCCGCGCCGGCCTCCATGCAACGGACCCGTTCGTCCGTGTCCGCGCTGCTGCTCAGCGCCATGATCAGCATGTCGGGCCTTGTCACGCGGATCTGCCGAAGCATGTCCATGCGCCCCTCTTGACGCAAGCCCATATCTAAAATCACAAGCTCGTAGGTTCGGCCACCCACCCAGCTCTGCGCTTCGGAGGCATCGGCTGCGACATCGACGTCACAACCATCGTTTTGCAAACGCCGCCCGATGAGGTCCGCCAACAATGAGTCGTTTTCAAGAATCAGTATTCGCATCCGCCCCCCGCGCCGTAGATTAGCGTTCTCTTAAACTCGGATGACGCACACCCACCCGTAGAAATACAGGTTGAATTCTGTCGAAACACCACGTCTGCTGGGACGGTTTCTGTATTGTTGCTTGGTTTCCTAAGCGCCACCTTGCATATCCTATCGATCACAAGGCATTCATGAACTTTCGACTAGCGCGTGTTTAGTGCCATTTTGCGATGTTGCGCGGCGCGCAAAGCAGATTCGAACATTCGTTCGTTGAAACACACGGCGCAAAATCAACGCCGCACGGCACGAAACGGAGTGCCGATCTTCATCGCCGTTAACTTGTTCGCGACACCGGCCTTAAGATCATGATGAGAGTCACATAGTCAATGAGGCGACTTGTGATAGACAAGCGTGTCGCAGAAAACAATGAATTCCTGCGCGTATTTCGGGGAGGAAGAAAATTCATGTCAACCGGCGCGGTCCCAGTCGCCAAGTCGGAGCAAGTCAGACTCTTGGTCGCCAGTCCTGATCCTCTTTTTCGAAAGCTGTTCACCGCATCTGCCATCGACGCGCATGAGTGCGTCGAGGAAGCATCGAGCGGCGCTCATGCTCTCTCCAAACTCGAGTCCATACCTTTCGACGTACTTGTGCTCGACCGTCACCTGCCGGATTTGGACTCGCAGGAGATCGCTCACATGGCTCGGCGCCGGTTTGCCGGTTTGGATGTTCGTGTCGTTGACTCTCAAGCTGGAGCGGAAAAGCTGTCCGCGGAACTTTCCGGCGCGTCCTTCCCGAAAAGAATTGCACCGCCCAAGCCGACCATCGTCGAAACGCCGGTCGATCATTCAAGCCCGCTTCCCGGAATGGTTGGCAAGACGCGCGTGATGCAGCAGGTGTATCGACTGGCGCAATTGGTCGCACCTCGCGACACGAGCGTGCTCATCACAGGCGAGACGGGCACGGGAAAAGAGCTGGTGGCACGGGCGATTCATGAGGTCAGCTCGCGCTCTCGCGGCCCATTTGTCGTCGTGAACTCGGCGGCAATTCCCGAATCGTTGCTCGAAGCCGAGCTGTTCGGACACGCGCGCGGGGCCTTCACCGGCGCCGTGCAAACGCGAGTCGGACGGATTCACATGGCTCACGAAGGAACGCTCTTCCTGGACGAAATCGGCGATCTGCCTTTGAGCATGCAGGCGAAATTATTGCGGTTCCTCCAAGACGGCGAGGTGCAGCGGCTTGGAAGCTCCGAAGTCTTTCGCGTCGATGTTCGCGTGATTTGCGCCACGAACGTAAAGCTGCTGGATTATGTCAAACAAAAACTGTTTCGCCAGGATCTTTATTACCGTATCGCGGTCTTCCCGATCGAACTCCCGCCGTTGCGCGAGCGGACGGAAGACATCGGCCTGTTGGCGGAGCGCTTCTTGGCCGATTTGTGCCGGAGGGCCAGCGTGCCTCCCAAAAAACTCTCCGCTTCTTCCGTGGCGTTCTTGCGCCAGGCCCAGTGGCCCGGCAACGTGCGTGAACTTCAACACGCGGTCGAGCGCGCCTTTATTATGGCCGGCGAGGAAGCAAACCTCCACGTCGAGCATTTCAGCCGCACTGACGACCCGGTACACTTTAGAGAAATCTAAGAATTCAGCGCTCGTCTTGGCATCCTCCGTGCACAGTACGCGCCGGGATGCCTAAATTGCCTATCGCCCGGCAAAATCGCCTGCCCGCAAAGCAAGCGGCTGATCGTGCTGCCGATCGCAAGTCGCTGGCTCATGCGTTCCGGACGTTTACGCGCGTGGCCGGATCGCTCGAAAAGTCCTACGCTCAGCTCCAGAGTGAGGTAGCGCGTCTTCGCCAGGAACTCGAGTCCGCCAACGCGGAGCTTTCTCGCAAGGTCGAAGAGAACTCCAGGGTTCGCGCTTTTCTGACTCGAGTCCTCGAGGGCCTGCCCTGCGGCGTGGTCGTAACAAATTCTCACCGCCTGCCGCGGATGGTGAACCCCGAAGCGCGTCGACTGCTTCATCTCGACACTACGTGGACGCCAGGAAAAGACGTCGAGTGCCCGTCACAGCTGAGAGATCTGCTTTCTGCTGCCACGCCCGCTAGCTTTTCCACCGAGCAGGAATGGGAGTTCGAGTCGCCAACCGGGGGCCGGACCATCGGAATTTCCGGCGCCCAAGTGGAAGACTCGACGGACGATCAGTCGCAAACGATCTGGATCATTCGCGACATCAGCGATCAAAAGCGGCTGGCGGCAGAGCGAGAGGCGGCTCGCCGCGCCCACGCATTGGCTGAAATCGCCACCGTACTTGCGCACGAGATTCGCAATCCGCTAGCGAGCATGGAATTGTTCGCGGGTTTGCTCGCCGACGCCACAACCCAGGTTTCGGAATCGCGCGAGTGGGTGACTCACCTTCAAGCGGGATTGCGCTTGCTCTCAGCGACGGTCAACAACGTCCTTCAGTTTCACAGTCAGCCTCGCGAAGAGCTTCTCCCCACCAATATCGACCGCCTTTTGTGCGAGACGGCGGGATTCCTGGGGCCGCTCGCACGCCAGCGCGGGTTGGAAATCGCAATTCACAACTCCATCGAGGATGTTGAAGTTCTTGCCGACGCCCAGCGATTGCAGCAGGTCTTCTTCAATCTCGCCGTCAACGCCTTTCATGCGATGAAACAAGAAGGCACATTGACGATTCGCGTCGGATGGGCTGAAAACTCCCTAGAGCCGACCGTCCGGCTCGATTTCGCGGATCAAGGGTGCGGGATTGAATCTGCACATCTGGACAAGATTTTCGAACCGGGATTTACGACCAAAGCAGGAAGCCCAGGATTGGGCCTGTCGGTATGCCGGAAAGTGATCGAGCAACACGGCGGAAGCATCTGCGTGGAAAGCAGCACGCAGCACGGAACCACGTTTTCGATTTTCTTGCTTCTATCGGGAGGGACTGAATGAGTCACGTGTTAGTCGTAGATGACGAAGCCTCAATGTGCCGGGCACTCGACGCCAATTTCCGGCGCAGCGGCTGGCAGGTGACGACGGCGACCGGAGTCGCGGACGCCCTTGCGAAATTCCGCCACGCGCCGTGCGGTCTCGTCGTCACGGACATGCGCATGGGGGACGGAGACGGCTTGGCCGTTCTGCAAGGTGTTCGTCAGGTGTCGCCGGAAACGGCCGTGATTTTTCTAACGGCGTACGGCAACGTGCCCGAAGCGGTGACCGCCATGCGCGAAGGCGCGTGCGATTACATCATGAAGCCGGTTTCCTTCGATCAACTCGAGCAAACCGCTCAAAGGATTCTAGGCCGCACGCCCGACGAGTTTGGCCAGCAGGAGCCAGACTTCGTTGGGGAGTCGCCCGTGTTTCGGGATTTGGTCGCCAAGGCCAGGCATGTGGCGCAAACCGATGCGGATATCTTGATTGAAGCGGAAAGCGGGACGGGCAAGGAGTTGCTCGCACGGCTAATTCATCGCGCCAGCCCTCGCGCCGCAAAACCGTTCGTCGCTGTGAACTGCTCCGCGTTTCCGGAAAACCTGCTCGAGAGCGAGCTCTTCGGACATGTGCGAGGGGCTTTCACGGGCGCAACGACAGCCAAGCCGGGAAAATTCCAGGTAGCCGACGGCGGCACGTTGCTGTTGGATGAGATCGGCGAAATGCCGCTGAGCCTTCAGCCGAAGATTCTCCGCGTTTTGCAAGAACGCGAGGTCGATCGGCTTGGCGACACGCGGCCTGTGGCGTTCGATGCACGCGTCATCGCCACGACGAACCGCTCGTTGGTTTCACAGATCGAAGCCGGGCTGTTCCGTTCGGATCTTTATTACCGCCTGAACGTCATTCCGTTTTCGATTCCTCCTCTGCGTGAGCGGCGCGGAGACATTTTGGACCTCGCCGAACATTTCGTGCGCAAGTACGAATCGAAATCCCGCCGCGGGCAATTTCGGATTTCGACGGAACTGGCTGTCGCTCTACGTGAATACGATTGGCCGGGCAATGTTCGAGAGCTGGCTAATTTCATTCGGCGAGGACTGGCACTGACGCATAGCACCACTCTCGGCATCGAGCTGTTCAGTTCGGTCGCCAGAGCGCAGTCACCGGCCCAGAGCGACCGGCCGAAACCAGGCGTCACGCTGCAACACATGGAGCGGCAACTTCTCGAAGCGACGCTGGAAGCCACGAACGGCAACCGGACACGCACCGCTGAGATGATGGGCGTGAGCCTGCGCACCGTGCGAAATAAGATTCGCGAATACGGCTTGGCCCCAAAGGAGGCGGTATGAGTTTCCTCGACTCTCCCGGAACGAACCTCTTGGCCCGCTATCTCGATTTGGCGGCAATGCGGCAATCGCTCATCACGAGCAACATCGCCAACGTGGATACGCCCGGATATCGAACTCGCGACATCGATTTTCACGGCGAACTCGAACGGGCACTTCAAGGCGATGCCGCGGACACGACTGAGCCGGTTGTGCGCGAAGTTCAAGGTCTGATCGCGCGCCCGGACGGCAACAACGTGAGCATCGACCGCGAGAGCATGCTGCTGTCCGAGGTGCAGTTGCAATTCGGCGCCGCCGAACAACTGCTCAAATCCGATTTCAAGACGCTAAGCATGGCGATTAATGAAGGGAGTAGCGCATCATGAATCTATTCAAGGTTCTGGACATTAGTGGTTCTGCTCTTCTTGCGGAGCGCCAACGCGCGGAAGTCGTCGCAAGCAACATGGCGAATGCCGAAAGCACGCATACGGCCGATGGTGGACCGTATAAGCGCATGCACGTCGTCTTCGGCGCGCACCCGATGCAGACGCACGGCTTCGCGATGACGCTCGCGTCGTTCACCGACATGAATGCGGAAGGCGTCCGAGTTGACCGCGTCGTGCAGGACGGCGCGCCGCCGATTCGCCGCTTTGAACCGGGCCATCCGGACGCGGACGCCGATGGCTACGTTTCCTATCCCGCCATCAATCCGGTCGAGGAACTGGTCAACCTGATGGGCGCGGCTCGCGCATATCAGCTCAACGCGTCAGCGGTGCAGAGCACGAAGAACATGATCCAGGCATCGATCGACATCATCAAGTCGTAACGAGCGCGGAGGAGAAAGCGTATGACGAATCCAATCCAAGGACTGCCTCAGCCCAATGTGGATTTTGGATCCTCCATTGGCACGGAGCAGAAAGGTGGTTCGGAGTTCCTTGACGCGCTTCGAAGCGCGGTGGGTCAGGTCAAGGATCTCCAGTCCCAGGCGGACACGCAAGTCGCGGGCATGCTGAACGGCGACGGCCAAGACGTGCATTCGGCGATGATTGCGGTCGAGAAGGCCAACCTATCTTTCGAGTTGATGTTGCAGGTTCGCAACAAAATTGTATCGGCCTATCAGGAAATTTCACGAATTCCCTTTTAGGGGCGCTGCGAGGATGTTGATCGGCTCGCGCGGCAGAGCGGCTGGATCGGGGTTGTGAAGAGAGGTAGCGGCAAGAAATCGGTGAAGCGATTGGATCGTTTCACCACCAACGGACGAAATCCATGGAAAAGTTCCAAAAACAGATTTTGGCATTCGTCAAAGGGCTTACCAACACACAGATCGCACTGCTGGTGGGCAGCGTCGCTCTCGTAGGCGCGACGATCTGGATCTTCGTCCGGTTGCTCGGCGGAGCCGACTACAAGCCGCTCTACACCGGACTGGCATCCGCTGACGCCCAAGCTCTCACCCAGCGGCTGGCTTCGCAAAATATCGACTCTCAAGTTTCAAGTGACGGCACAACTGTGCTCGTGCCTTCCGATCAGATCGATAAGGCGCGGCTCGATGTCGCCTCGCAGGGACCGCTCAGCAGCGGGCGGATGGGCTTCGAACTCTTCGACAAGCCCAACTGGTCCGGCAGCGACTTTTCCGAAAAAGTGAATTACCAGCGCGCCCTCGAGACCGAACTCGAACGCACCATTCAGACGATGAATGGAGTGGAAGCGGTCCGCGTGCACCTTGTGCTGCCCCACGACTCTCTTTTCACCGAAAGAGAGCGTCCCGCGAAAGCGGCCGTGTTGCTGAAGCTCCGCGGCATGCGCATGTCCGATCAAGTCGCCGGCTCGGTCAAGAACCTTGTCTCCAGCGCTTGGGACGACCTATCTCCTGAGAACGTCACTGTGATCACCGCCGACGGCCAAATGCCCGGCGGTTCGCACGATGAATCCGGGGACGGCTCGGGCGCCATGGCGGATCTCGAAACGACGATGGCGGAAAGAGTCGTGCAAGTGCTTACGCCGATTGTGGGCGCCGATCACGTGAAATCGAGCGTGACGATCGAATACGACCCGACGTCTGGCGAGAGCACGCAGGATGTCTACGATCCGGCGGCAAGCGCGGTGCTCACGTCTCAGATATCCCACGAAAGCGCCGATGGATTGGAGCCTTCCGGCATACCTGGAACAGCGAGCAACGCTCCCAACAGCCCGCCATCCGGCGCAGCGGCAAATCAGACCAACACCGATCAAACGACGCAGGGAATCCACACTGAGAGCAAGACGTTTGCAGTGAGCCACACGGTCCGCCACTTGCTCGAGCCCGCGGGCAGGATCAAGCGCGTCGCCGCTGCGGTGCTGGTTGATGACGTAGTCGAGGCCAAGGATGAAAACGGCAAAACTTCCGAGGCGCGCCGCAAACGAACTCCCGAAGAAATGAAACAAATCGAAGACCTCTCGAAGGCGGCTATCGGATGGGATGGAGGCCGCGGCGACCAAATTTCCGTGCAGAACGTGTCCTTTCGTGCTCCGCAAATAGAAAAGATTGAGCCGCCTTCTCTTCCCGACCGAGTGCGCATCGTGACCGAACGGTGGACCGGCTTGCTCCGTTACGCGGCTGTATTTGTTCTATTCGTGCTCGTCTACTTCCTGATTCTCAACCCGGTCAAGAGCCGCGTATTGACAGCCATCGAAGCAGCCGGGGCGCGTGCTCCCGCCGAACGAGAGCGAGCCTTGGCCGCCGAAGGCGGGTCGGCTTCTCCGGAACTGTACGGGGGCGATCAGGCCACGCTTTCCGGAGCCGCCGGGGCGCAGGCACAGCTTCAACGGGCAAACGCGCTCAAGCAGCAAATTGTCACGAGAGTGAAGACTGATCCGGCCAGCGCGACGCGGCCGGTCCAGGGCTGGTTGCGCGACGGAGTTCAAACGTGAGCGCTAGCCCTCGGTCATCCCTGAGCGGCACGCGAAAGGCGGCGGTGTTGCTGGCTTTACTCGGCGACGACGTCTCCACCGAGATATGCAAACATCTCGGAAAGGGCGAATTGCGTTTGCTGGCACAGGAGATTTCCGAACTCGACGACATATCTCCCGAGATGGCTGCTGAGGTATTGCAGGAATATCACAGCTTGACCGCGTCGCCCGCTTCCGTTGGGAAGGGAGGCCCTGATTATGCCGCGCGGCTCGTCGTTAAGACGCTCGGCGACGAAGGATCCCGCCCCTTGGTTCAAAACGTGATTCGCGCCAGGGAAAATACGACGCAGAACCTCGAAGCCCTCGAAAAAGCCGATCCGCGGCAATTGGCCAAGTTTCTTCTGGAAGAGCATCCACAAACTATCGCTCTAATTCTCGCCCATCTGCGGCCAAACGTTGCCAAGGCTGTCCTGATGGTGTTGCCCGAGGATGTCCGCGCGCAGTCGATCAAGCGCCTGGCCCAGATGCACAATTTCTCTCCAGAGATTGTGAACAGAATATCCGGTGTGCTTTGCCGCAAGCTCCAATCGCTCGGCGAGCAGGATCGCCGCGCGTACGGCGGCGTGAAGGCCGTGGCGGATCTCTTAAATCGGCTTGACGGCAAGGTCACGACCAGCATCCTCGAAACAATCGAAAAAGATAGCGACAGCCTCGCCTTGTCGATTCGCAATCAGATGTTCACATTCGAGGACTTCGCCGAAGTTCCGGAGGCAGGTCTTCGCGAGTTGCTGTCTCACGTCGATAAAAAAACGCTTGCAACGTCGCTCAAGAGCGCCTCCGACAAACTCCGAGACCGCATCTTCGGCTGCATGTCTTCCCGTGCCGTGGAGATGATGAAGGAGGATATGGAGGCACTGGGCCCGCTGCGTGCCAAGGATATTGCCCAGGCTCAAACCGAAATCATCGCAGCGGCGCGAAAGTTGGAGTCCGAGGGAAAGATGACTCTGAAGAACACCGAGGGAGAGGAAGCGTATGTCGTCTGAACCACCGAGAGGCGAGGAGGCGGTAACCCAATCCGCCGAACCATTCTTGTACGCGCCCGCGATTGGAGAGAATCCGAGCCGGCCGGGCAAGCCGTCTGCCCCGTTGCAGGATGCCGCAAAAACCAACGGAGACCGCGCAAGCGGGCCACAGTCGGAACAACGCGCGTATGAAAAGGGTTTGGCCGAGGGTGAGGCCCGAGCTCGCGCACCGCTTGAGAAGCTTCTTGCGGAAGCAAGAGGCCAAGTCTCCGAGGCATTGCGTCAGTTCACGAGCCAGCGCGAAACCTACTTTGAAAAAGTTGAAAGCGAAATCGTTCAGTTGGCGTTGTCCATCGCGCGCAAAATCTTGCACCGCGAGAGTCAAATGGACCCGCTTCTGCTGACCGGCGTAGTTCGCGTCGCGCTAGAAAGTTTGGATCGCGAAACCAAGGTCCGTCTTCGCACCAATCCGGAAGAAGTCCGGTTCTGGCGGGACTACTTTGTTCGAGCCGAAGACATCCGGCCCACTCCCGAGCTGATCGGCGATTCATCACTCGCCTTCGGATATTGCGTCCTGGAAACGGATCTCGGCAGCACACTCATCAGCTTCGAAACCCAGCTCAAGGAAATCGAGCAAGGATTTCTCGACTTGCTCGGACAGCGGCCCCGGGTGAATGAATGACCCAGACCGGCCCACTCGCCCCTTTTTTCCGCCGGCTCGATGAATTCTCCACATTTCGATGGATGGGCCGCGTGACGAAGGTCGTCGATTATCTCGTCGAGTCCGAAGGGCCTTTTTGCTCGGTCGGCGAGGGTTGCGCCATCCTCACGTCCGACGGCCGTACTCTCGCGGGCGAAATCGTGGGCTTTCGCGACAAACTCGTCCTCTCCATGCCGCTCGAACGCCCGATCGGAATCCGCTACGGCGATCGCATCGTGACTCGCGGCACGCAGCCGTCGCTGCGCGTCGGCCCGGGACTTCTTGGGCGCGTCATTGATGGCACCGGAAAGCCTCTCGATTCCAAAGGTCCCTACAGCGCCCGCGAGTACTGGACGCTCCGCGGCGATACGCCCCTACCACTCGCGCGCGCGATGATTCGCGATCCCTTGGGCTGCGGAATCCGTGCGATTGACGGAATGCTGACCTGCGGCCGCGGCCAGCGCATGGGCATCTTCGGCGGCAGCGGAGTTGGCAAGAGCACGCTCGTCGGAATGATGACCCGCGGCACGTCGGCCGACATGACGGTATTGGCGCTTGTCGGCGAGCGCGGCCGCGAAGCGCGAGAGTTCCTTGAAGAAGCGATTGGCGAGGAAGGCCTCGCCCGATCCGTAATCGTGATATCAACATCTGACCAGCCGCCGCTCTCGCGTATTCGCGCGGCTTTGGCGGCTACGACGGTCGCTGAATACTTTGCTGCACAGGGCAAACACGTTCTGTTGGTCGTGGACTCGTTGACGCGCTTCGCGATGGCGCAGCGAGAAATCGGATTGGCCGCTGGCGAGCCGCCGACAGCGAAGGGCTACACGCCGTCCGTCTTCACGCTCCTCGCACAGTTGCTTGAGCGCGCCGGGCATTTTGGCACCGGCAGTATCACCGGCTTCTATACGGTCTTGATGGAAGGAGACGATCAGCAAGACCCATTGGTCGATGCCGTGCGCGCCATTCTTGATGGACACATCATTCTCGACCGCCGCCTGAGTGCACAGGGACACTACCCGCCAATTTCAGTGCTGGACAGCCTCAGCAGGTTGATGCCCGCCGTGTGCAAGCCGGAGCATCTTACAAAAGCGCGCCGCCTTCGAACTTTGCTTGCGTCGTACGCTGCGTCCGAAGACCTCATCCGCGTCGGAGCATACCAAAAAGGCGCCGACCCCACGTTGGACCAGGCGGTAGCGGCGCTGCCGGAAATCACGACGTTTCTCCAGCAGAGAAAAGATGACCGCACCGCAATCGACCAGGCGATTCAGGTTCTGCTCGCTCTGCCAGGATAAGATCGATGGCATTTCACTTCTCGCTGAGAGCCCTGTTACGACTGCGCGAAAGCGTGGAAAAAGCCGAGTTGCAGCGCCTTCGAATCATTGCTGCACAGGCGATCCAACTGCGGATCGAGATTGAATCGCTGGATGGTGAAATCCAAGAGAGGCGGCGCGATCTTCTCGAACAGGCAGCCGCCGGAATCTCCGGCGCTGAACTCCACCTGGCGGCACTCAGTGAAGCCGCCGGTCAGCAACGCCGCGCAGAGATGTTGACGAAGCTTCGCGAACTCGAACAGGCCAGGAAAAAACAGCAAATCCGATACACGGAGGCGCGTCAGCAGCGCGAGATTCTATCCAATCTTCGGGAGCGACAGCTTTCCGTATATCTGCGCGAGCAGGCCCGGCGCGAGCAGCAAAGTGTTGACGAGCTTTTCTTGATCCGCCGCAGCCATAAGGCACGCAATTGATTCGTTCACAGAAAAAACGGAAGGGCGGGGTTTTAACCTCGCCGTAAGCGTCACAACGTCAAAAGGGCTTTAGCCCCTGAAGCCATTCTTTCGCGTCGTGTAAAGCGGCCACGCAAACATTGGCTGAGAATGCGTGCCACGCTTTCGCTCGGCCTTAGCGCAGGGGTGATCTGTTCATTGTTGCCCAGTACCGTCGGCAACGCTTTCCTGGTTGTTCGGATGCCCGTTTCGGCAATTTTCTAAATTACTTGAGCTCCTTCGCTATCGCCTTGATTCTCATATAGTTACCCAAACACGAAGCTCCCGCCCAAGCCCGCTGAACTTTGGTTACGCGGATGCATTCCCTGTATCCGGTTCGAACTAGACATATGCCCAATGGAACGAGCGCAGCACCAATCGCGGGCGGTGATCTCGCCCCCGCTATGGCGAATACAGACATGCTGATGCCAACACGGACTGATCGCACCAAGAGTTTAATTCCGGGCTTTGCTCAGGTTCTCGAATCGTCATTCGAGAGCGCAGGGCACATGGGAGATTCGCGCGCCTCAAAACTCGTGGTGCCGGCCAAACCGCGCAGCGCATCTTCCTCCGATCATCCATCGAGCAGTCCCAACTGGACTGCCACGCAATTGCCCCAGCCGGTCGTTTCAGCCCAGCCCCAAATCGTCTACGGCTTCAGCCCGAACACTCTCACGACGCTGGCCACCGCAAATGGCGATGGTTCAGCAGCGCAGCCTGCGGCGATTGATCAGGAAACTGTCACGACGCTATCGGCCCCAGCGCCGGCTGCATTTGCAAACCAAATTCCGGATCTTCAAAGCGCGGAGCCGGTCGCGCCAAGTCTTGGCCCCGGCGCAGCAACCACGTTTGCTCCATGGATGTCTTCGCCTTCAGTCCAGCAGCAAAATGTCTCATCGATCCCCGGCGGAGCCATCCCATCCACCGCGCTCGATCAAACGGCGCAGAGCCTGGCGGGTTCGCCGCTGACTGAACCCAGTGTTTCGCCCGCCCCCACGGCTTCGAGTCAGCCGGCATCCACGGATGCGGCGTCGATTCCGGCAGCACCGTTCATCGCACCGTCCTTTGCACAGCAGGCGCCGCCGATCTCAGGGGGCTGGACTGCGGACCACGCGCAAACGAATGTGATGGGAGTTTCGACGCCGAAAACCGGCCCTACGCAGGCCGTGATTTCCCAGATAGATCTTTCCGCTCCCGATGGGACGATCTCACCTTTGCAAACTGCGCCGAGCACGATGGCGGCACCTGTCCCCGATCCAAGCATCCGGCAGCATGGGCTTTCCGCACAGAACTCGCTGGGCAAATCGGTGACCGACGTGTCGACTGCGGCGCGAGTAGCAGGCTCGCAGCAGTCCGCTGCTCTCGTCCCAACCGCGACGGGAAGCTCGAACGCTCAGAGCGTCGACCCGCCGAGCTTTTTTGAAATTTCCATTCCCGCCAATCTCGCTTCGAGCGTCTCGGCGACTTGGCACAGTACGTCAACGCAAGCTGCCATCCAGCCAGCTCCGGCTATCCTCGGCACCGATAACACTGAGCCTCTGACTGCGACAAACAAAATCGTGGTCGATACACCGGTGGCTTCGCAACCGACGGCTGAGTCAACAGCTAACGAGCATTCGAGCACCTCGAATCTGCAACCGGATGCGCCTTTCGTCGGGTCCGACATTTCACTCTCCGACTTTGCCACGGACGATGCCGCGTCCTCCACGCAAGCGATTCCGTTGGCCGCCCCCGCGGAGGATCCTGCCGATTCAACGACAACAGCGACGACGCCCACGCTTGGTACGGCCGTTAGCCGCGATCAATCTTCAGAGACAGCGGCAATCGTGGACATGTGGACCAACCAGGGTGCGCAGGTCGCGGTGACGGGACTCTCGTCATCGAGCGCCGACAATTCGAAGAGCAGCGAATCACAGACAGTTCCGTTTGCGTCGAGCTCGGCGATCTCACCTTTGCAAGCAGCACAGGGCGCCATCGCTGCTTCTATCTTTGATCCAGGCCCCCGCCAGCAAAAGTTGCCAGTTGAAAATTCGGCGGGCAAAGCCAAAGTTGACACGACCGCCGCACCCGCAGTGGCAGCGCCGCGGCAATTCGCCATCTCAAACGCAATCGCGACCGGAAGCCCGAGGATTCAAAGTCTCGCGCCGCCAGCGTCCGTTACGGCTTCTCTTCCCTCAATGCCGGTCTCGAGCGTCCCGGCGTCTTGGGATAACACGACAGCACTCAATTCCACGACGTCACCTTCGGCAAATTTCGTCAACGGCGATTCTTCGACGCCGACTCTGACGGACAAAACCGCGCCGGGCTATCCCGCGGACCTAAGCCAACCCGCAGATTCGGGAACAGATCAGAACTCGCATCAGACAAACTCCCAACCGGGCGCGCCTGCAGTGAGCCCTGAACTTTTTGCACCGGCTCCTGCCGCAACCGACGTTCCGGCTTCGACCCAGACCGTTTCCCTGACGTCCGCGCTCAGACCAGAGCCAAGCAGTTCGGCGCCAAGCGGCGCATCGCTCAGCCCTGGCGGCGCAGCGGGTGATGCGCAGTTGCCCAGTGCAGTTGTTGTGCACCGGGCGGCCGAAGCGGCCGAATTGTCGGCCGGCCTGCAGGCCTGGAATGGTGGCGACAACGCGCAGACGCGCATGGTGCAGTCGGCGCGCCTTGCCGGAAATGTTGGCGAATCCGAAATGAACATCGCGCTGCGGGCGGATGCGCTCGGCGCCGTCGAATTGCGTACGCACGTTACTGGCGACCTCGTGGGCGCCTCGATCAGCGTCGAACGGCACGATGCCCACGCGCTACTTTCCAACGATCTGGGAACTCTGCATCAAGCTTTGAATGACCGCCAGCTTCGCGTCGGAGACGTAAAGATATTCCAGGGCGGGCTCGGATCAGACGCGACCGCCGCGGACGGCCAGTCTTCCCAGCGGCGGGAAACGGCTCAACAACGCGCGTCATCTGCAAACTGGGCGTCCGCGCACTCAGCGGCATCGGCGGATTCTACGGCGTTCGCGGATATCCCGGATGCCAACATATTTTTCGATTCGAACGGCAGGCTTAGCGTGCGGGCATGACACCCGCCGCAAAAGGAGAAACAATATGACCTCCCCCAGTCCACTCACGGGCGCCACCCAGTCGCCCTCGTCCACAAATTCGTCCTCGAATTCGAACAACTCGCTCGCGGATCCCACCACTTTCATCACTCTGCTCACGACGCAGTTGCAGGCGCAGGATCCCCTCGATCCGATGTCACCCTCGGAGATGGTCGACCAGCTCACGCAGGTCAACTCTCTCCAGCAGTTGATGCAGATCCAGCAGGACCTTCAGACCATGCTCGGTGGCTCTTCGGCAACGACTCAGACAGCTCAGGCAAACGGGGTGCAGTCCGGGACCTAGAACTCAATTTCACAAATAGACTCGGCGAGCAATACGCTCGCGAATACTCAATAGGAGGATTCACATGGGAGCTTTCTCAGTAGCACTTTCGGGACTCAACGCAAGTTCACAGGCGCTGTCGGTCATTTCCAACAACCTGGCGAATATGAACACGGTCGGATTCAAATCGGCCGACGCGAACTTTCAGGATTTGTTCTACCAACAGGTCGGAACCAGCGGAAACAACAATCCGGAGCAAATCGGCGAAGGCGTTCAGGTCGGTTCGGTGGATTCGCAATTTACGCAAGGGAGTATCAATTCCACCGGAGTTCCGACGGATGTGGCGATCCAAGGGCAGGGCTTCTTTGTCGTCAACCAGAACGGAACGCAAGAGTTCACGCGGGCCGGTAATTTTTCGATTGGAGCCAACGGCGACCTGATGACGGCTGCCGGCGGAAAGGTGATGGGCTACGGTGCGGTCAATGGCGTCGTAAATGCCAATTCGACAATCGCTCCGCTCGTAATCCCCGCGGGATTGGTCATTCCGCCGAAAGCCTCGACCCAGTTCTCGGTCGCGATGACGCTGGACTCCGATGGTGGACTCGCGACGTCTGCCGCTAGCCAGCAGACCGGCACCGGAATCGCCCCAGCCACCGTCCTGAAGACTGGCAGCACCCTCAATTTCACCGACGGAACCAACAACTTCACGTTCACGTCAGTGGCTGGCAACACTTTGAATACCGTGCTCGCGGCCATCAACGCCAATCCGAACTTTACTGCCGCCCTCTCCGGGAACTCCCTCGTGATCACGGCGAAAAACGGCCAGGCTATAAACTTTTCGGCGAATACTCTTACCGATGCTGCTGCCGGCACTGAGGCCGAAACGTTCGCGTCCTCAGGAACCGCCGTCCAAGCCGGGTCCTTCAGCACGCCCGTCACCGTGTACGACGCCCTCGGCGCTACTCACGTACTGACCGCCAACTTCACCAAAACCGCCGCGAATACCTGGAACTACACGCTGACGATGCCGGCGGCCGACCTCGGTCAAACGGGCGGTCCCGTAACGGTCAACAGCGGCACGCTCACCTTTAACGGCAACGGGCAGCTCGTCACGCCAGCCGCGAACGTCCCCGTCACCGTCACGGGCCTGGCCGATGGCGCAAGCAGCCTCAGTCTGACCTGGAACCTGTTCAACGCGAACGGGGCTCCAAATATTTCCCAGGTTTCAGGCGCATCTGCGGCGTCATCCACGCAGACGGATGGCTATTCGAGCGGCGCTCTGCAAACGATTTCAGTCGGCAGTGATGGCACCATCGACGGCGTCTTCAGCAACGGACAGACGCTGGCGGTGGGACAGATAGCCATGGCCTCGTTCGCCAACCTGCAGGGCTTGATGAACAACGGCTCGAATAACTTCGTGGCAACTTTGGCTTCCGGGCAGCCCACCATCGGTGCACCGAAGACCGGCGGGCTCGGATCCATCACGGGGAGCGCGCTTGAGCAGTCCAACGTGGACATTGCGACTGAGTTCTCGAACCTGATTATTGCTCAGCGCGACTACCAGGCGAACGCCCAAACAGTCACAACCCTTGACCAGGTGTCGCAATACGCGGACAACATGATCGCAAACGGATAGTCTGAGTAAAGCGTCGGTCAACACGATCCGCCCTCGCGCCGCGAACGCGAGGGCGGCTCGGCATTATTCTAAATGGTCTCTAATGAGAGCCGCCCGATCTCCGCGCGGCACAAATTCGCGCCACCGAAGGATCGCCCGCTCCTGCTTTTGCGAGCGCCCTCAACGTCCGTGTTTTCTTAGCTCTCCGAAGTGTGTACTGAATCCTCAGAAGATTTTCGCAATCGCTCTGGTTCGGCGCGTGAATTGCAATTTGTCTTTTCGCAATGGCGGAAGAACCCAAGAGCACCCCCAATCCGGCCGCTCCGGCGCCCAAGAAGAAGTCGTCTGCGCTTGTTGTCATCGTAGGCGTTCTCGTCGTTCTTCTCGGAGGTGGCGGAGCGGCTTGGTACTACCTGCACCACGACGCAAAACCCGCTGAGGCAGCTGCAGCGGAAAAAACTCCTGAGTTCACCATCCATCTCGAGACGTTCACGGTGAATCTCGCCGATCCGGAGGAGAGCCATTTCCTCCGAATCACCATCGATCTCGGTCTCGGCCATCCTCCCAAGGGAGCAGCCGAAAGAGGGGTCGGCGATTTCCCGGTTGCGCGTGCGCGCGATGCGATTCTTTCCGTGCTTGCCATCGGCAAAGCTGACGTGTTGATGACGCCGGAAGGCAAGGCGCAGTTGAAGCACGACCTGATTCAAGCTCTCAACGAAAACGTGCCGGAATCCGACGTGCGCAACGTGTATTTCACCGAATTCCTGGTCCAACGGTAACCATGGCTACCGTTCTCGCGCTCCCAAAGTCGGAAGAGCCGGTCGCCCCGGAAGTTTCCTGGCGGGAAGCGGGCTGGTTGCCCTGCCAGTTGAGCATCGAAATCCCGGTTGCTGCCTTTACCGTCGGCGACTTGCTGACCTTGGAGGTGAATTCGGTCGTGGATACGCGCACGCCGAGCTCCTCCGACGTGTTTGTGCGCGTGAACGGCGAGCTCGTGGCGCGTGCCGAACTCGAGATTGCCGGCGATCGCATCGCAGCCCGGATGACGGAACTCGCATGAAAAGCGCCGCGGAACCAAGGGAGAGTTCGATGATCAGCGCACCCGTACAGGATTCGTCGAGGCCGTACGAACGGGTTGCGGCCTCGCTGTGGGCCCGAATTGCCGCCTCGTTTTCGAAAATCCGCGTAACCCGCCGCCGCGCGCTCCGCTTGTGCGAGACCCTTTCGCTCGGAGAGAAGCGCCTCGTCGCCGTCGTCGAATTTGACAATCAGCGTTTCTTGCTTGCTGCAACGCAGCAGAACATTTCGCTGCTGCAGTCTCTCGGTCCCGCAAAACCGGAAGAGAATTCGGCGAAATAACGTTGATGAATCGTCTCCGCAAATTCGCGAAGGGCATTGCTTGGCAGATCGGACTCCTGCTCACGGGAGGAGCTGTCGCGCCCGCGCACGCCGCCGCCGCGCCACAGGGCGTTTCGATTCAGATTCCCGGATTCTCGATGCACGGAGATTCCACGTCGTGGACGATCGTCCTTCTGCTGACGCTGCTGACGCTGCTGCCTGCCCTGCTGCTCTCGGTCACGCCATTCGTTCGCATCCTGGTGGTATTTCATTTTCTTCGTCAGGCTCTGGGCACGCAGACCGCGCCATCGAACCAGACTTTGATCGGACTGTCTCTCTTCCTGACGTACTTCCTGATGCAGCCGGTGGCCATGGCCGTGAATCAGCAGGCCCTCGTTCCGTTGGAGAATGGCTCGATCACGACGTGGGAAGCGCTCGACCGTGGATCGGTGCCTCTTCGGCAATACATGCTGCAGTACACGCGCGAGAAGGACCTGGCGCTGTTTGTCGACATGGCCCACGAGCCCCGGCCAAAGCAGCCGGACGATCTCGCCATGCGCGTCGTGATCCCAGCCTACATCCTTTCGGAGCTCAAGACCGGATTTCAAATTGGCGCGATTCTCTTTCTGCCGTTTCTGGTCATCGACATGGTCACGGCGTCTGTGACCACCTCGATCGGAATGATGCAATTGCCCCCGGTCGTTATCTCGACGCCGTTGAAGATTCTGCTGTTTGTCGTGGCGGACGGCTGGAACCTGGTCGTCGGATCGATGTTGAAAAGTTTTCACTGAGGATTTTGAATGACGCCGGAACAGGTCATCGCCATCACGCGCCACACGCTGGAGACCGCGCTTTGGGTCGCAGCTCCGATTCTGCTTTCAGCAACCGTGGTCAGCCTGCTGATCAATATCGGGCAGGTGATGACGTCCATTCAGGACCCCACCGTTACCACCGTGCCGCGCCTCGCAGCGGTGGGAGGTATTCTCTTTTTCCTGATGCCCTGGATGCTTCACTACCTCGTGGGATTCACGATCGGCCTGTTGGGTGATTTTCGCGCGTTTACGCGCTGAGGGAGCGTACGGCTCGTGTCTCCATTGCTGGAACATTTTCTGCTGCACGCTCTGCCGATCGGCTTGCGAGCCGGCGGGATCATGACGTTTGCGCCATTTTTCGGCAGCGACGCGATACCGGCGCGTGTGAAAGCGGGCTTCACGCTCGTTCTGACCGCGATGCTGTATGGCATCTGCCCTGTCCCCGAAATGCAGCTGAGCATCTCCGGCTGGACGCGAATGGCTGTCAGCGAGGCTGCGGTCGGCTTGATGATGGGCCTCTCGGTGCAATTGGTATTCGAGGGCATGCAAATCGCCGGGCAACTCGCCGGAGCGCAGCTCGGTTTTTCTCTCGCGGCGATCATCGACCCGCTGACGAATATCGATACCCCGGTCCTCTCAGTATTTCACCAAACGGTGGCCATGCTGATCTTTCTTCAGCTCAACGTCCACCACTGGCTTCTGCGAGGCATCGTCAAGAGCTTTGACTATCTGCCCGTCGGCACAGCGATGGTGACGCTCCCGACGCTGCGAGAGCTTTTCCGGGCAGCGGGCGCGATGTGGTTGATCGGCGTGCAAATCGCCGCTCCCATTTTGATCGCCACCTTGCTCTTGGATATCGCCATCGGATTTTTGAGTAAGGCATCGCCGCAGTTGCCTGCCCTGTTCATCGGCATCTCGGCGAAAAGCTTGATCGGCTACATGGTGCTGGCCGCGTCCGCCGCACTCTGGCCGAAGTTGTTGGAAGGGCAATTTACGAATGCGCTGGGATGGAGCGAACACCTGCTCCGTCTGGCGCACTAATCGGACACGATCGTGGCTGCTGAGAACAAATCAGAAAAACCGACAGGCCATCGAAAGCAAAAGGCGCGCGAGAAGGGCCAGGTCTCGCGCTCGCGCGATCTGGTGACGGCGCTGACGCTTCTCAGTGTCACTTTGATGCTCGCGTGGCAGCCGGAAATCTGGGTCGGCCGCTGGCGCGATCTGTTCACGCGGCTGCTGAGCACTAGCAATGCCAGCGAGATCGGCCTGGGCACTCCCATCCTTTCCTGGACGGCGCTCGCGGTGGCTCAGTGGATCGCGCCCGTGTTGTGTCTCGCGCTCGGTGTCGCGGTGCTTTCGAACGGCATGCAGGGTGGCTTTGTTTTCGCTCCAGAGGCGTTCAAGCCCAACTGGGGCAGGATGAATCCCGCCACCAACATCGGCCACCTGTTTTCGTTTGCCGGGCTCAGCCGTGCGTTGCGCTCGCTCATTCCAAGCGGCGCGATTTTGTATCTGTTCGTCAGCATGTTCGAGCGCGAATTGCCGGAAATTACCCATATAAGTCGCTTTGGGCCGCGCGCGCTCTTCGGGCGGCTCGGTTCCCTGCTCTTCGAACTCGCCTGGAAGTGCGGACTCGTCATGCTCGCATGGGCGGGCGCGGACTATTTCTTCCAGCGTTGGAACCACGATCGCTCGCTGAGGATGACCAAGCAAGAGGTGAAACAGGAGTTGAAGGACACGGACGGCAATCCGCTCATTCGTGGACGCATCCGCCGGCTGCGCCGCGCGTTCCTCCGCAAGGTGATCGCCGCGAATGTGGCCAGGGCCACCGCCGTGGTCACCAACCCGACGCACTACGCAGTGGCCCTCGAATATCGCCCTGAAACGATGGTCGCGCCCGTCGTCGTCGCCAAGGGTCGCAACCTTCTCGCGGAAAGAATCAAGCGAATCGCGCGATGGCACGAGATTCCCATTATTGAAAATCCGCCGCTCGCCCAGGCGCTCTACAAGGCGACCGAGGTCGGTCAATCCATTCCGCCGAATCTCTACGCAGCAGTCGCAGAAATCCTGGCGTTCCTATATCGCGCGAAGATGCGAATGCAATCCGCGCGTCCGGCGGGAGTCTAGGACAAATTCCCATGGCCACGGCAACCCAAGCTCAACCTCAACCGGCACGCGCGAACGGCAACGCCGGCGATTGGGTTATTCCGGTTGCAACTGTCTCCCTCGTTTTCATGATGCTGGTTCCGGTGCCGAGCATCGTGCTCGACTTGTTTCTGGCGACGAGCATCACTCTCGGGATCGTCGTGTTGCTGTCTGCCTTATACATCCTGAAACCCGTTCAGTTCTCCGTCTTCCCGACCTTGCTCCTGTTTCTGACACTGTTCCGAATTTCGCTCAACATTGCCAGCAGCCGCCGCATTCTTCTGCACGGCAACGAAGGAGCGGCGGCAGCGGGCCACGTCATCGAGGCGTTCGGGCAATTCGTCGTGGGCGGCAACTACGTCGTCGGCTTTGTGATCTTTCTGGCGTTAATCGCAATCCAGTATTTGGTTATCAACCACGGCGCGGTTCGCACCGCCGAAGTGGCCGCACGATTCACTTTGGATGCTTTGCCCGGAAAGCAGATGGCGATCGATGCGGACATGAACGCGGGCCTCATCGACGAGGCGCAGGCGCGGGCGCGACGCGAACTGATCGCGCGCGAGGCGGAGTTTTACGGCGCGATGGACGGCGCGGCTCGTTTCAGCCAACGCGATGCCCTGGCCACGATCCTGATCACCGCCATAAATATCGTGGCTGGCTTCCTGATCGGCGTCTTTCAACTGCACATTCCCTTCGATCAGGCGCTCAAAACGTACACGGTTTTGACCGTCGGTGACGGCCTCGTCACGATGATTCCCTCGCTGCTCGTTTCGGTGGCTGGCGGCATGGTCGTTACGCGGACATCCACGGATTCAACCGTCGGAGTCGAGTTGGGTCGCCAGCTCTTCAGCAAGAAACTGCCTCTTCGCATCGCCGCGGGAGTCATGGCCCTGCTGGGCCTGATTCCCGGACTTCCGAAGCTCTCATTCTTTCTGCTCGCCGCCATTGCGTTCTACCTTTCCTCGCGCGCGTCCGAGCGCACCGCCAAGGTTGCGCAGGAAGCCGCGACCGCGAAAAAGGACACCAAGGCCGGCGCGCAACAGCAGATCGAACAGTTGCTCAAGCTCGACGAGCTCGGCTTGGAAGTTGGATACGCGCTGGTGCCGCTGGTTGACCAGGCACAGGGCGGGCAGTTGCTTCAGCGCATTCGCGCGCTTCGGCGCCATCTCGCCTTGCAACTCGGCTTTCTGGTTCCATCCATCCATATCACGGACAACATGAAGCTGAAGCCGCGCGAGTACGTCGTGCATCTCCGCGGAGTCGAAGTCGCTCGCTGGCAGATGTATCAAGACCGCGTCCTCGCCATCAGTTCGGAGGCGAACCCCGCGCCGCTGGACGGCTTTGAAACGCGCGAACCCGCGTTTGGCACACCCGCGAGATGGATCGCTCCCGGCTTGCAGGAACAGGCGATTGCCAAGGGTTATGTAGTGGTGGATCAGACGTCCGTTCTCGCCACGCACCTCGCCGAGATCGTGCGGCAGTTCGCGCATGAATTGCTGACGCGGCAGGAAGTCAAACGACTGCTCGATGCCCTCGCAGAGACCCAGCCGAAGCTCGTGGATGAGCTCGTTCCGCGCCTTCTGACGATGGGCGAGGTTCAAAAAGTGCTCCAGCAACTTTTGAGAGAGCAGGTCTCCATTCGAGACCTCACCACAATTCTCGAGGTGCTGATCGATACGGCTCCAGCAAACAAGTCGCAGGTCGCGCTGGTCGAAGCCACACGCCAGGCGCTTGGACGCTCGCTCGTTCAGCCGCTTCTGAGCGAGGACCGCAAACTCAAAGTCATGACGCTCGATCCCACCATCGAACAGCAGATTCAGCGAAGCGTCGATCCGCAATTCGCCGGAGACAAAACGGCGCTCGCGCAACCATCTCCCCTCCGGCGCGTGCTCGAGAGTCTGCAGAAATCCGTGGGTGACCGGGTCGCGTTGAATTCCATGACGCTTTTGTGCAACAGCCCGGCGCGCTTTCACCTGCGCCGACTGCTTGAGCCGTTCTTGCCGAGGATCGTCGTCCTGTCGCCGGCGGAGATTCCCGCAACAGTTTCAGTTCAGTCTCTAGGAGTCGTGCGATGAACGCCCAGCTGAAACCCCTGGTGCGTGAACGAGGACAACACTGCCGATGAACACCGAAACGAACGTCGACAATCCGGGCGCGGGCATGAACGCCGCCGAACGAGAAAAGATCCTGCTCGAGCATCTTCCCGAGGTTCGCTTCATCGCGCGCCGAATCCACGAAAGGCTTCCGGTCCAGGTCCCATTCGAGGACCTCGTGCACGCTGGAATCATCGGCTTGATGGAGGCGCTGGAGAGGTTCGATCCAAAGAAGCAGGTGCATCTTAAGACCTTCGCAAAATTCCGAATTCGCGGCGCCATCCTGGATAGCCTTCGGACCGTCGATTGGAGCCCGCGCAGTCTCCGCAAGCAAGCGCGCGCGATCGAGGGCGCATATCGCAGTCTCGCGGCGGAACTTGGCCGTTCGCCGTCCGAAGCAGAGCTTGCCACTCGAGTGGGCATGGGCCTCCTGGAATTTCAGCATCTTCTGGGAGAGCTGCACGGCCTCAACATGGGGAGCCTCCAGGCGCTCGCCAGCGACGACGTTGCCGAAGAAGACTCCTGCACGTATCAGCCAAACGGCCCCGAGGAAGACCCATTCTTTCAATGCCTGCAATCGGAGCTGAGATCGCAGCTCGCCGAAGCGATGAACACCCTGGAAGAAAAGGAACGCCAGGTCGTTGGACTCTACTATTTCGACGAACTCACGATGAAGGAAGTCGGTGCGGTGCTCGGCGTCAGCGAATCGCGCGTGTCGCAGATTCATTCTCTCGCGCTCGTTCGGCTGCGCACTCGCCTCGAGGAACTGCTGCAATCACGCGGAGCCGCAGCCAATCAACCCGGCGAAGCTCCGGTCGCGTCGTTGCCATAGGAGAAATGGAATGGAAGAGATCCTCAACCAGGAACAGATCGGTGCGCTCCTGCAAAAGGCGCGGACTAGCACCTCGGCGGTAAAGCCAGCGGTCAAAGCCGATGGCAAGGACGGGGGCAAGGATAATGAGCAGGAGCAAAAAGCCTCCTCATTCGATCTGCGCCAATCCATGCAACTCTCTCCCAGCCAGACTCGCAGCATCACCGCGGTCCAGGACTCTTTTGCGCGGGGATTCGGCGATGCACTCAGCGCCTACCTGCGCGCCGGTTTCGAGGTAAAACTCGCATCGATCGAGCAGATCGCCTACTCGGAATTTATGAGTCGTCTTCCCGATCTCACGTATTTCGCTTCGTTGCGCATTCCTTCTGTGGGAGCCTGCGCGCTCCTGCAAGCCGATCTCGCGTTGATTCTGCAAATCGTGGACATGCTGCTGGGCGGGTCCGGAAAAGATCAGACGGAGGCCCGCGATCTCACCGAGATCGAAGAGGACGTTTTCGAGTCTGTCGCGCAATTGCTCTGCCGGGAACTGCGGTCCGCGTGGCGCGGCGTGCGCGAGATCGAGTTCGAATTCGACGAGCGCCATAAGGAAGCCCGCTCCGTGCGCCTGATGCCAGCCTCGGAAAAGGTTTTGTCGGCGACGTTCGATGTCACCTTGATGGAAGCTCAGAGCAAATTCACCGTGGGTTTTCCGTCCGCTCTTTCTGCTTCCCTGCTCCGCGAAGCCGCCATCGAGATGCCTTTTTCCGAGCCGTCGAACTCACAGAAAGACCGTGCCCGCCTCCAGGAAGCCTTGCTCAACAGCCGCTTCGATACGGAGTTGGTGCTTCCGCCGAGCCCGGTCTCCGTTCGCGAAGTCTTCAAGCTCCAGCCCGGCAGCGTGCTGGTCCTCGAAGTGCGCGCCACCGAACCGATTCATTTGAACGTAGCGGGGAAAAACATGTTCCTGGCCGCTCCCGTCGGATGCGGCTCGCAGCGCGGAGCGCAAGTCGAAAAGGTGCTTTCGATTGCCCCGGATAAGGACGGAAAGTAGCGTGAAGATCCTCGCGCCAAGTCCGGGTATCTCGCAATTCGTCGAGGGGTGGTGCCGCAGTTTTCTGCAGGTTCTCATGGAGGCAGGCCTGACCGGCGTCTCGATCGAAAAGGTTGATGCCAAGAGCTGCGCCGGTGCGCTCGCTCAGATGAAGGAAAAGAAATACTGCGCGACGTTGAGCGGCAGTGGGCAGCTCAAGGGAACGATGAAGCTCGTCCTGTCCGAGCCAGAAGCGCTTCAGCTCAGCTTCGTGATGACGCCGGATGCCGCCAGCCGAGCGTCCCAACTCGATGACGCGCAACGCGGCGCGCTGACGGAATTAATCAGCCGCACGGCTGCAACTCTCACGTCGTCCCACTGGGTTCGCGGAGCAGCCAAACTCGAAATCATTCCCTCGGGTACGGAGAATGCGGAACCCGATTTGATCTGTGAAGGATTGCGTATCAGCGCGGAGAAGTTCAAACCGGTCACGATCGTTCTTGGACCGTCCACCGAACTTGCTCAATCACTGATAGCCTTGGAAAAAGAAACTCCGGCCGTTAGTACAGCCCAAAAAACTTCGGGAGCGTCCACAATGAGCGCAAGCCAAGCCGCAGGACCAAGTTCCAATCTTGATCTACTGTTCGACGTAAAGCTGGAAGCCACGATCCGTTTCGGCGGCCGCCAACTCTTGCTGCGCGACATCCTGTCGATGTCGGCCGGCTCCGTAATCGAACTCGACCGCCAGGTCGGTGAACCCGCCGAATTGCTCGTCGCGGGACGCCTTGTTGCCCGCGGTGAGGTCGTGGTCGTCGACGGCAAGTTCGGGTTGCGCGTTACGGAATTGTCGGGCGCCCCTCCGCAGGCCGAATTGCTAAAAGCGTAAGCCCAACCAGTCCCGTCGCGGCAAGCCCAGGGATAGTGCTGCCTCAATCCGCCCGGGACCGCGAAGAAAGTCCCCTATTTATCACCTTGCAACGGGCTAAAGCCTTCGTTCCAACTGCCGATGAAGCTCATGAGGCGCAAGCAGCATTTGGATTCGTCGCGCCCCGGGGATATCGACCGTGCAATTGGAACAACAAGTTCGCGTCCCTTCCCTCGATGCACGAGGACGCCGGAAACGCCGAGTCAGTGCGGTTGTCTCGAACGGCCTTCCAGTGCTTCCAAGCTACGTCATCCGGCTGAATGCCCTACTCAGTGATTCTTCCGTGGATCTCAACGAAGTGACGAAAATCATTCGCACCGATTCGAGCCTCAGTTCTCAGATTCTCGGTCTCGCGAACTTGGCTCTCAGCGGTCATCGGCGGCGAGTGCTTGCAATTCCAGAGGCTGTCGTTTTGCTGGGTTCGGAGCGATTGCGCACGCTCATTCTGAGCTGCGCGTTCGTCCGGTTTTCGGGGTGCCAGCTCTCCAGACACGATGTGCTGACATTCTGGCAACACAGCTTTCTCGCCGCGTCGTTAAGCGCGAGCACCGCCCAGCGCGCGGGCTGCGCCGAAACCGAGCAGGCCTATGTGGCGGGGCTGCTGCACGACATTGGTCGATTGCCTTTGTTGATCGTGGCGCGTGAGGAGGAAATGGACGGTGGCACACCTCCCACCGGTTGGCTGGACACGCCGGCGGTTGAGCGCGACTATTTTGGACTCGATCATTGCGAGGTCGGACGTTCCCTGGGCTCCGCGTGGAAGCTCTCTCCGTCGCTGATCGATGTGCTCGAAAATCACCACTCTCCCTCAGACGCGACTCGGGATCCCAACCTCGTCGAGATCGTGGCCGTGGGAGATCGTTATTCGAATTTGTTGTCCGATCAAAGCGTCGAAGCTCAAACCAAAGAGCCAGCCTATGTCGAGGGCAGCGTTGATGAATTCCTCCAAATTTGCCTCCCGCAGCTTTGGGATGAAGATCGGGCGGCTCTGGCCGAGTTCTTGAGAGGTGAACAGGTCGATGCCACGGACTTCCGGCGGCTCTCTTGATGCCCTGATAGCAACCGCCTCCCGGAAGATTCTGCCCACTTATCGAGCTCACTGGGCAACATCCACGCGCGCTCAATTTTGGCCGCTGCGTCGAGATTCAACCCTCCCTATAATCCACAGGAATCATTGATCTTTCCGCGCATTAGAAGGCGCTAATGTGGCCCTCAGTGTGCTTCTATCCTCCGCGGGAGGGATTCGATGGACAGCGGCTTTTACTCTGCCTTCACGGGGCTCGCAGCGCGAATGCAGTCGCTCGATCTCGTAGCCAATAATCTCGCCAACACGAATACGACGGGCTATAAGGCGCAGAAGGAATTCTACAGCGCGCTGACGACCTCGCTCAACAACCAGCGGCTTACTCCCATCAATCAGGCCATTAACGACTACGGTTTGCTGGGCGGCTCGCGCACTGATTTTTCCGCCGGCTCGCTCAATCCAACGGGCAACGACACCGACCTCGCAATCGACGGCAGCGGATTCTTTGCCGTCAAGACCAAAGCAGGCGCCGAACGGTACACGCGAAACGGAAACTTCAGCCTCAATACGCAGCGCCAGCTCGTCGATTCCGAAGGCAATTTGCTCCAGGGCGAGGACGGGCCCATTCAGCTCCCCTCCGGCAAGCTCACCGTCAGCACTGATGGGACTGTCTCCGTCGACGGCGCAATCGTGTCCACCGTGAAAGTCGTCGATTTCGCTCCCAACACGCCGCTCACGCTCGAGGGCAACACGGATTTCACAGCTCCTGCGGGCTCCGCGAAACCCGCTCCCGCAGCGCAGCTCCGTGAAGGAATGCTGGAAGCCTCCAACAGCAATCCGGTCATGAGCGCCGTCGCCTTGATCGATCTGCAGCGCAATGCCGAAATGATGCAGCGCGCGCTTTCGATCTTTAACACCGATTTCAACCAGACCGCTGTCGAGCAGTTGTCGCGAGTCTAAACTTCCAAGGAGAAACAGAATGTTTCGTGCACTGAATACGGCCGCCAGCGGAATGATCGCCCAGCAACTCAACCTGGATAACATCGCCAACAATCTCGCGAACGCCAGCACGGCCGGCTTCCGCAAGCGGCGCTTGCAATTCCAGGATCTGCTCTATCAAAGCCTGGTCATGCCCGGCGCAGCCTCCACGCAGCAGACAACCATCTCTGCCGGTTTGCAAATCGGATTGGGTGCCCGATCGTCCGCCTCGGAAATGGTTCAGGCGCAGGGCGATTTCGACTCGACCGGAAACCCGCTCGACCTGGCCATCCAAGGCGCTGGATTCTTTCAAGTCCAACTGCCCACTGGAGAGTTGGCCTACACTCGCTCGGGAGCCTTTCAGCTCGACTCACAAGGGAACGTCGTCACATCGGATGGATATCAGCTCCAGCCCCCCATCACCATTCCCCAGAACCAGACGAACATCACCATCGGCACCGATGGGACGGTCAGCGTTTCGGTTCCCGGCCAGCAGCAAGCCCAGCAGGTCGGCCAAATTCAACTCGCGACGTTTGCTAACCCCGGCGGCCTCAATAGCGTCGGTCAAAACCTATTCCTTCCGACCACGGCGTCCGGCGATGCGCTGATCGGCACTCCCGGCGGTAACGAAGGTCTCGGATCGATTCAGCAGGGCTCGCTTGAGCAATCCAACGTCAATGTCGTAGAGGAATTCGTGGAGATGATTCTCGCCCAGCGTTCCTACGAATCGAACTCCAAGGTCGTTCAGGCGGCCGACCAGATGTTTCAAGACGTCAACGCGATGTCTCACTAATGGGGAAAATAGTGAAAGACAAATACACATCTCCGGCATTGGCCGTGCTCACTCTCGTGCTCAGCGCCGCCACGCCGGCCGCGTGCGGCGTCGCGGTCACGCTGCCCGGCGAAGTCGAGGTCCGCGGACAGTCCATCTTTCTCTCGGACTTGCTGCCGCCAAAAGTTCCCGCGGGAGTTCGCATGCAGGCACAGGGCGTGTTGATCGGTGCAGCCCCGCAACCAGGAAGCACGCGAATCCTGGAAAGGAATGCGGTCGCGAATCTTTTGGGATCGGAAATGGCCCGCGAACTCGACATTCCGCAACAGATCGTTGTTCGGCGAGCAGGGCGCCGCATCACTCGCGAGGAAGTAGTCGCCGCAATTCAGACGGCGCTCAGCCGAAACGGCTTTTCCGATCCCAATCTGCAGCCGGATGATTTGCGCGTTTTCCCATCGTTGATGGTCTCCTCCGCCGACACCCACCTTGAGGTCCGGCGGATGGATTTCGACGACGAATTAAAAGAGGCTCGCTTCGTGCTGGCGCAGCGGGGTTCGTTGCCTTTCCTCGTCACGGCGGAATTGCAGCGCGGCCTTCCCGTTCGCGTCGGCGAGGAAGATGTCCCGCCGGGAAACAAGCCGACCCTTGACGATGTTCGCTTCAAATCACCGGTCGCCGGCCGCTCTACGACGCCGCAACAATCTCGGCCTGAAGATTCGGCCCTCGGGCGTTCCTCGCAACATGGGGCCCCGGTGGATTTCGTCAGCGATGCGCTACCGAGCTCCGTGGCGCTGGTTCAACCTGGCAGAGTCGCAACATTGCTCGTGAGTTCCGGCGAAATGCAAATGCTGCTCGACGTCAACCCGCTGGAGCGTGGCGCACTTCATCAGGTCGTCCGCGTGAAACTTCCCGAAACCGGCAAGATACTGCAAGCCAAAGTGACGGGTGAGCGGCGGCTCGAAGCAATCTTCTGAGGGGGCTCGGCTCAATGAAATTTGGTGATCAGATTCGTCCCGCGCTTGCCCTTTCGCTGATGCTCGGTCTTGGTGTATCGGTTGCGGCGGCCGGAACCACGAAGGACAAAAAGAAAAAGCCCGGTCCGGCTTCCGCATCCCTCGACGACTATCTGACGCGCGTCCGTGCGGCGGGTTCGCAACAGCCCGCAACGAGGGGAAGCCTGTGGGTCTCTTCCGGCCCGCTTTCGGACGTCGCTGCCGACTACAAGGCCCGCATACCGGGTGACCTGATCGTCGTTCAGCTCGTGGATACTTTCTCGGCTGCGACCAGTGGCGAAAATAAGACATCGCGCCAGTTCACCACCCAATCCGCGATCACAGGGCTTCTCGGGAAAATCGGCGCCAACAACGCTATGCAGAATCTCCTGGCCGCCAATTCCAGCACCGCTTTGGACGGAAAGGGGGCATCGACGATGAGTTCGAACCTCCAGTTGAATCTCTCTGGGCGCGTGGTCGAAGTGTTGCCTAATGGTGTCCTGGCAATCGAAGCCTCCCGCGATTTCACCGTTGGCAACGATCGCCAGACCGTCGTTCTTCGTGGGTTGGTCCGGCCGGGTGATATCGCGAGCAATAATTCGATTCTCTCAAGCTCCGTCACGAGCATCGAGTTGGAAATCAAGGGTAAGGGCGCCGTTGCCGACGCCTCGGCAAAACCGAGCCTGCTCATGAGAGTTCTACTCAGGCTATTCAGTTTCTAAAGGGAGCGCTTTCGTGCCGCGCCTATTCGTCGCCATGCTGCTCGCAATTCTCGGATTCGCGCTTCCCATCCGCGCGGCTGGAGAAGATCGGCCCAGCGGAATTCACATCAAGGACATCACCACGATCGAGGGTGTTCGCGACAATCCTCTCATGGGATATGGCGTCGTGGTCGGCCTGAATCGCACCGGCGACAGCCAGCAAACGGTATTCTCCACGCAGACGTTGGCGAACCTCCTTCAGCGCATGGGGGTGCAAGTTCCAGGAACCCTGATACGTGTAAACAACATGGCCGCGGTGTTCGTCACGGGAACACTCCCCCCATTCGCGCGCCCGGGAATGAAGATTGATATCACGGTTTCCTCAGCCGGTGATGCCAAAAGCCTCGCCGGGGGTTTGCTTCTGATGACGCCCTTGAAAGCAGCCGACGGCACCGTCTACGCCGTGGCCCAAGGTCCTCTGACTCTGGGAGGGTACAGCGCGGGTAGCAACGGCAACGTAAAAGTGATCAATCACCTCACCGTCGGCCGCGTCCCGGAAGGCGGAATTATCGAGCGTGATACGGCGGTCAGTCTCGCCAATATGACTTCGCTTTCCCTGTTGCTCCATGATCCTGATTTCACCGCCGCTTCCAATATCGCCGCGGCCATCAACAAAGAATTGGGCAAGGAAGCAGCGCACGTGGTGGACAGCCGGCGCGTGGACATCGTGGGCATCCCCCAAGGGCAGAGCGCCGTGCCTGAACTCATGGCGCGGATCGGAAATCTCTTGGTCGATGTGCAACCCCCGGCGAAAGTCGTTGTCAACGAGCGAACCGGCACCGTCGTCATGGGCGGATCGGTGACTCTTGGGGCTTGCTCGATTCTTCACGGCAATCTGGCCATCGAGATCAGCACGCAGTATCAAGTTTCTCAGCCAACGCCGCTTTCCACCGGCGGCCAAACGACCGTCGTGCCCGACACTCAGGTGCATGCATCGGAAGCACCAGCGCAGCTTATTCAGTTGAAGGAGGGCGCCACGGTCGAAGAGCTGGTAAAGGGTCTTCAAACTATCGGAGCCACCGCGCGGGACGTGGTCTCTATCCTGCAAGCGATCAAGGCCGCTGGCGCGCTCGAAGCCGATCTCGAGGTGCTGTGATGACGTCCAACTCTCTCAATGCTCCCTCGCTTCAAGTCGCGGTGTCCGGCACGCAGGTCGCACCCGGCCTTCCCGCTCCGGGCGACTCTCCGGCAGTAAGCAAGCTCAAGAAAGCAGCCGGCGATTTCGAGTCCATCCTGCTCGCGTCGATGTGGAAGTCCATGAAACAAAGCTTTGGCGCCTCCGACACCGAGGATTCCGACCCTGCCCACGGCACCCTGGATGACTGGGGCATCGAGGTAATGTCTGGAGCCGTCGGCAAGGCCGGTGGGCTTGGGATTGCGAAGATGATTCTAAAGCACTTAGAGCCGACTCTCGACGCTCAGACGACCGCGAATCTCACCGATTCCGCTAAAGCTTTTGCGCAACCGGCCGATGTAGTAGGAGAGCGGTAAGTGTATCTAGCGATGCATCTTGACCTGATTTCCAGGGTGCCTGCGGGGCGATTCAAACCGCCAGAGGATGAGACATGAGAATCGATCCAAACCAGTTTCTCGGCAATGTACAGCCGGACAACGTGGATCAGGCTAAGAACCGCACTACGCAACAGTCCGACGCGGCGGCGGTGTCCGCCAACTCTCCGTTGGGCGTCGAGGATACGGTTCAGCTGTCGGGAACGCTCGGCCAGGTGCAACAGCTGAAGGCGCAACTCGCGCAGACGCCGGACGTCCGCAGCGATCGCGTTGCAGCCCTGCGGCAACAGGTTCAACAGGGCACGTACAAGCCCACGAACGAGCAGATCGCCAATGCCATGATCTCTGAACTCGGTAGCAGTGGGAGGAAGAGCTAGTTCTCGTACGAGAAGCTGAGGCGTCATGGCAGATATCACGCCATCGCGGATTGAGCCCCTCGGAGAGCCTGCCGAGAATCGGCAGGAGAATCCCAACCGGAAGTCTGGCGCGAAACCGAAGGCCCCGGAGAAATCTGTGCATGTTCCTCCGGTGGCGGAATCTGATGCGGACGAATCCCATCAATTGGATGAGCTGGCATAAAACGTGACGTCAGAGAGCACACGATATCTGAAACTGCTGGAGCGGCGCCTGGACCTTCTCGGTGCGCTGTCCGATACTCTCGCGAAATCGCGCACGGATTTTGTCTCGATGGATCTCGGCGCGATGGAGCGGCGGATCGCGGAGCAGGAACAGTTTTGCAAGCAGATCCGTTCACTCGACGCGGATATTACCAACGCGCAGGTGCGTTGCGCCCAAAGCGCCGGTCTTCGCCCTTGCACCGACGCAATCTCATGGTCACCAGCGAGCGGCGGCGATGTTCGCCAAGATGAACAGATTCAGATCACGCTGGGTCGAATTGCCGCGGCGCAAGTAGAGCTCAAACGGATCAACGATTCACATCAAGCCATGTTGCGCCGTTCGAAGCGCACCGTGCAGGTCCTGTTGAACCTGTTCAATTCGTTCGCGCCGACGTACTCCGCGCCCGGGGCCGTCGGCACGACGTACGAGGAGAGGGTCTAATTCCGTGGGAACGCTTGGCTCTGCTCTAAACATTTCCGTGCAGGCGATGCTCGCCGACGAGGCCGCGCTGAGCACCACGAGCAACAATATCGCCAACGCGAACACGCCCGGTTATTCTCGTGAAACCGCGAATTTCGCCGAAGCGCCGCCTGTCCAATGGGGTGGTCAGCTGTATGGCACCGGCGTCGAACTCACCGGTATTACCAGCCAGCAAAGCGGCGTCCTGCAACAGCTCTTGAATCAAGACACCCAGCAACAGAGCCAGTACAATTCCTTTCTGACCACGATGCAGCAGGTTCAGACCCTGTTTAACGAAACCAGCGGCAGCGGCTTGCAAAGCTCGATCACCGCGTTCTTCAATAGTTTGCAGCAACTCTCGACCGACCCATCGAATACCACGTACCGGCAAGCTGTACTTACCTCCGCGCAAAATATGGCTCAGAATTTCAACAGCGCTTCCGCAAGCCTGGCGACCCTGCAACAAAACGCCGATACCTCCGTTACGCAGTCCGTGAACCAGATCAACTCGCTGTTACCCCAAATCGCGCAGCTGAATAGTCAGGTCAGCGAGGCGCAATCCACCGGACAGAACGCCGGTGCTTTCTTGGATCAGAGAAACCAGTTGATCACCCAACTCTCCGGGCTGATCAATGTCTCCGAAATCGACGCCGGCAACGGAAACATCACGCTGACAACCGCGAACGGGGCGCCACTCGTCGTTGGGAACAAGAGTTTCCAGCTGACGACCCAGCCGGATTCGGCGACGGGATTCCAGGAAGTCTATTCTCAGGGCAATAACATTACATCGACCATTAGCGGAGGCGCGCTGGGCGGGGCTCTCCAGGCTCGGGACACAACCATTCCTTCAATAATCTCTTCGCTCGATTCACTCGCGTCGAATCTGGAAACCTCGTTCAACTCGGTCAACCAGGCAGGGTTCGACCTCAACGGAAATCCGGGCGGCAATTTCTTTACTCCTCCGCCCGCAGGTGGCGCAGGCGCCGCTGGGACTATGAGCGTAGCGATCACCGATCCGGCGCAGATCGCCGCGAGCCTCGATGGCAGTGCCGGGGACAATTCGAACGTCAACGCCATGCTCGCACTGCAAAACCAGGCGATCGTCAACGGGCAAACGCCCCTGAACGCGTATTCAAATCTCGTCTTTCAAATTGGAAATGACGTTTCCACGGCGCAATCCGAACAGCAAGGCGCGCAGGCGAGCATTCAGCAGGTTCAGAACCAGATCGGAAGTGTCTCCGGGGTCTCGATCAATGAAGAGGCTGCGAATCTGATTCAGTATCAGCAAGCCTATCAGGCGGCGGCGCAGGTCGCGAGCGTGATCCAAAGTCTCACCTCGACGGTCATCACCATGGTCAGCTCGGTACACTGAGGACGTTCATGAGCATCCGCGTCAATCCCAACATCGTGCCCGACCTGATCGCTTCGATCGAACAGGCGCAACAAAACGCGCAGACCGCGACCCAGGAAATGGCCTCGGGCCGCAGCGTCAACAATCTTTCCGATAATCCCGCCGCCGCTTCCGCGTTGGTGAACAACAACGCGCTTACGAGCGAAAACGACCAGTTCCTGACGAATCTCTCCGATCTGCAAGGAAAGTTTCAGGCTGCGGATTCCGCACTCAACAACGCCGTTCAAATCATGACCACCGCAATCTCCGTCGGAACCGAAGGCGCGAACGGAACACTTTCTACGTCGGATCGCCAGGCGATTGCCCAGCAAGTCCAGGGACTGCAGCAACAAATGCTCGCGCTCGCAAACACGTCGTACGAGGGCACCTACATCTTCTCCGGAACGAACGTTACGACGCAGCCGTTCGCACAAAGCGGCTCATCGCCTTCGGGAGTCCAGTACAGCGGCAACTCCGGCGTCACCTCCGTCCAAATCGGAGACGGCCAGTCGATGCAAACAAACGTGGGCGGAGATCAGATCTTTACAAACGCCAATGGCAACGTATTTCAGTCGCTCAACGATCTCGCGAACGCCTTGAACTCAGGCACCGGAATCGACGCAGCAAACACTGAGGTTCAGCAAGCTTTTTCGCAGCTCACCACGCAACGCGTCTTTTACGGCAACGCTCTCGACCAGGTTCAGAACTCGCAAAACTACCTCAATCAAGAACAGGTGAACTTGAGCACACAGCAGAACGCGCTCGTGGGCGCGAACATGACGCAAGTCGTCGCGAATGAATCTCAATCTCAAGTCGCCGAGCAAGCAGCTTTGACTGCCACGGCGCAGATCCTGAATCTGCCCACGCTGTTAAGTTACATTAAGTAGCCCGCTCCGCCATCGGTTTCAATTTAGGGACGCACCCTTCCGCCGATTATGTTCCTTTGCTGGCCTGCGGCAATTACTGCATCAAGAAACTAGACTGGAGATAGTTGCTGGGTCGCGAGCGGCGCGTTCGCTTGCCATTTCCTGCGTGCGATCTCAATCGAACGGCTGAAGTTTTCCCTGAATCGGGCGCTCGAAAAGCGTTCAGCGACGGTCTTCCGGGCGGCTTGCCCCATCAGCGCGGCAAGTTCGCGGTCGGCGAGCAGCCGTTCCGCATAGCCGCGCAATTCCGCCGCATCGTCCGACAAGAATCCATTGACGCCGTGTTCCACGGGTGAAGTCGGATGGCGGTTCCCAATTACTGGCAAGCCCGCGGCCATTGCCTCGAGCGTCGCCATGTTGTACCCGTCCTCGAGCGCCGGGTCAGCCGTATGAATGAAGAACCGGTGCCGGCTGAATGTTTCTTTCAAGTCGTCCCACCCGGCGGACGGTTTGACACCATCCATCTCGGGATTTTTCCCAACCAGCGTAATCGGCAACCCCGCGAAAGATTGCTGGTGAAATTCCCAAAGCAAGATGCGCGGTCGGCGATGAATATGATTCGCCACGCGCAAGCCCCGCGCCAGATCGCCTTTCCACACAGGATATGCTGCCGGGTCGGCTGAAAACGCTACGATGTCGTCCTCGAATCCCCAGGATCGCCCCTTGAGCTTCGAGACGGCCACCACGTGCGTTCCAGTCATTCTCACGAACTTGGACACAGCGCTCCGAAACTCATGCGCCGGGACGGTCGTGCCCTGCTCGCGCATGGCGCCATCGAGCGTCTCATGTATGACCAGCAAACGCGGGCCTTCAAGGAATTTTGCATCCAGAAGGTCGGAAAGGTTCTGGGCGACGATGCAGCGATACGCCTGGGGCCTGCGGAGCACCTCATCCAATCGAACCAGTCTTGCGTTGCGCGGAACTGGCCGTATGCTCTCATCCCAACCATCGGTCTGGCGGCCGCGGAGGCCGACGACCACATCCATCGGTTGAGGAAGCGCTTGGAGCTGGTGCACCCAGGCTTCGTGGCAATCGAATACCAGCAAGCGCTCGTTCATGGCAGGGGCCGGTGCATCAACTCACTGGGTCATGCGCACCGCGGCGGTCCACATGCCCAGCGTTTCCAGATGGCTCCGCATCGCTTCGATATGTGCGCGACGCGCGATCAGCATGAATCGCATCTGATCGAGCGCCACCTGCATCTCGCCGAGGTTTCCCGCATACGCTTCGAGTTCCCCGTCTAGTTCGGGATGGATAGTGCGTAGCCGTTCGGCGTCCGTGACGATCGGCTGCATCAGCCCGATAGGTTCCGCGATCGCCCTGACGTCCGCTACCTCGAAATTCCCTCGACCGGCGAGCGAATCGCGCGTGCGCGAAGTGAGAGCCCGGAGCTTCTCGTTCGCACTGCGAACTTGATCTAGGATCGATTCCTTCATCAGGCGTTCCAGTGGGAGCCGTTTCCGTCCGGCTCGGAGCCTGCCATCACCGGTGTCCGTCGCGCGCTGTTTGCAGCGGGACGCGGCAGAGGTTCGGCGGAGCGGGAATCCGCAGGGAGTTTTATCTTCTGCTGTGCAACATCCTGTTCCACCTGCTGCCAGGCCTGCCGTAGCGGCATGTACAGGTCCATCAGTTTCTGTATCTGCTGGCTGCTCGTTCGGGCGTTCGCCTCCACGATCAGGCCGCGGGTCACGCTGTAAAATCCCCGGAGGTGCTGAGCGACGATCCCGCCGCGCTCGAAATCGAGAACGCTGTCCAGCTCGGCGATAATCAGCAAGGCATGATTCAGGCTGGCAACGCGCCCTTTGATGTCGTTTGCGGCGATTGCCTCCAGCGCTCGTCGAAAATCCTCGAGAATGCGGTCGTAGAGCCTGACCACCATGCCCACCGGATTTGCTCCCGTGGCGCTGACCTGGCGGTAGTACGACGCGATCTCGTCTTGCTTCATCGTGGTTACCCCAATGACCCTAGTTGCTGGGTGATCTGGCTCTGCAACATCGGCATCTGGTCCAGCGTGTTTTGCATTTGCGCGTACTCAGCGACCAGTAGTTGGTCCTGGCTGGCCAATTGTGTCCCCAATGTATTGATCTGGTTTGTCAGATCCTGATTCTGCTGCGACATGCCTTGCAGATCGAGCGTTATCGATCCTTGCGTCGGATCGGTGATCTGGTTCAGCGTGCTCGATAGAATCGTTGCCACGCCGCCCGTGCCTTGCAACAGGCTCTGTACGCTGCTGAAATTATTGCTCACGGCGTTTGACAGCACGCCGGAATCCACCGTCAGCGTGCCGTCGGTGTTCATGTTCACGCCGATGCTTGCGAGATTGACGAGGCCGTTATTCCCGGCGACGGACGTGGTGATCGCGGAGAGTAGTTGGTTCTGAATTCCGCGGAGCGTATTGTCAGACTCGAGTGGTCCGCCGCCCGTTCCATCCGATGCCACATTGAATTGTGAGTTCAGGTCCTGTACCACCGTGTTCCATGCGGAAACGAACGAGTTGACAGCTGTGACTGCCTGGCTCGCGTCTGGCGACAGAGACAAACTGACGTTTGTGCCCGGCGCCGCTCCCACTAAATTCAGCGTCACGCCCGGAATCACGCTCGAGATCGTGTTGCTTGCAGAGTTGATCGGCACGCCGTCCACCGTCAGTGATGCGTTCGTCCCCGTCACGGCGGAGTTGAATTTCAGACTCGTCGTGTTGTTTGCGATCGTGATGTTGCCCGCCGATCCCGTCGTGTTGCTCACGATGGCCAGGCGGGCGCCGTTGGCGTCGGTGACGACGCTTGCCGTCACTCCGAGGTTTTGGCCGTTGATCGCAGCCGCCAGCCCGCTGAGTGTATTGTCCGTGTTATCGACGGTCACTGTCGCCGCGGGATTGCTTCCCACGGTGATCTGGAAACTTCCCGTCGTAATCGGTGTGCTGCTCGAAGCAACAGGGTCCGTGTAGTAGGAAGACGTCGTCGCGAGCGAGTTGACGACGATCGTGTGCGTTCCGGTCGCCGCCGTCGGATCGGCCGTCGCCGTAACCAAATTCGAGTCCGAGGAAGTCGCGGTGAGCGAATTGATCGATCCGCTGGTGTTGCTGAGCGCGCTGACGGCCGTCGACAAAGCATTGATGTCGTTCTCGATGCTCGTCAGCGTGGAAGATTGCGTTTGGATGGTGCTCTGCTGCTGCTGAAGCAATTGCATTGGTATTGCGTTGGCCTGTTCGACCGAATTCAGCAGCGTTTGTACATCGATCGTACTGCTTCCTGCGGGCAGCAGTACGTTGCCGAAATTGTTGATTGTTCCCATCAGTGTGTTCTGCGTCCCGGATTCAAGCGCCGGGGGCCCTCTTTTCTTGGCTTGAAACACGTGCAGGTGGGCCCCCAGAGGGGACCCACCCGTCGTGGTCTATCCATCACTCTTACTGCAGCAGCTTCAGAATGCTTTGCTGTTGCGAGTTGGCCTGCGCCAGAGCCGCCATGCCGGTCTGACTCAGTACGGACAGGTTCGACAAGCTCGATATTGCCGAAGGAATGTCCGCCGCCATGATGTTGTTCTCCGCCGCGGTCAGGTTCTGCACCTCGGTGGTCATAACCGAAGACGCGGACTGCAGCCGGTTAACGGACGCACCGATCGTGCCGCGGTCGTTCGCAACCGTCTGAACGGCAGCGTCAATCGCCGTTAAGGCGGTCTGAGCGGCCGTGCCATCGGTCCCTGCAAGCGTCGAGCCATTCAACCCCAGACCCGTGGTCGTGAGGGCAGCGATGGTCGTCGTAATCGGACTGGCGTTCGTCCCGTCGGTAAGATAGATCGACGTGGTCGCACCGTTGAACACCGCCGTTCCGTTGTAGTCGGTCGTCGTGCCGATTTGTGTGATTTCTTGCAGGATTTGCTGATATTCCGCGTTCAGCGAATCGCGCTGTGCGCTGCTCACGGTGCCCGTTGACGCTTCCGTCGCGATCGTGACCGCCGTGTTCAGAAGCGACGTCACCTGCGACAGAGCGCCATCCGCCACCTGCAAGTTGCCCACGCCGTCGTTGGCATTCTGAATCGATTGGTTCAGCGCCGCGATGTTAGCTGACAAGCCGTTTGCAATTGCGAGACCCGCGGGATCGTTCGAACCGGAGTTAATTCTCATACCCGTCGACAACTGCTGAAGCGTCGTGCTGAGGCTGCTCTGCGTGCTGGCCAAAGCCCCTTCGGCCTGAAGCGCTGAGATGTTATTGAGAATGCCAAATGGCATCGGAGAATCTCCTTTTGTCGGATCGAGCGTCCCGTTTTGCGGTTTGAAGCCCTGGCTAGGAAGGCTTTCCCCCCAAAACCGCCGCGCCTCAGTCTCGCCCACGGGACTTCTGTCGTTCCCCTACTCCATCGGCAATCCCCGCCTGCGACTTTAATGTCCGGAAGTCGTTATTCCTCTGCCGCTTAGGGTCGTTGCCAACTCGCCAACCTGCGAGCCGGCGCGCAGCGCAAGCTCATTCAGCGCCTTCTTGAGACTCGTGTCGTCTCGATAGATTTGCAGTCCCACGTGCAGCACAGCCGTGGCTCGCGCCCAGTTTCCGGCCTGGGCCCATAGGCTCGCAGCCCGGGTGAAATCGCCCGAGCTGGGTGTTTTCACCGCGCGAAGCTTGCCTTCGCCGGCAACTGCGGCTTCGGAAATGCGATTGAGCCAAGCCAGCGCGAGAATCAACCGGTCGTGCAGTTCGACGAAGTGCGGCTTCTGCCCGAGTGCGTGGCGAATCCGCTGCAACCCTGCTTCGGCTTTTCCATCTCGCACGCTCGCGAGGCCGAATTTGCTTTCCACCACTGCGGATCCCGGTGCAAGTTTTAGCGCACGTTCATACGCGCGGACCGCCGCGGCAAACTCTCCCAGGTTGTAATGGGCGTCGCCAATTATTTCCGCCGCTGCGGGCGTCCGCCGACCATGCCTCTCCGCCTGGGTGAGACATTGAATCGACTCTTGGTAGTTGCCGAGTCGAAAATGTGCGACCCCCGCGAAGTACCAGGCCACGCCGAGCCGGGGCTTCAGCCGGCAGGCGCTTTCAAAACATTCCAGTGCATCCTCCACGTTGCCCAGGTTCTCGAGTTCGGCGAGACCCAGCTCCAGATGCGCTTGGGCGTCTCGCGGCATTTCAGCGACCTTCAACTTGCCGAGATCGCGATAGAGCGCATTCTTCTGCGCTCGCGTCTCGGTGTCAGCCGCAAGGCCAAAGTGGTGGATCAGAAAGGACGCACGGCCAAGACGCAGACCGCTCTGTTCGATCCGCGACCCGACACTTTCGTGCACGCGGCCCACGAAATAAATTCGCGGATCGCGCCGGAACAGGCGCACGTTTTCGTGTTCGACGTATGCGGGATACGCTTTGGCGGCGGGCAGCAACGAATCGTTGGGCTTTGCCGGTTGATCCCAGATGCGGTCTTCAAGGCTGGGAAAGTAGTTTCGGATCGGGACCTGATAGCCGGCGGCATCCGTCGCCGAAATCAAACTCGGAATCGCTTTCTGTGCGTCCGGATCGAGCACTTCATCCGCATCGAGAACCAGCACCCAATCGGCCTGCACTTCCGCAAGTGAGCGGTTGCGCGCCTCGGAAAAATCGTTGGTCCACGGAATTTCAATCACTCGCGCGCCGGAGTCCCGCGCGATCGTCATCGTCGCATCCGATGAGCCTGTGTCGGCAACCACGATCTCGTCCACCACGCCGCGTACGCTGTCCAGACACGCGCCCAGCGTTGCAGCGGCATCCCGAACGATCATCGACAGTGCGATCCTCGACATAAGTTTTCTTACCGGGCCATTTGCTCGAACACCATCGCCTCGGCCGGCTGCTTTTCGGTCAATCCCGCGATCCTTTCCATATAGACCGGCACGATTCGCTCCCACGCGTGCGTGCGCCGAATCGCGGCAGCGGCATTCCGGCCGCGTCTGGCAGCCTCGTCGCGGTTTTCGTACATGCCGCGCATGGCGCTCGCAAGCGCTGCGACGTCCGGCTCAAACCACGTCCATTCCCCGACAAGCTCGCCGAGCGGCGGAGGCGGCTCCGGAACCTCGACTTCCTTCGCTGGAATGAAATAGCCGCAATCGGATGGGCAGAACTCGGAGGCGGGGCCCGCTCCCGTCACAACCACCGGCTTGCCGCAGGCCATCGCCTCGGCGATGGGCATTCCAAAACCCTCTCCGCGATAGGGCAGCACGAAAGCGTCACAGCCCCGGTACAAGCTGGCTACGCTCACGTCATCGAGCTGTTCCGCCACAATCGAGAGGTGCGGCAACCGGGGGTCGCCTGTAAATTCACTCAGCAACGCGTTCTGTGTGTTGTGCGCGTACGCCCGGTTCAGTCCCGTGCTGACGACTAGCGTGACGTCCTCGCCTGCGTCGAACGCTTGCTTGTAAGCTTCAAGGAGGAGATCGATCCCCTTGCGTCGAATCGCGCCTCCCACAAACAGAAACATGAATTTGCGGCATCCTCTCGGCCGGGAGGTCGGTCCCTCCGGGCTGAATACTTTTGGATCGATGCCGTTCGGGATCACTCGCACCCGATGGCCGCTGACGCCCGCACGCACGAACACGTCGCGGACGAAGTTGGATGGAACCCATACTTCATCCACGTTCTTCTCGATCTCGCGAACCCAAACTCGCGGTATTGCGCCGTACTCCCACGGCACGATCGCGGCCAATTTTCCCCGCGATGGCCGCTCGAAATCAGGAGGCCACTGGTGACGGATCGTCACATCGAGCTGCTTGGGATGCCGCAGCAGCCCTTTGGCGAGCAGCTCTCCACCGGGCGTCATTCGAGTTGAGAGTTCCGGATGGCAGCACGGTTCAATGCAGGAATCGAAATCCCGAGATTGCATGAGGGAGATAGCGATTTCTCGGTTGATGCGGGCGAAGCTTGAGTGCTCAAAGAGCGGCCCGCTCAACATCACGCCGGGCTTGGCGGCGCCGCTGTAGCCGGGAAGGAAGGGCCTCTCTGCCGATTCGAGTTTCTCGCGCAATGTTTCTCGTTCACCATCGTTGAGAGGCATCGTCTCTGCGATCCGCCGCGCCGCGGGAAACGCTCGATGAAGCAACAGGTAGTCGAATACCGGGGCCAGATAGCGCGGCTCCCGCCGCACAAGCCGGCAAAAGTCAAACTCATGTTTTTCAACGAGGGCAGGCGACAACCGAAGGTTCAGGATCTCATCCACCGCGGGCGCGAACACCGGCCGGTTCACCATCCCCTGGTAGAACTGCTCAAATGCCACCTTTTGATTGCCCACCTGCGCGGCGAGCCTTCCGAGCAGCCAGCCGGCTCGATAAGAATTCTCGCCCCCGCTGCCCACAAAATTCCGGGGCGTGACGCGCGCCCGTTCCAGCAGGCCAAGCGCCTTCGAAGGCTTCTGCTGCGCGATGTGTACGAAAGCTCCCACATAGAGAAGCTCCGCGTAACTCGGGCATGTGCTCATCGCACCCTCAAGCACCTGCTGCGCTTTCGCCAGCTCCTTGTGACGGAGAAGCAGAACGATCAGATTGCGAAGCGCGAGCGCGGCGAGCTGCGGAGGATTTTCCACATCGTTGGCGAGCCGGGCGAGTCCCTCAACGCCAGATCCAGGCTTTGTCCCTTCAGTGAGCAGCGTTCGCATGAGCTGCGCCCAAGGCGCGTCAATGGCGCTTAACACTTGGACGGCCTTCGCCGAAGGCACCAGCGTGCCCGCAACTCGTGCTGCCGAGCTCCAGTAATCCTGCATGCGCCCGCCGCTCAGCCAAAGCGGTGCAACGCAAAGTAAGTCCAGTTCCGTGAGGCACGGCAAGTGGACGGGCACGAAGCAGCGCCGTCCCGCGGTGCGCAGGTCCTGCCGGATCGCCGCCGCGGAGCCTTGTAGCAAGAGGTCTCCCGAAAACCAGGAAATCACCGCATCGGCCCCGCGCGGAACCTTTCCCGTGCGAAGCGCGTCAAGCCGCTCCAATTCGACCGAGTCCGACGCATCGCGCACAATCGTCGGCAGTGCATCAGCGCAGCTTGCATCCGTTTGCAGAGCGATGACAGGGCTGCGTTCGTAGCGCGCCGTTGGCGCCCCGCCCCGATGGTCCACGGTGTAAAGCGGCATACGCTCCCTTCCGATTAGTCCTACTGCTGAGAATTCTCTCGCGGGCCTATCAGTGCCGCCACTAGGCGCGCCCGTCCGTCGCGCAAACTCTTTCTCTACGATTCCCGGACTGCCGCAATCTCCATCTCGAGGCACAAGCCGTTCGCGCGCCCCAAGGCCGTGTATTCCCCGGCCAGGAATCCTTGTTCGCGCAGGAGATTGCGCAGGCTCTCCCGCGAAAACATCGTGTAGTGATAGTTGCCGGGATAATCCTGACCGCCGAATGTCACCGTGCGCAAATTCTCAAACGGATAATTTCCCCGGCTGAACGCCTGGATCATCCCTTCGGCGTCCGGCACCACAACGCGAAGAATCCCTCCCGGCTTGAGCATGCGATGCCATGCTGGCAGCAGCGCGGTCCTCAGATCGGCATCGGTGAAGTGCTCCACCAGATGTGCCGCATAAATCTCCGACACGGTTTCCGCCTTGAACGGAAGCGAGCGGACGCTCGACACCAGATCCACTCCCGCCAGTTCGCGCTCGTCGACGTTCAAATAGCCGGGGAGAGGAATCAGTCCGCATCCGACGTTAAGCCGCACGTCCGCTCCCATCGCCAGCAACTTTTCCGGAGCGATCAATCGCGGCGCCGGACTTACGGTCGCAGCGGCCGGCTGGTCCCGATCGGCCGCCTGGTTCAGCCGCTCCAGGCGATTGATTTCGAGGACGTGCGCCATGCCTCGAACTATGTGCTCGACTTGCCGTTGCAACGATTCCACGTCGCCCTTCGTCGCAACGATCTCCTGTCGCGCTTGCAGCACATGCGCCGTGATTTTCCGATCGACTTCCGTGTTCAACAGCGCGTTCTCCGCAACTGCCGTGGCGAGTTTTTCCAAGTCGGCTTTGTAGCCGTTGGACGACTCAGCGCCAGGTGCGGCCGCCGGTGCTGCGTTCACAAATTCGACCAAGCTAGCTTTCATTTTCGATCTCCTCGACCGCCTCGAATCGATTCATCCCGATCTCAATCCAAGAGTCTGCGAAACTCGTTCACCCACAGCGGAGCCCGTACGCTCCAATCCCAGTGCTCGACCATGTCTCGACGCCCTTGTTGCGCCCGCTTCTTCGCCTCTTCCCGATGCGAGAAAACCTCCCGCATCAACTTGCGGAGGTGCTCCACGCTCGGCTGCGCCCAAAGGTGCCCCGCAAACGACTCTTCCTCGACCGACGCCGGCACCAGCCCCTCGATGTCGATTAGGTAGCTGTTTTCATCCCGCAAAAACGAGAGTTGCCCGCTCCAGCGCGTCGCAATCACCGGAAGTTCGCTCGCGAGCGCCTCCATCAACGGCCGCCCATACCCTTCTCCGTGGCTAGGAAGCACGAACGCATCCGCGCAGCAGTAAAGGCTCGCCATGTCCTCCTGCGAAAGAAAGCCATTCAGCACGATGATCGTTGGGCACTCCTCGAGCTTCAGTCCAGCTTCCCTCTCGATGAAATAGCTCAGTTGCGCCTCGGGATCGACAAGCCGATCGCTGTGTTGAGACAGCTTGAGAATCAGGGCGACATCCTCGTCCGCCTTGAACTCGCTCAGATACGCCTTCAACAGCAGGTCGCTTCCCTTCCGTGGCTGCACATCGAAAACTGAAAGAAAATTGAATGATCGCAAGCGCGGGATGTGGAGCCGCTGCGCACCCGGCCGGAAAAGCTCTGTGTCCACTCCCGCGCCCACGACGCGCAATTTGCCCGCTTCCACACCCGCCTCGGCAAATGTTGCCCGGTTGAACTCCGTCGGCACCCACACCTCATCCAGCGCGTTGCAGCGCTCCGCCCAACCGTCGGGAATTCGGTCTGTCTCGAACATCGTGCGGCCCACCCGCGCCGAGCCGTACACTCCCAGATTCCACAAGTAAGCCATCGCGTGCTGGTACAGGATGCTGCGCTGCATGTCCACGCGCCCTCGCGACAGGCGCTCCAGGCTTTGCCGAGCGTAGCCCGGCAGCAGCCCCTTGAAATCGGACTGCGGCCCAATCGGTGCAAGCTGAACCGGTATTCCGGCCTCCGCCAGCGCCACGGCCACCACCCACGCTTCTTCCGCGTATCCAGTCCCGCCGTAAACAATCCCCTGGAAAAGGACGCCTCGCTCAGCCACGGCGCGTGTGCCCGTGTGGCGCCAAGGAGCGGCGTTCGGTGGCCGGATTGCGGCCGTTGCCTGCGTTGTCGGTTCCTGCATTTCGCTGAATTCCTGAACGAAATTGAACGTCGATCGAAAACGCGCGAATCGTCTTCGATAGTGCCCCGTCCATGGAAAGCACTCGGAGTGCCAAAAAACAGTGCGCCTTCGTGACCGCCCAGCCCGACGTTGACACTATGAACACTCGCGCCACCGCACGTCCGAAAAGCACGCCATTTGTCAGCGATTGCAGATGGCGTCGGACGGCGCCGCTGTGCGTTTACCTGGCCGGGCAGGAATCGTTTCAGAACATCTAAGAAAATCCTTAGAAGCCAAAGGCCTGTGAATTGCTCCTTTCAACTGCCGGGATTCGTGCGGCCGGTCGTCGCTGCGGCAGCGCGGCGGCAACACACCATCGGCGGCAGGAAGGCGCGAGGCACATGGCCATTTCTCTTGAAACGAAGGAATCCGCATCGTCCCAGGATGAAAAGACTCAACTGGCGCAGTTGATTTCAGAAGTCGAAACGATCAAGGACCAGATGTCCAAGGTTGCGGTGGTTCTCAACCATCTTTCGCAAGCGACCGTGGACCAGCGAAAGCAGCCCTCGCTGTCGGACCCGCAACTTTCCGAGATCAGCCAGTTGCTCCAGACGATGAAAGTCCACGTCGATTCCTTCCCGCATGCGCTCCGCGAAGCTCGACGCTCTGATGCCGCAACGCAAAAAGCAGTCGAGGCTCTCGCCGCCCGTGTGCGCGAGATCGAGTCTCGCTTGGGCGCTGCCTCGCCGTCGCACGGCCATTCCGCGGCAAAGGGCTGAAATTCAGATGCTGGATACGCTGCAGCTCCTCCAAACCAAATCCTCGCAAGCCTACGCCGCCGAGCTTCGCACTAAGGTCTTCGCAAGGCCGTGGTTTCATCGAATCGATCTCGGCCACGGAATCGTGACTCCCGGCGTGGACGACTCACCCTCCAAGCTGAAGCTGATGCACATTCCGGATAACCTGACGGGCAAAACCGTGCTCGACATAGGAGCCTACGATGGTTTTTTTTCGTTTGAGGCCGAGCGGCGAGGCGCCAGCCGCGTTCTCGCCACGGATCAATACTGCTGGCAGGGCGCCGGCATGGGAGACGGAGAGGGATTCAAGATCGCCCATGCTGCGCTTCGGTCGCGCGTAGAAGCAAAACTGATCGCCGTCGAGGACATCTCTCCAGCGACCGTCGGCACGTTCGATGTGGTCCTGTTCCTGGGCGTGCTGTACCACTCGCCGGACCCGGTTCGCTATCTGCGCATCGCAAAGTCCGTTTGCCGGGAGATGCTGATCCTCGAAACGCATCTCGATGCCCTGGATTACCCGCGCCCCGCTATGATTTTCTATCCCGGCGCGACTCTGAACAACGATCCATCAAATTTCTGGGGCCCGAACCCCGCATGTGTTGCCGAGATGCTTAAGGAAGTCGGTTTTACACAGCTGACGTTTTTTCCTCCTTGGCATCCATCCCGCGTCGTCGTACACGCGTTCGTCTAGCGCGGAAGCGGTGGCGAAGAGTCTGGTCAGGAATGGCCGTGTCGTGGAAGGGGGGCTTTAGAGCCTGTATAGCGGCCGCTGTTTTTCGTCAGGGCACGACTTCAGTCGTGCCTCACGTATCGCAAAACGAGGACGGCTTCAGCCGCTGAGGGTCGGCGTCGCCAGTTCTCACATAGTCTCCGAAGGGGCAAAGCTGAAGAAACCGAGCGACCATGCCACAGCGCCAACTTTCAATCTCCATCGTCATCAACACATACAACCGCGCTGCAAGCCTCAGCGCCACGCTACAGTCGCTTCGCAGGCTCAACTATCCGCGTTTTGAGGTCATCGTCGTCAACGGGCCATCCACCGACAACACGATGGAGTTGCTGAAAGCCCATGCGCCTTCCATTCGCGTGGGCACGTGCTCCGACCGCAATCTTTCGATTTCAAGGAACGTGGGCATCGAAATGGCGCGCGGCGATCTTGTAGCGTTTCTTGACGACGACGCCGTGCCCGCCGAGAACTGGCTAAACGACGCAGCCGATGCCTTCGATGGCGACGAAGTCGGAGGCGCCGGCGGATTCGTTTACGACCACACCGGCTACAACCTGCAATATCGCTATTCGGTTTCGAACCGGTTGGGCACGGCCCGCTGGAACGTGCCGGAATCGGCCACTGAGTTCTGCTACCCCGGCTGCCTCGAATTCCCCTACTTGCAGGGCACGAACGCCATCTTCCGCCGCGACGCTCTCCTCGAAATCGGCGGATTCGACGAGGAGTTCGAGTATTACCTCGATGAGACGGACGTCTGCCTCCGGCTCGTCGACGCCGGTTATCTTCTGAAGCAGCTATCCAACGCCTTCGTCTATCACCGCTTTCTGCCCAGCCATATCCGCAGCGAGAACCGTGTGGTCACGGCGTGGCGCTCGGTCATCAAGAACAAAGTCTATTTTTCGCTGAAAAATGCCCCGCCGGAGACATCCTTTCGCGATCTGCTCAAGGACTGGGAAAGATTCTGCGCCGAAGCCGAAGCGAACCTGAAGTTCCATGTCGATCGCGGCACCGCCGCAAAAGAAAAGCTCGACGAATTCCACAGCGATGCGGACGCCGCTCTCCGCGAAGGAGTTTCCGTCGGCCTAACGCGCCCGAGGCGTTTTCTCAATTCCGACACCGCGAAAACTCTGCGCGGCACCGTCCAAACCGACGCGCTCGATGCCGCGAATGAAAGTCGCTTCAAGCCCTTTCCGACCGTCTTGCCCGCATCCGAAAAATTGACCATCTGCCTGCTGAGTCAGGAATTCCCGCCCGGCGTCGTGGGCGGCATCGGCCGCCTGACCTACGAGCTCGCGCGCGGACTCGCCGACCGCGGCCACAGCGTGCATGTCCTCACAAAGGGTTCTACCGGCTCTAACACCGTCGATTTTGAGGAGGACGTCTGGGTCCATCGTGTCGTGGAGGATCGCAAGGAACCGCCGCCCCCTCCCGGAACGAAATTTCCGGCTCCGATCTGGAATCGCTCCGCTCGCCTTCTGCGAGAAGTTCGTCGAATCCACGAAACCCAGCCCATCGACATTGTCGAAGGCCCGATCTGGGATGCCGAGGGGCTGGCCACGGTTCTCGATGGCTCGTTTGTCACCGTCACGAGCCTGGAAACGCCTCTCAAGATGGCGCTTGAGACGAACCCCGGATGGATCGACGGCTCGCCGGGACAATGCGAGTTCTTCGATCAGCTCATTGCCGCCGAAAAAGCCGTGATGGAAGGCGCCACAGCCGTGCGCGCCATCAGCCAGGCGATTGCGGAAACCATGCACGCTCTTTATGGCGTTGCGTTTCCACCGGACCGCCTCTTCGTGACGCCGATCGGCATGAGCGACAGGTCGGTCCACCTCACTCCCAAAAGCGACAATCGTTTCATCGACGTCTTGTTTACCGGGCGCTTCGAAGCGCGCAAAGGAATCGACGTGCTGCTTCGGGTCATTCCCGCGCTCTGCTCGGAATTCAAGCGCGCCCGCTTCATCCTCGTTGGCGAAGACAAGCCTCAGGCCGACGGCAGCAGCTTCGCGAGCCGATTTCGCTCTCAGCACGCCCGCGCGCCATTCCGCGATCGTGTCATCTTTGCGGGCAAGGTCTCCGACGCCGAAATCGAACGCTACCTCGCGCAGTGCGAAATATTCGCTGGCCCTTCGCGCTACGAGTCGTTCGGCCTGGTATTCGTGGAAGCCATGATGTTCGGAAAGCCGGTCGTCGGCTGCCGCGTCGGCGGAATGAAAGAAGTAATCGACGAAGGTGTCACCGGCCTGCTCGCGGAGCCCGGTGATCCAGAATCCTTGCGATCTGCGCTGGCGAACTTGCTCGCGGATGCAGACAAGCGAGCGTCGATGGGCAAGGCCGGCAGGGCCAGATTTCTCGAGCACTACACGCGCGAAAAGCTGACGGACCGAACGCTTGCCGTGTATCACCAAGTGCTGCGTGCCCGAGTAGAACTCGGACTGTCGCAGCTCGAGTCCCACGATTCTGGCGAAGTTCTTACAGGAGCGAAAGCATGATCGCAACAGCAGCGCACACAAAAGACGAACTCGCGCTCCACGAGTGGGAGAACAACCGCCTTCCCGAGGCCTTGCGTTTGCTCGAAGAGTGTCTCGCCGAGCAAGAAACGGCAGACCGCTGGAACAACTGGGCCTCCGTCCAATTCCGAAGCGGCAACGCCCGCGCCGGCGAGCTGGGTTTCCGCCGCGCCCTGGAACTTGAACCGCAGTACGGCCAGGCCGCGGCAAATCTCGGCGCCCTTCTTTCCCGGGACGGAAGAACCGAAGCCGCCATCAGCATGTTGGAGACAGCTCTCCGAGGAAACGGCATCGATAGCGCCCAGCGTGAAGCGACCAAGGAGTTGCTGGCGAAGTGCCGCGCAACCCTCGCGCGAACGGCGAAGGCGGAGCTTCCAGCAGCGGACGCGGCCATCCCTCCCGATCAAATCTATTCGGGATACAAGCCGGAAGAGCTATCGATCATCCGGGAGCACTTCTGCCTCTCACCCGCCCCCGTGGACGGATTCATCGTGGACCATCTAGGCGTGAAGACGCGCGGCTCCTCGCTTTGGGATCAGGTGCAGTATCTGGTTGGCACGGTCATTCCGCCTCCCATCCCCAACGACTTTCACGCCGAGGCCATTGAATGGATCGGATTGCTCAAGAGCGTGCGCAGCGCCCGCGGCGGATTCGTCGCGATGGAGCTTGGCGCCGGCTGGGGACCCTGGGTGGTTGCTGGAGCGGTCGCTGCGCGAAACGCGGGCATCCGGGACATATCTCTGCTCGCAGTCGAAGGAGATCCCGGACACTTCGGCTTCATGAAGCAACATTTCCTCGACAATGGCCTGAACCCCGACCAGCATCTTTTGCTCCAGGCAGCGGTCGGCGCCAGGGCAGGCCGGGCGCGATGGCCGCGCGTCGAACCGCGCAACAGCTACGGTACGCGCCCGATCGTTGACGACAATACGATCGCCCTGGGAACCTTTGAAATCGCCGTTCTCGCCTTTGCCGATCTCCTCCGCAAACAAGTGCGCTGGGATCTTGTGCACGTCGACGTTCAGGGCAGCGAGGCCGTCATCTGCGAAGCCGCGCTAGACGAATTGAACGTACGCGCTCATTGGCTCATCGTTGGGACGCACTCCCGCCTCATCGAAGGTCAGCTGATTCACATTCTGATGAGATCGGGATGGATTCTTGAAAACGAGAAGCCCGTGCGCTTTGCTTTCCAGCCGAATGCGCCGACCATGGAATCGCTCGCGCAAATCGACGGAACGCAAGTCTGGCGCAATCCGCGCCTCGACTGATTGGAGCTTTCAATCGGACCGCCCCATTCGGGGGACGCACATTCTTGGCTCGACGCCACCCATCCGGCTCGATTATCCGGCCGCGCCAGTTCCGTAGGGGCACGGCGTGCCGTGCCCGGCGCATATGCTTGGCACCACGCCGCCCATTTGCTACCCGGTCGCCCTTGGCCGGACGGACGCACGCCCGCGGATTTTTAGGTGGCCTTCCGCTCCACGATTTCGTTGGGACTAGTGTGTGGTTCTCAGCGACCCAGCGTAACTGGGTGCCGATTGCATCTGGTGTGCCATGGCAGGTTCGCGCGAGCCGCCTTGCAGCGCAGCCAGGTCTTCGTCCACCATCATGTGAACGAGTTCTTCAAACGTGATGGTCGGCTCCCAACCCAGCTCGCGCTTCGCCTTCGAGGCATCGCCCAGCAGGTGAAAAACCTCCGCGGGGCGCAACAGATCGGAGTCGATTTCCACGTGATCGCGATAGTCGAGGCCCGCATGTTCGAACGCAACCTTCAGGAGGTGACGCACCGAAAGCGTCTTGCCTGTGGCAATGACGTAGTCTTCCGGCTTTTCCTGCTGCAGCATCAGCCACATCGCTCGCACGTAATCGCCGGCATATCCCCAGTCGCGCTCGACATCGAGATTCCCCATCTTCAGCTTTTCTTGAAGACCCATCTTGATGCGCGCGACGCTGTAGCTCACTTTACGCGTTACGAATTCCACGCCGCGGCGGGGCGACTCATGATTGAAAAGTATTCCGGAGCACGTGTAGAGGTCGTAGCTCTCGCGATAGTTCACGGTGATCCAGTGCCCGTACAGCTTCGCGACGCCGTAGGGACTGCGCGGGTAAAATTGCGTCTTCTCGTGCTGCGGCATCTCGTTCGCCGCACCGAACATCTCGCTCGAAGACGCCTGATAAAAGCGGATGCGCGGATTCACCACGCGCACCGCTTCGAGCAGCCGCGTCACGCCAAGCGCCGTGAATTCTCCCGTCAGAACGGGCTGGTTCCACGACGTGGGCACGAACGACTGCGCCGCGAGATTGTAGACCTCTTCGGGCTCGCTCTGCTGGATTGCGGAGATCAGCGAATTCTGGTCCAGCAAATCGCCGGGGATCAGCTCCAGCCGTCCTTGCAGATGCGCGAGTCTCTCGAAATTAATCGTGCTGCTGCGCCGGACGATTCCGTAAACCTTGTAGCCCATCTCCAGCAGGAACTCAGCCAGATAGGAGCCATCTTGCCCAGTGATTCCGGTGATCAGTGCTCTTTTACCCATCGTTTCCTCGCGAATAGAATTTGTCTGTGACGCGCTCTTCAGTTGAAGGCAACCTCGAGCTCGCTCTCCGTTGTGGAATCGTTTCTTTCATCGGCCGGAATCGTAGCCGGAAACCGGGGCAGAGCGGGCGCGGTGGGGAGGTGTTCGCTTGCTTGGCCGCGCCCGCTCCGCACAACGCCGCGCAGCGATACAGCAAGCTTCGCTGCGCCGGTTGGCGTTGCAGAGTCGCTTCCCGCGGGCGGTTGGGCTGGCCCGCCGGCGGTCGCGGGGTCAGCGGACCGCCGAAAATCCGGAAGCGACGAAATCGATTCGTTGATTTCGAAAATAGCGTTCATAAAATGCCTTCAGCGCGCACACACCCGGCAAAAATTGCCCAAATTGCCTGTTATCCCGTACAAATTCGTGCGCCTACGCAGTCGTTGGTGCACGCCGGTCTCCAATTGGAAGATCGCCATTTCGAATCTGCGAAAGAGCCACCTCCCAGCCCGGAATCGGCTCAACTCAAAATCCAGTCTGCCGATAGAAGAATTGAGGCGTCACCAACTCGTCTCGGCGCAGGCGGGCGAGTGTGACGAAGGGCGGCCAACCATGATTCAGCTCACACGTTTGAACAATCATCCGTTGGTCATCAACTCGGATTTGATCAAGTCGATCGAGAGCTCGCCAGACACGGTGCTCACGCTCGTGACCGGTGAAAAAATCCTCGCCCGTGAATCCGTCGAGGACGTGCTCGAAAAGATCGTGGAATTCAGGCGAAGGATCCTATCGGGGCTTCCGATCCAACCTGTTCTGTTGCCAAGTTCCGGTTCCCGCTCTCCCGTGAATAGTGAAACGCCGGTTTCGAATGAAAAGGCCTAAGGGGCAACATGGACAAGAGCAGCTTCGGCGGATTGGTAGTCGCGGCGGGTGGAATTCTGCTGGGTCTCACGATGGAGGGCGGCAAAGTCGCCCAGATCATGCAGCCCACGGCCGCGCTGATCGTTTTCGGCGGAACGTTGGGCGCCGTGATGCTCCAGTTTCCGCTGCCGGTCGTGCTCGAGGCGTTCAAGCGCCTCGGCTCCGTCTTCTTTGACAAGAGCAAAGATCCCCACGAGCGAATCGCGGAGATCGTCGGCTACGCCAACAAGGCGCGGCGCGGCGGAATTGTGTCGCTCGACAAGGAAATCGAATCGATTCAGCAGCCGTTCCTGAAAAAGTCGCTCATGCTCGCCGTCGATGGCACCGAGCCGCAGGAGCTCCGGAAAATGATGGAGCTGGAACTCGATAACCAGGCCGAACACGAAGATCACATTCCAAAAGTTTTCGAAGCGGCTGGCGGATACTCGCCCACGGTCGGAATCATTGGCGCGGTGCTCGGTCTGATTCAGGTGATGCAGCACCTCGACGACATCACGGAGGTCGGGCGCGGAATCGCCGTTGCGTTCGTCGCCACCATCTACGGCGTCGCCGCCGCGAACCTCTTCTTTTTGCCTGCGTCCGGAAAAATTAAGATGCGCATCCGGCAAGACCAGGTCGCGCGCGAAATGATGCTCGAAGGCGTCGTCTCGATTCTGGAGGGGATGAACCCGCGAATGATCGAGACGAAACTGCTGGGCTTCTTCGCTGAGGCCAACAAGACGGCGTCCGCAGGCAAGAGCAAGGCCGCACTCCAGACGGAGGAGAAGACCGCATGAGCCGGAAAAAGCGCCAGGAAGAACACGTCAATCACGAACGCTGGCTCGTCTCCTACGCCGATTTCATTACTCTGCTTTTTGCATTCTTCGTAGTGCTTTACTCGTCCTCGCAGGTCGATAAGCGCAAGATCGGACAACTCGCCATGGCGATTCAGGTCGCGTTCCAGCGCATGGCGGTGTTCGACAACTCGAACACGAAGGTGCCGCTCTCGACGACCGAGCCGATGCCCTTTCAGGATGTTCAGGCGGTCGAAAACGTGAATCGCACGCAGGACATGCAACGGTTCATCCAGCCTGAAAATGGCGAGCTGAGCGGAAGCGTTATGCCGGCCGAACTGACTGACATAAAAGGTGAGCTGGAAAAAGCGCTGGCTCCGGAGATCAAGCGCCACGTGCTGGAACTGACGCCCCGGCACGAAGGCCTGGTGATCACTCTGCGAGAACTCGGTTTCTTCGAAAGCGGCTCGGCAACCTTGCGCCGATCATCGATGGACGCGATCGATCGGCTCGCGAAGGTATTGGGCAAGCGCCGCGAGAATCTGCGAATCGAGGGGCATACCGATAACGTGCCGATTCATCGCGGCCAATTTGCTTCCAACTGGGAGTTGTCCACGGCGCGCGCGACGGAGCTCGTGAAAGTATTCATTCTCACCTACAAATTCTCGCCCGATCGCCTCGCCGCCGCGGGCTACGCCGAGTATCATCCCGTCGATTCGAATGACACTGCCGAAGGGCGGGCGCACAACCGCCGCGTGGACATCGTGGTTCTGAATCCTGCCATCGCCTACGCGCCGATGAAAGCAATTCCGTCGGTCACCGGGCCGCCGATGGGCAAATTCGTTCCCGACCACTCGCAACCGATCGCTCCAACCAGCAAGTAATTTGCCGGGATCGCTGTCGCTCGGATTTGCCGTTGCCCTCGTAGCGCACGCCTTTAGGCGGGCAGCCTTTGCCTTCGTAGCGCCGGCTTCCAGTCGGCGGTTTTGCCCGGCCTGCCTTCGTAGCGGCCGCCTCGGTTTTTAGGCGGGCACCGGGTGCGCCAGGCATTGGTAGTGCTGTCATTTCGTCTTCGGGTTTTTTGCTCTTGAATGGTGGCAATCGACAGCTGTATAAATATGCTATGTGTGCGATGGGTGAACTCGGCCGCAAAGGTCTGCCGCGCGCGATTCCAGCGGAAGAACTTCAGACAATCATAGGACCCAGTCAGGCGTTCTGTTCGTGGGATGCCTCGAATTCGCGGGTCAGCGACTTAATCACCCGCTGGCCGTTTTTGTTTTCCCGTCCTCTCATGGGCACATACAAAAAGCCCACGCAATAGACTCCCTCTTTCGTTCGCCCCTCTGCCTTCGTAGCGCGCTGTCTGCGCCCCGGACGATCCAGCGGGGCGGTCGCCTTCGTAGCGGCGGCCTTTAAGCCGGCCGGGCTCGCATTTGTGGCACAGACAATCCTCTCTGTGCTCTTGAGCCCCTGGCGATGCGCGCTGCTCATTCGCCCTCCTCTGCACTCGTCGTCGTGTGCGCCGTTTGCATCCGCCGTGGCGGATAGCGCCGCGGCCTTCAGCGCGGCATTCTTCGCTCCAGGGTCGCCTTCGTGGCAGCCTTCCTGCCCTGGGCGGAGCCGAAGGGCAGGCGGGCAGCCTTTGCCTTCGTAGCGCCGGCTTCCAGCTGGCGGTTTTGCCTGGCCTGTCTCTGCAGCCGCCTTTCGCGTCTTCTGCGTCCGCCGCTTTCTGGCGGAAGGCGGGCGCTTCGGCTTTTCAATCGGGCGCCCAGGATTGCACGGATTCCGAGTGGAACTGGCGAAGCGGTGTCATCCGACTGCGTTGTCGGTCAGGCGCATGAACGCCAACAATCTTGTGGGCGTCACTTAATACTGCCGATCCTCCGAAGAGCGCCCTTCATGTATCAAGTATTTGAGAAAATCCCTCCCTCGCGGCGTAATTTCAACCATCGCGCTCGGGTGAACGTGAACAAACATGGTTCCTCTGAGAAAATTAAGCCATTGCTCGAATGTGTACTTTGGATACACTATGTTGGCCTTGTCACTCGCAGCTCGGTCGTAAAAGGACTTGGCGTCTGCAACAGGCATTATTTTCCGATTCAGTTCATAGAGCAGCAAAACTTGGCTTTTGTAGATGTGTGACCAGGCCATATCGTACGTAAATAAGATGGCCCCTTTTGTTAGTAACTTTACATAAAAAGAATCCAAATCGGGCGGATTGGCCTGAGCAATTATCGCGCGGAGACGTGCTTCTACTTCTGGTTCTAACGAGCTGACATAGGAAGTCTTTAGAAAAGCTTTTGCATCAAAATCAACAGCGGTTAAGGCATTTGTCCCGAGTTGAGGCGTTGATTGCGATGAAAAACGCTTCTTGCCCCACGTAATTTGTACGATCAAGGACCCCAGGAATAGCACGCCGAAAACATACCAATCCCACTGTAGATGCCGTAATTTCTGAACGATTGGATATGCAGAAGAAACGATAATTGCTTTTACTAGCTCCCACTTTGCGTGGGGGCGTATTTCCTCCCACTGTCGCTTAATCCATCCCATAAGGATTCTCACCCTCGTTGGAGCCAGGAGTATATCGCCATGCTAGTATCCGGCTTAATGATTCCTTTTCCCGCGCGTCGAGGACGCGCATCAGTGCCTTCACTAGTTTCGAGTGTCTCGGCCGGGTGCGCCAGGCATTCGGTCTGGCGCTGTCTTGGAACTTGGCGAAGGCCGCTGCCGCAAGACTCCCCCGACGAATCATCCGCCGCCGACAACTCGACCCGTCGGGTGCCTTGGGCGTTTCCTTTGACCCGTTCTTCGTCGCCCACGCGCTCCTCCTGACTTCCACACTACCGTACGATTGTACGATCCCGGTGGTGTTTGTCCTGTTCGACTGAAGGTCGCGCGGCGATACTAAGTCGGTACTTATCCGTGGTAGAATCCGGCGCAGGATTGAGGGCCGCATGTGGACCGGCATTTTTTATCTGTTCGTATCGTGCGTGGCGGCAGCACCTTTCCCATTCATGTGGCAGTATTGGCATAAAGCGAGAACACAGGGCTGGAGCTGGACCACTGAAGATAGCCGAGATATGTATGTGGATGCGGTCAAAACGGTAATCGCCGCCTCAGGCATAGCCGTGGCGCTCTTGGCCTCAAATTATTCATCTGGAAGGACCGCCAGCCATCTCGTCGCGTTATCCGCCAAAGTCGCGGTGGTCTCCCTAATCTCCTGCGTGTGTTTTTCCCTGGTTGCTATCCTGGCTTTGCTACGCGGACATGAGCTGGCGAAGGGACGCAACATCGAGGAGCAGCGCAGAGCTGGACACATTGGACCCATCATCGATGGTAAACTGAATAGCAGCGAATTACTCTTCATTCTTGTATCGTCTGGCATCGCTTTGTCGTGTTTCCTTGTAGGCTTTATCTTCCTGGGCAGAATCGCATTCCACTTCTAGATCAGCCGGATGCGCTAGGGATTGGGTCTGGACTCGTCTTCGAATTTGGCGAAGAAAAGCGCCCGCCTAAAATGCAAGGCGGCCGCTACAATTGCAAGAGGCTCTCGGCTTTCAATTCTCAATCCTAATCTTCGACCTCCTCGTGCGTGATCTCCGAAAAAAACTTCAGCACGTCGCCCTCGCGCAGCCTGCGGCAAATCCGGCTTATCGATTCCTTTTCCCGCGCGTCGAGGACGCGCATCAGCGCCTTCGCCAGTTTCGAATGCCTCGGCAAGAGGTTTCCGATAAACTTCTTGCCCAGCGGCGTCAGGCCCACAACGCTGACTCGCGGCCCCTCTCGCGGCTTGCCCCGCATGGCCTTCGGCAAATGGCTCTCTTCGATCTCCGCCGGAGGTAACGCCACGATGATCCGGCGCACCCATCCGCGTCCCTCCAATCGGGCGATGATCGCGTCCGGACTCTGGCGCCTGCATCCGCGCCTCTCGGCAATCATCGGCATGGTCAGCGGCCCCTCGCGGTACAGCAACTCCAGCAGACGAAATCCTCCCATCGTCAGGTCAAACGATTCGAGCGGCGCGCGCATGTAGCCTCGCAGCCACTCCGCCGTGTCCAGCAGATCGAGATACGCGCGGAACGCCAGCAGGGTTTTCTCTTTTTGTGTCGGTTGGTTCGACATCGTGCAAATCCTCCCGAAAGAACGCCTCGCAGCGGAAGGGTGGAGCTTCGGAGTCTGTGTAGCAAGGACCGTATTTCGTCAGGGCACGACTTCAGTCGTGCCGTAGGTTTCACAGAACCAGAGCGGCTTCAGCCGCTGAGGGTCGGCGTCGCCAGTTCTCGTGCTGGCTCCTCAGCTCCGCCCCACGCGCACCATCGTGAACCGCGCTTCAGCCCCTGAAGTGGAATTTTCCCTGTGAACTGGAGACCCATCGTGCGAAAACGTGCCGAAAAATGGCTTTTTCTGGCTTTTAAGACCCTGTAAAGGAGAGTTAAGCCTACTTAAGGAAGCAAAGTCCCTGCACCTGTTGGCCCACGAAGTGAATGCGCAAAATCGCAGGCACGAGCACCTGCGCCACAAAGCAATTGTGATGGGCGAGCCGAGTCGCTACTTGGCTTTGCGTTGCTTCATCTCGTCGAGCAATTCGGCGCGCGTGAGGAGACCTTTGCGCAAAAGCAGCCGCGTAAGAGCTTGGAAGGCTTCGGCGCTAGCCGGGACATCAGCGGTGTCAGGCGCCGGCGCTGGGCGCGGCGATGGAATCGGCGTGAGAGCGGGCTTCGGTTTCGGCGGCTGCGCGAGACTCGGATCGGTGACTTGCGCGCCGGAGTATGTCACGGCAGTCAGGCTCGGCGCAGGGGGAGCCAGGCGACGAAGCACCTCGAAATCGGCTGGCTTGATCTGCGTAAACGCAATGCCCATTCCCATTCCCGTTTGAGACGAGCACACTTTCCCTGACATCCGCAAAGGCGATTCGCCGGTCTTGAGTTCGAGCTCCACGATCGTATCGGGCGGCAGAGGCGCGAGCATCTCCACGTAGCAACCGCCCATGGAAATATCCGTCACCGTAACGGGCATATCGACAAATCCGTCCCCTGTGCCTACCTGCGCTTCGATTCGGCAGGAATGCCGGGGAAACTGCCGCCGCTCCGAACCGGACCACCCCGCGTAGGAGCCATACTCCGGCGGGGCTTCAGGCCGCTTGTAAATTGCGGGCGTGGGATTCGATGGATCGTACGTGTCAGGCTCCCACTCCTTCGGCGGGACGCCCCAGATGTACGCGCCGGGTTCGAGACAGCGCAACCCGGCGCGCCCGAAGCCCGCGCCGGGTTCGCTGACCCACTGGACGCGGTAATGGGCTTTCTGATCCTTGTGCTGGATTTCGATCTTACTGCCCGGCTCGACGAAGCTGCTCAAACCGAGCAGGCACGCACCGGTGCAACTGATGTCATGCGTCTGCGTGGAGATTTCGAACGAATTTCCGCGAGGATCGACGCCGCGCGCGACGACGCCGAAAGACACTGTAATACGCTGTTCGTTGCGACGCCCCATCTGTCCCTCAAAAGCTCGCCCAGCAGGCGCAAACCGGAGAGGGACTTAACTGGCAGTCGCCGATTGAGTGGGCGTTTGTGCCTGGGTCGCCTGACCGCTATTGCCCTGAAGGGTCGCCGAAAACTCTTCGATCTGGAGGCTGTACGCCTGGACTACGAAGGATGAGCTTGATCCCGCGCCCGATCCCGAGCCTGATCCCGAGCTCGATGCGCTGTTGCTCGCCTGCCCGTTCGATCCTGTAGTCGCCGTGCTTCCCTGTTGTCCACTTGTCCCGCTGTTTGAACTTTCCTGGACGGTGACTTCCGAGAATTTGACGACGATCTCTTCGACTTGCAGGCTTCCGCTCGGAGTCGAATTCCCCGTCGACGCCGGCGCTGCGCTGCCGCTAGCTGCATCACTGCTCTGGCTCGGCGTGCTCGCCGCTGTGCTGCTAGCAGTGCTCGGTGTGGTGGCTGCCGCGGTGCTGGCTGCGCTCGATGCGTTCGAGGCTGTGGAGGCCGCCTGCGTTATTTCCTGCGCCAGCGCCTGGAATTGATTTACCAACGCGGAGAACGCCGCCGGGCTGAGCGCTTGTATCAGGCTCGCAACCTGATCGAAGGCTTGAATCTCCTGCGAATTCAGACCCAGTGCAGCCAGCGAGCTATTCAGCCCTTGCAGTGCGCTTGGGCTCCCGCTGCCTGCGGCCGCTGTGCTGCTCGAGACCGGCGCGATGGCGGAATCGGTGGATGTCGATGGCGTCGTCGAGGTGACCGGCGATGTCGCTGTCGTACCAGACGAGCTAGCTGGCGCGGCGGCAGCAGACGACGTCGACCCGGCTTGCGAGTCGGTTAACCCAGTCGTATTCGCGCTGGTGCTCGATCCAGGAGCTGAGGACGACGCAGTAGTTGGAGTGCTCTGCGAGGAAGAATTCTGACCCAGCACGATTACGGCCGCCGCTGAGAACATGGACACCTGACTTACAGAGAACAAGCCCGCGTCCTGCGCCGACGAGCCTTGGCCTTGCTGGCTCGAACTGGTGAAGCGGTCTTCCCCGCCCCGGTGCCGCCAGTGATGGTGGGCTCGGGACGTACCCTGGGCCGCGCCTTGCTGGCCCTGTTGCTGCTGGACCGAAGCAGTTTGAGATGCTTGGTCCGTAAGACTCGTGATTCCGGTCGTTCCCATGTTTCCCCCCAGCGCAGGCATGAACACCCGCCCGTTACGAAAGGCGCCGCCGAGGAAAGCGCAACCGGCCTCCTCGATGCCGCAGCTTCCAGTAATGTATTAATCGGCTGATTGGGGCAAAGCTTTAGGAATCAAGAGGAAATTGGTGCGGAAACATTACCGAGGCCGGAGAAAACGGTGGCGCTGCCATCTCCTCTCGGGATTTTGAGACAAGGCAAAGACGCCGGCAAGATGCCGGCGCTACGAAAACCGGAGCGATGAGTGGCTCGGGTGGAATCAGAGGAACGAGCGGATGGGGTCCTTGCCATCCCAGCCGATCGTGGCGCGGTAGATGCGGCCGAAGATCGGATCGAACGCGGCGCCCAGCTCGATCAGCTCAACCATGCCGGGCAGATACGAGGTGGTGTCCATGTATCCGACGCGGCCTCCGCTGGGCACGCGCGCAAAAAAAGCCAGCTCGGAGCCCTGCGCGCGATAGCGTTCAACGTCGCGATCAAAATTCGATGTTGCAACGCCCCAGTGGTGAAAACCGTAGCCGCGCTTCTCGATTGTCTCGCGATAGACAGACGGCGCGTCATTGTACTGCTGAATAAGCTCGATCATCATGTGGCCGGCGAAGCTCATGGCGAGAGCGGAGTCAGCGTTCGAGGGACCGCCGCGATATTTGGCGTCCTCACCCTGGAAATGCTCAATCAGGAACCACGGCCCGACCTTCAGGTCCCTGACCCAGTGGTTGATGGATTCGCGGATATCCTTCACGACGTACGCCGACTGGATGATGCCGTCATCCGGCTGGCCGAAGATCACGAGACTCATTCGCGCACCTCGTTCGAGAATTGTTTTTCTTTGCTGAGGCCCAGTGCGGCGAAATGCGTGCCGGCTCGGCGATGTCAGCGTGGTGAGTATAGTGTGACGGGGCCAGGGTTCAACACATAGTTTCATGCACGGTGAGGACGGCTGCGCGACGACTCCGGAGGATTAGATTTTCGGGACGGGTTCGGCGGTCTGTTCGAGCGCGGCCTTGCGCCTTCCGATTTTGTCGAGCATCGCGAGCAGTTCGGCCGTGTGAATCGGCTTCGTGAGATAGTCGTCCATACCGCTCGCGAAACACTTCTCATCGTCGCCCTTCATGGCGTGTGCGGTCATTGCGACGATGGGGATGTGCCCGCCAGAGCTTCTTTCTTTCTCGCGGATGGCCTGGGTCGCCTCCCAGCCATTCATCTCGGGCATTTGGACGTCCATCAAAATCAGATCGAACGATCCGTTGCTCAGAGCCTCGAGCGCCTTCCTACCGTCGGGCGCAACCGTCACCTCGTGGCCGTGCTTTTCGAGCAAGCGGACGGCGAGCAGTTGATTGACGGCGTTGTCCTCGGCAAGAAGGATGCGGAGGAGGTTCCGTTTCTCCCGCAGCGAATGCCTCACGAGAGCGGTAGGAGTGGCCTCGCCCCGCGCACGCGTTCCCAGCGCCGTCAAAATGGCGTCCAAGAGTTCCGCCTGACGGACGGGCTTCGTCAAGTACGCCGCGATGCCCAAATTGTGGCAACGGACGGCGTCTCCTCGTCGTCCCGCGGAACTCAACATCATCACCGTAGCGACCTTAAAGTCGGGATGCCCCTTGATGTATTCAGCCAGTGCAAAGCCATCCATTTCCGGCATCTGCGCGTCGAGCAAGATCAGCGGAAAATGCTTGCCGGTGCGCTTGCTTTCCTCGAGCGTCGCCATCGCGCTGGCGCCGCTGTCCGCTTCGGATGGCTGCATGCCCCAGTTGTCGAGCAGCTTGACGAGAATTTGGCGATTGGTGGCGTTGTCGTCCACGACGAGAACCGGCATGCCATGCAGGGTTAAGGGATCGCGCGGCACGACGGTCCTGACGGCCGATTTTTGGGGCTTGAGACAAACGGTGAAGTGGAAGCGGCTCCCTTTGCCAAGCTCGCTCTCGACCCAGATTCGCCCGCCCATTAGTTCGACGAGGCGGGACGAAATCGTCAGGCCAAGTCCCGTGCCGCCGTATTTGCGAGTCATCGAACCGTCGGCCTGCCTGAACGGCTCAAAGATGATGCCGAGCTTGTCGGGAGCAATTCCGATTCCGGTGTCTGCTATCGTGAAGTGCAGCCGAACCTCACTGTCGGAGCGGGCTTCCATCTTCACAATCAGCACGACTTCGCCGCGCTCGGTGAATTTAATCGCGTTGGCGACGAGGTTGTTGATGACCTGCCGCAGCCGGCTCGGATCGCCCGTGAGCGCGTCCGGAACGTCAGGCTCGACTTCGAACGCCAGCTCCAGACCCTTTTGATGAGCGCGAAGGCTGAGCGCCTTCAGCGTGACACCCAGGCAATCACCCAAATTAAAGTCGATCGCGTCGATGTCCAGTTTTCCGGCTTCGATCTTGGAGTAATCCAGGATGTCGTTGATGAGGGAAAGGAGCGACTCGGCCGAGACTTTTGCCAGATTGAGGTGCTCGCGCTGCTCCGCGTCGAGCGTGGTATCGAGAACGAGCTCCGTCATTCCGATAATTCCGTTCATCGGAGTGCGAATCTCGTGGCTCATGTTCGCGAGAAATTCGCTCTTCGTGCGGCTCGCCTGTTCGGCCGCTTCTTTCGCGCGCAGCAGCGCCTCTTCGGCTCGCTTGCGTTCGGCGATGTCCTGGTAGATCACCAGATTCCCTGCTGACTTCTCGTCCCTGAGGATCGGCACAGCGAGTACGTCTACGTCCACAAAGGCCCCATCGCTTCGCTGTCGCCGCGCTACCGAGTGGATCGCCTTTCCCTCCCTCATTTTCGTTTGCGTGGCTTTCATCTCCGTGCGAAGGTCGCGCCACGACGGCAAATCAAAGACTGACCGACGGACGATGTCCGGCTGTCGATAGCCAAACAGCTTCTCGAAGGCGGGATTGCACATTTGTACGACGTCGTCTTCGCCCGTCGCGAGGATGCCGACCGGGAGGTTCTCGATCAGAGAGTTGAGGAAATTCGTCCGCTCTTCGAGCGCCAGTTCCGCCTGCTTGCGCTCGGTGATGTCTTGATAGAGTAGAACAGCTCCCGTGACTTTGCCTTCGACCAAAAGCGGCACGGAGAAGCCCTCAACGTCAACGAGGGATCCGTCGCTTCGGCCGCGGCGCGTCACGATGTGCGTGGTTTTCCCTTGCCAGACTCTTTCCCGACTGGAATCCACTTCGGGGCGGATCTCAGGAAGCCCGAGCAATTCGTATAGGGGCCGGCCGAGGATCTCTTCCCGCCGATAGCGAAACAGCTTCTCGAAAGCCGGGTTGCACATTTGCACCGTGTGATCGGCGTTGATTGCCACTACGGCCAAGGGTGCGTTCTCGATGAGGGAGTTGAGGAAACTTGTCCGCTCGGCGAGCGCCATCTCTGCCTGCTTGCGCTCGGCGATTTCCTTCCGCAGAGCGACGGCGCGCCGATTCCCGCGCACTTCGAGATCATCCAGCGTCTTCTGAAACGAGGCCTCGCGCCCTTGATTCTGATTCATGATTTCGTTGAAGACGTCGCAGAGAAGCCCTATTTCGTCGTGGCTTTTCCTCGGGACACGGATGGAATAATCCTTGCTGCGACATGCGGAAAAGCCAAAGCGAGCCAGGTCCACCAGCGGCTCGACCACTCCGCGTGTGAGCTGATCGGCCGAAAAATAGGCGGCCACGAGCGAGACCAGGATCAGCAACAGGACCGGCGCACCGAGAAGTGCCGCGCGGCTGTAGAACTCCTTTAGATCGGATTCGAGATAGACCGTCCCGATTCTCGATTCATTCAGGCGAATCGGTTGGGACAACGCCATGCGGTCCGCGACAATGCGGCTTCGGGTTGATTGGCCGGCTGATTGAAATGGCGCGCGCACGCAATCGGGTTCATCTCCGGTGCGGGAGTACGTAGCGAAGACGCTTCCATCCCTGCCATATATGCACGCTCGGACGATGTGGCCTTGCGTTCGAAGAGAGCTGAGGGTCTCACGCGCCAATCCGGCATTCCCTGATTGAAGGGCGGAGGTGGCATTCGATCCGACAACAGCTGCTGTAGCAACAAGCTCGTCCGCCAATGAACGACGGAGGCTCGCGACGTCATACGCTCCCAGAACCGCACACGCTAAGGCAGTGCTCGCCGTGCAGGCGAGCAACGCGAAGCGCGTGAGTCTCCGCCGGATCGACAGATCGTGGCGGGCGGGATTTTCCATTCGTTCGGCCATCGTAGTTTGAACTGCGCTTGTGTTCGACAGCGATGACAGCGTGCGCCCAATGCAGCCAATTGCGGATTCCCCCATTCTTCGGAAGCGCCAGCAAAGGACCCAGCGAGCGCTTCGAAGCCGGGATCCGCAACAATCTCTTGATCGGCAGTTTCCAGTAAAGCTTTAGAAATGAGGGACGCAACGCGCATGCACGCAAAGCTCGCGGCTCGATCAGACGGCTCATCTAAGAGGTGACGACTCTCAGACGCGGGCGCCGCCGGGCTTCCGTGGCTGCACACAAGGACTAAAGTTCTCGCTTCGACTTGCCGATAAGACATTGTGGAATCAATGCGCACAAGCGAGGCGAGTCAGACTGGCGCGCATCCACTGATCCGATACGCGGCCAGACAGCCGATTCTCGACGGGAACCAACAGGTAATCGGATACGAGCTGCTGTTTCGAGACGGACTGCAGAATTCGTTTGGCAATACCGATCCTGACGCCGCGTCACGCAGCGTTCTCGATTCTTCGATCCTGATGGGCCTCGATATTTTGTGCGACGGCCGTCGAGCTTTCATCAACTGCACGCGCGATCTGCTCATCCGGGATTACGTCACTCTGCTGCCGCCTCAGCAAGTCGCAGTCGAGGTACTGGAAACGGTTCCCGCCGACGATTTGGTGATCGAGGCCTGCCGCCGTCTCAAGGCACTGGGCTACATGATCGTGCTGGATGACTTTTTCGAAGGCGATCCTCGCGAACCTCTCACGGAACTTGCCGACATCATCAAGATCGATTTGCGGACTACGTCCGCGGCGCAGAGCAGCGCCATGGTGAAGCGTTACGCACATCAGCGCCGCAGGATGCTGGCGGAAAAAGCGGAAACGCGGGAGGAATTTCTCGACTCGCGGAAAGCCGGTTTCACTTATTTCCAGGGCTATTTTTTCCGCAGACCGGAAATCGTGCAGGCGCGCGAAATTCCGGCCAACCGAATCAACTACCTGCGTCTGCTGCAGGCAATTTCACAGCCCGAAGTGGATCCGCGCCAGATCGAGGAAGCAATCAAGGGGGAGGCCTCGCTGGTTTACCGGCTACTGCGATACCTGAATTCCCCAATCTTCGGATTTCGACAAGAAGTGCGGTCGGTACGCCACGCTCTGGCGATTCTGGGGGACCGCGAAGTGCGCCGCTGGATCCGCCTCGTGACGACGCTCGTCGCCGGCCAAAACAAACCGACCGACCTGGTGCTCTCGGCGCTGACTCGCGCACGCTTCTGTGAACTGATTGACGAGAAGGTTGGGCAAAAATCCGCTGACCTATTTCTCGTCGGCCTGCTCTCGCTCATGGACGCGATCCTCGAATTGCCCATGGGCCTGGTGCTCGATGGAATCTCGGTCGACCCGGACGCCCGGACGGTTCTCCTGGGAGAGCGCGGGCGGCTTTCTCCAATCTACGATCTGATGCTCGCGCAAGAGGCCGGTCAATGGGAAGAAGCGGCAGCCCTGTCGGCTCAATTGCACTTGCCCGAAGGATTCGCCGCCGACACGCAGTGGAACGCAATGCAATGGGCCAGCCAGATGACGAGCGAGACCTAGCAAACCGCGATTTCGGCCGGAGCTATCCTCACCGATTGGCCGATCTGTGGCGGACCTTCGGACTGGCATAGTTTGGGATCGCACAGAATTTCACCTGCGTTAGACGGACGGCAGCGTAGCCCTCACGGTGGTTCCCCGACTTCCCGAGCTGATATCCAAACGGCCACCGAGCTGTCGCATGCGTTCTCTCATGCCGAGGATGCCGACTCCCAGAGTGCTGGGAGCCACTTCGCGCTCCTGCAGATCCTTGACGCGCATTCCTCTTCCGCGGTCCGCTATTTCCAGGACGACCTCGCCGTCGTCCTTCGTGAGCCGAATTCTTCCGGTATCACTACCTGAGTGTTTCTGGATGTTACCTAACGCTTCCTGGACGATTCGAAAAAGGGCCGTTTCGGAGTCTGGCGACAGCCGGCCGACATCCACTGGCATTTCAAACTTCAAATCGATGCCGCTGCGCCGGCTGAAACCCTCGACGTATTCCTCGACCGCGGAAGCCAACCCCAGTTCATCGAGCAACGGCGGATGCAAAAGATAGGAGAGCGAACGAATCTCCTTGGACAAATCCTTCACCATTTTTCGCGTGTCCGTCAGCACCTGCTTTCCTCGCTTGCTTCGGAGATCAGCCGATTTGCCAAGTTGCACCAAATTTAAGCTTATGGTCAGGAGCTTCTGGGAAACGCTATCGTGAAGATCGCGCGCAATGCGCCGCCGCTCCTCGTCCTGCAACTGGAGCAGGCACGCTGAGAGTTGGCGCAGCTCCTCTTCTTTCCGCGTTTGATCCGTGATGTCCTGTGCGACTCCAATCGACCGCTCCGTCCGCCCATCCGGCCCTGGAATCTGAATGGCCCGCGTAAAGTGTACGCGGTAGGTGCCGTCCGGTGCTCGATGCCGCAAGACGTGCTCAAACGGTTTGCACTCGGCGACCGCTCGTTCAATATTTGCGCGGGCACGCTTGCGGTCTTCCGGATGAATTCTCGCCCAGAACTTCTCGCGGTCCCATTCCGCCTCCGAGGCAAGACCAAAAATCTGAAGCAAGTTCTTGGAGAGCATCCACTTCCCGGTCTTGAGATTGAATTCCCAACTGCCGAAATTGGTCATGTGTTCGGCTTGCGACAACAGCGCTTCACTCCTCCGCAGTTGCTCGTCTTCGTATTTCCGCTCGGTGATGTCACGCACGGTTGCAACGACGCCGACGATCTCGCCCTTGTCATCCCGTAGCGGCGCGAAATTGTTGTTCGTCCATCCCCGCTGGCTCGTCCGGGGAACGGCGAAAGGAGTGTCGTGGGAAGAGATGATTTCTCCCGCGAGCGCTTTTTCAAGATCGGCGTACGTTCCCTCCTTGGTCATAAAAGGGAACAGTTCGAGCGGGTGCTTGCCAATAACGTCGGCTGCCTTTAGACCGCTCATACGCTCCATGTAAGGATTCCAGAGCGTGTAGCGGAGGTCGCGGCCGTGGACGACAATTCCCTCTTGAGCGCTCAACACAATCTGGTGGTTCAGTTCAGCGGTCGTCCGTAACGCCGACTCCATATTCTTTCGATCGGTGACGTCCTGATAAAGCAAAACCGCGCCTGTCACTTTTCCTTCGGAAAAAAGCGGCACGGAGTAACCCTCGACGTCAACGAGGGTTCCGTCGCTTCGACCACGGCGCGCCACGATGTGCGTGGCTTTACCCTGCCATACGCGTTCCCGGCTCAAATCCACTTCGGTGCGAATCTCGGGAACCCCCAGCAAATCGTACAAGGGCCGGCCAAGGATGTCTTCCTGACGATAGAGAAACAGCTTTTCAAATGCCGGGTTGCACAATTGAACGGTGTGATCGGCGCGAATTGCCACTATGCCGAGAGGTGTGTTCTCGATGAGGGAGTTAAGGAAACTCGTCCGCTCTGCCAGTGCCATCTCTGCTTGCCTGCGTTCGGTGATGTCCGTAAAGGTGTTGATCGCTCCCGTAACGGTTCCGTCGTTTGCAAACTGAGGCATGATCGTCATCTGAGTCCAGATAACGGACTCCGAACCCGGACGCCGCCAGCCGAGCACTTGACCGATAACCGGCTGTCGCGATTCGATCGCTTGCAGCACGGGACGCAATGAAAACGGACACTCTGTTCCGTCCTCTCGAAGGAAGATCAAATTCGAATTTTCACTCGTTTGACTGCAGAGCTGCTCCTGGGTCATGCCGAACATATCGAGCGCGGCCTTGTTGGCAAATTGAATTTCGGCCTTCGGCCCGTGAAGGACCACGCCTACTTGGAAGGCTTGAAGGAGGGTGCGAACGTACTCATCGCTTAAGAGGCGCGGATCAACCGCAGCCATTGCGCGGGCCGCCGATCCTTGCGAAGAGCTTGCCATTGGCCTGTTCCGCATCTCCTGGTGTCAAATTCCAGGATCACCCGTACGGTCCAGCCATCCCCCTGCGGGGAGTGAACGATTGGGGAGGTATTGAAGCACCGGCATTCGAGAAAAGCAAGCGGCTGACTGGGACAATCCGGTTCAGCGTTTGCCCGCGCGCGAAATTCAGGTTGGCCGGCGAGCCGCGTCCAAACGCCGCGCTATGCGAAATTCGAGGCGTTACGATCTGAATATTCGATCCGTGGCCTGCGAGCGAGCGTGATAGTCTCCGTCCGAAATGTTGCGCGCAACACGCGCGAGCGATTCCGCCTTGCTGGTTCAAGATTTTGCCTTGCCGGCCGATAGGAATATCGGGCGCTGCCGACGCGAGTTTCTGATCCCTATGAGTGTACCAAGGCTCGCTCGAGGCGCGCTTCGGCAGACGCGCTGCTGACTGGCCGGGCCGAAATGCAGTGATTCGCACAGCTGACCTGAGGACCGAGTGACTATGCGGAAAGAGTTGGGCTTCCCGGCAGACGACGATCGCCCGCGGCTGAGCACCAACCAGAAGGCGCTCAAAATCAACCTGGACCCCGCACGCTACGGCACTTTTGCCGAAATCGGCGCCGGGCAGGAGGTGGCCCGCTGGTTCTTCAAAGTTGGCGGCGCAGCCGGCACGATTTCGAAATCCATTTCCGCCTACGATATGGCGGTCAGCGACGCCATCTACGGACGCTGCAAGCGTTACGTTTCGCGGGAACGCCTGCAAAGCATGCTCGACTACGAGCACAACCTGAATCTCGAGCGGCTGAAGATTCCACGCGGAGACCGGACCGCGTTCTTCGCGTTCGCCGATACCGTGGCGGCTCTCAACTATGAGGGAACCAACGAGTGCCACGGCTGGATGGGAGTGAAGTTTCAAGCGCATCTTCGGGATCAGGACAGCCAGGTTGTGATTCACGTCCGGATGCGGGATCACGAAAACAGCCTGCAGCAGGAAGTGCTGGGGATTGTCGGCGTGAACCTGCTCTACGGCGCGTTTTTCCTGCATCACAAACCGGAAGTGATGCTCGAGTCGCTGCTCGACAATCTGACCATCGACCGGATCGAGATCGACATGGTGGAGTTCTCCGGGATCGAGTTCCGCCACGTCGACAATCGCGTGATGAGCCTCAAGCTCGTGCAGATGGGCCTCAGCGGCGCCGCGATGTTTGGGCCGTCCGGGCAAGTGCTTCAGCCCTCCGAGGTGCTGCGCAAGCAGCCGATCCTGGTCGAGAGAGGCAGTTTTCGCCCGGTTACCAAGGTCAACATCGACATGATGAAGAGTGCCCACGAGCGCTTCGCCGCCGAGCCGGAAGTCGAAGCCGATCGCATCGTCGAGCTGATGGAGATTACGATGCGAAACCTCCTGGTGACGGGCGAGATCGACTTGATCGACTTTTTGGCGCGCGCCGAAGTGCTGGCGGCAGCCGGCAAAACGGTGCTGATTTCGGACTATTTCGAGTACCACCGCCTGGCCGCCTACCTGACGCGCTATACCAGCGAACCCATCGCCGTAACGATGGGCGCCGCCAGCCTCCAGGACATTTTCCAAGAGAAATACTACGCCGAACTTGAGGGAGGCATCCTGGAAGCCTTCGGGAGACTTTTCACGAAGGACCTGCGCATCTACGTCTATCCGCTGCGCGACCCGGCCACCGGATTGCTCAGCGCAGTCGAGAACGTCGAGATACCGGGCGATCTGCACAATCTGTACCGTCACCTAGTGGAGCGCGGCAGGATCAAGCCGCTCGACAATTTCGACGAAAACGTGCTGCACATTTTTTCACGCGACGTCTTGAAACGAATCAAGGACAACGACACTTCCTGGGAAGCGATGGTCCCTTCAGAAATCGCCGAGGTGATCAAACGCCGCAGGTTTTTCGGCTACCACGAGGCCGATACGCTCGAAGGAACTGCTTCACGATAGCGGCGAAAAAGGCTTCCGTTACAACGCATACAGTGTTTCCCGTATATCAATACGACAACGCTAAGAGCACTCTAATGTTTAACAGGTTTCGCTCTCTGTACTATTCGAGCCGAGATGCGACGCGCCATCAAAACTCGCGTAACCAAAGAACGCCGGGCGGCCCGCCGCTATGGTCTGGCGCTACCCGTGAAAGTGGATGCTCCGACGCACCAGGTGCGGGACGGAATCACGAAGGACGTGTCCACAAGCGGCCTTTATCTGATTCTCACCACGGATGAGATCCTGCCGGTCGGAACCATGATGGATTTCTCGATGACATTGCCGAGCGAAGTCACGGGCGAATATGAAGTCCGAGTCAGCGGACGGGCGAAAGCGGTTCGCGTCGAGAGATACATGGACGAAGAAATCGATTGTCTCGGCGTTGCTTCGACCATCGAGAGCTACGAGTTCGTCCGAGTGGAGGAACCCGCCTCCCAATATCAGGCCGTAGCAACCTCTCGAGCAGTCTGAGCGTCACGATCCCCGTTTACCGCCAAGATTGTCCCGCAAGACTTCATCGCGTCACTCGTTACTCCCACTCGTGGTGTCACGCCGGAAGCATTTAAGATTGTTGGAGCGGCCTAGGTCGTCTCGATTGAATTGATCCTCGTTGCAAGCTGGAAGGCGAATTCCTCTGGATCGGGCGGAAGCCGATCGGGTGATGGAAGTTCGGCGAGCAGTTCCTCATACGTTTTCGGGCGAAGAGCGGGGACAACTTCGAATCCCAAAACATCGGCGAAGCGACAGGCATGCCTGACGGTCGACAGAACGCCGGGATCACCGTCTCGCGGTGGATCATGGTGGTGCGATGCGACCACGACGAGGTTTTTGGGTATGTCCCACCGCGACATCAGCGCGCTTCCCGCCTCGCAATGATCCGTGCCGAAGATTTCACGCTCGCGGTCGAGAATATCGGAGGATGTGGCTTCACCGCTCATCAGGAACGGGCCGTAGCGCTCAGGGATTGCTACGGCGAGAGCCAGTCTGCCGATATCGTGTAGCACGCCCGCGGTGTAGGCAACATCCTCACCAATCGAGCTGCCCTTGGCCAATTCTTTGGCGATCAACGCACATGCCAGGCTGTGGCGCCAACAAATCCGCATCCAGGGAGCTTCAAAGGATTTGCCGATGTAATGCCGCAACGCGCTGGTAACCACAACGGCCTTGATACGGTCCAGCCCGAGCAGAATCATCGCCGTGAATGCACTCTCGACTTCGATGCGAAGCCCGTACAGCGCCGAGTTCGCGATTCGCAGAATGTCGCTCGACATCGCAGGATCGGTGCTAATCAACTGGCTCAGCTCGCGCAGCGGAGCTTTTTCGTTGGAGACGAGTTGAAGCGCCTTAATTGCAATGATGGGAAACGGGGGAAGCTCGGTGGGCAGCACGGGCGATTGTGCGCGGTCGGGCATGATCGTTAACCTTGTCGAAAAACGTTCTCTGCTCGATGTTTTCCTGCGCTGCCGCCCGGTTCATCTCGAAGGGCCGATCGGCTCGTGGTTGCCATCGCATGTTTCGTCTCGATCGACGGTCCCAATCACTTCAGAACCGGTTGCCCGGTTTCGCCGCAAACGGCAGCTCCCGTCTTTGCGAAATCGAACCGATCGCGTCCGAGGCGTTTCGCCGAACGCAGGGCCACGTCAGCCTGGACCATCATTCGGGCGAAATCGCACTCCTGACCGTCCGGAAGGCCCGCGATACCGACGCTTGCCGTCACGCTGACCTCGCGGCCTGCGAAGGTTACCTTCTGCGTTGCGATTTGTTCGCGGATGCGCTCGACCGCTATCTGCACGCCCTCTCGATTCGTGAACGTCATGATGGATAGAAATTGGTCGCCGTCGATGCGCCCGCATATGTCGCACTGGCGGGTGTTGCGTTTCAGGATTTCGGCGACCTTCTTCAGAACGGCGTCGGCAGCCTCGGAGCCGTGCGCTTCGTTTACGGTTTTGAATCGATCCACATCGACCATGACGACCCAAAACGGAAATTTGTGCCGGAAGGCCCCCGTCAATTGGCGCTTGCCCCATTCCTCGATCGCGCGCCGGTTGGGCAATCGGGTGAGGTTGTCGGTGAGGGCGAGCTGTTCCAGAATCAAATTCTTCGCTTCGATTTCGCGGTGAAGCTCTAGAATCCTGCGGCCCACATCGACGCGCGCGGAAAGCTCGTCCGGATGGAAGGGCTTGATGACGTATTCGTCGGCGCCCGATTGAAGCCCTTTCACGATTTTGGCTTTGTCTGAGATCCCGGTCAGCATAATGATGTAAGTAAAATGGCTCTTGAACTCGCTGCGCAGGCGCTCGCAGAGTTCGATCCCGCTGAGATCCGGCATCAGCCAGTCGGTAATCACGATTCCGGGGCGGTGTTCCGCGAAGAGCGCGAGAGCCTCATTGCCGGTTTTCGCGGGCATCACGGCGTACTGGCTTTTGTCGAGGGCCTGCTCCACGAGCTTGCGCGCCACCGCTGAATCGTCAACCAGCAGAATTGGAAGGCGCTGCGCTGGGGCGCCAAGCGAGCGCGAATTCGCGCCCGACTCCGCTGGAATGGAGCCTTGAGAAAGGCTGTGATTCGGGTCTGTTTTTAAAGTTCCCATGCCTAAGAGTGCGTCAGGTCCGGGACCAGCCGTCGCCTGCGACTGGGCCCTGTTGCTGCTGAAACTATCTATTCCGAGCCACTTGGCCGGTGAGAATTCTCAAAGCGGCCACTCCCGTTTATCGTCGAGCGGGGCACACTGCAACCGGCCCTTCCACGCCATAACTTCCACTAGCCTATTCATCGGCAAATCCGGACAAACCTTTAGGAATGAGGCACGATTCAGGAAATGCGCAGGAATTCGCGCGTATTCCGCTGCGAAATCGAACGTAGAGGGGTCGCGTTGATTTCGGATGCGCTTGTTTGACAACTGCAAGCCTGCGGATACAATACCGGCCAACGCGGGGGATGGCGGTGTCTGGAACCCGAATTCGGAGGGTCTGGTTCCCGAATACAACGAGTCGCGACCGAGCGACACAAATGCGCTAAAGCGGGTTCACGCGCGGCTCGTCATTTCTAGAATGAGTCAAACGAGGGTGACACATGAGCGATCAAGCGGGACAAGCTGGTCTGCTGGGAGAACGGCTGCAGCACCTGAAAGCGGTGATGGAGGCCGATGTCAAGCGCGGGCGCTACTATGGCGGCGTGATTCTCGTTGCTCGGCACGGCGTAATCGGGTTGCACGAGGCGGTCGGCTACGGGAATCCGAAGGACAAGCGGCCGGTCACGAAGGACTCGGTGTTCAGCTTGTTTTCGACCACGAAGGCGATTACGAACGCGCTCGTTTTTCGAGCGATCGAGCGAGGAGAGTTCGCGCTGACGACAAAAATCTCCGAAATCATTCCCGAGTTTTCGGGACCGCATCGCGGGGACATCACGTTCTACCACCTGCTGACCCACAGTTCGGGGCTGCCCAGCGTTTTCACGCCGATGCCGGGGATGTACATCGACAGGCTGGATGAGATCATCGCCGCGATCTGCAAGTACGTGCACTCGGTGGAGGAGCCGGGAAAACTGGTGACGTACGCTCCGATGGCCGCACACGCGCTGATGGGGGAGGCGTTGCGGCGGACCGACCCGAAGAAGCGGTCGTACCGGCAAATGGTGCAGGACGAGATTCTGACGCCGCTGAAAATGAAAGATACGTCCGTAGGCGTGCGGAAGGACCTTCGCGCGCGCCATATCGTGCCGATCTTTCTCGACCAATCTCCCATCGATCATCTGGGGCACAGCAATCTCGGCCCCAACGGCGCGTTCGAGGAAGAGGACGCGGAGATGCCATGGGTGGGGTGTATTTCTACGGTGGCGGACATGTTCCGGTTCGCGGAGATGCTGCGGCGCGGCGGCGAGCTCGATGGCGCGCGAATCATGTCGCCCGCGATTCTCGATAAGGCGACGCGGAATCAGACCGGCGACCGGCCAAACGAATTGTTCAAGCCGCTGGCGATCGGCCGCGGGTGGGAGCCGTCTCCGGCGTATCTCGGGATCGGATTCTTTTTGCGCGGAGAGGCGATTTGCCACACTCACTTCGGCACGCTTACTTCGCCGCGATCGTTCGGGAATTTCGGCGCGGGCAGCACGATATTCTGGGTCGATCCGGCGCTGGACATGACGTTCGTGTGCCTCACGGCCGGCGTGATGAACGAAGCGGACAACATCGAGCGCTTCCAGCGGCTGTCGGACATCGCGGTGTCCGCGGCCGTGTGAAGGCATTGTCTTGACATCCGCGCGGGCTTGGGGAAGTATGCGCCGGTGTAGGTAGAGTCAGCGCAGTTTCATATGAGGACGTATCGCAATCGAGATTGGAGCGCGCAATGAAAGTGCCACCAGGTGTGAGTGCCAGCGATTTTGCGGCCGCAATCAAGGAGTTTGAAGACGCCGTCGGAAAGGAATGGGTGTTCACGAGCGATGAGGACGTGGCGCTCTATCGCGACTCCTATTCGCCGTTCTTCGGAGAGCCGGAGGAAAGGACGGCGTCCGCCGCGGTTGCGCCGGATGGCGTCGAGCAGGTGCAGAAGGTGGTCAAGGTCGCGAACGCCTACAAGATTCCCATCTACACGGTCTCAACGGGGAAAAATCTCGGTTACGGCGGGTCGGCGCCTGTTTATTCAGGCAGCGTGGTGCTCGATCTCAAGCGCATGAACCGGATTCTGGAAGTGGACGAAAAGAACGCCTACGCACTGGTAGAACCCGGTGTGAGCTACTTCGATCTCTACCGCTACATTCAAGAGAAAGGGCTGAAGCTCTGGATTGATGTTCCCGATCCCGGCTGGGGCAGCCCGATGGGCAACTCACTGGATCGCGGAGGCGGGTATTTGATGGCGCAGTACCGCAACCACTTCGACTCGCACTGCGGGATGGAAGTGGTGCTGGCGAACGGCGAGGTGATGCGCACGGGGATGGGAGCAATGCCCGGCGCGAAAACGTGGCAGCAATACAAGAGCGGCTTCGGTCCATGGATCGACGGAATCTTTTCCCAGTCGAACTTCGGCGTGGTGACGAAGATGGGATTCTGGCTGATGCCCGAGCCGGACGCTTACCTCTCGGGCACCGTTTACGTGCCGCGGCACGACGATCTGATTCCGCTCGTCGACATCATGACCAACCTCGAAAACACGCGGGTCACGAACGGCATGCCGGATATGGGCAGTCCCCTGCTTTCGATTCCGATGATCTCGGAAATCGACAAATGGAATGCCGGCGAGGGACCGCCTCCGCCGGATGCAGAGCTTTCGGCTTTGCTGGCGAAGTCTGAAGGCGGGGGGTCTCCGGAACTCGAGCAATACGCGCTGAGCAAAGGCATCAGCTATTGGAAGTGCAAGCTGAGCTTCTATGGAGCCGAGAAGGCCAATATTGCAAACTGGGAATTCGCTAAGGAGAAATTCTCCGCGATCCCGGGAGCCAAGTTCGAACAGAACGAATCGTACAAACTGCCGCTGACACCGGAACAGAGAGAGAAGGTACACAAGCCGCAGTTCGGCATACCGAGCCTCGCGATGTTCTCGATCGGCGCGCGTTCGCCGGTGAACCCCGAACCGACGAGCGGGCACATGTGGTTTTCGCCGATCATTCCGAGGACGGGGGAGGCGATCTTCGAGGCGAATCGCATATTCTCGAAGGCCGCCAAGGATTACGGCTTGCCGGTCCTGGCATTTAGCCTTCCGTCGTGCTATTGGGAGCGGGCTTTCATCTTTATTTTTGCTTTTCCGGTGACGCGGGACATCGAGACAAACAAGAAAAACCGGGCGGCGTTCATGAAGCTGATCCAACTGGCGGCGAGCCACGGATGGGGTGAATACCGCACCGCGCCCGCATACCAGGACGCGATCATGAACACATACTCCTTCAACAATCACGCGCTGTTGCGATTCCACGAAACGGTCAAAGACGCCGTCGACCCGAACGGAATACTTTCCGCGGGAAGATACGGCGTTTGGCCGAAGCATCTGCGGCAGAGCAAGGCGTAGCACGGGCTCAAGTTGGACAGCCCCCGACTGTGGGCGGCGCGCAATTGTCCAATGGACGGCATCGCGCCAAGCATCTGTGCCGGGCACGGCATGCTTCGGCTTCGCTCATCGCAAGTGCCGCGCCCCTGCGGGAGACCGACGGGCGCGCGAGACGGATGGGCAACCTCACGCCAAGGATGTTCGCCGGGCGCAGCTTGCTGCTCCCCTACAAAAACCATCTCGACTGGCGCAAAGTCTCAGGAGCCTTCGCGGGCATTCGGGGAAGCTGACGCGACTTCGACGCGGGAGACGACTGCGCCTTCGTCGGGCCCTCGGTGAATGGTGACGCGGAGCTGCCAGGCTCCGGAACCCGGGAAATCCACTGTAGCGGCCTCGAGCAGCTTGTTGGCGGACTGCTCGCCCGTGGCGCGAACACTGCCGGCGCCAGCGTGCCCACCGACTGATTCAACCGAGACGTCCACCACGGCATCGAGAATTGTGCCGCCCGAATCGCGGTCCTGTACCAAGACGCTGATATCGCATGGGCCGACGGGCAGCGGGTCGGGCGCCGCGAAGACGCTTACATTAAACGGGCCGGAAACATCCTGCGCGCGGACGACGGCTTCGTCGATATCGATCCTATCCGGCGCAATCCACGCGTATGCGATAGCGGCAAGCGGCAGCAGCAACACAAAGGCGGGCACGGCCGCGCGGCGGAAGCCGAACTCGGATGCGGCGGGTGACTTTCGTTCGTCAGAGGATGCAGGAGGGCGCGGCGAGAGCAGCCTGACAGTGATCGCAACGGCCGGAATCAGAAACGCAATCGAGCCAATGGCCCACATCAGCACGCCGGCAAAGACCTGGTCATTTTCGGCGGAGATGCCCGCGAGGCGCGGCATCGACGCGTACGACGGGTATAAAACGCGGCCGGAAAAAACCAGAAAAGCGGATAGCGCGCTGTTGACGAAATCCGCGAGCAGCAAATAGACGGGAAGCCTCCACGCGGGCCATTGCGGGCGGCTCGGCCATGGCTGACAGACCGGCCACCAGAAAAGGAGCGAGGCGACGAGAAATGTGGCGTGCTCGGTTTCGTGCCAGCCGGACGATCGCAAAGCGAGTTCGTACGCCACAGGGACATGCCAGCCAAGCATCGCACCGGCCAGCAGCAGCCAGGCTAGCATCGGATGTGTGAGCAAGCGCCCGAGTCGAACCAACGGGGGCCAGCTCACGATAGGGCCGATCGCGTATTGCGCTGCCCAGAGCGGCAGGCCGCGCAGCAGCGGAATCGCGGGATCTCCCAGCAGCAGCAGCGGCGGGATGACCATCATTAGAAGCATGTGCTGGAACATGTGGTCGGCGACGAAAAATGGATCGAACGCGTCGATAGGCGAGGCTAGCGCGATTTGCAGCGTCGCCAATCCGCCGAGGAAGGAGGCCAGGCGCCACGGCGTAAATCGCTCGGGCATCGCCGACCGAAGCGCAGTCCAGCCGCGGATATAGAGGAGAGCCGTGAAGAGATTGAGCGTCGTGACGACCGGGGGAAACGACCACGATGCGAGAACAGCCTGGTCCACCGAAGGCATCGGCGGATTCTAGACGCAGCCGACCGGCGAAGGGAGAGAATCATCGCTGCTCGAGGCAGGAGCGTCGCCGCGACATTTCATGACGGGCGATTCCCTTCACTGGCTTCGTCCATCACGCCCGGCGCTTCCACGCCCATACGAACCGCGAGCGGAAACTGCCACGTGCGCACGCGGACTTGCCGCACGACCACGAGGCCGGCAACGATCCCGAATGCAATCTGCGAGGCGAGGAACCAGCGCCAGTCAATGCGCTGGTTGAGAATCGGATTGATGACGTCAAGAACCGAATAAAGCAGGCCCGTCCAAACGAGCGGGGCGAACAATCCCCCGAGCAGAATCGGCCGCCCGGGAAGCATCGGCAAAAGCGCACCATAGAGAAGTCCGACCAGGATCGAGCCGGTGATGTGGAAAATGACGGCCACCACGAACAGTTCGACGTGGAAGGCCGAGAGCCACGAGGTGCTCATTTGCGTTTCGGCGTACACCACGGCACCCAGCAGGTTGATCGGGTACCAGATACTGCCGTGGCTCACGATGCCGTAGAACATAGCGAGCGCCGCCATGGCGACGCTGCCCGCAAGACCGCCTTTGATGCCCGCCGACACCGGATAGATCTCGAGCGGCAGGCGGGCGCGATGAGGACGAGCCTCGGCTGCGGCGGCAATCCGGGCCACCGTGCGGCGTGAAACGGCAACCTGAACGGGCTCTTGATCCACCGGCACGAGTTCGTGGCGCTCGTGAGGCAGCACCTGCACAAACCAGCCGACACAAGCCACGACGCAAAGGGCGATCCCCACCAAACTTACGATTTTGCTGCTGACCAACCCTGCGGCGGCAAGCGCAAGACCGAGGGCGAGGATTCCCGGCCATGCGGTCGGCGCGGGCAGGGTCACGAGTTCTGTGGTGGGCCGAGCCAACGGATTGTGCTCACGTTGCGACGTCATACGGACCTCGATGCGCACGATGATTCGATCTCGATTCGCATGTCAGAGTTCATCGTTCACCGCCCCAGGCCGTAGACTACGGTAAACACCACCACCCACACCGCATCGACGAAATGCCAGTACAGCGAAATCACCTCGCAGCGCTCCGAATGCTCGGGTTTGACCTTTCCCAAGAGCGCGAACACCATCACAGTCAGAAGCAAAACCAGGCCGACAATGACGTGTGACGCGTGCAGACCCACGAGCGAGTAGTACGTGGTGCCGAAAAGATTGGTCTGAAGCGTGAAGCCTTCCTCGTAGATCAGATGGTGCCATTCCCTGGCGGTGGCGATGATGAAAATTGCCCCGAGCACAAACGTGACGAACCAGAACGCGCTGAAGCTGCCCGTCTTGCCCTTCCGCAGCGCCGCGATGGCCCAGTGCATCGTCAGGCTGCTCGACAGGAGGCAGATCGTCGCAAAGGCCGGGACGCTGAGAATATCTTTCGGCGCGGGCCCGCTCAGGCTCTTGCCGATGTAAAAAAGATAGGCGGCTACAAAAATAGTGAAGATCGCGGACTCCGCCACAATCAGGCTCAGCATCCCCACTTTTCCGCGCGAGGGGAGCTTCCACGGACTCTCGCTCGCGGGCAAACCCACGGGAATCGCACTCATCGAAGACACCAACCTTCCCTCATCATTCGTACTTCCAATCCGGGTCATCCGGATGCTTGATGTCCCAAAGCGGGCGGCGGCTGTGGACGGCCGGAACTGCGGCGAAGTTATATACAGGCGGCGGCGATGTGGTGGCCCACTCGAGGGTCCAAGCGTCCCACGGATCGTTGCCGGCAATCTTGCCTTTGAAGTACGACTGAACCATGTTGTAAACGAAGATCAGAACCGCGATCGATTGAAAAATCACTCCGATGGAAGAAAGCAGATTCCAAATCTCCCATCCGCGACCGGGTTCGTAGGTGTAGACGCGGCGCGGCATTCCCAGCAGCCCCGGGACGTGCATGAGATCGAACGTAAGGTGAAAACCGATCACCATGATCCAGAAATGCCATTTCCCCAGGGTTTCATTCAACATCCGGCCGGTCATTTTCGGGAACCAGTAATAGAAGGCAGCGAAAATCGTGAAGAGAATTCCGCCGACGATCACGTAGTGGAAATGAGCGACGACGAAATAGGAATTGGTGAGCTGCCAATCGAACGGAGCCGTGGCGAGCATGATGCCCGTCAATCCAGCGACCAAAAACTGAAACAGGAATCCAACGCAGAAGAGCATAGGCGTTGCGAAACGGATCTTTCCGCCCCACATCGTCGCCAGCCAGTTAAAGATTTTGATGCCCGTCGGGATGCCGACCAGCAGCGTGGTGAATACGAAGAAAGCGTTACCGTAGGACGGCAAGCCGACCGCGAACATGTGGTGCGCCCATACGCCCAAGCTAACGAAGCCGATGCTCACCGTGGCCGCCACCATCGCCGGGTAACCGAACATCGCCTTGCGCGAGAAGACCGGAATGATCTCGGAAACGAAAGCAAAACAGGGAATGATAAGGACGTAAACCTCCGGATGGCCGAAGATCCAGAAAAAGTGCATCCACATCACGACCGAGCCGCCCGCGCCTGTGTCGAAGAAATGCGCGCCCAAATAACGGTCGAACATCAACATGATTTGGGCCGCGGTCAGCGGGCTGATCGTGACGAGAACGAGGCCGCCCATCACGAGGTTCATCCAGGCGAGCAGGGGCATACGGCTCAGCGTCATGCCGGGACACCGCATGCAGAGAATTGTGGCGATGAAATTCACCGCGCCGCCGATGCTGCCAATACCGGCTAACAACAAGGACAAATTCCAATAGTCAGTACTGTGGCCGGAGGAAAAAACCGGCGAGGTCAGCGGCGCGTAGGCGAACCATCCCACGTCGGGTGCGCTGCCGCCGTGCAGGAAGCCGCCTCCCGCAAACAGGCTGGCGTAGAGCACCAATCCCCCGAATGCGGTCATCCAGAAGCTGAAAGCGTTCAAGCGCGGGAAGGCCATATCGCGCGCGCCGATCATCAGCGGCACGAGGTAGTTACCAAAGCCGAAGAGAATCGGCATCGCGACAAAAAAGACGCCGGTCGTGCCATGCATGGTGAACAATCGGTTGAAAGTCTGGGGTGTAAGGAATGTCGCGTGAGCGTGCGCCAACTGAATTCGCATGAGAATCGCCTCGATCCCCATGATCACCAGGAAGAGCAGGGAGTAGACGATGTACATGATCCCGATCTTCTTGTGATCCGCCGAAGCCAGCCATTCGTAAGTGACGCTCAGCGCGCCTTTGCGCGGAACCGGCAGTGCCATGGAATCAGACGCCATGATCTTTTGTCTTTCCAAGTCCTTCCTCGCGCCGAACATCCGGCCGACGTACCGCTCGGCGGCGCGACTCTTAGTGCAGCGACAATAGAAACGCGCTGATCTGATTCAGCTCATCATCGCTCAGATCCTGCGCAGGCATCAGCGACCCGGGTTTGAATGCGGCGGGATCGTGGACCCAACGGCGCAGATTTTCGGGTGTGATCGGCACTTCGCCGGAGCCCAGCGTATCTCGGCTCGCCAAGTGAGTGAGGTCGGGACCGATGCGCCCGATGCTCATCACCCCCTGGATGCTGTGGCACGCGAAACATCCCTTCGCCACAAACAACGCGCGGCCCGCCGCAACGGATGGGTCGGTTGCTGCCTGCTGTTGCTGTTGATTGTGGACCCAACGATCGAACTCGTCGCGGCTATCAACGTATACGCGCAAGAGCATCATCGCATGCTGCGTGCCGCAGTACTGCGAGCACTGGCCCAGGTAAAGCCCCGTTTCCTGCGGATCGATCCACGTCGTATTCGGATGGTTGGGAATAAGGTCCGTTTTCCCCGCGAGGCGCGGCACCCAGAAACTGTGATCCACGTCCGCCGATTGCAGCGCGAGATAGGTGGGTGTGGGATTCTTCGGATCGCTGACCGGGACGTGCAGCTCGTTGGCCGTCACGAAACCGTAATCCGTATAGCGATATTCCCACCAGAACTGATGCGCTACGACCATGACGTTGATCGCGCCTGCGGGAGCGCGGGCGTCCTGCACGCGGTGAATTACCTGTGCGGTCGTCACAAACAACACGACGACGATCAGCACGGGCACAACGGTCCAGGCCAACTCCACCTGGTTGCTGCCGTACACCTGGGGCGGCTCTTCGTTATCGTCATGCCTCCGCTGGCGAAACTTGGTGACGGCGTAGGCGATCAAACTGAACACCACGACGAAAATTACGCCCTCTATCTCGACGACGAAAGTGGAAAGGCGATAAATGGCATGAGCGGGCGTGGAGTCCGGCGCGAAAATATTCGTGGGGCTGATCGGATGACCAGTGGATGCGCTGACCGTTCCGGCAGCGATGCAAAAGAGTAAGGCGGCCTGTAGCGCTCGAAGCCCCCGACACCAAAACACTCTGCTCCGCACCTGGCTGCCCCTCCCTCATCAGGATCAGCGCTTGCCGGATTCACTTACCTCTTGGCTCCGGCGTTGCTTCGATACTCAGCCGCAAACGGTCGTGTATCGCACAAAACAGACTACGTTGATGTGACGTATATCACAGATTGGGCAGAGTTACAGCGAATCCCACCAAAATCTTCGAGCGAATCGCGGACCAACGCTCAGCAGACCTCTTTTGCAGCACATCCGACGGCCCAAATTGATAATCCACATGATGCGGGAAAGATGTGCGTAGCGTCACGCATCGCCGTGATTCCGGTCACAAATTCTCGCTGCCACCTGAAGAACTGCATGCAGCAAGTTCAGCGCGACTCGAGCATCGCGCCAGAGCGGCGCTCGACCGACACGAAGGCAAACATCGCGAGACTGGACATCCGCGGCTCCAGAATTTTCTCCACGCCGGCCCACATTGCGTGGGAGAAGCCCGGCATCAGACTGCGCATGCCAACGCCGCCCGAGAGCAGATAGCGGAACGGCATGAATGGCCGCACCTCGCGGATCATAAGATCGAGGAATTCAGCCTCAAACTTTGAGCGATCTCTCGCAAACACGATCCACGGCAGCGCGCCGTTGGCGCCCGAAAGGGGTCCGCTGCTTGGAAAGGCCCAATCTTCCGCTCCGGTGCGAAAGGGCTCGTGGTGAAATCGAGTGTAGACGAATCGGGACCATGCGCTCACCCACGGCTCGATCATAAGAATTTTTCCGCCGACTCGAAGGCACCGCGAGGCTTCGGCAAAGAATCGCCGGACGTCCGGCATGTGGTGGAGGACATCCGAGAAAACAATCGCCCGAAGCGACCCATCCCGAAACGGCAACTGCTGCGCGTCGGCAATGAGTTGCACGCCCGGACAAAAGAAAACCTCGGAGGTGATCACGCCCGGAATGAAACGATTGCAATATCCCGCGCCCGAACCGAGTTCCAAGACTCCGCCTTCGCCCGGCGGTAGAGCTTCCGCCAGGGTGGAGTACCATTCGTTGTAAATTGCCTGGAGGAACGGCTTGGACGCGATGATCTGCCTTCGAAGTTCGGTCGTGGCCGGGTCATCCACGTCCAGTCTCCCGGTGAGGGGATGTGCGAGAATACGGTGAAGGAGAGAGGCCGCCAACTGAGCTAGTCTCCCAAACGAAGGCCTTGCGCCACCCTCGTGAGTCCGGTGATATCCGCCAGTTCGTTCAAACCGATGTTCCTTTCTAGCTACAACCGCCAGGATTGCGCCGGATCGCCTGGAGATTCATCTTACAATAGCCACCAGCCGTTACACGGGCGACGAAAATCACGATGACGCAGATGATATTAGATACGGAGCGGGCGCAAGCGCAGGGCCAAGCCTCCGCTCAATACACCGACGAGCGCCGCCGCTATTGGGACGAGTTTGCTGATTCGCTGGATCAGTGGGAGACAATCCGCGGGTACTACCAGCGAAGCCTGCGGTCGATTTACGGGTTCCTGATTCCGCCCGGGATGCGAGTCCTCGAACTGGGATGCGGACAGGGGGACCTGCTCGCGTCTCTCCGGCCGAGCCGCGGAGTGGGCGTGGATTTCTCGGGGCGAATGGTCGAACGCGCCCGGGGGCTCCATCCGGAATTCGATTTTTTTCAGGCCGACGTTCAAGAGTTTGTCCCAAACGAAAAATTCGACTTCATCATTCTGTCAGACTTGGTCAACGATCTATGGGACGTCCAACAGGCGCTGGAGTTGGCCAAGCATTGCTCCTCGCCGTCGACGCGAATCGTTTTGAACGCCTACAGCCGGCTGTGGGAAATGCCGAGGAAGTTGGCCGAAAAGCTAGGCTTGGCGAAAAAGCAGCTCACTCAGAACTGGCTGACTAAGGAAGATCTCCAAAATCTGCTGTATCTTGCGGGCTTTGAAACTGTCCGCACGTTCCCAGGGATCATCTGGCCGGTCCGGACGCCGGGACTGGACACGCTATGCAATCGCTACCTGGCAAAGCTTGCGCTGTTCAATTGGATGGGAATTACGAACTTCATCGTGGCGCGCCCAGTGCCGCAATCGCCGCGCGGGCGCGAACCTGTCGTCAGCGTGATCGTTCCGGCGCGAAATGAGGCCGGAAACATCCGGCGAATTTTCGAGGAAACGCCTGTGATGGGCGCCGGCACCGAACTGATCTTCGTCGAGGGGCACTCCCGCGACAATACATATGAAGCGATCGAGAAAGAGATCGCGCTTTGGCCAAGCCGAAGCGCCAAGCTATTCCGGCAAACGGGATCGGGAAAAGGCGATGCGGTCCGGCTGGGATTCGCTAAGGCGACGGGAGATGTGTTGATGATCCTCGACGCCGACCTGACGGTGCCGCCGGAAGATTTGCCGCGGTTTTACGAAGCCTGGCGAACGGGCACGGGAGAGTTTATCAACGGCGTGCGTCTGGTGTATCCGATGGCGGGCCGGGCAATGCGATTCTTCAACTTTTTGGGGAACAAGTTTTTCAGCCTGGCGTTCACGTGGCTGCTGGGCCAGAGCATCAAAGATACGCTCTGCGGCACCAAGGTGCTGAGCAAGCGGGATTACGAAATGATTGCAAGCAACCGCTCCTATTTTGGGGACTTCGATCCATTCGGAGATTTCGATCTGTTGTTCGGCGCGGCCAAGTACAACCTCAAGATCGTCGATCTGCCGATCCGCTACCGCGAGCGGACGTACGGCACCACAAACATCCAGCGATGGACCCACGGTTACCTGCTGCTGCGAATGGTCGTGTTCGCAATGTTCCGGATCAAGTTCGTATGACGCCCTCGCAGCCCGAGAAGTCGCGCCCCCGGCGGGCGCTGATCACTGGAATAACGGGGCAGGATGGTTCGTATCTCGCGGAATTCCTGCTGGATCGCGGCTACGAAGTGCATGGCATCGTGCGGCGCGCTTCGACGTTTAATACGGAACGCCTCGATTCAATTTACGCGGACCCGCACAATCAGGGCGTGAAGTTGTCGCTGCACTATGGCGACATCACGGACGGCTCGGCGCTCCGGCGCACTCTCGATCGCGCCCAACCCGACGAAATCTACAATCTCGCGGCGCAATCTCACGTGCGCGTGAGCTTCGACCAGGCCGAATACACGGCTGACGCGGTCGGGACGGGGGCACTGCGTTTGCTCGAAGCGATACGCGACTACACGCAATCGGGACGCACCGTGCGCGTCTATCAGGCCGGATCCTCGGAAATGTTCGGAGCCGCGCCGCCGCCGCAGAGCGAAAAGACTCCGTTTTATCCGCGCAGCCCATACGCTGTCAGCAAGCTGGCGGCACACTGGTTTGCCGTCAACTACCGTGAGGCGTACGGCCTGTACATCACGAACGGAATTCTTTTCAATCACGAGTCGCCGAGACGGGGCGAGACGTTCGTGACGCGCAAGATCACCCGCGCGCTGGCCCGCATCAAGCTTGGACTTCAGGACAAACTGTACCTTGGTAATCTCGAGGCTCGCCGCGACTGGGGTTACGCCGGAGATTATGTGGAGAGCATGTGGATGATGCTCCAACAGCCGGAGCCGGACGACTACGTGGTCGCCACGGGCGAATCGCACTCCGTCCGCGAATTTCTGGAGCTGGCTGCGTCGATTTGCGGCGTCGATTGGAAAAAGCACATTGAGAAGGATCCTCGATATTTTCGCCCCACGGAAGTGAACGATCTGTGCGGCGATTCGAGCAAGGCGCGGAAGAAGTTGGGCTGGGCGCCCAAGGTAACTTTCACCGAATTGGTCAAGATGATGGTGCAGACCGACCTCGAGCTGGCGCAGCAGGAAAAGACCCTCACCAAGGCTGGGCACGTGGTAGAGCGCGGCGCGTCACAGCAATAATCCGATGGAGAAAAACAGCCGGATCTTTGTCGCGGGTCATCGCGGTCTGGTTGGCTCCGCAATTCGCCGCAGACTCGAAGCAGGCGGCTACCAGAACTTAATTCTTCGCACTCGCGCTGAAGTCGACTTGCTGAATCAGGCAGCCGTCGAGAAGTTCTTCGCAGCCGAACGCCCTGAGTACGTTTTCCTGGCGGCAGCTCTGGTCGGTGGAATTCTGGCCAACTCCCAGCGTCCCGCCGATTTCATCCGTGAAAATCTGCTGGTGCAGACGCATGTGATCGACGCCGCTTACCGGAATGGAGCGCGGAAGCTGCAATTTCTCGGCTCGTCGTGTGTGTATCCGAAATTTGCTCCACAGCCAATCCGAGAGGAATCGTTGCTCGCCGGACCGCTGGAACCGACGAACGAAGCCTATGCGGCGGCCAAGATCGCCGGAATTAAGATGGCGCAGGCGTATCGACGCCAATACGGTTTTAACGCGATCAGTTTGATGCCGACGAATCTTTACGGCCCGGGCGACAATTTCGATCCCGTCGAATCGCACGTTTTGCCGGCGTTGATCCGCAAATTCCGTGATGCCGTGCGGCAGAACGCGCCCGAAGTGGTGATCTGGGGCACCGGAACGGCGCGACGCGAATTCATGCACGTGGACGACTGCGCCGACGCAGCCGTTTTTCTGATGCTTCACTACGATCAAGAAGAAATCATCAACGTCGGCACAGGCGAGGATCTGACGATTCGAGAATTGGCCGAGATGATTGCGGACGTGACCGGTTTTCGCGGGCGGATCACTCAGGACACGTCGAAGCCGGACGGAACGCCTCGCAAGCTATTAGACGTCTCCCGGCTGCGTGCGCTCGGCTGGCAGCCCAAGATCCCTCTTCGCGAGGGCCTCCGAGCAACCTATGAGTGGTTCGCAAGCTCCGGGCTATAGCGTCGCGCCGCGCGCCCGAGCGATAACGTTTATGCTGGCACCGTCGGGAATTAGGGCTTCGAGTTCGTCGCTCTCAAGTGGAAGTGGTTTCCCGCTGGTAGCATCCTGCAGTGAGTAACCGTTTTCCCTCAGCAGGGCGATCAGATCGCGAAACTTCTCATTTTTCTCCGCGTGGATATACGGAGACATCTCCATCACCAAGATCGAACGAAATTTCTCCAATGTCCGTCGGCCACCCTTAAGGACCGGATACTCGTGGCCGTCCACGTCAATCTTGATGAGATCGAGCCGCTCGATATGCTCGCGCTCAACGAATTCGTCCAGCGTATCGACCGACGCGTTTGAGGTACTAGCCAAGAGGCCGCGGTGCTTTGCGTGCACCTGGGCATTCGCCCGAAGCGGCCAGCTCGCGTAAATCGCTGCCTCGCGCGGCGCCGTCGGCGTATCCGCGAGCAACGTTTGATAGATGCGGGTTTGCCCTTGCAGCTGCGGATTGAGCTCGAGATTTCTCTTCAGCTTCGCGAATGCGAAGTCCGTCGGCTCGAACGCGAAGACGCGGCCAGTGGGGCCCGCGCTTTGGGCTAATCCAAGCGTATGCGCACCAATATTCGCGCCGATATCGAATACCACATCTCCGGGGCGAACGAGCCTATCGAGAGCGGCAGCGGTCGAGCGTTCGAACGCGCCGAGCAAGTAGATCGAAAGGTCGATCCCCTCGCTCAAATCCAGGTGCCACAGAATGCCTCGCCTCCGCACAGTGGCCCAGTTGTCTTTGCCCGCGAAGCGGCGCGCGCCGGCGATCACGCGATAGGCAACGCTTGCGCACGCCACTTTCGTTTTGGTGGTCAGAATCATGGTTCGAGGCGGCTTCGTGGAGCGGCCGAGGAACGCGCGATCACTGTTGGTGGTCGCGACGAAGTGCGTCGAGATGAGTCTTGGCATCGCTCAAATCGGGAGACAATTTGAGCGCGGTCTCATAGGCGCTCTCGGCTAACGGAATATTTCCTTTGTCTTCGAGAACGCGCCCGAGCCAGTAACACGTCGTCGCGTTATTGGGATCGAGACGCACCGCCCACGAAAGGTCCACCTGGGCGGCATCCAAGCTAGCGCGCCGATATTCCAGCATCCCGCGTCCGATACGGCTGGGAATGTCATACGGATCTACTTTGAGTGCCGCGTCATAGGCGCGGAGCGCTTCTGCCGGCTCGTTCTGCTGCTCCCTGAGAACCGCAAGATTATTGAAGACATGGCTTGCCTCGACCGGGTCTCGCGTATAAATGAGCGCCGACCTGTACTCGTTCGCGGCATCGTCAAGGCGATTTTGCTTTTGCAGCATCAAACCGAGATTGTAGTGAGCGGTGGCGTAGTCCGGCATGTACTCGACCGCGGCCTGAAAGTGAGGCGTAGCCAGATCCGACTGTCCCATGTCGACGAGAGCGGCGCCGAGATCGTTTTCCGCGATCGGGTTCTTGTCCGTCACCTGAAGCGCGTGTGTGAAAAGCGCGTAGCTGTCATGCCAATACCCGATTTGGATGAACGAGACCGTGGCATAGGCGATCAATGCCGCGGCCGCGATAACGGCCAGCACAGGCTTGTTCAATCCAATGCGCGGCGCCGCATCAGCAACAGCCCATACGACGCACGCGAAGAGCCCCCAGAAGGAGAAATATGCGTAGCGGTCAGCCATGGCTTGGTGGCCCGCCTGAAGAATTCCGATTACCGGCACGAGGGTCCCCAGGTACCAAAGCCATCCCGCCAGGAGACAGCGCTTTTCGCGAAAGCGCCACACCAGCGCCGTGATTCCAATCAATACGATTGCCGAACCGGCGGCCTGCGCCATACCGATCGTACCGCCCGCGAACGGGTAAAAGGCGGCCAAGCGCGAGGGCCAAAGCCCCTTGAAAATGTACAGCAGATAGGACCAGAGCACGTTCTTGATCCGCCATGACATTGGGAAATAATCGACCGAAACAATGCCGTTGAGCCGGCGCACGCCGATGAACGTGAATGCGGCGCTAGCTCCCGAGAGGATCAGTAGCGGGATTTTTTCCACGACCAGCTTCAGCAAAGTGGCGCGAAATTCGCTCATGGCTTGCCCGTTGGCCTTCGGCAAGTCGATGCGATTCAAGGGCCAGAAATCCACAAGCAAGAGCGCAAACGGAAAAGTGACAAGCATCGGTTTCGCCATCAGGCCCAGCGCGAACAGAAAGAAAACCGAGAGGTAGCGCCCCACACCAGGCTTCTTCACGTACCAGCCGTACGCACACAGCGCCAAAAGCAGAAACGTGGTGCAGAGCAACGTCTTGCGCTCGGCGACCCAGGCCACGGATTCCACGTTCAGCGGCAGCAGGGCAAACAAGCCGGCTGCGACTGCGCTCCGGGCGACGAACCCCGTCGCACGCCGCAGAATCCAGAAGAACAGCACGACGTTGAGGATGTGGAGGAACAAGCTGTCAAGGTGGTGGCCGGTTGGATTTAGCCCGAAGAGCTGGATATCGAGCATGTGGGAGATCCACGCAAGTGGATGCCAATAGTCCTGAGAGGTGGTTCGGAATGCCCATGCCAGCGTGTGCCACGAGAGGCCTTGGCGAACGAAAGGGTTATCCGTGACGAAGCCGGGATCGTCGTAGTTGACGAAGCCGTTGTGCAGCGAACGTTGGTAGACGAGGAGCGTCCCTAACGCCAGAGAGAGACCTGCGAGAAGGCTCGATTCGCGGGAGGAGGAGAACAATCCAGAACGGGCCGCCGATGCCTGCGGCCGCGCCGAATCAGCGGACTCCTCGGCCAAGATTTCTGTTTGCGTGGGCATGGTCGCTTGACGATTCTCTCGAAGACTCGATTGATTCCAGATTTTCATCGTCCCAGATGCCCGCTGGCGCCAGAAGGGCTTTGTACGGTTGTCGTTGCCAAGTAGTCATACGTGCCCGCGCAACACATGTCTGAATGGGCGTGCTTCCGGTCCGCTGGCAGCTCGTTGCCTGCGGTCGCGCTCCATTCCGTTTTGGGGCGAAAGGGATATAATGCGCGCCGGCCACCTTAGTGGAATCGAGGGAGACGGCGCTTCCGCCCGACTCACCGGCATTGAATCAGAGGAGGAGTTCATGTCAGACGCGGAGACTCGGAACGAGGGAATCGTGAGGACGTTCTTCGAGACACTGAGCACGGGTAACCTCGAGCGTCTCCGACTGCTATTGCACGAGGATGCGACGTGGACGGGGATGGCAACCGGAATTCAGGGCGCCGGAGAGAAGAAAGGCCGCAAGGCCATCATTGACGAGTTTCTCGGACCCGTGCGCGGCATATTCGTGGACGGCGATCCCAAGGTGCTGATCCAGCATTTGATTTTGCAGGGGCCGTATGCGGCCGTGGAAGCGAAAGGCCTGGGGAAATTCAAAAACGGAAAAGATTACAATAACCGCTACGCGTTCATGATCGAGATCAAAGACGACAAAGTGTTCGCGCTGCGCGAATACATGGATAGCTACTACGTGAGCACGCTCTAGAAGTCATCTCTTCCATGGTTTTTCAGTGGGCCGCAGCTTCGCTCTTCACTGCCCTCCGTTGACCGTGGTCCCTCCATCAATCCGCAAAATCGCCGCCGTAATATAAGAGGCCTCGGGCGAAGCCAGAAATACCGCCGCTGACGCGATGTCTTCAGGCGTGCCCAGCCGTCCCAGCGGCGTGCGCTGGCGGCGCGATTCATAAAGCGCGTCGTCGTTGTTGTTCATCGCGCGCGCGCCCGGAGTGGGAACCGTGCCCGGACAGACGGCGTTAACGCGGATCCGGCGCGGGCCGAATTCAACGGCGAGCGAACGAGTCAGGGACGATACGCCACCCTTAATTGCCGAATACACAGTCGAGCGGGGCACACCGAGTTCTGCCGCCGGCGACGTGTTGTTAATGATGATGCCACCGCGCTCCGGGTCCATATGGCGGAGAGCCGCTTGCGCGGTCCAGAAGATCGACTTCAGTCCTACGGCGATCATTCGTTCGACGGTGTCCTCTCGGATTTCGGAAACCGGCTCGCGACGGAAGACGATCGCGTTGTTCGCCACGATATCGAGGCGGCCGAATTCGGAAACGAGCTGATCCACGGCGCGGAGCACGTCGTCTCGCCGGCTGACGTCGATCGGGAAGGCGCGAGCCGTGCCTGAGCTTCTTTCGATCTCGCTGACGGTTGCTTCGGCGGTAGCCCTGTCGATGTCGGCGACGCCCACAACGGCGCCTTCCGATGCGAATGCGAGGGCCATGGCCTGCCCAATCCCGCGTCCGGCCCCCGTCACGAACGCAACCTGCCCTTTGAGACGCGACATTGTTTCGCTCCCGATAAATTTTAAGACCGAGTGGAGACGGCTGAAGCAGCTTCGGTTACGACGGAAGCGGCGCCAGGCGATTGGCCTTCTTTGATAAGGTCGGCCCCTTTTTCAGCGATCATGAACACCGCGGGTGCGGGACCTGCGGAGGGCAGCGCGGGCATAATCGAGGCGTCAATCACCCGCAACGATTCGATGCCGCGAACACGCAAGCGCTCATCCACCACGGCCATGGCGTCCTGCCCCATCTTGCAACTCCCGCTGGGGTGGCAAAAGGTGTTGGCCGCATTGTGCAGGTACTCGCGGATTTCATTGTCGGTGCGACAGGCATCGCCCGGCGAATCCTCGCCCACGATGCGAGACTTGATCGGTTCAGTTTGAAAAATGCGTCGCACCAACTTGACGCCCGCAAGCAGCCCCTCCTCGTCGCTCGTCACCGCCAGATAATTCGCGTACATGGCCGGCGCTTGGCGCGGATCGGCGGACTTGAGCAAGAGACGTCCGCGAGATTTCGGCCGGACGTACGCGACACCGCCGGTGATTCGGGGCACGGGATCGGGAGAGATCTTGCCACTCGAGTCAAAGACATGACTCATCGGGCGGAAAACAATTTGGAGATCAGGACAGGGAGAGTCCGGCAGAGCGCGCGCCAAGGCCGTGGCCTGCGAGGCGCCGTTGGTGAGCGGCCCTCGTTTTGCTAGATAGTAATTCAGGGCGTGCCAACCCACACGGAGCCCTCGCAACTGGGGGTTGAGGGAGTTCCCCGGAGCAGTTCTGTAGGTGCAGGTCGTGTACGGGTGATCGTGCAAGTTTTCGCCGACGCCGGGAATATCCGCCACGACCGCGATCCCATGCTCTTGTAAATGCCTGCCGGGACCAATGCCGGAGAGCATGAGAAGCTGCGGCGAGCCGATTGATCCGGCGGAGAGAATCACCTCGCGCGTCGCAAGGGCCTTTTGAATTTTGCCGTTGCGCTCGTACTCGATGCCGGTTGCCTTGCGGCCTTCGAGGAGGATGCGGCGAGCGAGCGCCAAGGTCTCGACGGTGAGATTGCGCCGGTTCGACGCAGGACGCAAAAATGTTTCGACCGAGGACTGGCGAATTCCCCTTCGAACCGAATTGGGCATCAGGCTGATGCCTTCGGAAACGGCGCCGTTGAGATCGCTGCTCGCAGGCAAACCGGCGCGCACGCCGGCTTCGATAAACGCTCGCGTGATGGGATGGACGTACGTGGGATAGTTCACCGCAAGCATACCGGCCGGATTGCGAGACTCGGCGGGCAGGTCCTGACGCAGCTCCAGCTTATTGAAATAGGGCAAGACATCGGACCAACCCCAGCCGACGTTGCCGAGGCGTCTCCAACCGTCGTAATCCTCGGCATGACCGCGAACGTAGGCGCTGCCGTTGATAGAGCTGGAGCCCCCGAGGACGCGCCCGCGCGGCCAAAAAATAGTTCGGTTGTTGAGCTTCGCTTCGGGCTCGGTGTAAAAACCCCAATTCAGCGTGGGATGGGTGAAAAGCTTGCCCATGGCCAGCGGCATCTTGATCCAAGGGCTCGTCGGCTCGGGGCCAGCCTCGACCATCAAGACCCGTACGGCAGGGTTCTCCGTCAGGCGGCTGGCAAGGACGCAGGCGGCGGTTCCGCCGCCGACGATGATGTAGTCGAAGCTCCGAAGTTCAGGCATGAGTGGACCGCTAATCCGCAGAGAAGCGCCAGTTTTTTGTGTCGCGTACGATATATCCCACTGGATCATTGAAATGAACGGCGAAGACGCGCGCCGCTCTGTTTTCATAACGCGCGAGAAATTCCCGCCGCGTCTTGCGCGACATTTCTTTGTCGACGCAGCCCACGGAGCAGATCTCCGGCTCAGCGAACTGAATGGGATTGTGGAAGACGTCGCCCGTGACGACGGCGTGCTGTCCTCGGGAGAGAATATGGAGACTCACGTGTCCAGGCGTGTGGCCATGAGTAGGCTCGAGCCAGAGTTCGTCGGTGAGGCGGTGATTCACGTCAACTAGATCGGCCAAGTTCGCATCGAGAATGGGCTGAACGGAATCGAGGATGTGCCGCACGTCGAGCGTTTTGTCCCTGAGAACCGTTTCGCACCATTCCCATTCGCGACGCCCGAACAAGTATCGAGCTTTGGGAAAGGTGGGCACCCAGCGACCATTCACCAAGCGTGTGTTCCAGCCGACGTGGTCGAAATGCAGATGCGTGCACAGGACGGTATCGATGCTCTCGGGCGGAAAACCTGCCGCCGTCAAATCCTTCAGAAACGCAGTCTGCAGATCGGTGCAGTGTGGAATCTCGCGCGATTTGTCGTTACCGACGCAGGTGTCCACGACGATCCGGCGGCCGCCGGCTTCGATTACGAACGCTTGCACGGCCAGGATGATCTGGCCCTCGGGAGTAACGAAGCGCGGCACGAGCCAGTCGTATTTCTTGTAATGTTCGGCCGTTTCCGCGGGAAACAGCGGCGCCCAGGGAATTCGCTCGGCGGATTCCATGATGCTGGTGATTTTGACGTTGCCGACTTCCCAGCGCCCGGTTCGCGACTCGCCCTTCTTATAGTCATGCGTTGTTTCAGTCTCGATAGGCCGATTCCGAAGTGCCGGGTCAGCTCCGGCGTGACCCGTGGCATGGCCCGAGGCGGCGTGAACCGCGTGACGTTCGGTACCCGCTTCTCTGATTGGATCCATTGCCGTCCCCCTTCAACCTCGGCCCGGTGCGATGGCCCTCATGTAACACCAATTTGCACTTCCACGCAACTCGCATCGGCGGCCAACCGAACTTGTCGTCGCGGAAACGGTGCGCGATTTCATATTCGTCTTGCTATGGTAGGGGAACATTCTAGAATCCGGTCGTTGCTACAGGCGACTCGGTGACTCACGCGGCGAATGGGAGAGTTGAGGTGGGGAAGAAACAAGAATTCTATGGTTGGACGCTGCTCGCCGTTCTCTTCTCGCTGGATTTCGTCAACATGGGATTTCCTGTGTACGGTGGAACCGTCATCAATAGCTACATGCTCCGGCAGATTCACATGAGCCGCAGCACCCTCGGGCTGGGATTCACGTTTTCAAACTTGTTCGTCGGACTGTCGGCGACAGTTGTGGCCATGTCGATTCTCAAGCAGGGCGTGCGTAAGACCTTCGCGATCGGATCGGCGCTCATTTGTGCGGGTTCTCTGTTCCTCGCATTTTTCGCAACCAAGCCCTGGCACTACTTGTTTGGGTATGGCGGGATTGTCGGCGTCGGCATGGGTTTCGGGACTCTTGTTCCGGCCGGAACGGCTGTGACTCGATGGTTCAAGCGCTATCGCGGCAGAGCCATGGGCATCTGCCTGGGCGCTTCGGGGATCGCCGGATTTGTGGTCGCGCCTCTGCTCAATAGAATGCTCGAGGCGAGCGGCGGCAATTGGCGCGTGGGCTGGCGAATCGTCGCAGACGTTGCTGTCATTTCCGGAATAATCGCGATCCTTTTCGTCAAAGAGCGGCCGGAAGACCTGGGTCAAGTTGTCGACGGAATTCCAGAGACAGAATCCGAGCTTCAGCCCCGACAGCCGCACGGCGCGCATGAATTGATTACGACCTACTCATGGACTCCGGCGGAAGCCTACAGAACCAAATCCTACTGGCTGATCGTGCTTGCCGGAATCACATGCCAGTACCCGCTCTTCTTTTTCATAGCCCATTGGATTCTGCACGCGCGAGGTGCCGGCATTCCTGCTTCTGCGGCGGCGTGGACGATGAGCTTGTTTGCGATTGCCGGGATCACCGGGCGGCTGATCGGGGGTTGGCTGATGGACACGATCACGGGCCGTTACGCCTTTATGATCGGACTTTGCCTGTTTGTGATCGGTTCATTCCTCGCCATAGAGGTGAATGCGAACACGCTGGCCATCGCCTTTGCTGCTGCAATTTTATATGGGCTGGCTTTCGGCTGGACGTTCACCTGCATGAATACCTGCACGGCCCACTTCTACGGCTCCGCGGCCTTTCCTAAATTGAACGGGACGATGATCCTGTTGACGTCCGTGCTCGGCTCACCGGCCGGCGCTATCGGAGGGAAAATCTTCGACATCTATGGCGGCTACGCCAAGGCATTTGAACTGAATGCTCTACTCGCCGCGATCGGAATTGTTGCGATGACTTTCGCGACGATGCCCAGCCCACGGAACGCGATGGTCGCAGATGCAAAGGCTGCGTAAATCCCAAATGCAGATTCAGGTTGCCGCTGAGACGGCGATATCCGAGAGCCGATTCGTGCGCGCTAGTTGCGGAAAAGAAACGTCAGCAGAAAGACCGCCAACCTGAAATTCAGGAGCTTGAGCGCGTTTCGCGCCTCCTGCGGAGTGAGTTTGGCGGTCATCGGCATCGAGCCGAAAACTTTTCCTTTCATCACCAGCTTCGCGCCCTCGCGCTCGAGCGACGTGATCTGAATTAATTCGCTGTTGTCCTGGCCGTAGATCTTCATCATCGCTGTTGGCCGATCTTATCGAAATTGATTTTCAGGTCTTCGCACATCTTCATCGCCGTAGCGCGTCCGGCTCCGAAGACGCCGCCTCCCGGATGTTGGAACGGCCCGACGAGATACAGCCGATCGACGCCCGGCACAGTGTTCATTCCGAGATCGGGAGTCGGCCGGTGCGCGCCGGATTGATAAAGGTACGGTGCGGCGCCGTGCAGATCGCCCCGCTGAAAGCTCTCGGAACACCGTTCGAGGTCCAGGGGGCTATCGCACACGTAGGCGATGATGTTCTGCGGCGTCAGATTTTCGCAGTACTTCGCCGTCCGCTCGATCATCGTCTGGGCGAATGCATCCTTTGCTTTGTCCCAGTGCTGAGGCCCGCCGTCGGGATGCGAATAGGGCACGTAGTCCCATATATGAAACGTGGATCTGCCGGGAGGGCAGCGCGTGGCGTCAAAATTCGAGGGGCAAGCAATCCCGAGCAGCGCGGTATCCGGAATGCGGCCGTATCGCAACGCGTCGAAGTATTGCCGCAGGACGGTCATGTTCGATGGCACCAGATCGGTGAAGTAGGACTTGCTCACGTGCGGTCCGGCTTTGAAGCGCAGCGGCTCGTTCAGGGCGCCGTGGACGGTGAAGCACGAGTTCGCCGATAGCTCGACGCGGGCCGCATCGCGCGTGATCCGGGCGTCGAGTCCGGGGACGTATCGCCCCAGAAAATGGGGGTGGATGGAACCGATGACGGCGTCCTTGGCGGCATATTCCGTTCCGTCCGTTGTGCGCACGCCAACAGCGCGCCCGTTTTTCACCAGGACCTGCTCGACCGAGGTGTTGTTGAGAACCTTCCCGCCATGGTCCTCGATGCACCGGACAAGCGAAGCGGTGAGCGCTCCACTGCCACCCACGGCCACTCCGATGCCGTAGGTTTCCATGAAGCCGAGGAAGACGAATATGCCGAGGCCGGTCCCCTTCTCTTCCGGGCCGGTGAGATTTTCGGAGACCATGCGCGTCAAAAAGAGGCGGACTTTCTCGTTCTCGAAGTTTTCGACGATGATGTCGTAGGGACTTTTCTGCATCAGCGCGAAAAGTTCGCGCCCCTCCGTGCTCTGATCCAGCATCGCGAGCATGGCGCCCATCGGCGGCGGCGGCGTGTAAAACGACGCCGAGATCATCGGAAGATATTTCATCGAGGTCTCGGCGAACTTCAGGTACGTGTCCGCGTCCTTCTTCGAGAACCGGGCGATTTCCTGGTAGTTCTTCTGGCGGTCGCGATACAGGCCGATCGACGAGCCGTCGTCGAAAACGACCATGAACGGGATTTCTGGAAAGACGTATTTCAGGCCGTAGCGCGAGAGCAGTTTCAGCTCGTCATTCTTGATGAGCGGGTTGGCTTGAATGAAAATGTGGCCCGTACTGAACCGGTCATGGAGGAAATCCGGGCCGGTCAACTTCGCGGTGACCACGCCGCCTCCGAACCACTCATTGCGTTCGAGCACGACGACGCTTTTGCCCGCGGCCGCGAGATAAGCCCCGGCTACGAGGCCGTTGTGTCCCGACCCGATCGCAACAATGTCATGGCTCTGAGGCATGTTTCCCTCCCGCTGATTGACCTAGTTGAGGCCTGCAAGGTCCCAGAGACTGTCACAATCTTCGGAGCGGGTCAATTGCCAGAAGGAAGGAAGGCAAGATGCCACCGATTCGCGAGCTAATCCGAGATATGGAGGGTTGATGGAAGATTGCGGAGCCGTCTATTGGCCCTCCGCCCAGTTCCTGGCATTCACGAAATCCAAGCTGCTCTTCCAGACGGTACGGTCCCAGTCATTTCCAAGGGTCGCGAACGCCTGCTGTGCCGCTGTCTTGTCGTGTGCCGCCACTGCCATGTGCGCGAAGCGGTTCATCTTTAGGGTTGAATATCCGTAGAGTTGGCCGAGCGCCACGTAGCCTTCCTCGATCTTGGGCCACGACAGATTTTCCATGTGCGAATCATCGGAATCACACTGGCACGCAATGAGGCTGGCAACCTCAAAATAGATGAACTTTCCTTGCTGACCGCCGATCTTATCGTACATTTCCTCTGCGAAAGCCTCTGACTCACCCGGCTCTCCATACCACTTCGGCAGCAGGTAATTCGCGTAGAGACGGTAGTAGTGGTAATACGTGGGCTCAAAGGCGGCGGCTGCGTCAAATAGCTTGCGTGCCTGCGATTTATCCCATCCCTGGGCGCGTGCCACGCCCTGCATCGCTTGATACCAGTAAGGGCATTTCTCCTTCAACCTGGCGGCTTCCGCCAGAGTCGAAGCGGCCAGAGCGTAGCGCTCGCCGTAAAGCTTCCAACCGTTCTCCGATACCGTGTCCGCGTATCCCTTGCCTCTAGCCGCGTCACCGTAATTCTCGTAGGTTTCTGCAAGGGCGATTTGCGCTGTCGCCGATTCGGGCCGCGCGGATTCCCAGGCCTTCAGCATCGCGATTTGAGAGGTCCAATCTCCATCGGTGGAATCGCCTGCCGCAGTTGGGTTGCTCACGGCGTCATAAAGGTCGTACAACTTCCAAATGCCACCCTTGAATCTGGTCTTGTTCACCCGGGCCTCGCGCGCCGCCTGCTCGAGAGCCTCATAGTTTTTGCCCGCCAGATACGCTGCGATTAGACTCTTGTACGCCGCTTCACTCTCTTCAGCGTCGCTTGCAGCAGGCGTTTGGCTTCCGGCCGCGTGCTTATCTCGCACCGACCTGCTGACGAGGCTACCCTGACCGTATGTGCGAGCGAGCTCCACAAGGCTCGCGCTGTCATCTTGGCGTGCGAATGTCTGCTGCGGACTGCAGGCGCTCACAAGCAATAAGGTGCTAAATGCACAGCCAAGTGAGACCCTTGCCCAAATCGACATATGAATATCCTCCAACTAAGCAACATCCACACCTTTATAGATAATCGAGGCTGCAAGCGGAACGGTACGAAGGGACAGGTTGCTTTGCAGATTGGGCACATAGGGCCAGCCCCCGCGGAGTCCCTAAGAAGGCGAACAAGCAGTCCGGGCAGAGCCTTCGCCTAGGCGAAGGTCCTGGCAGGCGCGAATCGGAAACTGACTGCACCCCTCGCTTCCCTTCTGTTTACAGACGGCCAATGAAGTGATATGAAGCGCTGACGCTTGGCATGCCGTCGGCGATGCGACCCCAAGATTTCGAGGAGCCTGTGATGAATAGTCAGAAACTTTCCAGATGGTCCGCCATTTCCATCGCGGCGATTGTGATCATCGTCGCCGTCGTTTCGACGCCGGCGCAGCAGCACAAGGCTCCGCCGCCCAAAAGCTTGCGGTTGTACGTTTTCGATTGCGGAGTGATCAAGGGACTCGATCCGGCGCTGTTCAATTTCAAGCGGGAAGAAGTCAAGTCGATCGATTTCGCGGTCCCTTGCTACCTGATCGTCGATCCGAAGGGCACGCTGATCTGGGATGTCGGCGTGATTCCGGACACGGCTTTCAAGGATGACGGCCAGCCCGTGACGCAGGGGCCTTCGACCGCGACGCGCACGCTGAAATCGCAGCTGGCGGAGATCGGCTACGCGCCCAGCGACATCACGTATCTCGCGCACTCGCACTATCACAGCGACCACATCGCCAATTCCAACGAATTTGCGGGGTCGACGTGGCTCGTCCGGCCCGTTGAGCGCGATGCGATGTTCGCGGATAAGCCGCCGCAGCTTGTCGATCCCAAGGACTACGATCAGCTGAAGAATGCGCAGACCGTGCTGATCACGAAAGATGAGTACGATGTGTTCGGCGACGGGAAGGTGATCATCAAATCGGCGCCCGGCCATACGCCCGGCCACCAGGTGCTGATCCTTCATCTGAAGAAAACCGGGAACGTGATGCTCGCGGGCGATCTCTATCATTATCCGGAAGAGCGAGGTTCAGGCCGCGTGCCCACGTTCGAGTACAACAAGGAACAGTCGCTCGCCAGTCGCGCGATGATCGAAGACTACTGTAAGAAGACGAACACGCAGCTCTGGATCGAGCACGATTTCATTGGCAACTCGAGACTAAGGAAATCGCCGAAATATTACGACTAAAACCTAGACGAGCGCGGCGGTAGCGGTCATCGCGAGGCCGCCGGCCGCGTTTTTCGCCCAGAGGCGCACGGATTTTCCGGCGTCCGGCTTGCCGCACACAGTGAAGGACGCCGTATCGAAGAGCGGGCTCACGGCGCGAAATGCGAAGCTTGCGACGTTCGCCGATGGCATATTGCGCCGCAGTAAATCGAGAAGCAGCGTGGCGATGAGCGGCCCGTGCACGACGAGGCCGGGATAGCCTTCGGTCTCGGTGGCGTACCGCCAGTCATAATGGATGCGGTGCGCGTTGAAAGTCAGCGCGGAATAGCGGAACAGCAGCACGTCGTCGGGACGAACAATGCGCTCCCACGCGGAATCGGCGGGTGCAGGTTGCGGGGCGGGCACACGTTCGCCCGGCTCGGGGCCGCCGCGATAGACGATGTCCTGCTCTTCCGTCACCACAATCCCTACGCGATCGCCGATTTCGTGCCGTACCACGACGAATACCAGAGGGCCGGTGCGTCCCGCCTTTTCCTGCACGTCGAGGATTCGGGATGTTCGCGTAAAATTCTCGCCGACGCGCAGCGGCCGACGAAATTCGAACCGGCTGCCCGCCCACATGCGCCGCGGCAGAGGCACCGGCGGCAGGAAATCGCCCCTCGTTGCGGAACCCTCCGGCCCAAGCTCCGAATGCTTGTACGTGGGCAAGAAGTACAGCCAATGCCATAACGGCGGCACAGCAGCTCCCGCATGCGCCGGCGGAGCGTCGATATCGAGCGTCGCGGAGAGCGCAGCGATGGGCCACGGGCCGATTTCTTGCGACGTCGTTTCGGTCTTCCCGATCCATTTCCGCAATTCAGCGAGATCCACTTTCCGGCCTCCCTGCGCAACCACCACTTCGCGACAGCGGCCACATTACCATGTTCGCGAAAAGCTTGCGTGATACACTCCCGCTTCTCTAAAGCTCGACACCGGAAAAATCCGAATGCCAGGCAGCATTCCCGCGACAATCCCCCCCACGATTGACGGCACGCCTCCGCTCGCCGTGGGATGGCGGATGTGGGTGCCGGTGGTCGTGATGATGACGTGCTCGTGGCTTTCCTATATCGATCGGCAAGCGCTCGCGGTGATTTCCCCGATGATTCTCAAGGACACGGGCTTGACTGCGGCGTCGTACGCGGATGCCGTTTCCGTCTTCTCGATTGTGTACATGATTGCGAACCCGCTGTGGGGCTCGCTGATCGATTACGTCGGCCTGCGCGTCGGCATGTTGGCGGCCGTCGGAATTTGGACGTTGGCGAGCGCGTCGCACGCGTGGGTGGCGGGATTTCTGGGATTCGCCGCGGCCCGCGCGCTGCTCGGTTTCGGCGAAGGCGCCACGTTTCCCGGAGGCCTGCGAACCGCCGCCGATTCCCTGCCGCTTAACCGGCAATCTCGCGGGATGGGAATCTCGTACAGCGGCGCATCGTTGGGATCGGTTTTCGCGCCGCTCGTGATCACGCCGATTGCTTTGTGGCGCGGATGGCGCGCCGCGTTCCTCGTGACCGGCGCGCTGGGAGTCCTATGGCTGATTGTTTGGTGGCTCGTGGCGCGCCCACCTCTGCTTCGTGCGGTCCCACGAACGAAACGCCGCACCCGGTGGCCGAACATGCTCGAGCGTCGTTTCTGGCTGCTGGTGGTGGGTATGGGACTCGGAGGCTCGGCGCTCGGACCGACCCTGTATCTAAGCCCGCTCTATTTGAATCGTGTGCTGGGCCTCACGCAGGCGCAGCTCGGAAAAATTCTTTGGATCCCGGGGGTGTGCTGGGAAATCGGCTATTACTTCTGGGGCTGGGTCGCGGATCGGTACGTGCGTGAAAATCCGCGCCCGGTGGGCCTGTACGCGCTGCTCACGGCTTTCGCTCTGATTCCGGCGCTTGTGACGAAGACCGCATCGTGGCCCGCGGCGCTGGCGCTTTTTTCCTGGGCGATGTTCATCGCGGTGGGATTTATCGTGACCTCGCTGCACCTGAGCGCGCCTATCCGCGCGACGAGACGGGGATGGTCGCTGGAATCGGGTCTGGCGCGTGGTCCGCGGTCGTCGCGATTCTGCTGCTGATCTATGGGCGCTGGTTCGACCGCCACTGGTACGAGGCAACGTTCGTTTCGTTGAGTTTGGTCCCGATACTCGGCACCGCTTTGTGGTGGTGGATCGGCCGCCCGCCGAAGGCAGCATTAGGCCTGCACGCCGCCTGACTTTCCGGCCTACCTCATCACGAATGGATTCGGAGCATTCCCCGCGATGTCGATCCAGACGCTTTTCGTTTGCAGGTACTCGCGGATCGCTTCAATTCCGCTTTCTCGCCCGATTCCCGAACGTTTGTAGCCGCCGAATGGAGACATGTAGCTCACGGCCCGGTAAGTGTTCACCCAAACCGTGCCGGCCTCGAGCCGCTCGGACATTGTCAGCGCTCGGCGAATGCTCGTGGTCCAGACGCCCGCCGCAAGGCCGTAGATCGTGCCATTCGCGATGCGAACCGCCTCGTCTTCGGTATCGAACGGGATGATCGAGAGGACCGGGCCGAAAACTTCTTCCTGCGCGATGCGCATCTCCGGCCGCACGCCGGTGAAGATCGTCGGTTCGACAAACCAGCCCGTGCCGCACTCCGGCCGCTGCGCGGGCGCGCCGCCGAGCCGGCACACCGCGCCTTCCTCCTTCGCGATGCGAATATAGTCGAGAACTTTTTCGTACTGCGGGCGCGTCGTAATCGGCCCCACCTGCGTGCCGGAATCGAGCGGATTGCCCATGCGCGCGGTCTTCGCAAGCGCGAGAAGGCGTTCGACAAACTGATCGAGCACCGGACGATGAATCAGTGCGCGCGAGCCAGCGATGCAGGTCTGGCCGGTCGCCGCGAAAATGCCGGAGACTACGCCCTTCACCGCTTCATCGAGATCGGCATCGTCGAAAACGATGTTCGCGGACTTCCCTCCCAGCTCCAGCGTAATCCGCTTGATGCCGCGCGCAGCCAATTGATAGACGTGCTCGCCCGTCCGGTCTCCGCCGGTGAAGGCGATCTTGGCAACATCGCGATGCGTGATGAGCGGCTCGCCCACTTCATTGCCGTAGCCGGTGATGATGTTGACGACTCCCGGCGGGAGTCCGGCGCGCTCGAATAGCTCTCCGAACGCAAGCGCCGAAACGGAAGAAAATTCCGACGGCTTCCAGACGACGGTGTTCCCCGCCGCAAGCGCGGGCGCAAGCTTCCATGCCGCCAGCAGCAGCGGCGAATTCCACGGCGTGATCGCGGCGACCACTCCCAGCGGCTCTTCGCGCGTGAAATTGAATACGCTGGGTTTGTCGATCGGAATCACGCGCCCTTCGATTTTGTCCGCGAGGCCGCCGAAATAGTGGAACCATCGCGGAATGTATTTGAGCTGGCCGCGCATCTCGGCGATGAGCTTACCGTTGTCGGTGGATTCGATTTCGGCAAGCGCGTCGGCCTCGGCGGCTATAAGATCGCCGAGGCGGCGAAGCAGATCGCCGCGCGCCGTGGCCGTAAGTTTGCGCCAGTCGCCGTCATAGAAAGCGGACTTCGCCGCCGCCACGGCCCGGTCGACATCATCCTTGTTTCCACGCGGGACGAGCGCCCAGGCCGCGGCGGTAAACGGATTCACCGACTCAAACCACGCGGCCGACCCGGGCTCGACCCACTGGCCGCCGATCAGCATGCGGTGTTTCTTCATATCGGTCTCTCGCGCGTCACTTCATGCATGCTGCGCGCCGCCCGCTACGGCTTGGACGCTTTCTCTTTTTGCTCCGCGAACACTTCGCGAGCGATCCGGAACGAGTCCACCGCCGCCGGCACGCCGCAGTAAATCGCGACTTGCAGCAGGACCTCGCGTATCTCGACCGGCGTCACGCCGTTGACGAGCGCTCCCTTGATGTGCGCCTTGAGCTCGTGCGGCCGATTGAGCGCGCTGATCATCGCGAGATTGAGCATGCTGCGCGTCTTTTTCGAAAGCTCCTCGCGCCCCCATATCGCGCCCCAGCAGTATTCGGTGACAAGCTCCTGCAGCGGCATATTGAACTCGTCGGCCGTGTTGAAAGCGGCGTCGACGAATTCCTTGCCGAGGACCGAGCTGCGGATTTCGCGTCCGCGTTCAAACGTCTTCTTATCCATGTTGGTGAGCCTTTCTTCGAGTTGAGAATTGAATTTGCCGACGGAGGTCTTTTTAGACGCTCCCGATCCCGCTACTTGGCTTCCACGCGAACGCCCGTCCACGCTTCCACGGTTCGCGCCATCGCCGTCATATCGGCATCGACCCCTTCGGTTGCGGTCGAGATCGAGAGCAGTTGCCGCACCGCGCTGCCCACAATCATGGGAACGCCGAGCGCGTCGGCTTCCGCCATGCACAATCGAATGTCCTTGTTCAGCAGCGCGAGCCCGAATCCGTAACTGAACTTGCGCGAGATCACGTGCTGCTTGATCTTGTCCTGCGTCGCGCTGTTCCGCGCCGTGCCTGCGTTGAAGACGTCAACCACCAGCGCGGGGTCAAGCCCCGCTTTGACTCCCATGGCCATCGCCTCCGAGGTGATAGCCATCGCCGTCGCCGACAAAAGATTGTTCAGCAGCTTCATCGTTTGGCCCTGGCCCGGCTGCGTGCCCACGTAAAAGATTTTTCCGGTCACCTCGAGCACGGGCTTCACCATCGCCAGCACGTTTTCCGGACACGACAGCATCACCGCCAGCGTGCCCTTCTCAGCGCCCGTGATGCCCCCGCTGACCGGCGCATCGACCGCCGTGATTCCCTTGGCCTTGAGCCCCTCGGCAACCCTCTGCGCGACGGTCGCGCCGGTCGTCGAGACATCTATGAAAATCTTGACGCGACTGCCGTGAATAACTCCGTGTGCGCCCAGCGCAACTTCCTGCACGATCGGCGGCGTCGGCACGCTCGCGAAGACGATCTCGGCGGCCGATCCAACCGCGGCGGGCGATTCGGCGCGCTTCGCGCCCAGCTCGATCAGGGGAGCCATGGCGGCTTCGCTCGTATCATAGATCGTGAGCGGATAGCCGGCCTGAATGAGTCGGCGCGCCATCCGGACGCCCATTCTCCCGACTCCCACGAAGCCGATCTGCTGTTGCGCCATCTCGTTCCCCCCGGGTCTCTATCGCTGCGTCCGCGCGATGAACCGCTTCTTCGGACGCCGCATTATGCCCTATGATAGCGGCCCTAACAATTGACGTTCCGCTGCGCGATGGGTCATGCTAGCCCCCGACGGAACGAATCATTCTGCGAGGCGACGCGTGCAGATCGAGCCATTCGAGATTTTCGCGATTCGGTATGCGCATCTCGGCAACCGGCACGCCAATGAGAATTTCATATCGGCCGACCCGCACGAATCTGCGTCGGATCTCGACTACTTCGTATGGGTTTTGCGCCGCAGCGATTGCACGTATGTCGTCGACACGGGATTCGCCGAACCGGCTGCGCTTCGCCGACGCCGCGAATGGATTCGCTGCCCGGTGGAGGCTTTGCGGCTCGTCGGCGTCGATCCGGACAAGGTGACGGACGTCATAGTCACGCATCTTCACTACGATCATGCGGGCAATCTGGACCGCTTTCCGCGCGCGCGATTTCACCTGCAAGACCGCGACATGACGTATGCAACCGGCCGCTGCATGTGCCACGAAACGCTCCGCGCTCCCTTCGACCTTGAAAACATGCTGACCATGCTGCGCCACGTCTATTCCAGCAGGGCTGCGTTCCACGACGGCGACGCCGAACTTGCGCCGGGGCTGAGCCTTCATCGAGTCGGCGGACATTCGGCGGGGCTACAGATCGCGCGCGTTTGGACGCGCCGCGGCTGGGTCGTCGTCGCTTCGGACGCCTCGCATCTCTATGCGAACTTCGAGCAGCGGCGCCCGTTTCCCGTCGTTTACAACGTGGGTGAAATGCTGGAAGGGTTTGACCTGCTCTCCCGGCTCGCGGATTCTCCCGATCACATCGTTCCGGGACACGATCCGCTGGTCATGAAGTATTATCCGTCGCCCAAGCCGGAGCTCGACGGAATCGTAGTCCGCCTCGACGCCACACCGTCGCGCTAGAAGAACGCGGTCGCTCGCCCCGCGAAAACCAGCGCAATCCACAGGAGCAGCGAGACGCCGGCCCACCGCCGCGCGCCGGGAGGCGCCGTCGAGCCTTCATCCCAGGCGGCCACGCTGCGATACGCGCCGAAATGGAAAATCATCGCATTCAGCCCCGCCGCCACAAGAAGTAGCATTGAAATCCAGAACATGATGTTGTCGTAGTATTCGAGCGGATCGGACATCGCGAGCAGCGTGCCGGTGACAAGCATGAAAGCGAAGCCGGTCCATTTCCATGGCCTGAATTGGCCGATCACCTGCGAGACGGGCACGCTCCACATCGCCCAGCCGAGGACGCGCAAGTTCCCCATCACCACCATTCCGCCGAACAGGCCGATGGTGATCACATGGATGATGATAAGCACTGGAAACGGGTAGGGAGCCTCCCGGAGATAGACGCTCCAAGGGGTCTGGCTGAGCCACTGGCAAAAACTCAGGAAAGACACAGCAGAAATGCCTCACTTTCGTTTACGTCGATCCCAGCCACGCTACAAATTTCCTATCCACAAGCCGGCGAGAAGAACCGAAATCCATAGCCCCAGGGAGACCAGGGCCGCCGGCTTGCGCCATCCGAGCGGCGCCGACTCGCCTGCGGGCGCTGTCGCTTTTCGAATCACCGTAAACTGATAGACGAGCGCCACGAGGAAGAGCGCCATCTTCACGCGAAACGCCGAAATTTGGACGTACTCGCCCGGATCTGACGAGAAGAGATAAGGGCCGGTAATCAACTGGATGATGAGGCCGGCCCAAATCCACGGCGAGAGATCTTTGGCGAGCTGCGAAACGGGCTGACGCTTCAGATAGATCCCGAGCAGGCGCAGGTCGAGAATTGCGATAGTGCCTACGAGCAGCGTGAATCCGCAAATATGAAGCGACTCTACGACGGGATATACCCACGTCCAGCGAGCGATTGGATTGAGCGGTGCAGCTTCCGGAATTCCTTGCATGATGGTTGCGAGAAACATGTGCGAGTGGCCCTCCGTTGACCCGATGGACCTTCGCTCTCTGGTTTAAGTTGCCCGGAAAGCTTGCGTCTGGCGAGCTCTTACCTGATCCAGATCATTGCCGAGGTCGCCGCTGTTGTCACGTAGCCGATCGCGCGACCGCCCAAGCCGACCCCCGTCCACAGTAACACCGAAACCACCGCCACGACCCAGCGCCACACCGGCGCCACGCGAGCCTCATCCGACATCGTAACTTTGCGATGAATCGTGAATGTGAAGAGAATCGCCAAAAGCAGGAACGTCATCTTCCAGCGAAACGCCCAATTTCCGTACATCTTCACGGCCTCGGTCGAGAATAGCAGGAAGCCCGAAACCAGCATCACGCCGAGGCTGCCGAGCATCCAGGGCCGGACGTCCTGCGCCAGTTCCGAAACAGGCTCATCCCGAAATCGAAGCCCGACCAGGCGCAAATTCAGGAGCAGAATCGTGCCGCCCAGCACGCCGAGCGCAAGCAGGTGAAATATCTCGACGAACGGAAACAGCCACGCGGAATTGCGAATCCCGTGCCCGAAGAACGAATTATTGCACCAGTGGCAAAACGACAGAATGAGCGACCTAAGCCACATGCCCGGCGAACCTCCTCATGGCGGCGGAAGCGCGTACGCAATGCCGCGGCCGGCGGCAACGATCAAAACCCACAGCAACAGCGATACGACGGCCGCCGCCTTGGCCCCACGCGGCGTCTTCAAGTCCATGTCCCACTCCGCCACCTTGCGTCCGATCGTGGCGTTGAAGATCATCACGTTCAGGCCCGCGAGCACGAGCATGATCATTTTGACCTTAAAGAAAGTCGTGCTGTAGAACGACACCGGGTCGCCGCTGAACAGCACCACGCCCGAAACAACCATCACCGCAAAGCCGACAAACAGGAATGGATTGAGCTGTCCCAACACTTCGGACATCCGCCGCCGCTTCATCGCGACGCCCAGCAAACGCAGATCGAGCAGTGCGGCAAGTCCCAGGAAAAGTGTGAGGGTTAGAACGTGGATGGTCTCAACGATGGGTTCCGCCCATGTTGACTCACGCATCATGACGCTAAATTGCGTGTTGCTCAGCCACTGCAAGAAACTGGCAATGGACATCCTTCATCCTCGGAAAGATTTCCGCGTGCATCCATCACGCATGCGTCACACTTTTCTTGATTCTTACTTGGCCTCGCACGGCGTGGGATGCCACCCGGAGGCGTCGGTCTTCTTGTACTGCGAACTCACGATGAAGGGCTGCACGAGATACGTCGGATCGGTGACGATCGTGGTTACGACCAGCCACGTGTCGCCGTTGGGCTCTGTGAAGCTGTCGAAATACTCCTCGACCACCGCATTCGCGCTGTAGGGCACGCCATTCTTGCGCAGGTATCCCGGTTTCAGTTGCGTCGTGATCACCTTCAGGTAGCCCTCTTGCGGCGGCCTCGCGGGGCCTCCCGATCCCGCCACAACGGGAAGCACAAATCCTCGCGGCCTCAGCCCCTCCCAATCCGCGACGGAATATCCCTGCCACGATGGGGCCCCGCTCAGCGGCGCGCTGCCAAAATGAAAAATTCGCGTCTGCATTCCCGCGTCTGTATCGATTCGGAGCGTCGTGTCGTTATCCCACGTGATGTGGAGTCGCGTGGGCACGCGCATGATTGCAGCGGCACCGTACGACTTGCACTGATTCCCGCTCGCCACGTCCTTGGCGGGATCCCAGGAGTCGGCCACGCGACGTCCCTCGGGATTCAGCGGCAAACCCGGGAAATCGCCCTTGTCCGGCGTGACCATGCGATAGCGCCAGTCTTCCGTAACCACCGCAACCCAGTAGCCGGACAAATCGAATGGCGCGCCTACGCGGGCGACGATCGGAGGTGCAGTCGGAGGCGCGACCACGGCCGGTCCAATCTGGCCCTGCGCGCTGATGCAAACCGGCAGTGCAAGCCACAGCGCCGCCAGACCCACGATCAGCGGCGCACTACGCCTCCCTAGCACTCCGTCACTCATTCGGGTCCCCCACCACTCTGGTCCCGCGGAGAACTGATTCGCGCGGGGGAAACGCTTACATGATTACGCCTTCCCACTTCCAGCCGTCCGACGGACGCACGATCTTGTGCAGGCGAATCCGATGCTCGGTAGGATCGCGCCCGGGATTTCCGGTCACGATAACGTGATCGCCCGGCTTGAGCGTGTCTCGCGTCACATGCTCCTGCGTGAGCTGCGCGCCGCCGCCCCATTCCACGGACCATGTCTGCATCTGTCCCTTGTCGTCCGGGGCTTCCACCTTCACGAACGAATGCGGGTTCCGGTACATGAATTGGGTCAGCGTCCCTTCGACCGTGATCTCCTGATCGACGAAATAGGTCGCGGCAAACGAGTGATGCGCGTACGCCCGGCCACCCGCCATCAGCCCGGCCGCAATCACTGCCACGAAAAGTAAGCGCTTCATAAAACTTCCTCCTAAATGACCGTCACGATCGGACGATGATCCCGAGTGCATCGATGAAACTAATGTTTCGGGCTTAGGCTCTTGTATACCGCCTCGACAAACATGTCCGTCGTCCAAATTCCCGTGTCCGCGCCGTACCTGGGATCGTAGTCTAGCGTGGGCTTGGCCGCTTTCACCTGCTCGAGCGTCATGCCCTTGTTGATCATGTCCTGGACACGATCGCGGATGATCGTCACCATTTCCTGGTAGAAAACCACGTCGGCGATGTCGCACAGCCGCCCGTGGCCCGGTATCACCATTGTACCGCCTTCCTGCAAGTCAGCAGGAATGGCGATGTCTATGATTCGGTTCAGCCCGGCGATCACTCCTTGAACATTCCCGCCTCGTTGCATGTCGATGATCGGGTAGCGGTTCGTGACAAAAATATCCCCCGTGCTGATTACATCGGAGCGGCGGAAAAACACCATGCTGTCGCCGTCCGTATGCGCGGCAGGTATGTGAATGATTTCGATGCCCTCATTGTCGAAAAACATTTTTCGTTCGGGCGTCGTGTACGTTTCCGTCGGCCATGCACCCTGCGGCGTGGGAGGGTTCGATGAGCTCATCCGGTCAAGAATAGTCTGGAACGCAATGACCGTCGCCTGATCTCCGGCGCTCGCTCCGATGTCGCCCACAACGTTGCCGCCGGCCACTGTGCTGCCGGCTTTGGCGATCGCTTCGTTGCCGCCCGTGTGATCCGGATGAATGTGCGTATTGATGATGTAGCGAATTGGCTTGTCCGAGATCGACCGCACCGCCGCAAGCACTTTGTCGCTCATCCCGGCAAGGCCTGTATCCACCAGCAACACGCCGTCGCTACCGGCCTGCACGGTGATGTTTCCGCCCGCGCCGACCAGCATGTAGATGTTGCCTTGCACGGGCAGTACGTGGACTTCAGCATTCGCGTTGACCGGCGCCGCGCCCGGCGCTTGCTGAGCGTACGTAAGGACCGGAAGTGCAATCGCCGCGAGAACGGCTGCGAGCAAAAGGATCTTGCGAGGCCGGAGTGAAAAATTGCGTGGGCCGCTCGTCATCGCCGTGATTAAGGCCATCATTGAGCCGGTGCTTTCTTCGCGGGGCGCGGCAATATCTTCATGGTCTTCATCTTGATCATGTACTCCGGGTACATCGTTTCCGCACCGCCCCGAGTCGCTTCCGGCGGAATTCCATAATTTGCCGGGAACTCATTAAGAAACGTATTCTGCCCCGGCAGGTGCGCCGGCACCACTCCCGCCGGACGGTCGACTTCATCCACGGACTCGCACGGCCACGGCGCCATTTGCTGTTGCGGGTTATAGACGAAATCTGACGTTCGAATAAAAGGCTCGGTCAGATACACCGGGTCGTACGTGATGGCGGCCACGGTCAGATAATTGCCGTGCCGCATGATGTGCGCGGTCGCTGTCGCCAGGTCGCTGCGGGCCAGGCCGTTCCGCCGGACCCAGTTTTCCTTGAGGTGAGTCGTCGTGATGACGAGGATGTCGCCTTCCCACTTCCCGGTCGAAAACCCCTCCCACGTGTGAGGCGCGTACTCGGGAGGATGCGGGCGCCCGTCCATCCAGATTGTCTGTTCCGCGCCGTACGCCGAAAGGTGCGTGTGATACGCGATCACTTTCTGGGTCGCTCGGTCGACTTCCTTCCAGATGCTCAGATTCGACGGGCCGCGCCAGCCGTAATCGGATCCGTGTTCGCGGCACTGGTTCTCGGGAAGCTCGATCAGAGTCGCGTCCCAGCTATCGGCTCGCAAGCGGTTGGCGTCATTGACCGGAATCCCTAGATAGTCCCCGATTTCCGGTCCCGGAATTCGCTCGAACCAGTCCTCGTCGAACCTCGGTCCCCATTCTCCAGATGGATCTTCCTGCGCAAATACCGGCGCGCTCAGCAGCGCGCCCAGAAAGAGCAGCGAAATCAACGACCCCGCAAGCTTCGCTCGGTTCATACCGCGCATTTCACGCTCCCAAAGACAGGCCTCAACGCAGAAAGCGAACAACCGGGATAGCGTTTTATCACAAAAGAAGCTCGCGCAATCATCGTTTTTCGGGCCTGCTTTGCTCCTATTGGACTGCTCGAAAACCACCCTCTGGCGGCGCGGCGCTCCAACTTCCCTCCCCCACCATTTGTGATACACTTTCGCGCCGGAGGTAAAGAAACATGTCGCTTGTAAGAGGTCTCCATCATATGACGGTGTGCGTGGGTGGCGCTCAGGAGGATATCGACTTCCAGACCAAGGTTTTTGGCCAGCGCATGATCAAGCAAACGGTTCTCTTTGACGGCCGCTACGCCCACTACCATCTGTACTATGCAAACGCGAATGCGGAGCCTGGATCGGTATACACCACCTTTCCTTATGGACGCGTGAGAGGTCGCCAGGGTTCCGGTCAAATTCAGTCGACTGCGTACTCGGTCCCGAAAGGCTCGTTGAAATTCTGGCTCGAACACCTGAACCGCCACAAGATCAAGAATGGTGGCATCCAGGAGCGCTTCGGCCAAAAGTTTATTCGTTTCGATCATCCGTCGGGCATTCAGTTGGAAGTCGTCGAGGACAACGCCGACACGCGCAAGCCTTGGAGCGTTGGCGAGGTCACCGGCGAGGTCGCCACGCGCGGCTTCCACGGCCCGGTGCTGTCGGTTCGCGAAGTCGCGGAGACGGAACGCTTCTTCGTCGATGCCCTCGGCTTCAAAAAGACCGGCCAGGAAGGCCCCTATCATCGCTTCGAAATCGGAGAGGGTGGTCCGTCCAGGACAGTCACTCTTCTGCACGAGCCCGAGCGGCCGTCCGGAAGCTGGATCTTCGGGGCGGGCACTGCCCACCACATGGCGCTCGATGTTGAAAGCGATGAAAAGCTCGCAGAGCAAAAAGGCATCTACGAAGAACTCGGCTACACGGACGCTTCGGAAATCAAGGACCGCATGTACTTCCACTCGGTCTATTGCCGCTGCCCGGGCGGAATTCTGGTCGAATGCGCCGCCACAGTTCCCAAGGGTTTCGCGGTGGATGAACCGGAGGATCAACTCGGCCAGAGCTTGCTTCTTCCGCCATGGTTCGAGCAGCGCCGCGCTGAAATCGAGGCGATGCTTGAGCCGATCAAAGTTCCCGAGAGCAACTTTCCGGGTGGCGTCAAGAAGGCTGCGGTGAAGATTCCTGTTGCGGCGGCGTCGGCCTCTGCAGCGGAGCAACCCGCCGGCGGTGCGTCGCGACGCACCAGCGCGGTCTTTATCGGCGGAGACAAACCACAAAAGAAGTAAAGCGGACAATCATTCCGCGGCTGCGCCGTGTGCGCGCCACCCGCCGGCCGCGGATTCCTTCAGTAGGAAGCTTCCAGCAATCCCAAGATTTCCGCCTGCGTCAGCGGACGGTCCACAACGCCTGTTTTCTCGAGTTCATGCGCCACGGTGGGGACAATCTCGCCGATCTCCGCTCGCGGCACCCCTGCGCCCTTGAGCGTGTGCGGAACATCGAACTGCGCGATGAACTGCGCGGTCCGCTCCGCGCAAGCAAGCGCCCCCGCCTTCGGATTCTTCGCATCGAACGGGATGCCGAATCCCTCCGCAATCGGGCCAAAACGCTCCGGGGCAATTCCGGCCATGAATCGCATCGCGTGAGGCAGCGTGATGCATGAGGTGACGCCGTGCGCCACGTTCCACCGCGGCCCGATCTGATGCCCCAGCAGGTGCGAAATTCCAAAGCGAGTGTTCATCGAGCCGAAAATCGAAAACCAGGCCGCCATCTGGCAGTATCCGCGCCGCGCAAGCTGCTCCGTGCCAGTGGTCTTGATCGACGCGGGCAGATGCTCCACAAGCAATGAGATCGCCTTCGCGCCCAGCGCGTCGCTCAACGGATGATGCCGGGGCGTATAGATCGTCTCGATCGCATGATCGAGCGCGCGCATTCCGGTCGCGACCCAAAGCCAGTCCGGAGTCGCGAGCGTGAGCACGGGATCGTTGATCACCGTGCGCGGCTGAAGCCGCGGATCGAAAACTCCGGATTTAACGCGCGTGCTCTCGTCGGTCACGCCTCCGGCGTGCGTATACTCGCCGGCGGAGAGCGTCGTCGGAATCGCGATCTGGATCACGTCGCGGCCCGGCAAAAAAGCGTGGCTTGCAACCTTGCACGTGTCGATCGGGCTGCCGCCGCCGAAGCTAACCAGGCAATCCGCGTCCACGCGCGAGATTTCCGCCTTCAGTTCGTCCACCACGCTTCGCGGAACGTGCTGGCTTGCCCGCTTGAATACCGACGCGCATCGCGGCCCGGCCGCCGCGGTGACCTTCTCGAGCAGCGGCGAGCCGCCGAGTGTTTTCCCGGTTACGATGATCGCGCGCTTCAGCCCACGCCGTTCGAGTTCCTCGCCGAGTGCGGCGACCTTTCCCGGACCGGCAAGCACGCGCTCGAGGCGGCTTAAATTGAAATCGAGGTTGAGAGGTTCCACGGGGCGAGAGTATACATCACGAAATCACTGTCGGCATGGAGACAAACGATTGGCACAGCCGCGTCAAGAGCGCGCTCGATACTGCTGATACGCCGACCAGAACAGAAATACGGAGGCCGCGCCGAACAGCAGAGCTGGCACCCACTTGGCTGCAACGATCGTAAAGACGGTTACCAACCCAAAGAGAGTTCCCATTCCCAGAAACCAGAGGGCTTTTAACGTTGCGTCCCGCCGGCCGCGCGCCGCGTCCTTGGCGACTGCCTCGATGGGTCGCGAATCGTTTTGAGGATCAGGCTCCTTGATGGCATTCATGGCTCACCTTATATCATCGAGCAAGCGAATACCGAAGTTCCCGGGCGGTCCGCAGGCTCTCCATTTGAAAATCTTTGGAAAGATGGCGCCGGTCATGAAGCTGCCGATCGCGCGTCAGGGTTTGGCCGGATCGTGCTTAGGAACATTCGGCGTAAATTTCCGGACGACAAATTCTTGAAGGACATTGGTCGCGGCAGATGCGCCGATGTCGAGTAGCGCGTCTTCGAACGTTAATCCCGCTCCATTGCGATCTTTCGCCGGATAGTAGAGATTTGAGATACCCCCTGAAGCGAGGCTTCCGAGAATACTCGAGTAATTTGCCTGCCAGCGCTTATTGTCACCCCTGCAGATCACGGAATTCGCAATCGCATACAGAAGGCGTGATCGCGCGCTCCCTGTTCCTTTGTAGAAATAACGTGGATCTTGTTTCAGAAGCGATGGCAGTATGGCGCTTCCGATGAACGTGTCTGTAACAAAGTCGGCATAGTTCGCGCCATAGCGCTTTCCATAGCCTTGTGCGCCTTGCCCATATCCGCTGAACTCATTTGCCGCCTGCTGAACCCCGGCAATACCCGTAGTCACTCCGAAGGTGACTGGATCCACCGTCGCCTTCCAGGCAAGCTTAAACTTTTGCTTTGAGGTGAGAGGAAATGCATCGGGGACGTAGCTGACATAGAAATTGGGAAGGAAACCTAGCACACGCTGCTTCTCTTCGTCCTTGATCTCCTCTTCCGCCACTTCGGTTTGTGTGACTCCTACCCGCACCTCTGTGACATTGGGAGCGACGGCCAACGCGATCGGCGGGACGATGTGCGCCTCCCCCGGATGCAGGATTCCCGAGGATGTTTGCGCCGCGAGGTCCGGCGACGTAATTGTGAGCTGGAAGGGCCCGGGTGCGATGTTGGCAAAGAAGAATTGCCCATCGTCGCCTGATAGCACCTCTTGGTTCAGGGATTGATCTTCACGTGTCAGTTTCACCAGGGCTCCCACGACAACGGCCCCAGTTTGATCGACAACTGTTCCGCTGATGCTCCCTGACGATGGCTGATCGGGCATCTGCTCGCCCGGGCGCGCTTGCTGATCCCTTTGCGGCTGGCCTTGTCCCTGTGCTGATGCTGGATTGGGAAGCGAAAACGATGCAATGAGGACGCTGGCGAAGGAAAGGCACGCCATCCACCGACATCGCTCGATCATCGCGGCTGATTTCTCACAGTGGCGGCACCTGATTTGTGGATAAGGCCAACAAGCCCCCGGCTCGCTGTACCGCTATTTTGACTCGCGGGTCAGACAGATGGTTGCACGCAATGCGACTGGCGTTTCTAACCAGTACAATCCGATTTGTGGTTGCAACCTGATGCCTTCGCGGAGTATTTTCTCTGCCGCCCTGGCACGGATAGCTTTACAAGGACCCCAGATGAAGCTGAGCACTGACCGCATTCTCACGACGCACGTTGGAAGCCTGCCGCGCCCGCAGGAGGTTGTCGATCTGCTGTTCGCGCAGGACCGCGGCGAGGACGTTGACGAAGGCCGCTTCAACGAAACGATGCGGCGCGCCGTCACCGAACTCGTGAATCACCAGGCCGCGGTGGGAATCGACGTCGTCAGCGACGGCGAGACGAGCAAAATCAGCTACGCCACGTACATTCGCCACCGCCTCACCGGATTCGAAGGCGATTCCGCGCGCCCCACTCCGCAGGACCTCGACGATTTTCCCGAGTACCGCGACCGCCTCGTGAAGACCGGCCATTCGGCCACCTACAAGCGGCCCGTCTGCAAAGGCCCGATCAAGGTGAAGAATCTGAAGCCGGTCGAGCAGGACATCGCCCACATGAAAGAGGCCCTTTCCAAGGCCAAGGTGGTCGAGGGCTTCATGAATTCCGTTTCTCCCGGCACGATCGCCGTCTTTCAGCCGAACGAATACTACCCCTCGCACGAGACGTACCTCGCGGCGCTCGCGGACGCGATGCGCGAAGAGTACGAAATGATCGTGAAATCGGGGCTGCTGCTCCAGCTCGATTGCCCCGATCTCGCCATGGGACGCCATACGCGGTTTAAGAACCTGACGGACGACGAATTCCTGCGCTACGCCGAGCTTCAGGTCGAAGCGTTGAATCACGCGCTCGCCAATGTTCCCGCCGACCGCGTCCGGCTGCACGTTTGCTGGGGCAATTACGAAGGCACGCACATCAACGACATGGATTGCATGAGAATCTTTCCCATTGCCATCAAAGTGAAGCCGATGGCGCTGCTCATCGAGGGCGCGAATCCTCGCCACGAGCACGAATGGGAGGCGTGGACCAAGATCAAGCTGCCCGACGACAAAATTCTGATTCCTGGCGTAATTGCGTCGAGCACCAACTACGTCGAACATCCCGAGGTCGTCGCGCAACGGCTGATTCGCTACGCCAACGTCGTTGGCAAGGAGCGAATCATGGCTGGGTCCGACTGCGGATTCGGCACGTTTGCCGGCTTCGGCCCGGTGTTTCCAGCGTTCTCGTGGATGAAGTTCCGCTCGCTCGTCGAGGGCGCGCGCATCGCCTCGAAAAAACTCTGGGGCCGCGCAGCCTAAAGGTTTTCGTCAGGATACGCGCGACTCGTCACGCCACGCGCGATTCGTCAGGCCATTGGCGTTTCGTCAGGGCACGGCTTTAGCCGTGCCGTAACGCGCGTCGAGAAGGGCGGCTTTAGCCGCTGAGGGCGAATGGTCATACCGAAGCGCCATCGGCGCAGGATCGAGAGATCTTCGCCAAGGCGCGGTCGACTCGTCAGGGCACGGCTTTAGCCGTGCCGTAACGCCTGTCGTGGAGGGCGGCTTTACCCGCTGAGGGCGAATGGTCATACCGAAGCGCCATCGGCGCAGGATCGAGAGATCTTCGCCAAGGCGCGGTCGACTCGTCAGGGCACGGCTTTAGCCGTGCCGTAACGCCTGTCGTGGAGGGCGGCTTTAGCCGCTGAGGGAAATGGCTATACCGAAGCGCCACGGGAGCGTCCCAGGAACTTATTTTGTGACGTCTCGCACATGGGAAAGCCGCGCCATCTTCAAGCCCGCGCCGCCTTGTGAAATATTTCTCGAATCCCTCTTGAACTACCGTGACCGAGGCGCGTATCACCTGCACGCATTCGTGTTGATGCCGGATCACTTTCACGTGCTGTTGACTCCGGGTGACAACACCGCTCTGGAACGCGCCGTCCAATTCATTAAAGGCGGCTCGGCCAGGGCGATTCGTGATCGCCTCCTTTTCCGTTTTCCGATTTGGCAGCGGGGCTTCAGCGATCACCGAATTCGCGATGCGGCGGACTACGAATTGCACATGCAGTATTTGGTCCAAAATCCCGTGAAGAAACGGTTCGTTGTGGAACCTGGAGACTACCCGTGGTCTTCGGCTTCGGGCGCATTTCCTACCGACGAAGTCCCTCAGGGGTTAAAACCCCTGAGAACTGCGTCGGCAAGCGGCACGGCTGAAGCCGTGCCCTGACGGCCAGGCGTCCCGAGCTTCAGAGTCTGTGTGTCAGCCACCGTCTTTCGTCAGGGCACGACTTTTCACCCTGGGCGAAACCGAAGGGCAGTCGTGCCGTCACCATTGCGAGATTAACGCGGCTTCAGCTGAGGACGAATTCATAAGTCGCCAGACGTGCTCTTCAGAATCTGTGTGGCAACTGCCGTTCTTCGTCAGGGCACGACTTTTCACCCTGGGCGAAACCGAAGGGCAGTCGTGCCGTCACCATTGCGAAATTAACGCGGCTTCAGCTGAGGACGAATTCATAAGTCGCCACACGTGCTCTTCAGAATCTGTGTGGCAACTGCCGTTCTTCGTCAGGGCACGACTTTTCACCTAGAGCGACGCCAAAGGGCAGTCGGGCCGTCACCGTTGCGAAATTAACGCGGCTTCAGCTGAGGACGAATTCATAAGTCGTCACACGTGCTCTTCAGAATCTGTGTGGCAACTGCCGTTCTTCGTCAGGGCACGACTTTAGTCGTGCCGTAACTTTCGCAAAACCAGAGCGGCTTCAGCCGCTGAGGAAAAGCCGGCTGCCCCACTTGTCCTGAGCGCAGTCGAAGTATCCTTCGGTGTTTGAAGGGTGGACCTTTTTCGATTTGCCGAACACAGGACTTGGAAACCGTCCCACCCTTTCAAACGCAAAGGTTGGGCACCCTCCGGTGTGAATTGGACTCCAAGAACGATGGACGAGACGTACCCTCTGCTCGCGCAGAATCAGGTCAGGCGATCAGAAGCGTGGGCCACCCGCCCGCCCAACAGATCACCCACCCAAGGCAATTATGTCGAGAAGGATTACCAACAACGACGTCGCCGTAAGTACGAACCACCACCGACTGCCCTTTCGTGCTGCGTAGAGGGACCCAGTTAGAGCCAACAATGCCCCCACAATGATGGCGGCCCACACATTACGCATCGGCAGCCAGTGATAAGGATCGAGAAGGCAGACAGCGACCAGCACGGCTCCGCTCAGCGAGCCGATGAGGTGTGCAAATGTACGGGATGCCATTGGCATAAACCCGCTATGTCGGCGGGTGGCCCACCCTTTCCATTTCTGTCGTTGCCTTGACCGGCGGGTGGCCCACCCTTCCCGTTTCTGTCGTTGCCTTGACCACAACGCGACGGAATGATACCACTTCGCCAGCTTCACTCGCGTTCAATCCACGCCGCTGGGTGCCCCATCCTTCGGTGTGTGAAGGGTGGGCCTTTTTCGATTTGCGGAACGCAGAACTTGGAACCCGTCCCACCCTTTTAAATGCAAAGGGTGGGGCACCCTCCGGTGTGAATTGGACTCCGAGGATGACGGGCGCGACATGCGCCCTCTGTTCGCACCGTACTGGGTCAGACGATCAGAAGCGTGGGCCACCCGCCAATCCGGCGGTCACCGTTGCGAAGTCATCCCGGCCTCAGAGACTGTGCGGCAACCGCCGTCTTTCGTCAGGGCACGACTTCAGTCGTGCCGTAAACGTTGCAAAATTAATGCGGCTTCAGCCGCTGAGGGAAAGCCGGCTGCCCCATCCTTCGGTGTGTGAAGGGTGGGGCTTTTTCGATTTGCCGAACGCAGAACTTGGAACCCGTCCCACCCTTTTAAATGCAAAGGGTGGGGCACCCTCCAGTGTGAATTTGACTCCAAGCATGATGGACGAGACGTACTCTCTGTTTGCATCGTACTAGGTCAGACGGTCAGAAGCGTGGGCCACCCGCCATTCTTTCAAGCCCCGGAGGTCTTGGAGTGGGCCTGCAATGTAATCCAAGAGGTCAAGGCATACGCCGCAGACGTGACCAGGGGCGCGGTGACGAACAGCTCATATAGGCATTCAGTGTCGGCACACCTGTCAGTTAGTAGATTTTCGAAAAGGTACTTAGCGCGCGTTGAGCCGACCCATTGACCCGCCCCGCCGCTAGATAGATCGTAGGCTCCAAGTGCGAACCACAGCAGGCCCGGTATCCAAGTCCAGACGGCACGTGTGTCTCGTCGGAAATGAGCAACGGCGAGACCCAAAAGGGCCGCGATTGCTGTCATAAACGGAAAAAAAGGCTCGGCGGGAGTACCGTGGTACAAATTTCCAATTGTGCCTTCGGGAATAAACCCTAGCGACATAGAAACAACCACGACAGACACGAAATGGAGCAAAGTCCCAGCAGAGAGCAGGGCGACACCTCCGATGCTATCGAGCCGACCTCGGTTCAATATCCTATCCTGCACAGCCGACTCTTCCTTTCTGCGGGTCTACACCTGCGCACTGTGGCGCCGAGTGCAACCGACATTAGTTGGCAGGTGGCCCACCCTTTCGTTTCCGTTGTTGTCCTGACCACAACGTAGCGGAATGATACTACTTCGCCGGCCCCACTCGCGTTCAACCCACGCCGCTGGGTGGCGGGTGGCCCACCCCCTCCGCTTCCGTAATTTCCGTGACTGCAACGGAGCGGAATGATACCACTTCGCTAGCTTTACTCGCGTTCAACCCACGCCGCTGGGTGCCCCACTCTTCCGTGTAGGAAGGGTGGGGCACTCTCCGGTATGAATTGGACTCCAAGGATGATGGACGAGACGTACCCTCTGTTTGCGCCGTGTTAGGTCAGATGATCAGGAGCGTGGGCCACCCGCCAAGCCAGAATCACTGCGAGCATCAAAAGCGGCTTCGTAACTGCAAACTCCGATCGCAGCCTAAATCGAGCGACCAAAAGTTGCCCTTACGCGCTTCGATTTCTTGAAATACAAAAACCACATCGCCGCCTCAACTATAAAGTCAAACTCTGTACCATGAAGAAAGGTTCTCGCCGAAACGATTTCGAGGCCGAGTCCGAATATTCCAACACAGAAAACTACTATCAATAGTGTTTTGCTGAACAGAAGCGCCCTCGAAGTTATCCTCCAGACACTGACGCTGGTGAGAAATGACAAGGCAGCGAGGAATAGAGCGACGGCAGAGAAATAGTGCCAAAGTCCGAAGATGACAACAGAGAGTGTCATCTGTGCTCCGATTCGGGCAGCAAACTCGATACAAAACAACAGGAGCCACCCACTTACCCCGGCGAGCCCCGGATTTTGGTTTCTAATGCCCGTTTCCGAACTGTTCAGTCTTAAAAGGTCTGATTGCATGTTTGGCGGGTGGCCCACCCTTTCCGTTTCCGTTGTCGCCTTGACCACAACGTAGCAGAATGATACCAGTTCGCCAGCTTCACTCGCGTTCAATCCGCGCCGCTGGGTGCCCCGTCCTTCGGTGTGTGAAGGGTGGGGCCTTTTCGGAGCGATTGCCGAGTCTTCCAACCGCTCGGCGTCGCCGTACGCATATATCGTCGTCTCGCCGTTCTGATCCGTCATAGACATGCGGCGTCCCCGATAATCGTAGGTGAAAGCTGTGGTCGAGCTTCCAGCCCGGTTCCAAAAAGTCCACAGGCTCTCACGCTTGCACTTCGGCTACGGTGCAGTAGAATGGCGCCCGTGAAACGACGGTCTACAGTTCGCGAATGTGAAGGGTGGACCCGGCGCCTCGAGGGCGAGGAGAAAGCTACCCTCGCGCCTCGATTTCTGCCCGACAATGGCTGCCGAACAGAAACGCACGTAACTCGTTCAAAACAAAGGACGGGCGTCATGTCTACCCGTCACTGCCCCGGGGCCCCTTCCTCGAGCAAACCAAAATCAAGTGTCAATCAAAACCAGGTGTTTATCGCGGTATCTCACTCAAAACAAACGAACGAAATCACGAACAAGTGTCAAGAATTTGCGATTGCGCCATACGGTACGCACTTCTGCGGACCCCACCACATTTCGATGGAGGCATCCACATGGACAGGCGAAGGTTCATCGGTTTCAGCACGCTTGCGGCGGGAGCGCTCATGGGCGGCAATTTCACGCGGGCTTTCGCGGATGATGCGAAGCCAACTCCCGGCGCGACCGTAACGACAACGGCGGGAAAAATCCGCGGCACAACGCAGGGCAAGGTTCACGCTTTCAAGGGCGTCCCCTACGCGGCCTCCACTGCCGGGCCAAACCGCTTTATGCCCCCCGCGAAACTCGGCGCTTGGACCGATGTCCGCGAGTGCTACGAACTCGGCCACAGATCTCCGCAGTTGCCGTCCGCATTCCACGGTCAGGTGCCCCACGAATTCGAAGTGATGGACCGCGACGAGCCTATGGGCGAGGATTGCCTCGTTCTCAACCTTTGGACGCCGGGAGTCGGCAGCGGGCACAAGCGGCCGGTGATGGTTTGGCTGCACGGCGGCGGATTCACGAGCGGTTCGGGCGGATTCATCTGCTACGACGGCACGCAGCTTGCCAAGAAGCACGATGTCGTCCTCGTCACCGTCAATCATCGCCTCACCGTTTTCGGCTACCTGTATCTCGCGGGTATCGGCGGCGAAAAATACGCTAATTCGAGCAATCTCGGCAATCTCGACATCATCGCTTCTCTCGAATGGGTGCGCGACAACATCGCCGCGTTCGGCGGCGATCCCGGCAACGTCACGATTTTCGGCCAATCGGGCGGCGGCGGAAAAGTCAGCTCGTTGATGGCCATGCCGGCGGCCAAAGGGCTTTTCCATCGCGCCATCGTGGAGAGCGGCGCGGACGTGAAGGGCGTTTCGCGCGATGCGGCGAACAAATCAGCCGAAATGTATCTCTCGAAGTTGAATCTGAAGCCGGATCAAGTGGACCAGTTGCAGACGCTCTCCACCGATCAGTTGCTCTCTGTCACGAGTCCAGCCATCGTGCCCGGCGGCCCGGGACTCGCTCTCGCGCCCGTCGTCGATGGCACCACGCTGCCGCACGATCCATTCGATCCCGTCGCGCCGGAGCAGTCGGCCGATGTTCCTCTTCTGATTGGCACGGTCGAAACCGAGGTCACGTTTTTCCCGAACCAGCAGCTCGATCCGATCGACGATGCTGGGCTGCACACGCGCGTCAAGCAAACGCTTCGCAACGCGAGCGACGATCAAGTGGATAAAGTGATCGCCGCGTACCGCGCCGGGCGCCCCGGCGCTCCCAACACCGATCTTTATTTGATCATCGCGTCGGACGCTACGTTCCGCGCGGGTGTAGTCCTCGAGGCGGAACGCAAAGCGGCGCAAGCGAAGGCAGCGGTTTATCAGTATTACTTTACGTGGAGATCGCCGGTGCGCGACGGCAAGCTGCGCTCCTTTCACACGCTGGAGATTCCGTTCGTTTTCGACAACGTCGATGCGGCGCAGTCGATGACCGGCACCGGCCAGGATCGCTATGCGCTGGCCGATAAAATGAGCAAAGCCTGGGTGGCATTCGCGCGGACCGGCGATCCGAACCACGGCGGCTTGCCGAATTGGGCGCCGTTCGACAACACGAAACGCGCGATCATGATCTTCAACGACGAGTGCAAGCTGGTCAACGATCCGTATGGCCCCGAACAGCGCCTGCTGCACCAGATTCAAGCAGGAACGTGAGGCGGATTACATTTCGTTCTGGCTCCCCGACGGCCAGCTCATCCCCCAAGAGTAAAACGCGAGGATGAGGATGATGTCCACGGGCAATCCGAATACGATGTAGAGCACCGGCATGAACAGCACGGATTTCTGCAGGATCATCGCCTGAAGCAGAATTTGCAGCGGGAGAAATAGCGAAAGATAGCTCATCGTCAGCACGGTGAGCGCGATTTTCTTGAATAAACTGAATTTGAAGATGTAGTAGGTCAGGCCGAATAGCAACGGCACGGCGGAGATCAGAGCGATTCGGTACGATACGATCCCTTCCAGATAACTATCGGGCGAGTGCGGAAAGCGCGCCGCCGCCAGCAGAAAATACAGCAGCGCGGTGGCCTGAATGAAAAGCACCGCACGCAGAAGATACGTCACCGGCGTCCATTTTTTCGGAAAGAAGTAACTCGCCGCATAGATCAGACCAACGACCGCGGTAGTGGACCACCACGTCACTGCGTCCGGAGCGATTCCCTCCATTTTGGGAAACGGGATCACGAAGCGGATGTACGGAGTGATGTGATGCTCGGTGAGACCGAGCTCGGTGCGGAGCGCCAGAATTCTCATGCCGTTCGCGAGCGCGTAACCCCACATCCGGCAGAGCCATGGCAGCGAAAGGATCCACGCGAACGAAAGGAGCAGAACGAGCAGGGCGGCTGTGATCAAATCCAGTGGCTCGAGAACGAACCGCGTCAGCGCGCGATGCATGGTGATCACGCCGCCGCGATGCCCGCGGAAGCGGCTGCGATCGGCGAATCTCGCCATGTAATTCGCGCTCGCAGAGAACGCGCGGCGCTCAGAACTCTTTGAAGAATCCAAAGCTGCCGCCACCTCGTTCGTAAAATGGGCTGTGGTAGTAATCCGCGACGAGATTGAATCCCCAGTTCTTTCCCGTCCACTGGCGCCAGGTGATCGTCACGTTTTGACTGGGGAAGCGCGTCAGGACGGTCGTCGGTCCGACGAGTTGATAGGCCTCTTGCCCGAATCCTGCGTTCACCGTAACGTAGTGATGCTTGTTGCGGCCTTCGGTCACTGCCACAAAGCCGGCCGGCGAAAAGGCCGCGCCCGGATTGCTGATGTTGAATCGCACACCATCCTCGACGATCCACGGTTTTTGGAAATAGTAGACGGTTCCAACAAAAACGCTCTGGTCGCGGTGCACGTCCTTGGAAGCGTAGTAACCGTAGCCCAACGTGGTAATGAACTGCTTTCGCGCGCTCCATTTGCGATTCACAAATGTATCGGCACGGAAGCGCGGCCAGAAGAATCCTCCCACGCTCGATCCAAGCGTGAGCGAGGCGTACCAATCCGAATTGAAGTTGTACGTATCTCCGGCGGCCAGGTACACGCCGCCATCATTGAATTCATTTTGTCCGTTGATTTCGCCGTTCCAAATGTTGTTTCCGGTTGTCAGCACGCCGCGAGCGTAGCCGCCGCTCCAGTCGCCGAAGCCGTTGGTGAGCTGGCGGTAACTGCCTCCGGCTTCCACAAAATTGGTCAGGATTCTCTCGGGCACCGGCGCCTCCGTGCCCGGCGTTTGGGGCGATGACTGCGGCGGATCGGTGGTGACGACGTCTTGCTGGGCGTTCGCTTTCCACGCGAGTGCGAGGCTCAAGAGAAGAAAAAGCGCGAGATTGTGAAAAATTCGCCGGAGGCTCATTGTCCAGCCATCCTGGCCTGCACTTCCAGATGAGTTCCATCGCCAGCGTCGATGAGCCACACTTCGCCGTCCTGCGACACCGTCGCGACGCCTTGAATCACGACAGGCTTTTCAAACTTATTCGCCGACAGACTCCACGTCTGGTGGGCCAAGGTTCGAGAATCAGTAGCCTTGAGTGAAGCGATGCCGTCGTGCTCCGTCAACTTCCACCTGACCTTTTTGCGCGAATTCAGAAAATTCGCGACTTGGGCCATCGTGTACCAGCGAAAGCTTCCCTGCGTTTTGAGCTGGGCGGTTTTTTCCAACCAGTTATGAACCACGTCGCGATAGGGGAGGATTCCGGGCGGGTGAAAATAGATGAGCCGCACTTCGTGGCGATCCACGACGAAGCCGGTGAGCGCCTCGAGCCACTGCAGTATCACGTCGAAAGAAACATCTTCGCCGCTCAATTCCTCGAACGAGGCGGCTCGATCCAACTGGGTGATCGGAAATGCCCAGATGTTTTTTCCCTCGCGCTGGCCGCCGCGATAGCCCTGCGTGGGCCCCATGCCCGCGTCGCCCGTGAAGTAGTACGCCACGAAACCGTGCGCCTCCAGCCAGTGGGTGACCCACTCCGGCTGGTCGCCGTTCGGTGCGGAGTACTCGACGACGGGCTTGCCTCCGATTTGCTCGAGAGCATCTTTATTGAGCTTGAGGAATTTCGCCATTTCCTTGGGCGGGTCCGTTTCAACGTGGGCCGCGAAATAGTTGTGAATCCAGCCGCCATGGCTTCCGATTTCTTCTCCAAGACGCACGTATTCGTGTACCAAGTCCTGGCTGACGGGATCGTGAAGGACGTTGAATCCCTTGTGATCGTCGAACGCATACGTGTCCGGCCCGGCCGTGATGTGGATCGAGTACGGCCCTTGCTGCAAGATCGTCCACGTATTCATGGTCTGAAGCGCGGAGATGGCCGCGTTGGAATCGACGTGCCAGTTCAGCACCAGTCCACCGACACCGTCCGGGACCGAGAGCAAGCGGGGCAACGAGAGCATTTGCACAGCAAAATATCGGAGGAAAGCGTGCAGAGGGAGGCCATCGGTATCGCCCTTGAGATATCCTAGCGGCAGATTCACGAAGAGCACCGAGCCCTTCTGGTAGCGATGCAATCCTGCGGCAACGCCCGCACTTGAACGCAGCAACACCTGGCCGGCGTATTCGCCCGACGTGACGAAGCTCGGATATTCCAGATTCCCGTATTGATAGCGCCTGAGCCGAGTCGAGGTCGTGTTTTCGAGCGCGGCGGAAGGCGCCGCAAAGGGGAAGTACTTTCCGGGAGGCACGCCGAGCTGTTTCATCAACGGGATCGTGGTGCTCACGTCGCCCGACCGGATCGTCGCATCACCGAGGTTTTTGTACAGTGCGTAATCCACTCCGGCGAGATCGGCTAATCGCGAGCTGCCGCTGGGATAGAATCCCTGAATCGATTTCGTCGCGGCGTCGAACACGAGCATCAGGTTCCCGCCGTTGGCCACATAACCGCGAATCTCGCGGAGCAAGAGATCGCTCGCCTGCTGGTGAATTGAGTCGGGAAGAATGAGGCCCGCACATTTCGGCCTTCCGAAGACGGGATCGAGAAAGGCGGAATCGTGCAAGGGAATTACGTGCAGTCCTTCTTCGCTCGCGGCATCGAGCCAGACGGTGACGCGCGGGTCGGAAAAGCTGACGCCATCGGGCACCAAAAGCATGAGGCCATCGGCCCCAACACTAAAATGGTCGTACGCGCGCAGCGCCAGCCATGTGGCCGGCGCCAAAACGCAAAGAGCCACTGCAACGATCGTGATCGCCCGCTTCTTCATCACTGGGGGACCACCTGCCCTTCGGTTCGCGCCCAGACCGTGCCGAAGACCGTGACGCCGTCCGCGACTTCAATCGTCGGAGCACTGACTGTGGTGGGCGTGCGAGCGGAGCCGCAGCAGGTTCCAGTTTCAATTGCGATTCCGTGCTCGGCGATGACCGGTCCGATCACGCGACAATCGGGACCGATGTGCATGGTCGAAGCGCTGATGAGGCTGCCCTCGACGTGAACGCCGGCGCCCACCGACATGTGTTGAGCGCTCTTGACGCTGCCCAACACGCGCGCACCAGCGCCGATGTGGAGGCTGCCTCTCGTCACAATGTTGGTCGAGACGATCTCACCAGCTTCGATTTCCAAATCTTCGTCGACGAGCCGGCGGCCGCCCGGCAGAGCGGTTTGCACTGCCGCTGCGGAATCATCGGCCTCTTCGGCCTTGCAGTGCCCTAGCGCGATGCGGGGAGCATTCAGCCGCTGAAATGCGCAGCCGGAGTCCAACTGAATCTCGAGATCGGAAGAGATGCGACCGTACAGATCGCAATCGTGTTGAGCGCGAAATGCGCCGACGGCGTGCGCCCACCGAATCACCGTGCTGGAGGGCCCCAAGTGAATGTCTTTTTCTCCGAGCAGCGCGCGGAATACGCTCTTTTCTCCGCCGACGAATTCCCCCGCGGCGTAGATTTCCTTGGCGAAAGTGACTCCACCAGGAAAAGCCACATCCGTGCCGGCGGCCACCACCGAGCCGCAGGTCGCTGTCTTTTCGTTTGCTGAAACCAAGAGCGCATCATGGGCGCGCCCGAGCAGGAGATATTCGTCGCCGTCCGGCATTTTCCCCTTCGCCGTCGTGCCCGACGCAACGCATTTCTGCAGCGGCTCCAATAGATCGGCTATGTAGCTGCGGAATCCATAAGAAAAATGCCGGATCTCGCCCGCGTATTGCTGAATCACGTTGAGGGGTTGCGCGTCGTGCTTGACGCGCAGTTCAATCAGAGCCGGAAGCAAGGGAATCAAAAAGAGCACACCGGCCGACAAAACCAGAAGCATGGTTGCGAGTATGGGAGTCATGGGGTCGTCCGAAAGCGTTCAGTCTTGTCCCAGTGAAACTGCGCCCCGGTGATGGGAGCCGTGACCTGCGAAACAAACGCCCGCGACACGGAGAAAATGCTCACCCCGAATCCGAGAACGAGGAACGGGAGCAGGCAGATGCGCTGGCGGGTGTAATCGAGCCGGGCCGCTGCCGCGATTTCAAAAAAGGCGGCGAAGTTCCCCGTCGCGGCGTACGCAGTGAATGAGAGCAGCGCGATGACACCGTGGAGCGGAGCCACTCCCTCATAGAAGAGGCCGAGCGCAAGGAGCCAGGCGACAAGCGTCAGCGGCGCCATAGCATAAACGCCGAGCAGCAGGAATCCATCGATGCGCTCACGGAGGGTTGCGCGATGCTCGCCGAACAATAGTTCGAAGCCATAAGCCGCCAGCGCCTGATTGTGCCCTTTGGCCCAGCGCATGATCTGCTTGATTCGGACTTGCCACGTCTCGGGGACTTCCTCATAGCACTCGGAACGATTCTGATAGACAGTTTTCCAGCCTGCGAGCAGGAGGCGAAATGTGAGGTCGGTGTCTTCGGTGAGGGAACTGTCATTCCAGCCGCCAATTTCGCGCAGGGCGCTGAGCCGGACGCCCGCGACCGTGCCGCCATGCTGCGGCACGAGGCGAAGATTCATGCGCGCTTGCTGGTCCACCTGATAGCCGCCGGAGCGCTCAAGATCGAGCAACCGCGTGAGCAGATTCGTCCCGACATTAAGAGGGACCACGCGCCCCATCACGCCGCCGACCTCGGGATCGAAGAATGGCGCCACAAGCTGCTTGATCAGCCCGCTGCCGGGAATGTAGTCGGCGTCAAAGATGAGGATGACTTCGGTTTCGACCAATTCCATGGCGTCTTTCAGCGCGGCGGCCTTGCCTCCCTTGCCGCCAGCGCGATGAAAGGGGCGGATGCGGCCTGGATGGTCTTCACAAAAGTGATCGATAATTTCGCGCGTTCGGTCGGTCGAGCGGTCGTTGACCGGAACGACCAACATCTTCTCCCTGGGATAATTCACACCCATCAGCGCCGCCAGGATGTGGGCGACGACCTTTTCCTCGTTGTGCGCAGCCACGAGAATCGTGACCGGCGGCCAGTCGGCCGTATCGATGTCGATGTAGGGATGGCGCTGGAATCCGAAGAGGCGATTCAGCGTGAAGAGATAGTGGCGCGCCGTGTAAACGGTGATCAGGAAGACGATCGCGAAGAGAGAGTAAAGCATAGTAGTCGACCGCGAGCTACGAACGAACTTTTTCGGGCACCTCGGCCCTCGCGTGTACCAAGACGTCGGTTTTGCGGCGGCGCGGGTGCGGTCTGGGAGGCAGCTTGAATTCCTTTTCCGGATCGAGGAGTGGCCTCTTTCCCTGATGCCAGCGCGTGATGGCCTCGCAGATCCGTTCGGAGGCTCTGCCGTCCCCGTAGGGGTTCTCCCCTTCCGACATCAACTTGTACTCTTCGCTGTCGCTGAGGAGCCGCTCGGCCTCGCCGAAGATTCCCTCGCGCGACATGCCGATGATTTTGGCCATTCCGAATTGCGAGGCTTCCGGGCGTTCCGTGACTTTGCGCAGCACGAGCACGGGCTTGTGAAAGGTGGGCGCTTCTTCCTGAATCCCTCCCGAATCCGTAAGCACCATGAAACAGCGGCGCAGCAAGCTGACAAAAGTCAGGTAGTCGAGAGGCTCGGTAAGATGAATCCGGTCAATCCCGCCCAGGAGCGCATTGATCGTGCTGCGCACGTTGGGGTTCATGTGAACGGGATAGATCACGCGGATATCGCGATGCCGGTTCACGAGATCCTTGAGCGCCAGGCACATGTTTTCCTGGTCGCTGCCCCACGATTCGCGACGGTGAGAAGTCACCAGCACCAGCCGCTTGTCGTCCGTAGGAATTCCGGCCAACGGAGTGTTTTCCCAGGAATGGGGCAATTGGCTAAGCCCACGCAGCGCGTCCACGACCGTGTTTCCGGTGACCACAATCTTTGCGGCCGGAACGCCCTCGGCCAGCAGGGCGTCGCGCGAAAGCGCGGTCGGAGCGAAATGAATCTCGGTGACGACGGAAACGAGCCGGCGGTTTGCTTCCTCCGGAAACGGGTTGTAGATGTCGTGGCTGCGAAGCCCCGCTTCGATGTGGCCGACGGGAATCTTGCAGTAGTAGGCGGCGAGGGCTGCGCCGAAAGCCGTGGTGGTGTCGCCCTGCACCAGCACGATGTCGGGATTGAAGCGGTGGCAGGCGTTTTCCACCGTATCGAGCACGCGGCAGGTAAGCATGCTCAGGGTCTGATTCGGACGCATGACGTCCAGATCGAAGTCTGGCTTGATCTTGAAGTGCTGGAGGGCCTGATCGAGCATGGTGCGATGCTGACCGGTATGCACCACGGCCGTCTCGAACTCGCCGGTCCGGCGGCGCAACTCATGGATCACGAGGGCGAGCTTGATGGCCTCGGGCCGCGTGCCCAGGACCGCGATCACTCTGCAAGGCTTTGGCAATTGCGTTCACTCCACCGGAAGGGGGCGCATTCGGCGCGCGAGCACAAACCGCCCAGGTTACCCGCGCGTGGACAAACCAGTCACCCCGAGCCCGCACGCGCGCTCGTATGCTTCATCGACCATCGTCCGCCCATCGATTAAGGCATTTTCATGCCCAGGGTGAGGTCAGTTGCGAGACAGTCAACAGGGAGGTCGCGAAAGGATGGAATCAGCCGCGTAATCAATTGAGAGGAAAGGATTTGAGCACTGAAGCCAAGCACTACTTTTCAGCCGGCTGCGCCCCCTTCAACCCAGCCGAGGAGTCAATTCCTGCTTAGTGAAACGAGCGGCGCCCGCCCCTATGCCGGGCGGCCGCGAGGGATAAGGAAATCCCCATTAGTTAACGTTCATCTTCGATTGGGTGCTGGGGAGATGCTGGTTGAGATCGGGCAAACACTCGACTTCGGTAATGTCGGTGTCGTCCTCACGGTTCCAGTGCTTGGTGCTGGTCCACTCCCCTTCCCAATTCTTCGGGTCGAGCAGGGTGTACTTGATCTCCAGAGTCTTGCCACCGTTGGTGAGGCGGATGCGCTCGATGATATGGAACTCGTCGCTCACCGGGACGCCAACGTCGATCCAGTGGCGATCGGTGGTCATGCTGGTGGTATCGACGACAAGCGTATCCCCTTCCCAATGGCCGACCGAATCTCCATTGAACGTGCGAACCACGACGTCGGGATCGGTGTGCTTGCGCCCGTCGATGTAAATCAGGCGCAGGGCATTTTCAAAGCCGCTGACCATGAAAATCACGGTCGGAGTTTGAACCATCGCGATCGGCCAGACGCGCGTCATAATCATGGGCATTCCGGCCGGGAAGCACTTACCGATGTCGTCGTGAAACGCGCGGCCTTCCGCAGTGGCTTTTTTACCCTCGTCGAAGATGGCTTGGGCCTCCGGCTTGAATTTCGGATACGGCGGGCCGAACATGAAGGAACTGAAGCCAGAGCTCAGGTCGACCATCCAGGTGCCGGTGAGATCGAAGGGCGGCTTCGGACGGGGCTTGGCGATATTGTCAGGCGCGAGTGCGCCTTCGGGAAAGACGTCTGGTGTGCGGTGCTGGCCCTGCGCGCTCGCTCCAGTAGCAAGAGCGGCGGTGCCTAGAGCTACGAGCGCGGCTCGGACAAAAAGATTCGTTCGCGTCTTCATGGTGTCCCCCGGCAATTATCGCGTGGAGTGCGGCACCCAAGCCGCACGGTCATACAGGCGCGCTAACCGATTGCGCGCTCAGGGCTTCGGCGGCGCTGCGTAACCCGCGCCTGCGGAGTCGGCGTACACGTCACCATTAGCCAGCTTCACGGAAATGAACCGGCCGCCCTTTTCGCCGCTCCTCAACGGATGAACGAGGATCGTAACCTGGTCGCCGGGCTTGAGAGTCGAGGACTTCCAGCCCTGGCGAGCGAGGTTGTTGGGGCTGTTGCACTCGACGCCCCAACGGTCCATTCCGCCGTTCGCGTTTGGCACGTCGATCTCGATCCAACTGTGCGGATTGGTCCAGGCGAAGGTAACGATCGTGCCGACGAGCTCCACTTGCTTGTCACGCTCGAACATCGCGGATGAGTGGTGCGCAAAGGCGGCGCTCGCCACCAAGAGTAGAGCCGCGCCGACGCATCCGATTTTTGAGATTTTCATCGTCCTGCTCCCGCAGATTGATATTTTACTACGGCCGCCCGGGCCTCTCAGCCGGCAGATTATGCTCTAAGATATGCGCTTCCTGCAATCACTTGCAACCCAATCTTAGTTTCCGGCCGGCGCCGCCGATTTGAAGGCAAATGAGATGGACTTCGATTCTTTGGCAGCGATCGTCACGGTCTGGTCCTGCACATTGTAGTTCTCGTGCCAGGCTTCGATGGTGTACGTGCCGGGCGGCAGGTTTTTCAGCTCGAACGTGCCGGTGATCGAAGTGACGGCGAAATACGGATTGTCGAACACGAACACAAAAGCGCGCATCCACGGGTGAACGTTGCACAGCACGGGCATCGCGAATTCGGGCTGGGCGAAGGTCGACTTGAGCGGAGCGGAGCCCGCAGGCTGCGAATTGCTCCACTGCCGGTTGTGCTTTGGCATCGGATGGACGTTGTGCATAGTGGGATCGTTGTTTTGGACGGCGAAGGGCTGGTTCGTCATCAGCGCTAGAACGTGCGGCTCATACATGCAATTCATTTGCGCGAGGATTGCGGGCTCCTGGGGAGCGTCGAAGTGATAGTTGCCGAGGCCGCTTTTCACGAAGATCACGACGTTGGCAAGAGCGCCACGTTCGCCGGTTACGACCACGGGCGGTGTTACGGGCGAGGGATTCACCTTCACGCAAGCGGGCGACGCGCTCATGTCGATCGGGCGAAATGCGGGCGGCGGGCCGTCGAGAGTAACCGTGCCAGTGATCGAGCCTGCGGTGGCGAGATCGACGGTGGGGGCGGAAGATTCGCTGCCTTGCTGTTTGCCGCAGCCGGCAAAAACCAGCAACGCGAGTCCGACGAGAATCCGCTGCGAGGCCCGAATCTTCATCCTGCCGGCTAGTGCACGTCAAAATTGGGGATGGATACCGCGGCTGTCACGACGGACAACCAGATCAAGAGTTCCAACAGGCCCGCGAATTTGGCGAACGGCGAAACGTTGGGCGTCTGGCCCCAGGTGCGCGATTTTCTCTGGACCACAATGTGCCAGATGACACCCAGCGGAACGAGAATTCCCAGCTTGATCTCGAATGCGGGGTTGGGAACGTACTTCGTGGCCGAGCTTGCGAACAACATAAACCCGCCGGTGATGGCGATGAAGAAGCCGATCCAGTTCCACGCAAACAGCGCGTCGGAAAGTTCCGCGGCGGTGCGACGCTTCGCGCCGACGCCCAACAGCCGCAGGTCCAGCGCGAGGTTGGTGCCGACCCAGAGCGACAGTCCCGTAAAATGAGTCGCTTGGACGAACGGATACGCCCAGGTCGAGCCGCTGATGTCGAGCGCCCACCACGTGCCTTGCAACCACTTGGCGAACGCCATGAAAAAGGCCATCATTTCCGCGAACCTCTAAATTGCGAACGGCTCGATGCACGCCTCACAGGCGGTCTAGCCCACACCCGAAATCGCCGGGACCTCAACGGAAACAAGGATTGCCCCGATCCAAAGCACTAAAGATAGGAAGGCCGCGAGTTTGGCGCCGACCGGAATCGAAGGAAGCTGGCCCCAACGGGGAATCCCCGATTGCACGATGGCTCCGAAGATCACGGCTACCAAGACCACGAGAATCTTGATCCGAAAGACCGTGGCCATGTAAAAGTCCGGCGCATCGCCCGCAAACATGAAGAATCCCGAGAACACCACGAACGCGAGACCCGTCCACATCCACGGAACCAACTGCCCGGCCATTTCCGCGGCGGGCTGACGCTTTGCCGCGAGGCCCATCACGCGCAGGTCGAGGACGACGGTCGATCCCACTACCAGGAAAAAACCGGTGTAGTGCATGATTTCGAGGATCAAGGACAGCGGAACGGAACTGTCGACCCACATGATCCATGAATTGTGTTCGAGCCACTCGCAGAGGTGAAGCATCATACCGGTGACACCCGGGGCGGATGTTACATCCGAAATCAGCTAAGTCAATGCTGATTTCCTCGAGATCCGCGCGATCATTGAGGATGGGCCGACGAGCGAAAGCCTATTGCTGCGGAAGAATGTTGTTTTCCTCGCAGACGTATTCCTTGAGTTCCCACGTGGGGAAAAACTTGTACTGTAAGCGGCCCGAGAAGGGCTTTGTAAATACTTTCGGATCGTCGATCGTGATGTCGTCCGCCAAAATGTCCTTTTCTATGCGATGAATTCGCTCGATCAAGTGTAAGGATTCGCTGTGAAATAGCCCCGTGCTGTCGAGATTGAGATCCTTGCCAGCCTTGATGCCAATCGTATCGACGACGAGCGTGTCGCCTTCCCAGTGGCCGATGGAATGGCCGTTGTAGGTAGGATTGAGGTCTTTCGGATGGTCGCGCCCGTCGGTGTAGATGCGGCGCACCTCTTCGTACGCTTCCTCGAGTACCGTCACCCGGCCGGGAGTCTGGACAATCTCCAGCGGATACGGCATTTGCATGACGTGCGGCATTCCCGGCGGCACGCAGAGCGCACCGGGGTTGAAGCCCACCTGCTTTCGTTGGGCGTCGTACTGTTCCTGGGCCCAGGGCTGGAGAGGAAACGGCGCCCGGATGAAGCCGTCGCGCATGCGAGCCAAGGCCCAAACACCCGATATATCCGGCGTTTGCGTGGAAGCCGTTGATGCGGTCTGGGCGGACTTTGTGTCAGCAGGCGCGGGGCTTGCGGTGGTCTGCGCAAGTGTCGCAGACGCGAAGCCCAGACAAATAAAAATTGACGCTGCGGAGGAAATCACGGCGATTGAACGGTGGCGCATCCTAAAGACCTCTCTCACCTGGCAAATACAACCTGGTTTCGAACTCCGGCGCATCCGCGCTACTTTCCAACAGGCGCTGGATTCTCTTTGTTGTTCTCCTCGCACTCGTACTCCATGATTTCCCATTTCGGCTTCAGGTCATACACCTTGCGCACCGTCCACGGCTTTGTGTAAGCCTTCGGATCGTCGATGGTAATCAGATCCTCGAGGGTGTTGTGATCCAGCCGCCGGAGGTGCTCCGTCACATGCAGCGCAGCGGTGTGCGGAAGCCCCGTTGCATCGAGCCACGTCTTTTCGTTGAATGCCACCGTATCGACAATCAGAGTATCTCCCTCCCACTTGCCGACCGCTTGCCCCATATAGGTGGGATCGGCGTCCGTCTGAATGGGCCTTCCATCCGTGTAGATCGGACGAACGAGATGGTCGTACTCGAACAGCATGAAGATCTTTCCGGGAACCTGAAGAATCTCGAACGGAAACGGCTCCAGTAAAGTCGCCGGTATTCCGGGAGGGACGCAAGTCAATTCCGGGTCCTGGTCGGGAGTTGTTGCCTTGTATTTCGCCTCGGCCCACGGTTGGAATGGAGGCAATGTGTTGCTCAAGTGCGGACGCGCGTAGGTGGTTCGCCACAACTCGGATTCGGGAACAGACCCCGAGAATTTCGCTTTCTCGAGCGGTTCTCCCGGCGCGCCGCTACCCTTGAGGATCCAAATGCCGGAAATGTCCGGCTTGCCCACGGCGTTGAGCGAATAGGATTGTTTGGCGCCCTGCGCCGGAGCAGGAGGCTGCGGAACGCTCGCAGTTCCCTGCGCGACGACGAGCGGCGACGCGGCCATCACCGCAAACAGAGCAACAATCGAAATCCTAATGAAGATTCGCAAGTCTCAGTTCGCTCTCAGGAGGCGCTTCGCTGCGCTCGGGCCTATGACCTCAAAACCGTTCCATCGGCGAGCACGACCGAGGTGCACCGCATCGTCTTGGCCCCACTTTTGGCTGCTCCCCCAGTGCACGTGATCACGTCGCCAGGCTTCACCGTCGTGCTCGTCCAACCGTTGTGCCTCAAAAAATTGGGGCTATTGATCTCCATGGCCCATTCCTCGGTCTCGCCCTTCTCGTTCTTCACATCCAGGTAGACGTAGGCATGGGGGTTTGTCCATTCGACCCTCGCGACAACGCCCTTATAGGTGCTGGGGTGCTCCATGTCGTACATCGATACCGAGTGGTGCGCGTTTGCCGCAGGCACGGCCATCAATAGAAGCAACCCCGCGATCCAAAAAGCAGTTTTGGTCCTCATTCAATGAACCTCCCGATTTAACCGATGCGGGTAAGCACGATATGCTTTGCCCGCCGTGCCGGAAGAAATTTCCGGATTATTTCTTGATCAGCAGATCCTGATAATTCTTATTGTTGTCTTCGCAGACGTATTCCTGAATCTGCCACTCCGGATGCAGCCTCATGCGGCTGGCTTGCTTCCACGGCGCCGCAAAAACATTCGAGTCGTCGATGGTGGCTTCGTAGTCGAGCTCTTCATAGGAGACCCTATGGTAACGCTCGACCACGTGATAGGCGGTGGTGTGACGGTACGTACCAACCATGGTCTTGTCATTGAACCCGGTCACATCGACCACGAGGGTGTCGCCTTCCCAGTGCCCCACAGAATTTCCCATGTAGGTGGGATCGAGATCGTCGGGGTGTGGCCGGCCGTCAGTCGGTATCACGCGAAAAAGATGGTAAGCCTCGTAAAGGATTACCACGAGCCCGGGCTTCTGCACGATCTGCAAGGGGTATGGCTGCATCGTGGCCGCTGGAACACCCGGAGGAACACAGGTGACTCCCAAGCCGAGGTCATTTTCGTCGGGGACAACTTTGTACTTTTCCGCACCCGGCTTGAGAGTGATGTTGTCCACAGGCCGCAGGCTGAAGCCTGCAATGTAGACTCCCGAGAGATCGGGATGGCCGTCCGGCGCCTGGGGTATCGGCTGATTATGCGGATCGACGCAGCCGGGGCCGGTGTTCGGCGGCGCGGGAGTGGTCCCCACGACCGTGACAGTTACCGATTTTTTGTCCGTGCCGGCGCGGCCCTTCGCCGTGAACGTATAGGTGGTGGTAGCTGTGGGAGAAACTGCAACGCTACCGAGCGTCGCGACGATGCCCAGGCATGCATCAAGGTAGGTGTCGTCCGCATTCACAGCGTGCCAGCGCAGAGTGGAGGATTGCCCCGGCCGAATCGTGCTTGGCTCAGCCGTGAATTCCAGAATTTTCCCCGGCGGTCCCATGGGGAATCCCCCGACGACCGGCCGACCCGGTTCGGGCGTCGGCGCGGGAGGTGGAGTCGCCTGCTGAGCGGCCGCGCATGAAACGATCGCGGCAGCCAAAGCGAAGGTGATCCCCAATCGATTCAAAAATCTCATGCTGCTTGCCTCCTACAGTCTGGCTCTGCCCTCAACGCCCAATTCTAGGACTTTATGATCTAAGCTGCACGCCGTTCGGCAATTCGACCGTCATCACGTGCATGAACCTGGCGCCACTTTTGGCGGGCGCCCCGGTGCAGGTGATCGTGTCACCTGCGTTTATTGTAGTGCTCGTCCAGCCGTTGTGGCGCAGGAAGTTGGGGCTGTTCGCTTCCACGGCCCATTCTTCGACTTCTCCCTTTTCGTTCTTCACGTTCAGATACATGAACGTGTGAGGGTTTGTCCACTCCAGTCTGGTGACGACACCAGTCAGCGTGATCTGGTGCTGCATGTCGAACATCGCGCCCGAGTGGTGGGCCGCAATCGACGCGGGTAGCAGGAGTAGCACACCGGTAGCCAGGAAAGCGAGCAGCACATGCATCGCTCGCCTTCGTGCCGCGCAGTTTTTCAGAAGTACGCGATTCATCGTGCAGCGGGAATCAGGCCCCACCCATAAAAACCCGGAAGCGCTGTCCAGCGACCTCTCACCGGAACGCGCCGGGGCATCATGCCACGGGCACACCGCGCGTGAAAACTGTTTTTTGCGCGGGCCGCATGGGGCCGCAGATCGTTAACCTGGAGCAATCATCATTTCGCTAGAAGCTGTATTTCAGCGCGAATTGCATGACGCGCGGATCGTTAGTCGTTTGATTTAGAGCGCCCAAGCCCGCGGTGCTGGCCGGAGTTGGCTGGCCAAAGGTCGGCAGGATTCCAGGCCCATCCACGCTCGGCAGGTATAGATTCGCGTGATTCGGCAGGTTGAAAACCTGCCAAGTAAACTCCACGTTCTGGCGTTCCGTGATTGGGAATATCCTCGAGAGCGCCGTATTGACGATGATCGCCCCGGGGCCAAACAGGCTATTGTTCTTCAAATCGCCGAAGGTGTATGGGGCCGGGGCAGCGAAGGCCGCAGGATTGAGCCAGCATGTTCGCCCTTTGGGCTGGCAATACGGGTCCACACCCGGCACCAGGTTCGGGCGTTCCGTGAGTCCGTTACCATCCCCCGAATAATCAACGAGAAGGATCGGAGACACGTCCAATCCGGATTGCACGAGACCGGTGAGTGAGAATCTCCAGTGGCCGAGTAAGAGATCCTCGGTATGGTTCGCAAAACTCGGTGTTTCCGCGACGAGCGACTCGTTGAAAATGAGATGGGTGTCGGCACTCGGACAATTGCCGCGATCTGCGTGCCGGTCATACGGCACCGACTCCGCTGCGAGGAAGAAACCCAGTGTCGTGGTGTAGTTGTCGGAGATGCAGTGCGACCATGTGAAATTCGTGGTCGAGGTGAAGTGACTGGCAAATTGGTGCTGGGCCGAGAGAAGAAGGCCGTTGTAGTTTCCCGTTCCCCCTTCTTCCAAGAGAAGCGTTTCGCCATAACAGGAAGTCGTCGGCGAGCACAATGTTCCAAAGTGCTGGAACAAGCGGTTATTGTTCAACGAGAAGAAGGGGCCGAAGCTGTTGCATATGAACGGAGCAAGGTTCGGAGGGCATGGCCCGGGCACGGTGGTGCCACCGGCGCCACACGTCACCCCAGCAGGGAACGGATAAGTTTGTGGGTACCCGCCTGGGCCGAGACCTCCTCCGTTGGTTGTACACGGACCCTGAAGCCCTGGATTGGCTTCGTTGTTGCCCCAAAGGTGGCGTTGCTGACTCCCAAGATAGGTCGCGGAAACCAGCCAGGTCGCACCCAACTGTTTTTCCACGCTCAGGTTGTACTGCATGACGTAGGTCGGTTTGACAGTCTGCGGATAGCTGAATACCAGAGCGCTCGGCAAGTAGGCGGACTTCGTGGGGCCCGCCCCGACAAAGTCGTTCGCACTTCCCGGCCCCGAACCGAAGGGATTGCCAGGTACGGACCCTGTCGCGACGTTCATGCAGGGATAGGGACAAAAAGTGAATTGGTTCGGAGCACCTCCAGTAGTTCCCCAAGGGTCGCTAATGCAGGTGGCTGTGCAACTGCCACCGGGGGCCGTGGCGGCTCCGCCCCAAGGTTCTTCGAATCCGAACTGGTCGTAGGAGAAATTCGGGAAGTCATAGAAGATGCCGAATCCCGCGCGAATCGACATGCGCCCATTGCCCTTTGGATCCCATGCGATTCCGAGACGCGGGCTCCACTCATCTAGCGCATTCTTCGACAGCTTGTTGTTTGTCGGTCCGCCGGGATCACCCTGGAAGAGGTAGCCGGCTGGCGCGAAGGGAAACTTCGTGCTGTGCACGTCGTTGATTATATTCGGAACCGAGATGCCGACAACGTGACCCTTCGGGTCGGTGTGCCCGAAAAATGGGTCCCAGCGAAGCCCGGCGGTGATCGTGAACCGCCTGGTCATTTTCCAGGAGTCTTGTGCATAGAGTGAGAAGAGATTCTGGCGCTGGATGGAAGGGATGGGGGCATCCTGTGCAAAGCCGCTAGTGGCGGATGTATAGCCCAGCATGAAGTCAGGAAGGCCCGCACTCGAGAGAGGGAAAGGCAGCGCATCCGTGCGGTTGCCATCAAAGGTATAGTCTCCCTGGTTGAACAGGTAGTTGGTAGCGAACGCTCTCAAGTTGATAAAGTCTAGGCCAAACGAGAGCTGGTGCTCACCGCGCGTCAGCGAAAGATCGTCAGAAAACTCAAGAGTGTCGTACGGCTGAAGGGACGGAGTCGAGTTGAACAAGCCGCCGAACCCGGCCGTAACGGCGAAATTCGGCATGTAGTTCGGAAACTTGGGCGAGCCCTGTTGATAGATAGCGCCGATCTGGCTTGGCAGCAGCGGATTCACGGGCTCCGCCTCCGCCTCCGTAAGTAAACCCGCAAGATCGAGAGTCGTGTTCTGAACTTCGATTTCGACCGATCGATTGCCGGTCGCCCGGAAATTGTTCACGGTGTTCGAGCCAAACAGGTACGTATCTCCGAGAGTGAGGTTCTGAACGCGGTCGGCGGCGCCGTCGATGGCCGCGATCAACAGGCCGCCCTGGCTTGCCGGCAGATTAGGCAGCCCTGGGGGCTGGTTCCAATTCGTAATGAAATACCGTCCAAAGATCGTGCTCTTATCGCTCATGCGATAGTCGATGCGCGCCAGCCCCTGGTTTTCGGTGAAATTGGATGGACTCTGGTAGTTATAGGTGCCACACACGTTCGACGCGGGAGCCACAGGCAGATGGCTCTCCAGTGCCTTAATGATTGGGCTGTACAAAGCAGGATTTGTCTGGTTGTACCCGAAATTGCCATCCGGATTGTGGTACGGGGCCCCAAGCGCAGTAACTCCAGACGCGGGCCCAAACGGTGGCCCCAAGGACTCTCCAGCGCTCCCGAGGCACTGTGAGAAGTCTCCATCAAGCATCGCCTGAGTTGGGAGGGTCGTCTCTGCCGGGTTGCTGGAGCGCTGGATGGTATCTTGCCAGCCCATGAAGAAAAAGAGCTTGTCTTTCTTGATCGGTCCGCCAATCGTGCCGCCAAATTGATTGCGCTTCAAGGGAGGGCGGAAGGCCGCGGTGGCGGCGGTAGCGAAAGCGGTATTCTTGGAATCGAACATGAAATTCCGAACGTACTCGAAAGCATCGCCATGAAACCCGTTGGTACCGGACTTTGTCACGACGCTGACCGCGCCCGATGGGTGCGTGCCATATTGGGCGGGCAACGAGCTTGTTTCCACAGTGAATTCCTGCACGGTATCAGGAAACGGAAGCGGCAGATTCTGATTGCTCAGCGGATCATTGTGCGTGCCGCCATCCAGCCAGTAAGCCACGCTTCCCTGCGCGCCACCCGCAATGGAAATAACCGCAGAGGAAGGGTAAGAGGCACGGAATGCCCTGCCCTCGCCGACAGCGCCTGTAAGGGTTAATAAATCGGTGAGCTGACGCCCGTTGAGAGGAAGATCCTGCACTTCCTGCGGTGCGACAACCTCTCCTACGCCGGTGTTCTGCGTCTCCACCGTCACTCCCTCGGCCTGCACCGTGACCTCCTGAGTTACGGTTCCGACCATCAGGGAGACGTTGATCGTCGGATTGACGCCAACTTGCAGCACGATCCCCGTTTGCAAATACTTGCTGAAGCCTGACTTGGTGACTTCGAGCTGATATGACCCCGCGGACAAATCGGGCAGCGCGTAGCTCCCGTCCGTCGCGCTGGTGGCCGTGCGCACTGCGCCTGTCGCCGTTTGCGTCAATCTGATTTCGGCGCCGGCGACGGCCCCGCCGCTGGGGTCCTGGATGACGCCTCTAATTTGAGAAGTGGAAATCGTCTGCGCTTGCAGGACTGCAGCGGAAAGAAATAGGCAAAGCCCGAGGACTAGCTTGGATCTCATGTGGCCCCCAAAGAGATCAATTCCTGTTGCTGTACTTGGCCCAGGATATTGCGGGAGCGTATAGCAGATGTGCAACGTGGTGTCAACAGCTTCATGCTTCAAACAATTGAGGAAAGAAGAGTCCCCAGCGCGCTTCAAAATATGGAGGTGGGCACCGGCCTGCGAAGGCCACAATCGCGGGACAGGAAGGAACGATCAGCAGAAAAACCGGGACTCAGATCGCGTACATATCACCGGTCATTTGAAACGTTCGCCGAAAAAAATCGCGCGCCGTCCACGCGGGCAGAGTCAACGGTCACAGGCTCAGGCGTCGATACGAACTAGACGTAGGCGATCCAGCGCCCGGCAGCAATCACACCCACCCACACGACCAACGACACGCACGCCGCAATCTTGGCGCCCACCGGAGTGGCGGGAGCATCGTCCCATCGCTCGACGTGACGAAACGCCGTCTTCTCGAAGATCAGCGCATTCAATCCCGCGACCACGATCAGCAGCATTTTGAGCTGGAACGCTTCGTTGATATACATCTTGGCCGCTTCGGAAGCAAACATCAGCGAACCGGTGATGAACATCACCGAAAATCCGGTCCAGGTCCATACGATCAAGCGTCTGTGCAATTCAGAGACGCGCTCTTTCGTCAGAATAAATCCGAGGAGCCGCAGATCGAGCACGCCTGTGGTTCCGACGAGCAGGATGATGCCCCAGATGTGGATCGTCTCGATCAAGGGAAACAGCCAGAGCGATTCGGATACCGCGACGCCCACCGACGTGTGTTGCAGCCATTTGCAAAACTCGAATAACAAGTGCATTTTTGTGTGAGAACCTTTCCGGATTCAGATGCCGTCTATCGATGATTCCTGTGGAGCTAGCGTCAGAACAGTTCGGGATCGACCGTCAAAAGCTCCTTGCCATCCGGCAGGACGACTTTCATAAGACGCAGGCCGGGTCCACCATCTTTACGGAGGAAACCCCAAGCGGTGATCTTGTCCCCTGGTTTAAATTGATTTCTCGTCCACCCGATGCGGGCCATAATGTTCGGACTGTTGCCCTCGGCAAACCAATTCTTCACGTTGCCTTTGTCGTCCGTCACGTCGATGTAGATGTACACATGGGGGTTGGTCCACTCGAAGCTCGTCACCGTACCCTTGATCGACGATTGATGCGTCAGATCGTACATCGCGACGGAATGGTGCGCAGGGGTTGGACTCGAAACCAAAAGCAGACCTGCCACCACTGCGACGATCGCCAACGCTCTGGCTCTCATGTCAATCCCCCCGCCCTATCCATGCAAAAGGGTGCCCACTTTTCCGCCGTCACTACAGGCATTCCCCCAAAGTCGGCACTACATTAAGTTCGCACTTGCAGCTTGTCAAGCACGCCCACCCGCATCGGGGTCCGGCGTGTACGCCGTCGCGTGTCCGCTCATGGTGTTACTCAGTAAGATTGAAACGCAGGCGATCACTGCGACAACGGCGGCAAAAAGCAACATCTGCCGCGTCTTCCATCCGTGGCTTAAGAATGTGCCGCCGATGATCGGTCCAACGATCGACCCGATGCGGCCGATGCCCAGCGCCCAGCCAACGCCCGTGGACCGCACGGTAACTGGATAGTATTTCGCGGCCAGCGCGTTCAGCCCGCCCTGAGCGCCGATGATCATGAATCCGATCGTGAACGTTATCCCCAACATCACCGGGAACGAAACCGAGATCACGGCAAGCGCGGCCACAAACAAGCCCGCAAGCGCGTACTCGGCAGTCAGAACCGCGTAAGCCCCGCGCCGTTTCAAAAGCTGTCCTTCGACGAGGCAGCCGAAAACGCCTCCAAAACTGATGAATGCGGTCGCCGTCACTCCCGCCGAAACGGACAGCCCCTGTTCCCTCAAGAGGGCCGGCAGCCATCCGCCGATGAAATAGATGAGCAGGAGATTCATGAAATAAGGTATCCACAGAAGAATTGTTCCGGCAGTGCGACCCTCGACAAAGAGGTACTTTACGGGAACGCCCTTGCGCTGTTGGTCGCGCGATGCGGCAATGGAACCCCCGCCGGATTTTGCAAATTCGGGAGCGATGCGCGCGAGAGTCTTGCGGATCTTGTCAAAGTCCTTGCCGCGTGCAGCAAGGAACTGAATCGACTCCGGAAGTATGAAAATCAACAAAAGCGTGATCAGCAGGGGCAGGATCCCGCCAACGAAAAACACGGAACGCCAGCCCCAGATGGGAACCATCGCCGCGCTCGTAAAGCCGCAGATCACTCCGCCAAGCGGCATCCCAACAAATAAGATCGGCACAACGGCTGCGAGCAGCCGCTTGGGGATATACTCCGAGGCAAGAGCTACGACGTTCGGCATCGCACCGCCCAACCCGAGACCGGTCAGGAATCGCAGGATCAGGAGTTCGCGGCGGGTATTTGCGTGCGCCGTGAGCAGAGAGAACGCCGCAAAGCTGAGCGTCGAACAGATCACCGGCCATTTCCGGCCCCAGCGGTCGGCAATCGGCCCCGTGGTCATTGCCGCAATCATCAGCCCAATCAAGCTAGCGGAGAGAATGAGCCCGAATTTCGGAGTCGGAATGTGGGTGGTCTCGGCGATGGAAGGCGTAAGAAAATTGATCGTCTGCCCGTCAAAGCCATCGAGCACCAGCACCAGCCCGCAAAGCGCAACCGTCCAGACTTGGAAACGGCTCATCGATCGCTCGTCGATGACGTCGCTTACTGTCGGCGCTTGCGATATGACTTCTGCCATGATCTCCGCCACTTCCCTTTGAGAGACTTCCGCCTTGGATGTCGGGCGAGAGTGTACACCGCGAGGATTTCTGGTGCATTCAGAAAGAGGATGTCGAGAGAGTGGCGGCGCTGGCGAGTTGTCTCGGAAGATTCGTTTGCGTGCTACGGGCTTTCTTGCCGAGGCGGCTTTCAAGCTGACTGCGCGCATTTTGCACAGCCGCCAATTCCGGGCCGCCAGAAGGCGTGAGCAGAGTCTCCGCTCGCAGGAAGCATGCATACACGAGGTCGTCAGGCATTCCATGCCGCCGAAGGAACTGCCCGTAATTGAACCAATCGAATGCCTCGCCGCGCGCCTCGCCTGCCTTCGCGTCTAATGCCAATCCGCTCTGGTATGAGCGGGCAGCGGATTTCGCATCGCCAAGTTTCTCCTGCAGGTCAGCGAGGTGCGCGAACGCCAGACTTTCGAGTCTCGCATCGCCCGCGCGCTGTGCGAGATCGATGGCGGACCGATAGCTCAACAGTGCCAGATCGCTGCGATTGAAGCGCGATTGATCATCCGCCAGTTGAATCGTGGCGGAAATCTGCTGGCCGACTCCCGCTGCGGGATCGTCGGGACGCGCGGCGGCCAGCCGCAAGTATTCGTCCCAATGCCGCGCTGCGGCCGCCGGCTCACCCTTCTGGTCGAAGGCTTCGGCAAGATACAGATGCGCATTGGGTTGGTTCGGGTCAACATCCACAGCCTTTTGCCACGAGTCCATGGCCTCTTCAGGGTGATCCAGGCGCGCTGCCAGCAAACCGTAGTTGACGAGGGCGTCCACGTCGCGCGGAAACAACTGCAGCATCGGCGCATAGTGATCGTACGCTTCCTGATACCGGCCATCCTCGAGCATGGCGCGGGCGCAAGCCTCTTGCAGCGCTGCGTTGTGCGGATTGATCGAGACCGCGCGCGTCAGCGCAGCCACGGCTTGATCGCGCTGCCCGGCTTTCGTCTCGGCTATCGCGATGCGCGCCTGCACTGCGCTGTCATACGGCGTCATCCGGGATGCGTGAACGAGCGCCGAAAGATTGCCCTCGTTGGTTCCCAGCGCGAAACGAACCTGGTCCACTCCGCCCCACAGCAAAAGCAAGCCGACGATCACGATGCGAAATGCAGGCGTCGAGAAAAGCCGGATTGCGCGATGGCGATCCACTGCAATCGGCGTGGTAGTTCCCTTCACTGCTGGGCTAGATTCACCTGCTGGAGCTTGTGCACTGTGCTCGATCAACATGGACGCGACGCGCGAGTCGCGCAGCTTCCACACGGCGCCGTCGAGAATGAAGTGATGGATGTTCACGGGCGCGGTAAAGATCAGGAAGCTGGTGGTGAAATCGAATCGCAGGATGTAACTCACCAACCACGGTCCGGGAATGAAGAGCGCGATGCCGCCCGCAATAAGGGTCAGAAAGTAGCCAGCCATACGCCAGTTTGATTGGCCCGCCGCGCGCGCTTCGCGCTGCTGGTAATAGCTGGTGATCCAAAGATATTGCGCCGAGTGCAGGACCGCCAGAATCCCGCTGCTGTAGCGGGTTTGCGGCACCTGATACTGCGCGTGCAATTCGAGCAGCGTCGGCAGAACGAACCAAAGAAATTGCGTGAATACGAGCGTGAGCGGCGCGGCCATCGCCCGCACTCCACTCCGCTGGATCAATCGCCGAAAGCCGAAGGAAGCGCAGCCTACAAACGCCAGGCCCAGCGCAAATCGAGCAGGCAGCGTGTATTTCGAAGGCAGGTCGAGCGAAAGAATCAGCGGGTCGGGCGAACCTCCCGTGTGAAAGCTTGCAAGCAGCATCAGGTACGAGGCGACGAACGCCGCGCGCAACCATCGGCGCTCGCCTGACGTCACGGTCGCGCCGCTGCGTCGCGCGAACATCATCAATAGGCCGAAGTTTTGGCCGGTGTAGTGCCACGGGCTCCAGCAAATATACAGAGTAAAGACCCAGGGCAGCAGCCAGTAGAAGGCGTGCAGGAGCACCCCTGTGAGCGCCATCAGGAGCGTGACGTGGAGCGTGAGTATCTTGTACTTTTCGAAGTTTTCGCGGGTGTGATACGCGCGGTACACCGTCGCCATGAAGTGCGGGTAATTGAAAACGACGGCGAGCAAATAAAAAGCGACGGCCCAAGTGTGCGTGTGCGACGGCGTCATCCACGCGGCAATCGTCAGCAGCGGCGCCGACCACGCCCCACAGCCGACCAGCAGGTCGAGCCACGGACGGTAGATCCACGGCCCGGATGGATGCCCTGCCGAAATCGTTTCAGCTCGGCTTGCCAAATGCTTGCCTCACGCTCGCCGATGCGCGCAGCTATAGTCCGTTAGAACTCCACCGCGCACATCGAGGTCTTCGGCAAGTCTACCGCGGCCGCGCGCGCGGCCTGCGCTGCGCCCACGGCCGTATGCTGAAAGCGTAACTTCGCGCTACTGCTGGCGCACGAACGCGTACGCCCACAAAGCTTGCGATTGAGCGGGAGTCCGAGGAAGTGAAGCCGGGGCTTGGAGATCGCCAATGCTCGATCTCGAGCCGGCTAAGAGGGTGGAGCCGATGTCTTGGTCTGAAGTGCCGCTACCCCGGGCGCCTGGGTCAGTTCTTGGGATCAGATTCGGAGGGTCCAAACAGGTCCGGATCCAGAGGTTCGATGTCGGCCATGTCCGTGTCTTCGACCGAAACTCCGTCCCCGGTGCGGCTGGCGAGTTTCTTCTGCGCGCGGCGTTCGGCCTTCTCGCGCTGCTTTTCGAGTCTCTTCATTTCTTTTTGACGTTTCAGGAATGTAGTGGCCATAAGGCCTCCTTGGATTTCAAATAGGCGCCAACAAGGGCGCTAACTTTTCACCCGCGGGCGCTACCAGCGAGGTTCGCGCGGCTGGCGCGGCGCTTCGCGATAGTCTTCATTCGAGAATCTTTCCCGACCTCGCCCGCCTCCGCCGCCACTGGTGCTGCGGGGTGCGCTCCGCTCCGTCTTGGGGCGAGCTTCGTTCACCTTGAGATTTCGCCCGCCGACATCTTTTCCATCGAGTCCTGCAATCGCCTTGGCCGCCTCGTCGTCGTTGGGCATTTCGACGAAGGCGAAACCGCGCGCCCTGCCCGTCTCCCGATCCATCGCGATGTGAACGCGCGTAACTTGACCGAATGCCTTGAACAACTCGCTCAATTCGCTTTCGGTCGTCTGAAAGCTCATGTTGCCGACAAAGAGATTCTTCATATTGTTCCCCTTACCATCATACACTGCAATTGTACGAAGCCTGCGTGCTCGGCCCTCGCCGCAACCGATCTCATGCTTACAATGAGCCTTCCAGAAAGACACGCAATTGGCCCGAGCGCGACGGATGGCGCAATTTCCGCAGCACCTTCGCTTCGATCTGGCGGATGCGTTCGCGAGTAACAGCAAACGTCCGGCCGACTTCTTCGAGAGTGTGCTCGCTGCCATCGTCCAAGCCGAAACGCATCTTGATGATCGTCTCCTCGCGAGGAGTGAGCGTCTTCAACATGGACGCCATCTTTTCCTTCAAATTGAGGCTGATCGCCGCGTCCGACGGAGAGACGACACCCTTATCCTCGATGAAGTCACCCAAATGCGCGTCGTCGTCCTCCCCTAGCGGGGTTTCGAAAGACACGGGCTGCTGCGCGATCTTCTTGTTCCGGCGTACTTTTTCGACGCCAATCTCCAAGCGCTTGGCGATCTCCTCAGAAGTCGGCTCACGGCCAAGCTCCTGGACCAGTTGCCGGCTGGTGCGAATTTGCTTGTTGATCGCTTCGAACATGTGAACTGGCACTCGAATCGTGCGTGCCTTATCGGCGATCGCGCGCGAAACCGCCTGGCGAATCCACCAGGTGGCATATGTGGAGAACTTATATCCACGGCGCCAATCGAATTTGTCAGCCCCTCTCATGAGGCCGATGTTGCCTTCCTGGATCAAATCGAGAAATTCCAAGCCTCGGTTCGTGTACTTCTTGGCGATGGAGACCACGAGGCGAAGGTTTGCTTCGGTCAGCTCTTTCTTCGCCCGCTCCGCATCGGCCTCGCCGCGCAGGATCAGGCCAAGCGAACGCTTCAGCGTGACAAGATCCGTCTCGCACGATTTCTCGATCGCTTTTAGCTGCGAGCGGCGCAAGCGGAGTTCCTTGCGCGACGCGGCGGCGTTACCGTTACCAGCTCCGACGCGACGCTCAAGCCGGGAGCATTCGCGCTCCAGCGAATGAACCCGCTCCACCTTGTGCCGCAACACATCAATCAGGCGCTTTTTTTCGACTGGATTGAAATCAAACGCGCGAACCAGCCGGGACATCTCAATCCGCGTCCGCAACAATTGGCGGCGGGCGCGCAGATGAGCACGCTTGTTCGATCTTGGAGTGGCCTCGAAGCGAGCGGCTTGCTTGAGCGCTTCCGCGTAGAGCTTCTCGATCTTATCGATGATCCGCAGGGTCTGACGGGTCTTGTTCTCGATTTTCTCGTCGGTCAATTCTTCTTCGTCGAATTGGACGATCTCTTTGATCGTCCGCGTGCCGGCGCGAAGGTCTCCGCCAATTGCCACGAGCTCCTTCAGCACGAGCGGAGAGCGCGAGATGGTCTTAAGCACCAAGAGTTGGCCTCGCTCCATGCGCTTGGCGATGGCCACCTCGCCCTCACGCTTCAAAAGCGGTACGGTGCCCATCTCCCGCAAATACAGCCGGATCGGATCGCTGGTCTTGTCGAGCAGATGCGCCGTCTCGTTGAGCTCCGCGCCGTCGCCGCGCACGGACTCATCGTGCCCGTCAATAGTCCCGTGTTCAGCGGCTCCGAGCACTTCGCTCGCAGCGGGTGCCACGGGAGCATCTTCGTAAGGATGGACGCCGTCGCGATCGAAGACGGAAAACGGGTTGTCGATCGTCTCCAACGGATGCGCCTCGCTCGGCAAGGCGTCGTTCACCTCGTCGTGCGGCTCAAAATGGCGTTCCTTGCCAAGATTAACGAGGCTCTCAACGCGTTCACTCTTTTCCTGAATCACAAGAGACAATGATTTTTCCTCCTGAGGCGACACCCGGAATCAACCGGAGTGCGCCCAGACGATACCATCACAAGACCAAGCTCCGTACCTGAATCCTGCGAGTCCTTAAGACTCCATCAGCACTTGCAGGTATTCCCCGGGGAGCTGAGTCAGCCTGGACTTGGAATTCGATACGATGCGATCCAAGCCGACGCGAACCCGCTCCCTCTTTTCAGGCATTTCTGGCAGGCTCGTGTCTACCGGCATTCTTTCCATCTTGATACCGAGAGTGCGTTCGAGCGCGAACAATTCGGTTCGCTGATCTCTCGAGAAAAGCGTGGAAGCAACGCCGCGTCCGCCCGCCCGCCCCGTACGGCCGACCCGATGGATGAAGCCCTCGGCCATTTCGGGCAGGTCATAGTTGATGACGTGAGCGATGTCTTGAACGTGAATCCCGCGGGAAGCCACGTCCGTTGCGACCAGGACGCGATAACGCCCCTGCTGAAACCCTTCGAGCGCCGCCGTCCGCTGGGACTGCGAGCGATCTCCATGGATCATCGCGGCGTTGATGCCCTGGCGAGTCAAGGTTCTGGCAATTCGGTCCGCTCCGCGTTTCGTGCGCGCGAATACGAGGCAAAGGCCGCTTTCCTTGGCGAGCAAGCGGTATAGCATGTCCGGCTTCCCATCGTAGGCAACCTCGAATGCCTGAAGCCGAACATTTTCCGAAGGCTTCAGCGTGGACCCGAACGCGAGTCGCACTGGGTTTTTCGTGTAGTCCTTCACGAGGTGCGCCACCGAGCCATCGAGCGTGGCGGAGAAGCACATCGTCTGCCGCTCTTTCGGCAACACGGACGCGATCCTGCGAATCGCCGGAAGGAATCCCATGTCCAGCATGCGGTCCGCCTCATCGAGCACGAGCGTCTGCAATGCTCCGAATTGGACAAGCCTGCGATCGAGATAGTCCTCCAAGCGGCCCGGAGTCGCCACGATCAGGCGCGCTCCCTTGCGGATGGCGTTCAATTGAGGCCCTTCGGCTAAACCGCCGACCACGAGAGCCGCGGGTGCGAGCTGTCTGCCGCGCAATACGTTATATTGCTCGACCACTTGCATTGCCAGCTCGCGCGTGGGCACCAGCACCAGCGCTGCGATTCCCCGCACGTCCTGCCGGAGCATCTTTTCGATCACTGGGATCAGGAACGCCAGCGTCTTGCCGGTTCCTGTTTGAGCGGTCGCGAGTACGTCTTTGCCTTCCATTGCCGCCGGGATGGCGGCAGCCTGCACAGGCGTCGGCACGGAAAACTGAGCCGCTGCCAGCCTCTCCTTCATGTAGGAAGAGAGAGGTAATTCCGAAAAAGTTTGCATTTTGCTTTCTTGCTGGTGGAAGGGATCGAAGCCCGCGCGCAAAGTTGCGAGCGCGCACCGCGCGACTGCCTTCCATGCCAGTCTTATCTGAGATTACGCTGAAAACATACGGAGGAAACTGAGGGCGGGTATTCTCAGATCAATTCATCAACCAGAGGGACCGCGCAACACAACCGAAGTATTAAGCGCAAACGCAGTATACCACAGTCCCCGCCGAAACGGTGCCCCAAAAAACCGAACCATGTTGCCGTTGACAAGGAGTCGTAGTAGTGTGCTGCGATGCCGCATAAGCCCGCAAAGCCAAGAAAGGGAGGCCGAAAAGCCATGCCAGCCAACAACGAAGAAAAGGTTCCCGGAAACGGAGAAATTCGGGAAGGAGCCAATGTAGACAAAATTCGCGACATCCTTTTTGGCTCCCAAATGCGCGATTACGACAAGCGCTTTTCGCGCCTAGAGGAGCGCCTGGCGAAGGCAGCGGACGCCCTTCGCGACGATCTCAAGAAACGCTTCGATTCCCTCGAGTCGTTCGTCCAGCAGGAAGTTGAGTCTCTTCACCAGCGCCTGAAAACGGAGAAATCCGAGCGCGTCGACGCGCTCAAGGAACTCACACGGGAAACGCGCGACAGTTCCAAGACCCTCGAAAACCGGCTGTCCCAACTCGACGAGCATCTGTCGGCCGCCCAGGGTGATTTGCGCACCCGAATCCTCGATCAATCCAAGACGCTGCTTAACGAAATCCACAAATCGCACAGCGAGATGGAGTCCGCTCTCGAGCGCGAGGCTGAATCCCTGCGAAACGATAAGACCGATCGCGCCACGCTCGCCGATCTGTTGACGGAGATGGCGTTGCGGCTGAAGGACGAACTGGAGCTTCCGGGCAAGTAAGCGCGGGGCCCGCAAAAACGGCGGCTATCCGGGGACGAAGAGTCGATCTGGCAACCCGAATTTCCATGGCAGATGATCCCGTAATCCGGCTTCCTCTCGATCCAGAGGAAGAACTGTCGGCCGACGCCGGGAAATCTTTCGAGAATCTCCGCCACCTGATTCTTGCTCCTGAGCAGGAGGACCTCGCGCGCCTGCGCCATCGCGTGGAGAATCCAGACCAGCGCGCCAGCGATCTCAGCGCCGTGCTGCCGGAAGCGATCCAATTGCGCCGCGAGCAGGGCGGGGAGGAAGCGTTAGGCGAGGCCCTCGCGCCGACGGTTGAAGCCGCGCTGCGTGAATCCGTTCGCAAGGACCCGACGACCCTCGCCGACGCTCTGTTCCCGGTGATGGGACCCGCAATTCGGCGGTCGATTCTACAAACGCTTCGAGTGATGTTCGAATCGTTCAATGAAGCGATGGAGCAGAGCCTATCGCTCCGCGGGCTGCAATGGCGTTTCGAGGCGTTCCGCACCGGCCGGCCCTTTTCCGAAGTCCTGCTCATGCACAGCCTGGTCTTCCGAGCCGAACAAGTCTTCCTGATCCACAAGAAGACGAGCCTTCCGCTATGCCACGTCGTCGCGCCGGCCGTGGCCATACAGGACCCGAGCCTCGTGTCCGGAATGCTCTCCGCCATACAGGATTTCGTGCGCGATTCATTCCACTCGCCGCAAGGGCAGATCATCGAGAAGCTACAGGTCGGCGAACTTGAGGTTTGGGTCGAGGACGGCCCCCAAGCCGTTATCGCCGCGGTCATTCGCGGCATGGCGCCACCGGCTTACCGCTCCGTTCTGGTCGAGACCGCTGAGCGAATTCATAGGAAGTTTGCTCAGCAGCTTGAAAGGTTTCAGGGCGAGACGGCTCCGTTCGTTTCGGCCACGGAAGATCTGACGCGTTGCCTTGAGTCGCGGTACCGGGAAAAGCAAAGCCTGCGGCCCAAGCCCTATGTTCTGGTGTCCGCCTGCGTTTTATTGGCTCTTCTGGGTGGCTGGTTGACGTTTGATGCTTGGCGGAATCATCGATGGCACGCCTATGTGGAAACGCTTCGGCGGCAGCCGGGTGTTGTCGTAACCTCGGCCGGGCGTCAGAGCGGCCACTTTGTGATCAGTGGCTTGCGCGACCCGCGCGCTCCAGATCCGCAGGGTCTCTTGCGAAGCGCGGGCCTCGATCCGCGCCAAGCCGAATTTCACTGGGGCGCATACTACGCTCTCGACGATCCAATCCTGGTGCAGCGGGCTGTGGCACTTCTGAAGCCTCCGGCGGGCGTGGGCCTCTCAGTCTCGGACGGAATTTTGCATGCGCAGGGAATTGCACCCGACGATTGGCTGGCGACCTTTCCGGCGCGCGCTGCGATGATTCCTGGGATTCGTGACGTCGAGGCATCCAACCTGATCGGCGCGACAGAGGCTGAATTTCAGCGGCTGGTGGGGGTCATTCAGTCGACCGTCATCACGTTTCCTGTCGGAAGCGATGAGGTCTCTCCCGCACAGTCCGCTTCTTTGAGGCTGATGGCTCCTGAGATCACTGCGCTCATACAAAAGGCGCAGGTTCTCCACAAGAGCGTCGTCCTCGAAGTCACCGGCCACAGCGACAGCACCGGCCCCGAATCAACGAATCAGCTTCTCAGCAAGAATCGCGCGGACGCCGTCACCTGGCAGTTGACGCGCGGCGGTTCCCCACGGAACTCGCTGCGTCCGGCTGGTGTCGCCTCCGCCCGACCCCTCCGGCCGGAAACCGATGAGGAAGCCCGCCGATACAATCGCAGCGTGACGTTCAGCGTTTCCACGACGCCGTCGCCGAAATCCTAGGACATGCTCCAGAAGAAAATCTGCATGCTTGGTTCGTTCGCGGTGGGAAAGACCAGTCTCGTGCGCCGCTACGTCGAGAGCATCTATTCCGACGCCTATCACACAACCGTGGGCGTCAAGATCGACAAGAAGATCGTGCAGCTCGGGCAGCAAGAAGTCACACTGGTTCTCTGGGATCTGTATGGCGAGGACGAATTCCAAAAGATGCGTTGGTCCTACATACGGGGCGCTTCTGGTTATTTGCTGGTGGCCGACGGCACGCGCCGGGCGACATTTGAAAAGGCGTTGTCGCTCGAAGACGGCGTTCGCCAAGCCGTCGGTTCCCTCCCCTTTATATTCGTGCTCAACAAAGCCGATCTCGCGTCGTCCTGGGAAGTTGATGCCAGCATGGAGAGTCAGCTCGTTGATAAGGGCTGGGACGTCTTACACGCCAGCGCGAAAACCGGCGAAAATGTGGAAGCGGCGTTTCGGAAGTTAACCGAAAAAATGCTCGGTGCATGATGTCTTCCCTGCCCACGGAACTTCTTCAACATCTCGGTTACGCTCTTTGCGAGGACCGCAGCGGCGGCAAATTCGCGCTGCTGTATGATCCACCCCGCTGGTTCCAGGAAGTTTGGGGACCTCAGGCTGCTGTCGGAGATCTTCTCGCACTGGCCGATCGCTCGCCATTTCTCGAAGCATTTCTCTCGGAGGCGGAAGAGCATTGGAATTCAAATGCGGAAACGCCTCTCGCGTCCGGCGCCTGGATCGAGCAGGTTTCCTCCGGCCGCGAGATCCCGCTCGAAGCCCGTGCCTGGCGACTCAACGGAAGGCGCATTCTCTCCATCCACAGCCCGCATGAGGAATTCCAGGAACAGACGCGCGTCCTGCAAACCGCCCGCGACTCCCTACTCGTTCACGAACGCCTGCTGAAGGAAATTCAAAAGAAGGAGATTCTGCTGCACTGCATCATCCACGATCTCTCCCAGCCGCTCACGGCGATGAGAGGCTGCTTCGACGTACTCGCGCGCGAAACAGAATCGCCCGCTGCCAAGCGGTTGGTCGAACTTGGCAGGCAGCAATCGGAACTACAGGACAGCATGATTCGTGAGGTGCTTCAGGCGTTCGCCACGGATATGGATTCCGCGATGGGTTCGGGTGACGCAACCCGGGCCGCGCCCAGCATCCTTGCATGCGCCGAGGAAACAGTGGCCGCGTTCGCACCCGTATTCGAATCGCACGGAGCGGCAATTCGCCTCGATCCTCGAGTCGATGTCAGCGCGCAGTGGAGCGTCGCTGGCGAGAAGTCCCGCCTCATGCGCATCTTTTCAAATCTCGTCGAGAACGCGCTGCGCCACGCACCGAGAGGATCGGTCGTTACAATTGGATTGGAGGATGACGGCAGTCACGTGAAGGCGTTCGTGGATGACGAGGGTCCGGGTCTGCCTAAGGAATTCAAACCCTCGGAAGCGTTTACACTTTTCTCCAAAGGCAAGCAGGGCGGCGGCAAGGCTGGTTTGGGGCTTTACTTTTGCCGCATCACCGTCGAGCGCTGGGGCGGCTCCATCGGCTGCGAGTCGCTGCCGGTTCGAGGCGCACGTTTTTGGTTTCGTCTGCCGCGAGCCGCTCGCGCGGAGCTAGCCCCTGCGTCTTCGCCCTCCGCGGCGGAAACGGCCGCCGACCGCCAGGTGCCCCTCAAGATACTTTTGGCGGAGGACGATCCTACGGTCCGAGAATTGACTGGAATTCTGCTCGACCGAGAGGGCCACGAAGTCGTCGCTGTTGCATCCGGTCTCGAAGCTCTTGGCGCCATTGCAAAGCGGCGTTTCGACGTAGTTCTCCTCGACGAGGAAATGCCCGGCATGGGCGGCGTCGAGGTTACGAAAGACATTCGCGCCCGCGAGACGCCGGGCGGCAAGCGCCAAATCATTTTCGCCCTGACCGGCAATACCACGGAAGAAGATCGCGCACGCCTGCTGGCGACTGGGTTCGACGCCTGCCTCGGCAAACCGTTCCGCGTGGAGGAATTGCGCCGGGCTGCGGATCGCCTCACTATCGGCACGGCTGCAGCGCCGCGCAAACAAAAGGAACTTCGGGCCACGCTACCCGCAGATTCCTCTCTCCTCGCGCGTGTTGGCGGTGACGCAAAACTCTTGCGAAGCATCGCCACAACCTTCTTGAAGGACTACCCGGTGAAGCTTCGCAAAATCAAACAATCACTCGCGCGCAAGGATGCGTCCGCGCTCGCCTCCGCTGCGCACGCGCTGAAGGGCGCGGTTGCCATCTTCGGCGCGGACGACGCCGTGGAACAGACGCGTGCCTTGCAGCAGATGGGCCGCCAAGGCACCCTGGCGACGGCCCCGATGGCCTTCCGGAAGCTCGATGAAGCGATTGCCAGACTGGATGCGAAACTGAGAGAATACGCGCCGCCGGCGAGCCGAACTCCTTCCAGGTCTGGCCAGGGTAAACACCGCACTCAGAAATCGCGCCATCGCGCGAGGCGGCGTCCCCGTCGCTGACGATAGGCGCTGTCTCAGGTTACGTATGGGAGCCCTCTCATGCCCGAAATCCTCGTTTGTGATGACGACGCCACGACCCGCAAGATGCTGCGCGGAATCCTTAAGTCCGGCGGGCTAACCGTTTCGACCGCCTCCGACGGCCAGGCCGCGCTGCGAGCCCTGCGAAAAAAGAAATTTGATCTTGTGTTCCTCGACATCTGGATGCCGAAGATCAGCGGTCTCGACCTGCTAGAGCTTCTCCGAGACGAACCGTACATTCCCAAGATTGTCGTGATGACGTCGGACCAGACGTCCGACACCCTTCTGCGTGCCCTGCGCGGCCGCGTGTTTCAGTTCCTTGCCAAACCCGTGGAGGCGGAATCGCTGCTCGAACTCGTGAACGACGCTCTTTCGGCCGAGCCATCCAGTCCGCCGATCGAAGTGCTTTCGGCAACGCCATCCTGGGTCGAACTCCTCGTCCCGTGCGAGCGCACCGTCGTCAACCGCGTGCAAAGCTTTCTGTCACATCTAGAATCGGACTTGCCGCAAGAGCAGCGCGAGAGCGTCGGTTTCGCGTTTCGAGAACTCCTGAACAACGCGATCGAATGGGGTGGCCGCCTCGATCCAAATCAGAAGGTTCGAATCTCGTTTATCCGCACGCAGCGCGCGTTGCTCTATCGAATCGATGATCCGGGGCCGGGCTTTCGTCTCGAAGAACTGAAACACGCCGCGATCAATAACCCGGAAGACGATCCACTCGCGCACGCACAAGCGCGCGAGGAAAAAGGCCTCCGACCCGGCGGCCTCGGTATCATGATGACGAAGGCCATGATCGACGAACTCGTTTACAACGAAGCGCGCAACCAGGTCGTCTTAATCAAGTATCTTTAGCCTTAGCAGCTTGGATCTTCCGCAAGCGGTCCGCTGCTGGCAGCCTCCTCGAACCGCGAAAATACGATAGCCACCGCACCCCCAATCATTAGCGGGCCAGATCTCTTCGATGGCACGTGAAGTTGAATAATCGACCGAGCGATTAATAAATCAACGCCGCTTCCTGCAGCGGTGACCTGGCGTCGCGCGCCGCGAAGACGCATGTAGATGAAAATAGGACAGGATGCCGCCCTGCTCGGATCTTCTGGACCTTGGCGCGGGAATTGCATATAAGGCTTCGAACTGCCCCAGTGGGGCAAACTGCAATCAGCAAGTCAGAGGAGATCACATGGCAACCAAGAAGCCCAGCAAGCAACTGCGGAAAGCCAAGAAGCTCGAGCGGACGCTGCCTTTGAAAAAGAAGTAAGCGCCCCCCGCTTAGTGACCCGTGGCGCTGAGCCGTTGCAAAGAAGGGCTGCTGCATACCTGCAGCAGCCCTTTTTCTATTTATGAGAGATCAAAAAGGTGTCGCGCGTTAATTTCTTAGAGGATACCGACAGCGCCTTCCCAAATGCCGCAAGACGTGCTGACAGGTGAGTATGCGATCGAACCCTAGCTAGAGACGCGACTCAGATACGCGAGAGCGCTGTAGCTTCATCTTCGGCGAGTTCGAGAACTCCATCGAGGCGGACCATCTTCAGCAGCATTCGTACTCGTTTATTCGGCGAGAAAAAGGTGCATTTCCCGCCTGCCCGCTTCATGGTCGTGAAGGCCCGGACGAGCGCGCCGATGCCAGAGCTATCGAGGTCGGTCACGCCGGCAAGGTTAACCGCGACTTGGGTGGATCCGGCATCCACGAGTTGCTGAAGCTGATCCCGGAATTTTTCTTGTGCTTCACCCAGCTTCAGCGGTCCTTCGAGGTCGAGAATCGTGGCGGGCCCGGCTTTGCGAATACGGATGTTCACGCTGCCTCACTTTGCACTGCAAACCTAACTGAATTGTCGCGCTCGATCAAGGCCCGCGGCACGTTTCCTTGACGCATCCGTACCGTATTTGTTAGGCTGCGCCGTCCCGCTTTCTGCGTATTTGCGGCCCGATCCAGCGACGCGAGAGCCGGGAGTTCCCGCCTCAGGAGAGTCATGGAAACATCTGCCGCGCTCTTCGAACTAGCGAGCGTGTCTCTGGCCTGCCGCGATCAAGATACGCTCCTGAAGACGTTTGCCGCGCGTGTGGGAGCCGCTGCGGGTGCTCGGGCCGTGCTGATCTGGCTCGGAGATGGCGATTCCGGACTGACTTGCCGCGCACGTTGGAGTGAGCCGGGCGAGCGATTCAATCCCAGCGGCCAAGCCGTCTCCACTGGTCTGCTCGTGGAAGTATTTGACTCCGTCGAGACGCGGCGTTTTGGCGGACGTGAGATCGCATCGGAGGACTTCTCTCATCTCGATGAGGCCAGCCGAACGCGGGTGAAGTCGGCCATTTATGCAGCGCTTCCGGGAGCGCAAGGCGCGATGGGAGTCGTGGAGGTTCTAGGCAAGAGCGCCGGCGACTTCACCGCCGAAGATGCGGAATTTGTCGAGGAAGCAAGCCGTCTTGCGAGCCAGGCTCTTGCAAATCTCGAAGCGATTGAAGAAGAGCGCCGAACGCAGCTTGCGACGCTCGATCGTCTGACCGCCCTCTATGACATTGGCCGGACGTTCACTTCCACGCTTGAGCTCGCCGAGTTGCTGCCCGTTGTCGCGGAGAAGATCCGCGATCTTTTGGGCGCGGCCGCATGCAACGTCTGGCTGATGGATTCCGCCGCGCATGAGCTCCACCTTGTTGAACGAGTGGGCGAGGATCCGACCGCAGAGAAGGGCGCGCGCGTTTCCGCAACCGACGGACTGCTCGCCGACGTCGCGCAGCAGGCAAGTCCAAAGCTGGTCGAGGAGCCGGCGGAAGAACCCGGACTCGAAGAGCGCCGGGCAGCAGGCGGCGATTTCGAGATGCAATGCTGGATGGCCGCGCCGCTCCGCAAAGAAGACGAGGTGCTCGGCGCCATTGAGCTAGTCAACAAAACAGACGCCACTTCCTTTAACGAAGACGACCTCTTTTTGCTGGCGAGCGTCAGCGAGCAAGCGGCCATCGCCCTACACAACGCGAACCTGCTCGAGTCCGAGCGCAAAGTGCACGCCCTTGATGCGCTGCTGAAGATCTCGCAGGAGATCACCTCCACACTCGACCTCGATCACGTCCTTACGACGGTCGTTCACCAAGCCGCATCGGTCGTTCCGTTCAACAAGTGCGTAATAGGCTTCTTCGATCGCGGACGCTTCCTTCTCGGCGCCGTCTCCGGGGAGGCGGAAGTCCCAAAGACGCGCGAAATGGACGACCTGAAGGATCGCCTGGAATGGGTCGCCAGCCGCGAAGACTCGGTCTCTGCCGATCAGCGCTCCGATGGCTGGCATCTTGAACCCGAAGCCGCGCACGCGCAGATTGTTTCTTTTCTGGAAGCGAATGGTTACGCCGGATTTTACGCTCTGCCGCTGCGCGACGATCAAGGCTCCCTTGGCACCATTGCACTGTTAAGCGGCGAGGCGGACTTCCTTACCCCCAGTCACCGGGAGACTCTCGCGATCCTTGCGAATCAGACGACCGTCGCGATCCGAAATGCGCAGCTCTACCAGCAGGTGCCCCTCGCCAATTTCTTTAAGCCTCTTGCGGAGCGAAAAAAGAAACTGCTTTCGGCCGTCCCTCAGGGGCACTGGCGCATCTACGCGGAGCGCACGGGAGTCCTTGCCCTCGCGCTCGTTCTGATTCCCTGGCCGTTACGCGTTGGCACGGACGCCACCGTCGTGCCGGCCGAACGCCGGATCGTAAGCGCCGTCGAGGGCGGAGTTGTCCGGCGCGTCTTCGTTCACGAGGGCGACGCCGTGCAGCCCGGCCAACTGCTCGCGCAGCTCGACGATGGCGACGATCAGGTGAAGCTCGCGCAAGCCGATGAAGCGCTCGCGCAAGCCCGGCGCGATCTCGCCGAAGCGGAATTCCGGAACGATGGAGCGGCAGCCGGCCAGGCAAAGATGCGCGCGGACCTTCATACCGTGGAAGTTCAGCTCGAGCAACAGCGTGTATCGGAGGCGCAGCTTCGAGCGCCCATTGCCGGAATCATGGTCACTCCGAAAGTGGAAGAACGCGCCGGTACGATGCTGAAACAGGGCGAAGCCTTCGGTGAGGTGGTCGAAACCGATCGCATGGCTGCAGAGATGAGCGTCCCGGAAGGTGACATCGGGCTCGTGCGCCCCGGACGCAGCGCCGCAGTGAAACTCAACGCCTATCCGACAACAACTTTCGAAGGGACGGTTCAGCGGATCGGAGCGCAAACCAAGGCTGAGGCGGGCGAGCAGTATTTCCTGGTCCGCGCAATCTTTGAAAATCTCGGCGGCCGTGCGCGCGACGGAATGGTGGGCCGGGCGCGAATTCGCGCAAGCGGCGGCTGGTTTGAAAGCGGGTGGTATCCGATCGGTTACGCATTGTTGCGCGACCCATTCCGCTGGTTGTGGCGGAAGGCCTGGGCCTTTCTGCCGTAAAGGGGGACGAACATGTTGAGGCGACTCATGCTGCTATTCGCTGCTACGCTTGCGCTCGCCGCAGCGGGCTGCGGAAACTCCTCGGATGCCTCCTCGCCCAACGTCGCGCCGTCTTCTGCGGCCATTCCAGCGCCCGCCTCTCAGCCGGACGCATATCCGATCGCGAAAGCTAGCGCCCAGGGTGAAGTCCTCAGCGTGCTTTCCGTCGAGCATCAAGTGAACGTCGCCACGCAGCGCGACGGCGTTGTCGTCACCGTCTCCAAAGACGAAGGTAGCATGGTGAAAAGCGGTGAGATCCTGGGGCAACTCGACGATCGCGCCGTCCAATTTGAATTGGTGAAGGCTCGCGACGACCTGCAAGTCGCCGAGAACAACGTGAATTACAAGGCAGCGGAGCTGAAAGCTAAGGGCGCGGCACTTCAGCGCCAGCAGCAGCTCCGCCAGTTGGGACTTTCCAGCCAGGCGGACCTCGAGCAGTCCGATTTCGAAGCCAAGGCCGCCGAATACGATTTGAACGGCTGGAAAGCGATGGCCGAAAGCAGCCAGGCGGAAATCCAGCGCCTCGAAGTCGAAATCGACCAAACCCGCTTGCGTGCTCCGTTTTCCGGCGCCGTCGTAAATCGCTACGTCCGCGAAGGACAGGCAGTTGCCAAGGGCGACAAATGCTTCCGCGTTAGCCAGCTCGCTCCCCTCCAGGTACAGTTCCAGGTTCCTGAATCCGCGCCGCAGCACCCCAAGCAGGGCGCCTCTGTTGGTCTCGTGCTCGTAGGCGATCCTGGGCGCTCACTCAGTGCGCGCGTGGTGAAGATCAGCCCGGTTGTCGATCCTGCAAGCGACAGCTATGACGTGACCGCGGAGCTTACCGGCAAGAATCTCTCCGATCTGCGCCCCGGAATGGCCGTTCGCGTCATTTGGCCCGGTGCCGCCCACTCGGCGCCGTAGGGAATTCGTTAATGCGTTTCGGTCCAACCAGCCTCCGAGCTTCGAGCGTCCTGGCCAAGGGGCTGCGCCGTCCCAGATTCCGCACGGATTTGCGCGTCAGCGAGCAGACGGTCTCGGGCGAAAAGAGCTTCGTCATCAAAGTCCCGGAAACGAATTCTTACAACCGCTACGGCGCCACCGAATATGAACTCCTCATGCTGTGCGATGGCACTCGCACTGGCTCCGAAGTTGCCGCGCTGTGGAACGAGCGACACGCGGACGAGCCGCTCGACGACGCCCAGGTCCGCGAGTTTCTCGAAGGCGTCGAAGCGGGCGTCTGGGAGCAGTCCGCGGGAGAACGAAATCTGGCTGTCCTCGAACGCATCCGCGACGAACGCAAGACCCGCCTGGATCAATCGAGCGTACTCTACCTAACGTTCAAAGCCTGGGACCCGGACAAGACTCTCGCGAAAATAGATCCCTATCTGAGTTGGCTCTTCACCCCCGGCTTCGTCGTGTTCTCGGTAGCGCTGTTCGTCATATCCGCCTATCTCCTCGCCGGCGATTGGACGCGCGTGCAGAGTGATACGGCCGCGCTGTATTCGTTCCGGGGGAAGACGTCCTACGACATTTGGGTGTTCTGGTTTCTGATGTTGGGGCTGGGCGCGGTACACGAATTTGGACATGGACTCACGTGCAAGCATTTCGGAGGCGACGTTCACCAAATGGGTTTCATGCTCATTTATTTCACGCCCGCCTTCTTTACGGATACCACGGACATTGTGCTCTTCGACCGCACGGGGCGCAGGCAATGGGTTATATTCGCGGGCATCTGGGTCGAGTTGGTAGTCTGCGGCATCGCCACCATCATTTGGAGTTTCACCGTGCCGGGTTCGTTCGTCAACGATCTCGCTTACAAGGCGATGCTGCTGAGTGGAATTCAGGGAACCCTGATCAATCTCAATCCTCTCATCAAGGCCGATGGATATTACGCGCTCGCGGAATACCTGCATGTGGATAATCTGCGGGAGGATTCCTTCACGTTCCTGCGCGCGTGGATCCGGAGATACATTTTCCGCCACGATGCGGAGCTGCCTCCCACGACCCGGCGCCTGCGGCATATCTACGGCGTATTCGGCGTCACCGCCGTTATCTACAGCGCGTCGCTGACGATCCTCGTGTTGTTATTCGTACGAAATGTGCTCGTCACCAAATTCGGCAACTGGGGATACCTTCTGACCGCGGCGGTAGTGTACTTCTTCGCCCGTAAAGGTTTGAAATCCGCCCGGCCGCGAGTGCGCGCCTGGTGGCGCGAAAAGAAAGAGGAATACATGGCATGGAAAATAACGCGCGCGCAATGGGTGGGCGGGCTCGGGGCCGCCCTCGTGCTATTACTTCCACCGATTCCATCGAGAGTCGCCTCCGACTTCGTGCTCCAACCAGGCAAGGACGCGCACGTGCGAGTCGAGGTTCCAGGCGCGGTGCGGCAGGTTTTCGTCAAGCAGGGTGATCAGGTGAGCGCCGGGCAAGTGCTCGCAACTCTCGAGAATCCAGAAATCGAAGCCGATGCCCAATCGCTCTCGCAGCAGCTAGCAATAGCCAATAGCGCATTGCGATCGGCTCAGGCGCGGGCCGACGAGGACGCCACCGCCGCTGCCCTCCGGGAACAAGCCCGTCTGAGCGAAGAATGGAGCGTGGCACAAAGGAAAGCCGAGGCGCTCGTGGTTCGCGCACCACTCGCCGGCGCAGTCTCGACGCCCATTGGCGATCAGAAGATGGGCGAATACCTTACCGCCGGAAAAGAACTCTGCGAAATCGCGGACCGCAGCAACATGAAGGCGCGCATCCTGGTGCGCGATTGGGAACTCGAAGAGGTGCATGCCGGGGCAGCCGCACAATTGAAGGTGCTCCCCTTCCCATATCGAACTTATGCCGGGCACGTAGAGCAAATCCTTCCGGCCGCTGCCGCGGACCGCCCCGTTGCGCAAACGCAGCAACTCGAGCGGATGGGCCAGCAACTGACGAACTACAACGCGGTCGTAATGGATTTCCCTAATCCGGATGGCTCACTGAGCGAAGGCATGACGGGAACCGCCAAGATTGCCGGCAAAACCCGCCCGGTCGCGTGGCAGGCAGCGCGGGGAGCCTGGCGTTGGCTTCGCTCCCAAGTCTGGTAGTTCGAAACAGATGCGGACTGGGGCGATGCCTTCATGACTGGACAGAAGCCGCAACAAAACAGAAAGGGCGCCCGTTGTGGCGCCCTTTTGCCATCCGCGCAATCTGTTGTGGCTAGCTGCTAATGGCCCCGGCCTCGCTAGAAAAATGTTAAAGCCATTAGGCGCTGGAACAGAAAACACCTTAGGACCCTATAGATGAAATCCTCAGGCTGAAAACCAGCCAGGAAATGCGGTCCAACACTTACCTCTTGACGCCGAAGGGAACCACCAGCGTGGTCTTCTTCTCGAGCTTCTTTGCGCCGAGCGTCTTTCCCTTTGCCACCGGCTTCGCTGTCTTGGTCATTCCATTTCTCCTTTTCGATTTGAGTTCTCCGGCCTTCGTAGAGAGCTAAGGCAATCTGCAGACCAAACTGGCGCACAGCCACGTCCACGGTTCAATCCACTGAATACATGGGGCTTCTGGCTAGGATGCCGGGCAGAAACTGGACGGAAAACTGCTCGACGTGTTGATTTTCTAAACGGCCTGCTTATTTATTCAACGGATGGAGCGTTCTGCATAGAGCCGGCCCGCCTTCAATGCTTCCAGGGGAGCATTTCCGGCCCTCATTCGAAAGAGTTTCCTGCAAGTCGGCTCCTCCTGGGTCTGGATTCTCTTTAACGGTGTTCAATGCCCGCTTTCAGCTTCGGCGGATCTAAAGGCCGTGTTTCCGGCAGAGGTAGTTTAGGCGGTTCCGATCAACGCCCAGCAGTCGGGCGGCCTCGGACTTGGCTTGCTTCGCGTGCTGTAGCGCCTCCTGCAGCCAGCGCCGCTCGAACGCTTCGAGTTCCTTGTCGAGGTCGATTCCGTCGGCGGGTAAGCGAAACCGGCCCTTCGAATCACGTCCGGAAACCTGGATCATCTCGGGTGGCAAATCATTCAACGAGATCGTATCGCCGTCGGTCATCACCACTAGCCTTTGAATTGAGTTTTCAAGTTCTCGGACATTGCCGGGCCAAGGGTAGCGTTTCAGCGCCGATAACGCGTCGTCCGCGATCCGTTTGGCCGGAATGCTATTCGCTGCGCAATAGACGCTGATGAAGTACTCCGCGAGCGCAGGAATATCTTCGACACGTTCCCGCAGCGCCGGCACGAAAATAGGCACCACGTGAATGCGATAGTAGAGGTCCTCGCGAAACCGGCCCTGGCGCGTCATTTCCTCGAGGTCTTCGTTCGTCGCGCTGATAAGCCTGAAATCAACTCGTATGGACTTCTTCCCGCCTAGGCGTGTGAGTGAGCGATCTTCGAGAACGCGAAGAAGTTTGCTCTGCAGCGGCAGAGTCAGCGTGGCAATCTCGTCCAAGAAGAGCGTGCCCTGATGTGCCACCTCGATCCGGCCCTCTTTCGTCCCGACGGCGCCGGTAAAAGCTCCTTTCTCGTAGCCGAAGAGCTCGGATTCCATCAGCGTTTCCGGCAGAGCAGCGCAGTTCACGCTGACGAAGGCGCGGCTACGACGCGGGCTCTGGTCATGGATGGCCCGAGCGACGAGTTCCTTTCCAACCCCGCTTTCGCCGCGAATGACCACGTTGGTCGTTGCGCGCGCGATTCGCTTGATGGAATCGAAGAGATGGTGCATCGCGTCGGTCGCGCCAATGAAATCGCCGAGCGTGTTCTTGCGGCTGATTTCCTCGCGCAGAATGCGGTTTTCCCGCTGGATGCGCAATTTTTCAACGGCGCGCTCGAGCAGGTGGCGCAGCACATCCAGATCCACCGGCTTCATAAAGTAATCGTAGGAGCCGGCATCAATAACCTTGAGAGCGGTGGCTTTCTTTTCGTCTGAGCTAAGAACCAGAACCAGCGTATCGATGTTGCTGCCGTCGAGGCGGCTTAGGAGATTCACGCACTCGCGGACGCCACCCGACGCGATAGGTAGTCCTAGGAGAAGAATGTCGAGATCGGACTCCTGCAGTAGCTTTTCAGCCGCTTCGTAGTCCTCGCCCTCGAGGATCTCGAAGTCTGATCGCAGTGCAGAGGCAATTTTGGAACGCAAGGCCGCGTCGTCATCCACAATTGCAACTTTGGGTTTAGGGGTTCCGGACGCGATGGCTGGTCTCCGGCAGGGACGTGAACTGCTGCTTCAGCAGACTCTGTCGTGCGTCCCGCGTGGCCGCGATTCTAGGTGGCAGGCGGCCTAGGTGTCAACGCAGAGGCGCAGAATTGTGGCCGTACGGTTCCGAAGCGCACGAGCCTTCGCCCTGGCCCGCACTTCAAGTGTAGCGCGGCAAAGCCGATGTTCCGATCGCCAGCGGGAAGCAGCGCTAGAAAATGGTCGAGATCAATGTACGCGCGGCGGCAAATACGGACGCCATTTCCGCTCGAGCCAACAGAAGGAAGCTATAGACGACGGCGGCGTCGAACTGCGTACCCCTGGCCTGCATCAGCCGGCGTTCCGCTTCGTCGAAAGGCAGTCCCTCGCGGTACGGCCGGCATGAAACCGTTGCATCAAACGCGTCGGTGACCGAAACGACTCGCAACAAGCAATTCCTGATATTTACAGCGGCACGGATTTCAGGCGTTCCTGTAAAGCATCGGCCGCCGCGTAGTAGGCTAGAAACAGAGGGATTAGAACCAGTGTGGGCAGGAACATCCACCAATAGGAAGTAAGAACGTAGTACTGCTGCAAAGCGGCCAGGAGGGTCCCCCAGCTGGGCATCGGCTCACCGACACCTAGACCAAGGAAACTCAGCGTGACCTCGGCCAGCACATACTGCGGAATGAGCAGCGTCATCTGCGTGAGGATCACGCCGTACGTCTGCGGCAGCACGTGCCGGTACAGCACGTACGCGTCCGAGGCGCCGAAGCCTTTTGCCGCGAGCACAAAATTTCGTTCCTTGGCGCTCAAAACCACGCCGCGGATCAACCGTGCCGGCCGCGCCCACCCGATTAAACCAATTACCGTGATCAGCAGCAGAAAGACCTGCCACTCGGCGACGTGCAGTGGCATCGCGGCGCGCACGGCAAATAGCAGATAAAGCCACGGTAGCGCGAGGAAGAGTTCTCCGCCGCGCATGAGCGCGGCATCGATCCAGCCGCCATAAAATCCCGAAAGCGCTCCCAACACGGTCCCCAGCGCCAACGAAAGCGCAGCCGCGAGGAGCCCGGCCAACAAGGAAATCTGTCCACCGTAGAGGAATCGCGAGAACTGGTCGCGCCCGTAGCCGTCGCTACCCATCAGGAAAATCGGGCCGGACCTTTCGACTCCGAAAAGGTGCAGGTGCGCATCGAATAGCCCGGCAAACTTGTAGCGCGAACCGCGCACGAAGAATTGAACTGGATATATCTCGGCCGGATCTGTTACGTACCCGCTGGGATCGGTGAGATCGCTCTTCAAGCCATAGACGAACGGCCGCGCGTGAAATCTTCCCTGCGTATCCACGAAATGCACACGTGCCGGAGGCGCGAACGGTAGATCGCGATTCTGTGTCTTGAAATCGCATGGCGCGAAAAAGCCGGCGAAGAGAATCAGGCAATGAAATATCGCCAGCAAAATCAGTGCGCCCCATAGTTTGTGCTGCTTCGTCACTCGGTCACTCCGTTCGGATCCGCGGATCGATCGCGAAGAGCAGCAAATCCGCAATCAAATTCCCGGCCACCAGAAACACGGACGATAGCATCACGATCGCGACCACCACGAAAACGTCTCTCGAAAGAATCGATTCCACGAGCAGCGGTCCGAGCCCCGGCCAGCTCAGGACGACTTCTGCGAGCGCCGAGGCGCTCAGCATCGTGGCCACCGAAAACCCGAAAAGCGAAATCAGCGGATTCGACGCCGCCGGAAGCGCATACCTGAACACCAGGCGCGCGCGAGGGATGCCGTGGCCTCGCGTGGCTCGGAGGAACGGCGATTCGAGCACTTCGATCATCGACGCTCGAATGTGCCGGATCAGCACCGGCATGGTGGCCAGCGCCAGGCCCAGTGAGGGCAGCATCAGATGGAACGCAATGTCCTTCGCTTTGCCCCATGCATCGAGATCATCGATATCCGCCGATACCATTCCCCCGGTCGGAAACCACCCGGTGCGCACCGCCAGAAGGAGCAGCGCGAGGAATAGCACCAAGTCTGGGACCGTCAGAATCGTAGACGTGGCCAGTCCCCAGATGCGGTCCGCCCATCCTCCGCGTTTCACAGCGGCCCAGATTCCGATCGGCAGCGCCAGCATCCACGCCAGTGCGGTCGCCGTGCCCGACAGCAGCAGCGTGTAGCGAGCGCGTTTGCGGAGCAGCGGCGCAACCGGGCTGTTCGACGCAAGCGAGAATCCAAGGTGGCCCTTCAGCACGGATCGCAGCCAGCGCTCATAGCGTATCGGCAACGGCTGGTCCAGACCATATTCGGTGCGAAGAGTGTTGACGGTCTGCATCGACACCTGGGGATTGAGCCGCATCTCATCGAAAAAATCGCCCGGCGCGAGTTGCAACAACGCGAACGAGAAGAATGACACGGCGATCAGCAGCAGCGTCGCGTGGATCAGCCGTTTTGTGGCGAATTTGATCACGGTTTCCTAAGCCAGCCGTCCATCGCATATGGATTCGAGCGACGGCATCGCGGCAAGTAGTCCTTGGGTGTAGCGGCTTCGCGGGCGTATGAAGAGTTCGGCCGCCGGCTGCTGCTCCACGATCCTTCGATCGTGCATCACCGCAACTTCATCGGCGAACTCGGACACCAACCGCAGGTCGTGAGAAATGTGCAGGTACGTGAGCGAGTGCGCCACCTGCAAATCGGCCAACAGCTTCAGGATCAATTCTTGGTTCGCGAGATCGAGACTGGACAAGGCTTCGTCGAGAATGAGCAGTTTCGGTTCGAGCGCCAGCGCCCTCGCGATCGCGAGACGCTGCCGTTGCCCGCCGCTGAATTCGAGGGGCCGCTTATCCTTAGCGCTGACTGGCAAGCCGACCTGTTCCATCAGTTCCCTTGCCCGCTCGCGACGCTGCGCCTTCGTACCCTCCCCATGAATGGCGAGCGGCTCCGCGATTATTTCACCGGCGTTCATGGTCGGATTCAGCGCCGAGGCTGAGTCCTGAAAAATCATCTGAATTTGGCGGCGAATCGGGAACACCTCTTTCCGATCAAGCTTCAGCAGGTCCTTGCCTTCGAACCAGATCTCTCCCGAAGTCGGCTTCTCGAGCAGCGCGAGGCACCTGCCAAGAGTTGATTTCCCGGCGCCCGATTCGCCTACGAGCGCAAGCGTGGCGCCCGGATAGATGGTCAGGTTTACGTCATCGAGTGCGTGCACGGTGAATTCCGCGCGCGTCAACGCGCGCCGCTGCACATACCACTTGGTCAGGCGCTCGATCCGCACCAGCGATTCCGCGCCGCCAGCCCCGAATTGTGTTCCAGAGTCCATCTTCAGAGTCTTTCCCGCCACCAAACGAGCTCACCATCCGCCGCGTGTTCTCGCTCGGAATGCACTCGCGTCGTCTCGCGGTCTCTCCGCAACAAAGTCCTCGTGTAGGGATGAACCGGATTCCAATACACGCGGTCAAAGCTTCCCTCTTCGACGATTTCGCCGTCCTTCATCACAATGATCCGATCGGCCAGACTCGCCTGAATTTCCGGCGTGTGGCTGATGAGTAGAAGGGAAATGCGTAGGCCCTGCTTCAGTTCGCGCAATAGTGCGATGAAATCGGCTTGGCTGCGCGCGTCGAGCGACGCCGTGGGCTCATCGGCGATCACGAGCGCCGGCCCGCAAATCAGCGCCTGCGCCAGCACGACGCGCTGGAGCTGTCCTCCGCTCAATTGGTGCGGATAGGCCGAAAAAATCCGCTCCGTCGGCGTCAGACCCACGCGGGCGAGCATCGAATGCGTCTCATCGCGGCATTTCTTCCAGTCCCACTGCTGATGCGCGTGCGCAACCTCCGCGATCTGCATTCCGACGCGCATCACGGGACTGAGCGCAATTCCCGGCTCCTGGTACACCATCGAAATTCCCGCGCCCCGAATCCGTTGGAGGGCCTTTTCGCCCATCGCGAGCAGGTTTTCTCCTCGAAAAGTGATCGAACCCGTCACGCCCGCCTCGTCCCTCAAAAGCAGCCCCAGCATCGCAAGCGCGAGGCTCGTCTTCCCGCACCCCGATTCCCCCATGAGCCCCAAGACCTCGCCCGGCGCAATCTCGAAATTGGCGCGGCTCACGGCGACGTGATGGACGCTCGTGGAGGCGGAGCGGTAAGAGATCGACAAATCTGTAACTTGGAGAAGGGTCTGCATTTTTCCCCGCGTGCGTTTTGCGCGCCCAAGCTAGGCTATGTGGGACCGCCGTCCTGGTCGATAGGTCGTCGGTTCCATATTGGGACACTCGGTTTCGGTACCTTCGTACTGGCGGCGAAAAGTCGAAACCCGCCCACACCGGGCGGAACTCGCCCGTGCGGAAATCGCCGCGAAGCGCGCACCGGCGAAACTGATGGCATTGATTTCGCGAGGTGACCTCTGATAAACACATGCGTATCCGCCATGCGTGAATTCCAATCTCGACTGGCCGGCTCGTAAGAAGGAAAGATTTCGATGGCCCAAGTAATAGATCTTGAGAGCGTCCCGATGATTGAGCGCCAGCACGTGCGCGAGGGAATTTTTCGTTCGCGGCGGCTCCTGACTGGCAAGCCGGGAACCCCAGGAAACTTTTCGCTGCAACTGGGTTCCGTGCCCACCTACTACTCGCCGCGGCACCGCCACAATTTCGATCAGGTGCGTTTTCAGCTCGAGGGCGATTTCGATTTCGCTGCCGACGGCGTGATGAAGCCGGGCTCGATCGCATACTTTCCAGAGGGCACGCACTACGGCCCGCAAACTTGCGCGTCGCACAGTCTGACGCTGGTTTTGCAGTTCGGCGGCGCCAGCGGCAGCGGCTACATTTTTGCGGAACAGTACGAAAAGGCGGCTGCCGAGCTAGCAAAATCAGGCATGTTTGCGAAGGGCGTGTACACGCGGCTCAAGGCGGATGGCGGCAAAATCAACAAGGACGCATACGAAGCGGTGTGGGAGCAGGTGAACGGGCGGCCGCTCGTGTATCCGGGAGAGCGCTACCTCCGTCCCGTGTTTATGGACCCGGAGAAATTCGACTGGATACCTGTTGCGAGACAGCCCGGCGTCAGTCGCAAACTGATGGGTGAATTTTCGGAACGAGGCACGCGAATCGCGTTCTACCGGTTGGATGCCGGCGCCGCTCTGCCACTCGATGATAACTCGATCTATTTCGTGGTCAAAGGCTCAGGCGCGGTCGAGGGGCGAACGTTCGGGCGGCAGGCGACCATCCATTTAGACACCGGCGAGCGAGCAACTGTGACCGCAAGCGAGATGACCGAATTACTGCACCTCGGCCTGCCTCATCTCTCGTAGTCAACTTCGGCGTTCGGCACAATCAGCATCCATCCGACCAAGCCAGAACACCAGAAATTGAGTGGTCGGGGCGTGGAGATTTGAAATCCAGCTGAAGACGTGGGGTTGAGATAAGCTTTCTTTGGTGTTCCGAAAACAGTTTTTTCGCTCTACGTAACGCGGCAGCTACGCGAGAAGCTTTAAACACCACGATGAGATGCAAGGTAGTCGACGCAGCCGTCCAAGGTAGCCATCTTGGGGTAATCCGCTTCGGGGATTTCTACTTTGAATTCCTTGTGAAGCCCAATGACGAAGTTCAAGAGGTCCATGGAATCGATGTCGAACTGGTCGCGAATTCTCAGTTTCGGCTTAACTTGCGACAAGTCGGCCTCCGGAGCAATTTGACCAAGGACGCGAAGAACCGCTTCTTTGATCTCGTCCTTCGTCATAGCTTCTCCGGTTCTTGCAAGAGCCTGTCGACGGCGGCGAGAAAGATGCCGCCACGATGGCCGTCGCTAACGCGATGATCCCCAGACAATGTGGCCGTGACAACGGGCCGAGAGACAATCTGACCTTCCGATGACCAGGGACGATCCGTGATCTTGCCGAAGCCCACCAGTGCGACTTGAGGAGGATAGATGATGCCGAAGACGGCCTCGACACCCTGCTCTCCAAGGCTAGTAACCGTGATTGTCGGGTCGCTCAGTTCCGAACTCCGCAAGGATCCGGACCGCGCCCGCTGAACAAGATCGCGGAAGTCCTTCATGAGTTCGTCCAGACTCCGGCGGTCGGTATTATGCAGAGCCGGAGCGACGAGTCCGCCGCCTCTCAAAGAAATGGCTACCCCTACATGTATATCGGTTAACTGGACGGCCTTCCCTGCGCTCCACACGGAATTCAACTCGGCAACGTCGTGCAGCGCCAAGGCCACCGCCTTAAGAAGAAGTACGCCGTACAGTAGCCGATCTTCGATGGAACGCTTCAGATTTTCTTGCGTAAGCCAAGCCATGACGCGGCTCATGTCGATTGTCGTACTCAAGTAGTAGTGCGGGATTTCGCGCTTCGATCTCGCCATCGCCGCGGCGATCGCCTGCCGCATCCGTGTCCGGCGATCCAACTCCGGGCTGGGCGCGGGTTGTACTGCTTTAGCCTGCGCCGCCTTCTGGACATCTTCCAAAGTGATTCGGCCACCGGGCCCGGTTCCGGCCAAGGAAGCCAGGTCAATTCCGAGTTCAGCCGCCGCCTTTCTGGCCACTGGCGAGACATGTACTCGTCCCGGCTCGGCTGCTGTTACAGAAGGGAGTACAGGCATCACCGCGGCCGCCGGCCTTGCGGGAGCCGCTTCGCTCGGCGCAACTCTTGGAGCAGCGGGAGTTTCAACTTTAGGGACCTCGCCTTCCCGGTGGATGATGGCTAGAACCGTTCCGACGGGCACCCTCTCTCCGGGCTGGACGAGGATTTTTTCGATGACACCGCTTGTGAAGACTTCTACCTCAATATCCGCTTTGTCCGTCTCGACATCGGCAATAATGTCCCCTCGACTGACGCTCTCTCCGACATTTTTGCGCCAGCCCAAAAGCTTGCCTGCGCTCATGTCTGCGCCGAGCTGCGGCATGACGAACTCAGCCATGGCGAACGGTCATCTCCCGGGCCGCGTCCACGATTTCCTCAACCTTAGGCAGGGCCGCCGTCTCAAGATGCTTCGCATAGGGCATAGGCACTTCAGCGCTGCAAACGCGCGCCACGGGCGCGTCGAGATCATCGAAGGCATTTTCAATGATCTGGGCACTGACTTCGGCGGAGAAGCTCCCTGTGCGCCAACCTTCATCAATCACCACCGCCCGGTGCGTCCTTGCGACGGAAGCCAAAATTGTCGGTGCATCGAGAGGGCGCAGCGATCGAAGATCGATGACTTCTGCATCGATGCCTTCCTGGACCAGGCGATCGGCTGCCTGCATTGTCTTGCCGAGCGTTCCGCCGTATGTGATCAGGGTGACGTCCCTTCCCGGGCGAGTTACAGACGCATGCGTGATATCCATGAGTTGGACTGCCTCGTCGACTTCGCCTTCCAGCGGATACAAAGTGGCGTGCTCGAAGATGAAAACAGGGTCCGGTTCGCGAAGGGCAGCCAGCAACATGCCGTATGCGTCGGCCGCGGTCGCCGGCGTCAGGACCTTGATTCCCGGGATGTGCGCGTACCAGCCTTCCAGACTGTGAGAATGTTGCGCCGCCATCTGGCGCCCGCCGCCGGTGGCGATGCGCACGACGAGCGGCACGTTGAACTGCCCGCCCGACATGTGCCGCAAAGCCGCAGCATTATTCAGAATCTGATCCATGGCCAGCATGCTGAAATTCACGGTCATGATCTCGACAATTGGACGCATCCCGCCAAGCGCGGCCCCGATTCCCGCACCCACAAAAGCCGATTCCGAAAGTGGCGCATCCCGAATCCGTTCGGGCCCGAACTCCTTGAGCAGGCCGAGACTAACTGCAAATGCCCCACCGTAACCGCCGACATCCTCGCCCATTAGAAAAACGCGAGGATCTTCGCGAAGGGCTTTGCGCATGGCTGCCCGCGCGGCTTCGCGATAAGTCATCTTGGTCACGTTGTTACTTGCCCCTCGACATCCTTCAGCAGGTATTCGATCGGTTCCGGGGCGCTATCCTCCGCGAACTGGACGGCATCGTCAATCTCCGCGCCGATCTTCGTTTCGATGCGTTCCAGATCAGAATCTTCCAAGAATCCCCATTCCCGGAGGCGAGATTGGAAGAGCACGATCGGATCGCGCTTCTTCCACTCCTCGATTTCCGCTTTCGTGCGATACAAGTCCGGATCGGCCATCGAATGAGCGCGGAATCGATAGGTTCGAAGCTCCAAGAGAAAGGGCCCGTTTCCGGTTCGCACGGACTGTGCGGCTTGCCTCACGGCTGCTTCGGCTGCGAGAACATCCATTCCGTCCACGGCATTCGAAGCCATGCCATACGAACCAGCTTTGCGACTGATATCCGTCTGAGCCTGATGGCGCGCTAGCGCGGTGCCCATCGCATAGAGGTTGTTCTCGCAGAGAAAAACGACAGGGAGCTTCCAGAGCGCGGCAAGGTTCAGTGATTCGTGAAACTCGCCTTCAGCAACTGCTCCGTCTCCGAAGAAGCAAGCAGTGATTCTGCTGCGATTTTGCAGCTTGTCAGCCAGGGCGAGGCCGACGGCGATCGGCAAGCCACCTCCTACGATCGCGTAACCGCCGTAGAAGCGCTTGCTCGCATCGAAAAAGTGCATCGAGCCGCCGTGTCCACGGCTGCATCCAGTGACTTTCCCAAACATCTCGGCCATCAAGACGCGGGCGGGAATGCCGCGGGCCAGCGCGTGGCCATGCTCTCGATACGTCGCCACAATCGCATCGTCGGGAGAGAAAGCCTGCATCGCCCCTATGCCGGTCGCTTCCTCACCAATATAGAGGTGAAGGAAGCCGTGGATTTTCTGGAGGCTGTACATCTCTGCCGCTTTCTCTTCGAACCGGCGGACGCGCAGCATCTCTTGCAGCAGGAACAAGGCGTGCTCCCGGTCGACTGGCGGGCGTTGCGAAAGGGTGGTGGCGCACATTTAGTTTGTTTCCAATGTCGAGAGATCGCCCTCGGGCAGACCGAGCTCTCGCGCCTTCAGCAAGCGGCGCATGATTTTGCCGCTGCGTGTCCTAGGAACGGAGGCAACAAATTCAATCTCTTTCGGAGCGACGACCGCTCCCAATTTCGTCCTTGCGAATGCCAGCAATTCGCGGCGCAGGTTCTCCGTTGGCTCGAAACCCTGGCGGAGAACGACAAAGGCTTTCACGATCTCGAGCGCTATCGGATCGGGCTTCCCGATGACGCCCGACTCCGCCACGGCCTTGTGTTCCATCAAAATACTCTCCACTTCGAATGGCCCAATGAGATGGCCTGAGGTCTTGATTACATCATCCTTCCTTCCGATGAACCAAAAATAGCCATCCTGGTCGCGCTTGGCCAAGTCACCCGTTAGGTAGAATCCGCCGGCGAAGCACTTTTTGTAACGCTCGGATTCTCCCCAGTACGCGCGGAACATGGACGGCCAGCCCGGACGAAGAGCCAGTTCACCCTGGACATCTGATTCGCGGATCTCTTCCACGGTGCCATCCTCAGTTTGACGCACGATCGCCGCTTCGATGCCGGGCAAAGGACGGCCCATCGACCCGGGCCGAATATCCATTGCCGCGAAGTTGGCGATCATAATGCCACCGGTTTCCGTCTGCCACCAATTGTCATGAAATGGGAGCCCGTAAACCTCCTTGCTCCAGACGACGGCCTCCGGATTCAGTGGCTCACCAACGCTCGACAGGAAGCGAAGAGAGTGCAGATCATATTTCCGGACTATTTCAGGGCCCGCCTTCATCAGCATTCGAATCGCGGTCGGAGCCGAATACCACACCGTAACCTTCTGAGACTGGAGAATTCCATACCAACGCTCCGCGTCGAAGTCTCCTTCGTCGATGATGCTGGCAATACCGTTCGTCAGTGGCGCCACGATGCCATAGGACGTTCCTGTCACCCAGCCAGGATCGGCGGTACACCAAAAGATGTCATCGTTGTGAAAATCGAGCGCAAGTTTGCCAGTGATGTGGTGCGCAATAACCGCCCCATGAACGTGAACCGCTCCTTTCGGAGTACCCGTGGTTCCACTTGTGAAGTGAAGGAGAGCAACATCCTCCGGGTCTGTCGGCTGGATAACGTAGCTGTCATCCGCCTGCTCCATCAAACGGCGATAGTCCACTGTGCTTGGCACGTTCGTCGGCTGTCGGTCATCTCCTATCAGCAAAATGTGCTCTAGAGAAGGCACGGAAGATCGAATCGATTTCACCTTCCGCTCATACAGCATTTGCGTGGTGAGGAGAACCTTGGCTTGACCGATGGTGAGACGCGCGCGAATTGGCTCCGGGCCGAACGCTGAGAAGAGGGGGCAAAAAACAGCTCGGTGTTTCAGTGTTCCAAGGGCGGCAATATAGAGTTCCGGAATCCGCCCGGCCAGGACGTAGACACGGTCTCCCTTCTTCACTCCAAGATTCTGGAGCACATTCGCAAAGCGGCTTGTGAGTATTTGGAGTTGGAGGTACGTGTAATCCTCCACCTCGCCATTCTTGCCGAGCCATCGGAAGGCCAGGTGATCGCGATGCGGGCTGTTCGCGTGGCGGTCGACGGCTTCGTGGGCAATATTGAGTCCCTTTCCTTCAGGAAGACCGTCGAGTTCCCGGAGAGCGCATTCCCAGGAGAATGTTCTCCGCGCCTCGTCATAGTCCCCGAGGTTCGGGGCGACTGCCCAGTCCCGCGTCGACTTTGCGATCGTCTGCCAAGCCACTATGCTTCCTCCGACTCGTTGACCCATTCTCGGGGAGGGGCTTTTGAGTCTCCGCTATTCGCGCATCCATTTCGCCATCAAAAACGACTGACGCAAAGAGGTGATGAACTAAATCCGCTGACGACTATGGATCGATGCTTATCTCCGCTCCTTGTAGAAGGGGCTCTTCGATCAACACCTCAGGCTTCAACACAATCCGGCTGTTGAGCGAGCGCGCTACAAGACACGTCTTTTCGGCCTTCTCGAGAAGGCGAATGGCGCGGTCGCGGTCCTTCTGAAGATCGATTTTCAGTCGAGGACGCAGGTTGAACTGAGTGAACCGCCAGCCTCCCTCTTCTCTCTCAAGGGTCCCTTCGACTTCCAAATCGAGCAAGAGAAAATCGAGTTTGGAAATATGGGCCATTCCAGAAAAGGTGCTGACGAAGCAGCCTGCCACGGCTGCAATTAGAAAATGTTCTGGTGTCCAGCAGCCAGGCTTTCCCTGGAACTCGGGAGGAGCACTAAACTCGATTGAGGGCTCAATCCCACTGGCAGCGACGAGGCCACTGCGAATAGTCGTTGAGGACGCATTGACCCGGTACGTGTATTGGTTCTCCATGTTGTCCCATCCTTTCCGCCAATAGACACATGATCGGATGCCGACCAGTCTGCTTGAAAGATAGACTCAGGAAATGGCGGACGGCGTGACTGCTATCACGCGATTTTGTGATGCACGTCACAACGTTTGAGAGGTCTCTGCGCCACCCTTAGGGGCAGGGCAAAGAGTTCTGGCGACTGGGCACCAACGAACAGAGTCAATTTGGGAGATCTTAATAATGTCATTTCGATTGACCACATCGGCATTTCGAGGAAGCGCAGTTCCGAAAAAGTTCACCTGCGACGGGTCCGACGTCTCTCCGGCACTGACTTGGACTGATCCCCCGAAGGGAACGGAGGCCCTCGCCTTAGTGATGGACGACCCAGACGCCCCCGGCGGCACTTGGGTCCATTGGGTTATCTATGATCTTCCCGCCGAAACACGAGAATTGCGCGAGGGAGTGCCGAAGGATCGCGAGCTACGCGGCGGCGCGCGTCAAGGGCGCAACGATTTCGGAAAGCTAGGTTACAACGGGCCGTGCCCGCCGAGGGGCACCGTTCACCGCTATTTTTTCAAGCTCTACGCCCTGGACTCCAAAATGAATCTCGAACCCGGAGTCAGCAAGGGCGAGCTCGAGCGGGCGATGAAAGGGCACATCCTGTCGCAAGTAGAACTCGTGGGGAATTTTGGGCATTAGATGCGCATCAAGGACGCCGCCGGAGATCTATAAGTATGTCTCGGTGGCCGAGGGCCCGATGTGGCTGAGAAGTTCTTCATGGATTTCTTTGTCGTCCACGAAAGGGAGAGATGGCGATGCCTTCTAAGCGTTTGCTGTTCAAGTCTGCGGCGCGGGAGAAAGTCCTGAAAGGCGCAACCGCGCTGACCGATGCCGTTCGAGTTACGCTTGGCCCCAAGTCGAAGTGCGTTCTGATCGAGAAGAAGTGGGGCCGCCCCATCGTTTGCAATGACGGCGTCACAATCGCGAAGGAAATTGAACTGGAAGACCCCGAGGAGAACCTCGGCGCCAAGATGATTCGAGAGGCGGCAGAGCGCACCGGAGATGCAGTCGGCGATGGCACGAGCACTTCAGCAATCCTGGCGCACGCGATTTTCGCCGAGGGATTGCACAACGTTGCCGCGGGAGCGAGCGCGGTTGAATTGAAGCGCGGACTCGATCGAGGCCTTCGAGTCGCTGTCCAAGCAATACAAGCGCTTTCCCGTCCGGTTGCCAGCCGTCGCGAGAAGGCTCAAATCGCAACCGTGTCTGCCCACAACGACACGGCGATTGGCGAATTGGTCGCAGACGCGATGGAAAAAGTCGGAAAGGATGGCGTGGTCACACTCGAAGAGGCCAAAGGGACGGAAACAGCCCTAGAAGTAGTCGAAGGCATGCAGTTTGATCGCGGCTACCTTTCTGCTTATTTCGTGACCGACCCCGAGAAAATGGAAGTAGTTCTCGAAGATCCGCTCATTCTCATTCACGAGAAGAAGATCGCGAGCCTTCAGGATTTCCTTCCTTTCCTCGAACAGGTCGCTAAATCCGCTCGGCCCCTTTTGGTAATCGCCGAAGATGTCGAAGGGGAAGCTCTCGCCACGCTGGTCGTCAATAAGGTTCGGGGCGTGCTCATCTCGGCAGCAGTGAAAGCTCCGGGGTTTGGCGACCGGCGAAAGGAGATTCTTCAGGACATCGCCATATTGACGGGAGGCAAGGTACTGGCAGAGGAGCTGGGCCTCAAGATCGAAAACCTCCAACTCGACGAACTCGGCAAGGCTAAGCGAGTGATCATCGACCGGGAAAAAACGACGATTGTCCAAGGCGCTGGTTTAAAGAGTGCCATTGAGGGCCGGTGCAACGAGATTCGCAAGCAGATCGAGCAGAGCACCTCCGATTATGATAAGGAGAAATTGCAAGAGCGGCTCGCCAAGCTGTCCGGCGGAGTCGCTGTTATTCGCGTGGGTGCTCCTTCCGAAACCGAGATGAAAAATCACAAAGAGGCGTTCGAGGACGCCATCAGCGCGACCAAGGCTGCGATGGCGGAAGGAATTGTGCCCGGCGGCGGACTCGTTTTGCTGCGCGCTATTGATGCCGTACAGCGCGCGGAGAGTGAATGCTCCGGGGACGAACGAACCGGACTGCTTATTCTCAAGCGTGCACTCGAAGCTCCGACACGCCAGATTGCCGAGAATTCGAATCTTGACGGCGGCGTGGTAGCCGACCGGATGCGCAATGGGACTGGGAATTACGGACTTGATGCCTCAAAAGGCGAATACGTGGATATGGTTGCGGCGGGCATCATCGATCCGACCAAGGTGGTTCGAACGGCGCTCGAGAATGCGGTCTCCGTGGCTGGCGTGCTTCTGCTAACCGAGGCAACACTCACCGAAGTGCCCGAACCGAAGACCGGCCGCACACCGGCTCACGAGATGCCGATGGAATGATCTTCTGGCACGTGACTGGGATCACAGACCCTGTAATAAAAGTCTTATACATAAGGGAATGAGAAGAAGCGTTCGACTTGCTTTGTGTAATTAGGCATTCCGCGCGACATGAGGCCACCATGGCCAAGCGAAAAGCGCATAGCGAACAAGTACGAGATGAGTTGCCAATCGGCCTCGTCGATAGACTGCCCCTTTGGCAACTGGACGTCGTCGAAGTCGTGGGGCACAACCTGGAAGCCCGCGGCCGGGAAGAAGTCAATCGCCTCCTCGATGCGGGATGGCGTTTGCTCCACGTTTACACGCTGAAGTATGAAGAAGACGGCGTGTGGCGCGAGCGGCCAATGGGGATTCTGGGGAGATTGCGGAACGGCCAGCAAAAAGATTACAAAGGGAGTGGGCTAGCACTGAGGCAATCGTCCGAACTGTAATACGAGGGGGAGGTACCGCCATGAAATCGGAACTGCAGATTACATTCCGAAATATGAAGCCGTCGGAAGAAATAGAAGAATTGGTTCGCGCCGGTGCAGCTAAGCTCGACGCCCTTTACAGTCAACTGATGGGATGCCGCGTGATGATTGAAATTCCGCATCGCCACCACAAGAAGGGAAGCCCGTATCACGTCCGAATTGATCTGACCGTGCCGCAGGGCGAGATTGTAGTGAAGCGAGAACCAAGCCTAAGCGGTCAGGCTCGGCAATCGGGCAAACGGGACCTTCAGAAGAATGTGGAAACACAGATCCCGCATAAGGATCTTCGGATCGCAATCAGTGATGCGTTCAAAGCGGCGGGCCGTCGTTTGCAGGATTACGCTCGCCGCCAGAGGGGCGACATCAAGACTCACGCTCCGCTTCCGGAGGCTCGCGTCAGCCAGATTTTTCCGCGCGAGGGTTACGGATTTCTGGTTTCGGAAGACGGACGCGAAATCTATTTTCACAAGAACAGCGTTCTTGGCCAAGGTTTTCTCCGTCTAAAGGTGGGGGCGACTGTCAGGTTTGTTGAAGAGCTGGGAGAAAAAGGGCCTCAGGCCAGCACTGTGCGCATCGTTCCCAAACAGGGAATTCAGGAAGCGGCAAAAGGCACGGCGGCTTGAGCTGACGGAGCAGGCATGGGGCGCGCCCACGCCGAGGGCCAGCGATTGAGCAATGCCTATGATTCTGTTTGGCTTTTCGGCCTATGAGAACATCGCCCGGCAGCTGCGGGCCATTGCTTCCGTACAAGCGGGCGGATTTACCGTGCGCCGCTTCCACAATCAAGAATTGTACGCGAGCGTCGAGGGCTCTGTATCCGGCGAACATTGCGTGATATTGGGAACAATCGCTCCCCCGGACGAATGCTTGCTTTCGGTAATGCTGCTCGCGCATACCCTCAAGAAAGAAGGAGCGGATAAGGTCACGGCCCTGCTTCCTTATCTTGCCTACAGCAGGCAGGACAAAGTCAAGCCCGCAGAAAGCTTGGGGACGGCGTGGGTTGGAGCGCTCCTTAAGGGTTCCGGAATCGACCAGGTACTGACCGTCGATGTGCATAGTGAACGCGACAAGGAGTTATTTCCCATCCCACTGTTCTCCTTGTCGACGGCCAACCTGTTTGCCGAAGTCATTCAGAAGCATCGACTGACAGATGCGACGATTGTGGCACCCGATAGCGGAGCAATTGGCCGTTGCGAGGCCGTGAAGAGAGCGGCTGGGGTGCCGACAGGCGTGACGCCATACTTTGAAAAAAAAAGGACTGAAAAAGGAATTATCCATCACGGCCCCGTCGGCGCAGTCGGGGCCAGGGTCGCGATTGTCGACGACATGATTGACACGGGTGAGACCCTGGTCTCTGCTTGCGAAAAACTGAAGGCAGCCGGCGTTCAAGAGATTTACATCCTGGTCACCCACGGTCTCTTCACGGGATCGTCGTGGCCGCAGTTATGGTCCCTCGGTGTGAAGCGCATATTTTGCACAGACACAGTTCCTTTGCGCTCTGACATAGACGCCGCAAACGTAACGGTCGTCTCGGTCGTATCGCTCATCGGAGAGAGGTTGTCACGGCCGGACAAAGAGGCTAGACGAGTGACTGCTCGCGCCGAATGACCGTGATACCCCCGACTCACGCCGCACTCTCGTAAGAACAGAGGGAGGCATGACTCTTGAATATCGCCGAAACGGACCCGCCCGATGATCAACGGAGCACGTCGGCCTCCGGAGGTGTGAGCAGAAGACCTCTCAATTTAGTGTTGCTCGGCGACTGCATGCTGGGGCGTCTAGTGAACGAAGTCCTGAAAAATGCACCGCCTGAGCACCCGTGGGGAGATACGCTTCCGATTCTGCGTAGCGCGGACTGGCGGTTCTGTAACCTCGAATGTGTTATTTCGAATCGAGGGACTCCGTGGTCTGCGTATCCCAAGCCCTTTCACTTTCGATCGGCTGCAAAGAACATCGCAGTGCTCGAAACCGCCCAGATGAACGCCGTTTCTCTGGCTAATAATCACGTCCTTGATTACGGATATGACGCGTTGTGCGAGATGCTTGAGATACTGGATCGAGCCGGAATCATCCACAGCGGAGCGGGGCTGAACCATGCACAAGCATCGCGTGTTGCCACAGCCGAAGTGTGTGGGCGAAAGCTCGGACTGCTTGCTTTCACCGACAACGAGCCCGATTGGGAAGCGACTTCAGCCCAGCCTGGCGTTTTCTATGTCCCTACAGACCTACGTGATCCGCGGGCGGCAAAGCTGCTGGACATCGTTCGAGAAAGCAGGCTAGCTGTGGACTTGTTGATTGTGTCCGCTCACTGGGGATCCAATTGGGGTTACCGTCCTCCTCAAGAACATGTCATTTTCGCTCGTGCACTTATCGAAGCGGGGGCAGACATCATTTTTGGTCACTCAAGCCACGTTTTCCGCGGGATCGAGTTCTACAAAGACCGGCCAATTCTGTACGGTGCCGGCAATTTTGTCGACGATTATGCGGTTGACACAATTGAGCGCAATGACCAATCGTTCATCTACGTGATCGAGATGGCAGACAGGATTCCACAAGGTCTGCGCCTGTACCCAACGCTGATTCGCCGGTGCCATGCTTCTCTTGCCGACGGGGTCTATGCCTTAGGCATCGCTAAAAAAATGAAGAAGCTTTGTACCGGCTTCCACACCCGGACCAGATGGAATCAGGCGCGACAATGTATGGAGATCGCGCGATTCGATCTGAGGGAACAGATTGCACCGCAGCCTCCGAACGTCTCCAGTTAAGTGTGCTCATTCAACGCCGCGCGGCGATACCAAATCGGGCGGATTTCACGAAGGAAGATACGCGCCGTTACAGGTCCGATATGCTTAAAGTTCTGAAGCTTGCCCGAGAGTTCGGGCGCAGTCTTGGCCTGGGCAAGGAGGTTCGTTAGGGTACCGTAACGGCGCTTCAGCTCCCGGGAAACCTCAAGAAGCTTCGTTGCCGTGGAAAAATCGTACCTGACGTAGTGAGCCCGATCCAACAGCAGGACGAGCTTGTCCCATCCTGCCCGCAAGACTGCCGTAGGACTCGTAAGCCGCGCCACCACGAGTTCGCGATAGGCTTGCTCTGCAATCTCCCTCTGAATCGGCTTTCCGAAAAGCAGGCATGCCAGAAACCATTTAAACAGTTCCACCTCATTTTTCGATTTGAGATCGATTCGCAAACGGCGAGCGTAAGATGCTTGCTTGGCCATTGGCCGCGTTCGTATAAAGCTCAGCGAAACGTAGCGTCCATTCCGGCAATCGTCTGTGATGCGCATCACTGCACCATCCGTCCAACCCTGTACGCTGTCTGATGATAGCGCCTAAGGTTTCGGAGTTTGTTAGGGCGAGAGGACAGGTATGGCTCTCGGAAATGAACACATGGTCTTTCAAGATCGGCAAGAGGCCGGCCGCAAGTTAGCGGAGCGGTTACGCGCATACGCGAATCGCAACGATGTAGTTGTACTCGGCATTCCACGGGGCGGCGTCCCGGTCGCCCTTGAGGTGGCGAGAGCGTTGCGCGCTCCGTTGGACATATTTCTTTCGCGCAAGCTCGGCGTTCCGGGACAAGAGGAACTCGCATTCGGCGCCATTGCCACGGGCGGCATGCGCGTGCTCGACCGGGAGATCGTAGAAGCTGTAGGCATTTCTGAAGAACAAATCGAGCAAATCACTGCAAAGGTGAAGAAAGAACTGGAACGACGCGAGAATCTCTATCGGGGCGCGCAGCCTCCTTTAAGAGTCGAAGGGCTAACCGTTCTCCTTATAGACGATGGCATCGCCACAGGCTCCAGCATGCGGGCCGCCATCAAGGCATTACGACAGATGAAGCCGGCTCGCGTCGTAGTCGCGGTTCCGGTGGCTCCCCAGTCAACTTGCAGCCGGCTCGCACCTGAGGTGGATGAGCTCATCCGTGTCCATACACCGAGAGACTTTTACGCGATCGGGCAATTCTACGAAGATTTCTCACAGGTGGCGGATGAGCAGGTGACGGCACTGCTTCGTCAAGCCGTGCAGCCAGCTCTCCAGAGCGTCGAACGGGAAGATTAATCGTCGCGTTGCCTGACGGCTTCGCCAGCATACCGAGTGTCGGAGTCACGCAAATCTATGGATGGCTGTGACCTGACCGGGGATTTTTGTACCAGGTGAAATGAGAGAGAATTCACTTGGAGGAAGACCGGCCATGCCCATGAAGAGATACAAGGCGGAGCAGATTGTGAATTTGCTGCGGCAGATTGAAGTAGAAATCGCAAACGGGAAGACCACCCCACAAGCCTGCAAGGAAGCCGAAATCACCGTGCAAACCTACTACCGCTGGCGGAAGGAATACGGCGGGTTAAAGCTGGATCAAGCCAAGCGTCTGAAAGAGCTGGAGCGGGAGAATGCGAAGTTGAAGCGGCTGGTGGCGGAGCTGTCCCTGGAGAAGCAAATTCTCAAGGATGTGGCCGGGGGAAACTTCTAAGCCCTGAGCGGCGGCGTGGCGCGGTCAGGCATGCCTGCGAGAACTACCAGATAACGGAGCGGCATGCCTGCCGGCTGCTGGGGCAGTGGAGAGGGACACAACGCTACGAAGGGATCGGTCGGGCGGATGAGGATGCGCTGACCAGAGCGATCATTGCCCTGGCCAGTGAATACGGGCGCTACGGCTATCGGAGGATCACGGTGAAGTTGCAGGAGGCCGGCTGGCAGGTAGGCACGGATCGTGTGCAGCGGATCTGGCGGCGGGAGGGACTGAAAGTGCCGCAGAAACAGCGGCCACGAAGGCGATTGTGGCTGAACGATGGATCGTGTGTGCGGCTGCGACCCGAGCGTGCCAACCACGTGTGGAGCTACGACTTCGTGAGCGCAATGACCCACGATGGACGGACGTTACGGCTGTTGGTGCTGATCGACGAATACACGCGGGAATGCCTGGCGATCCGTGTGGCGAGAAGGCTGGGAAGTAACGAGGTGATCGAGACGCTGGCGGATGTGATGCTGTGGCGAGGAATTCCAGAACACATTCGATCGGATAACGGACCGGAGTTCGTAGCCAAGGAACTAAGGAAGTGGCTGAGCCATGTGGGAACCGGGACGCTGTACATTGAACCCGGAAGTCCGTGGGAAAACGGATACTGCGAAAGTTTTAATGGGAAGCTGCGAGACGAGTGCTTGAATGGGGAGATCTTCTACTCGCTGAAGGAGGCGCAAGTGGTGATCGAGCACTGGCGAGTGGAGTACAACACCCGGCGGCCACACTCGGCGCTGGGCTATAGGCCGCCGGCGCCGGCGGCCTATAGCCCCCTGGTTTCACCGGGTTCAGTTTCAAGACCTGAGGCTGTGATGTAAACTCTCTCACACGCCGTGGTACAAAAACTCCATCAGGTCAGCTGGGAACATTTTTCGCATGGCTCTGACATAGGTGTACGCGGGCTCGGTAACACCGTCGAAGAGGCGTTTGAAGAGGCAGCGCTCGCCCTCACGGCGATTGTGGCGGACGTTTCGAGGGTTGGACAGGGCGAGACCGTCGAGGTCCATTGCGACGCTCCAGATCTTGAACTTCTGCTCGTGAGCTGGCTCAACGCGATCATTTACGAAATGGCGGTGCGGACGATGCTCTTCAGCAAGTTCCGCGTCGTCATATCTGGATGCTCCTTGACCGGCACCTTACTCGGCGAAGAAGTCGATCCCGAACGCCATCGCGTGGCAGTCGAAGCAAAGGGAGCTACCGTCACCGCTCTTAGAGTCGTTCATAATCACGAGGGCCAGTGGGTCGCCGAGTGCGTGGTCGATGTCTAAGCCGCTTTGGGGGCATGCATGAACCGACAGTCGCTTACACGCCGGTCTGATTTCGAATGGTGGATCGAACCGACTGGTCAGATGCGTGTGCCGGGTGTCATCTATGCCGGGGAGCAGTTGATCGAGGACATGGACGAAAAGGTTCGCGAGCAGCTCACCAACGTTGCTACTTTGCCCGGAATCCGCCGCGCGGCGTATGCGATGCCGGATGCCCACTGGGGCTATGGCTTCCCGATTGGTGGCGTCGCCGCGTTCGATCCCGATGAGGGCGGTGTGATCTCCGCAGGAGGCGTTGGCTTTGATATTTCCTGTGGAGTACGTACGCTTCATACCGGCCTGACAGCGGATCAACTGGAGCCCCGAAAGGTCGAACTTGCAGATGTGCTATTTAGTAGAGTGCCCGCTGGGGTTGGGAGCACGGGGGCCATCCGTCTCAGCGAGGAGGAAATGGATGAGATGCTGCTCGGTGGAGCAAATTGGGCCATAGTCCGTGGATATGGACGCCCCGAAGATCTCGAACGCATTGAAGAAGGAGGATGCCCATCCGGTGCAAAGCCCGAGTGTGTTTCACATCAAGCGAAGAAGCGCCAAGCGCGCGAAATGGGAACGCTGGGCTCGGGCAATCACTATCTGGAGATCCAGCGAGTGGCTGAGGTCTTCGACTCCGCGACGGCCGCAGTTTTTGGATTGCGACTAAACGACATTGTGGTGAGCATCCATTGCGGATCGAGAGGCCTCGGCCATCAGGTGGGGACGGACTACCTGAAAGCCATGGTGATCGATGGTTATCGGCCAATCCCGGATCGCGAGCTCGCTTGTGCCTCGATAAACTCGGAACTCGGCCAACACTATGTTGGGGCTATGCGCGCCGCGACGAATTGCGCCTTGGCGAATCGGCAGATCATTACGCATCTGGTTCGTGGTGCTTTCAGCGCAGTCGTGCCAGATGCCAAACTCGCCCTTTTGTACGATGTTTCCCACAACACCTGCAAAATCGAAAGGCACGTCATTAACGGCGAGAGCCGCGAGCTCTTCGTCCATCGCAAAGGCGCGACGCGCGCCTTCGGCCCCGGCCATCCAGATCTGCCTCCTTCCCTCCGGGAGGTGGGACAACCCGTGTTGATCGGCGGAACGATGGGAACGGGGTCCCATGTTATGGTCGGGACGGGGGAGAGTGAAGATCTTGCCTTCTCGTCGGCGTGTCACGGTGCCGGGCGTTCCATGAGCCGGACACAGGCGGCGAAGAAGTGGCAAGGGCGCAAGCTTATTGATGAGTTGTACGAAAAGGGCGTGCTCATACGCACCCGATCCTTCCGCGGTGTGGCTGAGGAGGCGCCGGGTGCCTACAAAGACGTCAACGCTGTCGCGGAAGCGGCCGAGCACGCGAAACTGGCACGGCGAGTTGCGCGGCTCGTACCGTTGATCTGTGTCAAGGGTTGAGAGCCAAAATGCAGCGTCCCAAGGATCAGGCGCGGTAACCGCCAGCAACGCCGGATTCTGGCGGACGGTACTTCACTTGGCGGCAAACCTCCTAGAGCGCACGAACTGCTTCTTCCACCTGCTTCGCCACGGCAACGTAGTCCTCACCCTTAAGGTGTAGTGGCGCGCCGAAGGCTATCTCCACGCGGCCCGGGCGCGGCCACCATGCGTGCCGGTGGAGGATCTTTTCGACGCCCCGCAATCGAATGGGAACCACAGGCACACCCAGCCGTCCCGCGATCAAGCCGATGCCTGGTTGGAAAGGCTTGATCTCGCCCGCCTCGGTGCGTTCACCTTCTGGAAAGAACAATATGGACCAATTGTCGCCAATCAAATCCCCAATATACCTCAGCGACTGGCGCGCGCCAGTTTCGGTCTGCGGAATCGGGAACGCGTTGAAGAACAACGCCACGAGCGAATATATGAGACTATCCCGAAACCGTTCGATACCAAGTGTGACGCTCCGGAGAAAAGTGAGCATCGAAGTACTCCTTCCACATTGCCACTGCAACGCGGTAACGGTATCTCGCGGGCAAAGCAGACAAAATCAAGGGCGTATCCAGATGGCTCTGATGGTTTGGCGCGAAGATGACCGGTCCCCGCAGCGAGGCCAAATGCTCGAGGCCTGAAATGTGGGCGTGCGCGAACAGCCGAGTGAGTGGGAGCCAGACCGTAGTCAACGCGACGTTGCGAATCCCTTTCGCCAGCCAAGCGCGGTTCCATGCAGGGAATTCCGGGGCGCTGGGAGGCATGCTGATTTCACGCCAGCTCGGAAACCGTCCGCGCGCCAGTCAAGAGCGACTTCGTCGATGCTGGTGTCGAGGTGCTGCTCCAAATCAATCATGAGTTCGACACGATCAAGAGACGTTAGTCCGAGTTCGTCTAAGGTCGTGTTCGGCGTGATGGCGCGGTCCGGAGCATATCTTCGGAGAAGATCGATCATCTCCTGTCCGCTTGATGTTGTTGGCGCCGAGCTGCCACTGTCGACCCAAGCTTGGATTTCGCCGTGCTTTAGCTTTTGTGTGCCTTCCGTGCGCGGCAGCCGCTCACCGGGCCACGTCGAGACGCTTCGAATCTTCTGGTGATCTTCGAGTTGCAAGTTGGCACGGCGGACAACCTCGTTCGGGTCAACGGAGTCCTCAAGCACCAGAACCGCATGCACGCGATCTCTGCCCACTACTGCAGATTCCCGGACTCCCGGCATCTCATTCAGCACGACCTCCACATCCTCCGGGAAGACCTTTAGGCCCTCCGGCGTGACGATCATTTCCTTCTTGCGTCCTCGAATGATCAGGTTGCCAGCATCATCGAAAGGATCCAAGATCGCCTGTATGAAACCAGCCATCCTCGAACGCGGAGGCGGTCTCAGTCGGGAGCCTGGTAGTAGCCTGATGTCACGCTCTCACCACGCACCAGGATTTCACCGTCTGATGCAATCTTGACTTCTACGCCGGCGATGGGCTTGCCGACAGTTCCTTCTTTGGTATCGAAGGGATTGTTGAACGTAACGACGGGTGCCGTCTCCGTGAGACCGTAGCCTTGAACGACAGCGAACCCGAGCCCGGACCAGAACTCTTCGAGTTCCCTGGCAAGCGGCGCTCCTCCGACGATGAATGCCCAGAACTTCCATCCGAATGAGGAATGTATGCGGCGGTAACGGCACCAGCGCCATACCCAATGTGATGGAGCCTGAAGGTAAATGAGCGGCTTCCGGGAATTGGCGCAGAACGTGCTTCCTGAGGATCTCGAGCATCTTTGGCACTGCGATCACTACGGATATGCGTCGGGTGTGGATTTGCCGCACAATTTCGTGCGGGCTATATCCGCGCATGAAGACCGCTACTCCGGGAATGAGTGGCAGAATAAAGAGCGTGAGCACCTGGCCGAACATGTGACTGAGTGGGATCAGGCTCAGAAAACGCAACGGAAAAGCTGGTCGAAACCATTTGGCGTATCTGGAAACAATCTGCTCCGGCGACACAATATTGGCCAGAATATTTCCGTGCGTGATGACGACTCCCTTCGGTTCTCCAGTCGCACCGGAAGTGAATACGATCTCAGCGATGTCGTTTCTCTCGATGGGAACCGGCGGCGCTTCGCAGCCCTCACCGGTCCACTCGAGTTCAGAGAGTCGCCAAGCGGGCGGCTGGCGGTCCCAGGAGGGTCAACTGAACTTCCTCTCCGACGAGGATGAGGCGAGCATCGACGATCTCGTTGAACGTGGCGCAGGAATCGCGGTGATGTGCGGTAGTCGATTGGCACAACGATAACACCGCTAAGGACGCAGCCCCAGAACGCGGCGACCCACTCAGGACGGTTTTCAGACCAGAAAATGACTTTCTCACCCTTGCCGATGCTCTGTGCGCCCAACCGCCTCGCAAAGCAATGCGCGGCGCGACCGACTTGCGCATATGTATATTTCCAACTGCGGTATCCGTTGTCGTATTGGAGGCACTCGGCCGGGGATTGCGAGAACTTTTGAAACAAATCTACAAGACTCTGCCGCAGTTGCACACCATCAGGGTTCTGTGCCCCTTCGTCCCGGCGGGCAATCCGCGGATTTCCGCCCAGGTTCCTTGGTTGGCTCTTTTCAACCAGCACGAAAAAAACCCCTTTTTAAGATGCAGCACTGAACACGTTGCTGCCGTAAAACTACGTGGGTGTTCCATGTTTTCCGAAAATTCACAACTTCAGTATGTGGCGGTGTTTTCCCGTACGCAGTGCCCTACATCACAAGCCCTGGGGCATCGGAAGCCGGGAATGGTGGTCCCTGGCGGCTTTCGCTGGACGATGGAGCGTCACGACGATGGCGAGTTCGAACTCCGGCTTGCCGAAATCGGACATGTGGGTCTCATCACTCCTGCACTGACACCAATGCCTGTAGAAAACGATTCAGAATGTCCGCTGTCGACCGACTTTGCTGTACAGTACTTCTCACACGAATTCGAGAGGAGAACTATTTCGGTGAGCGGCAAGCCCGATCAACAACCCTTGGCGCCCGAAACACTGTACCGGCGCTGTGACGTCACACAATTCAAATTTAAGAGCACAGCGGAACTGGAAGACCTGTCCGAATTTGTTGGCCAGGATCGTGCCCTGGAGGCAGTTCGGTTCGGAGTCGGAATTCGCCGGCAGGGTTTCAACCTTTTCCTATTGGGACCCGCCGGAACAGGAAAGCATACAATTGTGCATGATTTCCTGGTGAAGAGAGCAGCCACGGAGCCAACGCCCGACGATTGGTGCTACGTCAACAACTTTGATAGCCCGGAAACGCCATGCGCATTGAGACTTCCCCCCGGCCGTGGCGCTCTGTTGCGAGAAGACGTCCGGCGCCTGCTCGAGAATCTCAAGTCAGCCATCCCATCCGCCTTTGAAACTGAGAATTATAGGGCCCGCAAGCACGTCATCGAGCAGGAAGTGAAAGAGCACCAAGAGAAGGCCCTCGAAGAACTTCAGCAAGAGGCCAACCAAGAAGGCATTGCGGTGATTGGCACTCCAACGGGCTTTGTGCTTGCTCCCGCGCGAAACAACGAGGTTCTAAGCCCCGAAGAGTTTGAGAAACTTCCCGAATCGGAGCGCCAGAAAATACAGTCCTCAATCAGTAAGCTGCAGGAGAAGCTCCACAGCACCTTGCATCAGATGCCAAGGTACGAGCAGGAGGGCCGGGAAAAGATACGCGAGTTGAACAGCGAAGTCGCTATCTTCGCTGTGGGACACCTGATTGATGAACTGCAAAAAAAATATGCAGACCTTCCGCAAGTAGTGAACTTTCTCAATAAGGCCCAAACGGACATCATTGAGAACGTGAACGAATTCCTCGCGCCTCCGGAGAATCCTTTCGCTGCGATGATGAGGGTTTCTACACCTTTTGCGCCTAGGGAATCGGCGCTTCTCCGGCGCTACCAGGTCAATGCCCTCGTCGATCATGGCGGAAATCGGGGCGCGCCTGTGGTCTATGAAGACAACCCGACCTATCAGAATTTAATAGGTCAGGTCGAATACATGGCTCACTTGGGTGCGTTTTCCACCGACTTTAATCTGATCCGGTCGGGCGCCTTGCATCGGGCAAACGGCGGTTACTTGATCCTCGATGCCTACAAACTGCTTTTACAGCCATATGCCTGGGAGGCACTGAAGCGTGCCTTGCAGTCTTCGCAGATTCGCATTGAATCGCTCGGGCAGATGTTGAGTCTGGTAAGCACGGTTTCACTGGAACCAGAGCCGATTCCCTTGAACGTCAAAGTGGTGTTGATCGGCGAGCGACTCCTGTATTACCTGCTTGGCTCGTTCGATGCTGAATTCAGTGAACTCTTCAAGGTGGCGGCGGATTTCGAAGAGCACATGGATCGCAGTTCGGAGACGGACCTCTTATACGCGCGGTTGATTGGTACAACCGCCCGCCGGGAAGAATTGCTTCCGTTCGACCGCGACGCCGTCGGGCGGGTGATCGAACATGGCTCGCGCATGGCTGGAGACTCGCAAAAAGTCTTAACGCACCGCCGAACTCTTGCTGACTTGCTGCGCGAAGCGGACTATCGGGCACGCGAGGCCGCTCAGCTCACGGTACGTGCGGAAGACGTCCAGCGCGCCATCGATGCCCAGATTCGCCGCGCCGATCGCATTCGCGAGCGAATGTTGGAAGAAGTTCTGCGTGGAACACTTCTGATTGATACGCACGGAGAAACGGTTGGCCAAGTGAATGGACTCTCCGTGGTCGAATTGGCAAGCTTTGCATTCGGGCATGCTACGCGAATTACGGCGCGTGTCCGAATGGGTAAGGGTGAGGTTATCGACATCGAGCGGGAAGTGGACCTTGGCGGTCCGATCCATTCGAAAGGCGTGCTAATCCTCTCCGGTTTCCTAGGGGCGCGCTATGCCGCAGATCATCCGCTCTCATTGTCCGCCAGCCTAGTCTTCGAACAGTCTTACGGCGCCGTGGAAGGAGATAGCGCCTCATCGGCCGAGCTATATGCATTGCTGTCCGCGCTAGCTGGATTGCCCATTAAACAATCTCTGGCCGTCACCGGTTCCGTCAACCAACACGGACAGGTTCAGGCTATTGGTGGGGTCAACGAGAAAATCGAAGGATTCTTTGACCTGTGCAAGGCCCGAAAGCTGGATGGGCAAGGCGTGATCATTCCCGCGTCCAACGTGCGACACCTCATGTTGAGGCAGGAAGTTGTAGATACTGTCCGCGCCGGGACATTCAAGATCTACGCGGTGGAGACAATCGACCAAGGGATCGAGATTCTAACTGGCTTGCCGGCTGGAGAACGCGACGCTTCGGGAAAGTTTCCCGAGGGGAGCGTGAACCAAAGAGTGGAGGCTCGGCTCATCGAGTTCGCTCAGAAAAGGATGGCCGCGCAACGGACGAAGACAGAGACCGAACCATGAGCGAGCTCAGTCCCACGTTTGCTATTCGCCGGATTCTCGTGGCTATGGACGCATCACCGTACAGCTTGGCGGCCCTCAACGCCGCCGTGGATTTGGCGGTGAGAATGGATGCCGAACTGTCGGGTCTTTTCGTCGAAGATACTGCGCTCTTGCGTCTCGCGGAAATCCCCTGCACCCGCGAGGTGCTCTATTTCTCGGCCGCGGAAGCCCACCTAACTCGCGCCAGTATGGAGTCCAGGCTGAGAGCCCAATCCGAACAGGCGCGTAAAGCATTGGAGGCAGCTGCACAGCATGCCCAGGTTGCGTGGTCTTTTCGAACTGTGCGGGGCGAGGTCGCATCTGAGGTTTTGGCCGCCGCGAAGGGTGTCGACCTCCTTGCTTTGGGCAAGGGGGGATGGGCGCTTGATCGTCGGCTTCGGACAGGCTCCACTGCCCTTGAACTTGCGGCGAGTTCGCTTCCCGTGCTCCTTTTGCCGGAGCACGGAGTACCAGAGAACGCACACTTGCTTGTTTACTATGATGGTTCCCCCGCCGCGCAGCGAGGATTACTCGCAGCCCTTCAGCTGGAAGCCGCGGGGATGGACGGCGTCACTCTGCTTCTTGATACAGCAGGCCGCGGCAACGGAGTGCTGCTGCAAAACGAGATCGATGAGCTGACACAGCGCAGGGCCAAAAACCTCCGGTATCGTCAAATCGATGCCAACGACGAGGCCGACCTACTCCGGGCGCTCAAGGCCGAAGAATCCGGACTGCTCGTGTTGGGCAGCCGGGAATTCCTAAAGAAATTACCGTCACTCGATTTGCTTCTGCGTGAGACGGACATACCCTTCTTGCTGCTTGCCAACGAGTGAGACTCAAAAGTTGATGAAATGCAGCCTTATGACACTTGCACCCGGCACTACTGCTTGACGATCTCAGAACGGACTGGCTTCGTCGCGAACGAAGAATGAAAATCGCTGGCAGAGAAAACCAAAAGCGCTACACGACTTTTTGTAGCGCCCCGAGCTCAGGGAACGGAAGCCGAGGACGCGTCCTGCTCAATGACAGGGGCCGGAAGTAGAGAAAAAATCCGGTCGCAGGCGAAGCGTTTTCCTTGACTTCCCCTTTTATAGAACTTATCAGGAGTTAGCCGAGCAGACTCCGGTAGCAATTCCCTGGCAGTCTGCGATTTCCCTAGCCTCACGCCGCTGGCTGTTGCGATTGCGCAGGTTCCCTTTCGAGCTGCTGAATCATCCGGCGAAGCCAATTGAGCACGGCTTCCTGAACGACCGCTGCGTTGCCCGGCCCCCCGAGAGTTGCCACCGACTCTCCGCGCTCGTTCAGCGGAATATGGTGGCACGGGACTGCTTCGCCTCGCTTCTCAGCTGGAACGAAAGCGATGAGCCAGCACTCCGAACATGGATGCTCTCTCGCTGGCAAGCCATAGTTCAGGCACGAAGGAGAATCTCGGAAGATGGAAAGCTCTTTGCGCGACTCCTGAGTGCTTTCGTGGAAAAGGAACATTGAAATCGGATCATTCTCGCTCGCGCGCGCTGGAAGCCTTCCCTGAACCGGATTGTATCCACCCAATTCGCAGAACTTCAGTTCCAACTTCAGGGCATTAAGCAGGGCCTCTTGTCGATTGTATGCCATCGTACACCTCTCAGCTTCCCCTGACAGCAACAGATGGACTCGATTTTCTAATATTGCTGTGACGGCGGTCACAGCTCACTGGGGTATGTCACAATCGTTCGGCGATTCCCTCGTACCGCAAACCTTGCCATGGAGGACGGGTAGAAACCGGGATTGTCACCTCTACCCAGGGCCCCCGGTATCTTCACGCATGAACCGCGGGCCCTATGATTTGCTCGCCAGTCTGCCGCTCAACTCCCGATAAGCGCGCAAACCCGAAAAGTGAAGCATCACTTCAAATGTCTGATAACCTGACTAATTAGGAGTTGGAGCGAAGCGGCGTTGGAGAGCCGCGTTTATTCACTTCCGGACCTTTTCTGCTACTCAACGCCAAATTCTCTGATAGCAGAGCAGCTACCTCGGGAGAAGTAGGTCCGCATCCAACTAGCAAACCGGGCAAATCAATCCCCTGCGGCAAGGCCGCGGGGTGGAATGGACCGACGTCCGGTGGGCGGTGGAAGGCCGCGTAGATGAAAAATGCTGTTCGCCGAGATGATCTAAGACATCAAACCTATCGAGAAGATCTGGCCATAATTGCGCCTCCGGAAGTCTCTCGAATGAGTCCTTATTGCCTATTTCGCCAAGGATGTGCTGACTTTCGTACTTCGAGTCGAGTGGGAAATCCACGTTTGCTCTATCGTTTGAGGCCGCGAGTGTTCCTCCTGTTGCTCTTGCTCGTGGTGGGCTGCAGCCATGGTCCGGCTTCGGCGCTCAAATCGGTCCAACCACAGACTCCATCCATCGGCGATGCCGAGCCACTCGGGCCCGAGGGCCAAGCCTCGCTGCACGCGATTCTAGAAGCGGGAAACTTACCGGACTTGCGGTGGCCCGATTTCAGCGATCATCGGGACGACGTGGTCAAGTTCTACGAAGCGGATGGCGATGCGCTGCCCTGGGTGAAAGAAATGGGCGCCACGCCGCAAGCGCGAGCCATGATCGCAGTCCTCCAGAGTGCTGGCGAAAAAGGCCTCTCTGCGGACGACTATGACGGTTTGCGCTGGCCGGGGCGCATAGCGCGCCTCCGACCGGCGACGCTAAATCCTAAAGAAACAGATCTCGTGCGATTCGATGTTGCGCTAACCATTTCGGCCATGCGGTATATCTCCGGCCGTGCACATCGGCAAAGTGAATCCGCAACATTTCGATTTTGGTGTTGACGTCGCACGAGCGAAGATACAACTTGCCGGAATTCTTGCGGGCGAATACGTGGTTGATGCCCCGAATGTCGCGGGCGTATTGGAGCAAGTCGAACCTTCATATCCCGGTTATCAACGTACGATTCGAGCGCTCGGAAACTACCGAGAGATCGCGCGCCGCGACGATGGCGAAATTCTTCCGGCAGTTAAGAAACCAATCAGTCCGGGAGATTCCTATCCGGGTGTGCCGCGTTTGGCGCGCTTGCTTCGGTCTGGTGGGCGATCTGCCGGAGGGCGCCGCTCTCCAGCCCGACAATACCATCTACCAGGTGAATTGGTGGATGCGGTCAAAAATTTCAGCAACGGCATGGGCTAACGGCAGACGGACAAATCGATGCTCGAACTGTGGCGGAGTTAAATGTTCCTCTCAGCCGCCGCGTGCGGCAGATGGAACTCACGCTGGAGCGCTGGCGCTGGCTGCCGGATGAATATCAGCATTCACCGATTGTGGTGAACGTTCCGGAGTTCCGGCTGCGGGCGTATGACGACCAATTCAAGATCGCGGTGACGATGAAGGTGGTGGTCGGCAAAGCCTACGGCGGACACAACACACCGATCTTCATGAGCAAGATGCGATCCGTAATTTTCCGCCCGTACTGGAATGTGCCGCTGTCGATCGCGACAAGGGAAATCATCCCGGACCTGAAGCGTGATCCCGCCTATCTGGACGAAGGAGAATATGGAAATCGTGGACGACAACGGGAATGTCACCAGCTCAGGGGAAGTTACCGATGAAATTCTTGAGAGGTTCTTAACGGAAAGCTCTCGTTCCGGCAAAAACCGGGACCCAAGAATTCGCTAGGTCTCATTAAATTCTTGTTTCCGAACGAATACGACGTCTACATGCACGATACTCCAGCCACGGAATTGTTTTCAAAATCAAGGCGCGACTTCAGCCATGGCTGTATCCGGCTGGAAAAACCCGTCGACTTGGCTGTGTGGGTTCTCCGCGACAATCCAGGCTGGGATATCGATCACATTCACGCCGCGATGGGTGGAACCAAGACGGAGGAAGTCAAGCTTGCACACACGATCTCCGTATTGATCGTGTATGGAACTGTGATTGTTTCCGAAGACGGCGTGGTGCATTTTTATGACGACATTTACGGGCACGATGCCGCACTTGATCAAGCTTTGGAGAAGGGTTATCCCTACCCGCGCTAGTCGGCAGGGGTTGTCAGCGCGGCACACCCCAAGCACCATTGGCGAACGCGCCCCGTATCCACATGAATGAAATTCGGAATGGGGTAGTAACCGACGCCCCCGCGGTGAAGGGACAAAGCTACATCGCGTAAAGAGAGGTTTCGACGCCGGGTATCCGGAGATCGATCGCTTGGGCCTGCATGTGGAGGCTATTCTTGGCGACCCCTTCGGTGTGCGTGCGGAGGAACTGGTTGCTCCAAGGTGTGCGGTACCCGCAAACGATGTCAATTTCAGTGCCGGGATGCCGATAGCGACCGTCAGATCCTCCAAGATGTCATATAGCTTGGGATCGAAATGATGAATCTCCCCCGTGCGATGGTCTCGCAGGAAATAGTCGAGTTTCGCGATCGCGCTCTGCGAACGTACTCATCCCCGAGGCGGTATACGATGTCGAGCCTCTCGCCCGTATGCGTGTGATAGAGAAGGAGGCGATGTTCCTGCGACAATACTCCGGCGGCCTTCGCCACTGGACGGGCCGAAATGCAATGCGGCGCGAGTAACAAAATCAGGGCCGCTGCGCCCCATACATATCGTTCGCCAGTTCTACTCTTCATTGTGAGTGAGATGGGACTCTCCTTGTTGATGTGCGAAAGCCACGCCTCTTCATTCGCGCGCACAGGCGTCTCGACTGTCGCAGTGAATGATTCTCTCCGAGCTTTCCTCATTTGTCCATGGTACGACGGCCAAGCAGTGTCGTTCACTATGGTTGCAGTGCGACGCCCACTACTGGGGCGCGTGATATGTGCTGCATACTCCGTCCGGTGCGTTACCTAGACGGTTCAACTCCTGATAAACGCGCTAACCGCAGAAGTGGAGTATTGGACTGGCAAATATCTGGTAATGCGACTAATCGTCCATTTCGAGCTTTCGCCCTGTGACGCGCGTCACATTCTCGCGTGATGGATTCGCTAGACTTGCTCTGGTGCTTCTCTGAACATTCATGAGGAAGACGGGAGGCAATAGCGGTGAAGGGAATTCTCAGGCTAGCCTACAAGCTGCTCGTCAATGACAAGGCCAAATTCACGGCATTGCTAGCTCGGTATCACGTTTGCCGTCTTTCTCATGATCTTTGTTACCTCGATGTTCAGCGGGGTCTTGAACCACGCCTCTGCGACAATCATCAACATTGGAGCATCCCTGTGGGTCATGGACCCGACCGTCGAAACTGTAACCAACTCGGTCGGCATGCCGGATTACGTGCTGGACGCAGTTCGAAGCATGCATGGCGTAAAATTTGCCGTTCCTCTCTATTCGGGAGGTGCTCTCGTCAAGCTTTCCGACGGAACATATCAATCCGTCACGGTAATCGGGTTGGATGATACAAGCCTGTTTGGCAGACCCACACTCCTTCAGGGAAAGATCGAGGACATTTATGCGGAGAACGCATTCATTGCGGTGCGGGATGCGGAGTTTGCCAAGCTTGAAAATCCCCACGTCGGCTCGGAGCTTGAGCTGAACGATCATCGCGGAGTCATCGTGGGGATCGCCAAGGTGACGACTTCTGGCTTGTACGGCCTCCCGACCCTGTACACGACCTACGAGCGAGCCATCCAGTACATCCCGAATCCCCGGTACACGATCTCGTATGTGCTTGTTGAGCCGAAGAGCACGAGCGATATACCCAGGATCAAACAACAAGTCGAGGCGCTCGGCTACCGCGCACGAACCAAAAAAGAGTTCATGCAAAGGACCGCGGACTTCTTCATCTACGAAACGGGCGGCGGCACCAACATCCTAATTATGACCGCGATCAGTTTCATCGTCGGCCTGTCGATCTCGGGTCAAACATTCTACGCGTTCATCCTCGAAAACCTGGAACGGTTCGGAGCGCTGAAGGCCATCGGCACAAAAAGCCGGGACCTGGTCGGCATGATCCTGTTCCAGGCCACGTTCACGGCATTGACCGGCTACGGTCTGGGAGTTGGGCTGTGTGCACTCTTGATCTGGCTGGCAAGACTAAGGCTTCCTATCTATGCGGCCATGATTACCTTTAGCAATCTCGCGATTGCCTTTGGATTGGTCGTCATCATTGCAGCGGTCTCCAGCTATGTTGGGGTCCGGCGAGTTCTAAGAATTGAGCCATTCGATATTTTCCGAGGATGAGATGCCGAACGTAGCCATTCAAGCAAGCGGGCTGGTCAAGTGGTTTGGCGAAGGCGAAGCCAAGACGACGGCGCTCAGGGAAGTCAACCTGGAAGCTCAATTTGGCGAGATGGTCTATATCGTGGGCCCCTCAGGCAGCGGAAAAACGACTTTGCTCAGCGTTCTCTCCGGCATCCTCAAACCGAATACAGGGAAGGTCTTCGTGGAAGGAGTCGATATTTGGAGTTTGAATTCCGACCAGCTTGCTGACTTCCGGCTAGGGAAAATCGGCTTTGTATTTCAGGACTATCACCTCTTTCCCCGCTTGACCACGGCGGAGAACGTGGCGATTCCGCTGATTCTCAAGAGAAAGGAATGGGATGAAGCAATCCACGAAGCGGAGAAGTACCTTGATATCGTTGGTCTGAAGAGCCGCGCCGAATTGCCTCCGGTGAAGTTGAGCGGAGGAGAGCAGCAGCGCGTGGCCATTGCCCGGGCAATCGCCGGTCAGCCGGATATTCTGATCATGGATGAACCGACGGCCTCGCTGGACGGAGACACGGGCAGCGCGATTGTCAGTTTCGTGCAGAAGAACATCCTCAACAAAGATCGCTGCATTCTCGTCGTGACGCATGATGCCCGGATTTACGAATTCGCGACGCGGATCCTGAAAATGGAAGACGGCCGTCTCAAAGGGCCGGAAGGCAAGGCAGCGTGAAAAACAGACTTATTTTCGTCGTCGCCGTGATCGGAATCCTGGGTGGGCTTGTGAGCGCAATCTACTCCAGCCATTACGCAGCCGGCGCTGCCCCCGGCCTTCAATCCAGCTGCGAGCCCCTATGCGAGTGCTATCTATGCCGAAGGCATTGTGGAGAGCGCGCAGACCAGCGGGGAGAACATCAACATTTACCCGGAGGTTGGAGGCACGGTCAAAGAAATCCTCGTTTCCGAGGGCCAGCAAGTGAAAGCAGGCGAGCCTTTGCTTCGGCTCGATGATTCGATCCAAAGAGCGACGGCCGAGCAGCAGGGTTCACAGGCAGAAGCTGCGAAGGCACTCTTGGAAGAACTGAAAGCGGAGCCGAGAAGAGAAACCCTCGATGTCAACATCGCCCAAGTGGTTTCTGCCGAGGCGACTTTGAAAACTGCCCAGGATACTTTGCAGAAAACGCAAGCTGCTTACGAGATGGACCCGCGATCCGTGAGCAAAGATGCGTTGGACGATGCAATCAATGCCGCCGCGGTCGCGAAGGCGAATCTGGAAGTTGCCAGAAAGCAGTACGAATTGACGAAGGCGGGAGCTTGGATTTACGACATTCGAAATCAGGAACGGACGGAGCACGCGCTGGAACAGGCCTACGCCGCCTCCAGCGCGCTGCTCGGCAAGTATACCCTGCGAGCGCCGCGGGATGGCGTTGTGCTCTCGATCAATACGATCGTCGGGAACTATGCATCCCCGCAAGGATCTTACGACGCATACACGCAGGGGCAGGATCCCGTCATTACGTTGGGAAGTCCTCCAACTACTCTTAATGTTCGCTGCTACATAGACGAAATCCTGGTCCCGCGGCTGCCCGCGGGCTCCAAAATGAAGGCGCAAATGTCCATCCGCGGCTCGGATGTCAAGATTCCGTTGGAGTTCGTCCGCGTGCAGCCGTTTGTTTCTCCGAAAATCGAGCTCTCGGATCAGCGCCAGGAGCGCGTGGATGTCCGGGTTCTGCCCGTGATTTTCAAGATCGAGAAGCCCGCGAATGTGAATCTCTATCCAGGTGAACTGGTCGATGTGTACATCGGCGAATGAACGCTGCGTTGGGATTGGCCGGACCGTCTTTGCGGTCGCGCTCGCAACGATTTTTCTGCCGGTCGTGGGTTGCAGCGTTGGTCCCAAGTATGTGCGTCCAGCGGTTCAGAGCCCGCCAGCCTACAAGGAGCTTCCCGAGGCCGTCGCGAATGGGTCAGATTCCTGGCGGACGGCCCAGCCGAAAGATGGCACAACCCGCGGGAAGTGGTGGGAGGCGTTCAACGATCCGCAATTGAACGAACTCGAAGAGAAGGCGACTTCTTCCAACCAAGAAATCGCAGCTGCGGTGGACAACTTTCTCGCAGCGCGGGCTCTGGTTCGCCAAGCCCGGTCGCAATATTTCCCGACCGTGACCACCAATCCGAGCATCATCAACCAGCGCCCACCGCCGGCGCAATTTGGCGGCCTGCAAACGGGGACCTCCTCGACATCCGTATTGACCGTCAAGTCGTTCACCGACTATTCGCTGCCTTTTGATGCTTCCTGGGAACCCGATTTCTGGGGACGCATCCGGAGCACCGTGAAAGCCAATATTTACGCTGCGCAAGCCAGTGCCGCCGATCTTGAGAACGTTCGCCTGAGCGTACAAGCGGAGCTCGCCGTCGATTACTATGAGCTTCGCGCGCAGGACTCTCTAAAAGAGGTGCTTGATTCCACGGTCATCGCCTATCAGGAAACCCTCGATCTCACGCGCAGCCAGTACAAGGCCGGCCTCAGCTCCGATGAAGCGGTGGCGCAAGCCGAGGCTCAACTCAAAGCGGCGCAAGCTCAGGATACGAACCTGGGAATCCTTCGTGCCCAATACGAACATGCCATCGCGGTTCTGACTGGCCAGCCCCCCTCGTTATTCTCCCTGCGAGCGAACGCTCTGGTGGCCAATCCTCCTGCAATCCCTGTTGGGATTCCGTCTGAGCTTCTCGAAAGACGGCCGGACATTGCGGCCGCGGAGCGTTCCGTAGCTCAGGCGAACGCGGAAATCGGGGTGGCCAAGGCTGCCTATTTCCCAACGATCCTTCTCAGCGCCACCGGTGGATTCGGAACTTCGTCGGTCGCGAACTGGCTTACATGGCCAAGCCGCTTTTGGTCCGTCGGCCCAAGTCTCGCCGAAACGATTTTCGATGCAGGCTTGCGCAACGCAACTGTCCAGCAATATCGCGCGACGTACGACCAAACCGTAGCCAACTATCAGCAAACCGTACTGACGGCGTTTCAGCAGGTCGAGGACAATCTCGCGTCGCTCCGAATCTTGGCGCAGGATATTGAGCAACAAGACGCCGCTGTGGAAGCCGCCACACGGAGTCTTCAGGAAGCTACCGTGCGCTACAAAGCTGGACTCGATCCCTACCTGAACGTTATTGCCGCGCAAACCATTCTTCTGAACGATCAACAAACCACTGTCACGTTTCGAATGGAACAAATGGTTGCGGCTGCCCAACTCATCAAGGCTCTCGGGGGTGGTTGGAACGCTTCACAAATCCCCTCCCCGAAGGAAGTGGGCGTCAAGGCCGCGGACGGCGTCCCGGGAGTGGCAGTCCGATGATCCGGACGAGTAAGTGCGACGACGTACGACATTTTGAAATTCAGAGATAGCGCAAGAGCTTCAACCAGATTCAGGAAAGGAACTACGATGGTTCACCAATCTTGCAAGCGAATTGAGAGTTTCTGCCGGATGCTGGCTCTCGCATTGATAGTTTGCTCTCCGGCAGGCTCCGTTGTCGGATCGGAACTGAAGTCTCAGGCCTCTCCGCCATCTACAAATAATCGAAGCCAATCGGACCCGCAAGTGAAAGCAGTCATCGATCGAATGGCCGCCGCGGGTGTTCTTCACCCAACCACAGTCGAAGAGGTGCGAAAGGCCTATTTGTTTTATCCCACTCTCTCGGGGAAGCCCGAACAGGTCTTTCGCGTCAGGGACCGGAAAATTCCAGGACCGGCCGGTGAAATTTCTATCCGTGTGTATACTCCCAATCCATCAAGCGGTCTTCCCATCTTGGTTTTTTTCCATGGCGGAGGGTTCGTGGCAGGGAGCCTCGACGTCGAAGATACGCCTCTCCGCAGCGTGACCAATCGCTGTGGCTGTATCGTTGTTTCGGTCGCTTATCGACTCGCCCCGGAGAATCGGTATCCGGCAGCTCCGGATGATGCCTTCGCTGCCACAAAGTGGGTCGCGGAACATGCCATGGAACTCGGCGGCGATGCTCGCCGCATCGCGGTTGGCGGCGACGGCGCGGGCGGCAACCTCGCGGCCGTGGTCGCGCTGATGGCGCGCGACCGAGGTGGCCCGCGCTTGGTCTATCAGGTCTTGATCTACCCCGACGTCAGCGCCATTATGCTCGGCTCCCGTTACTTGTCCCACGACCCGATCGTAACGCCCGACGCGCGGATCGCAACGCTTGGCGCGTACGTTCCGATGTTAGCGAATCAGGAGGATCCCTATATTTCTCCGATTAACGCGAAGAGCCTGAAGGATTTGCCACCGGCCCTGCTGATAACCGACCAAGACGATCCCGCCTGGGATGAAGGCGGAGCCTATGCGAAGAGTCTCCAGCAGGCGCACGTCCCCGTCACCCTGTCCGTGTATCCCAAGATGATCCATGGCTTTTTTCAGATGGCTGGAGCGCTCGACGCTGGGAAGAAGTGCATCGATGAAGTGGGTGCTGCCCTCACGGATACATTTAAGAAGGCGCCGATCTCTTCATCCGCACCGCCCACGCATGACTGACTCGAAGTTAGCGCCGCAGGGCAACGAAGACTGTGTTGGCGGATAGGTCCCCCCAGAGCTTGCCCGCTCGTGGGTCTTGTCACATGAGTTTTGAGAAAACTCTTTCAAATCGCGTCGAATAGGCCATTTCAAGGCACTAGGTTCCGAAGAGCGGGAGCAATTCGTGATTTTTCTATAGGATGGCCTACAACTAGTTGGGAGCTTTGGTCGGGGCGTGGAGATTTGAACTCCAGACCTCCTGCGCCCAAGGCAGGCGCGCTACCAGGCTGCGCTACGCCCCGACAAACTGCGCTCTAATTCTAGCTCACTTTGTAAGTTCGCCTCTACGTTTCCAATCCTCCAAATAGATCCCGTGCAGCTCCAACGAAGCCGCGGACCTCTGGCTACTCGGAACCACATCACGTAACCTAAAAGGCTGCGCTGCCTTCACGGCAATCGAAATGAACGACAACATCCAATGGAAGGGCACGAAATGACACGAATCTTGGCCTGGTCGGCGAGTGGTCTTGTGGTTCTGGCTCTCGCATGCAGCATTGCGCTGCTAGCGAAGGACGCGGGCGCTCCGAATCTCTCGCGGCTTTCTCCCGCGGCGATTTCGGCAGCGCCGCTTTTGCTCGTTGGTGTCGCATTCCTGCTTGTGCAGGCAATCATTCGCCCGAAACCGCTGGCTTTGTTCAGGAGCGTAATCCTGGCTGGAACGTTTCTTCTCTGGGGAGTTGTCCAGCTTCTGCCGTCGAGCAATCTTTCCGCGAGGCTCGGCGATCTGGTCATCGCACTGTACGTCTTGGATCTTGCGTGGGCTGTGTTGATCGAAGTCAGGCGCATCCCTCGACAATCGGCTTAGAGGTCCGAAGCACAATCAGGATTCCGCACGCGGAGCCTGCGCCTCAGACGGTCTTGTCCTCGGAGTAGCAGAGAGACTGCAGATTGCATTCAATGCACTTCGGCTTGCGCGCCTGGCAGACGCGCCGGCCGTGCCAGATCAGTTGATGGGAGAAGAGAATCCACTTCTCCCGCGGGATCACCTGCATCAAGTCCTGCTCGATTTTCTTGGGGTCGGTGTTTCGGGAAAGATCGAGCCGCCCGGAGAGCCGCTGCACGTGCGTATCCACTACGACTCCGGACGCGATTCCGAATGCCGTGCCGAGCACCACATTCGCCGTCTTCCGCGCGACGCCGGGTAGCGTGAGCAGCTCCTCCATCGTCTTGGGAACCTCGCCGTGAAACTCCTCCACGATTTTCTTGCTCGCGCCCATGATCGACTTCGTCTTGTTGCGGAAAAAGCCGGTCGGGCGGATGTCCTGTTCTAGCTCCGCCGGATTCGCGTACGCAAAGGCCTTCGCGTTGGGATATTTCGGGAAAAGCGTCGCTGTGACGATGTTGACGCGTTCGTCCGTGCACTGCGCCGAAAGAATCGTCGAGATCAGCAGTTGAAAAGCGTTTTTGTGCTTTAGCGCGCAGGTTGCAGCAGGATAGGCTTCATCGAGCTTTTGCAGAATCGCCCGCACCCGCGCCGGGTCGGTTCCCTTCCCTGCCCGGCTCGTTCGAACATTGGCTTTCGGCGAGCGAGCGCTTGCTGGTTTCCGTGCGGTCGCACTCTTCTTCGCTAATTTTTTCGTTCTGCGGACCATAAGGCGAAAAACTATAACACAGGCTGGATTACGACTCGACGCGGACGCCCTTCCAGAATGCGACGTGATCCTTGATCTGCGCAGCAGCGGGTTTGGGATCGGGATAGTACCAGGCGGCGTCGGCGTTGCGTTCGCCGTTTACTTCCACGTGGTGATAACTCGCCGTACCCTTCCACGGGCAAACCGTGTGCGTATCGCTCGGGTGAAAATACTCCGCATGCACGGACTCGCGTGGAAAATAGTGGTTCCCTTCGACGATCACGGTCCGATCGCTTTCCGCCAGGACCGCGCCGTTCCATTGGGCTTTCGCCATTTTCGTCCTCCGCCTGCTAAACCGCGAAAAATAGATTCTGTGCGAGCGGCCATTCCGCGTCCAACCATTGCCCGGCACACCGGTAGCCTGCGCCTTCGCCCATCTGGATCACGTCTCGCGGGCGGTATTTGTGGGAGCTTTCCGTCCAGATCGTTTCGCCCTCGCGCAAATAGCATCGAAAGCCCGCCTTGCGAATCGTGACTCTTTGCCAGGCCTTCGATCGAAGATGCATCTCGATCCGGCGCTCCGCGTCGTCCCAACGCACTGCATGGTCGAACTTCGCGAGTTCGAAATCCGCGTCCAGCTCGCGATTGATCCGCGCGAGCAGATTCTTGTTGAACGCAGCCGTCACGCCAACTGGGTCATCGTACGCGAGGATCAGCTGGGATACCGGCTTTTCGAGGTCGGTCGCGAGCAAAAGCGCGTCGCCGGCCTGCAAGATTGCGCGCACTTCGCGCAGAAATTGATCTCCCGCTGGGCGATCGAAGTTCCCGATCGTGCTGCCCAGAAAGAGCACGAAGAGGCGTTCGCCATCGTGCCGTCGAACGGCTACCTCCTGAAGCCCATCGAGGTAAGCTCGTTCGAATCCCACGATGCTGACCTTGTCCATCTCTCTCAGTTCCTGCTCGCAACGAAAAAGAGCGCTGCCGGAAATATCGATAGGGTAGTAATTAACGCGCTGCCTGTGCGCGAGCGCTTCGAGCAGCCAGCGCGTTTGCTGGCCGCTGCCGCTGCCGAGTTCGGCGACGACCACGGGACCCGGCACGCGGCTTACAATCTCGCCGGAGTATCGCTCGAGCATGCGTTTCCCCGCACGGTTCAAGCCATACTCCGGCAAAAGACATATCACGTCAAAGAGCGCCGAGCCGACTTCGTCGTACAAGTATTTCGAAGGCAGCTCTTTCTGCCCCGGATGGCTAAGCCCCATCACCACGTCGGACGAAAACTCAGAGCGCGCCCGGATAGCTGAACTTGCCGTTGCCATTCGCGGAGCTGACGCCATGGCTTATTCCTCCACGCAGCGGAAAGTGGCATACACGTGTGGATAGTGCGGCTGGAACCAGTTCCGAAAGGACCGGCGCAACATACATGCGTCCGTCCGCGGCGATCCGCCCTTCATCACGAAATGCTTGCCGTCGAAAAAGTTGACGGAATAGCCCGGATAAAACGAAAACGGCTCGAATCCCGGCAGCGGCCCGAAAACCGTGGACGTCCATTCCCACCCATTACCCAGAAGATCGAACACACCGAACGCGCTTGCGCCCGCGGGATGCGCGTCGATGGGAGCAGCATCCCAGCGTTCGTGATGAAAATTGCCGCGCGTTGCATCCGGCGGCGCGTCACCCCACGGGTACGCGCGCTCGGACCCATTCGGGTCGGCGTACGCGGCGCGATGCCATTGCGCCTCGCTCGGGAGCTTCTTCCCGGACCAGCGTGCGAACGCGGAAGCCTCGGCGTGGCTCACGTAAACGGGCCACGCTGGCGGCAGCGGAACCAGTCCAAACATGGCGCGATAGTCCCACTGCGTATCCGGATCAGCCGGGAGCGAACTCGATCGCCGCACCCAAAAATGCGGATGCTCGATCCGCTCGCGGCGCTTCCATTCCCAGTCTTCAGGCGTCCAGTAGCTGGAGTCGTCGTAACCGCCCGCGTGCACGAATTTCAAGAATTCGGCATTCGTCACCGGAAAAACGTCGATCGAAAAGCTCGGGACTGGAATTTCTTGCTCCCCGAACTCATTGTCCCATCCGAAGCTGCCACGCACGTGGCGCGGCATTCCGAGCGTGGCCACGCCGGCGGGAATCGTCACTTGGCTCTGTCTCGGCGCCGATCTTCGATCGGCGCTCACGGCCGCTTGAGGGATTTTCCGATCGACCGGAAGGTTATGCAGGAGATATGCCAATGTCTCGGCATGCATCAGCCGATGCTCGATCGCGACATGCAGCAGGATTCCCTCGGCGAGATCTACGCTCGAAGAGTGCAGCGCTCGCGAGCTGTGCAACGCTTCATCCAGCATTTGCCGCACGTGCAGATTGTATTTTTCGACCTGTGCAATCGTTGGCCAATCTCCCGGCGTATCGGTCGGCAAACCGCCGCCGACTGGATCGATGCCGAATGCGAAGAGACTGTTAAAGCCGGGGTCGTGCGATTCGAGCCCGAGCGCGGGGCTCAATAAATTCCAGTCAAACGCCTCGAGATGCCCTAGGTAAAAGATCAGGCGATGGCGTTCCGGAATCGGGCGGTCGTAGAAAGAATTCGGCGGAAGCAGTTCGAAAATTGCATCCGTCCGCGCACGCGCGTCCTCCATGCGGGACAGCAGAGTCGGGTGAAGCTCCGGCGCAACTCGGTACGTCGCCATAGTCACCTCGGCGGCAGGGGGTGTCTTTTGTACCCCTGCTGAGAGTCTGAGGGCAAGGGAATTTGTCGTACTTGCGGTTAGATGCGCGAGCAGCTAAATGGGCGTCAGGAAAGTTGACGACGCTAGCAGGTCCACCACCTTGCGGAAGGCCCGCCCGCGATGGCTGTTGCGGTTTTTTTCTTCGGGCGGGAGTTCTGCATAGGTCCGCCCGGTTTCCGGAAAACGGAAGACGGGATCGTAGCCGAATCCTCCCGCTCCGCTCGGCGCCTCGGCGATGACACCTTCGGCAAAATCGGAGACGACCCCGAGCGCGCGGCCTTGGCGCGCAATCGCGATGACGCAAACGAATCGCGCGCGCCGCTGGTCTCCCCGTTTACCCTCCATTTCGCGCAGTAGCTTGCGGACGCATTCGGCATCCGTCGCGCCCGGTCCGGCGTATCGCGCGGAGTGAACTCCGGGCGCTCCTCCGAGCGCAGGCACGACCAGTCCGGAATCGTCGGCGATAACCGTCTCATTCGTGAAACGGCTGTAGTGCAGCGCCTTTCCTGCGGCGTTTTCAGCGAAAGTCGGCGCGGATTCTTCGAATGCGGGAAGCTCGCGAAAATTCGGAATCAGATCGAGATCGAGAGCAGAGCCTACGGCAAGTTCGCGATACTCGCGCAGCTTTCCGGGATTCGACGATGCCAGCAGGATTTTCATCGGCGCGGACGCGCTATCGCGAACGCCCACGAAATTTCGTGCGGATCAGTTGGTGTTGCGCCTCGGTGAGTTGCCGGATGCCGCCGGCGGCGAGTTCGAGGAGATCGTCCAACTCCTGGTTCGTGTATGGGCGCCCTTCAGCGCAGGCCTGCACTTCGACGAAATGACCGCCGCCGGTCATCACAACGTTCATATCCACCTGCGCGCGCGAGTCTTCCTCGTACGCGAGATCGAGCAGGAGTTCGTCATTCACAATTCCCACGCTCGTGGCGGCAACGGAGTCAAGCAAAGGCACCGACCGCAACATCCCCGCTGCGACCATGCGCTCCATCGCCAGCGCGAGCGCAACGAATGCGCCGGTGACGGACGCGGTGCGCGTGCCCCCATCGGCCTCAATCACATCGCAATCGAGCCACACTGTCCGCTCGCCGAGCGCCTTCAGATCCACCGCCGCGCGGAGCGTTCTCCCGATCATCCGCTGGATTTCGAGGGTGCGTCCAGACTGGCGGCCTCGCGCGGATTCGCGAGGCGTGCGTTCCTCGGTCGAGCGCGGAAGCATCCCGTATTCGCCGGTCACCCAGCCCTTGCCCGTGCCCTTGAGAAATTGGGGCACGCCGTCGTCCACGGTGGCCGTCACGATCACGCGCGTCCGGCCCATTTCGATCAGCACGCTGCCCTCGGCGCTGGAAATGAAGTCCGGCGTTATTTTTAAAGGCCGCAATGCGTCCGGCGTGCGTCCGTCTGCTCGCAAAAAAATCTCCCTTTCCTGCTGCGCTGCTGATTCGCTCAACGAGTCAGTTTGACGACTGCAATGAGAAGTGTCAACTTGCGGCTCGCATAGCACTATTCTGCTAATGAGACGAACTCGCCACGGTCGGCGCAGGAATGTTTAAATCGAAAAAACCCGTGAGATCAACGTTGCCCGCAAGCGTATCAACTTCCTGCCCGTGAATCAGAATTTTCAATCGCCGGAGGCTGGGCACGTTGGCCGCGAGGGTGCGCGCAATGGAATTCACGGCAATCCCTTCGCTCAGAATTCCCGACGGCATTTCGGAGGAGAGTGCATCCGAAAAATCCGCGACGGCGGTGCCGTCCGGAAGAATGTAGAACCCCAGAAGCGTGGCGTCGGCAGGAATGGTCCGTTGCCCGGGCGTGGGAGGACTGACCGTAAGCGCCTGGAGCAACTGCCGCGAGCGTTCCACGGGATCGGCCGAGAGAGGCAATTGAATTTCGACCGGTGCAACGCTGTCGGGCCCCGCTGCCCAGAATATTTTGGCCTTCACGGTCACATCGGTGGGCGTGGAAATCGGCGGCGCGAGAACCTCGTGACGCGCCTGCTCCTCGGAGCGCACCTCGGCGAGGCGCTGAATGCGCCGGTGCAGACTGCGGAAGCTGATGAGACCGATGACGACGGCGACCACGAGGATTCCGAGAACGATCTTGACGTTGCGCGGCATTATTTCGCCCCTGCCGCGCTGGGCTGACGAGACGCTGCGATGCCGCGCGCGATGGCGTCAGCGAGCGGCGGCGCGGCGGCGTTAAACAGGTCGGGAGTGGAGGAAGAAACGCTGGAGATTTCAATCGCCACCGCAGGCGCCTCCACCGAGCGCAGCGCGCGAATGGCAACGCCGGTGGCAAGGGCAGGCGAACCGGAGAAAAGTTGCCCCAGCTCGCTCTGGATGAAATTCGCAAGGCGATGGCTTGACTCGAGGTGAGGCCGCTGCGCCTCCTCCCATGAAACGAGACCACTCGACGAAGGGTTCGGGGCTTTCGCGGCCGCACCGGCCGCGTTCGCTACCGCCGACGGAATGGGCGTAGCGAACTGATCGTAATAGGCGCGCGCGGTGCCCGGCGTGCCGGTCGAAGAAACGTGGAGGCTGATGAAAATGGAGTCGCGATACGCATTGGCCATCGCGGCACGGTCATCGTAAGACGGATTCGAGTCGTCGTTGCGCGTCATCACCACGCGGTAGCCGCGGCGTTCGAGTTCGGCGCGAACGGTACGCGCGAGTTGGAGGACGATGTCCTTCTCCGCGACTGCATCTCCGCGCGCGCCGGTGTCCGTGCCGCCGTGGGCCGGATCGAGCACGACCACAGGTCCGCCTGCGGCGGGCGCCGGCTGGGCCGCTTGCGGAGGTGCCTGCTGCTGCGGCGCTGTTGGCTGCGCCTCTTGCGCTGGAGATACCTGGCCGCGCGCCGAAGTAGGCAAGAGAAATGCCGAAACCGCTGCGATCAAAAGGAATAGGACCGGGGAGAGAGATTTCCGCACGACGCACAGAATAGCAGAAAAATTGCGGCGAGCGCCGCCGGGAAGCACGACGCGCGCATGGAGAACCCGCCTCTCGAAGCGATCCAGATGCCGATCTCGCAGTCGCATCAGGCGATCACGCGGGAGAGACATCGAAGAGGTGCGCCTCGAATGCATCGCGGCGAACGAAGAGTCCGGGGCTGCGAAGCTCGTCACTCGCACGCACATAGCGGACGTCGTTCAGTTCATCGTAGAAGACATATTCCTTCGCGGGCAGCGGCCGGTCGCCAAACTGGATGCGGCCCTGCGAGGCGTAGCTTGCGAGGTTCACCGAAACAATCTTCCACGACTTCTCGGAACGCCACTCGTACACAACGAGATTCCCGGACGTCGCGTCGCCCTCGGGCGTAACGGGAAGGACGTTCCACACGCCGTTGTGAAACACGTCAGTTTTCGTGATTCGAAGAATTCTCGCGAAAAATGCAGCCGTGGCCTGATTGGGCGGCTCGTCCGCAGCGATCCGCAACGTGATCGGAAGATGGACCTTCAAGCCTTCGAGCTCTCCCTGATGATAGAAGCGCATACTCGGCAGCGTCGCCATCAAAGTGCCTATCGACGGGAGCCGCTCATTGCCAAACACGGCGGCGCGGCGCCCCTCGTCGTGATTCTCGAGGAAGCACACGAGACGCGACTGGTAATCCACGGCCTGGGCCAATCGCCCATGAACACCGGCAAGGTTGAAATCGCGCACGCAGTCGTACAGGCCCTTGTCGTACACAAAGGAAAAACCGAGATCGAGCAGGCGCGGCTCGGTGCCCCAGTACGCCTCGGCGAGAAGAACGAGGCCGGGCACCGCCGCGCGCGCCTCAGCCCAGAATTCTTTTGCGGGCGGCGAAGCCCCATTCAAGAGGTGCCCCCAGATTCGCTGAAAGATGTCGTGAAAGTGGAGCATCGCCATGTCGCAGCGGACTCCATCGCAATGGGCGGCAATGTTGCGCAGGTCCGCGAGTTGCGCCGCGCGCATTTGCGACGAAAAGTGGTTTAACTGCGCGACGTCTTTCCAGGGAGGAAAGTAGGGATCTCTGCCGAGCGCGAGAAAAAAAGAGCCTCGCGGCGTATCGATGCGATAGAAGCTGGAAGAATCCCTTTCAAAATCTTGCGCTGTACCCTGAACGTAGAACTCCGGCTGCGCGCGTGTCCAGGGGTGGTCGAGAGCCGTGTGGTTACCCACAAAATCGAGGAAGAGCGCCATGCCTCGCGCGTGGAGTTTTTCGCGGACGCCGTCGAGAGCATTCCAGTCGGCGATGCGCGGATCGGGTGCGTATTGCGCAACGGCGTATGGCGAACCGATCACGTCCTCCGGTTTCCAGCCGGGCAGGGCAAGGTCATATTGAGGGACGTTGCCGGGATCGGACAGCGCGACTCGACGCGATTCCGGGCTTCGCCGCCAGATGCCCATCAGCCAAATGATGTCGAAACCGAGACGCGCGAGCGAGTCCCATTCGGAATCGGGAACGTCCGCGAGTTTCACAAGACGCCCCGCGCGCGCCGAAAGCTTTTCGAGCCATGCCCATGTATTGATTTCGTAGAGGTGGGGATGGGGGCGCAGCGGGAACTGCCTTGTGGATGGGATGGCCGAAGGCGTCACGCGAGCCTATCCCCTGCCGACGTAAATTCCTCGACGCGCGAGCTGGCATTTGGGTCCGGTTTCATTGTCGGGCAGCACACACCTCGGGTGTTTGTTTTGAATGACTTACGCGTGTTTCTGTCCGGCAGCCATTGTCGGGCAGATTTTCGCGAAAGAGTGAATTTTTCGCCGCGCCGAGCGCTGCAGCGGCATAGGCGAGAGCGCGGCCTCGCCGGTTCGTCCCAGGCCCTTTTGGTCGTCTCCGAGTTTGAGGCGCACTCATCATCGTGACGCGATCAGGCTAACAAATTGTGGGATGGCCGCAAGGAGGAATCTCGGTGGGCTTTCATTAGACAGTGAAGGCGCGCCCAACAAACTCAACGCAGAGACGCAGAGAGCGGCGCGGCGTAGTCAAGAACGTCGAGAATCGGCGCGCCATCTACGGTTTCAAAGCGGAGTCGATGAAGCCGGCGATATTCGACTTGAGCTTCACGAGGTCCTCCTCGTGCAAATACATCATGTGGCCGGCAGAGTAATACTGCAGATGAATGCGGTCCCGGATACTTCCGGGCAGCAGAACATGGTCCATGGTGTATTCAGTGGCGAAAAACGGAGTCGCCATGTCGAAGAATCCGTTTTCGACCTGCACCTGGAGGTGCGGGTTTTCGATCAACTCACGGGCGAGATCTCCCTCGACGTTGGGAGCGCCAGGGAAGAAAGAGCCGCCGCCTTGGTGATGCTTCCAATCCCAGGCATTGCCCGGTTCATCGGGAAGCGTCTTGTACTCCCTGTCCGGAGCGTATTTCAGATCCTCCCGGACATAGCTATTAAATGCCGCGGTGAAAGCGCCCAAGATGCCCGTGAAGGATGGATCGAATTCGGCGAATTCGGTAAGCCGGTCGTAGGTCGGACCTGAAAAGCGAGCGTCATAGCGGCCGATCGTGAGGCCACGGCTTCTTTGAAGCTCCGCTTCGAACTGGTGAAGCTCAACGCGCAGGTCCGCCCTTATCAGATAGTCTTCACTGAGCCCTGTGAAACGCGCGAGTTTCTTCGCGACGTCCGCTTTTTCGGCGTCACTCAACCGCGAGCCTTTCATGAGGGCGCTCGCATAATCGGTGGAGGCAAACTGGCGCGCGTCGGCGAGAAACGCATTCAGGTCGTCCGGGCGATCCTTCAAGAGCTTGTAATACCACGCCACGGCGGCATAGGTAGGAACATAGAACATGTACGACCGGTCATCGCCGGGGCTGAACGAAAGGGTGCCCATGTCGAGGACGCTCGAGATGAGCACAATGCCGTTGATCGACATGCCGTCCGTGGATTGCAGATAATTTCCGAGGGCCACGGAGCGAAACGTCCCGTAGCTTTCACCGATCAGAAACTTCGGCGAGTTCCACCGGTTGTTGCGGCTGACATAGGTGGTGATGAACTGCGCGAGCGATTTGACGTCCTGATCGACGCCCCAGAAGTCCTTGTCCTGTGCTTTCCCAACTGCGCGGCTGAATCCCGTGCCGACCGGATCGATGAAGACCATATCGGTCTTATCGAGAAGCGATTCGTCATTGTCGACAATTTTGAAGGGAGCCGGAGGCGTCGCAGCCGCGTTTTCAGTCACGACGCGCCGAGGTCCGAACGCACCCATGTGCAGCCAGATCGAGGCCGATCCCGGACCGCCGTTATAGATGAACGCGATGGGGCGCTGGCTTGGGTCCTTGACGTCACTGCGCGTGTACGCAGTCGAGTAGATCAGCGCGGTTGGTTCGGCTTTGTCGTTCTTGAGCAGAGTCGTAGAGGCCGTGGCTTTGTAAGGAATCGTCTGTCCGCCGATGCGGATGGTGTGATCGGTAACCGAGGATTCCTCTTTGGGCGGAGCTTCGGGAGCGGCCTTGGCATCCGCGGGCTTCGCTTCGGCTGGCTTCGTATCCGCCGCGGCCTCCTGCGCCGCAGTCTGTGTGGCGCGCCCGAGTATCAGAGACACCGCCATCGCAGCAAAACACAGAATCCTCTTCATCATTCCGCTCCGTTGTCACACAGGGGTTTTGGACTGCTCAAAACAACTGCGAATGCACACCACAGCTGATACAGCTCAGACGTAGGCCAGCTAAAAATGGAAGCTTGAAGGAACCGCGCCATCCCGGTCCCACCGCTGCAGTTATTTACCACAAACCGGACTTAGGAATGCAAGAGTGATCTCTTTTGCGTTGGAATCCGAGCCGGCGACCACCACGGGCGCGGCGTCGATGCGTGCGGGAATGCTGCAGTCCGCCCGGCCCTGCGAGTGAACTGCAGGATGAGGCGCCAAGTCTTCCCACGCTGAAATTGTGTAATTTGCCGAGTCGAGCAAAGTGAACTGATAGAGCCCCGGGGCGACTTCTTGCGCGGCGGGGTTGTCTCCCTGATCGGCTTTGGCCGTCACGGTGACGCTTCCCGGCGGGCGCGCTCCCTGCCATTTCAAATGGACGCGAAGCTGGCGCGATGGATACGCATCCTTCACCTGGAGATTCACTTTCAAAAGCTCCTGGCCTTCCTTGATCTTGATCGTCTTGGCATCGGCGGCGTCCGCAACGCCGGGGTAGAAGGCGCGGTGAAATGGCGCGTTGGGATCCATGCGATTCGCGCGATTGAAGACGAGAACATATTGGCCCGGCCCGACATGATCGAAGTCGAAGAATCCGGTCGAACCCTGAAATGCCCACAGGCCGGGGCGAGAATCGTCATAGCTGCCCGCGCGATAAAGCTCGAGCGAGGCGATCGCCAGCGGCTTGCCCTTCGGGTCGAGGACGCTGCCACGAATGTGGCCAGTGGGCAGCGCGGCCACGTCATATTCGAAGCATGCGCCGTTGGGAATCTTGAAAGGCGGCAGGCCGCCGGTGAGCGTTTTCTGAGTCAGCTCGGTGCGCGGCGGCAAGTTGGCGGTGAAGCTGTATTGACCGGCATGCACGTCGTAGAAGGAATAGACGCCGCTGGAATCAGTGCTCGTCTCGAAGCGGTCGTCGCGCGAGCGAAGCTTCAGCGAGATATTCGGGAGCGGATCATCGGGATCGTCCTGCGGCGCGAGAAACGGCGGATCGGCTCGGCGCAAAACGCCAAAAACAGAGGCGACGCGTTGGCCATTTCGCATAGCGCGCAACTGCGGCAGAAGCGCGCGGGCCTCGCTTGCGGGGCGCGTGCCGTTGCAGATGGTGGCGAAGAGGCGACCGTCGCCGCCAGGATGAGCGAAGACGACGTACTGCTCCTTGAGCTTGAAACGATAGCCGCAATCGCCGTCGTCGCCGCCCGAAAAAATGTCGATTTCGGGCGTGTCGGGGCCCGCGAAGCGCTCGTCGATGTGGAAATGGTAGCGCGTGAGCCGCGAGGCGATGATGTCGACGGTGGGCGCTGTGGAACCGGAGGCCGATGCGGCATCTTTTGCCGAGGACTCGGACGGCGGAATGGCGTATGCGATGTCTTCCGCAGCGGTGACGGTGCCGAGAAACACGACGTCGTCCTGTTGCAGGCCCGGACACTTTCCCGGCGGCGCTTGGGAACAGGCGCAGGCTCGCGCCGCCGTGGACATGGAGAGGATCAATACGAGAAGCCCGATCACGCGCAAAATCATCGCCAATATCCTACATGCTTTTCCGCGAGATGCGAAGTTGGCGCCGCGGCGAACGAGGAGGGCGGCGGGCTAAGACGAACGGAATCGAATTGGTTTCATGCTAAACTTTCTCACGAGGTGCAATGATTCACGCGGTTGCCGAATACACTCTCCTGGCTGTTGCCGCAATCCCCTTCATCTATTACCTGCTGGCACTATACAGCACGGCGCGGTTCTTCACGGTTTCGAGGCGCGAGAGCGGCAAACATGCCGACTTCACGCCACCCGTGAGCTGCCTGAAGCCGATCAAAGGGCTCGATCCCGAGGCGTACGAGAACTACGCGAGTTTCTGCAAACTGGACTACCCCGAATACGAGATCGTGTTTTGCGTCGATCCGGACGATCCCGCGCTGCCGGTAATCGAGAAGGTGGTGCGAGATTTTCCGGAGCGTCGCATCCGACTACTGCTCGGCTCGGGTCGGGTTGCAATCAACGACAAGGTTGCGAGGCTGGTGCGGCTGACGAGCGAGGCGAAGTACGACCTGTTCGTGATCACGGACGGCGACGTCCGCGTGCGACCGGATTATCTGCGCGCGATGGTGGCGCCCTTCCACGATCCCAAGGTAGGGGCGGCGACGTGCCTTTACGTTTCGACTAAGGAAAAGAACTTAGTCCAGGAACTTCAATCGGTTGGGATGATCTCGGATTTTTTTGCGCCCGTCATGGTCGCGTGGCAATTGAACGACTTCGGAGTCACGTTCGGGCAAACGATTGTGACTACGCGCAAAGCCGTGGACGGCTATGGCGGCTATCCGGTGATCGAAGACCGCCCGGCGGATGACGTTTATGCTGGACGGCTGGTTGCCGAGCAGGGTTACGAAGTCAAGCTGCTGCCATACGTCGTGCAATCGGTCGCCGATTTTCATTCACTGCGCGATCTGATCCACAAGCGCGCCCGGTGGATGACGGTGCAGCGAAACATGCGGCCGTGGGGCCATCTCGGTCTGATTTTCACATGGGGATTGGCATGGGCGATCGTGGCGGTGGTGACGCATCCGACCGCGGCGGTCGCCGCCAGTTATCTGGGAGGCTACGCGATTTGCAGAATCGCGATCACGTGGCTCATCGGGGCATGGGGAATGAAGCAGAGCGGACTCTGGAAGAAGATGCCGCTGATCCCGGTATGGGACGCGATGGCTTTCGTCATGTGGCTCGCAAGTTTCGGGCGCAAGACTATCCGCTGGCGGGGCGTCGATTATTTCCTTCGCGAAGGAAAGCTGATACCCGCCGCTCCGAAAACCGTGCAAGGTAGTTCGGATTGAGACTTCCTCTTTTTGTCCCGGAGCCAAGAAAAAATGAGGTAGCGCCCGCAGAAAACGCTTCACACACGTAATTTGCGGGAACATCCTGGGAAGGGTGACTTTCAGATACCGCTCGTCACCTTCATGATGAAAGACTCAGCCTTCGCCTAATTCGGTGAAAGTCATCTCGCAAATGCTGGTCTGGACCACGGTGTTTCAGTGCGGCCCGCAACTGTGTAGTGCCCGCTCCTTAGGGCGGGCCTAACGGGCCTGAGACACAGCGGCTTTTGGAGCGGTCCCCGTCTGGCGGCGCTCGTTCGTGGCGTTCCGCCAATTTACCTGCGGCAGGAAGAGCGACGCATCAACACGATCGCGGTACTCGATCGCAATATTCAGCAGTGAATCCAGCAATGAATCCGACAGCAGATGGGGTTGCAAGCCGAGATCGATCAGCTTGGAATGCTTCGCATTGTAGTAGTGCGACTCGGCTTCGACGCGGGGGTCCGGCAAGTGCTCGATTTCGACCTTAAGACCCATTTTCTTCCCCGCGGCCTTGACCATGTGCGCTAAATCGAGAACGGAGAACTGCTCGGTGAACTGGTTGAAGACGCGACACTCGCCCGCGGCCGCAGGGTTCGCGCACGCGATCTCGATGCAGCGCACAGTATCGCGGATGTCGAGAAAGCCGCGGGTTTGTCCGCCCTTGCCATACACGGTCAGCGGATGGCCGACCGCAGCTTGCACGCAGAAGCGATTCAGTACCGTGCCAAACACTTCGTCATAGTCGAAGCGATTGATCAGGGTTTCGCCGAGCGAGGTTTCGTCGGTGACCGTTCCATAGACCACTCCCTGGTTCAAATCGGTCGCGCGTAATTTCCAGATCTTGCAGCAGAACATGATGTTCTGGCTGTCGAACACCTTCGAGAGATGGTAGAACGAGCCGGCCTGTTTGGGGAACGGGAGCACGTCCTTCCGGCCGTTGTGCTCGATCTCGATGTAGCCCTCTTCGATGTCGATATTGGGAGTGCCGTATTCACCCATTGTTCCGAGCTTCACCAGATGGCAATCGGGTTTGAATTCGCGCAGCGCGAAAAGGAGATTCATCGTGCCGACCACGTTGTTGACCTGTGTGAATGAGGCGTGTTTGCGATCGATCATCGAATAGGGTGCCGAACGCTGCTCGGCAAAGTGGACGACGGCGTCCGGCGCGAAATCCTTAATCATCGAGGAAAGGAATTCGTACTCGGTGATGTCGCCGACGAAGAGATCAATCGTCTTTCCGCTATGCTCCTGCCACGCCCTCAGCCGATCAGTCATGGGGCTGATCGGGGTCAAGGTCTGCGCGCCAAGTTCGTGGTCCCAGAGGCGCCGCGCGAAGTTGTCAACGATGGCGACCGAATGCCCCTTTTTCGAGAGATATAGAGCCGTCGCCCAACCGCAGTAGCCATCTCCGCCGAGCACGGCAATCTTCATCGATCCTCCTCAACCTGCCTTCTGCTAGAAATAGCTGCCTGGACCCAAGATCGCCCGGTTCAATAACTTCAATTGTATCTTTTTACGCTCGGACGCGAAACACCGGCAAGCATCTTTTCTTCGATGCGTGCTAATCCGGGACGAGGCGCAACAGTCAAAGCATCGGTGCAAGCATGATGAGGCATACGACGGACGAAAGGATTTTGCGGATAGGGTGCGTCCCAGGATGGCCATCGTCGGCCGAATCGCAGGAATCGGCTGACGATGGGACATCGAGCGGCATGTTACCGCCCGGCCCCAGCCGCGCGGGGCGGCTCAGTACGGCCGGCGGTGGCGCTTCGGCGTCCTCGCAGCTCGCGCACAGTATAGACAGGCTTATTCTGCGATTCGTAGTAGGTGCGCGCGAGCAGCTCACCGATCAGGCCTATCGCGATGAATTGGATGCCACCCATCACGAGAGCCATTCCGAGCAGCATCAGCGGGCCGTGGTTCGCGAGCAGGCCCTCGTTGAGAATCGCCTTGCGAGCGAAAACCCAGAGACCGATTCCGAAACCGCCTGTCAGGCATGCAAGGCCAGCGACACCGAAAAATTGCAGCGGCTTGGTCGAATAATCGAGCAGAAACTTGACGCTCACGAGGTCGAGGAGCACGCGAATCGTACGAGAAATGCCATAGTTGGACTTACCGCTTTTGCGCGGAATATTGGTGATGGGCACTTCCGCCACGGATGCGCCCGCCCAGCTAGCCAGCGCGGGAATAAACCGATGAAGTTCTCCGTAGAGATGGATTTCCGAAAGGATTTCGCGGCGATAGGCCTTAAACGTGGTGCCAAAGTCGTGGAGTTCCACACGCGACAGCTTGGCCATAATGAGGTTGGCCACGCGGCTGGGAAACTGACGCATAAGCCAGTGGTCCGTGCGCTCTACGCGCCAGCCGCTGACGATGTCGTAGCCTTCCTTCATCTTTTCGATGAACAGCGGAATTTCCGCCGGGTCGTGCTGCAAATCTCCGTCCATCGAAATGATCACTTCGGCTTGCGAATGGTCGAACCCGGCCTTGAGCGCGGCGGTCTGTCCAAAATTGCGGCGCAGCCGGACGACTATCACGCGAGCGTCGTCATTCGAAATTTCCGAGAGGACGCGGAAAGTCCCGTCGCGGCTGCCATCGTCAACGAACACGATTTCATAGGGCTCGCCGACGGCATCCATCACATCAATGATTTTGACGTAGAGCGCAGTGACGCTTTCCTGTTCGTTGAAGAGCGGCACAACGATGGAATACGACAGCGAATTCTCTTCAGTATCCATTTGCCTGATCATCGCAGTATACCAACTGGACGCAACTAGGCGCGATAGGTTTCTCTATAGGGTACTCCGCATTTGTGAAAAAGGGGTCGCGGAACCGTGCGGGCTATCGGCTCACCTGAACAGGCGACAGAGGCTTTTGTCCGAGCGCCTCGTTGGTCAGAAGAATTTTGCCTCCGCTTTCGGCAACCTCATGAAGCCGCGCCGATCCAATCAGGTCTTCATAATGAGGAAAGAAGGACTTAAACGTAAGCAAGTAGTAACGCCGGTTGGGCTGCATCCATAAACTCTGGAATTGCGAATCGTCGATGAAGACCCGAGGAGCGCCCGGAGCATTGGAACCGTATTCAAGATTGACGCGGCGGTCTGTAATCAGCAGTGCGGTGCGGTTCGTGTAGAAGAAGACCGAAGAGAATTCATAGTAGTGTCCCTGCGTTATCAATGCTCCGTCTGGCGAGTGCAAGAGCACCTGCGCCAAGGGCCGCGACGAAAGAAAAGGATCGAACACAACCATGGCCAAGCGCGCTGCATGAAAAAACAAAACCATCATAAGAGCCGCGGCGAGAGACGCACGCCGGCCGGTCGCTCGGGGTGTCCCTAACGCGCCGATAAGAAAAGCGACTCCCGCAAGAGCGAGCGGCAGGCGGAGATAGGCAAACGAATTGAAAGTCAAATCTTCCATGTGGCCAAGCGAGAGCGTGTAGGCCTTCGGATGGTGGCCCAACGCCGAGGAAATATCTCCCGGTGTAGGGAGACCATGCACGTAAATGAGGATGGCGAACACCGCGACGGCTGCGCAGGCGGCGATCGCCGAAAGCACGTGTGTTCCGCGGCGGACCCAAACGCCGTCGGTCGCGATCGCGGAACCGAGTAGCAGCGCGAGCGCCGGATAACAGGGCATCGAATAGTATTCCTGCGTGGTGGAAAATGTAAAAAAGACGAGCATGAAACCGGTCCAGCACAGCGCGAGCAAACGAGTTTGGCCGGCGCGATCGACCGGCTTGAAAGAAAGTTTGGCGACAGCCGGGAAATAGACGCTCCACGGAAATATCCACAGGAGATGGAACAGCCAAAAGTAGAGGCGGGGCACGGTGTTGTAGTCGTGCGGGTAGCGCAGATTCAAAAAACGGAGAAGCTGCTCGTTAATGAAAAAGAACCAAAGAAAACCGTGGTATTGACCGGGTCCGCTGTGAAGCATGAACGCGAAATAAGGCGGATTACGAAGCGCCGCCAGGATGTGCCACGGGGCTGCGATCACGAGCACGACCAGCACGCCCGCAAATGGATGGAGTCGCTTCCACGTGCGCGCGGAAAAGAGTTGGCGCGTCAGCAAGAGATAGATCAGACCGGCGGCGACCGGGAAAAGCACCGACACCAGGCTTTTAAGCAGCAACCCAACGCCGAGGCTCACGGCAAGGAGAAAAGCCCACAAGCGGGGATGAGCTTCGTCTTCGTCGAGCGCGCGCAGCAGAGCCCACATCGCCAGGGCCACCGTAAAGGTCAGCATGACGTCCGGAATTAAGATCCTCGTGAAGAGAAATAATCCGACGCAGGTGGACACGCATAAACCGGCGTAGAGGCCGGCGCGTTTTCCAAACGCCCAAGTGCCGAAAGCCGCCGTCAGTAAGCAGAGAGCAATCGCGGCAAGAGCCACTGGAATTCGCGCGGCCCAATCGTGAACGCCAAAAACCTTGAACGAAACGGCCTCCATCCAGTAGATGAGGGGAGCTTTTTCCAGATAGACGATGCCGTCGAGACGGGCCGTGACCCAGTCACCGGAAGTGATCATGTTCCGGGCGATCTGGGCCTGAACGGCGTCGACATCGTCCATCAGTGATGGCGGGGAAATGATGCAGCCAAGATATATGACGGCAGCAAAGAGCAGAACAACTAGATAGACGTTAGAACGCTTCCCGTCAGCTTCAAGCTCGGCGCGGGAATGTGTTCCGTCTGAATTTTCCATTTCCTCATCCATAGAAATAAGATCATCAAACCCCAGAGATGATAGCCGAGATTCGCGCGTCGCTCGAGATGATTGCGGAGACATGATTCGACTGCGTTGGGCCGAAAGAGATTGGTGTGCTTCGAAACATCTTCCAGGGCATTGAGCAAGAGCGGCCGGAGGGGGCCGCGCAACCATTCGTGGGTGGGGATATCGAGCCCGGTCTTCTTACGGCGCAAAACCGACGCCGGGAGCTTGTCCTTCATCAGTTCCTTCAGGAGAAACTTCAGACGCGAACCCCGAATTTTGAACGAAGCTGGCAGCGAAGCCATGAATTCAACGATGCGATGATCGAGAAGCGGCGGCCGCGCCTCGACGGCGTGCGCCATGCTCATACGGTCCACCTTCATAAGGATGTCGTCCGGAAGATAATATTTCTGGTCGAACCAGAGATAAGGGGACACATCGTCTCCGACCGCCAGCTTTGGACGCAACTCGCCGAGGATGCGATCAAGCGCGCCCGGAAGTGGCGCGTTGACCAAGGCCCTTTTGGAGGCCTCGGAGAACGTACCGTTCCAGTACACATGCGCCCTCTCGGGCGGCAATAAACAGCCCTCCAAGAAGCGCTTGGCCATGTACTCAAGGCTGATCTTGTCGTCCGACACGGGCCACACGCGGGCGGCCGCGAGACCGAGACGTATCGCTGCTGACGGAAACTTCCGGGCGAGACCCGCAAGGCGATTCGCACGGTACGTCAGATAACCTCCGAACAACTCATCTCCCCCCTCGCCGCTGAGCGCAACCGTCACTTTGGTTTTCGTCATCTTCGAGAGAAACCAGAGCGGTAGCGCGCCCGCGTCCGCGTCGGGCTCGTCGTTGTAGTAAGCGAATTCCTCGATCGCGCTGGAGATGTTCTCTCCTGGATTGAGATCGAACTCTTCGTGATCCGTTCCGTACTGAGCGGCCACCTCACGGATGTAGGCGGTCTCGTCGAACGTCCTTCCGAGAAAGGAAATGGAGAGAGTTTTCAGGCGCGAACTGGACGCGCGCGCGGCATAGTGCAAGACGGTCGAGGAGTCGATCCCGCCGCTGAGCCAAAGACCCAGCGGGACGTCCGAAAGAAGATGCTCACGGACCGATTCCTGCAGAAGATGATCGAGTTCCTCCTTTGCAGAATCGAGCGTCCTGTCCTGGGGGGCAACAAACGGCAAGGTCCAATAAGCTTGGGAATGGATTTCGCCGTCTCGCCATTCAAGCCAGTGCCCCGGGGGAAGCTTTTCGATCCCGTCAACGAGCGTCCACGGGCACGGAACATAGTTCAGGGACAAGTAACAATCGAGCCCTGCCATGCTCAAGCGGCGGTCAATTTCAGGGTGGACCAGGATGGCCTTCAGCTCGGACCCGAAAAAAAGCTCTTTGCCGCGACGGGCAAAATAAAGCGGCTTGATTCCCATGCGATCGCGGGCGAGGACGAGTCTCCGGGCTGATTCTGTCCAAAGCGCGACGCCGAACATTCCGCGCAGTCGTGCAAAGCAAGCCGTATCCCATTCCATGAAGGCATGGAGAACGGTTTCCGTATCCGAGTGGGAATGAAACCGGTGGCCGAGTTTTTCCAGTTCGACGCGCAGTTCTGCGTAATTGTAGATCTCTCCGTTAAAAACGATGACCTTGTCGCCGTCATCTGCCTTGATGGGCTGGTTTCCGGAAGCGAGGTCGATGATCTTCAGGCGCGTGGCGCCGAGCGAGACGACATTCGAGCGGAAGACGCCTTGTTGGTCAGGTCCGCGGTGAAAGAGCGTGTCGACCGCGGCCTGTATCCGGCTGGGGTCGGGCGACCAGTTTCGGTGGGTGAAGCCTGCAATTCCGCACAAGTTCGTACGCTCCTCAACGCAAACGAAAGCTGGTGGCTACACCCATCCCGGCGATTCTATTCGTAGCGCAGGGATTCTACGGGCTGAAGCCGGGCGGCCGTCTTGGCCGGCAGGTATCCGAACAGCACCCCCGTAGAGCAGGATACGATAAAGGCAAGGACGACGGAAAGCCACGATATCGGTATGGTCGTGCCGCGGGGTACGGGAAGAAACTGCACCAGCACGCCCGCGAGAAATGGTATCGCCACGGCGATGGCGATTCCGACGAGCGCTCCCATGCCGCTGATGACGATCGCCTCGAGCAGGAATTGGAACAGAATCTCCTTCCGTCGCGCGCCGATTGCCATGCGGATTCCGATCTCGCGCGTTCGCTCCGTCACGCTGACGAGCATGATATTCATAATGCCGATGCCACTGATTACCAGCGCCAGCATGGCGATCAGCAGAAGGACGATCGTCATCGCCAGCGAAACCCGGTGCGACATTTCGAGAATCGAAGAGAGGTTCTCGACGTCGTACTCGGCTTCAGCGCGGTGCCGGTTCCTCAGAATCTGCGCCACTTGCTCGGTGGCGAGCGGAACGTCTTCGGCTCGATCCGCCTGCGCGTAGAGCGTGACGATTGACGCGCTTCCCGTGTAGTACTTCACGAGCGGAAACGGCACCAGCACGGAATCGGTCCGAATTTCGGACTGCCCGAACGTGCCGATGCGCTCGGCAAAAACGCCGATGACCGTAAAGGTCAGCTCGCCGATGTGAATGTTCTGCCCGACCGGATCGCCCGGCAGCGCGGTCTCGGCCAGATGTTCCGAGACGACGCAGACCTTGCTCACCGTCGAGAAGTCGGAGTCGTCGAAGTACCGTCCGCGCGGTATGAGCAGGTTGCGGATTTCCTGAAAGCCTTGCGTTACGCCAACGAGTGCGACCGGCCACGCCTTGCCGTTTGCCACGACGGTCATCTGCAGGTCGTTGGTGCCGGCGACTCGCACGACTTGCGGAATGCTTTGTCCGATGGCTTCGAGATCGCCCAACGAAATCTGGTCCCCGAGGGCGATGGTCTGCGAGGAGGTCGAATGCTCGAGGCCCGCAAAGACGATATTCGAGCCCACGGCCTCGATCTGTGCAGCGATGTATTTCTTGCCGGAGAGCGCTACCGTCACGACAAGAACGATGCACGCACTGCCAATCACGACGCCCAACATCGTCAGTGCCGCGCGCATCCTGTTCGCGCGCAGGGCCTCCATCGCCATGCTCCAGGTTTCGGACCAACTGATTGCCGTGGTTTTTGCCAAAACTTTCCTCGAAGTATCGGTCTTTTAATGTGGGATGCGTGCTCACGCTGGATGGTACCCGGAATGTTGGAGCGCGGCGCGCTTAGAGCATGGCAGGCTCGACGGCGGCGAGTTCGGGTATCTCGATCTTGATCTGGGTGCCCTCCCCCTCCTGACTGCGAATATCCATTTGAAATTGGTCGCCGTAGAGGAGCCGCAATCTCTCGTGGACGTTGCTAATGCCGATGCCGCCGCCATAGACTTCCAGAAGGCGTTCGGGCGACATGCCCATTCCGTTGTCTTCAATTTCGATTGCGAGGCGCCCATCGCGAAGGTGCGCACGCAGATGTATCTGCCCGCCTTCAAGGCGCGGCGCAAGGCCGTGCTTGATCGAATTTTCGATGATCGGCTGCAGCAACATGCTGGGAATGAAGGCGCCGAGCGTCTCTTCGTCGATCTCCTTGAAGATTTGGAGCTTATCGCGGCCGAAGCGGATCACCTCGATGTCGAGGTAATCGTCGATGAAATCGATCTCGTCGCGCAGCGGCACAAACGTCTCATGCTTGCGCAAGAGACGCCGCAAGATGTTGGAAAGCTTCAGCACCACGCCGCGAGCCATGTCCGGATCGAAGCGGATTAACGAGGACACGGTGTTGAGCGTGTTAAAGAGGAAGTGAGGATTGATCTGGCTGGTCAGCGCGTCCATGCGCGCCTTGAGCAGGAGCTGCTGGTTCTGCTCGAGGTTCATTTCGATACGCGTGTTGTTCCAAATCTTGACGGCAATGGCGACGCACATCACGGACGAAAGCACAACCAGCGCCATATAACCCACATTGCCGGGATGCATTGAAAACACCCAGTGAGACGGAACGAAATTCGCCATCTCGATGAGCCCCACTTCGAATGCAGCCAGGGCAAACAGCGGGAACATCGCCCAGTTGCCTTTGGCGAATCGAATGAGCCGCCAAAGCCAGTGCGGGACCTCCAAGAAAAGAAAGGGGCCGAAATGCCAGACGTCTTCCTTTTCGGGGATGACATCGCGAATCATTCCGGCCAGCAAACCTACGAGCGCGGCCATGGGACTCGACAACCACTCATGATTGCCAAAAGCAGGCAAGCTGATGAGCGAGCCGCCGAGCAGACCGACGATTCGCCCGCCGATAAGTCCCATTAGGAACGAGCCTTCCAGCGTGAGGTCGAAGAAGCGGTAACCCGCGCCGAAGATTCGAAGCATCACGCCGATCGCCAACGGCGGGACCAGGAAAAGCAACAGCATCACTTTCTGGTCCGAGTCGCGATTTTCGGTGAAGACAAGCTTGCGGAACGAGCGGAAGCGCACGAGCAGCGCGGCGAGCGCGGCCGCCCAGCCGACCTTCAGGACCAGCGTGAATAGCAGATCCCTTCCTTCTAAGAATGTGCCCATTTCGCTCGCAAACCGCCCTACGGGAATCCTGAGGCTAAATTAGCCAATGCGAAGGGGGAAGTAAAGAGAAGCAGCAAGCCGATGAAGCGATCACTTCGTCCCATCCGCCGAGTCGCGAGCACAAAGCCCGTCCCTTCTGTTGCGTGACACGACATGAATGCCTAATTCCAAGGATACCGAACCACAGTCAACTGTTCCTTTTGGGACAGTCCGGTCCCGGATGAATTTATTAAGGTAGTGCGGTAATCATGTATTTACTCGGATTCGTGCACGATGCACGTTAGCAATGTGATGACAGTCACAGACAATGCCGGACCAACGGGCTACAAGAGAGAGCGCTGGGAGATGGCGTGCCGGGCTGATCGAGGCTCCGCAGGTTATTTCAAATTAATTGCAAGATGGGGCCAACGGGAGCACGGTAATAAAAAGAATCTTTTATTAACCGTTAACCCTGTCTTGCGCATCATACATATCGGAGGCCTCACGCAATGAAGGTGCAGAGGAGGTTCAAGAACATGAACAATTTCGAACGTGGCGCAGGATTCTCAAGGCCTCGATTAGGCAAGCGGATTCTCGTTTCGATGATGTCATTGGCGCTGTTGTTCGCGACTTTGCCTCAGAATCTGCCGGCCGATCAAGAGGCGCAGGCCACAGTGCAGTCCGTGCCCGCGCAGGGCGCTCCGGCACCACCGTATACGCAACAGACTCCCGAGCAGTTGCAGCAGTTGGTAGCGCCGATTGCTCTATACCCGGATTCCCTTGTGGCGCAGATCCTGGCGGCGTCCACATTTCCCGAGCAGGTCGTCCAGGCCGACCGATGGGTGCAAGCGAATCCCGATTTGAAGGGCCAAGCCTTGGGTCAGGCTTTGGACCAACAGCCCTGGGACCCAAGTGTCAAGGCGCTGGCCGCGTTTCCATCCGTCCTTGGAAATATGGACAAGAACCTCTCGTGGACATCGTCTCTTGGAGACGCCTACTACAACCAGCAACAGGATGTGATGAACGCGATCCAAGTGATGCGCCAGAAAGCGGAACAAGCGGGTAATCTCAAAACGACGCCGCAGCAAACCGTAACTAACGACGACTACGGAGACATCAACATTGCCCCCGCTGTCCCCGACGTGGTTTATGTCCCGGCGTACGATCCCTGGTTGGTGTACGGATATCCGATACTGCCGTGGCCGGGGTGGTATGAGTACCCGGGAATCTGGTGGGGTGGTCCGTACCTTTCATTCGGAATCGGATTTGGGATCGGCTGGTTCGGCGGCTTTGGGTGGGGCTGGCCGTATTGGGGATTCGACTGGCACCACCACTACCCAATATTTCATCGTGACAGGTACTACTCGCGGAGCACCACTTTCTTCAACCGGAATACATTCTACCGAGGCGGCGTGCGCGGCGGAGTTCGTCCAGGAACGACGAGGCCTTCCGCCGGCGCAGTTGGGCACGGCGAAGCATTCAATCGTCCCGGCGGAACAGCCCGACCTTTCGAGGGCAGCGCGCCGGCCGCTCGAGGATACGCTCAACCCCGCGGTCAAAGCGGAACCCGTTCCGGCGCCTTCAGCAACCAAGGCCATGGCGGAGAGTCAAGGAGCTATTCGTCGCGCGGAAGCGCCAGCATGGGGGGCGGAGCGCGTGGCGGAGGAGGAGCTCACGGCGGAGGAGGAGCTCGCGGCGGTGGTGGTGGGCGTCGGTAACCCAGCTTTCGCTAAGTTCCTAGTGGTTCGTGAAATTTAGAAATGGAGAGAAGGCATATGCGGCGAGATAAGCTGATCATCGAGAAATTTGACTGGGCCAACCTTCCCAAATTGGCCGCGGTCGCCATCCTTTTGACGGGGTGCTTTGCCGCCCGTTCCGTCGCGCAAGAACCGGGCCAGAAGACATTTTCATCGGCGGAAGACGCGAGCAACGCGCTCGTCACGGCAGCGCAGAGTAACGACGAGAAGGCATTGCTCGATATCCTCGGGCCGGACGCAAAGCAAATCGTCTCGTCGGGAGATGATACTGAGGACAATCAAAACCGCGCTAATTTCGTGCAGAGATATCAGGAAATGCACCGTCTGGTGAAAGAGCCGGACGGAACCACGACCTTGTACACCGGCGCGGAGAATTGGCCTATGCCCATCCCGCTCGTGAACAAAGGCAGTTCGTGGTATTTCGACACCGAGACTGGCAAGAAGGAAGTCTTGTACAGGCGAGTTGGACGGAATGAATTATCGACCATTCGCGTTTGCCAGCAGCTCGTCGCGGCGGAAAAGGAATACTACTCCGCACAGAACGAGGAATACGCCCAGAAGTTCTTCAGCGACGAGGGGCAGCACAACGGCCTCTATTGGAAGGCTGCTGACGGCCAACCCCAGAGCCCCATCGGGCCGCTCGTGGCATCGGCCGTTGCCGAGGGCTATAAAGGCCAAGACGAGACTTCGACTCCTTACCGCGGTTACTATTACCGCATCCTGACGCGTCAGGGACCAAATGCCCCGGGCGGTGCAAAGAGCTACGTCGTAAACGGCAAAATGACCGCAGGTTTCGCTTTCCTGGCCTATCCGGCGGAATACAGGTCGTCCGGCGTGATGACGTTCATCGTTGGCGCGGATGGAGTGGTGTATCGCAAAGATCTAGGCAAGAGCACCGCCGTTCTCGCCAAAGCCATGAAGGACTACAACCCCAATTCCAGTTGGCAGAAGGATGGGGACCAGCAGGAGGAGTCTGCTGGCGAGCAAGCGACCAAGTAACAGGCGTTGCCGCTTCGCTCGCTCCAGCAGTGCTGTGCCCGCTTGAAGTAACGGAAAATCTGCTCTTCCGGAATCGCGGGTTCGCGCGCTGAAGATGTGCGGTTATTGCTGCTGTTGTTGCTGCTGTTGTTGCTGCTGCTGAGGAGGCTGCTGGGGGCGTTCCAGGACCGCGGCCGCAACCGGGGGCGCGGAGGTTTCGCTCAGTCTTTCGCGACCCGCATCATCGAGCTCGGGCCGCACGCGCACATCGACGGAAAGCCTTTGCCCCGCATGACCTTTGTACACGCCACGCACGGGAGCGACGTCGCCGTAGTCCCGTCCGTAGGCGATGCGAATATGCCGCAAGCCAACGGGCTTGCCCAGCGTCGGATCGAAAGCAACCCAGCCGCTCTCCGGCATCAGGACTTCCGCCCACGCGTGGGATGCGTATCCGCCGATGACGCTTTCCTGCTTCGAATCCGGCGAGACCGCGTCGCCGGGAACCAAGTAGCCTGAGACGTAGCGCCCCGGAAACCCGCGCATGCGCGCCACCCCAAGCAGCAGGTGGGCGAAATCCTGACAGACCCCCGCGCCAATCGAGAGCGAATCTTCGATCGATGAGTGTACGTGCGTGGCGCCCTTCACGTAGCGAAAACGCCGGTGGATCATGTCCGAAGCCGCGTGCGCGAATCCGGCGACGGTGCCATCGCTGGCTGCTTCGGCCGCCTGGATAATCTCTCTTAGCGCGGCGAGATGCGGAACGTACGCCGTCGGAGCGATGAAGTCGAAATATTCCTCGTCGAGCTGGTCGCGCCGCGAATCGAACTTAGAAAGCGGCGTCGAATCCGGGGGGGCATCCGGTGATTCGTGCGCCAGCACCACGGATTCCGCCTCTACTTTCAAGTGGCGATGCTCCGCGAGAACGTTGAATTGATGCACCCAGTTGCCATGGGAGTCGCGATAGGCGGTGCCGCGCGAACCTGGCGTGGTCGTAAGTCGAAAGGAAAGGCAGCTCTGCTTTTCGTCGTGCAACGGCCGCAGGCGGACTTCGTTGTAACTTTCGGAGACCGGCCCGTCGTAAACGAACTCGGTCGTATGCATCAAGGAATATCGATTCATTCTCAGGCCACCACCGCGTAGTAGAAGTAGTTTCGCGCGATGTCGTCACCGATCGCGCCGAACAAGTGCAGCAGGTCGTTCAAATACCCGTGTAAACCCTGGTCGAAAATCTCGCCAATCCGGTCGTATCGGAGCCGTTCGAGAACTTTGCCGGTAAGGCGTTCGGCCTCGTTGGCGTAGGAGCCGGTTCCAGTGCCGCTGACCGCGCGCAGGCCGGCCTGAACTTCCGTGGCACAAAATCGGATCGAGTGGGGATGCTGCGGATGGAGAATCAGCATTTCCGCGACTTTCTCAGGCTCGATCGGGGGATGATACTGGCGGTGGTACGCCTCGTAGGCGCCGACGGACCGGAGGACAGCCATCCACTGGTGATTGTCTAAGGCTCCCGCGGCGGGCGGCCCGTCCAGAAGATTGTGATACTGGACGTCGACGAGCCGCGCGGTCATCTCGGCGCGCTCGAGAGCCCAGCCGACGCGGAGAAATTCCCAGCCTTCGTCGTGCGGCATCGTGGCGTCCGTCACTCCGTGAAAGCGATGCCCCCCGAACTTGATCCTGTCGCAGAAGCGGTGCGGGCCAGCTGCGATCTCATCCGCGGGAACGAAGCGGCTGGCCATGTGGTAGAGGCCGTTGATGTCCTCCCACATTTCGCGGGAAATGCGGTCGCGGATGGTGCGCGCGTTCTCGCGAGCCTTGAAAATGCACTGCACGATCGAGCTGGGATTGTCCTGGCGGAACGCAAGGAATTCGAACACGTTTTCAGCGTTCACGTCGTCGTAAAGTTTTCGGAAGCGGTCTTCTTCGCCCGCCATGATGATCAGCGGCTCCCAGCGCAAGCTATAGGATTGCTGGGATTGCTCGAGCAGCATGTGATAGTTGACGTCGAGGATGCGCGAGGTGCCTTCGGCACGCTCGATGTAGCGCGCCACCCAAAAGAGCGACTCCGCAATACGCGAGAGCATGTCAGTCCTCTCCCCGCAGAACCCAGGTGTCTTTGCTTCCTCCGCCTTGCGACGAATTAACCACGAGAGACCCTCGCTGCAGGGCTACGCGCGTCAATCCGCCTGGCACGATGGTCACTTTCTCGCCGTCGTACAAGCAGTAGGGGCGCAAATCGACATGGCGTCCGCCGACGGAACTCTCTACGGAATCGTAGGACGGAACGCGCGATAGCGGAACCACCGGCTGCGCGATGTAGTTTCTCGGATTCGCGCGGACGCGTTCGCGGAACTCCTCGATTCTCTTGCTGTCTGAGGACGGGCCAATCAGCATGCCGTAGCCGCCGGACTCGCCAACCGCCTTTACTACTAGTTCGGGAAGATGGCTGAGAACGTAGGACAGATCGTCCGGCTTCGCGCAAATATAGGTTTCGACGCTGCGCAGCACGGGCTCTTCGCCGAGGTAGTAGCGAATGAAATCGGGCACATAGGCGTAGATCGCCTTGTCATCCGCGACGCCATTGCCGACGGCATTGGCCAAAGCTACGTTTCCGGCGCGGTAGGCTCCCATCAACCCAGGAACGCCCAAGATCGAATCGGCGCGAAACGCCAGCGGGTCCAGGAAATCGTCGTCCATGCGGCGGTAGATGACGTCCACACGGGTAAGCCCGCGAATCGTCTTCATGTAGACGACTCCGCCGTCCACGACCAGATCGCGCCCTTCTACCAATTCGATTCCCATCTGTTGTGCGAGGAAACTGTGTTCGAAATACGCGCTGTTGTAGATGCCGGGGGTGAGCAGCACGATTTGCGCGTCATCTTCGCCACGCGGCGAGAGGCTGCGCAGGATTCGCGATAGCTCCGCGGGATAGTGATTTACCGGCAGGACTTCACACGCTTGGAATGCTTCGGGCAAGGTGCGGGTCATCACAATGCGGTTTTCGAGGACGTAGGAAACTCCGCTCGGCGTGCGCACGTTGTCTTCAAGGACGCAGAATTCGCCGGTCTTTGAATCGCGCACGAGGTCGATTCCGCACACGTGCGTGTGAATCCCGCGCGGCACCTCCACGCCGATCACTTCCCGCCTGAAATGCGGGCATGAATAGATGAGCGAGCGCGGAATCCGCCGGTCTCGAAGAATGCGCTGCGGCCCGTAAATATCCTGCAGAAAAAGATTTAGCGCCATCACGCGCTGAGAAAGTCCGCGATCGATGCGCTCCCATTCCGAGCGCGGCAGGATTCGGGGGATCAGGTCGAACGGAAACAGACGCTCGGTGCCGCGACCGTCGCTGTACACGGTGAAGGTGATGCCCTGGATCAGGAAGGAAAGGTCGGCTAGCTTTCGGCGCTCCTCAAACTGCGCGGGCGCCATGGTTGCGAGCTTTTGGAAGAGCTTGGTGTACTGCGCGCGAGGCTGTCCTGGCGCGGAGAACATCTCGTCATAAAAGCTCCCCGTGTCGTAACCCTCAAAAAGACCAGAGTTCGCCATCTGCGCTGGAGCGGCTCCCATTGCCTTACTCTACCAATCGACGTTTCGGGGAGTCCCACGAAAAGAATCTATCGAACACATTCAAGATTCCGTGAATTCGCCCGCTGGCGAGCCCCCTTCGGGATTGCGCCCTTCGTTGCAAGGAAGCGTTTTGCAACCCTGCTATAATGATCGGCTTACATGAAGCACAGAAAGCAACCCGTGAAGGCGAGAATCGTGGCGAGGGCCAATCTTCCGACACGTTTCGGCCGGTTCACCATCATTGGCATCAAGGGCCGCCGGCCCGACGAAGAAGCCGTGGTGATCCAACACGGCCGCCTCAAACCCGGCGTCGCGCCGCTCGTCCGCATCCACTCGCAGTGCCTCACCGGAGACGTATTCGCCTCCGAACGCTGCGACTGCCGCGCCCAGCTCGAACTTTCGCTGCGCAAGATCGCGAAAGAGCCGGCCGGGCTTGTCCTTTACCTGCCGCAGGAAGGACGCGGAATCGGCCTGATCAATAAGCTGAGAGCGTACGAATTGCAGGACGAGGGCCTGGACACGGTCGAGGCGAATCGCCGCCTTGGGTTCGCCGCCGACTCGCGCGACTACGATTTCGCCGTGGCCGCGCTCAAAGCCTTGGGCGTGCGCTCCGTGCGGCTCCTCTCGAATAATCCCGACAAAATCCAGCAACTCGAGAGCGGGGGCATTCGCGTGGCCGCGCGAATTCCGTGCCGCCCGCGCACCAGCCGTCACTCGCGCGCCTACCTGCGCACCAAGCAGCGCAAGATGGGCCATCTCCTGGCGAATCGATAGCATCCGTCCACCCTGCGAAGTTTTCTCACTGCACATAGCGGTTTTCTCGCGGGGAGCGCGGAACGATTGATCGCACTGGAAAATGGCGACCACAGGGCGTTCGAGAGCAGAGTCGCGGTAGAATTCAGCGATCCATGCGGCTTGCGCCGCAATACTATGGATCGAGGCACTGCGATGACGAAAGCGATTCAGCAGTCCGTGCGATTTCGCGCCCGGCCCGAAGAGTTGTTCGACACTTATCTCGACTCGAAGAAGCATTCCGCTGCAACGGGCGGACGTGCGCAAGTCAGCCGAAAGGCCAGTGGGAAATTCACGGCCTGGAACGGCCAGCTCCGCGGACGCAATCTGCTGATTGTCCCTAACCGTCTGATCGTACAGGCGTGGCGAGCCACCCACTGGCCGGCGAGCGATCCCGATTCGATTCTGATCCTGGAATTCAGCAAGGCGCCCGGCGGCGGCCAGATCGATCTCGTTCACGTCAACGTGCCGCCGCACGATCACAAGGGCGTCACGCAAGGCTGGCCGAAGTATTATTGGAAGCCGTGGAAGAAGTTCCTCGAAGCAAAAGGTGGGAAGCGCTAGCCTCCGCCGACGAAGTGCACGATTTCGAATCTGTCGCTGGGCTCGACGAGCGTTTCTTGCCAAAGTGCGCGCGGAAGGATATCGAGATTGCGCTCGACGGCCACGCGGCTGACTGGCATCCCCAGGTGCTCGATCAGCGCAGTGACGTTGAGGCCATCGGGAATTTCGCGGCGTTCACCATTGATCGTGACGGTCATTTATCTGCGAGGAATTACGACCCCGTAGCGGGGCTTGTCGGCGGCGCCTTCTGGCGCGAGCGCATCGTGAAGCGTATCTCGTCCTTGGCCGCATCCGCTTTCGCGTGAATTACAAGCGCCAAGTCACCCTTCCCCAGCGGCGGCAGCGGGAACTCGATCTTCGCGCGCCCGCGGTCGTCGCTCGTGCCCATGTAGTGCGTGTTCTCCAGAGCGCCTTCGATCGCCGCTTCGATGTGCGCGCCCACCTGCGGTTGATGGTCCGCCCGCCGCAGAATCTCCACATCGAGCGAGACATTTCCCCCTGATAGCCACGATTGTGGATTCAGAAGCTGCACCCGAATCCCGGCGTCATGAACGATTTGCTGAGCGGCCGCCGCGGCAATTTCCGCCGCGTACTTCCCTGCTCGGAGTTCGTCGATCACCAATCGGTGCTGCGCCTCCACCCTTTCGCGAAGTCCCTCGGCGCTGAACTCCGGCGACGCGGCAAATTCGCCGTAATTGGAAACTATATGGTGCAGGACGCGCCCACGTTGGTAGAGGGCCGTGTCGATGACGGGATGGTGGGGCCCCCGGTCCTCGGTTTGCACGTGGAAAGTGTCGTCTCCCACGCGAACGACGGTATTAAATCCGGAACTCATCGATCCATACTTCTCCCATAAGCTTCTGCGCACCGGTGCGGCCCATAAATTTCCGGGGAGTTCATTTGACCGACGTACTCTCGGAAGTTATTATAGCAGCGCATCGAAAATGAGCAGCAACTACCTCGACGACTACGGCCCGCTTTTGCTGATGTTTATACTAGCGTGCGGGATGGCGGGCGCGCTGATCACGGTCTCCACCGTTATCGGGAGGCACAAGCACACCCGCGAGAAAGACGCGCCGTACGAGTGCGGCATCCTTCCGACTGGCGACGCGCGGCAGCCTTTTTCAGTGCATTTCTACATGGTGGCCCTGATTTTCATTCTGTTCGATATCGAGGCCATCTTTCTGTTTCCCTGGGCGCTGGTCTACCATAAATTGAATGTTTTCGGCTTTGTGGAGATGTTGCTCTACATTATGATTCTGCTGGTTGGTTATATATTCCTCTGGAAAAAGGGCGCGCTCGACTGGGACAAGTGAGTGCGCATCCAGAATCGGATACATAGTGGACTCAAAGGAACTCGGCAAGAATCCTGTCGTACAGAAGCTGAAGGGTTGGGACGCGCGGGCAGTCGCCGAAGTGATTGAATTCCGAGGCGAAACGACCGTGGTCGTGCCGCCGTCGCATCTTGCGCGCGTGGCCGAATACCTCGCGACCGAGCCTTCCCTGGCGTTTACATTCCTTTCGGACATTACCGCAGTCGACCGGTTTCCCATCGAGCCGCGCTTCGAGCTGAACTACCAACTGCTCTCGCTCGACCTGCGGCAACGCCTGCGCCTTCGGGTGCGCGTGCCGGGCAACGAGCCAGTGGTCGCGTCGGTCGTTCCCGTTTGGCCCACGGCGAATTGGCACGAGCGTGAGAATTTCGATCTCTTTGGAATTCGCTTCGAGGGCCATCCCGACCTCACCCGCATTCTGTTGCCGGATGAGTGGGAGGGGCATCCGCTCCGGAAGGACTATCCGGTCGAAGGACCTCGTTAGACGCGCGTTGAAGGCGCTTACACCATGACGACCACAATCGAGACGCCGGCCGGCCCCAGCCAACCGATGGTCCTTAATATGGGCCCGCAGCACCCGTCGACGCACGGCGTGCTGCGCGTGATCCTCGAGCTCGACGGTGAAATCGTCCTCAAAGCAAAGCCCGTGATCGGCTACCTGCACACGGGCATCGAGAAGTCCTGCGAGTCGAAGACCTATTCGCAGTGCATCACGCTGACCGACCGCATCGATTACCTCGCTCCGCTCTCGAACAATCTGGGCTTCTGCCTCGCGGCCGAAAAGCTCATCCAGATCGAAGTACCCAAGCGCGCCCAATACATCCGTGTGCTGCTGACGGAATTGACGCGCATCACCTCGCACCTCGTTTGGCTTGGCACGCACGCGATCGATCTCGGCGCGATGTCGGTATTCCTCTATTGCTTCCGCGAGCGCGAAGAGATCCTGAAGATTTACGAGTACGTCTCCGGCCAGCGGATGATGACCAGCTATTTCCGCATCGGCGGACTCGCCCTCGAGCCACCGCCCGACTGGCTGGACCGCGTGCGGCGCGTGATCGACCCGCTGCCGGCGCACATCGACGAATACGAAGACCTGCTGACGAAGAACCGAATTTGGCTCGCGCGGACCAAGGGCATCGGCATGCTAAGCGCGGCGGATGCCATTGCGATGGGCGTCTCCGGTCCGCTTTTGCGTGCGAGCGGCGTCCCCTACGATGTTCGCAAGGTCTTTCCGTATTCGAGCTACGACGAGTTCGACTTCGAGGTTCAGACCCAAACCGCGGGCGACTGCTACGCGCGATATCAGGTGCGCGTGGCGGAAATTCGCGAGAGCATCAAGATCATCCGCCAGGCGATGGACAAAATTCCCTCCCAGGGGCCATTCCGCGCCGAGGTGCCGGGAATCATTCCGCCGTCGCGCGAGGAGATGAAAACATCCATCGAGGGCCTGATCTATCACTTCAAGATTTTCACCGAGGGTTTTGCCGCGCCGCCGGGTGAAGTTTATAGCGCGATCGAATCGCCGCGGGGCGAACTGGGAATTTTCATGGCGAGCGACGGTTCGGCCAAGCCGTACCGCGTAAAGTTTCGCGCGCCGTCGTTCGTGAACCTGCAATCGTTGCCGAAGTTGTGCGAAGGGCGGCTCATCGCCGACGTGGTCGCCTGTATCGGCACGACCGATATTGTCCTTGGGGAAGTAGACCGCTAGCCGCACGGGGTGGGTGAAAACCGGAACATGCAACTGCCGCAGCAGCTTGAAGCGAAATTCAACGACCTTGCGAACCGTTACCCGGTGAAGCGGTCGGCGCTCATTCCCATGATGCTCTACGCGCAGGACCAGCTCGGATCCCTAGGCGATGAGATCCTCGAGGAAATTGCCAAGCGCCTCAGTCTGAACAAGATTCAGGTCGAGGAGACGCTCGCGTATTACTCCATGCTGCGCCGCAAGCCCGCCGGCCGCTTTCACGTTCAGGTCTGCACCAATATTTCCTGCATGCTCCGCGGCGGCAACGAGCTGTATCAGCACGTCCAGAAGCGGCTCGGCATCGGCCACAAGGAAGTCGCGCCGAGCGGCACATTTTCACTCGAGGAAGTCGAGTGCATGGGAGCGTGCACGGGCGCGCCGGCCATGCAGGTCAATTACGACTTCTACGAGAATCTCGATCCCGACAAAGTAGATGCGATCTTCGAGCAACTTCAAGAGGGCAAGCGGCCCAAGCCCTCGCCCGTCACGGCCGGCTCGGTGCATGAGCGCCTTCCCGCCGAAGTGCCAGTGATCAGCAAGCGCTTCGGCATCCCGAATTCCCACAAGATCGACGTGTATCTTAAGAACGAAGGCTATCAGGCGCTCGACAAGGCCCTGAAGCAGATGACGCCCGATCAGATTATCGACGAAGTGAAAAAGTCGAATCTGCGCGGGCGCGGCGGCGCGGGCTTTCCGGCGGGAATGAAATGGAGTTTCGTCCCCAAGGGCACGGATAAGCCGAAATATATCCTCGCGAACGCAGACGAAAGCGAGCCCGGAACCTGCAAGGACCGCCCGCTGATGGAAATGGACCCGCACCAGTTGATCGAGGGCATGGTGATTGCAGGCCGCGCGGTTGGCGCGAATCGCGGATTCATCTACATCCGCGGCGAGTATCGCTACATCATCGACATCATGGACGCGGCCCTCGCCGAGTCCTACGCCAGGGGCTATCTCGGGAAGAACATTCTCGGCAGCGGATTCGATTTCGATCTGATCACGCACACGGGAGCGGGCGCCTACGAATGCGGCGAAGAGTCCGCGCTGATGGAGTCGCTTGAAGGAAAGCGCGGCTATCCGCGTATCCGGCCGCCGTTCCCTGCCGTCGTCGGCCTGTACGGATGTCCCACGGTCATCAACAACGCCGAGACGCTGAGCACCGTGCCCGCGATTCTTCGCATGGGCGGCGAAGCATATGCAAACCTCGGCACGCCGAAGAACGGCGGCACGCGCCTCTATTCCATTTCAGGCCACGTGAATCGTCCCGGCATTTACGAGCTTCCGCTCGGCTTCCCGCTGCGGCGATTGATCGAGGAAGTAGCCGGAGGCGTGCGCGGAGGCAAGAAGCTCAAGGCCGTGATTCCCGGCGGCAGTTCCTGCCCGCTTCTCACCGCCGATGAAATCGACGTCGCGATGGACTACGATTCGGTCGCCAAGATTGGATCGATGCTGGGCTCGGGCGGCACGGTCGTCATGGATGAGGACACCTGCATGGTGGACGTCGCACGGCGGATCATGCATTTCTACGCGCACGAATCCTGCGGCTGGTGCATCCCCTGCCGCGAAGGCACCACCTGGCTGCGCAAAATGCTCGACCGCTTCCATGAAGGCGGCGGGCGCGAGGAAGACATTCCACTGATTGACGAGCTTTCGAAGAACATGCTCGGGCGGACGTTCTGCCCTCTCGGCGACGCAGCAGCCCTGCCCACGATCAGCATCGTCAAGAAGTGGCGCAACGAATTCGAGGATCATTTGCACGGTAAGTGCGCGTACAACGCCGCGGACGTGATCGCGGCCGCGCATTAGGAAACGCATGGCGGAACAAAAACAGATCGCGTTCACGATCGACGGTCAGCAGGTGACCACGTCTCCGGGGACGCTCGTGATCGAAGCGGCCAAGAGCCAGGGGATCGAGGTCCCCTCTTTCTGCTACTACCCGGGGCTTTCGCTACAGGCCGCGTGCCGCATGTGCCTTGTGGAAGTCGAGAAGATGCCCAAGCTCCAGACTGCCTGCACCCTGGTCGCCACCGACGGCATGGTCGTGAAGACCGGCACTGATCAAGTCCACAAAGCCCGCAAGGACATGATCGAATTCCTGCTTTCGAATCACCCGCTCGATTGTCCCGTATGCGACAAAGGCGGCGAGTGCGAATTGCAGGACATGACGTTCCGCTACGGCCTCGACAAAACCCGCTTCATCGAGGAAAAGCTGCACTCTCCCGAGCAGAAGTGGTCGCCGCTGGTCTATTACGATGCGCCGCGCTGCATTCTCTGCTTCCGCTGCGTGCGCGTCTGCGACGAGGGTATGGACGTAAAGGCGCTCGGCGTCGGCTCGCGCGGCGTGCAGTCCGTGATTCTTCCGAACCAGTCGGGCGAACTGGCCTGCGAAGAGTGTGGCATGTGCATCGACATCTGCCCGGTCGGCGCGCTCACGAGCGGCACATATCGTTACCAGACGCGCCCGTGGGAGATGACCTACGTCGGCAATCCCTGCGCGCACTGCTCGAACGGCTGCAAGACCACTCTCAGCGTGCGCAACAACGAGATCCTGCGCGCCAATAATCGCGACCATTCCGGCATCAACGGCGAGTTCCTTTGCGCCAAGGGCCGCTTCGGCTTCGACTTCACGACCCATACCGAGCGCATCCGCCAGCCGCTCATCCGCCGCAACGGGAAGCTCGAACCGGCGAGCTGGGAAGACGCGCTCGAAGAAGTGGCGCGCCGGTTGAAACAGGTGCGCGAAGCAAATGGGCCCGCCGCCATCGGCGTGATCGGCTCGAACCACACGACGAACGAAGAAAACTATCTATTGAATCGCTTCGCGCGCGTCACGCTCGGCACGAACAACCTCGACCATCACCGCACTGCGGACTATGCGGGACTCGCCGCGGCGCTCGGGCCAAACGCCAAGGATTCGCTCGCGACGATGGCGGACGTTTACAACGCGACCGCCGTCCTGCTGATCGGCAACGACGTGACGCAGCAGAATCCCCTCGTCGCATGGCAGATTCGCACCGGCGTGCGCCATCACGGCCTGCGGCTCTACGCAATCAACGGCCGCCCGAGCAAGATTCATCGCCAGGCGAAGGTGGTCGTCGAGGTTCCGGCCGGCACGGAAGCGCAAGCCCTTCGCTGGATCGCTAACGAGAAGGGCCAGTTCGACGCAAAGACCACCGAAGCGCTCGTGCAGCTAAAGGCGGGGCTCGAAGCTGAAAAAGACGTCGTGATCCTCTTCGGCGCGGACATCCAGGGCGTTGCGATCCGCGATCTGGTTTCTTTCAGCGCGCGCCTCGGCGGCAAGACGAAATTCATGGCGCTAGGCGATTACGCAAATTCCCGCGGCGCGGCGGACATGGGCGTTCTGCCCGACCGTTTGCCGGGTTACGCGCCTCTATCGGAAGCGTCCGAACGCGTTCGCTTCGGCAAACTCTGGGGCGGCGATATCTCCGCCACTCCCGGCCTCACTGCACGCGCGATGATGGAAGCGGCGGTCGCCGGAAAACTGAAAGCTCTATACGTGGTCGGCGCGAATCCATTGAAGACTTTTGGCGTCGGCGCAGCCCGACCGCCTCGGCGGGCCTCGAACTGCTCGTCGTGCACGATATGTTCCTGACCGAAACGGCGCAGCGCGCAGACGTCGTTCTTCCCGCTGCTTCATCGTACGAGAAGGACGGCACGCTGACGAATACCGCCGGCGAAGTGCAGTTGACGCACCGCTCGATCGATCCGCAGGGACCGCGCAGCGATTTCGACCTGCTCCGCATTCTTTCGCACCAGCTTGGAATGCTTGGGCTAGGCTCGCCCATCAAGTTGCGCACGCACGAAGCGGCGTTCGATGAGATTCGTCAGCATGTGGCGGGCTACGGTCTTTCGTATTCGAATTTGCTCGCGGGCGGCTCCGAGCTTGCAACTGCAACCTGCAAGACGGTCGAGCCGTCGTACGAAGCGCCTGCGGGCGCCGTTTTCTCTTCGCACGATTATCTCTTTACCAGCGGCACCCTGGGCCGTTACTGTTCCAGGCTCAATTCGACACAACGAGGCAAAAGAGACACCGTGGAGTTCATCACCCAACACCCAGTCCTGGTGGTATCGCTAGTCAAGATTGCCGTCCTGCTGTTCATTGTGATGACGGCGCTGGCGTACCTCACCTGGCTCGAACGCAAGGTCATCGCGCACATTCAGTCGCGCTGGGGGCCCTACTACGTCGGCGCGCACGGATTGCTCCAGCCGCTGGCCGACGGCCTCAAATTCATGTTCAAGGAAGACGTGACGCCGCCGGTATCCGACCGCCTCGTCTACACGCTCGCGCCGTTCCTGGCGCTGGCTCTCTCGCTGACGGCCATCGCCTTGATTCCCTTCGGCCCGCCGAGCGTGCAGCTTCTCGGCCAGCCTGTTTTCGTCGTCTCAAACGTGGACATTGGCCTGCTGTTTCTTTTCTCCATCACTTCGATCGGCGTGTATGGGGTCGCGCTCGCGGGTTGGTCTTCGAATAGCAAGTATTCGCTGATGGGTGGTCTGCGCAGCTCGGCGCAGATGATCAGTTACGAGGTTTCGCTCACGATTTCCGTGGTCGGCGTACTACTCCTGGCAGGCTCGCTCAGCTTCAACGACATCATTAAGGGCCAGGGCGGCTACTGGTGGCACTTCATTCCGAAATGGCATTTGATCCCGCAGATCATCGGCTTTCTCTGCTATCTCACGGCCGCCATCGCGGAAACGAACCGCATCCCTTTCGATTTGCCCGAGGCGGAGACCGAGCTTGTAGCGGGATTCCACACCGAATATTCGAGCTTCAAGTTCGCGATGTTCTTCATGGCCGAGTACGCGAACATGATCACCGTCTCGTGCCTCGCAACGATTCTCTTCCTCGGCGGCTGGCTCTCGCCCTTCCCGGATAGGTGGACCTGGCAGCTCTATTTGCCCGGCGCAGGGCTTATATTGCTCGGCATCTATTGCGCGTATGACACGGTCAAGACCATGCGCGGGATCGCGCAGCTCCAGTTCGCGGTGGTCACGCTGCTGGCGCTCGGCGGGGGCGCGCTTTGCTTGATTCCTGTCGTCGCGAAGGACATTCAGGGCGTCTTCTGGTTCACTGCGAAGATCCTGGCGATTCTGTTCTTCTACATCTGGATGCGCGCCACGTTGCCGCGCTTTCGCTACGACCAGTTGATGTCGTTCGGCTGGAAGCTGCTGCTTCCCGTTTCGCTGGCGAACCTGGTTCTCACGGCCCTGGTGATCGTCTGGCCGATGCTCGTGAGGCACGGATGAGCATTCCTTTAATCCTATTTATCGTGTGCGCGCTGCTCGCGATTGGAGGAGCAGTGGCGCTGATTCTGGCGCGCGAGCCGATCCACAGCGCGCTCGCGCTGATCCTCGTGATGATGTCTCTCGCCGTGCTGTATCTGCTGCTCGGCTCGCCGTTTATCGCCGCCGTGCAAATTCTCGTCTATGCCGGCGCGATCATGGTGCTGTTCGTTTTCGTCATCATGCTGCTGAATGAGGGAGTGGAGGAACGCACGAACTTCAGCAGGCTCGCGAAGTACGTGGGCCTGCCGCTCGGCTTCTTCCTGCTGCTCGAATTCGGTCACTGGCTGGCCCATTCGCCCGCCGGAGCGGTCATTGCGAATGGCGCAGGCGCTTCGGGCCAGGCGGCTGATACGGCGAAACTTTCCGAGCAGCTTTTCCGGCAGTATCTGTTCCCTTTTGAGGCGACGTCGATCTTGATTCTGATCGCGATTCTCGGCGCGCTGGTTTTGGCGAGGAAAGAAGAATGAGCATCCCGATTTCTTACTACCTGGTGCTGAGTGCCGTCCTGTTCGGCCTGGGCGTGGTGGCGTTTGTGTTCAAGCGCAACATCATCACGATCTTCATGTCCATCGAGCTGATGCTCAACGCCGTGAATCTGGCGTTCGTGGCCTTCGCGCGAGCGCATAACCAGCTCGACGGGCTCGTATTCGTCTTTTTCGTGATCGTCGTGGCGGCGGCGGAGGCGGCGGTGGGGCTCGCCATCATCATCATGCTCGCGCAAAATCGGCAGTCGCTCAACGTGGAACGCGTGAACCAGCTCAAGTTCTAATGTTCATACTCGACCATCTCTGGATCATTCTCGCGCTGCCGCTCGCAGGCGCTGCGATCAACGGCCTGTTCGGCAAGCGCTGGCCGCAAACGGCCGTCAACTCCGTTGCCGTCGGCTCGGTGTCGCTCGCCTTCCTCGCGGTCGCCGAACTCGTCCGCGAGTTCTCGCAACTCACGCCGGATCAAATTCCCTTCGTCGGAAACTATTTCACCTGGATGGTCGCCGGTCCGTTCAAGGTCGATTTCGCGCTGCAAGTGGACCAGCTCACAGTCGTGATGCTGCTGACCGTCTCCTTCGTCGGCATGCTCATCCACGTCTATTCCACCGGCTACATGGCACACGAGGGCGGTTACTACCGCTTCTTTTCCTACCTGAATCTTTTCATGTTCTTCATGCTGACGCTGGTGATGGCCGCGAATCTCATCGTGATGTTCGTCGGGTGGGAAGGCGTCGGCCTGTGCAGCTACCTGCTGATCGGTTTCTGGTTCCTGAAGAAATCCGCGGCGGACGCGGGCAAAAAAGCGTTCATCGTCACCCGCATCGGCGATTTCGGCTTCACCGTCGGCATGCTTCTCGTGTTCGCTACTTTTCAGTCCGTCGATTTCGGCACGATATTCAAGAGCGTGTCGCAGAACGCGCCCGCGGAAGCGATCCTGACCACCATCTGCATCCTGCTGTTCACCGGCGCGATCGGCAAATCGGCGCAGTTGCCGCTCTACGTCTGGCTGCCGGACGCAATGGAGGGCCCCACGCCGGTCAGCGCGCTGATCCACGCTGCCACGATGGTAACCGCGGGCGTCTACATGGTCGCGCGCATGAATCCGCTCTTTTCGCGCGCGCCGGTCGCCATGCTCGTCGTCGCGATTGTGGGCGCGGTCACGGCCTTCTATTCGGCCACGATCGGTCTCGTCCAAACGGACATCAAGAAGGTTCTCGCGTATTCCACTGTCTCGCAACTCGGGTACATGTTCCTCGCCTGCGGCGTGGGAGCGTACGCCGCAGGCATCTTCCATCTGATGACGCACGCGTTTTTCAAGGGCCTGCTCTTTCTCGCCGCGGGCAGCGTGATTCACGCCATGGGCGGCGAGCAGGACATGATGCAAGATGGGCGGCCTGCGCACGAAAATTCCCGTCACGTATTGGACGATGTTCATCGCCACGCTGGCCATTGCGGGCATTCCCGGCTTTGCGGGATTCTTCAGCAAGGACGCAATTCTCGAAGCCGCTAAATCCGGTCCGAGCGCGAATCCCGTGCTCTGGCTGCTCGGCGTTGTCGGCGCGGGCCTGACTTCGTTTTACATGTTCCGCCTCGTGTTTCTCACATTCTTTGGCAAGCCTCGCTACGACGAGCACAAAGTGCACGTCCACGAATCGCCGAAGAATATGACCGTGCCGCTGATCATTCTCGCGTTCCTCTCGATCTTCGGCGGCTGGTTCGCCGCTCCCAAACTCGTTGGCGGAATCGACTACTTCGAGAAATTCCTCGCGCCGGTGTTTTCGGCGTACGCGCCGCAGGTGGCGGAGCCGGCCGTGATCATCGCCGAGCCTGCCGCGAGTCCGGCGGTGGAGCTCGTCCACGCTTTGACGGGTTGGCCCGTCATTGTTGGCGTCCTGGGGCTGTTCGTCGCGTGGTGGTTCTACATCAAGAATCCGGACGCGCCCAAGCGCCTTGCGCAAAGCGTGCGCGGCCTGTACACGCTCTTGCTCAACAAATACTACGTGGACGAAATCTACGCCGCTCTGATCGTTCGCCCGCTGCTCTGGATTTCGACCAACGTGCTCTGGCATTTGGTGGACGAAGGCGCGATCGATGGCGTAGTAAACGGCTCGGCCCGCGTCGCGCGCGAATCGGGCGGTGAGTTGCGCAAGTTGCAGTCCGGGAACGAGCGCAGCTACGCCACCTGGATCATCATCGGCGCCGTGGGCTTTACGTGCCTCTTGCTCGTACTCTGGGGGAAGCGCTAGCGTGGGAAACCAGCCCTTTTTGCTGACGGTCATCACGTTTCTGCCGCTGCTCAGCGTCGCGGCCCTGCTATTGCTGCGCTCGGACGACCACGTGTGGATTCGCCGGATCGCTCTGGCAGCCTCGGTCGCCGAATTCGCCCTTTCGCTGTTCCTCTTGCCCAGATTTGATCTGGCGAATCCGAATTATCAGTTCGAGGAATTGCACGACTGGATCGCCCGCTGGAACATCCATTACCACCTCGGCGTGGACGGTATCAGCCTGTTTCTCGTCCTGCTCACCACGTTCCTAACGCCCATCGCGATCCTCTGCTCCTGGGAGTCCATCCGGGAAAACGTGAAGGGCTTTTTCGTCTCGCTGCTGGTGATCGAGACGGCGATGATCGGCGTCTTCGTTTCGCTCGACCTCTTCCTCTTTTTTGTCTTCTGGGAGCTTACGTTGATCCCGATGTACTTCATGATCGGGATGTGGGGCCACGAGCGGCGGATTTACGCGGCCGTGAAATTCATTCTGTACACGATGTTCGGCTCGATCCTGATGCTCGTCGCGATCCTGTGGCTCTACGACTTCACCGGCACGTTCGATCTCGACGGCATTCAGCAGTACCTGGCGAGCCGGCTTCGCTCCCGGCCACCACGGAGCTTCTACTCTTCGGCGCGTTCTTCCTCGCCTTCGCGATCAAAGTGCCGCTCTTCCCGCTGCACACCTGGCTGCCCGACGCGCACACTGAAGCGCCCACGGCGGGCTCCGTAATCCTCGCGGGCGTGATGCTGAAGCTCGGCACGTACGGAATCCTGCGCTTCTGCGTGCCGCTGTTTCCGGAAGCAGCGCACAAGATGGCGCCGTACATCGGCGCGCTCGCGATTATCGGCATCGTCTACGGCGCGCTCGTCGCCACCGTGCAGACCGACCTGAAGCGCCTCGTGGCGTACACCTCGGTGAGCCACCTCGGCTTCGTCGTCCTCGGAATCTTTGCCTTCAACACGACGGCAATTCAGGGCGCGATCTACCAGATGCTCAACCACGGCGTCTCCACGGGCGCGCTCTTCCTCGCCGTCGGCATGCTTTACGACCGCCGCCACACGCACGAAATCAAGCAATACGGCGGTCTTGCGACACCGATGCCCGTACTGATGTCCTTCTTCCTGTTCATCGCGCTCTCGTCGCTCGCGCTGCCGCCGCTCAACGGATTCATCGGCGAGTTCCTGATCCTGATCGGAGTTTTCCAGGGCCACCATCAGTGGGCCTCGTGGGCCGCGAGCGGCGCCGTTCTGTCCGCCATCTATCTGCTGTGGGCGTATCAGCGCGTGGCGCTCGGTGAGGTCACGGTCGAGAAAAACCGCACGTTGCCGGACGCCTCGACGCGCGAGAACGCTCATTCTCGCCACGATGGCCGTCGCGATTCTCTTCATGGGCGTTGCTTCGCCGCTCTTCACGCGCCGCATGGCAGCTTCCGTGGACAACATCCTCACGCGCGTCAATCCACCGCAGAACGCGTCGCAGCGGCCGGCTGCGATTCCGTGCATGGGCGCGCCGGCGGCGAAGTTGCCAGCACCCGGCGGCGCGGCAGCGATGGCCGCGATTGCGGAAAGGCAGGCACAGTAATGCCGGGCGCCGGGCAGCTCATGAACCTCCACAGGCTCGCCCCGGAAGTAATCCTCTGCTTTTTCGGCGTCCTCATCATGATCTTGCGATCCGTTCGTGGGCGCGGCCCGCCAGCGCGCGATGGGCTGGCTCGCGTTCGTTGGCACGCTGCTCGCGCTCGTTTCGGTCCACATCGCCTACCACGTTCGCGGCATGGCGTACGACAATCTGATCAGCACGGATACGTTCAGCGTCTTTGTGCACGTGGTCGTGATCGTCGCCGCGGCGCTCGCCATTCTCGGCTCGCTCGACTATCTCGACCGGGAAGGGATCCAGCGCGGCGAATACTACGCGCTCGTTCTCTTCGCCACTGCCGGAATGGGCATCCTCGCCGGCGCCAACGAGCTGGTCACCGCGTTCATCGGCCTGGAGATGAGCTCGATCTCAAGTTACGTCCTCGCGGGATTCCGCCGCCGCGTCGAAAAATCGAACGAAGCGTCGATGAAATACTTCCTGCTCGGCTCGTTCGCCACCGCGTTTTTCCTCTACGGCATCGCGATGGTGTATGGCTCGACCGGCACCACTCTCATCGACAAGGTTCAAATCGCGCTCCAGGGCGCGGGCAAACCTCCGGCGCTTGCGATCTTGGGCCTCGGGCTGATGTTCGTCGGCCTCGGCTTCAAAGTGGTGATCGCGCCGTTCCAGATTTACGGCCCGGACGTTTATGAAGGCGCGCCAACTCCGGTGACGGCTTTGCTCGCCTCGGCTCCGAAGGCTGCTACGTTTGCTCTGATGCTGCGGATTTTCTACGTCTCGTTCGGCTCGGCGGCGGACTTCTGGTTCTGGGCTGTGTTCGTGTCCGCGATTCTGACGATGTTCATCGGGAACCTCGCGGCGCTCGTGCAGACCAATGTGAAGCGCATGTTGGCCTATTCGTCGATCGCGCACGCGGGATACATTCTCGTCGCATTCGCTGCCTCGACGAGCCTCGGCATTGCCGCAGTCCTCTTTTATCTCGCGGCGTACGTGCTGATGAAGGTTGGCGCGTTTCTCGTTGTCACGCACCTCGGCCAGCAGGGCGAAAAGCGGCTGGCGATTCAGGACTACGCGGGTCTCGGCGAGAAGCAGCCGGTGCTCGCGGCGTGCTTCTCGCTGTTTCTGCTCTCGCTGCTCGGTCTTCCGGCCACGGCCGGCTTTCTCGGCAAGTTTTTTGCGTTTCAGTCCGCGCTCGATGCCCACGATGTGTACGGCACGGCGATCGTGTGGCTCGTAGTGATCGCGGCGATCAACAGCGTCATCGGCGCCTACTATTATCTGCGGGTGATCATCTCGATGTATTTCGCGGAACCCTCGAAGGACTACACTCCGGCGGGCGTCACGCCGGCGCTCGGATTCGCGCTGTTCGTCGCCGCCGCGGGCACCCTCTATCTCGGCATTCTTCCAGCGCACGTCCTCGACTTCGCCAAAGCCGCCGCCGATTCCCTTCCACTGCTGCGCTAAATTTTAATCCACAAAAAACAAAAAGCCTCGAGGCTCGCTGACTGGCGAGCCCCGAGGCCAATTCCGTGAAACGTCTGTGCCTACTTGATCAGAACGATGACCAGAGCGTACAACACGAGCGACTCGATCAGCGCCACGCCGATGATGAATGCGATTCGGATGGGTCCGCTTGCGCCCGGATTACGCGCTGTGCTCTCGCAAGCTGCCGCCGTTGCCTTGCCTTGACCGAGACCGCAACCTGCCGCCGCAACACCCAGCGCGAGCGCCGCCGCAAAGTCGATCCAGTCAACGGCCTTGGCCGCTGTTTCCCCAGTTTGCGCGAACGTCACCGGCGCCAGTACCAGCGCGATGAGCATCGCAAGTAAAAACCACACCGCTTTCCTTGTCATGTATTTCTCCTCGCTATGAATTTGCTGCCAGGAGGTGGTTACCGGAAGCCTTGGGAGGCAACCGGTCTCACGCTGGCGGCTTTTGATTCCGAATTAGTGCTCTTCTGCTATCGCAAGGCCGAGATATACCACGGACAGAATCGTAAAGATGAATGCCTGCAGGATCGCCTCAAAAATGTGAAACGCCGACAGCCCCAGCGGAATCGCAACTGGCACGATTCCGGAGATGTACCCCGCAGGGTTCAAGTGGCTGAGAAATGAAAAAAGGCCGATGGAAAGCCCAAGAAATGAGACGAAAATCAGTTCGCTGACCATCATGTTGGCCCAAAGCCGGACCGTGAGCGAAAGCAGCCGAGCAAAGTGGCTGACGGTTTCAACGACAAACATGATCGGCGAGATGGCGGGCACCGGGCCCAGCAGCGTCTTCGCATAGCCCCCGGCTCCGTGTCTCTGGATGCCAAACCAGTTGTAGTACAGAAAAACGACGGTGGCGCAGCCCAGCGGAACGGTTTTTTCCGCCGTCGGCGACATGAATCCAGGCACCAACGCCGCCAGATTAGACAGCAAAATGAAAATCCCGATGGTTCCAAACAGGGGAATGTGACGCTCGGATCCGTGTCCGACAATGTCGTCCAGCAAATCCTTGATGCCGACGCCCATTGAATTCGTCAGCAGAAGTTCCATGGCCTGTTGTGTCGCACCGGGACGATCCGCCGAGATTCGCGCCTTGAGCCACAGAAAAAAAATCACCGCAAACAGAAAAACAACGATCTCCATCGCAAAGAAATTCGGAATGGGATACTCGGAGTTCGCGGGATGGATGTGCAGTAGCGCCAGCAGCGCTGCCGCCGGTTTGCCCAGCAGCAAATTCACCAGCTTGGTCACACCGAGGACTTTCTCTTCGCCCATGGATCTCCGCTAAAAGGACGGCTCAGTAATGATTTTCTTCAGTCGGAATTATTGTGCGTTCCAGCGATGGTGGCCGTGGATCATTTCGTACCCAAGCTCAAGCATGATTGCCGGAACCACCGCCGCGAGGCCGCTCACTACGGCAAGAGCGGGCAAACGCAACCAAGCGAGAATAGCATACACAACCAGGAGCAGCAACACGATGCGCCCGAAGAACTTAGCGTGAACTCTCCTCGGAACATTGATATTTTCAGCGCCCGCTTGCGCGAGCCCGAGCCGGATGACTCCTGCGGCGCCTTGCCGCAGCCAGCGAAAATTCAGCCAGCAGAGCGCTGTCCCAATGGCGGTTCCTTCGGCAGCGCGCATTCTCCAGACGATTGCCGCCACGATCGTCATCAATGCGCCCACAACGAGAATCAGCCGCTCGATGCGCTGCTCGATCGCCGCGGATTCGGAATCATCCACCATCTTTCTTGTCCAGGAGGCTCGCGCTTCTTACGACGTCATAAATGCCGATTCCGAGGCCCAGCAATCCGAGCACGAGTAGCAGGGCCGGCTTCGTGTGCAGCCAGCGATCCAAAAAATAGCCGATTACGCCGCCCAGAAACATCGGGACAACCAGCGTAAAGGGCAGGGTCCACGCGACAGCGACCGCCCTAGCCGTTCCAGGCGGAATCTTGTTCGGCTCGGGGTCTTGCGATGCCACGTGCGCTCCCTATTTTTTTTTCTTGATTTTGAAAACGCGCTCGGCGTTCTCGTGATAAATCTTCTGCTTGTCCTTCTCGGAAATCGCGGCCGCGTCCATGAATTCGACTGCGTCCGGATGATCCTGATACGGGTAGTCGACGGCCCACATAATGCGGTCCGCGCCCATCACCTCGATGCAATATCTCAGCGGAGGATCCCAATTCATTCCGCTCGTCGTGATGTAGAAATTCCGCTTGAAGTATTCGCTCGGCTCCAGCTTGAGCTTCGGCCGGTCGAAGCCGATCTTGACGCGTCCGTGCATGAAGTCGAGGCGATAAAACCAGTACGGAATGCCCTCCCCCATGTGCCCGAGGACGATTTGCAGCTTCGGAAACTGATCGAAGACGCCGCCCGTGATCAGCCGCAGCCCGTGCAAGCCCGTCTCGGCCTGGTAACCCCAGATCGCGTGCTCCAGATGATCCGTGCGGTACGCCTTGGCCATCAGCGGATTCGGCGAGCGCGGATGAATGTACAACGGGACATTCAGGCCTTCGATTGCCTCGAGAATCGGCCAGTATTTCCGTTCGCTCAGAAATTCGCCGTTTGTATGCGAATTGACGATGAGTCCGTTCAGCTTGAGTTTTGTCATCGCGCGGTCGATTTCCTTAACAGCGCGCGCTGGGTCCTGCGGAGCGAAGCTGGCGAGCCCGGCGAAGCGGTCCGGATACTTCTGAACCGCCTCGTGCAGCCGGTCGTTCGCAATCGTGGCGATGGCCGTTCCCCTGTCGGGATCCATCATCTGCACGCCGGTGGATGTGAGCGACAACACGTGCATGTCCACATCCCATTCGTCCATGGCGCGCAAGCGCAGGTCGTAGAGATCGATCAAATTCTTGTGCACCGGTCCGGCCGGATCGGTTTGGATTCTCCAAAGGAAGAGATCGGGATCGTATTCCTCGGTCGTCGCGACGAGCTCGCGCTGCGCGTCCATCTGCTCCGGAATCGAGAATGCTTCCTCGGTCGCGATTCGCCGGTAGTGCTTCCTCTTCGGTTTCGCCTTCGATTTGCTCGCGCCTGTCTTGCGCTTTGGACTCATTGAAATTCCCCTCTCCAGAATGGCTTACTGCGGATGTCCCTGCCAGAGGCCCCAAACCGCGTGGGAGTGTAGCGCGAACGAGCGCGATTTGCACGCCGCGCTCGAAGCACATTTAAGGATCGTGCCGCGCGCCGTGAAGGATGGCGATGGAGTGCGGGAGCAGATCGGCGATCACGTCGAGGGACTCGACGGCTCCGCGCGGGCTGCCCGGCAAGTTAATGATGATCGTTTTTCCGCGAATCCCCGCCGCCCCGCGCGACAGGATCGCCCGCGGAGTCTTGGCCGCGCCCGCTGCGCGCATCTGCTCGGGAAATCCCGGAATCACGCGTTCGACTACCGCCAGGGTCGCTTCCGGTGTGATGTCGCGCGGGCCGAGGCCCGTTCCGCCGGTGGTGAGGATCACGTCAGCGGCATGAGAATCGGCGGTTTCCTTGAGAAACGTTTCGATGGCTGCGCGATCGTCCGCGCGCACGGCACACGAAGCAATTCCCCAGCCGAGACTCTTGCACCGCGCGATGACCGCTGGGCCGGAACGGTCCTCGGCTTTTCCGGCGGCGACGGAGTCGCTGATTGTGAGAACGGTGACGCGCATGTCGTGGGCTTGCTATCCGGCAGTTTCGACGCCTTCGGTGGCGCCGTCGCGCTGGCCTTCATCCATCAAGCGAAGCGCTTCCATCAGCAGTCCGGTCGTGGTGCGGGAAATCGTCGTGCGCGTCGGTGAGGAATTGAAATCGATCTCGAATTCCCCGACGGGCCAGCGCACCACTTGAAAAACGGCCGCTTCGCCTTCCGTGGAGCCGAGGCGCGCATCGGCGCACTGCCCGGCTGCGAAAAACAGTTCGCACGTGTCCGCATCGTGGCGGATCGTGAGCCGGCACGATTTCTGGCCCATTTCAAGCGACTGCATCAGATCGAGGATGCTCATTTCCTCGAGGCGCCCTTGAATCACGCCCGGCCGCACAGCGCGGTTTTGCAGTTTTTCGAGCGCCAGCCGGTCGATCACTTTCTTCGTGCGCCTTACGAGGTCCTTCAGAAAGAACGGCTTGACGACGAACTCTTCCACGCCCTCGACTATCGGGCGGAGCCTCTCTTCCATGTCGCTGCGGCTCGCGAGAAAGATGAACGGAATCGATTTCGTCTGCTGGCGCGCGCGCAGTTTTTCGTAGAGCTGGCGCCCATCGAGGCCGGGCATGCGGTAATCGCACAAGATGAGATCCGGCGGATCATCGACGATTTTCAGCAGCGCGTCGGCGCCGTCCGCAGCCGGTATGGCGTCGCAGTGCGGCGAGAGACCCTTCATCAGCAGGTCGAGGATCAGCGCGTTGTCGTCCACGACCAGGACTTTGACGTCCTTAAGCGCGGTCATCGCTTCGCGCTCTTGCCGGGGCGCAGGTACGTCCCACTGCGCCCGCCCGATTTCTTCACGAGATGCAGTTCCGTGATTTCCATGCCGCGTTCAAGGGCCTTGCACATGTCGTAGATCGTCAGCGCCGCGACCGATGCACCCACAAGCGCTTCCATTTCGACTCCGGTAGGTCCAGTGGCCGTCGCTTCCGAGGTGATCTCAATTCCATTCTGGCATAGCTTCGCGCGCACATCCACGTGCGTCAACGCCAGGGGGTGACAAAGCGGAATCAACTCGGAAGTGCGCTTCGCGGCTGTGATTCCCGCGATCCGCGCGATTTCGAGCGGGTTCCCCTTCGGCGATTTGAGCCGCCGGAGGCTGGCGACGGTGGAGCGGCTCATTCGCACAAAAGCGTGCGCAACGGCCGTGCGCGATGTCGCCGGCTTGGCCGTGACGTCTACCATCCGGACGCGGCCCGATTTGTCGTAGTGGGAGAGCTTATTCATTCCCAGTGCCCACGGTGTCACAACGGGCGTGGAGGCGCAAGTAGGAGTCCGTGTGGACTTCGGTCGAGGAGTTAACGCGGGTCTCAGCTTGTATCGGGTGCTGAGAAAATTCTCAGCACCCATCGAACTTACCGAACCGGGGCGCCTAGTTGACCTTCATGTTTGAGGGTGGCGCGGGCGCGGCGGGAGGATTGATCATCGCGCCGTCCCAGTGCTCGTCGGCCTTGCCATCTATGAAGCGCCACATGTCGAACCAGGAGGTTGTATAGGACTTCGATGGATCGCGCGGGTCCTTGAATTCGCGGGGCGTCACAACTATCACCAAGTCGCCTTCCGCCACCACCGCGACGATCTTGGTCTTCGTCAGGTGCTCCGGAATATCACTCGGCTTGCGGAAGGACGAGAAGAATTTCACGACGCCGTCGCGCCCGGAGGCCACGTTCGGGTTGTGCTGGTGGTATGCGGGCGTCAGCCACTTGTCGGCCAGATCCCAGTGATTCGCCTCCAACAGGTCCTTCATGATGTGATAGGCGGCCTGCTTGTTGACGTTCAACGCCGGGTTGGAGCTGGTGAAAAGAGCATCAGCCTGGGCGCCGGTGACGCCGATGACCGGTTCTTGGGCGATCGCCGGAACACAGGCGAACAGAATTACAAGCGAAGCGAGAAGACTTAGCAGTGTTTTCATGGGTGCTAAATACATCCGATCCCGAGATTGTGTCAAGTGGTTGGAACACCCGCGCGCCGTCGCGCGCGTTGGCGCGGGATCGTTTGTGGGGATCACTTCACCTCAGCAGGCGTCATGGTCGCGGGGCCTTCGCCGACGATTTCGATCACGGCGGTTTCGTCCTTGGCGCCGTCGAAGTGCACGCCCTTGGCGATGTCCACGACGTAGCTGCCCGCCGGCATCGGCACGGTCGAATCGGGATCGTACTTCGTGCCGGTGCCAACCCACCACGTGCCAGAAAGCACGGTGATGTAGCGGTCGTTCGGATGAAAGTGCGGGTGGCTCATGTTATGCGGGTACCACTTCACAAGTTGGATGTAGAGCCCCGGTTTGGTCGGATCGCCCACAAGAGTCGCCGTCTGCGCGACGCCCTCCTTGCCGGTCCAGTTGATCTGATTCGGCAGCAGGTATGTAACCGCAGCCGGATTGATATCGGGGGCTCGAGCCGGGGCTTTTGGCTCGGCCGAACCGAGCGAACTGCCAGCGCCAATCGTTGCGATCAGCGCGGTCGCGGCCAACCAATAACGCCGCGAGGTCGTGGAAACTTTCATGGTGCCCTCCTGTGCCGCTCGGGCGAGTCTCCCTCGTTGTGCGGCGCGAACCGGTTTCGAATTCGTTGACTTCACTCCGGGCGCGCAGTACGCTCCGCGCCAACATTGCCGCGATGCCGCGGCCGGCTTGGATGGCGATTCTACCTCAAGGGGGGAACATGCGAATCCTGAAGAATATCTTGGGCGTGGTGTTGGTCCTTTTCGGCGGCGTCTGGTTCCTGCAGGGAATGAATATGTTCCCGGGCCAGAGCTTCATGAACGGGCAAACCAAGTGGTCGATTTATGGCGGAATCGTGTTCGCCGTGGGCGTCGTTGTATTGATTTGGGCGAACCGAAAAAAGCAAACGGCGTGATCTTGGTACTGCGCTGCACTCGGGCGGTTTCGAAGAAAAGCTCCCGGCAGGATCGTGACTCTGTTGCACGCACGAGCCTGCCGGTGAAACCTGCTTACATACCGAGATACATGACGTGGACGTACGTTCCGAGTCGCACGTTGTAAGCCAAGTACCAACCAATGTGGTCTGGATCTTCATAGATCACGATCTCGTCGGAGTCCCACAGCCAATCGCTGCAAAAACCGAAGTCGTATGGAGCGACGCTAAAGAAAAAACCGCCGAACCAGAAACGGTTCGGTCCACCACCGGCGAGCCGCCAAACGTGGTGTTTGCCGAAGCCGCCCGTAAAGCGGCCGTGCTCCCAAGGACGATCGAGATGGTAGTGGGGGTCGTCGCGGCCCGTGTCGTGGCCGACCCAGACGTCATGCTTGGCCTCCACGTGAGGTGCGTTGGGATGCCCAGGCTTTTGATCGTAGCGGCGGTCTGGGGTAGCTGGATGGGGAGTGCCGTGATAAGCGGTGGGACCGTGAGACGGGATGTGACCGCCACCGACTTCCGGATGACCGCCCTTCTTCTGTGCGAGAACAGGGAAAGAGAGAATCAAGATTGCAGCAGTTAGTCCGATCAGCTTCTTCATGTCAGCCTCTCGTGATGATGTCACCGCAGCGACGCCCGGTGGCCGGGTTGCGCCGGCGTTCGTAATGCGGCGCTAGTCGGTAAGATGGCAGAAAAGCTTGCGAGGTTACCATCCCTGAAGTGAAAGTTCCGTCGGCCGAGTCCAGCGGCTAGAATTTGCCTCGGCGCGGCAGGACGTCTACCCATTCACCCGCATCCAGTTGCGGGCGCGATTCGCGGACGACCAGAAAACAGTTTCCGCGCACGACCGCGCCGATGTCGCCCGAGCCCTCCCACAGAAGCGCTTCGACTGAAGGCTCGTGCGATTTCTCCGCCGGCCAGATCACGCGAGCGGGAAGAAAATGCGCCATCGGGCCTTTTTCGGTGACCGGATGCACCAATCGGGCTCTGAAAAAAGGCAGCGGGCGCGGCTGTTGAGCGCGGCTGAGTATTTCGATAGCCGGAACCGCGAACAGCTCGAACGTCACCATCGTCGAGACCGGATTCCCCGGCAATCCGAACACGGGCTTCCCTCGGCACCATCCGAAAACGGCCGGCTTACCCGGCCGGATCGCCACTGAATCAAAAAAAATCTCGGCGCCGAGATCGCGTAAGACCTGCTCGACGAGGTCGTACTTGCCGACGGAAACGCCGCCGCTCAGGACCAGCACGTCGGACTCGAGACCCCGTTCGATTCTCGCGCGGAGATCAGCCATGTTGTCGGGCGCGCTCCCCGTCAAGACCGGATCGCCTCCGGCGAGCGTCACCTGCGCGGCCAGCGAGACGCTGTTGCTGTTGCGGATCTGATATGGCCCGACCGGTTCGCTGACTGGCACGAGCTCGTCTCCCGTTGAGAGAATCGCGACGCGCGGCCGGCGCGAAACTTCCAGGAGCGCGTGCCCCACTTCGGCCGCCATGGCCAGCTCGGCGTAGCTGATGCGCGTGCCGCGCGCAATCATCACTTCTCCTACGCGCGCCTCGGCGCCCGCCAAAACGAAGTGCTGGCCCGCTCGCGCGCTCTGCTCGAGCACGACAAAATCGCCGTCCTCGCGCGCGTGCTCCTGCATGACTACCGCATTCGTTCCCTTTGGCAGCGGTGCGCCCGTGAGAATGCGCACGCACTCTCCCGCGCCGACAGCGCCGCTGAACGCGACTCCAGCGCGGCTTTCGCCGATCATGCGCAGGCGCGCTCCAGGCTCGACGGCGTCGGCCGAGCGCACCGCGAATCCATCGCGATTCGAGCGATTGAACGGCGGATAGTTGCGATCGGCGGCGACGTCTTCCGTCAGTATGCGGCCGAGCGCCCGCGAAGGCTCACAGCCGAGATCGATCGTCTCTGTTTCAGGGACTTGCGCGCCCGTGCGCTTGCGGAGTACTTCGATTACCTTGGCGCGGGCGGCTTCGAAGGAAATCATCGGAGGCTAAAGCCAGGAGGCGAGTTTCGTGCCTCGCGGGACAATCGTAGCATCCCGCTCCGGGCCGGTCGAGATCATGCCGATTTCCACTTGAAGCTCGTCGGAGATGAAATTCAAATAATCGCGCGCGGCAGTGGGAAGATCGCGGACGTCGCGAATTCCCGGCGTGGGCTTCTTCCAGCCCGGCAGCGTGCGGTATTCCGGCTCGATTTGCGAAAGGGTCTCGACGTCGGGCGGCATATTCGCGATCGGCTGGCCCTTGTGTCGGTACCCGGTGCAGACCTTGATTTCGGGCTGCTCGTCGAAGACGTCGAGCTTGGTGACGACCAGCGAGTCGATCCCATTGAGCATCTTGGCATAGCGCAGCACCACGAGATCGAGCCAGCCGCAGCGCCGCGGCCGTCCGGTGACCGCGCCAAATTCGTTGCCGCGCGTGCGGACTTCCTGCGCATCGAGGTCGGGCATTTCCGTGGGAAAGGGTCCGCTGCCGACGCGCGTGGTGTACGCCTTCGTGACGCCGGCGACGCCCGTGATTCGCGTGGGTGCGACGCCCAGTCCCGCGGCCGCGCCACCGGAGGTCGCATTCGAGGACGTGACAAACGGATACGTTCCGTGGTCGATGTCGAGCATTGTGCCCTGCGCGCCCTCGAAGAGCACCGATTCGCCGGCATCGAGTGCGTCATTTAACAGGACAGCCGTGTCGGCCACGAGCCCGCGGATGTGCGCGGCGAGCTCAAGATATTGGTCGACGACTCCCGCAATTTCGAGCGGATGGCCGTAGGCCGCGCGGCTGATCGCGTCCTTTTCGGCGAACACGCGCTCGAGCTTGGCGCGGAAGCAATCGGGCTGAAGCAAATCGCAAACGCGAATTCCACGGCGAGCCATTTTATCTTCGTAGGCCGGGCCGATGCCACGCGACGTGGTCCCGATTTTCGCTTCGCCGCGCGCGGTTTCCGCGGCCTTGTCCATCTCGCGATGATACGGAAAGATCAGGTGCGCGCGATTGCTCAGGAAAAGGCGGCCGCGCACTTCGACGCCGGATTTCTTGAGGTTTTCGAGTTCGGCGACGAGCGCGGCAGGATCGACGACAGCGCCTGGTCCGATCACGGCTTTCTTCTCCGGCCGCAGGATGCCGCTCGGAACCAATTGCAGCACGTAGCGGTGGCCGTTGAAGATGACCGTATGGCCCGCGTTGTGGCCGCCGGCGTAGCGCGCGGTGTAATCAAACGACGAGGCAAGATAGTCGACGACCTTGCCCTTCCCTTCGTCGCCCCACTGGGCTCCGACAACGGCAATCGCTTTCGTCCGAGTTTTATCCGCCAACGTCGCCGCTCCCCGACCACACGGGTCGCACCTTGCCCGCTCCGGCTCACAACTGAAACGTTACAGGAGGGCTGATGCGGCTACCGCCAATTGCCAATCCTACGCTCCGCACCGATTGAAGGCAAGCGCGACGGTCGCCGAGGCGCGGATCAGCCCAAGGTTGGGCCGTAAGAAAACAGAAGAACCAGCGTGAGAGCCGCTGCAGCAGCGCGCTGCCGACGCATTACGTGAACTGCTCAGGCTACGCCGAAGATCTTCTCGGCAATATCGGCCACAACCGGCACGCGGAATCGCTGGCCCTGGTATGCCTTGATCATCAGCACGATCCAGAGAACGAAGATCACGATATCAAGCAATCCGTACAGCGCCCAGACCATTGAAAATCCAGCGAAGCCGCCCGTGAACATGCTGAGCCCGAAGACCGCGCCGAGAACGAAGTAGAGAATCTGGAAACCACCGAAGAGCACGATGGACTGCGCGGCGTTGAAGCGGACCGACGGCCGCTTGTCGATGAAATAGAAGATCAGGCCCGTGATCCAGCCGAGTACGTAGCAGAGAAGGCCCGCGACGTTTTCAGCCATCTGTTCCGGTTGCGCCGCCGAATGAACGGGTGGCGTGCCCGGATTCGCGCCGGCTGGTGCGGCCTGCGGCGCGCCGCAACCCGCGCAAAATGCTGCGTTATCCGCAAGAGCGGCTCCGCACTTCGTGCAATGTGCCATGTGACACTCTCCCCGGGAACTTCTTTGCGCCGGAGCCTAACAAAACACACCAGAGCAGGCAAGTAGAATCGAGGAGACGCGGCCGTTTCGAGGCGATGATATACTGGCGCTTCGGCGCGGAAGTGGCGGAATTGGCAGACGCACCAGCCTTAGGAGCTGGTGGCCGCAAGGCCGTAGGGGTTCGAGTCCCTTCTTCCGCAGATTTTCCCACCAAACGTCGGTTCGCACGGTTGACGCGCGTCGGGCGTTTGCCTATACTGAATTTTCTGTTGCGGTGGGAGGTTCGCCGCTCTTCCCTGCACTCCTCCTTCTCGGGTTCCGAAAAATCGAAAGGTGGACTGAAACCAGGGTCCGGGCTGTTTGCCCACTGGAAACGATTCCATATGACTGAAGCAACTTGCAGGCGCGAGATCGAGCTGGAGATTCCGGCCGAGAACGTCCAAAAGGCGGCCGAAAAGGTTGCGCGCGACATCGCTCGGATCGCACGCATCCCGGGATTCCGTCCCGGAAAGGCTCCCATCACGCTGGTGCGGCGCCGCTTCGCCGGGGACATCGAAGGCGAAGTGGTGCAGTCGTTGGTTCCCGAATATCTTGAGAAAGCGCTCGACGAGAAGAAGCTCGTCCCGGTGGCGCGCCCCGAAGTCGACAAGGTCGAATTCAAAGAGGGCGAGCCGCTGAAGTTCCGCGCAATCTTCGAGGTGCTTCCGGAGTTCGAGCTCGGCGACTACAAGAATCTTCAGGTGCAAGTGGACGAGGTGGAGGCGGGCGACGCGCAAGTCGACAAAGCGCTCGAAGAAATGCGCGAGCGCGCGGCGACGTTCGTTCCCGTAGAGGGCCGCGCCGCGAAAGACGGCGACTCCGTTCTGATCAAGCTGACCGGTACGCCGGTGGGCGGCGGCGATCCGGTGCAGGCGGAAAACGTGATGGTCCCGCTGGCGGCCGAAGAAACGCTTGCGAGCTTCACCGAAAATCTGCGCGGCGCCAACGTGGGCGAAACCAAGCGTTTCGAAGCTACATATCCCGAGGACTATCCGGACGAAAAGCTCAAGGGCAAGAAGTACGACTTTGCCGCCGAAGTGCAGGGCATCAAGGAAAAGAAGCTGCCCGAGCTGAACGACGAATTCGCAAAGGACGCGGCCGGCGAGCAGGGCGGCGTGACGACGCTCGACGAGCTGCGGAAAAAGATCCGCGAGAATCTCGAGGCGGCCAAGGATCAGCGGCAGAAAGCCCAGGCGCACGACAAAATCCTCGAGCAGCTCATCAAGCAGCACGATTTCCCCGTGCCCGAAACGCTGATCGAGGGCCAGATGGATACGCGCCTCGAGCGCGTGGTGCGCTCGCTCGCGGCTCAGGGAGTCGATCCGCGGGCGGTAAATGTCGATTGGATCTCGCTCCGGCGCCAGCAGCGCGACCGGTCGGTCGCGGACGTGAAAGCCGAGCTGCTGCTCGACCGCATCGCGACAGCGGAGAAGATCGACGCGACCGACGAAGACGTCGAAAAAGAGATCGCGCATCTGGCGGAACACAGTGGCGAGTCGGCAACCGCGTTGCGCGCTCGCTTGACAAAGCAGGGAGCGCTCGATAGGATTAAATCGAAGTTGCGAAGCGAGAAAACGATCGACTGGCTCTACCGCAACGCCCGAATCGAGACGACAGCCAAGAGTGAAAAGTAACGTTGATTCGGGTTTCCTCAGCGCGCAAACTTATTCCAAATGAGACAAACTGACGACGCGAGTCCGCGTGCCACGACGCTGGTTCCCATGGTTGTCGAGCAGACAAACCGTGGCGAACGCGCCTACGATATTTATTCCCGTCTTCTCAAGGACCACATTATCTTCATCGGAACTCCGATTGACGATCACGTGGCGAACCTCGTGACCGCCCAATTGCTGTTCCTCGAGTCCGAGGACCCAGAGAAGGACATTTCGGTTTATATCAACTCGCCGGGCGGCTCGATCTCGGCGGGGATGGCCATCTACGACACGATGCAGTTCGTGCGGCCAGACGTGGTTACCTACTGCATCGGCCAATCGGCATCGATTGCGGCCGTGTTGCTCGCATCGGGCACGCCGAAGAAGCGTTATGCACTGCCTAATTCCCGCGTACTCATCCACCAGCCATGGATGTCGGGCCTTTCCGGCCAGGCCACCGACATCGATATCCACGCGAAAGAAATCATCCGGACGCGGGCGGCGCTCAACGCCCTGCTCGCAAAGCATACGGGTCAGCCCGTCGAAAAGATCGAAAAAGACGTGGAGCGCGATTTCATCATGACGCCGGAGCAGGCCAAGGCGTACGGCATCGTGGACGAAATCATCACGAAGCACCGGTAGCCGCGTTCCAAATGGTTAGTAGTGAAGGCGATGAATCTTGGGACGGCGAAGCACTTCCGTTCTACAATAGTTTTCAGATTCATCGTGGGCGTGGGTTCGATGGGAGGGGGCATTCCCAGTGAAACGGTTCACCCCAGAAGAGCCGTTGCGATGTTCCTTCTGCCATAAAACGCAGGAGCAGGTGGAGAAGCTCATCAGTTCTCCATCGGAATATCCGCGATCTTACATTTGCAACGAGTGCGTCGGCGTCTGCCAGCAGATACTGGAAGACGAGAAGCGCGAGCAGACTTCGCCCGCGAATCGTCGCCTGCCGCGCCCGCCCGAGATCAAGTCGTTTCTCGATGGGTATGTGATCGGCCAGGACAAGACGAAAAAGAAGCTGGCCGTGGCGGTTTACAACCACTACAAGCGGATTTTCCTGAATCGGCAGCCGGGCGACGTGGAACTGACGAAGTCGAACATCCTGCTGATCGGGCCGACCGGCACGGGCAAGACGCTTCTGGCGCAAACGCTCTCGCGAATGCTCGAAGTGCCGTTTGCGATCGTGGACGCGACGACGCTCACCGAGGCGGGTTACGTCGGCGAGGACGTCGAAAATATCATTTTGAAGCTCTTGCAGGCCGCAGATGGCGACGTCCAAAAGGCCCAGCAAGGCATCATATACATAGACGAGATTGACAAGATTTCGAAGAAGGATGAGAACCCCTCCATCACCCGGGACGTTTCGGGCGAGGGCGTGCAGCAGGCGCTGCTGAAGATTCTCGAGGGCACGGTTGCGAATGTCCCGCCCCAGGGCGGACGCAAGCACCCGCACCAGGAATTTACGCCGGTCGATACGACCAACATCCTGTTCATTTGCGGCGGGGCTTTCGTGGGCCTCGAAAAGATTATCGAGCGCCGCGTGGGGCAGAAGTCGCTTGGGTTTCACGCCGATGCGCAGCCGAGCACGGCGACGCGCCGCAATATCGAGGTGCTGGAGCAGGCGCAACCGACGGACCTGATTCGCTACGGCCTGATCCCTGAGTTCGTGGGCCGTCTGCCCGTGATGGGAGTATTAAGCGATCTCGATAAGAGCGCTCTGGTGCGCATCCTGACGGAACCAAAGAATGCGCTCGTGCGTCAATATCAGAGACTCTTCGAATTTGAAAATGTCCGCCTGCGCTTCACGGATGACGCTCTTGAGACGGTCGCGGACCTTGCCCTGCAGCGCAAGGTAGGCGCGCGCGGCCTGCGCATGATCCTCGAGGACCTCATGCTCGAGATGATGTACCACCTGCCGGCGCAACGTAAGCTTCGCGATTTCGTCGTCACAGCCGACATGGTCAAGGGCCGCGAGATCAACTGGAGCCTGCTCGAGAAGGCCGGCTAGCCGCTTTCGTGCTTCAGGGTTTTTACGTGGGATGGCACGATTTCTGAATTAAAAAGGGATTGGATGTTCAACAAGGAAAAACTCGACTTGAAGCGCGTTCCCATGATGCCGGTCCGGGATATGGTCATCTTCCCGGAGATGATGCATCCGTTCATCGTGGGGCGCGAAGCGTCGGTGCGCGCGCTTGAAGACGCGCTGGCCGGCGATAAGAAGATTTTTCTCGTCACGCAGCACGACGCCTCGGTGGACGATCCGAAGCCCGAGGAAATCCACTCAGGTTGGAACGCTCGCGAATATCGTGCAGAGCGTGAAGCTGCCGGACGGCAACATTAAAGTCCTGGTCGAGGGAACCGAGCGCGCCAAAATCGTAAGCGTCGCGAGCGACGAAGGCTTCTTCCGCGCCACGATCCGCTTGGTCCCAGTGAAGGCTGAGCCCGCGCCGCAGATCGAGCAGGCCACCAGCCGCGTCACCGGCCTTTTCGAGCAGTACGTCAAGCTCTCGCAAAGCTTGAATTACGACACGATGATCGCCGCTGTGCGGGTCGAAGACCCCGGCAAGCTTTCCGACGCGATCGCCGCGAATCTCCAGATTCCGGTGGACGAAAAACAGGAACTTCTCGAAATCTTCGAGCCGGCTCGCGCGTCTGAACCGCATCGCGGACATCCTCGAAGTCGAAATCGAGAAGCTCAACGTCGATCGCTCGATCAACACGCGCGTCAAGCGGCAGATGGAGCGCGCGCAGAAAGAGTATTACCTCAACGAGAAGCTCAAGGCCATTCAGAAGGAACTCGGCCGCGGCGAAGCGAGCGAGATCGAACAGCTCAAGAAAAAGATCGAGACTTCCGGCATGCCCGAAGGGCCGATGGAAAAGGCCATGCAGGAGCTCAAGCGGCTCGAAATGATGCCGCCGATGTCCGCCGAATCCACGGTTTCGCGCAACTACCTCGACTGGCTGCTCGCCGTGCCATGGAAGAAGCGGTCGAAGGAAATCCGCGACATCAAGCGCGCCGAACAGATCCTCAGCGAGGATCATTTCGGCCTGGAAAAGATCAAAGAGCGCATTCTCGAATATCTCGCCGTGCGCCAGCTCGTGAAAAATCCGAAGGGCTCGATTCTCTGCTTCCTCGGGCCTCCGGGCGTGGGCAAGACATCTCTCGCGATGTCGATCGGCCGCGCGACCGGCAGGAAATTCGTTCGCGTTTCGCTCGGCGGCGTGCGCGACGAAGCGGAAATTCGCGGCCATCGCCGGACGTACATCGGCGCGCTGCCCGGCCAGATCATTCAGATGATGCGCAAGGCGGGCACCACGAACCCCGTCTTCGTGCTCGACGAAGTCGATAAGATGTCCATGGACTTTCGCGGCGATCCGTCCGCGGCGCTGATGGAAGTGCTCGACCCCGAGCTGAACCATTCCTTCACGGACCACTATCTCGACGTCGAATACGATCTCTCGAAGGTGATGTTCATCTGCACGGCCAACGTGCTGCACACGATTCCGCAGCCCTTGCAGGACCGCATGGAAGTTCTGCGGCTTCCCGGCTACACCGAGCAGGAAAAGCACCAGATCGCGCAGCGATTTCTGGTTAAGCGGCAGCTCGAAGCGACCGGCCTGACGCCGGACAACGTGAAATTTACCGACGAGGCCATCACGCATATTATCCGCCACTACACGCACGAGGCGGGCGTGCGCAACCTCGATCGCGAGATCGCCAACGTCTGCCGTAAAGTCGCGCGGAAAGTCGTTGCGGATGGCAAGCAGTTCGCCACCGAAGTGACCGCGGCGAACGTCAACGACTATCTCGGCATCCTCAAGTACCGCGATTTCCTCGCGGAGAAGAAAAACGAGATCGGCCATACTACGGGACTTGCGTGGACCGAAGTCGGCGGGCAGGTTCTCTCAACCGAAGCGACCCTGATGCAGGGTAAGGGCCGCCTGACGCTGACCGGGAAACTCGGCGATGTGATGCAGGAATCCGCGCAGGCCGGCATGAGCTACGTCCGATCGCGCAGCCATCTCTTCGGCCTGCCGAAAGACTTCTATCGCCACCTCGATATCCACGTGCACGTGCCCGAAGGCGCCATTCCGAAGGACGGCCCGTCCGCCGGGATCACGCTCTGCACGTCCATCGTAAGCGCTCTCACGCGCATTCCGGTCCGCTGCGATATCGCCATGACGGGCGAGATCACTCTTCGCGGCAAGGTACTGCCGATCGGCGGCGTGAAGGAAAAGCTGCTCGCGGCGCACCGGCTCGGCCTGCGCACCGTGATTCTCCCGAAAGACAATGAGAAGGATCTGGCGGATATTCCGCCGGAGATCTTGGCGCAGATGTCCGTCCATCTCGTGGAGTCCATGGACGAAGTCCTGCAATTCGCGCTCGAAAATCCGCTTCCGGTCGCCGCGCTTCCCGCGGTGGACGGAGTGGACCCGAAGTTCGGCGCGGACGTGACGCAGGACAATGAATTGACCAATTGAACCCTTCGGTCCTCCCACATCCTGCTTGGCAGGTTCGGCCCGCGACCGGAGTGTAAGGATTTTCTGTACGTTAGCCCATTTCGAAATCTGGGATTGAGTGCCTCAAACGAACGCGCCCGCCCCGGATCGATTTCACACAACAATCGCACTGAAAAATTAGACTGAATAAGGAAAGAACTCAATGAGCGTTAGCCTTGCAGAACTGAAAGACAAGAACATCACCGATCTGGCGAAAATCGCCAAGGAGCTCAACATCCCCGGCTCCTCCGGCATGCGCAAGCAGGAGCTGATATTCCAGATCCTGCGCGCCCAGACGGAAAAGAACGGCCTCATTTTCTCCGAGGGCGTTCTCGAGTGCCTGCCGGACGGCTTCGGCTTCCTCCGCGCGCCCGAGTACAACTATCTGCCCGGCCCGGACGATATCTACGTCTCGCCGTCGCAGATCCGCAAGTTCGACCTGCGCACCGGCGACACCGTCTCCGGCCAGGTGCGCCCGCCGAAGGACGGCGAGCGCTACTTCGCGCTGATCAAGGTCGAGGCGGTCAACTTCGAGGATCCCGAGGTCGCGCGCAACAAGATCTTCTTCGACAACTTGACGCCGCTCTATCCGCAGGAGCGCATTCGCCTCGAGACGACCAAGGAAAATCTGACTGGGCGCGTGCTGGACATGCTCTGCCCCATCGGCAAGGGCCAGCGCGGATTGATCGTCGCGCCGCCGCGCACCGGAAAAACGATGATGCTGCAGTCCATCGCCAACTCGATCACGACCAATCACCCAGAAATCGCGCTGATCGTCCTGCTGATCGACGAGCGGCCGGAAGAAGTCACGGACATGCAGCGCACGGTGAAAGGCGAGGTCATCAGCTCGACGTTCGACGAGCCGCCCCAGCGCCACATTCAGGTCGCCGAAATGGTGCTCGAGAAGGCCAAGCGCCTGGTCGAGCACAAGCGCGACGTCGTGATCCTGCTCGATTCGCTCACGCGTCTCGGACGCGCCTACAACGCGGTCACGCCGCCGTCGGGCAAGGTTCTCTCCGGCGGTATCGACGCAAACGCGCTCCAGCGTCCGCGCCGGTTCTTCGCAGCCGCGCGGCAATATCGAGGAGGGCGGCTCGCTCACCATCATGGCTACCGCGCTCATCGATACCGGCAGCCGCATGGACGACGTGATCTTCGAGGAGTTCAAGGGCACCGGCAACATGGAAATCAATCTCGACCGCCGGCTCGTGGACAAGCGCGTCTTCCCGACCATCGACATCAACCGCTCGGGAACGCGCAAGGACGAACTGCTGCTGCCGGCCGACGAGCTTAATCGCATCTGGGTGCTGCGCAAGGTGCTCAGCCCGCTCTCGACCGTCGAAGCGATGGAGCTGCTGCTGGGTCGCCTCTCGAAGACCAAGAACAACGCGGAGTTTCTTGCCTCGATGTCGAGCCCGGCGTAGGCCGCCTCTTATCTGGTGCAGGTCTAAGTATGCTTTGAGCGGTTCTTCACAAGCCGGAGTAATCTACGCGCTTCTTCGAGTCCGCTCTCACTCACGCAATTCGAATCGCATACCTTTTCCAAATACGGAGCGACCCTCGCAGAGGCTTTCTCAACTTCGAGATAGTACTTGGCAATTTCTAGATTAGCTTCGGCATCGCCCAGCTTTACTGCCTTCTTAAACCACTCCAGAGCCCGTCTATATTCCCTTTCATTTCGCCACATGACTCCGATATTGTGAGCGGCACTGGCCCTGCCGCGCCGATACGCGCGCTTGTACCAATACATCGCCGCCGAGCGGTTTCGCCTAACACCTGTCCCCTCGTCGTAATAATTGCCCACGTTTATCTGGCAAGAAGTGTCACCCGCCTTCGCAGCCGCAAGATAAAGTCGGAAAGCCGACTTGAAATTACCTGCTTCGGCTTGTTTGCCCGCACGAGCAAAAAGTTCATCCGTCTTGGACTTTCGAGACCGCTTTGCGTCAATCGACGTCTTTACCATATGTCAGCAAACCGCCAAAGATACTGGGTACAACGCTGTACGCGGCATGTGCTTTGGCGAAACTCTACGGTTTACTCGAGTGCGCCTGTTCCTCCGCCAGCATGACAACCAGCCTCGCGACTTCCTCGGGCTCCATCGCCGTGCTGTCCACGACGACGGCATCCTTGGCGCGGACGAGCGGCGATGTGTCGCGACTGCTGTCGCGGCGGTCGCGCTCGTGGATCTCTTCGAGGGTACGCGGAAGGTCGATCGCGTCGCCCTTCTGCTGGTGCTCGCGCCAGCGCCGCTCGGCGCGCACCTCGGGCGACGCTGTGAGGAAAATCTTCAGTTGCGCGTCGGGGAAAACCACGCTGCCGATATCGCGGCCTTCCATCACCACGCCGCCCTGCTCGCCCGCGCGCCGCTGTTCAGCCACCAACACCCTGCGCACACCCGGCACGACCGCCACCTTGGAAGCAGCCTGCGCGACTTCCGGCGTCCGGATCGCCGCGGTCACGTCCTCGCCGTCAAGGAACACCTGCTGTGCGCCATCCTGCGCCCGCAAGTCGATCCGCGTCGCGCCCGCCAATTGCGCCAGCGCATCCGCCGCGTCGATCGACACGCCGCGCCGCAGCGCCTTGATCGCCACCGCGCGGTACATCGCGCCCGTGTCGATGTAGATGTAGCCCATCAGCGCCGCCACGCGCCGCGCTAGCGTGCTCTTCCCCGAGCCGACCGGCCCGTCAATCGCGATGATCAGTTTTCGCAACAACGATTCAAGGCTCCCTGCGTTGTCATTCCGACCGAAGCACGATTCGAGGCCCCTGCATTGTCATTCCGAGCGAAGCGAGGAATCCCTCTTCGGGTTTATCGGGGCCCACCTCAAATGCGTTTGAACGCGCGCTCGATCTCGCGCACCGAATAGCGCAGCACCACCGGACGCCCGTGCGGGCAGCTCATCGGATACTCCGTCTTCGCGAGTTCGCCGAGCAACCATTCCATTTTCGTTTTGTCGAGCGGCGTATTCACCTTGATCGCGGCGTGGCACGACGTCGAGGCAGCGATTTTCGATTGCAGCGAATCGATCGAGATCGCCTGATTCTCGCGCGCGATGCCGTCGAGAATTTCGAAAAGCAGCTTTTCCGCGTCGGCGCTCGCAATTCCGGCGGGCGCGGCTTGAATCGCCACGCTGCGCCCGCCCATCAGCTCGGCTTCGAAGCCGTTCGCGCGCAGTTCCTCGCCGATCTGTTCGAAAATGGCAAGCTGGCGCGGATTCAGCTCCACGACGATGGGCATCAGCAGCCGCTGGCCGCCCAATTCGCCCTCGCGCCGCGCGCGCAGGTGCTGCTCGAAAAGCACGCGCTCGTGCGCCACGTGCTGGTCGATGATCCACAGCCCTTCGCCGTTCACCGCGATGATGAAGCTTGCGTTCACCTGCCCGAGCGGCTTCAGGTCTGCAATCTCTTCGGCGCTCGGCAGCGTTCCCGCGCTCGCTACCAGCAACTTCGGTTGCGGGCAGAAGCTGCCGGTTGCGCGCAGGAGAAAGTTGATCGTTCCGCCCTGCTCGAATCCGAACCTCTGTGCAAACGGCCGGTCCGGCGCGCCGCTCAACTCGAAATCCTCGGCGACGGCCGCACTCGAAGCGAACGACATCGGAATCTCCGCTCGCGGCGGCCCGGGAAACGTGCTTGCATCCGGCATCGGCGCATAGCCTCGCATGTGGCCCGGCCCTGCGAATGCCGCCGACAACCCGCTCGCGGCGCCCGGCGTGCCTGCAGCCGCGGCCGCCGCCCGCGCTGCCGGAAAACCTGGAATCGGCCGCGCGATCGAAAGCGCGTGGCGCAGAGCGTCGCGCGTGAAATCATGCACGAACTGCGGATGGCGGAAGCGCACCTCGATTTTCGCCGGGTGGACGTTCACGTCCACTTCCTGGTACGGCAAATCGAGGAACAGCAGCACGACGGGAAAAACTCCCGGCGGCATCGATGTTGCGGTACGCCTCGCCGATCGCGTGCAGCAGCAGCCGGTCGCGGACGAGCCGCCGATTCACGAAAATATAGATTCCGTTGCGATTCGTGCGCTGCACTTCCGGCCGCGAAGTGAATCCAGTCACGCGCAGCGTCGCCGCCTGTTCGTCCGCCTCAAGCGCGGGCTCGGTGATCGCCGAACGCACCGGCGCCTCGGTCGCCGGGATCTCCACGAGTTCGTCGAGCGCCTGGCGCCCGAAGACCTGATACACGCGTTCGGAAAGCTTTTCCACCGGCGCGCAATTCGAGAATCTCCTGCGAGGGCGTCTTCAGCACGAATTGCACTTCGGGATGCGCCAGCGCGTAGTGGGTGACGAGCGAGGCGATGTGGCCGAGCTCCGTCGTCTCCGATTTCAGGAATTTTCGCCGCGCCGGCACGCAGTAGAAGATGTCCGCGACGCTGATCGACGTCCCCGCCGGCACGCCCGCCGGTTTCACGCCGATGAGTTTTCCGCCCGCGAATTCGATGCGCGTTCCCTGCTCGTCTTCCGGGGTGCGCGTCTCGAGCAGCAGCCGCGAAATGGCCGCAATCGAGGGCAGCGCCTCGCCGCGAAATCCCAGCGTCGCAATCGAGAGTAGATCGTCCGCGGTGCGCAGCTTCGACGTGGCGTGGCGTTCGAAGGCCAGCAGCGCGTCGTCGTGGTTCATGCCGCTGCCGTCGTCGATGACGCGGATCATGCGCTTGCCGCCCGATTCGACTTCGATGCGGATCGACCGCGCGCCCGCGTCCAGCGCGTTCTCGAGCAGCTCCTTCACCACCGACGCGGGCCGCTCGACCACCTCGCCCGCCGCAATCTTGTTCGCGACGTTTTCCGGAAGTATGCGTATCCGCGACATAGAACCTTTTAGGGAGTCGGAGTTTTAGCTCCGACATTATCGCCGGCCTCAAAAGGGGGATCAGTCCCCTCATGTGGCGTTGGGACATTCTTGCGCAGTGAGCGGCCCGCGAACCAAATCGCAATTAGGAAACCGCCCGCCAGAACAGCCAAGCAAGAAGGAACTGCAATCCACCAACGCAACGAGGCGATTGCCCATACGCTAAAGAGAGATACTACGATGATCGCGACGACCATCGGGATCGTAACAACCTTTGCCAAAAGCCGGGACCTCGCATCTGGCTCGGGCAGACCAGGACCGAACTTATCGCGGGCAAACTGCAACCAGGTTGGAAATGCCCGGTCCGCAACTCTAACGCTGTTACGCATCGCCTAAACCTACTTCACTTCTTTCTTGAGCGCGATTCCCAATTCATCGAGCTGCGACTGATCCACCTCAGAAGGTGATTCCGCCATCAAATCCACCGCGGCGGTCGTCTTCGGAAAGGCGATGACGTCGCGAATCGACTTCTCGCCCGCGAGCAGCATGATCACGCGGTCGATGCCGAGCGCAATGCCGCCATGCGGCGGCGTGCCATACGTCAGCGCATCGAGGAAGAAGCCGAACCGCTGCTTCGCCTGCTCGTCGCTCAGGCCGAGCGCCTTGAACATCCGCGCCTGCACGTCCTGGCGGTGAATCCGAATGCTGCCTGATCCCAACTCGTTGCCGTTGAGGACCAGGTCGTAGCCCTTCGACCGGCACTCCCACGGCGCGGTCTCCAGCTTGTCGAGGTCCTCTTCGATAGATTCCAGTGAACGGATGCTGCGCGCTGACCCAGCGTTTGTCCGTCTCGCTCCATTCGAAAAGGGCGAAGCCCGTGATCCACGCGAACTCCCACTTGGTGCGGTCGATCAGGTTCAGCTTGTCGCCCAGGTGCAGGCGAATCTGGCCCGCAACGTACAGCGACGTGTCGCTGTGCGGAATCTGTTCTTTGGCCGCCGTCGCTACGATCAGATCGCCCGGCTTTGCGCCCAATTCCGCAGCCAGTTTCCTCAACCCGTCCGCGCCGAGATTCTTCTCGAGCGGCGACGAAATCCCCTCCGCTGTCACCTTCACCGTGTAGACGCCTCGCGCGCCGGCGGCCTTCGCGAATTCGGCCAGCTCGTCGAGCTGTTTGCGCGACCATGAAGCCGCGCCCGGCGCGACGACCGCCTGCACGTTGCCTTCAATATGCAGCACCGCGCGCGCCGGTTCGAAATGCTGTGTGACGTTGTGCAGCTCCATCCCGAAGCGCAAGTCAGGCTTGTCCGAGCCGTAGCGGCGGAGCGCCTCTTTGTAGTCGAGATGGCGGAACGGTCCCTTCGCCTGCACGCCGACGACAGCGCAGGCGCGCTCCATCACCCGCTCGATCGCTTCGAAAATATCCTGCTGCCGCGGGAACGACATCTCAAGGTCGAGCTGCGTGAATTCGAGCTGGCGGTCGGCGCGAAAATCCTCGTCGCGGAAGCACCGGCAGATCTGGAAATAGCGGTCCATGTCGGAAATCATCAGTATCTGCTTGAAGATTTGCGGCGATTGCGGCAGCGCGTAGAACTGCCCATGATGGATTCGGCTCGGTACGAGGCAATCTCGCGCGCCTTCGGGCGTCGAACGCGTGAGTATGGGAGTTTCAATTTCGAAAAAGCCCATTTCGTCGAGCGCTTTGCGAATCTCGAAGACGACGCGATGCCGCAATTCGATATTGCCGTGCAGGCGCGGACGGCGCAGGTCGAGATAGCGGTAGCGCAGGCGCGTCTCCTCAGTCGCCGTTACCTCGTTTTCGATTTGAAACGGCGGCGTCTTCGAATTGTTCAGAATGTGCAGCTTCGTGGCGACCACTTCCACCTCGCCCGTCGGAATCTCCGGATTCGATTTCTGGCGGCGTATCACGCGGCCTTCCACTGCGACCACGAATTCCGAGCGCAGCTCTTCGGCCTTGGCGTGCGCCTCGGGATTCTGCTCCTTGTTGAAAACGATCTGCGCGATTCCCGCGCGGTCGCGCAGGTCGATGAAGATGAGCTGGCCAAGGTCGCGCCGCCGGTGGACCCATCCCATCAGCACGACTTCTGTGTCGGCGTCGGCCGTACGCAAATCGCCGCAGTATTTTGTCCGTTTCAAATTTCCGAGAGTATCAAGCACCGGAGCCTCTTCGTTCGGATTCCAGGTATTCGAGCAAATCGTTCTCAGTGAGTTTCTGTCTGCTCGGCGTCGGCGAGCCGCTTCAGCGTGTACGTGCCGGACGCGACCTCATCTTCGCCGACGATCAGCGCGTATCGCGCGCCCAGTTTATCCGCCAAACCGAGCGATTTCTTGAATTTCATCTCTTCCGGCGGCAACTCGACCGCCAAGCCGCATTCGCGCAGTTTTCGGGCGATTTTCACCGCAGTCGGGTACGACTTCGCCCCCATCCATGCGACAAAAACGGCCAAATTTGCCACTTTAGGTGGATTTAGCCCCTCTTGAAGCGACAAAATTGCCCGGTCGGTCCCGATGGCGAAACCGATGCCTTTCGTGGGTAGCCCGCCGAGAAGCTCGACCAGGCCGTCGTACCGCCCGCCGCCGCAGACTGCGTTCTGCGAGCCTAGCCCCGCCGCCGTCACCTCAAACGTGGTGCGCGTGTAGTAGTCGAGGCCGCGCACGAGCCGCCAGTTTTCCTCGTAGATGATCCCGCGGAGCCTCAGCTCGTCCTGCAATTCGGAAAAGTGCTGTCGGCACGCGGCGCACAGATGATCCGAAATTCGCGGCAGCCTTTCGATGATCGGCTGTTCCTCGGGCAGCTTGGAATCGAGCACGCGCAATGGGTTCGTCTCGATGCGGCGCTGGCTGTCCGGCCCGAGGCCGTCTTTCACTTTGCGCAGCTCTTCGCGCAGCACTTCCACGTATTTCGGCCGGCACTCCTTGCAGCCGATCGAATTAACCGAGAGCGCGGTGTTCGCCAAGCCCACGCGCTTGAATAGTATAAGGAGCATTTCGATGATTTCGGCGTCGATCGCGGGCGCGTCCGACTGGCCCAGCACTTCTGCGCCCACCTGGTAGAACTGCCGGTAGCGCCCCTTTTGCGGCCGCTCGCGGCGGAACATCGGCCCGATGTAGTACAGCTTTACGTTGCCGGGCAGCGTGTGCATCCCGTGCTCGATGTACGCCCGCACGACGCTCGCGGTCGCCTCCGGCCGCAGGCTCACCGACGATTCATCGCGATCCGTAAACGTGTACATCTCCTTACCTACAACATCCGTGTCAGCACCAATCGAGCGGGCAAAAAGGTCCGCCTCCTCGAAAATCGGGGTACGAATGTCACGGAATCCATATGTTTCAAACACCTCGCGGGCGGCCTGCTCGAACCAGTTCCACAGCGAGGAATCCGGCGGCAGGATGTCGCGCGTGCCTTTGATGGCCCTGAATTGTCTCTTTTCTGTCATTTCTGGACGCGTGGCGACGCAAAAGTCATCGAAACATACTAGCAGGCACGGATGCCGATGCAAGTGCGTCGGCCAGTGGAAAGTCCCCCGCCGCTGGTTGTTGCGCACGAATGGTAGCGTGCCAGAGCGATCGCCGCGAAAGCCACCCGCGCCGAGTCCGCGAGCTGCATATTTCTTTACTTCATTCACACCTATTACTTACAAGTAGCCCGCGCCATTCAAAACGTCTATCCCCTCCATCAAAACGTTGAGTTTTACTAAATTCATATGTCCGGATAATCTCCCGACCTCGGGATTCACTCTTTCAAAGGAGAGTCTACATGGCCGAAAAAACCACCGGTGAGATGCAGGCTACCTTAGGTTTGACCGGGTTGACGATGAACGCGATGGCGCTCATCGCACCCGGCGCTTTCCTATGGCTCACCTTTTACCTCCAGGCGAGCGAGGGCTCCACGTCGCCTTCGATGTGGATCGGAATTCTTTTTGCACTCGTGCTTTGCCTCGCTACAGCCGTTTCGTACGCGGAATTGTCCAAGCTGTACCCCGGAACTGGGAGCTCCTATTACTTTGCCGAGCAGTCATTTCTAAATCACGAAAAGGCGTGGAGATACGCGCGCGTGATGAAGTTCATCGTCGGCTGGGGCTCGCATCTTTACTACTGGATTTACACGGGCGTGATGGTGGGCGTAACGGGGGCCTTCTGCGGCTACGTGGTCGGCACGCTCTGGCCCAACTTCATGAGCGCTGCGAACCCGGGCCCGATGTTTATGATGGCCTGCGCGATCGTCTTCTCGTTTGCTGTCGCCTACATCGCACACCGCGGCGTGACGGGTTCGACGGCCGTGAACATCGCTATCAACGTCATCCAGATCTCCGCGCTGCTGGTGTTTGCCGTCATGGCGATCGGCTACCGCGTGAATCACCCTGCGGGCAGCGTGGCCTGGCAATGGGACGCGACCACGAGCGATGCCTACAACTGTGAGTTCGCGACCACAAGCCAGATGGTTAGTGGCACGGCTACCGACGTGATAACACGCGATGCGAATATGATCCCGCAGTGCAAGAAGGACGCAAGCGGCGCACCTGTGCCATATCACGTGAGCTATCCGTGGAACGATTCGAGCGGAAACTTCCTGAGCCATCCGAACTCCAAGTCCGTAATCGGGATCCACAACTTCGGCTGGATGTTCGTTCAGGCCAACGTGGCCATCCTGATCCTCGTCGGATTCGAATCGTGTACCTCTCTGGGCGGCGAGGCCAAGAACGCCAAGCGGGATATCCCAATAGCCGTTATCACGTCGTTGCTGGTTCAAGGAGCGTTCTGCTACCTGTTCGAGTATTTCGCCGCAAACTACGTCTTAAATAGCGGCTACTCCATGCAGAGTGCACTCGGCTCGGCTGCGCCCATCGGCGACCTGATGGTCATGGTCGGCGATGCGGTTTTCGGGGCCGGCCACGGCCGCACCTTCATGCTGATCGAAGCGTTGACCGTATTCCTGGCGCTCATCGGCACGACGCTCTCCTGCATGAACACTGGTGCTCGCGTGACCTACGCGATGGGCAAGGATCAGGAAGTGCCGGAAAGTTTCGGCCTCCTGCACGGCAAGAACCTCAGCCCCCATCGCGCCATCTGGGCATTGGCAGTGATCGCCGCGATCTTCGGGTGCATCGGGCTCACCGTTCTGTTCGGTGATTCGAGCGCCATGACCGACGCGACGATTGCAGCGTTGCCGCACGGCTTCTGGTCCAGCGCTGGGTACATGTCCCATGACAAAATGGCGGCATTGCCCAACACCATGACCATGATCACGCTGGCCTCGAACTTCGGGACGTTCCTGCTCTATGGTTTGAGCTGCTTTGTTTGCATGGTTGCCTACCATAAGCACCCGAACTTCAAGTTCATCAGGCACTGGGCCATCCCCGCGTTCGGCCTGATCGCGAACCTGATGTGTATGGCGTTTTACTTGGTCGGACCATTCATGGGATATGGCACGAAGATGGAGCCGTTCATGGCCCTGGGAATTGCCGCAGTCTGGGCTATCTATGGCGGCATCTACTTCGTCGTCTCGAGCAATAAGAAAGGAAAGACCACGCTGGTTACGAGCAGGGTTTAGTCCTCGGAGTCGTCAACACGAGAGGGAGGGCCCGGCAAAACCGGGCCTTCCCTTTTTTCGGCCGTTGTCGCACCTATATAAAACTCTTATCCAGCCGATTCAAATGTTGCATCCCGTTGAGCGTTTTCTTGGCCAATAATCGATCCAGGTCACTCTCTCGCGTACGCGCACACGGGTGAGTGGCGTTGAAAGATCGGGCGTAGACCGGGTCTGCCCTGATTTTTTCGAGCAGGAATGAGGTCTAATGTACAGAGGCCACCAAGCGGCGGCTGCGACGAGCGTGAGCAGCATTTCGCCAAGCTACCGCCCGGCCTACAACTCAATGGATGTCGAGTTCACGCAGCTTTCTGACGTTGGGCGAGTGCGCCAGGGTAACGAAGACTACGCAGGCTTTGTAGCGGCGGACACGCCGGAGAAGGCGCGCAGCCAGGGCTGGTTGTTTGCGCTTGCCGACGGAGTCGGCGGCCACGATCTCGGCGAGGTGGCTTCTCATACCGCGGTCGAGTCCGTGCTGGAAGGCTTCCGGAGCGCTGTGCCGGGAGAAGCGCATACGGCGCTTCTCAAGAATCTTTTCAAAACTGCCAACACGCGCGTGATCGACGCGGGGCACGCGGCCACCGCGGGCGGCGCGCGCATGGCGACCACGCTGGTGGCCTGCGCCCTTCGCTACGATCGCGCGACGGTCGCCCATGTGGGCGACTCGCGCTGCTATCTGATTCGGCGTAACCAGGCGGCTCTCTTGACCCGCGACCATACGGTAGTCAACGAACAGGTGCGCCTTGGGGTGTTATCCGCGGCTGAAGCGGCTGAATCCGAGTCCCGCCATCTCTTGAGCCGATCTCTCGGCGCCGAGCTCTTCGTGAACGTCGATGTCGAAGAACACCAGGTGCTCGCGGGCGATGTCCTCGTACTCTGCTCCGACGGACTCCATGGATGCGTGTCCGCTTCGGAGATTGCTGCCGTGACCAGCCACGGCGGTGATTTGGAAAAGGCGGCACATCGATTGGTGGATATTGCCAATCAGCGAGATGGTGGTGATAATATCACCCTGCAATTGATCCGCGTTCGGAGCGTCGAACGCGTGGGTATGTACCGCGGGCGACCCTACAGGCTTCCTTAACGCCGGGCTCGCCGGCGGTTCTCTGCTAAACTAACCCGCGCTCGCGAGGATTCCCGTCCACCCCGGCGAACAACTCGATCACTACAAGATTGAAAGCGTTGCGGCACGCAGCGGCATGGCCTCTATTTTCAAGGGCACTGACCTGCGTACCGGACGCCTGGTCGCCATTAAGGTTCCTCACCCCGAAATGGAAAGCGATCCGATCTTCTTCGATCGCTTCCATCGCGAAGAGGAAATCGGCAAGTTGCTCGATCATCCGGGCGTGATGAAGGTGTTCCCCGACGATGACCGCAGCCAGATCTACATGGTCATGGAGTGGGTTGAGGGAAAGCTGCTGCGCCAAATCCTCAACGACCAGAAGAATCTTCCGACCGAGCGTGCCGTCAAGATCGCCCTCGGAATCTGCGATGCTCTCAGCTACATTCACCAGCACGGCGTCGTCCACCGCGATCTCAAGCCGGAGAACATCATGGTCGATGCCGACGACCGTATCAAACTGATCGATTTCGGCATCGCCGGCCAGGCCGGCGCGCGCCGCCTCACGTTCGCCAAGCTCTCGCAGGTAATGGGCACGCCCGAGTACATCTCGCCCGAGCAAGTGAAGGGCAAGCGCGGCGACGGCCGCAGCGACATCTACGCTCTGGGCGTGATGCTCTACGAGATGCTCACCGGCAAAGCTCCCTTTCAGGGGCCCAATCCCTTCGCAATCATGAACGACCGGCTGATGAACAATCCCATACCGCCCCGGGAGATCGACCCCACGATTTCGCCTGAGCTCCAGGAGATCATCTACCGAGCCATCGAGCGGGATCCCAAGAACCGCTATGCCAGCGCCCACGAGATGGCTTTGGATCTTCAACACCCAGAAAAGGTGGGCGTGTCCGAGCGACCCGAGCTGCACGACTGGAAAAAGCGTCGCACGCCGTGGCTGCGGCGCATCCTGTTTTACATCATGCTGGCTTTGATTCCGATCGTCGTGTTCGGGCTGATGTTCCTCTTTGTAAGGCGCTAACTTCCTGCAAGACGCGGCCGCGCTCCAACCCAACCCTATCAACCAGCGCGTCCACCCGCCGCAGCCTGACTTCCCCCCATGACCGTACAAGTTGCTGCCCCGCACTGGAAACCTGCCGGGCATTCGGAATCGAGTCCGTCCCGGACGTACGCGTTTCGACATATGGAAAACATAAGGATTATATTTCTCAATCCTTTACATAAATTTAATGAGTTGGACCATTTGGATCGTGACCTGTAACTTATCCCGACCAAGTCTTTCATCCATGGAAGCAGGAGGCCGCGAACTCGTGAAGGAAATCTTCTGAGCGCGGCAGGGAGGGAGAGGAAAACCACATGAAACGCACCCGTAACAATATGTCTAGGCCAACGATTGCCCTGTTGGCTTTGGGCCTTGCAGTCGTTTTGGCACCAGTATCAAGGGCGGAGGACCAGCCGTCCGGAAATGCGGCTGCCCAGCCAGCCGTTGCGGCGCAGCCTGCCCCATCGCAACCGGTGGCAGCGGCACAGCCCGCGACGGACGATCAGCGTTTGCAGGAACTCGAGAAGGAAGTGATGCTCCTTCAGCAGGAGATCGCTTCTTTGAAGGCGGATAGCACGCCGGGAATGAAGACGGCGGCGCTTACCCTGCCAGTGTCGAATCCCGGCTCATTCAATCCGTCGTCGCCCGCGGATGACGCGCCGGCGAAAGTGAGCCTAGCGGGCCTTCTCGGTCCCGTCACGTTGAGCGGGTTCGGCGACGTGTACTACGGGTATGATTACAACCATCCCGGCAACAACGAGGCCGGACTCCGCTCCTTTGAATATCCTACCAATGGGTTCAACTTCAATATGGCCGAGTTGATCCTGGACAAGGCACCCGATGCGACGACCTCGGAGAGCCGGCTGGGATATCACATTTCCGCTGGCTACGGAACCGCTGCGGAAGTGGTCAATTGCTCCGACTACCCGTTCAGCGACTGCAGCAACTTCTATCTCAAGGAAGCGTACCTTTCGTATCTGGCTCCAATCGGCAAGGGTTTGACCATCACCGTAGGTAAGTTCGTCACACCGATGGGCGCCGAAGTGATCGAAAGCAACGCCAACTGGAACTATACGCGCGGCCTTCTCTTCGACTACGCCATCCCCTTCTTCCACTTCGGGGCGAATGCGAAATACGCATTTAACTCGAAGTGGGCTGTCACGGGCTATCTCGTCAACGGGTGGAACAACACAGACATTGCCCATTTCGCTTCTGGCGGTAGCTCGGGGCTAACCTACGGCGGAAGCTTGGCTTACACTCCGAACACTAAGTGGTCCTTGACTGAGAATTACTTTGCGGGCCCCGTGATCGACTTCTATCCGACTGAATCAGACAACCTAACCGTCAATGACTGGAAACAGATATCCGACACCGTTATCGGCTACACACCCAACACGAAATGGGCCTTCCAAGTGAACGGCGACTACGGCTTCGGGCCCCGGTCTTATACGTATGGTGCGTGTTCCACGGGTGGTGTCACGGGCGGTGCAACCGTTCGGCCAGAGGGTACCGTCGCGTACTGTCCGACTTCCCCTACAAAGACGTGGTGGGGCGCGGCCGGTTACGCAAAATACACGCTCAGCCCCAAGACGAACTTCGCCGCACGCTACGAGTACTACGAAGACCCCAACGGATACACCGGGTTGTTGTTCGGAGAGCCCGGCCACGCCCAGGAAGTTACGGGAACTTACTCATATAACTTGACGAGTGCCTTGCTGGTGCGCGGTGAATACCGTTACGACTTCGCGGGCGTTCCGATCTTCGCGACGGGTCATGACTCTCGACTCGTCAAGGAACAAAATACGGCGTACATCAGCTTCGTGTATTCGTTCAGCAGCGCGAACCTGAAATAACAATCAGCCTGCGGCTCCGGCGCGACCGAGCCGCAGATGTGGTTCCTAGGAACGGCCGCTTGGCTACCACCCCCTCCGCCAAGCGGCCGTTTCATTTTCGGACGACGATATCGGGATGGATGGATCGCTGCGTAGAAGATACTGGCTCAAACTGGCAGGAACACCGCGGGACCACCCATATCGAAGGACCGAAACTGCAGAAATAAACCGCCGTCACCGCGAGACGATGACAGCATCTCCAGCCGAATTTTGCACGAACGCCAGCTTTGCTCGCGGCGCGTGGGCTGCGTTGTTTTCAGCGGCAACTTCCGCGACCGACTTCTCCTTGAGGTTTAGCGCCGCAATTCCTTCCGCGACTGCCTGGTCATATGCGACGAACGCGGAAGGCGTGAAGCTGTCCGTGCCGGTGACGTACACGATCGCAAAGTGCGCCGGCGGAACGCTCGGAAGCGCGCGGAAAGCGACCCCACTGAGGCCACCCACCCCGCCGACGTTGCCCCCGCTACCTACCGTATTGCCTAGAAACTGCGCGTGCGCTGGCACGGCTAATCCCAACGCCAGGACGGCGAGACCGAGGATCTTTTTCATTACTGTCGCCTCCCGACCGGCAAGATATGCCGGCCGAACACGAGATTCTCGCAATCTCCTTGCCAGAAACGAGTTTAAGCTATCCGCCCGCAATTCAAAGGCTTAAGCGACTTGACGAGAACGCGAAATCGTGGCCGCGCACGTCCATTGCGGAATCACTGCTCTCTTGTGTGCAAATGCCTGGCGTGGAGATTTTGAGGTGGGTACCAGAACTTAGGACTAGAACTCGACTCCACAATTTGGCGCGTGAACGTCTGCGTGCGCGGCTCTTCCTCAGAGGATGATTGAATGCGAAGCTACTGCGCCTTCCACGCCGCGTAGGCCGCGCCTTTGAGAGGGCACTCCTCATCCAGCACAACCTGCACGGGCACCTGCTCGAGGAAGTACGCCATCTTTTCCTTGTCTCGCACCGCGGCGGCGAACCGGCCATCTTTCAGCTTTGGCAGGACCTTCACGGCGATTCCTCCGGCCACGTAAATTCCGCCCCGCGCGACGCTCCGCACCGCCAGATTGCCGGCCTCCGAACCGTAAATCTCGACCCACAAATCGAGCGCGGCGACGCAAACGGGACATTGGCCGGCGAGCGCCAACGCCGTGATTTCGCGCGCCGGATCGGCGGCGGGATCATCGAAACTCGGATGGCGCACAGCCGGATTCAGAAACTCGTGGACCGTGCGGAATCCCCTACCGGAAAGCACCAGTTCGATGCTCGCAAACTCGCCGCGTGATTTGATGAACTTCCAGAGGTCAGCCTGCTGCACCGTATGCGGCGCAAAATCGGCGTGGCCGCCCTCGGTGGCCATGGGCCGATGCGTCGCGCCGTCCCAGAAAAGAATGGCCTCGCCCAATCCCGTGCCCGCGGCGATTACGGCGCGGTGCGCTTGCGGCGCGGGAACTCCCGCATAGATCACTTCGAGATCGGCGGGCTTCATCACGCTGATTCCGTACGCGGTCGCCTCGAGATCGTTCAGCAGCCGGACGCGTTCGAGGCCCAGCAATTTCGCCATCGCCGCGCCATCCACGATCCACGGCAGGTTTCCGGTACGCACGCGGTTGTCCACAACGGCGCCGGCGATTCCAAACGATGCGGCCGTGATTTTCCCGCCGGCAATGCCAACGAAATCGCTGACAATCTCCTCGAGGCCCTTGTGCTCGCGGCTCGTGTAGCGCTTGTCCGCAACGCGGACCAGCGCCCCGGCCTGCACGTCGAACAGCCCCAGGTTCGATTTCGTCCCGCCGACGTCACCGGCAAGTATCACTCGGTCCTCCGGGTATCGCGACGCATCTCTCCAGCCTCTGCCCGTCGCGAGAATCGCGAAGCAGTCTCATCATTTCGAGCGTAGCGAGGAATCTTTCTTACGAAAGCTTACAACGGGCGCCAGCGATGGCTGTCCGTGGCGACCAAATCATCGGCCGCACGCGGCCCTTGGCTTCCCGACGGGTAGTTGGGGAACGGCGGCGGAGACGCATTCTTCCACGCCTCGAGAATCGGGTCCACGAGCCCCCAGGCCGCCTCGACGCTGTCGGCGCGGTCGAAAAGTGTCGCGTCGCCGCGGATGCAATCGTTGATCAACGTCGCATACGCTTCGCGCGAACCCGCGCCAAACGCCTGCCGGTACTGAAAATCCATCGTCACGGGACGAATCTGCATCTGCGAGCCGGGCGATTTAGCGCCGAAAGACAGCGAAATCCCCTCGTCGGGCTGTATGTTCAGCACCAGCGAATTCGGCTCGACGCTCTCGCCCTGAAACACCATATGCGGCGCACGCTTGAACCGGATGGTAATTTCCGTTACCGGCCGCGGCAGGCGCTTTCCGGTGCGCAGATAAAACGGCACGCCGCTCCAGCGCCAGTTGTCCACCAGGAGCTTCATGGCGACGAACGTCTCGGTTGCCGACTCCGGCTTCACGCCCGGTTCCTGGCGATACCCCGGCACGGAAGCGCCCCTCAACGTGCCCGGCCCATACTGTCCGCGCACTACCGACTTCCAAACCGTCTCCGACTGAAGCGGCCGGATCGATTGCAAGATTTTGATCTTCTCGTTGCGGACCGACGTGGCATCGAAGGATGCTGGCGCTTCCATTCCAACGAGTGACGTGAGTTGCAGCACGTGGCTCTGAATCATGTCCCGCAGCGCGCCGGCTGATTCGTAGAACGCCGCGCGGCGCTCGACGCCCAGCGCTTCTGAAGCAGTGATCTGCACGTGGTCGATGAAATTGCGATTCCAAAGCGGCTCGAAGATGCCGTTGCCGAAGCGGAATACCAGTAGATTCTGAACCGTCTCCTTGCCGAGGTAATGGTCGATGCGATAGACCTGCGATTCATCGAACACGCGGAGCACCTTCGCGTTCAAGTCGCGCGCCGAAGCGCTGTCGTGGCCGAATGGCTTCTCGATGATGATGCGCGTCCACGAACCGTTGCCTTTCGGCTTCGCGAGGCCCGCGCGCCCGAGCTGCTCGATCACGTGCGGATACACATCGGGAGGCGTCGCGAGATAAAATAGGCGATTGCCGCCGAGTTGGCCTTCGCGGTCCAGTTCTTCGAGGCGCTTCGCAAGCCGTCGGTAGGATTCCGGATCGTCGTAGTTCCCGGTGAAATATTGCAGCTTGCTCAGAAAATCCTTCCGCTTCGAATCATCCTCGCCCGCGCCTTTCGGCAGGGCGTCATTCGTCTTGCTCCGGAATTCGTCGTCGCTCATTTCGGTGCGTGCAAATCCCAGCAGGCGGAATCGTGGAGCGAGGCACGCGTGCACAGCGAGATCGTACAGCGCCGGAAGAAGCTTTCGCTTCGCCAAATCACCGGACGCGCCGAACATCACGATGGCGCACGGCTCGTGCGGCACTTCGCAGTAGTAGGCGTCCGTTCGAGGCGATTCGGCGACTTCGGTTGCACGAGTGCTCATCGTCTCTCTCCGTGGGAATTCTCTCGAGGATTATCGCGGAAGGTTGGGCCGCAAGAGGCGATTCGGGTCTGCCTTTCCCGGCGCAAATCGCTCCGCAAGAAGACAGCGTACCATAACTCCGCAGTGCGGCTTTGAATGTTCGGTGGATGCACTGTCTAAAGCAGCGCGTAGTAGCGGATCAGGTTGCCGTCCGGCTTCCGCTCTCCTACGCCCACGAAGACGTACCGCATCAGCCAGTCGTGCTTCCCTGCCTCGACCTCGAAAGTCGGGAACGCGCGCAGGTAGTATTCGGAAGAATCGACCGCCGGGCCTCCCGCGAACGCCATCTCGCGCAGTCGCTGCATCGTGTCCGGCTTGTGTCCCCACAGGTATCCGCAGTTATAGAGCATGATCAGCGTGCCGTCGTCTTCCTGCAGCATGTAGCGCGCATCGAATGCCAGCACCCCATCCGGCCGGAAGAGCGAATAGTCCCCGCCGCTGTTCGGCACGGCCTTCCCGCGCAGGCGCGGGCCCGCAAATTCACCGCTATCGACGTATACCGCGCCGCGCCCGGCGCCCGTCGGCATCGTCGCGATATTCTGCACGCGCGTAAACCGCAGGCGAACTTCAAAAGCGAATTCGAGCTTTGGCTCATGCAACAGCGACCGCGCCTCGCCGAACGGTGTGCTCTCCGCCATTGGATTTCCCCCTGGAACAGCCTGGACACGACGGTGGTACAATCCCGCCGAACTTTCCGTCTGTCAATCACCATCCGGGGCGTTGACCGGCCGCGCGCGATCGCGGCGGCATCGGTTTGCGGGGAGATTTTCAAATGAAAATCGCACTGATTGGGGCATCAGGGTTTGTAGGCTCAAAAGTTCTAGCGGAGGCGTTGCGCCGCGGCCATAAGGTGACAGCCATCGTCCGCCGTCCCGAGCGCCTGGCGCCGCATCCGAATCTTAGAGCCGTGAACGTCAACGTGCTGCACCGCGATGAACTCGCGCGCATCCTCGCGGGCCATGACGTCGTGATCAGCTCCTATAATCCCGCCCGCGGCGTTCCCGGTCCCGAGGTCTTCCACCGGCACGTTCGCGGGCACCGCGCCATCATTGCCGCCGCAAAGAAATCCGGCGTCAAGCGCTTCCTCGCGGTCGGCGGCGCGGCCAGCTTGAAGACGCCCGCCGGCATCGAACTCCTCGATTCACCGGACTTCCCCACCGCGTTCGAGCCCTTCAAGCCCGGCATCCGCGGCACCCGCGAGCTTTACTACCTGCTCAAAAAGGAGCCAGGCCTCGATTGGGTGTTTCTCTCACCATCCGTGATGATCGCGCCCGGCAAGCGAACCGGCAAATTCCGTCTCGGCAAGGATCACGTCCTCTACGACGAGAAGGGCGCAAGCCGAATCTCGCTGCAAGACTACGCCGTCGCGATGATCGACGAACTCGAACACCCCAAGCATCACCACGAACGCTTCACAGTCGGCTACTGACGCGGAGGATCCCTGCGTGCCGAAAGCCAAGCCACTCACGATCGCAGACCGCATCGCCATCAACGATCTCGTGGCGGAGTATGCCTGGGCGCTCGATACCGGCGACGTGGACGCGCTCGTCGCCTGCTTCACTCCGGATGCCGTCGTCATCGAGGAAGTCTTCGAGCAACCCGACCGCTGGGAAGGCCGTCAAAATATCCGCCGCTTCGCCGAGCACTTCCGCAACGTGCCCAACTTCCCGGGCCGCCAGCACCACACCAGCCAGTTGGTCGTGAAGGGCGACGCCAAGCGCTGCTCGGCGCGTTCCTTTGTCTTCGTCACCGAATGCCATGGCGAGCCGCCCTACACGCTGCGCTTCGCCGGGTATTACGACGACAAACTCGTCAAGACCCGCAGCCGGTGGCTATTTAAACAGCGCGTCATCCGCCTGTGGGACGGCGAAATCCTCGCGCGCTTCCCCGGCCGCGGCCAGCGCACACCGCGCAAGCGCCCGCCCGAACTTGTGATCAAGGCCAAGTAGATTTGGTTTATTGCGACGGCTCGAAGAGTCATGCCGCCGCAAGAAGGGACTGAAGATGAGAATTCTCAAACTCGCCGTGCTCACGGCTGCGCTTGCCTTCGCATCGACGCTTGTCGCGCAGACGCCAAAGCCCGTTCGCACGCAAGCCGGATTGGTACAGGGAACAAGCGAAAATGGTCTGACGGTGTATCAGGGCGTGCCCTTTGCCGCGCCACCCGTGGGGGACTTGCGCTGGCGAGCCCCTCAACCTCCCTTGCCATGGTCGGGAACACGCATGGCCGACAAATTCGCTCCGGGTTGCATGCAGGTTCCAATCGTCTTTGCCGCGCTCGGAATTGGCCCCGTTCCGACCAGCGAAGACTGCCTCTACCTGAACGTCTGGACCCCGGCGAAATCTCCGCACGACCACCTGGCAGTAATGGTCTGGATTTACGGCGGCGGATTCACGAGCGGGGCCACCTCAGTTCCCACATACGATGGGAAGAACCTCGCCAAAAAGGGTGTGGTCGTGGTGAGTGTGGCTTACCGCGTGGGTCCGTTCGGTTTCCTCGCGCATCCCGAGCTCAGCGCCGAGAACAGCGGTCACTCGGGCAACTATGGCCTGCTCGACCAGATCGCCGGACTTCAATGGGTAAGGCGCAACATCGCCGCCTTTGGAGGTGATCCTAAACGCGTGACGATTTTCGGCGAGTCCGCTGGCGGAATCTCCGTCAGCATGCTCGCGGCTTCGCCGCTGGCCAAGGAACTTTTCCAACGCGCCATCTCGGAGAGCGGTGGATCGTTCGCACCAGCCAAGCTCTCAAACGAAGGCGGCGAGAACGTGCCGCCCCTGGCAGTCGCGGAGCGCCAGGGCGCGGCCTTCCTCTCCAAACTCGGCGTGTCCTCCATCGCCGACGCCCGAAAGATATCCGCGGAGTCCATCGTGAAGAGCCTGCCTCCTGGTCTGGGAGGCGGCTCCTGGCCCAATTTCGACGGCTACGTTCTTCCTGGTGACCAGTACAAACTATACGAAGCCGGCCACTACAACGACACGCCCATCCTGATCGGCACCAATTCCGACGAGGGCGCACTTTTCGTTCCGGCCATCACCGCCGCTACCTACGTGGCGAACGTTCGCTCCGGCTACGGCGATTACGCCGACAAAATCCTGGCGGCATATCCGGGTGCTTCGGATGCCGACGCTCTGCGTTCGGCTCGCGATCTCCAGCGGGACTGCGCTTTCGGCTGGCATACATGGTCTTGGGCGCGGCTGCAATCCAAGACCGGCAAGGGTAAGGTCTACGTGTATTACTTCAGCCACAGGCCGCCCTATCCTGATACTCCGCAGTTCAAAAATTGGGGCGCGGCCCACGGCGGAGAGATTTCTTACGTGTTTGGCAATTTCTCAGCGATCATGCCCGCAACCGCTGATGATAAGGCTTTGTCGGACGCCATTTCTTCCTATTGGGTGAACTTCGCCAAGACGGGAGATCCGAACGGAGCAGGTCTGGCCCAGTGGCCCGTTTTCACCAACGCCAACGCCCAAGCGATGAATCTGAATGATCCATCGAAGGCAATCCCTGTGCCCAATCTCGAGAAGCTCCAAGCGCTGGACGGCTACTACGCCTGGCGCCGCAGCCAGGCAGCTGCAAAACCCTGAGCGAGTCGCCGTACGTTTTTCGCGGGCAGCATCATCCTAGCGAAACTGGCGCGTTGCCTTGTCCAGTTCCGCCAATAGTCCGGCATCGAGCGTCACGTCCAGCGCCGCAAGCGTTGCGTCGAGCTGTTCCGGCTTGCTCGCGCCAATGATCGGGCTGGTGATCGCCGCGTTGGTGAGCACCCAGGCGACGGAGAGCGTCGTCAGCGCGATGCCAGCCCGCGCGGCGATCGCATGCAGTTCGTCCACCGCGTTGAACACCTGCTCCTGCCAGTAGCGACCCTGGTAAAGCTCGCTGACGCGACCTCCAATCGCGAAGCGCGTCCCCTCGCTCGGCGGCTTCGTTCGATCGTGTTTGCCCGTGAGCATCCCGCCAGCAATCGGATTGTAGGGAATCACGCCGACGCCCTCCTCGGCGCAAAGAGGCAGCAGCTCGCGCTCGATCTCGCGATAGAGCAGGTTGTAACGCGGCTGCACCGAGACGAACCGCGCAAGTCCGCGCGCGTCGCTGCGCCCCAGGGCCCGCGCCACTTGGTACGCCAAATGGTTCGAGCAGCCGATGTAGCGCACCTTCCCGCTGTGAACCAGATCGTCGAGCGCGCCGAGCGTTTCGTCCATCGGCGTTTGCGGGTCATAGCCGTGAAGCTGGTAGAGGTCGATGTAGTCCGTGCCCAGGCGCCGCAGCGACGCTTCGACCGCGTCCAAAATATGGCGGCGATTGTTGCCGGAATGAAATGGCAAGGGCCCGGTCGGAAAAAAACACTTTGTCGCGATCACAAAGCCATGCCGGCGGCCATGCAACCAGCGTCCCAGAATTTCCTCCGTGCGCCCGACGCGCACGAGCCCGCCGCCCAGCGGATACACATCCGAAGTATCAAGAAAAGTGATGCCCCCGCTTGCCGCGCGGTCCAGGATCGCCACGGACGCGCTCTCATCGCACTGATAGCCAAACGTCATCGTGCCCAGGCATAGGCGCGACACCTTCAAGCCGGTCGATCCCAGTCTCACGTGTTGCATGCGGTCTCCCTATTGGCGAACACTCATTTGAGCGACTGCAAAAGAATTGATGGTCGCGCTCTTAGACAGTATCAAGCCGTCCGCGCGCCTTCAACGAAACCATGCAACCGGCCGCCGTCCTCCGCTTCATGTTGCGGTCATCCTGCGTCCGCGTTTAAGATTGAGACGATGTAGCAATTCCGAGGAGGCGCTCGAAATGGCCGACGAAAAGCAGTCCGGCACGCAAACGGTTCGCATGGTGAAGTGCGTGAAGCTCGGCCGCGAGCTGCCAGGGCTCGATCGCGTTCCCTGGAAGGGCGAGATCGGCAAGCGCGTGTACGACAGCGTCTCGAAAGAGGCATGGGCGATGTGGGTCAACCACTCGAAGATGCTCCTGAACGAATTCCGCCTCAACCCGCTCGATCCCAACGCGCAGAAAATCATGGAAGAACAGATGGAACAGTTCTTCTTCGGCGAAGGCTCCAAACTCCCCGAAGGCTACGTCGCACCCAAGCACTAGCGGTCACGGTTTATAGGGGGTCGGAGCTTCAGTTTACCCTGAGCGAAGCGAATGGGCTCCGACATGATTCAGCTGGCGCGTAGTGCCGGTATGCATTCCGGACGGTTCTGCGGAACGCCGTCCTTTGCGCCGCCTTTATCGCGGCAAGTTTTCCCGCCGATTACCTCACGCGCACGAGCCACCACGGATCGTCAATGCTCCGCCTTGAAATCTCTCGGCCCCCGCCCCTGTGATAGAATTCCGTCGTTCAGGGCCAACGATTAAGTCCTTGAGGGAGGACACATCGATGCATCTACGAAATTTTCTCGTGATTCCGGCAGTTCTCTGCTTATCCGCAGTCGTCGCGCTCGGCGACTCCGCTCCGAAATCGGCGCACGCCGACATCATCAACGCGCAGGGTACGAAGATCGGCACCGCCAAAATCACTCCATCTGATGGCGGAGTAAAGATCGTCGTAAAAGTGGAGCAACTCACTCCAGGCGAACATGGAATCCACATTCACGCGGTCGGCAAGTGTGAAGGGCCGGCATTCACCTCGGCCGGTGGCCATTTCAATCCGACGATGGCGCACCATGGGGTCAACAACACGCAAAACCCGCATCCGCATGCCGGCGATTTGCCGAACCTGGTGGTGGGCGCGGACGGAAAGGGCAAGATGACGTTCGTCGACAAGGCTGTCACGCTGGGCGACGGCGCGAACTCGCTCTTCCACGACGGCGGCACCTCGCTCGTGATCCACGCGAAGGCTGACGACTTGATGTCCGATCCGTCCGGCAATTCCGGCGATCGCATCGCCTGCGGCGTCATCGAGAAATAGGGGTCATCCGTGGTTTCGGTGAAGTTCCGGCGGCACGGGCTTCGGTGACGCCCGTGCTCGCCCCGCCGTTTGCGGTGCACTGAGCGCTTCAATCGCGCAAACTAACCGCGCGGATTATTTCCGTCCTCCGCCACCACCCCCACCGCCTCCCCCGCCGCTGCTGCCACCGCTCGAACCCCCGCCAAAGCTGCCTCCGCCACCTTCGCGACCGCCGCCGCTGTAACTACCCCCACCTCCGCCGCCGCGCGACTCCGAGCCTCCTCCACCGCCACTCGACCGGCCCGCCGAATACCCCCCTCCTCCGTTCGACGAACCCCCGCCGCCTCGATAGCCCGACCCACCGGATCGCCCTCCCGAACCGCCCGAGAATCCACCTCGCGAATTCAGGCTGCCGACCACCACGGGCTTGGTGCTACGCCCGGCAAATTCGACGCCGGATTGGATGAACTTCCCCTTTCCGTAGTCATACGTGATCTTGGGCTCATTCCCTTTAGCATCCACGGACTTGGCGCCTGGCGCCGCCCCTTGTACTAGACGTGCGTGAATTTCCGGCGGCTCCACTTTGGCAAACTCCGAATATGCTCCGGAGCGAAACTCCTTCGGTGGACTGGCAAGTGTCTCGACTTTTTCCTTAGGATTGAAGTCGACTCGTTCGATGTGTCCGCCCGCCTCTTTAGGAGAGACCGTGAAGATTCCGTGTTTCAGATTGACGGGCGGCTTGCCCTTTTGATCGTGCGGGTGCGTGGGCACGAACCCGGTTTTATTGCCGACCTTTACCCACCGCACGGGGTGATGGTGTCTCTTTTTTCTGATGATGACGCGATAGTGGTTGCCACGATAAATCCAATTGGAGTAGTAGCAGACCGGCCAGCTCCACGGCTGACGCAGTTCCCACATGTACGCTTCCATGGAAAGCTCATCGAGCTCCTGCGGCGTCTGCGCCACGACCGAAGCGGTGGTGGTCCATGCCGGGAATGGGCACTCATCCACAAGCGTATGAAAGTCAACGGTCTGGGGTTTGAATGGTTTCGCCGAAGCCTGCCCCGTGGCCTGACTGGGAGCTTGCCCTGCCGCAGGCGCCGGCTGCGAAACCTGCGGACGAGCCATCGCTTGCGGCGAAGGATCCCAGCACGTCCCGTAAGGCGGGCACGGAGAGAATGTTCCGCTCGCGTACAAGTCCGTCAAACCCGGAATGGGCGAGGAAAGCCCCGACGCCTTGAGCGCGGCTTGCGTGGCTGTGTCTCGCGCCTCAACACGCGCATTCACCCACTGGTCCCAGTCGTTGGGGGCCTTGGATTGCCCGGCTCCATCAATCCGGACAGGATGCCCAGCCTCATAGGTGAGCGTCTGTCCCTTCGCAATGTGGAGATCCGGCAAACCGTTCTGCGAGAAATCCGATCCAGTGTCCGCCTCCGGCGTAACGGCCATCCCGTCGAGGAAACTGTCGATGCGGACGAAAGAACTCTTCGGATAGGTAACTTGGAATTGTCCCGTGGGCATATCGATTTCAAAAAACTCCAAAGGTCTAGGCTGGATGTTGGTTGTCACGGTGCCGGATACGAGTTTCAATCGGGTGTCCAGCACGACATCGGTCGAGATCAGACTGTCGAACAATACGACGGAGTTTTCAGCCAGGTAGACCACCGACCCGTTCTCAAATTCAATCTCGGCTCGTCCCGCGCCCGTCGCCAGCGCGAAGTTTTGCTCGATGGGCAAGTTCACTTCCGCCTGTTCCCACGGTTTCTTCAAGTCAGGCCCCTTGCCGCCCCCTCGATTGAAGCGAACGTCACCTTCCACGTAGCTCAGGCGCACGAGTTGGGCATCGCTCTGAGCGGGCGGTGGTGCCCCCATAGCCGGGAAAGATATCGCTGCGGAAAGCGCAAGGAGTGAAAATACGCGGCCCCATGAAGTTTTCATAAGAACCCTCCGCCAGGCGTTCAGGTTCCACCAACTGTGACGGACCACGCACTCCGTTCGTTTCATCAAGAGTGATAAGAAGTTGGTAATTCCGTGTAGCGGCTACAGAGAGCGTTTCTCGCAAAATCTGGGAACGCGCGCAGCGGGACGCCCCCAGGTTCTCGCCCGCAGCCATCCGGCAGACTACTGACAAATGTTTCTGACGGAAGGGCGAGGTTTCGGATTCCGCGCGACAACATCAGATCTTCGTCAGGGCACGACTTTAGTCGTGCCGTAAACGTTGCCAAATCAACGCGGCTTCAGCCGCTGAGGCACGAAACAAGTTGTCACGCAGGCTCTTTAGCCCCTGATGCCATCCTTCTAGGGAGCATCCTGCGCCGGATCGCTCGAACCTTCCCAAGAATGGCTGCAGGAGTGACAGTGCCAGCCCGGTCGCTCTAGAGGAAGCAAGATTGGCGGTATGAATCCCGTGAACCACATGCCCATGATGCTGCCGTAGGCCACGCGCTTCCTTAATTCCCGGAAGGAAATGTCGAACGACTCGCAGTTAGGGCAGCGAGGCTGTCTGTACTCCCCCACTCCCTCGACATCGAACACTTCCAAGTAGTCCTGGTCCAGCAACTCGACCGCGTCGATATCGCTCGGCCTGACCCAAAGCCTGATGCCGCCAAGCAGGTTTGACCACAACCAGTTCATCCGAACGGTGTTCGCGTCTGCTAGGAAGCATTCGATGCCTGCCGAATCAAGTATGGTCTCAGCCAGGAGGGCAACTGGCAGATCTCTGAACCGGCGGAGCGTGATGGGGCCGGGTGGCCACGCCTCCGTGGGGGCCGCCACATACTGTAAAGAAATCCCGAGGTTTCTCTGCGATATCTCAAGTCGCAGCGATTCCTTCGCCACGTCGCTCAGCGAACTCGCTTCGCCGGCAAGTTTCTCCAGTTCGCCATCCGCCATGCTCGCGTACACCTGCGCAAGCCGTCGCCGCTCTTGCTGCGGATCAAACGTTTTCATCGTGCGCGCAATATACGCGACATAGCAGCGCTAGCCAAGCCGAGTCAACCGCCCCTCGCGCTTGACAACGACTTCTCCGCGCCACACATGGATATCGTAAACACAATCGACCAAAACGCGGCACGGATGGCAATTCCCCAGGGTTCTGCTCGTTGCATTGCCGACGCCAAAATCCAGAAAAACGGAGTCACCCTGCCATCGCGAGTGCGCTAAAATACCGGGTTCGCCCAAAGGAGAATTTGCCCTCGTATGAGCGAAACCTCGAAAAACTCATTCTCGACCCGCGCGACCCTTCGCGTCGGCAGCGATTCGTTCGAAATCTATCGTCTGGACAAGCTCGCGGCCGCGAAGATCGGTAACGTCGCGCACCTGCCCTTTTCGCTGAAGGTGCTGCTCGAAAATCTTCTGCGCCACGAAGACAATCGCTTCGTCCACGCGGACGACATTCGCGCCCTCGCGAGCTGGGATCCTTCAAGCGCTGCGGGCGCCACGGAAAAGGAAGTCTCCTTCATGCCCGCGCGCGTCCTGCTCCAGGATTTTACGGGCGTGCCGGCCGTCGTCGATCTCGCCGCAATGCGCGACGCCATCAAGCAGCTCGGTGGCGACGCGAAAAAAATCAATCCGCTGCTTCCCGCTGAACTCGTCATCGACCACTCCGTACAGGTGGATAAATTCGGCGGCGCGGACTCCTTCGCCTTCAACGCCGACCTCGAAATGCAGCGCAACATCGAACGCTACGCTTTTCTCCGCTGGGGCCAGAAGGGCCTGCAGAACTTCCGGGTTGTCCCGCCGGACACCGGCATCTGCCATCAGGTGAATCTCGAATACCTCGCGCGCGTCGTCTTCCGCGAGAAGCAGAACGGCTCGTGGGTAGCGTTCCCCGATTCGCTCGTCGGCACCGACTCGCACACCACCATGGTCAACGGCCTCGGCGTTTTCGGCTGGGGCGTCGGCGGAATCGAAGCGGAAGCGGCCATGCTCGGCCAGCCGCTCTCGATGCTGATTCCGGCGGTGGTCGGTTTCAAGCTCCACGGGCGACTGCCCGCAGGCGCGACGGCCACCGACCTCGTCCTGACGGTCACGCAGATGTTGCGCAAGAAGGGTGTCGTCGGAAAATTCGTCGAGTTCTATGGCACCGGTCTTTCGAGCCTCACGCTTCCCGACCGCGCCACCATCGCCAACATGGCGCCCGAGTATGGCGCGACCATGGGCTTCTTTCCCGTCGATTCGGAAACGCTCGCGTATCTCCGGTTCACCGCTCGCAGCGAAGACCAGGTCAAGCTCGTCGAGGCTTACACCAAAGAGCAGGGGCTTTTCCGCACGGACGAAACGGCCGATCCGGTTTTCTCCGACCGGCTCGAACTCGATCTCGCGAAAGTCGTCCCCACGATGGCCGGCCCCAAGCGTCCGCAGGATAGCGTGCCGCTCACGCAAGCCAAGTCGGCATTCGAGAAATCGCTCACCGAAGCTCCCAGGCACGCGAGCGTGCGGAACAATGGCGACATCTTCGATCTGGCAGACGGCTCCGTGGTGATCGCCGCGATCACAAGCTGCACGAATACATCGAATCCTTCGCTGATGCTCGGCGCGGGCCTGCTCGCGAAGAAAGCTGTCGAGCGCGGGCTGAGCGTGAAGCCGTGGGTGAAGACGAGCTTCGCGCCCGGATCGAAAGTCGTCACCGATTACATCGAAAAAGCCGGTCTGTGGCCCTACCTTAATTCGCTGCGCTTCAATCTCGTCGGCTATGGCTGCACCACCTGCATCGGCAATAGCGGCCCGCTCTCCGAGCCGATCGGCAAGGCCATCAAGGACAACAATCTCGTCGCCGTATCTGTCCTGAGCGGCAACCGGAATTTCGAGGGCCGCATCAATCCGCTCTGTCGCGCGAACTATCTCGCCTCGCCGCCGCTCGTCGTGGCCTATGCGCTGGCGGGCCGCATGGATTTCGACATCGTCAACGAGCCGATCGGGAGCGACAAATCCGGCAAGCCCGTGTACCTCCGCGAAATCTGGCCCACTCCGCAGGAAGTTGAATCGACGGTACGTGGCTCGGTCACTAAGGAAATGTTCGCGAAGGAATACGCCGACGTTTTTGCCGGCGACGATCACTGGCGCGCGCTGCCCGTTCCAGAGGGCGATCTCTATGCGTGGGACGCGAAATCCACCTACATCAAGAACCCGCCGTACTTCGAGGGCATGAAGGTCAAGCCCGGCGCGATTTCCGACTTGCGCGGGCTGCGCGCGCTGGCTGTTCTCGGCGACAGCATCACGACCGACCACATTTCTCCCGCCGGTTCCATTCAGCCGGACGGCCCTGCAGGAAAATACCTGATCGCGAATGGCGTCCAGCCAAAGGATTTCAATTCCTACGGTGCGCGCCGCGGCAACCACGAAGTGATGATGCGCGGCACATTTGCGAACATCCGCTTGCGCAACCAGCTCGCGCCAGGCACCGAGGGCGGATGGACGATCCATCAGCCCAGCGGCGAGAAGATGTACATCTATGATGCGGCCATGAAATACCGCGCCGAGGGCGTGCCGCTCGTGATCTTTGCGGGAAAAGAATACGGCTCCGGTTCGTCGCGTGACTGGGCCGCCAAAGGCACCATCCTGCTTGGCGTCCGCGCGGTGCTGGCGGAGAGCTTCGAGCGCATCCACCGCAGCAATCTCGTCGGCATGGGCGTTCTCCCGCTCGAATTCATGCCGGGTGAAAACCTCAAATCGCTGGGCCTCACCGGACTCGAGATATTCGATTTCGAAGGCCTCGCCGAGAATTTCGAACCGCGCAAGAAAATCAAGGTCCGTGCGCGCGCCGCGAGCGGCTCCGAAAAGAATTTCACCGCCGTCGCGCGCGTCGATACTCCCTTCGAGGTCGCATACTACCAGCACGGCGGAATCTTGCAATACGTCCTCCGCCAAATGCTCTAGCTCGCCTTTTTACATTGCAAAATACCCTTGACGCATAGTGCCCGGATTGGCATTATCACGGGCCTAGATTGCAGTAGGTGGCACACGGTTTTCTCCGCGCGTCGAAAGGTGAACGGCGCGAGGCGGCCGCAGGAACCGTGCGGAGCTTGGTTAGCTACCCAAGGGCACCATGCGAAGCAAATCGATCCCTTCCAGCAGCCGCATTTTGGCAGCGGCAATTTTCCTGCTGTCGCTCGCAGCTCCCATTCTTACTTCAGCGCAAGCCACAAACGTTCAAGCGCGCATCACCGCGGCCATCGACGAATCGCAATTAACGACTCTTCGAGGCAACACGCACCCGCTCGCCCGCCCGGAGTTCGACCGAGGCGCCGCCCCTCCGTCGCTGCCGATGGAGCGCATGTTGCTCGTGCTCAAACGCAGCGCCGCGCAGGAAGCCGCGCTCGATGCGCTCCTCGACCAACAGCAGGACAAGTCCTCGCCGAACTATCACCAGTGGCTTACGCCCCAGCAATTCGGGCAGCAGTTCGGCCCCGCTGACCAGGACATCCAGACGATTACGTCGTGGCTGCAGTCGCACGGCTTCGCGGTGAACCGAGTCTCGAATGGCCGCACGGTAATCGAATTTTCCGGCACCGCGTCGCAGGTACGCGACGCGTTCGGCACGGAGATTCACAAGTTTACAGTGAACGGCGAGGATCACTGGGCGAACGCCAGCGATCCGCAGATTCCCGCGGCACTGACTCCGGTTGTGGCGGGCATCGATACGCTGCACAATTTTCCCCGGAATACCATGCATCAAGTGGGCAGCCCTGTCACGCGATCGAAAGATACAGGCCAATTGCACGCTTTGCAGCCGCTCTTCACCTTTGGGGGCACCTGCGGAGTGCCTGGCCTTGCCTGCTACGGATTGGGGCCTTACGACTTCGCCACGATCTACAACGTCCTGCCGCAGTGGAATGCAAGCCCTCACATTGACGGCACCGGGCAGACAATCGCCATTGTGGCTGAGAGCGACATCAACATCCAGGACGTGCGCGATTTCCGAAATTACTTCGGGCTTCCGCCGAGCGATCCACAGATCATCCTCGACGGTCCCGACCCTGGGGTTGTTCGTGGCGACGAGACGGAATCCGATCTGGACGTGGAATGGTCCGGCGCCGTAGCCAAGGGAGCTACAATCGATTTCGTTATTTCTGCGCGAACCGAAGCGAGTCTCGGAGTCGATCTCTCTGCGCAATACATCGTCGACGACAATCTCGCACCAATCCTCAGCGAGAGCTATGGCATCTGCGAGCTCGGTCTGGGCACATCGGGGAATCAGTTTTACAACCAGCTCTGGCAGCAGGCGGCGGCCCAGGGAATTACGGTCCTCGTCAGCAGTGGAGATAGCGGCTCAGCGGGATGTGATTCGCACGACGCCCGACCTCCTGCGCCCGCAAACTTCGGCTTGATGGTCAGCGGATTTGAGTCCACTCCTTACAATGTTTCCGTCGGCGGCACAGACTTCAACGACCTGACGAATCCGGGGCCCTATTGGAGCACGACGAACGCACCGCCGCCCGGAACCACCCTACCGCCCAGCGTTTCCGCTCTTCAGTACATCCCGGAAACGACATGGAACAACAGCTGTACGAATGCGGTCTTTGGGAATCTTCTCGGTTTCAGCACGAACGCGGAGACGAATTGCAACAATGGGCAACTCGTGAACTTTCTCGATACAGTCGGCGGCTCGGGCGGAAAGAGCAATTGCACGACTCCGGCTGGGCAAAACGCTGCGAGCTGCTCGGGCGGCTATGGAAAACCGACGTGGCAGACGGGTACCGGAGTACCGGCCGATAGCAATCGTGATGTCCCGGATGTCTCGTTGTTCGCCGCTGCCGGAGGCCCAGCCGGTGCTTTCTACCTGATCTGCGCTGCCGATTTAGTCAATTCCGGCGCCACTTCTTGCAAGACCGCCGACCCCAACACAGAGTTCATACCGACTGGTGGCACGTCGGCGTCCGCACCTGCATTTGCCGGAATCGTGGCGCTGGTGAACCAAAAAACGGGACAACGACAAGGGAACGCGAACTACGTGCTCTACAAACTGGCGGCGCGGTCCGGGGCAAGCTGCAATTCGAGCAACGGCGCGGGAACGAACTGTATTTTCTACGACGTAACAAATGGTACGAACGCGATGCCTTGCGTAACTAGCAGCCCGAATTGCACGACATCAAATCCAAGTGACTCGATTGGCGTCCTGTCCGGCTACAGTGCGACGTCTGGATACGACTTGGCCACGGGGCTCGGCTCCGTTAACGCGAGCGACCTAGTCAATGCATGGACAACGGCCGAGATGAGTCTGAAGGCGACGACGACCTCATTGACTCTTAATTCCGGCACGGCAGTCAACATCGCACACGGCCAATCTGTGCCTGTCTCGGTCACCGTGGCGCCCGCAGTCGGCAGCGGCACGCCCACCGGCAATGTATCGCTGATTGCAAACACGGTGCCGCTCACTGCGCCGACTGAGGTAACGCAGCAAGGCGTTCAGGGATTCACTCTGCCCAGTGGCTCCGGCACCGTTTCAGGTTCAACAAATGCGCTTCCCGGGGGCAGCTATACAGTCGTGGCACAATATCCGGGGGATGGCACTTTCGCGTCCAGCACTTCCTCTCCGACTTCCGTAAAGGTCACGCCGGAGGCGAGCCTGCCTAACATTGCCCTAGAGCTTTTCAATCCATCGACTGGGCTACAGACGAATCCGAGTGCCACGACTGCTCAATACGGCTCGCTTGAACTGCTGCGAATGAACGTGACGAGCCAGTCTGGAGACACGTGCGCTCAGAACGCACCCGGACAGTTGGGCTGCCCCACCGGGACTGTGACAGTGACGAACAATGGTGCGGCTCTTGATGCGGGCACATTCGCGCTGAATATTCAGGGCTACGCCGAAGACCAGGCAGTCCAATTACCCGGCGGCACAGACACCGTGAAAGTAACCTACGGCGGCGACAACAGTTTTACGGCCAGCAACTCAAGTTCCACGATTACGATCACGCCGGATCCGACTACCACTACGCTTACTGTTTCTCCCACTGGAATTTTCAATAGTGCAATTGTGCTGGCGGCATCTGCTGATGGCACGGGCTTTGGCGCGGCCCCGGGTGGAAGCATCACTTTTTTTTCGGGTACAACTCAACTGGGAAATCCCGTAACCGTGTCTGGAGTTGGCGGAACTCAGACGAACACCCCGAACGCACTGGCATCGACGACCACAACTCAGCTGGCGCTGGGCAATAACAGCATCACTGCTAAATACAGTGGCGACGGCAACTACGCAGCGTCGACTTCCGCGGCCTCCACGATTGATGTGCAAATCGCGCCAACCGTCGCCCTTAGCTCGTCAAATCTCACGATCAACCACGGCTCGAGCGTGACGTTCACCGCGACAGTCGCCGTGCCGGCTAACGAACCGGCGCCCACGGGTTCGGTCTATTTCGGCGATTTCTTCGGGACCATCGGAACAGTTACTCTGACGAACGGCGTAGCCGCAATCACAACTTCCTCACTTCCGGGCGGCGTATTTCAGGTCTTCGCCAACTATAGCGGCGATGTGAACTATGAGGCCGCGACCAACAGTGTGATTGAAACCGTTAATCTGCTCGCCACGACCACGGCGGTGACGACGTCGAATTCCGCGATTCAGCAGGGAGCGAGCGTTACGCTTACCGCGAACGTCGCGCCTGTGCAGGCGGGTGGTCCTGCCCTTACTGGCACGGTGCAGTTCTTCTCCGCCCTTAGCCAACAGGGCAGCGATAATCCCGTCGGCAACGCGGTATCGCTGTCGAATGGACAAGCGCAGATCACAACCACTTCGCTGCCGCCGAACATCCAGTTGGTGGGAGCCTCTTACAGCGGCGACAGCAACTACGCGGGCTCCGCCGGAACAGTTGCTCAAACTGTGACCCCGGCACCGACGTTTACGGTGTCTGCGAATCCGACGACGATCCCTGTCAGCGCGCCGGGCGCCGTGGGAACCACGGTGCTAACGATTACGGCGCAGAATGGATTCAGCAGCAACGGTATGGTCACGATCACGCCGTTATGCGGGAACCAGCCCTCGGAGACAACGTGTAACCTGACGTCATTTAATCTCCCGGTGAACGGAACTACGACCGCCACGCTCTCATTTCAGACGACCGCGCCGTCGGCCGTTATTCCCACATCCCGCAATCGGCCAAATATTCTCGGCTGGCGGATCACCGGTAGCGCAGTGGCGCTGGCGTTGTTCCTGTGCCTCTTGCTCACTGCGTTCGGCCTTCGCGGTACGCGGCGGCGGTGGAGTGCAGTGCTGACGCTGGTGGCGCTTGCATTCCTGCTCGCCGACTCGGGATGCGGCGGAGGTGGGGGTGGCGGTGGGGGAGGAGGCGGCGGAGGTGGGGGTGGCGGAAACCCCGGCACGCCGCCGGGGGCTTACCCCGGCATTGCGGTAACGCTGACAATCAACGGGGTGACTGTATCGCTTGGGAATTTGACGCTCGACGTCAACCCGTAGCGCAAATTCGCCGGGCGTCGTATCTTCGAGGCTGATGCCTTTCGCTTCGATCCTGCCGCCGGTCCCAACCGGCACGGAACTGACCGCGCTGCTGATCGTCGTTTGCTTTTCAGCGGGGCTGAACGTCTACGCCACGGTCGCGATGCTCGGCCTGCTGCGCCACGCGGGAGCCCTGTCGCTTCCGCCCGCGCTGCATCTCGTGGAGAACTGGTACGTCATCGCGATCTGCGCCATTCTTTTCTGCGTCGAATTCATCGGTGACAAAATCCCGATCTTCGATCTCCTCTGGAACGCGATGCACACCTTCGTGCGCGTTCCTATCGCTGCGCTGCTCACCTACGCGGCGACGGCCCATTTGCCCGAATGGGAGCGTCTGGTGGCGACGCTCGCAGGCGCTTTGATCGCACTCGCTGCACACGGCGGCAAAACCGCGGCACGGGCTGCGGTTTCGCACTCGCCAGAGCCTTTTTCCAATATCCTGTTGAGTCTGAGTAAAGATGCGGTGGTGGTCTTCCTGATGTGGTTCGCCACGCGGCACCACTACGCGGCGGCGGGCATCGCCGTCGTCGGCCTCGCGCTAATCGCGATCATGATTCGCGCCGTCGTGCGCGCCATGAGCAGTCTCTTCGGCAGAGCAGAAGCCGCACTCGCGAAGAGCACTTAACTTTCGACTGCGAGTCCGTTTTCGCCGCTAGTTTTTCTTCTTGCCGAAGAGGCCGCCGAGCGCTCCCTGCGCTGCGCTCGCAGCGCCGCCGGCCGCGCCGGTCGCATTCCCGCCGAGGCCCTTCGCCATGTTGCCGGCCATGCCCTTCACGTCCGGCAGAAAGATGGGATTCGAAGTCGTGCCCGTGATTGTAAACGGAATGCCGCCGCTCGAACTCTTGCTGCCGCCCAACGAGCCGAGCGCGGAAGTCATCGTGCCGATGCCGCCCGCGAGTTTTGCGGACATTTTGCAGTTGAGCTGGCCGGCTGCGCTGACGTTCGCGGTGCCGGTGACCGTTCCGATCGATGGCACGACGACATCCACATCGTTGGCCTGCGTTCCGCTGGGTTCGACGCGCAGGTTCGCGCTCAGCTTCTGGATCTCGGTGTCGGACCCGCCGCCTCCTCCGCCGAGCCCCGAAAATGACGAGAGCGCCCCGAGCTTCGATTTCAAGTTGTAGCCCGAGAGCTTTCCGTTCGCGAGATTCACAGGCCCGGTGATGACCAGTTTGTCGACCGGGCCGTTGATCGCAAGCGTCAGATCGAGGCTCCCGCTTTTCAGCGCCGCGCCGGAAGGAAGCGTCACACCCACGGCCGGCAAAATGCCCTCGAGGTCGGCGACCGGCATGCCCGAACCGTTCATTTTCATCTGGAGCGTGGGCGTCGCGCCCGCCGTGTCATAGGCGCCGGTCAGATGCGCCAGGGCATTTCCGATGTGAACGTCGCCCTTCTTGAGAATTCCCTTTTGAGTGGCAAGATCATACGCGGTGTCATAGTCCACGTTGACCGGGATTTTCGACGGCGAGCCGTTTGCGACCATTTTGATTTTCGCCGCCTTCACCGTTCCCTTTGAATTCATCTGCTTGCCGTCGGAGGAAAGATCGCCGCTGAAGTTGATGAGTCCGGCAATGCCGGACGCAGGATTGACGAAGCCAGTCATCGCAAGATCGAGATTCTCGACCTTAATCGTCGCTTCAAGAGGCGTGAGGGATGCGTCGGTGGCGTCGATCGGTCCGGCCTTGCCCTCCAGCTTCACGGTGCCTTCGCCGGGCGTCTTTGCCGAGAACTTAAACGGAAACTGCGACGTGTAGGAAAGATCGGACGCCTCGAGATTCACGCCTTGATACGTTTGCGTTTTCCCATGCGCGCCCGACGTGCCGACGACAATCGTCGCATTGGAAATCGTCAGCTTCTCGACGGAAATATTCGTCGCGCCCGAAGAACTGCTCTTCGGTGTTTTCGACGCGCCGCCAAGGCTCGAAAAATTCCATTTGCCAGAGGCCGAGTGCAGCAGCGAAACCTGCGGATCGGTCACCGTGAACGAGCTGACTGCAAGTTTCCCGGAGAAAATCAATGGTAGCAGCGCCACGCCGGCCGTCACCTGCTTGGCTTGCAGGAACGGCGACTGGCTGAAGGCAGGATCGTCCCCGATCGATACGTCGTCCACCTTGACGCCGCCCGAGAGAATCGAAAGCTCGATGTTTCCGATCTCGACCTTGCGGCCGAGCGCGGTGGTCATGTCGGTTTCCAGCGTGGGCTTGAATTTGTTGACGTTGACGATGAACGGCGACGCGATGACGATCAGGACCAGCACCACGACGACAATTCCAAGAATTTTCAGGAGCTTCTTCATGATCAGCCTCCGAGGAAAAACGTTCGAGCGGGGCGCGCCAAGTCGCCAATCAGCGTGATCATACTCTCGCGGCGCGCGAATGCGACAGCTAGTTTTTCAGGGCAAGTTTGGCTGGGAGGCCTGGACTCGAACCAGGATAATCAGATCCAGAGTCTGATGTACTGCCAATTGTACGACCTCCCAGCCGACGGGAGAAGACAACAAAAAAGGCCGCAAGCGCGACCTGTTTCTACTTTACTGGCGGCGGATAATTTCGTCAATGGGAAGCACCGTCAGCGTCGAGCGCGCGCTTGGCGCTTCCTCGTCGCATTTCCGCCAATCACGCGGGTGCGCTGACCGTCGCGCTCAAATCCTGGCCGCAGTTCGGGCAATACTTGTCGGTCTCGACGACTTCCGCCTTGCACTGCGGACAGCAGGGATGCAGGTCGCGCTTGCAGTTGGGACAGTAGTTGAACCGCGCACCCACGACCGTTCCGCATTGCGGGCACGCGTACGGCAGCGGTTCACGCAGCAGAAAATAAATGATGTAGCCGATCGCGAAATACGCGGGCCACAGAACAATCACCAGAAAAGTCCACAATCCGGGACTCATTCCCCGGCGCTTGGCGTCGCGATTCACGTAACCCGTCAGCAGGACGAACGTCGCGAAAACCAGCCAGAATATGGTCACAATCACTGCCAGCCCTAGAGAAGAGAGCACCTGATGACCTTCCATGCCCGGAGGGAAAAAGCCGGGCTTCAACTCGCCGCTCAGATGCACGTACGCCGCTGTCGCTTGCGCAGCCAGAAAAAGCACGCCGAGCACCCAGAATAGCCAGTGCGGCACGATCTTCACTTCGTTCCAAAAACGCAGCCTTTCGTTCTTCCTGCGGAAACGAATCAGCCGCATTCGTTCGCTGAACGAGTTGGTTGCACGTTGTGGATATTCAGTCATTTTATTTCTCGCTTCCCTTTCCCCGGCAGCGCCGCGAATTGCCGCGCGCCGTCTTCAAAGCTCTTCTCGAAAAGGCATCCCGTCCGTCGCGCCGGTTTTCTCGAACAGCAAAACCACGACTACCACGATCGCCGGCAGCGTCCACCAAACCGCAAAGCCCATTTTCCAGACCACATCCGGCAATCCGGCGCGATGCCCAAGCCATTCGAGCCCGCGCCACACATATGGGGCCGTCGCCGCGCCAAACGCCCAGGACACTCCGCACGCCGCCCATAACCATTGCCAGCGCGGCCCGCGCGCCTGCATCTCCCGGGCGCGCAATCGCACGCGAAATTGCGTGCGGCTTGCCAGCGCCCTCGGCACAGGAACGCTCAGCGCGCGAAGAGAATGGATCGCCTGCTCCGTTGCACGCGCCACTTCCGCACACTGCGCGCAATCCCGCAGATGCTCTTCGAGCCACACGCGCTCGGCGTCGGAAATTCCCTCCACGCGTTGCCGCGCGATCAATTCTTCGGCGCGAACGTGCAGTTCCTCGTTCATTCGGAGCCTCCGGCGAGCACTTTCTTGAGCGCGTCCAGCCCGCGATACAGCCTGGACTTCACCGACGAGAGGGGTATCGCCAGAACGCGCGAGATATCTTCGAGCTGCATGTCTTCCTGGAACCGCAGAAGCAGCACTTCGCGATAAACGGCCGGTAGCTGGCCGAGCGAGGCCTGCACGCGCGCGCCCCGTTCGCCGAGCAGCACAAGATCCAGCGGAGACGCATCGTCCTCGGCGGCAAATTCCATCGGCGCGCCCTCGTCCGGATCGATCAGCGCGTCCAGACTCTGCGGTTTCTTGTGGCGCTGCCAGTCGATCACCAGATTGCGCGCGATGGTGAAAAGCCACGACTCGAATTTGTACTTGCCGTCGTACTGATGCCCGCGCTCCAGCACCCGAATCCACGTTTCCTGGAAAAAATCCTCGGCGCGTTCATGATTCCCCGTGATGTACGTCAAATAGCGGAACAGCCGGTATTGATATTCCTCTATCAGCCGGTCGAGCAGCTCGGGATCGCGCCGCCGCAGCCCTTGCGCGAGCGCCTTATTCTCATCCGCCATGTGGGTGGAGAACCGGTACATCGGCCCCGATGTGGCCAGGGCCCGATTCATGTTCGCGTATGCCAGAGTCGCGCTCATTCTAGTCTGTATACGCTTGAGCCGCCCGAAAAGACTCGCGCTATGAGTGTTGCGACGGCGGGATGGGGACGAGTCGTTTCTCGCGGACGTAGAACTCGCGATCTCGCCAGTGGATGCGCTGCGGGAAGAAGCTCGCGAGCCACACCACGAATGCGAAGGCGTCGCGCAGCGGCAACATCCACGGTTTCCGCCTCACGAGAGTGTCTCCCATCCCCCGCGCGCCGGCGCCGATCGCCATTTCGCCGCGCAGGAAAAAGTACGCCGCGGTAAATGCGAATACCGCGGCCCACGTTCGCGCGAGCATCATGCCCGCCAGCGACCACACGAGGCCGTGCGTGAAGATCAGTCCGAAATGTCCCCACGGCCGCGAGTAGCGGATGCTGAGATTCCAGCGAAGCTGATGGCGAAACGCGACGCCGAGCGTTTCGTGCGGGTAAACGATGTCCACGGGAAAGCGGCTCAGCTCGATGCGGTGGCCGCGCGCGGCGATGCGGTTGCCGAGTTCGTAGTCGTCGCAGAAATAATCGACCAGCGATTCGAATCCGCCGATTTCGGCGAGATGCCTCTTCGTCGTCGCCATCACCGCGCCGAGCATGAAGTTCAGGCTTCCCTTCCCCCCGAGCCACGCAACGAGAACTCCCGGCGCGAAGTCGGCGCTGTTGCCCAGCGCTTCGAGGTCGGCCGGGAACGAGCCGTCCGTCAGCCCGCGATAGAGGCACGTGACGCCGCCCACCTTGGGATCGGCGAACGGTGCCGCAACGGCGCGCAGAAATCCCGACTCGACGCGCACGTCGCTGTCGCTCACGATCACCACGTCGTGCCGCGCCTCGCGGACCATTCGGCAAAGCTTGTTGACCTTGTCGCTCGCGCCCAGCGGCTCGGAGCCAATAAACAGGCGGATCGGGCAATCCGGGAAATCCGCGATGATTTGATAGATCACGGGGATCGCGGGGTCGGATTTGTCCGAAACGCAAAAGAGAATTTCGAATTCCGGATAGTCCTGCCGGCAGAAGCTCGCGTAATTCTCGTAGGTCTCGCGGTCGAGTCCGCGAATCGGTTTGAGAATACTGACGGGCGGGGTGAAATCAGAGAATGTTTCCGACGAACCCGGAGGTTTGCCGCGAAAAAATCTTCCGGCTGCGATGACCGCAACCAGGTAATAGCCGAACGGCGCGGCCGCCAGCACGAGGAGCGCGTCGCGAACCGCCGTCCAAGCCGTCATAGTGCCTCAGACCATCTCACAAAATGCCCGAAATTGGCCACAACACCGGAAGAAGGATCCTCAAGCCGTCACAAAAGTGCCAAAACCTGCATTTTTGTGCCCGTTAAGCCTGCTTAAGGCCGCATGGACCCTGCATCAGTTGCTGCACGAATGGAGCCGCCCCTTGGCGAAAAATCGAGGTTGCCGCAGACTCTGAGAAGACGCTAGCCCTTGCCGAGAAACACGAGCACGACGCCGATGCAGACCAGGGCAACGCCCAGCCATCGCTGCGGTGTCACTCGCTCGCCGAGAAAAAGCCGCCCGCCGAGCGCGCCCGCTGCGTAGCTCAGCGCCGTTGACGGGAACACGAAACTGACCTTCGCGAGTGACAGCATTCCGAGCAGCGCAAAAAATGCGACCGCCATCAGCGAAACACCCGTCCACATCCGCGGCAGCGCCAGCGCCCGCCCGACCACGCGGGCGATCGCGTGAGGGCGAAAATCCGTCACTTCGCCGATCGTTTTCATCGCGCGCGAAACGCACAGCTCGCCGCCGGTCCCGACGAAAACGATCAGCACGTAGAGAATCGTCTGCGTCACCACGAATGGTGCTCCGGCGTTTGCGGATGCGTGTGGCCCACCACGAATACCCCCGCACAGATCACCGCAACACCGGCCCATCGCAGGGGCGAAATGGTCTCGCGCAGCACAAAGTGCGCCAGTAGCGCGATCAGCACGTACGACGCCGACGAAGCCGGCTGCACGTAACTATAGTCCGCCCAGGAAAGCACCAAAAGGTATGCGACGAAGAACGCAAGCAGCAACCCGATCCCGATCCATACGGTGCCCGATGTGAATGCGCGGAAGAAAAAACGGAACAGCTCGCCCGGTGCCCAGCTCGCCATCGCGGGAATCCGCTTCATGCCCTTGCCGAGGAACACGTCGCCGAGAGGGGCGACGGAAATCATGATGACGATCAGTACGATTGTCTTGAGGTGCAGGCCTTGCGGCGACGTCATGCGCCTTGCGACTCGCCGACCCCGGAGCTGGTATCGATCGGCGGCATCGGCGGGACGCTGACGAGAGCCTTCTTGTCGACGCCCTTGCGCGCCCGCGATACTTTGATCCGGTCCGCGCGCAGCTTCATGAAATCCACCGCCTCGTGATAGAGGCGCTTGCGCTCGTGGCCGTCCCAGAGAGCGTCGCGAACGATGCGCCACGCAACCTTCGGGCGGAAATAGTAGCTGTCGTAGAAGCGGTTGACCGACTCGACCATGTATTCCTTCGAGAGGCCGGGATATTCGAGGTGCGGAAGCTGGTGGCCTCCGATATCCGTGATGGCTTCGCCGGCGAGGAAGCCCTCGCGCGTGCCCTGGTCGTAGAGTTCGGTGCCGGGATAGGCGTGAGCCATGGAAACCTGGATCGTCTCGCAATCCAGATCCTTGGCAAAATTGATTGTTTTCTCGATGGTTTCCTTCGTCTCGCCCGGGAGGCCGATGATGAAATCTCCGTGGACGCGAATTCCAACCTTTTTGCAGTTCTTGACGAAATTGCGGCCCATCTCGAGCGTCTGGCCCTTCTTGATGTTTTTCAGGATTTGCGCGTCGCCCGACTCGAAACCGACGATGAGGAGCCGGCAGCCGGCGTCGGCCATGGCCTTCAACGTCTCGTAGTCACCGTGGACGCGCGCCGTGCAGGACCACTGGAAGCCCACGGGCTTGAATTCCTTGCAAAGCGCGACGACGCGATCCTTGCGAATATTGAAGGTGTCGTCGTCAAAGAAAAATTCCTTGGCCTGCGGGAACATCTTGTGCGCCTGCCGGAATTCACGCGCCACGTTTTCAACGGATCGCGTGCGCCAGGCGTGGCCCGAGAGCGTCTGCGGCCACAGGCAAAACGTACAAAGAGCCGGGCATCCGCGCGCAGTGTAAAAGGAGACGAAAGGATGCAGCAGGAAAGGTACGTTGTACTTCTCGACCGTCACGTTGTGCTCGTACACATCGGTCGCGAACGGAAGCGCGTCGAGTTCTTCGGTCTGCATCAGCGGCCGGGACGGATTGTGGATGACCTTGCCGTCCTTCACATAGCTGGCATTCGCGATTTCGGAGACGGGTTTCCCCTGCGCAAATTCCACGACGGGGTGATCGAACTCGCCGCGTACCACGAAGTCGATATCGGGACTCGCGAGCAGGCTTTCCGCGGGTTTGATCTGTACGTGTGGCCCGACGAAGGCGATCTTGATGTCGGGCTTCTGTTCCTTCATCGCGCGGGCCATGCGCAGGTCGCTAAGGAAGCCCACGGTCGAGGTGAACAATACGACGAACTCGTAATCCTTCGAAGTGCGCGACCACTTCCTTGGGAGTGATGTGGTGCGGAGGTCCGTCGAGAAGGCGGCTGCCGGGCAACATTCCGGCGGCGTAGGACAGCCAGACCGGGTACCAGTAGGACTCGATCTCGCGCGTCGCGGGCCAGCGCGAGCCAGCGCCACCGTCAAACTTCTCAAAGCTCGGCGGATTCAAAAGCAGAGTCTTCATCACCGACGGCATCTAGTATCCCCCTCAGATTCTGAGACAAGGCCCGCCCAGAGCACTCATTCTACTGCATTTCCCATGCGTGCCAAAGCCAAGGTTTTTCAATGAGTCTCATTGAAAAACCTTCGCCAACTGGCCCGTGGCCTGCAGCAGCGTCAATTGCGCCTGCTGGCGGGCAAAGTCCGCGTCGAGAAACGCGACCCATTTGTCGTTCTCATCGAGCCGCGCCTGCTCGATTTCCTGCAATGTCACCCGCCCCTGGTCGAATTTGGCCTGATCCAGTTGAAGCGTCTCCTGCGCCAGTTGGAGATTCGAGGCGGGCCACTTCGCGCGCCGCGTCCAGTTCGCGGACGCTGCGGGCCTTCTGCTGCACCTCGAGGCGGACTTCCTGGCGCTTGCTGCCGAGGGCCAGCTCGGCTTCGCTCAACTGGCTCTTTGCGAGCGCGACGTTTGCGGAGGTTTTCGCGGCAAACAAAGGAATCGTAACCTGCAAGCCGATGTTCACGTTGTTACGTTCGAACTTCTTGTAGAATTCGCCGTAATTATTGAATTGGCTCAAGACGCTGTACTGGCCGACGAGCTCGGCGGTGGGCCAATAGCTCAGGCGCGCGCCCTTCAAAATATGCTCGCGCGCGGCGCGCTCGTTTTCGGCTTCGGCGACGTTCCGATCGTTTTGCAAGGCGAGGCTCACCATCTGGGTCTGCGCCTCGACGGCGGCAACATTCGTGGAAAGTACATCGGTGAATGCCTGCTCGTCGGCATCCACGTGAATCGACTGGTTATCCGGAATGCCCGTGAGGTCGCGAAGCTGCGCGTCGAGCGCTTCCTCGCGGTCTTCCAGCTTCACGATGCTCTCCTGAATGCGCGCCAGTTCCAATTGGCCGCGCGTAACTTCGATGGGCAGTTCCTGATTCGCCGCGAGGCGCTCGCGCGTGACTTCGAGGATTTTTTCACCGCTAGCTTGCTCGCTGCGCATCAGGTCGAGCGAGTGGCGCACCTTTGCCAGCTCGAGATAGGCCGTCGCCGCGCGGACCATCACGTCATCCCTGACGCGGTCGAGCTCGATCTTCTGATTCTTGGCGCGCTCTTCGGCGGCGTGCTGCTGCCCCTTGAGCAGCGGATTGAAAAGCGTTTCCGTGTAGTCCAATTGGAAGACGGAGGGTGCCTGGCCTCCCGGCAGCGACGGGAAACCGTATGTGTACGCCGCGCCCGCACCGGTGTAGAGGTTTGGCCGGAAGGCCGCGCGGTCCACGCCCACCTCGCCCTGCGCGACGTTGTATCGCACCTGTGCGAGCTTCACGTCACTGCTATTTTGCAGCGCGAGAGTGACGGCCTGGCGCAGCGTCAGCGCGTCGGCGTCCTGCGCGCGTGCGGGCATCACCGCAAGAAGCAGCGCGGCGCCAGCGAGCGCGATGACTCGGTACGTCATCCGATCCATTCGGTTCCGTGAGCGATCCCAAGAGCTATTCATGATGAAGAGATTCCGCTGGCGCCAGCCGCGCCGCACGATTTGCGGGCAAATAACCGAACACCAGACCCGTCGAGCAGGATACTACGAACGCCAGCACCACCGAGATCCACGATACGGGAACGCTAACATCCGCCGCATCCGGAAAAAATCCAAGCAGGAAATTCAGGAGCGCCGGGATCAGCACGGCGATGCCGATTCCTGCGAGCGCTCCGGTGCCGCTAATCGCCAGCGCCTCCATCAGGAACTGGTAGCGAATGGCATCTTGCGACGCACCGATGGCCTTGCGAATCCCGATTTCGCGCGTCCGCTCAGTGGCGGTGACGAGCATGATGTTCATGATTCCGATGCCGCTGATCACCAGCGCGATCAAGGCGATCACGATCAGCACGACCGTGAGCCCCAGCGCGATGTTGCGCGCGGTTTGCAGAATTCCGCTGAGATTCTGCACCCGGTATTGCGCTCCGGAGCGGTGGCGATCCGCGAGGATTTCGGCCACCTCGCGCGTCACGAGCGGCACATCTTCCGCGCTCGCCGCGGTTGCATACAGCGTCTTGAAGTATTGGGTCCCCGTATAGTACTGAAGCAGCGAAAACGGAATGATCGCGGACTCCCGCGTGATTTCGGTCTGGCCGAGGGCGGCCACGCGCTCCCTGAAAACGCCGATTACGGTGAAGTGTAGCTCGCCGACCTGAATGTCCATTCCGACCGGATTCGCCGCCGGAAACATGCGCCGTGCGAGCACCTCGGTGATCAGGCACACCTTGCTGCCCGTCGCGATTTCGTCCTCGTCGAAATAACTTCCGCGAAGAACTGCGAGATTGCGAATCCGCTCGAAGTCTTCGGTCACGCCGACCAGATTGACGAGCCGCTCCTGGCCGCGCGCGGAAACCGTCATGGGGATGGTGTTCGTGCCGGCGGCGCCTGCCACCAATTCAGGCAGGCCCTCTTTTACGGCGGCAAGGTCGGCCGGCGTGATCTGGTCGGCAAGGGTGAGGGATTCCGAGTCGCTCGAGTTGACGACGTTCGCATACACGAGATTCGCGCCCACGCCCTCGATCTGCGCGAGCACGTAGCGCTTGCCGGCCAACGCCACGGTGACCACCAGCACAATCGAAGCACTGCCGATGATTACTCCGAGCATCGTCAGAATCGCGCGCATCTTATTGGCGCGCAAGGCTTGCAGGGCGAGCTGCCAAATCTCGCCCCAAAAAGCCGCCGTGTTTCGCGTCATTGCCATGCAGGTTGCCGTTTGCTTTCCGATGGATGAGATGCCGGCCGCTAAGCTGGGGCTGCGCGCGGCAGTGAGATATTTCTACTGCGACGATTTTTCGAGTTTCTCCAGCCGCTCGCGCGCTTCCTTGCGCTTGGGCTCGAGTTGCAGCGACTCCCGATATTGTTCGGCCGCCTGGGTTCGCTTCCCTTCCGCTTCGTATAGACGTCCCAGCCATTCCCGCGCGGCGGCATGCGCGGGCCAGTCGCTGCGGTCCGGCGTGCTCGCGAGATACGATTTCAAATCCTGCTCCGCGCCCGGCAGATTCGTGCCGGAGAGCACTCCCGCAACGCCGCGATAAAAAGCCAGCCGCGGATCGTTGGGGCTCGCCTGGGTCGCCGCCTGGATTGCGTCCGTCAAATCGGAGGGCTTGTTCTCCATGCGAAAGAAGTCCGCGACTTCGAGGTAGGGTTCGATCGATTTCGGCCGCGCGGCCAGCACCGCGCGAACCTCCGATTCCGCCTCGTCCGTCTTCTTCAAGCCTTTGCGATCGTAGTCGGCCCGCGCCAAATGCCCCGCGATGGGATCGACGGCAGCAATCGCGTTCACCTGTTCGAGCGCCTCATCCTTGCTGCCTCCGGCAATCCACGGGGCATCGAGGCAATACTGTTCCAGGTCGCGTCGGGCCTCGATGTTCGATCCGTCCAGGCCGACCGCTTCCTTAAATTCCGACTTCACCTTTTTCGCGAGAGAAAAGCTCCTGTCGCGGTCCGCTTTGCCTCCGTACGCGCGGCCAAGCCACTGGTGATAGAGGGAATTCTTCGGGTCGAGCGCGACCGATTTTTCGGCTTGCGCGACCGCGTTATCATAATCGTTGACCTCGTAATAGCTCCGGCCAAGCCAGTAGTACGCCTCGGCGTTGGAAGAATTCTGCGTGACCGCCGATTGAAGCGTGGTGATCGCGGCCGAGTAATTCCCAGCGTTGAACTGGCGCTGCGCGGTCTGAATCGTGGCGGAGGCATCGGGAGGCGGGTCTGCTCGCAGCAGAGAAGGCGGGGAAAATATGCATGTACACAGCAGGCCGAAAATCAAGCTTGCGCTCAATCGATCTCGCTTCCTCAATTGGCCTCCCCGGCATGAACTTCCATTCCATCCTTCAGTTCCAGATCGATCGGTTCGGCGACCCGGTCGCCCACCGTCAGGCCCGATAAGACTTCATATTTGGATGCACTGGCGACCCCCACCGAGATGTCCCGGCGGCGCACTTTGTCTCCGTCGAAAACGAAAACGTAACGCTGCCCTTTTTCCTCGCGAACCGCCGCTCGCGGCACGACCAGCACGCTGCGGCGCTCGCGAACCATGATCCGCACCTGCACGTTCGTGTTGGGCAGCAATTCAAGCTTGTCGTTGTCGACCGAGCAGAGGACTTCGCCGACGCTGCGCATGCCGCGAGCCACCACCTGCTTCGGCACCTGCTCGGTGTGGCCGGCCCACATGCGGCCCGGCTTGGCGTCCCAGGTTACTTCGACCTCTTGATTCGCCTCGAGCGAGCCCAGGTCCGGCTCGTCCACGAATGCTCGCACGCGCACGTGCTTGAGGTCAGCCATCTCGGCCAGCGCGTCTCCGACTTTTACGTAATCGCCGCGGTTGACCGGCAGCGAATACAGCGTGCCGTCCATCGGCGCGATCACCGTCGCGGAGCGCACTTTTTCTTCGAGCGACTGCACCAGCTCCTGCTCCTGGCTGACGCGCAGCGTAGCTCCCTCGACGCTCACCGACGAGCGCTGCACGAGGTCCTGTTTCCTCGCTTCGAGCGCCTGAAGATTCGCGCGCGCCTTCGCGAGGCTGGCCTGGTTTTGCGCGAGTTCGTCCTGCGTGGCGGCCTGCTTGGCGACGAGACCTTCGAGCGCCTGCTCGGTGCGTTGGAGGTTCGCGACCTGCACCTTCGCCGCCGCCAAATCACCGTCAAGCTGCGCCACTTGATCCGGCGGTCCGCCGGCGCGAGCGTTGCGAAGATCGGTTTGCGCGGCCAGCAGATCGGCGCGAGCCTGCGCGAGCTGCGACCGGATGTCCGCGGCATCGAGCGTCAGGATGGCCTGGCCGCGGCGCACGGCCTGCCCCTCGGTCGCCGTCACTTTATCGACGAACGTCGGAAACTCGGCGTGAGCGACCACCGCGGAAACCGGCTCGACCTTGCCGTTGCTGGTGATCGTGACGTTCAAATCCTCGCGCGTGACCGCCGCAACCGGCACCGTCGGCGCCTGTCCGTGCAATGCCAGCGCGGCGACGATGGCCACGGCCACCACGCCAATTAAGGACAATATGATTGTTCTTCGTTTGCTGTATTCCGCCATGATGGGCCGCGTCCGCGCGGCCTGCCCCGGGAATCACAAAATTGTAACAGACCGCTTCCGGCCTTGCGTATGCAATCGACACGTCGTTTGCGGCAAGAACATCGTTCAGCGTTGCGATGCCATGCTCCCGCGCGCGGGATGCCAGCCAGCTCCGCGGAGCCAGGAACCGCCCGCCGGTGTTAGAATCTCCCTATTCATGTCTTCTGATCCGCTGATCTACGTCCACGACCTCTCGAAGCTCTTCCGCGCATTTCATCGCCGCGAGGGAATCTGGGGCTCGATTCAAAATCTGTTCGTCCGCGACTACCGCACAGTGGCGGCCGTGGACCGCGTCAGCTTTTCGATCGACCGCGGCGAGATGGTCGGCTACATCGGGCCAAACGGCGCCGGCAAATCCACGACGATCAAGATGCTGACCGGCATTCTGGTGCCGACGAGCGGCGAAATCCGCGTCAACGGCTTCGTGCCGGCTCGCCAGCGCACGCAGTACGTGAAAACCATTGGGGTCGTTTTCGGTCAGCGGACGCAGCTCTGGTGGGACATCGCGGTGATCGAATCGTTCAAGCTGCTGCGCCGGATTTACGACGTGTCGCAGCGCGATTTCGACGCGCGCATGGAGCGTTTCAACGAAATCCTCGGGATTCGCGACTACCTGTACACCCCGGTGCGCAAACTCTCGCTCGGCGAGCGCATGCGCTGCGACCTGGCCGCCGCGCTGCTGCACAATCCCCCGCTGCTCTTTCTCGACGAGCCGACCATCGGACTCGACGTGGTCGCCAAGGATCACATCCGGCATTTCCTGCGCGCGATCAACCGCGAGTTTCACACGACCGTGCTGCTGACCACGCACGACCTCGACGACATCGAGGAATTGTGCCGCCGCATCATGATCATCGATCATGGCCGCGTCCTATACGACGGTCCGCTTCACGAGCTGAAGGAGCGATTGCTGCGCACCAAGCAGATCAAATGCGTGCTGAAGGACCGCTCGCAGGTCGCCTGCATCTCGGAGTTCTCGCGCGACGGCCTCGAACTCGATCAGGTCGATCAGCTGACCTATCGCATCCGCTTCGACCGCGCGAAAGTCTCGACCGCCGATCTGATCCGCCGGATTCTCGCTGCAGTCGAGGTTCGCGACCTGCTGATTGAGGACGAGCCCATCGAGGAAATCGTCAAGCGCATCTACGCCGGCGAAGCGTCCCTCGAAGTTCCCGCTTAACCTCATTAGCGGCATATCAATGAAGCCAGAGAGCTTCTAATCTGCGGTGAATTTCACTCCGATTAGCCGCTCGACCATTTTCACCGCTTTGCTTTTATCGTACTGAAGATATGAGAGGGAAATCACGGTTTGCGGATCGCCCGAATGAAGGCGTTCGTATAGCTGTTGCCGCCCGCCGAACTGGTCGCCGGTCAATTCCCATGCAAGCTTGCCCAGTTTGACGCGGTCAATCGCCGAGACGCCTTTGCCTCGGGAATACACGTCGAGAAACGGGCGCAACTCCGGCACGCCAAAATCCTTCTCGCCCGGCGCGAAGATGAGCGAGCTTGATCCGATGTGTTCCACGATATTGATAATTCGCTCGGAGACGAGCGCGAGAAGCGCTCGCTGATGAATCATGGGGCCGGGAACCACGAGACCGGTGGGCAATTTGACGCAATCGATCTCGGCCGCGCGCAGTATGGACTGCAAGATTCGCAGGTAGGTAACGAGTTCCCCGAGTTCCGCCTGCACTTGCGGCCGCGTGTCGATCCCGGCGGTTTTCGCCATCAGGTGCGCGACGCCCACCAAGAGTTCCAGCCGCGCGATCGCTTGCACCGTGGCCGAAGGGCCCGCCCACGCCATTACACGAGGCCCGAAGAGCTGGCGGGCCGCCTCAGGTTGGCGGGCCAGAAAGACGCGTTCGTACGGCACGAGCACGTCGTCGAAAATCACCATCGCGTCTTCTTCGTCAAAGCGGGACGACGCGGGATGCTCGAACCCGCTCCGGTTGCTGAACGGCTCGCGGCACACGATTTTCAGGCCCTTGGCATTCGAGGGAATGGCGAACCAGATCGCGTGGTCCTGCTCGCGCTCGTTGAGCTGATAGGTGGGAGCGATCTGCATTTCGTGGGCGAACGGCGCGAGCGTCACCAGCCGCGCCCCGCGCACGAGGTAACCGCTGTCCGTTTCCTTGACGATGCGCAGGCAGCGGTCCGGGTCCTGCTCCGGACGCAGCGATTTATCCATCGTGGGATCGTGGAGGCCGTGCCCGAGGCAAAGATCGTTTTCGGCCGCGAATTGATGATGCCACGCCGCGTTCCGCGCAAACGCAGGATCGAACTTCGCGAGCTCGTCGCCGGCGTTCTTGAAGCCCACGGCGATGGCCGCACAGAAATCGGGATATCGGCCCATCATCCCGAACGATTCCTGCGCCCAGATTTCAGCGTTGCGCCGCCGGAGCACGAGGTCCTCGGACGATTTCGGCTCGAGATACGAATACGAGACGCGCGTTCCGTTCTCGTTGACGAGCGTCATCTGATCGATTGTTTCAGGCGCATACTGCATGTCGTAGATGCGCGCCATCTCACGGCACAAGCCTGCAAATAGAGGATGCGTCGTGACGTCCTTGATCCGCTCGCCATTGACCCACACTTCCCGGCCGTCGCGCAGCGACTCGATGTAACGCTGGCCGTTCAATGCGCCGGGACCGAGGGCTTTGTTTTTTCGTTGTTCGTTCATTTTTGAGCTTCGCTTTGCAAAATTAATTCGGCTTCTGGCATCGCGCCGCGTGACGGTGTTTATATCACAGCCCTGGGGAGCGAACTTGCGTCTCGTGCGTCCAGGGCGGCTTGGACCAGGTGAAACATTGGCGGCGCAAAAGTCCACACAACCTCACGCTTGCATTCTGCAGTCCCTCTTCTAAGATCGTTGCGTGAAGGTCATGCTCACATTCGAGGTGCGAATCGCATGAGCGCGATGACGGACGCGCTGGCGCCCTACCTCGAGTTCGGGCGCGTCGGATTCGTCAACATCCTCGCGTTTCGGCTGCGCTATTTCACGGGCATCATTACGTATTCACTCAACGTCACGGTCTACTATTTTATCTGGAGCGCTGTGTTCCGCTCCGCGCACTCGTTTGCGGGTTACAACCTCTCGCAGATGATCACGTACGTCAGCGTCGGCTGGATCATCCGCTCGTTCTACTGGAACACGATCGACCAGGAAATGGCGTACGAGGTGATCGACGGCAGGATCGCCATGGACCTGATCAAGCCGGTGTCCGTGCAGTGGATGTGGATCTGCCGCGCGATGGGCGAATCCGCATTCCGCCTGGGCCTGCTCACGCTGCCGACGGCGATCGTCGTCGCGCTCGTATTTCCGCTCGAAAGGCCGTCGTCGCGCGAGAATTTCTTGATTTTCCTCGCGGCTGTGCTCGGCAGCTTTTTCCTGATGGCGGCGATCAACTTCATGATCGGAACGTGCGCGATTCCGCTGAAGTCGATTCTGGCGCTGATCCGCGCGAAGCAGTGGCTGGTCGAACTGCTCTCGGGGCTGCTGCTCCCGATGTCGTTTTTCCCGGACAAGATTCAAAAGGTGCTGGCGTGGCTGCCGTTCGAGCACGTCGCGTACACGCCGCTCCAAATCTATCTCGGAAAGCTCGACCGGGCGCACGCGCTGCGCGCACTGGCGACGGAATGGTTTTGGGTTTTCGCGCTGATGATTCTGGCGCATCTGTGGTGGAATCGCACGCTGCGGACGATCACGATTCAGGGCGGATGACGATGCACACCGAAAGAACCGGCCTCCCGGCGATCGCGGCCGCAGCGCACCGCCATGCGATGCTTCTCTGGGACTATTTCACGCAGTACGCCAAAGTGCAGATGGGCTACCGGGCCGATTTCCTCATCAGCTTAGGGACGAGTTTCGCCGCAACGATCTTTCAACTGGGCTTCGTGCTCGTGCTGTTCGGAAAAGTGAAAGATCTTGCCGGGTGGCGCTTTCCGGAAATCGTGTTTCTCTACGGCTTCTCGCTGATTCCGTACGGGCTGTTCAACATCATCAGCCTGAACCTGTACAATTTCGGCAACAACTACATCATCGAGGGCAAATTCGATCGAGTGCTGTTGCGCCCCGTGTCGTCGCTTTTTCAGGTGCTCTTCGAGCAGTTCCGGATCGAGTCGCTTCAGGAAGTGGCGACCGGAATTTTTTGCGTCGCGTGGGCGGCTAGGCAGCTTCATCTGGCATGGACTCCGAGCCGGCTCGCGATGCTACTTTTCTTCGGAGCCTGTGCGGGTGCGATTTATCTCTCGGTGTTCCTGATTCTGACGGCGGTTTCATTCTGGTTTGAGGATCGCATCGGGGTGGCCCCGCCGGTGTGGAACGTGATCGCCTTCGGGCGTTACCCGCTCACGATTTACAGCGCGGCCGTGCAGTTCGTTCTCTGCTGGGTGATTCCGTTTGGACTCGCGTCGTTCTATCCGAGCGTGCGGATGCTCGGCCGCGGCGTGACGCCCGAGTACGCGCCGCTCGTCCCGGTGGTCGCCCTTACGTTTCTTACGGTGGCGATTTCGCTGTGGAATCTCGGCACGCGGCACTATGCTTCGACCGGCTCGTAGAGCGTGAGATGGAGGTAAGAATCATGAGACTCGCGGAGCGCGGGTTCTTGCTTATCGCAATCTGCTTGCTTGGATTGGCAGCGTTTCCCATCACGGTGTCCGCGCGTCAAGGCGACGCACAAGCAAAAGAGAATCCGCCCGATCTCAAGGCTTTCGTCGGGACGTGGAAAGGAAGTTTCAACGGCAATGTCTTCGCGATCCTCATTCTGAAAGAGCAGGACGGCAAGCTCAGCGGCACGCTCAACAATTTCGATATCAACGTCGACAAGGAAGGCAACCTCGCGGACGGCACGCACAAAGACGATGGCGATGCTCCCCTGCTCAATGTCCGCTTCCGAGACGGCGCACTCGTTTTCATCGTTCTCGAAAAAGATCAGTACCGCTCCGGGATGAACTGGAAATTTACTCCCCTGAACGCACAGGAAGGCGAACTCTCGCCCGTGCTCGATCATCAGGAAGAGGTGCCGAAGGACATGGCGATCAAACCGATTCGAATGATCCGCGACCGCGCCAAGCCATAACTCCGCACGCCACATCTTGTCCCTTAGAGGACGCACCAATGTAGCGGTGAAACATCAGGCTCTCGATCCTCGTAACATAGAGGAGAGCCACGATGCGCCGAATCGCTTACGCTGTTGCCGTTCTGCTGTTGCTCGCTCCCATGACTGCCGCAGTCCTCGGCCGCGAGATCGGCCCGGGCCTGCTCCATCCGATGAATTTGAATCCGGACCGCGAGGAGCAGACAGCGCGGATGCTCGCGCGCACCGGCGCGGTGAAAGACGATTTCGTGGTACGCGCGCCGGACGGAGCGGAACTGCGCGGATGGAAAGTGCGTCCACCGGCGCCGAACGGCGACTGGATGCTGCTCTATCACGGCGTTTCGGACAATCGCACCGGCATTCTCGGCCACGCCGAGTTTCTGCTGCGCCACGGCTACAGCGTCGTGATGATGGATTCGCGCGCGCACGGCGCGAGCGGCGGCGACGTCGCGACCTACGGTTGGAAGGAGCGCTACGACAGCGTCACGATCATAGACGCGCTCTACGCCAGCGAAAACGTGAAGCATCTCGACGCGCTCGGCGTTTCGATGGGCGGGGCGATCGCGCTGCAATCGGCCGCAATCGAGCCGCGCATCGAGGGCGTGATCGCGGAAGATCCGTTCGCCGACTTGCGCGAGGTGAGCTACGACTACGCTGGGCTGCACGTCAGCCCGCTGCTCGGCGAAACGCTCTTTCGTCCGGCGTCCATCACAGCGATGGCCGCGCTAGGAAGAGCGGGAGGGTTCGACCCCAACGACGTGTCGCCCGAAGAGGCGGTGATCGAGCGGGCGTTTCCCGTGCTGCTGATTTGCGGCACGCGCGATCGGACGATTCCCTGCCGCCACGCCGAGCGAATTTACGATGTGGCGCGCGGGCCGAAGGATTTATGGATCGTGGACGGAGCGGAACACGCGTCGGCGCTGGGCCGCGCGCCCGCGGAATATGAGCAGCGCGTGATTCAATTCTTGAGCCGGACGACCGGTGATCACTGAGACAATTTTGTGAAAGCAGACCCTAAGGCAGCTCAGCTTGCGTGCCTGGCTTGCGCCGCCGCAAGCTTGCGGCTCGCAGGACGCTTCACGGGTGGAACCGCCAAGAGGTAGAGCACAGCGCTCGCGAAGCACAGTCCTGCGACAACTTCAAAGACCGGCGTGTAGGTATGGTGCTTATCGAAGAAGTAGCCGGCTGTAACCGGCCCGACCGCGCCGAGGATTGTTCCCAGCGGCGTCGTGACGCCGAGCAGCGCCGGATACACCTTCCGCCCGTAGTAGTTGCTCCAGATCGTCATGATGCAGGTGAACGCCGCGGCGAAGCCGCTGCCCATCATCACGGCGTAAGCATACATAATGACCGGGTTCGAGGCGTGTATCGCGAGGAGCGTGCCGCCACCGTACACGCAGACGGCGACGGCGGAGAGAAAGCGCGGCTCGATGCGGTCACCGAGCGCGGCGACGGTAAACTGACCGATCAGCGAAGAGATCATGATGATGGAGATGGAGCGCGCCGCTTGGCCGGGCGCGTACCCGAGACCTTCCAGGTGCGCAACGCCGTGCGCGATATAGATGAAGAAGCCCATGAAAAACCCGAGATAGGTGGGGACCAGCAGCCAGAGAGTCGGAGACTTGAGCGCCTCCGTGAGGGTCCAGTCCTCGTTGGTTTTGTGCACACCGTGAGTCGCGCGCGCGGCGGATGGCTCTGAAGGCATCGCCGCGGTGAGATCGCCGTCGGGGAATTGATGCATCTGTTCGGGAGATTCCCTCACGAAAATGGCGGCGACCACGGCGGCGAACAGAGACATCGTGGCCATGCACCACCAGGCCGCGCGCCAATTCCCGCCGAAATGGGCGATGGCGGCGTTCAGGCTTGGGACCGCGATGAAGCCGCCGATGCCGGATGCCGTGAGGAGAATCGACATCGCGCGGGCGCGCTTGCGGTGAAACCAGCGCGCGACGCCAACTTGAGGGCCGATCGTGCCGGCCATCGCGACCCCCGTGCCGACAATCACGCCGAAGACGATGATCGCCTCAAAGGTAGTCCGGACGAACGCGGCCATGAGGAAAGCACCCAGCGAGGAGAGGATCGTTCCGGCGATGAGGGTGAAGCGAATGCCGAACCGGTTGATCGAATGCGCGACGAGCGGGCCGGGCAGCCCGGCCATGAGGCTGAAGACGGAAAATGCGAGGCCGAGCTCCGCGCGCTTCAAGTGCATCGCTTTCGCCATGTAAGTGTTGACGACGCTCGTGCCGAAAGTGGGAAACGTGAAGTTGAGAACGATGATCACCCAGAAAACGAACAAGAGCTTCCAGCCGTAGAACGATTTCTGCTCCATCGAGTGCTCCATCCAGCCGAATCTTCGTCCGGCGGCTCCGTGGTTTTCTGGAATGCGTGGCGCGCGCGGGCGGCGTTGATCGCGCGCGCGAAAGCGCCCGAATAATCCTCCCATCGAGAGACGCGTGTCAACCAGATACGTCCGGACAAACGGAAGGATTTCTGGCCAGTTAGCGAGTTACCGGTGGTGGGCGACGAAAAGGAGCAACGTGAAGATGAAGACTGGAATGAGGGCAAGTGCAACGTAGGGCCACGTGAGTCTGTTCGCAGCACTTCGCGGATGCGAGCCAGGAACGGCAACTGGAAGCGAAGTCACAGCAGCCTCGCCCGGATGCTCAAGATCCCAGGCGAAATCGCTCGCCATGGCGTAGCGGTTTTTGGGATCGCGTTCGAGCGCGCGGCGGATAACTTCCTGCAGGTGCGGCGAGACCTCGGGCGCGAGTTCCATTGCGGAGGGCGCGGCCGCAAGAAGGCGCTGGTTCATCGCCACAACCGGATTGGGCCCGCGAAACGGCACTTCGCCGGTGAGCATTTCATACAGGATGACGCCGAGCGCATAGAGATCGCTGCGAGCGTCGCCGCGCTTTCCTTTCACCTGCTCGGGAGAAACGTAATCGGGCGTGCCCATCGATTTCGTGAGCCTGGCGAACGTCAGACGGCGTGCTCCCGCTTCGCGAGCGATGCCGAAGTCGATGAGTTTGATGCGATCGTCGGCATCGATCATGATGTTGTCGGGCTTGAGATCGCGGTGGACGACGCCGTGATGGTGAATGTAGCCGAGCGCATCGCAGATGCTCAGCGCGATGCGCCCGGCCCTCTCGGGGGAGAGTTTCTTCTGCTCGTCGAGGACGTCGCGGAGCGGGCGGCCTTCAACCCACTCAAGGATCATGCAAACGCGCGGGTCATCCTCCTCGGGCAATACCTTTACAACGCCGGGATGATCGAGCTTTCTGCCGATATCCGCCTCGCGGTGAAAGCGATCGAAGAAGAGCGCATCGCACTCGAGCTCAGGGTGAGGAATCTTGATTGCGACTGGGGCGCCCGAGCGAACGTCCGTGCCACGAAAGACCGTGGCCATTCCGCCGCGGTTAATCAGGCTATCGACCCGGTAGTGGCCGATCCGGTCGCCGGGCTGGGGAGCTTGAATCATCGGAGACGCTGAGCGTCAATTGCACCATTGCGCGAACGGCTGGGCGCGGTTCGCATCGGGCGAATGAGGCTGAATGCAAAGTTATTCCCACGCGGTAAACCCGGTGTAAGCGATTCATAAGGACTTCATAAAGGGAGAAAGCCGTGGCGGCGATTCTCTGGATGGATGCCATAGAAATCTCAAATGCCGGCTGCGGCCAATTCTGAAGGCCGAATTGAGCTACCTAAGGGGAGCCAAGAGAGGCATATCCGTTGTATATTATGGAAGCACCCGGTCCTCAAGATCGGGCGTCCCCGATGCACCAGAAGCCAGCTAGGGGTGTTCCGTAAAAGGAACGCAGCAGCAGCCGATGAAGAAATTCAGGGACCCACTTCGATGAGCACGAACTCCAAGACGAAGCCGCAGAGCGAGACGGAAGTTCCCTATCCGTTTTTGAGTCTGCCGAAGGCGCAGGGATTGTACTCGCCCCGGTACGAGCACGATGCGTGCGGGCTCGGATTCGTCGCGAATATCGAGGGCCACAAGTCGCATGACATCGTGCTTAAGGGCATCCAGATTCTGATCAACCTGACGCATCGCGGCGCCTGCGGGTGCGATCCCGAGACCGGCGACGGCGCGGGCATTTTGATTCAGATTCCGCACACGTTTTTCGAACGCGAATGCGCGAGCCTCGGTTTCACTTTGCCCTCTCCCGGCGAATACGGAGTCGGCATGGTGTTCCTGCCGGTGGACCCGCAGGAACGAATGCTGTGCGAGGGTATCCTCGAGAAGGCGGCGCGCGCGCAGGGGCTGACGGTTCTCGGATGGCGCGACACTCCGATCAACGGCGACACGATCGGACGCGTGGCGCGCGCTTCGCAGCCGTACATCGAACAGATTTTCATCCGGCGCTCGCGAGGCATGGATCAGGACGCGCTCGAACGCAAGCTCTACGTGGTACGCAAGCGAGCGGAGGCCGCGGTCGCCGAGTCCGATCTGAAGGAAAAGGATTTCTTTTACATTCCGTCCCTTTCGTCGCGCACGATCGTTTACAAGGGTTTGCTTCTGGCGCCGCAGATCCCACTCTTTTACAAGGAGCTCTCGGACGCCGAACTGACCAGCGCGATCTGCCAGGTACACCAGCGATTCTCGACGAACACGTTTCCGAGCTGGCAACTGGCGCACCCGTACCGCTACGTCTGCCACAACGGAGAAATCAACACTCTGCGCGGCAACGCAAACTGGATGTACGCGCGGCAGTCCGTGCTTGCGTCTCCCTTGTTCGGTAAAGACATGCAGAAGCTGTTGCCGATTATCACGCCCGGCGGAAGCGACTCCGCCATGCTGGACAACGCGGTGGAACTGCTGACGCTCGCGGGCCGCAGCCTGCCGCACGTGATGTCCATGCTGATTCCCGAAGCGTGGGACAACGACGCGGCGATGCCGGAGGACGTGAAGGCATTCTACGAATATCACGCGTCGCTGATGGAGCCGTGGGACGGCCCGGCGGCCGTTGCGTTTACGGACGGGCGAGTGATCGGGGCGAAGCTCGATCGCAATGGACTGCGGCCCGGGCGCTATGTGGTCACGGCGGATGGGCTGGTAATCATGGCGTCGGAAGCGGGCGTGCTGCCGGTCAAACCCGAAGACGTGCGCATGAAAGGGCGCCTTGCGCCCGGCCGCATGCTGCTTGTGGATACCGAGCAGAAGCGCCTGATCTCGGATGAAGAAGTGAAAAAGCACCTGGCGGCCCGGAAGCCATACGCCAAGTGGCTGAAGGAAAATCAGATCACACTCGATCATCTTCCGAGCCCGATGTACGTGCAGCCGACGGATCACGATTCGATCCAGATGCGCCAGCGCGCGTTCGGCTACACGGACGAGGACCTGAAGACGATCCTCGAGCCCTCGGCGCTGAAAGGCGAAGAGCCGATAGGGTCGATGGGCATCGACACGCCGCTCGCGTGCCTTTCGGACAAGCCGCAACTGCTGTTCAGTTATTTCAAGCAGACGTTCGCGCAGGTGACGAACCCCGCAATCGATCCGATCCGCGAAGATTTGGTGATGTCGCTCAACACGTACATCGGATGCGAGGGGAACATCCTCGATGAGACGCCCAAGAACTCGCACACGCTGAAACTGCGCCATCCGATCATCTCCAATTGGAGGCTCGAAAAGCTGCGCAGCGTGAAGTGGGGCGATTTCCTCGCGACCACGTTGCCCGCTCTTTTCCAGGTGAATGGCAGCGAGCAGCAGCTCGAAAGTGCCGTTGAGGAGCTTTGCCAGCGCGCTTCGCGCGCGATCAAGTCAGGCTACACGCTGCTGATTCTGTCCGACCGTGGAGTCGATCGCGAGCACGCGCCGATCCCAAGTTTGCTGGCGCTTTCGGCGGTCCACAATCACCTGATCCGCGAGAAGACGCGCAATCAGGTGGCGCTGATCGTCGAATCGGGCGAGCCGCGGGAAGTGATGCACTTCGCACTGCTGCTCGGCTACGGCGCGAGTGCGGTGAATCCGTATCTCGCCATCGAAACGCTGGAGGACTTGCACAAGCACGGGCACTTCCCCGCCGAGAGCACCTGGGACAAAGTTTTCAAGAGCTACATGAAGGCGACGGACAAGGGGCTGCTCAAGACTTTCTCCAAGATGGGCATCTCCACGCTACAAAGCTACCAGGGCGCGCAGATTTTCGAGGTCATCGGCTTGAATCGCTCGCTCGTGGAGCGCTACTTCACGGGGACGGCGTCGCGTATCGAAGGCGTGGGCATGGAAGTGCTGGCGCGCGAAGCGATGATGAAACATGAATTCGCGATGCAGCCGCCGAGCGAGTCGGACACCGAGCTGCGCATCGGCGGCGAATATCAGTATCGCGTGCGCGGCGAGAAGCACCTGCTGAACCCGCTTTCGGTGAGCAAGCTGCAGCACGCGGTGCGGCATTCGAAGCCGGAAAGCTTCCAGGAGTTCGCGGACATCGTGAATCAGCAGAACCGCGATTTCCAGATGCTGCGCGGCCTGTTCGAATTCAAACCGACGAACGATCCGATTCCGCTCGACGACGTCGAGCCGGCATCGGAGATCGTGAAGCGTTTCGCGACCGGGGCGATGTCGTTCGGTTCGATCAGCAAGGAAGCCCACGAGACGCTGGCGATCGCCATGAACCGCATCGGCGGGAAATCGAACACCGGCGAGGGCGGCGAGGACGAAGCGCGGTTCGTGCCCGACGCGAACGGTGATCTGCGGCGAAGCGCGATAAAACAGGTCGCTTCGGCGCGCTTCGGCGTGACCACAAACTATCTGGTCAACGCGGACGACCTGCAAATCAAGATCGCGCAGGGCGCGAAGCCGGGTGAAGGCGGCCAACTGCCCGGGCACAAAGTGGACGAGGTCATCGCGCGGGTGCGGCACTCGATTCCCGGCGTGGGATTGATTTCACCGCCTCCGCACCACGACATCTATTCGATCGAGGATCTGGCTCAGCTCATCCACGACCTCAAGAACGCCAATCCGCGGGCGCGGATTTCCGTGAAACTGGTGGCGGAAGCCGGAGTGGGGACTGTCGCGGCGGGCGTTGCGAAGGCGCACGCCGACGTGATCCTCATCAGCGGGTACGATGGCGGGACGGGTGCGTCACCGATCAGCTCGATCCGGCACGCGGGAGTTCCGTGGGAACTCGGGCTTTCCGAGACGCAGCAGGTTTTGGTACTCAACGACCTGCGCAGCCGCGTGCGGTTGCAAGTCGATGGAAAGCTGGCGACCGGACGCGACGTAGCTATCGCGGCGTTATTGGGCGCGGAGGAATTCGGATTTTCCACGGTGCCGCTGATTTCGATGGGCTGCATCATGATGCGCAAGTGCCACCTGAATACGTGTCCGGTGGGCGTGGCGACGCAGGACCCGGAACTCCGCAAGAAGTTTACGGGCCAGCCCGAGCACGTGATCAATTTCCTTTTCTTCGTCGCGGAAGACCTGCGGAAGATCATGGCGGAGCTTGGATTCCGCACCGTAAACGAAATGGTCGGCCGCGTGGATTGCCTCGTGCAACGCGAAGACATCACGCACTGGAAGGCCAAGGGCATCGACCTTTCCGCAGTGCTGTACGACCCGCCGGTGCCGAGCCACGTGGGGCGGCGCAACTTGATCGAGCAGGATCACGGGCTCGAGAAAGCGCTCGATTACAAACTGATCGAGATGGCGCAGGATGCCATCGAGAATCGCACACCCGTTTCGTTGAGCATGCCGATCCGCAACATCCATCGCACGGTCGGCACGATGCTCAGCGGAGAGATCGCGCGAAGATACGGCTCCGCGGGACTGCCGGACGACACAGTTCACGTGCAGTTCAACGGCTGCGCGGGGCAGAGCTTCGGCGCGTTCCTGGCGAAAGGCGTGACGTTGACGCTCGAAGGAGACGCCAACGATTACGTCGGCAAAGGACTCTCGGGCGGGAAGCTGGTCATTTATCATCCTCGGAAATCCGAATTCGTGCCCGAGGAAAACATCCTGATCGGCAACGTGTGCCTCTACGGCGCGACAAGCGGCGAAGCATATTTCGGCGGAATGGCGGGCGAACGGTTTGCGGTGCGAAATTCCGGCGCGACCGCGGTGGTGGAGGGCGTCGGCGACCACGGCTGCGAATACATGACCAACGGTTTGGTCGTGGTGCTAGGGCGGACGGGCCGGAACTTCGCGGCAGGGATGACTGGCGGAATCGCGTACGTACTCGATCATTTCGGCGACTTCGCGTCGCTGCGCTGCAATCAAGCTGAGGTGGACCTCGAGGAAGTCAAGAATCAGAAGGATATCGAGACGCTGTACCAGTTGATTGCGCGCCACGGCGAACTGACGGCGAGCCCTCAGGCGAAGTGGATTCTCGAAAACTGGGATGCCACGCTGCCCAAATTCATCAAGGTCTTCCCGCATGAGTACAAGCGCGTGCTAGGGATACCGCGAGTCGCTCCGGCGGTGCTGGCCGCGCAGGCCGGGAAACATTCCGGCGGGCAGGTGATCCGTGGGTAAAGTCACCGGCTTCAAGGAGTTTGCGCGAGAAACGCCCACGCGGCGCCCGGTGACGGAGCGCATCAACGACTACTTCGAGGTGTATCAGCCGTTCCCCGAAGATCACGTGCGCACCCAAGCGGCGCGCTGCATGGATTGCGGGATTCCCTTCTGCCACACGGGCTGCCCGGTGAACAACATCATTCCGGACTGGAACGATCTGGTCTATCGCGACGAATGGAAAGATGCGATACGGATGCTGCACTCGACGAACAACTTTCCGGAGTTTACAGGGCGTATTTGCCCGGCGCCGTGCGAGGCGGCTTGCGTGCTAGGGATCAACGAGCCAGCGGTCACGATCAAGGTGATCGAGAAGACGATCGTGGAGCACGCGTGGAAAGCCGGCTGGATCAAGCCGGAATTGCCGGAGACGCGAACCGGCAAGCGCGTTGCGGTGGTGGGTTCAGGCCCGGCGGGGCTGGCGGCCGCTCAGCAGCTCAATCGGGCGGGGCACGCGGTGACGGTGTTCGAGAAAGCCGACCGCGTCGGCGGGTTGCTGCGCTATGGCATCCCCGATTTCAAGATGGAAAAGACCGTGCTCGACAGGCGGCTCGATCAGATGAGCGCCGAAGGCGTCGTTTTCAAGACGAGTGCGCATGTGGGCCACAACGTGGCCGCGCAAGATTTGAAGAAGGAATTCGACGCGATTCTGCTGGCGGGCGGCGCCGAGCATCCAAGAGATTTGAAAGTTCCCGGGCGCGAGCTCAAGGGAATTCATTTCGCGATGGAATTTCTGCCGCAACAGAACAAGCGAATCGCGGGCGATACGGTTCCGGGGCAGATTCTCGCGACGGATAAACGCGTGGTGATCATCGGCGGCGGCGACACTGGCGCGGACTGCCTGGGCACATGCCACCGGCAAAAAGCGAAGTCCGTGCTGCAATTCGAAATTATGCCGATGCCTCCGCAGGAGCGGCACGCCAGCACGCCGTGGCCGCTGTGGCCGCTCCAATTGCGCACGGAAAGCGCGCATGAAGAGGGCGGCGTGCGCGACTGGGCCGTCGGGACGACGAGCTTTACCGGCGACAAAAGCGGAAACGTGAAACAGTTGCACGCGATCCGCGTGGGCGGGCCGCCGAAGTTTGAGCCGATGCCCGGCACGGAATTCACGATCGAGGCGGATCTCGTCCTGCTGGCGCTGGGTTTCATCGGCCCGGTGAAGCAAGGAATGCTGGAGCAATTCGGCGTGAATCTCGATGCCCGCGGCAACGTCGCGACGCAGGGCAACTACATGAGTTCGGTGCCGGGAATTTTTTCGGCCGGCGACATGCGCCGCGGCCAGTCGCTGGTTGTGTGGGCGATTGCGGAGGGTCGCAGCGCCGCAAAGGCCGTGGATGAATACCTCAGATTGCAGCAGAAGTAATTTCGCCACCGATCAACGGGTGAGGTCGCGAAGCCAGGCGCCGATTACGTAGGCTACAGCGGCAGCGCCGCCCCCAACCGCAAGAGTCCCGAGCGCGGAATACCACCAAGGCCGGATCGACCATCGGCTTTTGAGCGCGCCGATCATGACGAATATCAGACTGGTTGCCGCTGAGGCCACCCAGAAGGCGTTCTTCATACCGGCCACGAATGGGACAAGCGGGACTAGACCGCAAAGAAGAAAAGCTCCAAAGGTCGACCCGGCCGCCCGCCACGGGGAACGCACCGAAGCCGGCAGGCCATATTCCTCGCGGACCATTATGCGCACCCAGCGATCGCGGTCCGCGGTGACCACAGCGACGGCCCGGTCGAGCAGGTCGCCCACAATCCCGAGTCCCCGCAGAATCTCGCGTACCTCCTCGCGTTCACCATCCGGAACGGCCTCGATATGGCGGCGCTCAACCGCTTCAGCGTGGTGGAACTCCTCGTGCTCCGATCGAGTAGCCAGATAGTTGCCCGCGGCCATCGCGAAACCGTCCGCAACCAGATTGGCGCTGCCGAGGATCAGGATGATGCGCGGCAACAGGTGAGCCCCAACGACTCCCGAGACGATCGCGAATGTGGTCACGGTGCCGTCGATGCCGCCATAGACCCAATCCCTGAGATAGCTGTAGGGAGGTCCGGCCGCAAGTCGTCGGCGGATGGCCTCGTGGGTGTGCTCGTGTTCCATGATCTCGCCTCACACTACGGCCCAGATTTTCGATGCCTCGCGAAACAGCTTTCCCGAAAACACCATACCATTGCAGCGCCGACATTCCTGTGACCGTTATCACCGTATGTCAAAAGGGTTTGGCCGGGTCGTTCTTGGAGGGGGCAGGGGTCGCGATATCTTTGAGGGTTGAGCCGGTAAGAGGCGCGGGAAAAGCGGCGGTGCCTCGTAGATTGCTTGGCTTATATCCTCCTCGACGGGCCACGGCTCATTGATCGCCGACCGCTGCGTACGGCCCCCCTTCACACGCAGCACGGAGGCTGATAGGATCACGATCGGCCTGCAAGTCCAGCGACGCTTTCTCTGCTTGGCGTCGGCTCCGCTGTTCAAGGTCCGACGATCTCTTATGCATCCTTCAAAGATTCGAAACCTGCTGATGCTAGCGGTGCTGTTGGCGCTCAGCCTCTGGGCGATCACCATCGCCGCCAATTTCATTATCGAATACAACTGGTGGAAAGAGGTCGGACAAGTTGGTACCTGGATCAGCATGCTGTGGTACAGCATTGCACCCTTCGCGGCGGGCGCACTTGTGGCCTTCATCGCGCTGTGGATCGCTCATGCGCGGGGGCTGCACTTCGGCGGGATCCGCCGAAGGGACTTCCGCCTGTACTCCCGCTTGATTACGGTGGGGCTAGCGATCGCGGCGGTACTCTTCGCCTTGGCCTCAATTGACTACTGGACGGTCATGCGCTTTTTCGGGTCGCGTGGGCTCACGCTGCCCCCCGACGCGTGGAGGGATCAGGTTTTTTCGCGCCCCCTGTCTTTTTACCTGTTCGATCTGCCTTTCTATTCGGAAGTAGTCTGGTTTGTGATTGTGCTGGCGATCCTTTGCGCCCTGATCTTCTGGGCCACTGCCCGGGGATGGCAGTTCTGGATCAGTGGCGGGGGCCTGAGGACTCTTGATCGGGGGGCTCGTGCGTTGATGCTGCCAGGCGCCAGCCGCAGCGGCTTCGTGCGCATCATCGTCACACTTTTGCTACTGGGTCTCGCTGCCTTGTTTTTCCTCGGCAACTACGATCTTCTGTTCAACTCTCACGCCTTCATGACCGGCGCCGATTACGTGGATGCCAAGGTTACGCTCCCTTTGCGCTGGCTCCTCATTATCGCTGTCTTAGCGGCGCTCCCGCTCGCATGGACATCGAGATACAAGAAGGCGACGGTCGTTGTACTCGCCTTTTTTGTCCTGCAACTGGCTCTTCCGGCCATCGTTAGCGCCGTGTATGTACGACCGAATGAGATCTCGATCGAACGGCCGTACATCGAGCGCCATATTCAGGCCACCACTGCCGCCTTCGGCCTGAATCGGAGCTCCACCGAGCGCCCGTTCACTGCTAGCGGGCAACAGACGGTCGATGCCGTGCAAGACGCCACGCTCCTCGAAAATATTCGTCTTTGGGACCTGGGCGCCTACAGCGCAACAATCACCCAGATCCAGGCGCTGCGCCCGTATTACATCTTCCCCAACACTGACGTAGACCGCTACTTCCCCAACGGTCACATCGAGCAGGTAATGTTGTCTCCTCGCGAAATCGACGTGAACCAGTTGTCCGCCGAGGCCAGCCAGAGCTGGGTCAATCCGCGGTTCATTTATACCCATGGCTTTGGCGTGGTCGTATCGGAGGTCAACAAGATTACGCCCGACGGCCTGCCTGTCCTGCTCATCGAAAACGCCCCGCCGGAAATCAAATCGCCTGGTTTCCAGCTCACCCGGCCGGAAATCTACTACGGCGAGAGCACTCAGGATCCGGTGTTCGTTCACACCGCCCGCGAGGAGTTTGATTATCCTTCCGGCGACCAGAATAAGTATTCGACCTACCAGGGCACTGGAGGTTTTCCGATTGGCTCTTTCCTACTAAAGACCGCCGCCGCGATATCCCAGGGCGAGCCCAACATGATTTTCACGGGCTATCTCACCGGACAGAGCCGCATGATGATTTACCGCAAGGTGCAGGGAAGACTGGCACATCTGGCCCCCTTCTTGAATTGGGATCCCGACCCTTACTTAGTGGTTACCGATGACGGCAGGTTGGTATGGATGGTGGACGGCTACACGACTTCTCTATCGCATCCGTACTCGGCGACGCTCCCCGTGACCGGGGTGGACGAAGGCGCCAACTACATTCGCAATGCGGTAAAGGCCACGGTGGACGCCTACACCGGGAAAGTGTCTTTGTACGTATTCGATCCGAGCGACCCCATTATCGAGGTTTACGAGAACCTGTTTCCGAAACTATTCCAGCCCGCGTCCGAAATGCCCGCCGACCTGCGCCGGCATGCCCGCTACCCTGAGGTTCTTTTTCGCGCACAGGCCGAGGCTTATCGTATTTTTCACATGCGCGATCCACAAGTCTTCTACAACAAGGAAGACATCTGGGAGGTCGCGCATACCCTATCGGGCCAGTCTGGACAGCCCGAATCCATGCAGCCCACCTACGTAGTGGCCACCCTGCCTGGAGAGAAAGAACCCGAGTTCCTGCTGATCCTGCCTTTCACCCCTCGGGGCAAAGACAACCTGATTGGGTGGATGGCTGCGCGCTGCGACGGAGATCGATTAGGGGACCTGGTTTATTTTCAACTCTCGAAACAGCAACTGATGTACGGCCCGATGCAGATTGAATCGCGCATTGACCAGGACCAGAACATCTCCAAGGATTTGACCTTGTGGAACCAGCAGGGCTCGCACGTTCTGCGCGGAAACATCATTGCTCTGCCCGTCAGTGGCGGCTTCCTCTACGTCGAGTCCATTTACATCCAGGCCGGCGAAGCCCGTATGCCGCAGCTCAAAAAGATCGTACTGGCCATGGGTGACCGGTTGATTTATCGGGATACTTTCAGCGAGGCCCTTGCCGAACTTACAGGTGGTACTGCGCCTCCGGGACCGGCTCTTCCCGCGGCTACTCCGGCCTCGGCGGCCAGCGAACAGAACTTGCCCGCACTCACCGAGCGCCTCAGCCGTCTTCGAGAACAGGCCGAACAACTGGCCCGGGAGCTGCAGGCGCTGGAAAAAGATACGCAGAAGAAGAAATAGACTGAAGTTGCGAAACTACCGCCTGCGCTCAGGCAGCGGCGACTGACGAAGAACGCGGTACCTCTGCCGTTGAATGAGCGAGCCATGAATAGCTGCCGCTCTATTTCGGCTCATTCGACGAGAACGGAGTTTTTGATAGGGATAACCGTTCAAGCTCGGCGTTCGCCATGAATACACCAGCAGCTAACTTCCGTCACGAATGATGCGGCAGGACTCGATGTCGAAGCTGACATCTCCGATCGTCAGCCGCGTCTGATCGCGGAAGCCAGCGATGAAACGCAGAAAGCGCAAGACATCGGGAAAGTTCGTGGCCAGGCCGATGGACGCACGAATGGAACCAGCGCTCTTGTGGCTTCGGTCTTGCATCAACCGCACGAAACTGAGCAGATTGACGTCGCGTCCCATCGCTAGTCCGGCCTGCATGTCCTCTTCAGTTAGTCCTTCGGCCATCTCTCCCGCGCCAGGATTGCAGAAGCACCCCGTGCGCAGCGATATCCCTTCTTCACCGGCCAGTTCTTCTACGCGCCGGTAATCCAGAAGATGTCCCTGCGGATCGTAGAGGTTGAAGGTCACAGTGCCGCCGCGGTTTTCCGTTGTTGCGGGCCCATAGATGCGGACCATGGCCCGGCCGTTGCTGTGCCGCAGAGCCAGTAATTCATCGAGGAGCCATCCCGTGAGGCAGCGGACACGTTCGGCGATCACCTCTAAGCCGATCGCTTGGAGGTGGCGCAGACCAATTTCCACGGCGGGAATGGAGAGGTAATTCAGCGTGCCGTCCTCGAAAGCAGCTTCGTTGGGGGACAGCACGTGAGCCTGACCCTGAACCGACGCAAAGTTAATCGTCCCGCCAGCGAACCACGGACGCTTCAGCTTTGCGAAAGCCGAGCGGCGAATGAGCAGGGCGCCGACGCCCGTTGGATAACCGAACATCTTGTAAAAGGAAACGCTTACGAAGTCTGGCTGCACGGCGGTCAGGTCGAGACGGTTTGTCGGCACGAAAGCCGCCGCGTCGAGCAGCACGTCCCAGCCTTTAGTCTTCGCTCTGGCCACGAGGTCGAGTGGGTGTTTGACGCCGGAGAAATTGGATTGCGCGGGATAAGCGAACAGATTGTGATGGGCCGAATCAGCCTGATCCAGCAAGGCATCGAGACGGGCCATGTCGAAGTGCAGCCCTGGTGTCACAAGCGGCGCATAGGCGACAGTGGCACCTTTAGCGTGCGCGAATTCCCGGATTCCGTTTACGGAGTTGTGGTTGTCGAAGGTAAGCAGGAAGCGGTTACCTAGTGCAAACGGATATGACTCTCCAACCAGTTTGAGCGCCGCGGAGGCGTTTTGCGTGAAGACGAGAATATAATCGTCCGCACGAGCGTTGAAATAACTCAGCACATAGCTGCGGGCACGTTCGACATGCTCCGTCATCGCCACCGAGGTAGGGTTGGCGGAGTGGGGATTGCCAAAAACGCCGGAACGCAACATGTCGAAGTGCTGGTGGAGTTGCGACTCGGCGTAGAGAGAAGCGCCGGTGTAGTCGAGGTAGACCTGATGGCGTTCGTCCAGCCGGCGATACTCGGTCGCGCGCAGCTTGTCCAGCAAGGTTGTGTTGACGTAGCGCGGGTACCGAGCGACGAAATCCGCGTACGCTTCATCCACCTGCGGGATCTCGTGGGCGCCGCCTTTTGCCATAGACGTATTTAAATCTTATGCCTTCACACCGACTTTGCGAAGGATTGTCATCATAGGACACCGCTTCGTGAAGGCGGATTTTGCGGGCCGCACTCGAGTATAGTCCACTGGCGGCTTATGACCCCCTAGTTCCACCAAACTCGATTTCACAGCCGATGGCTGCGATACAAACTCTCTCATTCGGAGTGCTACGCTCGGTCCGGTCACATCCGGCCAGGCGGACCGAGTTAGTGCCTGGTATCTCACGTTCTTTTCTTGATCAGACTCAAACCAAACAACAGCGCGGAGAAGATGACAATCGTCGGCCCAACTGTCGAAAGCCTAAGAACAAATATGTTCAGCAGGAATCCCGCGACGACCGAGACGAGGCTGACGGCCGAGGAGACGAGGAGGAAGTGCGAAAGCTTGTCGGTTAAGTGCCGAGCCGTCGCCGCAGGCAAGATGATCAACGCGCTGGCGAGCAGCGTCCCCATAAAACGCAGACCAACGAGGATGGTCAGGCTGAAGAGCAGAAGAAAGTAGAGATCAACTCGACCGACCTTCACGCCAGTTGCCGCAGCCAAATCCTGCGAGAAGACACTGAGCGCTAGGCGGTCCTTGAGAAAAAAGACGGAAAGGACCACAAATAGCGTAGTCGCAAAGCCTAGAAGAAACCCGAGAAGGGAGACCTGTTGCAATTCGCCAAAGAGAGCCTCAATGAGATCCTCCCGCGGGGTCACTGCCGCGCCGATGGCTAGACCCGCCGCGAAGACTACGCCGATCGCGGCGTCGGTAGCCAAACCCGTCTTCTTTTGGAGTCGCCACACCAAGATCGTTCCGAGAAACAAAGTTGTGGCGCCGCCGACCAACGGGTTCATCTTCAGAAGAAACGCAACACCGAGCCCTGGGAGGGCTAAGTGAGAAATCACATCGCTAGCCAGAACCATTCGTTTCATTAGAGCAAAACAACCGACGAGACCCGCAGCCAGCGCGAAAAAGAGCGCCAACAAGAAGAGAAAGCCTTGGCCTTCAGGCATGTTGATAGCTCCCTCGGGATTCGTGACTCTTGACTCAGCCTTTCAAGTGGTCTTCGATGTGACGGTAATACTTGGGCGGTGCCGCGTAGAGACCTTCAAGCATTGCCGGAGTCAGAATCTCTTTTGGAGGACCCATGCAGGGCTTCCCTTTGCTGAGACACAAAACCATGTTGGCGTAACGATAGACAACGCTCAGGTCGTGGGACACCAGAATGACCGTCATGCCTTTATCCTTTTGCAGCGAGTGGAGCAACTCGTAGACGCGTTCCTCGGTCAACTCATCTAGGCTTGCGGTCGGCTCGTCGAAGAGGAGCACATTCGGTTGTCCTAACAATGCGAAGGCAATCAGTGCCTTTTGAAACTGTCCGCCCGAAAGGTGCCCGATGCTCGTGTTTAGAAGTTCTCGTGTGAGGCCAACCTCGGAGGACACCTGCTCCAGCTCTGCCCCCGGCAGCTTAAGAAAAGTGGCCTTTGCCTCCAGGAGGTCTCTCAAGTGGAGGGGTAGCTGTCGATCTGCAGCAATTTTCTGCGGCACGTATCCGAGCCGAGCCCCGTGGCTCCATCGAATTTCACCTTCATAAGGGATAAGATTCATCAGCGCCTTGAGTAAGACGGTCTTCCCGGAGCCATTCGGCCCTATGACCGCCAGGCAATCTCCTGCACGCGCCTCGAAGCTCAGGTCCTGAATGACGACAAGACTACCAAAGGCGATCTTCAGTTTTGATACCGAGAGTAATCGAGCCTCTGTTGAGGTAGATGACAAGCGCCACCTTTTGCCATAGACGTATTAGATCTTATGCCTTCACACCGACTTTGCGAAGGATGGTCATCATAGGGCACCAGTTTGTGAAAGCCGATTGGAATAGGTTCAAGCCTACGAAGGCCGTGAACAAAAACCAATACGGATTTACCCAGTATCCCAATGCGAGTGAGAGTAGGACGAAAGCACCAGCAATCAATCGGATATAGCGTTCTACGTTCATGGCACGGCCTCCTAATCAATCTGCTGCGGGCACAGGATTGTTGCCAACGGGCGGGACACTTTTTGCACCGCCACGTTCACTCAAGTAGTAAAGGACCGGAACCGTCATTCGAGAAAGCACCGTCGAAGCGACCTCCCCTGCCATCAGGGAAATCGCCAGCCCCTGGAAAATCGGGTCGAAGAGAATCACGCTCGCGCCTACCACAACTGCGGCAGCCGTCAGCAGCATCGGGCGGAAACGCACTGCTCCAGCATCGACAACGGCCTGTTCGAGCGACATTCCATGCGAGCGGCGCAATTCAATGAAGTCCACGAGGATGATCGAATTCCGAACGATAATTCCTGCACCGGCGATGAAGCCAATCATCGAGGTAGCGGTGAAGAATGCCCCCATCAGCGCATGAGCGGGCAAGATACCGACGAGCGTCAGCGGAATCGGCGCCATGATCACCAGAGGTGTCTTGAACGAGCGGAACCAACCCACGACCAGCACGTAAATCAGCACCAACACGGCAGCGAAGGCCAAGCCAAGGTCACGGAAGACTTCGACCGTGATGTGCCACTCGCCGTCCCATTTCATCGAGTATCGATCCGTGCGGTCTGGCAGCGTCGTGCCGGAGTACTGCTTCACGTGATAGCCGTCGGGCAATTGGATTTTGTCGATCGCATCGCTCATGTTGAGGATGGCGTACACCGGACTTTCGATCTCACCCGCAACGTCGCCCGTGACGTAGACCACTGGTCGCAGGTTCTTGCGATAAACGCTCTGATCAATCGTGGTCTCCTGAGTGCTTGTGACTTCGCGGAGAGAAACCTGCGCGCCTGCGGGAGTGGGCAACTTCAGATTTTCCAGATCCTCGATGCCGGAGCGGTCTGATCGCGACAAACGTACTTCGATTGGGACATCTTCCCGCGATGTAGGATCGTGCAGTAGTCCCGCCGAGGCTCCGCCCAGACCTATCTGGACCGTGCGTGTAACTTCTGCTGCAGAGACGCCTTGCAGCGCAGCTTTGTCGAGGTCCACCTTCATGTCGTACTTCTTCTGCGGATCTTCCACATACCAGTCGACGTCCACCACGCCCGGTGTCTGTTGGAAAATATTCTTTATCTTTGCGGCGAGTTCCGTCTGCCCCTTGTAGTCCGGTCCGTACACCTCCGCCACGAGAGTTTGCTGCACCGGCGGACCGGGCGGAACCTCGGCGACCTTGATGCGTGCGCCGAACGGAGCGGCAATCTTGTCCAAGTCCGTCCGCAACCTGCGGGCAATTTCGTGGCTCTGCGCCTTGCGATCGTGTCGAGACAGAAGGTTGACCTGGATATCCGCTTGGTTGGGCTGGTTGCGCAGGAAGTAATGCCGCACGAGGCCGTTGAAGTTGTAGGGTCCCGAGGTCCCGGCATAGATTTGGTAGTTGATGACTTCGGGCTGCTGACCCAGGTAGCTCCCCAATGCCTGTGCCACCCGAGCGGTCTGTTCAAGCGGCGTTCCGTCGGGCATGTCGATGATTACCTGAAACTCGCTCTTGTTGTCGAAGGGGAGCATTTTGACCTGCACCCACTTGAGCGGGATGAACGCTACAGCCGCCACGAGCAGCACTATTACGCCGCCAAGAAAAATCCATCTCCGCGTCGGTTTCTGGATCAGAGGATTCATCAGGCGGCGATAGAGCCGCGTGGTCCAACTTTCGGCCTCATGCCCGGACTCCGGGCGAACTGCGTAATGGCGCAGCAGCCGCAACGCAGCCCAAGGCGAAACCACAAAAGCGACGAGCAGCGAGAACACCATGGCTGCCGAAGCGCCGACCGGAATCGGTCGCATGTAAGGACCCATTAGTCCACGCACAAATGCCATTGGGAGAATGGCCGCGATTACGGCGCACGTGGCAAGGATCGTTGGGTTACCGACTTCGTCCACCGCCTCGACCGCAACGTCGGCGAGTGAGCGCCCACGGTTTTCGGGCAGCCGGAAATGTCGAACGATGTTTTCGACCACGACGATGGCATCGTCTACCAGGATGCCGATGGAGAAAATCAGCGCGAAAAGCGTGACGCGATTCAACGTGTACCCGAATAAGTAGAAGATGGCGAGAGTCAGAGCGAGCGTTACAGGGATGGCCAGCAGAACGACACCCGATTCACGCCAGCCCAGCGCCAACGCGATAAGCAACGTAACGGAAATCGTGGCAAGGAAGAGGTGCTTGAGGAGTTCGTCCGATTTGTCCTTGGCCGTCTCGCCATAGTTGCGTGTGACGGTGACGTTCAAATCGGTTGGCAGCGTGTTGCCGCGAAGAGAGTCGATCTTGTGCAGAACATTCTCGGCAATCAGCGTGGCGTTCGCGCCTTTACGCTTGGCCAACGTGATTGTCACGGCTGGATATTCTGCATTTGCCGTGGTTCCAGTTGTTCCCTTTGCGCTGGCGAACATGACGTAGCTGTCGGGTTCCGCTGGACCGTCCTCGATCTTTTCCGCCACATCCCGGAGGTACACTGGTCGGCCTGCGTGAACTCCTACTACGACTTGTTGCAGTTCTTCCGGGCGCGTGAAAAAGTTGCCTGCTTCGACCTGGAATTCTTGATTATCGCGCGCAAAGTCTCCGGCTTGAGTGCGTGTGTTCGCCGCCCCGAGCTGCGCGACAACGGAACTCGGTGTAAGGCCGTACGCCGAAAGTCGCTGAGTGTCCAGCACAACGCGCAACTTTCGGGGCTGCCCGCCGATGACGGTCGTTTCGGAAACGTCGTCCAACTGCTTCAGCGAATGTTCCAGTTCTGCGGCAATACGCCGCAATTGATAAGCGTCGTAGTTCTTGCCCCAAAGCGTCAGAGCGAGAATCGGCACATCATCAATCGAACGTACCTTGATGATCGGCTGCGAAACTCCCTGTGGGATCCGGTCAAAATTCGAGTAGAGCTTGTTGTACGTTTTGACGATCGCATCTTCTTCATTCGTGCCCACGTAGAAGCGCACGATAACCATGCTCAGTCCTGGGTGGCTGATGGAGTAGATGTACTCAACTCCGGGTATTTCGCGGAGAAGGTTTTCCATCGGCACCGTGGCGCGCTGTGTTACTTCTTCGGCTGAGGCCCCCGGCATCTGGACGAAGACGTCCAGCATTGGGACGGCGATCTGCGGTTCTTCCTCACGCGGCGTCTGCCGGATGCTGAAAGCTCCAAGCAGAAGAGCACCCACGATGACCAGAGGTGTCAGCTTGGACTGAATGAAAATATGCGCAATCTTGCCGGCTAGTCGCAGGATGTGAGTGGGGTTACCCGGCTTGGTTGACGTGTCGCTCATTGCTGTACTGCGATTCGTTTGCCGCCCAATTCACGATCTCCGGGTGCGGCCACGATCTTGTCCCCGTCTTGCAACCCCGAGAGAACTTCCACCTTTTCGCCGATGCTCGTGCCGAGGGTGACGTAACGCAATCCCGCTATTTGGTTCGCGTCGAGCACGTAGACGCCCTGGAGTTGCCCTCGCTCCACAATGGAGGTCTGTGGAATCAGAATCGCTGGCCGCTCGCCGCGAGGGAAGTGCGCGCGCCCGAACAGGCCAGAGCGGAGACGCGCATCAGAGGGTAATTCGACTTTCACGAGAAAACTGCGGCTGGCGGGATCGGCTGCCGGAACGATTTGCACCACCTTGCCGGAAAGCTGAATATTCCCCAAGGCGTCAATCGTCACTGGGGCGGCCTGCCCAATATGGACGAGGCGGATGTCGCTTTCGTCTACCTGAGTTTCGAGCCGATAGCTGCGCGTGTCTTCGATGGTGAAGATCGGCATGCCGGGCGAAACAAGCGTGCCTGCATCGGCCTTCTTTTCCGTCACCGCGCCGGCAAATGGTGCGCGAATGCGCGTGTAACCGAGCGCAGTTCTAGCTTGAGCTAGCGCGGCATTCGCTTGCGCCTGCCCTGCCCGCGCCATATCACGCCGTGCCTCAGCAGACTGATAGCGGGCTTTGACCTCGTCGAATTCCTGCGGACTGACCGATTTCTTCTCGTAAAGTTGCTGATAGCGCGTCAGCGTTGCTTGAGCAAGTGCCAAGTCCGAATCGGCGGCGGAAACTTCTTTCTCCGCTGCGGCCAAGGCAGCCGTGGCCTGGTCGACGCCCGATCGAGGTTGCGCATCATCGATTACCGCCAGTACCTGTCCGCTCTGCACCCGGTCGCCTTCATGCGCACGGATCTCAACGATGTTGCCCATCATCTGGCTGGACACTTGAGTCGTTTGTGCAGCTTGCACACTTCCGACAGCTTCAAGCCAGTCTGGTAAGGTCGTCCTTTGGGCGACTATAACCGAAACGTTGCTCACCGTCTCGGGCGCTGCGGGCTCGCTACGATTTTCGTGCGAACATCCGGACACCCATCCACTCAAACCTGCAAGCAGCAGAAGGATGGCTACCGTTGCTTGGTTCTTGAGATTCATGGCATCACCACGGGAGATTGGGGATCCAAAGTTCCGCTGGCCAATTCAAGGTTGGCGTAGCCGGTGTGATAGCGATATAAAGCTTCCCAATAATCTGTCTGGCTGCGCCGTGCGGCTTCTTCCGCGGCGAGCAGATCAGTAATCGTCGAAAGACCTGAGTCGTAGCGGTCCTGATTGATGCGCAGGCTTTCTTGCGCCTCAGCGATCGTTGCGCGAGCCACGTCCACCTGTTGACGGGCGGCGTCCAGGTCATAATAAGCGCGACGGACTTCGAGCTGAATCGCGTCGGTAGCCATTTCCTTTACGGCTGAAACTTTTTCCTCCACCGCTCGCTCATGGGAAAGCTGAGCCCGCTTGGCGCCGCCGTCGAAAAGATCGAATTGGACCTCAATCCCGGCCAACCAGCTATTCCCGCCGCCTCCGGCAAGCAGAGTCGGGTTGTCGGCCTCCCACCCTCCAAAGGCATTTACCCGCGGACCGAATGACGATTTCGCGATCGACACGCTCTGCTGCTGCGCCGCTTCCTCCGAGCGGATGCGGTTCAGATCGGGGCGCCTATCCACAGCTTGTTTTTCCAGATCATCAAGCGCCGTTGGTGGAAGGTTTTTCTCTGCGAGGGCCTCAGCTGGATCGAATTCAGTCTCCGCGGATATGCCCATCGACGTGCTCAACTGTGCCCGCGCCAGCGCCACGTTATTTTGGGCGCGAATGAGTTCCTGCTTTCGCGTCGCCGACCGTACCTGGGCGCTCAGATAGTCGGATTCCACGACCACGCCGCTTTCGAAGCGATTTTTGCTTCGGTCGAGAATGGACTGCGCCGTCTTCATTGCTTGCTCGGCCACGTCGAGTTGCTTCTTGGCCAGCAGCACGCCGTAGTAGGAATCCACAACGCGGAAGATAATTTCCTGGTCAGTACGTTCAAGTTGATGCCCGGCGGCATCTTTCACCCGCTCTGCCCGACTCACCGAATGCCAGCTCGCAAGCGAATCAAACAGATTCCACGTTCCACCGATGCGCGTCGCGAAGTTGCCGAAGGGAGCTGGAGTGTTCAGGACGTTGAGCGCGAAGTCTCCCGTTGTGAACCGCTGCTGTCGCAGTTTGCTGCCAAAGACGTACACAGGGTCGTTTCCAATGGTTGCCGTTTCGGACAAAGTGGCGTGCGGCAGGAGAAAGGATCGAGCTCCCTTCACGTCAGCAGAAGCAGCTTTGGTGTCGGCGAGCGCCGCCTTGCGTTCGGGGTTCTTCTCAAGCGCGATATCGACCGCCTGTTGAAGCGTGAGAGGGGACGGTTCCTGTGTCTGCTGTGCGAAAACGAGATTCGGGAGAAATGGCGCCAGTAGCATAGCCAACACGATAACTAGCGCCGATCGGAAGGCAGTATCAAAGTTCATAGAACCAGCGCCTTTCACGGAAAATGCGTGCCACGATTTATACATCGTCCTGCTTGGCGCGGCGGATAGTCTGTGACGGGGAACACCACATCCTCGTATGTGGCGTCGGACCAGCAGTGCTCATCTTTGGACGTCCGCCAGAGCCGGCTTCGCCCACTCCGTTTTCTCTTCGACGATCTCGTACGTGGTGTGCAGCTCAGCTGTCTGCTTCACCATCGCGCCTACCGAGCAATACTTCTCCTCCGATAAACGGATGGCTTGCTCGATCGCGGCGGGATCGATTTCAAATCCCGTAACCACGTGATGGATACGTACCGCCGTGAATACCTGAGGCGGACGTTCCGCCTGATCGGCTTCCACTCGCACCTCGTAGCCCGTCACCTTTTGGTGGAACTTCTGCCGCAGCACGGTAATCACATCGAATCCCGTGCAGCCTGCCAGTGCCACTGCCACCAGCTCAATGGGCTTGGGACCGGTGCCCCCGGCCGCATCGTCGAGCAGCAAGTGGTGTTCGCTGCCGGTCGTCGCGGCAAACTGGCGCTCCGCCTTAAGTGGTTGAGTCAGCACGACTTTAGCAGTGATCATTGGTCCTCCCGCAGGCTCCGGTCTTTCGGAGCTAAATGAATAAATGCGGAGAATTCGAATCTGTTACAGGAAAAAAGAGAACGGCAGGAATAAGATGGAGTGTCCCGACGGTCCTACGGAGATTGGGAGGGACTCGAAACACATGGCCATCGAGAACTTCCGCCTCAAGGTATTCCGCACCGTTGCTGAAAAGCTGAATTTCCGGGAGGCGGCCGAGGCGCTTCTTTTGACTCAGCCTGCCGTCACCCTTCAAATCAAAGTGCTGGAAGAAGAACTTTCGATCCGGCTTTTCGACCGCAGCGGGAATCGGATCGTTCTCACTGAGGCTGGCCGGCATCTTCTGAGGCATGCGACCAAGCTCGCGGCCTTGGCCAAAGCGGCCGAGCAGGACCTCGCGACCCTGAGCGGCGTGCAAAGCGGTGAGTTGGACATTGGCGCGTCCACAACCATTGCGCAATATCTCCTGCCGAAGCTAGTCGGGGATTTCGGGCGGATGTATCCGCGGGCTTCTCTCTCCGTTGTGAGCGGCAACACTTTGCAGGTTGTGGATGCGCTCTTGAAAGGGAGCATTCCGCTCGGGCTGGTGGAAGGTCCCGTGATGCGCAGAGGAGTCAGGGCGGAGTTGTTTCTCGCCGATGAGATCGTATTGATTCTTCCGGCCCAGCATGAGTGGACCGGCCAGGCTATTTCACTGGATCAATTGGCCGCCGAGACGATGATCTTTCGCGAGCAGGGCTCAGGAACGCGCCGCGTGGTGGAAGCCGCATTGCGAAAGGCCCAAGTTCCGCTGAAGAAACTCCACATTTCCATGGAACTCGATTCCACGGAGGCTATCAAGGCAGTCGTGGAAGCGGGACTCGGCGTGGGTTTCGTTTCGGCGCGCGCCATTCAGAAGGAACTCAAACTCCGGACGCTTCAAATCGGCCGCGTCGAGGGTCTCCGCATCCGCCGCAGATTTTCCATCATCCGGTTGCCCGGCCCCCAGCCTGGCGGCTTGGCCGGCGCTTTTCTCCATTACTTGCGTGACATCCGCGCTCGTTCCGCCGATCCGTCGCAAGACTCCCGATAAGCTAGGCTGAAGACTCATAAGGATTGCTGCTTGGACGAGCGTCGCTTCACGCTTCGATACTTGCCTCTGGCTGGCAGGCGCAGATCAGTACCCCTTTTTTGCGGCTCTGCCTCCGGGGGGATGTTTGAGCAGCAAGACGCTCTTCTTTGTGGGATTGATTCTCTGCGCTACGGGCGTGATCTCGCCGCCGCTGGCTCTCTTGCTGGGCCTTGCCTACGGCTTCTCGTTCCTTCACCCGTATCACATCGACAGCCAGAATCTTTCCAAGTTTCTCCTGCAGGCCTCCGTGGTCGGCATGGGTTTTGGAATGGACCTGCACGACGTGCTGCAGGCGGGAAAGAGCGGGCTTGTCTACACGGCCGGAGGCATTGCGTTCGCGCTATGTTTCGGCTTGCTCGTGGGCCGTCTACTGGGTGTGAAGAAAAAGACGTCCTTTCTCATCACCGCCGGTACCGCGATCTGCGGTGGAAGCGCCATCGCTGCGGTCGCGCCGATCATCAATGCTGACCAGGAGGAGACGGCGGTTTCTCTCGGCACGATATTCGTTTTGAATTCGATCGCACTGCTGATTTTCCCCGCTATCGGTTGGGCCCTTCATTTAACCCAGCAGCAGTTTGGCCTCTGGTCAGCGCTGGCGATTCACGACACAAGTTCCGTCGTCGGCGCTACGTCGCGTTTCGGAGCCGTAGCGCTCGTTGTCGGGACAACGGTCAAGCTGACGCGCGCCTTGTGGATCGTGCCTGTTTCCGCGGGCGCGGCGGTATTGACGCGGTCGAAGAGCCGCATCCGCTGGCCGTGGTTCATTCTGTTTTTTTGCCTTGCCGCCGTCCTGAACACGTATGTGCCATCCTTAAAGGGTGTGTCCGGCACTCTGAGCCATCTCGGGAAGCTGGGCCTCACCGCCACGCTTTTCCTGATCGGTACGGGGCTCTCCGGCGCTACATTGAAGCGCGTCGGTGTGCGCCCTCTGTTGCAAGGCGTGATTCTGTGGATCGTGGTTGCGATATCGTCCTTGTGCTTGATCATGGCCGGTGTGATCTTGCTCTAGCCGAAGAGGAACTGATCCTCACTACCGATTGTCGCCGTCTTGTCCGTTCAGAGTTTGAAAAGCGGCCGACAGGAATTTTCTGATACTGGAAAGAGCGACTAATGGCTCCTGTGGCTCCTGCGGATGATGACCAGCATTTTGAGATTGATCCACGCGAATCGCCAAACTTGCCATGGGAAAAACGTGCGCATGAACAGGGTCATGCCGGTTGGCTTCGTGGCGTAAAAGCTAGGCTTCATTTGCGGTTTCTGTTGCGTGTATTCAGATACTTGCTCGGTCATCGCTTACTCCGGAATCAGCGACCAGCCTGGCCGCAGGCGGGCCTTGTAAAGAAACATGTGGTGAAGCAGGATCTTGATCCAATGTCCAGCAAGGCCGATCTCCCCCATGGTGTAATCCAAATCGCGACCATATTCCGGATATCGTTCGTAGTCCGGTACGATCGGGAAGACAATCATCGAAGCTGCGGTTCCCGTGAACGGGTTTGCGCCCGCCGAAGCGACGCAGGCCGCGCCCATTTCCGCCATTGAGGCTGTGTGCGTTGGCTTGTCGCTGCCACGAATCATGTCCGCGATGCTGTGCGCTACCGCCTTGCCAATCATGGCGGAAGGCATCCCGGTGCGCGGCGGTGCTGCAAAAATTGGAGTACCGCGAGGATTCACCCGCGGGCGCGAGACCGGATGTGGCGGCGCGAATGCTATTCCAACAGCGAATAGGTTCTTGAAGGCGGGACTTTGGTAATAGCGCGGCCAGTCGCGCGCCCGCCACTCTTCGTAGGGTTTCTGTAGGTAGTCGGCGTCAACCTTCATAAAACCACTAGGTGCGAACACGCGCGGCGTGATGTCCTCCCCTTTGCGGTCGAATGCCTTCAGGCCCACTCCTGAAAAAGGCGGCAGTAGCATGGCCATATCGAATGAGATTTCCCGGTCCTCCCCTTCCAGATTCTCGTAGTAGGCGCGACCGCTTTCCACTTTCTTGACGTGCGCACGCGTAATCCAGTCGATGCCGCGCTCGGCGAACAGCGATTCGGTAAAGATGTTGCTTGGCGTCACGTAACCGGAACGCTTGATTCGCAGGCCATCCATGCCGAAATCCCCAAGTTCATATTCATTCGAGAGATAGATGACCTCCGCTCTATCCCTAACTCCATGGGCGCGGAGCTCAAATTCCAAATTGACGGCGTATTCGAACGCTGCTCCTTCGCACGTACAGGTCCCGTGCCCGGTGCCGACGACGAAGCGCTTCCGCTCACCACGTTTCATCCGCTCGATCTGTTCGAGAAAGACACGAGCGGTCTCCCGCGCGTGCTCGGCGGTACATACGGAGAGACTGTGCTTCTCTGGCCCCAATCCCTGAGTTGCGCCGAAATTAAGCTTCGGGCCAGTGGCGTTGATCAAGAAATCGTAGTTCACGCGCTCTCGCTCGCCCGCTTTACCCTCGAGTGTCCACTCGATCTCGACAGCGGGAGAAGCGTTGGTATCTGTGCCCTCCGGATAAAGCGCCAGTGCGCGCGCCTGCTTGAACTCGATGCCGTGATTGCGGTAAACGGGGGCGAGCGGAAAGACTACTTGCTCCTGTCTTAGTAAGCCGACGCCCACCCAGATGTTCGATGGAATCCAGTTGTAACGAGGAAGCGGAGATACCACCACCACCTCGTCATTTATTCCCAGCCACTTTCGGAGGAAAGCCGCAGCCGTATGGCCGGAAATGCCAGCACCCAGGACCACGACGCGTGCCATTTGAGTCAAACCTCCTTCGGGCTTGCTACCGGAGTTGCGCCATCATTTTCCCCGCCCACTGTAGGTTTCATTCGACATCTGGCATGGCGCACTGCGGCGGACGTCACTTCGGTTTCGCCGTGCTCGTGTTGATGCCACAAACGGACCACGCAGGGCAGAATCGAACCAGGCCGGTGACAAGGGCGACCGCGCCGACGATGTATGCGACAATCGCGAAGGTTCCCGTGACAACATGTAGGAAACCCAAAACCAGCAGTGCAATTCCGAGAATTATGCGAATACCTCGATCCACTCCTCCAACATTGTTCAGCATTTCTTCTTCCCCTTCGCTAGATGACGGGTTTGTACGTCCGCCATCGGAACGACCCTTTCTCTGAAGTCAGATGAAAGAATGCACGCGAGCGAGATTTGTTACAGAAAAAAGCTGGCAATCGGAGAGAGCTTAAGCGGTGCGCTGCGTACCACTTACGCGGTCTTGCCGGGTTTCGCGACCGTCGCCATCAGATCGTGGTACTGAGACAGGAGGTCGCGTCTGAGTTTTGCAGCGGCGTTCGGGTCGGGCAATTCGTTGGGCGCATGACGGCAGTGTTCGATCGATTTCTCGAGACTGGCGAGGAATGCGAGGCACGGCTCGCAGCCATGCATGTGCTTTTCCAGTTCTTCGCAAAGGGAATCATCAAGCTCGTCGTCGAGGTAGTCAGAAAGTTCAGCGAATATTTCCTTGCAGCGCCGTTGGCGAGGCAGTGCTGAGAGGTGCTTTTCACCGGAGGGTTTCACCGCTCGACGGGGCATGCGATGCCGATCCTGTTTGGCCAATTCTTTTCGCACGAAGAGCCGCGCCCGGTGCAGCCGCACGCGGACTGTGCCTGGCCGGAGGCCCGTGATTTCGGCGACGTCCCCATCGGACAACTCCTCCATGTCATGCAGCACGAGAATCAGACGATATTCCGGCGGCAGTTTGCGCACCGCTTCCCGAAGACGCTTCGCATTCTCGCGACGCAACAACGAGGTCTCGGGCGTCCCATCGGGATTGTCGGATAGCTTCTGCAATTCGTGACGGTCGGGCATCAGTTCTTCGAGGGAGAGGTCTTCCTTGGGAGCAAATTTGCTCTTGCGTCGGCTCATCAGACAACGGTTTTTGGCAACCTTGTAAAGCCAAACCATCAGAGCCTTGGGGCTGTCGAACTTTGGCAGGTTGGGAATCGATTTGAGAAGCACTTCCTGCATGGTGTCTTCGGCATCTTGCCGCTGCCCGCACACCTTCATGCTGAAGGAAAAGACTGTGTTCTGTAGCAAAGCCAGCGCTTCTTCCAGAGACTTCGGGTCTTTTCGCTGGATTAGTTCAACGACTTGCTCGATCTCGGGTCGCACGAAGTCAACTGTAGCACGGCAGTGTAGCGCACAGAGTTCCGCGCCTTGTTTCACCGATTCATGAAGCAAAACACCGTGTCAATCACGGCAAAGTATCCTCCCGAGTCGGCTAGGAGGTGGTCCGAAAACATGTGCGAGCAAGAGGACTTGCGAATTTCGACCGCGCGAAGTCAACCACTTACGGGCCAAATTCAACAGGGGATATTGGGCAATTGGTGGAGGGTACCGTCGGGTAGCCGGGGGGACTTGTCCGGTTGATGCCATAACGACGTCGGCCTCGCGACGGTCCGAGTAGACTGTTCGGTGTTCACCCCAACAGTGCTCGGACCGAAGGAGGCCGAGATGCGAATTATAGGATGTGACTTGCACGCTCGCCAGCAAACGTTGGCAATGCTGGACACCACGACGGGGGAGGTCGTGAAAATGACTTTGACGCACGAAGGCAACATCGTGCGGGAGTTTTATTCCACGCTTCCACGCCCGGTGCGGGTGGGGATCGAAGCCACTGGATCGATGCAGTGGTTTGTAAACCTGATGGAAGAACTGGGGATCGAATGCCAGGTCGGTAATCCGGCAGTGATTCGGGCAGCCGAACCACGGAAGCAGAAACATGATCGGCGAGATGCCGATTTGATTCTGACGCTGCTGGTAGAAAACCGCTTTCCAGCGATCTGGCTACCTTCGAAGGAACTGCAAGATCTGCGGGCCTTGCTGCGGCACCGTCATCAGTGGGTACGGATGCGGACGCGAATACAAAATGCGCTGCAGGCGATAGCCTTGGCGAATGGCTTACGACGAGGCCCTTCTCTGTGGAGCCGCGACGGACAAAACACGATCGCGTCGTTGCCGCTGGCTCCGCATACCGCTCATCGGCGGAGTGAATTGCAGGCGATGTACGTGAAGTTCGAATCGGACATCGAGAAACTGAACCAGCGAGTGGAAGAGCAAGCAGGCCAGCGTTCCGGAGCAAGGCTGCTGATGACCCATCCAGGAGTGGGGCCCATCACAGCGCTGGCTACGGACGTGTTCCTAGGCGATCCGAGGCGGTTCACTGACGGTAAGGCGTTGGCCAGTTACGTGGGGATCATTCCGAGAGAATACTCCAGTGGTGGTCGACAGAAGTTCGGCGGGCTAAGTAAACAAGGCAACCCGCTGCTGCGGTTTCTCTGGGGTGAGGCGGGAGCACACGCGGTACGCCGGGATCCGGAGTTGCAGCGTTTCTACCGCCGCAAATTGGTCCAGAAGGGTCTGGGGAAGGCGAGAGTGGCTGTGGCTCGCAAGCTCGGGATTCGGCTGTGGATCATGTTGCGGAACGAGATTAACTATAACGAGTTCTGTCGTCGTGGACAGAAGCAGCAGAACAGTGGTGTCGCCTGTGCAGGGATGCCTGGAACGCGGTATGGTGCGACGAGTCACCGGCCGGTTGATTAGGCTACCTGCCTCCCTACGGGGAGTTCGAATAACTCATCATGGTCGATGGTGATCGAAGAGATGGTTGGTGGGCAACACCGAGTTGATGAAGACAGACGGGCCGAGCAAGTTCGGGTGACGCAGATGAATGGAAGCGACACAGACAGACGCGGTTCGTGCGCCGCCGCACGGGTGTGCTCGAATCGAGTGATAAGCAAAGCAAAAAGCTCTTGCAATGGCCGGCGTCGTTAGAGATACGGCGTTAATCAGGAGTTGAGAATTTTTCGCCCAGTCGGGATATCCGATATCTCGGAGTCTCTCCGACATGTTGTACGGCGCGTCAAGATTCACCCCAACGAGGTCACTTTCACCGGCTCGATCTTATACAGCACGCGAACCTCTCCCGGCTGGCGGAAGGGATATACGGCCTGGCCCAGATATTTCTGCGACAGGCTGTTAATGTGCTCGTCGGCGCCGTTTTGCGTGATTTCCACAACGCGCCCTCGAATCGCCAGGTAACGGTAGGGATTATCTGGATCGAGGATCGAGAGCGATACACGCGGATCACGGCGCACGTTCCTGTCTTTCACGCGGCCCTGCGCAGAATTGAACCGCACGTATTTGCCGTCGTAGTCCACCCAAACGGGTGTGACTTGCGGGCTCCCATCGCCCATGATCGTCCCCAGATTCGCGAACGCCCGCTTCTGAAACAGGTCGAGAAATTTTTCGGGGATCGTCTCCGCCATTGTCAGCCTCCTGCGAAACAGATTCGATCATAAGGATAGCCGAGGTGTTGCATTTTCCGTCTGGCATTTTTCCACAAGCTGCGAGTCTATTGCCCGCAATTCGCTAACTCCTGATTAGCCGGATAGCGGACAGTACTGGACTTGGCCATTGGGCTCGGAAACCGAGACGACGATCAGCGCTCCCGAGCACATAGCGTCTCCAGCAGCCGGAGAACTTGGTGTACCCTGATGCCGGTTCAGACTCCGTGATTCGGTGGTAGACTCGCTCGCAAACCACAAATGAAATGGGAGGAGTTCGATGAGTCGTATTCTTTGTAAGTGGATCGTGCTCTCGGCAGTACTGTTGGCGCCGGCGGCGAGTTTCGCGCAGGTGGCCTGCACGCGCGACGGCCTGCAAGCTGCCACCAATCTCTACATTGAGGCTCAAAGCAAGGGCGATCCTTCCGGCATGCCGCTGCCGAACGGGCTTGCTTATATCGAAAACATGCAGGTCGTCGACATCAAATCGGGTGTCATTCAGAAACCGCTGAAGATCGATTTTCATCGAACCTTGATTGACCCGGCAACGTGTCAGACATTTACCGAAGTGATCGTTACGGACAAAAGCCACCCGTACGTCATCGGCACGCGCCTCAGGATCAATCACGACAAAATCGCAGAGATCGAATCGCTTGTAACGCAGGACGGCGACTGGCTATTCAACGTCGATAACTACTACAAGTGGTCGCCCGCTGAGGATTGGGGAGTGATTCCGGCGGGACAGCGCGATAGCCGCGAGACCCTGGTTGCTGCGGCCAATGCCTACCTCGATGCTTTCTTGGAAAAGAAGCTCGACCTGGTGCCGTGGGGATACCCGTGCAACCGTACCGAAGGCGGTATCCGCACCGGTAAAGGCGCCCCGGACGATAGCTGCACGGTCGGCGTGCCGGCGGCGTCAACATCGTAGCGCGGCGCTTCGTCGTTGATGAAACGATTGGAGCGGTTGTCGCGTTCTGCACTTTCGGTGTCGGCGGATTGCCGGATACCCACCTCTTTCGCCTAGAGAAGGGCAAGCTGCGTTACGTGCATACCCTGACGCATGTGCCGCCGGGTTACCATGTTCGGGTTAACGGCAATCCCGTACCCAGCTCCGCGCCCAGCAACCCGGCACCCAACAAGCAGCAATGAAACTGAAATCGAGTCCCAGTTGCACCGGCGCACGCTAACTCAAACGACATAGAAACGGAGCGATCGAAACGAACACGATGGCTTCAGAGGTATAGCTGCACGCGACAACGCATAACGCTGCGCTTTCTTGGAGAGGAAGAAAACGGAATTCCGGACCTGTGGAGGAACAAATGAGTAGGGTGCTGAATTATACCCTCATCGCCATCGCCGCAATGCTGACGGCAAGTTCGGCGCTTGCGCACCATTCGTTTGCGATGTTCGACCAGTCGAAGTCGGTCACGCTGCAGGGCACCGTCAAGGATTTCCGCTGGACCAATCCCCACGTCTTCATCCAGCTGCTCGTCAAGACGGAAGGTGGCAGCGAAGAAGAGTGGAGCATTGAGATGACGAGCCCGGAGCATCTGGCGCGCGTCGGCTGGCGGCCCGGAACCTTGAAGCCGGGTGACAAGGTGACCTTGGTCATCCATCCGATGCGCGATGGCAGCGCGGGTGGCCAGTATCTCTCGGGAACCGGACCGGACGGCCCACTCGTCGGCTCACCGGCGTCGCAAGGTGAAGGCAAATGACTCCGCGGAGACTGGCACTAGCGGCGGCGATCCTGCTGGGGTGCGTGGCGAGTATGGGCGCGTCGGCAGGGATGCCGGATTGGAGCGGCCAGTGGGAAAATATCGGTGCGACGCCCGATGCTTCGGGAGGATTCAATCAGTCGCTCGATGATGTTCTGAAGAAAATGCAGTGGGGACCACCGAACAAACCCGAGTTACAGGCCCGAGTGGACAAGATCGTCGCATCGGAGCGCAAGAGATTGGAGGCTATCAGCCGCGGAGAAGATCCGGGCGGGGTGGACGCGAAGGCCTGCACTTTCGGATTTCCTTTGATAATGCTCGATTCACCGCTGATGTTCGAAGTTCTGCCGACGCCGAAGGAAACGACTCTGATCTTCTCGAGCCGCGAGATCCGCCACGTTTACACCGATGGAAGGCCGCACACGCCGAAGGACGAACTGTGGGCGACGCCGTGGGGTGACTCGATTGGCCACTGGGAAGGACAGACTCTGGTGATCGACACCATCGCGGTGAAATCTCCTTTTGCTTCTTCGGAGTCGGAGGGTGTCGCCGTCCTGGCGTTTGGGGACGTCGAGGGCGAGCAGACGATCACCATTTTGAGTCCGCAGGCGCACTTCATTGAGAGAATCCGGATGCTCGACAACGATCATCTGGAGGACCAGATGACCGTCATTGATCCCACCAGTTTCACGGCGCCCTGGCATGTGAACCGCACCTACGAGCGGGTGGCTCATATTAACCGCATGGTCTACGAGGACTGCGAGGGCGAAGAACGCAATCCCGTCGTCAACGGCCGGTTCACGCTCGCACCGCCGCCCTCAGCGAAACCGCTGCCGGCAACAGCGCCGAACAGTGCTCCGTCCGCTCAATCCCCCGCTCCTCAATAGCTTTCCATCTCGCTATCTGGTGAACAGTGGCGTGTGATTTGCGTGTGAACGGCACAAACGGCGGAAGGTCAACTCCTGGCTAGTCGGATTACCCGACATCTTGGTTCCAGTACCAACTTTTCCGGGAACCGCGTTAATCAGGACTTAGCCCTTCATTTGCCAACACACAACATTTCTTCTACTCTCGTGAATGTGACGATGCCTTCCGCGGCGGCTGCCTTGATCGCCGCGGCGAGTTACTTCGCCTCCGCGGTCTTTTGCTTAATGCGCTTGGTGGATTCCTCCGGCTGGCATTAGCGAGCCGCTTCAATTGCTGCGAATTGACATTCCGTATCGCGCTGACTATCTTGAAGGCACTTGTCGTGCGAGAAGCTTCGGGCTGCACTCGGGTGGGAGAGGCCCAAGGGGATGCGAATAATGAAACGAAACAGAAAATGGTTCTTGGCGGCTGCGCTGCTCGCCGGCGGATTGTGCACGGCCGCGGCGGCTTCCGCGCAGGTGACACTCGAAGTAATGAATCCGCGCGGCGAAATTCCTCCGCCGAAAACGCTGGGCATCAGCCCACGCGGCGGAAGCCTCGACGGCAAGAAGATCGTGCTGATCGATAACGGCAAATACGGCGCCAGCAATTTTCTTAACGTGCTCGCCGACATGCTGAAGCAGAAATATCCGACGGCGACGATCGTGATGTATCCGAAACCGGCGGCGGAAACGATTACGGATCTGCCGAAGTGGTATCCCACGGTGAAGCAGCAGGGAGACCTGTTCGTTTTCGGTGTCGGTGATTGAGGGAGCTGCACGTGGTGGGGTTCCCACGACACGATCGAAATTGAAAAGACAGGAATGCCGGGCGTCTACTACACAACCACCGAATTTCTAGACGATGCAAAGTCCGCAGCGAAAGATCGCGGCATGCCGGGAATCCGCACACTGGCGCTTCCTGCGGATAAGTATTACGTCGCGCGCGCGAACAAGGAAGAGCTGCAGCCAGTTGCGGATGCGTTCTTCGACAAGATGGTCGACGCGCTGACGCGGCCGCTAACGGCAGAAGAGGCGAAACCTTCTCAGGCGCAACAGCTCCACGAAAACGCGAACATCAAGGTGACCGGAAAGAATTTCCAGGACGCTTCGGAAAAGGTGAACGAGCTGTTCCTCGATAATCACTGGGCCGACGGCTTACCGATCATCCCACCCACGCCTGAATTGGTGAAAGCGATGGAGGCTGGGACGACACGTTCGCCGAAGGACGTCCTCGGGCAAGTGGCGCCGAAGAGCGGCACGGCAACCATCGAGAAGATTGCGATCAACTCAGTAATGGCGGGGGCCAAACCGGAATACTTCCCCGTCATTCTCGCCGCGATGGAAGGCTTCCTCGACAAGCACTACGATCTGACACATGTAATGGCGTCCACGGGATCCTTCACGCCCGTCGTGCTTGTGGACGGTCCGATCGCGAAGGAACTCAACTTCAATTCCGGCATCGGCATGCTGGGACACGGATGGCGCGCGAACAGCACCGTGGGCCGGGCGATCCAGTTGTCCCTGCTCAACCTCGGCCAGACTTGGCCCCAGGTGAACTTCATGGGACTCACCGGGCGGCTCGAGGCGTACACGTTCTACACGTTTGCGGAGGACACGGCGAAGAGCCCGTGGGAGCCGTACAACGTGAGCCAGGGCTTTCAGGCCGGAGACAACACCGTGACCGTGTCGTCGTCGGGGAATCCTCAGGTATTCGGCGGCGGCGCGGTGGCGCCATGGACAGCGCAGGGCGTGATCGATCAAATTGTCACGCAAATTCGGAGCCGAGGCGTGGCCTGGCCTCACGCTCAGAAACACATCCTGGTGCTGCATCCCGATTGCGCGGTCGAACTCGCCAACCACGGCTACACGCGAAGAAGTCTGCAAGAATACCTCTATGAGCAGACACGAGTGCCCTACGAGAAGCTAGCCAAACAGGTCTCGTTCGGCGAGGGCTCGGAGGAGGAGTTTATCCGCGCGTCGATAGCCGACGGCCGAATCCGGTCGGATCGCGCGCAGATTTTCCTGGACAATCTGAAACCCGGTGGGCGAGTGCCGGTCGTTCAGAGCCCCGACGATTTTCACATCGTCGTGGCGGGCGGCTCGCCCGGGTACGATCTGCTCTTTACGTATCCGGGAACGAACTGGGCACACCAAACGGTGAAAATCACGGGCGCCACGCTGACCAAAGCAGGTCAGTAACGCAATCGGGACAGGACCGAAACCTTACGGCACAGCCACGCGTCTGTCCGCTTAGGCGCGTGGCATTGGGGGAAGGCTCACATTTGAAAAGATTCGCGGTCGTCGCGATTCTGGTTCTTGCTGCTGTCGAACCGCCGTCTGCCTTCCGCGCCGGACGCATCGGCCAGCTCTAGCGTTCGATGGCCGGGCTGCGCCAAAAGTGATTCACGCGGACTGTTCGGACCAACTGAGTACATAGTGTTGCATCGACCGGTTGAGCTGGCAGATATTTCTGGGCAGGTCTGTCGCCCTTGAAAATGGAAAAACGTTCAACTCTTAAGCTGACAGCGGGAACCGGACGCATCATTGAAAATGGCGAAGTACTAGAGATAACGGGCACACAGCAGGCACAGCAGAAACCGGCCGAGGGCACATTCAGTTGAGCGCACAAGAGTTAGTGGCGGATGAGCCTGTAAGCCGGATTCTCCGGGCTTGATTGCGAGCAAACAAGTTATCTCGAATCAACCGCCACTGACTGTCAATGATGTCAGCTTGGGCAGTGTCGGCAGGTTTTACGTCACATCGGTGTCACAATTTTGCGGCCCGACTGGAGACCCGCCGGGACCCTTTTCAATGTGTTTTGGAGGGATACGGAGCGCCTCGGGAGGTCGTCGCCCGGGCACGGATCACCTAGCAATCGTTTGGGGCCCTCTTTGCGCTCGGGTCGGAGCAGTGTCTGAGAAATCGATTACGCGGCAGCAACCGGGGCGCGTCCGACGGGAAAAAACGAGCCGTCGGCATCCAGTAGTCTCGATGGGGACTGCTCTGGTCACAACTTTCTTGCGTCGAGTGTCGAAGGAGCATTAGGATGCGCGAGCTAGGAGTCCAAATCGGAAATTCAGGATAAAATGGAGTTGGAACAGATTCAGCACTGTAGCTATCCGAACTACCGAAAAATATCTGTGCCCGAAGAATGACAAAAAAGAAGGGTGAGTATGGTCAGCCAGCGTGTTGTGAAGCTGATTACTGATTATCTGGATGAGAGCGAGGCCAAAGCCACTTCCGCAACGTTAGTGGGTATATGCTGGTACGTTGACGGTCACAATAAGACCCCGCCTCTTTTGGAAGAAATAAATCAGGCTCTGGCTTCTCGGCCAAATGTTGGTATTGAACACAACAATGGCGATATTGTCTTTGTTCTTGGCCACCCAAAAGCTAATCCTGCTGTGACTTCAAATGACCTTCAGCGCGCCGATGCAGCATATCGCAAGGAATTTTCTTTAAAGCTTAAGGAATTGAAAAACCGAATTTAAACCTCCCGGCGGCGCGTATTTGAACGAGGCGGTGCGTCTGACTAGATTGAATGCTCGAAATGAATTCCCGCAAGTTTTTGAAAAATCAGGGGGAGGATTTCAAATTGGGCATCACGCTGGCGTCACAATCGAAACCGACTAATCTGTAAGCTACTGAAGACAAAAAAGAAATTGGCGGATGAGCCTGTAAGCCGGATTCTGTCCGCTGCGCCCGGCGCCGCTGGCGTACAGCGTGCCAACCTTGCCGAGTGAAGCGCGGCGACCATTCCTCTAGGTCCCGGATCGCTCCGGGACTCAAGCAGCCTACCCGAGGGTCAGAGCGCTTCGCTCTTGCGAGCGGAACGCATACGGGCCGGGCCGGCCCTCCCCTCCTATTTGGCCTTGCTCCACGCGGGGTTTTCCGTGCCCCGGATGTTGCCATCCGGGCGGTGGGCTCTTACCCCACCTTTTCACCCTTGCCAAATGTACTCGACCGAAAGAGGCGGGCCTCCGGTTTTTTCCGAAAGCCTGCCGCCGAGGTGCAAGCATCACCGGCGGTCTATTTTCTGTGGCACTTTCCGTGGCCGCGGCGCTGAAACGCGCTTTCGCGCGTCCATCGGCGCAACCCCCTGGCGTTACCAGGCGCGTTGCCCTGCCGTGGCCGACTCTTGCGAGTTCACCACGGCTGGAGTCCGGACTTTCCTCCCGCCCGCTCCGCTTGCGCGGTCGCAGGCCGGCGATCACCCGGCTCATCCGCCAGATTCAATTATACGCGAATTCGCCCGATGACGTGGTTGTCATCGACAAGCGTTGGAGCCTGTGAATCATGCGGTGCGAGCAACAATGATGAAATCGGAATGAGCGAATCTTGATCAGCGGGGAAAGTTTCCGGGGCCGAGGAACCCATCGGCGACGGGCAGGTACGCCATCATCTTCCATGAGCTGCCGTCATACCGCGCCGTGTAGCAGAAGCGGTTTCTTTGCAGCAGGGAGCCGTCCGCACGACGCCGCGAGATGTCCGCGAGAATCAGCGCGTGATTTTCGGCGAGGAGCGAAATTCGGACGCGACCAATCTCCGAGCGCGCCCACCCGCGCGATTTGAGGTCGGCAAAGATGCGAGCCGAAAGGCGCTGGTGCTCGTCCTCGGTCGCGCAGACGATCAACCCTTCGTCGCCGGACATGAGCGCGTATGGCAAGTCGATGAATTCGGTGGAGCGGGTAATTTCCTGATGGTTGAAGGCGTCCATGTAGGCTCGGTAGAAGCGCTCGACTTCCTTCGAGATTTCGCTTGCGTTAGGCATATGCTCCCTTTCTTGCCGGCGCGGACGCCGCGGGACGGCGGCCACTTCGGCTTCTACTTGGACGCAAGCAGCTTCTCAAAGTGAGCTTCGTCGAGAATCTCGACGCCGAGGGATTTAGCCTTGTCGTATTTCGAGCCGGGATCCGCGCCGACGACGACGTAGCTCGTCTTCTTGCTTACCGACGATCCGGCCTTGCCGCCGTGCGCGGCCACGAGCGCTTCTGCTTCCTCACGCGTGCGGTTCGCGAGCGTCCCGGTGAAAACGAACGTCATACCGGCGAACTTTGAACTCTTGGGCGCGGCGCGCTCATCCTTCATGTTGACGCCCGCCGCGCGCAGGCGCTCGATGAGCTTGCGGTTCGCGGACTCCGAGAAAAACTCCAGGATTCCTTCGGCGACTTTCGGGCCAACTTCGGTGACTCCGGTCAATTCTTCCTCGCCGGCTTCCGCGAGTTTGTCCATAGAGCCGAAATGTGCCGCGAGCAGCTGCGCGGTGCGCTCGCCCACGAAACGGATACCGAGAGCGTAGATCAGCCGTGCCAGGCTGTTGTTCTTGCTCGCCGCGATCTCGTCCAGCAGATTTTGCGCGGATTTCTGCGCCATGCGCTCCAGGTCGGCGACCCTTTCGAGCTTCAGGTGATAGAGATCGGCGAAGTCCTTCACCATTCCTTTGTCCACAAGCTGATCGACGATCTTGTCGCCAAGCCCGTCGATATTCATCGCGTGGCGGCTCGCGAAATGCAACAGCGACTCCCTGCGGCGCGCCGGGCACGAGACATTCACGCAGCGGTAGGCCACTTCGTCTTCGGCTTTGTGAATTCGCGTGCCGCATTCGGGGCACTTCTCGGGCATGCGGAAACGCTTTTCTTCTTTCCCGTGCTTCACGACTTTCAGCACATGCGGGATTACTTCTCCGGCGCGCTCGACGAGCACCGTGTCTCCGGCGTGCAAGTCGAGCCGCTCGATCTCGTCCAGGTTATGAAGCGTCGAGCGGCTGACCGTGACTCCGCCGATCTGCACCGGCTCGAGAAACGCGACTGGCGTGAGCACGCCCGTCCGCCCCACGCTGACGTTGATTTCGCGGACGACGGTCGTCTCCTGATGCGCGGGATATTTATAGGCGATCGCCCAGCGGGGCGCCTTGGAGGTGAAGCCCAGTTCGTTCTGAAGAGACACTTCGTCTACCTTCACGACGATGCCGTCAATCTCGTAGCCGAGTTTTTCGCGGCGCGCGTCCCAGCTCTCGATGTAACGCTCCACGTCCGCGAGCGAATGGCAGAGCTTCCAATCGTCGCTGGCCTTGAATTGCAGAACTGAGAGCGTTTCAAGCACCTCGGAAAGGCGCTTCCGCGCGTAGCGGCCATCCACGAGAACGTAGTAGGCAAAAAAATCGAGCTTCCGCGAGGCGGTAATTTTCGGGTCGAGCATGCGCACGGCGCCGGCCGCCGCGTTGCGCGCGTTCGCGAAAATCTTGCCGCCCTGCTCGGATTGCTGGAGGTTCAGCTCCTCGAAAGCCTTGCGCGTCATGATGGCCTCGCCGCGCACTTCGAAGTCGCCGCGAAGTCCGGCCTTTTTGAGGAGTGCGGTATCGATCGTCAGCGGAATCGAGCGGATCGTTTTCACGTTCGGCGTGACATCTTCGCCGGTGGTACCGTCGCCGCGCGTGACTCCGCGCACGAGCTTTCCGCTTTCGTAGAGTAGCGAAAGGCTCAGCCCGTCGAACTTGTGTTCTGCGACGTAATCGACCTTCTCGCGCCCGGTAAGTTCGTGAACGCGCCGGTCAAAATCCGCGAGGGCCTCGAACGAGAAGGCGTTGTCGAGGCTCACCATCGGCGTCTTGTGGCGAACCTCCTGGAAACCTTCGCGGGGAGCGCCGCCAACTCTCTGCGTCGGCGAATCGGGAGTCACAAGCTCGGGATGCTCGGCCTCAAGCTGCTTGAGCCGCTCCATGAGCCGGTCGAAAGCCGCATCGGTAATTTCGGGATTGTCCGCGACGTAATACAGGTACTCGTGGCGGCGGATCTTCTCGCGCAGCGCGTCGATCTCTTTTGCGGCTCCGGACTTGGACATGGAAACCTCGACGGGATGCTATCGGTTGGAACTCGTGGATATTATACAATGTGCGTTTGTGTTGGAAGGTTTGGACGAACGATGGCACACGATATCAAAGACGCGCTGCTGATTTACAACCCGACGAGCGGGGGCAAGCGCCATCGCCGGTTCACAGAAGTCGAGCAGGCTGCCCGGCTCCTCAAAGATGCGGGCATCGCCGTGGAACTCGCACCGACGACCGCACCCGGAGCCGCCACCAAGACCGCGCGGCAAGCCGTGGAACAGCGCCGCGGAATGGTGATCGCCTGCGGCGGAGACGGCACGATCAACGAGATCGTCAACGGACTGGCCGGAAGCCAGGTGCCCATGGCGCTGCTGCCTGCGGGCACCGCCAATATTCTCGCTAAGGAACTCGGGATTCCGTGGGACATTCCGCGAGCCGCGCGGCTGATTCCCGGAGGAGAGATTCGGCGGATCGCTCTGGGCATGGCCTCCCCGTTGAATGGAAATCACTCGCCCGCGATGTCGAAAGAGGGCCGTTACTTTCTTTCGGTCGCAGGCGCCGGGCCGGATGGCGCGATCGTGAACGGTGTGAGCCACGAACTGAAGAGCAATACAGGAGTCTTCGCCTATTGGGCGGAGGGCTTTCGGCAACTGTTCAGTTACGGCTTTCCCGAGATGCGGATTCGCTCCGGCGGCCAGGAACGGAAGGCCACGATCATCGTCGTGGGGCGCACGGCGCATTACGGCGGACCGTTCAAAATCACGACCGAGGCCAGCCTGTTCGAGGATTCGTTTGAATTCTTGACGCATTCCGACCGCAGCCGGCTGGGCTATCTCGCTTGCCTTCCCGCCATGTGGCTGGGCACACTCCGCAGCATGAACGGAATCGAGACGTGGAAGGCGACGGAGACGATTTGCGAGCCCGCCGGCAGCGATCCGGTGTACGCTCAGGTCGACGGCGAACCAGTCGGGCAGTTGCCGCTCGCATTTCGAATCGTGCCGGACGCGCTTTCGATCGTGACACCGCAATCCTAGATCGCAAACGTCCAGTTGCTCGCGACCGTGGAACCCTTCACACACGCGTTTACTTCGCTCGCGCTCTCACGCGCCGGCCAGCGGCGATTGCCGCGCTTCGGCATGGCAATGCTGGTCGTTTCCGGCCTCGCACCCGATCTCGACTATGCAAGCTACGCAGGCGGGCCGGAAGCATTCATGCGGTTTCACCGCTCGGCGCTGCATTCGATCGCAGGCGCGGCCCTACTGGCCGCCGTCATCGCCGCAGCATTTTGCGCGCTCGACCGGAAGCTACCTGCGAAGAAAAGTGTGCAAACGAGGACATTTCCACCGCTTGCTTTTGTGATCGCGTTCGCCGTTTGCGCGGTGGGAGTCGCGGGACATCTTCTCCTCGACCTCGCCAGCGGCGTCGGCGTGCAACTGCTGTGGCCTTTCCGGTCGCACTGGTATGGATGGGACCTCGCCGGCAATTTCGATCCGTGGATTCTCGTCTTGCTCGTCCTCGGGCTGCTGGTTCCGCTTCTGTTCAAGCTGGTGAACGAGGAAGTGACCTCGGGAAAGAAAACGGCCACCGGCGATCGCGCGGCCGTTGCCGTGCTGGTGCTGATCGTCGCGTATCTGGGCGCGCGCGCGCATTATCACGGCGAGGCGGTCGACCTGCTGCTCTCACGCGAATATCATGGCAGGGTTGCACTTTCCGCCGAAGCGTTTCCCGAATCGGTCACGATGTTTGCCTGGCGCGGCCTGGCCGTGACGGACAACACGATCGAAGAGGTGGACGTCCCGCTGGGTCTGGGGGAATTCGATAGCGATCGCAGCGTCACGCACTACAAGCCGGAGGAATCGCCCGCGCTGGAAGTCGGCCAGAAGGCCGCGGCCACCGCGAGATTTCTCGACTATGCCCGCGTTCCGTTTGCGAGCGTGCGGCGCGTCGAGGCCGATTACCGCTTCGAGGTGCACGACTTTCGGTTTGAACCAGGAGATTCAGATCCAGCAAACGTCTTCGTGCGCGTCGATATGGACAGCCAGTTTCACATTCGGCGCGAGGAATTTCTCTTCGCGTCATTCCCGAACGACTAGCTGGACCCGTCCTGTTTCGTCTGCGAGGGGCTGCCGAACAACAAGCGGCTTAGCACATACAGCGCGAGCAGAACACCGAGGATTGAGAGAACGACGGCGATCTTGTGCGCCATCAGATAGACGAGCGCCGCGTCGCCATAGCGCACGGCGAGAATGCCCTCGGCGAAATAGCGCAGTCCGCGGCCCAGCAGAAGCGCCAGCACAAAGGTCCTCAGCGGAACCTGAAACACTCCCTCGGCCAGAACGAAAACCTTAAACGGAAATGGCGGCGGCAGAATTCCGGGAATGAAAACGCTTAAGAACGCGTGGCTATCGACCCACCGCTTTACTCGTTCGGCCCCGCCACCGGCGTGCCGGCGAAAATATACCTCGCCGCCCTTCTTCGCGAGCAGGTAGATCCAGACGCACCCGGCAAGCGAACCGAGGGCGGCCATCGCGCAGTAGTAAGGCATGCGCGCCGGGCGCTGGATCGAGAGATCGATTACCAGCGCGTCGGCGATGAAGGGGAGCGTCAGCACAGACGAATCGAGGAACGTCGCGACGAACAATCCCCCGCCGCCCATCACCGCGACAATTTTCCCCAGCCAATGCGGCAACTTGATCTGATTCATCGAGCGTGCAAGCCCCCAACAAGCCGGGCGATTGTAGCAGAGTTCGCCGAATCGTCTTTGGCGCTCTGGAATGGCAAATTGCTGAATCGCAACCGGTCGGATAGAATTCGTGCTTGAGCAATTCTCCACAGATGACTTCACTCCTTGACGAATTGAACGAACGCCAGCGCGAAGTTGTGCTTGCAACGGAAGGCCCGCTGCTCGTCCTTGCCGGCGCCGGCACGGGCAAGACGCGCGTGATCACCTATCGCGTGGTGCACCTGATCGAACAGGGCGTGCCGCCGAGCGCGATTCTGGCGGTCACGTTCACGAACAAAGCTGCCGGCGTGATGAAGGAGCGGATCACCGATCTGCTGCGCGCGAGCGGCCGAGACGGATCGGAGGTGTGGGTCTCGACGTTTCATTCCTTCTGCGCGCGGATGCTGCGCCGCGAAGCCAGCCATCTCGGCCTGCCGCGCGATTTCGCCATCTACGACGACGACGATCAAACGTCGGCAGTGAAGCGCGCTATTGTGCAGCTCGGTTTCGCCACCGAGGACTATCCTCCGCGCAGCATCCGCGCGCAGATCAGCCACGCGAAAAATCACGGCATCACCGCGGACGAGATGGAATCGGACGCCGTCAAGATGCACGACCGCGGCCGCCAGGATGCGGCCAAGATTTTTCGCGCGTACAGTGAAATTCTACGCAAGTCCGCGGCGCTCGATTTCGACGATCTGCTGCTACGGGCCGTCGAGCTTCTCCGCGAGCACGCGGACGCCCGCGCCGCATGGAGCGGGCGATTCCAATATCTGATGGTCGATGAATTTCAAGACACAAATCGCGCGCAGGAGGAGCTCGTGCGGCTGTTGGCAGGCGCGCGTACAAATGTCTGCGTGGTCGGCGACGAAGATCAGTCGATTTATGGATGGCGCGGCGCACGCGCGGGAAACCTGAAACGGTTCACCGAAGATTTTTCCGGGGCGAAGATCATCCGCCTCGAGGAAAACTACCGGTCGACGCAAACGATCCTCGATGCCGCGGCCGCCGTCGTAAAGAACAACTCCGACCGGCTCGGAAAAACTCTGCAAGCGACGCTCGGCTCCGGCGACCAACTGCGGTTCTTCGAGGCGCCGGATTCCATCGCGGAGGCCGAATTCGTCTGCGGCGAAATTGCGACGCTGGTGCGCAACGATCCCGATGTCCGCGTTGCGGTGCTGTATCGCACGGGCGCGCAGTCGCGGTCGTTCGAAGAGGTGCTGCGCCGCCTCGGCATTCGCCACCGCGTGGTGGGAGGCTTCAGCTTTTACGAGCGCGCCGAAGTGCGGAACGCTCTCGCTTACGTGCGCCTGCTGTTCCACCCGGAAGATGATGTCGCGTTGCTGCGCGTGCTGAATGTCCCGCCGCGCGGAATCGGCGCTGCCACCGTGGCCGCGCTCGAAGCCCGCGCCAGGGAGACCGGAAAGTCGCTTTGGGATGTGATTGGGGATCGCGACTCGCTTGTTGGCAAAAAATCCGCCGGAGCGCTGAGCTACTTCCGCAAGCTGGTCGAGGATCTCCAGGACGAGAAAGAGGGGCTCGCGCCCGCGCAGTTGATCGAGCGCGTGCTGGAGCAGAGCGGCTATCTCGATTGGGTCGAGCAGCAGGACAATCTCGAGCACACCTCCCGCGCGGAGAACCTCCGCGAACTCTCGAACGCCATGGCGGAAGCGACGGAACAGGGTCAGACCCTCGAAGATCTGCTCGACCGCGCGGCGCTGACGAGCGATTCCGACGAGTACGACGAGACGATTCCGGTCTCGCTCATGACGCTGCACAGCGCCAAGGGCCTTGAGTTCGATGTGGTGTTTCTCGCCGGGCTCGAGGAAGGTATTCTGCCCCACAGCCGTTCGTTCGACACCAACGCCGAGATTGAGGAAGAGCGGCGGCTCTTCTACGTCGGCATGACGCGCGCCAAGCGTTCGCTCGTTCTTTCGCGCGCCGTCTATCGCCGCAGCTATGGCGAAGAGCGGCTGCGTGCTTCCCTCCCCTCGCGTTTTCTCGCCGAAATTCCCCGCGATCTGATCGAAGCGGCGGAGGGATCGCAGTCCGAACCCGGCGAAACGCGCCGCTACGAACCCGATTCCGAGTTTTCGGAAGGCTACGGTTACCGGCGCACGCGCACGCCATACGGACAATCTGCGTATGGCAGGCCAGCATCGGGCCGCGCCGCGTCCTCCGGTCGCGCGCCGTCCCGCGCTTCGAGTGACCCACTGATCGGCACGCGGGTCCGCCACTCGAAATTCGGAATTGGCACGATTATCGAAGTCGAAGGCGACGGCGAAGATCGCAGGCTCACCGTCAGCTTCCAGGATCACGGCCCCAAGAAATTGCTCGAGCGTTACGCGAATTTGCAGCTCGCCTAGACGTCTATTCCGCTGAAGGACCGGTTGCGCGGAAGGGCCTGCCAAGGTAGAGTTTTCTCCAGTCGCACCGGGAAGGTGGCGATTGAACCCACAGCTTTTCCGTACCAAGAACATCGACAAGCTCATTTCTGACGCCGACCGGCCAGAGAAGCGGCTCAAGAAGTCGCTCGGTTGGTTGAGCCTTACGTCGCTCGGCATCGGCGCGGTGATCGGGTCCGGAATTTTCACTGTGATCGGCACGGCGATCGCCGGCCAGAAATTTCAAGCGAGTTCGATCCTGAATGCTCCGCTGCTCGAATACCTGATCTACCATTCCGCTTCGTTTGGCAGGCCGGGCGCTGGACCAGCGATCGCGCTTTCGTTCGCTCTTGTCGGAGTAGTCTGCTGCTTTGCGGCGCTATGCTATGCCGAGCTTGCGGCGATGATTCCCATCGCGGGGAGCGCCTACACGTACACCTACGCCACGATGGGCGAACTCATTGCTTGGATCATCGGCTGGGACTTAATCCTCGAATACGCCGTGTCGAATATGGCGGTGAGTGTGGGATTTTCGGCTCACGTTGTCGCGCTCTTTGACTGGTTCAACTTTCATCCGAACCTGCGCTGGATTACGCCGGCCTATTTGCCGGGAGGGCTCTCCGATCTGCAGGGCAACACGCTCTACGATCCGGGCTGGCACTTCGGATTCAACTGGCCTGCGTTTGTCATCGTAATGCTGCTTACGATCATCCTCGTGCGCGGAATCAAGGAGTCGGCGCGCACGAACAACGCAATGGTCTTGCTGAAAATTCTTGCGATTCTCATCTTCATCGGAGTCGCCTCGCGCCACATTCATCCGGTCAACTGGCATCCGTTCGCGCCCAACGGCTGGCCGGGCATCCTCACCGGCGGGTCGATTATTTTCTTCACCTATATTGGCTTCGATTCGGTTTCGACGGCGGCCGAAGAGTGCAAGAATCCGCAGCGCGACCTGCCGATCGGAATCATCACCACGCTGGTGATCTGCACCGCGCTTTACATCGGTGTGGTCGTCGTGCTGACGGGTCTGGTCCCGTGGCAAACGCTGGTTGACGATGCAGCGCCTGTCGTCAACACGATGAAGCGTCTTCACTTTGGCAACGTGCGCCTCGCCGTTCTGATCGGCGCGCTGATGGGCATGATTTCGTCGCTGCTCGTTTTTCAGCTCGGACAGGCCCGCGTGTGGTTTGCGATGTCGCGTGACGGTCTGCTGCCTGCAGTTTTCTCGCGCGTTCACCCGATCTTCCGTACGCCGGACTTTTCCACGTGGGTGGCGGGATTCCTCGTCGGCATCCCGGCCGGACTTCTCGATATCGGCACGCTGGCCGACCTCTCGAACATTGGCACGCTCTTCGCCTTCGCGCTGGTCGCGGGCGGCGTTTTAATCCTTCGGTTCCGTGAACCCGATCGCCCTCGGCATTTTCGGGCCCCCGGGGGTTTGCTTGCGCCCATCGTGACGATTCTTACTTGTTTGCTCCTGATGGCTGGGCTACCGATTACCAACTGGATCCGATTTTTCGTTTGGCTTTTGATCGGACTCGTTCTCTACTATTTCTATGGACGCAAGCACAGCGAGCTGTCCACGGCGAAACTCGAGGCTGCGGCCCTGAGGGGAGAGACCCGCTAATGCGACGGCTGATCCGAGGCGGGGCGTACGCGAGTGTATCCGTTCTGGTAATTCTTGCCTTGGCCTTGCCGGAGGCGCTTGGTTGGGGCGAAAGCGCGGAGCGGATCATTGTCGACAAAGCGGTGGACACGCTGCCCGACGAAATTCTGCCGTTCTTTCAGGCGAACCGCTCCTATCTCGTCCAGCACGTGAACGATGCCGCGGAATCCGAGGCGAAAGTTCCCGCCGAGCAGCGCAATGGTTTCATCGAACTCGATCATTACGGGCAATTCCCGTTCACGGCGCTTCCTCGCGCCTACACGGAAGCCGTAGCAAAGTACAGCCGGCGGTCGATCGAAGCGCACGGCCAGCTTCCATGGGAGGTCGGGCTTTACAGCCAGAAGCTCACCGTCGCGTTCCGTTCGCGCAACTGGGACGAGGCCAAACTCTCGGCCGCCTTCCTCGCGTATTACGTGGCCGCCGCGCACGATCCTTTCAAATCTACCGTCAACAAGGACGGAAGTTTGTCACTCCAACCCGGCGTCAACGAACGGTTCGGCGTCGGCCTGCTCGACCGCTACCAGCGGTTCTTTTTCATCAAGGCCAACGAGGCCGCCTTCATTCGCGATCCGACGGATCACGCGTTTGAGATGTCGCTCAGCGCTCACTCCTGGCTCGAAAGCGTTCTCTTGGCGGACCGCCGCGCGCACGAAGGACTCTCCGCCTACAACGACGAATACTACGACCGCTTCTACGCCCAGGAAGGCGCGGTCCTGATCCGGCAACTCTCCGACGCCGCAACCGACCTCGGATCCTATTGGATGACAGCCTGGATCAACGCAGGCCGGCCGCAGTTGCCCGGGTACTGAACGAACGTGGCGACCCAAACAACGCGACAACCCACCGTCCTCGACGCCCTCCCCAAGGCGGAATTGCATCTGCATCTAGAAGGATCAATCCGTCCGGAGACCGCCGTCGAACTTGCCGGGCGTCACGGAATTGAAATCACGGTTGGGGAAGTCACCGCACGGTACAACTATTCGAACTTTGCGGGATTCATCGACAGTTTCAAGTGGGTGACGTCCTTTTTGCGCGACCCGGAGGATTACGCACTCATCACGCGAAAGCTCCTCGAAGAGCTCGTCCGGCAAAATGTAGTCTATGCCGAAATTACGATTTCAGCGGGCGTGATGCTCCGGCGGATGCAGAACGTCGAAGCAAATTTCACGGCGATTCGCGAAGCGGCTGAGAGCGTGCTCTTCCGCCACATCCGCACGGCGTGGATTTTCGACGCGGCCCGGCAGTTCGGGCCTGAGGCTGCGATGGAGGTAGCCCGCTGGGCCACCAAACTGAACCGCGCGGGAGTCATCGCGTTTGGGATGGGCGGCGACGAATTGGCGTTTCCGGCGGTAAATTTCCGCCCGGCGTTCGACCTCGCGCGCGGCGAGGGATTGCGCTTGCTCTGCCACGCTGGGGAGGTCGGCGGTCCCGAGTCCGTGCGTGAAGCAGTGGATATACTCGGCGCCGAGCGCATCGGCCACGGCATCGCCGTGATGCACGATGCGGCGCTCGCCGAATCTCTGGCCACGCGGCGCATCGTGCTGGAAAACTGTCCGTCGAGCAATCTTTGCACCGGCGCGCTCGCGAAGCAGACCGCCAAGCCGAACGCGGCGCTCGCGGATCACCCTCTCAAGAAACTTCTCGAGGGCGGCTCGCTTGTCACGCTTTCGACCGACGATCCCGCCATGTTCCACACCAACTTGCTGACGGAGTATTCTCACGCCGCATCGACGGGTTTATCCAAGGAGCAGCTCTTGCAGCTTGCGGAGCAGAGCTTCAGCGCTGCGTTTTTGCCGCCGATCGAGAAGCGCCAATTGCTCGATGACTTTCGCGCGGCGGCAAAATCGGCGGGCCTGCTATAATCGCTCTCCACCAACGGGAAAAACGATGAAAGCTCATGTCTGGGTCATGCTGAAGTCCACGGTCCTCGATCCTCAAGGGCAGACGATTCAACGCGCCCTTTCGTCGCTCGGCTACGCCAAAGTAGAGGACGTGCGCCAGGGAAAATTCTTCGTCCTCCAGCTCGACGGCCTCAGCCGCGCCGAGGCTCAAACTCAGGTCGAACGCATTGCGAAGGATGTCCTCACGAATCCCGTTATCGAAGAATTTCGCTTCGAAATCCTCGATTAGTTTTCACCGCCGGCGCGCCGGACCAGGTTACCGACCTCTTCGGCTTTTGTTCTACCCTCCGCCCTAAACTAAGGTCGATCGCGGCCAGATTCAGCTCATCCAGGTAATCATGCTTGCCAACGAGCCATACGGCACTCAAACGGGCTGGAACTGACGGCGTCTGATCGAAGGCACGGCCAACCTGCCGCGTCCTCCCGTTGTCAAACCGCGAACCATCGCGGGCTGCGGCGCTTCTCGCCCATGGCGCTGTGCTAGCATATTAGAGTCGTTCGGCGCCGGCTTTGCGCGCTTGCGGCGCTGGGGGACGAGCCAAATGTGCGGAATTGTCGGCTATATCGGACCAAAACGCGTCGTTCCGTTGATTCTCGACGGCCTGAAACGCCTCGAATATCGAGGCTATGACTCAGCCGGGATCGCGGTCGTCGATGACAAAGGAAAACTGCTAATCCGGCGCGCGCCGGGGAAACTGCACAATCTCGAGGAATCCATCCGCGCGACGCCCCTCGACGGCGTCTATGGCATCGGCCACACGCGATGGGCCACGCACGGCCGCCCGACCGAGGAAAACGCCCACCCGCATCGCGACTGCACCGGCGAAATCGTAGTGGTGCACAATGGAATTATCGAAAATTACGTCGAGCTGAAAAACCAGCTCGCCGCCGAAGGCCACAAGTTCGTCACTGAAACCGACACCGAAATCATCGCTCACCTCGTCGAGAAATTCTCCAAGGATGCGCCGCTCGAAGTAGCGGTGCGAAAGGCCGTCAAGGCCATGACGGGCTCCTATGCTCTGGTGGCGCTGTCGGCGAAAGATCCCAACAAGATCGTCGCGGCGCGCCTGGGCCCGCCGATCGTCGTCGGTCTCGGCGAACACGAATTCTTCGTCGCGAGCGACATCCCGGCGATTCTCCCGCACACGCGCAGCATCAATTTCCTGGGCGACGGCGAAATGGCTGTGATCACGCCGCAGGGCGTCCAACTCTGCGATTTTGAAGGCCGTCCGATCGAGCGTCCGCCGCAGCACATCTCCTGGGACCCGATCATGGCGGAAAAGGGCGGCTTCAAGCATTTCATGCAGAAGGAAATCTTCGAGCAGCCGCGCGCGGTGCGCGACACTCTTCTCGGCAGGATTTCGCAGGAAACCGGAAAGGTTTTCCTCGATCGAATGGACGTCTCCGAGGACGAATTTCGCGGTTTTCGAGACGTGAAAATCGTGGCATGTGGCACCAGTTGGCACGCCGCGCTCGCCGGAAAGTTCATGATCGAACGGCTCGCGCACTTGCCGGTCGAGGTGGACTACGGCAGCGAGTTCCGCTATCGCGACCCGATTGTCGATCCCTACAGCCTGATCATCGCCATCAGCCAGTCGGGCGAGACGGCGGACACGCTCGCGGCCGAGCGTGAGGCCCGCCATAAGGGCGCGAAGGTCCTCTCGATTTGCAACGTCGTGGGCTCGATGCTCACGCGCGAATCAAGCGGCACGATCTACACGCACGCCGGCCCTGAAATCGGAGTCGCCTCGACGAAAGCCTTTACCGGCCAGCTCACGGCTCTCTTGCTCACGGCGTTGCATCTCGGCCAGGTGCGCGGAAAGCTCGCAAATCCCGCATCGCAGAAACTGATGCAGGAACTCACGCGCGCGCCGCACAAGATCGAGGCGATCCTTCAACGCGACGCCGCGATCGAGGAACTCGCACGTCGATTTTTCCGCTACACCGACTTTCTCTATCTTGGACGCGGAATTCACTATCCCATCGCTCTCGAAGGCGCGCTCAAACTGAAGGAAATCTCCTACATTCACGCCGAGGGATATCCGGCCGGCGAGATGAAGCACGGCCCGAACGCGCTCATCGATGAGAATCTACCCGTCGTGGTGATCGCGACGCGCGACGAATCCGATCCCGCTTCAATGATCCTGTATGAAAAAACGATTTCAAACCTGCAGGAAGTGAAGGCGCGCGACGGCATCGTGATCGCGCTCGTCACCGAGGGCGACACGCTCGCTCGCGGAACCGCCGACCACGTGATCGAAATCCCTTCGGTGCCCGAATTGATCGCGCCGATTCTCGAAATCGTGCCGCTGCAATTGCTGGCGTACCACATCGCCGTGCGACGCGGCTGCGACGTGGACCAGCCGCGCAACCTCGCAAAATCCGTCACAGTCGAATAGCCTACTCAATCCGCCACCGCGGATATAAAATGTAAGCCATGGGAGTTCGATTTTTCGTTTCGCTGGTGATCTCCGCCCTCGCTGGATTGTTTCTCCCGCCTCCAGCCTTCGCACAGGCTGCAGCCGACGCAGGCGTAGGAAAACTCGAAGCTGTCACGATCACCGGTTCTGCCAGATTCACGTCCGAACAAATTCGGCCCGCCACGGGGCTTACTTTGGGCGCGACCGTAACGAAGGACGCCTTGCAGAGCGCGGCGGACCGCCTCGCTCAACTCGGCCCGTTTGCGCGCGTGCAATACCGCTACGGAACCGAAGACGCGGGCGTGCGCGCCGAGTATCAGGTCACTGACGCGCCATCGGTGCCAATCTGGTTCGACAATTTCCCTTGGTTCTCGGATGACGAGCTGATTGCCGCGCTGAAGAATTCAGTTCCTCTTTTCGATGGGGCCGCCCCGGAAGGCGGCACGCTGCTGAATGACATCTCGCAAGAGCTTCAGGGACTTCTCGCAACGCGCGGCATGCACGCGACCGTTTCCCATGCGCTCACGTCGGCGCCAGGCGGCGATCAGCGAATCCAGCAATTCCGCGTCGACGACGCGGCGGTGAACGTAGCCAGCGTCCAATTCTCCGACGCGCTTGCGCAGAGCGACCGCGGTATCCAGGCGCGCCTCATGGACATCGTTGGCGGAGCGTACTCTCGCACCGCGGTCGAACTCTTCGAGATCGAGCAGGTTCGTCCCGTTTACCTCTCCCACGGATTTCTCCGAGTGAAGTTCGGCCCGCCCAAGGCGCGGCTCACCGGAGGCGCTACCGATTCCCGCGTTGCGATCGACGTAACCATCGAACCCGGATCGACTTATGCCTGGACCGAACCGACGTGGAAGGGAAACTCCGTTCTCGGCGTGCTGGAGCTTTCAACGCTCGTTCCGCTCCACGACGGCGATCCCGCCGACGGCATGAAGATCGAACGTGGCTGGCAGGCGGTGAGCGATGCATATGCGCGCCACGGTTACCTGAGCGCGGCTCTCGACCCTCAGCCACATTTCGACGACCGCGCTAAACGCATCAGCTACGCCGTCTCGATCACCGAGGGTCCGCAATACCACATGGGCAAGCTCGTACTCACCGGTCTTTCCTTGGACGGCGAGCGCCGCATCCGCGCGGCATGGAGAATTCAGCCGGGAGAAGTGTTCGACAAGAGCGTCTACGATGAATTCGTGGCCAACGGAATTCGTCAGGCGTTCAGCGGCCTCCCATTTCACTATGAGAAGATCGGCCGCTTTTTGCAGGAGGACGCGTCTGCGGGCGTCGTGGACGTGTTGCTCGATTTTCAGTAGTTGCGCCCGGCTTCGGGCCGCTGCAGCGTTCGGCTCCGCGATTCCACGATAGAATGGCCTCCTGATGCGCCCCCTCCCTACCGCGGTGATTTCCTGGCTTCTGGTGGTGGCGGCACTTGCCGCGGCCGCGCAGAATTCGAAGCCTTTGTCGCCGCCATCAAAATCCTCCTCTGACGCTCCCTCGAAAAAGGACCCGGACCCCGACGCCGAGCTTCAGAAGGCGCTCGCCGATGCCGGAAACGACAGCGCCGCGCTCGTCCGAAATATGAAGGACTATCTCCGGAAATTTCCCGATGCGCCGCGCAAGGCCGCGGTGTATCGCGCGCTCGTCGAGGCCTGCGGGCAGATCCGCGACGAGACCTGCTCCCTCGATTATTCCGAACGCCTGATTGCGATTCGCCCCGATGATTCCCAAATGATGCTGCTCGCCATCAATCTGCTTGAAGAGCGCGGAGATGATGCGAGCCTCACGCGCGCGGCAGGCTACGCAACCCGCGTGCTCGACCGGGTCGAAAAGGCGTCGCCGGACGAACGGCCATCACGCGAATCGGTCGCCGAATGGCAGGACGGCCAGCAGCAGCTTCGCGCCGCGCTCTATTACGTTCGCGGGCACGTCGAGAATTCGCAGCACGACTACGACGCGGCCGCGCGGGATTTTCGCGCGAGCTACTCGACTCGCCCAAACGCGCTCGCCGCCAAGTTGCTCGGTGAAATTGCGGAAAAGCGAAACGATCCTGCCATGGCCGTTCAGGAATATATTCTGGCATTCGCGCTGCCGCAGAGTGGCCCCGCAGGAGATGTGGACCGCCTGGAAGTGCGGCGCGAACTCGGCAACGTGTGGCGGCGGTTGCACGGCAACGAGCAGGGGCTCGGTGAGGCGATTCTCGCGGGGTACGACACTGTCTCCGCGCCCTCCGTCGATGCCTCAACTAATCCCGCCGCGCGGAACAAAGACGCAAAGGACTCGTACGCATTTGTCGTGCGGCGCCTGGACGGCAGCGCCATGCCGCTCGCACCGGCCAAGGGCAAGATTCTGGTGCTGAGCTTCTGGGCCACTTGGTGCGGGCCGTGCCGCGACCTCGAGCCGATGTTCAACCAAGTCGCGAGGAGCTACGCCTGGCAATTCGGATCTCGCATTCTTCTCCGTGAACACGGACGACGAAGAAGCCGAGGTTCCATCCTTCGTGGCCCGCGAAAAGTGGGATGTTCCCGTGATCTATGCCGATGGGCTGGACGACTTTATGAAGGTGGAAACGCTGCCGACCGTGCTGGTCGTGGGCCCCGATGGACAGATTATTTACCGCACCGCGGGGGGCGCGCCAGAAGGCTTTTCTGAATCGCTTGTCACCGCCATAAAGTCCGCGCTCGCCGGATCCAAATGAATTCGGCGCCCGCCCCCCCCCAACTTATTCAGTGCGTTTGCGATCGCGCGTGGTGCGAGCCGAGCCGTGCTGCGCGGCGTCGCGCGCGGCCAGAATTGTGCCGATGTGAATGGTGACCGTGTCAGCCACGCGGCGCGCGTAGCCTCCCGCTAGGGCAATCGCCACCGGCACTCCGTTTCGCCGCGCATAGTCGAAAACAAGCGCATCGCGGCGCGCAAGCCCCTCGATCGTCAGCGCAAGCCCGCCGAGTTGATCTTCACGGTACGGATCGGCGCCTGCCACGTAAGACAAAAGCTGTGGCGTGAATTCGTGGAAAGCCCGATGCAAGTGTTTTTCGAGAATCGCAAGATAATCGTCATCGCCAATCCCGTCCGGCAAGTCGATATCGATCGTGGACGGCGGCTTGGGATGCGGATAGTTGTGCACCTGATGGATTGAGAGTGTGAAGACGCTTTCATCGCCGCCGAAAATCGCCGCGGTTCCATTCCCCTGATGCACGTCCGTGTCCACCACCATCGCGCGCTCGATCGCGGCGTCGGACTGAAGGCGCCGGATGCCGACGGCCACGTCATGAATCACGCAGAATCCTTCGCCGTGATCCGGGCAGGCGTGATGGAATCCGCCGCCGATGTTTGCCGCCCAGCCGTCTGCCAGAGCGCGACGCCCCGCCAGAATCGATCCGCCCGCGGCAAGCCAGCACGCTTCGATCAATTTAGTCGAGTAGGGAATCTCGAGCCGGACGAGCTCCTCATGGCTCAGCGATCCGGTCTTGAGCTTGCGCACGTACTCCTGCGTATGCACCCGCAGCACGTCCTCGTCCGTAGCGGGCTGGGGCGCGAGAAAATCCTCGGGCGTGGCGATACCCTCCGCCAGCAGGCGGTCGTGGATCATTCGGTATTTCTGCGAGGGAAAGACGTGCGTGCCAAGATTCAGATCGTAGCGCTCATCGTAAATCAGCTTGAATGGCAGCACGGTTTCCCGAGCCTACCGCGAAGCTTTTTGAAACGCAAACAAGCCCGCGATGCACGCTCGACGAATCGCGGCTCAAGGCGATGGCGTGCGAGCACGCCGCTGTGATAGCATCCCTTCGATGCGTCGCGCTCAAGCCATCGTCGTGGTCGTCGCGCTGTTGGCCGCGCCGCTGGCCCTGCTTGCGCGCGGCATGGCGTGCGAATCGTCGTCCTGCACGATGATGTGCTGCTTGCCGCACGGTTCTCATTCGCATCAGGGCCAGCCCATGGCGTGCAACTGCCCGATGAAGTCGGGTAAACGCCTTCCGGATTTTGGCTTGCTCGCTCCCATCGCTCCCACGGCGCCGGCCGCGCGCGTGACGCTCGCCGCCCCGGAAATCACGCGTGGGTTCTTTTCAGCTTTCGCCCAGTCTGCCTCATCGGGATTCCTGTCCGCGCCGTTTGAACCTCCCCGAGCCTAGCTCCATCCCACTGCACTAGAAATTCAATCTGGAATGGAGGACTAGCATGCGGAAGTTCGTGTATTTTCTGCTCAGTGCGGCTCTGTTGGTGTCCACGCAGTCCGCACGAGCGACAGTTTTTGGCAGTGTGCGAGGAATTGTTCACGATCCCCAGCACCGGCCCGTGGCCGGCGCAAGCGTGGAATTGAAATCAGCAAGTTCGGACTGGTCTCAGCAGACGCAGACGGACCAGGACGGCGAATTTGCTCTTGCGGCGGTGCCTCTCGGGGACTACATCGTTACAGCGAAAGCTTCTGGATTTGATCCGCTGCAACAGAGCTTTACGCTGGCTTCTGATACTTCGTCAATTCTGCATCTCCAGTTGGCGCTCGCCTCGGTAAACGAGAAGGTGGTCGTCACGGCGTCCGAGGAGGAAGCAAGCCAGGATTCGGTTACGCCGACGACGCTCATCGATCGGACCGACATCGCGCAGACTCCCGGCGCGGATTCGACCAACAGCCTCGCGATGATCACCGACTACACGCCTGGTGCGTACTTGACCCACGACATGCTCCATATGCGCGGCGGCCATCAAACCACTTGGCTCATTGACGGCGTACCCATCCCAAACACGAACATCGCGACGAACCTGGCTCCTCAGGTCGATCCTAAGGACGTCGACTACGTCGAGATCTTGCGCGGCAGCTACAGCGCCGAATATGGCGACCGCACCTACGGAGAGTTCAACGTCCTCCCACGGTCGGGGTTCGAACGGAACAACGACGCCGAACTCGTTACAACCATCGGAAGCTTCTATCAGACGAACGACCAAATCAGCTTTGGGAGCCACACCCAAAGGTTCGCCTACTATGCGAGTTTGAATGGCAACCGCAGCAACCTTGGACTGGAAACGCCGGTCCCGCAAATCTACCACGACGCCCAGAACGGTTATGGCGGGTTCACGTCTCTCATCTACAACTTGGATCAGAAAGATCAACTTCGATTCGACGCCCAACTGCGCCGGGACTATTATCAAATCCCCTACGATCCCAACCCGAACGATTTCGAGAACCAGCAATTTCCTACCCAGGGTCTGCGCGACAACCAAACGGAGCGTGATGGGTTCGTGATCTTTTCCTGGGTCCACACATTTAACCCGAGCACGATTCTAACCGTCTCTCCGTTCTATCATTACAACAACGCGAACTATAACAGCCCCCCCAACGACACACCGCTGGTCGCCACCGACCACCGGACCGCGAACTATGGCGGCGGCCAGGCGGCCCTTGGGTTTCATCTGCCGAAGAACGACGTACAAGCTGGAATCTACGCTTGGGGGGCGAATGACAACGAGCTCTTTGGCTTGATCTTCAACGATGAAAGCGGCAATCGTCCAATCAGTGAGACAGATAACGTTCCGGGCTCCGAGGAGGCGATATATCTCAGCGATAAATTCAGCGTCACGTCATGGCTCACGCTGATAGCGGGAGTTCGAGCGACGCACTTCTCCTCAATCGTCACCGAGAACTTCACGTACCCTCGTGTCGGGGGCACGCTCCGCATCCCCCATGTGAACTGGGTGTTCCGTGCCTTCTGGGGCCGCTTCTATCAGCCGCCGCCGCTCGTGAGCATCTCGGGGCCGCTTCTCAGCTACCTCACCACGTTAACCGTGTCCGGCAACCCGACTTCGTTCGAGCCTTTGCATGGTGAGCGCGATGAGGAGCATCAGTTCGGCGTCACGATTCCGATTCGCGGCTGGTCGTTGGACGTCGACAATTTCGAAACGCGCGGCGTAAACTTCCTCGATCACAACAACATCGGAGAGTCCGACATTTTCATTCCGGTCACGGTGGCGGAATCGCGGATTCGCGGCACGGAGGTGACGCTTCGCTCCCCGCGACTCTGGAACCGGGGCCAGGCGCATCTCGCCTACTCCAACCAGATGGCGCAGGCCCAGGGAGCATTCACAGGCGGCCTGATCGTCGGCACGCCTCCGCCGCCCGGGTGGGGCGCACTCGATCACGACCAGCGCAATACGCTGAACGTCGGCTTCAACGCAACCCTTCCCTGGCAGGCGTTCGCCGCGACAAACATTTACTACGGCTCGGGCTTCTCAAACGGCTCTGCGAGCATTCCAGGGTCTCCGTATATTAATCCCTACCTTCCGGGCCACGCATCGATCGATCTTTCGCTCGGCAAGGAATTCCGCGAGAAATATACCGTCTCGGTGACCGCGCTCAACGTCGCCAATCGTCATCTGCTGATCGATAACAGCCTGACGTTTGGCGGATTTCACTACGACAGCCCGCGCGAGATCTACGCGGAGTTTCGCTACCGGTTTCATTACTGATTCACGGCGCTTCGGCGCGGGGGTACAATTGGAGAATGCGAAGGGAGCGAAAATGCCATCGTCGCAGCACAACATCGTCCACAAACATTCAGGAACTCAGTTAACATTCGCAATTCTTCTCGCCGTCCTGGCGTCGGGATTGGTCGGCTGCAGCAAGCCGGCGCCGCCGCCCGCGGAACAAGCGAAGCGCTACCACCTTGTTGGCAAGGTCGTCTCGATCGATCTCCAACAAGGCTCCCTCAATGTCGACGGCCAGGATATCCCTGGATTCATGTCCGCCATGATGATGTCCTACCCCGTTCACGACGCAAAAATTCTCTCGACTCTGAGCCCGGGAGACGAAATCTCCGCCGACGTCGTCCTCGTTTCGAGCGACAACTCCTATTATCTTGAAAATATCGTCGTCACGAAGAAGGGCCCGGGCGGCGCGGCTCCCACCGGCACGTCGAATCAGCCCCAGCCCGGCGAGAAGGTTCCCGACTTCGTCCTCGTCAATCAGGATGGAAAACGAATCCACTTGAACTCGTATAAGGGGGACGTTCTTCTGGTCACTTTCATCTACACGCGCTGCCCTTTCCCCGACTTCTGCCCGCTCGTCTCGAAGAATTTCGCGAACATTTATGCGCAGTTACAAAAGAACCCGCCCGCCAATTCGAAAAGGATTCGCTTACTCAGCGTGAGCTTCGACCCGGCTTACGACACTCCGTCCGTGCTGAAAAAATACGCCGCCACATTCAGCGGCACGACCGGCGGCGCTCCGTTTGACCGCTGGGAGTTCGCAACTGTCCCCGCCAAAGAACTGCCGAAAGTCGCCGATTTCTTTGGCCTGTACTACAACGAATCCGGCGGCCAGATCGTTCATTCCCTGAGCACGACCGTGATCTCGCCGGACGGCACAATTTTCAAGTGGTATCAGGATAGCGACTGGGAGCCCGCCGATCTGCTCACCGATGCCGCGCAGTCGCTCCAGCAAGAGAATCAGCACAATGCCCACGCGCCCGCAGCCATTCCCAGTGCCTGACACGCTGTCCAGCAAATTTCGCTGTTACATTTCCCAACGGCGGTTCCGCGACAATCTGCGAGGAAGTGCTGCTTAATTCTGTCGTTCGAGGATGAAATCGGGGACGGCGAGTAGCGCGCGGCGATACTCCGTATCGGGCAGCTCTTCGAGACACGCCTTCGCACGGCCGACGTATTCCTGCGCGAGATTCGAGGCGCGAGCGAGCGCGCCTGTCTCTCCCACGAGCCTCGTGATCTGCTCCGGGCGGACGCTCATGAATTCGCGCTCTTCGAGCACCTTGGCGATCAGCCGTCGGCCGTCCGCCGAGCCGTGACCGTTCGAGTCGCCGGCCGCCGCGTGCGTTGACGCGCCATTCTGCAGCGCGAAAATCAGCGGCAGCGTGACTTTGCCTTCCTTCAAATCGCTCAACACCGGCTTCCCAAGTTGCTCGGGCGACGCCGTGAAGTCGAGCAAATCGTCCACAAGCTGAAATGCCAAGCCCGCGTTGCGCCCGTATTCCGCAAGAGCGTCTTCCACCTGCTTCGGCTGCCTGCCGAGCACAGCTCCCAACCGCGCGCATCCGCTGAAGAGGCACGCCGTCTTGCGGTACGCCAGCTCGATGGCGTCGGTCTCGGTCAAATCGATGCGTCCCAGGAGCGTCAGTTGCAGCAATTCGCCTTCGACCATGTTTTGCGTGAGGCCGATCAGGATATCGAGGATTGCGAAGTTCCGCTCGCGGAGCGCCATTTCGAACGACTGCATGTACAGCCAGTCGCCCGCTAGCACGCTCATGTGGTTTCCCCACCGCGCGTTCGTGCTCGGACGCCCCCGGCGCGTCTGCGCGCCGTCGATCACGTCGTCGTGGACCAGCGTCGCGCTGTGAATCATCTCCATCACCGCGCCCAGCCGGATCGCGCTCGCGCCTCGATAGCCCGCCGCTCCCGCCGCCAGCAGCAGCAGCGCAGGGCGCAGCCGCTTCCCTCCGCCTTCGCGCAGATACCCCGCGATCTCGGCCACCGGCTGGATCGCCGCGCCGCTCTGGGCGGCAATCTCCTGTTCGACGAGCGCCAGATCGTCGCGTACCAGGTCGAAGATTCCCTTCGCGATTTGGACGGCGAATGCCATCTATTTTCTGTGCCTTAGCCCTTTGCCAGGGGCTGGCCCGATGCCCCCGCGCCCAGCCTGAAAAACCGCCGGAAATTCGCCGTCGTCGTCGATGCGACCTCAGCGGCGGCTAAGTTTCTCACATTCCCCAAGGCTTGCGCTACCTCAACCACAAACGCCGGCTCGTTCCGCTTGCCCCGCCGCCCCTGCGGCGCAAGGAACGGCGAATCAGTCTCCGTAAGCATCCGGTCGAGCGGGATTTCCCGTGCCACATCGCGAATCGGCTGGTTTTTCGGGTAGGTCACGTTTCCAGCGAACGAAACGAGAAATCCCATCTCCAGACCCCGCCGCGCCTCTTCCAGCGTGCCCGTGAAACAGTGAAAGATTCCGCCGAGCCCTGACGGCCCCCAATCCTGTTCGAGGATCGCGAGGCAGTCGTCCCACGCATCCCGGCAATGAATGATCACCGGCAATTTCGCCGCGCGCGCCTGTCCGAGCTGCCTCCGAAACACGCGCTGCTGCACATCGCGCGGCGAATGGTCGTAATAATAGTCGAGGCCCATCTCGCCCCAGCCGATCACCCGCGGATGCCGCGCCAGCTCGTCGAGCTGCGCAAAAATCTCTTCGGTCGCGTCCCTCGCATCGTGGGGATGGATTCCGACCGTCGCGTAAATCCAGTCATATTGCTCGGCAAACGGAATCGCCGCGTCGAGCCGTTCCGCCGGCCCGTGCCGCTGCCGATCGCGAGCAGCGCCTCGACGCCCGCCGCGCGAGCGCGCTCCAGCATCGCCTCGCGGTCCTCGTCAAATTGTGCGAATTCCAGATGCGCGTGTGAGTCTATGATTTGCATGTATCGCGATATTTGTTTGGGATGACGCCCCTCGTCGGGTCGTCACTTCACTTTCGCGCCGGGCGGAATGTCCTCGGCAAACGTGCACAGCACCGGCTTGCCGTCTGCGCCCGCCGACGCCGCCAGCAGCATCCCGTTCGATTCGAGGCCGCGCATCTTCCTCGGCGCAAGGTTCACAACGATCACCACCTTGCGCCCGACCAAATCCTCTGGCGCGTATGCAAGCGCGATCCCCGCCAGCACCTGCCGCACTTCGTCGCCAATATCTACGAGCAGTTTGAGCAGTTTGTCCGCGCCCTGAATCCGCTCCGCCGATTTCACCACGCCGACGCGCAGCTCGACTTTCGCGAAGTCCTCGATCGTGATCTTCGCGCTCGGCGCAGGTGTCGCAGTTGCCGGTGTCGCAGTTGCCGGTGTCGCCGCTGCTGCTGGTTGGGCTCCCGCCGGATTTCGTATCTCGTTTTCCATTGCCTCAATCCTTTCGTCAGTCTCTTTGTACTCGATGCGCGGGAATATGGCGTCGGGTTTCGAGATGCGCGTCCCCGGCTTCAGCCCTCCCCAAACCAATCTATCGAGCTGGTAGTCTTCCAACCTGCCGGGCTGGCCAAGATGCCGCCAGATTTCCTGCGTGGCATCGGGCAGAACCGGATGCGCGAGGGCCGTGATGATTCGCAGGGCCTCCGCTGCGGTGTATAGAACTTCTCGAAGCTGGCCGCGGTGAATCGGGTCGCTCGAAATCTTCCAAGGCTTCTCCTGCACCAGGTACGCATCCACTTGGGAAATAAACCGCCATATTTCCTGCACCGCGGACGAAAACCGGTAGGCGTCGTAATGCTCCCGCACGATCGTCTCGATCGGCCCGGATACGAATTTCGTGATCGCCGAGTCCGACGTCGGCTCCGGAACGTGGTTCTCGAAGTAGCTTTCGATCATCGCGAGGACCCGGCTCGCAAGATTCCCCAACCCATTCGCCAAATCCGCGTTGTATCGCGTGATCAGCGCCTCGCGCGAAAAATTGCCGTCCTGCCCAAAAACCGTCTCGCGCAGCAGGTAATAGCGTAGAGCGTCGTTTCCCAGCACCTTCACGATCGGCTCGGGATACGCGACGTTGCCCTTCGACTTGCTCATCTTCTCCTGCTCGAAAAGCAGCCATCCGTGCGCGAAAATCTGCGTCGGCAGCGGCAAATCCGCGGCCATCAAGAACGCCGGCCAATAGACCGCATGAAAGCGGATGATCTCCTTCCCGATCATGTGCAAATCGGCCGGCCAGTACTTTTGAAATTCCGCGCTCCCTTTTTCGCCTTCTCCGTAGCCGATCCCGCTCATGTAGCTCGTCAGCGCGTCGTACCATACGTAAAACACGTGCTCCGGATCGCCCGGCCACGGAATGCCCCACTTGATCGTCTTGCGGCTGATCGAAAGGTCCTTCAACCCTCCTTCGACGAAGCTTTTCACCTCGTTTAGCCGGAAATCCGGTTGCACGAAATCCGGCCTGTCCCTGTAAAGCTGCAAAAGCTTTTCTTGGAAGGACGAAAGCCGGAAAAAGTAGTTTTCCTCCGAAATCAGCTCCGCCGGACGCCCGCAGATCTGGCAATTCGCCGGCTCGGGCGTGTCGCTCACGTAGAGATTGTCGTAGATGCAGTAGCGCCCCTCGTACTTGCGCTTGAAAATCGCATCGGGTGAATGCTTCATCGTCCGCCGCACGAGCGTCTGCACAGCCCGCGCGTGCTCGGGCGACGTCGTGCGAACGAAATTCGTGTGCGTGATTCCCAGCAGCTTCCACAGGTCGCGAAAGATCTTTTCGTTCCGGTCGACGAGCTGCTGCGGCGTGATCCCCGCCTTTTCCGCGGCGCGCTCGATATTCACGCCGTGCTCGTCCGTGCCGGTCAGGTACGCCACGTCGTAACCGCACATCCGCTTGTAGCGCGCGATCACGTCGCACACGATCGTCGTGTAGGCCGACCCCACGTGCGGCCGCGAATTCGCGTAGTAAATCGGCGTGGTCAGGTAGAACTTCGGCTTGCCCTGCGCGGGAGTGGAATGGTCCATGAACGGTCTGTTTTTTGCTGCGGACTTGCCAAAAAACGATACTAGTCTGGCATTTGTGGTCTGTCAAATGAGGGTAAGGAGAACCCGCAAGACTTCTAAGTCAGCGCGTGAGCCCGCGGCTGTTGTTCCCTGTAGGGGCACAGCACGCTGTGCCCGGCGCAGATGCTTGGCGGGATGCCTTCCGTCTGACTCGATCATTCGTTGGGGTGGGTCTCAGACCGCGCTCGCGCGGGACGCCTTCTCGGCGTTGCGAGGAAAGCCTCAAATCCGGGCGGGATCGTTGAACCACTCTATCGATCCGAATAGTAGCCATCCCGCGCCTGGACGGTCAGGTCCTTCTGTTTCGTCGTGAGATGGATTTTGTGATAGCCCTCTCCGGTGTTTGCTGGTTCGGGCGTGTAGCCCAGGCTGTACTGGCTCCTCAGCTCTTCTTCGATCTGCGTGTAAATCTGATCGATCGGCAGTTTTTTCGAGACCTCGAACAATCGCCCGCCAGTCTCGTTGCAGATTCGTTCGAGCACTTTCTTGCCGTCGGGGCGCTCTTCCTGAGGATAGCGGCGTCCGCCGCCCGGTCCGCCTCCTCCTGGCCCACCGCCACCGCCGCCGGGCCAGCCTCCTCCCCCGCCCGGACCACCGTGCCCCATTCCCCAGCCTCCGCCGTGGCCGCCGTAACCGCCGCCATGGTCGTGGGATTCATTGTCAGCGAACAGAATCCCGTAGATCGACGTATCCGCGCGCTGCGCGGACTCAACCGCGTCTTCGAGCGACTCCTTGCTGCCTCTATCGACGCCATCCGATAAAACGAACAGCGCTTTGCGGCCCTGCTGTTTTTTCATCAGCTCATTCGAGGCGAGATAGATCGCGTCGTAGAGCAGTGTGCCCGCTCCGCCGTGCCCGTGGCCGCCTCCTTCATCGCGATTCATCTCCGGCGTTTGCAGAAGCTGAAGCCCGGCCTGAAGCTTAGGGCGCGACGAAGTCAAATCCTGCAGCAGCTCCACCTCGCGGTCGAAGTGGATCAGGAACGCCTTGTCCTTGTCTTCGCGCAGCATGTGATCCAGAAACGTATAACTCGCGCTGCGCTCTGAATCGAGCACGCGCCGCTGGCTCAGGCTCGTGTCCACGAGCAGCCCGAGCGTCAGCGGCAGATCGGTCTCTCGCACGAAATTGCTGATCGTCTGCGCACGCCCGTCTTCATCCAGCACGAAATCTTCCTTGTTCAGGGTCGGGACGATCTTTCCCTTCTTGTCGCGTACCGTGGCGTACACCGTCACGAGTTTCACTTGCGTCGTAATTTTTGGCGCTTGCTGGCCTCGCAGAGCGCCGCCGGCAAGCAGTAGTGGACCGGCCAGCACGGCCGCTATGACGAAACGAGCGCGCCGCTGCATCCGCGAATTGCGGTAATTCTTTAAAGTGGAGATGTCCTGATTTGGCATGGGCTATCAGTTCAGATTCTGCCATCACTCGCGAGGTTGGCCGCGGCAATTCACAACCGGCTCTCCTTGCGAAAAGTCCACACAACCTCTCCCTTGTAATCTGGCCGCATGTTGCTAACCTTTTGGGCGTATGAACATGAAATGGATCCTTGTGACCGAAGGTGCCGCGGGGCGCGCGGCTTGCGGTCCGGAGTTGCTCGCTCAAGGTTCGGCCGCACGCCCTCTCACGGCTGGGCGATTCCGGCGATTTCTAATCGACACTCCGGCGATTAGAAATGCCCGTAAACCACTGAAAATAAACGATGACATACAATCCTAATCGACACACATCCGAGGGACTCATGATGCCGAGTTTCGCGCCAGTCCCGCGCAAGGAGCCACGTGTATAAATCGGTCGACGATCGGATCCGCAAGGCGCTGCGCCATCATATCCACGAGCGATACAAAACGGACGTGCCCGTGGTCACCGAGCGCCCGCCGAAGTTCGCCATGGGCGAAGTCGCTTCGCCGGTGTGCTTCGAGCTGGCCAAGCGCCTGAAAAAACCGCCGCGCGCGCTCGCGCAGGAGATCGCGACTTCGCTCAAGCCGATCGCCGGAGTTGCCCGCGTGGAAGTCGCGGGCGGCGGCTATCTGAATCTGTTCTTCGACCGCGCCGCATTTTTTCGCGGAGCCTGCGAAGAATCCGCTCGCTCGGCCGCGGTCGAAGCGGCGGCCGGCGCCGCGAAAACGATGGTGGAGCACACCAGCATCAATCCCAACAAGGCGGCGCACATCGGCCACCTGCGCAACGCCGTGCTCGGCGACACGTTCGGGCGCATCCTGCGCTACACCGGCCGCCGCGTGGAAGTGCAGAACTACATCGACAACACGGGCGTGCAGGTTGCCGACGTCGTCCTCGCATTCCTGCGGCTCGAGCCGAAATCGCTGGACGAAGTTCGCGCGCTCGCCGCCGCTCCGAAATTCGATTATTTCTGCTGGGACCTTTACACGCGCGTCACGCAATGGCTCGCCGAAGATAAATCGCGTCTCGAACTTCGCGCGCAGACGCTGAAGGACATCGAAGAGGGCCACGGCGACGCCGCGAAGATGGCCGAGATCGTCTCGACCGCGATCGTGCGATGCCATCTCCGCACGCTCGATCGCCTCGGTATCGACTACGATCTGCTCTCCCGCGAAAGCGAAATCCTGCACTTAAAATTCTGGGATGCCGCGTTCGATCTGCTCAAGAAAAGCGGCGCAATTCAGCTTGCAAGTTCCGGTAAGAGCGCTGGCTGCTGGGTCATGAAGCTCCCCTCCGACAAAGAGGCAGCCACCGAGGAAGAAGAACCGACCGAGTTGGCCGAAGCCAAGATCATCGTGCGTTCGAATGGCACGGTCACATACGTGGGCAAGGACATCGCCTACCATCTTTGGAAATTTGGGCTCCTCGGCCGCGACTTCCATTACCGCCGCTTCCACAAACATCCGGACGGCCACGAAGCCTGGACCACGGATTCGGAATCAGATGAGCCGGGCGCGCCGGATTTCGGTCACGCGCACGAAGTTTTCAACGTCATCGATTCACGCCAGGCTTATCCGCAGCAGGTCGTCGTCGCGGGGCTACGCGCGCTGGGCTACACGGAAGAGGCCGATCACCTCAAGCATTTTGCATACAACGTCGTTGCGCTCACGCCGCGCTGCGCGCTCGAAATGGGCTACGAGATTCCGCCGGAAGACGCGAAGAAACCCTACATCGAAGTGAGCGGCCGCAAGGGCCAGGGCGTAAAAGCGGACGACCTGATCGACCAGCTGGAAGCGACAGCGCGCAAGGAAACGGATTCGCGCCACGCCGATGCTCCTGAATCCGAGCGCGCCGCCATCGCGCACGCAATCGCCATCAGCGCGCTGCGCTATTTCCTGCTGCGCTTCACCCGTTCGACCGTGATCGCCTTCGATTTCGAGGACGCTCTCAGCTTCGAGGGAGAAACCGGACCATACGTGCAATACGCCGTCGTGCGCGTGAATGGCATCGTGCGGAAGGGTACGGAAGCCGATCCGAATTTCGGTTCTTTGAACGCTGCAAACTTGAAAAAGATCGAAAGCGGAGAGATCGATCTGGCGAGGATTTTAGCGGCGCCTGCGGGCGACGATCTATGGGAGCTTGCCGTGCTGGCCGGCTCGCTCGACGCGCGCGTGGATGCGGCGGTCGGAGCGCAGGAACCCGCGTTCCTCGCGCGCTATGCGTTCGAGCTCGCGCAGGCTTTCAACGTCTTCTACCACAAGCATCACATCCTCTCGGAAGAAGACGCCGAAAAGCGCGCGTTCTTGCTGCGGCTCTCGTCGCTCGTGCGCGAGCAGCTCGTCACCACGCTCGGTCTGCTCGGCATCTCCGCCCCGGAAAAAATGTGATGCGACGCGGCTACAATTTCAGTGCGAAATCGATGATCGAGCGGATCGCGATGCCCGTCGGCCCTTTCGCGAGCCACGGGCGGCCTTCATCCACCCAGCACGTCGAAGCGATGTCGAGATGGATCCACGGCGTGTCCTCGGCGAATTCCTTGATGAACCACGCGCCGGTGCTCGCGCCGCCGCCCTTGCCGCTGCCGGTGTTGCGGATGTCCGCGATGTCGCTCTTGATCATCAGTTCATATTCCTCGTCCATCGGCATCGGCCACATCTTTTCGCCCGCGGCCTTCGCGCTTTCGAGGAAATTATCGAGATACTCGCGCGGCGTGCCGAACGCGCCCACGTGCACGTTTGACAGGGCCACTTCGATCGCACCGGTCAGCGTGGCTGCGTCGATCAGATGCGTGCAGCCGAGCTTGCGCGCGTAGTAGACGGCGTCGGCCAGAATCAGCCGGCCCTCGGCGTCGGTGTTGATCACCTCGATCGTCTTTCCCGACATCGCCACCTGCACGTCGCCGGGCTTCTGCGCGCGGCCGCCGGGCATGTTCTCGGTCGCGGGAATCACGGCGATCACCGGAACGCGAGGCTTCAGCGCCGCGAGGGCGCGCATCGCTCCGAGCATCGTCGCACCGCCGCCCATGTCGTACTTCATCTTCTCCATGTTGGCCGCAGGCTTGATCGAGATCCCGCCGGTATCGAACGTGACCGCCTTGCCGACCAACCCCAGTACCGGCGCTCCCGGCTGGGCATCTTTGGGCGTGTAACGCACGACGATGACGCGCGGCGGCTCGACGCTTCCCTGTGCCACGCCGATCAGCGCGCCCATCTTCAACTCGGCGATTTTTCGTTCGTCGAGAATCTCGATTCCGAGGCCGGCCTCTTTCGCCATCGCTTCGGCGCGCGCCGCAAGAATGCGGGGCGTCAGCTTATTCGAGGGCTCGTTGATCAGGTCGCGCGCAAAGTTCATCGATTCGCCGATGACGCGGCCCTGGTCGATCGCGGCGGTAAGGTTCTCGCCGAGACCGGGATCAAAGCCCGCGAGCGCGACGGCCTGAATCTCGCGGTCCTTTTTCTCCGTGCGGTATTTGTCCGATTCGAAATCGGCGGCGATCAGTCCCTCGACCACGGCCTGAGCCGCTGCGGGTCCGCGGTCTCCTTCGCGCGCGAGGAAAGCGAGCTTTTTCACGCCGCGCGATTTCAGATAGCGCAGCGCCGTACCGGCGATCTTGCGCAGGTCAGCGACCACGAATTTCTCCGGCTTGCCCGCGCCGACAAGCAGCAGCCTTTGCGCCGCAAGCCCCTCGGGAAAGTGAACGAGCACGAGTTCAAGCGACTTTCCGGTCAGTTCCCCGCCCGTGGCGAGCACGCCGAGGTGGCCTTTCATCGCGTTGTCGATTTCGCCGAGGACTCCGTCGAGCTTTTTGTCCTGCTCGAAGACGTAGGTAATGAGTGCGTCGGCTTGAATCGAAGCGTACGGCTGAGTCTCGAGTTTAATCTGCATGTCTTCCTTTCACTTTCATCGCCGGCGGGAGCGGTAGATCGCCTCCTCGGCTTCGCGTTTGGCTTCTTTTTGTCGTTCGGATTCGCGGCGGTCGTGGAACTTCTTTCCTCTCGCCACCGCCAATTCACATTTCGCCCGGCCGTCCCGGAAATAAATCTTGAGCGGGACGATGGTCATGCCCTTCTGCTGCGTCTGGACGACCAGCTTATCGATCTCCCGGCGGTTGAGCAGCAGCTTGCGCTTCCGGAGGGGGTCATGGTTCCGGAAGCCCCCGGGCTGGTACTCCGGAATGTGGCAGTTTATCAGCCATGGCTCCCCTCCGCGAATTTCGGCGTAGGCCTCGCGCAGGGTGCCCTTGCCATCCCGAAGGCTCTTCACCTCCGTCCCGACGAGCACCAGCCCCGCCTCCAGCTTGTCGAGGAGCTCGTAGTTATAGGAAGCGGCGCGGTTCTGCGCCACGATCTTGTTGCGCTCCCTATCTGCTTTTTTCGCCGCCGATTTCACCGTGCTCGTATCATAGCCGCCGCACGCAAGCAGCCGCAAGTCACGGAATCCGCCGGGTTTCACCTAAACCGGCGCAAACTTTCATCTCAATGTAACAAAAGCACCTTACGGCTCGTGCTAACGGAATACCATCGGCAACGGCCTGGTTCCTTGCCGCATCCTAACTCGAATGCTAGACTCGCAGGGATTGGAAGGGTACATCACGGGGGCCTGTTTGCGCCGCATAGCGTATCTGCCACTTTTGGCAATTGCAGCCATTTTCCTGATCGGCTGCCCCAAGGCAAACACCGATTACAATGCCGGCCGCAAGGCCGAGGCCCTGGATGACTACGACACCGCGCTGGTCAACTACGAGCGCGCCCTCCGCTCCGAGCCGACCAACGTCGAGTACAAGCTCCGCGCAACCCACGTGCGCTACGAGGACAGCCAGTTCCATCTTGAGCAGGGCGAAAAGGCGCTTCAAAAGGGCGATTTGCAACTCGCGCTCGGAGAATTCCAAAAGGCCCAGGCGGTCGATCCCTCGAATGCCGCCGCCGATCAGGAAGTGAAGAAGGCCATGGATCTGCTCGCGGCAAAGAACGCCGCCGCGGTGCCCAAGGTGATCAATCCCAATCCTTCGGACGACGCAGATTTGCTCCCCACGCCCCCTGAGCTGAAGCCGATCTCGACGGAACTCATCAATTTGAAAATGACGAATGACTCGCGGGTCGTCTACGAGACGATTGCGAAGCTCGCGGGGCTGAGCGTGATTTTCGATCCGGATTTCACGTCGCGGCGAATCACGGCCGAGCTGCCGAACATCACGCTCGAGCAGGCGCTCGACGCAGTCTCGCTCGAAAGCAAGGCGTTCTGGAAGCCCCTGACCGCCAGCGTGATTTTCGTCGCGCCGGATAATCCGCAAAAGCGCAAAGACGTGGAAGACGAAGTCGTGCGCACGTTCTACCTGTCGAATACGCTCACGCCACAGGATCTGACGGAAGTCGTGACGGGGCTGCGCCAGCTTCTGGATCTGCGGCGCGTCACGCAGGTGAATTCGCAGAACGCGATCGTGATTCGCGATACGCCCGACAAACTGGTGCTGGCGTCCAAAATTATCCGGGATATCGACAAGGCCAAACCTGAGGTCCTGATTCACGTGCAGGTCCTGACAGCCAGCGTGGATCGCCTGCGCGACCTCGGAATACTTCCCGGGCAGAGCGTTTCGGTGGCCTTTACTCCTCGCACCGCGCTCCAGCCGGGAGGCAGTTCGAGCAGTTCAACTTCGAGCAGTTCAACGGTAAACGCCACGCAGATCACACTCGATAATTTGCGGAATCTTTCCGGCGCGGACTACAGCGCCACGTTGCCCGGGGCCACGGCGAACGCCATTCTCACCGACAACAAGACGAGGATCATTCAAGATCCCGAAATGCGCGTGAGCGACGGCGAAAAAGCCACATTGAAAATCGGAGATCGCGTGCCCGTCGCAACCGGCAGCTTTCAGGCAGGAGTCGGAGTGGGCACCACTGTCGGCGCGGGCGTGGTGAACCCTCTGGTGAACACGCAATTCCAATACATCGACGTTGGCGTGAATATCGACGTGACGCCTCGCGTGCATCCGGACGGCGACGTAAGCATGAAGCTCTCCGTCGAGGTGTCACAGATCACCGGTACGGAAAGCATCGGCGGAATCAACCAGCCGGTGATCAGCCAGCGCAAAATCGAGCACGATATCCGGCTGAAGGACGGCGAGGTGAGCGTGCTCGGCGGGCTGATCCAACGAACCGAGACGAAGAATATCAATGGCATTCCCGGCCTCGCCCAGCTTCCTCTCTTCCGGTATCTTTTCTCGGACAATAGCAATGAGGTGCAAGAGTCCGAGGTGCTGATTGTTCTGACGCCGCACGTACTGCGTTTCCCGTCCATCACGGCGGACAACCTGCGCACTGTGGCTTCTGGAACGGACACGAACCCTCGCGTCTATGAGAAGGAAAATGAAACGTCGGTGACGCCGGCACTCCCCGGCGGGAAACCGCCCGCTTCTCCCACGTCCCAAGGTCTGCCGCAACCGGGCGCGGGCGCCGCACCGGCCGCCCAACTTCACTTCGACCCGGCGACGGCGACGCTGAAAGCCGGAGACACGACGACGCTGGCACTCGCGGTTTCCAACGTGAGCGATCTCTATTCGGTTCCGCTGCTGATTCATTACAACCCCGCCGTGATCCAGGTCGAGGAAGTCCGCAATGGCGGTTTTCTCTCCGGCAGCAGCGTACAGGAGATTGCCATCGTGCAGCGGATCGACCAGCAGCGCGGCGAAGTGATCGTTTCCGCAACGCGGCAGCCGAATACGCCGGGCGTGAACGGATCGGGCACGCTGCTCGGCATCGTCGTCCGCGGTGTCGCGCCAGGCTCATCCCCACTTCAGATTCTTCAGGTCAACGCGCGCGACTCGCAGCAGCGGACGATCCCTCTGGTGTCCGGCGAAGCCACGATCCAGGTGCAGTGAGGAAAGCATGAGCGGTACTCGTTGCGGCGGAAGCAGCATTCTCATGACGGGTGGAACCGCGCCCAGTCGGGTTCGCGCGGCTAGCCAGCGCATGCGATTGGCCGCGGCGGGCATGACGCTTCTCGAATTGATCGTCGCCTGCTCGATCCTCATGATTCTCGCTGCCGTGGCGACGCCTCTCGCCCGAGTCACCATCATGCATCGCCGGGAAGAGACTCTTCGTTACGATCTTCGCCGGATGCGGGACGCGATCGACCGATACAAAGACGACTCGGATAAAGGTTTGATCCAGGTGCAAGCGGGCACGGAAGGATATCCGCCCGATCTGCAAACGCTCGTGGATGGAGTCCAACTCACCGGCGCGCAGGACAAGCGAGTCCATTATTTGTCGAAGATCCCAACCGATCCGATGACCGGAAATGCGGACTGGGGTAAGCGCTCGGTACAGGATGATCCTGATTCCACGTCGTGGGGCGGCGACGACGTTTTCGACGTCTTCAGCCAGTCGACCGGGACGGCGCTCGACGGAACCAAATACTCGGATTGGTAGTGACGATGAAGAAATCTCACAGCAAACGGCATCGGACGAAGCGCGACGCACAGCGCGGTTTCACTCTGCTTGAACTCATGGCGGTGATCACGATCATACTGGTCCTCGCAACGATTGGCGCGGGACGATTTGATCTTGCCGTCATTCGGGCCCACGAAGCGGCGCTCAGCCAGGACCTCTCGGTGATGAACGAAGCGATCCAGCAATACACGCGCGACAAGGATGCCGCGCCGACTTCGCTCGACGATCTTGTTCAATCGCAGTACATCGGCAAGATCCCGAACGACCCGATGACAGGAGCGCCCGACTGGACCGCGGAAAATTGCGACCTGTTACTGAGCGCGGACCAGACTATGACTGGTATTTGCAGCGTGCACTCCTCGTCCGACAAGATCTCGCCGTTTACGCAGACGGCCTATAGCTCCTGGTGAACGGCGCGCGAGGAAAATTGCGTTCGTCGGGATTCGCCTGGATTCGTTTGACCGCCCCGTGGGCATCCGCTATCATGAATTCGCGGGGTGGAGCAGCCTGGTAGCTCGTCGGGCTCATAACCCGGAGGTCGTCGGTTCAAATCCGACCCCCGCAACCATCTCAAGACGCCAGTCCGACGACTGGCGTCCTGAGACCAATCCTGAATCTGACCCGAGCAAGTCCCAAGTCCCTTCTACGTCGTAATTCCAGTTTTTCCCGTCATTTGCAGGAAACATCCGTATTTCGCCTAAGTGTCGGTGCAATTCGGATTTAGCGAGGGTCACATTCTCGTTGAGCAGCGTACGCAGGTTAGAAATACCTTTCTCAACAAGCTCTTTCACTTCCCCACTGCGGCCAAAGCGCGACATGAAAAACGCTAGTCGCTATGTCGACGGAGTGAATGGCGCTGTGAGCTAGTTTGATGTGGGCTTGGACGAGTTGATGTCCGTGCCGGCGAGCGGGTATTTCAATTGCTCCCAGCGAGTCAAGCCGCCCTTCAAAGCCTTGACCTTGTCGTGGTCGTAGCCTAGTTGCCACATCTCCATCACCATCGGCGCACTGTCTTCCTCGTGGGAACAATTGCAGTAGAAAACGATCAGTCTGTCGCCGGGAAGAGCGCTGAGAGACTGATCTTGTTCGTGTGTGTCGCGAGTTGGATCGTAGGGAATATTCACAGCACCTTTGATGTGCTCGGCTTCGTAAGCCTCTGGGTCGTCAGTATCCACTAACACGAGCTTTCCGCTGTCCTTCGCCAAACGCTGGACCTCCTCGGCCGTGATGCGCGTTACTTGGGGAAACGGTTCCGCTTCTTTCGCTTGCGCTGACTTTTCCTGGCTCGCTCTTGCCGAAGCCAAAACTTTTGATTCCCCGTGCAGAACGCGGGAAGACAGCCCATCGGATACGAGCAGCATTAATCCGAACAAGACGAGGGCCACGAATCGACGCTTCATAGTTGCGGCTCCTTTGGTGAAGGGCGCGAGGCTTGCGCCCCACAAAACCGCCATTCAACACGGTTCTACTTCTCATTGTCCACCGACACGCCCGCGCCATACCAAAACGCAGGGTACGCACTTTTCCGCTTTACGATCCCGTGATTGGCTCTTGGTCGAGTCCCTATTTGCCAGGCGGTTGGCTCTCGCCGTTTTTCTCGGGAGCGGGTTCGACGATGATTTGGCCGTATACCCATGGGTGCTCTTTGCAAATGTAAACGTACGTCCCTGGCTTGTCGAAGATGACGCTGCCGATGTCGAGAGGGTTCAGAGGGCCGGTCGTCCACGATCCATCTTCCGCAATAACGGTGTGTACCATCTCCCCGTTATTTCTCCAACTGACTCGCGTGCCGGCTTTGACTCGCACGCGGTACGGATTGAACTCATATTCGTCGATCATGTAGTGCGTGCCCATCAAGCCGAAGTCCCGCGAAAGGGTCGTGGTCTCGATGTTCGCCGTATTCTCAATCGGTCCCGTAAAATCTTCCTGTGGTGGAATTGGCGGCGCCGACCGCTGCGGGAGCGTTCCGCCCAATTTGAATGCCCACACCGTGCCGCCAACAATCGTGGCGATGTAGTCCTCTCCTCCGCTTTCGTACGCGATGGGCGGGCTGCCCCCTAAATCGCCCGTTTGAAACTGCCACAAGAGAGAGCCGTTGCTGGCGTCGTATGCCTGGAGGTTGCCGTCGCCGGCCATCTGGACGACAAGGCCTCCCGCAGTGGCGAGCGCGCCGCTCGGTCGTCCCACGCGGAATTCCTTCTTCCAGGCAATCTTGTTCGTGCGGCTGTCTATGGCGGCCAGAACGCCGAAGCTCAGCTTATTCAGCCCAGGCACACGCCCGCTGAGCGTGAGGCTGAAGAAGCCCGGATTCTCGCCACGCCGGAACCACTGCAAGCCCGCATTGCCGGTCGCATAGAAAAACCGCGTCTGCGGATCGAAAGCCATCGGCGTGGCGCGCATGCCGTAAACAGGCTCCAGAAGAGCTGGTCTCTCCAACGATGCGGGCGTAAAGAAGCAACCCACTTCAAAACCCTTCGGGACCGGCTGCTGTCTCCAATAGTCGCAGTCCGGCAGAACGGGGTCCGCGCTCACCGGATACGGTTGCGTCGCGGCGGTTTTCTGGAATGCATCCTGTGGCACACGCCGGTCCTCGATGCGTCCGAGGGGTTTTCCGGTGACGCGATCTAGCATGAACAAATAGCCGTCCGTGCGCATGGCTGCAATCGCCTTGCGGGATTGGCCGTTCACCTGTACGTCGAACAGCACCGGCGCTTCGGCGACGTCGGCTTCCCAGATGTCGTGCCGAACCAACTGATAATGCCAGCGAAGCTTTCCGGTCTTGCTCTCAAGTGCGATCACCGAATCGGTATACAGGTTGTCGCCGGGTCGGTTTTCGCCGCCGTACTGCGGGGCGGCGTTTCCGGTTGCATAGAACACAAGTCCGAGTTCCGGATCGGACGCACCCACGAGCCAGACGGCGCCTCCGCCGTGCTGCCACGCGTTGTTGTTCTTCGGCCACGTCTCCGATCCGGGCTCGCCCGGCGCCGGGACCACATAGAAACGCCACACCTCGTGCCCAGTTTTCGCGTCAACGGCGATGATCCGCCCTCGATATCCAAAATCCGCATTCAGGCCGGCCGATACCAGCCCGTCGGCGTAAACTGGCGCGCCTGAGAAGCCCGCGGACGGTTCGTGCATGGGATCACCGAGATAGGTTTTCCAGACAACCTCGCCGGTTTCTTCGCGCAGCGCAACCAGATTGGCATCGGACAGCCCCACGAATACAAGGCCCGCGCCCACGGCCACGCCTTCCCGCGCCGGCGTGCCGCCGGGCATCGCGTTGTAGCGCCACGCGATCTTTCCCGTGCTGAGGTTCACCGCGTACACATATGGCGGCGCCGTCAGAAACATCAGGCCGTTGTCGATCACCGGCATCGCGCGAGAGGTCGGCGCCGGCCCAAACTTCTCCGAAACCCACGCCGCGCCCAACTTCGAAATATTCTGCGCGTTGATCTGCGTCAGCGACGAATAGCGTGTGTTTCCGGAATCGCCTCCCACCGCGGACCACTGGCCCATTCCGAGTTGCGCCGCGAAAGCAATGCCTGCGGCCAACACTACGAAGTACGCGAGGATGCGCGCCGCTGCCCGTCTCATTCCGGCTTGATGTCTGAGCCTGTGTTGCATGTCGTCGATCTCCATTTCGAACTACACGACTCGCATTTGAAAACGATTCCGAGCCCCTGCATTCTCACAGCTTTCTTTTTCACGCCCAGTCATCCACCTTCAGGCCGCGACGCAGGCCGAAATCGGTGACGAACCACGTGGTCTGTATCTTCCCGCCGGTTACGACCACACGTATGGCACCCGGGTTCGTGAAAGGTTTGATGAGGGTATCGTCCGGCAGCTTCTTCCAGCTTGCGTAAGGCTCCAGACCTTGCAGGGCGAACGGCACTGCGGTGCTTTGAATAACGCCGTTGCCCCAGTAGGACCCTGCTGTCTTCTCGACGTTCTGCGAGAACCACTCGGCGAGCTGCGCCTTGGTCTTGAAACCGTGCGTGTCTTTGAGCAAAGCCGCGACAGTGGGATCCATCAAAATCGTGGCCGCAGATCCGGATGCAGAAAGCGAACGTATGTAGTCTCGCATCAGGAAATGAGTGGGATAGAGACTTTGGCTGCCTCCGACGCTCGAGATGCTTGTCCAGCCGATCCCCACCGACACGACGTCATCATTGGGTTTGAAGCCCATCTGAACGTGCAGAGGATCCCAACCTTCCGGCAGATTCTCTTCGTTCTCGGCAAAACAGAGATTGTTGTATTGCAAGTTGCTACCGAGACTCTCCCAAGCGTTGACGTTGTTGCGGAGATCGCCCACGATTTTCGAGACGATCGTGAAGGCGCGACCGACGACCGCATTTGACCGGTTGTACGGACCCAGGGCATTTGTTCCGCAATTGAAGTTGAGCCGCTTGCGGATTGGGCCATTGATCACGATCATATTTGCCATCGAGCTCGTCGAGTTGCCGAACGGCGCTTGCGTCGCGAGAGCGAGAATCAGCGGAAAATGCTCCGGCGAGGCTCCCGCCATTACCGCGCTGATGGCCACCTTCTCGACGGTGAGTTGCCGCTGACCACCGGTGATGTCGATCGTCTTGATCACCTCGTCGGGCTTGTGGCTGGTGCCCTTGAGCATCTCGATGACGCGCTTTTCGGTCGGAAGATTGATCCAGTTGTAGTCGGTCCAACCCTTGTCTTCGAACAGGCGCCGCAGATTCTCTTCCGTGTCGCTCGGAAGGAGCCTCGATGAACCGGCCTGGTCCGACGGCGCGCCCGAAATCTTTTCCTCAGCAGTCAGGGGATCGGTGAGCGCCTTGACCACAGAGGTCATCAGGGGCTGCCCAGTCAGCACGTCCTTGCCGGACACATAACCAACATCCACCGCCCGCGGCTGCCCAGTGAAAGGGAACGGCACGGCGATGTAGCGGACGGGCATGCCGTTGCTGTACTTGAAGTCGTAATCCATGGCGTAGCGCACGACGTTCGCCGAGGCGATGCCAATGGCGGGAATCTTTAGCTGCGTCTGAATCTGCTTTGCCCAGCGGCTCACGGCCGCGATGCAGGCGTTTCAACCCGCGACACCGACGATCGCTCCATCGGCTTTGTTGGCTGTCATTTCCTTCAGGATCGCGGGGTCGAGCCCAAACATGCCGTCGGCCGTTACCTTCACAGTCGTTTTGATTCCCGGGTAGCGTTGGGCAAGCCACTCCCGCATCGCCCCGTAGAAGTAATTGCCCGCGTCGGGCCCTTCCCAAGAGAGATTGATCATGTAGATAGTCTTGTTGTCCAGGTTATCGAGCGGCGGCGCCAACGGATAACGTGTCGCCAACTTGTTTGGTATCCCCGGGTTCATGACTGTAATCAGGTTGTCGCCCACTGCAGAATCTGGCACAGCTTTCCTAGCTGTTTCCGCGTAAGCCGGTGAGCCGGCCACCAGTGCCGGACTCAATCCCAACATCGCCAACATTTTTCGTCTATCCATAATCCCTTCCTTCTACTGCTCGATTGCGCGGCAACTTTCTCGGACAAATGAACCCTATGCGACTACAAATCCACTACGCAAACTTGATTCCCTACCTTCACGATGTCTCCCTCGCGTACGAATATCTCAATCATCGTTCCATCAGAGGGCGCAGCAATTTCCTGATTCACTTTTTCGGTTTCGATCTCGTACAACGGCTCCCCAGCCTTGAATGGCTCTCCCGGCTGCTTGTGCCACTTAACGATCGTGGCTTCCTCCATGTTCATTCCGACTCGGGAGAGCTTGAGAGTCATCTTCATGGCAAGCGTCAGGTCTCAACCAATTTGGTCGCGACGCGCACGATCTCGTCTTCATTTGGCAAAACCCGCCTCTCCGCGTTGGGTGCATATGGCATCGAAACATCGGGAACGGTCACACGCTTGATCGGAGCCTGAAGACTCGAAAACGCCTTGTCCGCGATGATCGCAGCGATGTGGCTTGCGGCGCTGCATCGGTCGCGGGCCTCGTCAACGATCATGGCCCGGCCGGTTTTTCTGACTGACCGGACGATCGTTTCATCGTCAAGCGGCACTAAAGTTCGCGGGTCGATAACCTCCACACTGATTCCGGCCGATTGCAATTTCTCTGCGGCGCTCAACACCGGCTTCAGCATGGAACCAATGGCGACGACGGTGATGTCGGACCCGGCGCGCGAAATCGCAGCCTTGCCAAATGGCACGGTATATTCCCCGTCGGGAACCTCGCCGCTATCCCCGCCACGCCCGCTGGCCTCCAAGAAGAAGCTTGGATTCCTGCCGCGAATCGCTTGTTTCAGCAGGCCCTTTGCATCGGCTGGGGTGGCCGGCACCAGCACGTTGAGACCGCCGAGGTTCATCAAAAGAGGGTGAGGCGTATCCGAGTGCTGAGCGGCTGTCGAGCGTCCGCCTCCGTAACCCGCGATGACGGTAATGGGCAGTTCGACTTGCCCACCGGTCATTAGCCGGAGCTTGGCCATTTGATTCGCGATTGCGTCAAATCCCGTGTAGATGAAGTTCGAGAACATCATGTGGAGCACGACACGATAGCCGGTCACGGCGGCTCCGACTGCCATGCCCGCCAGCGTGGCTTCGCAGATCGGGGTGTTGCGAATGCGGTCCCTTCCGAATCGTTCGAGCAATCCTCGGGTATCGCCGAAAATGGCGAGCTCCACATCCTCTCCGAACACAATGACTCTTGGGTCGCGCTCCATTTCCTCGAACAGAGCCTCGTTGATCGCCTGGATATAGCGTTTACGCGCCATGGTCAATCCTCACGGCTTCTGCCCGGCAAACATGACATCGAAAGTCAGTTCTGGATCTGCTAGCTCGCTCGCTTCTGCAAACCTGACGGCCTCTTCTACAACGCCTGCGATCTTCGTGGAGATACTGTCCAATTGGCTGGTCGTGCAGACGCCCTTCGACACCAGAAACTGCCCGAAACGGGAGATTGGGTCGAGCTTGCGCCATTCGTCGATTTCCTGTTTCTCGCGATATTTCCCGCCTGCAAGAAACAGGTCTTCCGATTCGAGATGCCCCTGAATCCGATATGTCTGCGCCTCGATGAAAGCGGGACCCTTGCCGCTCCGCGCCCATTCGATGGCTTTCGCGGCCGCACTCCTAACTGCGATCACGTCGTTCCCGTCAACAACCTCACAGGGAATCTTGAAGGCCCTGGCGCGGTCGGCGATTTCCCCCGCGGTGACGGTCACCGTCGGTGTGAACTCACAGAAGTGGTTGTACTCGCACACGAACACCAGCGGGAGCTGCCACAGCGTGCTTACGTTGAGGCATTCCATAAACACGCCTTGATTGGCCGCGCCATCGCCAAAGAACGTCACCGCCACGCGTCCATTGCCGCTGAGCTTTGCGCTGAGTGCAGCTCCTGTTGCGATTGCGAAGCCGCCACCAACGATTCCATTTGCGCCCAAAATTCCTTTGGAGAGATCTGCGACATGCATCGATCCTCCCATGCCTTTGCAGATGCCCGTGCGTTTTCCCCAAATCTCCGCCATCATGGCTCTCGGATCGCCGCCCTTCGCAAGAAAGTGACCATGACCGCGGTGTGTGCTGGTGATCCAATCCGCATCGTGCAGGTTGGCACAAACGCCGACCGCAACGGCCTCCTGGCCAATGTAGAGGTGTACGCCCCCTGGGAGCTTGCCGGCCGCTGCGTCGGCCTTCAGGCGCTCCTCCATGAGCCGTATGAGCGTCATCCTCTCAAAGAGCGAGAGCAGTTGTTCGTTACTCGGATTCTGTTGGTCTGTCATCTCGCCGTCCTACGATCGATCGCATCGAAAGCCTGGGAAATGCCGCCATTCTCTGCTCCTCCCTGACATCGCGCCTTTCAAATTGCGAACGTCTCTGGAGCCGACCTGCTATATACTCGTGCGACGTGATTGTTGTCAAGACATCATCGTACGAAGGCACCGAGCGCTTCCACCATGCGAATCTCGCGCGGGGAGCCTGGACTCTCGAATGCCGCTTCAGAAGCTTCCGAGAGATCTCGACACGACTCGATGGCTATGATGCGGTGTGGATCCGAAGGGGGCGCGGCGCCGCTACGGCGCCGCTACTTCACTTCGGCGCTTGGGCCAGCGAAAGGGCTCTTTTATACTCGCATCGAAGCATTCCGGGAGACATATGATGAGCGTTGGCAGGCCGCAGCCCGTCCCATACCCCAAGGCCCTTGAAGCTGGCCGCAGAGTGCGCCGCCGCGGCGAGCACGCTCCCCATATCGACGCGCTTATCCGGCTGGTCTCCGTGCGCATCGTACGTCTTTCTGAACTGATTCTTCGTATCGGCACGTTCACGTTCAAAGATCGATTTGGCGTGAAGCCAACGGATTTGCGGATCCTGGTAATGCTGGGCGCTTATCAGCCGATTTCGGTGAACGAAGTGAGCCGCCGAACGCACATTGACAAGGCGTGGATCAGTCGATCGCTAAGAGGTTTGCTGCGCCGCAAATTAATCAAGAGGACGGCGCATCCGTCCGACAGCCGAGCTTCGTTGCTCTCGTTGACCAGCAAGGGTGAAGCGCTCTTGCGCGAGATCGCGCCCGTCGCCCAGGAGTATCAGCGCCAATTGTTACAGGGACAGCGAACTCGCGATGTCGAACGAGTGCTCGATTTGCTCTCTGCTCGCGCGGAAGAGATGTTTGAGCTCGCGATGAAACAGAAGAGTCGTAACGCTCATCGTCGTTAGATTTTGCTTCGTCGCGCTCGTAGAAAACTCACAAATTCCCGCTGGGGGCCGCACAAACCGCGGCAAAAGTCCGCGCGCGGCTCCGCTCAGGTCCGGTGTCAGGACTCCGGTGGAGTCCACCGGACTCCAAAAACCGGAGATGACGCTGCCTCGTACTGAATCGCAAACGGCGAGGTCTGTGGAGTGCGGCGGCTTGCCGCCGCTGTCTCGCGTTCCGGCTTGCCGGAACGCCGTGGGCGAGGCAAGCCTCGCCCACAAAACGGCGGTGCCACGGCACCGCACTCCACATGAGCTTGCGCCGACGGGCGCGGCACGGCCATGGGCAGCTTCGCGCCAAGCATTGGTGCCGGGCACAGCATGCTGTGCCCCTACGAAACCTCTCAGGCACCGCAGCGGCTTTTCAATTGACGCAAACGGCTGGGGCTGGGCAGTGATCCAAAGAGCCAACTCCAGGGGTTGGCTCTTTGGATCACTCGAATTGCCCGATTCTCAGGTGTCGGCGTCGGGCTTTTGGCCCACTTCCATCGGGAAGTACAGTTCAGCGCGGCGCGGGCCGGGTCTTGATTGCCAGAGCTGCCCGTCGAAGCGTTCGAGCAAGGCGCGTGCGCGGCCTCGGCGAACACCGGAAGCCTCGACGACCGAGCGCTTCGACTGGCCGGGCTTCGAGCGGATGGCGTCGGCGAGTTTTTCGACGTCGCTTTGCTCGGATGCAGCTTCGGGCGACCCGCTGACGACGAAATCGCCAATCCGGCCAGGATTGGCGTCCCGAGGGAGCATCGCGACCGAGGGACCTCTCTCACCGCGGTCGTGCCATGCGCTTCGGGTGCCAAGTTCCGGCCGCAGCGTGAGCGAAAACTCCTCAGCGTAGCGGCTCTTGAAGCATTCCAGGCGCAGCAGTCCCGCGTCGCGGTCGCGCGAGACGGCCCACGCCGTATCGACTCCTCCCGCAATGTCGCTCGATCCGCGATAGAGCGCTCCCTCGGACTTGGGCTTGTGGTGCAGCGCCACGACGGTCGCACCCGCATTCGCGAGCGCGCGCAGGTCGCCCATCACGGACGCCATTTCCGTGGCGGAATTTTCATCCGCCGCGTCATGGAAGCGGATCAGCGAATCGAAGATGATCAGCGGACGCCGCTCGCGCGCGATTTCGACGAGGCGTGCGTCACCGATGGCCGGGGGCGCGTCGGCGAGCCAGCCGCCCCAGATGCGGCTGTTTCCGAGCGACTCGATGCCGAGCACCGCCAAGCGCTCGCGCATCACCGCCAGCGGATTCTCGCGATCGAGATAGAGGACGCTCGTCTCGACGCACTTCCGGCCGAGAAAACTTCCGCCCCCCGCCACACCCCGCAGAAGCGCCAGCGCGAGCCACGTCTTGTAGCTCCCCGGCTCGCCCGCGAGCAACGTGACGGAAGCGCGTGGCAGGATGCCTTGGACAATCCACTCGGTCGCGGGCATGGCCACGGTGAACACGTCCGCAATTTCATCCCAGCAGCGAATCACTCTCGTAGCGCCGATGTCACCCGCATCGTGTTCGAGCAAATGCGGCTCAGCCAGGAACAGGTGCTTCCAATCCGCTTCGTGGCGGCGTTCGATTTCAGCGAAGGGATCGGGGAAAGGGTCATTCAAGGAATGCGGCTTGGCGTTCATAGCAGAATCTCCTGAAAGCGCCCGCGCGCGAGCGTTTCGCGGACCAGCGCTTCGCGCTCCGCATCGCTGCCGCGCAGATAGCGCAGACGATCGTAGCGGCTGGCGAATGAGAGGATCGTGTACGCGGCGCTCTCGTGAGGCTCGCACCGCGCCACTTCGCGCAGCGCGGCTTGGGCCAGCGCGCGTTCGCCTGCGAATTTTTCCGGCGAGCCGCGTGACAGTTCGGCCAGGCGGCGCTTGGCGTTTCGGCGGATTTTTTCGAGCTGGAGGCAGCGGTCCCGTGCTGCGAGCCAGGCGAGCCGTTCCATTTCCGCCACGCGGCAGGCTTCGCGCTCAGTGCGTTCGTGGAGTACGCGGTGAGCGGGCAAAAATTCGCGCCGTCTCGTCCGGCTCGATTGCGGCTTCATTCGTTTTTCTTTTGATCTTCCAGGAGGCGTTGTTGACTTGCGCGATGCGGAACAACTTCGCGCCGGGCCTGGTGTAGCGCCCCGGCCTGCTGGAGGACGGTTTCGCGGTGCGGGCCTTACGCAGCGGCCTGATTCAGGCTAGCACGGAAGAAATTGGGAATTGTCAAGGCATCCCTGTGGACTTTTGGCCGGAATCCGGCGGAGCGAGAGTCCGGCCACACTTCAGCGCCGCCGCTCTCCGCATCGTGCGAGGCAAATGGCTTGAGGCTTTATCTCCAGGCGTCGATCGAAACGCTCGGCCCCGGCATGAAGTCCGTCGCGAACCAAACGCTCGCCGTCTTCCCGCCGACAACCACCGCGTGGATGCCCTTCGGGTTCGTAAACGGCTTGATCACGGCATCGCCGGGAAGTTTCTTCCAGCTCGCATACGGCTCAAGCCCCTGCGCTCCCAGCGGACCCAGCATGCTCGATACGATCGAATTTCCCCAATACGACCCGGCGGTCTTCTCGACATTCTGAGAAAGCCACTCGGCGAGCTTTTCCTTCGTCGCAAAGCCCTGCACGTTGTTGAGCAGCTCCGCAACCGAGGGATCCATGATGAGCGTGGCGCCCATGCCCGAGAGCGTGGACATGTAGTCGCGCATCAGCATTTGAGGAGCGTAATGCTGTTCCACCCAGCCGGTGCTGTTGATGAAGTTCCAGCCGGTGAAAATTGTGAGCATGCTGTCGGTGGGCTTGTGGCCGGCTTGGACGTGCAACGGCTGCCATCCTTGCGGCAGCGCTTCCTCATTTTCGGCGAAGCACAGATTGTCGTATCGCAGAGGGTTGCTGAGAGAAGCGAACCCGGTAACGCCCTCGTCGTAGCCCTGGATGATTTTGTGGATGAGCGTCATCGATCGCCCAATCACGGAGTTTGCGTCGTTGTTCGGACCGAGCGCGCCGAGGCCGCAATTCATGTCGATCTCTTTGCGTATCGGCCCGTTCACCATCACCATCTGCGCGATCGAGGTCGTCGAATCCTGATACGGCACTTGGCTGGCCAGCGCGAGGATCACCGGAAGATATTCAGGCTTCGCCCCGGCCATCACCGCAAGCGTGGCGACTTTCTCCACCGTGAACGGCCGGCGCGTCCCGAAAGTTCCGGCAGCGGACTTTACGATTTCATCCGGCTTGTGGCTCGTGCCCTTCAGCATCGCAGCCACTCGTTCCTCCGTCGGGATGATCACAGGGTTGTAGTCGGTCCAGCATTTTTCCTTGAACAGGCGCTGCAGGTTCTCTTCCGTGTCTGCGCGAAGCAGTCTAGGTTCCGGGATCGATTCGGCAGGAGTGCCGGACATCTTTTCTTCAGCGGTGAGGGGCTTGGTGAGACCCTCAACGATGGCCTGCATCATCGGCTTGCCGCTCACCGTGTCTTTCCCTTCGATGTACCCCTTGAGCACCGACCTTGGCTGGCCGGAGAAAGGAAACGGCACCCCAACGTAGCGAATGGGCATGCCCGTGTTGTACGTGAAATTCGCGCCGATCCCAAATGACACCACGTTGGAACCCGCAGCGGCAACGACCGGAATGTTGTACTTCTTCTCGATCTCACCGGCTTCGGAGCTCACGGCTCCGACGCAGCCATGTCAACCAGCGACGCCGAGGACGACGCCGTCTCCTTTGGCGTCCGCGATTTCCTTCCACAACGCGGGATCGTCGGTGACGAAATTTCCTTTCTTGACCTTGATGATCGTCTTTACAGCGGGCATGTGCTCGGCAAACCACGCCTGCATTTCCTGGAGGATGCCGTCGTTCTGACCCATGCCGCCCCAATCGGTGTCCACCAGGTATATTGTTTTGCCGTCCAGTGTGTCGAGGCGAGGCGCAAGAGGTATCCGCTTCGGCAACCCGGGCGTGACGGCAGGGTTCACGGCGGTGATCAACCCGCTCGTCATGGGAGAAGCCTTTGGAGAAGCTGTTGGGACTGTTCCCGCGAAGGAAGGCGCGCCCGCAACAATCGCCGGACTCACGCCCAACAACGCCAACATTTTTCGTCGATCCATGAACGTTTACCTCCTCAAATTGTTATGCAACCGAGTTCACTTCCAATTTTTGAGAGCCTGTCCCACATCACGGCTCGTCCGGAAGTCCGCATGTTCCATCGGTGCAGCCGTCCGTAACAGGCTTTGCACGCCACTTGTCCACCGAAGCGCTCACTGCGTAAGCGAAATCCGCGACCTTCCACATGGGGCTGGTTTCGCCGCCCACGACGACAATGTTGATGTTCTCGGGCTTGTCGTATGGCGCGATGAGCGCGTCTGGGGGCAGCTTCTTCCAGGACGCGTATGGTTCAACGCCCTGATCCGCGAGCGGAGCCATCATCATGTGGATCAAATCCGTGCCCCAAAACTGCCCGGCAGGCATTTTGAAGTTTTCTGAAATCCAGCGGCAGAGATCCAGCTTGGTTCGGAAGCCTTCGTTTTCCTTGAGGTGTCGCGCCACGAGCGGATCCAATATTAACGTCGCCGCGGAAAACAGCCCCGGCAGTGCACCCAATTGAAGCAACATGTCGTTGCCCACTGATCGGTGGGAGGACCCGACCACGTTATTTACGAAGCTCCATCCACGGAACAGGCTGACAACACTTTCTTCCGGGCGGAACTTTTTCTGTACGTGAAAGGGTTCCCAGGCGCTTCTCTCCTCATTTTCCGCGACACACATATTGTTGTAGCCGATGGGATTCCCTTGCGAAGTCCAAAACTGCTTCCTAAGCCGCATGTAGCCCCAGTTGATTGTCAGAAGCGTCCAGGCGCGCCCGATCACGGAGTTCGCCAGATTGCGAGGACTAAAGGCTCCAATCCCGGAATTCATTTCGATCTCGTTGCGGATCGGCCCGTTCACGAGAAGCATGCAAGCAAACGGCGTCGTGGAACCTGGAATCGACGGATGTCCGGTGGAAGCGACAGCGAGGAGAACAGGCAGGTGCTCGGGCCTCGCCCCCGCCATCACGCCGATGATGGCCACCATCTCGACCGTAAACGTGAGGTATTCCTGTGTGTCATGCAGGAAGATTTCTGCGACGACTTCATCCGCTGCGCGGTTCGTGCCGGTAAGCATTTCAGCAACGCGTTCTTCCGTGGGAAGGATGATGGGCAGCCCATCGGTCCAGCCCCGCTCATAAAACAGGCGCTGAAGGTTGTCTTCCGTATCCGGTTCGAGTAGCGTCTGCCTGACGCCGGTCCGCGACACTGGCGCGAAGTCCCCGGTGAACTCGTCTTCGCTGACGGGCTTTGTGATGGCCTCGATCACCTCTTCGATTACGGTCCGCTGCGTTGCCGGATCTTTCCCTTCGATATAGCCGCGAAGTACAGAAGGAGGCATGCCTACGACCGGATGCGGAGTGTAAATGAAGCGCAGTGGAACGCCGTGAAAGCGGCGATCGTCGGCCACTACGTTGGCAAATTCGAAAGTCGAGACCGGCGCTGTTGGGATTCCGTATTCCTGTTCGAGTGTGCGGGAGCAAGCGGCGACCGCCGCTGCGCAGCCGGGTCAACCAGCAACACCCAGGATCGCGGCCTGGCCGTTTTCCTTGATTTCTGCCCAGAGGTCCTTGGTATCATCGCGAAAGATGTTGCCTGTCTTTCGCCGACGCACAGTCTTGACCGAGGGCATGCGCTCGGCAAACCAGGCCTGCACCTGATCCAAAAACTTGCCGCTTCCCCCGAAGCCGGTATCGACGAGGTAGATAGTCTTGCCATTGAGGCTGTCCAGGCGTGGAGCGAGCGAAGAGAATGACGGGGGCTTACTCGGTGCATTTCCGCCTGCGGCTCTGACTGTCCGGTATCCTTCCGGATTCAATACCGCCGAACGCAGTAGCGTGGCCATGGCAAGACTCCTCCCAGACTCCGCGAGCGCTCCGTTTGGAATCGCTTCCAGCGCATTACCCGAACCGTCGTCCTGGAAGACGGCCCTAAGTACATCAAACTGCACTCTAGTTGTCAAGACAACATGAGTGTACTGACCCGACCAGCGCCTGTGACTAGCCTGTTGTTTTGACAACGACAATGGCGAACGGCTAGAATCACACCTGCCGCCAGTAGAGGTCCTGGAGGCGATTGAGCCCGACGGGCGCGATCCGGTCGTTCAGAATCCTGACGATTTTCACATCGTCGTGGCCGGCGGCTCGCCCGGATACGATCTGCTCTTCAGCTATCCGGGAAAGAACTGGGCGAATCAAACGAAACGAATTTCTGGAGCGACGTTGACCAGCGCCGGGCGCAACTAGCATGGGAATGACGAATATGAACGCAACCACGAAAACAAAGGGCTTTCCGCTTCCTAGTTCGTTGGAGGTGATCGCGGGCACCGAAGGGGCGCAGGCCGCATATCCCTACTACATGCAGTTCAGCAAGGAAGACGACGAACGGTTCTGGTTTTACAACTCCATGCACTTTCCCGAGCCGATGTGCGTCTTCGACATGATCACGGCCGAGGCCGCCTACTGCGCCTTGGGGTCGGCCAACACGCGGATACACTGTCTGCCGACGACGCTCGGAATCGACTACCGGATCATCAATGGGCGCGTCTATATCGGCGGCAACGCCGTCACGGACCCAGCCGAGATTGAGCGGCGCACAAAAGAGTTTCAGCGTCGAGCTTTCTACTACTATGCAAATTGGGAACGGCTCTTCGCTCAGTGGAAAGATAAAATGATGGTTCTTATTCGGGATGCGCAAGCGCTACCGAAGCTGGAGCTTCCGGAATTCGAGCCTTTGCGACCAAGCCGAGCCTCGGCCCTTGGTGAAGTACGAGCCACTGCTTGTTCCGCCCCGCACAAAGATGGGTCTACAAACTCGCCCTGCGCCTTCGAGCACCACCAACTGGCAACCTATACCTAAATGGGAGGACTAGCGTCTTCGAAGCATTGCAAGCCCCCGCAACCAGCCATCATATTCAGTTCACAGGGGCTTGCTCGATTTGAGCGAGCCCTTTTCCTTTCTGGTTGGGTTCAAATGGGTGCAAAATCCTGCCGAGTTGCCCTGCAATTTTCGCATCGTCCTCGCTCGCAACGTGGGTATACACCCCGAGCGTTACGCGCGGATCGCTGTGACCGAGACGCTGTTGCCTGACCTTCAACTGCACGCCTAGCCGGTCCATCAAAGTTCCGTTCGCATGCCTGAATGCGTGAAGTCCGCGGCGCCGAATCTCCAGCTTCTGCAAAAGTGGTCGTGTTGCTACTTAAAGAGTTCCAACCGATAGTTTCCGAACACGCCGTGATTCGGCCGGAGTCGGTAAGACTGTGTGACCGCCGGTTAGAAATCGAGCACCAGTAGCGTGGGGCGTCTGGTAGTTCGTGGAGAAATCTTCCTGGCAGGCGACGAATCGCGAGAACGGGCGCTCTTGCACGACGCGATCGCGAATCATCCAGCATTCGCGTGAGCCTAGCGGGTAACACTTCGTCGGGAGTACACTGAAACCCTAAGAGAGGTTGACCTGCGTGGTTAATCGTCGCCACAGTCTGCGAAGACTGCTGATTATGCCACCAGTTCCTGTGTCCCTGGAAGGAGTCAGCGACTACCTTTTGTTCGATCTAAGCGAGGGAGGGCTCTCGGTTTACGACCGCATATCTCCCAACGGCAGGCGAGATTTCCGAATCGCGTTCAACCTTCCTGGAGACTTGGAGCCGATAAAAACCCGGGGCGAAATTGCCTGGGTGAGTAAATCAAGAAACCGTACAGGCGTGCGTTTCACCGGATTGCCGTCCGAGTGCCGGTTGCGTCTGAAACACTGGATGGCAACCAGCCTCGCCCCTGCACCGCCGTACGCCGCGGATTACGAAATCGACCGGCCGAGCCGCGTGTCTGAATTTGTCTACGCACTTCGAGAAAGGTCATGGCGCCCAAACTATCTGGGTAAGGCGGCGCTCGCCATCGGAATTTTGGCTGGCATATTTTTGTTTGGCCTGGAGATCAGCCACTCCCATTCGAAGTTAGCGCAAGATGTGGAGCCAGAGGAGGCCCCTGTAGCGATGGCGCAAACGCAGCCCATTGCTCCGGATACATCTGGTAACACGGTGCCGAAGGCTGTCTCGCGTCCGCGAATCTCAAAGCCGCCAATTTCAAATCCGGCAATCTCAAATCCGCCGCAGGCTGGCGAATTTGTGCTCCAAGTGGGAGCGATGAAACAGGAGAGCAATGCGGTTGCGCTATCGGCTTCCCTGAAGCAAAGAGGTTACCCGGTGATTGCGTTCAGACACGCCGACGGACTGTACAGAATTGCGGTGGGTCCTTACCCTGACATGTGGTTCGCGGTTGGTGTGGAGAACGACCTGAAGGCGCAAGGTTTTGAAAGCTTCGTCAGGCGCTGGGTACCAGAATAGTTTTTAAGCAGGCCTAATTTCCGCCTCCCAAAGATCTAATAGGATTTCTCACGATTGCGGCTGGCGACGGTGAAAATGCCGGCGATGCGTTGAGACGCTTTTCGCTGACAAGGCTGTCCTTGTTGTAGGGCTTGTTGGGCAGGCTGTTCAAGCTATCGAGGTAGGTCTCGATGCCGCGATAGAGGCTCTCGGCAACGCGCTGGCGCTGACTGCTTTCAAGCAGCAGAGTCTCGTCCTTCGCATTGCTGATGAAGGAAATTTCCGAGAGTACTGCGGGCATGTGCGCGCCAGTCAAAACGACGAAGGGCGCGCGCTTCACGCCGCGGTCGGTTTCGCTGCGGCTTACAAGCTGGAGGCGTTGCGCGAGCGCTTTCTGGATATCGCCCGCAAACTGCTTGGATTCCGCAATCTTCTCGTTGCGCGTGATCTTCTGAATCAGGTCCGGAAGATCGTGGAGGGAAGATTGCGCGAGCGAGTTTTCGCGCGTGGCAAGTTTCATGGATTCCGGCGAGGCTAACAAGCTCAAATAGTATGTTTCGACGCCGCGCGCTTCGCGGCTGTCGCTCGAATTCGCGTGAATCGAAATGAAGAGGTCCGCGTTCGCAGCGTTGGCGATGGCCGTGCGGTCTTCCAGCGAGACGAACTCGTCGTCCTTGCGCGTATAGACCACTTGCGCGCCCGCAATGTTTTGTTCGATGAGTTGACCCAGCCGCAGCGCCACATCGAGGCAAAGGTTCTTTTCAACGAGACCGTGGGGTCCCATCGCGCCCGTATCGTACCCCCCATGGCCGGGATCAATCGCGATGCGGTTGATCTTCAGACCCAATTCCTGCGACAGAGAGAGACGGCTTTCGTGGCTGGCGCTTGGCTCTGACAGAGCGTTCGCCACGTTGTGCTGCGCCCTACCCGAACTCACACCGCCCTTTGCGACGGCCGCCGGTTGCGCGTGAACGTCAATCACCAAGCGATATGGGTCTGAAAGCAGTTGCGCGGAATAATCCTTCGCCTCATCTGCGTCAAGAACCAGCCGGACCACGTCGTCCGTATTTTGCGCTGCCCGCACCCACTTGAGCAGCCCATCTTTGAGGGGAACGGTCTTCTGCGCGACCGACGGATTCAGCCGCGCGTTGTGCAGATCGAAATAGATCCGCTCGGGGTCACTGATGCGCGCCGAATCGTACTGGACCGGATCGTCAAGCATGACGACGACCCGGGCATCGCTCTCAATGCTCGATACCTGAATGGCGGTGACGTTGGGCGTGCCGGGCTCCTTTAGCGGTGGTTCGACGAGCTGGCCACCGTCCGAAACTTTCTCTGTGACTTCCCGAACACCCTGCGTTTGCAACCGATCGTCCACTTCCTCACTCTGCAGCAGGCTCTTGGAGAAGTCCTGCGTTCCGGCTTCCGCATCGCGCACGGCGATGACGCGAGTTTCATGACCGAGCAGTAAACCAAAGGTGGTCGGCGTCACTTGAGCGCGCAACGTCTGCATCATTTTTTCCGGCAGATTACGCGGCAAGGCGAGGCCTGCGGTCAACAGGACGGCAATGAGTGCGCCCGCCCAAAGAACCCAGCCACGTGACTTAAACCCGGTTAGCGGCTTGTAGGTAAGTTGTGACGTTGTAGGAACGCCGGCTGTCTCCGCAGAATCGGCGCCCGCTGGCGCCTGCACCGGCGCGGGACGAAGAGCCGCCGCGACGTCCAGTTTACGATCCGCTCTCGCAACAATGTCCGCCGACACCGTACGGCGCCCTTCGGCATGTGCTTTCAACAAAGCGTGGAAACAGAGCTTGTTGATGTTTCTTGGAACGCCCTGGCTGAGCTCGGCGATAAGGGCCAAGGCCTCGGGCTCAAATAGGTCTTCGCCGGAATGACCTGCCACTTTCAGCCGGTGCCTGATGTAACCGGCCGTTTCCCCCGGCGACAGAGCTTCCAGATGCTTCACCACGGTAATGCGCTGCAGCAGTTGCGCCAGCCGCTTCTGCCCCAGTTTCTCCCCGAGTTGCGGCTGCCCCGCCAGAACGATTTGCAAGAGTTTGGTGTTCGACGTCTCGAAGTTCGAAAGCAGCCGGATGGTTTCGAGCACGGAATCGTCCAGGTTTTGCGCCTCATCGACGATCAGGACAAATCGCTTGCCCGCCAGCATTTCAGCAAACAACATTTCATTCAACTTATTGTGCATGGCCACGAGTCCCATGCCCGTCGAATCGACCCCTAGCTCGCTAAGAAGGTATTGGAAGAATTCGCGGGAGTTGCACTGCGTCTGGAACAGAAACGCGGCGCGCGCCGTATCGCGCAGTCCCTCGAGCACTTGATATAGGAGCGTCGTCTTGCCCATACCCGGCTCCGCAATCAGTGCCAGAAATCCCCGGCCGCCCAGGATTCCCTCTGTGAGCGAGTCGAGCGCCTCGCAGTGCGTCCGGCTCGGGTACAGATACGCCGGGTCGGGCGTCACGCCAAACGGCTGCTGCCGCAAGTTAAAAAAATCGAGAAACATGGGCACGACCTCCATTTCAGCTGCGTGGGCAAAAAGCCTTAGCAGTTCCCTTGCCTTGAGATTCCAGCAAAGCGTCGAGTCACAGAACGGCTGTGCCGGTAGTTAGCGCTCGGTTGTCAGGAGGGAGGGCAACTGCGCGCACATGGTCGAAATTTCGTTCTGAGTTCCCGGCCGACTAATAATGTACTTCTGACCGCGTCGGGCACGCAATGCTCTGGTCCAGGTTTGGTGAATCTCTCACAGAGACGTGTGTGTGTCTCCATGGGGAAGAGGCATCGTATTTCCGCGCGTGTCGTCGCCTGCTCGGAAATTGTCCACGCCTCGCAGCAATAACTCCGTCCGAATCGGCAATTTGCCGGACGTTGCCCGAGAACATGTGTTTGTGGGCAACAGGTTTTGCGAATTTCGACCGCGCGAAGTCAATCACTTACGGGCCAAATTCAACAGGGGATATTGGGCAATTGGCGGAGGGTACCGTCGGATAGCCGGGAGCACTTGAATTCATAACAATGTCGGCTCCCTCGAGCCGAGTAGACTTTGGTTGCATAACGACCAAGGCTCGGGAGGAAGGAGCCGACATTGTTATGAAATCAAATTGCGTCCTAGTACCCAACCTGTCCGGCTAGTGCGTTAATCGGGAGTCAACCGGGATACGCGCAGCATGATCGAATTGGATTAGGTCATTCAATGGTATTTTAGCCGTGTGTTGGAGGCCTCTTCTAAGCGGGCCAGACTGGTCGTATTTGCTATGCCGCATTAAACCAGGGCGCGTGGCGCTGATGCAATCGGCGTCGATGATTTGCTGGTTGGATTGATCGGCGGCCATATGAGGCAACACAAGAAACCAGAACAATTATGACGAGCCGAGATAACGAGCGCTTGTTCGACTATGTGATCGTCGGAGCTGGGACGGCGGGCTGCGTGCTTGCCAACCGGTTGTCTGAGGATCAAGCGATTCGCGTCTGCCTCATCGAGGCCGGGCCCAAGGATCGTCATCCTTTCATCCACGTGCCGGCCTTGGTTGCCGCTGCGCTCGCGACGCCGAGCATAAGCTGGGGCTATTGGACAGCGCCGCAGCGGAACTTGAATGGACGAAAGATTCCAGTTCCGCGGGGCCGGGTCCTTGGCGGTTCGAGCTCGATCAACGGCATGGTGTATATACGCGGCAATCCCAAGGACTATGACGATTGGGCTGCGACGGGAAACCGAGGCTGGAGCTATCGAGAGGTGCTCCCCTATTTCGTCCGTTCCGAGAACAATGAAGCCTTTGACGGCTCTCCTTATCACGGCAAAGGGGGGCCGATGAATGTCATCAGCATCAAGCGGCCCAACGCGCTGAATACCGCTTTTCTCGAGGCGATGCATTCGTTGCAATATCGCCACAACGATGACTTCAACGGTGCTGATACAGAGGGTTATGGCCTACGCCAGGGCGCGATCAGAGGCGGCCGTCGCGAATCCGGAGTGACGGCCTTCCTCAGGCCCGCAATGAACCGGCCAAACCTGTCAGTGTTGACCAGGGCATTGGTCACCCGCGTCGTCATTGAGAATCGCCGTGCGACCGGCGTCGAGATTCAAGTCGGCGGCGAGACTCGGCGCGTAGGCGCGCGACGCGAGGTCATTGTGTCGGGTGGCAGCATCGGATCCCCTCAGATCCTGATGCTCTCGGGCATCGGCGACGGCGCTGCGCTGCAGGCTCTTGGAATTCCAGTCAATCACAATCTGCCCGGTGTCGGTGCGAATTATCACGATCATGTCGCGTCCTCGGTGCAGATGGTCACGTCGAACTCTACCTCCTATGGTATTTCGCTGAAAGCACTCCCACGCGGAGCCTGGAGCATTTTCGAATATCTGTTGCTGCGCCAAGGACCATTCGCCAGCAATGTCTTCGAGTCCCATGCGTTCGTGAAGTCGACGAACGGCCTTGACCGACCCGACACACAAGTCGTCTTCCAGCCGGCCCGCCGCAATCAATCGACATTCCCCCTGCCGCTTGGGCACGGCTATAACGTCAGCGTCGTTCTCTTGTACCCCAAGAGCCGTGGCCGCATCGCCCTATCAAGTCCGGATCCATGTGCAGCGCCGATTATCGATCCAAATATTTTGAGCGTGCCCGAAGACTTCGAGCCGCTTGTGCGCGGCCTCAGACTGGCACGTAGGATACTCGCAACCCCGGCTTTCGCCCGCTACAAGGGGACCGAGTTTCTGCCTGGTCCAAACGTGGAAAGCGATGACGCGCTCAAAAGTTATCTCCGTGCTACCACTGCAACCGTCTTTCATCCGGCCGGAAGCTGCCGTATGGGTGTTGACGACGCCGCAGTCGTCACTCCCGAACTGAAGGTACGGGGCGTCGATGGTTTGCGGGTGGCCGATGCCTCGATCTTTCCCACCCTCATGGGCGGAAACCCTAATGCGCCCGTGGTGATGGTTGCCGAGAAGGCCGCGGATATGATCCTGGGGCGGTCGCCGCTTGCGCCGCTGCAACTGCCGCGAGATCGCTAACAACCCGGAGGAGAACGCCATGGCTGTCGAGCACATCAGAAAGTGGAAGATCGGAGACGTCGAAGTCGTCCGCATCGTCGAGGTCGACGCGCACGAAGATCCCTTCGAAGTGCTGATGCCCGGCGCGACGCCAGAGATCGCCAAGCAGTACGGCTGGCTTTTCCCCAATTTTGCAACGCCGGATGGCCGCATGAAGATCTCGTTTCAGGCGTTCGTTCTGCGCTCCGGCAAAGAAAAGATCATGATCGACACCTGCATCGGCAATGATCGCCAGCGAGAGTACCCGATATTCACGAACATGCAGACCTCGTTCATCGAAGACCTAACCATCGCCGGGTACGCGCCGGAAACGGTCGCAAAAGTCTTGTGCACGCACATGCATTTCGATCACGTCGGCTGGAACACGCGCAAACTGAATGGCCGCTGGGTGCCTACCTTCCCGAATGCACGTTATTTGTTTGGCCTTAAGGAATATGAGCATTGGCAAATGCTCAAGCGCACGGGCGGCTATCATGACTTCACGCACTTGGCGGACTCGATCGATCCGATCATCAGTGCCGGCCTCGCCGACTTCATCGAGCCAGATATCAAGCTCACGGATGAAATCACGCTCGTGCCGACTCCTGGACATACGCCGGGCCATGTCAGCGTGCATATTTCTTCAAAGGGACAAGAAGGCTTCATTACCGGCGACATGATGCATCATCCGCTCCAGCTGGCCGAATCTGACCGTGTCGGCAATTTCGACATGGACAAGGAACAAGGCGTGAAGACGCGTAAAGCCATGTTCGAGCGCCTCGGCGGCAAGAAGATATTGATCATCGGCAGTCATTTCTCCGATCCGACCGCCGGTTACATTGTCCGCGACAAAAAGAATTGGCGTTTCGAAGTTCAGTGATCGTACCGAGCCACCGTTCTCCCTGTTGCGGGAGGGAAAACATCGGGATGCCTCCAATGACCTGTGATCTCCACAAGCAAGAGGTCCTGATAAGGGGCGGCGGCGAGGGAACTGAGGCCGCTGCTTCAGTCGTCTTCGCGGGTTCTTAAATTCGATCGGGAGCGAAACAATGCTGCGTCTCGAAGGGCAGGTTGCGTTCGTCACGGGTGCCGGGCGCGGGATTGGGCAGGCCATGGCCCTCGCGTTCGCGGCGGAGGGCGCGATTGTTGGTGTGGCGGATATTAACGGGGTTACTGCCGCCGCAACGGTACGCGAAATCGAGAAAAGTTCAAGGACCGCTCGCGCTTTCCCGATCGACGTCAGCCGCCGGGAAGACGTGCTCCGCGCCGTGGATCAGTTCGTTTCGGAATTCGGCCGCCTTGATATCGTGGCCAATAACGCGATCGTGTTCCGTAGCGAACCCGTCTCGGAGGTACGAGAGGACACGGTCGAGAAGATGATTTCCGTAGGATTGAAGTCGATCTTTTGGACGGCGCAAGCGGCTCTGCTGCACATGGATCCGGAGCGCGGCGGCGTGATCATCAACAACACGTCGCCCGTGGCAGAGGTCGGCGTCCCTCGCTCAAGCGTCTATTCGGCAATTAAGGGCGGGGTATCATCCTTAACTCGTTCGCTGGCCATCGAATTCGGTCCCCGCCGAATTCGCGTCAACGCCGTATGCCCGAGCTCGGTGCCAACGCCGGGTGCGCGCGAATTGAACAACAATGACGACGCCGTATACGAGGCTCGGCGGCGGCGAACGCCGCTGGGTCGCCTAGGTACTGCCGAGGACATTGCGTCCGCCGCTGTATTTCTCGCTTCAGCGGACGCCTCTTTCATCACGGCAGCGGTGTTACGAATCGACGGCGGGGCCACTGTGTACGGCGGGGCCTGAGGGACAAAGCGGGCTAAAGGCCGCTCATTGGCGCGGCCGGGTGGGCATGTTCTTCACCAGCCAATCTGAGATGTTCCTGGCGTAGGCTTCTGCGATCGGGCCCGGCGTCAAATAGTGGCTCGCGCCCGGGACCCAGATTAGGTCGCGCTGCGGCGACGCTGTCAAGCTGTCGTAAATCGTCTTGGCATTCGGCGGAAAAGAAATCTCGTCCTTGTCTCCGTGGATCACCAGCGCTGGAACCTTGATCTGTGGTCCGTATCGAATCGAGCTTGGCGCGCTCTTATCGCTTGGCGCGCCGAAGAAGCCGATCATGGCCTTTGCGGTCCCCATGAAAGATCGCCCGCCCGGAAACCAATCTTCGAACGCGATCGGTTCCTGCCCCTTGCCTTGCGCGACAAGCGCGCGGGCGTGCTTGAGCATGTCCTCAAGGCGCTGCCGGTCCGCTTCGGACGACCGGATTTGAAACTCCAGATAAGGCGACGGGATCGAGGCGATGAAGCCGACAGCCTTGATCGCGGGATCGTTTCGCTCGGCCATGTACTGCGCCATGCGAGGGCCGCCGAGACTGATCCCGAAAATCGCAATGCGGCTGTAATCCCTCGACTTGGCATAGGCGACGAAGGCGGCGATATCCTTCACCGCATCCGCGTATTCGGCGTAAGGATAGTTGTAGGAGGCCCGCATATTGGAAATCAGGAAGCTGTAACCCTTGGCGGTCAGCCCGGTCGCGAGGGGGTAGTAGTCGTGCATAGGTATTAGCGCCGCACCCGTCGTGGCGCCGGGCACCAGTATGACCAGCGAATCGCTGGACGTCTGCGGTTCCCACAGGAGCCCGTTCAACGCTGCTTTATCTTCTGTCTCTACTCGAATGAGATCCAAGCTGCCCCCTGCGCGACCAATCGGCATGATGGCGGACAAAACCATCGCGAATGGCGGTGAATATATGCCATTCAAGCCCGTTCAATCAACAACCTCCGATAGGTCGGATTACCCGACATCTATCCGGCTAGTACCCACTTGTCCGATTACGGCGGCGGTCTCAATGGGTCGACGCAACACCAGCGCGGAGTCTACTTGCGCGAGCCTCAAAGGCTATAGTCGTTCGCGAGCGTCGAATCGAACGGAACACTGCCCTGGCTAGGTTCTGATTGAGTACAGCCCGACAGATCGGTTCTCTAGGGGAAGTACTGTCGGACCAACTGAGTACATAGTGTTGCATCGACCCGTTGGGCTGGCAGCGTAAATCAGGCACTTCGCGCCCAATGCAGTATAATCCGCTCGAAAGAAGCAAACGGAATCCGCAACTGACCCGAGGCCACTGTCGGATTTATGGGCTCCTATTTTTCGAATACCCGGAGATATTCTCCCGAGAAATGCAAGGTAGTCCTCTCCTTCCTCGCTAAACGTGAACAGGTCAGGAGGGCCGCTCTCCATTTGACGTCCGGACTGGCGCCGCATTAAGCTGTGCCGGGTAACGGCTAATGCCGAAGAAACTCCCCTCTCAGTACTTGGAAATCGCACGCCGAATTCCCAGGAATTATTTCTGGGCGATTGTCCAGCAAGTGTCGAAGCTCGATTTCCAAATGTGAGCGGTTGTATTCATGACAACTCCTGCAGACAATACGGGAACCGTGGAGGCCGTTCGCGGCAGCGTTGTCGATGTGTCGTTCCTCGGGCACATCCCCTCTCTCTACCATGTCCTGAAAGCAGGCGCTCAGGGTGAAGTTGTGATCGAGGTCCTATTGCATCTCGATGCTCACACGGTTCGCGGCATTGCCCTCACCTCCACAAGAGGTCTATCGCGCGGTTCCATCGTGATCGATACGCGAGAAACGCTGAAGGTTCCGGTTGGGGAGAGGGTGCTTGGGCGCATGTTCGACGTTTTCGGCGAAACGATCGACCGGAAACCACCGATCGAGAGCGGCGAATGGCGCTCCATCCACGGGCCGGTCGTTCCACTAATGCGCCGGTCGAGAACTGCCGAGATTTTCGTGACGGGAATCAAGGCAATCGACGTACTCGCCCCACTCGAACGGGGTGGGAAGAGCGGGTTGTTCGGCGGAGCCGGCGTGGGGAAGACCGTCCTCATCATGGAACTCATCCACAACGTCATCGGCCATCAGCGCGGTGTGAGCGTGTTTTGTGGCATTGGCGAGCGTTGCCGTGAAGGAGAGGAGCTATATCGGGAGATTCAAGCGGCTGGTGTCCTGGACAAGACGGTGCTCGTCTTCGGGCAGATGAACGAACCGCCGGGCTGCCGTTTTCGAGTCGGGCATTCGGCTCTCACGATGGCCGAGTACTTCCGGGACGACGCACGTCAGGACGTGCTGCTTCTGATCGACAACATCTTCCGTTTCATCCAGGCCGGCTCCGAGGTGTCCGGTTTGATGGGCCAGCTTCCTTCACGGCTTGGATATCAGCCGACTCTCGCCACCGATCTCGCCGACTTGGAGGAGCGTATCTGCAACACGGCTACGGGTGCGATTACTTCGGTGCAGGCCGTCTACGTGCCGGCCGATGATTTCGGCGATCCTTCCACCGTGCATACGTTCAGCCATCTCTCCGCTTCGATTGTGCTGTCACGAAAACGAGCCAGTGAAGGGCTCTATCCCGCGATCGATCCGCTCCAGTCGGGATCGAAAATGGTCACGCCGCAAATCGTCGGAAACCGGCACTGTCGAATCGCCCAGGAGATCCGAAAGACGCTGGCCGGCTACGAAGAGTTGAAGGATATCGTCGCCATGCTCGGTCTGGAGGAGCTTTCCCAGGACGATCGCCGTACCGTGCACCGCGCAAGGCAGCTCGAGCGCTTTCTGACGCAGCCTTTCTTTGTCACGGAACAATTTTCGGGAAAGCCGGGCAAACTCGTGAAGCTGGAGGACACGCTCGACGGATGCGAACGGATATTGAACGATGAGTTCGCGGATAGTCCCGAGCAGGCGCTGTATATGATCGGAAGCATCGACGAGGCGAAAGAGAGAATCGGTGGGCGAGGACGATGAGGCTCACCGTGTGGCTGCCGACCGAAATTCTGATGCAGGAGGAGGTCAGCCGCATCAAGGCGGAAGCGCCGAACGGATGGTTCGGCCTTCTGCCGAGGCACATCGATTTCGTCACCGCACTGGTGCCCAGCGTCCTGACCTTCGCTCGCACGAGCGGGACCGAGGAATATCTCGCGATCGATCACGGGATTCTGGTCAAATGCGGGCCGGAGGTTTCGGTTTCGACTCGCGCTGCCGTGCGCAGCGCCAATCTCGCTCAATTGAGAAAAGCCGTCGAAGCACGATTTGAGGCGGAAGAGGAACGCGAGAAGAAGACCCTCTCATCCGAAATGAAGCTTGAAGCGGATCTCGTACGGGGTCTCCTGGAGCTGGAAAAAAATGTCTAATCTCGGGTCTCCGCCGCGCCCGAAGCTCCCGCCTTCGGCCGAACGCATGATTCGGCAGGTCGAATCGAGACAGGCGCGCGCCCAGCGCGCGCGGAGCCAGAAGAATGACATTTGGGGATCTCTTTCGATTCTCGGGTTGGTGGGTTGGTCGGTCGCGGTCCCGACGCTGGTCGGCGCGGCAGTGGGGGCATGGGTCGATCATCGCTGGCCGAGCCGCTTTTCGTGGACGCTGATGTTGCTCGTCAGCGGGCTGGTGTTGGGCTGCGCAAATGCATGGGTGCGGATCAGGAGGGATCAACCGTGAGCGCGCTTTCGATCTTATCGCGGCTTCTGGCTGGAGCCGCTCTTGGAGTCTTCTTTTACGCCGGATTGTGGGTCACCGTCCGCGCGCTTTTGACGACGCGCCATCCCACGCTGCTGACACTGGGCAGTTTTTGGATTCGGACGCTAGTAGTGCTCGCGAGTTTCCTATTCCTGATGAAGGGAAGCTGGCAATACGCGCTGATCTGTCTCGCTGGTTTCATTATGGGGCGAGTGGGGGTTTCGAAGTCCTTGCGTATGCAAACGGCGAGGACGACATGCCCATAACGCCAGATCACGCGATCTATTGGCATTGGCGGTTCGTGCATCTCAACGCGACGATCCTGTATACGTGGATCGTCATGCTGCTGCTCACGATCGTGTCCTGGCTCGTCACCCGGCGCCTCGACACAGCGGATCTGCACCGATCTCGATGGCAGAATGCGCTCGAAGTGGTAGTCCAGACAATTCGCGCTCAGATTCGAGAAATCAGCCCCGACCGCGGCGATATCTATCTGCCTTTCGTGGGCACGATTTTCCTTTTCATCGCGACGTGCAGTCTCCTGGAAGTTGTTCCGGGCTGGCGTGCTCCCACGGGATCGCTATCAACCACTGCGGCACTCGCGATCTGCGTCGGCGCAGCGGTACATGTGTTCGGAGTCTGGCGGCAGGGCGTCGCGGAATACCTCCGGCATTACGTGCGTCCGACCTTCCTCATGCTTCCATTTCATTTCTTGACCGAGACTTCCCGCACACTGGCGCTGGCGGTTCGGCTGTTCGGAAACATCATGAGCGGGTCCATGATCGTGGGAGTGTTGCTGGCCATCGCGCCGCTGGCTTTCCCGCTCGTCATGCAAGTGTTCGGCCTGCTGACCGGCCTGATTCAGGCCTACCTCTTTGCCATCCTGGCGACGGTTTATATCGCCGCCGCCGTCCAATCGCAGCTCGACCTGGAAGGAGCGAAACATGAATAGCGTGACGATTATCGGCATCACGTCGATTGTGGCGGCGGCTCTGTGCATGGCCATCGGATCGATCGCGCCCGCCCTCGGCGAGGCGAAGGCCATCGTGCAGGCGCTTAGTTCCATCGCCCAACAGCCGGATGAAGCGGGAACCATCAGCCGCACTCTGTTTATCGGGCTGGCGATGATCGAGTCCATCGCCATCTACTGTTTTGTGATTGCCGTCATTTTGATCTTCGCGAACCCGTTCTGGAATTACATCAGTTCGAAAAGCGGAGGCTAGCGCGTGCTGATCGACTGGTTCACCGTCGTCGCCCAGATCGTCAACTTCCTTGTGCTCGTGGCGCTGCTCAAGCATTTTCTGTGGGGCAAGCTCACGCGGGCCATCGATGAACGCGAAGCCCGTGTCGCCGGTGAGCTTGCCAAGGCCGAAGAAAAGAGCAAGGAGGCCGAGCGACAAGCGGAACAAGCCCGCCTTCGGCTGCAGGAGCAAGAAAGCAAGCGAGAAGAAATGCTGGCGCAGGCTCGCAAGGAGGCCGAAACGCAGCGCGCCAAGCTGGTGGAGGAGGCGCGGATTTCCGTGCGAGAGCTTGAGAAAAAGTGGCACGAAGATCTGGATCGGGAGCGCGGGGTCTTCTTCACGGAGCTGAGGACGCGCGCCGCAGCCGAAATCGTCGCGGTCATGCGGCGGGCGCTGGCGGACCTCTCCTCGTCCGAATTGCAGCGCTCCACCATGCAGGTTTTCCTGGAGAAGCTGGGTTCATTCGACGTCGCCACGCTGCGGGAGCTGGGAACGAAGGAACTGGCGGTGCGCAGCGCCGTCGATCTGCCCGAGGAAACACGGAAAAAAATCGGGGTGATTTTGCAGGCTCGCTTGGGCGCTTCTCCTCAATTGAGGTTCGAAAAGGACTCCGCAATGGCTTGGGGCATCGAGCTGCGCGGGAACGGACACAAGATCGGTTGGGCTCCGGAAAGCTATCTGGATTCCTTGGAAGAGAATCTGAAGCAGGCCCTAGACCGACAAGCGGAAGCCGTCGATCGCGACGTAGTACAGGTGAAAAGCGAGTGATGGACAAACGCGGACCCTTATATGGTGTGCTCGATGATGTGCTGACGGCCGTTGACGGAGCTTCACGCCGAAGCGTTGCCGATCTGGCTCTCGAAGAGTTCGGCGTGGTCACCTACATTGGCCAAGGGGTCGCACGCGTTCAGGGCCTGCCCAACGTGAAGTCGGAAGAGCTTGTCCGTTTTGAAGGCGACTTGCTCGGCATGGCCTTCAATCTCGATCCGGATGAAGTCGGTGTGGTTCTGTTGGACGACTGCACGAACATCGAGTCCGGATCGCAAGTGAGGCGGACAAACCGCGTGCTGGATGTCCCCGTCGGAGAAGCCCTGCTGGGACGCGTTGTTGACGCTGTGGGGCGGCCGTTGGACGATGCCGGCCCCCTCCACAGCCACCTGCGCGCGCCGATCGAGTGCGCGGCCCCCGCGATCATGGATCGAGCGCCGGTAACGGAGCCGCTCGCCACGGGAACAAAGGCTATCGACGCACTCATCCCCGTGGGCCGCGGACAGCGCGAGTTGATTCTCGGTGACCGCCAGACCGGAAAGACGGGTATCGCCGTCGATTGCATTCTCAACCAGCGAGGGAAAGACGTCATCTGCATTTACTGCGCGATTGGCCAACGCAGCGCTTCAGTGGCCGGCGTAATCGCCGACTTGCGCAACCGCGGCGCGATGGACTATTCGATCGTGATGGTGGCTGCCGGAGACGCTCCCTCCGGATTGCAGTTCGCCGCTCCCTATGCCGCCACCGCCATCGGGGAATACTTTATGCGCCAGGGGCGCGATGCGCTGATCGTGTTCGACGATTTGAGCTGCCACGCGCGGGCCTATCGAGAGATGTCGCTACTATTGCGCCGCCCCCCTGGCCGGGAGAGTTTTCCGGGCGACATCTTCTTCATTCATTCGAGGCTCCTCGAGAGATCGACGCATCTCCGCAAGGAATTGGGCGGCGGCTCGCTCACGGCCCTGCCGATTGTCGAGACGGAGGAACAGAACATCTCGGCGTATATTCCGACCAACTTGATCTCGATTACGGACGGGCAAATCTACCTGACGCCAGACTTGTTTCAAAAGGGCGTTCTTCCGGCTATCGATGTCGGAAAGTCCGTGTCTCGTGTGGGAGGCAAAGCGCAACTGCCGGCTTACCGCGCCGTCGCCGGAGACTTGCGGCTCTTCTATTCACAATTCGAAGAATTGGAAGTGTTCTCGCGATTCGGATCGCGGATTGACGAGCGAACAAGGCAGACGCTGGCGCGTGGCCGCGCCGTCCGCGAGGCCCTGAAGCAGCCCCAATACGATCCACTATCTCCGACCGAGCAAATCGCCGTTCTGTTGGCGGCGACCGAGGGCCTGTTCGACAATGTGCCACCCGAAAAGATCGCCGAGTCTTCCGGACGGTTCCGCGCAATCCTGACGGAGAGGCTGCCGCTTCTCCGTGAAGGCGTCGAGGCCGGAAAAAAACTCAGTGATGGCGATCGCCAGGCGATCGTACAACTTGCCAACGAAGTCATCGGATCCGTATGGAAACCGCCGAGTCGTTGAGACGGTCCATTGTCATCACCAAGGAACTTCAATCCGTGGTGAAAACAATGAAAGCACTGGCGGGAGTCAACATCCGGCAGTTTGAGAGGGCCGCGCACGCCGTGGCCGAGTATAACCGGACAGTCGAAATGGGTCTGCGGGTTGCTCTCGCGCCACTCGGGCCAAACGTCTTACCGCTGAAGGACGTGCCGGGGCGGAAGCTGGGGGCAATTGTCTTCGGGTCCGACCAAGGGATGTGCGGTTTGCTGAACGACCAAGTCGTTTCTCATGCATCGCGCGCTTTGCAAAAGCTTGTCGTGCGGCGGGAGAACCAGGCGATTCTGGCCGTCGGCGTGCGCGCGGCGGCGCAGCTCGAAAGCCTTGGCCGCAGAGTTGAAGATTCGGTGCGGGTTCCCAGCTCAGCGTCTGCAATCAGCGCGGCGGTGGAAGAAGTGCTGCAAACCGTCGAAGACTGGCACTCGAAACGAGGCATCGACCTCGTGGTTCTGTTCAATGCAAGACCGATATCCGGCGCCTGGTACCGGGTGGTTGGCGTCCAACTCCTGCCGGTCGGCGCCAAGTGGATCAATGGGTTAAAAGCCAAGCGCTGGCCGTCCAAAGTAATACCGATGTTCACGATGGACGAAGCACAGCTCCTCCAGGCGCTGATTCGCGAGTATCTGTTTGTTTCCCTCTTCCGCGCGTTTGCCGAATCGCTAGCGAGCGAGAATGCCAGTCGGTTGGCGTCCATGCAGGTCGCCGAGAGAAACATCGAAGATCGTTTGCGTGCGCTTACATCGGAATCCCGCCAGCTTCGCCAAGATTCGATCACGGCTGAACTACTGGACATAATCGCCTCCTTCGAGGCGTTGCGGGGAAAGGAACGCCGGTGAAGCGGCTGAATTTGCTTGTGATCGAACCGATTGACATACCCGCTGAATTCAACGCTCCTCCCAAACGCTGAAAAAGACACTCATTAGGTCGGTTCCCTACTGAACTACTGATGAGGCTGCCGAAAGGGGACCTATGTCTTGCTTGAGGGAGGAGTTGGTATCCCTACTTACAATGATTGGCGCGAATCCACTTCTTCCGCGCTCTTTCTTGCCGGCTGATTTCTGAACGCGCAGCAGGTAGCATGAAGATCGTTCTGCCCTGCTAGCCGATTCCCGGATCCAGGTACATCCCTGCTGGCTCGATATTTGGCGCGTTGAGCGCCATGACATCGATTGGCTTAAACTTGGTCGCGGTGCGTTAGGCTGATGCGGATCGGCCATTGTCACGCTGGGGTTTCGTTCGGCAGCTTGGCGAGGAATGCATCACGGGAGCCACGCAATGACAAAGAAGACAATTCCCTTGGCGCAGGTCTATCGGCTGCTCGAGCCGGGACCAGTTGTGTTGGTCACCACGGCGCAGAAGGGAAAACCGAACGTCATGACCATGTCGTGGCACATGATGATCGATTTTGAGCCGCCGATCGTGGGATGCGTCATCAGCAATCGAAATTACAGCTTCAACGCAGTGAAGGCGACCCGGGAGTGCGTGATCAACATCCCGACCGTGGAACTCGCGGCTCAGGTGGTGGGCTGCGGAAACACTTCCGGGCGAAGCGTGGATAAGTTCAAGGCGTTCCAACTCACGCCGATGGCGGCGTCGCGGGTGCGGGCGCCGCTCATCCGCGAGTGCTACGCGAACCTCGAATGCAAAGTCATCGATGCAAGGATGGTGACCCGGTACAACATCTTCATTCTTGAGGTTCTTCAGGCGTGGATCGACCCATCGAAGAAACATCCGCGAACGATTCATCACCTTGGAAAAGGCTATTTCATGGTTGCTGGCAGGACGATCAAGTTGCCTTCCAAAATGAAGTGACGGCGAGGCAGCCCAGGCGTCCCGCGCCAGGCTTCGTGATATGATGCCGCGCGCGGAGGGGCGAGGGGGAAGCCGCAAGATCTACCCACCTGCGCGGATCGACGCGCTGCACAATCGCGCCGCTATCGATATGCACAATTTTACTGGGTGTCCGGAGGCGATGAAGTGAAGAAACTTCTGCTGCTGCTTGCCTGTGCGGCGTGCTTGTCCGCACAGGAACTCGATCAAGGAAAGCTGCTGAAGCCTCCGACGGATACCTGGCCGCAGTACAACGGCGACTATTCCGGGCGGCGCTATAGCACGCTGGCGCAGATCAATAAGGACAACGTCGGCTCGCTCACGCTTGCGTGGGCGTTTCAGACGCACGCACAGGGCGCCCTCTACTCGACTCCGCTCGAAGTAAACGGAATCATGTACTTCACGCTTCCGAACGATATGTTCGCCATCGACGCGCGTACGGGCCGGCAAATCTGGCACATCAACCGCCCCGCGCAGAGCGGATTGGCTGGGGCCGGGCATCGCGGCTTCGCCATGTACAAGGACCGGCTGTATTTCGCGTCGCCCGACGCGCAGCTCCTGTGCCTCGACGCTCGCAACGGAAAAATTCTCTGGCAGATTCAGATGGCCGATCCCGCGCTCAAGGCGTTTGGAAGCTCGCCGCCGCTGGTAGTGCGCGATCACTTGATTCTAGGCATCGCGGGCGACATCGCGGACCTGCCGGGCTACGTGGAGTCGCGCGACCCGATGACGGGAAAACTCCAATGGCACTGGGATAGCGAACCGAAAAAAGACGAACCCGGATGGGACACATGGCCGCACGATACCGACGTGATCCTGCGCGGCGGCGGGATGACATGGCTGACCGGCACGTATGATCCCGAGCTCAACCTCGTGTACTGGGGCACCGGGAATCCGCATCCGGTGGAGGCGGGCGACGCGCGCCCGGGCTCGAATCTCTACACCTGCTCGATCGTCGCGCTCAACGCTGACACGGGGAAGCTCGTGTGGTACTACCAGATTTCGCCGCACGACACGCACGACTGGGACGCGATTCAGACGCCGATTTTGTTCGACGCCACGTTTCACGGAAAACCGCGCAAAATGCTGGCGCAGGTGAGCCGCAACGGAATTTTCGCGGTGCTCGACCGAACCAACGGAAAAGAGCTGGTGGCCGCGCCGTATCTCAACATCAACTGGATGAAGGGCCTCGACGAGCGCGGCCAGCCGATTCCGAAAAGAGAAACGGAGCCGCAACTCGACGGCGCGCTGGCGCGTCCCGGCGCGGCAGGCGGAACGAACTGGAATCCATCGAGCTACGATCCGACGACCGGGCTTTTCTTCGCCAACGCACGGGACAGCATCGGCGTCTATTACGTGACGATGCCGGGTAAGAACGCCGAAGGATGGGGCGGCAGGGATTTCATCGTTCACTCGAAATCCGTTCTGTACGCGATCGATTATCAGACCGGAAAAGTCCGTTGGACGCGCGACATGAGCGGCAGCCGCGGAGGATTCGCCGGGACGCTGACGACCGCAGGGCACCTGCTGTTCACGGCGGACGACTCGGGAATCCTGCTGGCTCTCGATCCGGCCACCGGCAAGACGCTATGGCATGCGTACGGCGGAGGCGGGAGCACGATCGCGCCGATGACGTATGAATTGGATGGCCGGCAATACGTGATCATGCCGTCGGACGGCGTCGTGTACGCGTGGACGTTGCCGCACGTGGATCACTCGACGCGCTGAGGAGATTGCGAATGGGCAAGGTAACAGGCGGAGAGCTTCTGGTACGGACGCTGATCCAAGCGAACGTGAAGAATATTTTTGGACTGCACGGGGCGCACCTCGAGACGATTTTCCAGTCGTGCCTCGATCATCACATTCCAATTACGGATACACGGCATGAAGTGGCTGCTGGTCACGCGGCCGAGGGTTACGCGCGCGCTACGCGGTCGCTGGGCGTGGCGATGGTGACGGCAGGCCCAGGCTTCACGAACGTGATCACGTCGATTGCGAACGCGTATCTCGACCGCACGCCCGTGCTCTATATCACCGGATCAAGCGGATTGGGCGACGCGGAAACGAATACTCTGCAATCCGGGCTCGATCAAGTCGCCGTGGCAACGCCCATTACGAAGTGGGCGCACCGGATCACCGTGCCGCAGCAAATTCCGCGGCTCGTCGCGCAGGCCGTTCGTCTGGCAACATCGGGGCCGACCGGACCGGTGCTTCTAGACGTGCCCGTGGATGTGCTGGGCGCGCAAATCGAGGAAGACTCAGTTTCCATTCCCGCACGCGTGCTGTTGGATTCGCCAGCGTTGCCACAAGCCCGCGCCGTTGAAGAAGCGATCCAACTGCTGACAGGCGCGGCGCGTCCGGTGATCATGGTTGGCGTTGGGGCCTATATGTCCGGCGCGGGCGACGAGCTGCGAGCGTTTGCTGAGACCACGGGCATTCCCGTTTTTTCGGATTTTCAGGCGCACGGGCTATTGCCGAGCAATCACCCGCTTTACGGTGGGACGTTTCACAAGATGGCGGATCTGTCGGCGCCGGGTCAGCGGCCCGATATGGTGCTGGCAGTGGGGGTGCGCTTCGGCCTCTTCACGCTGGGAATGAGCGATCTGGTGGTACCGCTCGCGGCGAAGATTATCCACGTCGAGATCGATCCCAAGGAAATCGGGCGGCTGAGGCAAGTCGCGGTCGGGATCGTGGCCGACCCGCGCGAGACCCTGCATGCGATGAACGCGCAGGCGAAATCGCAGAAGTGGCCGGACCGCAGCGGCTGGCAGCAGGCGGTTCGCAACGCGAAGGTCGAGCGCTGCAAGCGCGCGCAGGCCGATCTCAACCGCGCTGCGCCGCCGATTCACCCGTTCCAGGCGGTGTCAGCAATCGTCGACAACATCGCCGAGAATACGATCGTGATCGGCGACGGCGCGGAGGCCTACCACTGGATGAATGAAGTGATCCGCCAGAACCACGCCGGGAGCTACATCACGCACGGATTTCTCGGCTCGGTCGGATTCGGGCTGGGCCTTGCGATGGGCGCGCAGGTGGCGCATCCGAAGCGACCGGTGCTGTGCCTCGTCGGCGACGGCGCCATCGGCTTCACGATCGCGGAATTCGACACGATGATGCGCCACCAACTCCCCATCGTGGCCGTGGTAATGAACAATCACAGCTGGGCGGCGTCGCAGCACTTTCAGGAAATCGTCTCCGGGGCGAAACGGTTGATCGGCACGGAGCTTCGCGACGCGAAGTATGACGAAGTGGCGAAGGCGTTCGGTTGCCACAGCCAGCGCGTGACGCAGATACAGGATCTGGGACCGGCGATCAAGGCGGCATTCGCCAGCGGCAAACCTGCATGCATCAACGTGGCGATCGATGTCGTACCTTTGCCGCCGGAGCTCCATCTTCTGATGGCGCGGCACTAGACTAAAGAACTCCTCCATGGAAACACGCCGGCTCGGAAAAGAGGGTCCCGCCGTTTCAGCGATCGGCCTCGGGTGCATGGGGATGTCGGGGCTGTACGGTCGCGCTGACGAGCGCGAGAGCATAGCGACAGTTCATGCCGCGCTCGATGCTGGCATCAATTATTTCGATACGGGCGACTTCTACGGCATGGGGCACAACGAGATGCTCCTGCAAAAGGCGCTCGCGGGTAGGCCGCGCGACCGGTTTTTGATCGGCGTGAAGTTTGGCGGCATGCGCGGCCCGAACGGGGCGTTCATCGGCCTGGATGCACGACCGGTGGCCGTCAAGAATTTCCTTGCGTACACGCTTCGCCGGCTGGGGACCGATTACGTGGACCTGTATCAGCCGGCGCGCGTCGATTCGACCGTCCCGATTGAGGATACGGTGGGCGCGATTGCGGACATGATAAAGGCCGGTTACGTTCGGCACATCGGTGTCTCCGAAGCGTCTTCGCAAACAATCCGGAAAGCGCACGCGGTCCATCCGATCGCCGCTTTGCAGATCGAGTATTCGCTCGTTTCGCGAAGCGTGGAGGCGGACATTCTGCCGACGCTGCGCGAGCTTGGGATCAGCCTCGTCGCGTACGGCGTATTCTCGCGCGGACTCCTGACGGGACACGTTCCGAGCACGGAAAGCACGTCGCAGGGAGACATCCGCGCGCACTTCCCAAGATTTCAGGGTGAGAATCTGGAACGCAACCGAGAGCTGATTGCGAGGCTGAGCGAACTCGGCAAGCGGAACGGACTGAACGTGGCCCAGATGTCGGTCGCGTGGACTCTTGCCAAAGGCAACGACATCATTCCTCTGATCGGGACGAAACGGCGCGATCAGTTGGCCGAAACGATTCGCGCCATGCGGCAAGCTTTGTCCGCGGATGAAATTGCGGCGATCGAGCGCGCCGTACCCGCAGGAGCCGTTGCAGGCGATCGTTACGGCCCAGAGCAAATGTTGACGCTCGACAGCGAGCGAAACATTGGGGCGTTGAAATCAGCCCGATAGTGCAGGATCGTGCGTCCCCATCAAGCCGGCGCGCTGGCCTCGTCGAGCAGCCGAACGGCATCTGGACTGAGCTTCACATTCACCGCGCCGATTAATTCCTGCAATTGGTCGAGATTCGTCGCGCTGGCGATAGGGGACGTTACGCCGTGGGCTAGGAGCCAGGCGATCGAAATCTGGCCCGGAGTGGCGTGAATTTCGACCGACACCGTGTCGAGCGCCTTGAGAATGCGGAAGCCACGTTCGTTGAGCATGTCCTTCACGCGATAGCCTCGCGCTTTGCCCTGTGCATCTTTTTCGGAGCGGTACTTGCCCGTGAGAAAACCGCTGGCAAGAGAAAAATACGGAATCACGCCGATGTTCTCGCGCTTGCAAAGGCCGGCAAGCTCGCCCTCGAAGTCAGCGCGGTCGTAGAGGTTGTACCAGGGCTGAAGGCTTTCGTATCGCGGGAGACCTTTGGCGGCGCTGACCTTGAGCGCCTCAGCGAGGCGAGGTGCTTTGTAGTTCGACGCGCCGATGGCGCGCACCTTCCCTGCCTTGATGAGATCGCCGAAAGCCGCGAGCGTTTCCTCGAGAGGCGTTTGCTCGTCGTCGCGGTGAGCCTGATAGAGGTCGATGTAGTCCGTCTTCAGGCGCGCGAGGGAGCGGTCCACGGCGCGAAACATGTAAGCACGGGACAGGCCCTGCTCGCCGGGACCCATCTCGACGCCGAGTTTCGTGGCGATCAGAACTTTCTCGCGGTTGCCGCGCTTTTCCAGCCAATTGCCGATGATCGTTTCCGACTCGCCGCCTTTGTGCCCCGGAATCCATTTCGAATAGACGTCGGCAGTGTCGATGAAATTCAGCCCCGATGCGACGAACGCGTCCAGCAGTTTGAACGAAGTCGGCTCATCGGCGGTCCATCCAAATATGTTGCCACCAAATGTGATGGGGCCGATCTCCAGGCTGGAATTTCCAAGTCTGCGTTTGATCACGTTGACGCTCCTATTTTGCTGCCGCCCTGATGCCATCGAACGATTGCGAAGGAAGGATGTTAGTCGAGAGGCTGGGTTGGCCGCAACTGTCTCGCACGCGGGAGCCTCGCGGGGCGAGATGGCAGGCCAAATCCGAAGGCACGTTTGCTATGATTATCTCCGAGCTATGAAATCTGCATCCTAATTCCAAGGGGATCGAAATCATATGAACTCGGCCAAGAAGACGGATTGTTCGGGCAGCAAGAGGTCGATTCTGTCAAATGGAGCCATCGTTGCGATGCTCCTGGCGGGTGCGCTAGGAATTTGCGCAGTGGGAGCTGTGCGGTCGGTGCGGGCGGCCACCCCGGCGAAAAGCACACAGGACGGCGTGTACACGGACGATCAGGCGAAGCGGGGCAAGGCCGCATACACCGATAACTGTAGCGCCTGCCACATGGAAGACCTGAGCGGGAGCGGACAGGCGTTGCCGCTCGCTGGTGATGCGTTCACGCAGACCTGGGAAGGACAGACGGTAAACGACCTCTTCGATCTTGTGCGCAACACAATGCCGCAGGACAAGCCCGGCACGCTCACGCCCGAGACGTCACTCGACATCATTTCCTATTTGCTTCAGTTTAATCATTTCCCCGCGGGGAAGGACGAACTCAAGAACGATCCTGACGCGCTGAAAAACATCCTCATCACGACCAAGAAGCCGGCCCAGTAGGATGGGCTAGAGATATACGGCGAGGTGATCACTCGCGCTGGTTTCCGCTACTCGGGTGAGAACGCCAAGAGCACATTGCCGGCCTGTGCGCCGCTGAAGACTCCGTATCCAGAGCCGATAAAGAGCATCCCTCCCGCGATCACCGGCCCGGCCGATCCGATGGAGCCGCCTCGCGCAGGCACGCCGTTGACGGTAATAAACTTCCGCGCGGTATTGAATTCCCAGAGAATGCGGCCATCCACGGTGGAAAGTCCGTGCAGCATCCCGTCATTCCCGCCTACAAACGCCGCGCCGGGCATCGCAGTTACGGCAGCGGTTTGGCCGCGGTCGCGGCCCTCCGCAGTCGGATCGCGCGCAATCAGAGGCGTGAACCACACGCGCTTGCCGGTAGCGAGCCGCAAAGCGATCATGCCGCCGTCGATGAGCGCGAAATAGGCGTTCTGGTCATCGGCCGCTCCGCCGAACACGATCGCGCCGTACGAGCTTGGGTGCGTGGAGCCAGGACCGAGTACGCTCGTCTTCCAAACTAGAGCGCCATTGCGGTCGGGATCGAACGCGAACACGCTGCCGCTCTTCTGCGCAGCGACGAGCAACCTGTAGCCGTCCGGCAGGTTCCGCAACATCGCGGAAGCGCCGAAGTCCCAGTCAGGCCCCATATGCAACGGGCAGTTTTCGGATCGATTGGGAAGATTTTCGTCGCAGTTGCCGAGCCAGGAATCGTTTGCGGTGCCCTGAAAATACCAGAGCACCTTGCCGGTGGCCATATCGACCGCCATCACGGAATCGGTCGTCGGAGCCGCCGGATAAGTTTCCCCATCGCCTGTTCCGAAATAGACGACCTTGAGGGCTGCATCCACCGTGGGCGAATTCCAGACTGAGCCTCCCGATGGCGCCCACAGTTGTGTGCCCTTGGAATTTTTCTTTACGGGCTTGGGCGTCTCGGCGATTGAGTACGTCTTCCAGAGCTGATCGCCCGTGTTCGCATCGAGAGCAACCACGCTGCCGCGCGACGTGCAGCACGGATAACTGGGATCGGATGCGGCGAACCCCTCGAAGGACGACACCGGAACGAACAGGCGGCCGTTGAACAGCGTCGGCGCGCCCGCGATTCGCGCGGTCACATGATCTTCCACGCGGCGGGTCCAGAGAAGATTTCCGCTTTGCGCATCGACGGCGTACACATTCGCCTTCAAGTCGCCGAAGTACGCCGCGTATCGCGCCGCACCCTGCCCCTGCACCGGTCCCACGCTGATCGCGTTGCGCATGGCCGCCTTGGCCTGAAAGGACCAGTAGACGCAGCCCGTCTTGGCATCGAGTGAATAGACGTAGCCGTTGTCGCTCGCGATGAACACCCGGCCGGAGGCGATCGTCGGTTGGCCGTAGGCGGAAAGCCCCGCGGGAAAACCGAAAGCCCATTTGAGTTTCAGGCGCGGCACTTGTTCCGCCGTGAGGCCGGCGGACTGCGCGGACTGAAAGCGCGCGTTTTCGACGCCCGCTCCCCATCCATTCCACGCTGGGCCCGTAGAAGGGTCATCCAGGGGCGGATTCTCGGCGCAGTGGTTGGACATCGCCTTGGCATCGCCGCTGCCGGTGCTGCCCAGCAGGCGGCCGCTCACCGTCTCGGCCACGCGGCGCTTCTCATCGTCGGTAAGCGTGTTGCCAACGACGGGCGCCATCGGGCCGGTTTTCAGCGCGGCGTAAATCTTTTCCGGAGTCATCAGGCGCAGCGCGTAGATGTCCGGAATGTGCGAACCCGGCGCAGGGTTCTGATGGCAGGAGACGCATTTCTGCTCGAAGATGCCGTTGCCGAGTTCGGTGCCTGCCGCCGGACCGGACGCGGCCGCGCCGGTCTGCGACTTTTGCTGCGGCGCCGCCTGCGAACCGGCCTGCGACATGAGTACGAACGCAGCGCACGCCGCGAGAACGAGAATAATCGGGCATCTCTTCATGGATGGTTCCCTTCGAATTGTTATTCCGCAGCGAATGCCAGCAACACGTTGCCAGCTAAACCGCCTCCGACGTTCGCATATCCAGACGGAACGTACACAATTCCGTCTACTACCGTAACGCCGGGGGCGCCCATCGAGCCGCCTTTTGCCGCAACTCCGTTGACCGTTTTGAAGTCCTGCACCATGTTGAATTGCCAGATGATTTTGCCGTCCGTGGTCGAAAGCGCGCGCAGGATGCCGTCCCATCCGCCCGTGAACACGAGGCCGGGAATCTCGGTCACTGCGGCGGATTGCCCGAAGCGCAGGCCCGCTTTCGTTCGGTTCTCGCCATTCGGAGTCGGCTGGCCCAAGTTGTCGAGCGACTCAAGGCGCGTGAGCCATGCGACATCGCCCGTGGCCAGACGAGCGGCAACAAAGGTGCCATCCTCGAGGGCGAGATAGAGTTTCTCGGAATCCGTCGCGCCGCCGAAGGCGATCTCGCCATTATTCGGAGCGATTGTATCGATCAGTTTCGTTTGCCACACCACAGCACCATCGCGATCGGGATCGAGCGCAAAAACAGTTCCACTTTTCGGCGTGGCCAGCAGAACCCGCTTGCCGCCAGCCAGATTTAGAAGAATTGGCGAGGAGCCGAAATCGAAGTCCGTGCCCAGGTTCGTAGGGCAATTCTCGGTTGGCTTGGGAACGCAACCGATCATCCAGGCGTCATTCGGCACCGCCTGCAACGTCCACAAGATTTTACCGGTATCGAGATCGATCGCCAGGACGGCATCGGAAGTCTTCGCGGCCGGCTCCGTGTAGGCGTCGCCCGTTCCAACGTATAGAACGTGCCGTATCGGATCGATCGTAGGTGAATTCCAGATCGCCGCGCCCGCGGGCGCCCATAACTGCACTCCGGCGGAATTCTTCTTGATCGGCTTCGGTTCTTCCGGGATGGCGTACGTCTTCCAAAGCTGCCGGCCCGTGTTCGCGTCGAGCGCCACCACGCTGCCCCGGAACGTGCAACAGGGATACGTCAATTCGGCGGAGAAGACTTCTTCCGTGGCGGATATCGGGACGTACAAGCGGCCCTCGTACAATGCAGGCGCTCCGGTGATGCGCGATGTGTAGTGGTCGGAAAGCGCCTGCGTCCAAAGCAGCTTGCCGGTTGAGGCATCGAGGGCATAGGCGTTCGTGCGCATGTCGCCGAAGTAGATCGCATACTTCGTGGCAGCCTGTCCGCTGACGGGACCCACAGTGGGAGCCGTGCGCACTCCAGACTTCGCGTGGAAGGACCAGTAGACGCATCCGCTGGCGGCATTGAGCGAATAGACGTAGCCATTGTCGCTGCCGATGAAAACGCGCCCGGCCACGACGGTGGGCTGTCCGTATGCGGTGTCGCCCTTGGGAAATCCGAACGCCCACTTCAATTTCAGATGGGAAACCTCGCCCGCGGTGAGCTTCGCGGTTTGCGCCGTCTCGGAGCGCGTATTCTGACTATTCCCGCCCCAGCCATTCCACGATGGGCTGGCAGAGGGATCACCCAGCGGCGGATTGTTCGCGCAGCGATTTGGCATCGATTCGGCGCCCGCGGACTCGGTGAGATCGAGCGGGCGGCCGCCCAAATATTCTGCCACCGCGCGCTTCTCTTCGTCAGTTAGCTTCTGCGCGGGAACGGCCATCGATCCGGTCGTGACCGCCGCGTAGACGGTCTCCGGCGCGAGCTTCATGAGCGTTTTCAGGTCAGGAGCGCGGTCGGCAGTAGCCGGGTTCTCGTGGCACGACGCGCAGTGCTGGCCGAAAACTGTCTGGCCCGGCGATGTCGGGATCGGTCCCGCGGCCTGCTGAGCGGACGACGAAGGGGGCGACGCGAGCCGCGCCAGCGCAAATGCGATTAGCAACGCGCCGAGACAAAATTGTCGCTTCATCCGGAATTCCTCCGTGCCGCGGAATTGATCGCGCGAACTGACTTCCTCAAACCGGCGGTGATGATAGTGCATTCGGCAAAACCGCGCGAGTGAAAAGCAGCACTAAACGCGGCCGTAGTATTGCTTGGACACGGCAATTTCCTTGGCGGTGATGAATTCAAGCAGCGCTGGAACGCCCTTCTTGGTTTGGTCGATTCCCCTGCGGATGGCGGGCACGATCTCGGCCGGATTGGTTACGCGTTCGCCGTAACCGCCGAAAGCGCGCGCCATCGCGGCGTAGTCGCCTGAAATATCGGTCGAGCGATATTTCTCGGTCGAGACGGGCATGATCGGAATCTCCATGGCCATGCTGAAATTGTTGAGCAGGATCGAAAGGATCGGGATGCGCTCGCGGACGGCCGTCTCAAAATCCATGCCGGTGAAGCCGATGGCCGCATCGCCCCAGACATTGATGCAGAGCTTGTCCGGGCATGCGAGCTTGGCGCCCATCGCCAGGCCCAGGCCGTAGCCGAGCTGCGTCGTCTTGCCCCAGCCGATGTAGGTGAGCGGCTGCTTCGTAACCCAGAACGGGGCGAGCTGATCGCGCGGACTTCCAGCGTCGTGCGTGATGATCGTGTTGGCGACGTCCACGGTGTGCTGCAGGTCCCAGAGCACTCGATACGGAGCGAGCGGCACGTCGTTGGACGTGAGCTTCGGCATCCACTGGTCGAGCCATGCCTTGCGAACGGCCGCGATTTCCTGCGCGACGGTCGAGGGGCGCGGCGTTTTGATCAGGCGTTCGAGCTCGGCGCACAGCGCGTCGAGTGTCAATTGAGCGTCGCCGATGAGGCCGATGTCCGCTCGCACATCCTTGTTCAGATGATTCGGATCGAGCGTGGAGTGAATGAATTTCTTTCCGCGCGGCATGGCGATACCGAAGGCAGTCTCCGTGAAGCTGCAGCCGACGCCCAAAATCCAATCGGCTCTTTCGAGAAAGTACGGAACGGCCGGCGGGAAGGAATTGCCGCCCGCTCCGAGCGATAGCGGATGATCCTCGGGAAAAGCGCTCTTGCCCTGGAGGCTTGTTGCAACGGGCGCGCCGAGCAGTTCCGCGAGCCTCTTGAGAGGCTCCCACGCGCGCGCGTAGTGAATTCCCTGCCCCGCGTAGATGACGGGATGCGTGGCAGCCGCGAGCGCGGCGGCGGCGCGTCGCACGTCCGCAATGTCGGGTCCATAGCGCGATGCGGCGACTGGCTCATAGATGAGCGGCTCGGGCACGTCTTCCGCGAAAAGATCGACCGGGATTTCAACGAGTGCAGGGCCGCCGCGCCCGTTGCGCAGGCGCGAAAACGCGCGGCGGAAAATATTGGGGATTTCGGCTGGAGACATGATCGGCTCGGCGGATTTCGTGATCGAGCGCATGCTGACCACTGAATTGAAATTCGGATCGACGTGCGCGAGCCGCCGCGCGTAGCCCATGGGTAGGACTAGAATCGGCACGGATTCGGAGTAAGCCTGCGCCACGCCGCCGAAGGAGTTTTCAGAGCCGGGACCATGCTGCATCGCAAAGACGCCGATTCGCCGGCCGCTCGTGAGGCGCGAGATCGCGTCCGCCATGTGAATTCCCACGCGTTCCTGGCGAACGATGATCGGCCGAATTCCGGCGCTTGCCGCTGCTTCAAGAACGTGATTCACGGGGTAGCCGAGGATGACGTCAACGCCTTCGCGTTTCAGAATCTCGGCGATCGCTTCACCAACCTTCATGGGCAGCTCCTCGGGAACTATGTGCCGCGCCGGCAAAAAACCACGAAATTCCACAGCGCAATGAGCGACACGGCAACTTGCCAACAAATGTTTGAGGATACTCGGTAGAATGGGCGCGGAGGAAGCCAAATCCTTGGCCTTCCGTAACCACGAACCATCAAAGGCTGTGCAGGTGGAAATAGGCGAGCGATGACTCGGGCCGAACACAGGGTTTCGTCACCGCGCGTCGTCAACATCGGCGATTTGCGCCGCCTCGCGCAACTGCGCCTGCCGAGAGTCGTGTTCGACTATGTGGACGGCGGCGCCGAAGGTGAAGTGACGCTGCGCGAAAATACACAGGCATTCGAGGAAGTGACGTTTCGCCCGCGCAACGCCGTGGCGGTTAAAGGCTGCGACCTGCGCGTCAACGTGCTCGGATCCGAGCTTGCGATGCCGCTGCTGCTCGCGCCGGTAGGGTTTAGCCGCCTCATTCATCCTCAAGGCGAAGTTTGCGCGGCGCGTGCGGCCGGAAAAGCCGGCGCGGGATTCGTCCTCACCACGATTTCGGGATGCCCGCTCGAAACGGTCGCGACAGCCACGCCCGCGCCGCGCTGGTATCAGCTCTATCTCGTCGGCGGGCGCGAGGCCGCTGAGGCGGCCCTTGAACGAGCGCGAGCCGCGGGATTCACGGTTCTCGCAATCACGATCGATACCGGGACGTTCGGCTTCCGCGAGCGCGACGTGCGCAACGGAGCCGGCGCCCTTGTTGGCGGCAATCCTTTCGCGAAGATTCGATTCCTGCCGCAGCTGCTCGCTCATCCCGGATGGCTGGCCGGATTCCTGCTCGATCGAGGCATGCTCGAGCTTCCGAACGTGATCGTGCCGGGACGCGGTCCATTGCCGCTCTCTGAGACACAGGCGAGCCTGGCGAGATCGGTGGTCACCTGGGACGATCTGCGCTGGATACGCAAGGCATGGCCGGGGCCTATCGTCGTGAAGGGCGTGCTGACGGGCGAGGACGCGCGGCGCGCGCTGGATGAAGGCGCCGCGGGTGTTGGCGTCTCAAACCACGGTGGCCGACAACTCGACGGCGTTGCCGCTTCCCTGCGGGCGCTGCCGGAAGTTGTGAAAGCCGTCGGCGGCAAGGCCGAGGTTCTTATGGACGGGGGAATACGGCGCGGGAGCGACATCGCGAAAGCAATTTGCCTCGGGGCCAAAGCTGTGCTGATCGGCCGCGCGTATGCGTACGGGCTTGGAGCTGCCGGAGAAGCCGGCGTGGCGCGTGCACTCGAAATTCTGCGCGCTGATTTGCAACGGACAGTGGCTTTGTTGGGTTGCGAATCAATCGCCGAGCTGAGCAGATCGTACGTGGATGTTCCGGCAACTTGGATGATCCAGCGCCCGTAGAATCGAAGATGGGCGCCGCCCGCCGCGGTTGGAGTGCTCAGACTCGAAGATCTTGTGCAACAGCGGAATTCATCAGCTCGTAATCCCGCCTGTAGTGACGATAAGTCAGCGGCAAAATCACCATCATGCTCAGCGATGCGAGCACGATGCTCAGAGATACGGACGGCCCCAACATCCTCTCGTTCTTGAAAAGATAGTCGTTAAACACGCCGGGCAAGAGAGGACCGAGGCTGATGCCACCCAAATTGAGAATGAACATGAAAAACGCGGAAACTAGCCCGCGCACCTGATTCGGGAAGATGAGTTGCACGGCGGCATACGCACTGCCGATCGGCATCGCCTGAAAGAAGAGTCCGGGCGCAATCAGGACGAGCGTGAGGCGGGCATCCGGGACGACCATCGCTGCTCCTAAGAAGATGCACGCGCCAACCGCGCTGAGCATCGCCACCTTCAGCGGCGCTTCTCGAATGCCTCGCCGCTGCCAACGATCGCACAGCACGCCGCCCACATACATTCCGCTACAGCCGAATACCAGCAGGCTGATGCCCAGCGCCCTTCCGGCCTGGCCCGCCGACCATCCGTGGATTCGTTGGAAGAACGCCGGCGCCCAGGAAAGAAACGAGTAGCTCGACAGCGACTGGAAAATCATGGCAATCGCCAGGCCCGTGAACGATTGCCAGCGCATTCGGATCTGTTCCAGCACGTCGCGCAGACTCAGGTTGGCGGCGCGCCCATCCGGGGCGCGAAGCAGATTCCGGCGCAGCGGCTCCCGCACGGTGTAAACGAGCAGCACGACCAGCAGGCCCGGGATCCCGACGAAAAGGAACGAGAGCCGCCACGTCGCGATGATTCCCAATAGGGGCAGATGGAGCGCCGGCATGCGCACCACGGCGTCCACGACGGTGCCGCCGACGGCAAGGGCGACGCCCGAGCCGATGAAAATTCCCATCGTGTAAACGGTGATCGCGAGGCCCAGCTGCTCCTTCGGGAAATAGTCCGAAATCAAGGAGAACGCTGCCGGCGAAAGCGTGGCTTCCCCGACGCCCACGCCGATCCGAGCGAGGAACAGCGTCCAGAAGCTTTTCGTGGCGCTGCATGCGGCGGTCATCAGGCTCCATAAGAAAATGCCGAGCGCGATGGGATTACGCCTGCCGTAGGTGTCCACGATGCGGCCGATGGGCAAGCCCGCAAGAGTGTAGAAGACCGCGAACGCGAGGCCTTGCAACACGCCGATGCGAGTGTCGCTGATCGCCAGGTCGCGCTTGATCGGACCCACGAGCAGGCTCAGGATCTGGCGGTCCACAAAGGAGAGCGTGTAGCAGAGCATGAGGACGACGACGACGTACCACGCGTAGCGAAGTGAAGTGTCCTTCCCTGGTGGCGTGGCTGCTGTGGGCGGGCTGGTCTGCAATGTGTTCGCCATCGCGCATCCAAGAGACTGCTACTTGGGAATGGAGCGCCTGACGTTATCACTCATCGAGACGGCAAGGTCAAACTGAATCTGGCGCGCCGAAAAGCGCCCGCGGTTCGACCATCTTGCCCGGATTCATCCGGTTGTCCGGATCGAGAGCGTGCTTGATCGCGCGCATCACGTCGAGGCCGGGCCCGTGCTCGATGGGCATGTACTTCAACCGCCCGGAGCCGATGCCGTGCTCGCCCGTGGATGTACCGCCCATCGCCAGGGCGCGGCGGATAATTTTCTCCTCGAGCACCTTGGCCTCGGCGAGTTCGGCTGGATTTTCGGGATCGATGATGAACGACATATGGAAGTTGCCGTCGCCGACGTGGCCTACAATCGGGGCCGGGAAAGACGCGTTCGCCGTGTCTTTTTTCGATTCAACGATGCAGTCCGCAAGGCGCGAAATCGGCACGCAGATATCGGTGGTGAACATCTTCCCGCCGCGCCGAATGGCGACGTTTGCGAAATAGGCCTCGTGCCGCATTTTCCAGAGGGTTTCGCGCTCTTCCGGCGTCGTGAACCACTGAAACCCGCGCCCGTGATGCGCTTCCGCCAGCCCTTGCACGGTCTCGGCCTGGTCCCTCACGTTGCGCTCGTTGTCGCCGTGAAATTCGAAGAACAGGATCGGAGCAACCGGATAGTTCGTCTTCGAGTAGCGATTGCAGGCCTCGATCTGGACTTCGTCCATGAGTTCGATGCGGGCCACTGCCACGCCGAGCTGAATGGTTTCGATCGCGGTTTCCACTGCATCGCGAATGGTATCGAATGCGCAGCTTGCCGCCGCGATGGCTTCGGGCAGCGGATGCAGCCGGAGCGTGACTTCGGTGATGACGCCGAGCGTGCCCTCGGCGCCCACGAACAGGCGCGTGAGATCGTAGCCCGCCGCCGACTTGCGTGCGCCGGTGCCCGTCTTGATAACGCGGCCGTCGGCCAGCACGACCGTGAGGCCCATCACATTCTCGCGCATCGTGCCGTAACGCACCGCCGTCGTGCCCGAAGCGCGCGTGGAAGTCATGCCGCCGATCGTGGCGTCGGCGCCGGGGTCGATGAAAAATGTAAACCCCGTGTTGGCCAGAGCTTTGTTGAGCTGCATCCGCGAAATCCCCGCTTCCACGGTGGCTTGCAAATCCTGCGGGCTGATGCGCACGACTTTGTTCATTTCGCGCATGTCGATTGTGACGCCACCATGAATTGCGTTCACTTGCGCTTCCATCGAGGTGCCCGCGCCGAAAGGAATCACCGGCACCTGATGTTTCGCGCTGATTTTCAGAATCTCGCTGACCTCTTGCGTGGAGTGCGGATAGCAAACGGCGTCGGGCAAAGCGGCTGGATGGTACGACTCGCCGTGGCTATGGTTCTCGCGGACGGATTCCACGGTCGTCGCGCGGCGATCGAGCAGAGATTTCAAGTCGCGGATGGCGTCTTCCATCCGCTCGTGCGAGGGTTTGGTGAGATTTGCGGTTGTCACCACGGCACCTTTCTCCTCAGCAGGCGCTGCCGGCTTGCGGTCCACCAGGTCGGCTCGTGTTCATCACTGCGGGTGAATGGTCACGTCGTAATGCAGCACCGAGCCGTCGCTCGAAATCGCTGGATCGATGCGCACCACCTGAAACGTCCGATCCCTGAGATCGTCAACCGTTCGTCCAAGAATATCGTGCGTCTCGCGTTCGAGTTCCGGCGTAGGTTTCGTGGCCCGCTTCTGGGGCGAAAGCGCGGACGCGTCGAGCCGATAGACGCGCGTCTGGCTATCGGAATCCTCAGCGACCAGCGCGACGCTCGAGCTCAGAGCCGCGCCTTCGCGCGGCTGATCGCGAAACCATTTCCTCGGCGTCAGCAGCACGAAGACAAGAATGGCGACGACGAGCACATCATACGGCCAGCTCCCGCGCTCGAAAGACCAGAAAATCGTGCGAACGATGCCCCGCCAGAGTGAACGCATGGGATCAGTGTGCTACGGAGCCGTTCACGACCATACCGTCGCGCATGTGCAGGACGCGATCACCGTACGTCGCGGCGTCGGGATTGTGCGTGATCATCACGATCGTCTGGCCGAGATCCTTGTTAAGTTGGCGCAGTAATCCCAGCACGACTTCGGAGCTCTTGGTATCGAGATTGCCGGTGGGCTCATCGGCGAGCACGATCTTTGGTTCGCTGATAATCGCGCGGGCGAGTGCGACTCGCTGCTGCTCTCCGCCGGAAAGCTCGGACGGCTTGTGGTGCAGGCGCTCGCCCAAGCCGAGCAGTTTGGCGACAACGTCGAATCGATGCGGGTCGAAGCCGTTGCCGTGAATATGCTGCGCGAGGATGATGTTGTGATAGGCATCCAGCGTCGGCAAAAGATTGAATTTCTGAAAAACGAAGCCCACTTTGTGGCGGCGCAGCAATGTCCGCGCGGCGTCGCTCATCTCGGTCAGGTCGTTGCCGTCGAGGAACACGTGACCGCTCGTCGCCCTCGCCAAGCCCCCGATCACGTGCAGGAGTGTCGACTTTCCGCAGCCGGATGGGCCCATGATCGAGACGAACTCACCGGGCATGATTTCGACGCTGACTCCGCGCAGTGCGGGCACGTCGACCTTGCCCGTGCGATACACTTTCCACAAGTTTTCAGTCTTGAGTATCGGCTCCAAGGCCGGCTCCCACGGGTGCGATCATGCCTGTGCGGATGGAAATATTCTAGTCGCGTTTTGCATTTCTGCCTAGAAGTGATCTGGGCCGTGCGGTGGCGCCGATTCGCGCGAGGCACGTCTGAACCGTAGCGGCCGAACCGGCGGGCAAGGTCACTCGTAAGCCAGCGCTTCCACGGGGTCTTTGCGACTGGCAAGCCATGCGGGATAGAAAGCACCCAGAAGGCCACCAACAACGGCGATAAGACCGGCAAGGCAAATCCACTTCGGAGTGATGAGGATCGCGGGGAGCGACGGCCAAACTCCGAGGAGAACGGAACGCAACAGGAAGCTCAACCCGACTCCGCTGACGGCACCGGCCACACAGAGCAAGGTCGTTTCGCTGAGGATGATTTCGACGATGTAAGGTTTCGAGGCGCCAAGTGATTTCAGAACGCCGATCTCACGCGTACGCTCGATGATCGTGGTGTACATCGAGAGAAACGTGACCAGGAATCCGATCGCCACGGCGATGCCAATCATCGCATTGATGAAGGCACCAAGGCCCGGAAGATTCGACGACGTCATCAGGGAAATATAGTCCTTCAGCGGGCGAACTTCGTAGTGCGGCAGAAGTCCTGTGATTTCGTCGGTGGCGGCCGCCGTGTGGTCAGACCGGTCGCACTTAATGAAGAAAACGGACGCCTTGTCGTGCGCACCGGACATTTCTTGCAGCGTGGACATCCACACGAAGAGCCGCGCGCCCTTGCCATGCTCGACGATGCCTGCAACGTGGAAGTCATGTTCTAGTATGTGCAAGGATTGCCCGACTTTGACCTTCTTGGCGCGGGCATACACATCATCGATCAAAATGTCGTTCGGGTCCTGAAGGTCGGTGCCGGTGTGCAATACAAATCCCCCCGAAACCGCGCGGAACGAGTCGGGCTGGATGCCGTACACGATGTCGAGACCGTTGACGGAATTGAATTGCACGAGCACCGGCGCGACCGCCTGCACGTATTCGAGCTGCTGCAATTTTTCGCCGATGGCGATCGGCATCGGGGCACCGCTGAATGCCATGAAGACGGAAGCCGAAGGCGGCTGGACCATGATGTCCGCGCCCACACCTTCGGTGCGCTTGGAGTAATCCGTCAATAAGCCGCTCGTCAGCCCAACGACGATGATTACCAACGTAACCTCGACGGCGACGGCAATGACGGTAATCACGGTGCGAACCGGCCGGTGCAGGACGTTCCGCAGGATCATGTGCCCGATCATTGCTTGGTCCCCTGAGATTCGCTCCCTACGTTCACCAGTTCGGTTCCGGGCGGCTGCTCAAGCACAAAGCGGTCGGCCGAGATCGCCTCGTTAGGGGTCAATTTGGTGATTCCAATCTGAAGTTTGTAGTCATTGGCCGGCCGAGCGAGAGAAATCTGGCGAGGAAATTTCACGGTTCCGAAAGTATCCCAGCCGCTGTATCGCACATCCGAGTCGATTTTGCCACCAGATTCGAATGTCTCGATGCGAGCGATGGTCAAATTGGAGCGATCGAACCATATCCGCTTCGCAACTTCCCAATCGCTCACAGACGTCTCAACCGTGCCATTCGAAACTTCACCGTCCGCGGACCTGACCACGGTCAGCACATAGTATTGCGATCCCGCCTCACTCGCTTCCTCAAAAAGCACAGGAGCGCGCTCTGGAATCGATCGCCAGAACATTGCGCCCATCAGATGCTGGGGACGGAGATTCTCGATCGGCTTCGCGGAGGGCCGTTCCAGCTTCGTGGGTCCGGCGAGGAATTTGTGCTGTGACGGAATGAAAATGTGAAAGGTGTCGCCGTCGCTCACCATGTCGAAAATATTGGTGCCGACAACGGGCGCCTGCCCGATCGCGCGGATGCTCGCCGGCTTTTGAGCAAGAATGAAGCCGTTGACCTCATGATATTGTTTGATCACGCCCGTATAGGCCGATCCCGCAGTGAGCGTCATCTTGACGGATGCATTCAAGGACGTGACCGCCTCCGCTTGGTCGTTGTAACGCGCGATCAGGTCCTGCTTCGTTGCGGTCTGAAGTGGAGCGGGAGCCTCGGACGGTTTTACGACGGTCGTATGGCTGACGGCACAACCCGACGCAAGAGTCGCCAGCGCCATCAAAACGATACGAGGAATTCGGTGGAATTTCAGTCGGCGTCGCGTCACGGGCACTCACCAAGGAATCTATCAGCCGGTTTCCGGAGTGTCAAACCGTCGACTCTAACCCCAGTAAAATCAGTTGCCTAAGTGAGGTGTTTTGCCGCCTGTGGAGACCCACGTGGCAATCTCGGCGATGGCGCGCTCGTCAACGTGGCCCGGCTTCTCATACTCCTGCGGGAGCGAAGGTCCGGTGCCGGCAATGAAAAGATGATTCAATTCCGGGTACAGCTTGAGGGTTACGTTTCGCTGCCCGCCGAGCGCAGCCTTCCACTCCTCGAAGTTCGTGGCAGGCGGCACCTGAAAATCGCGCCCGCCTTGCAAAATCAGAATGGGAATCTTCAATTCTTTCGCCACGGCGATTGGGTGGTAATCGCGCAGGTCGAGCCAATAGGAGGCGGGCAACGCGCTCCCGAGAAGGGTAATCGAGTCGCCCGGCTTGAGGTCGGGGCTTTCGATTTTCTTGGCCGATTCTTCGATGGCGGCCACCTGCTTCTGCTCATCCGCGGAGGGTGGTGCGCCGGTCGAGGCGAGGACGTAGTGGACTTCGTCCACCAGAAGCTGCTCCATCGGCCGCGTGTTCCCGGCAAGCATTACGATTCCCGCGATCTCCGCGTCGCCCGTCGCAATCCGCGGCTCAACGTATGCGCCTAGGCTGTGCCCAACTAAAAAGATTCGCTTGGAATCGATCTTCGCCTGCTTGGCGAGGAGTAAAACGGCCGCGCGCGCGTCGCTGATCGTTTCATCATCGACCGTCAGCTTCTGCGGATCGTCGCTGCTCTGCGCTCCGTACTTTTGCGTGCGCTTCGTGTAGCGGAAGACGGCGATGCCGTTGCTGGCAATCCCCCAGGCGACATCTTTGAAAGGTTTATTCGGGCCAACCGTCTCGTCCTCGTCATGCGGACCTGAGCCTTGCAGGAGGACAACGGCGGGAAAAGGGCCGTCTCCTTTCGGCATCGTCAGCGTGCCCGGCAGTTCGTACTTGCCGTTGATGAGCGTCAGCGGCTGTTCGGTGAAAGTGTCCGGCTTCACGTAGGCTGGCGCAACCCACGGCGGCAGAGGTTCTCGATGGGGACCAAAGTGAAGGCCCGCGAGTTTGCCATCCGGGCTGAAGGCGATTTGCGCGTCGATCAGCCCTTTCTCGAACTTGCATACAAGTACTACCACGTCGAAGGTTTGGGACTTGGTTGCGTTTGCCGATGTAACCGAGTCGAACGATCCCGCACTCTCGAGCAGCTTCGCCCAGGCGCTTGCCAGCGTTCCCGGATGAAGCGCGGCGGACATGCTGTCGTTATACCGCGCTTCGACGGTGTCGAACTGGCCGGCCACGATTTGCTGAAATACCTGCTTCGCGGACGCAACGGCGGCAGATTGCGAGCCGGTGTCCTGCGCGGCTACTGGCAGGACGGCTAGAAACATCAGCAGGGCGAGCGCGCAAACCTTCATGGTGAAAACCTTTCGGTGAGGCGCGGCGGCAAATCCGCGCCGGGCCTCGCTTGGTTCATTGAACCGTCGATCGCGGCGGAGTGGGAAGCGGCGAGGCATGGTGAGCCACGAGGAGCCAGCGGCCGTCACGCTGGAGAAAGATGTTTGTGGCCTGCACGGTTGCTTCATCGAAACCGTCCGCGAACGCCGTCGTGACACGCGCGCTGCAAGCGACCCATCCGACGTTGCCTTCGACGCGCACCCAAAGGCCGCTGAGCGCCACTTGAACGCGCTTGGTATTCTTGAAAATTCTCGCCCATCGGTCGCGCACTTCTTCCCAGCCCAGCAGTAGCTCCCAGCCCGGCTGGACGCATTCAACCCGGTCGTCGTGCGCCCAGACCGCTTCCATTTCCGCGATATCCAGCGACTCGAACGCGGCATAGAAGCGCTGGTTCGCAGCGCGGACGGCTTCTTCCGGTGTTTCCTTTTCCCGCGCGGCCGGTCTGGACATGGCGCCTAAGAATTTGATCCGGAGCTTCGAATCAGCGAGGCCGCAGCTCCGCGACCTCACCCGAACTTGTCAGTGCGGCATTATACCTGACGCCCGCACGCTCACTGGGTCTTTTCGCCGACGCTGCTATCGTCGGCGGGCGCGGGAATTACAGGGTCTTCCGCTGTGGCCATTTCGCCGTGCTTGTCCGCGCCATGTACCGTCCCAGACGCATCCAGGAAAAACGATCGCCGGCCCACCTTGCCGTAGCCCTCCGGCATCGCCGCCAGCTCGAACGATGCATCGTCTTCCCCCGCGGCCTTGACGATGCGGTAGCGGAAGCGGTAACCGCCTTCGCTGCCCGCGGCGAGTTGTTCATCCACCAGCGAAGCCTGTTCTGGCGAGATCTGATCTTTCGGCGCCGGTCCCAGCTGCGCGAGGGAATCGGGCAACTTGCCCCAGGCGCGATGGTAGGTTTGGACGGCTTCATCCAGGCTGCGCAATATTCCGAGTGCGGCATCCTCTCGCGCCGTGAGGTCCGCTTCGGCCCATTGCTTCGAAAGCTGCGGGACATCGAGGAGCACGAGACCCAACGAAAGCAGCCTCCACCCGCCGGATTCGCGGACGAGGCCAAACTGAGTTTGCTGGCCATCGACTACGGTGACCGGAACGAACGCGAGGTTTTCATGAACTCGCGTGTCTCCAAAGCGAAACTCAGCGGTGCCCTCCGGGGCCTGGCAGCGAAAGACGTTGTGGCCTTGCGCGTCTGACGAAAGCAACGGCTTGCCAGGTTCATCGGCAAGCGCGAGGCGCTTCAGGAACGCGGCGCGCCGATCCGCAGCAAGAGCCATGAACGCGGCCGAGTTGTCCGCTGTAAGGTAGTTGGCAAACTGCGTTTCATTCGCGCGGCATGCGGCCGAGAGCGCGGCGGAGAGCGCGGACGCGGGATCGGCACCGCTGCTATCCTGCGCCGATGCCGTCGGCGCTAGCAGAACGCACAGGCAAATCAGCGCGGCGGCCACAATCAGAGAAGAGCGAGCGATCCTCATTAAGACTCGGATTTCGCCCGGGCGAGGATGGTTGCCATGTTCTGCGTGAATTTTGATCGAGGCATCACGTCGCGGCACCCCGCCGCGCGGGCGCTTTCCGCGAGGTCGACCTGGACGTGCGAAAGGAACGCGACCAGAGGTATCTCGCGGCCGTCGGCCCGCACCCGCGCGATGGCTTCCAGCGGGCTCGACCGCGCGTTTAGGTCCACGACGACGAGTTTGGGAAGCGCCCCCGCGATTTCAGCATCCAGCGCATCGGGCGCAGAGCACATGTGAACGTCCACGCCAATCTGCTTCGCCGTCTCCAGAATCTTGGCTTGGAAGAACAAATCGTCCATGAAAGCCACGACATCCGCCATCCTGCTGTTCTCCTTGTTCCGATGCACGATGCGGGCGGGCGCTCTACACCTAGAAACGGTAACGCCGCGCGAGCGCGAAAATCCTACGACGTTCGGACGGCCGAGTAACGCCCGCTGTCTAAGGCTTCCTGCGACACCCACATGCCGTGGAACGTCATCCGCACGCGGTGCGGCAGTTTCACGATCGCGACGGGCCCGGCCTCGACGTTCTGCGCATCGAGGATCGCAAGATCGCTGCGATTTTCGGCCATGCGGTTTACGAGTGCGAGCAGATAACCGTCCCCTTCGGGTGAATTCGGCCTGCGCGGCGCAAAGAGCGGCTCCTGGACGCCCGAATCCGGACCGGGATTCCAGATCTTTGAGCTGCCCGTCTTGTGATCGAATTGTCCGATAGCGCCGAATCCGATGTTCCCTGACCCAGGGGTGCTCGGATCGCGGCAAATAACGTAGCCTTTTCGGTAGCTCCCGTTGCCGTAGTAACGGTCATCGGCGCGCGGCATCTCGCACATCCAATCGTAAAGCTGCTCCGTCTTGTAATCTTCCGTGTTGCCGGCCAGATCGAAAGTCAACCGAGTGAGATGGGGGATGGCTTGCGTGGGATCGGGCGGCGTGCCGTCGTGATTCGGGAAGAAGAAAAACGAGCTTCCGTGCGATAGGCAAACGTCGAGGCTCACTTTCGAGCCGTCGGTCGAGCCGTTCATCATGTGCCCGGCGAAACTCGTTGGACCGCGGAACCAGCGGACCTGATCGGCGGTCCCGTAGCGCGGCACGATGGCGACGACGGTCTGCAAATCGCGATGCCACGTATAGAACGGCCCGCCCTTCTTCAGCACGTCCACATCGGTGAGCAGCGGAAAAAACGGAAAGATCACGTATTTGTCCGAGATGGCGAAATCGTGCACCATGCCAGCCCACGGCGCATTGAACCAGACCTCGTGCTTGATCTTGCCATCGGGGCCGATGACGAAATACGCCACGTCAGTCGTGCCATCTCCCTTGGCTTGATAAGCGAAGGTCAGCAGCTCATTCGTAGTCTGATCGAGATGCGGATGTGCGGAGAGCCAGACGGACTTGACGGTGCCGTTGTAATCGTACCGCCCAAGGGTTTCGAGCGTATAGGGATTGAGCTCGTAGGGCATGTCGTCCTCTTTGAGGGCGAGCAGTTTGCCCGCGTGCCAGACCACATTCGTATTGGCCGTCCCGGGATTGCAGCCTTGCGCGATGGGATCGCGGGTGTAGCGGTTGCGATAGCGGCCGAAAAGAGCGCGGCGATGTTTTTCCTGCATCCTGAACCGCTCGGTGCGAACGTAGCGGCTCTTGTAATCGACATGTCCGTTTTCGAAGCGGAACATGACCACCATGCCCTCGCCGTCGATGAAGATGTCGTCGCCTCCCATCGGAGGGTACTGGCGGTCGGGTCCGCAGCGGTAGAGAATGCCGTTCAGATCCTTGGGCACCTCGCCATAAATAACCTCACAGTCGCGCAGATCGGCTTCGAGGCGCGACGGCGCTCCAAAACCCTGATAGAGCGGAATGTCCGGAAAGCGCACCGCCCCTACGGCCGACAATTCTTCCAGATAAACGGTGGACATGGTGAACTCCTCGCTGTGCCCGCTGCCTCTAGGGCGTATCCTGCCTTATTCGGGGAATGCTAGTCGCATGGAATCTTGTTTGTCAACGCTGCCAAGCCGGAACGCCAGGGCGCGAATCGGGACGGCAAAAGGATGCAAAAACCGGAAGGATCACGGCGTCTAGTGTTCGGCTTCCTCGTGGGCGCCGACGGACTCGTCCGGCACGTCGCCGGGGCGGCCCTTGACGCGGTCGTAGACGCTGTAGTGGCAAGTCGAGCCGAGGGCTTCGTTGTAGTAGGTCGGCACGCCAAGGGCATCGCGCAGTTCTTCGTTGAAGCGGCGCAAATCGCCGAGCTGGGTCACTCGAATGGGATACTTGCGGCCCTCGTTCGTCAGCAGAAACTTCTGGTAGCCTGCGTCCCAGAGGTGGGTGAACTGGCCCTGCAGCATGATGGACGGGATGATCGTCATCCGGTAGCCGCCGTGCGGCTCCTTGCGCAATTCCGCACCGCAGCCGTACTTCTCGATCCGGACGACCCCGCCCGAACTGCGGACGAGGAAGCCCTTGGCCGAAAGCGACTCCACCTGAGGCTGGTTGAAGAGCTTGTTGACGTACCACATGGATGTTCAGCATATGAATTCCGGTGCCAGTCTGTAAAGCCAAAAAATCCGCTTCGGGAAGCGCGTTGCCGTTTCGAGCCAAACCTGATATGAAATGGCCGGCCGGGGCGAGACGGAGTCAATGGAATGTCGATACAAGTGAAAGCGAAACTGGGCTTCATGGGATTTGCGCCAATCGTGGTGATGCTCCTCGCGAGCTGCGCTTACGGGCAGGCTCCGCCTGACGGAGCAGCGCTCTTTAAACAGCATTGCGCGACGTGCCACAACGATGCGGCAACGAGTCCGAATCGAGCGCCGTCACCCGCTGTGCTTGCAGGAAAGACGCAGGAAGAAATCCTGCGCGCACTCGAATCGGGTGCGATGGTGATTTACGGCAATCGGATCAACGAAGCCGAGCGGCGCGCGATTGCGGCATTTCTTTCGTCGAATCCGGGCAACAGCGCCGCGGCAGCGGCCGCGAATTTCTGCGCGACGAAGACGCCGATCACGGCGGAGGCCGTGGCGAACCGCGAAAATTGGAACGGATGGGGCGTCGATAGCGTGAATTCGCGCTATCAGACACACACGGCGATTGGCGCGGACATGATTTCGAGGCTGAAAGTGAAGTGGGCGTTTGGTGTGCCGGACGCGAGTACTGCATACGGCCAGCCGACGATTGTTGCCGGCCGCCTCTTTATCGGCTCGGGTGACGGGAGAGTTTACGCGCTCGACGCCGCGACCGGCTGCACGATCTGGACGTACCAGGCGGAAACTACGGTGCGAACTGCAATCACGGTGGCTTCGGGCAGCGGCGGCAAATTCCTCGCTTATTTCGGCGACGGCGAAGCGAATCTCTACGCTGTGGACGCCGAGGATGGGAAGCTGGTCTGGAAAGTAAAGGTTGACTCGCATCGCACGGCAAGAATCACGGGAGCACCCACGCTTTATCGTGGTCGGCTCTACGTTGGTACAGCGGGAAATGAGGAGCTGAACGGTGGCGATCCGGATTATCCCTGCTGCACGTTTCGCGGCAGCGTGACCGCGGTCGACGCGCTCACCGGGAAACTGATATGGAAAGGCTATGCGATCACGGAAGAGCCGCACGAAGCGAAACCGGGCGAGAGCCACGCGAAATTCACTCCCGCTGGTGCGGCGATCTGGGATGCGCCGACGATTGACGAGAAGCTTGGTGTGCTCTACGTCGGGACGGGCGACGCGTACGTCGATCCGGCCGCGGACGGCACCGACGCAATCATCGCGTTCGATTTGGCCACGGGAAAACGCCTCTGGGTGCAGCAGAAAACACCCGATGACGTATTCAATTTCGGATGCGTGGGTCCGCAACACATCAATTGCCCGCCGAAGCCAGGACCGGACGTCGATTTCGGTTCGTCGCCGATCCTGCAGGATTTGGGCAATGGCCATCGCGTATTGCTGGCAGGACAAAAGACGGGCGTGATGTACGCGCTCGATCCGGACGACGGTGGGAAAGAGCTCTGGCAAGTTCGCGTGGGCCAGGGTAGCGGGTTGGGAGGAATCGAGTGGGGATCGGCTACGGACGGCAAAAGAGTGTACGCGGCGAACTCCGATATCTCGACGCTGACGCCGCTGGCGCCGGGGACCGCGCCTCCGCCCGCGGGAGGCCTCGCGGCAATCGATATCCGCACGGGAAAGCTGATCTGGAAAGTGATGCCGCCGGAGCCTGCCTGCAAGGGTCGGCCGGGTTGCAGCGCGGGACAGCTTGCGGCCGTGACCCTGGTCCCTGGGCTGGTCTTTTCAGGCTCAATGGACGGCCATCTCCGCGCCTATTCCACAGCAGACGGCAAGATCGTTTGGGACTTTGACACCCTGCCCGATATCACAACCGTGAATGGAGTTGCGGCGCATGGCGGCTCGATGAGCGGCAGCGGCCCGGTTGTCGCGGGCAACATGCTGTACGTGACGTCCGGCTTCGATGTGACCGCCGGAATGCCCGGGAACCTGGTGCTCGCATTCGAGTTAGAGGCGACGGCGAAGCCCGCGTCACGGCCCCAGCAGTAGCCCCAAAGGCTGCTTCCAACGGTCCAGATCGAGCATCCAATTCGTGCTTCTCGATTCAGGCTGCTTGATGTAAACGGGGCGCGCAATCTGCTAAACTGAGTTGAATTAGCTGCATACCGAGAGCTCTCCTGAGCATCGCCTGAGCCAATCGCAGCGTTTGAGAAGTTGCTGCCAGCGGCGAAGAATGCAGAGATTACCTCTAGGGACAGGTCGATTCGGCGTGACGACGGCAAACAAACCTCTCGTGAAGCCGCACGAATCCGGCACAAGCGGTCGTGTGGGCCAGCGTCTGCTCGATCGCATCGGCAACACGCCGCTGATCAGGCTTGCACGGACCGGCATGGAATTCCCGAACGTGACAATCTGCGCAAAGGCGGAATGGTTCAATCCCGGCGGCTCGGTGAAAGACCGCGCGGCCTATTCCATGATCCGCGAAGGCGAACGCCGTGGCGATCTGCGGCCCGGAAAGGTAATTCTCGACGCGACCAGCGGCAACACGGGAATCGCGTACGCGATGATCGGCGCGGCGCTGGGCTATCGCGTGAAGCTGTGCCTGCCGTCGAGCGCCTCGCCCGAGCGGAAGCAGATCCTCGCGGCGTACGGGGTCGAGATCGTTTACACGCCGGGCGACGAAGGCACCGACGGCGCCATCCGGCGCGTCCGCGAGATTTACGAGGCGGACCGCGAAAAATACTTCTATCCCGACCAGTACGGCAATCCGGCAAATCCCGCAGCGCACTATTCGACCACGGCTCCCGAAATCTGGGAGCAGACGCGCGGGCAGATCACGCACTTTGTTGCGGGCCTTGGGACAAGCGGAACGTTCGTCGGCACGACGCGCCGGCTCAAGGAACTGAACCCGCGGATACGCTGCATCAGCATGCAGCCGGATTCAGGCTTTCACGGGCTTGAAGGGTTGAAGCACATGGCCACAGCGCTCGTTCCTGCCATTTACGACGCAGCGCTCGCGGATGAAAACATCGAAGTTCGCACCGAAGACGCGCAGCGGATGGCGAAGCGGCTTGCGCGAGAAGAGGGACTTCTCGTGGGCGTGAGCGCCGCAGCCGCGCTCTGGGCGAGCCTTGACGTTGCCCGTCGTTTGCCGCCGGGCGAAAAGGCGCTGATCGTAACGGTGTTTCCCGACTCGGGCGAAAAGTATTTAAGCGAGCGGTTCTGGAGCGAGTCGTGAACATCGCGCCGCTGAAGATTCAAGACGAGCTGATGCGCCGGATTCACGCGCACGGCGTCGAGACCTATCCGCACGAGTGCTGCGGCGCGCTGCTCGGCCGCGATGGCGACGGCTCGCGCGAGGTGCTCGACCTGCTGCCGCTCGCCAACCGCCGCGACGATTCGCCGCGCAACCGTTTTGAGGTAACGGCGGAAGACGTCCGGCTCGCGGAAAAAACCGCGCGAGACAAGCGACTCGAACTGATCGGGTGGTATCATTCCCATCCCGATGCACCCGCGCGTCCGAGCGACTACGATCGCGATCACGCCTGGCCGTGGTACAGCTACATCATTGTGAGCGTGCAAAAGGGCGAGCCGAAAGACACGACGTCCTGGCGCCTGCACGACGATCGGGCCGCGTACGATCCGGAAGCAATCGAGATCACGGCGCGCTCGGCGAGCATCGAATAGTTTGCTTTGAATGGGAGGATCCAGAATGGCAGTCAAGGTCATCATTCCGACGCCGCTGCGCGCCTATGCGGGCAAGCGGGAAAGCGTCGAGGTGCAGGCAGCGACCGTGGGCGAGGCGCTCACGGCGCTTACGGGCCAGTTTTCGGAATTGAAGAAACACCTGTTCGCCGACGACGGGCGCCTGCGCAGTTTTGTGAACGTCTACGTGAACGATGAAGATATCCGCTACCTTCAAAAGGATCAAACGAGCGTGCGCGAGGGCGACACGATTAGCATCGTGCCCTCCATCGCAGGTGGCGCGCGTAGTTGAGCTAGCAACAAACGGGAGAATTTCGCAATGGTAACCAAAACCGGAGTTCCTGCGGGACCGGCGCCGGGCAACGCCCCGACAACGCTTTCGAAACAAGAAGTGCTGCGCTACAGCCGTCACCTAATCATGCCGGAGGTGGGCATGGACGGCCAGCTCAAGCTTAAGCAGGCGAAGGTGCTCTGCATCGGCACCGGCGGGCTGGGCGCGCCGCTTGGTCTATACCTCGCCGCGGCGGGAGTGGGCCGGATCGGATTGGTAGATTTTGATTCCGTCGATTCCACGAACCTTCAGCGACAGGTTCTCTTCGGGACAAGCGACGTCGGCCGGCCAAAAATTGCAGCGGCTGCAGACCGCCTGCGAAATCTGAATCCGGAAATCCAGATTGATACATTCGAGACGCGCCTCTCAAGCGAGAATGCGCTCGAACTCTTCCAGGATTACGACATCATCGTCGACGGAACGGACAATTTCCCGACGCGATATCTGGTCAACGATGCGTGCGTCCTGCTGGGGAAGCCCAACGTCTACGGCTCCATTTTCCGATTCGAAGGACAGATTACGGTGTTCGGCTATCCGGACGGCCCGTGCTACCGGTGCTTGTACCCGGAGCCGCCTCCGCCGGGACTCGTTCCATCGTGCGCGGAAGGCGGAGTGCTGGGCGTGCTGCCGGGAATCGTCGGCACGATTCAGGCCGCCGAAACCTTAAAGCTGATTATCGGAAAGGGCCAGTCTCTCGTGGGCCGCTTGCTCTTGTTCGATGCTCTGGCGATGAGGTTCCGCGAGCTGAAGCTCCGCAAGAATCCGGAATGCCCGGTCTGCGGCAATCACCGCACGGTGACGAAGCTGATCGACTACGCCGAATTCTGCGGCATTCGCGGCGAGGAGGCGCCGACCACCGTGACAAACATACCCGAGATCACCCCGCGCGAGTTGAAGTCGCGCCTGGACCAAGGCGATGACCTGTACATCGTCGACGTGCGGGAGCTGCACGAGTATCAGATCTGCAATTTGAATGGGCACCTGATCCCGCTCGGCGAACTTTCGAAGCGCGTGCACGAACTCGATAGCTCGCGCGAGATTGTTGCGCACTGCCGCACTGGCAAGCGGTCTTCCGAGGCCGTCGACTTCTTGCGCAAAGCGGGCTTCCGCAAGATATGGAACTTGAAAGGTGGTATTCTCGCCTGGTCGGACGAAGTCGATTCCTCGGTGCCGAAATACTGAGTCCGGCATAGCACGAATCACAAGACGAGCCGGCAATCGCCGGCGAGTTCGACGCGGAGGCTTGGATGGCAGGTACAAAGATCACGGTACGCAACGACGGGTCGATTCGAGTCGAGGGCGACTTCGAAATCGTCGATCAAGATGGCAAGGTTTTTGGCCTCGGTGGCCGCACGAAGATCGGCCTCTGCCGCTGCGGACACTCCGAAACAAAGCCGTTTTGCGACGGGGCCCACAAAAGGATGAACTTCCAAAGCGTCGTTCAGGCTCACGACCTCCCACCGGCGCCTCCGGCGACGCCCGGGACCCCCAAGGCCTAACGCAACATCCCTAGGTAAGAATCTCTCAAACCTGTAACGATTCCACCGTCCGTGAGATTCGGTATGTATCATTTTGCGACGTTTCCGAACTTCAATCACCCGAAGTCGACAGAAAATAGTAGGCTTAGGTACAGCCATCAAGGGTTCCAAAACGGCATAGCAGTTGCTGTTTTCATCGTGGGGATCTCTCGGTAGCTGTAGGGGGAAGTGTGGGTAGCGCGGGCAAGTCTTGGGGGAGTTTCCGGATTCGCCTCGTCCTGGCTGGGACGATTGCCGGAGCGGGCTTCTGCGTCTTCCTGTGGCACCTTCGCAGCTCCTCGTATCTGGCCGACCCTCTTCTGGACGCCTATCTTGAAATGGCCGGTAGCCTGGTGGCCTTCACGTTTGCGGCAAATGCGATGGTGCGTTTCCGTGGCACCCACGATCGGATATCGCTGATTCTGGCGTTCGGTTTCGTAGTCGCCGGACTGATCGAAGCAGGGACGAGCATGGCGTTTTATCGCGGAATGCTCGTTACCCCGTCGCCGGGAGACGAGATTTCCCTCGGGTGGCTTGCCGGCCGGACTCTGCTCGGCGTCCTGCTGCTGGCCGCGCTTGTCGTGGAGCGCCGGATTCCGGTATCGCGCGATCCGGGAAAGGAAATTGCCGGAGTCACGCTGATCGTCGGAGCCATCGCCTATTTGACGAGCGTATTTTATTTCATGTTGCCGCGCGCGCCGAAGATTCTGCCCGGTGCGCTTGTGCCGCGGGCCTGGGACCTGCTTCCGGCCGCGATTTACGTGGCGGCGACGATCGGATTCGGATGGCGGCTACGGCGCGCCAATGCGGCGCTGGACAGGGCGCTCTTCATTGCGGCAGGCCTCAACGTCATCTGCCACGTCACGATGAGCCAGTCCCAGCGCGTCCTCGATGGTGCTTACACGATGGCTCACGTGCTGATGGTCATGAGCTACGTGATCGTCCTCGGCGGAACGCTTCTTGACAACGCGCATCTTTTCGATCAAGTAAGCCGGATGGCGGCGTCGGATTCGCTGACCGGCCTCGCGAATCATCGGCGACTGCTCGAAGCGATCGAGAACGAAATCCAGCGCTCGCGCCGCACGCGCCGCAGCTTCGCGGTGCTACTCTTTGATCTCGATGACCTGAAGAAGATCAACGACAAATACGGCCATCTCACTGGAAGTGCGGCGATCAAGCGGCTTGGGGTTGTGCTGCGGAACGGCAGCCGGGCGATCGATACCGCGGCGCGGTACGGAGGCGATGAGTTTGCGCTGGTCCTGCCCGAATCAGGGGAGCGCGAAGCCGAGCGAACCGCCACGCGGATTTGCGAGCAGCTCGCGCAGGACGGCCAGGAGCCGTTTATCTCCGTCAGCGTTGGCCAGGCGGTGTACCCGACGGACGGCACAACCATCGAACAGCTTCTGGGCGCGGCTGATCTTGCGCTCTACAGAATGAAGGGGCGGGGCGCGGGGAAATTGCGCCTCACGCACGTCGCAGCTTGCCTGTAACGTAAAGGGGGGTACGGATGCCGCTTGGGATTGGGGTCCCCAAGAACAAGAATTTCGCCGTCGTTCGCCGAGAAACACGCGTGCCCATGGAAGTCGGCGTCCATATCAGCGGGCACGCGAGGATGCCGGGCACTGAAACCACATTCACTGAAAACGTCAGCCAGCGTGGAGCGCGAGTTTTGAGCTCGCGCCGGTGGAAGATCAACGACCAGATGGTGATTACGAACCTGGCGGGTTCATTCCGCGCGGTCGCGCGGGTCGCCTACTGCGAGACGGCTCCTCATGCGGGGTATGCGGTCGGCCTTGAATTCGTCGAACCCAGCGGACACTGGGTCGTGAATGACGGATTTCCCGGCTAGCCGCGTCGCAAGACAACCGCTCTACTTCAGCCTACTGCACGAATCCAATCTTGGGCTCAGGACCCGGTCCCGGCCCTTCCGGCAGCTTTCCGAACTGCGCCTCGTACCGGCCCACGTTCTCCTCCAGCGCACGCATCAGCCGTTTCGCATGCGCGGGATTCACGATCAGGCTTGCGACGAGCTTTCCCTGCGGCACCGTGGGGAATAAATAGACGAAATTCAGCGTGAATTCTTCCGCGTTGTGGTGAACGACAACCAGATTTGCATACTGGCCGAGCAGCTCCTTTTCATCGGCCTTGATCTGCACCTGCTGTTTCGGCGGTTCGGGCATCGCCTTCTCCTGGGATTCCGTGGTTCTTGGTTCCGTGCCAACTATAGCAGAGCATGGAAACACGCCCTGATCATTTTCCGGAACGAGAACCACGGCGAGGGATTGACGCCCGTTCTAGTTAAGCGTAGTTTATGGCTTTGGTTTATCGACATTAACCCATGAAAGCACCGAAAGACGCCTCAGGCTCTGCTCCTTACCGCTCTGCACATCCGACGACCGAATCCGCCGCGCACTCTTCCGAGGCCCGTAGCCTAGTCGGGCTTTTGACGCACGAGGATCGCGATCGCGCGCGCGATCGCTGGCGCGTTACCCGGGCACGATGGAAGGGGCGCAGGTCGAAAGCGTTCGGGGGAATTTCGGTGCTGTGGCTGCTCGTCGGGCCAGGCGTTTTGGTATTTCTCGGCGAAAACGATGCCCCAAGCATGCTCTCGTACTCGGCTACAGGAGCGCGCTTTGGCATCGGCTTCTTCCTTCCGTTCGTCGCACTCACATTCTTAATGGGATTTGTGGTGCAGGAGATGACCGTGCGTCTCGGCGCGGTCACTCACCGCGGACATGCGGAGCTAATCTTCGACCGCTTCGGAAAATTCTGGGGCTTTTTTTCGATGGGCGATCTGGTGTTAGGGAATTTCCTGACTCTTGTCACCGAGTTCATCGGCATTCGCGCCGGACTGGGCTTCTTCGGCATCCGACCCGTAATCGCGGTGGGCGTGGGGCTGGCTGTGGTGCTGGCAGCGATCACTACGGGACGCTATTGGACCTGGGAGCGCGTCACGCTTGGCCTTGCGATTTTCAACGGCCTCTTCGTGCCAGCCGCGATTCTCGCGCACCCGAATTGGTCCGCCGTCGGCCATGCGATGCTCACGTGGACGCCGCTGCCCAAGGGAAACCAATCCGAGATTCTGCTCCTAATTCTTGCGGACATCGGCGCAACGGTAACGCCGTGGATGCTTTTCTTTCAGCAGAGCGCCGTCGTCGACAAGGGCATGCAGCCTCGCGACATCAAGGCCGGACAATTCGACACGCTTCTCGGGGTAGTCCTGGCTGCGACGTTTGGCATTGCCGCGATTCTCGCTACTGTGCCGCTGTTTCACCACGGCATCGACGCATCTCAGTTCCAAGCGGCCCAATTTGCCGAGGCGCTCGAGCCATGGATCGGGCACACGGGCGCGGCGCTGTTCGCGCTCGGAATCTTCGAAGCTGGAATCGTCGCCGCGATCGCGATCTCCACATCTTCCGCCTACGCGTTTGGCGAGGTGCTGCAAACCGGGCACAGCTTGAATCGCCCGCTGCGCGATGCGTGGCCCTTCTATTCGACTTTAATGGGTTCAGCCTGCGCGGCGGCGGGACTCGTCCTCATTCCCCGCGCTCCGCTGGAATTCGTGGTGCTGATTGTCAACGTGATCGCGGTGCTCGCCATGCCGCCGGCGCTCGCGTTCCTGTTGCTTCTTGTCAACGATCGGGACGTGATGGGGGAGTATGTGAACCGCACGTGGGACAACATTGCCGGCGTGACGGTTGCGGTGTTTTTGATCTGCGTTGGGATCGCTTTCGGCTTGGCGACGCTCTTTCCAAAGTGGCTCGGCGGTTAACCCTCGCAGCCCGGTTGACAGATAGTGATTCTCAAGATAGCAGGCACGTCCAAGGAGCAGTGATTGAACCGAAAGAAAGAGAGAGAGCCGGCGGAATCACCTGAGTTCGAGCCGGCCGCCGCAAATTCGAACCAGCCGAACCTCGATGATCCTCGCGTCGTTCTGACGTTACTCGAGGCCGATCAGGTCGTGGCCGAGAAACGCCAGACGCGCTTTGGCCGCCGGAGGCTTTCGCCTGGGGTGCGCGTGCTGTTGTGGGGACTCCGCTCGTATGTAGTACTGATGCTCGTGATCGTCTTAATCCAGGTGCTGCGGGCGATGCGCGCGCCACCTTGAATCCTGCCCTACCGTTCACCGGCGGCACCCTGCTATCCAGGTTGGAAATCGTCGATAGCAATGCGAGAATTCTCCTTCAAGATGACCATAGATAAAGACAGCAAGCGCACCTCCCACTCGTGAGCGCGAAGGAATCCAGCAAAGGACTTCGCAGGCTCGGACTCATCGCGCTGTTTGCGACGATTGCAGCGGCCGGAATTCTTACGGTGTACGCGGCCACGCACTGGAGCGCCACCGCAAGAGCTCGGAAATTGAAGAATCCGGTTCCTCCGAGCACGGACGCTCTCGCCGCCGGGCTGCAGACCTACACGGACCACTGCCGGAGCTGCCACGGGATAGGCGGCGACGGCAAGGGCGAGAAGGCGAGCGAGCTATCCGTGGCCCCCGGAGATTTCACGGACGCCCGGAAGATGCACGGATTAAGCGATGGCGAGCTTTTTTGGCAAATTACGCGCGGCCGCCTACCCATGCCGTCGTTTGCAGGCAAGCTAACCGAGGAAAAGCGGTGGCAAGTGGTGGACTACATTCGCACATTCCAGCCGGTTCGAGAAGAGGCACCGCAACCGTAGGAGGCGCAGCGCCGAACAGGTCGATTCACTTTATCTTGGCGAGAGCGTCGGCAACTTCCTTCAGATCCGGCACAGTCGGAATATCGTAATTCTTGAACCATGCGATTTTGCCGCTGCGGTCCACGATCGCGATGGCGCGCCCGGTAATTCCCTTGTCAGCGAGATACACTCCGAACTTATCGCCCACAGCGCCGCGCGGTTGAAAATCCGCCAGCAGCGAATAATGAATTCCCATCTTGTCGGCGAACGCCTTGTGCGACCAGACGCTATCCACGCTGACGCCCAGCACCGCGGCATCCAGCTGTTCGAAGCGTTTCATGTCGTTGACGAAGCAGGCATGTTCGTTCGTGCAGATCGGGCTCCAGTCGAGCGGGTAAAACACGATGACGACGTTCTTCTTGCCATGGAAATCCGACAGCTTCACATCTTTCTGATTCTGGTCCTTCAATGAAAAATCCGGAGCCGCTGCCCCCACGGATATCGCCATGACGTTCCTCCTGTGTCGCTCGCGCGAAGAATGTTGGAACAAAGATAGCGTCGCTTCGGCAAGTATGATAACCGAACCCGTGAGAGCGCACAAATTCGGCCCCACCCCGCAGCGAATCCACGTGAACCAGCCTAGGCTAGCGCTCTTCGCCCGTCGAGGCGGACCAAAGACAAAAAAGCCTCTCCGGATTGCGCCGGAGAGGCTTTCAAGGAAATCGATTGTGACGCCGCTCTACTGTGGCTTGGGGGCGGCGGGAGCAGCGGGCCTCGGCGCCGGTGCGGTTCTCGGTGGCGCTGTCGAGGCAGCCTTCACCGGGTAGCTCTGATCGTACAGACGCACGATGTCTTGTGTGACATCCACCTGATTCGCGGTGTAAACGACCGGCGTCTGCTGCGAGGAATCGTCCAGGATCACCGCGTAACCGTTCTCCTTCGAGTACTTGTCGAGGATCTCGATCATCTTTCGGCCGATGCGATTCACGACTTCCTGCTGCGCATCGTTGGTATCATCCTGATATTCCTGCTGCTTTCGCTGGAACGCTCGGTTTGCCAGGTCGCCTTCACGCGCAAGTCTGGCTTTCTCCTCATCGCTCAGAGTCGTCTGGCCGGTCTGTAGCCTGCTGCTGAGATCCTCGATCTGCTTGCGCAGGTTCGTAAGTTCGGTCGCGCGCGGAGCAAACTGCGACTGAAGTTCGGCGCCTGCCTGTTTGCCTTCCGCCGTGCTCGCGATCGCTGCTTGAATATTGATGACTCCGACTTTCGTCGGCGCCGGAGCGCTTGCACCGCCTGCTTGCGCCCATACCGCCGGTGTCATCATCAGCACTGCGAGGGCCGGAACTACTGCTCGAATCTTCATTCTCACTCCTCGTTCAAGAATCTTTGGAAATTTCCTATAAGCACAAAGCCGTGATTATAGCCACGATCCGCGAGCACGGTCAATTGGATTCGGTCCGCGCCTAAAGATGGCGTTCTCATTGTCCTAAACGTTCGATAGCCCGCCGTCCAGACAGATTTGCTACCGCGTCCACCGGGTAAACCAGCTTAGTGAGGCAGCGGCACCAGCAAAACGCGATTGTTGTCCTGATCCACGAGCACGGCCAGGTTCAGCGTCGGATCAATCGCAACCGCACTGGGACCGAGCACTGGGGTCGATGTTTGAGTGCCTCCCAAGCCAAGAACGGTGCGGACCTGAGGGCCGAGGCATGCCGGCGCAGCGTTTGCCGGAGGGCACACGTACGACAGCACCGACATCGTATGGCTGATCGAGTTGACCGTCACGAGCGTACTCGTCTGAAAATTGTAATCGAGCGACGTCGGCCCAATACCCACGGATACCGGGGTCTGCACAAACGTAACGGGATCGAGAATCACCACCTCGTTCAGCAGGCTGTTCGCGGCGAGGAAAACCTGGTTGACCGGATCGAAGATGATCCCGCTTGGATTCTCCAGGTTGGCGGCGCGGCCGACGATTCCGTCCGTCGACAGGTCAATGAAGTCAACGCTGCTCGCCGGTGAATCCGTGGCGACGGCCGCATAACCCACCTGCGAATTTATTCCGCTGACCACGGGGTCGACCGCAACAGCAACCGGATCCTGATCCACCGTAATCGATGCGGCGCCAGTAGCCGAAATGGTGGGCGGCGACGTAGCGCTCTTGGACACGGTGAATGTGCTCACATTTCCCGTACTGTTCAGGCTCCCTGGATTGGTAGTCGTGACCAAAGCCAAAGAGGTGTCCGGGTTGACCGCCACGCCGGTGGGTCCGTCGCAACCCGAAGTGCAAAGAGAAGCGGTCACCGGACTAGCCGTCTGGGTCAGGTCCACGATCGTGGCGTTATTGCTTCCAAAGTTCGCCACGACGGCCAGACCCGATTGCGAGAGTATTGCCACACCCTCGGGTGTCGTTCCCACGGTTATCGGACCGCCAGGAATCAGGCCGATCTGCCCAGCTGGTGTAGCGTTGGGGCCGGTGGGCGTCGTCGGCGACAGCGCTACCAACGAGACCGTGCCGTCAGCAGTATTGGTCACGACAGCCAAATCGCGATCGGGGTCCACCGCGACGCCGACCGGGGACTTGCCGACCGGAACGGCCTGAATGACCGCCAAATCGGTGACATTCGAAACCGCATTGACGGAATTCTGCACCTGCACGAGAAAGCGCCGCGGCACAGCCAACAAACTTGCGGGCACCGTGGCGATGATCTGGCGCCCATTCGCCGACACGCTGTCGGGCACAATCACGTTGTCGTCCAGCAACACTTCGGACTGGCCGCTGACGAACCCGGAGCCATTGATCGTAAGCGTGAGCTTATTTGCCGAGGTGAATGCGATCGCCGGGCTAGCCTCTACGATTTGCAGTGGATTGATCGCCGATCCGAGAGACACGATCGAGACGGTGCCGTCTGTCTGGTTCACGATAACCGCCTGATTGCTCACCGGATCGACCGCCACGGCTGTTGCCGTCGAAGACTTTCCCAGCCCTGTGACCGTCTGCAATACCACATTGTTTTCCAGATCTACGACAACCGCGGATGCTCCGGATGAATTCACGCTGGTGGCAATGCCAACGTTTCCCAACGCACTTGCAGCCGCAGCCGAAAACCCTTTCTGGTTAAACGCAACATTGCCCGGAAGCACAACCGGGTTGAGCGAATTGTCGAGCAAGCTGAACGTCGTAAGAGTGCCCTCTTGCGGGTCGGCCAGTAGCGCCTCGTGCGTTTCCGGATTGATACCTACGCCCTGCACGGTCGTGGAAATTGACAGGCTTCCGACCACGTTCGGAGTGCGTCCCAGCGGTTCACTCGCACTCGCTTCGAGACCCAGGTCGACGAGGTTGATGATTCCACCGCTGCCCGGCGTGATCACGGCCCAATTCAGACGCGGATCGATCGCGATGGCAGGGCTGATGCCGGTGCTGTATGACGTCGGGCTTCCCCCGACCTGCTGCAGGTTGGAAAGCACCGGGGTGCCTCCGTTAACGGTCACATCGTCGAATACATCAAAAACCGACGCTTCGTTCGTCGATTGGTACGCCACGATGGCGCGGTGCGTGATTGGATTGACGCCGATCGAAAACGGCAGCGGAGGATTGGTCGCGCTGATTGACACATTCAACGTCGCCACATTTTTCGTCGTCAGATCGATTGCCGATACCGTCTGGTCCGTTTCGTTCACCACCAAAGCCACCGGGTGGGCCAGAAGGTCGTCCACGGCAACTCCCGTCGGCTTATTGCCGATGGTTTTAATCAGTTGTGAGGCGGATTTTGCCGCTAGATTCACGAGCCAAATAGAATTGTCGCCCGTGTTTGCGACGACCGCCGTGCCATCGGCCTCATCAATCGCCACGGCCGAGGGACCCGCTCCGACCGTGATGGGCAATCCATTCGGTGATGGCGGAATCGAACTCGCGCTCGGCGTGACAGCCAGATTCAAAGCCGACATCGCCGCGACGCCCGAGTTCTGCACCACGATCGGGTACAGCCCAGGAGTACTGAGATCGCCCGACGGAATTGAGAGGGATAGTTGCCGGCTGCTGTTGACCGTTGTGGCGACCGCCTGGCCGTCAAATGTCGCGGATGTGGCACCTGCACCCAAGAGTCCGCCGGTACTGAAGAAACCGCCGGTCAAAAGCACATTGGCGCCGCCCACGCTGTTCTCCGTGACGCTATCCGGCGATGAAGCAACCACCGCAGGACGCACCGTTACAACGCTCAGATTCGTCGTTGATGCAGGATCCAGCTTTTGATCCTGCACGCCCACCTGGATGTTCCCCGCCTGCGCCAATTGCGCTGCTGGGATCGTAGCGCGAAGCAAGCTCGTGCTGATGAATGTTACGTCCGCAGTTGGCAACGTCACCCCACCCACCAAGATCGTGGTCGTTGACAGAAAATTAGTTCCCGACAGATACACGTCTTGCTGCACGGAACCTTGTGCCGCAGTCGTGGGGAAGATGGGAGTCGTCTTCGCCAATGCGGGAGGCGAAGCCAGCACAACCGACACGGACGCCGTCGCGGATTGAGTCGTATCCGCGTTGGATACCGCCTGAACGACCACGGTTTCGGCGACCGGCGGCTGGAACAGACCGCTTGAGCTGATCTGGTTCTGGAGGCCGTTCACGTCGCAGCCGGTCCCCGCGGACTGACAGACGGACCACGTCACTGACGAGTTTGGCGTGCCGGTGACGATTGCCGTGAATTGATATTGCTCCCCGGTCCCGATCGTGGCGCCTGGCGGAGAAATCTGGACGCGAATTCCGGAATCGATCACGACCGTAAAAGTGCCGAACGCCGTGGAATTCACGCAACTCGTCGCTACAACCAGGAAGCTGTTGGGCTGCGGAGGCGAGGAAGGCGCCGTGTACATGCCGTTCGAATTGATGGTTCCGAATCCGGTGAGAGGGGTCGTAACGGTCGGTATGGTGCACCCCACCGGCCCCTGACCCAGCGTGCAATCCGTCGGCGCGAGCGTCGAACCGGTGGCGGTCGGCTTGCAGACTTGCCAGAAAACCGTGGTGGCCGAAATGCCTGTAACCGACGCTCCAAACTGCACCGAAGTATTCACGAGAACCGTCATGGGCGAAGCCTGGTTGCTGCTGATGGTGACCCCCACCTGTGCGGAATTCGACGAGCAACCTGCAATGGCAATGGCGAGGAGCATCGTTGCTCCTAGTGCCCATACTCTCATGTGCTTCCCTCCCACCCTCTCCACTGCGACGCCCCCAATTCAACAAGCCGCGCTGAGTTGGCCGTGGTTCTTCCGGCGTTTTTCGCCGTCTCATCAAAACGTCCGGCTGATTGCAAACCGAAGGGTTCTCGCCGCTTCGAACAGGCTCGGCGGAATCGTCTGCGATGACCGGGTCAATGCCAGGAAATTTTGCAGACCGGGTACGATCTGCGTGTTGTAAACGCCCAAGTCTTGCAACGCTTGCCGCTCCGCCGGCGGAACGTAAAACGCGCCGAGCGGCGGGGTGATGGTCTGATTCAGGCGCAGGTAATTGTACGCGTAGTAGATGCGGAACGGCGCCTGAATGATCGGAATCTGCACGTCCAACTCGAGTCCGGCCGAGGTATGCGGCCTGAAATTCGTGCCGCTGGCAATCGGCAGATTCTGCGGTATCCGCACGCACGGAGAACTTGCCACACCCGGAGTGCATGGAAAGTCGGCATTCGGATACTGCTGCTGCAACGAAGCGATTGCCGAAGGATCGAGCTGGAGCTGCGGTCTCCGAAGGATTCCGTTCAGCCCGATGTCGTTGAACAGGCTGAGCGTCACGTACGACCCCACAATCGGAATCCGGTATTCCGCGTTCCCGATGGCCATCAAGTCGCCGCCGGGGCGCGTGGGAACAAACTCCAACACGTTGAACGGAAGCGTTTCCGTCGTCGGCTTTCCGCCACTCAGGAGCTGCGGATTCGTGAACGGGATTTGCGCGGTTGTTGAATACGGAATGAACACGAACGGCGAAATCGTGTAGAAGTCGAAGCCCCTAACGTCCTGTTCGCCGCCGGCGTAAAAGCGGCTGTTCGGCGGGACTTCTTTCCCACCGTAGCCGGTGGTCATGCTGCCCTTAAAATGAAGAGCGATCACGTTCCGGCCGTGATAGTTCGGGCGGAAATACGACGCGTCGAAGATATTGCTGATCGTGTTGACGTTTCCTTGCAGCGGGCCGCCGACGAAGCTGGCGCCATATGAATAGCTTTTGCCGTGCGTCGGGTAGGTGGGACTGTTTCGCGTATCGTGCGAAAGCGTTCCCGTGATCTGGCTCTGGCGTATGCCGTTCAGCGCGGATGGCCCGGCCAGGCTGGTGAACTTGGTGAACTCGAACAGCAGCGTCGCCGATTGGCTGAAGGGAGTGATGTTTGTCGTCGTCCAGCCGTAGTTCAGGCCCAGTCGTGTGAACGACAGCTTCCGCAGCGGATAACTCGCGAAGACCGTGAATCCCTTCGAGTCGGTGTTGTAGTTCTCCTGAAGCGCGGGATTGATGGCGACCTGTTGGCCGAACAATATGCCTTCCTGGCGGGCCGTGTTGTAGTCGAACTTCGACAAAAAGACCGTAAATCCGGTGGCGAGCGGGCGGTCAAACAAGTACGGTTCCGTGAAACCGAACTGCACGTTGGTCTGGATGTTGCCGACCTGCGCCGAGAGCGTGAGCGTTTCGCCCAGCCCGAGGAAGTTGTTCGTCTGGTAGGAGGCTCCGATAAAGCTGCCGGAAAGCCCGCTTACGCCTCCCGAAAAGCTAACCGATTGCTTCCCCTTTTCCTTCACCTTCAACTTGATGTCCACCGTGCCCGCTTTGACGTTGCGCTTCAACTCTGCATTCTCCGGCTTGATCGTGTCGAAGTATCCGAGCTGATTCAAGCGGAGGAGGCTCAGCTCCCACAAGCGGTTATTGAATACCTGCCCCTCGTCGAGCAGCAGTTCGCGGCGGATGACTTTATCGCGGGTCGTGGTGTTGCCCGAAAACTCGATGCGGCGGACAAAATATTGCTTCTGCTGATCGAACACCAGCGCGAGGTTCACCGTTTTCGAGCTGTCCTGCACGTCGAACGAAGGCTCCGCCGTGAAGTCGATGTAACCGTATTCGCCGTACAGCTTCCGGAAGTTCTCGAGCGACTTGCGGATCTTGTCCGCGTCGAATATGTCACCCTGTTTCAATGGGAAAACCCGTGCCAGCACCTCCGGCTTGAAGATGAGCCCCTGGTCGGGATCGGAACTGCGGAAGGTGAGCTTGCCCATGCGATACTGCTCGCCCTCTTCGATCGAAATCGTGATGTTCGTAACCTTTCCGTGCTTGCTGCCGATTCCAGGAATCGGCAGGGGAACGCCCGCGCGGTTCTCGTCCACAGTTTTCAAATCCTTGACGTCCACCACGACCTTGAAGTATCCGTGATCCTGGTAGAGACCTCGGACGCCCACTTCGAGATCCTCATCGAGCTTCGGCCGGTCGAAGGTCTTGCTCATAACCGGGATGTAGGTGATGCCCAGCGGGATGCCGTAAGGCCGGTCATTTCGCATCGTACGAATAATTTTCCGGCTGGAAAAGGCCTTGTTGCCGACGATCGTAATCTCGCCGACCTTTACCTTCGGACCTTCATCGATATTGAACACAAGCTTCACGGCGTTCGTGGCGGCGATGCGCTCGTAGGTCGGTTTCACGGTGGCGAACTGCCGGCCGTGTGCGGCGAGCAATTCCTTGATCACGACTTCCGCGCGCTTGATCTTGGTGGGATCGAACTGGCTCTCCACGCTCAGCCCTACTTTCTTCTGCTTGAACGCGTCGAGAATGTCCGATTCCGTGATCGACTTGTTCCCCTTGTACTCGATTCGCCGGATGATCGGACGTTCCGTCACATGGAAGATTACGATTTTCCCGTTCGGCTCATTGGGATCATCCTGAACTTCGAGCCAAATGTCCTCGAAAAACTGCGTGTTCCAGAGGGCTTGAAAGTCGCGGCGAACGGCGTCCGGGCTGTACGGATCGCCCCTCCGCGAAAAAATGCGCGCGTCCAGCGTGCCCCGTTGGATGCGCCGCAGACCCAGAAAGTCGATGCGCGAGATGATGTATTGAGGCGCGCCCGGTTCCGGCGCTTGTTGAGCCCAAACCGACTGGCCGGCGGCAAGGGATAGCAGGCACACCACTGCAAGAATTTCGAGTGCGCGCAGAATAGTTTTCCCGCTGGCGGCCACGGTTGTGGTCAAGGCCGCAGTCCCCCGCCCAAGATTTTTTGCTCCCCCGCCGGATCGGTCTTAATCCAGCTCGCGCGTGTAGGATTCTTAGTGGGCCACCGGGGTTGCTTCCACCACGGGACGGAATGCCAGGCCTTCGCCGGAGAGGTAAATTTCCAGCGTCGCCGGTCTCTGCAATCCGCCCTGTATGAGGGCTTCCGACAGTGGGTCTTCGACGTACTTCTGCAACGCGCGCCGGAGCGGCCGCGCGCCGTAATTTCGGTCGCTGCAAGTTTTCTCGAGAATCCACTGGCGCGCCTCGGGTGTCATGGCAATCTGCACCTGACGGTGCACCAGCGTCTCGTTGATCTGTCCTACGAGCAGGTCGATGATGAGCAGCAGATCTTCATCCGCCAGCGAATTGAACAGGATCACTTCATCGAGCCGGTTCAGGAACTCGGGATTGAATACGCGCTTCACCTCGGCCATCACCATGTCGTCCTGGCTCTTCGCCACGGTGGCTTCGTCGGCCGACTGGAAACCCAAGCCCGACTGCTTCTGCAATTGTCGTGCACCGAGGTTCGACGTGAGAATGATGATCGTATTTCTGAAATCGACCGTATTGCCGAGCCCGTCGGTGAGCTGCCCGTCCTCGAAGACTTGCAGGAGGATGTTGTACACATCCGGATGCGCCTTCTCGATTTCGTCGAGCAGGATCACGGAATACGGCGTTCGCCGCACGCGCTCCGTCAACTGGCCGCCCTCTTCGTATCCCACGTATCCTGGAGGGGCGCCGATCAGCTTCGACACGGAGTGTTTCTCCATGTATTCCGACATGTCGAAACGAATCAGGGATTTTTCGCTGCCGAACAGGAACTCGCCAAGGCGGCGCGCCACCTCCGTCTTGCCGACCCCTGTGGGGCCGAGGAACAGGAAGCAGCCAACGGGACGGCCTGGAGCCTTGAGTCCCGCTCGACTCCTGCGGATGGCCCGCGCCAGCGATGTAATGGCCTTGTCCTGGCTGATGATCCGCCGGTGCAGTTCTTCCTCGATGCGCAGCAGCTTTTGCTGCTCGTCTTCCTTGATCGACGTCACGGCGATCCCGGTCCAGCGCGCCACGACCTCTTCGATGTCTTCCCGGCCCACGACGCCGGTCGAGGAATCATCGATCTTGAGCTTTTCTCGCAACAGGCGAAGGTGCTCTTTTTCCTTGCGCTCCTCCTCCGAATAGAAACGAGCTTTTTCGAACTCGTGGTTGGCGATAGCCGTTTCCATCCGGTGCGTGATGAACTTCACACGCTTCTGCACCTCGGAGACTTCGTCCGGCAGCATCGCCTGGCGCAACTTCACGCGCGCGCCGGCTTCGTCCAGCAGATCGATCGCCTTGTCCGGCAGGAAACGATCCGGGATGTAGCGGTTCGAAAGGTAGACCGCGTAGCGGATCGCTTCCTCTGTATAGCTGACCGCGTGAAATTTTTCGTATCGGTCGCGAACGCCCTGCAGAACGCGAATCGTCTCTTCTTCGTTCGGCGCCGAAACCTTCACGGCCTGGAACCTCCGCTCGAGCGAACGGTCCTTTTCAACCGACTTGCGGTACTCGCCCGGCGTCGTCGCGCCGATGCACTGGATCTCGCCCCGGCTCAGCGCCGGCTTCAATATATTCGCGGCGTCGAGCGACCCTTCCGCCGATCCCGCCCCGACCAAAGTATGCAGCTCGTCAATAAAAACGATCGCGTTCTGGCTCTCCATCAGTTCCTTCATGATGGTCTTCAGCCGTTCTTCGAACTGCCCGCGGTATTTCGTGCCGGCGACGATCAGCGAAAGGTCGAGCGAAAGAATGCGCTTGTCCGCGAGGAACGGCGGGACGTCGCCGTCGGCGATGCGCTGCGCCAGCCCTTCGACGATCGCCGTCTTGCCAACGCCCGGCTCGCCGATCAGTACGGGATTGTTCTTCGTCCGGCGGCACAGGATCTGGACGGCGCGCTCCAGCTCGCTTTCCCGGCCGACGAGCGGGTCGAGCTGACCCTCCATCGCCGCCTGCGTCAGATCGCGGCTGAATTCAGCGAGCAACGAAGCTTCTTTAGGCCGGTTCACAGGCACCTTCTCTCCCGCGCTGCGAGCCATCTCCTCGCGCACGGTGGAAAGCCGCAATCCCCGTTCGAGCAGGATTTCGGCACCAAAGGATTTCTCCTCCCGCAAAACTCCCAGGAGAAGGTGTTCCGTTCCCACATGTTTGTGTCCGAGCCGCTCGGCTTCTTCAGCGGCGTAGTTGAGGATGCGCTTGCACTCCTGGCTCAGGGGAACTTCGACCGACGTGGAAATGCGTTCGCGAACGGTGATGCGCGATTCAATTTCCTTGCGGATGGATTCGATCGAGCCGTGAGTGCGCAGGAACCGGTTGGCGAGAGCCTTATCCTCGCGCAGCAGCCCGAGCAGTAGATGCTCGGTCTCGATATACGGGCTGCCATATTGGCTGGCCTCGTACCGCGCAAAAAAGATCACTCGCCGCGCTTTCTCTGTGTAGCGTTCAAACACGGGTCACCCACGCTCCCCCGGGATTCTGCTCCCGGAATGTGCTGCCGCGACTGCGAGCATCTCTGCGCCCGGAGCCAGCTTCCCGTGCTCCAGGGCAAGGACGCGATCAGTACGTCGCGCCAGTGATAAATTGTGTGTGGCGAGAATCGAGGTCAGGTGGTGGGACCGGTGGAGGCGCTCGATCAGTTCAAAAACTCCTTCCGCGCTCCGTTCATCCAGATCCCCCGTCGGTTCGTCCGCCAAAAGCAGCTGCGGCTGATTCACCAGCGCGCGCGCGATCGCCACGCGCTGCTGTTCGCCCCCCGAAAGTTCCCCTGCGCGCTGCCCCGCGCGGCCGCCCAACCCGACTTCCCCCAGCCAATCCTGCGCCGTACGGAGCGCCTGACCCAGCGCCTGGCCTCGAACCAGCAGGGGCATTGCGACATTTTCCGCCGCCGTAAAATCCGGCAGCAAGTGGTGCCGCTGCCAGACGAAACCCACGGCCCGGTTGCGATATTCTGCCAGCTCCATCTCAGAAAATGAGTGGAGCGAATTTCGGGCGAAGTATACTGCACCGCTTGTCGCAGTGTCCAGAGCGGCTAGCACATGCAAAAGCGTGCTTTTCCCCGCGCCCGACGGTCCCACAATCGCAACCATCTCGCCTCGATCGATCGAAAAGTAGATTCCGTCGAGCGGCACGATCTCTTCACCGGCGGAGTGGAAAACTTTGCGAAGGGCTTCGGTGCGCAGAATCTCACTTGAGGCCGAGACGCGCTCGAAATGCGCGTCGCCGAGGGCAACACCCGTATTGGCCGGCCTGTGCATCGCCTGCCCTTCCTATCACACTTTAGATGCCGAACCGCCCGGCTTGTATGTCCTTGTTTTCCTTGAAACTGGTCTTTTCAGCGGGGAAATGAATCCAATTGATTTCCCTCTTTTCCCGCCCGACTTCCCTCTGAGGCACCCCGCGCGATTGCCAATATTTGACCATCAACCTTTTCTGTCTTGGCCTGCTTGATTTTAGCATGTGAGCGGCCCGTCGAACGAATTGAAACCGCTGTTGCGGGCCACTTTTTTCGCCCCGTGGAAGCTCGATCCGGTGCATTTGTATTTTGAATCCGCGCGACGCGCGGAAAAATGGACCCGCATTACTCGAAGCGCAGAATTTCAACGGGCAAAATGCGGGAGGCGGAGCGGGCCGGCACAATCGTCGCGGCGATGCTGATGGCGAGCGCGGCAGCGGCGATCCAGATCGCGTCGAAACCATTCACATGAAAGGGCACGTAAGGGATTGCATACACCTCGGGATTCAGCGGAATCAGCCGCCACCGGTTGGCAATCCATGCCAGGCCGTAACCGGCCACGAGTCCGGCGATTGTTCCCGTGAGGCTCACCGCGAGGCCCTGCAAAATAAAAATTCGGCGAATCTGGCCGCGGCGCGTGCCCATCGCCATCAGCACCGCGATGTCTCGCGCGCGATCCGTCACCGTCATCGTCAGCACGACGAGGATGTTGAGCCCCGCCACGAACGTGATCAAGCCAATGAAGAGCGCGGTGACCAATTTTTCGAGGCTCAGCGCGCGAAAGAGCGCGCGGTTTTCATCCATCCACGTCGTCGCCGAGTAGCCTGCCCCGGCGCGCCGCACAAGATCGTCCGCCACGGCGCGCGCGTCATCGAGCTTCGTGATCCGCACTTCGAGCAGGCTCACCACGTCTCCCACTCCGGCAAGCGACTGCGCCGAAGCGAGCGCCACGAACGCCCAGTTGGCATCGTAATCGTAAAAGCCCGAGTCGAAAATCCCGCCCACCCGAAAACGCCGCGAGCGCGGCAGCATGCCGAACGGCGTCAAGTTTCCCTGCGGACTCGTCAGCGTGACGTAGTCTCCCGCCGAGATTTTGAGTTCATCCGCGAGAATGCGGCCCACCAGCAGCACCGGGCTGCCATCCGCGCCGGCAGAAAAATCGTTTGATCCCGTCGAGAGATGCCGCAACGCCCCGCCCGTCTGAAGTTCGAGCGCCGGGTCCACTCCCTTTAGCACAACGCCGCGCGCCCGGCCGCCGCACGAAAGCAGCACGGTGTTGTAGATCGCCGGTTCGATCGACTCAACGCCCGGAGCACCGCTCAGCCGCGCCATCAACCCGCGATAATCGCGGATTCCCTCGGGGCTCAGCGGTTTCAGGTTGACGTGCGCGGTAACGCTAAGCAGACGGTCGCGGATGGCCTGGCGGAAACCCGTGTTCATCGAGAGCGCGATCACCAGCGTGGTCACGCCCGCCGCAACGCCAAGCACCGCCAGCAGCGTGACCAACCGCAGCACCGCCGGCCGGTTCGGCGAGCGCAGATACCGCAGCGCCACCAGCCATTCGAACGTCATTTGAGTCTTTCGGGGCCGCCCGTGCCGGAGGATTCTTCGGCCGCGCCCTCCGCGGCTTCGGCTCGCAGGAGCGGGAACAGCACGACCTCACGAATCGCGTGAGAATCGGTGAGGAGCATCACCAGCCGGTCGATTCCGATTCCCTCGCCTGCCGTCGGCGGCAGTCCGTGGCTGAGCGCGCGAATATAATCGACGTCCACTTCCTTCGGCGCCTCCTGCCCGCCCTTCTCCACCTGCGCGCGAAAACGGCGCTCCTGGTCATCGGGGTCGTTCAATTCCGAGAAGCCATTCGCAATTTCCATCCCGGCGACGAACAGTTCGAAGCGCTCGGTCAGCGATGGGTCGTCCGGCTTCTGCTTGGCGAGCGGCGATATCTCGACCGGAAAATCGTAGATGAAGGTCGGCTGCATGAGATGCCCCTCGGCGATGGCTTCGAAGAGCTCGCCGGTCAGTTCGCCGTCTGAAAGTTTTCCAGCAGCCCCAACAGGTTCACCGGCACCCGATTTCGCATAGATGTTGTAGCGCTCGGCGATGCCTGCAGGTCCGCCCTTCTGCGCAAACTCAGCCACAGTCGGCGGGGTTCCCGCCGCCGCGGGCCAGTACTTGCAGACGGCGTCGCGCATCGAGAGCCGCTCGAAACGCCCGAAATCGAGTTCGTTCTCGCCGTACTTGATCTTGGCGCCGCCGCAGATCTTCGTGACGAGATCGCGAAACAACTCCTCGGTCAAATTCATCAATTCGCCCGCGTCGCTGTACGCCTGGTAGAACTCCAGCATCGTAAATTCGGGCTGGTGGATCGCGTCGATCCCTTCGTTGCGGAAGTTGCGGTTGATCTCGTACACGCGGTCGAGCCCCCCCACCACGAGCCTCTTCAAGTACAGTTCCGGCGCGATGCGCAGGTACAGGTCCATATCAAAGGTGTTGTGGTGCGTAACGAAAGGGCGCGCCGTGGCTCCTCCGAGAATGGGGTGCATCATCGGGGTCTCGACCTCCACGTAGCCGCGCTCGTCGAAGAACCGCCGCAACTCGCGGACGATCCGTGCGCGGCGCAGAAAAATTTCGCGCGCGCGCTCGTTGACGATGAGGTCGAGGTACCGCCGGCGGTAGCGCATCTCCACGTCCGCGAGCCCGTGCCATTTTTCCGGAAGTGGCAGAAGCGCCTTGCTCAAGAGTTCGATCTTTCGCACTCGAATCGTCAGCTCGTTCGTCTTGGTGCGGAACAGCTCGCCCGCAACGCCGATGATGTCGCCAAGGTCCAGGAGCTGGAAAAGCTTGAATGTCTCTTCGCCCACCACGTCCAGACGCACGTACACCTGCAACCGCCCGCCGTCGCCCGCGAGATGCGCGAACGCGGCTTTGCCGTGCGGCCGCAGCGCCACGATGCGTCCCGCCACGCGTACGACCACGGGTTCCGCGGCTAACTGCTCCGCGGTTCTCGCGCCGAACTGCTCGACGATCTGCTTCGGCGTGTGCGTGCCGCTGAATTTGTGTGGGTAGGCCGGGTAGCCTAGGGATTCGATTTCGGTCAGTTTCTTGCGGCGTTGCAGGAACTGGTCGAGCGGTTCAAATTCCAACGGGACGATCCTTTCAACGATGGAGGACATCGCCGGCGAGCCGAGCCGCAGTATAGCGGGCTGCTTCCGCGAGCGTCAAGAAAACGCCTTGCCGGGCGGTCGCGAACGCCTCGGAGCTATTGCAGCCGCGCCCGCAAACTTTCCGCGAATCGTTCGATGCGGTTGAGCGGGACCACGGAGATACGCTGCTCCGCAAAGAGCCGCGCCACGAATTGGTGGCGGGGATTCTCCGGCGCCGGTTCGACCTCCGTGATGGCGGTGAACTCGGAATTGGCCGCGCGCGCACGGATGCACTCGGCGGTGTAGGCGAGCACCTTGGCCTGCGAGGGATCGCGGCCGAGAGCCACGGCGTGCAAATAGCCTCGCGTGCCGTTGTAGCGGTATCCGTAGTCGAGCCGCATGGGATCGCCCGGCTGCGTGAACGCTTCCACGCGGATGCTGCGCTCAAGCTTCCCGAGCAGGCGGTGCCGCCGGAAGACGTCATTCAGCCGCGCGCGAATCCACGCCCGAGTGTTCTCCACGATTCCCCCGCGCGAAGCGGGCGGCGGCGCGACGTGGTCGCGGAACAGCCGGTCGATCTCGGCGTCGAAGTCTTCCGCAAGCACGGCGCGCGCGGGGCTGAATTGCAACACGTTCGAAAGCGTCTGATCCAGTTTTTCGAGGTAGGTGCGCGCCTCGCCCTCGGGCGCGCCGAGCCTCGCATCGAACTCCGCGGGAAGCGCGCGGAGCAGGTCTTCATCCGCGCCCGGGTGCAGCCGCCGGACGCGCGCGATTTCCGCGGCCTCCTCGATCAGGCGCATGGCGCGGCGGGGCCCCTCGACCTCCTCGACCAGTACGCCGATGTTGACCCACTCGTCACGCACGAGATTCGGTGTGTAGCGAAGCACGCGGTAGCGAAGCGTATTGCGGGATTCTTCAGGCATGTTTCACTTCCAGTTGGCAAAGGGCTGTGCCGATGATTTCCAGGCCGAAACGATGAGCTCCCGCACCAGTTTCCTGCGCCGCAGGAGCTGCTCGAGCATTTTATCTAGCGCGTCGGGATCGAAACCGTACCACTCCGGCGGAATCTCGCTGGCGAACTCCTCGAGAACCGACTCCGTAATCCGGCTCTCGACTCGCGCGAGCCATGGTTCAAACGAATCGATCCCGTGCACCGATTCGTACACGCGGTGCCGCGCGTAAAGCCCGCGCAGCGGAGCATCCGGAAAATTCCATTCGCCGGCGTTGAAGCAAAAGCCCTGATCGATCATCTGCGCCTGGTAGCGCGGCTCGCCCTTCGCGCGGAAGAAAACCGCCTGGCGCCCGTTCGTGTTGCAGGTCCATTTGTCGAAGACGAGCATCCCGCAAAAATCCCCGAGGTTTACGACCTCTCGAAGCTGCTCGTCGGGCAGAAAATCGTAAACCACCAATTCCGCGGGAGAGCCCGGATATCGGGAGCCGAATTGCAGCCCGGCCTGGCACCGCGCGCGACCCCGGCCTAGCTCGATCACGAGGTCTTCCGTGTACCCGATCAGACTTTCGCGGACCTCGACCACCGTGGCTGCGGGCACCGGCAGCCCAAGCCGCGCCGCCAATCTCGTTCCAAGCAATTCGTTCGCCAGAATTCTCTCGCCCTGCGGATTATTCCGGAATTTCACCACGTAGTATCCATCGTCCGCACAGCGCATCAATTGCGACTGCGCTCCCCCGCGCATCCTGCGGATCTGCTCGACCGCCAGCGGCATCGAGCGGCTATGCTAGCCAGCCGGAAGGTTTTACTGCAAGTGAAACATTTCAAACTGGCACACACGAGTTCGATCTGGTCAGCCGGAGCCGCGCCCGACGGAAACAGAAGCACACCTCCAGAATATCAGCGAACCCAAACGGGAAGTCCTCGTGCAAGAAATGGGAATGCCCGGCTGCTTTCGAACTCAGCCCGGGAAAAAATCGCGGGACCGCTTGCGCCATGGATCGGACGCGGTCCCGCGATATTCCGTCTCTCCAAATAATGCGGCCAGCGAGCGCTACCGCTTCTTGCGCTTGCCGCCCTTCTTTTTCGCCGCCTTCTTGGCCTTCTTCGGCTTGCTCTTGGCTTTCTTCTTCGGCGGCGCTTTTTTCGCTTTCTTTGCTTTCCGTGCCGGAGCGCGAGGAGCGGGTTTCGCGGGGGCTTCCGCCTCTTCCGGCTCTTCCTCGACGATAATCTCCTCTACCTCGATGATTTCCGTCGGCTGCTCTTGCCCCTCTTCGTCCTCTTCGAAACCGGGCAGCTCGTCGTTCTCTTCATCGTTCATGTTTGCTCGAAACATTCGATCCTCCGTGGGGTACCCGGGTATGCCGGCTGGCGTTAGTCCTCGGCCCGCTTATAAACGGAGTGTCGGAACTTTGTCAAGGCGCAATGGATCGAAAAAACAGGTGGGTTCGCGACGGCCGCTGTTATGGGTCGCGCGGCTTGCGGTTCCCTGCGTCCAACCACCTATATGTATATGGCAAGGAGCGACTTAGAGAAACCTCGGGCGCCGACTAGCGCTGAATCGTCAGCGTGTCGCCCGCCTGCAGCTCCCGGTCCGCCAGAAAGGGATTGGCGTGGCGCAGGGCTGAAACGGTCGTCTGATACTCCCGCGCGATCGTATAGAGCGTCTCGCCCGGCTTGACGCGATGTTCAACATGCTCCGATCCTTCGGTGTCTCGGGCCGACACATCCTGGAGTCCAGTTCCTCCGACATTCCGAGCCGATTTCGCCTTCGCGGGCGGCGTGGACTCGGCCGTGACTCCACCGGCATAGATGCGCAACCGCGCTCCTCGCGGCGCGCGCGCACCCGCGATGTGATTCCATCTCTTGAGATCCGATACGGTCACGTCGAAGCGATCCGCAATTCCCGCAAGCGTGTCGCCGCGTTGCACGCGATAGTGCACCAGGTGCACGACGGGAGGTGCCGTCGGCACGTTGAGCAGAAAGCCCGCCGGAACGCTCGCATGCGGCTCGAGGTGATTCGCCGCTTCGATCGCCGGTACCGTCACGCGGTAATGTTTGGCGATGTCGGAGAGCGTTTCGCCCTGCTCCGCGGCGTGTAGCCGCCAGCTCGTCCACTTTTCTTCCGGAACCTGCTGGATGTTCTCTTCAAAACTCTTGGCCGTGCCTGCCGGCAGCGCCAGTTGAAATTTCTGCTCGTTCGGCGTCACGCTGCGCAGGAGTTCCGGATTGAGCAGCCGGAGATCGTCGAAATCCGCGCCCGCCGCATCCGCTACAAGATGGAGATCGATCGGGTGGCTCAGGCTTACGGTTTCCGCTCGCGCCGGTTTTTCCGGATCGACCTTTACGCCGTACAGCGCCGGATCCTTCGCCACGAATGACAGCGCGATAATGATCGGCACGTAGTTTTGAGTCTGCTTCGGCAACGCCTTGCGCCTTTGCAGCTCCCAAAAATCGGCGTAGCCCGTGCGCTCGACCGCCTTCTCCACATTGAGAGGCCCCGAGTTATACGCGGCCATCACCAGATACCAGTCGCCAAACATGCCGTAAAGATCGCGCAAGTGCCGCGCTGCGGCGCGCGTGGCCTTTTCCGGATCGCTGCGATCGTCCACCCAGTAATTCGAATCGAGGTCGTACTCTTCGCCGCGCGAACGCATGAACTGCCAGATGCCCCGCGCCCCGGCCCTCGAAACCGCCTGCGGTTGGAAAGCGCTCTCCGCCTGCGCCAGATAGATCAAATCCTGCGGCACGCCTTCTTCCTTGAGCACACGGCGGATCATTTCGTCGTAACGTCCGGCGCGCTCGAGTCCATGGCTCACGATCGCCCGGCCGCGCGTCGTGGTAAAGAAGCTCAAATATTGGAGGACCGAATCGTTCACGGTAAGCGGGATATCGTGCTTGACGCTGATCAGTTCTTTCTCGGCCTTGAGAGCCAGGCGCGGATCTCCCGCCGGCAGCGTCAAGTCGGCGATTTCATCGATCGGCGCAGGTTCGGCGGCCACGTCGGCGCTTGCGTCGGCGTCGTCCGCTTCCTCGTCTCCCTTCGAAGCGACGTACTCATCGGACGGGGCCGCGTCACCAATCTCATCGAACAGTATCGCGAGCCGCGGGTCCGCATCCTTTTGGAAGCCGCTCGCCAGGATCAAACCAATCGCGCGATCGAAGTCCGTCTGCGCCTTTTCCGCGTTTCCCGCCTGAATTTCCTTCTGTCCGGCATCAAAGCTCGCCTGCACCTTTTCCACCAGAGCGTCGATTGCCGGCTGCATGCAGAAACAGACGCCCGGCGACGGCTGGACGGCCGGACGCTCAAGCATCGGCAGCGGCTGACGTGCGTATTCAACCGCTGGCGCGGGAGCCGCCGCTGGAGGCTGGACGTGGGCCTGTTTGGTGGCAGTCTCCTCGCAGCCGGCCAGGCTGATTGCGCCAGCCGCCAAGACAGCCCAAATTGTCGCCTTATGCTTCATAAACCACCGTATCGAGCCTCAAAGTCGATTCTGCCAACTCCGCGGCCCCAACCTCCTCAGCGCCGGAAGCGTCCTCGCCCCAGGCATGGCCACAGGACAAGAATCTTACGAGGTGGCTGCGACTGGGGTCAATGGAACCAGCCGATTCAAAGTTGACGGAAACAGGACAACGAGTACTACTGGAAATCCCCTCTGCAATCAGCGTTTTCCCGCCGCAAGAGCCCCGCGCAAGCCCGGCTTATACCACCGTCGGGCGGTGAATTGCCAGCAATTCAGTGTGGGGCGGCGTCCCGGGATAAGAAGAGTCAGGCGAGAGCCTGGCGAAGGTCCTCGATGAGGTCTTGGGGGGCTTCGAGGCCGACAGATACGCGAACGGTCCCCGGCTCAACTCCCGCCGCGCGCAGTTCGGCGGTCGACATCTTGTAGTGCGACGTAAATATGGGCAAAACGACCAGCGATTCGACGCCGCCGAGGCTCGCGGCCATGAGAAACACCCGCACGCGATCGCAGAATCGCCGCGCGGCATTCAGCCCGCCCTTCATGTCGAAAGCGAGCATGGCTCCGTACGCTCGCATCTGCCTCTTTGCAAGTCCATGGTCGGGATGCGCCGCCAGGCCCGGATAGTGCACCCGCGCGACCTTCGGATGCTTCGCCAGAAATTTCGCAACCGTCATGGCCGTCCGGCACTGCCGCTCGATGCGAATTTCCAGCGTCTTCATGCCCCGAATCAATAGGAACGCAGCCTCGGGATCCATCGACCCGCCGAGCTGGATCACGTTGGAGCGCACCTGCGCAATCAACGCCTTGCTCCCGGCCGCAGCTCCCGCGATCACGTCGGAATGCCCCGAGAGATACTTCGATGCGCTGTGCACGACGATGTTGAACCCCAGCACCAGCGGCTTTTGCAGCACCGGGCTTGCGAACGTATTGTCCACGATAGAGATGAGCCCCCACTCCCGCGCGAATGCGACCGCCTTCTCCAAATCCACCAGCCGCAGCGTCGGGTTCGTCGGAGTCTCGATGTAGAGCGCCTTCGTCCGCGGGCTGACCAGCCGCTCGATTCCGCTGAGGTCCGATTCCACGAGCCGCACGACGATCCCGAATCGCGGAAAAATGTCCCGCAGCAGGCGGTAGCTTCCGCCGTACAACTGGCGCGTGGCGATCAATTCATCGCCAGCCCGGAGTTGCGAGAGAAGCGCAGCGGAAATCGCCGCAGAACCGGACGCCGTCACCACGGCGTCCTCGGCGCCTTCGAGCGCCGCGATTTTTGCCTCGGCGACCGCCAGCGTGGGATTCCCGTATCGCGAATAGATATAAGCCGAACTCTTTCCTTCGGCCCATCGCTTCATCTCTTCCGTGCTCGCGAACGTAAAATTCGCTGTCCGCGCCACGGATGTGCCCACGGGGGCGCCGATCCGGAATTTTTCTTCGCCTGCGTGGATCGCCAGCGTGGCGTCGCCCCAGCGTTTCGACTTCGAGGATTTCTTCATGGCGCAGCAGCTTGACGCATCTCGCGGCGAAACGGCAAGGTCCAATTTGGCGTTGACGCTCGCAGTCTAGGAGAATAGGACTGCGAAGGAATTCACGGTGAGATTGGATTTGTTCTACGGAATCGAAGCGCCCTGGGCCGTTTTCCTGCTCTACTGGTTTCTTTCGAGCCTGCGCGTCAACAGGATGCAGCGCCAGGAGCCGTCCGGTGAGCAAGCGTTTCGAATCCTAATTATGGCGGCGGCATTCGTTCTCTTGTATAGCAACGATCCTCGCTTCGGCGTGCTCGATCGCCGGTTTATCGCACAAACGAATATGATCTTCGCAGTCGGCTCTGTGCTGACATGGGCCGGCGTCGCATTCGCAATTTGGGCGCGCTACCACATCGGCCGGTATTGGAGCGCCACGGTGGCCCTCCGAGCGGACCATCAGCTCATTCGGACAGGGCCTTACGCGCGGATTCGCCACCCGATTTACACGGGCATGCTTCTCGCCGTCGCCGGCTCCGCTCTCGCAATCGGACGATATCGCGCACTCGTGGCGCTGGCGATTGTCCTGCTCGGCTTCATCTGGAAATCGAAAAAGGAGGAGGCGCTGCTTGCCGCGCAATTCGGGCCGGCGTTTGAAGAACATCGCCGCCGGACCGGATTTTTTCTGCCACGCTTTTCCTAGAGCCCGAATCGCAAGGCGAGGGCACGGTTCCTTGTCCAAAAATGCTCGGCCCGATTCTCCACTTCGTTCGCCTTCCATTCACTGTTCGCTTTCGCTTTGATATGGCAAGATGCATGCACATGTACCGGCCAGTTCCTTGCGGCTCGCGCACTTGAAACGGGGGCAATGGATGACAAAAAAAGTCGGCAGTGTTGTGATTTTGCTAGCCTCCACGATCTGGCTGGCGGGCTGCATGTATCTGCGCGTGGGGCCTCCGTGCATGGGATTTGGCTGTAGTATTGGCTCAAAAGGCGGGAATTCCGGCAGTCAGACGAACGCTCTGCCGAGATCGACTGGCGGGACCGCAAACGCTAGCGCGTCTGGCGCTCCAGCGAAGCTAGGCGAGTAAGGGATTACTGCCGATCCCAAATCGGGAAGCCCGCTCGCCCTCCGTTCCTAAGCGGTCGCTACTTCGCTCTCTTCTTCGCCGTGATGCGGCTTGTGCGCGGCGATCACCTTCTCGGCAATTTCCTGCGGCACGAAATCGTAGTGCGAAAACTCCATCGAGTAGCTTCCGCGCCCCTGGGTCATCGAAATCAATTCATTCGCATAACTCAGCATTTCCGACAGCGGCACCTGGGCCTTGATCACGACGCTTCCCCCGCGCGACTCACTGCCGCTGATTTTTCCCCGCCTGCCGCTCAAGTGGCCCATCAAGTCGCCCGAATACTGATCGGGCGCATACACCTCGACGTGCATGATCGGCTCGAGCAGAGCCGGCCGCGCCTGCTTCATCGCCTCCTTGAACGCGAGCGAGCCCGCAATCTTGAACGCCATGTCGCTCGAGTCCACGTCGTGATACTTGCCGTCGTAGAGGCTCACTCGAAAATCGACCACGGGAAACCCAGCCAGATATCCGCGCTCGGCCGCATCGCGCACTCCCTTCTCCACCGACGGAATCCAGTTCTTCGGGATCGCGCCGCCGAAAACATCGTCCACGAACTCAACTCCCTTGCCGCGCGGCAGCGGCTCCATCTTGATTCGGCAGAGCCCGAACTGACCGTGGCCGCCGGTCTGCTTCTTGTGCTTGCCCTCAGCGTCGGCCTTTCCACGAATCGTCTCGCGATACGGCACTTTCGGTGGCTTCAGCGTCATCTCGACGTGATAGCGCTTGCGCAGCTTGGCGACGACGACCTCGATGTGCTGCTGCCCCGCGCCGCTAAGCAGAAACTCCTTCGTCTGCGGGTCACGGCCGAAGCGAAGCGCGAGATCTTCCTCGAGGATTTTGTGAATGGCCACGCCGATGCGGTCTTCATCCGCGCGCGTTTTGGGCTCGACCGCGAACGTGATGGACGGCTCGGGAATTCGCGCCCCCGGGTAGAAGATCGGCGCATTCTTGTCGCCGAGCGTATCGCCCGTGACGGTGTCCTTCAACTTGGTAACCGCGCCGAGATCTCCGGCGTGCAGGTCGTTCACCGCCACCGCCGTCTTCCCCTGCATGGCCTGGATGTGCTGAAAGCGATCCTGCGAGCCACGGCTGAAATTATTGATCGTCGCGTCATTCTTCAGCACGCCCGACATCACCTTGAAGTACGTGATGCGTCCGGCAAACGGATCGGCGACGGTCTTGAACGCGAAAAGGCTGACCGGCTCGGAATCGGCGATCTTGCGTTCGATGGCTTCGCCCTTGTGATCGGGCGTCTTGTAACCAACTGCCTTTCCGCGAAACGCGGGCGAGGGAAAAATCTCAACCATGAAATTCAGGATCGCGTCGCTTCCGATGTTGTGGAGCGCGGAGCTGAGGAGGACGGGGAAAATCTTCTTGTCGCGCACTTCCTCGTGCAACCCCTTTTTCAGGTCCTCGACCGGGAGCGTCCCCTTTTCAAAAAACTCCTGCATCAATTCGTCTTCGCCCTCGGCAACCATCTCGACCAGCTTTTCGTGCGCGGCCTTTGCTTCCTCGGCGAGATCGGCGGGAATCTCTTCGATCTTGGCCTTGCCGTCGCCGTCAGGCGTGTAGATCAGCGCTTTCATAGACACGAGGTCGATGACGCCGCGAAAGTTTTTCTCGGCGCCGATCGGCAACTGAATCGGCACCACGCCTCGCCCGAATACCTGTTCGACAGACGCGAGCGTTCGCTCGAAACTCGCGAGGTCGCGGTCCATCCAGTTCAGGACGAATGCTCGCGGCTGATCGTACTCGGTTGCGTAGTCCCACACCCTCTCGGTGACCACCTGCACGCCCGCCGCCGCATCCACGACGATCAGCGCGGCGTCCGCGGCGATCAGCGACGATTTCGTTTCATTGATGAACGTCGAATAGCCGGGCGTATCGAGCAGATTGATTTTCGTTTTTTCGGCTTGCCCGGCAGCCTGCCATTCGGCAAAGGCGAGGCCGGTGTTGATCGATATCTTTCGCGCGATTTCTTCTTCGTCCCAGTCGGTCGTGGTCGAGCCGTCGGCCACCTTGCCGAGCCGCGGCGTCATGCCCGCCGTGAACAACAACGACGACACGAGCTGGGTCTTCCCCGTGTCGCCGTGGCCTACAATGCCCACGTTTCGAATCCAATCGGTATTGTACGATTTCATAGGTCACCCCTGGCCCTTAGAGGCCGCCAGCGGCGGGCCCGAAGGGTCGAATTCCTTTGTTGCAGCGATGAAGGTCGGGCAGACAGGCATTTCGTGCGGGAACAATACGAAGCGCGATTTCGAGCTATGCTTTGGGATCCGCATCACGAACCCGCCCCCCCGGCGGTTGCGCGATGAACCCTGCGGCCCTTTCAAGTCCACTGCGGTTGGACTCTGAGGGCAGGGCCGGATGCTAGCACACGCACTACCGGGCGTTCAACTCTCGGTGTCGCGGAGGGCCTTGCCGAGGAGGCCCGTTTACTTGCGATTGATGGTGCCACGGCAGAGGGGCGAGCCGCAGTGACATGGGACCCTCACCGCCTTTTTTGAGAAGCGGTAATCCACAGTCAGCTCTTCACCTTCGCGTATTGGCCTGCGACTGAAGTAGAAAATGCGACCGCGGATTCGACGGGTCCGCAGGTTCGGATCGCAGCCGTGATTGATGAGCTCTGCCCCACTGCCGCCAACCGCCCCGTCGATCACCGTGCGATTGTTCACATGAAAAAGGCAAAACCTCTTGTTGCGCCTGCGGGACTGCCAAACCCTGTTGAACCGCTTCACCGCCTCGCGCTGGTCAATTCGCTCTCCCGTGTACTCGATGACTTTCCGGCCGGCGGGGATGTCCTCGGCGGCGAACACGCCCAGCCGATCGATGGCGGACCGTCCCACGCGGAGCCGCCAGTGTGTGTAGCGGGGATTAAGAGTCGAATGCTTTAGTGAGGACAAATTCATCAGGGGTCCGAAAGTAGAAGTAAAAGAGGGGCTGCGGGGTAAAGCGCAGCCCCTTGAACCTAAGCCGACAACGGCGTTCTAACGTAGGCCCCGCCTGGCAATAACGGTTACGCTAGGATTTCCATGAAATTGTTTTTACCAACGGCTTGGTCGGTTGGAGCTTCTTTGCCTTTTTCAAACGCTTGGTGGGTTTCTTGGCTGCCATTCGATTTCTCCCTCACATTGAGATTGCCCCCGCGGGCGGTCGCCATGCTTATATGCAATACGCTTGCCAATGTAAACAGCGCGGCCCGCGTCCGCTATCCGCTTTCGATTGTTCCCCTCTGCGTGCGAATCCGCCCGAGCTCCGCGAGCCCCGGTGTTGAACCATTCACCAGTAAGTGAAATATTCAACAGGCCTGACGCGATTCGACGCGCGCGGCATGCAGCGACCCGTTCGACCTGGAGACACTTCGCAGCCTTCATGCCGGCGAGTCATTGGGCCAGGAACTTGCGCCGCGAGTGCGATGGCGTAGAATACGCTCCGCGCGAGAAGCCGAAAGGCATAGCCATGAAATTTGGCGGCATTCACCTGATGCAGCTTCCCCGGCCGTGGACGAGCGAGTCCGACCACATGCTGCTGAACAACGCGCTCGACCTGGCGGAGCTCTCCGACCAGTGCGGATTCGATTACGTCTGGGGGACGGAGCACCATTTCCTCGAAGAGTATTCGCACTCGGCCGCGCCCGAGATGTTTCTCGCGGCGTGCAGCCAGCGCACAAAAAACGTTCGGCTCGCGCACGGAATCATCCAGACGCCGCCTCTCATCAACCACCCCGCACGCGTGGCCGAGCGCATCGCCGTGCTCGATCTGATCAGCAACGGCCGGTGCGAATTTGGCATGGGGTCCGGGGCGACCACGACGGAGCTGGGCGGGTTCCAAGTGCCACAGGAAGAAAAGAAGGCCATGCAACTGGAGGGATTCCGAGTGGCTCTGCGGATGCTGGTCGAGGAGCCATTCACGGGATTCGAAGGCCAGTACGTGAAAGTGCCGGGGCGGAATCTGGTGCCGAAGCCGCTGCAGAAGCCGCACCCGCCCCTGTGGATGGCGTGCTCGCGGCGCGAGTCGATCATCGACGCAGCACGGCTGGGCGTCGGAGCGCTGACCTTCACGTTCATCACGCCGGAAGAGTCACGCCAGTGGGTGAAGGACTACTACACCACGATCGAGAACGAGTGCGAGCCGATCGGCTACGCCGTCAATCCGAATTTCGCCGTCGCCGCGCCGTTCCTCTGCGACAACGACCAGAAACGCGTCGAGGAAATCGCAGCGGAGAATTACGGCTTCTTCTCCTACGCCCTCGGCCACTACAGCTTTTTCGGCGAGCACCGGCCGGCCAAGTCCGACATTTGGAACGATTTCAAGACCAAGGCGAAGGATGCTGAGGGAGTGGAATTCACCGCCAAGGCGTGCATCGGAACGCCGGCGATGATTCGCGAGCGCCTGCGCGAATACGAAGAGGCGGGCATCGATCAGATGATCGCAGTGCGGCAGGTCGGGCGCCTCTCGCTCGATCAGCAGTGCTCGTCGCTGCGCCTATTTGCGAAGGAAGTGCTTCCCGAATTCAAGGATCGCGAACAGGCGGGTGCGCGGCGCCGCGATGAGCGGCGCGCGCGCATCTCCGAAAAGGCCATGGCGCGGAAGCCGAAGAAAGACGCGCCTCACGCCGAGACGGTGATTCTGCCCGCCGGGCGGCACTAACCTACATGCTGCCTTCGTCGCCGGAGGGGCCATAGATCGAAGGCACCGGCACCTTATTCATCCGCAGATAGACCGAGAGTTGGCCGCGGTGGTGGATCACGTGATTCAGAATCATGCCGCGCAGGACCGCGATCCGCGGCATCGCGAAAAAGGTCTTCCCGCCGTTCATCAACGTCCAGGTCTTCTGTAAATCCTCGTCGCTCGCCTTGGCAATTGCGGCGTGGGCCGCAGCGACGTTCTTGTCGAAAATGTCGAGCAGTTGCTTGCGCGAGGACATCACCATCGGTTGCGGCGGCGGCGCCCCGGCAGGCCGGAAATCAAACGAGTCGCCCTGAAAAGTAGCCGCTGCGAAACCAACCATCTCTGCGATGTGTCCTGCGAGACGCCCCATCGGCATCGAGGTATCGTGCGGCTTCCACGCCACTTTGTCTTCCGGAACGCGTTCGAGGGTCTTTCGGGTTGTGGTCATTTCTTGATCGAATTCGGGGAGAAATGCATCGCGTATTGCCATCTATGCCTCCATCGGTATGGTGGGTTGAGTGCGTGCCATATTACCCCAGCCGTGTGAACTGCGGGTAATGAGATGCCGGGCTGGACCGATTAGATGCGGCCGCGGCCGGCGGATTGCGTCAGGACGCGGGTATCGTGCGGGGCGTTCTTCTCAGCGGTCTTTTGCACGGGTGTTACGGCAGGATTACGCGTTTGCTTCCAGGTGTGCAGTATCCGGTGAATCACGGTGATATTCGGGCCGATTGCCAGAATCCACAGCGCCACTTCCATGCGGTTTGTGAGCGCGCCCAGAATCATCAGGACCAGTCGCTCAGGGCGCTCCCAGAATCCGACCTCGGTCGTGGGTGCGAGGGATTCGGCGCGCGCCTTCGCGTAACTGACCATCACCGCACCCGCCATCGCCGCGCCCGCCAGCATCGCGTACGTGAAGCGGTTCACCTGCGCGTAGTACACGAGAAGGCCGAGAAAAAGAATCAGGTCCGCGTACCGGTCGAGGATGGAATCGAGGAAGCCGCCGAACAGCGAGATGCGGTTCTGGCGCCTCGCCACGGGCCCATCGAGCAGATCGCACAGGCCCGCCAAGATCATCATTCCGCCGCCAGCGGCAAAGCGTCCAGCGGCGAAGAGAATTCCAGCCCAAAGATTGGCGATGAGAGCGCACCAGGTGATGACGTTGGGAGGGATTCCTGTAGGGGCAATTAGAGCTGCGAGACGGTCGATGGGCCAGGAAAGGTACCGGCCGATGCTCCGGGTCAACATGAATTCGGCGCCACTCTTCTATTCCTCATCCCTTCACTTCCTCATCGTAGATCGTGAACAGTTCAACCACTTCGTATTCCTTCATGCCGGCCGGAGTCGTCACGCTCACCTCGTCGCCCACTTTCTTGCCGAGCAGCGCGCGGCCGATCGGAGAGGTGGTGGAAATCAGGCCCTTGGTGGCGTCGGCTTCTTCAACGGTCACGAGTTTATACTCAATCCTGGTGGACTTCACGATGTCAATGACGACGAGGCGCGAGCCATACGCTGCGCGATCCTTCGGCAGGTTGCTCAGGTTCAGCATCGAGAGATCGGCCATGCGCTTGTGAAGCTGGCCGAGCCGAGCCGCGACGTAGCCCTGGCGCTCCTTGGCATACTTGTACTCGGCGTTTTCGGAGAGGTCGCCGTGCGCGCGCGCGACCTTAATCTCTTTCGGCAGCTCGTCGTGCAATTCGTGCTCGAGCGCCGCGATTTCGTCCTTTAGTTTCTTTTTGATCTTCTCAGCAAGGTCGGTCATTTTTCGTTCGGAGCGCCCGGCGGCGGAACCCGCTCGGCCCGCCAGACGTTTCGCCATACTCGTGGATTATAGAGGATTTGCGCGGTGCGCCGCAAATCCTCTCACTTGAGCACCTGGCAGCCCCTCAGAGCGGCTCGTTGTAATCAGCCGCCGGCTACGGGACGGTTTAAGCGCTCGCGCTGAGCGGCTTCAAGTTGGATTTGTAGTTGCCGGGCGCAATGTGGAACGGAATGCTCAAACGGTTCCAACCATTGATCGCGACAATCGACAGAGTCAGATTCGCAAGCTCTTCCGGGCTGGATTGCTGCGACACTCGGTCGTACACGTCGTCGGGAATATGGCCCTCGGCGATGAGCGTAACAGCCTCGGTCCATTCGAGCGCGGCCCGCTCGCGTTCACTGTAAAACGGAGCCTCGCGCCAAGAGTTCAGCAGGTAGAGGCGCTCCTCAGTTTCTCCGAGGGCGCGGGCATCCTTGCTGTGCATGTCGAGGCAGTAAGCGCATCCGTTGATCTGCGAGGCGCGCATCTTAACGAGTTCGAGCAGCGGCCGCTCGATGCCGCAGGATTCGATAAAGCTCTCGAGCGCCGACATGGCTTGATAGGCTTTCGGTGACGCTTTAAAGGGATTCATTCGCGGCTTCATGCTGTCTTCTCCTTCCTTGTCGAGGGCCGCCAAAAGTATATCGCCGCGGCGTCCCATTGGCGAATCTGGGGCACAAGTGGAGTGCACGCGCGCGGAGCACGTTTTTTCCCTGTAGAATTGGGTGAATCAGGCCGCGGGCGGGGCCATCCAGAGGCGCGAGTGAACCTCGAACTGACCGACGAGCAGAAGCTGCTTCAGCGAAGTGTCCGCGAGTTTGCCGAGGCGGAGGTGAAGCCGCTCGCAAAGGAGTTGGACGAAACGGGCCGCTTCCCTCGCGAAACCTTGCGCAAAGCCGGCGACCTCGGGCTGACCGGCATCACCGTTTCCCCAAAATTCGGCGGCGCCGGAATGGACCACATCTGCTACGCCATCGTGATGGAGGAGATTGCGCGCGTCTGCGCCTCGACGAGCGTCATCCTCTCGGTGCAGAACTCGCTCTACTGCGGCACGCTCGAGCATTTCGGCACGGAAGAACAGAAGAAACGGTTCCTCGTGCCGTTCGCGCGCGGCGAAAAGATCGGCTGTTACGCTCTAACGGAGCCGCAAGCCGGATCCAATGCAGCGGCGCTGTCCACAAAGGCCGTGCGAAAGGGCGACCGATACGTCGTCAATGGCACGAAGGCGTGGATCACCAACGGCGGCGCAGCCGACGCGGGAATCATTTACGTCAACACGCAGCCGGAAAAAGGTGAAAAGGGCATCACCGCACTGGTGATCGAAAAGGGCACGCCGGGCTTTGCCGTGGGCAAAGAGGAGAAAAAACTCGGCATTCACGCAACGGCATGCACAGAATTATCATTTACCGATTGCGAGGTCCCCGCCGCCAATCGCGTTGGGAACGAGGGCGACGGCTACAAGATCGCGCTCACGACGCTCGACGGCGGCCGCATTGGCATCGCCTCGCAGGCAACCGGAATTGCACAGGGAGCGTTCGAAGCGGCGCTCGCCTATGCGCGCCAGCGCCAGGCCTTCGGCCATCCCATCGCGGAATTTCAGGCGATCCAGTTCATGCTTGCAGACATGGCCACGGAGATCGACGCGGCCCGGCTGCTTGCGCGCCGCGCGGCTTGGAAACAGGATTCAGGCGCGCGCTTCTCGATGGAGGCGGCTATCGCCAAGCTTTTCGCGAGCGAGATGGCCACGCGCGTGGCGCACAAAGCCATCCAAATTCACGGCGGCAACGGGTACAGCAAGGAATATCCGGTCGAGCGCGCCTACCGCGACGCGCGCATCACCGAAATCTACGAGGGCACAAGCGAGATCCAGCGGCTCGTGATCGCTTCGTGGGTACTGAAGTCCGTCGGAAACTGATTCTTCGGAAGTGTGAGTGAGCTTGCAAAATCACGGGAGCGTCCGGCGTGATGCCCGCTATCGCCTATCAGGCGCTGTTTTTCATCCTCTGCTTCTACGGGATCCTGCTGGTGGCCGCGCCGGTGGCGCTGCGGATTCAGTTTCGGTGGCGCGCCAAAGTGTTTCCCCGGGCAGTTCCGTTGGGCTCGCTGCCCGCCGCCGTGCAGGCTTTCATGGCGCCTCGAGTCGAAGAATTTAGCCTTTGGGGCTTCGACCTCGTGGCGTATCTGAAGCTCGGCGAGATGGCCGCCAACACGCAAGCGTTCATGGCCCTGCTGAGCAACCCCCACACGAATGAATGGGCGGACGTTTCGTTCGTAACGTCTCCCGCAAAGGCGCGCGGCTACATCGAATTCGTCACGCGCTGCGCGGAGGATGCGCAAGTCGAGACAAACACGAACCCGACGGCTCCCGTGCTCTTTCCGTTGCCGGGCCATCACGTCGCGCGCTTTCCGCAAATCCGGGATGTCCTCATGCTCTACCGCATCCATCGCAAGTTGGTGCAGGAAAGAAGCCATGGCTTTGGGCCGATGTTGCCGCCGCCCGGGCAGGAAATTGTCGAGTTGCAGCGACGCCTCGAACGCTACGCGGCCTGGCAGCAGTCTCGCGGATACATGTACCTCGACGCTTCGGGCGAGAATTACCGCCTGACCTGGAAGGGCGCCATCCTCGGAGGATGGCGGTCCATCTGGCCGGTGCCGCTGCTCCGGAACGGGTCGATGCGGATTCGGAAGGCGGCCATTCTGCGCCAGTTCGGCGCCGCGGATTAGAGGGCAGCTCGGCGCCGAGAACTCGGCCACGCCTCGCTGCTTTGTTTCCAGTGTATGCTGGCGCGATGCTGGAGCTTGACTGCGGCCTGGAATTCGATCCCTCGCGCGACGCCGAATTCTTCGCGGCGCTTCCCTCGCGTCCCGGCGTGTTGCTCCTCGAAATGACCGATTCCGCGGCGCGGCCCTACCTTGCGCGAACCGCGGACATCCGGCGGGCCGCCGAGCGCCTGTTGGCGGCGCCCGAAGCTGCGTCTAAGCGGCTGAATTTGCGGGCGGTCGCCGCCCGGATGCGCTTCCGCGTTACCGGCTCGAAGTTCGAGCAAACCCTCGCACTCTATCAGCAGGCCAAGAAACATCTTCCCGGTCGCTATCGTGACCTGCTCCGCCTGCGTCCTCCGGCGCTGCTGAAGGTCAACCTGCGAAATGAGTATCCGCGCTGCTACGTCACGCGGCGGATTCGCGCCGACGAAGGATTCTATTTCGGGCCGTTCGCGTCGCGTCGAGCGGCTGACGCGTTCGCCGAGGGATTTCTCGATCTCTTCAAAATTCGCCGCTGCCAGATCAAGATTCGGCGCGATCCGAGCTTTCCCGGCTGCATCTACTCGGAAATGAAGATGTGCCTCGCTCCGTGTTTTGCAGGCTGCACGAAGGAAGAGTATGACGCCGAGGTCGGCCGCGTGGTCAAGACTCTCGATACGGCCGGTGCGGCGCTCACGGGGCAATTCGAACGCGAGCGGGAAGCGGCGAGCGAGGCGCTCGACTTCGAGCGCGCCGCCGCGCTCCACAAGCGCCTCGAAAAAGTTTCCGCCGCGCTCCACGGCCTGCCGGAACTCGCCCGGCGGATCGAAGATCTCGACGCCGTGATTCTTGAACGCGCCGCCGAGGAGAAAACCATCGCCGTGTTTCCGCTGCGCGCGGGCGTTCTTGCGGAGCCGATCTTTCTTCGCTTCGCCGAGCTATCGAGCCAGCCGCGGTCCGTCGAGGAAATTCTGCGAAGCGCTCTGCAGCCGCAGGTCAACGCAGCTCAACGCGCCCCAAACGCCGGCGAAAATCCGGGCGCCACCGCTCCATCGGTCGAAACCGATGCAAGCGCCATAGTGCATTTGCGCGGGCAATATGGCCTGCGCGCGGCCTCGCCGGAACTCGCCGAGCACCTATCACTTGTGGCGCGGTGGTTTTATTCGAAGCCTCGCGAGGGAGAAATCCTGTTTCGCGAAGACGAATGGCCGTACCGCCGCATTCTCCGCGCCTGCGGGCGCTTGCTCGCACCTCCGCCTCCACCGCCGGCCGCAGCCGCCCCGCCGGCAAAATCCTGATGCAATTCGGGAACAATCGCAATCGGCGCGGCTCGCGTTGCGTCGTACAATAGACAAATCATGGCAGAGGCGGACACAAGAGGGCCTGCCGCGGCCGCCCGGCTCACGGATCGCTCGCGGTTCCATGGCACAATTCGCTCGCTGAAACACCGCAATTTCCAGCTCTTCTTCAGCGGGCAATTGATCTCGCTCATCGGCACCTGGATGCAGAACGTCGCGCAGGCCTGGCTCGTCTACAAAATGACGAATTCGTCGCTGCTCCTCGGCGTCGTCTCGTTCGCTGGCCAGATTCCTGTGTTTCCACTTGCACCGCTGGCCGGCATCGTGGCGGACCGGTGGAATCGCCGCCACGTCGTGATCGCCACGCAGACGGCTTCGATGATCCTCGCGTTCGCCTTCGCCTATCTGACGCTGTCGCATCGCGTGACCGTCTGGGAAGTGATCGTCCTCGCAACCTTGACGGGAGTCGTGAACTCGTTCGACATCCCGGCGCGCCAATCATTCCTCGTCGAGATGGTCGGCCGCGAGGATCTGATGAACGCGATCGCGCTTAACTCCTCGATGTTCAATGGCGCGCGAATCATCGGACCGGCAATCGCGGGGATTCTTGTCGCGAGTATCGGCGAGGGCTGGTGCTTTTTCGCGAACGGCGCCAGCTTTATCGCCGTGATCATCGGACTCCTGCTGATGCGCGTCCCTCGCAGGGCGATCGAACTCCATGCTGCGTCCGCCTTCGAGCACATCGCCGAGGGATTCCGCTTTGTGCGCCACACTGCGCCGATTCGAGCTCTGATGTTGTTGCTGGCTCTCGTGAGCTTCGTGGCCATGCCTTATACGGTTCTCATGCCGATCTTCGCCGCGAGTGTCCTGCACGGTAACGCGCGCACCCTCGGCGTCCTCGCGACGTCCACGGGTATTGGCGCGTTGGTCGGGGCTCTCGCGCTCGCCGCGCGCACGCAGGTTCACGGCCTCGGGCGGTTGGCGGCGATCGCTACCGGCGCGGCCGGCGCGAGCCTGATTCTCTTTTCGTTCTCGCGGTCGTACATTCTTTCGGTGCTTTTTTTGGTGCCGGTCGGCTTCTCGATCATGACGCAGATGGGCTGCACAAATACGCTCGTGCAGTCGATGGTGCCCGACCGGCTGCGCGGACGCACGATGGCCGTGTACTCGATGATGTTTATGGGAATGTCGCCGCTTGGCGCTCTCACGGCCGGTGCGGTTGCGGACCACATCGGGGCGCCGTGGACCGTCGCGCTCGGTGGAGCGCTGACCATCGCCGGAGCGATTGCGTTCGCACGATACCTGCCGAAAATTCGCGTTGAAGCACGCGAACTGATCGACGCGCAGATTGCCGGAGGCGACGCGCCGGTCGCGGAGATCGCAGGCCGGATCGTCTCTTGATCGAACGCTCGCGAACATCCGGCCCGTTACGTTCTGCTATACTGCGCCGGTTTTCGTGGGTCCGCGTCGAAGCGAGGCCTTGATGTCATCTCCCTCATCGGTCCACCGCGAGCGCACACCCGGTCGCGCCACTGCGCAGGGCACCCTGCGCTACGCCGCGCGATTCCAAGGGCGCGCCGCCGCGGGGCATTTTCGCGAGATACCGGGCGGGCTCGTCCTTTCCTCGATCGGGATCGGGACGTATCTCGGCGATCCGGATGATCCAACCGATCGAGCCTACGCGAGCGCCGTCGTAGCCGCCGTCGAGGGCGGTATCAACGTCGTGGACTCGGCAATCAATTATCGCTTGCAGAGGAGCGAACGCTCGATCGGTGCGGCGCTGAAGACGCTGGCGGGAAAAGGCTTCTTGCGTGATGAGATTATTCTCTGCACGAAAGCCGGATTCCTTACTCCCGACGGCGAAATGCCGGACGATGCGAATGAGTATTTTTCGCGCGAGTTCCTTGAGCCTGGAATCTTCCGCCCCGAGGATATCGCGGCGGGCTGCCACTGTATGACGCCGCGCTATCTCGCCGACCAGCTCGAGCGCAGCCTTGCGAATCTCGGCGTCCAGTGCGTGGACGTCTTCTATCTGCACAATCCAGAAACGCAGTTGAGCGAAATCCCCGCGGACGAATTCCGCCGGCGCATCGGCGAGGCTTTCCAGTTCCTCGAATCCGCGGTCTCCGCGGGAAAGATCGGCGCTTATGGGCTTGCCACGTGGAACGCCTTTCGGGAAGATCCCAAGTCCGCAGGTTATCTTTCGCTCGCGGCCATCGAAGGAATCGCGCGCGAAATCGCCGGACGCGACCATCACCTCCGTTTCCTGCAGTTGCCGTTGAATCTCGCCATGCCCGAAGCGCTGCTGCGCCCGAACCAGGTGGTCGAAGGGAAAACGATGGCGATGGTGCAGGCCGCGCGTGCGCTCGGAATCACGCTGGTATCGAGCGCAGCGTTATTGCAAGGGCAGCTCACGCGGAATCTGCCGCCCTACATCGGCGCCGCGCTAGGGATCAAGACCCACTCCGCGCAGGCGCTGCAATTCGCACGTTCGGTGCCCGGCGTCACGACGGCGCTCGTCGGCATGAGCCGCGTCGAACACGTGCGCGCAAACCTTGAACTGATCGGCGCCGAGCCTGCCCCTCGCGATCAGTTCCTGAAATTATTCGAGCCGCAAAACTAGGGCCTTTCCGATCGCGTTACCAAGTACTCCTGATGAATCCGTCGAGAGGGAGTAGAGACCACAGAGAGAAAGAAACTCCAAAAATCAGAACATAGATTGTCCAAAGCCTACGAATAGTTCGGTTCTGCAGCTTGCTCTTATCCGCCGAGAACAACGCCTCCACCGCTATTTCTGGCCGTAAGACTAGGAAGCACCCACAAACTAAGCCGAAGACGCCCAATGCCAGCAGATCCCACCGCGCCAGGCCACGCGGCCACGAAGCTTCACCGAATGAGATTTCGCTGCGGGTTGGGCGCAACATCCACAAGATAGCGTGGCGTGTGAATACCCAGCCAACGAGCGCACACAAACAAAGTCCCAGGACACGTTTTCCCCATTCGAAGGATGCTCTGTGTGCGAGCTTGAAGCTCGCCTCGCCCCATTCGTGCATAGGAGGATGCTTGTCGGGCGCAAACAGCAAGACGAAACCATGAAAAAGGCCCAGAAGAGAAATGAGCAACAATGCCGTCCAAAAAGCCCAGCCCTCGATCACATGGAACTCCAGTCAGCTGAGTATGGGAGCTCAACCTGACTCAATTTTCTGACCGTACATCTTCCGCCTCATTCTAATCAAGTGAAACAAGCCATCGCGGGTTGTGGGAGGTGTGGGGCCCTATTCAGAGCGGTTTTTGCGCATCGAGCCACTGATTGATCGCCGCGCCGACGGCCTCGAGATGTCCGGTAAAAAAGTGGTCGGCGCCTTCGACGATGACGAGCTTCTTCGGCTCGGGAAGCGTCGCGAACAGCGCTTCAATGTTCGCGCGTGAGCCGAACTGGTCGTTCCCGCCCGAAACGAAAAGCTTCGGCTTCGCGCACGCGCGCAAATAGCTTGCATCCACGTTGTCCACGGGAAGCCCGAGGCCGATCAATCGCGTCACGCGATCATCCGCGCACCCCACGCGCAGCCCCACCCACGAGCCGAAGCTGAAACCCGCAACCAGAATCGGCCGGCCGGGAAACTCCGCCGCAAGATAATCGACCGCCGCTCGGACATCACCCTGCTCGCCGGTTCCCCGATCGTGCACGCCCTCGCTCTGCTCCGTGCCGCGAAAATTGAATCGTAGCACCGGCGCTCCGTGCCGATGGAGAGCCTTTGCGGCCTGAAAAACCACCTTGTTGTGCATCGTGCCGCCGAAAAGCGGGTGCGGATGGCACACGACAGCCACAAAATGCGGATCGGCGGTCGGCGCGGTCCAGAGCGTTGCTTCGAGTCGGCCTGCCGGCCCATGCAGAAAAAAAATTCGATGGAAAACTTCAGCCATGATGCCTTGCGAGGATGTTTCTATCTGCGGATTTCAGAGGGTCGCCGCTCACGGGCTTCACGATCAAGCCGGCCTCACGCTTTCTGTGCGGCGGCGCGCGGCCCCGTCCATTCCACGGCGACGGACGTGAATATTGCGCTCGCGCCGATTTCCGGATTCGCGATGGGCGCGGGACCGGGACGGTCCTTCAGGCTCTCGACGCGCACCACGCGTCCGGCAATCTCTCCTGCTTTCGACCAATCGCCCCATGGAATTTTTGCTAGTACGGTGTCGCCGGCGACGTAGATATGTGAAGTCTCGAATCGCACGCCGTTCTGCGAGACGTCGTGGGTCATGGATTCCTCGGGCCACGGTGATCCGGCAGGGCGCACGAAAATCGGCAGCGCGAAGGAAGCGCGCTCCGACCGCCGCCTCTCCTGGTCCGCCGGGCGCGCGGGTGGCCGCGACGGCCGTTCCAAACGCACCGCAACGTAATAGTTGCCATTCTTTTCGTCGCGTGCCACGCGCATCACGCGCGCGGGAATCTCCGGCTGCGTGCCGCCGCCATTGGACAATTCAAATGGAACCGCGATCCATACGCGCGAGCCAGGTTCGCAGGCCTCATTGCGCCGCACCAGGACGCCCTCTCGCGATAGGTCCAGCGTTTGCGTCACCTCGACGCGCATGCCTAACGGACCCTGCCAGCGAATCCGCGCGGGAAGTTGGACGCGCGCCCGCGGATGCTTCCGCAAATCAACCGAGGGGTCTGGGCGCTCCATCGGGTCCCATCGTAGCGGTAGGCATCGTTCAGGTCAAACGCCCAAATCGAGCATTCTTCGGCTGTTTGCCGCCGGCGTTTGGAGGCGTAACACTCGTTTTGGTACTCCCTTTGTGCCCAGCCGTTCCCAATGTCGATGTTCCGAAAATCCATTGCGCCGCCTGAGAACCGATGGTAGCTTTGGCCCAGATTCGAGGGACGGAGGGCTCATGGAAAACGGCGTAGAACGCCGCGCCGCCCGGCGCTTTTCAATGATGCTGCCCTTGAAAGTCCGTTTCTCGGCCGAAGACGGCGTCACCGAAAAACCCGGAGAGACGCGCGACGTTAGCTTCCGCGGCCTGTATTTCCTGATCGAGGCGAGTCTCGAGACCGGCAGCTCAATCGAGTTTGTCCTGACGCTCCCCCAGCAGATCACGCTCGCCGGGGACGTGCACATTCGCTGCTACGCGCGCGTCCTGCGCGTCGAGTCGCACAACGGCCGCCGCGGCGTAGCCGCGCAAATCGAGCGCTACGAATTCCTTCCCGCATCCGCCTGAGCTCGATTCGGCGCGAGTCGACCGCAATCGCTATTGGCCCGCGGTTTCTTTGCCCCGGAATGAGCCGCCAAAAAACGCTTCTATTCTTTCCTCTACTGACGCAAGATTTATGATTGGGGCTTTGATATGGCGCGACACACCCTTCTCATCGACGCGGACGACACCCTCTGGGAAAACAATATTTTCTTCGAGAAGGCGATCGAGAATTTCATCTCGACGCTCGAGCACCTCGGCTACACGCGCGAGTACATCCGCCACATCCTCAACGAAACCGAGCGCCGCAACATCCGGCAGCACGGCTATGGCGTCCGCAGCTTCCGCCGCTCCCTGGAAGAAACCTATCTGAAGCTCGCGGGAAATTCCGCGCGCCGGGAAATCGTCAAGGAAGTCGAGCGCATGGCCCAGGACCTCGAAGCCACGCCTCCGCACATTCTCGACGGCGTCCCGGAAACGCTCGTCTATCTCGCCAAGCACCACCGGCTGATCCTGCTGACCAAGGGCGAGGCCGCCGAGCAAGCGGCCAAGGTCGAGCGCTCGGGCTTGCAGCCTTACTTCGACGCAATCGAGATCGTTCTCGAAAAGGACTCCACTACCTACGAGCGCATGATCGAGCAGTTCAAGATCGTGAAGTCGCACGGCTGGATGGTCGGCAATAGTCCGCGCAGCGATATCAACCCTGCGCTCCAGTCGGGCCTGAACGCCGTTTTCATTCCGCATTCGGCCACATGGGAACTGGAAAAATCCGAGCTCGAAAGCGGCACTGGAAGGCTGCTGATCCTCTCCGCGTTTCGCGAGCTCCGCGGCCACTTTTAACCACTCGTCTGGTCCGCAGTCCAAATTGTCCGCAGCGCAGTAGACCTCGCGGCTTCCCATCGATTCCACATCGCACATAAAATCGAATCATGAAAACCGAGGTGACAGCCTTGGCAACAGATTATCGCAGTGAATTTGCCGACTTCGAGGGCGTGACGTATCTCAACGCCGCTCTCCAGGGACCCCTGCCGCTCGCCGCCGCGCGCAAGGCCCAGGAAGCGCTTGAATGGCTGACGCGGCCCTACCAATTGCCGGACAGCGCTTATTTCGATCTCCCCGACCGCATCCGCGAGAAAACCGCCCGCATCATCGGCGCCCGGCCGGACGAAATTGCCGTCACGAGCGGCGCCAGCTCCGGCCTTGCCTCCGTCGCCGCGGGAATTGACTGGAAACCGGGCGACGAGGTGCTGATCGGCCGCGGCGAATTCCCCGCGCATTTCTCGACGTGGCTGCGCTACGACCAGGCGGGGAAATTGCGCGTGCGCGTGGTCGAGCCGCGCGGCCGTTTCATTTCGGCCGATGATTACATCGAGCAGATCGGCCCGCGGACCCGCGTGGTCTCGGCAAGCCTCGTGCGATTTGACAATGGCGTCCGGTTCGACGCGCCGCGCGTGGCGCAGGCGTGCGAAAAGGTAGGCGCCGCCCTCCTACTCGACGTCACGCAATGTGCCGGCGCGATGAACCTGAATATCCGCGACCTGGGCGCGACGATGGCCGTCTGTAGCGGCTACAAGTGGCTGCTGGGCCCGTATGGCGCGGGTTTCTTTTGGGTCGCCAACGAATGGACGGAACGCTTGCCGCTCGGTTCGGTCTACTTCATGGCTCTTGAAGGCGCGCGAATTTTTCATGCGATGCCCACCGGGCACTTGCGTTCAGTGCCCGGCGCGCGTCGCTGGGATTCGCCCGAGACGGCCAGCTTCACGAATCTCGCTGCGTTTGATTCCTCGCTCGATCTCGTCCTTCGGATCGGCGTCGACGCCGTGCAGCATCACGCTGACGCACTCGTCGGTGAGATCATCGAACGTCTGGCCGAAACCGGCTGCGTGCTCGCTTCACCGGAAGAGCGCGAACGCCGCGGCCCTTACGTTTGCATTTCCGCGCGCGATCCCAAGGACACTCCGGCGCTCCATGAGAAGCTCCGCGCGGCGCAAATTTCCGTCAGCCTGCGCGAGAATGCTCTCCGCGTCGCCCCGCACATTTACAACACGCGTGAGGATATCTCACGCCTGATCGAAGTCCTCTCGGCTTGAAGCGCTCTTGCTACCGCGGGCTGTAGTCACGAGGATCGCGATAGATGAACGGCACCTGGATCACGGCCTCGACGTCGACCGGCGAACCCGCGCGCGCCGCGGGCAGGAATTTCCACTTCTCCAGCGCCTCGATGGCGTTCCGGTCGAGCTGAGGATCGACCCCTCGCACGATCTGAATGCTGTCGACGGCCCCATTTTTGCGGATGATCGCATAGAGCACCACCTCGCCCTGCACATGCCCCTTGATCAGCTCCGGCGGATATTTCGGGTCCGACTTTTCCACGGGCACGGGCGCCGCAAGCCGCTCCTTTTTCCTGAAACCGGGATGTTCGTCCTCATCCAGTTCCGAATAATGCAGAATCCAGCTTCCGCTCGCGCTCGTGAGGTTCGGCAGATCGATGTGCAGCGTGTACACCTCGCTGCCCGAAAGAATCTTTTCGGGCGGCAAGCTCGGATCGATCGCGGCCACGTTTATCGGGCCCTTGCGTGAATTGCCCGAAGGCACGTAGGGCGTCGCTGGCGTCAGATTCAATCTTCCGGCGCGCGAACCGGCCGGCGCGATCCCTCCGCCTGAAACATGAGGCGCGGCCCCTCCGCTGATGCTGATCGCCGCTGGCAAGGAACTCGCATTCCCGCCCGCTCCGCCCGCACTAACCGTTCCCGCCGTGGCTGCCCCGCCGCCTGCGCCTGCGTTCGCTTCCGCTGAGTGGCCTTCCGCTCCTCCCGGCGTTCCCGGTTTCGTTCCCGCGGGTGAAATCGAAATGCGCGCAGCGAGGTTGCCCTCCGGCACGTTGCTTACAGGCATCGGCGGACCGGGCGTGGCTGAAAGCGCGATCACATTGCGCAGGCTTGAATCATTTGCCGCTGCGCCGATTTCCGGTGCGGCCGCGTCGGTGCGAGCCTCATGTTGTCGGACCGCCGGCGCGGACATTGCGCTCAGAGGCATCTGCGGCCTCGCGATCGGAGCCGGTTTCGCTGCGATGTCGAGCGGGCCTTGGTTCTTCACCGCGTTCGGAACCTCCGGCGCAGCCGTGTCGCGGACAGTCCGTTGCCGTACCTGGGGCGCCGAGGCCTTGGCCTCCAGTTGGAATTTGGGTTTCGCCAGTTGCACTTCGGACCACTGCACGATGTTCGGCAACTGCGGCACGACTTTCGGCGCCACATTCGGCGCATCCGGGCGGATCAGCGTTTGCCGCGGGTGCGTCACGCGCACGGGAATCGAAAGAATCGTCTGCCGGGGATGAAATGCGTCCGCGCCGCGCGCATCTGTGGCTTTGGCTGCTTCGTCCGGTTTCTTGCGTGGCGCTGCGGACTTTGGCGTGGCAGCCGGCAGCGAAATCTTCGGAAGATCCTGCGGCTCGCCATACCACGTCAACTCGATCTGCACCGGCGCGAGCGTCGGTGTGTTCTCCGGCAAAAACCCCCATATCCGCAGGGTCAAGAGCCAGATAACTCCCCCCAGCAACCCGCACGCTGCCGCAAACTCCCAACCCGGTTTCTTGCCACGAATCCAATGGGCCCTGAGGACTCGGCCTTCGGGCAGTTCGCTGTCTCTCGGCGGGCGCGGACCTGCAACGACGGCGCGCACGCTCGTCGGAAATTCTTCCCAGGTGGATTCCCAATCAATGCCCAGGTCAAGCCGTGGCAAGCGAGCGTGCGGGGGCAGTTCGACCAGCGTATCGGGCTGTTCGGAGGGAAGCACGGATTCAGCCATTATACCCGATGGGATGGATGCGCCCGGCCTACGCCGCGGCTGCCAAACTATAGAAGCTCAACATCGCATCGCCCTGTTCGATTTGCCGCGTGCGCTCGAGCCTCTCGAAGCGCTCGGGCAGCTGCGTCCGCCAGTGGTGCTCGACGATCACAACCCCGCGCGGCGCGATCAGATGCGACGCGTCCAGAAACTCAAGCGCGCTCAAATACGCTTGCGCATCTTCGTACGGAGGGTCGACGTAGATGAAATCCGCGACTACCCGGCGGTCCGCGAGCTTCTCCAGCCCACGCATGGCATCCATCTCCATCAACTCGGCGCCGGCGCGAATCCCCAGCGCCGCGAGATTCTCGCGTATGAGCCGCGCAGCCTTGGTATGCGATTCGATGAAGACCACCTCGCGCGCCCCGCGGCTGATCGCCTCAATTCCGATTGCGCCGGTGCCCGCAAATAGATCGACGAACAGCGAATCCTCGACCGCCGGCCCGAGAATATTGAAGACCGTTTCGCGCAGCCGGTCGCTCGTCGGCCGCAGACGCATCACGCCCGGCCCCTTGAGCCGCCGGCTGCGAAATTTCCCAGCAATCACGCGCACGGTGTTTCAGCGCTCCTTCATCCGACTGACGCCAGTTGATATCGCTTCTGCCACGCAGGGCTGAGCGATTCGAGCCGCCTGACGACTTCATTCGCTCGCGCCGGATCCTCGGCCAGCGCAAACGCCTCGCGGCGAGCCAATTCCAGCAATTCATGATCCCGAAGCGGCTGCGCGAATGAAAACGCCGCGTCGCCGTGCTGCCGCGTGCCGAAAAATTCGCCCGGGCCGCGCTGCTTCAGGTCGCGCTCGGCAATCTCAAAGCCGTTTGACGTCGCCACCATCGTCTCGATGCGTTCCCGCGCGTCCCCCGCGATCGTCTTGGGCGCGACCAGAATGCAGTACGATTTCTCCGAACCGCGCCCGATCCGCCCGCGAAGCTGGTGCAGTTGCGCGAGGCCGAAGCGGTCCGCGTGCTCGATCACCATCACGCTCGCGTTCGGCACATCCACGCCGACTTCGATCACCGTTGTCGCCACGAGAATCTGCAACTCGCCGCGCCGGAACTGCTCCATCACCGAGTCCTTCTCCTCATTCTTCAGCCGCCCATGCAGCAAGCCGACGCTCATTTTCGGGAACACCGTCTTCGCCAGCCGCTCGTATTCCGCCGTCGCGGCCTTTAGCTCCTGCTTCGACTCTTCGATCACTGGATAAAGAACGAATGCCTGCCGCCCGCGCGCGATTTCGCGCCGCAAGAATTCCCACACGCCCGCGAGCAGCGCCTCCGAGGTCCACCGCGTCTCTACCGGCGTGCGCCCCGGAGGCATTTCGTCGATCACGGAAAGTTCGAGATCGCCGTAGAGAGTCAGCGCGAGCGAACGCGGAATCGGCGTCGCCGTCATCACCAGCACGTGCGGCGACGCGCCCTTCTCGATCAGCCGCTTGCGCTGCATCACGCCGAAGCGATGCTGCTCGTCCACGATCGCCAGGCCCAGCTTGTGAAATTTCACCGGGTTCTCGATCAGCGCATGCGTGCCCACCAGCAATTTCGTTTCGCCGCTTTCGACGCGTGCGAGCGTGGCTTCACGTTCCGCGCGCTTTTGCCCGCTCACGAGCAAATCCACGCCGTACCCCGCCGCCGCGAAAATTCGCCGCGCCGAAAGGTAATGCTGCGCCGCCAGAATTTCCGTCGGCGCCATCAGCGCCACCTGGTAGCCGTTTTCGATCACGATCGTTGCGGCTTCGAACGCCACGATCGTCTTGCCGCTTCCCACATCTCCCTCGAGCAAACGGTGCATCGGATACGGCTTCTCCAGGTCCGCCGCGATTTCCGCCAGCACGCGCTTCTGCGCGGCTGTTGGCTTGAACGGCAGAATCCGCTTCAGCGCCGCACGCACATTGTCTTCGCGCACGCGCATGGCGACGCCCCGCTGCCGATGCTCCTGTTTCCGCCGCAGCGCGAGCGCAAGCTGGTAGTAGAAAAACTCCTCGAAAATCAGCCGCAGATGCGCGGGGCTGCGAAAGCTGTTGAGCTGTTCGAGGCTTTCATCCTTCGGCGGGAAATGGACGTACAGCAGCGCCTCGCGCCGCGCCGGAAACCGGTAACGCGAGCGGATTTCCTCGGGCAGCGCGTCCGGCAGGCTCCCATCGAAATCCTGCAGCACGCCGTAAATGATCCGCCGCAACATTCGCGAGCTGATTCCGCCGATTGCCTCGTAGATTGGCACGATGCGGCCCACTTCCGTCGAGTCCGCGGGCGCTTCGTCGCTGCCGCCGACGAGCTCGATCTGCGGATTCACCATCTCGATCCGCCCGGGACGGTATGGGTCCACCTCCGCTTTCCCGTGCAGCACGAGCCGCTGCCCTTCCTTCAGCCGCCCTTGCAGGTACCCGCCGTGAAAGAACCGCGCGTGCAGCGCGCCCGATTTATCGCGCACCGTCACGTGAAACACAGGCCCGCGCCCGCGCGCGAATCGCACCGTGTTTCCGCTCGCCACTTCCGCCAGAACCGTGTGCACCTGCCCCGGCACGATTTCAGCGATCGGCGTGAAGCGAATGCGGTCCTCGTAACGAAATGGCAGGTAGCCGAGCAGGTCGCCGACGGTCGCGATGCCGCGCTCCTCGAGCGCCGCCGCGCGCTGCGGCCCGACTCCTCGCAGATACTTCACCGGATTGGTTAGTGCGACCGTCATGCCGCGGAAGGAAATTTCGGCTACTTGCCGTCCAGCGAGAATGCTAGCAGGACATTCCCGGACGCGCTGCCTTGAAAGAAATACCCCGAATTGACGTAGAGCATTCCGCCAACGATCACCGGCCCGGACGCATCGATGGAGCCGCCGTTCGCCTTCACTCCGTTGACCGTCATGTATTCCTGTTCGGTATCGGCGTCCCAGATGATGCGGCCATCATCGGTTGCATACGCTCTCAAATGTCCGTCGACTCCGCCGGAAAACGCCACTCCGGGAATCACGGTCACTGCCGCCGACTGCGCAGGACTGCAGCCCGGTTTGACGCAACCTGGATGCGGCGTGTGCCACACAACCTTGCCGGTTTCAATCTCCAGCGCGAAAAGTCCGCCACCCGCTTTCGGGTCCAACTCATACGGCACGCCGAATACGGAGGCTCGTCCTGCGGGTGAACCCGGCGGAGCCGCTCGCCTCTGGATATCCGACAGCGCCACGTAAACATTTTTCGCGTCCGCCGCGGATCCCCACTGCACTCCCCCAAGACTCCCTCCGTGGCCCACGCGGACTTGCCAGAGAATTTTGCCCTGCCGGTCCGGATCGACCGCCGAGACGACGCCCGACTTCTGTCCTGCGATCAAAGCCCGGCGTCCATTCGGGAGGTTCACGAGAATCGCCGAGGACCCGAAGTCGACGTCCGGCCCTTTCGCTTCCGGGCAATTCACCTGTTTTTCAGGCGGGATGTCGCAATCGATGTTGTACGCATCGCCGGTGGTGATCTGACGCGACCACGCGAGTTTCCCCGTGTCCATGTCGAAGGCCATGAACGCGTCCGAAGTGTTCGTAGGCGGATCGGAATAGTTGTCGCCGGTGGTCACGTAGACGATGTGGTTTTTCAGGTCCACTGTCGGCGAGGACCACACTCCAGCACCCGAAGGGCCCCAAAGCTGAATGCCTTGGGCATTCTTGCGCGTGGGCTTCGGCTCTTCGGCAATCGTATAGCTCTTCCAAATCACTTTTCCCGTGGCGGCGTCCAGCGCCGAAACGCTGCCGCGAAACTTGCAGCACTCATCCTTCGCATCGGCCCCGCTCACTTCTTCGAGGGACGACACCCCCACGTAGAGCCGTCCGCCCACCAACGTGGGCGCGCCGGTGACGTGTACATCCGGGTGTGCATCCAGACTCGTTTTCCACTGAAGTTTTCCGGTGACGGCGTTCACGGCGTAGACGTTGCCGTGCTGATCTCCGAAATATGCGGACCAGCCGCTCCCGTTTACTGCAACGCTGATCGCGGTCCGCACGGCGAAATCCGCATCGATCGCCCAATACGTGCAGCCGGTTTTTGCATCCAGCGAATAAACCTTCCGGGCAGCGCTTCCGACAAAAATACGTCCGCCAACCACGGTCGGCTGAGCGTATGCCTGGTTTGCGCCGGAATATCCGAACGCCCATTTCAATTTCAGCTTCGGAACTTGATCCGCGCTCAGCTGCGCCATCACAGCGGGCTGGAATCGGTGTTGCGACGAGTCCACGCCCCACCCATTCCAGTGAGGCTCATTCGCCTCGGGCGCAAACAGCGCGCCGCCCTCCGCGCACATTCCGGTCGCGGCGGATTGCTCCGTTGCCCGGACTTGCTTCGAAAGATAGCGGCTCAGCGCCTCAATTTGGGCGGGAGTCAGGCCAGCCGCCGGCGTGGTCATGCTTCCGCTCGTCAACGCGAAGCGAATATTTTCAACCGATATCAGCCCCAGCGCCGCGCGGTTCGGCGCCCGCGCGGCCCCGCCGTCGTGGCAGCTCGCGCAGCGCTGGCCATAAACTGTCTCGGCATCTTGGTTCGTCGCGTTATCCTGCGCCCGTGCAACAACGCAGGCCATCGCGACAAGAAACCCCAACGCGCCAAGCGCAATCGCCTTGGCCAGACTCCCTCTTTTTTCAAACATGAAAAACTCCCCCAACCCGAATTCCGCTCATCTCGCCGACTCGTCGAGCAGTTCCTTCAAATACTGTTGCCACACCGCCGCCCACGTGTGCGTGCCGTGCCCGTGCGTCTGATCGGACGCCGGAATCAGAACGAATCGGCCATTCTTCACCCGCTTGATATCCTGCTCCGCCATTCCCAACTCCGGCGGATTGATGAAATCGTCCCCCGAATTGATCCACATCACTGGAATCGTGATGCCGCCGAGCTGCGGCGAGGGATCGTAATTTCGCGAGGCGCTCACCGCGTACAGAAAATCGTTCGCGTCAAAGCCCTCCGCATACCTCTTGCGGTAGTCCTCCAAGTATTTGTCTGCTTCGTCGCGCGTCGGAAAACTCTTCTGCATCTGGATCGGCGCGCTCCCCGCGATCAATTGAATGTCCGTCGCGACTTCGAGCGCCGTTCGCGGTTGCGTCGTGTACTCCCCGTTCTTCCATTCGGGATCATTGCGAATCGCATCGATCACCATCTCTCTCCACAGTCGATTCCGCCCCGCAACCGGCACGGCATTGCACGCCAGCGGCATCAGCGCGTCCATGTAATCGGGATACGTTTCGGCCCACACCCACGAGTGCATGCAGCCCATCGACGTGCCCATCACCAGCCGCAGGTGATCGACGCCCAGGCCCTTCTCCACCAGCTCGTGCTGCGCCGCCACCATGTCGTCGTAATCGTAGTGCGGGAAGCGCGCGTGCAGGCCGTCGCTCGGCTTGCTCGACTTACCGTGGCCGATCCCGTCGGGAAGAATGATGAAGTACCGGTTCGCATCGAGAAGCTGCCCGGGCCCGAATAGCACGCCGGCAAACATCGGCACTAGCAGGCTGTGCCCGCTCCCTCCCGTGCCGTGCATGATCAGCACGGCGTTGGTCGTGTGCCCTTTCGCGTCGCGTGCGGGCTTGCCCAGAGTCGTGTAGTGCAGCCGCAGTTCGGCCATCGTCTCGCCCGACTTGAAGTGAAAGTCGTGCGCCACGTAATCGCCTTCGGTGGTCGCGGGCACTGGCCCTGCTTGCTGTGCCGCCTGTTGTGCGAGTGCCGGCCTCGCTCCGCAAAGCATCGCGATCGCGCAAAGCCAGATCGAAATTCCCATCGGACGTCGCATCGCTTCCCTCCTCGCGCTGCACTTTAGCACGAGCGCGGTTTACACTCTCGCACGACTCGCCTAAGATGGGGCCGTCCTTGGCTTCCCTTCGAGGTGCATCCAGGTGGCGCGCCGGTTTCTGGGAGCAACGCCGCGGCGTTGGCTCGAATGGCTGATCGCAATTCTCATCGGCCAGCTAATCTATCAATTCTCGCTCGTCCCCCATCTTCCGGAGGCCCTGCGCCACCACGGCACGAATGAGGATTGGGGCCTCGCGGTCGACTTCCTCGTGTGCGTCGCGGTTTTCGGTTTGATTCGCCTCGGCGCCTACGTCCAACGGCGCTAGCGGAGTCCACAAGAGAGATCGACAATCTTTCTTTGTGTGTTGTGGCTTCAGCCACGACATAAGTTCTGCAAAATAGACCGGCTTTAGACGCTGAAATTCCTCCTTCCTCCGCCCGTTTGCCCCATGCCAATTTGTCCGCAAGAACCGGATAGCCGCCTGCGTATAAGAGTTGTATCAACTCAAGAATCGGCGCGAGACTGCTTCACGGGAACCCTCATGATTACAACGCCGAACGGTTGCAGCGAATCCAAATGGGGTGAGCCTTCCTTGGACAACCAGCCCGATAGTGCCAAAATGGCCTCCCCGGGTGCTAACCAAGGTCCAGTTGGGCCGTCTATCGGTATGGAACCCGGAGAAAGGCTGGAAACCGGGGAAAACAGGCCTGTCCGTCCGGCAGCAAGTGGGCGGGCAGAAGCGGAGTCCAGCTCGGCGGCAGATACTATGGGGATGAGCGTCGCACTCGAGGGAGATGCGCGCCAGGCAGCGGCGGTGAAGCTCGCGGAGGAGCAGGCACTCGTCCGGAAGGCCCAGTCGGGCGACCGCCTGGCTTTCGAGGACTTGGTCCGCCGCTACGACCGCGACGTGCTGCGCTTGGCGCTGAATCTTGTACATCGTCCCGAGGACGCTCGCGACATTTATCAGGAAAGCTTCCTCCGCGTGTACCGGAATCTGCATCGCTTTCGTTTCGAGTGCAGCTTTTATACGTGGCTCTACCGAATTGTGACCAACGTCGCGCTGGACCACCTGCGCCGCCGCACCAGCCATCGCGAAGATCAGGCCCCGGTTCCCGACGAAGCCGAGGGCGGCACGCGCGATTTCTTCGACCGGCAGCCGGAATTGAGCGCAGCCGCCAATCCCGAAAAGCGGCTTCTCGGCCAGGAACTTGGCGCGCACATTCAGGAAGCGATGAAGCGCCTTTCACCTCGCGAACGCATGGTATTCGAGATGAAGCACTATCAAGGCTTGCGGCTCCGCGCGATCGGCGATTTGCTGGGCACGTCCGAGGAAACAGCAAAGAATTCACTTTTCCGGGCCACGCGAAAATTGCGCGCGAGCCTGGATGCCATTCGCTAGGCGGAGATTGAGACAAAGTTGTCTCTGAGCCAAAATGAATCGTGACTTCCATTCCGATGCGGGCGGCGAAATGAACGATCAGGACATCGCGATGCAGCCCTGCGCCGAATGGCAACCGCTGTTGATACTACTGGCAGCCGGTGACGAACTCGATCCGGCTGACGATGCCCGGCTCGCGGCTCACCTTCAAAGTTGTTCCGAATGCTCCGCCACGCTAGCGCGCGAGGAGGAAATTCTCGCGCTTCTCGCAGAGCATCGCAACGAGCCTGACGCCGCGCTTCTCGCAGAATGCCGCGCGAGCGTCGAAGACGCGCTCGACCGCGAAGAGGAAGGCGGATGGCTTCGCCGCTCGTTGGGATTGCTGGTTCCTTCGAGCTGGCTCTCGCCGCGCCCCGCATGGAGCGCGGCCGTGCTCCTCGTAATCGGTTTCAGCGTCGGAGTTCTTGCACCGCGCCTTTTCCGCCATCCCGCTTCTCCCGCCGCGCCGGACAATTCATCAGCATCAAACCTAGCTTCTTCCGCCGCGATTCCCGGAACGACCAGCAATGAAGCGCCTGCAAGTCCCGTTCCCACGTCGCTCGATTTGCATTCGGCGGACGTCGCCGGAATCAGCGTGTTTCCTTCCGGAGGCGAAGGGCCCGCACGCGTCGAATTGCAGCTTCGGGCGCAACAGCCCGTCACCGTGCAGGGCACGGTTGACGATGACGATGTGAAGGAAGTCCTGCTCGACATCCTCGGCAAAGGCGATCGCATCTGCCCGGACATCCGCCTCGATGCCGTCGAATGCTTGCGCTCGCGCAGTAGCGATCCCGAAGTTCGCTCGGCTCTCTGCCATGCGGTTCGCGGGGATCACAACGCGGCTGTGCGCCTGAAGGCTCTCGAAGCGCTCAATGGCGCCGGCTCGCAGGAGATGGTCCGCCAGACTTTGCTCGACGCTCTCGTCAGCGACCAGAATCCCGGCGTGCGCGTCGAAGCGGTGAACGCGCTGCGCAACATGGCTGCAAAGGGCGACGTTCCCTCCGACGATCACACGCTCTCAGTCCTGCGCGACCGGATGCAAAAAGATCCGAATACGTACATCCGATTGCAGAGCGCCGCGGCGATCGGCGATCTCGGCCCGCGCGCAAAATTCTGATCATGCAAATCAACCCGTCGGCATCGAACTCGCGGGGTTCACTTCAAAAACTCTCCCGTAAATTCCTCGCCGTGCCCCTCGCTGCTGGTCTGATTTTTGCCGCGAGCGCCTGGGCGCACCGCAGGGCCGCCGAGCCGGGCGATCCACATTCCTCGCATCTCACGCAGGACCTCACCGGCTCGGTTCCCACGCACGCGGGCGATCGCGTTCGCCTTTCGACCGAACTCGGCAGCATCGTCGTCCACACGCGGGACGCCGACAGGGTTGACTATCACATCCATCTCGAAACCGATGCCTCCCAGCGGGACGCGCAGCAGCTTTTGAAGAGCTTCACCGTTTCTGCGCGCCAGACGAATGACGGAGTCTCCCTGAAAGCCGAAGCTCCGGGCCGCCATTGGACGGGACGCCTTTGGGCCACTCTCGAATTGACGATCCCGAAAAACGTCAGCCTCGATGTCTCGACGGGCGGCGGAAACATCGACGCGATCGAGGTCGACGGCCGCGTCACACTTTCGACCGCCGGCGGCAACATCACGACGGGCAGCATCGGCGGCCCGGCGCGCCTTGAAACGGGCGGCGGAAATATCGTCGCGAAGACGGTCTCGGGAGAATTGGTCGCCAATTCCGGCGGCGGACACATCACCATCGGATCGGTCGCGGGCAACGCCACGCTCCATACCAGCGGCGGACACATTCGCGTGAATTCGGTGCAAGGCACGGCGCATCTCCAGACGGACGGCGGGAACATCACTCTCGAACATTCCGGTGCCGAACTCACCGCCGAAACCGGCGGCGGCGAAATCGAGATCGGCGAAGCTGCCGGCCTCGTCCGCGCGAAGACGGGCGGCGGCGGCATCCGCGTGGTGCGCGTCTTCGGACCGACGAACCTTGAAACGAGCGGCGGAAGCATTTACCTGACGCAGGTGGACAGCCCCGTCAAGGCCTCGACGAGCGACGGCGGAATCACCGCATGGTTTGTACGTCCGCCGAAGGGATCGGGCGCGTGCGACCTTCAGTCCAGCGAGGGCGACATCGTGGTGCATCTCCCGCGGGAACTCCCGATCACAATCGACGCGATGGTGCAGAAAGGCAACGAGCACCGCGTGATCATCGATCCCGCGTTCCCCTTGAAGGTGAGCTACGACGATTCGACGAAGGGTGCGCACACCATGCGCGCGCAGGGAGAATTGAACGGCGGCGGAGACCTTCTCCGCTTGCGGACCATCGCCGGAAACATCCGCTTCGTCCTGAGCGACACCGGCAAGCAGAGCGAAATCTACAAGCAGCAAATGTCGCAACTTCAGCAGCAGATGCAGAAGCTCCAGATGGAGATGCAGTTGCCGGCCGGTTCTCCCGATGAAGTTCAGGGAACCGGAGAGACGGCTCATCCGTAATGATAGGTATGGCGATTGCGGCCATGCCGCGACTCGAAGGCTCGGGTTCAACGCCCGCTGAATCGATTGCGGCCAACAAAAAATCGTTGCCGCTGAAAGTCTCGGAGAATGCACAAAAGGGGGCGTAACGTGCAAACGACGACGCGAGGCATTCGGTTTCAATCTGTTGGCGCGCGAATTCTGGTGGTGCTCGGCTGCGCGCTTTTTCTGGCTCTTCCCGGCTTTGCGAATACCGCCGACCAGGTCTTCCTGAAAACGTACCCGCTTGCCGCGGGCGGCCAATTCGTGCTCGACAACGTGAACGGCTCGGTCCACGTGGAAGGCTGGGACCGCGACGAGGTCGAAGTCCGCGCCGTCAAAACATCGCAGAACGATCCGCGCGACGTCGACCGCGTGCAGATCGAAGTCGAGAGCCATCCCGGCGAAGTGGAAGTGCACACGCGCTACCCGAACGGCGAGGGAGCCGAGGTCGCCGTCGAATATCACATCCACGTGCCGAATCGCGTCCTGCTCGGTTGCATTCAAACCGTGAACGGCAGCCTGACCGTGCGCGGCGTTGACGGCGGCGGCGAACTCCGCTCGGTCAACGGGAACGTCGAAGTGCTCGAAAGCTCGGGCCGCTTCAACGCCAAGACCACCAACGGCAATCTGCGCCTCGAGCTCCGCAAACTGCTCGATGGCGCGCCGATGAATCTCGAAACCGTGAACGGCTCGGTCGTCCTCGGGCTTCCGTGGGACGCGCGCGCCGATCTGAAAGTCCACAACATGAACGGCGACGTCTATTCGGACGTTCCGGTCACGTCCACGATGACGATTCCCGGCGCCCGGGATTTCCACGGGCGGCTCGGCCACGGCGGCGGCGCGATTTCCGTCCGCACGACCAACGGCGGCATCCGCTTGCTTCTCGAGCATCCCGGCGTCTGACAATCCGGCGAGGATTGTCATCCCGAGCGACCAGCGGGAGTCGAGGGATCCCTCCGTCGCGCATTCCGAATTGGACTTCCAGCGATGGCAACGCAAATCGGCTGGCCCGGAAAATTGGCGATTAGAACAGGGCGCCGACGTTTGTTTGCAATGAGTTAGATCGGATTCTAATTCCCATAGTTGGCGATTAGAGTTTGAGTGCTGGGAGCTGGATCGTCCCGACCGTCTGACCCTCGTCGGCAGCCTCGCCGCCAAACCGAGGCCGGCGAAATTGCCCGCCGCGGCATGCTCCATGCCGACCGCGCCAGCATTCCGAATTGTTCTGCCGATGCTCATGACAATTTTGTACCTGCGCGGCCAGATTAGCAGCGGGGATGAAGCGGTCAAGCGTGAGGCCCTGTGGACTTTTCTGGAGGCTAGATGCTGGAAGCTGAAGGTTGGACGGATTTCGGGTGATCAAAGAGGAGGAAACTAAGAGGGCACAAATGATTTGAAGCGGCTCCGCTCGGTGCCGAGCGGAGCCTTACCCGCTATCGTTCGAGAACTTTCTCCACCTGGCCGATTTTCTTTTGGACCTTGCCCGTCAACTTCTCGACAAGGCCTTCGGCTTCCAAGTCGGGATTGTTCGTCGCTCGTCCAACCGTTTGTTTAACTCTCCCTTTCACCTCGTGAAAGGTGCCTTTCGCTTTGTCCTTCGTGCCTCGCTTCATGAATAGTCTCCTTTGATTCGATCGATTCGCGAGTCGTCGCTGAGGGATCTTAAGAGTCAGTGCATTTGCAAACGCGCCTTTCCCTCGGTTGCCAGTCGGTCATAACACGATCAACGCAACACGCCGATCGCATACAAGACCACCGCGATGACAAGGATCGTTCCGACGATCCCCAGGCCCCCGCGGGTACCCCATCTCGAATACCCGTAATAGCCGCCGCCTCCGCCGAACAGCAACAGCAGGATGATAATTAGTAGTAGCATCGGAATTGTCCTTTCAAGCTATGACTACTGCCCCCCGCCTTCTGCTCGATTCTTTGGGCCATTTACGCTGGCCGGCCCCGTCGCTGGCCAGTGCCGATAGCATTGCACTCGATAAACCGCTATTGCACGTACACCGTAATTGCAACGCGAGCGCCGGGATAGTTTGGGTTGTACAAGTAATACCCGCCGTCGACGTAATCCACGTAAACGTCATCGGTGTAGTACCAGCCTTCCGGCCACGGCTCAAGAAATCCGAACCAAAAGCCGCCGTACTGGAAGCGAGAATATCCGCCCACGATCCTGGGACTGCCGATGCGGAATCGATGCTCCCGCCCAAAATTGGAGCGGAAGCGATCGTCAGGTATGCGAGTTTCGGTTCTGGAACTGAGTCGCAGTGCCGGCTGTGAGCGTTGCCGCTGCTCTTCGGCCGCACTCCGCTGAGGATGTTGCTGGCCTTGCTGGCCCTTGGCTTGCTGCTGCTGTTCCGGTCTTGCTGCCTTGGCCTGTTGCTGCTTTTCAGGCTTAGCTTGCTGTTCCGGTCTTGCGGCCTTGGCCTGCTGCTGCTTTTCAGGCTTAGCCTGCTGTTCCGGTTTTGCGGCCTTGGCCTGCTGCTGCTTTTCAGGCTTGGCCTGCTGCTCCGGTTTTGCGGCCTTGGCCTGCTGCTCTTGTTTGGGGGCCTTCGCCTGCTCCTCTTGCTTTGCTGGCTTTGCCTGCTGCTCCTGCTTTTCGGGCTTGGCCTCTTGTTCGTGTTGTTCTTGCTGTGCGTATGTTGGGGTAATGGCTCCAAGAAGCAGGAGCAAAGCTCCCGTGCCGATAAGACTGACTGGTTTCATGATTGTTACCTCCATTACGGCGATCTCACCCGCCCGTCACTCTGCGCGTCGCGCGCGGTTTTGTCGTTCCGATTCAATTTGCGATTCCCGCTAAGAACCTTTAACTGTGAGTGCATTTGCCAACACGCTTCCCTCGATCTCAGATCGATCCTGACACGATCAACGCAACACGCCGATCGCATACAAAACCACCGCGATGACAAGGATCGTTCCGACGATCCCCAGGCCCCCGCGGGTACCCCATCTCGAATACCCGTAATAGCCGCCGCCTCCGCCGAACAACAACAGCAGAATGATAATTAGTAGTAGCATCGAAATTCCCCTCTCAAACTATGACTACTGCCCTGCCTCCTGCTCGATTCCTTGCGCCAGTTACACTGGCCGAGCCGCCGCTGGCCCGTGTCGATGAAATGCTCTCGATGAACTGTTAGTTCAAGTAGACCATGATTGCAATTCGATCCTGGGGATACCTGCGGTTGTACAGGTAATATCCGCCGTCGGAATAAACGACGTACACATCATCGGTGTCGTACCAATCGTCTGACCAGTATTCTGGCCACGGGTCCATGAAACCGAACCAAAAGCCACCGTACTGGAAGCGCGGATACCCGCCGTACAACTCCATCGGGTAACTGTGAATGCGGAACAAGTGATTCGGACCAAAGCGCACACGATAACGGTCTTCTGGAATGCGATAGCCGTTGTAGCCGCCACGTTGCTGCCAGTCGCGGTGCTCGGACTGCCAGTTACGGGCTCGATGCTGCTGCCACACCTCCCGTTGTTGACTTTGCTGCACGCGTTGCCTCTGTTGTGAAGGTTGATTGGCCTGCCGCTGTTGTTGAGCGTGCTGTTGCTGCTGCTGGCTCTTGGCCTGCTGCTGTTGTTGAACGTGCTGCTGTTGCTGTTGTTGACTCTTGGCTTGCTGCTGTTGTTGAACGTGCTGCTGTTGTTGACTCTTGGCCTGCTGCTGTTTCTGTTGCTGTTCCTGCTGGCCCTTGGCCTGCTGTTGTTGATGCTGATTTTCTGACTTGGCCTGTTGCTGCTGCTGTTTCTGTTGCTGCTCCTGCTGACCCTTGGCTTGCTGTTGTTGATGCTGATTCTCCGACTTGGCCTGTTGCTGCTGTTGTTTCTGTTGCTGTTCCTGCTGGCCCTTGGCTTGTTGCTGTTCCTGTTTTGCGGGCTTTGCCTCTTGCTGCTGCTTTTCAGGCTTGGCCTGCTGTCCTTGTTTTTCAGGTTTGGCCTCTTGTTCGTGTTGCTCTTGCTGAGCGTACGTTGGGGTAACGGCTCCAAGGAGCAGGAGCAGAACTCCGGTGCTGATAAGACTGACTGGTTTCATGATTGTTACCTCCATCGCGGTGATTCGTGCGCCCCTTGTTTGTTGCGCCGGGCGCCGCTGCTTTCAGATTCTTGAGTTCGTGGTCCACGGATGTTTCCTAAATTCCGTTCATTCGTTACGGACTATGATCTGCCCTTCGCCCCCACGATCAACAGGACGACCCCTCCAACCAATGCCAGCCCTCCCAATATTGGAGGGAGCGGAATTCGCTCGTGAGTTTCCGCGGTGAGATGGATCGATCCCACGTCGAGGACTTGCTTCTGACGCGTGTAGTTAATCCCTTGATAGACGAGGGCCAGCGCGCCCAGAACGATTAGCAAAATGCCAAGCCAACTGATCGGTTTCATATCTATGTCACCTCAATTGCCGATGTGGATCCTGGAGATGCTATGAAATAGTCCAAACACATTCAGAAGCCACAACACGAGGCAAATGATCACAACTGCATTCAGAATTCCCTTAATTGTTCCCTGCATCGGTATGAAGCTGTTAACCAGCCAAAGCAGGACACCGACCACCACCAGAACTATCAATATTTGAAGTAACGGCATGGCCTAATTACCTCCTTTTCTTCGCAGGCAGACCCGTCCGGCCTGGTCTGCGGTATTGCGCTACCGGGCCCTACTTGCCGGACTTGTTTCTCGGGGACTTTCTGTTGAGAGTGGAAACGAGCAATTTCGCCGATGCGGGCGGGCGAATCGCGCTGTTGATTACGATGTCCTTCGCGGTGATTCCCTTTCCGTAGAGCCTCTCGTTGCCATCGTTATCGGGGCGGAGAGTTGAGCCTTCCAGAGAAATCCCGGCGAACAATCCTCGCGAACGCGAATACGAGAGAATTTCCGCCCGCATTGTGACATCCGTCGAGGCTGCAGCGCTGCGGCCCTTCGGTCCGGCCGCAGCAGCCACGTCGCCGCCGAGCTTGACCTGGCTGGTAAGAATGGAACCAGCCCCGCGCCGGTTCATTACCAACAAGACAAAGTCTGTCGCTTGGCCTCCCAGCTGCAGGCCGAAGCTTCCACCTTCGAGCGCCATCATGGAAGGCGCACTCCAACGTCCGCTGAAGTCTGGGCCGCTTCGGCAAGTCATCACGCCGCGGCCGTAACTGCCCCCGAATCCGATTGCAAATTTGATCACCGAAGGCAGAACGATCACGCATTCCGCCTTGTCCAGAAGATCCTCCGGAATATCGTCGGGAACATTGAGAATCTCAACCATCACTTGACCGGCATTCTTTATGCGATTGTTTTCGTCCTTTTGGGCAGACGCAGGTAGGCCAACCAAGACGATCGCAACCATTAACGAGAAGATTCTTTTCATCGACGTACTCCTTTTAGCTCTGCAATAAGCTCAAACATCCCGGGGCCGTTTGATCGGCGATGCACCCCGACCGCCGACGCTCTGTCTAGTACTTCACTATGCTGTGATTGTCAGTGACCTTCATCACGCGTCCAAAGTCACGCCTATCCTGTATGAATTCAGGGGGAAGCATGATCGCCCCGTTAGCCTAACAAGTTCATCCGGAGCGGACTGTTCAAAAAGGGACAGTCGTCTGATCGCTGTGGTGGAGTATCCCTGGAATCCGACGATCAAATCGGGTCGCGCAGAAAGTAGATTGGGCCATGCCGCGACGTTCGAGACAGCTACACCCCTGGCACTGGTGTTCATTTGAGAATTCAGGGATGTGCGTGGTTCGCGGCCAGGCGAAATGCGGAGGTTCGATTCGCTGCAATTCCTTCGCTGTTCGAAGCGTCAGTCGTGCAGGACGACGCTTAGAAGGGAATTGTTGATTTGGAGGCCTCGCAGCCTGCCGCCGTACGCGATGAAGCCCAGTTTTCTGAACTTGTTCATGAACGAATTGATCCGCGTGCGCGTTGTACCAACCATCTCCGCCAGCGTCTCTTGCGAGACTTCGGGCAGCGCTCTTATCGGTTGGTTTTCCTTTCCGTAGCGAGCGAGCAGCAAAAGCGTGCGAGCCAGGCGCTTCTCGCTGGAGTTGAACAGCTGATCGATCAAATCCTCTTCAACCCGGATATTTCGCGCAAGCATGTAAGCGATGAACCGATCGGAAAACTCGTGTTCGCCATGGAGCACGCGAATCATCTCGTGTTTTTCAATCGCTAGTACGGTGGTCGGTGTAATCGCGGTCGCGGACGTCATGCAAACAGACTGGCCTGCAAGGCACCCCTCTCCCAAGAAATCTCCCGGTCCCAAAATCGCCACAACGGCTTCCTTGCCGGCCGCATTGACCACAGTAAGCTTCACGTTCCCTTTTTGAATGAACATGACATTCTTCGCGGGATCGCCCTGCGAAAAAATCGTTTCTTTTCTTCGAAACTCGGCAGTCCTTCTCCCAAGCCCAACCGTATTGAGAAACGAATGCACGTTGAAAGCGCCGCCTCTCCCAACTGTCGCGCGTAGGAGAGAACCGCGGGCAGATACACGCCGCTGGGGGAGAAAAGCCATGGTCTCTTATATCATTATTCACCCCCCCCCCTGTACAATATTGAACACCGCGAAGGCGGTCGGCACAGGGCAGCGAGTCCTGCGACGCAAGACGACAAATCCGAGCACAGCGAGATTGCTGAGACCGGTATCGACTGCTGACCGCTAGTGGCGCCGCAGGACTTTTTGCAGGGATCTGTGCACTTCTATATGGCCGTTGTAACCAATGAATCCCCGCTTCCTGAATCGGTTCATGAGTAGATTGACTCGCGAGCGGGTCGTTCCGACCATTTCCGCCAGAACCCGGTGACTCAGAGTGGGAAGCTGAGAAACGGCTGGACCTTTTCCGTCCAAGTGGGCCAGCCGCAGAAGCACACGCGCCAGGCGTTCCTCGGCGGAAGAAGTCAGTAGTTCCGCCACATGATTCTTGTACTTCTGGACGCTGGACAGCAGATAGGCTACCAGGGAATTTGAGGCCTTCCTCTTTTTGCGAAGCATTTGGAGCATCTTCTTTTTCTGGATCGTACGAATGGAGCTTGCGGTCAGCGCGACGGCCGTGGACATGCGAAGCGGATAGCCTGCGAGGCACATCTCGCCAAAGAGATCACCCACCCCCAAGATGGCGGTAACCGCTGCTGGTTGGTGTTTCGTTTTGGTGGTGAGCCGCACGCCCCCTTCTTGAATATAGAAAAGCGTGCAAGCAGGCTCACCTTGCGTGTAGATGTTTTGTTTGTCTCGATAGTGCGAGACCTTGCCGCCCAGGCTGGCTCCTGAAGAGAAACCACCTAGGCTGGAGGCCGCGTGTTTGATGCGTTTCATAGGTCACTCCGCTTCCAACGACCACGTAACATGGGTGAATGCGAGAACAGATCAACAAATTAGCGTAACAAGCTCGTCCGAAGTGAACTGTGCAAAAGCGAACAATAGTCTGATAGCTGCGGCGGAGTATCCGTAGAATCCGACGATCAGATCGGGTCGTGCAGAGGTGAGATTGGAACGTCCCGTGAAGTTCGAGATACCAACGCATATGCGTTCGCTATTAGAGCACATTCTGCTCGCGAAGAAGTCGCTATTGCGGATGAATGACCGGGGCGGGAGAAACCTTGAGCTTTGCCAGCTCGCTCGCAAAGAGCGGGTTTTCGGGGAATTCCGCGACGAGTTCGTGAAGCTGGACGCGGGCCACTTCTGTCTTTCCCTCGCGCAGAGCAGCCAGAGCCAGCAAAATCTTCGCAAACGGCCGCAGGTAGTGGCCATGATCGGCGGCGATCTCGAGCTGGTCGATGCCTGCCTTCTTGTCGCCGTGGATTCCAGCGAAGCTGAGGAAAAACTTCTTGATTCCCGGCAGACTTCCGATGAAGTAATTCGCCGTGCCCAGGCCAAGATAGGCGTCAGCGGCGTCCGGCTCGACCGCCAACAGTCTCTTCGAATACTTGTCAGCCTCGCGGATCTTTTTCAAGCTGTCGAGCTGATGCTTGTCGATCAGGCTGGCATAGTCCGCCTGCATACCCAGGCTTAGGGTCATGGCAAACAGCGCGTTCGTATCGTCCGGGTTCGTCTTCAATCGCAGCTGCGCCAAGTCCTGCGCGTGTTGATCCGCGGCGAAGAAGGCCGCGCGCAGTTCCGGGTGCGGTTTGAGAGGAATCTTGCCCAGGAAACGTTTGTCGTCCAGGAAAAACTCGGAGGTGAGGGCACCCTGCCGATTGCACTCCTCAAACAGATAAGCTGCCGCTTCCGAGGCGCTCCCAAGAGGGTCCTCGGGATGAGACTCCTGCCAGGACTCAAACTGCTTGTGAGCCTCCTCAGGCTTCAGTTCGTAGAGAAGGTGAAAGCCGGCGTCGAGCTCCGGCACCTGCAAAGGCTCAATCGCAACCTGTCCGGAGGTTTCCTGCGCCGCTCGAGCATCAAGAATCCCAGCCATCAGCGCGCCGCATAGAAGCAAACAGATCAGTGATAAGTATGCGCCACGGCCATGATGGCTCGAATCGATCAGGCTCAAGTTGCCGTCTTCAGTGTGTGGCCGCCCCATGGTGTTCGTTTGAGAATTCACAAATGTGTGTGACGTAGCAATTCACTTGCTGCCCGTCCTCGATGACCCTCCCACTGTAGAACCATTCCGTTTTCCAAACTGTTCACTTATGGACACTCGCGGCGCAGCAAGTGAGAAGGCCACGAGACACCGCAACGGCCGCCGGGCTTCATCGAAACTCGGCATAAATTCCTCTGATAATCGAAAGAATGGCTTCGATGCAAGGTCCGGGGCAACGACGGTGAGCTAAGTCCCGAATCTATTTACGCCGCGTGCGGAGCCGTCCGCTTGCCCCCTTCAATCCACTGGTAAATGGCAAACGCGCTTCCACCGATCGAAATCACGATGAGCGCGATCATCACGTGGTCGAGCAACGGCGATTCAGCCTGCTTGATGATCCAGCGCCCATAGTGAATCGCAAGCGCGCCCTCGATCGCAAAGCGAAGAAACCTTCCCACGCCGACAAAACTCAAGAGTTTAATTCGCGGATACCGGAACGCCGCCGCAGCCGCCACAAAAGCCGTAAAAGGGAACGGCGGCGGCACGAGCGATGCCACCACAAGTGTCCACCCCGCCCGCTTTTCCACCTGCTTACGAATGTAGGCGAGATGCTTGCCCGACACGAACTTCTTCTGCCCGCTCTCGCTCTTTCGGCTGACCCAGTCCGTCGCAAAGCACCCGATCAGCGATCCCACCGTAGCCATCAGCACGAAATAAAGCATGCGCTCGTGATAGCGTGCGCACAGCGCCAGCACAAGCAAGTCGTTGCCCATCGGCACCACAAGTGGCGACGAATCAAACGCGCCGAGCGTCAGTAATCCCAATCCGCCCGCATGAAACAAAGCTCTGGCAATAGTGTGGATGATCGGTTTCACGTGATTTTTCCTCGCCGATTAGATGACGCCGCCAGCCCCCAGGTCAAGAAGTCTCCCCGGCGCTAGACATTTTCCCTCCTGCCTCACGACGTACGTTGCATTCGGGAGATAATCCCAATAATTTCATGGAGCAAATTCGACGGCAATTTCTTCTTCATGGCGGGTGGGGCCTTTTCGAAGCAGCTATCGACTCTTGCGTCAGTCTCGGATAATTTCGGCGTCGGTGCTCGGGGCGACGATGCGGACGAGACGCTTGCCGTCGAGGAAGAGATCGACTTCGAGGTCTTCGGTCTTCACGGTCAGCTCATCGAGCTTTTTGCCGCCGAGGTCCTGGCTGCCGACGGATTCGAGGGTGAGGCTACCGGGCGTCAGTTCCTGCGGGACGAGGACGGCCATCGTCTGCGCGCCTTTCTTGTCCCAATCGTAGAGGCGGGCGAGCACTGCGTACTGGTGATACAGATTGTTGTCGAGGACGGCGATTTGCGGCGAGTTGAATTTGAACTGCTGGGAGTACGGCTTCACGCCCTCGATGCGGAGATCTATCATGGCCGTGGGGCCGTCGAACGAAATCGTGGAGGCGGCTTTCTTCACGCCTTCCGTGGACCATTCGTAACGCACCGGTGTGCCGTCGGCGTGCAGCTCGAGCGTTCCCGTAACGTGTGTCGTGCCATCCGCGGTCTGAATCTCCGAAGTGCCGCGAGCGATCCAGTTGCCGCCGCTCGGGCTGATTTCGAAATCTTCCTTGCCCATCTGCTGGCCGTTGACGAGGATGCGAAAGCTTCCCTTGTCCGCTGCAAAGAGCGACGCCGATTTCAAGCTGGTTGCGGGCGATGCAGGCGCGGGCGTTCGCGCGGGAGAATTTTCCGCCGCGGCTAGAAGCGCCAGCGCGCCGACGATCGCACATGCGATGAATGCGCGCATTCTCGCTCGGGTCATACCGTCACCTTGGGGAAAATGCCGAGCGCGAGAATCTGCTCGACGACGCGCAACGGCTCGATATCGCTTTCGACGCGGTAGTCGGCAAGCTCATAAGTCGGGAGGCGCTCGTTATACAGGCGGCGGAAGCTGGTTTCGTCGCGGAAGAGCGGCCGGTCGGTGATCTGCGCACAGCGGCGGAGGAGTTCGTCGACCGGGCAGCGCAGCCAGATCAGCAACGCGCCGTTTTCGCGGAGCAGCGCCAGATTCTGCGGCTGCGCGATCGTGCCGCCGCCGAGCGAAACGATGCGCGGCTTCTGCGTCTCGGCGAACTCGGCAACGACGCGCGCGAGCTGCTCGCTCTCGATCCGGCGGAACTCCGCTTCACCGCTGCGCGCGAAAATCTCGGGAATCGTAAGGCCCGCAGCCTCGGTGATGCGACGGTCGAGGTCGACGTTCGTCCAGCCGAGTTGGCTCGCCAGCAGACGCGCGACGGTGGACTTGCCGCTGCCCATGAATCCAGTGAGGCAGACGAGTCTGCGAGGGCGGATTTCAGCAGTCATGGTTCAGCGGTTGTTCGGCATTCATCGTTTGGCGATCAACATTCGCTGACGATCAGGGTCCAAAGCGTTTTGCGTCGCGAGACGGCGCAATCAATCCCGCTTGAGGATGTTGATTGTACCATCGAAGGAGTTCAGCTCGACCCTGGCGCGCCCGGAATTGAGAGAGCCAAAAAGAGCGTTGCCGACTTTCGGCAGGAAGTGATGGTGCGAGGATGGCACGAGTTTCGCTTCGTTGTGCACTCTGCCCTTGAGCGAGGTGGCGCTCAAATCGAACGAATCGCCGGGCGAAAAGCGGACTTCGATCACGCCGTTGTAATTCTTCAGGATGTAGGTGGCGCTCGGGAGAAATTGTCCGTTGAAGGTGATGTTCCCTTCCGAAGTCTGCGCGCGCACGTAGCTGCTGCGGAGGTCGATGAGCCGGAAATTGCCGCTGATCGATGAGACTTCGAGCCGGCCGGCGCAGCGCACGCACTGGAAAGAGCCGCCGACCGTCTTGACCGTGAGGTACCCGGCAGCGTCCTCGATATCCACACCCGCCGCGATCGTCTCGACGTTCATGTCTCCGAGCACGTTGGTGACGTTGACGCCGCCCGAATCGTTGTGAATCTGAAGCTCGGCATCCTCGGGAACGCTGATTTCGAGATCGGCGCGCAGGTCGTCGGGGGCGGCGGTTGTGGAAACCTGGCGCGTCGTGACTTCAACGCGGTTGCCGTTCTGCTCGGAGTCGACCGCCACCTGATCGGTGGCGCGCTTGGCGACGACCATTACATCCTGCTTCGTCCACGCCCGCACGGTAATGGTGCCGTTCGGATTGTGGATGGTGACGACGGGGCGGGCATCGACCTTGAAATGCTGTTCGCTGCGATCCGGAAATCCGGGCGTGGCTCCGGGCGCCGCGCTGCAAAGCAGCAAGCTTGGCACAATCAGTCCGGCAGCCTTCCAATGATTCCGGCTCCGAAGAGTGGGTTGGGTGCTCATCGGCCGTCGCCTCCGCGCTCGCTTATCTGCGCGAGCAAATCCGCTTTTTGTTGATATGCATCGTACAGGTAGTCGCGCGCGACTTCGTTTTCGGGTTCGTCCAGCACGCTTTTTTCACATAAAGCGATATAGTTGTCAACGATGGCGAGGTTCTTCTGCAGGGAAGCCGTCACGACCGGGTTGGAATTCGTCAGAGAGGAAATTGCGTCCTGCTCGGCGCTATCGAGCTGTGCGCTGAGCGGCTGCGTCGAAACCTGCGTGCCGTGAATCCAGAGGTCCTCGTTGAGTCGCCTTTGGCCCGGGCCGGTGAGCGCGACGCCGACCGCGACCAGCGCCATCAGGTAAGCGCCCGCGAGGGCGGGCCGCGGAACGACGGTGAAGATTTCGCCAAGCCAATTTCTCAGAGTTTCGGTCAAGCCACGACGCCCGTCGTGGATCAGGCCTTCCTGTTCGAGCTGCGCCCGCAGCGCGATCCAAACGCGCGCCGGAGGCTCGCCATCGGCAACCGCCAGCGAAGGCGCGGTTTGATGGATGCCGTCCAAGTCGGAAACGAGGCTGCCGCATCGCGCGCATCCGCGCGCGTGAGCCTGGGCGCCGGCAGAGCGCTCGCCTCCCATCCACAGCTCGAGTTGATCCAGAAATTCATTACAACCGATCATGCTCATGTCTTTCAGTCCTCGCCTCCGGACGCGCTACCCGCAGCCCGGCGATCCTCGCGCGCTTTTGCCCGCACCTCTTCCTGAAGCAGGTCGCGGAGCCGCATGCGCGCTTTGTGCAACTGCGATTTCGAATTGCCGATCGAACAGCCCATCATGTCCGCAATCTCGTTGTGCTCATACCCTTGCACGTCGTGCAAGACGAATACTGCTTTATACCCGGGCGGCAACTGATCGACGGCCCGCTGGAGATTGACGCGGTCCAGCGAACCCGTCAACCGCAAATCCGGGCCTCCGAAATCGCGCCCCGGCGTCCCGGCTTCCTCGTCCGGCTCGGTGACCTGCTCGAGCGAAGTCTCCTTGCCGGACTTCTTGCGCAACTTCATGAGAACGACGTTGACCGCAAGGCGGTGCAGCCATGTGGAAAACGCCGACTCGCCGCGAAATGTCGCAATCTTTCGGAAGAGCTGCAGGAAAGCTTCCTGCGTCAGATCCTCTGCCTCGGCCGTATTCCCCACCATTCGAAGACACAGCGAATACACTCTGCGGCTATGCATCTGATACAACCGCTCGAACGACGCCGCATCGCCTTGCTGGGCGCGCCGGATCAGCTCCGGTTCCGCTATCTCTCCACTATCGGTTCGTCTCAATCGGGCCACGCTACCCGTCGGGACGCATCCTTCATTGCGATGCGTCGGTCGCTTCAGAAGTTGCACTCGCCGTTTCCACGCTACAACTGACCTGCGTACACGCCTGTGGTGCCTATAGACGGCAGGCGGCCCATTTCGGCAGGGCTCTATGCTTAAGTCTCGCCCATTTTCGTCGGAATTGCACCTTGCGTCCAGCAAGTCGCAGTGGAATGCGCGTTGGACTGGGTTGATTCTATGCGGACGCGCGGGAAAGCCGGGGCTTCATGCGGATGTGCTTCGGCTCGGTGGGAGCATCCAATTCCGTGCAAATAGCCGGCAATTGCTCGGCCGGCAGCGTGCGCAGGAAAGCTTTGAGGACAACTTCCGTTTCGCGCAGGCACGTATTGAAATCATAGTGCAGGCAGTCAAGCCTGGTCCAACAATCGCCCGGTTGCACGGCCAACCCCTTCGAAATGTCGGTGGCGGCTTCTTGGAATTCGCGCTCGATCCGCTCGACGGTGCTGGAGAGAATCCGTACCTTATGGAAGAAACGCAAACGGGAGCCGAAGAGCACGTGATGGAGGATACCGTTCCAGGAAGCGGCGCTCTGGCCCGTATTGCCACGGAAAAAGCGGCTGTTCAGCGGCTCGACTGCGGGAAGGATGCCGACGTTCCGGCCGCGGGCGGACAGCGTGTCACAGAGAGAAGTAAGCGCATACCCTAAACGCCCGAGCAAATCGGCTGCGACCGAAACCTGCTGCCGGGCGCAGACAAGCTCTCCGCGGGCGCGACGCGAGAGCGCATCGTCGAGCGCCACGCTCATCATGGCGTACGTGCATTCCCACCGGCTCACGACGGTCTCGAAAATCTGGCTTTTTTCGCGCGGCAACGCGGCGATCCAATCGTCCGTTACCTTGCGAAGCGTGGACTCGCGTGCTGTGTGCCCAGGAAACAATTACGTCCCCAAGATGCGCCGCGGAGTATAGCACCTTCCGCAATACCTCGCCGAAGGAAAGCCGTTGCACCGAAATCTGTTGAGCAGATGCAGCAGCAACTAATATATATGGGGCGAGCACCTATTCGCATCTTTCGCAAGCCGGCATTGCTTGGTTAGCAGCGAAAACGCGCGAGTGCTACCGCAGGACGAGAGCGCTCGATAAAATCACACATAGAGCCTCGCATTGACGCCACTCTCCGATTTTGCTATGTTTCTGATTCGCGTTCTATCGGAGTGCACTCGTGAAACGTCGTGCGGCCCTCACTACAGGCACCTCCCAACGAAACGGTAAGTCAATCAAAGCAAAGGGCTTAGTATCTGAGAGGGCTAGAACGATGCCCCTCGATCCGGACGCTCCCGCCAAGCAGCAACAACTCAAGCTCTACGAGGAAGCGCTCAGGCATTTTCAGCAGCAGAAGTTCGAGCGCGCGCAGCAGACGCTCGAGCGCGTTCTCGATGGTCCAAGCAAGGAACTGAGCGACCGCGCCAAGATGCACCTGCGCATCTGCGAGCAGCGGATTTCGCGGCTTCCAGCGCCCGCGCCGAAGTCGGCGGAGGACCATTACACCCAGGGAGTCGCGCTGATGAACCTGGGACGCTGGGACGAGGCTCGCGAGCACCTCGATCGCGCACGCAAGGCCGCGCCCAAAGCGGACCACATCGTCTACGCCATGGCGGCGCTCGATTGCCTGACCGGCGAAGCGGATTCGGCGATGCAAAACCTCAAGGTCGCCATCGAGCTCCGCCCGGAAAACCGCTACCACGCTCGAAACGACGAAGATTTCGCCTTCTTGCAGGAAGACCCCCGCTTCACTGAATTGCTCTATCCGGAGCGAGACAGTTCGGCCGGCTGATTCCTGCCCCTCCCATGAAAAGCCGTTCGGAACGCCGCTCGCCATCGGTTCGCGTTGTCGCGCTCGGCGGCGGCACCGGTCTCTCGACGATCCTTCGCGGCCTCAAAGAACACATCGCGGAGCGCGGAAAGCGCAGGCCGAAGCAGCACATCTCGGACCTAACGGCCGTCGTTACCGTCACTGATGACGGCGGGAGTTCCGGACGGCTGCGCCGTGACTACCGCGTCCTGCCGCCGGGTGACATTCGCAATTGCATGGTGGCGCTCTCGAAGGACGAGGATCTGCTCGGGAGGCTCTTCCAATACCGATTTCCCACAGGCCGCGGACTCGCGGGGCACAGCTTCGGCAACCTCTTCCTGACGGCACTGACGAACAGCATGGGAGATTTCCCGAAAGCCGTCCAGGTGTCCGCGCAGATTCTCGCCATCCGCGGGCGGATTTTTCCTTCTACGGCGCAGAACGTGACGCTCGAAGCTGAGCTTGAGAACGGAACCCGCGTGGCGGGCGAGACGAATATTTCCCGCTCGCGCAGGCATATTGCTCGTCTGCGGTTGGTGCCTCGCCGCGTCCGGCCGCTGCCGGAAGTTCTCGCCGCGCTTCGCGAGGCCGATCTGATTCTCTTCGGGCCGGGTTCCCTCTACACGAGCATTCTACCCAACTTGCTGATCGAGGAGATTGTGGACGTCATCGCACACTCGCGCGCTACGCGCGTATACATCGCCAATGTGATGACGCAGCCCGGCGAGACCCAGCATTACTCGGTGGCCGATCACGTTCGCGCGATCTACGATCACACGCACCCGGGCCTGTTCGATTTTGTGGTGATCAACCGCGAGAAGGTGTCGCCCCGATTGCTGCACCGATACCGGGAACAAGGCGCCGAGCCGGTGGACCCATCACTCGACGCGCTCGCGCGCATGGGGCTCGGCTATGTGTTGGGCGATTTCCTGCAGCAGGATGGCGTGGTGCGCCACGACCAGGTTCGGCTTGCGCAGGTCTTGCTGGACGAGTTCGTCAAGCGCCGCGTGGAGCGATGAACGGCGCGCTGCGCGGCGAACCAAAGGTCGGGCAGCAAAACGCCGAGTTTGCCAGAAACCATCTCAGTTTCCAGCAGGGGCGCCCGGCGCCATGTATGCCTGGCGGGCAGTGACGACCGCCTTTTTCTTCTTACCCTTTTTGTCCGCTAGCTCCAGGGGATTGCCTTGATCGTCCACGACATCAACCACAATCTTGTGGAACTTCCCGTCCTGAGGCGTCGAAGGTGAAAATACGAGCGTGTACTGGCTGCGCAGATACGACGCAACGGTATTGAAGATGTCCGGCATCTCGCCCTGGAAGCGCGGGAAGAAAGCGTATCCACCCGTCATGCGCGCGAATTGGGTAAGTTGGTTCTTTGCTTGAAGGTAGCCGAGCCCGCCTCCGTTCCGAGAGTAGAGGTCGATTTCCTCCGCCATGCCGACCGAGAAGATCGTGACGTCGGTTTCCTTTAGCCGTTTCACAATCTGATCGAGATTGTGCTTGCTGAATGTGTCGATGCCCGTAGCCAGAATCAGAATCGATTTTTTCCCTTTCACGTCGCGGAGCTGGTCGAGAGTTTCATATACGGCGTCGAAAAGAACAGCCTCGTGGAAGTCCGGAAAGCCAAGCGTGCGGATGGCCTCATCGATCGCTCCCTTGTCCTGCGTGAAGTCTTCCCGAAGCGTTGTTCGCAGGTCAAACGTTTTGAGCGCAACCCAATCCTGCGGCTTCAAATCCCGCAAGAAGCCATCGGCCCAGTACTGGCCTTTGGCCCCGAAGTAACCGTAATACATACCGCTGTACTCAAGCAGAATCACGATCGTAATGGGGGCATCCGTAGGCGAAAAGTTCGCGACCTGCTGGGGCTGCCCATCGTCGAAGACCCGGAAGTTCTCGCGCTTCAGCCCGGTCACGGGGTTCCCGTCCTGATCCGTCACCACGGCATCAACGTTTACCAACGTCGATTGGACCGATATAGCGACTTGCGGAGGAGGCGGTGCTTGCGGCTTGGGGGCAGGCGCTCTGTTTTGGGAGCCGTCCGGCGGTTTGACCGGCTCGGACTGCTGCGGTGCAGGTTGTTGCGGGCCCTCTTCCTGCGCGCGCGCGACCGACGCACAAAGGGTTGCGCTCAACCCACCGACCAGAGCCGCGATCAATGCGGTGCGATGCCATGTCTTCAATCGCATGTTTCCCTCACTCGCGTTGGATGCCGGTTCGGCGCTCCTGGATGGTCGATTGCAGTTCAGAAAACGCCGCTCGCCGTCACTCCGGGGCGCCTCGAATCGCCATGATAGTATCAACTGTACTGAGTTTTCGATGCACTTTCTGATCCACAGGGAGGTCTTCCGGATGCCGCGCAGGACTGTGCGTTTTCTGGTTTCAATGCTTCTCGGCGCGCTTGCTTGCGTCGTGCCGCTCCACGCTCGGACCTTGCCGCAAACTGCGCCACCCGCGCAAACGTCGCAGGCTGCGCCCGCGGACGTCTTCCAAATCGAGAGCGAAGCGGTCACCTGGCTGCAAGGCCTGATCCGGATTAACACGACGAATCCGCCGGGCAACGAACTGGTCGCAGCGAAATACCTGGCCGGCATTCTCGACCGCGAGGGAATTCACTCCGAAATTTTCGAAAGCACCCCCGGCCGCGGTTTTCTCGTCGCCCGCCTTTCCGCGAATGCGATGCCCGATCCTTCGCGAGCGCTGCTGCTGATGGGCCATCTCGATGTGGTCGGCGTGGACAAGTCGAAATGGACCGTCGATCCCTTCGGCGCCGTGATTCAGGGCAATTACCTATATGGCCGCGGCGCGATTGACGACAAGGGAATGACGATCGCGAACATCGCGGTTCTCGTCGCGCTGAAGCGCTCCGGCGCGCGGCTGAATCGCGACGTGATCCTGCTCGCCGAAGGCGACGAAGAGGCCGGCGGCACGGACGGCATGAAGTTCGCCGTCGATAAACACTGGGACAAGATCGCCGCCGGCTACGCGCTGAACGAAGGCGGGCGCGTGGTGACGAACGGCGGAAAGATTCAGTACATTGGCGTGCAAGCAACGGAAAAAGTGATGTTCAACGTGGACGTGATCGCGACCGGCACGTCCGGCCACGGCTCGACGCCGCGCCCCGACAACGCCGTGGTGCACCTCGCGGCCGCAGTCGCGAAGATCGGAACATACGAGACGCCCGTGCAGTTCAATTCGGTGACCCGCGCCTACTTCGAGGGCCTTGCCGCAGTCGAAGACGAAGACACCGGGAAGTGGATCCGCGCGCTTGGATCGCCCGACCGCGGTGACCACGCGGCGCGATGGGTTTCGACCGCCAGCCCGTCGTGGAATTCGATGCTGCGCGACACGATCGCTCCCACCATGCTGCAAGCTGGGATTCGGCAGAACGTGGTGCCTTCAGAGGCGCGCGCCGTCCTGAATATTCGCTTGCTTCCCGGCAACATGATCGATCCGCTGGTCGCCAAGTTGCAGCAACTTGTGAACGATCCTCAAATCCGCTTCGAGGTCGAACCCGCCGAGGGCGAAGCAGCGCCGTCCTCTTCGCTCACGTCGGATTTTTACGCCACGCTCACGCGCGTCTCGAACAAGGAATTCCCCGGAGCGCCCGTGCTGCCGTTCATGTCCACCGGAGCGACGGATTCCTGGCCCCTGCGAATGCGCAGCGTCCAAGCGTACGGGCTCCTGCCGTTTCCGCTCACGGACGACGATCTCGCGCGCATGCACGCCGACAACGAACGCATTCCTCTCGATTCCTTCCGCAAGGGTGTGGACTTTCTCTACGGCATCGTGAACGACTTCGCCGTGTCGAAATAACAGAGAGAGCGCTGGCCGACTTTTCTAATTCACCCAGTTGTCGGGGTGAGAGGGCGGCTTGTCGCGGTGGTCGCGCACGTACACCTCGAATTTCTTTTTCAACCGGCGCCGCTGCCAGTCGGAAAAGACGTTGCGGAAGTTGTAGAGGAACGAACCCCGCCGCAGATAAAGATAGCCCACGAGCATTCCGCCGAGATGGCAGACGTGGCTAATCCCGTCGCCCGTATCCCCGATCGTTAAGAAAAACTCGAGGGCGCCCGAAATGATCACGAAAAGGCGCATCGACATCGAAACGGGGAACGGAAACATCCAGACTTGGCGGTGCGGCATGATCACGGCGCATGCGAGCAAAATTCCGTAGACCGCTCCGGAAGCGCCGATTGTTGGAACGGAGAGCAGTTCGGGCTTGACGAGCTTGAACGACACCAGCAAGACCCTGACGCCCATGTCGATGAGTCCCGCGCCCACGCCACAAAGAAAGAAATACGTGTAGAACTTCCGCGATCCCCACGTGTGCTCGAGATCGGCCCCGAACATCGCCAGGAAGAGCAGATTGAAAAGAATGTGCCGAATCCCGCCATGCAAAAACAGGTACGTAAACGGCTGCCATACATAGCCGTGAAGCAGCACTTTCGTGGGAGACAAGCCGAACCATTCCAACCAAAATTCCCAGCCTGCCTGATGAAAGAACAACTGCGACATTTCCTGAAGAAAAAACACAGTGACGCAGGCCAGGCAAAGCGTCTTGATCGCGCGGGGGAAATAGCCGCTCAGGTCAAAACGGTAACCATAGCCGCGCGAAAAAGGAGGCATATTCCGTAAGTCTAGATGCTTGATGGGACGGAGTCAAAGACGCAGACGGGGTAAGGTTACAGGGCGGGGAAAAGTGATACACCCCCTCGGCGCTGGGAAGCGTTGGGAGAGAAACGCGACAGACATCGTCGACGGGCACGGACTCGCAGTCACGAATGCAACCACGTGTGGACGAGATTCCGCCAGGGATTTAAATGGAACCTATGCCCACGTGAAAATTGGAAGAAAGACCCGCTTTAACGATAGCGTTTCTCCCGCTATACTTACGAGTCGGAAACGCGGGTCACTCCCGAAGAGCGACTAATAGTGCCTGCAATCAAAGTCAAGTACGCCGATTCGCTGGAAGACTACGTCTCATTCGTAGAAAAGTCGCCGTCAGCGAAACACAAGCAACTTTGGTATCGCGGATCGGGAAGGACGTCTCACGAGTTGATACCTACGCTATACAGGCACAAACGATACAGGCTAATCGATGACATTTTACTGCTAGAGAAGGAACTGCTCTCCCGCTTTCGGCAGAGAAGCATCCCGTTTCACTCCCGGCCACCTACAGACGAATGGGAGTGGCTTTTTCTGATGCAGCATTTTGGCGTTCCCACAAGGCTTCTGGATTGGTCGGAGAGTCCACTGATGGCGCTATTTTTCGCCGTCACCTCGGCTCCTCACAAGATCGGCAAAAGCGGCCGGCCGGTCTTCGGCGGTGACGCGTGCGTCTGGCTGTTGGATCCCGCCCAGTGGAACAAGCACTCCGTCGATCTCAAGAGTTTTCCGGGCACTGTGCTGACAACAGATGATCCGAATGCCACGGCCTACAAGCCAGTTGCGAACGTCACTACGATGAAGCCCTTTCCTATTGCTCTATATGGCTCGCATAACAGCCAGCGTATTGTCGCGCAACGGGGCGTATTCGTCTGCTTTGGAAAGGACACGCGCCCCATGGAAACGGCGTATAGGTCGGAGGACTTTCCCGCTGATTGCCTGACGAAAGTTTTTCTGAGGAGGGGAAGGATGCCGTACATATATGAAGCGATTCGTCGGCAGGGTATTACCGACTCGGTGGTCTTTCCCGACCTGGATGGGCTAGCCCGTGAGATCAAACGTGAGTATGGATTTGAGGTGTAGCCATGTTTCAGATCCTAAAGCTTGAGCCAAAACCGGTGATCTGGTGGGCATCTCAACGCTCCAAGATCGACATGGTTCCCGTATACCAGAGAGAGGGTCGTCTCTGGTCGCGGGCCGATAAGGCGTTTCTAATCGATTCGATACTGAACGGCTACGACATTCCCAAGATTTATATGGCTGATTTCACTGTTGGGGTGGTGGACCTCAACAGAAAAGGCCTCCCGTACGCCATCATCGATGGCAAGCAGCGTCTCGAGGCAATTTTTGACTTCGCGGACGGTAATCTGCCTCTCGACGATGAATTCGTTTTTCAGCCCGACCCCAGGCTAAAACTTGCTGGACTCGGCTATCCCGACTTGAGCAAACTCTATCCGTCGGTCGCCGACGTCTTCAGCACTTGGCCTCTTTCGGTAGTTCACGTGGTGACTGACGAGCAAGGGAAGATTGACGAATTATTTGTGAGGCTCAACCGGAGTAAGCCCCTCACCGGCGCCGAGATTCGCAATGCGATGGCGGGTCCCGTGACCGAACTGACTCGGTTTCTTGTCGGGCACGAACTATTTAGATCATCCATCTCATTTCCGAAGAGGCGTGCTCAAGACAAGAACGCTGCCACTAAGATTCTTATCTTTGAATTTAGCGGCAGACCAGTGGAGACAAAGAAGGAAAGTCTCAACAAGTTTACCGTGCAGGCGAGGAAGGAGCCCAAGGAGAGAATTGAACTGTCCGGCCGGAGAGTAATTGATACGCTGGATCGGATGTCCGAGATATTCCTGCCTCATGATCCCTTGCTTCGATCGGCAGGTGTTTTCCCCGTCTACTACTGGTTTGTACGTGAGAATGACACCAAACAGGACCGATACGTCAGGGAATTCTTGAACGCCTTCGAGAGGGCAAGGAAGGAGAACCGTGAAATGGCGAGCGACCCGGCGAGGGCGGCAACAGCGGAGAGTGAACTTCTAACATTCGACAGATTCAACCGTAGTACGGACGACGAGCGTAGTCACCTGGCGCGGCATAGAATCCTCGCAAAGCGATTCAGAGAGTACCTGGCGAAACCCAGGAAATAGAATGCTGACCACTAACCTTTGAGACGTAACTCGGTGAGCCTAGCTGCGGCTTGTCGAATCATTGACAGAGTCCGAAGGCGTACCCCTTTGCCCTTTAAGGCGTTAGAGACTGGCGTAAGGCTCAGTTTTGATTCCCTGCTAATGCGTCTAAGACCAATGGCAGACCATCTTTTCCGTTCCGAAGGATCGGCAATAACCAGTTTCGTTCGTTTTTCAAAGACGTGAATGGTGGAATCGATCATGCTCGGGTCTTCGCCTTGCTCCCATCGTCGATCAGTTTCTTTGCCGACCGGAACCAGTTTGCCAGCGATTATCCTAGCCCTCAGCAAGAGGCCCTGTGTTGTGCCAGTGCATGGCGTTCCGTCGGGAGCCAGCGACTTCACTTCTGGCTTACCTAAGTAATTGTGCAGGACGATGCGAAAAGAGTCTGGAATCACCTTATCTTGGTTTGCCGTTGGCCGCATTGCGATCTCAAATTTTTGCCCATCGAAAAGATTCACGCCTTCGAGGGTTTTCCACTTTCTGCGATCTGATTCATAGGGAGTTATGAACAGAAAGTTGGATTTGTCGTAGCCTACGGGATATCCGTCAAGAACGGAAACCAGTGGAAACAGGAAGAAATTGAATGGTCCCAGCCATTCCGGTCTCTGATGCTTAAACACGTTGGGAGTCGTAACGACCATCCGCATCATTGCAGGTAAGTCCAACCAGGGTGGTTCTTCGGCCTGCAGTTTTAGCTCTCTTCGTAAAAGAAAGTTCCAGGCCTCCATTACCCACTGCGGCGTTTCTTCGTCTTCGTCTTTTCGTTTTTCCTTCGGCGCAAATAAATATCCAAGTCCGTGCCCGCTAGCCTTTTCGATTTGAACGTCGTTTCCCGAGCGCGTGTAAAGCGCATATCTTTTCGCAGAAATTGCATAACCGTAGAGTCGCCGGAATGGCCGTTTCTGGTTGGAATCGACATAGTTCACATCTTCAATTTTGAGGATTTCAGACACCAGAGACGGATCGTACGGATTTAGCCTTTTGAAGTTGTCGGAAATTGCTCTTATTTCCTGCAAGGAAAGAGCCCTGAACCCGGATTTTCCGTGATGCCGAGTCTTTCCCCCCGCGCACGCCACAAATGAACCTTTTTTCGTGCCGACAATGCAAAGGGAATCCGTGTCGCAAAATAAATAGCTTCCGCCTTTTTCATCTACACTTTTTTCCAGCATTGCGAGCAACAACCTGCCGCCGGATGTGATCAGGGAAGCGATTGGCGGGAAATACCAGGCCCCCGGTTTTTCTGCGTAATTAGAATCAATTGTTCCTTTCTCTTCTCCCGAAAAATAAGCTATTTGTCGTTCTTTCTTCTTCGTTTCCGTATTTACCTCTACAAACAAACCGTAACTGCCCGAATTCGCCAGTACTTTCAGGAAATTAGCTAGAGCCTCGTCTTTCCTCTTGTGAACGGCTCTTTGCTGGATAACCTCGCGATAGAAATCTTGGTCTGCTGGTCTTATTTGCACCATCCCGCCGAGATTTGTGCTTCTTAGGCCATTTTGACGCCCGCCGGGGACCATCTCTAACGCTTTAAGAATACGAGGAGTTTTGCCAGTCAGAATCTTGCTTGCGATCAGATCCGGCCCGGCGTACCAGATTGGTTTTTCGGAACTGAGATAATTCAGACCAATGTTTTGGGTTTTTCCGGTGTCGCTATAAACCGTTCTGACTGGAAGAATGTCGCCTTGGGGTTTTACAAGCGCGAAAAAACTCAACTGCTTCCAAAGTGCCCTGTCGAACGTATCGTCGAGATTTGTCTGAGAAAGCAGCTTTTTTGCTTTTGGCGTGCAGTTCACAAACCGAACGGACGCGGACGTAAGCACCTTCCAGTTTCCCAACAGCGCGTTGACCGTCGGGTATTGGCTCGTGAAATCCGTGTGGATCACTGGAACGGGAGTTTTTCGAATCCGGCATTCCGCCCGACCGCCGTAATAGCTCTGCATCGCAATCCCAAGCACCTTGTTTGGTGCTCTGAAATGTTGCCTTGGCTTCTTGATACGCATTTCGTTCAAATAAGCTTTCGCGATTGATGCCGGTGAATAAGCTTTGTCGGGACGCAAATCGACCGGATTACAGTCAAACTCCTCCATCATGGCGTTCAGCAAGCGATGTGACGCGGCGACGTCACCACGGCAGTACTCAAGTTCCTCCGCGCTGATCCTCCCGGACGGTTTGTAATCAAACTTCCCTTTAACATGGAAGGCCTCGCAGGCTCCCTCAAGGTTGCAGGACACGTTGCGAATTGCCCAGGCCAGTGTCCGCAGATCTAGGAACCGCCCTTCCTTCGGCCACTCTTCTTTATGGAGAATGCTGCCTAGCCTCATAAAGGCCATCTTGCTGTTTTGAGCATCAACGACGATTCGTGGCCGCTTTGGATTGGGGACGACTCGGCCGGTCTTGGGATTTTTCCAAAGCTGCGAGAGGGCGAGGGACCAGTCACTCTTCTTGCCCTCAGTTGATTTGACCGCTAATCGCGATAGATCGAACGGCAGATTGAAACCGACGATCAGTTCGCCCTTTCGCACGGATTTCCAGAACACACTGCGGACAAACGACGTGCGGTTCTGCAGGATCAGCTGCGTTTCCGCCGGGAAGTGCTCAATCTCTGGGAGGGTCGGAGGATCGCTTTTGTATCTCTGCAGTACGTTCGATTGTCCCTTGGTGACATCGTCGCGGTGAAAAATCCCTTCGGCCACGCACACATATCTGGAGCCGACGAGTTTGCACCGCCGGAACGCGCCGAAATTGAGCTTCTGAGCAGGATCGAGGGTGGTTTCCGTATCAAAGATGAGGCAATGCCTAGGCCATTTGGGAGCCCATCTTCGATCCGAGCCGGTCTTCGCGCGGACACTGGTGTGTGCCCGCACGAAGATGTCGTGACTCTTGCGCCCTAAGGTTTCCTCTTCGGCGAATCGTCTTCGTCGGGAAGAGCCGAAATCGCCTCCAAGAGTGCCTGCAGCACCATCCATAACGCTATAGTGAGTCCGAGAGCCGCCGTCACCAAGCGCTTCAACTTGTTGGGTGTGTAGCGAAGGTTAATTCCCACGCTTTCGAGCAGACGATGAAATTGGTCGTGGTGCCGTTCACAAAACGGAACCTTGAACCACGGTATGTGCTTTCGGCCACCGGCATGGTTCTGTTCGATGTACTTGCCAGCGCCACAAATAAAGCACAGACGATCGAGCCAGGTCTGGGATTTCATGACCGGGCTCCGATTGCGACGTAGAAGTCTTCGAAATCAAGCTGCCCAGCCTCTTCTAGTTCGATAAGCAGCTTGATATCAGTGACGAGCGTATGGCCGCCCAACGTCTTGCCCTCGAATGCTTTGAGGGCGGCGTCGGCTCCATCTTCACCCGCTCGAAACATTCGTAAGGCAAGGTTATACCGATTGAGGAGCTTCCTTTGCCGCGAGTTGGAAACGATGACGTCGATCGGACCGCGACTCGTGAGGACCGTCATGGAAAAGCGAAGCTGATCTTCGCTTCGCGCTTTCCACGGTTTGCCTCGGCCAGACCTGTATAGAAACCTCCCCGCACCTTTTCGGAAAGTCTCCAGCTTCATTTTCTCGCGATGCGCTGCTTCCGACGCTGAGGCTCCCTCCCGACGCATGAACCCCAAGGCACGAGCTACACGCGGATCGGTGATGGTTTGTCGCCTGCGGGTGCGAATAACCCTTCTAGGCCTTATCCGCCGTTGTTTCCGGCGGTTTGTCCTTACCCTCGTAACCCGAGTGTGCTTTTTACTGCGGTTCCGACCTTTTTTCGTGAGTTTGCGGTTCTTGCGTTTCATCGGCCCACCTTCCTTCGTGGAACCGAGTGCGTTGAGTGACTGAGTTCAACGAAACGCAGCAGCGCCGATTTCGGAATGAGCCGACGTCGACCAACGCGGATGGAGGAGACTTCGCCGGAAGCAGTGGTCGTTCGGAGAGATAGACCCGCGAGAAATGAAAATTCCCTGAGACTCAGCAGAACTTTCGTGCTGAACATTTCAAGACTCCAGCATTTGAACACGCTACGACGCGTGCCATTTGCCGGTCTTGTTTGCTCAGCCGGAGCCCCTTCCCATTTAACTTCGGACTCCGCTGCCCCTCTCTGGCCCCTCCTTAATGGTGGGAGAGGTTGCTTTGTCAGGGCTGATGGTCCGCGCGATGTGAATCGCGCCCCCCATCTCGAAGAGTCCGACCAACTCTGGGCCGGAAACTCACAGAACGCACTCTTGAGATATTGTGCGCTCCTGGCGTCTCACCTAGAGACCGCGGTGTGAAAATCCTAAAGGAACGTTCGTCGTGCTGTCAAGTGCCTTTGCGCGCCTCGCGGTACCCTTGCGTGATAAAATCAAGAAGACAGAAAGCGGGCCTGCCGCCTGTTACCAGCAGACGGCAAGCCCTAACCACCATAGGAGGTGTAACTCCGATGGCAGCTACGCAGAACGTACCTCAATACCATCAAGACCGCAATTTCACTCCGATCGTTCCTCAGCGCGGAGTCATAACGCTGTTTGGCTACGGCATCAAGGCATGCGTCGACCAAGGTCATCTGATTCTGGACGACGGGATCGGCCCAGAGCGTCGCCATGCTCGCCTTCCACGCATCGGGCACGGTCTACGCCGCTTGGTCGTAATCGGATCTGATGGAATGGTGACGCTTGGTGCACTCCGCTGGCTGGCCGATCAGGACGCCTCATTCGTGATGCTCAACCGAGATGGATCGGTGCTTGCCGTGACTGGTCCTGTTCGGCCATCCGATGCCCGATTGCGACGGGCTCAAGTTCTCGCTCACCATTCCGGGGCAGCACTTCAGATTGTGCGCGATCTAATCGATCAGAAGTTGGGCGCGCAACAAAAACTGGCCCAGCACGCTTTGAATAACAAGACGGCTGCCGACGCGATTGCTCGCGCGCGTGAATCACTCGCGACTGCCCAAAGCACAGATGCAATTCGGTTGGTTGAATCGCGGGCGGCCCATGCTTATTGGAGCGCATGGAGACCCCTGTCGATCAATTTCCCGAAGAGCGATCTGCGGCGCGTTCCCGACCATTGGAAAATCTTCGGCGCTCGCTTTTCACCATTGACAGGGTCTCCTCGGCTTGCGACAAATCCTGCAAACGCGATGCTCAACTATCTTTATGCCGTGCTGGAATCAGAGACGCGCTTGGCCGTGGCCGCACTTGGGCTCGATCCTGGCCTCGGAGTTCTGCACACTGACTCGCCTACACGTGACAGCCTTGCGTGTGATGTCATGGAGCCGATCCGCCCGCAGGTAGATGCATACGTATTGGAATGGATTAGCCGCGAAACTATGCGGCGTGATTGGTTCTTCGAACAGCGCGACGGCTCCTGTCGCCTCATGGGACCATTTGCCGCGAGGCTATCTGAAACCGCACCCAGCTGGAGCCGTGCAGTCGCGCCGATAGCGGAATCGGTATCTGGAACGCTTTGGTCGTCGATATCAAAATCACGTCGGCAAGATCGCCCCCCGACTCGATTGACACAACAGCATCGGCGTGAGGCGAGACCCATTCAAACCGTTTTGCCGCACATAGCGCCGCCGCGCCCAGAAAGCTTTTGCAAGAATTGTGGCGTTGAGATTGGCCAGGGCCGGACCTACTGTGCGACATGCGCAAATGAACTAAACACGGCTGTGCTTATCAATGCCGCCAGACGCGGGCGCGTGGCTGCACAGAGTGACCAAGCGCAGGCCTTTCGCGCTGAAACTCAACGTCGGCATGCCGCAGCAAAGGTTGATTGGCAAGCATCGGACCTCCGGGATTGGCTGAGTGAAGAGGTCTATCGTCGCGAGATTCAACCCAGGCTCAAGAAAGTCACACTTTCAGTCCTAGCCTCAACGCTCGGTGTCTCGATGTCATACGCTGCAAATATTCGCAAAAGTCAGCGTATTCCGCATCCACGGCACTGGCTGACGCTCGCTCAGCTTGTTGGGGTTACCGGGGCTGGGACAATTTGAGAGCAGGGGTACTAGTGTGGTGTCCCGAAAATTCGCGCTCCATTTTTGGAAGCGCAAACCCCTTTTCATCAATGAATTCGAGGCGCTGACATATCCCAGTTATTTACGAGACAGGACACTAGAACGAACTTGTCCGGTTATCCGACGCGATATAAGAGGGCGCCCTTTTTGGAGTAGGTTTTGAGTGCATGGCTCGAACCCACTACCAAGGAGCGCCCTGTATGGACAGCGTGAAGTATATCGGGATGGATGTTCACAAGGAAGCGATCGTAATCGCAGTTCTAAATTCCTCCGGCAAGCTGGTGATGGAATGCGTGATCGAAACCAAAGCCAACACGATTCTGGATTTTCTGAAAGGTCTGCGCGGGAGCCTGCACGTCACTTTTGAAGAAGGCACCTGGGCTGCGTGGCTCTATGACCTGATCAAGCCGCACGTGACCGAGCTCATGGTGTGTAATCCGCGTCGGAATGCCCTGCTGAAAGAAGGCAGCAAGAGTGACCGCATCGATGCGCGGAAGCTGGCCGAGCTGCTGCGCTCAAATCTTCTCAAGCCGGTCTATCACGGGGAGCACGGAGTGCGGAAGCTGAAGGAACTGGCGCGTAGCTACCTGGCGATCAGCAAAGATGTGGGACGGGTGATGAGTCGTGTGAAGGCCATCTACCGCAGTTGGGGGATTCCCTGTGCGGGGAAGCAGGTCTATGCACCACGCTATCGGCCGGAGTGGCTGGGCAAGATCCAGGAAGCCGGCGTGCGCCGGCGGGCGGAGTTTTACTACCAGCAGTTCGATGCCTTGAGGACGTTGCGTCAGGAAGTGCGGCGCGAGCTGTTGGCCGAAGCTCAGAAGCATGATGCGTGGAAATTGTTACGAGGGATTCCGTTCATCGGCCCGATCCGGGCGGCTGAGCTGATCGCCTTGATGCAGACACCGCATCGGTTCCGCACCAAGCGACAGCTGTGGACCTACAGTGGGTTTGGAATCGAGACGCACAGCAGTGCCGAGCAGCGTTTCATCAACGGAGAGCTGAGACGCGCCAAGAAGCCGGTCTCGATTCGGGGGCTGAACCGCAATCACAATCACGATCTGAAGAATCTGTTCAAAGGTGCCGCCACGGTGGCCTCTGCCAAGGCCGGTCCGTTCCAGGAGTTTTATGATGCGCTGGTAGCCAAGGGGATCCGGCCGGAGATGGCGCGTCTGACTCTGGCACGCAAGATCGCAGCCATCACGTTGATCGTCTGGAAGAAGGGGGTGCGCTTCGACGCCAAACATCTGAAACCACAAACAGCTTGAGTGTCTCGAGCGAATCCGTTCCATCCCTGGGATTCTTTCCGGTGGTGGCCCGTCGGGTTCTTGAGACACTCGGGTTCGAGGGCGAGTCTCAGCTGATTAGTTAGGCTTTGCGTGCCTCGGGCACGCTCCGTCTCCCATCCGACCCTAGTCCCCCTCGGATAACCCGAAAAAGCTATAGACCACGAGTCTCCAATAGAACCATGGTTGCCACCTGACAACCCTTCTGCTTGTTGGTCTCAGAACGGACTGGCTTCGTCGCCAAGATGCGATGAAAACCGCTGGTAGAGAAACCCAAAAGCGCTACGGTATCTTCGTAGCATCCCGAGTCTACGGAATGGACGGCGAGAACAATCCTGCTCAATGGGGTGGGCTGGACGTAAGGAAAAACTCCGGCCACAGGAGAAGTGTTTTTTTCTTGACTCCTCTTATAGAACTTATCAGAAGCCAATCCTCATTCAACGTTACTTTTGACTCTTTCAGTGGAAACGCTATGGTTTTCTAACGAGGTGGTCCATATACGATTTGAAAGAGGTCGCCCTTCTTAATATCACCAGCGTCCTTTGTGTAAAGCACGTATTCCAAGCCGAAAACGTCGCCGTAAATATCAAATGAACCGTTGAGAACCTCAGAAATGCCGCCCTCAGGGATGCCGCCAACCTGGTGGGTAAACGCGGCAGGAAACTTTATGCTCGACATCGAAACTCGTTGCCTCGGTGTAATCACGATCTGAGACAAGCGATTTATTACCACGTGATTCTGGGTACCATTTTTCACAATAAGGAAAACGGGCGAAATCCACCAGCGGCCAGCTTCGATTCTCTGGTCTGAACCGAGGACCATGACAACTTGGGCGCGCACGGAATCCAAGGGACGCAACGGATAAAGATACTGGGCGTAGAATTTAAAGCCCGGCAGTTCATTCGGATAAGGGTTCGAAGGCTTCGTCGCTCTCACAGAAAACGGAGTCGCCATTAAAACAGGAATTAAAACGAAAGTGACCAGGAATCGCCTCAAGTCCGATCCATTTCCATGCAACGAGACGCCACACCGTATGGACACCATTCATGCCAGAAAGGTGCCAATGCCCAATTAACGCGGTATCTCTAACGACGCCGGCCATTGCAAGAGCTTTTTGCTTTGCTTATCACTCGATTCGAGCACACCCGTGCGGCGGCGCACGAACCGCGTCTGTCTGTGTCGCTTCCATTCATCTGCGTCACCCGAACTTGCTCGGCCCGTCTGTCTTCATCAACTCGGTGTTGCCCACCAACCATCTCTTCGATCACCATCGACCATGATGAGTTATTCGAACTCCCCGTAGGGAGGCAGGTAGCCTAATCAACCGGCCGGTGACTCGTCGCACCATACCGCGTTCCAGGCATCCCTGCACAGGCGACACCACTGTTCTGCTGCTTCTGTCCACGACGACAGAACTCGTTATAGTTAATCTCGTTCCGCAACATGATCCACAGCCGAATCCCGAGCTTGCGAGCCACAGCCACTCTCGCCTTCCCCAGACCCTTCTGGACCAATTTGCGGCGGTAGAAACGCTGCAACTCCGGATCCCGGCGTACCGCGTGTGCTCCCGCCTCACCCCAGAGAAACCGCAGCAGCGGGTTGCCTTGTTTACTTAGCCCGCCGAACTTCTGTCGACCACCACTGGAGTATTCTCTCGGAATGATCCCCACGTAACTGGCCAACGCCTTACCGTCAGTGAACCGCCTCGGATCGCCTAGGAACACGTCCGTAGCCAGCGCTGTGATGGGCCCCACTCCTGGATGGGTCATCAGCAGCCTTGCTCCGGAACGCTGGCCTGCTTGCTCTTCCACTCGCTGGTTCAGTTTCTCGATGTCCGATTCGAACTTCACGTACATCGCCTGCAATTCACTCCGCCGATGAGCGGTATGCGGAGCCAGCGGCAACGACGCGATCGTGTTTTGTCCGTCGCGGCTCCACAGAGAAGGGCCTCGTCGTAAGCCATTCGCCAAGGCTATCGCCTGCAGCGCATTTTGTATTCGCGTCCGCATCCGTACCCACTGATGACGGTGCCGCAGCAAGGCCCGCAGATCTTGCAGTTCCTTCGAAGGTAGCCAGATCGCTGGAAAGCGGTTTTCTACCAGCAGCGTCAGAATCAAATCGGCATCTCGCCGATCATGTTTCTGCTTCCGTGGTTCGGCTGCCCGAATCACTGCCGGATTACCGACCTGGCATTCGATCCCCAGTTCTTCCATCAGGTTTACAAACCACTGCATCGATCCAGTGGCTTCGATCCCCACCCGCACCGGGCGTGGAAGCGTGGAATAAAACTCCCGCACGATGTTGCCTTCGTGCGTCAAAGTCATTTTCACGACCTCCCCCGTCGTGGTGTCCAGCATTGCCAACGTTTGCTGGCGAGCGTGCAAGTCACATCCTATAATTCGCATCTCGGCCTCCTTCGGTCCGAGCACTGTTGGGGTGAACACCGAACAGTCTACTCGGACCGTCGCGAGGCCGACGTCGTTATGGCATCAACCGGACATGTCGGTACTGTAACCAACATGTCCGGTAATCCGGGTGGTCTCAATAGGTCGATGCAACACCATCTAAGGTAAATCTTCTCTCTAAAGGTGGTGTTTATGACTCAAGTGAATCGGGCGGGGCTTTCTGCGGCGCAGAAGACCGACATATGGTCCCGTTGGAAGGCGGGACGCTCGTTGCATGAGATCGGGCGCGCATTTGGCAAGGGGCATTCGTCCATTCGTTTTCTGTTGCTGCAACACGGTGGGATTGTTCCGGCAGCCCGTCGGCGGTCGCTGCTAGCACTCACGCTGGCCGAGCGAGAGGACATCTCTCGAGGGATCGCTTCCGGTTCGTCGATTCGGGAGATAGCCAGAGGCCTGGAGCGAGCTGCGTCGACGGTGAGCCGGGAAGTGTTACGCCATGGTGGCCGTCCTCAGTATCGAGCCAGTGAAGCGGATTACGAAGCCTGGGAGTCAGCCTTACGGCCCAAGCCTTGTCTTCTTGCCATCCAGGTGAGGTTACAGAAGATCGTTGCGAGTAAACTGATTTTGGACTGGTCGCCGGAACAGATTTCCGGATGGCTGAAGATCCAGTATCCCGATGATGAGAGCATGCGAGTGTCCCACGAGACCATTTACCGTAGCCTGTTCATTCAAGCGCGAGGAGTATTGAAAAAAGAGCTGATCGGGCACCTTCGGTCCAGGCGCCGCATACGCCGCTCGCAGCACTCTCGTGCCAGCGGTCAATCACGCGGTCAAATCGTCGATGCCATCTCCATCCGGGAAAGACCTGCAGAGATCGAAGACCGAGCCATTCCCGGTCATTGGGAGGGGGATCTCATTGCCGGCGCAAAGAACAGTCACATTGCGACCTTGGTGGAACGTCATTCGCGTTTTATCACACTGGTAAAGGTGCCCAGCAAAGACACGGCTTTGGTCGTCTCCGCACTGAGCCGGCAAGTTCGTAAACTCCCCGCGACACTGCGGCGTTCGTTGACCTGGGATCGAGGACTGGAGATGGCGAAACACAAGACCTTCACGGTGGCCACGAATGTGCAAGTTTACTTCTGCGATCCTCATAGTCCTTGGCAGCGCGGCACGAACGAAAACACGAACCGGCTGTTACGACAATACTTCCCTAAGAAGACTGACCTGTCCGGCTATTCTCAATCGGAGCTGGACAAAGTAGCGCTGCGTTTAAATCAACGCCCGAGAATGACTCTAGGTTTTCAGACTCCGGCGAGTAGACTACGAGCAAGTGTTGCATCGACCCCCTGAGCTCGCACGACTAATCAGGCACTGCCGCGAGACCTGAAAGCAAAACGTAGTGTTGCGATGTAAGATTCACGACCATGACCGCTCAAGGAGAGTTTTGGAATTGGTTCACTCAGCATGAGAGGGAGCTGTTCGATTTCGACCCTCGTCGGGAGGCTCAACGGGAGAGAATTTTTGACGAACTAGCATCCGAACTGCAAAAAGTCGATCCAGAACTGACTTTCGAGTTCGGCCCGAATGCGCCGAAAAGAGAATTTGTCATCAGTGCTGGCGGCATCAAGCGAGCATTTCCCGCGGTCGTTTCCCTAGCCAAAGCTGCACCGACTCTTGATCGGTGGAAGGTGACCGCCTTCCGTCCACGACGCTCTCCCAATATTGTGGAGTTTCGAGGTAAGCGCGTTGAGCCAAAGGACGTTCAGTTTTCGCTCCTTGATAACGGAAAGACTGCTGGCATCCATTTATTTATCCCCGGATTTCAGGAGAATGATTCCGACTTAAAGCAAATTGGCTACTTGCTGCTCGACGAGACGCTGGGAGAATACGACGTGGAATCCCGGCTCGGTCTAATCAAGATGCTTTCACCGGAAACACGCACGGACGGGGTGCGGTATCCCTTGGCCGAACTAGCGGCACGTTTCGATGAATTGGTCTCCCAGCTTGAGGGGCGTTCGGGAAGGCCCTCATAGCTATACCGCTGGCGAACCGATAGGTCTAACTCCTGATTAACGCGGTGGTCTCAATGGGTCGATGCAACACCATCTGATATAAATCTGCTCTCTAAAGGTGGTGTTGTATGAGCCAAGGTAAACGTGCGGAGCTTTCTGCGACACAGCGGGCCGACATCTGGTGCCGTTGGAAGGCGGGACAGTCGTTGCATGAGATTGGGCGAGCCTTCGGCCAGGGGCATGCGTCCATTCACCTTCTGTTATCGCATCACGGCGGGATTGTTCCGGTAGCCCGTCGGCGCTCGCTCCTGGCACTCACACTGCCTGAGCGAGAGGACATCTCTCGAGGGATCGCTTCCGGTTCGTCGATTCGTAAGATAGCCCAGCTTCTGGACCGAGCTGCGTCGACGGTGAGCCGGGAAGTGGCCCGTCATGGTGGCCGTCCTGACTATCGAGCCAATGAAGCGGATGCCCAAGCCTGGAAGTCGGCTTTGCGGCCAAAACCCTGCCTTCTTGCTATCCATGAGAAGCTGCAGAAGATCGTTGCAAGTAAACTGATATTGGACTGGTCGCCGGAACAGATCTCCGGATGGCTGAAGACCCAGTATCCCAATGACGAGAGTATGCGCGTGTCCCACGAGACCATTTACCGTAGCCTATTCATTCAAGCGCGAGGAGTGCTGAAAAAAGAGCTGGTTGGACATCTTCGGTCCAAGCGCCGCATCCGCCGCTCGCAGCACTCTCGTGTCAGCGGACAGTCGCGCGGTCAAATCGTCGATGCCATCTCCATTCGAGAAAGACCGGCGGAAATTGAGGACCGCGCTGTCCCCGGTCATTGGGAGGGCGACTTACTGAGCGGCTCTGGGAACAGTCACATCGTGACTTTAGTGGAACGTCATTCGCGTTTTACGACGCTCATCAAAGTGCCCAGCAAAGACACGGCGGTTGTGGTCGCTGCACTGACTCGGCATGCTCGTAAACTCCCAGCGGTGCTGCGCCGCTCGTTGACCTGGGATCGAGGACTGGAGATGGCCAAGCACAAGACCTTCACAGTGGCCACCAATGTGAAAGTTTATTTCTGTGATCCGCAAAGTCCTTGGCAGCGCGGCTCGAACGAAAACACAAATGGGCTATTACGACAATATTTCCCTAGGAGAACCGACCTGTCTGGCTATACGCAAGCGGAACTGGACAAAGTGGCGCTGCGGTTAAATCAGCGTCCAAGAAAAACTTTAGGATTTCAAACTCCTGCGAGTAGACTTCAAGAAAGTGTTGCGTCGACCGGTTGAGCTGGCAGCGCTAATCGGTAAAGTGGGTCCTGGTACGAAAATGTCTGGTGATCCGACTATACAGCTCGGCTTCCAGCCGCCACCCATCGGGCGGCAGCATCGGCGCTATCGTCGGGCCGTGTATTGAAGGCAATCGCCGCGCCTGGGGCAGCCTTACGAATAGCGTTGATGACGACTTCGAATAATGCAAGGTTGCGGGGCGGCAGGCGCACGCCGCCTCCAATGACCACACAATCGTAGTTCGTCGAAGATAACTGACGTTCCACTGTCGGTCCGGCGGTTTCATCCGGGCGGATGAAACCAACGTCGGACTCCCATCCGCGATCAGCGAATTGCTTCAGCGCAACCTCAATGCCAGCGCGAACCTTCTCAGCGGTCATACCTGGCGGCAATGCAGGGTCAGAAAAATCCACAGTCTCGGGTTCGAGGCCTAGCAGCAGAATCCGCGTCATGAGTTCTCCCTTGTTCTGGCGTTCGGTGGGCGGCACGGTTGCAACCAGCTTCGCCGGAATTTGCGAAGCGATCATAACCGACATTCCCGGTTTAACAACCGTTGATCGGTCGCATCCTACAGATCGCGCTCGTGGATCGAGGCACACCGGGGCGAATTTCAAACAAATGTTCCACACAAACTAGATAGGTCCTGATTAACGCGGTTACCGGTAAAGTGGGTACTGGTCCTAACATGTCCGGTAATCCGACTCTCCAGAAACTTGGCTCATAACTTCTGTCGAATCAATAAACCAATCGCGCCGAGTTTCTGGCACCAGAGACGCGTCGAAGACGCAGTCAGTGCTTATCAGGAGTTATCCGAGTAGCCGCTTGCTGATGATTGCGAACACAAATCTCTGGTTTAGGTCCGCGATTCTGACCTGTCGACTATGTTGAACCGTTCAACACATATTGATTTATTCAGCATCATTTTCGGCTTGGTCGCACGCGTCAACGGAATCCACCCATCGTATCCTCCACATTTCAAAGGCAGCGTCGTCCGACTGGACTTTGGCCGCGGGTTTGCCTATAACTACATGACCGCCCACGGGGGCAATCCGAAGGGAAGGTGAAAAACCATGGCATCGAAGAAGAAAGCGACCAAGAAGCTGAAGAAAGCCGCGCCTCTGCTACACGTCAAGCCACTTATATTAAATAAGACTTTTAACTAGTTGGTAGTCGGCGGCTGTCGAGTGGGGGTGCCGATTGCTGACTGGCGGACCCCCGTTTGACACTCTTGATATGCCCACTGAGCTTCACATTCCGCGTCTCAACCCTCAGTTCGTCCGCTTTAAGCTCGTCATTCGCCGGTCTCGCATCGAACGGTTTGGCGTGTTCACAGAAGAAATGATCCCTTTGGGCAAGAGGGTCATCCAGTATACCGGCGAACGCATCAGCAAGCGGGAAGTCATGCGCCGTGCTGCAAGGATGCTCTCGGCGGGAAAAGAAGCCCGAGTGTACACCGTACATCTGAATAGGCGTTGGTGGGTCGATCCAGCAGTAGGAGGAAGTGGCGCGGAGTTCATCAATCATGCTTGCGATCCGAATCTGACGGTGCGCAGAATCCGGGGGCAAGTCTTCCTGTATAGCTTCCGAAAAATCAGGGCAGGAGAAGAGCTTACCATTGATTACGGCTTCCGTTGTTCCTGTCCGTGTCGTTGTGGCTCCTCGAAGTGTCGCGGAACGATGTGCCACGTTTGATTGGAGAGGCACCGAAGATGCGTCCGCCACTGCGGACCCAGTCCCTGATAAACGCTGCCAGCTCAACCGGTCGACGCAACACTTTCTTGAAGTCTACTCGCAGGAGTTTGAAATCCTAAAGTTTTTCTTGGACGCTGATTTAACCGCAGCGCCACTTTGTCCAGTTCCGCTTGCGTATAGCCAGACAGGTCGGTTCTCCTAGGGAAATATTGTCGTAATAGCCCATTTGTGTTTTCGTTCGAGCCGCGCTGCCAAGGACTTTGCGGATCACAGAAATAAACTTTCACATTGGTGGCCACTGTGAAGGTCTTGTGCTTGGCCATCTCCAGTCCTCGATCCCAGGTCAACGAGCGGCGCAGCACCGCTGGGAGTTTACGAGCATGCCGAGTCAGTGCAGCGACCACAACCGCCGTGTCTTTGCTGGGCACTTTGATGAGCGTCGTAAAACGCGAATGACGTTCCACTAAAGTCACGATGTGACTGTTCCCAGAGCCGCTCAGTAAGTCGCCCTCCCAATGACCGGGGACAGCGCGGTCCTCAATTTCCGCCGGTCTTTCTCGAATGGAGATGGCATCGACGATTTGACCGCGCGACTGTCCGCTGACACGAGAGTGCTGCGAGCGGCGGATGCGGCGCTTGGACCGAAGATGTCCAACCAGCTCTTTTTTCAGCACTCCTCGCGCTTGAATGAATAGGCTACGGTAAATGGTCTCGTGGGACACGCGCATACTCTCGTCATTGGGATACTGGGTCTTCAGCCATCCGGAGATCTGTTCCGGCGACCAGTCCAATATCAGTTTACTTGCAACGATCTTCTGCAGCTTCTCATGGATAGCAAGAAGGCAGGGTTTTGGCCGCAAAGCCGACTTCCAGGCTTGGGCATCCGCTTCATTGGCTCGATAGTCAGGACGGCCACCATGACGGGCCACTTCCCGGCTCACCGTCGACGCAGCTCGGTCCAGAAGCTGGGCTATCTTACGAATCGACGAACCGGAAGCGATCCCTCGAGAGATGTCCTCTCGCTCAGGCAGTGTGAGTGCCAGGAGCGAGCGCCGACGGGCTACCGGAACAATCCCGCCGTGATGCGATAACAGAAGGTGAATGGACGCATGCCCCTGGCCGAAGGCTCGCCCAATCTCATGCAACGACTGTCCCGCCTTCCAACGGCACCAGATGTCGGCCCGCTGTGTCGCAGAAAGCTCCGCACGTTTACCTTGGCTCATACAACACCACCTTTAGAGAGCAGATTTATATCAGATGGTGTTGCATCGACCCATTGAGACCACCGCCGTTACCGGACAAGTCGGTACTAGGACCACAAATCCCCTAGTCGGTGTTCGAAGCATCGCGGCATCCTGCCTTTCGGAGGACGATTCAAATCGTCCATCGGCGATCGGCTACGAACCTTACGAGAGGCAAAACAGCTCTCGCAGGGCGAAATCCAAAAGCGCACGGGTCTGCTGCGCTGCTACATCTCGTGGGTCGAAAACTAGCCGCCGACCGTTCACTTAATACGCTTCACGATGATGGTCTCGTCCTCGTCCTCAACCTTCATTCTGCAACCCGCCGTGGTTTGGTAAATCGTAATGTCGGGGCGATAAGAGTATGAGTACATATAGTCGTACTCGTCTTGCTCCCAAATTTGCCCGTTGTCGAGCTTGAATATGGTGTCACCCTCCCACCCGTTAAAGTCGCCTGAGATCGTGCTTTCGACCGCTGGCGCGCAGTCCGACCGTACGTTTGTTGGTCGCGTTGGCTCCGGTTTTGGGTTTTGCGTAGCAGCAACTTTTAAGACAGTCTCGGTGTAATGATTTAGCCAAGTATTGAGTGCCTGATGTTGGGCTACGGACAACCCCGAAACTCCACTCTCTTCAAGCTCCTGCGCCGACATCACATCTTCAATCTTCAGGCTTAGGGATTCCTGTCTTGCTAGAGCGAGGGTCGTCACGCACAAAATCAGCGTTAGACCAGCTATCATGATCTGCTTTCTGCGCAGTCGCATTTCGCTACCCCCATTCATTGAGGCTTCGGTTCCTGGGGCTTGTCCAAGACAGCCAGTATCTTGTACGTTTCCGATTGGCTCTTCTTCCCGTCGATGCTGACGTTCCAGGTTAACTTCGCTGAGTCTCCGTGGAACTCCGCCTGAATATCGTCTAGTAGAGGCACGTGGCAACTGCGGCGATTGCCTGCGGGACCGGCGAAATGCTCAGCAAACTTGGACGCACAGTTGACCACGGCCCTTCGGCCGTCGGGTAACTGCAATGTGAGCGTCGCCCCCGTGACGTGGAATGTCGTGGCGGTAGCGGTTGTGCTTCCCCCGATGGTATAGACGCCTGCGTAGTCATAACTCCTATCCTGATCCTCTCTATTAACGACCTTCACGTTCAATTTCTGCGCCGCGGCGAGCGACGCAAATCCCAAAACCAACAACGGGACTGCTAGCGCTTTCCTCATCCCTCTCACCCCTTGGGGCGCATATTACTTCTCTTCTATTATGAGAAGCAATTGATGGGGTATAACACTCAAGACTTAACGGCATGGCTAATTCTGAGGAAGAGTAGTCAAGCACGCGGGCGCGGAGGTCAGTTATGCGAGTCAGAATTCTTTCGGCCGTAGTTGTCTTAGCCTTTTGCTTATCCGCCCAGACCACCCACATCACGGCTCGCCAAGCGAAGGACCATGTCGGCGAGGTGCAAACGGTATGTGGGAAGGTGGCAAGCGCACGTTACGCACCACGGAGCAAGGGGCAACCCACCTTCCTGAACCTCGACGAACCGTATCCGAGCCAAATATTTACGATCCTGATATGGGGCGACGACCGGGGCAAGTTCGGTTCCCCTGAAACGCAATATCGGGATGCGGACGTGTGCGTCACCGGAAAGATCGCGACCTATCGGGGAACGCCCGAGATTGTCGCGACGGAGCCGAGTCAGATTTCTTTGCGCAAGTAGCGGTGGGAACGGGTCACTAAGGATTCGCGAATCAGGATTTCGGCGGAATTTTAATTGCGGCCCTTATTAAATGTGATTTAACTCGATTTAATGCCGTGAAACCTTCGCAACGATAATCGCAACGTGCGGCAAACGCTGGAGATATAGTCACTCATTATTAAAGCGAATCATTCTATTTAATCCCGGCGGAATCTTATCGCAGACGTGAGATTGCGTCGCGTGACTGCAAGTCGCGCCGTCGACGACGAATCTCCCACTACGCTTCCCAGCGCAATGGGGTGTATCACTTTTCCCCGCCTTGTAACCTTACCCGTCAAAGACGCAGACCGACGGATTTCGAACCAATATCCCTGCGGCGCAAAACTGCATTTCGAACTCCCCGTTGCCGTCCCGCAGCCTGCTGTCTCGCTTCCTGCTTGATTCAATACCGCTCTAGAACCTATCGATTTTGGCGGCCAGAATAAAATCGCCCTCGCTGAGGCCGTTGATCTTGTGCGTCCAGGTGGTGATTTCCGCCTTGCCCCATGCCAGCAGAATATCGGGATGATGCCCTTGCTCTTCGGCGAGTTCGCCCACCTTGTTCACGAAAGTGAGCGCCTTCCGGAAATCGGGAAACGTGAATGTGCGAGTGATGTGATGCCCGTCCACGACCTTCCATTGCGGCACCTGCCTCGCAAGTTCATCGAGCTCCTTACCGGCCAACGGCGGCGTTCCACCGCGGCATGGGACGCAGGTCTTGCTGGCGAGATCGGTCATGGCAGGGTGCCTCCTCGTTTACGCTTTCAAGGCGGATTGTACCGGAACATGCCGAACAAGGGCCAGTTGAGCGGCACTTGACTGGTGGTTCGCGGGTAATCAGTTCTGATATCCTCTTGCGCGCATTGAATTCACGCAATTCTTCCAGTGAGGACAGCACATGCCGGACGAGATTCAGGAACTTCAAGAGCAAGCCGAAGAAGGCTCGCACCATCCCAGCCTCGCGCCCGTGACCGTGACGATGGCGATTCTCGCCGTCCTGGTCGCCACGGTTTCGCTGCTCGGGCACCGCGCGCACACCGAGGAGCTTTTGCTGCAAACGAAGGCCACGGACCAGTGGGCCTACTATCAGGCCAAGGACATCCGGCGGCACACGTACGAACTCTTCCTCGATGAAACATCCGTCTTCGCGCTGCAAAATTCCGACCAGGTGGAGAAGCTCAAGGAGAAGTACGCCAAGGAAGTCGAGCGCTATCGCGACGAACAGAAAGACATCGAGGCCGAAGCAAAGCAGGCTGAGGACGAAGTGAAGGTCGAGCGGCGCCGCGCGGACCGGTTCGATCTCGGCGAGGTGATGCTCGAAGCGGCGTTGGTGATTTGCTCGATTACGCTACTGACGCGCAAGCGCATTTTCTGGGGGTTTGGGACTGTGCTAGGGATGCTGGGCGTGGCGATCGGCGCGGCGGGGCTACTGATCCACTGAACGACCAAGAAATGATGGCGATTCGCGCTAGCGTCTAGCGGGACGCAGCCGTCCGCGCTTCGACATACTCGCGAACGTACGCTGAAAAGGCCTGTCCCAATTTTTCCATCACCGGCCCGGAGCCTGCGGCGATCTTGCGGCCGCTGATTTCGCCAACCGCAATCACGTTGCGGTTGGTCGAGGAGATGAAGACCTCGCTCGCGGAATGAAGATCTTCAGGAAACAGAGTTTGCTCTTCCACCGGAATGCCCGCGCGCGGACCGATTTCGAGCAAAATCCCGCGGGTCACGCCCTCGAGGCATCCTGACGAAAGCGGCGGCGTGGCGACGCGCCCTCCAGTGACGCAAAAAATATTCGCAGCCGTGCATTCGGCCACTTCGCCGCGTTCGTTGAGCAAGATCACTTCATCATGGCCGGCCTGCTGCGCTTCGTAGAGATTCCACACGTTGTTGAGCCAGGAAGTCACCTTCACGCCCGCAAGCGGCGATGCGGCGTGCCGCCCGTGTTCGCGAACCGATAGTCGCACCGGCTCGCGGTGCGGAGGCAATCCGGCCGAGCAGATCACCAGGTCCGTTGCGGGAAAATCCTCGTCGCTGCGCCACAGACCTGGATGGTTGTAAACCATGTAAATTCGCGCGCAGCCTTCGCGCACCTGATTGGCGCGCAGGACCTCGCCCATCTGTTCCCGCACCGTCTCCGCATCGAATGGGAACGGGCAATGCGTTCGGTCTGCGTCACGCTCGAGCCGCTTCCAATGGCGCTCAAACGCGAACGGAATTCCCTCGATCACGCGGACGGTCGTGAAAAGTCCCCAGCCGCTCAGCAGGCCGGCCTGCCCCGGCGAAAGCCGCACGTCCTCGATGGGCAACATGCGGTCGTTATGAAAGACGAAGCGATGGATCATCGATCCTTCCCTGAAACATTCCCCCAACGCGTGAATTAATTGTATCGCAGAAGATGCCGCGCCGCGCGCGAGCGCGAACGCAAAAGTGCGCAGCGGTAACGCGCCACTACTTCGAAGGCTCGCTGCCCAACTCGCCGACGCGGCGCTCCAGCTCGCGAGCGATTCCTTCCGCCGTCTCGCCCGCGCCGAAGCGCACGGGCGCGCTGAGCGACACTTGAATCTGACCGGGCCGCGCCCAACTCTTGCCCGCCTGCCTTCGCTCGAAGAGACCCTCCAGCCGCGCTGTCACCACCGGCACGCCGAGCCGCGTGGCAAGCAAACCGATCCCTGCGCGGAATGGCTGGATGCGGCCATCGCGCGTCAGCTCTCCCTCGGGAAAAACCAGCACGCTCCAGCCGCGGTCGACAAGGTCGCCCGCGAAAGCGAAACTTTCGCGGAAACCGGCGAGGCGCGGCAGCGGGAATACGTTGAAAACCAGCAGCACAAGGAGGTAATTCAAGCGGCTCGGTAACCCCGCAAAGAATCCCATTCCCTTCGGCGGATGGCGCATCGATTCGAGGCGTTCCCCATCCATCGCCACGGCGAGGCGTCCGCGCAGGTGCGATGGCAGCGCTTCGAGAATGTACGCTGGGTCGAGGTACGTAACGTGATTTGCGACGACCAGCACCGGCCCGTTCGTGCCGCGCAGATTCCCGCGGCCGCGCATCGCCGGCCATCCGAGAATCAGCATCGCGGGACGAGCCAGCAGGTTCCACACGACGGCGCGAAGCGCGCGCACCGGCCAGCTCTGCGGCCAGCGCGGATAGTGAAACGCCGCTCCACGCAGCGCGGGCTGCTCGACCAATCGTTCGAGCGCCTTGAACGAGTCCGCCGATGCGAATTCGGTCTCGCTCAAATCCACCTGATAGCGGTCTTCGAGCGCGCTAAACAGCTCCACGCGCTCGATCGAGCTAAGCTGAAGACTAGCGGCGTCGGCGGGCAGCGGCCTGCCGCGTGAAACACGCGCGATCAGATCGGAGAGCGGACTCAAAGCCGCCATCTGCGGCCCCGCGCCCGTTTTGCGAGCGCCTGACTCCGTTTCGGCGAATTCGCGGATGCGGCTCAGGACCGGCTTCTGCGTCGGCGTCCGCGGGAAATCTTTATCGGGCCAGACGAGCCAGCGCCGGATCTGCTGAAATCCTGCCAGGCGCTCGTTCGCGCGGCGGACGATTTCGCCGGCGGCGGTGTCCGCATCCTGCGCGGCTTCTCGCAGCACGAGCACGGCGCAGGCTTCCGCGTTGCCGTCGCGCTCGATGCCGATGACGGCACAGTCGCGCACGCCCGGCTCCTTGCGCAGTTCCCTTTCGAGGTCGTCCGGATACACCTTCAATCCTTCCGGCGTCACGATCACATTCTTGCTGCGGCCCTTGAAGTAGAAATTTCCTTGTGCGTCGCGCTCGCCCAGATCACCCGTGTGAAACCAACCGTCGGCGTCCAGCACCGGCACGACGCCGGAATCCTTCCAATATCCCGCCGCGACATTTTCGCCGCGCACGAGGATTTCGCCGTCCTCCGCAAGCTTCACTTCGAGGCCCGGTAGCGCCTTGCCAATCGAGCCGCGTCCCAGGCGGAACGGATGATTCAGGCTGATCAAAGACGTTGTCTCCGTCAGGCCGTAACCCTGAATCACCGCGTAGCCGAGCCGGCTCCAGAACTGCTCGGCGGCTGCGGGCAGCGCGGCGCCCCCGGATACCACGGCCCAGAATCTCCACCCAAACTGCCTGTGAATCGCGCGAAAGCGCCATCCCCGCTTTAAGAAGCGCTCTCCCTCCGCCGCTTGGAAATCCCGTTGAAATTTTTCCAGGCGGCCGCGCGACGCGAGGTCGCGCTCGATTTGATCCCGCAGCGATTCGATCAGCCTCGGCACAGTGACCAGCAGCGAAACGCGTTCCTTGCGAATCGTGCGGATCACCTCGGCGGGATTCAGCGTGTCGAGAAAGACGGAAGTCGCGCCGACGATCTGCGGCAAGAAGATCCCGAGCAACTGCCCGAACACGTGGCTCAGCGGCAATAGATCGAGGAATCGCAAGGGATGAAAGATGCGCTCGTAGCGGCGGTAGCGCTCAATCTCTTTCTCGATCGGCTCGAGATTCGCGAGCAGGTTGCCGTGCGTCAACACGACGCCGCGCGGCTCGGCCGTCGTGCCCGACGTAAAAACGATTTCAACCGGATCGCTGCGCCCTGCTGGAACCGGAGAAAGCGTTTTCACCGGAAGGCTGCTCGCGCTTCCGAAAAACTCCTCGAACGTAAGCGTCGCGGGCACGGCGAGCGCCGACAGGCCGCGCCCCACTATCGCGAGCCGCACGCCAGCCTGCTCGCAGACCCTTTGCGCGAAGCCCTTGTCCGCGATTGCGTCCATCGGAACCGACACCGCGCCGTGGAGCAGGCATCCAAGAAACGCAGCAACCCATTCGCCGGAGTTTTCGCCCCACAGCAGCACGCGGTCGCCCTTTCGCACGCCGCGATCCGCGAGTTCCGAGCTGAATCGCGCCGCCGCTCCGAACAATTCCGCGTACGACCAGCGAATCCTCCGATAGCCGCGGCGCCATACCACGGCGATCTCATTCGGCGGGCGCGAATCGTGCTGGAAGTATTCGAGAAGGGATTGGCGCGGCATGGCTATCCGAGTTTCCCTCATCCGCGCATGAATTGAAAATGGTCTTGGACGGGACGGCCCCAAAGGCCCGGCTGGTACCGCAACAAAGGGATCATCAAAGAAAAAAAGCCCGGCGGGAGGGTCACTCGCCGCCGGGCTTCACAGAGATGCGGGAGAAAACTATTGCTGTTGCTGGTGCTGCTGTTCCTTCTTCGCCAAATCCGCCTTTGCCGGATCAGCCGTTACTCCTGCGCCAGGCTTCTGATACCGGGTCAGGAACGGCATGAACGGCGTAAGTTCGAAGGGCATCTTTTCGCGTGCCGAGAGCAGCGCGATCGGCTTGGACTTGACAAGCTCGACCTGGTCGCTCCAGGGATCGAGCTTCACGCGAGACCCGATCGGCAGAGCGGAGATCTGGTCGATCTTATCCGGCTGGAGCTGCGGTCCGGCGGAAAGCAAGCTGGACGTCAGCACCACGCCATTTCCGAGCCGGGGATTGATGAGAGCCGGAAGCGACTTCGATTCGGCGTCGAGCTGCTTCAGGAAGAGCGCCGACGCAGCAAGCTTATCCTTGTACGGCGAATTCTTCAGCAGTTCGACCGCCTTCTGGCTTGCGGCCTGCACATCGGCCGGGTCGTCCTTGAACGAGAAATGGCTCAGCGCCTCGACCGTTGAGACGTTTGTCGTGTCGTTGAAGCCCCACTGGTCGGTCGAAGGCTTGGTCACGATGATCTGCGCGAGTTCCTGCGTCAGCATCGTCGCAAGGCTGGCTTCGTCCGGTAGAACGTCGAGAAGACCGCGGCTGATGACGATCGTGTGGCCGATCGAGAAAGACTCGAGCGTGCCGGTGAGCAGCACGCGGCAGTGAACGTCCGGCTCGATGTCGAGGTTGTTGGTGACCTCGACGTTGTTGACGACGGTCTCGAGCACCTTGTCAATCGCTCCCGGAGGCGCCAGCAAGCCCGTGCGCTGCAAGCGATCGATCACGTTGATTTCGGCCTGATGCTGCCATTCGCGCTCCGCTTCGATCGGGGACTTGTCCTGTTGGGTCGCGGCCTGATCCTGAATCGCGGTGGGCGATTCGATCGTCAGCTCGCTGAATTCCTGTTCGCGGCCGATGTTCTGCAAATCGTAGCCCCACAGCCGCGTCTGCGCCTTGAAGTGAATCTTGTTTCCGAGAATATCCTTCAGGTCCGATTCCTGGCTGAAGACAAACGAAGGCAGCCAGAGCCCCGGCTGCACGTTCAGCCGCCAGCTATCGAAATGCAGGTTGAAGCCGTTGATTCCCGAAAGGGGCGTATACACGCCGTTGAATCGGACGATTGTGAATCCCTGATCTTCCGCCCAGACGCGGCCCTTGAAGCGTCCTTTGCCCGATTTCGGCAGCGGCGTCACGTCAAACACCAGGCAGCGGACTTCGCCAAGGAATTCCCGTCCCACATAGTCGAACTGGTAGTGCGAACGGTCGAATGCGGTGGTGTCCAGATAAATCATCTGGAGAAAGCCCTCGGGTACGTACCCGGTGTCGAAGAAACCGCTCAGATGCGAGATCGGATTCATCTGGTCGAGCTTGCCCTTTTTCTTCTGGAGCATGGAGTTGTCCACCACGCCCTTGGCAAGATTTGCCTGGCCGAGGAAATAATGGTCCTTGACCGGTATGGTGCCCATGTCCTTATCGGCCTTCATGTCTTGAATGTAGGTCTCGACGAGCGGGTTATAGCGTCGAATGGTCGCGTTCTCGTCGTGCTCGCGCGCAATGATGCGGTCGATCGCCTGGTTTACGGTCGTGACCGGGCTCGCAGTCGAGACACCGGCCTGCGGCTGAGTCTGATCCGCCGTCTGCGTCTGCGCTCCGGCCGCGCCCGCAAGAGAACCTACAAGGACCAATGAGAGAGAAAGATTTTTCCACGTGCGCATCGCAATCCCCTTTCAGTACGCCAATGCAAACTTGATGTGTGCAATTGCGGGGAAATCCACCGGCTGGCCGTCTTGCTCCGCGGGCTTGAAGCGAATCTGGCGGGCCGCGGACTCGGCGGATTCATCCAGCCCATAGCCCAAGCCCTGCACGATGCGGAGCACCTTCACATCACCCGACGCCGTGAAAACGACTTGCACGAGAACATCCCCCTCGATCTTCTTGGCCCGGCCCTCGTCGGTATACACCGGCTTGGGCACTGACAAAATCTCGACCGGCTTCGTATTCGAGACGACGGCTGCCTGCTTCACCTTCGGAGCCGCCGCAGCCTGCTGGTCAAACATACCAGCCTGAACGCTGCCGTGGCCTCCGCCGCCAGGACCTCCAACTGCAACACCGTTGCCAAATCCCGTGCTGGCAACCACGCCTTTGGCACCCTTCGCGCCACCCGTGCCGTTGCCGTTACCCGGGCCCGTCGGCATGTCGTAGGCTCCCAACTGCGTGATGTTGGGATTACGATCCGTCTTGCCGTTCGCCGGCACTCCGTTGGGATCGCCAAATCCGCCCGTCTGCACAGCCTCTCGGGGCTTCCTCAAAGTCGGCACCGCCGAGCTTCCCATCGACATGTCCGGCAATACCTTCGCGACTTCGACCGCGGTTGGCGCCTGCACCTTCCGCGCGGCCGGCTTGATCACAGGTGTCGTGAAGACAGGATTATAAATCTTTGGCTTGGGCACTTCGACAACTTCCGGCTTCGGAAGTTCCTTGGGAGGCTGCTTGACAACTTCCCGCTTCACGATCACGGGCTTCGGCGGTGGCTGCGGCTTCCACGCCTCGATTACAGGCGCCTCAAGCGGAGTGACCCAGTAGTGCTGCATCGCCTGAAACTTTTGGGGCATGAACAGCGGAATGATAATCAGGGCCGCCAGGGCGACGCACTGGAGTCCGAAGCCCGCGCCAAAAAATCCGAACCGCTGCTTGCCCTCAGGCAGCAACGACTCGTTAAAGACGGCTCGATTCTTTACCGGTGCCATAACGATTCACCCCGAATGCCCTTGGAGGCTGATTCGTGCGCGCGGGTACAGTTGTAGCGCACAGTATTTAAGTACTAGATCGAAGGGCTGGGGAGAATAGGACCCAAGTACCATTCTACCGCCTGTCGTGCTGAAAGTGACAACCCAATAAATTGTGGTTATGGCCACTCACCGCGATTGACCGATCTCCGCCCGCGGGCTGTATCCGTGGCGCATGTCCCGACACTGCATCAACCCGGTCGATGCGTTTTGGTTGCGGCATCGTCCCGTGTCTAGCATTCAATTCCTGGGCCGACGCTAATACAAATGCTAACTCATCCTGGGCGCGCTGGAAAAATCGTGTGCGACCGAGACGCTTGCCTGACAACAATGCCGGAAGAGCGGAGCGCCGCGGCTGGGGTGCCGTGCTCCGCTCTTCCGATCCTTTGGATGACCCCGCCTAGCGCGGTTCGATCACCATGTAGCCCGTTACGCCCTGATGATTCACCAGCAGAAGCACTGACTGTTTTCCTGCCGAAGCCAGCGCCTGCTTGTATTGTTCGATGTTGGCAACCGGCTTATGGTTGACTTCCTGAATCACGTCGCCGCGTTGTAGATCGGCGGCCGCTGCAGCACTCGCTGGATCGACGTTACTCACCACGACTCCGCGGGTTCCTGGCGCCAACTGGAGTTGCTCCGCGATGTCCGGCGTCAATTCCTGCACGTCGACTCCGTCGAGACCGCCGCTGCCGGCTTCCGACGCCTTCGCGGCTTCGGCCTTTTCCGGAAGCTCGCCCAACGCGACGCTCACATCCTGCGTCTTTCCGTCGCGCGAGATTTGCAGCTTGACGTTGGTTCCTGGCGCCAACTGCGAGATGTGCAACCGGAGATCGTTCGCCGAAGTAACTGGCTGGCCATTGAGCTGCAAGATCACGTCGCCGCGCTTGATTCCCGCTCGCGCGGCTGGCGTATCCGGCGAAACCTCACCGACGAGCGCGCCGCCCGCTTGCGGCAATCCGAACTGCTTCGCGAGCGTCGGCGTCACGTCCTGCGGAAACAGTCCCAGATAGCCGCGCACGACTTTCCCATGCGCGACGATCTGCTCCATTACCGCCCGCGCCATGTTGATCGGAATCGCGAAGCCGATTCCCTGATTCCCTCCGCCACCTTCGGCCAGAATCGCGGTGTTGACGCCGATCAAATTCCCGTGCAAATCGATCATCGCCCCGCCGGAGTTTCCGGGATTGATGGCCGCATCGGTCTGGATGAAGTCCTCATAATTCTCGATGCCGAGATCGCCGCGCCCCGTGGCGCTCACGATCCCCATCGTCGCCGTTCCGCCGAGACCGTAGGGCTCGCCGATCGCGAAGATCAAGTCGCCCACGCGCAGCTTCGAGGAATCACCGATGGCGAGAGTTGGCAAGTTAGTGGCGTCGATCTTCAGAACGGCGATATCCGTCTTCGCGTCGCTGCCAATCAACTTGGCCTGAAACTCACGCTTGTCGCTGAGATCCACCTTGATGTCCGTGGCTCCATCGATCACGTGGTTGTTCGTCAGGATCATCCCGTCCGATGTAACGATCACGCCCGAGCCGAGACTCCGCTCGCGCTCCGAACGCGGTTCGGATCCGCCGAACTGATCGCCGAAAAATTGCTTGAACATCGGGTCGTTGAAGAACGGATTCTGAGATCCCCGCATCTTCACGACCTTCGAAGTGTGAATATTCACCACTGCGGGAAGCGCGGGTTTCAACACCGCCGCAAAACCGTTCGTGAACGTCCCGAGCGGAACAGGCTCCGTGTTGCGCGCCATCGTCAGCTCCAGATTCGACGCGCCGAACACCGGGTGGTCCGACCAATTTCTCAATCCGACTGCGAGAACTCCGCCGCCGATCAGTGCCGCCGCGACCACCAGCGTGGCTACCCAGCGCGGAATATGCAATTGACTGCTCTTCATGTTCTGTCTCTCCCTTTTCTTCACTTCACCCCAGTGCCGCTCCGGCGGTGGGGCCTATAAGTGCGTTAGACGTAAATCTCCGGATTTCGGTATCGCTCGCGCCACGACTCAATTTTACCGTGGATTTCACGTCGCAGGCACGCCCGGTCTTACTACTCCTATTATAGATGCAGATTGCGGTCGCAGCGTCACGGCGAACTTGCGATGCGGCCTTAATTCACGGGGGCGTAACAAACTGATTCGGCTCTGCCAATTGAAGCTCGGGAGGATTTTGCCTATTCCCTCGCATTTCGGCGAGCGGCAATGAAATCGCGAGCAACACAATCCGTTAGCTGATGAGCCGAGCGATAAAGAACGCCGCAGCAGCCGCCAAGCCTCCTACGAGCACGGTCTGCGCGCCGCCGCGCCAGGGCCGCACGCCGGTAAAGTATCCCTTGATCGAGCCGAAGACGAACAGCGCGAGCAGCGTCACGCCGACCGACACCCACAGCGCCGGTCGTATCTCATGCATGATCATGTACGGCGCGAGCGGCACAAGCCCACCGACGATGTACGACGCCGCAATCGTCGCCGCGCTGCGGCCCGCGCGAGCGGGGTCCGGTTCCTCAAGCCCCAGCTCGAACCGCATCATGAAATCCACCCACTTCTTCTGGTCCCCGGTGATTGCCGTGACGATCGGCTGCATCTGCGCCTCGGACAGCCCGTAGTCGCGAAATACTTTCGCGACCTCTTCCGTCTCGATTTCGGGCAGCTCGACCGTCTCGCGATATTCGCGCTCAAGCTCGGACGCATAATGCTCCGAGTCCGTCTTCGCCGCCAAATATCCGCCGAGTCCCATCGCGATCGAGCCCGCTGCGATTTCCGCGAATCCCGCCGTCACGATGATTCCCGTGCCCTTCGCAATCGCGGCGGCCGCGCTCGTAAGGCCGGCGGCCAGCGCGAACGGCACCGTGAGTCCGTCCGACATTCCAATCACGATGTCGCGCACCGCGGCCGTCGCGGTGAAATGCTTCTCTTCGTGTTCGGCGTGTGACATCGGCACCTCCGGAAGGCTCTCCTGAGAATCTTTCGCGCCGGTTCGACGGTACCCGGCCAGGCGCGTATAATTATGGCGCATTAGCCGGAATTCAGGAGGTAGATAATGTCAGCTACTTCAGCACAAGGAGCCGCTCCGCAGATGAGTCATACATTGCCGAATCTTCCGTACCCCTTCGACGCTCTTGAGCCGTACATCGACGCGAAGACCATGGAGATCCATCACGACAAGCACCACAACGCCTATGTCACGAATCTCAACAAGGCTCTCGAAAGCAGCCCCGACCTCCAGAAACTCACCGCCGAGGAACTGATCGCGCAACTCAGCAAGGATCCTGAAAATATCCGCACCGCCGTGCGCAACAACGGCGGAGGCCACGTGAATCACTCGATGTTCTGGAAGATCATGAAAAAGGGCGGAGGCGGCGAACCTTCGGGCGATCTCGGAAGCGCCATCAAGAGTGCGTTCGGCACCTTCGCCGAGTTCAAGACAAAATTCAATCAGGCGGCCACCACGCGCTTCGGCTCCGGTTGGGCGTGGCTGCTCTTTCGCGACGGCAAGCTGGTCATCGAATCCACCGCGAATCAGGACAACCCGATCATGGACGGCGGCAAGCCGTTCTTCGGTCTCGACGTCTGGGAACACGCCTACTACTTGAAATATCAGAACCGCCGCCCCGAGTACATCGAGGCGTGGTGGAACGTCATCAACTGGGAGCAAGTCGCAGCAAACTTCGCCGCCGCAAAGCACTAACGAACACGGACGCCGTCATTTGACAATCCGACGAGGATTGTCACCCTGAGCGAACAGCGTGAGCCGAAGGGCGTCTCCTAGCTCATCGACGGCTCTCTTAACCGGGCTTCCCGATTTTCTTGTCGGGAAGCCCGCCGTACACATCTCCACATTGCTGGTCAATCGACGGAAGGAAATGGAGAGCCTGAGAGATCCGCTCTGATAGCCGCCCTTCAACCAAAGCACAGTCTGCTTTAATCCATAATCCAAACCTTTGTGACCTGCTTCCCTGTCCAAGCGTAAACGATCGCCCATGCCTCATATTTGCAAAAGACGATAACGGGTCTTGTCGCCCGAATTGTCTTTTCGCCATACACATCCCGATACTCATCTGGGCCTTGGCTCCAGACGACTGGTACAGACGCACCGCCCGTGTCCAACAGCTTCATCTTCCACGTCTGCCCAACCTGGTGGGCCACAATGAGTCGGGTGTTGTCCTCCGCTCCGTCCTTTGTGATCAAGACGAGGGCTAGGGTTGGATTGCCATCACCGTAGAAGTCAACCTTCACCAGGCCGGGACAGTTATCGCCGTGGTCCTTTTGAAAGAACCCCCTATCGTCATCATCGAGGTCCAACAAACTGACAAGCTTTGCCCCCGGATACTTGCTTGCAATTTCACGCTGCAAGCTTTGCGGAGGGTCGCACGCTTCATTTGGTGGTGCAGCGGCCATCATCTGGACGAAAACAAACAGATAAAGGCCTATCGCAGGAATCATCAGGAATTTTACTCGGCGATACAGCCAGTCCCAGGAATTCACGAACATCCTCGCAATAGCCACTGCCCGTCTAATGCGCCCAGATTTTGTTTGGATCGCTCTCGAATGGATAGACGTGCACCATCCAGCCGAAAATCTGCGGAATCCAGCGGCCGCCCGCTTGGTCGCATGCGTCTTTCGTGGCGATGGAACCGGCCAGGCCGAACTGCTTCCAGTCCGCTTGCTGCAACGGCGTGCCCTTGGGAGGGATGCAGAGGTTCACGTGCTCGTGCCACCGCGCCACGCTGAGCGGAACGCGGTCGTTCAACTGCTGCTCCGTCGCGCTCTTCGGCGCCGTGTACATCACGCCGACGAGCTCGTAGCCCTCGCCGCCCTTCTTGTAGAGCAGCGAGGTCGGATGCGCCGGGTTGAAAAGGAACGCGGCCGTGAACGCGTACCGGTAATTCGTGAAGTGATACTGCTGCTGCGGCACTTTGGGGAGAAAGATCCGGTAGCCCTCCGCGAGAGCCACGCGGTAGTCCTTATACTTTCCGATTGATTTGCGCAGGATGTCGAGAATTTCCTGGGCGCGTTCCTGGTCGCCTGGATTCGATGGCTGCAGCTCGGTCATGAACATGTGCGGATTCATGTCCATCGAGCCCATGGACATTTCATCGTTCGCGGTCCGCGCGGCCTCCGGATACTGCTCGGTTTCGCGCTCCATATCGCTCACATCCGTGCCCGCCATTCCGCCCTGGCTGTGCGACGAATCGCCCTGTGGCCTGGGCGGTTGCTGCGCGCGGGCGGACGTCGCCAGCATCAGCGCCGCTGCAACGAAAAGGATCGCTCCGCTTCGGGTCCGTTTCATGCTCGATTCTCCCTACCTAAAGTAACGCCGATACGGGCGGGAAGATTTCAGCACTCGCGGACGACTTGCGCGAGTCGTCAATGGAGGCGTGCAGGGCGAGAAGCCAACGAGAATCTAGGAGGCTCGATGGGGTCGAGCCTCCTAGTGGGGGTGCGTGCAATCAATACAACCCGGCCCGGCAACCGGACGCGTGTCCCGGCGCGCCCTGCCGCGAGCCATGCACGTAAAACACAGGTAAGCGCGAAAAGTTGCGGCCCAGTCCCTCGATCTTACCGGTACCAAGCTGGCGCCGGGCAACCCGGTTTATCGGCCGGGGCGTCTCATGCTTTTTTGGCTACAGCCGATATCTCCATATTGGCCCTTAGGCGGCTAGGACTCTTGACGGCTGCGCCGAAATCTGTAAACTGCATTTTTGCCCATGGCGACCGTGCCCAATCCGCTCGACGAGGCGTTGCAGGACTTCCAGTTCCCACAACGAGAAGCCGCCTTTTTCTACGGCTTGTTCCTGCGCGGCCATACGGCCGAGGAGTTGCGCCGCGATATCGCGGTCCCGGCGACCGTGCTCGCCAAATGGGATAAGGAAACGGTGCGCGCCCCGGAACTTCGGCCCGTTCTCGAACGCGTCGTCAAGTATCGCCAGCACGTCCTCGCCATTTTCGAGAACCTCATCGGCCACGACGCCGCCACCCAGAGGCTTCAATAATTCCTCGAATTTCGAGAAGTCCGATCCGCTCGGTTGCCCCAACTGGATAGAAGGCTTCGCAGCCTGAGCTATTTCCTTGCAGCTCGCCCGGAACCAACCTCGGGGCCGCGTTGACTCCACTGTGCGCGTCATCTACACTTTTGCGAGTGTCCGCGCCTCTTGCGGCGATTTCACGCTGCTCCCCGGTAGCTCAACGGCAGAGCATTCGGCTGTTAACCGAAGGGTTGCTAGTTCGAATCTAGCCCGGGGAGCCATTCTTCTCTATCAGTTACCAAGCTCTCGCACGCGCGAAGCCTGCGAGTGTGCCCAATTCTGTGCCCCACCACCTCGAAATCCGATGCTGGCGTTTGCTCTTTGAGCGTCTGAATCGAGGCCTGTTTTGCCGGTGATGGATGCGGCTGTGGCGTTCGACCTGTTGGTTGAAGGTTCGCAGCCGGCCGAAGTCCTAGCAAGCCGGATTAGCCAATCCGCTAGCTTCAATTTTTGTTCGGCGCGGGGTGGTTCTTGAGGAAATCGGCAACGTCGGGCACGGTGGGAGCAGAGGGGCTCGCACCCGTCCCTGAGTGAGTCTTATCCATCGGCGGATACACGATTTGGCCGCCGCTCGGCCGGCTGGTCACGACGAGCCAGCCATTCGCGTGCCGTTCAAGCGAATACGTCATGGCCATGCCGGTGCCGCCTTGCTTCAGTCGGAACGTGGCCATCGCTTGGGCCTGATCTCCGTTCACGCTCACCGAGTCCACGCTCATATCCATCGCGGACATGTTGATCCCATGGTTGTTCCGCAAGTGATCCTCGACCGCCTGCCGGATCAAGTCGGAATCGCTGTTTGATGCGGGCGCGCCGGAATTCACTGTTGGCGCTGCGGCCATACTTGGCGCAATCGGCGGCGTCGCAGCTGGCTGCGCGGATTGGTCACTCTTATTGCAGCCGATGGCCAGGACCAACGCCAGGGCTAGAGCTGCGGTTGCGGAATGTGTGCTCATGCGAAAGTCTTCTCCATATCTGCGAGAAACGTCTGCCTTACAAGACGAGTCCGGATCCAACTAGCACCGGTGAGCCCATTTTCGCACGAATCGCGCTTTTAGCCTCGCCGCTCGCTTCCGAGGTGATGTCGTGCAGTCCGAACCCGACGAGCCGCACTCCCACCGGAAAAGCGCCAGGGCGACTCGCCTTTGACACGACCGAGCAGGACGGCTAGGCCTTCGGGCGAAGCAGAGACTCAAAACGGAAATCCGGGCTAATCGTGTGACCCAGATCACTGACGAAGATGCTATGGCGGCATATAGATGCAGCAACATTGCGCGCTGGTGTGTTCGATAGCAACGGCGCGCGCGCAACTGCACTCGAGCAGCGCAGCTGAATTCTGCTCTTTAGGCGAGTCGGCAATATGCAGGGCGAACGGTTTCACGACAAGCAAAGCCAAGAATCTGGCAGATAGCTCGTCGGATGGGTGAGGTATTTGATGGAATATTTGAACCGCGAGCGCCTCGGCGCAATTTCTCCAGAAGCTTTCCAGGCTCAGCAGCCCTATCCATGGATCAAGATAGAGGGTTCATTAACACAAGAAGGCTACGAAAACCTGCGCCGAACACTGCCCGAGGTCTCATGGTTCGACCGACAAGTCGGCATTAAACGCGCCTACGGGCAGGCCCCGCACGAGCGCTACTTGCTGCACTACCACCCGGGCTTGGAGGTGGCGGAGCCTTGGAAGGAATTCATCGCGGAACTTCAGGGCGAGGTGTACCAGTCTTTCCTTCGCCAGATGCTGGGTCCGAGAACATTCATCCCCACGTTCGAATGGTATTACGCGTGGGAGGGTTGTGCGGTGTCGCCGCATTGCGATGCAGCTCGCAAGCTGGCAACCCATATCTTCTATTTCAATACGGAAACAGATTGGGACCCCGGTTGGGGAGGCCAGATTCTGATCCTCGACAGCGACCGGCGATTCAAGACCCATTCTGCTCCGAGCTTCGATGACTTGCGCGTTGCTGCCGCGCTGGAACCACTCGGGAATGGAAGTCTGTTCTTCCAGCGCACGCCACATTCATGGCACGGCGTGCGACCATTGCAGTGTCCGCAAGGCAAGTTGCGAAGGCTTTTCATTGTTACCGTCAACGTCCCGTGTTTTCAAGTGTGGTGGCGGCGTGTTCGTGGCAAGGATCCGGATGGTTTTCGCGTCGCGGCCTGAAGATCCTTGGAACCGCGAGGATATTTTGTTGTCCCCCCAAAACGGAGGTTATACCTATGAGCACGCTGCGGTCGACAACGGAAGCCATGGTAGGGCAGCGCGCCGAAAAAGGACCAGTCAGGAAACGCGCCATAACTGCGCCCGAAGTTTTGAATGAAGCCTACTGCTATCCCCGTCCATCATCGTTTTCTCGAGGTCTGCGCCTGGACACCAAGGGCGTCACCCTTCTCCTCATTTCTGGTGCCGCCAGCATCGACGAGAACGGCTTGACCGTCCACGCCGGTGATTTCAGGGCACAGACTTTGCGAACTTACCGCAACATTACGGCGCTGCTGGAGTCCGAAGGTGCCAGTTGGAAGGACGTAGTCCGCACGACGTGCTATCTGCGGGACATTGAGCGCGATTACGCGGCTTTCAACGAAATCCGGACAGAGTTTTTCAACCAACAAGGGCTTGATCCCTTGCCGGCGTCCACGGGTATCCAGGCCATTCTCTGCCGGCCTGATCTATTGATCGAGATAGAGACCACAGCAATCATATCTTGTCCCGAGGCATCGGAGTAACCCGGTGGATGCTGTTTGCGAGAGAGAGGGAAAGCTCCCTTATCGCTAGCACGTTCTTGGCTCAAATACTTGACGATGCGGAGAAGAAGTGCGCGTTCAGTTTCGCTCATACGCTCGTCACCGCGTTGTAAGATGCGCGTGGCGCAGCGGATACCTGTGCTGATGGCGTGCATTGGGTCGCCGCGACCGTGACCACTCTCGCTGCCTGTCGGTCGCGCCGCAGTTTCAGCGCGTCGTGCCCCTCCCAACGCGGTATAGGCTTCCGCAACTTTGGAGAGATCACGCAGGGTGACCAGATCGTCCTCAGTCCACGAGTGAGGTTTTGAATCGATGGCGCAAAAAGAGCCGATAAGTTGAAAAGCGATCGAAAAAGAATATCGGCCCTCGCGCTTATTGCTCACTTCGAGCGGCTTTTTTCTTTCGAAGGCAAGTAAAGAACTCAAATCTGAAGGTTCGCAAATCGTACAGGTCGGGGAGCCATTCTTCCTCTTTCGTTTCATTTTCTTACGCGGACGTTGGCAACAACTCCGCGTGATCTACACGAGCGCCCGGCTCCTCGCTCCGAAACTCCCGATCGTGATTGCCAGTAGCGCCCAACTCATCGCGATGTACACGAACACGCTTGTGTATCCATAGTGATTGAATAAGAAAGCCACGATCAGCGGGCCGAAGACGTTCGCGAGTCGGCCCGTCCCGTACGTCAAGCCCATCCCCGAATTACGAATCTCGGTAGGAAAGGACTCTGCCGTGTACGTATAGAGCAGAGGCGCAAATGTGTGCAGGAACATTTCCACCAGAAATCCGAAAATCACGATCGTGCTAATTTCAAACGTGAGCCCGTAGATCAATCCGCACGCCGCGATCAATAGCGCCACCAGAATAATCAGCCACTTGCGATCCCATCGGTCCGAAATGAGCGCCGCAAGCCCGGCGCCGGGCACCGTGGCGAGAGACATCGCGGACGACCATGTGAGCGAATGCACGAGCGAAAAACCGTGCGCCACTAGTAGCGTGGGCACCCATGAAGTAAAGCCGTAGAACCCCAGTGTGAAGCAAATCCAGGCGATGATCAGCATGATCGTGCGTGGCGCGTACGACGGCGCGAAAAGCTCGGCGTACTTGCCGCGGCGAGGTGCTGCGGTGACTGTCTCTGAGATCGACGGCAGCGTGCCGCTTTCGGCGCGGGCGCGATTTTCAATTCGATCGAGGACGGCATCCGCATCCGCGAACCGGCCATGATTCTCGTGCCAACGCGGCGATTCCTCGAGCACGCCGGAGAAAAGCGGAAGAATGATGCCCAGCGAGCCCCAAACGAACACAAGGCGCCAGCCCCACGAAGCCACAGGGACGCAGAATCGCGCTACGTACGCTGTCACCGGAACGCCGCACAATCCGATGGCCATCACCCAGCCCTGGTAAGTGCCTCGCACGCGAGCTGGATACAACTCGCTGATGTACGTGATGCCGACCACCGTCATCGCTGAAATTCCGACGCCCGTGAGCATTCGCGTCACGAACAACCCGACCGGCTCCCAAACGAACGCGTTGAGCAATGAGAAGCCCGCGTACCACAGGGTCGTGAGAACCAGCGCCTTCTTCCGGCCGACCCGATCGGAAAACCAGCCGCCCATCGTCGATCCCGCGAACATCCCCGCAAACGTCGCGGACGTCAGGACGGCGACGGTCGAAATTGAAAGGTGCCAAGCCTTCAGGATGGCCGGAGCCGCGAACGAAAACGTATTGATGTCAGCCATGTCGAAGAAAAAGACCAGGCCCAAGAGCCACGTGAGTTGCCGGTGAAATGAAGTAACCGGAAGCCGATTGAGGCGCGCCATGGCCGAGGCTCGCACAGCTTGCGATGAGTCCAACGTCCAGCCTCCATTTCTTGCAGCTCGCTACGTGTGATCGATCGTCACGATCCTGGCGATCGAGAAGCTCAAAACCCTCAATCGTTCATCACTCGTACGGGACTGCCGCTGAGCCAAGCGGCAATGTCTTCCACCACGCCGCGATAGAAAATCTTGTACCCTTCCAGCGAAACGAAGCCGATGTGCGGCGTCGCAAGCACGTTATCGAGCGAGCGGAATGGATGCGACTCCGGCAGCGGCTCGGCATTGTAAACGTCGAGCGCCGCGCCAGCGATCGTGCGGTTCTTCAGTGCTTCGATGAGCGCGTCTTCGTCAACCAGTGGGCCGCGCGACGTATTCACCAGATACGCGGTCGGCTTCATCCAGTTGAGTTCCGTCGCGCCGACGATTCCCCTCGTGCGGGCGCTCAGCACGAGATGAATCGTCACAATATCCGACTCCCGAAACAGGTGCTCCTTGCTGGCGAACCGGACGCCACGTTGCTCGGCCGCCTCGCGCGTCAGATTCTGACTCCATGCCAGCACGTTCATTCCAAACGCGCGCGCAACTGCGGCGACCCGCGTGCCGAGTTTTCCAAGTCCCACGATTCCGATCGTCTTCCCTTCCAGATCGCCCCCGACCGAAATCTGCCATCCCCCGTGCCGCACCGAAGCAATTTCACCCGGCAAGTTCCGCACCAGAGCGAGAATCAGACCCCATGTCAGTTCGGACGTCGCGTGTGACGAATAGAGAGTTCCGCAAGCGATGATGCCGCGCTCCTTCGCGGCCGCCAGGTCAATCGAAGCGTTGCGCACCGCTGTCGACACGATGAGCTTCAAGTTTGGTAACTGCTCGATGATCGACCGCGACAGCGGCGTTCGTTCCCGCATAACGCACACGATTTCGAATGGCTTCAGCCGTTCGACGACTCCGGCGGGGTCCGACACATGGTCGCGAAACACTGTGATGTCCACTTTGCCCTCGAGGGTCGACCAATCGGCCAGCTCCAGGGCAACGCCTTGATAATCATCGAGCACCGCAACCTTGATACGTCTATCCATGGGTCTGACCAAATCCTCCCAATATTTTCGGTCAAAGGTCAGTCAGTGTGCCATATGTCGCGGACTCTCCGTCAGGCAAAGTTCTCGGAAGGGCCTCACTCTCGATAGGCGCAATTCGACGCCGGGGAATTGAGCCCGCCAATCATTTGAATTTACCTTGAGCGCGCTGGACTACACGGCACGGATCGCTCACGGCGCGGTAACCACGATTGCGCTGCACGGTTTCTGACTGGCCCTTCTGTAGGAATGTGGCACCGACGAGTCGAAATAGATCGAATCTCCGGATTTGAGAATGTGATCGTCCATTCCGATGTGTAGTTCCAGTTTCCCGCGAAGGACAGACAGGAACTCCACTCCGGGATGATGATGTGGGCGGGCCTTCCCGCGCTGCAGGGGCTCGAACTCGGCGTGGTAGGCGTTCAGCTTGCGCTCCACTGCGGTGAAGTCCAGCGATTCGAAGCGGAAGGAAATATCGCGTCCATCTGGCCGCTCTGGAAAACGCTTCCGCTGAGCGCGTCGCACGATGGCGACTACATGCCGCTTCTTGTCATCCGTAAAGAAATATTCCAAGCCGACGCTGAACACCAGCGCGATGCGTAACAGCGTCGGCAGCGTCGGGAACAGTTTTCCGCGCTCGACCTTCGAAAGCATGGCCGCGGAAAGACCCGTGTGCCGACCCAATTCAACGAGCCCCATCTTTTTCCTCAGGCGCAGTGCGTGCAGCTTTTCTCCAATAGAGTACTCGCTCAATCCCCGGGCAAGCGTCTCAGAAAGCACGAATTTCCTCCGTATTTAACTAGGAATCAAAAAGCTCGCGAAAATTTGACCCCGGATCACTCGAGTTCAGATCTGGGTCCTATTTTCCTTGCTGTCAAACCTATTTTCTCTATAGTTAAAGACGCAGTCAACGAAACGAAGCAAAGCATGGAGGAAATGATCATGAAGAAATTGGACGTTCTCGCAACCATCCTCGTGGTCGTCGGCGCACTCAACTGGGGATTGGTGGCCGTCGCTCGGTTTGATCTCGTGGCAGCCGTCTTCGGCATGAAGTTTGGGGAGGTGTCGGCGTTCAGCGCAGTTGTGTACGGGCTTGTTGCTCTGGCGGGACTCTACCAGGCGCTGGGCTGGAAGGCAATTCAGCACCGGTGGCACGCCGAACCGGCGCCTCAGCGTTCGCGATAGCTACGTGCGACTCATTGTTTGCATCGCATTTTGCCTTGGAGCCGGAGCGCTAGGATCGTTGATGACCACGCCAGCGCTTCGGCCCTGGTACGCCAGTTTAGGCAAACCCAGCTGGACTCCGCCCAATTGGCTATTTGCTCCTGTTTGGACGTTCTTGTACGTGGCTATGGCAGTCGCTGCTTGGCTGGTGTGGCGGAAGATCGGACTCACGGCCGCTCCGATGGAACTCTTCCTGTTGCAACTCCTGCTTAACGTCGCGTGGTCGGCAGCGTTCTTTGCGTTGCGATCGCCCGGGGCGGCGTTTGCTGAAATCATCCTCCTATGGTTTGCCATTTTGGCAACAGCAATCGAATTCTGGAAAATATTGCCGGCGGCGGGCTGGTTGTTAGTACCTTACATGCTCTGGGTTGGTTTTGCGGCAGCACTCAATTTCTCAATTTGGCGGCTGAACTCTTGACGTTTGTCTACCAAGCTCCTGGCACATCGCATTGATTTCCGTGCCCGACATTCGCATCCGCGCTTGCAATGAAGCCGCCGTCCGTGAAAACGGGGACTACGTCCTCCATTGGATGATCGCGGCGAGAAGGACGCGCTGGAATTTTGCTCTCGATCGTGCCGTTGAATGGAGCCGGCGCCCTCGCAAGCCCGTCGTCACTCGTGAAGCATTGCGCTGGCAATTTCCGCGGGAGAGCGGCAGCCGCGATCCAAATTCTTACAGCGGCGTCTCCTGGTGCCTCGGCCGCTACGTCCATCCTTGGGACCTGAGCGGCCGATTTTCAGCACGGTCCGTTACGTGAGTTCGACGAATGCGGCACGGAAACTCCACGTGAAAGAATACCTGCGGATCTACGCGCCAGAACGAGTCAATCGATGAGGAGTTTCCATTTTGAAGCGAAGCTGTGGTTGCCGCGTCCAAGGCAAGACATCTTCGAGTTCTTCGCCGACGCGCTCAATCTGGAGGAGCTCACTCCGCCGTGGTTGCAGTTTCGGGTCATCACGCCGGTGCCAATCGAAATGCGTCCTGGCACGCGAATCGATTATCGGCTGAAGATCCGAGGCATTCCGATTCTCTGGCAGAGCCGGATTACCGTGTGGGATCCGCCGCACCGCTTCGTCGACGAGCAGGTTCGCGGCCCCTATCGCATGTGGATTCATGAACACCGATTTATGGAAGACTCGGGTGGAACCTCGTGTGAAGACCACGTACGATACGCCCCGCTGGGAGGCGCACTCGTCAACAAACTATTCGTCGAGCGGGATGTCCGAAATGTCTTTGCGTATCGGTCCAATCGTCTTCGAGAACTTTTCGGCGACGGCCCATCACAACGTTTGTCCTAGCCTTTTCAACTCAATAATGATGGAATGCACGGCGGAAAACTGGAAATCCGCCGCGCCTTCGCTCCAGACCGTGCGCGCGTTTCCAGAATGCAGGTCTGGGGGAAGTTCATGACTCCGCGGAAAGCCGTCGTTCGCAGCTGCTTCTTCGGGATCGGCGTGCTCGTCGCCGCATTCGCGCTGTGCCCGCAAATCGAGGCTCAGGCGGTCAACAGCCGCAAGATCGCTACCTACACGGCGGATCAGGCGGCCAAAGGCAAGCTCGCCTACGCGCAAAATTGCGCCTCGTGCCACGGCACCGATCTCGCCGGCGGCGAAATCGCGAGTTCGCTGCGTGGCAATTCGTTCAGCCAGAATTGGGGCGGAAAAACCGCCGAGGCGCTATTCACCTATATCAGCACGAAGATGCCTCCTGCGAACCCGGGCAGCCTCTCGCCGGAAACCACCGCGCAGATCGTCGCCCACATCCTTCTGACGAACGGCGTTCAGCCCGGCGACGCTCCGCTTCCGACCGACACCACTGCGCTCGCCTCGATGACCGTTCCGCGCGGCGCGACGCAACGCTCCGCGCCGATGATGCCGTTGTCTCCTCTCGCTCCGCCGATGCCGCCCGTGGTTCTCCCCAATCCCTTGGAGAAAATCACGCCCGTCACGGATGCGCTTCTCGACAATCCGCCCGCGAGCGAATGGCTCGTCTGGCGGCGCACCTATGACGATTACGGCTTCAGCCCGCTGAAACAGATCACCAAGAGCAACGTCGGCTCTCTTCGCGTCGCCTGGGCGTGGTCGCTCCCCAACGGACAAAACGAAGCCACTCCGCTCGAGCACGACGGCGTCTTGTTCGTCGATAGCTACGGCGACAAAGTTCAGGCGCTCAACGCAGTCACCGGCGATCTCCTCTGGCAGTACTCCCGCCAGCTTCCGGGCGACGCGCGCCTCTCCGTCAAGCGCAACCTCGCAATCTATGGCGACCGCCTCCTCGTCCCGACCTCGGACGATCACATCGTCGCGCTGGATGTGAAGACCGGCAGCGTGATCTGGGATTCGGCGCTCGCCGACTACACGAAGGGTTTTCAGACCACCGGCGGCCCGCTCGTCGCCAAGGGAAAAGTGATGCAGGGGATCGCCGGCCAATCGCCCGGCGGCAACTTCATCGTCGCGCTCGACGCCGAAACCGGCAAGGAAGCCTGGCGCTTTCACACCATCGCGCAGTTCGGCGAGCCGGGAGATAGCTGGAACGATCTGCCCAACGACAAGCGCAACGGCGCGTCGGTCTGGACGGCCGGCAGCTACGATCCGCAGCTGAACCTGGCTTTCTTCGGCGTCGGCCAGACGTATGACACTGGCCCCGTGCTGCATCGCGTCGATAAGCCCGGAGTTTCGAACGACGGGCTCTTCACGGATTGCACCTTGGCGTTCGATCCCGACACCGGAAAACTCGTCTGGTATTTCCAGCACGTGCACAACGATCAGTGGGACCTCGACTGGGCCTTCGAGCAGCAACTCATCTCCCTGCCGGTGAACCGCGTGAATCAGAAGCTCGTCGTCACCTCCGGCAAAATGGGTATCTACGAAGGCATGGACGCCGCGACCGGCAAATACATTTTCTCGAAGGATCTCGGCATCCAGAACGTCGTCACGTCAATCGATCCGCAGACTGGCGAGAAAACGATCAATCCCGAAGTCGTCGTGGGCGACGGCAAGCCGCACATGATCTGCCCGCATCCGGGCGGCGGTCGCAGCTGGATCGCCACGTCGTACAACCCCGGAACAAAAATTCTTTACGTGCCGATGGTTGAATCCTGCATGGACCTGATCCCCGCTCCTCCCGGCCAGCGCGGCAATCTTTCCTCGGGCGTGAACTGGTACATTCGCATGCGGCCCGACAATACGGACGGAAAGATCGGCCGCCTCGAAGCCTTCAATCTCGAGACGAAAAAAGTTCTCTGGATCGACCGCCAGCGCGCGCCGCAATCCACCTGCACACTCGACACCGCCGGAGGAGTGCTCTTCGCCGGCGCGCTGGATCGCTATCTGACGGCGTACGACGATTCGACCGGCGAGACTCTGTGGAAGATTCGAATGAACGACATGCCGAGCTCGTGCCCCATCACCTTCAGCGTCAACGGTAAGCAATATCTAGCCGTGGTGGTTGGCGCAGGCGGTGCGCAGAGTGTCACGTTCCCGGTGCTCGTCCCCGAAATCCAGCTTCCACCCGACCACGGCGCCGCCATCTGGGTCTTTGAGTTGCCGGAGAATACTCCGATGAAGACCATGAGTTCATACTGAGCGGCAGCAGCACTCGCGAGGATACTTTCGTGCGGCCGAAAAAAACGAATAGCGCCAAAACCGAGCCGACGCGCAGAAGCTTTCTCGAATCCAGCCTGAAAATCGGCGCCGTCTCTCTCGCCCTGCCGGCCTTCGTGCGCGCCGCTGGCGCCGAACCTCCGCGGCAGGAAACGAAACCCTTCGAGCTGGAGGAGGTCACAATCGCGGATCTGCAGGACGGCCTCAAGTCCGGCAAGTTCACCTCGCGCTCTCTCGCCGAAAAATACCTCGCTCGCATTCAGGACCTCGACTCGCAGGGTCCCGCCATCAACGCCATCATCGAAATCAATCCCGACGCGCTCTCGATCGCCGATTCGCTCGACGCCGAGCGCCAATCGAAAGGCCCGCGCGGACCGCTCCACGGCATTCCGATCCTCATCAAGGACAACATCGGCACCGCCGATCGCATGATGACCACCGCGGGCTCGCTCGCGCTTCTCGAGTTCGCGCCAACGAAAGATTCCGGCGTAGCGCGCCGCCTTCGCGAAGCGGGCGCGCTGATTCTTGGCAAGACAAATCTCAGCGAGTGGGCGAATTTCCGGTCGTCGCACTCCTCGAGCGGCTGGAGCGGCCGCGGCGGCCAGACGCGCAATCCCTACGCGCTCGACCGCAGCCCGTGCGGGTCGAGTTCTGGCTCGGGCGCCGGCGTCTCCGCGAATCTTTGCGCGGTCGCGGTCGGCTCCGAAACGGACGGCTCGATCGTCTGCCCGTCCTCCGCGAACGGCATCGTGGGCATCAAGCCAACCGTCGGTCTCGTCAGCCGCGCCGGAATCATTCCTATCGCGCACAGCCAGGACACGGCCGGGCCGATGTGCCGCACCGTCGCCGACGCCGCCGCTCTGCTCGGCGCGCTCGCTGGTGTCGACGCCGACGATGCCGCCACCAAAGCTCCCGGCCGGAAAGCCGCTGCCGATTACACGCAGTTTCTCGATCGCGCGGGATTGCGCGGAGCGCGCATCGGCGTCTTGCGGAAATCGTACGATTTCACCGAGAGCGCGGCGGGCGTTTTCAGCGCAGCGCTCGACGCGATGAAAAGCGCCGGCGCCGTGCTCGTCGATCCCGTCGAAATTGCATCGCTCGGAAAATTCGACGACTCCGAACTCGACGTCCTGCTCTACGAATTCAAGCACGATCTGAACGCGTATCTCGCGGCCGCTGGCCCCAGCGCCCCCGTGCGTTCGCTCAAGGAACTCATCGCTTTCAACGAAAAATACGCCGACCGCGAGCTTGCCTATTTCGGCCAGGATCTCCTCGAGAAAGCACAGAAGAAGGGTCCACTGACCGACAAGGCGTATCTCGACGCCCTCGGGAAAAATCATCTCCTCACGCGCGCGCAGGGAATCGACGCCGCGATGGACAAGCACCGCCTCGACGCGCTCGTCGCCATGACGGCCGGGCCCTCCTGGCTCATCGATCTCATCGATGGCGACCACGATACGGGCGGCAGCTCGTCTCTCGCTGCCGTGGCGGGCTATCCGAATATCAATGTCCCGGCGGGATTCGTCTTCGGACTGCCGGTGGGAATCTCGTTCTTCGGCCGCGCCTGGAGCGAGCCGACGCTCATCAAAATCGCCTACGCCTTCGAGCAGACGACTCGCGTCCGCAAGCCTCCGCGCTTCCTTCAGACTGCATCTCTCTCGTCCAAATCCTGATTCAGCGCACGAGTGTAGAAGTATGATTCAGAACTTGATAAATTCTCTGCTCGGATTGGCTCTTTGGCGGAATAAATACGTGGAGGGTCGCATGCTACGAGTTGGGTCACTTCTGATCGTTCTCATCCTGCTGGCCGCAGTTCCCTGCTTTGCGCAAACGAGCGCCGCTCCGGCCCAATCGACACACATTGCCGGCGCGATCCTGTCGTTCAGCAGCAACATCCTGGACATCAAACCGCCGAACGCCCCGGCAGTCTGGGTGACCATTCCCGCGAATCTCAAGGTCGATCGCGATGCCTTGAAGCCCGACGCCAAGGTTTCCGTCGAAGCCTACTGGGCGGATGTCTGCTACGTCGCCACCCAGGTGACGGTGCAGAAGTAGCGCCTACTTCTGCGTGGGCGGCGGATTCTGCGGCGTGAGCGGCGGCGTATTCGTGAACTCGTGGATGTGCATCATAGCAATGAGCCACGATCCGTCGCTCTGCTTCGTCATGATCATGCTGTGAATCCCCTTGCGGGTGGGCCGCACGCTTCCATCGGCATTTTTCGCGCCCGTCATCTGCCAGTCGACGTCCACCGCCGCCACATCGGGCTTGAAGAATCGGACGCTCCGGACAACGCCCGTCTGATGCGTCTCGCTGTAAACCCCCGCCAGCATCGGCCCGAACGTCGCCTCCATCGCCGCGCGCCCGTGATACACGGTCCCGAACGCGTTCGTGACGTCCGTGTCTTCCGTGTACGTCATCACCACGGCTTTTACGTCGTGCCTGTTCCAGGAGTCCATGTAGTTCTGCACGGCCTTTTCGATGGCGGCGCGGTCTGGGTCACCCATCGAGCCTTGCGGCGCAGCGCTCGCCCGCGAAATCGCACAACAGAAAACAAACAAGCAGATCCAGCCCAGCGCTCTCATCACATTCCCCCGATCCACAGCCACGATTTCAGCCACTCGGCGGCACTCCGCCCGAAAACGACGCGGAAGCTTACCTCCCGCCCCGCCGATATGCAACGATCTCCCGCGCCCCCTGCGCACTATAACCGTGCTTCAATCCTTTCCCCGCCTTCAGGCATCTATCTAACGGAGGATGCTCACATGATCAAGTCCATCGCGCTGTTCGCAAGCTCGCTTCTCGTCGCTTCGGTACTGCTTATCGCACGTCCGATTCAAGCTCAGCAAACGCAAGCTCAACAAACACCCTCCGCGAAAGTGGCGGTCACGACGGTCGTCACCGTATTAGGCCCCAGCTTCGCGGCGCCGCCCGCCCTCGGCAAGGACGACGTTGTCGTCCACACCGGCGATCGCCGCGAGGACGTCATCGGCTGGGATCAGGCGCAGGGCGATCACGCCGCGCTGCAGCTCGCCATCCTCATCGACGATGGCACCGATCTCGGCACATACCTTGACGAACTTCGCCACTTCATCCAGGCGCAGCCCAACTCCACCAGCGTCGGCGTCTTCTACGCCAGCATGGGAATGACGCAGACCATCGCGCCGTTCAGCACCGACCACGACGCCGTCGCCAAAAAGGTCCGCATTACGCTCGGTCCCAGCGGCACCTCGACCAGCATCTATCTTTCACTGATCGACGTCCTCAAGAAATTGCAGTCCGCGAAGGGCCGGCGCGAAATCCTGCTCATCGGCGACGGCCACGATCGTCTGCGCGGCGATCTGCAAAGCCCGGATGTTGACAGTGTGATCGAGAACGCGCAAAGGACCGGTATCGTGATCCACACGCTCTACGCCAGCGTCGGCCGGGGCAACCGCATTTCTTTCCGCCAGAGCCTCGCTCAAAGCAATCTCATCCGGGTGGCTGGCGAATCCGGCGGGCAATCATTCTTTCAGGGACTCGGTACTCCAGTCTCCTTCACGCCGTTTCTCGATCAACTGGACATGGTTTTGCACAACCAGTATTTCCTGACGTTCACAACGGCGCGCAGCAAGAATCCGAAAGGCCAATTCCGCGGCTTCAAAGTCGCGACGGAACAGCACCACGTCTCGATTACCGCCGCGAGCCAGATCTTCGTCCCCGGCCCCTAGCGCGCACCCAGGCGGTGCTTTTGTGGCACAGGCATTCCTGCCTGTGCGCGTAAGTCATGGCAACCGGTAGCTGCGTAGCCAGGAGTGGTTGCGCAACAACTAAACTCATTCACTACCGCGAAACCGAACGTCTGGACTCCGCCTCTAAAAGGTGTTACACATACCGCGCGAAATCGTGGGATTCACCGGGGGAAAGTGTATGAGCAAGCCGTCTTCTTGTGTTTCAATTCTCCGCGCTGTGGCCGTTGCGTGCGCGATTGCGGTCTCCGCCGCAACCTTCTCGCCATCCTCGCATGCCCAATTCCTCGGTATGAGTAAAGGCACCGTCGTCGGCATGGAATTCGACGGCCGCGTGGTCTCCGACCTCGACAAATCCGTCGCTTTTTACAAGCTCCTCGGTTTCACCGAAGTGCCGAACGTCGACAAATCCTGGCGCAAGGATGAGGTCATGGACCGCATCCACGGCACGAAAGGCGTCGAGTCCCGCATGGCCAAGCTTCAAATCAATACGAACATGGGCGAGAAGACGCCGTTCACTCTCTACCTGCGCGAATTTCGCGGCATCAAGCGGCGGAATGTGATGGGCGGCAAGACCGCTTGGGAACCCGGCGCCACTCACATCGATTTGACGATCCCGGACGCCGATAAAATGTGGTCGGATTTGAAAGCTGCGAATATGCTTTGGCCCCGCACGTGGGACGGGAAATTGATCCCGCTGCCGGGGCAAACAAAGGGCACGATCGCCTACATTACCGATCCCGATGGCATGGACGTCGAGATCGTTGAACAGAGCCCCGGCACTCCCGCAATGAACGGTCGCCCGGCGCGAGCCGCCGATCTGCCGGGTTTCAACCACATCGGCCTCGTGATTGTCGATCCGGATAAAGCCTTTGGATTTTACGGCGCGCTCTTGGGCGAGCAACTTCCAACGACGCCTTCCGCTTGGCTTGCTGGGGATTTTCTTGACTCCGCCGTCGGGGGCCACGGCAACATCATTCGCATCGTCAACGGCACTTTCCCGCTCGCGGCCGATCGCGACGCGCGCATCCGGTTTGAGCTCGTGCAATACGAGAATCGTCCCAAGCCCGTGCCGGCGTACGACATCACCGACATCGGCGTGAACTATGTCGGCTTCGAAGTCACCGACATCGACTCGCTCCTCGCACGCCTCAAGGGCGCGGGCGTCACGGTCGTGTCCGACGGAATCGCCGAGATGAAGGGCGGCTACCGCGTGGCTCTGGTCCGCGACCCCGACGTCGGCGCCTTCGTCGAACTCTACGAACCCCCGAAAAAATAGCTGCGGCTCGCGACCCGCGCGAAATCAGGCAAAAAGCGTGGGCCACCCGCCCACCCGCCATTCATTATTTGGATTTAGCGTGTTCAGCTTCTAGCGATTTCACGTATTCCTCAAATGCGAGGACATCCCGCGCCGAGGAGCAAATAAACTCCTGAAAATCAGCACCTTTGGTTATAACGATGGCAGTAGATTTTTTGCCATCCTTGTCAACTAAGGTCAGTACCGACCTCTCGCCGATGACTTTCCCGGCCCCATCCAATATGTCCTCCCGCTTAACTATCTCGGCCGCTGAATGGTCGATTTTTTGATGGAAAGTTTTGGCGCCATCGCCATCGGCCGATCCAATGGTGGCCTTGACGGTATCAATTCTCTCCCCGTCTGGCGCTTTGTAAGACATAAGATCGGTGTGAACTCCCTCAAGAAGTCCCTCACCTGCCATTACCCACGTGTATCCACCGTTGTTTCCTGCAGGCTTAGAAGACGGTGTCTGACTGCTGCTGCCACCGTCTTGGGAAGCCTGGATTGGTCCTGTGGGGCCAAGTGCCAGAAAGCAAACCAAGAGAGGAAGCGCGCATTTTGAAATTGAGGCTCGCATCCGTTTGCCTCCTTCTTTCTTGGCGGCGGCCCACCCTTCCCGTTTCTATTGTTTCCTTGACGACAAAGTAGCGGAACGACACCGCTTCGCTAGTTTCACTCGCGTTTAATCCACGCCGCTGGGTGCTCCACTTGTCCTGAGCGTAGTCGAAGGGCTCTTCGGTGTCTACAAAATCGACTACAAGTAGCTAAACACCAGATGCTCTAGCTCTCAGATGTCGTTGAAAAATATGGCGCGCCCTAGGGGACGATTTCCGAACTCTGTCGCACGATTGCCTTAACCCTTTTTCCCCTCTGCAGGGACAAGCTTGCCAGTTGGGTTCAGTTGCGGCAATCTGACTAGGGTGCTTGTCTTACGGTACCGTCATCATTCACTGCGGCTGGCGTTACACCCACCACTCGGCATGACAGAGCACATTTACCGACTCGATGGCGCTGTCCCAGTGCATCACCGAGATGTGTCGGTCCTGTGAAACGACAATAGCAGCTGTGTCCGTGTTTGCTGCTGCGAATCGTGCAGCTGACTGATGCCGTGTTCCTCCCAGATCCTCAAGCGGTGAGGGAACGATCTTCTGGTTCCCAGGCTCCGGTCGGAACATGCACACTCGTGGCGCCGAATTATCCCCGACAGCAATCTTTGCGCCGAAACCCAAAAGTTGTAGATCCCGTGTGATTACGATGGCACCGTCAACTCCAGCAAGCGACGCGATTGCTTGTATGTTCCTCGCGATATCTCTTTGGCGCGGACTAATCGCAAACATGATGGAACTCTTGAGGTCGCCCTCCAATTCCGTCGCAGAAAGTCGTTGGAGAACTTCTCCCTGTTTCTGTACCTCATTGAGTTCCAGTCGTATCGCATCCCGGATTCTTGTATCCGCGGAGGCAAACCGGTACGCAAACGGGTTTAACGATTTCGACCACGTCCCCGTTTCGCCCGGAACGATCAAGACAATCCCGCCATGCCCCTCGGCAAAGATCATCTGTGCCAGATCCCTTAGCGCCAGGCACTCCCGCCAGACGGCCTGCGTCTCAAACATGTCGTCCGCAGGGAGAGCTTTCGATAAGATACGCCGCAAGTAATCAGCGAGAGCAATGGGAGTGCCAGCGATAAACGGATTCGTTCGACCATCAAGCACTGCGAATGGCCTAAATGGCCCGACGCCCACCCGCACCGTTCCGGGTTCCCAAATATCGATCGTAACCGTGTCGACCCATGTTCCCGGCCGGCTGTGCCCAAAACCCCAGATACGCAGACCCTCATCAGATGCAGAGACAAGCAGGCAGCCACCGCTTGGCATGGCAGGTGCAAGCTTCGCAATTTGCGACTCGTCGTACGGGACTGGTGTCGCGAATTTGACTGCACCCTGTGAGCTTTCAGGAGCCACGACGCCTACGCAAAAGCACGTCGCCCGCCCCTCGTTGAATCGGAGACTCGCCCAGAAAGCAGTATCGATCAGCGACGAGAGCTGTTCTCGCGTGAGTATTTCCTCAGCGCCCAGCGAGGGCGGCAACGCCTGCTTGATCTTCCTGAGATGAGCGAGCTGGTCATGGATCCTACCGACCACAGGGTCTTCTGGGGGAATAGCCGGCTCATGGAAGGCCCACAACCAAATTTAACTTATTCTTGATCATCATTCGCGCTGGGCTGCCTCGGTAAGCCTCAATGATACCTCCTAACGCAGCCCTGCAGAGTGGAGCACTCTTGGGAAGCGGGTAGGTTGTGACCGGCAGTTGGCGGGTGGCCCACCCTTCCCGTTTCTATTGTTTCCTTGGCGACAAAGTAGCGGAATGATACCACTTCGCCAGTTTCACTCGCGTTTAATCCACGTCGCTGGGTGTCCACTTGCCCTGAGCGCAGTCGAAGGGATCTTCGGTCTGTGAAGGGTGGGGCTTTTTGATTTGCCGATTTCCCGATTTGGGAACCCAAGAGTTGCGCGCGGGGGCTTTCACTGAAAAATTAATGCGCGTTAACTTTTGTTCGCCATTTTTAGCTTGGATGTCACGCAGCGTTCACCAACTGGCCCAATCCATCCGCTAAGGTTCTCACCTCAGCCTGTTGGTCACACTGTTGGTTCGCCTGATTGCTCCGGGTTTACTTCAGATACAGAAGAGGAGGATTGGCAACATGACTCGAATCACTACGCGGGCACTGGTCGCGGCGGCTCTAATGCTTTCCGGCATCATCGGGTTTCCCGTTTCCGCACAAACTCCCCAGGCTGCGTCTCCATACAAGCTCGCTGTGTTTGCTACTCCGCCCGCAGGCTTGAGTGCGCCCGATTCGGTCGCAATCCTCGGGGACAAAGTCTTCGTCGGCTACGGCGACGGCCACCTTCCGGATGGCTCGGATGGCCTGAACAGTCAGGTCGTCGAATTCCGAATGGATGGAAGCGTCGTACACATCTACACGGTGCCCGGGCACAACGATGGGCTGAAATTCGATCCGTCCACGCATCTCCTCTGGGCGCTGCAGAACGAAGATGCCAACGCCAATCTCGTCATCATCAACACCGAGACTCGGCAGCAAAACTTGTATACGTTTGGTCCGACGCTCCACGGCGGCGGCTACGATGATCTCGTTTTCCGCGGCTGCAAGGTCTACATCAGCGCTTCGAATCCCGCAAACAACCCGAACACTGGCCCGGCAATTGTCAGCGCCCATATCGAAGGAAACACGGTTCAAGTCGAACCCGTCCTCGCCGGCGAAGCCAGCGCGATCGACATACCCACTGACGCGACGATCCAGCTCAACCTCCAGGATCCCGACTCGATGACGCTCGATCCTCTGGGCAACATCGTGCTCGATAGTCAGGGTGACCAGGAATTGATCATCGTCAGCAATCCTGACTCGCCGAATCAGCGCGCGTTGCGCCTGCCGCTGAGCTATCTCACACCCGGCGGACGCGCAACTGTTGAGACGGACGACACCGCGTTCGTCACGTCCAGCGAGGGTTTCATTCTCTTTGCCGATAAGGGCCTGAACAACGTGTACACCCTTCAGAAGAACGCCTTCTCGCCCGGAACCGCTTTCACCGCAGCGGATGGAGGACCGTTTGTCGGAACGCTCGACTTCACAACCGGAGTCGTCACCCCGATCGTGACCGGTCTCTCAAATGCCGGCGGCATGATGTTCGTCGATACATCGAAGCACGACGGAGATCCCGATCAAGGCCAAGGCCAGGATGTATGCCAGGACCGAGACCGGGATTCCCGCTAAAAAGAGCCACGCGAAACGCTTCGAACCAGCCCGGCCCCGGGCGCGAACCTCGGGGCCTCAACCACTCCCAGCCGCTTCTAGACAAGGGGTCGAGTCTGCCGGACGGTGATGGGTTTAGAAAGCTGTCCCGTGCGTCCGCACTCGAATCTCCGAATCGAGAGCGATCTCTGTATGCGCTTCAAGTCTTTCCAACTGACGTTTGACGTGGATTTTATCGAAGCGAAATGAAAGAAGGCTATCAACCCCACTGAGGAGGATTTCTGATGATAAGCAAAAGCAAGAGATGGATAGTGGCGGTCGCGAGCACAGTGTTGCTGGCGGCATTGATCGTTCCGATCGCGCGCACGCAAGACCGTGGCGGCGACGGGCACGGCATTCGTCACGTTCTGCTAATCAGCATTGATGGCATGCATGCGCTCGACTTCATCAACTGTTCGAAAGGGATCAGCGGAGTGAACGGCGGCCAACCCTATTGCCCGCATCTCGCCGAACTGGCTGAGACCGGCGTCAATTATCTCGACACCAGCACATCGAAAGCGTCCGATTCTTTTCCGGGGCTGATGGCGCTCGTGACCGGCGGTTCTCCGCGCACTGTGGGCGCGTTCTACGACGTCGCCTACGACCGTTCTCTCGCTCCGCCCAAGATCACGACGGGCAATGGAGTGGCCGGTGGTACGTGCACCCCCGGCGTGTTTCCCGGCACGACCACGGAATATGACGAAGGTATCGACATCGACCAGACGAAGGTCAACGGCGGCGCGCCCAGCGGAGACGGCGGGATCAACTCGATCGATCCGAACAAGCTGGTACGCGACCCCGCGAACGGTTGCGCGCCGGTCTACCCCTGGAACTTCGTCCGGACGAACACAATTTTCGGAGTCGTGCATGCCGCAGGCGGCTACACCGCATGGACCGACAAGCATCCGTCGTACTCCGCGGTCTCCGGCCCTGGGAACGGCACCAACTTGGATGACTATTATTCGCCGGACATTAACTCGATCCCTGTGAATCTGCCCGGCGTGCCTGGTTGCAATCCGCTGCCAGACCAGACGGCCGTCGCGTCCTCGAACGCCTGGACGGACAGCTTCCAGAACATACAGTGCTACGACACTCTCAAGGTCAACTCCATTCTCAACGAAATCAACGGCAAGACGCACAACGGCTCGGCTTCTGCTCCCACGCCGACACTGTTCGGAATGAATTTCCAGGTTGTCAGCGTCGGACAGAAGCTTATCGAGAAAACAATAAGCGTCACCGGAGGCTACCTGGATGCACAGGGCACTCCAAGCGCCGCCTTGCTGAGCGAAATCGAGTTCGCCGACGCTTCGATCGGTAAGATGGTGGCGGCTCTAAAGTCTCGCGGCCTTCTCGACTCGACCTTGATCATCATTTCAGCCAAGCACGGCCAGAGTCCTATCGATTCCGCCCGCTACACCGGTATTACGACGGGTGGACCGGTAACGACATCGCCTGCCACCATTTTGGATAACGCCGGTTGCTTGCCGCTATCCGAATCCCCGTCCAATCCCACCGGCATCGGGCCAACGGAAGATGACGTCTCTCTAATCTGGCTCAAAAGCAGCTGCACGACGGAGAGTGCAGTGAACATGCTCGAAACACAGTCGCCAGCGAAGGCCAACATAGCCGGTATCGGTCAGATCTTCTCGGGGCCCGCGATCACTCAGATTTACAACGCCCCGGGACTGCCGCCGAATGATCCGCGCACGCCGGACATCCTCGTCACACCGAATGTCGGCGTTACGTACTCCGGCAGCTTCAAGAAGCTAGCCGAACACGGCGGTTTCGCGCATGACGACGTCAACGTGATGATGCTGCTTTCTAACCCGAACTTCGATCCCAAGACCGTCACAAGCCCGGTCGAGACCATGCAAATCGCTCCAACAATTCTGAAGGCTCTCGGCCTGGATCCAAACCAACTCCAAGCCGTTCAGAAGGAGCACACGCAGGTTCTGCCGGATGTGCCTTTGGACTCGGGCGATGGCCGGTAGCGATCTTCGGTAGCAACGTACCGAATCATCGCAACAGCATTTAGACAGCAGCGACCGCAACAGAAAAAGCCCCGCCCGGCTTAGCCGGTGCGGGGCTTTTCTTTGGCGGACGAGGCATCTCACCCTCCGCAGGGTCTCGAAAAACAAAAAGCCCCGGTTCGATGAACTCGAGCCGGGGCTTTCGTTTGTCTGAAATCTCTTTGACGATTTCGAATGATGCAGGCCAGAACCCGTCGACTCCCTGCCCGATTTCTCGCGCAGGATTTGAAACACCGAACGTGGCCCCGTGAGAGGCCAATTGGAGAGCCGTATCCGCCGATGGCGGATCGTGCTCCCTTTTCTTTTAGAAAGGAGGTGATCCAGCCGCAGGTTCTCCTACGGCTACCTTGTTACGACTTCACCCCAATCATGAGTCATACCTTGAGCGCCTGCCTCCTTGCGGTTGGCACGGCGATTTCTAGTACAACCCACTTTCGTGATGTGACGGGCGGTGTGTACAAGGCCCGGGAACGTATTCACGGCGCCGTTCTGATGCGCCATTACTAGCGATTCCGGCTTCATGCAGTCGAGTTGCAGACTGCAATCCGAACTGAGCGCGCTTTTTTGCGATTAGCTCCCCCTCGCGGGTTTGCAACGCTTTGTAGCGCGCATTGTAACACGTGTGTAGCCCTGGACATAAAGGCCATGCTGACTTGACCTCATCCCCACCTTCCTCTCCGTTATCCGGAGCAGTCCTCGTAGAGTTCCCCCTTGCGGGTGGCAACTACGAGTAAGGGTTGCGCTCGTTGCGGGACTTAACCCAACACCTCACGGCACGAGCTGACGACAGCCATGCAGCACCTCTACACAGGTCCCTTGCGGGAAGTCTCTGTTTCCAAAGATGGTCCTGTGCGGTTCAAGCCCAGGTAAGGTTCTTCGCGTTGCGTCGAATTGAACCACATGTTCCACCGCTTGTGCGGGCCCCCGTCAATTCCTTTGAGTTTCAGCCTTGCGACCGTACTCCCCAGGCGCAGGACTTAACGCGTTAGCTACGGGACTTGCCCCGTACAGGGCAAACCCCAAGTCCTGATGGTTTAGGGCTAGGACTACCAGGGTATCTAATCCTGTTTGCTCCCCTAGCTTTCGTCCCTCAGCGTCAGTAATGATCCAGCGAGCCGCTTTCGCCTCGGATGTTCCTGCGGATATCTACGCATTTCACCGCTACACCCGCAATTCCACTCGCCTCTCTCATCCTCTAGCACGGCAGTTTCGGGAGCAGCCTCTGGGTTAAGCCCAGAGATTTCACTTCCGACTTGCCACACCGCCTACGGACCCTTTACGCCCAGTAATTCCGAGCAACGCTGGCCCCCTACGTTTTACCGCGGCTGCTGGCACGTAGTTAGCCGGGGCTTCTTATACCCGTACCGTCAAACCCTTGCGGGCATTCGTCCGGGTCGAAAGGGGTTTACACTCCGAGAAGCTTCATCCCCCACGCGGCGTTGCTGCATCAGACTTTCGTCCATTGTGCAAGATTCCCCACTGCTGCCTCCCGTAGGAGTCTGGACCGTGTCTCAGTTCCAGTGTGGCCGGCCAACCTCTCAGTCCGGCTACCGATCAATGCCTTGGTGAGCCATTACCTCGCCAACAAGCTAATCGGCCGCGGATCCCTCTTCTGGCGCCTTGCGGCTTTGAAGACAACGGCATGTGCCATCGTCATGTTATGCGGTATTAGCCCAATTTTCACTGGGTTATTCCCCACCTGAAGGAAGGTTATCCACGTGTTACGCACCCGTTCGCCACGCGCCCACACCCTGTATTGCTACAGAATGCTGCGCGTTCGACTTGCATGTGTTAAGCACGCCGCCAGCGTTCGCTCTGAGCCAGGATCAAACTCTCATTTGAATCTGGTGTTACGACCGTGAAGACTTTCATCCCCACGACCGGAACGAACTGTTAAATCGCTCGGTTTATCCCCACCCCATACACTGAAGTGGGTCTGTCTCAAATTCCCATTCGTTCACTTGCGCAAACGAATAGGCAAACCAAACGGGTTCTGGCTTGTATCATTCGATTGTCAAAGAGCAGGTACTCCCAGGCAGGCTGGAAGAACAGCAGACAATCGCCAACTATACAGACGCTTCGCGTTCGTGTCAACACCACATTTACACTTCCGAAAAAATTTCTTCGCTTCCCTCGCGCGCGTCTTCGCTTCTTCCTCCGGCGCTCCCACTCTGCGCTAAGATTCAACGCGACGAGGGGCGACGAATGGCACACGCCTCTCGCCTCAGCGAATCACGTGGCTCAAGTCTTCAGACCTGAGAAATTTCGGACTGGCTTTTGAAATTCGGTCGCTCTCCGTTGCAATATCGTTCATAAACCCCGAGCAAAAAACGATCGTCGGGATTAGTATGTCTGCCGTACGCACGGCCGGATGGGGAATCCGAAACGCGATTATCGGCGCGGGGGGAATGGCGAGAGATGAATATGCGAAATGGAAGCAAGTGGAGTTCATTGGCTTTGTTGGTCGTCCTTGCAGCCGCGACCGCCGCGGCGCAGCAGGCGCGTCAAGTCGACGACAAGCTGCTGCTGAACGCCGGCAAGACCGGCGACGAATGGCTGATGGCCGCCGGCAATTACTCGCAAACGCGCTACAGCCCGCTGAAACAGATCGATGCCTCGAATGTGAACCGGCTCGGCCTCGCCTGGTATTACGACACCGGCTCTCTTCCCGGCACGCTCGAGGCATCTCCGGTCATTTCGAATGGCACTCTCTACGGCACGGTGACCTGGGGCGTGGTCTTCGCAGTCGACGCTCGCACCGGAAAAGAGAAGTGGCGTTGGGATCCGCAACTCGGCCACCAGAATTTTCCGCCCGGATCGATGGGCAAGCCCGACTCCGACAAGGTCCGCACCGGCCCAAGTCTCTGCTGCGGCCCGGGCAATCGCGGCGTCGCCGTGTATGGCGGCAAAGTGTACGTCGGCACGCTCGACGCACGCCTCGTCGCGCTCGACGCGGAAACCGGCAAGGTAGTTTGGGACGTCGCCACCGCCGACAAGAACTCCGACTACAGCATCACGGGCGCTCCGCTCATCGTCAAAGGCAAAGTCATCATCGGAAACGGAGGCGGGGAATTCGCCGTGCGCGGCTACATCTCCGCGTACGACGCAGAGTCCGGCAAGTTGATCTGGCGCTTCTACACCGTGCCGGGCGATCCATCGAAGCCGTTCGAGAACAAAGCGATGGAGGTCGCCGCGAAAACGTGGTCCGGCGATGGCGATTGGTGGAAATTAGGCGGAGGCGGCAATCCCTGGAATTCGATTTCCTACGATCCGCAGCTCGACCTGCTCTACTTCGGCACCGGGCAGGCCGGCCCATGGGTCCAGAAATATCGCAGCGCGATGGGCATGGACAATCTGTATATCTGTTCGATCATCGCCGTGAAGCCGGAGACGGGCAAATTCGTCTGGTATTTCCAGACCACGCCCGGCGATGAGTGGGATTACGATTCCATCTCCGATCTGGTGCTCGCCGATCTGAAAATCGGCGGGAAAATTCGCCACGTGATCATGCAGGCGCCCAAGAACGGATACTTCTACGTCCTCGACCGCAAGACCGGAAAATTCATCTCCGGCGCGCCCTTGCAGAAGATCACCTGGGCCAAGGGTCTCGATCCCAAGACCGGCCGCCCCATCGTCAATCCCGAAGCGCATTACGGCACCAGTGGCACCGTGATCTGGCCAGGCCCCGGCGGCGGGCACGTCTGGCAGGGAATGTCCTACAACCCGCAAACGCAGCTCGTATACGTCACGCCGGGCATGGCCACCAGCTTCTCCTACGTGCAGGCGGCGGAATTCAAGCCCGAACTCGGCGCGTACAACTGGGGAATCATTTTCAGGGATGCCGCAGGCAGAGGCACAGGCCCGGTCGCAGCCGCTGCCAACGGCGCGCCACGTACGCCGCCTCCTCCGCCAACCCCGCCGGCGGGAAATTTCCTCTTCGCGTGGGATCCTGCGACGGAGATGGAACGCTGGCGCGCTCCGGCAACCGGTGGCGGCGGCACGATGACCACGGCCGGCAATCTGGTCTTCGCCGCTTCCAACGCGGGAGAATTCGAAGCGTTCAGCGCGGATAAAGGCGAGAAACTTTGGAGCGTGAAACTAATGCCGGGATTCGCGAATCCCGTTTCCTACATGCTCGATGGGAAGCAGTATGTTTCCGTCCTCGCCGGACGCGCGGGCAAGGGCCGTCTCTACACGTTCGCACTCGACGGAAACGTCCCCGTGCCCCCGCCGCCCTCGGCGCCGGCTTCGGCTGAGCCGCCGCCCGCCGGCGAAGCGCGATAGGCATGGCCACAGCCGCGTCGCATCTAGTTTGACGAATCGTCAGGGCACGCTTTCAACCGTGCCCTGAGGCGCGCGAATCCTTGTGGGTCGTGGCTTCAGCCACGACATACAAATCACCGGCACGCAGCGCCCACGTTTGCGCTGCTGTTATCGCAGCAAGTTTTTTTGCTCGCGCACCGCTTCCCTAATTGCTCCGACTCTGCGCTAAGATTCACGCGACGATTTCATCCTATGCCTGACGCGACCGACGCCCGCGCACCACGCAACGCCATCATCCGCAAAGCGCTCATGGCCACGGTGATCGCGCTGTGCTCTCTGTTCATCGCTCTGTACGCGGGAGACTACGCGGCGCTTCGATTTCGCATCGCGCGGGGCGGGCCCAACTCCGTGCTCTCAACCGTGACGATCCTCTACGCCGCGCCAATCAAGGGCGACAAGCTCAGCGTCTTCTCCGACCAGCCCGAAACGCAGACGTGCGTCCGCTCGATCTTTCCTCAGCTCAGTTACACGCCTTGCTGGTACGCCCGCCGCCACACCTTTCGCGTAGTCAACTAAGCGCGCCCAACGATAGAGAACGCTTTTCGTACAGGGTACTATGCCTTGTACATCATTTGTCCTCATAGACAGTTTGATCGTCACTCCGTCTTGCTAGCCTGCCTTGGTAGCTAGAAATCGAAAAACGGAGAGACAAATGTCGAACATCCCGCCCCAGTCGCCCGCCGAAAGATTACGCGACGAAATCAAGCGCAGCGGCCAACCCGCGAAAGTCATCCTCGTTCGCGCGCCCGACCCTCAGCCTGACGCTACACCTCCCGTTCAACCCACCCCCGATCTCGCCACGCAGTTTCCCGCGCTCAATCGCGCTCTTCTCGCGCTCGCGGCCGGCACTCTCGAAGCCCCCGCCCCGCATGACTCCGAGCCGCGGTCCGTTTGGCGTCGCTCGCGTCGCGGCAAGTTCAAATCGCGGCGCGCGAAGGAACGGCAACTCTCGCTCGAACGCCACCAGCGGAAGTGTGTCATCTGCCATCATCCGGACCGCGACGAGATCGAGGAGCTTTTCCTCAACTGGCACCAACCCCACGCTACGGCCAGCCTGTTTGAAGTCTCCTCCCGTTCTCTTTACCGCCATGCCCATGCGACCGGACTCTACGCCGCTCGCCAGGGCAATCTTCGCTCTGTGCTCGACCGCATCCTCGAAGACGCCGAACGCGCCAAAATCACCGGCGATTGCATCATCCGCGCCGTGCGCGCCTATACCTGCCTCACCGACAACAACAAATGGGTCGAGCCGCCCACCCGCGTGATCGTTTCTTCGCAGCATCGTCGCATCGCGGCAAATGCCAGCTCTTCGACTAAACCAGTGACCAAAAGAAAGCCGCATCGAGGCGGCGTTCGCGGGAAGCGAGCTACGGTTTCTAACCGACACTCTGGCGATTAGAAAATGCTCCAACTCACTGAAAACACGAGACCGATGCCGAGTCTAATCGACACAGACCGGCGACGCGAAAGTGTGTGCAAATTCGGCCCGAATCAAGAAATGGGATTCGGCGGCGCTTCAGAATTTTTCGCGGGGATCGATGCTTTGGAAGCCGTAGGTTTCGTAGCGCGTGGCGATTTTTCCTTCGCGGAGGCTGACGACCGTGAAACCTTCGGGCGTGCCCATGCGCGGGCCGTGCCACCAATTGCCGCAGACGGCGCCGCTGGTGATGTACTGCGTGTTCTTGTAACTCACGATTTCGTTGACGTGCGTGTGGCCTTGCAGCACGGCGATCACGTTGTGCCCTTCGAGCACTTTCAAAACTTGCGGCGTGTTCGCCACGGTGATGGTGTTGTACTTCTCGTTCGGGGCGTCGAGCTGCGCGTAGGTGGTAAAGCCGGTGACGAGCGGGACGTGCGTCACCACGACGATCGGCGCGCCCGGCGCCACGCGCTTGAGGTCGTCCGCCAGCCAGTTTACTTGCGGGTCGTCGATGCGCGCTTCCCAGAAGCGGTCCGCCGTCGGCTGGATCGAATCGAGCACGACGAAGTGATAGCCGCGATGATCGAAGGAGTAGTAAGTTTTGCCGCCGATGCGGTCCTCGTACATCCTTTTTCCGTAGCCGGGATCGGTGGGCGAGACGCCGCTCTTCGTGTACACGCCGAAAATCTCGTGATTCCCGATGACGTGGTAGAGCTTCATCTGGATCGACTGCTCGGTTTTCTGATAGAGGTCGAAGACGAGGCCGGCGCGCGCGGCGTTGACGCCGAGCGCGTCGTACACGTGGTCGCCGCCCGAGATCGCGAATTCGCTTTTGATGCCGGCGATCTTGCGGAAACATGCGTCGCAGCCGCTCGTTGCGTTCAATTCAGGTTCGATGTGCGTGTCCGTGAAAAAGATGAAGTCGAACGAGCCGGGAGGCGTTTCCGCCGCGGCCCAGTTTGGCGCGTGCGCGGCCAGCGCGACGGCCGCACCCGTCCCCGCCGCGATTTTCAGGAATTGTCTGCGATCGAGAGTCATGCGGGCCTCATTCCGGAACGGCTTCAAAACCGGATCGCAGATTTATACCATGGGGAGACGAACGAAGGACGCAGCGCGTTCAGGATGACGACACGGTGGCGGCGCGGGCGCGCCGTGAACAATTACGGCGACGCCCGCCCGAAAGAGGATGTCAACAGAGCCAAGCGGCTTCTAGTACGAGGGCGGCGGCGGCGTGCCCTTGTCCGGCTGCGAGTTCAGGAACTTGCAGACGTCCTTCACGGCGTTGCTCAGCATGGCCGTTCGCGTCGCGAAGACGGTGTCTCCGCCGTGCGCTACCACCATAAAGCGGTAGTCGCCGGACCAGCCCCAAGCCCGGAGCTGGAAGTCCGTATTCTTAGGATTGGTCGTGATCGTCACGTTGGGGCACTTCTCGCTGAAGTGGCGCACGATTTCGACGGGATCGACTGTCGTGTGCTGCTCGAGCACGATGCGAAACTGACGGGGTGGCGGCGCGGCGTTTGCCAAGGGCGCCAGCGGAGCAACGATTGTTATCAGCGCGATCGAAAGACTGACTATGAATTTTTTCATTGCCGGGTCTCTTTCTGCCCAATTTCAGGGCCGGGTATCAATCATAAGATTCAACAGCCGCCGCAGGTTGGGTGGCCTGCCAGCAGCCACACACCCGATCGCGGCGCGAACCTCTCCCTATGTTAGAACACGCAAAGCGCCAAAATGTTGTGTGGCGCCTGCGCGGTATTTGGTTCGCAACGGGTGCGGCGCGGGGATGGATGGGCAGCACATAGCCAAGTATCTGCGCCGGGCGCAGCGTGCTGCGCCCCTACGGAACCCGCGGCTGGGGCGATCGACGTGGATGGGCTACTACGCGCCGATCCTGGTCGGATCGGAATCAAGAAAGGACAAGAGAGGTCCGTCGCTCACTTCGGTCGCTCGGGACGCCGATCCTCGTCGGATCGGCGCTTGACAATGCCGGACGGGGCAAGCAGACTCCCGGCAACCTGGGACTCCCCACTCGGAGGAGGATAACGCGATGAGGACCAACTACCCGGCAATTGTTGTTTGCGCGGTGGTGTACTGGCTGCTCGGAGGCCTTTGGTACGACTTGCTGTTCAGCAAGCAATGGATGGCGCTCGAAAACATGAGCGCAGCACAAGCGAGCTCCGCGAATCCCGTCTGGATCTGGCCGTTCATCCTCACGTTTCTGCTGAACCTGCTCATCGCGTTCGTCCTCGCGCAGATATGCATCTGGCGCAACGCGAACACCGCCGCGCGCGGTGCAGCGATCGGGATACTTTTGTGGATCGGAATCGTCGGGCCGATTGTTTACACCACGTACATGTACGAAATGCGGCCGAAGGCGCTCTTCGCGATCAACGAATTTTATCCGCTCGTGGGACTGTGCCTGATGGGCGCGATTCTCGGCGCGTGGAAGAAGAAGGCCGCGTAGCAGATATGACGCCGTGTTTCCGGCGGGTGCCGACTCAGTGAGAAGTTTTGTGCCGCAGGTAAAGACCGTGGAGGCTCAGGCCGAGCCCGCTGAGAAAGAGCAAAGGCGAAAGATAGATGGTTACGGCGGGCGGCACCGAGACGGGAAGCGTCAACGCGCTTGAGCTGCTTGTGAAATACCCGATCGACGCGGCCATCAGCATGAAGAGGAGCCCACGGCGAATGCGGTCGCCGCCATCCGCCGAAACGGTCGCAGCCCTGGGGCGTCTCACTTCCGGCAGCGTCTCCCGGCAGTAGTTACACTGCGTTTGCTTATCGAAGACGATCTTTCCGCAGTACGGACATTCGCGTGTAGCCATGCGTGATCTCCACCTCTCCACCGGCGGCCCGAGTTCAAAGCTCCTTTAGGAACGCCCCGGAGCCTGCCTCATAGGATAGGCTCTGCAAACCGCCTTCCACGGGATAACTCCACTACATCAAACACATAGACGCGCTGAAAGTTGCGCCGCAGTAGCAGCCTTGGGAAGAAACGTAACATACAGGGTAAGGCACGGGCAGGCACAAGATGCGGAGGTCTTCGCTATTTGTTCTCAGCGCCAGCCGTTGCGTTCGCGCAAAGAAGTGATGTGCGCGACATGGTGGCGGCCGTGCCAGGCGTATTGCGCGAGCAGAAAATCCAGCGTGGCCAGGCCCCAGCCGGGATGGCGGAACTTGCGCGGCCAGTCGGCGGGTGTAAGCGAGCGCAAGAGCAGCACCCAGCGCTTGTGAAGATTCTCGAGGAGCGCGAGCGACATATCGATCGGCGGCGTTTTGGCGTCGGCCAACTCGGCCCAGAGCGACTCCTCGTAGGTCTTCAACACTGGCTCGTCTTCGGTGAGCGTCAGCTTGAAGCGGATGAGGGCATTCATGTGGCTGTCGCCGATATGGTGGACCAACTGGCGGACGGTCCATCCGCCGGGGCGATAGGGAGTGTCGAGCTGCGCGGGCGTCAAGCCCGCGACGGCAGCCGAAAGGCGCGACGGCGCCTCGGCAATCTGGTCGATGAACTGGCGGCGCTCGTCGCCGGTAACGTTTTCCGGCCGCACGAAATCTCCGATTGGGTAGCGCAGGTCCGCCGTCATGGTCGGAATCTCCTGGTGCACGATCCCGCGTTGGGGATTTTCAAACAAGGCCCAATTTGGCCGCGTTTAGTGGCTCGAGCGAGGCTTGGCGGCTTCGTAGAGCGGTGAGAGTTCGCGCAGGCGCTTCACGGTTTCGACGACGCGGCCCGCGACGTAGTCAACTTCTTCCTCGGTGTTGAAACGGCCGAGGCCGAAACGAATCGAGCTGTGCGCGAGATCTTCGGATACGCCCAGCGCGCGCAGGACGTAACTCGGCTCGAGCGTCGCCGAAGTGCACGCCGAACCGCTCGAGACGGCCACGTCGTTGATGCCCATCAGGAGCGCGTCGCCTTCGAGGCCGGTGAAACTGAGATTCAAGTTTCCGGGCAAACGATGCGTCATCGAACCGTTGATGGAGGTGTCGTCGAGTTGGCTGAGGACCGCGTCTTTCAATTTGTCGCGGAGGGCGCGCAGCCGCTCGCCTTCTCCCGCCATTTCTTTTTGGCAAAACTCGCACGCCTTTCCGAGGCCGACGATTCCTGGGACGTTGAGCGTGCCCGAGCGCATGCCGCGCTCGTGTCCGCCGCCATCCATCATCGGCGAAAGTTCGACGCGCGGATTTTTTCTGCGCACGTAGAGCGCGCCGACGCCTTTGGGGCCGTAAATTTTGTGCGCGGAAATCGCGAGCAGGTCGATGCCGAGTTTTTCGACGCCCACGGGAATCTTGCCGACAGATTGCGCGGCGTCGACGTGAAAGAGCACGTTCTTTTCTTTGGCGAGCTTGCCGATTTCCTCGATGGGCTGCAGCACACCGATCTCGTTGTTCGCGTGCATGATCGAAATGAGGATGGTTTTCGGCATGATTGCGCGGCGGAGTTCATCGAGATCGATGAGGCCATCCTTGCTGACCGGCAAGTATGTGACTTCGCAGCCGGATTGCTCGAGGCGCTTGCAAGTGTCGAGCACGGCTTTGTGCTCGGTGGCTTGCGTGATGATGTGATTGCCCTTGGCGCGATACGCATCGGCTACGCCTTTGATGGCGAGATTATCTGATTCGGTCGCGCCGCTCGTGAAGACGATCTCTCGCGGAGAGGCGTGGATCAACCGGGCGATCTGTGCGCGGGACGTTTCGACTGCCTCTTCAGCCTTCCAGCCGAATTCGTGGTTGCGGCTCGCCGGGTTGCCGAATTTCTCGGTGAAATAGGGCAGCATCGCCTCGACGACGCGCGGATCAACGGCCGTCGTCGCCTGGTTGTCCATATAGATGGGCAGTTTGAGCGCCATTGGTGTCCATTTTAGTCCCGTTAGCGAGATGCGTCCAGCAACGCGGAAACGGCGTACTCGGAAGGAGTCCACACGATTTCATTGCAGAATTATCATCCCGAAAACACGAAACTCCGGGCCACGATGCAGAGTGGCCCGGAGTCAGTGGTTTTAGAATTTACGTCCCGGTTCTGGTGATTACCGAATCGTTGCGACCGTAATCGCGACCTCGATCGACCTAGTAGCGCTGATCGTCGTCACCATCGTGATCCTTGGGCGCGAAAGCCACTCCGCGAAACACCTCGCCGGCCTTCGCCGAGCGAAGGGTCACGAAGTGGCCGATGAAATGGTACGGACCCTGGTAGCCATCACCCGTCGGCAGGGTGGTTGCGCTCAGGATGTCGTTAACTTTCATCAGCTTGTTGGGGTCGGCACCCTGATCGCCATTGGCGCTGATCGTGGAAGTGATCGCATAGACGGTCACCGTACCGTCACGGTGAACTTTACCGGTGATATTGCGACAGCCGTCTGTTGCGGGATTGAGTGAGGTTGGATAGTTCGGAACGCTGTAAGGCACACCGATGTTCAAGCCGTCTTGCAGAACATAGAGCAAGGTCCACGTTCCGTTTACCAGACTCCATTTCTGCAGGCCGGCAGTGGCAAGGGTTTGGGCGTCCGCCACGTTGCCATTGACTGCGGGTGTTACCAGCGTCCCATCGCCCTCGTCGCACACGTACAGGGTATTGGGATCGGCAAACCAAATCCCGAAAGGAAACGCGGTTGAAGTGCTCGCGGCTGTGTTGGGGAATCCCGGCAAAATCGCAATCGGTACGGTTGCAAGTTGCGCTGCGGTACCGGTTGGCAAAACACCGGCGCTGCCCACCTGGTACACGGTGTTGATGCCGTTCCCGCCGCTACCCTTGCTGATGTACAGCGTGTTGTTGAAGATGGTCATACCGCGGAAGTTGGTGTCTTTACCCGGCTTGTCAGTGCCGAACTCGAGACGCCCGATCATGTCGATATTCGGCGGCACGGGCGGCGTCTGCCCAGGCACGAGCAGCTCGGAACCCGTCGCATTGACGAGATCGATACCCTCGGGGGTAATCGAGATTTGCTTCTTGGACAGGTTGCCGCTGTTGTCGTTGCCCACCATGTAGTACAAGCCATTCGCGCCCTTGATGGCCGCACGGCCGTTATCTCCGCTGTACGCGTTTCCGTCGGTGATATTAAGGTGACCATCTGCATCCACTTCCGCGACGGCCCGGTAGTACGCCGTGGGAACGATAGAACCGCTCTGATAAGTCGTGATGACAGGATTCGTCGGGTCGCAGACGGCCGGCGTGTTGGAAGCCGACACATCCAGCAGGTTTGGCGCGGTGGGAGAAACGGGAAAACCTCCACAGCCCGGGCCGCCTTGGTAAGCCATGAAGGTGATGGACTTTCCGTCAATCGAGCGATTCAGCGCCAGCTCTGATTTCGAGCTGAAACTGGTGACGATCTGATCGCTGGGGATCGGGAGAGTGCCCAATAACCAGCCGTCGGTCGTAATGTTGTCCAGGAAGATCGGTGAAGAGACGCCAAAACTGCCGTCGGAATTCGAGTTGTTCCAGACGTTGTGCGAGTCGAAATTGTTCGGAAATTCCCCGTTGTCCGATGCTATCCCACAGGGAACCGTCACGTTCGTAGTGGTGCCAGCCGTCGTAGTTGGCACTTTGACGACCGTGCTGCCGTTTGGACCCCCTGCACATCCGAGCGGCAGAGTTTCGCCGATCGTAACCGTCGAGGCGGTTCCGACATACACGCTGCGGCTGAGCACCAGAGTATCGGGTTGAAATTCGAAACGGCCGGAACGATCGTCATCGGCAGCTACTTTACTTACAAATGTTCCCGTTGCCAGGACCGACGCCATCGCAATGATGAGCGCTCCCGGCATGAGTGTTTTCTTCACGTATTTGGCCCTCCCTAGGCGCCCGAAACGATCCCACACCGGGCGGGCCGTTGTTTTACGCGCGGGTTAAAGTTCGGTAAAGGCTTCGTTGCCTCTTGTGAACCGGAGATTTGGGCGTTCCCAACGGGGTGACGATTGCGTCCGAGTGGAGACGCACTCGGAAGCAATTCACTCGGACGATGAGCGCGCCAATCGGACAATTTGAGTAGCGCGAAGCCAAATGTCCGGTGATCCGATTTCTCAGGAGCTAGCAACTTACCGCTGGGGCACGCCGATTGCGTGCGCGTGGCGGCGCATTCCGGAGGGAATGCAATTCCGGCCACTGCTCCCCTTCATTCCCTCTGAGCGCAACAGAATACTGCTTCTGTTCCGCTTGCTGGGATAGGTTTTCGACAGGCGACCCGCAGTGTGAACTGGATCACAGCGGTACGTGATGCCCCTCACAGACAGGCGGCAGGTATGGACCCACGTTGATTGCGTGACGGGGGATATATGCCGAAGGATAGCCCCGACGTTTTGGACCTATTGAAATCTGAGCTTGAGTTTCTTGAAAAGGGAGGCTACTGGAAGCCCTCCGCGCATCAGCAGTTTATTTTTCAGGATTCACCGGCCTGCTTGAATTACGGTCGTTTGAAAGATCGGAGCCCCTGCTCTGAGTGCCTCTTGTTTGGGTTAGTGCCTCTGGACCACCGGAAGGAGAAAATCCCCTGTTGGCATATTCCTTTGAACGAACAGGGCGAAACGATTGATTCGCTATACCGCTGGGGAACTCAGGAGGTGATCGAGACGGCTGTCTCGAGGTCGCTGAGGGCCAGGATCCAAGAGCTGGGACTCAAGCAAGCCCAGAACCAATCCCTTCCTCAGGGAACGAACGCAATAACAAAAGTGGTTTCGAGACCATCACTGAACGATGTGAATCTTGGAGAAGCGACCAGGTTTCCGAAATGCGCGAATCCAGAATGTTCAGCCTCATTTCACTACAAGGAAGGGCAATTATTTCGATTTCATCGGAGCCGCAAGCATGGTGAACCGCCTCCGAATACTCACTCGGTGCAACATTTCTGGTTGTGTAACGCATGCTCCGACAGCTACACACTCGAATACAAGGGCGATGACGGCGCCGTGATCAAGCTCCGTTTAACATGCTCACAAGAGTTGAGGTAGCCCCATCTCATTGCGTGCGCTTGACGCAGCTGCGCTCTGACGAACTCTGGCGCAGTGTCACGCGGAAGATTGGAAGCAACAGCTCGATAACGACCGACAAACGCGCAAAGCGGACAAGTGGATTTCAGATGCCGGGCTATAATACTTGGCTCAGCCTGCTGGTACGATTCACTCCCTGCAACTCCCCTTCGGCGAGGTTCAAATGTTTGCAGAACTGACTAAGAGCTACCGGGCAGTATCCTGTATTCGATGCAGAGAGCCGATTCCTGTTTCCCCAAGAATTGTGAGTTTGCAACGTGACGTTGAGGACGGAGATACAAACGCACGACGCACGTTTATAGCTCGCTGCAAGCTCTGCAACCACGAAAACATATACTGCGTCATCAATGTTGAAGCCTTTGTCGGAGAGCCGCGGACGAGAAACTCGTCGAGGGCACGGGCGGCTGGCGCATAGAATCCCGCCGTGTACGGGCGTTTCCGGAAATTGATCGAAAACCAATCGCAACGGTACCACTCGCCGGGTCGCGCGGCTAGCCTTGGTGGGATGGTGCCCACTTCTTGAGGAAGGCGGTGACGTCTGCGGGGCCGATGCGGGCGCTGTCGTCGAATTCGCCTTGCTTCTGGCTGAAGACCACGCTGCCGTCGGGGTTGAGGACGGCGAGGCTGGGAATGCGCACCGCTTGTTTGAGTGGGACTCCGTACTTCTCCGCGAGGTCGAGGTTCTTATCACCGTCGTCCCCGACATTGATGTGCACGACGTGGTAGTTCGCGTTGACGAGCGGAGCGATGTCCTTCGAGTGAAACGCGGAGTCGAGGACGTGGCAGTCGTAACACCAGTTCGCGCCGAAGACGAGGATGACGCGCTTGTGGTCCCTGGCGGCGCTGGCGAGGGCAGCGGCGATTTCCGAACGAGCCTCTTCCGGCGGGGCATAGAGAGCGATATTAGGTTTCGCCGGTTCGGGTAGCCGCATGACAGGGCTCGCAGCGAGGTCGTCTCTTCGCGTGGCGAAGATGCGCCAGTCGTTGTCCTCATGGATCCAACGCTGGTGCACTGCAACGACGAACGGTTGTTCTCCGGCACTCGTTCGAATTTTGCCTCCAATTCGAAGTACCAGCTCGATTGCGCCCCCCTCCCGATGTTCCACTGCGAGCACCTTGGTCTGAAAATCGCTCAATCCGCTGGCCGCCAGCGCGGACCAGAAACGCGGCTCTTCGCGAGGGTCTGCCGTGATCCCGTGAGGCGTCTGGGTCTGAGCCGGGGGAACAGTCGTGTAGAGCGCGGCGAGGTTGGCTTCGTTGCCCGACTGCACTGCAGCCGTCCAGCGAGCGAGGGGCTCGAACGCGGATTGCGCGGAAGCCGCCGAGCAGACCAGCAGGATTGCACCGATTCCGATCATGCGGCTCGCCTTCATGGTCTCCCCCTCGCGTACGCGCGAGCCTATAATTCTACCCCACGCCTTACCGCTGGGCCATTCTGGGCTGCGGCGCAGAGTTGATTGGCCTTGACGTTGCGTCGCTGCTACAATGCTCCGACATGGCAGATTGGCGGCAGATACAAGCGCGCATCCGCAAGGCGAAAAACAGCCAGGACGCGCACGCAAAGCTTTCCGAGCTGTTCCAGCGCACGCGCGACGCAATGGTCGCGTGGGAGCTCGGCGCCATCGAAGAAAAGGCCGAACATAAGGACGAAGCGGGAAATTGGTACACGATCGCGGCGCAACGATTTCGCCGAGCGGATTGGAAGAAGAAGGCTGAAGAAGCGCTCACGCGATTGGGCATCGAGCTACCCGCTCCCCAAGCAGACATCACGAAAACAGACCGCGCGGAAACGATCGAAGAATCGGTCGGGACCGCCGCACCGGAATTCGCCGAGGAGCGCCAACCACTGGCGCTAGGCGAAATCCCACCTGAGGAAAATATGCCCACTGAATCACCGATGCAATCGGCTGGCGCGGCAGCGCCGGGCGAGCCAGCACGAAAGAAGAGGCGGCGTGGACGACGCGGCGGAAGAGGCCGGCGGCGCAAAGGCGCCGCGGCTACGCCCGGGCTGCCAACACAAGCGTTCGCGGAATCCACAGAATCTCAGGAAGCGCCGCAGGCACCGCCGCCGCGTCCTGTGGCTCGTCCGATTGAACGACCAGTGCACGAACAACCCGTCCGCGAGCAGGCCACGCTATTCGAGCCGACCCGGCCCGCGCGCGTCGAACCTCCCGCGCAGTTGCTCGGCGAGCGGACGGCGCACGGTCGAGCGGGCGACCCGGCGCTGGCTTCGCGGATGGCGCATCTCGAGTCGATGTTGCGTCGGCTGCTTGCAAGCCCCCTGCATCGTCTCGACGAGGCGGAAGAGGCTCCGGCGGGACCGGGAGTTTTTCTGCTCTCGGATTCCGACCAGATCACGTCGTACTACGTGGAAGCGTGCCAGACGCTGCGGATCGGCTGCGGCAATCTCGTCCGCGGAGGGCGCGCCGGGAAGAATCCCCGAGGCGGGCGCGGCTACTCCGAGAGCGGGCTGAAGGCCAAGCTGGCCGAGTACCTGGGAATCAATGAAGCGAAGGTCGCGCAGTACATGAAGGACCACTGCGTGATCCGGTGGATTCAGCTCGATGACGATGCTCCGCTGCTCGCACACTTTGCGATTGGAGTGTTGCGCACGCCGCTGAATCTGGACTGATTCAGTCAGCTTTCTCCTGAGGAACGCCTACCTCACCTTCTGCGAGGTAGGGCCGGGTTCCGAACCCGCCCAGGCAACCGCCAAGAGGGTCCCAGGCGTCTCCTTTGGGTGCCCCTAGCAGCCATTCAACCCGCGATTTGCACCTTTGGGCGCAGGGTCCTAGACGAGGGGTTGGAATCCAGTCAAACTCTGGTACGGTAACCAGTTACGGGCGGTGAACCGCTCGTAGGGGTCGAGCTTCTCACCGCGTTACGGGGCGAATTCAGGATTGAGCTGTTCTGAGGAGAGATAAGAGGATTATGCCTAAGACTGTCGGCAATCAGCTTTGGAAATCATTCGACTGGGCGCTGTGCAAGACGGCGGGGATCACGTTTGACACGATCCAGTATTTTAATAAATACAAGCCGAACCCGTCCTTCACGCCGAAATGGTCCGACAAGCCACTGCTGAAGTCCTGGGAGAAGTCCAAGCCAACGCTCGGCTGGCCGCGAACGACGGACTCGCTGTGCCCCGACTGCGTAAAGGAAGCACGCGAAGCCATCATCGACGGCAAGAAGGATTGGACCGACCTGATCAACGAGAAGGTCGGAGAGATCAAGGCGCAGATCATCGAGCGCGACGGCCAAGTCTGGATGGTGAAGGAGTGCCCGACGCACGGCAAGTACGAGGATTTGATGGCCGTGGACGCGAAGTTCCTCGAATGGATCGAGGGCAATTTCCCGGGGCGCGACATTCCGGCTCACAACGACGAAAAGCTCCACAATCACGGATCGAGCACGGTGCGGCACGGGCGCGGATCGGTGCTGACCGTGGACCTGACGAACCGCTGCAACATGATGTGCGATCCCTGCTTCATGGACGCGAACCAGGTGGGCTACGTCCACGAACTGAGCTGGGACGAGATCCAGGAAATCCTGGAAAACGCGACGAAGATCAAGCCGCGCCGGCAGATGTCGGTGCAGTTCTCGGGCGGCGAGCCGACGATGTCGCCCTACTTCTTGGACGCGGTCCGCTACGCGCGCAAGGTGGGATACAACAGCGTGCAGGCGGCGACGAACGGCATCGAATTCGCGAAGAGCAAGGAATTCGCGAAGAAGGCGTTCGAAGCGGGGCTGCGCTACGCGTACCTGCAATTCGACGGAATCGGCAACGACGCGAACAGCCACCGGCAGGTCGGCAACCTGTTTGACGTGAAACTGCGCGCGATCGAGAACCTGCATGAAGCGGGCGTCGAGATCGTGCTGGTGACGACGATCGTCAACAACGTGAACAACGATCAGGTGGGGCCGATCGTGAAGTTCGCGATGGAAAATCCGAAGAAGATTTCGTTCGTGTCGTTCCAACCGGTTTCGTTCACCGGGCGCGACGAGGACATTACGCCGGAGCGGCGCATCCGGCAGCGCTACACGCTTTCGCACCTAGCGCAGGACGTCAGCGCGCAGGTGGGTAAAGTGGAGCCGACGCGCGACTGGTTCCCGATTTCGTACATTGCGACGTTCGCGGGCTTCTCGGACCTGGCGCACGGGCCGGACTCGCAGTGGGGCTCGCTATCGTGCGGCTGCCACCCGAACTGCGGCGTGGGCACAGCGTTGATGGTCAACAAGGAAACCAAGGAATGGGCTCCGGTGCCGCGATTCCTGGACGCACCGTCGCTTACGAAGGACGTCACGGCAATTACGGATGCGGCCCGCGGCAAGAATTTCTCGAACTTCATGATGGCGCTGGCGCTACTGAAGAATTACAAGCCGTTCCAGGCGCCGCCTAGCTTGAAGCTGAAGGACCTCTGGATGAAGTTCGACAAGACGTGGGCGCTTTCGAAGAACTCCGAAAAGAAATATGGGCGGACGAACCCGGAGCGCACGTACGAAGACGCGATGAAGCGCCGCAACGAAGATCCGTGGAACTTCCTGTTCATCGCCGGGATGTGGTTCCAGGATCTCTTCAACTACGACTTCCGCCGCACGGAAATGTGCATCATCCCGTACGCGACGCAAAAGGGCGAGATTTCCTTCTGCGCGTACAACACGGGCGTGGGCTGGCGGCAGATCATCGAGAACATGCACAAGAATGCGACCGTCGCGGAATGGTACAAGAATCACGGCAAACACGAAATCTATGCCAAGAACAAGAAGGTCGATCTCGGAAGCTACGAACACTCGCTGAAGATCGACGCGGATGATGCGGCGCGCGTGCGTCACCTGGAGCACGATATTCCGCTGACCGCGGCCGAAGAAGACCGGATTCGCCGCAAGCAGGCGTTTGAGGAAGCGGCGAAGGTCCGCAGAATTTACGAGGAGCTCGTGCTCAAGAAGAAGTCGGAGCCGGTCGTCCAGATCGGATCGATCGACGATATTCTGACGGCTGTCCCGGGCGCGACCGTGAAGCGGGTGCAGATCGAGCCCGCGAACGGAAATGGCAACGGCACTGTGAATGCGGCGGAGTCGGAAGCGGCGACAGTCGCTGGCGACTAACTAAGGGTTTCCAACCTGGCGGGTTTTGCTAACAGCCCCGGCTTCGGCCGGGGCTGTTGTCTTTTGCGCCTCGATCACCGGAGAGAGCCGTTGGTACGACAGAAACAATTTCGAGAGGCCGGTGTCTACCCTTCAAGAGGAGATCCCATGAACAATCGCCGCGGCCTCGGACTTTCTTCGGTGGAATCAGTCAATTATCCCGACCAAAGCTGGAAAGACAAATTGGGCAGGGTCGGCATCTTTCTTTGCGCCCTGATCCTGGTCGGACTCTTCTTCAGGTACATCGCGGGCGCGAGTCACGAGATCGATTCGCACGCGGCGCCGTCGAACGGCTCCGATCTTCGCTGGGATACCGCCGCACCATAGAAGCAGAACAGGGCATCGCGTTGACTGTGCGCGGCGCTTTGCTTTTTCGATCGGGTGGAATTCTCGATAGAATGACTCCATGCCGGATCGAACAAGGACGCGCGAACTAGCAGCGGAATACATTCGCAAAGGCGATCCGCTTGGATGGTTCGAGGCGCTCTACCAGGAAGCCAAAAGCGGCGATGCAGTGATTCCTTGGGCGGATCTCGAGCCCAATCCGCGGCTGATCGAATTCTGGAAAGCCCACCCGCTCGAGACGGCCGGTAAGCGAGCGATTGTGATTGGCAGCGGACTGGGGGACGACGCCGAACAGCTCGCGGCGTGGGGATTCGCGACCACCGGATTCGACATCTCGAAAACGGCCATCGAAGCGACGAAGAAGCGCTATCCCGAGACGCGCGTCGAGTACGTGGTGGCCGATCTTTTCGATCCGCCGCCTGCGTGGCTCCGCGCATTCGATTTCGTGCTCGAAATTTACACCGTGCAGGCGCTCGTTGGCGAGCTGCGCTCAAAGTCCATCGGGGCGATCGCACAATTTGTGGCGCCGGGCGGACGGTTGCTCGTAATCGCCCGGGGCCGCGAGGAAAACGAGCCGGAGGGGCAAGGGCCGCCATGGCCGCTGACGCACGCCGAGATGGATGGCTTTCGTCGCGCGGGGCTTGAAGAAGAATCGTTTGAGGACTATGCGGAGCCAGAGCCGCCATGGGTTCGGAGATTTCGCGCCCTCTATCGGCGGGCAACAGTGGGGCCTTAAACGGCCTCCGATTGGCAATTTTGGTAGAATAGGGGCTCGTTAATTTTGAGTCTCAGGATGGAGTTCAATGCCGATATACGAATACATTTGCGATGATTGCGGCGTGCGCTACGAGCGGATTGTGATGAACGGGGATACGAAGATCACGTGCCCGAAGTGCGCGAGCGCAAAACACACGATTCAACTCTCGGTGTTTGCGGCGCCGGCCAACGGCAGCAAATCGTCCGGCGGATCGTCCCCTGCGTCATCCGGGGGCGGATGCTGCGGCGGCGCGTGCGGGTGCAATTAGCGCGGGCCTGACGATGCGTGACGCTGCGCCTATCTTCTCGAAGGAAACCTTCCGTTTTTTCCGCGAACTCGGCCGCAACAACCACAAGGAATGGATGGACGTGAACCCCGAGCGGTATCGCGCGGAAATCGTCGAGCCGTTTCGCGTGCTGCTCGATCGATTGGCGCCGGCCGCGCAGAAGCTGAGCCCGCGATTCGCCGTGAGCGGCCGCGTGGGCGAGAATTTCTCTCGCATCAACCGCGATATCCGTTTCGCCAGGGACAAGTCCCCATACCGCACGCAAATGTATCTTTACTTCGCAGAACCCGGAGGCGAAGGCGGCCAGCTCTACGTGGGGCTTTCGGCGGAAGCGGTGACCTCCGGCTTCCGCATTTACGGCGCAGGACGAACTTCACCGCTCGTTACGATGGGCCGCGCGCGTGCGCGAGAGCATACGAAATGGATCGAGCGGCAGCGGCAGCGGCTCGCCTCGAAATACGAAAGCTACTGGTACTCCAGTGAAAAGGGCGATTGGGCGAAACACAGTGGCTGGCCCGTCAAGCCCGAGGATTGGAAAAAGCTCCAAGGGTGGATCGTGCGCAGGAAACTCACGCAGGCTGCCGCGACACGCCGCGGGTTCGAACGCGAAGCCGCAAAAATCTTTCGCGAGGTTTATCCGCTCCTACCCTTCACGACATCGCAAAGCTGGAAACCGTAACCACGATGGAGTAACCTTCAGGGCCGCAAGCTTCCTGCAAAGCCCAGGCGGGCGAACACCGGCAAAGAGGAGGGACTGGCGCCATGCGAATGAGGTCCTGGACCGCGGTTGCATTGGGCGTCGCTCTCTCCGGAAGTCCGTTCATCCACCCCATCCAAGCACGCGATCGGGCGGAAGCTTTCCGCGCCGCGAACGACTGCGACCGGAAGTGTCTGTACGGATTCGTCGATCAATATCTGGCGGCGCTGGTGGCAAAGGACCCGGCGCGGCTGCCGTGGGCGAAGACGGCCAAGTTCACGGAAAACAATGTGGAATTGCCGCTGGGCTACGGCCTGTGGGGCACGATCAGCGGCCTCGGCGCGGAAGATTTGCGCGCAGCCGATCCCGAAACCGGACAGGTAGCCTATTACGGCGTGATCGACGAGCGCGGAACGAAATCGTTTTTGGCGCTGCGGCTAAAGATCGACAACGGGAAGATCGCCGAGGCCGAGATGATTGTCGATCGCAAAGGCTACGGCCCGGGGCCGTTCGGCAATCCCGAGACGCTGCAACCGGTGCCGGTGATGCTCGAAGACGTGCCCGCGGACCGGCGGCGTCCGCGCGAGAGACTGATCGCGCTCGCCGACGGCTACTTCAACACGCTGCAGCTGAACGACGGGCAGATCTTCACGCAGTTCACCCCCGATTGCAGCCGGCGCGAGAACGGCGTGTGGACGGCGAACGACCCGCATCCGGGCTCGAATCCTGATCCGAATCTGAATCTTTCCGCGTACGGGAAAATTTCGTGCGAGACGGGATTCAAGCTCGGCAACTATCGCTGGGACGACGAGCTGCGCGCGCGGCGTTTTCCTCTGGTGGATGAAGAGAAGGGTCTCGTGCTCGCGGGCGGCTTCATCGATCACGCGGGCAAGCTCGAGAAATTCACGACGACCGACGGCGTGGTGCACGATTCGCCGCTGAAGTCGCCGCATTCGTTTTGCTTTCTCGAAATATTCAAAGTGCAGGATGGCGGGATCCGGCACGCCGAGGCGGTGTTCATCACCGTGCCGTATCACATGCCGTCACCGTGGTACCGGCGCGGCTACTAGCAATCGCAAGGGAGAAGAGCCATGGTTGACTTTTCGAATCAGCCGACGATGAAGGGATTTTTCGCGCCGACGCGCTTCGAGGCGGACGTCTATGACTGCGAAGTGATCGGAAAACTTCCGACGGAATTGAACGGAGCATTCGTACGCCTCGGCGGCGACTGGCTCTACCCGCCGAAATTCGAGGACGATTCGCCGTTCAGCATGGACGGCTACGTCAATATGTTCCGGTTCAAGAATGGCGTCGTGGACTACAAAGGCCGCTGGGTAAAGACGCCACGATTCAAGGCCGATCGCGCCGCCCATAAGCAGCTCTTCGGCAAATACCGGAATCCGTTCACGGACGATCCGAGCGTTCACGGGCTCGATCGCACGGTGCAGAACACGACGCCGCTCGCATTCGCCGGGAAACTTTTCACTCTGAAGGAAGACAGCCTGCCGTATGAAATCGACTGCAACACGCTCGAAACCATCGGCCCGTACAACTTTCACGGCAAATACAAGAGCCTGACTTTCACCGCGCATCCGAAAGTCGATCCGGTGACCGGCGAAATGATCTGCTACGGCTACGAGGCTGAGGGCCTCGAAACCAACGACGTGTTTCTCTACACGATCAACAAGCACGGAGACGTCACGCGCGAGCTGCGTTTCAAGGTGCCCTACGTCTCCATGGTGCACGATATCGGCATCACGCAGAAACACGTGGTCATCCCGGTTTTTGGATTCGTCTCGAGCATGGAGCGATTGAAGGAAGGAAAAGTGCACTGGGGCTGGGACGACACGAAACCCGCCTATGTCGCGATCGTGCCGCGCGACGGCGAAGCGAAGGATATCCGCTGGTTCAAGGGCCCCTCGCGCGCGACGGTGCACACATTGAATGCGCGGGACGACGGCGAAAAGGTGATTCTGGAAGCGCCGATCTACGATTCCAATCCGTTTCCGTTTTTCCCGCCCATCGACGGCTCGCCATGGGACCCCACCAAGGCGCGCGCCTACATTCGCCGCAATACCTTCAACATGGCTTCGAAGGACGACGGGTTCGTGGAAGAAAAGCTCTTTGAGATGAACGTCAGCGATCTGGGCCGCGTGGACGATCGCTACCTCACGCAGCCATACCGCTATGCGTTCACAGCTTATGCCGATAAACAACGGCCATTTGAGGAATGGAAGGCGGGCAATCTGGGCGGACGCGTGAACAATTGCTACGGCCGGTTCGATCTCGCGACCGGCAAAATGAATTCCTACTTCGCCGGGCCGACGCATAGCCTTCAGGAAGTCTGCTTCGTGCCGCGGAAGAACGGCGCCGAAGGCGAGGGCTATATCATGGGCGTGGCGTCGAACTACGCGGAGATGCACTCGGAGCTGATCATCGCCGACGCGCAGCGTCTCGAAGAAGGCGATGTGGCGCGTGTGATTCTGCCGTTCCGCGCGACGGCGCAGGTGCACGGCAGGTGGGTCGACGAAAGCGAATTGCCGTTCGCGTGAGGAGCCCGAGATGCTGACCCGGCGCGATTTCATGGCTGAGCTGGCAGCAGCCAGCGCGGCGATGGCCACCATGGCCATGGCGCCGGCGAGAATTTTTGCCCCGGCGCCGATGGGCGCGCGGGCCGCCGTCGTGTCCATTCACATGGATCAGCTTTACATCGACGCGAGCGGCCGCGCACTGCCGTATCTTCCGCCGGATGGCGTGCGCGCCGGAGCGCCCGTAGCGCATTTGAGCGAAGCGGAATTTCGGCGGCGATTCGTGTATTTGTAGCCCACCGTGAAGCGAATCCTGAAAAGTTTGGCGTGGACCGCGATTGCGCTGGCCGGCGCGGGCGCGCTGGCGGCCATTGCATTTGAGCGGCGCGAACCGCTCAACGCGGTGTGGTTCGTGGTCGCGGCGCTCTGCACATATCTGGTTGCGTACCGCTTTTATTCCATCTTCCTCGCCGCAAAGATTTTCGCGCTGGACGACAGCCGCGCAACGCCTGCCGAACGCCTCGAAGACGGGCGCGACTTCGTGCCGACCAACAAATGGGTGCTGCTCGGGCACCATTTCGCCGCGATTGCGGGGCCGGGGCCACTGGTGGGGCCGACGCTGGCGGCGCAGTTCGGCTACTTGCCGGGGACGCTGTGGCTGATCGTGGGAGCGGCGCTCGGCGGTTGCGTGCAGGATTTCACGATTCTTTTTTGTTCGATTCGCCGCGACGGGAAATCGCTGGGGCAGATGGCGCGCGAAGAAGTGTCAAAGCGCGGGGGAACGATCGCTCTGCTGGCCGTGCTCGCAATCATGGTGATCCTGCTGGCGGTGATCGCGTTAGTCGTCGTGAAGGCGCTTAAGGATTCGCCGTGGGGCACGTTCACGCTGGCGATGACGATTCCGATCGCCCTGCTGATGGGAATTTATCTGCGCTACGTGCGGCCGGGGCGCGTGCTTGAGGCGTCAGTGGGCGGTATCGCGCTGGTGGGCCTGGCGGTGGTCGCCGGGCAGTGGGTGAACGGCTCGGCGGCGTGGTCGCGCGCGTTCACGCTTTCCGCGCCGGCACTGGCTGTCGCAATCATCCTGTATGGCTACGCGGCTTCGACGCTGCCGGTGTGGCTGCTTCTCGCGCCGCGCGATTATCTAAGCGCGTTCATCAAAGTGGCGGCGATCGCGGCGCTGGCCGGCGGGGTGCTGTTCGTGCGGCCGACGCTACAGATGCCTGCACTCACGCGATTCGTGGACGGCAGCGGGCCCGTGTTCGCCGGGAAGATTTTCCCATTCTGCTTCATCACGATTGCCTGCGGAGCGGTGAGCGGATTTCACGCGCTGATTTCGTCCGGCACGACGCCGAAGATGATCCTGCGCGAAAGCCACGCGCGGATCGTGGGCTATGGCTCGATGCTGATGGAGTCGTTCGTGGGCGTGATGGCGATGATTGCAGCGTGCGCGTTGCAGCCGGGCGTCTATTTCGCCATCAACAGCCCGGCGGGAATCGTCGGCAAGACGGCGGAGGCCGCGGCGAAGACGATTTCGTCGTGGGGATTTTCGCTCGATCCGCAGGCGATGACGGCGCTCGCGCAACGCGTGGGCGAGCGCACGCTGCTCGACCGAACGGGGGGCGCGCCGTCGCTGGCGGTCGGCATGGCGCAGATTTTCAGCGGGACAATCGGCGGGGAACGGCTGCTGAGCATCTGGTATCACTTCGCCATCATGTTCGAGGCGCTTTTCATTCTGACGACGCTCGACGCAGGGACGCGCGTGGGGCGGTTCATGCTGCAGGATCTCGCGGGGCACGCGTGGAAACCTCTGGGACGAACACGCTCGACGCCCGGAACGCTGGTGACGAGCGCGGTGATGGTGGGCGCGTGGGGCTACTTTCTGTGGCAGGGCGTGATGGACCCGCTCGGGGGAATCAATTCACTGTGGCCGCTTTTCGGGATCGCGAACCAACTGCTGGCCGCGGTTGCGCTCGTGGTTGCGACGACGATCCTGCTGAAGATGGGAAAAGCGCGCGCGATCTGGGTAACGCTCGTTCCGATGGCGTGGCTCGTGGCGGTGACGATGACCGCGAGCTATCAAAAAATTTTCGGGCCGAGCCCGCTGGGCTTTCTCGCGCAGGCGCGAGCGCAAGCGGCGCAGATTTCTTCCGGCGCGATTCCGGCGGCGCAGATCGGTGTCACGCAGCGGCTGATTTTCAATAATCGACTGGACGCGGTGGTGACGGCGGTGCTGGCGGCGATGGTGCTGGTGCTGATCGTCGAGGCGCTCGGCGAATGGGTTGGCATGCTGCGGGGACGAAGATCGGCCGTGTTGCGCGAAGCACCCTATGTGGCAACGCGATGGGCCGAAGGAGACTAGAATGGAAGTGTGACTCCACCGAAAACCAGGAGCACAACTAGCGCCGGGGCACGCAGCATCCGACATACTTAGTGACAGGAGGCTGCGGATGCGGGCGAGGAGAATGGAAATGGTAGCTGGACGAATCGTGAGCGCGGGACTGCTGGCGTGCGTGTGTGCGGGCTGGATGCAGGCGCAGGATGCGGCCGCCACACCGGTTGCTGCGGTCGCGCCTGTGTCGGACACCGAGCTGGCGCGGAGGCCAGCCGATAAACCCGCAGCCATCGAAGTAGTTGCGCTGACGGTGCCGAAAGAAACGCCCTTGCAGGTGGCGCTCGAAAAGGAAGTGCGCCTCGGAAAGGTCGGGCAGCCGATTCATGGGCGCGTGGTCGAGCCGGTGTACGCGTTCGACAAGCTGGTGATACCGGTTGGGACAGAGGTCACAGGGCAGGTAACGAAGATCGAAGGCGTTTCCGGCGGAAAACGCACCGAGGCGGCTCTCGATGCCGATTTCACGCCGGCGCATAAGGTGGAGGTCGAGTTCACGCAGATCAAACTGCCGGACGGCCGGGAGATCGCGGTGCACACCATCGTGACGCCCGGTTCGGGCCAGGTAATCGAGTTCGTCTCTGCCGCCGACAAAGGCAACAAGGGCGCGCCGAACGCCGCAGAGCAAAAGGCAGCGGAAGCGCGGCAGGCGGCCAAGCAGGAGTGGAACAGCGCGATGAAGCAGGTGAAAGAGCCGGGGAAAGCTCATCGCCTGGAGCACTACGCGGTCGCGCAACTCCCGATTCACCCGCAATATATTGACGCCGGGACGGTGTATAGCGCGGAGATCCAGGATGCAATCGATTTCGGAAGCGAGCCGCTCAGCCCGGAGCTCGCTGCTTCGATCGGGAAGACGCCGCCGGATGGGAGCGTCGTCGAAGCGCGGCTGGTGACGCCGCTCAATTCAGCGACGTCGCATCAGGGGGATGCGGTAGAGGCGGTGATTTCGCGGCCACTGTTCGACGGCGGCCAATTGATCCTTCCCCAAGGAACCAAGCTGCAGGGATCAGTGATCCAGGTGCACCCGGCCCGGCACCCTGGCCGAAATGGCGAACTGCGAATCGTGTTCCACGAGTTGCGGCTGGCGGATGGAATGGAACAGAAAATCGAGGCGAGCCTCGCCGGAGTCGAAGCGGCTAAGGTCGATAACGTGAGGCTCGATTCGGAAGGGGGCGCGAAGGCGGCGGCTCCGAGCGCACGATTTCTGACGACTGGCGCTGAATTGGCGCTTGGCACGGCATCATTTCTGGGCGACAGCTTTGGAGAAACCGGTCCGCGCGCTGCGGGTGGAGCGGGAGGTTACAAGCTGATTGGAATCGCGCTCGGGCTGGCCATCCACTCGCAACCCGTCGGGATGGCGATGGGCGCCTTCGGAGGGACGCGGGCGATCTATGTGAATTTCATCGCACGCGGGCACGATGTGGTGTTCCCGAAAAACACGGCCATGGCAATTGGAATTGCGACGCGAAAGCCAACCGGGGCAGCGGCTGCAACGCCCGCGACACCAGCCGCGACACAGCGGGAGTAAGGATGCGCGTGAAGCTAAGGAATGATTTGCGCCGCGTTTGGTCGTGGCTGAGGCAAGTGAGCGGCGATGCCGCGTACGAGAACTACGTGCGCTACGCCCGGCGTGAGGCTGGGACAACGACCGGCAGCGCACCGCTGCTTTCCCGCGGCGAGTTCTATCTCGATTCCCTCCGCAGGCGGTATTCGACGGTTTCCCGCTGCTGCTAAATAGTCATCGAGCGCGTTGACGGAGACGGCCATCGACCGATACAATAGGGGTTTGTCAATTGCGCCGGGAGGCAGCATGTACGCCGTGATTCGAAGTGGGGGAAAGCAGTACCGCGTGGCGCCGGGCGAGACCATCGAAGTAGAGCGGCTCGAAGGCAAAGTCGGCGGAAAAGTGACATTTGAGGACGTGGTCGCCGTCCGCACGGACGATAAGAAGATCGTCGGCGGGGAGCAGGCCGCCAAGACTAAGGTCACCGGAAAGATCGTGAAGCACCTCCGCGGCCCGAAGCTTAAGGTGCTGAAGTTCAAGACGGGCGGGCAATACAAGATTCAGCGCGGCCACCGGCAGGGCTACACGGCCGTCGAAGTCGATATTCAGCTGGCATAGAAAATCTTCCAGAGGACGTCATGGCACATAAGAAGGGTGGCGGGTCATCCGTAAACGGACGCGACTCGCAGGGACAGCGGCTCGGAGTGAAGAGATTCGGCGGGCAGGTGGTGACCAGCGGGAGCATCCTGATCCGCCAGCGCGGCACGCACTACAAGGCCGGGAAAAATGTCGGACGCGCGAAGGACGATTCGCTGTTCGCGCGGATCGACGGCGTGGTGCTGTTTGAAAACAAAGGTGGGCGCGGACGCTTTATCAGCGTGTTGCCCCCGCAAATGTCCGTATCCGGCACCGAGACGCAATCCGCGGCGCCAGCCGCAAACTGAAGCTTTCCTCTGCTATAGTTCGCGCGTTCGTCTGACCCGATGACCGAACGAAACGCCACCGAGAGCACGCTTACCTTCCAAGTTTTCACGGGCCAGGAATTCGCGCTTTCAAATAACGCCGTCCTGATCGCAGGCAAGCAAGATGCCGTGCTCATCGACACGTGCCTCGTTCTAAGCGATGCGGCGCGTCTCGTGGCGATGATCCGGGCGACTGGGAAGACACTGAAGGGCGTCTATATCACGCACGCCCATCCCGACCATTATTTCGGCAATGGGGTTGTCCAGGAAGCCTTTCCTTCGGCGACGATCTACGCACGGCAGGGCGTGATCGACTTCATGCAGGAATATCGCGCCAAACTCGTTCATTGGCGAGAGATGTTCGGCGATGAGATGCCTCGGTCTCTGCCCATGCCCGAGCCGCTGACCGGCAGTCACACGCTGCTCGAAGGGAAAGAGATCCGATTCGTCGATCTGCCCGTTTGCGAGACGGTCCATGCGACTGCTTTCTACGTTCCTTCGGAGAGAGCGGTTGTGGTGGGTGACCTCGTTTACTCCGGAATGCACCACTACGTCGCGGACACGAATCATCCGGATAGCTGGATCGAAGCGCTCAATGTGGTGCGCAGTCTCGGGCCGATCGAACGGGTATTCCCAGGGCACGGGCCAACCGGTGGAGTCGGACTCCTCGACGCAAGCGAGGCGTGGCTGAAAGATTACCGGGACGTGGCGCGGCATGGCGTTCGGTTCGTCGATGTCGCCAAGGAAATGATGCGGCGCTACCCCAAGCACGGCCTGCCGCTTCTGCTGTGGCTGACGCGAGGTCCCGGCTTCGGTTTGGCGGGAGCCAAGGAGATCGGAGTTCCTCCGCAACTGCTCGGCGGTGGGTGACGTGCTTTCTCTGAAGTGCCCTGCGACGAGCCTCTTGTTTGGCCTCTCATTCGCGGTCAGCGCTTCCTTCGTGTACACTTTTGAAACGGGTGCCTTGTGTTCGTAGATGAAGCAAAAATCCTGGTGAAGGGCGGAGACGGCGGCAACGGCTGCCTGGCGTTTCGCAGGGAGAAGTACGTCCCGCGAGGCGGGCCTTCGGGCGGAGACGGCGGCCATGGCGGCGACGTCTACATCGAAGCGAATCCGAACGACAACACGCTGCTGCGCTACCGCTACAACCGAGAATTCCGCGCCGAGCGCGGACGCCACGGCGAGGGCTCGGACTGCCACGGCCGCTCGGGCGAGGACACGATTCTCAAGGTCCCGGTGGGCACGGTGGTGTTTGACGCGGACTCGGGCGAACAGCTCGTCGATTTGACCGAACCGGGTATGCGCTATCGCGCGGCGCGCGGGGGCCGCGGTGGACGCGGAAACGGGAATCCGGCGTTCGTCCGGCCATGGCATCAGGCGCCCACCGAACACGAAGACGGGCGTCCGGGCCAGGAGCGCCATCTGCGGCTCGAATTGAAATTGCTAGCGGACATCGGCCTCGTCGGCTTTCCCAATGCGGGGAAATCGACGCTGATTTCGCGCATCTCGGCGGCGCGTCCGAAGATCGCAGCCTATCCGTTCACGACGCTGGAGCCGCACCTGGGAGTTGTGTCCGCCGATCCGGATGCCGCGCGAGGAAATGGCCGCACGTTTGTCGTGGCCGATCTGCCCGGCCTGATCGAAGGCGCGCATGAGGGCGTCGGGCTGGGGATACGATTCCTGAAGCACGTGGAGCGCACTCGGTTGATCGCGCATCTGGTGGATACGAGCGACGCGAACGACCGCGATCCGGTGCACGATTTTGAAATCATCGAGCGCGAGTTGGCCGCGTTCACCCCGGCGCTTGCCGAGAAACCAACGATCGTGGTGGCGACGAAGCTCGATGCCACGACGACCAGCGAGCGGCTTGAGAAGCTGCGCGCATTCGCCGCGAAGCGCGGCCTCGAATTTCACGCGATTTCATCCGCGAGCGGCGAAGGCATCGTGGAACTCGTGCGCGGAATGGCGGACGCGCTCGATCGCATTCCGAAACCGGCAGCACCGGCCGAAGCGTCAAGCGAAGCAGCAGTCGGGCTGATTCCCGAATCGGAGAAGCCACATGCCGTTCCGGAGGCCGAAGACCATGAGGCGGCGCGCCATCGGGAGGATCGTTGACGTCGCACGCCGCGCATAGACCGCATCGCCGGTCGGTGGCGCTTTTCGGAGGGACGTTCGATCCCGTCCACACGGGGCACATTGCCGTGGCGCAGGCGGCGCAGCGGCGATTTCATCTCGACGCGATCTACTTCATTCCCTCATCGCGCCCGCCGCACAAGGCGATGCGCGAGCTGACGCCGTTCATTCACCGTTACACGGCGGTGGCGCTGGCCTGCGCGGAACACCCCGGCTTCGTGCCTTCGCTGGCCGAGGCGCCGAGCAGCGGCCCGCCACATGTGTTCTACACGATCGACACGGTCCGGCGGTTCCACCGGGAGCATCCGGACGATCATTTATATTTCATCGTCGGAGCGGATCAATTCCTGGAACTGCCGACATGGAAAAACTATGAATCGCTGCTCGATGCCTGCGATTTCATCATCGCGAGCCGTCCCGGCTTCCGGCTGGATGCGCTGCGTCTGGTGATCCCGCCCGAAAAGCTAGGCCGAACGGCGGCGGAGGACCCGCAAAAGATCGCGCTGAGGAAATCGACGGTGAACCTGTTGACGACGGTCGCGAGCCATGTGTCGTCCACAGAAATTCGCGAGCGGCTCGCAAAGAAACTGACCATCCACGGGCTTGTCCCCGCGCGCGTGGAGGAATACATTCTCGGGCAGGCCCTGTACCGGTGAAACTGGAAAACCTTCGTTCGGAAATCCGCTGGGCCGTCGAGGCGGCCCAGGAAAAGCAGGCCGTGGACATCACGGTGCTGAAACTTCCCGGAGCGTTCGCCGAATATTTTCTGCTCGCATCCGGCCACAGCCAGCCGCAGATCCAAGCCATCGGCGAGGCTATTGAGGAGAGGCTGCGGCGCGCGGGCAGGCGTCTGGCCCACCGGGAAGGCAAGGCCGGGGCGGAGTGGGTCCTGCTTGATTACGGAGATTTCGTGGCGCACATCTTCAGCGATCGCGCGCGGAAATACTACGATCTGGAAAGGCTCTGGCGCACGGCGGAGCGGATCGATTTCCCAGCGCCGGGAAAGCCTGAATCGCACGCCGAAGAATCCGAAGGCGGCATCTCGCTGCCATGAGCGCCACGGACATCGTGTGGGTGGCGCAGGACGCAGCGTCGAAGCGCGTCCTCGAGATCGCCGAAAAGCTCGCCGAGACGGCCACGACCCTGCTGATCACCGGCGAGAGCGGCACAGGCAAGGATCAGCTCGCGCGCTGGATTCACGAGCACGGGCCGCGCCGCGACGCTCCGTTCCTGAAAATCGATTGTGCGAGCCTGCCGTCGGAGCTCGTGGAGTCCGAACTTTTCGGCCACGAGCGGGGCGCGTTCACGGGCGCTGTGGCGCGCAAGCCGGGGCGGCTTGAGATGGCGCAGGGCGGCACGATCGTGCTCGACGAAGTTGCGGCGCTTGCACCGGGCATGCAGGCGAAGCTGCTGCGAGTGCTCGAAGAGCGCACGTTCGAGCGGCTGGGCGGCAACGAGACGTTGCGCATGGACGCGCGGCTAATGGCGCTCACGAATACCGATCTCACGAAGGCCGTGGCCGCCGGGCGATTCCGCGAAGACCTTTTCTTTCGATTGAACGTGCTGGCGATTCCCGTGCCGCCGTTGCGTGAGCGGCGGGGAGACATCGCTCCGCTGGCCGTTCATTTTCTGGCGCGGCTGGGGCCAGTGCACGGCCGGGCCGACGCAACTCTCGACGCGGGAGCGCTGCGGCTGCTCGAAGCGTACGCGTGGCCTGGAAACGTGCGCGAGCTGAAGAATGCAATCGAGCATGCGCTGGTGTTTGCAAAGGATTCGGTGCTGCGCAACGAGGATTTCCCTGAGATTCTTCGCACCAGCGGAAGCACTACAGCGCCCGGCGGTACGATCCGGTCGCTCGAAGACATCGAGCGCGAAGCGGTCCATGCCACGCTCGAAGCGACGCACTACAAGATCGGTCAGGCCGCTGACGCGCTTGGGATCAGCCGCAAAACCCTGCTCGAGAAGCGCAAGAAGTACGGGCTGATTTAGGCCGCGCCCGGGCGTATCGCCATGACGGTCCGCTTCATCATGCTGGGGAAGACGCGGCGCACGGAGGTTCGCACGCTGCTTGAGGACTACTTCGGCCGTATCCGGCACTACGCGCCCATCGAAATCACGGAGCTGCGCGACGCTTCGCCGGCCGCGCTGCGGAAACTCAAACTCGATGCGGGCGCGACGGTTGTGCTGCTTGATGCCGCGGGAAAACAGTTCACGTCTCAGCAATTCGCTCGCTGGATGGGCGAACTGCGGGACCGCGGAGTGCGCGAGATTGTGTTTTTGTGCGGCGATGCGGAAGGCTTCCCGGAGGCGCTACGCTCGGGCACAAAACATAGAATTTCTCTTTCGACGCTCACCATGCCGCACGAATTCGCACGAGTGGTGCTTGCGGAACAGATCTACCGGGCGTTTGCCATCCTGGCGGGGCACCCGTATCCGAAGTAAAGAGTTGGCCACAGAGACACGGAGGCACAGAGAAAGAAACTGCGGGTCAAAACCTTCTCTGGCTTCGGCGCCGCGGCTCTGTGACTTTGTGTCTCAACGGCGGAGCGGACCTCTTGACCTTTCGCTGGGGCGCGGCCAGTATGGGAAACTGTCTTCGCGGGGCGCGACTCGATGCCGGAAGGTAAAGGGCTTCTGATTGTTTACACGGGGCCGGGAAAAGGCAAAACCACGTGTGCGCTCGGGACCGCGTTTCGCGCCGTGGGACAAGGGCTGCGCGTGCTGATGGTACAGTTCATCAAGGGGTCGTGGCACTACGGCGAACTCGACGCGGCCAAGATGCTGGGCGACGACAAATTCGAAATTCGCCCCATGGGGCGCGGCTTCGTGAAAGTGGGCGGCGCGGAGACGGATCCGGAAGATATTCGTCTGTGCGAGCAGGCATGGGAATTCGCTCGCGAACAGATTTACAGCGAAAAATACGATCTGGTCGTGCTCGATGAAATCAATTACGTGATTACGTACAAGATGCTCGACGCCGAGCGCGTGGTGGAATCGCTCGAGAAGCGGCCGGAGCGAGTGCACGTGATCTGCACGGGGCGAAGCGCGCATCCAAAGCTCGTCGAAGCGGCCGATCTGGTGACCGAGATGAAGGAAGTGAAGCATCCGTACACGAAGGGTATTCTGGCGCAGAGGGGAATCGATTATTAGGGACGAGGGGTGCGAGCCGCGGGCAATAGGCCCGCGATTGCGGTCTACCGACGATGACTTGGTTTAAGAGAGAGAAGAAACCGATCGAGAATCCGACGCCCGTGGACGAGCGCCGCGTCCGCACCGAAGGGCTGTGGACGAAGTGCAACGCATGCCGCGCGATCATCTGGAAGAAGGACCTCGAATCGAATTGGGAAGTATGTCCCAAGTGCGAATTCCATTTCCGCCTTGGCGCGCGCCGGAGGCTCGAACTGCTGCTCGACGAGGGACCGCAGACAGAGCTCGACGCCGATCTTGCCTCGAGCGATCCGCTCCATTTCACCGATACGAAGCCGTACGCCCAGCGACTGAAGGACGCGCAGCAGAAGCTGGGAATGAATGACGCGATCCTCACGGTCGAGGGAACGCTGAACGGCCGGCCCGTGATCTGTTGCTCGATGGAGTTCGGCTTCATCGGCGGGTCAATGGGCGCGGTGGTGGGCGAGAAGGTGGCACGCGCGATCGAGCGGTCGCTCGCGCAGAAACAGCCGCTGGTGATCGTGTCATGCTCGTCCGGCGCGCGAATGATGGAGGGCGTAGTCAGTCTGATGCAGCTCGCGAAAGTGGCGTCGCTGCTCGCGCGGCTTGACGAGGCGCGTGTGCCGTTCATTTCCGTGCTTACCGATCCGACGACGGGCGGTGTCAGCGCGAGCTACGCAATGCTGGGTGACCTGAACATCGCCGAGCCGGGCGCGATGATCGGCTTCGCAGGGCCGCGCGTGATCGAACAGACGATCCGGCAAAAGCTGCCCGAAGGTTTTCAAAGAGCGGAATTCCTTCTTGATCACGGATTTCTCGACGCGATCGTGCCGCGCAAGGAATTGAAGCCGTATATCGCGCAGGCGCTCGGCTTTTTCCTCGATTCCGCATAAACCATGAACTACGACGAATCCGTTCGCGCACTGATGGCACTGGGGCGCGAGCTGGCCGCATCGCAGCAGGCTCGCGTCCAAAAATTCGGTCTCGGCAACATCACAACGCTTGCCGAAGCCCTCGGCAATCCGCAACGGAAAGCTCCGTGCGTGCACATCGCCGGAACCAACGGCAAAGGCTCGACGGCGGCGATGCTCGAATCGATCCTTCGCGCTGCCGGGCTGCGCACCGGGCTTTACACGTCTCCGCACCTCGAACGAATCAACGAGCGCATCCGAATCAACGGCGAGGACATTTCCGATGACGATTTCGCGGCTGCGTGGACGCACGTGCACGAGTCGATCGAAACGCTGCTGGCCAGCGGCAAGCTCGCCGCGCATCCGACGTACTTCGAGTGCATCACGGCGCTGGCATTCGTTGCATTCGCCGAACGCGGCGTCGAATTCGCGATTTATGAAGTGGGCCTCGGCGGAAGGCTCGACTCGACCAATATCGTCGAACCGGAAGTCGCCATCATCACTTCGATCGACTTCGATCACGAGAGTTTCCTCGGGCATTCAATCGCTGAGATTGCGGGAGAAAAGGCCGGGATCATCAAGCCGGGCGCGTGGGTCGTGAGCTCCGCGGAAAGGCCGGAAGCGCGCGAGGTGATCGCGGCGCGCTGCAAGGAGCTCGGCGCGCGGCTGGTGGAGGTGGACTCGGCGTGGCGTGTCGAAAAGATCGAGGACTCGAACGGATGCTATCGCGCCGTGGTGACGGCTCCGCGGTCGCGCAAGAAGATCGCTCTCGAACCGCCGCTACCCGGGCGCTTCCAAATTCGCAATGCGCTTGCCGCCGCGACTGCGGCGCGGCTTTTGGCGAAACGCGGCTTCAGGGTTTACGACGACGCGATTGCGCTGGGGATTCGCACGGTGCGATGGCCGGGTCGGCTTGAGCGGCTGCACGATCGGCCAGCAGTGTATCTGGATGGCACGCACAATCCCTCCGGCGCGCGAGAATTGCTGAAATTCTGGGATGAAAATTTCGCGGGGCGGCGCATTGTGCTCGTATATGGCGCAATGCGGGATAAAGCCGTCGATGAGATCGCGGGACTGCTCTTCCCCACGGTGGATTCCGTAATCCTCACCGAGCCGCTGCAGCCGCGGGCGATTTCCGCGCCGCTGCTGGCCGAAATGACCGGCCACCTAGCTCGAAATCAGGTGACCGTGATTCGCGATCCGGCCGAGGCACTGGAACGTGCAATCGAAATGGCCTCACCTGAAGATGCGGTCTTCGCCACGGGTTCGCTGTATCTCGTGGGCGACTTGCGCGCGTACTGGCACCGGCGAGACCGCTCGAAAAGCCCCGCCACATCGCATCAAGTTTCCCGCCTCTGAGGATCCTCTTCCAGTTACCGGATTTAATCACTCCGAATTTTTGGATAGATCCCGCGCATTGAATGCACGGCACTCGCCGAACAGATTGCAGAGATTTTTCACTTATTCCCATATCCGCGAGATGCGAAATTCGAGGTAGTCCGTCTAATATGCATAACGCGGGGTGTGAAGATGACGCGCGACGAAAGACGGCAAATGCTGGAGTCATTTGGACGCGCACCCGCGCTGCTTTCGGCAGTCCTGCGCCAACTCCCCAAGAAAATGTGGCTGTACAAACCTGCGCCTGAAAGGTGGAGCATCCACGAAATTATCGTCCATCTCGCTGACAGCGAGGCGAGCTCATATGTCCGTTGCCGCCATCTGATTGCGGAACCTGGGAAGGCAGTCGCGGAATTCGACCCCGCGAGGTGGGCGGGCACGCTCGGTTATTTCCATCAAAGCACGCGGGAGGCGATCGAGATCATCCGCCGCCTGCGCAAAATGACCTATCAGCTTCTCATCACGCTGCCGGAGCCGATCTGGCTGCACACGCTCGAGATTCCGGCGGAAGGTGAAGTGAGCCTGGAGGGGTGGATCGAACAGCAGGAGCGCCATATTCCTCATCACATCGACCAGGTCAAACAGAACTACGAGGTCTGGCTCGGAACACATCCGCCTCGAAAGCCCGCGTCGCGCTCGGAAAGGCCGGGCCCGCCGTCACGCATGATGTCGCTCTCAGCCGAGCTCTGCTGACGCTCGGAACCGTGGTCGCCCCTGGAGCGTTTCCCCTCGCATTGACAACCATCTGAGCACGCTGGCTCGCCGGTTGCCGGGGGCCACGCGGCGATGGTACGATGTCCGATCAATGAGCACGGAAAAGAGTCGCGCACCGAGAGTCGGCATCCCGTATCGCACACGAAAAGAAGAACTTACGGGAGACTTCGACAAGCTCAAGAAGTACATCGAGGCGGTCCGCCAGGCTGGAGCGGAGCCCGTGGTGCTCTCGCTCGGACTTTCAGGCCCGCATCTCGAAAAGATCGCGCAGACCCTCGATGGAGTGCTGCTCTCGGGGAGTCCCGCCGACGTCAATCCGACGCGTTTTGGCGCCGCCAAGCACGCGCAGTGCGCGGAGGCTGACCCTGACCGCGAGCGCGTCGATTTCGCGCTGTTGGAGCACTGCTTCGCGGAGTCCAAGCCCGTCCTGGCGATCTGCTTCGGCATCCAGAGCTTGAATGTGTTTCTCTCCGGCACGCTGGTCCAGGACATACCGAGCGAATTGCAGGCCTCGATTGAGCACGACTGGGACGACGCGCCGGGCGCACCCGAGCGGTTTCATGAGGCGCGGCTCGAACCGGGGTCGCTACTCGCGCACATGGCCGGGGCGAACGAAGTGCGCGTGAATAGCTCGCACCATCAGTCGATTAGGGAACCGGGACGCGGCCTGCGCGTCACGTCGCGAGCGCCCGATGGCGTGATTGAAGCTGTCGAGTGGACCGGAGACGCCAACTGGGTGGTCGGCGTGCAATGGCATCCGGAACGAGTGGCGGAAACGGATCCCTTGGCGCAGGCGCTCTTTCGGAATCTAGTCGCGGCGGCCGCAACGCGCAAGTCGCCGGCGCGAGCGTAGCCGGCTGCCGCAGCAGCACGCAGTCTTTGTAAATGCTCTGATCCAGGCCGTCAAGTGATCTCAGTCGACGATTCACTCTCATACTCAAGTAGATTCCTGGGGGACACATGATTTCGCTGGCAGGCAAAGCGGCACTCGTGACGGGCGGCTCGCGCGGGATCGGCGCCGCGACAGTGAAGCTTTTCGCGGAGGCGGGCGCGGACGTCGTGTTCAGCTATAACCGCAATCGCGACGCTGCCGCGCAAGTCGAGCAGGACGCGCGAAAGCACGGGACGCGGATCGAATCGTTCAAAGCCGATGTCGGAAAGATGGCGGATGCGAAGAAGCTCGTCGATTTCTCGCGCGAGCGGCTGGGCCGGCTGGACGTCTTGGTGGCGAACGCGGGCATCTGGAACGACAAGGACATTCCCATCGAACAGCTTTCGGAGCGCGACTGGGATGAGATGATTCGCGTAAATTTAAAGGGCGTGTACACGGTCGTTCACTCCGCCGTTCCCCATATGATCGCTCAAGGAGGCGGGCGAATCATCGCGGTCAGTTCGGTGGCCGGGCAGAGGGGCACGCCGTTTCACACGCATTACTCAGCCACGAAGGGCGGCGTGATCAGTTTCGCTAAAGCGCTTGCAAGCGAACTTGCCCGGCACAACATTCTCGTGAATTGCGTTGCTCCCGGGTTCGTGGATACCGACGTTTGGGCGGCGACTTTGAAAAGCAAGAGCCGCGCCAAAGCGCTTGTCGCGGCCTATCCCTTGAAACGGGTGGCAAAACCCGAGGAAGTCGCCGGGCCGATTCTATTTCTCGCATCGGACCTGGCAACCTTCATCACGGGTGAGGTAATCAACGTAAACGGAGGATCCTTTCCGTGCGGATGACTTTGCGTACCCTGGTGGCTGCAATCGCGCTGGCGGCGCTGGGCGTGGCCTCAGCGCCGCGCGCTGCGGCTCAGGACGACCAGTTTCTAATGCCGGAGCAGAGCGCCGCGAAGGCCAAGCAACTGCTGGAGCAGGCGATCGAAGCGCTTGGCGGAAGCACGTATTTGAATGTCCACGACGTTACATGCACGGGCCGGATCGGCCAGTTCGACCATGCGGGTGAACTGACCGGCTTTGGAACTTTCATTGATTATGCGCAGCCGCCGTTCAAAGAGCGCCAGGAGAATCTTCCCAAACGGAATATCATCGAGGTCTACAACGGCGACAAAGGCTGGGACCTCGATCGCGGCGGCGTTTCCGAAGCGCCCCGGGCTGATCTTGCGGATTTCCAGGAAACCGTGAAGAAGGACCTCGACAATATTCTACGGCATCGGATGCACGAGCCTGACATGACCCTACGCTACAGCGGCGAGGATATCGTGGATCTGAAGCAGGTGGATTGGGTCGAGTTGATCGACGGCGAGAATCGCACGATCCGGATCGCGATTGCCCAAGCTACGCATCTGCCGATTCGAAAGACGGTTGACACGCGCAACCCGCGAACGCAGATGAAAAGCCAGGAAGTCGAATACTACTCGAACTATCATCCGATCGACGGCGTCCAAACGGCATTCCAGCTGACGCGCGAACGAAACGGAATCAAGATCTTCCAAGCGTTTTTTGATAAGTGCGAGTACAACACGAATCTCTCCGATGCGCTTTTCACCAAGGAATCCCTCGAACAGCGATGGGCGCAGGTCGGCAAGAAGGAAATGGCAAAGGAAGCGAAGGACAAGGAGAAGGACAAAGACAAAGACAAGGATAAGGACAAGGACCAAGACAAGGATTCCTCTTCGCCAGACGACCAGAAGTGAACACCCCAGCCGTCCCAGCGGCACGCCACGATGCAATTTGACGTACCATTGCGCTTACGTGCACGGCGGAGTGTCGGTGTCACTTTCAGCGCGGCGCGGGGTATAATTGCGGGATGGCAATGAGCCGGAAAACACAACAGATGCACGGCACAACGGTGCTGTGCGTGCGCAAGGACAACAAGGTGGTGCTCGCCGCCGACGGTCAGGTAACCCTTGGCGAGAGCGTGATCAAGCACAACGCGAAAAAGACGCGACGCCTGTATAACGACAAGGTTGTCGCCGGGTTTGCGGGGAGCACGGCGGACGCGCTGTCGCTTTTCGGGCGATTCGAAAACAAGCTGCAGGAATATCACGGCAATCTTGCGCGCGGCGCGGTGGAGCTGGCGAAGGAATGGCGCACGGACCGTTCGCTGCGGCATCTCGACGCGCTGCTGATCGTGGCAGACGCGAAGAGCACGTTCTTGCTTTCCGGCAACGGCGACGTGATCGAGCCGGACGATGGCATCTGCGCGATCGGCTCCGGCGGGCCGTACGCGCTCGCAGCAGCCCGGGCGCTCTCCAAGCACACGAAGATGAGCGCGAAGGACATCGCTCAGGAAGCCATGCGCATCGGCGAGCGAAATTTGCATCTTCACCAACGCCACTTTCAGCATCGAAGAACTATGAGCGGCAAGTCGGAGAAAGACATGGTGATCTATCTGTCCGGAGACCAGCAGGCCGCGGAGCCGGAAGCGCTCCCTTCGTTCGACGAGCTGACGCCGCGGGAAATCGTGGTCGAACTCGATAAGTACATCGTGGGCCAGAACGCGGCGAAGAAGGCCGTGGCAATCGCGCTGCGCAACCGCGTCCGGCGGCAGAAACTGCAGCCCGAGATCGCGGAGGAAATTCTCCCAAAAAATATATTGATGATCGGGCCGACCGGCGTCGGCAAGACGGAAATCGCGCGACGCCTGGCGCGCCTTGCGGGCTGCCCATTCGTGAAGGTGGAAGCGTCGAAGTACACGGAAGTCGGCTACGTGGGCCGAGACGTCGAATCAATGGTGCGCGATCTGGTGGAAACGGCAATCGACATGGTGCGCGAGGAAAAGCTCGATGAAGTGGCCGAGCGCGCCGAGCAATCCGCGGAGGAGCGCCTTCTCGATCTACTGCTGCCTGCGTCGCCCGCACCGGCCGAGGCCGGCGCCGCGACCGAGGCGCAGCGCCGCGAACAGACGCAGCGCACACGCGACAAGCTGCGCGTGCAGCTCCGCGAAGGAAAGCTCGATCAGCGCCTCGTGGAGGTTGAGGTGCGCGAACGCTCGATGCCTTCATTTGAAATCATCACGAACCAGGGCGTCGAGGAAATGGACATTAACGTCAAGGACATGCTCTCCGGCATGTTCGGGCAACAGAAAAAGAAGCGGAAGATGACGGTGGCGGAGGCGTTCGACTACCTTATCCAGGAAGAAGAAAACCGGCTGATCGATATGGACCAGGTGACGCGGATTGCCGTCGACCGCGTCGAGCAGATGGGTATCCTGTTCATCGACGAAATCGACAAGATCGCCGGGCGCGAGAGCGGCCACGGGCCGGACGTCTCGCGTGAGGGAGTGCAACGCGACATCCTGCCGATCGTCGAGGGCACGACGGTGAACACGCGCTACGGCATGGTGCGCACGGACCACATCCTGTTCATCGCCGCGGGAGCGTTCCATACGGCAAAGCCTTCCGACCTGATCCCCGAGCTGCAAGGGCGCTTTCCGATCCGAGTCGAGCTTACTTCGCTCACCGAAGCCGATTTTATCCGCATCCTCACCGAACCGAAGAATGCCCTCATCAAGCAATACACGGCGCTCCTCGACACTGAGGGGCTCAAGCTTACGTTCAGCGAAGATGCGATCGCGGCGCTCGCTCGGTTTGCGGCCACGGTCAACGAGCAGACGGAAAATATCGGCGCGCGCCGGCTGCACACGATTCTCGAGAAGGTCCTCGAAGAAATTTCTTTTGAAGCGCCGGAAATGAAAAAGAAGACAATCAAGCTGGACGCCGCCTACGTACAGAAGCAACTCGCGGAAATCGTGAAGGATCAGGACCTGAGCCGGTACATCCTGTAGAACATCAAAAATGGCAAAGAGAAGCGGGCAACGCGCTCCCAGCGCGCGCCCCACCACGGATTCGATATCGCCTCTTTTTTCCCAGTTTCTTGCTTTGGCCGTCCTCGTTTCTGTTGTTCTCGCCGGCTGCGCCTCGCCGGGCGAACCTATCGAGCGAAAGCCGCTCGTGCCGCAGGCCATAACAGACCTCGCCGCCGCGCAATCGGGCAACGACATTGTCCTCACATTCACTCTGCCGACGGAATCGGTGGACCGCCGGCCGCTCGATCAGGCGCCCGCCATCGAGATTTATCGCGATTTTGAGCCGCTTTCCGGGGCGGGCGGATCGCATCCCGCGGTTCCCAAGAATCCCACATCGCTCGTGACGATTCCCGCGGCGATGGTCGATCGCTACGCCGCGCAGGGCCGCATCCGTTACTCCGACCCGATCCCGGCGGATATTTATGCCGCGAACGCCGAAAGCGTGCCGGTGTACGTGGTCCGCACGCGCGTCTCAGAGAAAAAGGCCTCGGTGGATTCAAACGTAGCGACTCTGCGTCCGGTTCCCATGCCCGAACCAATCGCTGACCTGAGGGCTGACGTGACCCAGTCGGCTGTCGTGTTGAAGTGGACTGCGCCGCAGAAATCTCCTGTCGGCGCGGCGCAGTTTTCGGGATATCGCGCGTATCGCGCGGAGACGGAGCCAGGCGCGACGGCTGAAACATCAAAGACAAAGTCCCCACCCACCCTCATCGGCGAATCCGACGCGACGGTGCCCTCATTCAACGATTCAAATTTCGAATTCGGGAAGACGTACACCTACATCGTGCGCAGCGTCGTGCAGACGCCAAACGGCCCGCAGGAATCCGGCGATTCGAACTCCGTCGTGGTGACGCCGAAGGACACTTTTCCGCCCGCTGCGCCACAGGGTCTCGTGGTCGTTCTGGTTCCGACGCAAGGCGACGTGCCCGCGCATCTCGAGCTTTCCTGGGCGATCAGCCCCGAATCCGATATCGCAGGTTACTGCGTCTATAGAAGTGACCAAGAAGGTACTCCGGGAGTGCGCGTAACTGGAAACGAGGCCTCGAAATTGTTGCTTACGCCTGCGTTTCGCGATATGAATGTGCAGCCCGGCCGCCGTTATTTTTACAGTGTGACCGCCGTCGACCGCTCTGGGAACGAGAGCTCGAGGAGCGCGGCTGTCTCTGGTGGCGTGCCGGCCGAAGGCCAAACGACACCATGAGTGAGACGCCGCCCATCGAATTCGATCGTGGGACGCCGGCGCACAGGCCGCGTCCGGCACTCTGGGCAGGCGTATACACCGGCGCGCTCTTGATTCTCACGATGCTGGGCGCACTGGTGGCGGCGAATCGAGTTCCGATGCTGGAGCCGTACGCGCTGGAACGCAACGCGATATCCTATACTCTGTTCGTCATGTTCATGCTGCTGCCGATTGTGCGCTTCTTCGGCCAGCCGCTGAAGATGTTCGGTTCGGCGATGATCGGCTGGGTGATGTTCGTTGCCGCGTACGACATCACGGGAATGGTTTTTCGAAATCTTTTTGGGTCGCTGCGGCACGACCCGTTTTTGGCGTTGGTCGAAGGCGCCGTGTTGTACGGAGTTTGTGCGGTCGGATCGTGGGTACTGGGAATGGTGCTGCATGCGCGCCACCATCCGATTGCGCCGGGCCGCAAAACAGGGAGCGATATAGCTCGTCACATCCGATGAAACTCTGCCGATTTTTACCAATCGAATCAGTCTCGAAGCAGTCCGGCCGCACGGTGCGCGAAGCGTACGCGGAATCCCGCGCCGGGATTATCGAAGGCGACACCATCCGCGAGATCTCAGGCGAAATCTGGGGCGCACGCGAGATGACGGGCCGCCAGTGGCGGCAAGCGGACGTGAAATTCATGCCGCCAGCGTGGCCGAGCAAGATCATCTGCATGGCGAAGAATTACGTGGATCACGCCACGGAAATGAACTCCGAACCGCCCAAACAGCCGATCATCTTCTCGAAGCCGCCGTCCGCGATTATCGCGCCCGGGGATCCGATTGTGATGCCGCGTATTTCCAAGCGCGTCGATTACGAAGGCGAACTGGCGTTTATCATCGGCCGGCGATGCTCGCATCCGCGCTCGCTGGACGACATCCGGCCCTACATCGCGGGCTATACCACGCTGAATGACGTGACCGCGCGCGACCTCCAGCGGCTCGATGGGCAATACACGCGCGGCAAGGGCTTCGACACGTTTTGCCCGTTTGGCCCTGTGGTGGAGACGGAGACGCCTTCGGCCGACACGACGATCGAGACATTCGTCAACGGCACGCGAAAGCAGTCGGCGCGCGTGGCGGACATGGTTTTCGCTATAGACGCCGTCTTCCGCTGGATCGCCGAAGCGATGACACTCGAACCGGGGGACTTGATTGCGACAGGCACACCGGCCGGTGTCGGACCTCTCGCGGCGGGCGATGTGGTCGAAGTCCGGGTAGGCGGCATCGGAGCGCTAAGCAACCCCGTCGTTGGCCCGCAAGAATAGCCGTATCCACCGATCGCGCGGCTCACCCACGTGGTAACTTTCACGAAACCAACTTTGATTTGGCTCCTGGGGATGCTGCCAGTTAGCGTATAGATTTATATGCTGCTTAGCTGCTAAAGTCGCAGCATCTTCGGAATTCAAAGAGATTTGGACGCATGGCTTCGAGAGATTTCCTCCGTTGAGAGAACTTTTAAGCGATTGGCACAATCTGATCCCGCTGGCGGGGCTTGCGATTCTCGCTGCAGCGGGCGTGGTCTTCTGGCTGCGCCGAAAACCCGTGGACGCCGGCGAGATCGAGCGCCAGCGACGTGCATATCTGAATCGCGTGGGCCGCATCGTCGAAGGCCAGGTGTTGGAAATCGTGGATCACAGCCGCACGGCCGTCTCCGCGACAGCGGAAGCTCAAACGGACGGGCAGCGCAACAGCGTTTTCTCAAAGCGGCACCGCGCAGCGCCCTCGAACGGTTCGCAGAAGCTGCTCTACTACACCTATGCTATCTCCGGCGTCACGTATGAAACCGCGCAGGACATCACCGGCCTCGAAGAGCGCCTGCACTTGACACGCGTCGCTTCCGGCCAAATCGCCAGTGTGAAATACGATCCTTCGAACCCGAGCAATTCGATCCTACTTGCGGACGATTGGTCGGGCCTGCACTGAGATTTGACCCTGTTTCATTGGGTGAAACCGGGGAACCTCGCTCTGGATTCTCACGGATAACTCGAGTAAGATTCCGGCGGTCGATCTCATTCCCACAATCTAAATGGGGAAGATTGGAAGGCAGCAGTGCCGAAAAACTACGCTAAGACAGCGACTCTACTGGATTCGCTCGATGCTCTGATCGCAGATCACCACCTGCTGAAGCATCCGTTCTACCAAGCCTGGACCGAAGGAAGGCTTTCCAAGGAAGCGCTGCAGCTCTACGCAGAGCAGTATTATCAACACGTGCGCGCGTTTCCCGAGAACCTGAAGCAGCTCAGTGGCCGGGCGACCGGACCTCTCGCAGGACTTCTGGAAGAAAACCTCGCCGAGGAACTTGATCCATCAGCACCGCACCCAAAACTGTGGCGCGAATTCGCGGAATCGCTGGGCGTGAGCGAGGCCACGCTCAATGAAGCGCGCCCGCTGCCCGGAATTGCGGCGCTGCTCGACACATACGACGAAGTGGTTTCGCAGGGGACTTTGCCGGAGGCCGTCGCTGCATTCTACGTGTACGAAGCGCAAGTGCCGGAGATCGCCACGCAGAAGCTTGCCGGACTGCGCAGCTTCTACAACATCACGGAGCCACGGGCCCTCGCCTACTTCGGCGTGCATGAGGAAGCTGACGTCCGCCACCGCGCTGCATGGCGGGGATGGCTCGAAAGCCAGGACGGCATCGATACGTTCGGAGTTCTCTGCACTGCAGAGCGCAGCCTAAAGGCGCTGTGGGGAGCGCTCGACGGCATCTATCCCCGGGCGCAAACCGCCGCCGCGAAGAATTAACGGCAAGGCACGAGAGGCGCGATCCAGAGTGCCGGTTGCAGCCTATCGGCTTCGCTCTGGTCTGCGCTTCTGAGTTCCAAAGTCTTAGCCATCTGCCTTTTTTAGAGTCCTCACGCCGTCCCGCCCGCCCACGAGAACTTCCCGCGTGAATCCCAGAAATAGTCCGTGCTCGACCGCTCCGACGACGTGGTCGAGGTGATGAGCGATCTCCTTGGGTTTGGCGATTGGCCCGAATGCGCAGTCCATGACGTAATTTCCACCGTCGGTGACGTACGGCCGCTTGTCCGGGCCCAGCCGCAGCGACGGATTCCCGCCGATTTCGGCTAAGCGCCGTCCAGTCGCCTGCCAGCCGAATCGCACGACCTCGACGGGAACAGAAACGAGCGAGCCGAGCTGCTCAACCAGCTTCGTCTGATCCGCGATTACGACCATTCGCTTGCTCGCCGCTGCGACGATTTTTTCGCGCAGCAACGCGCCGCCGTGCCCCTTAATCAAGTAGAGCGTGCCAAGCTCGACTTCGTCGGTACCATCGACCATGAGATCAATCTGGGCGTGCTCGGCAAAGCTTGTTAAGGGGAGTTTCAGGCTATGTGCGAGTGCAGCGGTTTGTTCCGATGTCGGAATGCCGGTGATCCGTAAGCCGTCTTCCGCCAGGCGCCGGCCAAGCGCATCGATGAAATACGATGCCGTCGATCCCGTGCCGAGGCCCACTACCATCTCGTCTTCAACAAGTTTCGCAGCCGCCTCAGCAGCGGCCCTCTTCCACTGATTCTGTTCGGACACATCCATCGGATAACTCACTCCGTGCGCGATCGGGCGCGGCAATCATAGCCGCTTACCCGAGGCTTGCCAAGCTTGCGGCCGATCTGCCTTCAGGATACAGCGTGCAACCGGACAGCTACTACTTCGTTTCGGGAAGCTTACCCGATGACTCGAGAATCTGGCGGGAAAGGTAATTCGTGACGTGGGCCTCATCGCGCGCCTCGACCAAATACGCGGAGCGGAGGAGTTGCTCCTTGCGAGTGCGTAGCGCGTCGCGAATGGCCTGCTGCACCTGCGGGTCCGCCAGTTCGCGCTGGCCGGCCACCTCTTTTGCAAGCAGCTTGATGATAATGTAGCCGTCTTTCACGCGGATCGGCTGGGTCACCTGGCCCGCCTTCAGCGAAAGCACGACTTTCTTGAGCATCGGATCGGACTTGTTGAATGAGGATTCCGGCTGAAAGCCCAGGTCGCCGCCGGTCGAGGCGCTCGGATCTTCGGAATAGTCCATTGCGAGCTCCGAAAAATCTGCGCCGGCATCGAGCCGCTGAGTAAGCATCGCCGCCTTGCGGCCCGCTTCCGCCTCGTTCGTGGCTTTATCGTTCTTGCGATTGTGCACGGTGGCGTCGGGCCGGTCCGTGACCACGATCTGCGCGATATGATATTGAGGTTCGGCGACGTTGAACTGGGCGCGGTTCTTAGCGTAGAAGTCGGCGATGTCCTGATCGGTGACCGAGATTTTCGCGACGACCTCGCGGTTTAGCAGCTTTTGAATGGAAAGCTCGCGGCGAATGTCGCTCCTGAGGTCGTCCACGGTGAGCCCGGTATCCTGGAGCTTCTTTTGAAACTCCTCTTCCGTGTAGGGACTTTTCGATTCGGTGAACTTGTCGTCCACCTCGGCGTCAGTGGCGACGAGGTTCATTTTGTTGGCGCGCTCGATCAGAATTTCGCTGTTAATCAGCTCGTCGAGAATGCTGAGCTGGAGGGAGAGCGCTTCCTCGTGCGAAGGAGCGGGTGCTTCGGGAGTGACGCGCGAGCGGAAGATCTTCTCGACGTCCTCGCGAAGGATTTCCTTGCCATTCACGACGGCCCAGACGTCCGGCCGCGGCGCGACGTCCCGTTTGCACGAGGCCCCGAGCGCGCAGGCAGCGAGCGCCGCGAGCACCAGAATTCTCCGCTTCAATCGGGGCTCCTTCCGGGAGAGGCCTGCTTCAGGCGGCTTTCTTGACGCGACCGGCGCGGATGCAGGCGGTGCAGACGCGCACCTGTTTTCTCGCGCCGTTGATGACGGCACGCACGCGGCGAAGATTGGGATTCCAGCGCCGACGCGTGACATTGTGCGCGTGGCTGATCGTGTTTCCGAAATGCGGCTTCTTGCCGCAGACTTCACATGCCATTGCCATGTGTGCCTTGCTCCAGACTTGGAGGATTTTGCAGAACGTGAACGTTTATGCTACCAGAGAATCCTTCACGCGGGAAGCAATTTGGCCGCCTAAGCGGCGCCTGCCTGCGTCGCCCCAGAAACAAGAACCCCGTCCTTCCCAATTACAGGGAAGGACGGGGTTTGATTCCGTCCTCGATCCGCTCGCCGCCTAGAAGAGGAACTTCAGGGCGAATTGGACAACACGCGGAGGTACCGAGCTGCTGGTGATATGGCCGAACGTCGACCCGCTACCAAAATTTTGAGCGGGCGGGTTGAATTGTGGGTGGTTCCAGAGATTGTAGAACTCCGTCCTGAATTGCACGCTGAGGCCTTCCATTACCTTCGTGTTCTTGATTAGCGAGAAGTCCCAGTTGTGCTGGCCGGGACCCATGATCGCTCCGACGGCGGAATTCCCGAAGCCCGTGCCGCCACCGGATGCCGCGCAATTCGCGGCGCCGGCAACGGTACCGCCGATGCAAGGCGCGGAGGTGTATGCCGAGCTGTTAATCCACCCGGGCCCACCGGCGAGACCGTTAAACACGCGGCCCGTCGTGCCGCCGGAGGTAGCAAGCGGCACCGAGGATTGGCATACGCCGTACGTGTTGCAGTTGGCTGGAGATGCTAACTCAGCCCGGACGCCACCACCGCCGAACGGTGTACCGCTGGCACCGTAGTAGATTTGGCCAGCGTTGCTATCCGTGACAGTAAAGGGTTCACCATCCTGGATTGTGGTTATGCCGGAAATACTCCATCCGCCAAGAGCCTTGCCGCTAAATCCTTGCGTGTTCTTGTACGGAAGTTCGTAGCTATACGCAATGACGAGGCGCTGGGGACGGTTGAATGCCGCCAGTCCATACTGCTGACCGAAGTCGAGGGGGTCGTTGCTGGAAGCGCCGCCCGAGAGAACATTGCCAGGTGCTGAGATACCGCCTCCGGCGACCGGGGCGTTGATGTTCGTTATGGACTTGCTCCATGTGTAGGACGCCTGGAGCAAAAAGCCGTGGGAGAATTGATGTCTGAGACTTGCTTGTAAGCTGTTGTAAAGAGAATCGCCTCTGGTGCTCGTGGTCGACATTCCACCGGTGGAGTAACCGAGGTAGCTTACGCGGCCCATGACATTTCCAGGATTTCCGGGGTTGAAAGGCGCCGACGATCCCAAGTTCTCGATCACCTGTGTGGCCGTGTTGACGTTGCCCGGATCGTTGAATGGCAAAGAGCTGGGAGTGCCCGGTGCGCCCGACCCCACAATCATCCTCATGTTCTGTGGATCCGTCGGCAAGTTCGGGGCAGGCTTAAAAGTACCATCCACTGTGCCTCCTGGCGTAAGGAACGCAATATTGATGGGACGCGCCCAGTCGTAGAGATGCGTGCCATGCGAGCCGACGTAGCCGACATCTACCACCCAGCTGTGGGCGACTTCATATTGCAGATCGAGGTTGTACTGTTGTATGAGAGGTACACCAAGGAACTCCGAGTCGGAAGTAGCGCCCAAGCCTTGGGTACCTGCTCCATCCGTGATCGTGGTAGCTCCCGTTGTACCGTTCCCAGCAACTACCTGCATCGTGCGGGGAAGCCATCCGAGGATTCCCGGAGGGGCAGGCACGTCGAGGGAGTTACTAAACTGATTCCGAATTGGGCCAGAGTAGGGCGGGTTCCCCGCGTTGTTGTTTGCCAGCAAGTTCGCATACACCGCGTCGTAGAAAATCCCGTATCCGGAGCGGACCACGAGCTTATCGCCAAACGGCCGCCAAGCCAAGCCGACCCGCGGCCCGAAGTCATTCCAAGGGGCACCGTGCACCAAAGTCTTGTTCGTGTTGAAGTAAACGCCGGTTGCCCCACCGGGATAGCCGGGGAAAATGCCGGCCGGGGCCGACAACCCGCACGCTGCGGGTGCCGCAATGGTCCCGCACCGGACGATACCCGGTTTGTAATTGGACTGGACTACATAGCCCGCGAGCGTGCCTACAGGGTTGTTGAGAAAGAACGAACCTGTGTTCACCAAGGCGGCCTCTGTGGGCCAAGCGTCCGTGAAGAGGCCCGTTATGTCGGACGGGTATCCATCATATTCCCAGCGGAGGCCCAGGTTCAACGTGAGCTTTCGGGTCAACTTGATGTCGTCTTCGGCGAACGCGGAGAATTCGTTGGTTCGCTGGTCGTGCGGATTGCCATTCGCTTGGCCAAGCCCGTAGAAGTTGACGAGGATGCCGCCCCCCGCAGCCGCCGTGCCGGTGTCGGCAGCACCACTCGAACTCGTGAGGAAGTCGCTCGTGTTCCAGAAAATCAGGCCGCCTCTCCCCGGCAGGGTCCAGTTGTATTGTATGCGGTCCGCCTCGGCGCCCACGCGAATCGCGTGCTTCCCATGGTTCCAGGAAATCTGATCTTTAAATTGAAAGGTGTTGAAGAAATTGGTGGCCGACGCGAAGAAATTTCCCCCGTTGTTCCATCCTCCTTCGTTCGGGACACCCGAGCCGAACAAGGTGACAGCCGCAGTTGAGATGGTCGGCATTTGCAAGGGCACTGGATTTATGCCGCTGCTAGGAATATTGGCACAATTGCCATTGGCAATCGCCGGGGTGATGCCCACCGAGCACGCAGTAAGATATTGTCCGGCGTTGGCCTGCGTTGTGGAGCGCTGAAATGAAAAGAAAGCCTCGTTGACGAAGTTGCTGGTCGCCACCGTTGTGAGCTTGAGCACTCCGCTGTCGGCCGTGTAGGTCACAAGCTCCGGAGCGCCAGGATCGCAAGCGCCGAGGCAAACGAAGGGTTGATCCTGCGGGTCCTTGGAGGTGAAGAACCGCTCAGTCAAAGTATTCTTCGACGAGATGACGTAGTCGAAGTTGGCGAGGTATTGATCCTCATTCGCCTGGATCGGGCTTGAAATGGCTATCGAGCTGCACGGACCGGTGAAGCAATTGACCACAGGGACCCCGCCCTTAAAGGGCACGCTGGGCATGTAGAAGCCCTGATTCACTCCGCCCTTCAGTCCCGGCGCCCGAAGGAAATTTACGGCGATATTGTTGATATTGGTGGTGGCATCGCTCAGGGTTGTCTGGTTCGGAGGATTGATAGTGACGCCTGTGCCAAATCCTCTGGTCCCGGCAAACACGCATCCCAGGTATCCCCGATACGTATTGTATTTACACGCCGCATTCGCGGGGTTCCAGTTCAGCGGAATGCTGCCGGCTTCATCGCTTCGGGTACCGTCCGCTTCGCTAAAGGGCAACAGGGTGAGGCCGGTCGTGAGGCCCGTTGCAAAGCCGTTGGTTCCGATGCCGTTCTTCTGGCGGATTCCCTGATAAGAACCGAAGAAGAACAACTTGTCCTTCTTGATCGGACCGCCAATCGTGCCGCCGAACAAGTTCTCATTCAGAATTTCCGGCTTGTTGGGAGTCTTGAGTACGGTGGCTTCGGTATATTTGTTAAAGAAGTCGTTGGCATCAAGGACGCTGTTGCGGAAAAATTCCCAGGCAGCGCCATGGAAATTGTTCGTGCCGCCGCGTGTGACGACGTTCACGCTCGCACCAGGATTTCGGCCATACTCGGCGTCGTACTGCGACGTCTGAATCTTGAACTCCTGAATCGCATCCGGGTTGGGAATGCCGATGCCGGGGAAGTTGCCGGACTGCGCTCCGCCGCCGCTGCCGTAGTTGGTGAGGGTGGCGCCGTCCATCATGTAGTTATTCTGGTCGGAGCCCATGCCGTTCACGTTGATGTCTTGCGTGCCATTGCCCACCGCGGCGGCGCTGGCCACATTAGCGACGACGCCCGGCGAAAGGTCAATGATCTGGGTGTAATTGCGCGAGTTCAGGGGGAGGTCGGTTACCTCTTGCGATCCCACAAGGGCTCCGACGGTGGCGTTCTGCGTCTGAATCGTTTCCGCTGTGGACGAGACCGTTACTTCCGTCGATTGCGCGCCGATTTCTAAGCTTTGGTTCAGCACGGGGGTTTCCGTGATGTTAACGGTGACCGAAGGGACTGTGGAGGTCTTGAATCCGGCGGCGGAGAATTTCAAGGAATACGCACCCGCCGGCAACAACGAGAACTTGTAGCTGCCGCTGGTGTCCGTGGTTGTCGTGCGCCCCTGGCCGGTAGCCAAGCTCGTGACCGTGACGGTCGCACCGGAAATCACCGCACCTGAAGGATCGGTGACGGTACCAGTCAACCCCCCCGTTGTTGCCGACTGCGCCCACATCGGCGCGGCACACGCGCAGAGGACCACCAAGCAAAGGAATAGCGAGAAAGCGAACTTCGGACGTGCGGAATTGTTGCTCATCGAACCCACCCCCTAATTTTTGAAACACCACCCCAACTCTTAGCCCGGATTCCCTGTTCGCTCAAAACCGCCGGCTGTCTTGCGCCGCGCCCACCGCTGCTCTGATACTTTGCGCGAACGCCACCTTGTAACCCCACCCGACAAGCCATGATCGAGCTAAACCGGGAACAGACTCGTAACTCAGCCGTCTTTTCTCGGGTTAATTGGGTGGGGAATATCACATCCGCGAGACGCGTGTCAAGAAGTGTTTTCAAAAGGACTGGGCACTGCGAGGTTGCCGGATTTCCCCGGCGGGAAAACGGATGACAAAACCGCCTCGGCCTGCGGCCGGCCAGGCCAACCTGCGCCGGGCAGATGTGAATTCTTGCAGACTTCGAGGCGTCTAGCGACCGCCACCATCCGTGAAAACTGCAAGACCGTTCAAATAAAACAAGCCCCGCCCTTCCCGTTGCCGGGAAGGGCGGCCTTGGCTGTCTCGTCCGGGCCGAACCAACGCCTAGAAGAGGAACTTCAAGGCGAACTGAACGACACGCGGCGTGACCGAGGTTGAATTGACAACGCCAAATGAAGCGCCGTTGATGTCGTTGCCCGACGGCGGGGCGAACTGAGCATGGTTCCAAACGTTGTAGAACTCAGCGCGGAACTGCAAGTTCGTTCCCTCCGTGATTTTGGTGTCCTTCAGGATCGAAAGGTTCCAGTTCCACTGGCCGGGTCCAAGGATCGAACCAACCTTCGAGTTCCCGTAACCCGTGCCGGCCAGGTAGAACGGTGAGCCCGCGCTTCCGCAGATTGCCGTGGAGGATCCTTCTTGCGGGATTCCGCCGATGCAGTAAGGCGAAGACGCAGGGAGCGGGGTGGCGGCAAACGGTGATGTCGACAACGGGGTGAACGCGCTCGCGTTAATCCAGCCATTGAGCACGCGGGATTCTGTGCTGCCCGACGTCGCGATGGGAATCCCGGAGTTGCACACGCCTTGCCCGTCGCAAGTGGTCGGTTCGGCAAGCGCAGCCCTGGATGTCGCGACGCCGTAGATCGAACCGCCTGCGCCATCGACCACAGTGAAGGGTTCGCCGTTTTGCACCTCGGTGATGCCGGTGATTGACCATCCGTCGAACGCCTTGCCGGCAAGGCCTTCCATCTTCTTCACAGGCAGGCTGTACACATAGCTCACGACCAAGCGCTGCGAGCGGTTGAACGCCGCCGGACCATACTGCTGCCCCAGATCAAGCGGGTTGTTGCTGTTGCTCGCGCCGTAGTTGACGTTACCCGGCGGGTTGATGCCGCTGCCGCCCTCGGAGGAGTTGACGTTGGTGATATCGCTGCTCCATGTGTAGGACGCCTGCATCAGCAAGCCGTGCGAGAACTGGTGGCGTAACTGCATCTGCAAGCTGTTGTACAAGCCATCGCCATTCGTGTTGGTCGATGCAAAGCCGGTCGGCCCGTAACCAAGGATACTGACACGCTCATCCACGTTCCCCGTTGTGTTGTAGGCTACAGGGTATAGGTTCGCGGGATCGTTGAAGGGTAGCGACGCGCTCAACAACTTCACGTCCTGCAACTGTGTCGGCCCGTTGGGTGCGCCCGAGATCAAATGGGCGATATTGATGTCCTGCGACCAGTTGTAGAGGTGCATGCTGTGCGATCCGACGTAACCGATGTCGGCAACCCATCCGTGCGCAAACTCGTACTGCAGGTCGAGGTTGTACTGCTGGATAAGCGGAAGCCGACTGGCCATTTGCGCTGCGTCAGACGTATACCCGAACGCAGAGGAACTGAACGCCTGAGTGGAAGGATTGTTGGTGCAGGCACCGGGACCCACCGGTCCGAAGCCTACCGTGCCGCATTCGATCCATCGTGGCGTCCACTCGAGCGGACCCACGGCGGATTGGTAAGGATTGTGCAGCGTATTTTCGAGGCTTGACGGGAACGGTCCAACACCAGCGCCGGAATATGGCGGCAGGTTCAGCTGGTTATCAACCAGCAGGTTCCCGTACACGCGATCGTAGAACATGCCGTAACCGGCCCGGACCACGAAGCGTTCACTGAGCGGCTGCCAGGCCACGCCAATACGTGGCGCGAAGTTGTGCCACGGGCTGCCGGGCAACAGCGTCTTATTGCCGTTCACTGTGACGCCGGCAACGCCGCACGGGCCCGTCAATCCAAACTTCGAGACGGCGAAGTTCGACGGGACTACGAAGCCCTGGAGGGTACCAATCGGGTTGCCGCTTGCGCCGCAAGTCGCTTGGTTGATGAAAAACGATCCCGTATTAACCTGCTGAGCGAGGTTAATCCAGTCGTTCCCGAACTCCCCGCTGGTATCGTCCGGCCAGCCGTCATATTCCCATCGCACGCCGAGGTTTACCGTGAGTTTTCGATTGACCTTGATGTCATCCTGAACGAAGGCTGCAAACGCGTTAATGTCGTTGTCGTGAGTCAGCGCTCCTTTCAAAGCAATCGGGATCGCACCACCCCCGCACAGGAAACCTGGGCTGAAGAAACAAGGACCGGGGTGCAGGGTTGTTGCTGGGACACCATCGTTATAATTCGGATCAGCCGGATTGGTTCCCGCCGGCCCGGCGCTGCTCGTCAAGAGGTCGGCAACGTTGTCAAACAGCACCTCGCCGCGGCTGCTGGCGAAAATCGTATTGTTGTAGTAGACGCGCTCAGCGTCGAAGCCCGAACGAATCGTCTGCTTGCCATGGTTCCATGAGATCTGGTCATCCGCCTGCCATGTATTGATAAAGTTCTGCGACGTGGCCGCGAAGTTGCCGCCCTGTCCCCATCCTCCCGAGGGCGTGAAGATCCCAAGAATGTCAATGATCGGCACGACCGTCTGCTCGCGGTTTAGAGGACTCGCTGAATTACCCGGGCAGGGCGCGCCGTTGTTAATCAGCGGAATAATGTACGTGGTGGCCGATAGCGAGCAGGAGAGAACGTTATTGGGGTCAGTCGCATTTTCGACATTGCGCTGATAGGTGACGCGCGCTTCGTTGACGAAGTTGTTCGTCAAGATGCTGGTCAGTTTCAGCGTGGCGGTGTGGCTCAAGTAACTCACATCTTCCGGTGAACCGGGATTGCATGAGCCCGGTGTGATGAAGCACAAGAAACTTTGGATCTGGGGATCAGACGCGTACAGGTAGCGGACCGACAACGTTTCCTTGGAATTGATGTTCCATTGGCCGTTGCCCATGTACTGGTTTTCGTTCGCGATCGTCGGCTGCGAAATTGCCGTTACGCACCCGGACGATATCTCGGTGGGGATTTTCAGCGCGCATCCGGGCACGGAACTGGGAACGTAAAAGCCCTGGTTGTACCCGCCCTTAATAATCCCCTTGGCTTGGAGCAAAGCGATGGCGGTGTTGCTGATGTTGGAGCCGTCGTTCGCGATAGTGACGCCCGTGGCAAGTCCAGTGTTGCAATTTGCCGGGTTGCTGTTGCACCCCAAAATGCTGCCTAGGTATGCCCTGTATGAACCCGTTCCAAAGGCCGGGCCGCTGATGTGGCGCGGATCGCCAGGATCGTTCGGGTCGCTCCACGGCAGTAGGTTGACGGCCGATTCATAGCCGGACGAGAAACCGCTGGTGCCGATACCGTTGATCTGGCGGAATCCCTGATAGGAGCCGAAGAAGAAAAGCTTGTCCTTAATGAGGCGGCCGCCCAGCGTGCCGCCAAACGTGTTCTGTTTCAGCGTCTGCGGCTTGTTTGGCTCAAGGTTGCGTATTTCCGATGCGTGATAGAAGAAGTCGTTGGCATTGAAAAAGTTGTTGCGGTTGAACTCAAACACCGAGCCATGAAAGTCGTTGCCGCCGGTTTTGGTGATGACGCTTATGTTGGCGCCGGGGTTGCGTCCGTAGCCGGCGTCGTACTGCGACGTTTGAACCTTGAATTCCTGAATCGTGTCGGGGTTCGGAATGGCGATGCCGGGGAAGCTCCCGGTTTGCGCCGCGGTTCCGCTGACGTAGTTAGTGATCGAGGCGCCGTCCATCGAGTAGTTGTTCTGGTTCGACCGTGAACCGTTGACGTTGACGTCCTGCGTGCCGTTGCCTACCGCAGCGGCGTTCGATACGTTGGTGACCACCCCGGGTGAAAGATCGGCGATCTGCGTATAGTTGCGCGAGACTAGGGGGAGATCGACGACTTCCTCCGATCCGACGAGAGCGCCAACCGTAGCGTTCGTGGTCTGGACCGTCTCAGCCGTCGATTCGACCGTAACTTGCGTCGTCTGTCCGCCGACTTCCAGCTTCCGATTCAAGACCGGAGTTTCCGTGACGTTTACGGTAACCGAAGGCACTTCCGCGCTCCTAAAGCCGGGGGCGGACAAAGTGACCTTGTAATCGCCGGGAGAAAGCAGCCCGATGGTGTACACGCCGGACGAATCCGTGGTCACAGTACGCAACTGACCCGTGGCGTTATTCGTAGCCGTCACGGTGGCGCCGACGATCACGCCGCCGGATGGGTCCGTGACGGTTCCGGTCAGCGCACCCGTGCTGGCCGTCTGAGCGAAGATTGGAGAAGCGCAGGCAAACAGAACCGCGAAGCAAAGAACCAACGCGAAGGCAGACTTCAAACACACGAAACTTTTACTCATGGACGCCCCCCCCTGAGATAACTTCTCTCGCCACCCAAATTCAAACTTTCCACTTGCCGGAGATTTTCGACCACCCGTCGAAGTCCCCGCAAGCCCAGCCGATGCCATATGTGCTGCACCGATAGGTCACGGCGCGGTCACATCACCCATTCGCTTCTTGTCCCCTGCTAACCGCGCACAAGAACCGCGTTGACGGGAACCGCGAGCAGTCCGTAGGGGCTGCTTTTACTATCCGCATCCGGGGCGTGTCAAGCAGAAATGCGCAATATGTCTCACGTTGCATGCACATGCCCATTTAGCCAGAATCTAGAAACACTTATCACGCCGGACGGTGACCTGTTGACTCCGCGTAAAGCCTTGTTGATGCAAGGCGTGGCAATTCTTCCCCTCTGCTTCTACTATCCGCGTCCGGGGCGCGTCAAGCAGAAACGCGCAATATGTCTCACGTTGCATACACATGCGCACCTAGCCAGAATCTAGAAACACTTATCACGCCAGATGGCGTCGTGTTGACCGCACGTAAGGCCTTGCGTTGACGCAAGGCGTGACAATTCTGCCCGGTAGCTTCTACTATCCGCGTCCGGGGCGTGTCAAGAGGAAATGCGCATACGTCATCACGTTATGTACATATGTCCACTTAACTGGGAATTCGAAATACATATCACGCTCGGTAATGATGTGCCGTGGTAGATATTTTTATGCAACTTCGAGCAGAGGATGAGAGCTAGCACTCGCGCGGCAGGCGACGCATTCTTCGGCTGAACGTTCTCTTACGAAGATATGCAGGAATAATTTGTCGCGGCTTGCAGCACCCGCGCGTCAGCGCTTCTGTCCGACGAGGCCCGCGATGGTGTCCATCAGATCGAACTTCGTGAGCACTTCGAGCTTGCCGTCTTCCATTTCAACGAACACGGCGGGGCTCTCATGGCTCAACAGGTGCGTGACGCGCTCGATCGGCGCGTTTGAGGGCACTTGCGGGAGAGCCGCACCCATCACTTCGCGGACAATCAGTTTGCGGAGGTCCTTGCCCTGCAGCGCGAGGTTGAGGATTTTATCTTCGAATATTGTGCCGACCGGACGATCGTCTTCAAAAACCGGGAGCTGGGAAATGTCCTGTTGCTGCATCGATTGAAGCGCCTGGTAAACCGTCCGGTTCGGCCCCACGACAATCAACTCGCGTCTCTTGCCAGTCTGGCGCTTTACGCGGATCACATCCGCGGCGGTAAGCGTCACCTCAGCGTCCGCGTATCCGAGTTCGCGCATCCAGGCATCGTTGTAAATCTTGCTCAGGTAACGGGTCCCCGAATCCGGCAGAAGCGCGACTACCACGTCTCCTTTGCTGCAATCCTTCGCCACACGCAGAGCTGCGGAAACACATCCGCCTCCCGAGCCTCCGGTGAAAATTCCTTCTCGTTTTGCGAGCCGGCGCGCCCAGAGGAAGCACTCTTCGTCGTTTACTTGCACGATGTCGTCGAGCACCGAAAAATCCAGGGCACCTGGCAGTATATCTTCGCCGATCCCTTCGACCACGTAGGGCCGGGCCTTGCCGATATTCCCCGTCTTCCAGTATTCGTAGAAGAGCGAACCGTACGGATCGACGCCGATTACTTTCAGTTTCGGATTCTTTTCCTTGAGAAAACGCCCGGCTCCGCTCGCGGTGCCGCCCGTGCCCAGGCCGCAGACGAAGTGCGTGATCTTCCCTTCGGTGTCTTTCCAGATTTCGGGACCGGTGGTGCGGTAGTGCGCCTCCGGATTGCTCTGATTCTCGTACTGATTCGGGTAGTAGGCGTTGGGAATTTCGCGCGCCAGTTTTTTCGCCACGGAATAGTAGCTGCGCGGATCCTCCGGCTCGACCGCTGTCGGGCACACGATCACCTCGGCGCCAAACGCTTTCAGCAGATCGATTTTTTCGCGCGATTGTTTGTCCGTGATCGTGAAGACAATTTTGTAGCCCCGCACCGCAGCGATCAGCGCAAGCCCCATTCCCGTGTTGCCGGACGTTGCCTCCACAATTGTTCCGCCCGGACGGAGCAGGCTCTTGCGTTCGGCTTCATCGATCATCGAGACCGCAATGCGGTCCTTCATCGAGCCGCCCGGATTCAGATACTCGGCCTTCACGTGCAATTCAGCCGGCACGTCCTTGGCCACGCGGTTCAGCCGGATGAGCGGGGTATTGCCGATTGCGTCGAGAATGTTGTTGCACTTCATGAGGGACCGTTTCTCCCGTGAACTTCCGCGCCGTGTGTAGATTAGAGAGTTCGAGAAAGTCTGTCCAGCAACAGTTTCTGCCGAGGAAGGGCGTGCAGCGCTGCGGCGCCAGCTCAGCGTGTTATGCTTTCGGCAACGTGGCGCACGCCGCATCCAAACCCGAAATCCTCTTCTATGACGGCTATTGCGGCCTGTGCCATCGAGCGGTGAGGTTTGTGCTGAAACACGACCACTCGGGAAACGCGTTTCGGTTTGCTCCGCTTCAAGGGACGACTTTTCAGTCGGCGGTTCCGCTCGATCAGCGCACCAGACTGCCCGATAGCATCGTTGTATTAACCGAGGACGGCTCGGTGCTCGTGCGCTCGGATGCATTCCTTCACATTCTGCGGCGCCTTGGCGGTGCGTGGAAGCCGCTCGCAGGGGTGCTCGCTGTGATTCCGCGGCCGATGCGCGATTTGACGTACGATTTCATCGCGCGGATTCGTTACCGCATTTTCGGTAAGCGCGATGATATGTGCCCCATCGTGCCGCCGGACTTGCGCGCGCGCTTCGATCCGTAACGAACTCGGGAGGAAAAATGGAACGGCAGAACATCTCATCCGGTACGCCCTGGGAGCCGATCATCGGCTATTCTCGGGCCGTGCGCGTCGGTCCATATGTGCACGTTTCCGGCACCACGGCCACCGGCGCGGACGGCGAGATCGTCGGCGTTGGCGACCCGTACGCGCAGACGATCCAGGCTCTGCGTAACATCGAATCCGCGCTCGCAAAGGCAGGCGCGCGCATGGCGGACGTTGTCCGCACCCGCATCTTCGTCATCAACATCGCCGATTGGGAAAAGATCGGCCGGGCGCATGGCGAGTTCTTCGGCGAAATCCGTCCAGCCACCGCGATGATTGAGATCAGCCGGCTGATCGCGCCGGAGATGTTGGTCGAGATCGAGGCTGATGCGATCGTGGCGAACGCATGAAGCTGAATTCGCGCGCTTGATGGTTGCGGTACTGCTTCGAGAAGATTGAACGCACGCCCTGCAAGAATTACAGGCTCACCCGCCGCGCTCGCAGGATAAGGGTCTAACGATCAATGGGTTACCGGGTCGAGTTTTGGAACGCCTCGTGCAACTCAATGGACGTGATTTACCCCTACTGCAATACGTGCGAGGCCCGATATTCCTACTCACTCATACACGCACGGGTCTCGCACGCCCACCTTCCAGGGTTCACGATCCACAGCCAGCGAAGCTAGGCTACGAAGCGGCTTCCGTACTCGCGCGGATTTCCTGCCAGCGCTTGGGGCGCTTCTTGGCGTCGAGAACTTTCTTTCGCAGGCGAATCGACTTCGGGGTGACTTCGACGTATTCGTCGTCGGCAATGAATTCGATGGCTTTTTCGAGTGTCATGTCGCGCGGCGGGACCAGGCGAATCGCTTCGTCCGCGGAAGACGAGCGCATATTCGTCTGCTTCTTTTCCTTGGTGATGTTGACGTTCATATCGTCTTCGCGCGCATTTTCGCCGACGATCATTCCTTCGTACACTTCCACTCCCGGCCCGATAAACATTTCGCCGCGTTCCTGGATGCCCCAGATCGCGTACGCAACCGAGACGCCAGACCGGTCCGCGACGAGCGCGCCCGTAAGCCGCATCGCCATGTCGCCAGCGTATTCGGTCCAGCCCTCGAGCAGCGAATGGATCAGCGCCGTGCCGCGCGTGTCCGTGAGCAATTGTCCGCGCAGGCCAATCAGTCCGCGCGAGGGAATGCTGAACTCCATCCGCACGCGCCCGGAATGGTGGTTCACCATCTTTACCATTTCGCCGCGCCGAGTGCCTAGCGACTCCATCACGATGCCGATGAACGATTCCGGGCAATCGACGATCAGCGATTCGAGCGGTTCGAGGCGGCGTCCGTTCTCGGTCTTCACGACGATTTCCGGCTTGCCGACCATCAGCTCGTATCCTTCGCGGCGCATCGTCTCGATGAGAATTGCGAGCTGCAATTCGCCGCGGCCCAGCACGCGAAACGCATCGGTGGTTCCGGTATCCTCCACGCGCAGTGAAACGTTGGTGAGCAGTTCTTTTTCGAGCCGCGCGCGCAAATCGCGCGACGTGACGAACTGCCCCTCGCGCCCAGCGAAGGGCGACGTGTTGATGGTGAATACCATCGTCAGCGTCGGTTCATCGATCGTCAGCGGCTCGAGCGGCGCGGGATTCTCGAGATCGGTGATGCTTTCGCCGATCTGAATTCCTTCGACGCCCGCGATCGCGACGATTTCGCCCGCTGCCACTTCGTCGGCTTCATCCCGATCCAGGCCGCGGAACGTAAAGAGCTTCGTAATCTTCGTGGGCTGGATCGTTCGGTCGAGCTTCGCGATTCCGACTTCCTCTCCGACGTTTGAGCGTTCCCTGAAAAACGCGGGCGATCGCGAGGCGGCCTAGAAAATCGCTGTAGTCGAGGTTTGTCACCTGAATTTGCAGCGTGCCAGCCGGATCGCCCGAAGGCGCGGGAATGGAAGCCACGATCTGTCTCGAATAGCGGCTCGAGAGTAGTCGAATCGTCGCCGACCTCGCGGTGCGCGACACCGGCTTTCGCATTCGTGTAGATCACGGGAAAATCGAGCTGGTCTTCCGTGGCGTCGAGATCGATGAAAAGATCGTAGATCGCGTCGAGAACCGCCGCGGGCCGCGCGTCGGGGCGGTCGATTTTGTTGAGCACCATGATCGGCGGCAGCTTCGCGGCGAGTGCCTTCTGCAGGACGTAGCGCGTCTGCGGCAGCGGCCCTTCGCTCGCGTCCACAAGCACCAGCACGCCGTCCACCATGCGCAGCGCACGCTCGACCTCGCCGCCAAAATCGCTGTGGCCGGGCGTATCCACGATATTGATTTTCGTGCCGCGATAGGTGATCGCGGTGTTCTTCGCGAGAATCGTGATGCCGCGCTCGCGCTCGAGCTCATTTGAGTCCATCACGCGCGTGACCACTTCCTCGTTCGCGCGGAAAATCCCGCTCTGGCGCAACATCGCGTCGACGAGCGTCGTCTTCCCATGATCCACATGGGCGATGATGGCGATATTGCGGATCGGCATTGTCATTAGTTTATGCGGTTGTCCTGCGGCCAAATAAAGAAGGCTGCAAGCGCGGTCATGCAGCCCGGATCGATTTCAAGGATTCCAAGGAGCAACAAACGCAACTCCATTTTAGCATGCGCGCTGCGCCGCCGCCATCTCGCCGAAGAGCCAGTGACGGTTAAGTACGAAAGAACACTCACTTAAGAAGGGTCCCGCTGACAAGCCGGGGCACTTGCCCCGTCAGCGTGTTTATCCGCCTGTAGGTGCCAGTCAGGAAATCGCACGGGATTTGAAGTGAAATGGTGAATTAGGAATGGCCGCGGCGCTATAATGCGCTACTTAACAGACTGGTAGACTGTCGCGCATAAGTCTTGCACGGCAAGCGGAAGGAGGCGGACATGGGCCTGCAGATTTCGGTGCGAAAATCCGACAACGTTGCGATTATCGATTTGCAGGGCCGCATCGTGATCGGTGACACCAACGTTTCATTCGAGGGTCAACTGCGCAAACTCGCTGATGAGGACGCCATGCGATGTTCTCGTCAATCTCGCGGAAGTCACGCAGATCGATAGCTCGGGTATCAGCACGCTGGTGAAATCGTTCGTCACACTGAAGCGTGGCGGCGGCAACCTGAAAATCCTCAATCCCACTGGAATGGTTCGCGAGGTCCTGGACGTGACGGGCCTGATGAATTGCCTCCCTACTTACACGGACGAGGCAACGGCACTCGCGAGTTTCCGCAGCAGCGCCGCCCACGCGTAACCACGTTTACGACTCCGCGGTGAATTGGATCCGATGCGCTTCCGGCCCGGCGGCGATCACGATCGCGCCAACGACAAACGCGATCGCTGCGAACGAGCCCATCGCCTGCGCATACGTGAAGTGGCGGCCCAGTGCCGCCTCAAGAGTCGCCGAACTCGCGGCGATCAAAACTCCGAGTTGGTAGGCGAAGCCGGGAAAAAATCCGCGCAGGGGGCCCGGCGACAGCTCGTTGATGTGCGCCGGGACCACGCCCCACGCTCCCTGCACCATGAACTGTATCGCGAAGGCTCCAGCTGCAATCCACGCCATGGTCGGAGCGTAGAGCCACAGAGGAATCAGCAGGACAGCCAACAAAGCGGATGTAGCCATGGCCCGGCGGCGGCCGCTGCGGTCCGAGTACAGCCCCACAAGAATCCCGCCAGTGATTGCACCGAGCATCGAAATGACACTGACGATCGCCGTCCCGCGGGTGCTGAAGTGGCGTTGCTGCTGCAAGAACGTCGGATACAGATCCTGCGTCCCGTGCGACATGAAGTTCATCATCGCCATCAACAGTACGAGATAGAGAAACCGCTTCCAATTTGCCGCGACGGCTCGGAAATACGCGCGCCAGTCGGTCTTCGCGACCGCCGTAGCTTTCCACGCATCGCTCTCTTTCACTTTCGCCCGAACGAACAGCACCAGCAGCGCGGGCAGTCCGCCGATGAAAAACATCGGCCGCCAGCCCCAGCGCGGAAAGACGGTCCAGAAAGCCACGGCCGCCAGCAGGTTTCCCAGCGCGTAGCCTTCTTGCAAAACTCCCGAAAGAATCCCGCGCCACTTGACCGGAACCGATTCCATCGCGAGCGAAGCGCCGACGCCCCATTCACCACCCATGCCGATGCCGTAGAGCAAACGCAACGCAAGAAATGTCGTGTAGTTCGGTGCGAGCCCAGAGAAAACTTCGACCACGGAATAAAACAGAATGTCGAGCATCAGGGGGAGGCGCCGGCCATAGCGGTCCGCCATCAGGCCGAAGAGCAGGGCGCCAACCGGTCTCATGGCGAGGCTCGCCGTCAGCGTGAAGGCAATGCTCGTAACCGGCTTGTGAAAATCCGAGGCAACGCGCGCAAGAACGTAGGTGAGGATGAAGAAATCGAAGGCGTCGAGCGTCCAGCCGAGAAAACCGGCGATTAGAGCGTTGCGGGCGTTCGCTCGCCCGTTTGCCGCCATCGCGGCGCTCATCGCCGTGCAGCACCAGTTTTGACTGAAGCGGGATTCAGCACCGCGTCGGTGACGCGCGCGACCTGCACCATTTCGGCCACGTCATGCACGCGCACGATATGCGCGCCCCCGAGAATGCTCGCGGCGACGGTCGCCGCAGTGCCCCAGAGACGCTCGCCTTCCGGCGCGCCGCCGAGCACCTTGCCAATAAATCCTTTCCGCGACGTGCCCACCAGCAGCGGAAAACCGAGACGCGCAAGCTCGGGCAGTCGCGCGAGCAGCTCATAGTTCTGTTCGGCGCTCTTGCCGAATCCAATCCCGGGGTCGACGACAATTTGCGATTTCGCCACGCTCGCGCGGCGCGCCTCCGCCACGGCTCGGCGCAACCCGGCCGCGACGTCGCGCACCACGTCGCGCGCGAACGGTTTCTTCTGCATCGTGCGCGGCTCGCCCCGCATGTGCATCAGGATCAGCGGCATCTTTCGCCTGCGCGCAACTTCCGCCAGGCGTGGATCGACGCGCAGCGCCGTCACGTCATTCAAGATCTCGGCGCCCGCCCCTGCCGCCGCCTCGGCGACCTCCGACTTGCTCGTATCCACGGAGATCGGAATCTTCAGGTGACCGCGCAGCTTTCTCAACACCGGCATAATTCGCCGCAGCTCTTCCTCCGCCGGTGTCCCTTGCGATCCGGGCCGCGTCGATTCGCCGCCGATGTCGAGAATGTCCGCACCGGCGCGTTCGATTTCGAGCGCGCGGGCGACTGCCTCTTCGGAATCGAGATACTTTCCGCCGTCCGAAAAGCTGTCCGGCGTGACGTTCAGCACCCCCATCACGAGCGTGCGCTCGCCGAGCACCAGCGTCCGCGACGGCAGCTTCAGCCGAAATATTTTGCGGCGAAACATGGACGGCTATTGAATCACGGATCGGGCGAAACGATAAGCGAGATGCGGCGGAAATTACGCCGGTTAGGGCCTCGCGGGAACATAGTACGCCGCGCGATGAGAGGCTCGCGCGCCCGGCTGATCGACGACGTCCACGCGCAATGAGTGCCAGCCGGTTCGAGTGCCGGCACCGCTTGCAGCCTGCGCCGGATAAAACCCAAGCGTGTATTCCGCGCGGATTCTCTCCGCAATCTTTCGAAACGTGTCCGCCATGGTCTCGGTTTCGCGCAGAAAATAGAGCTGCCCTCCTGCGCGCCTGACGAGTTCGGCGAGGTAGAGCGTGTAAGGAGGAATGTCCAGTGTGCGCGCGTCGGGCGACACGAGCGTCGCGACTTTGTGCGTCTCGAGCCAGTCCGGCGTCATTACTTTTGGCCGTGTTTCCGTCGAGACCGCGAAGATCTGAATATCCTGCGCTGCAAGCATGCGCGCAACATCATCGAACGTCAGCCGGTCGGCCGGCCTTCCCGGTTGCGGCGCAGCGCTGGCCGCATCGTACGTCAGCCCCAAGCCGCTGTCCTGTCCATCCGTGAGCAGCACGATGGCCTTGCGGCCGGTCCGCCCGGGGAAAAGCTCTCTGGCCACGAGATAGACGGCTTCGTAGATATTCGAGCCTCCGGTGTCGCCCAGAAGCTCGCGGACGTCCACGCGCGCCACGGCGCGGCGAATCTGTTCGCGCACGTCTGAGAACGGGAGTTGCAGGTAGGTATGCGCCGAAAAATCCACGACGGCCGCCTGGTCGAGCGGAGCAAGCGCGCCGATCAGCGCGTCCGCCGCTTGTTTCATCTCTTCGGAATCGCGCAGCACGCTCGGACTCGCATCGATCACGAGCGCAACGCTTGCCGGCTGCGTCGAAGCATCGAAGTACGAGATTGGCCGCTGCGCGCCGTCGTCGAATATCCGAAAATCCTCGCGGCGCAGACCCGGCAGAGCGGCGCCATCCGCTGTCGAAACGATGCAAGTCACAGGCACCATCTGCGTGACGACCTGCATCGCGTGCGGATTCGCGGACGCGCCGTTTCCCGGCGCGCTCGCACCGGCGTCCGCCGCGACCACGTGCAGTTCGCCGGTCGCCGGATCGCGCCGCCACACAATTCCCTTGTCGAGTTGGCGCGGCCGGGGAGGTTTGGCGGCGCTTCCATTTTGCGCTCGGGGACCATCTCGAAGGACGGCACCGAAGGAAAGCACACAAACAGCGAGCAAGCACAGGATCGGCACTCGCACGGAGAGCTTCAATCGAGGTCGAAATCGCGGAGTGGCTTTTCGATGGGAGCGTCCTTCGCCTTCTTCAGGCCCTCCGCGAATTTTCGCGCCAGGACGTCTTCCTTCGTTCTTTCCGCGGCCACCGAAGCGCGGAATTTCGCTTCGACGGCGTCCTCGTGCTCGCGCAGCAGCCGGGCCGTGTCATCGAGGTCGATCGACGGCGGCCTCACCGGCCCGACGTGCGCGAGTACGACGCCGAGCTGCCGGTCGACGGTCAGCTTCGCCTGGCAGCACGGGCAATCGACCTCAAACGCGTCCGAGTTATTCTTTACCATGGCCGTATTCTACGCCCAATCCCGCGCTGTCAAGTGGTTTGTCCCTGTGGATCATCTTCGCAAATATTGGTCTCGGGAGCCGTGTGCCACGGCGCAGCGCGAACGAAGCGGTATTACAAAAATAGGATTTGAAAATCGTGAGCGCGACGCCGATACCACACTCCAAGCACGCCGATTGGAGTCGGTTGCAAAACTTGCGCCCTACGATGCTAAGAGGATCTTCTTAAGCTGGAGCCGGCTTTTCGCCCTTCGCGAGGCCCGGCAGCGGCCGCGGCTCGGGACGAAGCGTCAGTGAGGGCTCTTTCGTCGGCACTGGCGGCGCGGCCGGAGGCGGAGGCGGCACCTTTTCCGGGAGCGGCTTCCCTTCCATCAGAAGCTTCAATTCGGTCGCGTCGAGCACTTCGCGATCGAGTAGCGCCTGCGCAATATTCTCAAGCGTCTGGCGGTGCGTTTCCAGGATATTACGCGCCTTCGAGTAGCCGGTGCTGACGATGCTGCGCACTTCTCCATCGATCTTGATCGCCGTATCCTCGGAATAGTCGCGGTGCTGCGCGATTTCGCGGCCCAGGAAGATTGCCTCTTCCTTCTTTCCGAAGGTCAGCGGGCCGAGCGGGCTCATGCCCCATTCGCAGACCATCTGCCGCGCGATTTCCGTGGCGCGCTCGATATCGTTGCCGGCGCCCGTGGTGATGTGATTCAGGAAAATTTCTTCGGCAGCGCGTCCGCCCATCAGCACGGCCAGCTGCGATTCGAGGAATTCCTTCGTGTACGTGTGTTTGTCGTCGATCGGAAGCTGCATCGTGACGCCCAGCGCCATGCCGCGCGGAATGATTGTCACCTTGTGCAGCGGGTCGGCGCCCGGCGTCATCGCGGCGACCAAGGCGTGGCCCGCCTCGTGGTATGCCGTGTTCTTCTTTTCCTCGTCCGAGAGGATCATCGACTTGCGCTCGGCGCCCATGAGGACTTTGTCCTTCGACATCTCGAAGTCCACCATGGTGACGAATTTCCGGTTCTGGCGCGCCGCCCACAGCGCAGCCTCGTTCACGAGGTTCGCCATGTCCGCGCCCGAAAATCCGGGCGTGCCGCGCGCGATGACCGAGAGATCGACGTCTTCCGAGAGAGGCACTTTGCGCGTGTGAACGCGCAGAATTTCCTCGCGTCCCCGGACATCCGGCCGAGGCACCACGACGCGCCGGTCAAAACGCCCCGGCCTCAGCAGCGCCGGGTCGAGCACGTCCGGGCGGTTCGTCGCCGCGATCAGAATCACGCCCTCGTTGGATTCGAAGCCGTCCATCTCCACAAGCAGTGCGTTCAGGGTTTGTTCGCGCTCGTCGTGCCCGCCGCCGAGTCCTGCGCCGCGGTGACGGCCGACAGCGTCAATTTCGTCGATGAAAATGATGCACGGAGCGTTCTTCTTGCCCTGCTCGAAAAGATCGCGCACGCGGCTCGCGCCGACGCCCACGAACATCTCCACAAAGTCCGACCCCGAAATCGAGAAGAACGGAACGTTCGCTTCGCCGGCAATCGCTCGTGCGAGCAGCGTCTTGCCCGTGCCCGGAGGCCCGACGAGCAGAACGCCCTTGGGGATGCGCCCGCCGAGCTTTTGGAATTTTTGCGGGTCCTTCAAAAAGTCGATGATTTCGTAGAGTTCTTCTTTGGCCTCGTCGATTCCGGCCACGTCCTTGAATGTCGCTTTTTTCTGCTGCGCCGTCAGCAGCCGCGCGCGGGATTTTCCGAAGCTCAGCGCTTTATTGCCGCCGGCCTGCATCTGCCGCATCATGAATATCCAGATACCCACAATTACGACGAACGGCAGAACCGTGATGATGATGCTCAGCCAATTCGCTTCCTTAACCTCTTTGTAATTGAACGGGATGCTCTTGTCCTGCAGGGTCTTGGTGACGTCCGGAATGGCCGTATTCGCGATGGTCACCCCGTGGAATTTCGTGCCGTCCTTATATTCACCCTGCAGCTCTGCGCTGTTCGGCGAGAGAAGAACCGTGACGTCCTTCACGAGCCCGCCATCGACCTTATTGACGAAGTTCGTGTAACTGGGCTCTTCCTCGTGCGGCGTCGGCCCGCCCCTCGAGGCCATCTGCCACAAGAAGGCCGCCAACGCGATCATCATGACCCAAAATAAAACTGTTCGGACTGTTGAGTTCACCGTCTTACCTCACCCTTTGGATGCTTTCCTGCGAACGCCCGCTCGCTTCGCCCTGCTGGAACCCCTGGCTGCCACATATGGCAGGTTCCGGTAGAGCCCGCTCTCGCCGCTCAGTCCGTAACCTACCCATTCTTTAGATGCCGCGGCGAAGCCAGTGTATTCAGCTTTCACATTCACTTTTCGAGAAGCCGCCTTGTCGAACAGAACCGCCAGCCGCAGCGAACGCGGCCGACCCTCCTCGAGCCGCTTCAGCAAAAAGTCCTGGGTGACGCCCGTATTCAGCACCGCATCTACGACCAAAACGTCCCGGCCGCGAAGCGCCGGCGCGGCGCTGAAAAAAACCTCGCGGAACTCGTGCCCGCTCAGCCGAACGTCCCGCATTTCCGACCGCACGAAATGGCACGAAACCGGCCTCGAAATCTCGCGCACCAGATCGGCAGCAAACAAAAACGAATTCTCGAGCACCACTACGACGTCCACCGTGCGCCCCGCGTAATCCCGGGAAATCGCGCGGCCCATCTGGCCAACCCGTGTCGCTAAACGCTGTCGACTAAACGCGACCTTCATCCATTCCTCAAAGGTGGTCTTCCTCGATCACCACCCCGGTTCGCGTCCCTTCACGGGCGCAGAAATCGCCCGCCGGTGGCATCCCTCGGGCCCAGACCACTCGCCCGCCGCTTTCCAGCACGGGCCAACAAGCGCGGTCGCGGCTCCTGACGCGGCCAGCCAGGAACATATCTTTCAATTTCTTTTCCTGACGGCGGCCTCGGGGTCGGTAGGCATCACCCTGCCGCCAGTTCCGTAGAATCAGCGGGCCCCGGAGGAGGTCGGCATCGAGCGCCTCGGTATCCCTTTTAGTGTCGCGCTCCGCGATAGGCCAGTCAATCAATTTCAGGCAGAAGCGCCTTTTCAGTTCTGGAACCGGCACGGTCGCCGCGCCACGCTCCGGAAGGCGCACCGAATATCGGTACGCGTTGGAAGGCCGGGAGGTTTCCCGCGACGCGCCGCTCACTCCGCGCGCACTCGAGATAACCAGATCGCCGAAGCTCCGTTCCACTAAAATGCCGCCCGGCAGTTCGATGCGCCGCCCGCTCGACGATTCCGATGCGAGATGAATCACTTGCTCCACGTGCTGCGCGGTAAGTCCGCGCCGGTCTCCATTCACTTCTTGATATAGACGGCGAACCAGGCGTTCCGTTAACGCGCGCAATGGCTCAGGGTGCTCAATGCCGTGCGCCAATTCCATCGGCATCAACAAGTCATGAATTCGAATCTCCAGCGATCCGTCGCTTTTCCGGACGAGCGCGCGGAACCGGTCCTCGACAAGCGCCGTCCAGAACGACTCCTCCTCGCGCGCAAGGCTCGCAAGCCCGGCGAGACGCGCCGTGATTTGCGGAGAAAAATCGCGCTCGAGCAGCGGCAGCAACTTCACGCGAATTCGCGCGCGCTGGCGGCGTAGATCGAGGTTCGTGGAATCTTCGCGCCAGGATTGGCCGAGGCGGCTCAAATATTTTCGCAGTGCGTCCCGCCGCTCGCCTAGCAGCGGCCGCACGATCGAGCCCGCTGTCGGATAGATTCCCGCTAGCCCGGTGATGCCCGTTCCGCGAAGCAAGTGCGCGAGAACCGTTTCGGCTTGGTCGTCCTCCGTTTGCGCAACGGCGATTCGCGTGGCCCGGCCTTCCTCGATGAGGCGTCCGAAGAATCCATAGCGGAGACGCCGCGCCGCATCCTCGACATTCCATTTGTGCTTCGCAGCTGCCGCTGCGACATCTTCGCGATCGAGAATGAACTCGATCTTTGAATCGAGCGCCAGTTTCTCGACGAACTCCGCATCCGCGTCGGATTCCGCGCCTCGGAGGCAGTGGTCGAAATGAACCACCAAAAGCGTGATTCCCAGCTTGTCGCGTAAAGCGCGGAACACTCGCAGCAGCGCCACCGAATCCGCGCCACCAGATACCGCGACGCCCACGCGATCGCCGGGCGTCAGCATTTGCGTCTTGCGGATTGTCTTCAGAACGCGTTGTTCGAGTGGTGTCACAGGTGGTGAATTGCGGACCGGAAGTCCCGGCCTACATCCATGGTAGCAGCAGCTCGGGGAGGGGTCGAGCGCTAGGCCGGGCGACCGGTTGCTAGAGCCGGTCGGCCGCTTGGTACGCAAACAGGTTGCGGCTCGACGATATGCTTCGGTCCAGCACGACCGCGGCGAAATGCGCGCAGCTTTTGCGCTCTCGCTCCGACCATGCGGATACGCTGGGTATCAATTCGCGGGTCGCACTTCCAAGCGCATCCAGAGCCCGGTAATACCGCGCCACGGCTGAAATCTCCGTGCGATCCGCGTCGTGCTCCGGGCATAGGCGCACGAGTTCCAAAAAATGCTCGAAATCCTCCGCCGCGAGCATCCGGTCCTCAAGTCCGGCCACTTCCAACACATGGTCAGATGGCTCAGACTCTCGCGCCGAGGCCAAGGCCGACCGGCAATAGAACACGAACTGAACGAGCGTCGCGAGCGAAGCCACGCATATGAGTCCTGCAATCATTACGTTTCCAGTCCAGCCGTCGCCGCGAGACGAGACGTCCGGGCAGCACACACTTCTGCCCGATCCCGAGGAATCCTGATCAGCCGATTTGTCGAAAGCTAAGGTAGCTGCCGGTGTTGTGCAGGGTCAATGTAACCATGGTACCAAGCGGATCGTACTTCAAGGGGTCCTATCAAGCTCTACACCGTCGAAAAGCAATGCAATCCGGGCGCGATTGAACGGGCCTAGTCGAGGTATTTAACGAAGACAACTTCGTTCTGCGCTTCGTTGTAGAGCAACTCGTCCACTTTCGCCTGCACCAGCACAAGCCCGAATCCACCCGGACGCAGTCCCTTTTGCGCGCGGATTTCATCGTGCTTGATCGGCTCATTCTCGGTCGCAATGGCCGCATGGTCGAGGCCGGCGAATTTGAAGCCGGTGCCCGGATCGGCAATGCGATACAGCAGCATACGCTTGGCGCGGAGGCATGATATTCGCACCTTCCGCCTCGGATTGAGCTTGCCTCCCCATTCGATCGCATTCATCAGCAGCTCGTGAAATGCCGCCGCGACCGAATTGCGAATGTCGTCCGGAAGACCCGTCTCAAGGTGCGCCATGAAGCCTTCTAGGCGTTCGCCCGCTTCGAGCGAACAAGGAACCACCAGCTCTATCCATTCCGGCCGGGCGGAGATCACCTGGATCGGCAGCGTCCGTGACTTCTTCCCCAGCGAATCACGCACCATTGCGATCAGCGCTTCCCGCTCGATTGGTTTGGTGATGTACTGATAGGCGTGCTCGCGGATCGCGTTCAAAAGCGTTCCATGCGATTGGTCCGACGTAATCACGATCACTTTGGGCCCGTTCTTTTCCCCGCGAAGCGCCGCCAGGACTTCGAAACCGTTCATGCCCGGCATCCATATGTCGAGCAGCACAAGATCGAATTTCGTCTTGCGGATCTGCCGCCAGGCGGCCTTGCCGTCCGCCGCCGTTGAGACCGCAAACTTCTCGGCGCGCAGGATTCCCGATAGCCAGAGCCTCGTCGTTTTGTCGTCGTCCGCTACCAGAATCCGCTTCATCGTGTCCTCCGCGGCGTTCCGCATGGTACGTCCCGCACGCGTTCCCACCAAAACCTATTTATATTCGCACTGCTGAAGGAGATGCTCTGCACTCCGCCGGGTGCCATGAGTGTACCTCGGCTGGCAATTCTTTCCACACCAGACCGTCGGCCGCTTGCCGCACTCGCGCGTTAGTATTGCGAACATACCAGCCACGCGGGACAATAGGCCGCTCCGATTTCGGGCCGGCTTCTAATCGGGCGGCGGCTTTCGAGGATCGATACGATAGATGAAATGGCAAAACTTGCTGGCTCCGATTCTTCTGATGCTTGCGTTCTCCGGCGTGTCACCCGCCGCGTCGTCGGCACAAGTAAGTGGAAACACGTCCTCCTCCGCCGGGAAGCCGGCAACTACGCCGTGGAAGTTTGCCGTCTCGGGCGATTCGCGCAACTGCGGCGACGTGGTGATGCCGGCCATCGCCGCGGGCGTGAAGCAGAGCAGAGCGCTTTTCTACTGGCACCTTGGCGATTTCCGGAAGATTTCTGGCGTCGATGAGGACGTCGCGCACCAGCCGGAGCATCTGGCCAAACCCCTGACGATGCCCGAGTATGAAGAGATATCCTGGAAGGATTTCATCACGAGCCAGATCAAGCCGTTTGGAAACCTGCGCGTCTATCTTGCGAGAGGCAATCACGAGACAACGCAAGGAAAGACGGACGCGGAATACCTCGCGGCTTTCGGCGGATGGCTCGACCTGCCCAACCTGCGCACCCAGCGGCTGCGCGACGATCCAAATGACCTCAGGCCGCACATCTATTATCACTGGATCCAGAACGGCGTGGATTTCATCACGCTCGACAACGGATCGGAGAACCAGTTCGGCGCAGGACAAGTCGCGTGGCTCGAGAAGACGCTGAGTGCCGATTCCGCGAACCGCAAAATCCACACCATCGTCGTGGGCATGCACGAAGCGCTCCCGGAGAGCATCTCGAAGGAACACAGCATGAACCAATCGGAGGGCGGCATCGAGAGCGGCGAACGCGCCTACGCCGATCTGCTGAAGGCACAGAACGAAGGACACAAGCACGTCTACGTCCTCGCCAGCCATTCCCATTATTTTATGGACGGCATATTCAACACGGACTACTGGCGCACACATGGCGGAATTCTGCCCGGTTGGATTATCGGAACCGCGGGCGCAGTGCGGTATGCTCTGCCGCCTGAAGCTACCGCCGCGCGCGCGGCCAAGACGAACGTCTACGGATTCCTAGTCGGGACGGTGAGCCCCAATGGCGAGATTCAATTCGATTTTCATGAAGTGAATGAGGCGGATGTGCCGAGCACGGTCGTAAACCGCTACGCGCCTGAATTCGTGCATTGGTGCTTTGCCGAAAATTCAGAGGCGAAGCCGCACTGAAGCGGGCGATTTCGATCCGAGAGGAAAACAATGGCCACACAACCTGGCGCCACCGGCGCTCCAAAACCAAGCCCGAACCGGATCTTCGAGGCGTTTAACGCGTACCAGAACACCGCGGCGATGAAGGCGGCAATCGATCTGGACGTATTCACGGCGATCGGCGAAGGCGCCGACTCGGCCGCGGCGCTCGCGAAACGCTGCCGGGCCACCGAGCGCGGCGTGCGGATTCTTTGCGACTACCTCACGATCATGGGTTTCCTGAAGAAGGAGGAGCAGCGATATGCGCTGACGCAGGATTCGGCGACGTTTCTCGACCGGCGCTCGCCGGCGTTCCTGGGATCGGCGGCGGGTTTTCTTACGCTGCCCGGCACCGTGGCGGCGTTCATGCATTTGGCGGAGACGATTCGCACAGGGCGCCCGGCGATGGCAGGGGGCGAAGGGTCAATCTCGCCGGAAAATCCTATCTGGGTGGACTTTGCCCGCTCGATGGCGCCGGCCACAGTTGCTCCGGCGGAAGATATCGCGCGCATACTCGATGCGGCCGCGGGGAAAAAATGGAAGGTGCTGGATGTGGCAGCGGGACACGGAACGTTCGGCGTCACGCTGGCGAAGCGCAATCCAAACGCGGAAATTTTCGCCCAGGATTGGGCGCCCGTGCTGGCAGTTGCCGCGGAGAATGCCCGCGCGGCGGGCGTTGATGCGCGCCATCATCTCTTGCCCGGCAGCGCGTTCGACGTCGAGTTCGGTACGGCTTACGACGTGGTGCTGATTACGAATTTCCTCCATCACTACGACCCGCCGACCAATGAACAGCTGCTGCGGAAGGTGCGAGCCGCGCTGGCGCCGGGTGCTGTGGTCGCCACCCTCGATTTCGTTCCGAATGAAGATCGCGTTTCGCCGAAGCGCGCCGCCAGTTTCAGTATGATGATGCTGGGCATGACGCCTGCCGGAGATGCCTATACGCTACCTGAGTATCAGCGGATGTTTCGCAACGCGGGATTTTCATCGACAGAACTGCGATCGCTCGAGTCCACCGGTCACGGCCTACTTCTCTCGCGCGTGTAATGGAGGGAAACCGCCCTCGGGTTTGTTACGACCCGAACGCGAGGGCGAGCAGCGTCTTCTGCTCCATCTCATGCGCCTTTGATGATCCCGTGGACGGGCTGGCGCTCGACGATCGATTCACCGACAACACTGCGCGGCCGCGGGCGAGCGGCTCGAGCTGAGGAATCACGAACTCGTGGGCACCCATGTTGCCTGGTTCTTCCTGCACCCAGACGAACTCCCGCGCATTCGCGTGGCGATCCATCTCCGCCGCGACCTCCGCTTCAGGGAATGGATAGAGCTGCTCGAGAAACACGATGGCCGGCGTATTTTCCTTGCGGCGCTTCCGCTCGGCTTCGAGCTCGTGGCCGATTTTCCCCGTGCACAGCAGGACGCGCGTGGCCGAACCATCGCCGCGATCGGGAATGACCGTCTGAAAGCGCCCCGCCGAGAAATCGGCGACCTGTGATGACGCCGCCGGATTCCGCAACATGCTCTTCGGCGTAAAGACGACGAGCGGCTTCCTCCACGCTCGCAGCGCCTGCCGCCTCAGCAGGTGGAAATACTGCGCGGCGGTTGACGGTTGGCAGATCTGCATGTTGTCGCGCGCCGCGAGTTGCAGAAAGCGCTCGATGCGCGCGCTCGAATGTTCCGGCCCCTGCCCTTCGTAGCCGTGCGGAAGCAGCATCACGATGCCGGACAGCAGATTCCACTTGTCCTCGCTCGCCGCGATGAACTGGTCAATGATGATCTGTGCGCCATTCGCGAAATCGCCGAACTGCGCCTCCCAGAGCACCAACGCTTCGGGAAAATCGCGGCTGAACCCGTATTCGAAGCCCAGCACCGCAGCCTCGGAAAGCGGTGAGTTGTAAATCTCGCACCAGCCCTGGTCGGGCGCCATGTGCTCGAGCGGAATAAATTCTTCTTCGGTCTCGACGTCGATCAGCGCCGCGTGCCGCTGGTTGAAGGTGCCCCGACGGCTGTCCTGCCCGGAAAGTCGCACGGGCACGCCTTGCAGCACCAGCGAGCCGAACGCCAGCGCCTCGGCCATCCCAAAATCGATCGGGCGTTTTCCTTGCGCCATCTCGAGCCGCTGTTCGAGCAGCTTTTTCACCTTGGGGTGAATGTGAAATCCCGCGGGATACGTGACGAGAGACTCGCCGATCGCCGCAAGCGTCTCTCCAGGAGCCGCTGTGTCTACCTCAAACGACGCCTCATAGCGGCCTCCGACGAACCCGCTCCAATATCGCGGCAGGCGGCGCATCACGGGACGCTTCTCGATTTCGCGCGCTTCTTTTTGCGCGGCGTCCAATTCCTCGCGCACGCGCTGGATCACTGGCTCCGCATCAGCGCCCGTTTTCTCCGCGTAGATGCTCCACATGGGAGGATGCGCTTCGATCTTCCGGTACCTTAACGGCTGCGTGATGGTGGGATCGTCCACTTCGCTGTGGCCGTGCCGCCGGTAACCAATCAGATCGACGATCACCGGAGTGCCAAACGCGTAGCGATAGTCGAGCGCGATCCGGCCCACGCGCACCACGGCGCCCGGGTCTTCCGCATTCACGTGAAAAATCGGCACGGGTAGACGCTTGGCCAGGTCCGAAGAGAACCGCGAAGAGACGCTGTCCCGCGGCGCGGTCGTAAACCCGATCAAGTTGTTCACGATCACGTGCACCGAGCCGCCAACCGCAAAGCCCGGGACACCCGAGAGATTGAGCGTTTCGGCGCAAATTCCCTGCCCCGCAAACGCCGCGTCGCCGTGCATCGCGATTGGCACCACTTCGCGCCGCCCGCTTTCGCCGCGGCGCATTTGCTTCGCGCGCGTGCGCCCCATTACCACCGGATCGACGGCTTCCAGGTGGCTCGGGTTGGACACGAGGTGGATGCCCACGTCCCGGCCATTCGCCGCGTGGAAATCGCCGGTCGCGCCGATGTGATACTTCACGTCGCCGCTGCCCAGGGTGCTGCGCGGGTCCACATCTTCGAACCGCGCGAAGACTTCCGCCGCCGCGCGGCCAACGATGTGCACCATCACGTTCAGGCGCCCTCGATGGCTCATCGCCAGCATGGCCTTCGTTGCACCCTGCTCGGAAGCAGCGTTGAGGATCGAATCAAGCAGCGGAAGCAGCGCCGCTTCGCCCTCAAGCGAATAGCGCTTCGTGCCCAGATAGCGCGTCTGCAAAACCTGCTCGAAAATTTCCGCTCGGATCAATAGATCGAGAATGCGCACGCGGTCCGGTTCTGGCGCCTCCGATTCCATGCGCTCTTGAACCCACTGCCGCCGCTCGCGATCCGGAATGTGCATGAACTCGGCGCCGATGCTGCCGCAATAGACTCGGCGGGCCGTATCCGCTTCCGGCCCCGTGGCGTCCAGTTCCGGCACCGGCACCGGTTCGAGATCGCCCAGCGGATCAAGATTTGCCTGAAGGTATCCCCACCGGCGAAACGACTCCCACACGCGCTCCTGCGCTTCCCCGGATACCCTAGACTCCGCGACGGCCTGCTCCCCACTCATGAATTGCCCCTTTGACCCGGTTCTGGCTCAGTGCTCATTCACACTAATAATAAGATGACTCATTGCGCGCTTGGGACGCGAAGTGAAGCTCAGGTTTTCGGCCAGCAACCCAGCAGGCGGCGGACCAGCACGAGCTCTCCGACGTGGTACGCGTTGTGGTCCGCGATCAGCAATGCTTCGCGCAGAACCGTCTGGCCCGTTCCGCCCGGAATTGGCGCAAGCAGGTCCGTTTTAGGATCGGTGACGAGCTTCCCCATGGCATCGAGATCCCGCTCGAGTGCTTTCACGCTCTTGCTCCATGCAGCGGCGTTCGGCGGCGCTGGTTTCTTCGGCCAGTAACCCGAGGGCCAATCCGGCGACTCGTGCTTCGGATCGCGCGAGAATTCGAGAATGTCCCACGTCGCGAGCCGCATGTGTTCGAGCACTTCCCACGGCGAATGCTCCGCGCCGGCGGGCCGCTTTCCTTGAAGCTTGGCGGGAACTCCTTCGACCGCTTTCTTCCAGTCCACGTGGGACTCGTGCCAGCTCAGGGCGCGCCGCAGATAGTCGCGCAGGATCGTCTCGTCTATCAAATCCCACCTCCTAGCTCTGTTTATCTTAGGCCGCCCCGCGGGCCCGGTCAATGAACGCGGACATACGGTGGCAGGTTAGTTTCCGGTTATCCGACGCGATATAAGAGGGCGCCCTTTTTGGAGTAGGTTTTGAGTGCATGGCTCGAACCCACTACCAAGGAGCGCCCTGTATGGACAGCGTGAAGTATATCGGGATGGATGTTCACAAGGAAGCGATCGTAATCGCAGTTCTAAATTCCTCCGGCAAGCTGGTGATGGAATGCGTGATCGAAACCAAAGCCAACACGATTCTGGATTTTCTGAAAGGTCTGCGCGGGAGCCTGCACGTCACTTTTGAAGAAGGCACCTGGGCTGCGTGGCTCTATGACCTGATCAAGCCGCACGTGACCGAGCTCATGGTGTGTAATCCGCGTCGGAATGCCCTGCTGAAAGAAGGCAGCAAGAGTGACCGCATCGATGCGCGGAAGCTGGCCGAGCTGCTGCGCTCAAATCTTCTCAAGCCGGTCTATCACGGGGAGCACGGAGTGCGGAAGCTGAAGGAACTGGCGCGTAGCTACCTGGCGATCAGCAAAGATGTGGGACGGGTGATGAGTCGTGTGAAGGCCATCTACCGCAGTTGGGGGATTCCCTGTGCGGGGAAGCAGGTCTATGCACCACGCTATCGGCCGGAGTGGCTGGGCAAGATCCAGGAAGCCGGCGTGCGCCGGCGGGCGGAGTTTTACTACCAGCAGTTCGATGCCTTGAGGACGTTGCGTCAGGAAGTGCGGCGCGAGCTGTTGGCCGAAGCTCAGAAGCATGATGCGTGGAAATTGTTACGAGGGATTCCGTTCATCGGCCCGATCCGGGCGGCTGAGCTGATCGCCTTGATGCAGACACCGCATCGGTTCCGCACCAAGCGACAGCTGTGGACCTACAGTGGGTTTGGAATCGAGACGCACAGCAGTGCCGAGCAGCGTTTCATCAACGGAGAGCTGAGACGCGCCAAGAAGCCGGTCTCGATTCGGGGGCTGAACCGCAATCACAATCACGATCTGAAGAATCTGTTCAAAGGTGCCGCCACGGTGGCCTCTGCCAAGGCCGGTCCGTTCCAGGAGTTTTATGATGCGCTGGTAGCCAAGGGGATCCGGCCGGAGATGGCGCGTCTGACTCTGGCACGCAAGATCGCAGCCATCACGTTGATCGTCTGGAAGAAGGGGGTGCGCTTCGACGCCAAACATCTGAAACCACAAACAGCTTGAGTGTCTCGAGCGAATCCGTTCCATCCCTGGGATTCTTTCCGGTGGTGGCCCGTCGGGTTCTTGAGACACTCGGGTTCGAGGGCGAGTCTCAGCTGATTAGTTAGGCTTTGCGTGCCTCGGGCACGCTCCGTCTCCCATCCGACCCTAGTCCCCCTCGGATAACCCGAAAAAGCTATAGACCACGAGTCTCCAATAGAACCATGGTTGCCACCTGACAACCCTTCTGCTTGTTGGTCTCAGAACGGACTGGCTTCGTCGCCAAGATGCGATGAAAACCGCTGGTAGAGAAACCCAAAAGCGCTACGGTATCTTCGTAGCATCCCGAGTCTACGGAATGGACGGCGAGAACAATCCTGCTCAATGGGGTGGGCTGGACGTAAGGAAAAACTCCGGCCACAGGAGAAGTGTTTTTTTCTTGACTCCTCTTATAGAACTTATCGGGAGTTAGCCCGCGACGCTATCCAGGCACGCGTCAAGGGCGCGGGGCTGAAGGGGGGCTCCGGTTTGGTACGAAGCCCCCTCCAGTTGGGGTGGTACAACTCCGAAGGCGCGGTCTAGCTAACGGTACGACAGCCTCTCCGCGTCGCTGTGAATCGAAGCCGGCACGATCGATCCCGGCGCACCGTCTACGGGCGGGTTGTCCAGCTCGGAAACGATAGTGTGCATGGTTTGCCCGAAATTGCTTACGACGAACAGGAGCTTGACGACCATCCCGTTGGGAAACGTGATCACGGCGCTGCCGGTGCAATCCGAATTGACTTGATACGTGCCGTTCTCATCGCCGTGGAAGACACCAGCGGGCCCGACCGGCGAGCCATTTGCCATGACGAAGTCTTCCTGGGATAGCTTTCCCTCCCCGTCAAAGTACGCCATAGCGATACCGTCGCGGATAACCGGCGGAGCCTGGATTCCCTTTGGCCAAGCCTCGCCCGAAACCCTGAATCCCCAATCGCCCTTGACAGTCCGGTCGTTACATCCGAGGTTTGGCGGTGGCGATGCGTCCTGCGCCATCGCCAATCCACTGAGAGCCAAAAACAGAATCGCGCCGACTGCGGTTCTTACATGCCACGTTTTCATTTTGTATCTCCTTAGTTTTCCGGAGCAGTTGCTCCGCTGTCATCTATGCCCGCGAGGCGGGCGAGGACAATGGAGCGCGGCTGGATTCTTCCTGTCGGCGGGATGTACCTGCAAGCGGCAGGGGATATGGGACATAGGCTACTTCCGCTAATCGCATGTACAATCCCGCCAGAGGAACTCCCGCAGAATGGCGCCCGACGTATGGCGGTTTGAGGACTTTGAACTCGACGGTGGCGCGTTCGAGCTGCGCCGGGCGGGCCGTGCCGTGCGCCTCGAGCGCATCCCGTTCGAACTACTGCGCCTCCTAATCGAACAGCGCGGGCAGCTCGTGACACGCCAGGAAATCCTCGAGCGAATCTGGGGCAAGGACGTCTTCCTTGACGCCGACAACGCCATCAACACGGCGGTGCGCAAGATCCGGCAGGCCCTGAAGGACAATCCTGAATCGCCGCGTTTTCTTCACACGATTCCCGGCAAGGGGTATCGGTTTGATCCGTTGGTGATTCAAGAGACTGCGTCCCGCCCGAGCGCCATTGAGGCGCCCGCACCCGGATTGGCTGTCAGCGCGGCGGCGGTGGTTCCGCAGGACATCGCCGTCGGCGGAGCGGCAAAAACGCGGCGCCAGCTGGCATCGATTGCGTTTGCCGTTGTGGTCGCAGCGGTTGTGCTGCTTGCGCTGCACTCGATTGGGCGGAGCGCGAAACAAGCGACCGGCAAGATCATGCTGGCGGTGCTGCCGCTTGAGAATTTGAGTGGCGACCCGGGCGAAGAATATTTCACGGATGGCATGACCGAGGAAATGATCACGCAACTCGGCAGCCTCGATCCGCAGAGGCTGGGCGTAATCGCGCGTACGTCAGCCATGCAGTACAAGGGTACGCGGAAGGGCACCGCGCAGATCGCGAAGGAACTCGGGGTGCAATACCTGCTCGAAGGCAGCATGCGCCGGTCGGGCAATCGAGTGCGAGTGACGGTTCAGCTCATAGAGGCGAGCGACCAAACGCACGTTTGGGCCGAAAACTACGACCGGGACCTCCGCGATGTGCTTGAACTGCAGAGTGACGTCGCCCGAGCCGTGGCGGCTAGTATTCAGGTGGAGCTTCCGCAACAGACCGAGGCACGGCTCGCCGCAGCGCCGCGCGTCGACCCCCAAGCCCACGAGGCCTATCTTGAGGGCCGGCAGGCATGGAATCTGAGAACGCCCCCGGGAATAGAGCGGTCGATTGCAGATTTCAACCGAGCCATCGCGGGTGACCCGGACTATGCGCTCGCATACGCCGGGCTTGCCGACGCGTACAATCTCGCCCCTGTTTTCGGCGTAGCTACGCCAGTAGAAGCATTTCCGAAGGCTGAGGCCGCCGCAGAGCGCGCTCTTTCAATCGACGAACAGTTGGGAGAAGCTCACACCGCGCTGGCCTTTGCAAAAGCGCATTTCGACTATGATTGGGTCGCCGCCGAACGCGAATTCCGGCGAGGCATCGAACTCGATCCGAATTCCGCTGATGCGCACCTGTTCTATTCAAACAGCTATCTTTCTCCGTTGAGCCGCCACGATGAAGCCATCGCGGAAATGAAAAAGGCCCTCGAGCTGGATCCTCTTTCGATGCCCGTGCAGTCGTTTTTCGGGCGGACATACGTCTGGGCGCGCCGCTACAACGATGCGCTCGCGCAGTACCTCCACTGCATCGAGATGAATCCAAACTTCGCGCTTAATCACGAACGACTGTCGCATCTCTACGCGCACCTGGGGAGATTCGACGACGCGATTGCGGAAGATGCGAAGGCGCGCGTGTTTTCTGGAGAAGATCCGGCAAAGGTCTTAGCCGAAGAACAAACGCTACGGGAAGCCGGAGCGTCGGGCGGCGGGCGCGCATTCTGGCTGGGGTTGCTCGAGCGCGCAAGCCAAAAAGAGAATCCACCGGAGGCGTATACGAACGACTTCGGCCGCGCCGTCATTTACGCAGAACTGGGACAAAAGACTCAGGCACTCAATTCGCTCGAAGAAGGCAACGCGAAGCGCGACTTGGCGATGACCGAACTCGCGATCACGGCGGAGTTCGATGGTATGCAGGACGACCCCGAATTTCAGAATTTGCTGCGCCGCACGGGCCTTCGGAAGTGAGGGCTTGCGCAAAGTCCCGGGGCGGTTCAAAACGCGAAAACTAAAGCCTGGTGGGACGCGACTGAGAGCACGCTAATCCACAGGAATACTCGCTCATGAATCTCAGTGGACGATTAGCGCGGTTATCGGAAATTGACGCACTGCCGGGAGTTCCTCTCCAAGCGCGGCAAAATCGCCCAACAAAACAAAAGGCCCTCCCCAACGCACATCTGTTTGCGTTGAGAAGAGCCCGAAAGACACGACTCTCTGGTCGCCCGCGATTGCGGTCTATTCCTCGGTCAGCCAGCCGACCTCACTCGGCATGGAGAACGAGCAGGCTCGCGTCAAACCTGTACGACCCGCCGTTACGATGCCGCTGCGCTGGAAGCGCCGATCGTCCGCCGCTGCTGGAAGCACTCGCGGCAATAATACCGGGCGGCCCTGCGTCGGCTTGAAAGGGACCGTGGTCTCTTTCCCGCACTGCGAGCAAACCGTTTTGGTTTCGACCCGCTGAACGTTGCCCGGGCCGGGGTCGCTGCCTTGCGCGCGATTGCCCTTGCATGTCTTGCAACGCTTCGGCTCGTTCTTGAAGCCCTTGTCGGCGAAAAACATCTGCTCGCCGGCGGTAAATACGAATTCAGCCCCGCATTCCGCACACTTCAGGACCTTGTCATGATATTCCATTCGCTGCTCCGGGGCCGTGTTCGCTCAGGACGGACAGCGGTACAGCGTGTAATCCAGCGCCGGACGAGAATCCGCCCTGATTCGCGGCTCTCATCCGCTCGTTGGCACTCGGCTGCTTGGAAAGTTCCCAGTGAGTTGGTTGCTTAGTCCTGCTCACGCCGCTGCTTCTTGCGAAGGCGCTTACGCGAGAGGGCTTGCTTGGCTCGACGCTTTTCCCCGGGCTTCATGTAGTAGCTGTGCTTCTTGATTTCCTTGATGATGTCTTCCGACTGCACCTTCCTCTTGAAGCGCCGGAGAGCGTTTTCCAATGACTCGCCCTCTTGAATAACAACTTCTGCCACGCGTATTCACCCCCGTCCCTTTTTCTTAAGTTTGTCCTGATGGATTCAAACTAGTGTAACCGGAATCCTTCGAACCCGGCTATTGCCCACCCTTCTATCGGACGCTATCCCCCAAGTCAAGACTTAAATTGCATACTACGGTCGCGCCGGCTCCGGTCTTAACTCTGTGGTAATTCTCGCTCGCCCCTGTGCCGATTCGCCGGGTTGCGGCCGGAAACGTTGCCGTCGGAAGCGGGCCTGCGCCACCGCCTAAGTGCTGTTAGAATATTGCCTCGCGGCGGAGGCGGTACCGTCGCACCCACATTCATGCCGGTGATGCGCAGCGCGATCGGTGTTCTCCTGGCCGGCGGCCAGGGCGAGCGGCTTTGGCCGCTCACGCGCGATCGCGCGAAGCCCGCCGTGCCTTTCGGCGGCGTGTATCGCATCATCGACTTCACGCTCTCGAACTGCCTCAACAGCGATCTGCGCCGCGTATTCGTCCTCACGCAGTACAAGGCGCTCAGTCTCAATCGGCACGTCCGCCGCGGCTGGTCCTCCCTGATGGGCCACGGCGATTTCATCGAAGTGCTGCCCCCGCAAATGCGCGTATCGCAGCACTGGTATCAGGGCACGGCCGACGCGGTCTACCAGAACATCTATTCGATCGGCAGCGAGCAGTCGAATTACGTCTTCATCCTTTCCGGCGATCACATCTACAAAATGAATTACCAGAAGATGCTCGAGCAGCACGTCGCCGCCGATGCGGATGTCACCGTCGCGACGATCGAAATGGATACTGCCGCGGCTGCCGGAAAATTCGGCGTCATCGAAACCGACGAGCACTGGCGCATCATTGGATTCGAGGAAAAGCCCGCCAATCCCAAGCCCTCGCGCGTGCATGACGGCAAAGTCAACGCCTCGATGGGCGTCTATCTGTTCAATACGCAGCTTCTCGTGCCGATTCTGATCGCAGACGCCGAGAATCCATCCTCGTCCCATGATTTCGGCAAGGATATCCTGCCGCGCATCATCGACAAATATCGCGTCTTCGCCTATAACTTCCGCGACGAAAATAAGAAGGAAACGTCCTACTGGCGGGATGTCGGAACCATCGACGCCTATCACGATGCCAACATGGACCTCGTCGCCGTCACACCCATTTTCAATCTGTACGACGCGAGCTGGCCGCTGCACAGCTGGCAGCGGCAGTATCCCCCGGCTAAATTCGTTTTCGCCGATCCACAGCGCATGGGTGTCGCGCTGGATTCCATAGTCGCGGGAGGATCGATTATTTCGGGCGGGCGCGTCGCGCGTTCGGTGCTCGGCTACGATGTCCGCGTCAATAGCTACAGCGACGTCGAGGAGTCGATCATCTTCAACCACGTGAACATCGGCCGGCATTGCCGCATCCGCCGCGCGATTATCGATCGCCACGTGGAGCTGCCCGAAGGCACCATTATCGGCTATGACCTCGAAGCCGACCGCGCGCGCTACTCCGTCTCCGAGAATGGCGTCGTGGTCGTCGTGCGCCCCGAGTCCATGATCGAGGAGCCCGAGTAGGCAGGTCGCGTCAGAGATCGCCCGAGCGAAGCCTCGGCAAGTGGCAGATCACTTTTCAATTCCAGGGGGAAACCGATGTCCACGAAAATTATCTCCGTTCACGGCCGCGAAATTCTCGATTCGCGCGGCAATCCCACGGTCGAAGCTGACGTCCGCCTCGAAGGCGGCGCCATGGGCCGCGCCGCCGTTCCCTCTGGAGCCTCCACCGGCGAGCACGAAGCGATCGAACTGCGCGACGGCGACAAATCGCACTATCTCGGCAAGGGCGTGCTCAAAGCCGTCGGCAATGTGAACGGCGCGATCGCGAAAGCCGTCGCCGGACTCGACGCATCCGACCAGCGCGCTCTCGACCGCCGCATGATCGAGGCCGACGGCACGCCGAATAAATCGAACTTCGGCGCGAACGCCATCCTCGCCGTCTCGATGGCAGCCGCGCGCGCCGCTGCCGCGGCGTCCGGCCAGCCTCTCTACAAATATCTCGCGAAATTGTCGAGCGATCCCTCGGCCCGCACTCTTCCCGTCCCCATGATGAACATCCTCAATGGCGGCGCGCACGCCGATAATTCCGTGGACGTGCAGGAATTCATGGTCATGCCGGTCGGCGCTCCCAGCTTTCACGAAGCGCTGCGCTGGGGCGTGGAAGTGTTCCATCACTTGAAAGCCGTGCTCAAGAAAAACAACTATTCCACCGCCGTCGGCGATGAAGGCGGCTTCGCGCCCAATCTGAAATCCAATGAAGAGGCGCTCGAGCGCGTTCTCGAAGCCATCACCGCCGCCGGCTACAAGCCCGGCGAGCAGGTTGCCATCGCGCTCGACCCCGCGGCGAGCGAGTTCTACGATCGCGCCAGCAAGAAATACGTCTTCAAGAAATCCGACAAATCCGAGCGCACCTCCGAACAAATCGCGGAATTCTGGGGCAACTGGGTCCGCCAGTATCCCATTGTCTCCATCGAAGACGGCTTCGCCGAAGACGATTGGGACGGCTGGAAACTCGTCACAAAGCAGCTGGGCGGCAAGATTCAATTGGTCGGCGACGACATCTTCGTAACCAATCCGAAAATTTTCGCGCGCGGCATTTCCGAAGGCATCGGCAACGCGATCCTGATCAAGCTGAATCAGATTGGCAGCGTCAGCGAAACCATCGACGCCGTCGAGATGGCGCGCAAAGCGAAATACGCCGCGGTCATCTCGCACCGCTCCGGCGAAACCGAGGACGCCTTCATCGCCGATTTCGCCGTCGCCATGGGCGCAGGCCAGATCAAGACCGGCTCCGCGTCGCGCACCGACCGCATCGCCAAATACAATCAGCTTCTCCGCATCGAGGAAGAACTCGGCGCGTCTGCCCGTTTCCCCGGCCGCTCCGCCCTCGCCCGCCACTAGCCGTCAGCGCGCCGGGAACGGCCATATGCGTCGTCTTCACATTTTTCGCTGCTATTCTCGCAATCACGATGCAGGGCTGGTGATTTGCTCCCGTGCCACCGGCGCTTCTGCTTCTGCGCAAGACTTTGCTTCCTAGCGCACAGAACTCACGTCTATAATCCGCAGGTCCGCAAGGCCGAGGGTGAAATTCCGGCTTCGTCCGGATTAGGGGAGACTTCAATGAAACGCTACGCCGTCATCATGCTGGGATGTGTAGGATTGCTGGCTTCACCGCTCTTCGCTCAGGGTCAGATGGGCCAGGGGCAAGCTCCAACTCAAGCGCCGAGCGTCGCCGACGCGATTCGGCAGCAGTACAACACCGTAAAGAACAACCTGCTGAAGGCAGCGGACAAAATGCCCGACGACGGCTACGCTTTCCAGCCCACCCCCGAAGAGCGCAACTTCGGAGGATGGATCGCCCACGTCGCCGATGCGCAGACCGCCGGCTGTTCGCGCGCCCTCGGCACGCCGAAAACTCCCAACGCCGCGTCGAAAACCACGAAGGCTGATCTGGTCGCCGCGCTCAAGGATTCCTTCGACATCTGCGACGCCGCCTACGCCGCGCTCACCGACGCGAACGCCAGCGATCCGATCCAAAGCTTCCGCGGACCAACGCCTCGCCTCGCCGCCCTCGCGGGCAACGTTGAACACGACAATGAGTGCTACGGCTCCATCGCCGTCTATCTGCGCCTCAAGGGCATCGTCCCGCCCTCGAGCGAGCCGCGCCGCTAGCGCGCCCGCCGATTTATCGGCAGATTGAAGTTGAACCTTGAGCCCGCAGCGCCAATGCGGTAGGAGTCCCTCATGATTTCGCGCAAGCAGGACGCACTCGACTATCACCGCACTGGCCGCAAGGGCAAGATCGAGGTCGTCGCGACCAAGCCTTGCCGCACGCAGGCGGACTTGAGTCTGGCCTACACGCCGGGCGTGGCGGAGCCTTGCCGCGAGATCGCGAAGTCGCCCGAGCTGAGTTTCGAGTACACCGCACGCGGCAACTTGATTGCCGTCGTCTCCAATGGCACGCGGGTTCTGGGTTTGGGAAACATAGGACCGCTCGCTAGCAAACCCGTCATGGAAGGCAAGGCGGTGCTCTTCAAACGCTTCGCGGATGTCGACGTCTTCGATCTGGAAGTGAACTCCGAGAAACCCGAAGACGTCATCAAGTTTTGCCAGCTTCTCGAGCCTACCGTCGGCGGCATCAATCTCGAGGACATCAAGACGCCGGAATGTTTCCTTATCGAAGAAACACTGCGCAGCACGATGTCGATTCCCGTGATGCACGATGACCAGCACGGAACCGCCATGGTCTCCGGAGCCGCGTTGCTGGGCGCCTTGGAAATCGTGGGTAAGCAAATTGACCGTGTGCGAGTCGTGTTCGTCGGCGCCGGAGCAGCAGGTCTTGCCAGCGCCGCACATTACCTCCGATTGGGAGTCCAGCCGGAACGCATGCTCATGGTTGACACCAAAGGCGTGATTTACACCGGCCGCACAGAGGGGATGACTGCTTACAAGGCGCGCTTTGCCCGCGAAACTGAATTGCGGACCTTGGCCGAGGCGCTGCGCGGAGCTGACGTGCTGGTAGGACTCTCAGCGAAGGGCGCGATCACGCCGGGCGTGCTCAAGCTCATGGCACCTCGTCCCATCGTGTTTGCCCTCGCCAATCCCGATCCGGAAATTATGCCGGAGGATGCGCGCGGCGCTCGCAACGATCTCATCATGGCCACCGGACGCTCGGACTATCCCAATCAAGTGAACAACGTGCTCGGATTTCCGTTCGTCTTCCGTGGGGCGCTTGACGTTCGCGCCAAGGCGATCAACGAAGAAATGAAACTCGCCGTGACTCATGCCTTGGCGGCATTGGCCAGGGAGCCGGTGCCCGATTCGGTCTGCCAGGCCTACGGCGTGAAAGAAATCGAATTTGGCCCTGACTACATCGTCCCTAAGCCATTCGACCCGCGCGCGTTGGTTTGGGTGGCCTCAGCCGTCGCAAAAGCGGCCATGGAATCCGGAGTGGCGCGCCAACGCGTCGATCTCGCCGAATACCGCGACCGCCTTGACCGGCTGTCAACGCGCCTCGCGACTCCGAGTTCATCTCCGCGCCCATCGTAGCTTTGCCTTTGTAGCGCCCGCCTCGCTAGCGTGCTCTTCGCGCCCCCATCCATCTCGATCATCCGCCCTAGGTGGTTCCGTAGAGGCGCAGCATGCTGCGCCCGGCACACATCCTTGGCGTGATGTAGCCCATCCGGCATACGTGCCGATGCGAGTCGGTTGTCATCCCGAGCGAGGGCCGCCCTTTGGCCCGACGAGGGATCTACTTTTGCTCTACTACGGTTTCTCTTCCTTTTTCCCAGCGGCGCTTGCGGATTTCTCGTGAGCTTCCTGCGAGGCTCGAAAAGCCTTGGCCGCGTGCTCCATGGCCTGCCGGGAAATCTCGTGACCGCTCAAATGGTCTTCCTTCCCGTGATGCGCTGCGGCGGTACGGTGTGCATGCGCGGCGAGTTCGTGAAATTCCGCGGCTCTCCGATGCGAATCCTGTGGCATGTGCTTGCCTCCCCGAATGATCCGTTCGATTCTAGCTCCGCAACCGGCTCGCTCCAAAATCCGCGATCGCACCCGGCCTAACCCCGGGCGCTGTTCGCTTGACCTTCCGGCAACTGTTCGCTGACCACGGTGAAATGCTTCAGATTGGCCATTCCGAACGACGTCGTCATGGCAACGTCCGAGGCATCGCGCCCCGTCGCCATCAGCACGCGTCCAATGCGCGGCTGGTTGTGCCGCGCGTCGAAGGTCCACCAGCAATCCTCGAGATACGCCTCAAACCACGCGCTGAAATCCATGGGCGAAGGTGCCGCCGGCACGCCGATATCGCCCAGATATCCCGTCGCATAGCGCGCGGGAATATGCAGCGCTCGGCACATCGTGACCGCCAGATGCTGAAAATCCCGGCAGACTCCGAAACCTTCCGTATACACATCCAAAGCAGTCTTCGTCGGCCGGGCGTATTCATATCCGAAGCGAATTCTTGAATGTACCCAGTCGCAAACGGCCTGCACCCGCGACCATCCTCGCGGCAGGCCGCCGAACAATTCCGTCGCGATCACCGCGAATCGATCGACCTCGCAGTATCGGCTGTTATACAGATAGCGCAGAGCGTCGTGCGGCAGTTCCTGCACCGGAATTTCGCGCGCGTAAGGGTTCACCGGGTCGGCCATGCCGGAGTCGTAGATCAGAGTCGAGTTGCTCAAGCGTAGCGTGCCCGGCTGAGCGACGAACCGCGTGCAGCGATTTCCGAAGCTGTCGATGTAACTCTCCACCTGCGTCGCAGGATCCACGCGCAATTCATCCGGCGCGCGCAGATCCCCAGCGCGGGAAGGGTGCACGTTGAGCAGCGTCACAACCGCCACCGGTGCAGGAATCTCAAACTGGATGTCGTACCCTAGCCTCTGAATCATCGGTCCAATGGACTGCACCTGGTCCGCCTCGCCCCCATCCTCTCTGATTTTGCCTGAATCACCGCGAACTAGATAGAAAGGTCCTCACCCTTTGGGCAGCGGTACGTTGTTTGGGGTCGTGGGTCAGTTTCCGATTATCCCACTAACTAGGACTTAGCAAATCCTCAGCGACAGACAGTCCGAGCACGTTTCCGGCTGTGATAGTCTACGGCTAGCCCGACGGAATTTTGTGCGGTGCGAGGAACTTTTGCATGTCCGAAGGACTCATTCGGCAATCCGTCATCGATGAAGAGCATCTTAAACTACTTTCGCTCGGGTACATGATCTCAGCTGCTACGACGGCTTTCTTCTCACTGTTCGGTCTGATGTATTTGTTTATGGGCGTCGTGATAAGCGCGGCCATTGCTCACAAACCCGAAGTAGCCACCAATACAGGCCAAGAGCCCCCCGCGTTTCTTGGCTGGATTTTCGCTGGAATAGGGTTGGGGATTTTCCTCGTTATGATCATCTTGGCTGCCGCCAAACTTCGAGCCGCCTTCTGCATCAAGAACCGAAAGACGCGGACATTCTGTATGGTTATGGCCGGTATCAGCTGCCTCGAAATTCCGTATGGCACCGTTCTCGGTGTCCTCACGTTCATGGTTCTCGGGCGAATTTCAGTTGTACGCCTGTTCGACTCAAGCGTTGCTCCCGAAACGGTCGCTTGAGCCAGAGTTCGGCGGGACGAGTCCAGAGTCTGTGCCGCTCGTTGAAGAAGGAATTGTCCGGTAATCCGACTTACCCGGCAGTTGAAACTCCCCAACGTGTTGTATTCTGCCGCTTGAATGATTGCGAAAACGCAACGAGGAGAATATCCGCGGTGGTAGCGCGGGGCCTCTTAGCTTTAAGAGTGGGAATTAGACAGATCGCGAGTACATCCAACGCTCAAACGAAAACGCGAGGGCAACGCAAATGACAACAATGTTGCAGACTGGCCGGCTGTTGGCGAGATCAGCGCGCTTCGCGATTCTGTTCGCAATCGTGTGCGCAACGAGCACTGCCGTGCGGCCGCAGTCGGCTGCGATAACGATAACCTTGGCGGGGCAGTCGATGATCCGCTCGGATATCCGGGCAACCGCCCCGGCGGCGGTCCCGGCGATACAGGGGTTGCTGAAGGGCGATGTGGTGTTCACCAACCTCGAATCAGCGGTCGCCGAAAAGGGCGAGACGGTCCAGGAAGGCAGGGGATTTCTCACTCCGCCGGAAGCGCTCGATGCGCTGGCGACTTTCGGCTTTAACTTGTTGTCCCTGGCCGGCAATCACGCATTCGATCTGAAAGTGACGGGCATTAGGAACACGATCCGGGAGGCCGACAGCCGGAAGATCGTTCATGCCGGAACTGGAAACAACGTGGCCGAAGCTGTAGCGCCGGGTTATCTGCATACGCCGAAGGGCACGGTCGCCCTGATAGCGAGCGCGTCAGGCCTGATTGCGCCTGGAGGAAGCGCCACGGCGGACCGGACGGGAGTGAATGAGCTGCGCGTCGAAGCCGGCGACAAAGAAAATGAGGCGACAGACGATCTGCCTGGCGCGCCCGGAAACACACCCAATCAGGAGGATTCGCAACGCATCCTTCAAAGCATTCGTGACGCCCGCCAGCACGCGGACCTCGTGATCGTGTACCAACATAACCACGTCTTCGGGAATCACTCGTTCTCGACAATTTTCATGGAAGGGATGCAGGAGAGGCTCGCCCCGAATGATTGGATCAAGAAGTGGACGCATGCGGAGGTGGATGCGGGTGCGGACATCATCGTGATGCATGGAGCGCCTCTGCTGCACGGCGTGGAGATTTATCACGGCCGACCCATCTTTTACGACCTGGGCAATTTCATTTACAACGTGCCGCCGACGCTGACGTACATCGACGAACCGATGAGTTGGGAGAGCGTGGTCGCGTACGTCCAATTTCGGGGAAAGAACCTGCAATCGATTTCGTTCCGGCCGATTGCCTTGAACAACGTGGGTGAGGGCCAGCCCGATATTCACAACGAGTACACCAACAACCAATTCCTCGATACGCGCGGCTTGCCCTCGCCGGTGAAGGGTGCGAGAGCGGGTTATATCCTCCAGCGCCTGGCCGACGCGTCGAAGCCTTTTGGCACGACCGTTGAACTAAAGGGCGACACGGCGGAAATCAAGCTGAAAGTGGGAAATTGATGTGAAGAGCAAAGCCTACAAATCCGCTCCTCTGATCCCGAAGGGATGATTTCCTAGTTGGCCATAGAATCCAGCAAAAGGCGCTTCCCAGTGACGAATAGGCGGTCAATGCTTGATTAACTCGGTAATCGGAAACTGACCCAACGTTTCGTTCGGGTTTTCCTCGGACTCCAGATTCTTTACACGAACAACACCCTTGCAACGCGGCTCCCTCGTGCTAACGTAATTTGGTCATGATGGAATGGACAAAAATCGAACGAGGTCGAAGGGGCGCTAACGGAGGCTGCTTTCTTGCGAGGGAAGAACCCCGGCTACTGGCGGGCCACGCTGCGCGTCGCCCGAAGTCTAATCGCCAACAAATCGGGGGCCGGGCGTCGAGGCGCCTGGAATGTCCAAGCCTATGAGCAAACGCCCGCGACCAATTGTCCTGCCGATGCGACAAGCATCGGCATCCCGAGCGACTAACGTGCGACTTTTGCATCCCGGATGGTTCTGCGGGAGGAGCCGAGGGATATCTCTTGCACCTTGCTGCGCGAACCGAGATGACAATGCCTAAACGCCCACGCCCAATCGTGTTGACTGTGCTCGACGGCTGGGGCTACCGCGCCGAAACCAAGGGCAACGCCATCGCCCTCGCGCGCAAGCCCAACTACGACCGCCTGCTGAAAGAATTTCCCAACACGCTGATCCACACGTCCGGCCCTTACGTCGGACTGCCCGAAGGCCAGATGGGCAACAGCGAAGTCGGCCATCTGAATATGGGCGCCGGCCGCATCGTGCAAATGGACATCACGCGCGTCGATCAGCTCATCGCCAGCGGCGAATTTTTCCGCCAGCCCCTGCTTCTTGAAGCGATGGAGCGCGGCCGCTCGCGCCAGTTGCACCTAATCGGCCTTCTGAGCGACGGCGGCGTCCATTCGCACATCGAACATCTCTTCGCGCTGCTGCGCATGGCGCGGGAAAACAAAGTCTCGAAAGTCTTCGTCCACTGCTTCATGGACGGCCGCGACACGCCGCCCGAAAGCGGCATCGGCTTCCTCCGCCAGCTCGAGCAGAAGATGCGCGAATACGGCGTGGGCCAGATCGCCAGCGTCAACGGCCGCTACTATGCGATGGACCGCGACAATCGCTGGGAGCGCATCGAGAAAGCCTATCGCGCGATGGTGCACGGCGACGCCGAAGCGAAATTCTCCGATCCCATCGCCGCGATTCGCGCGAGCTACGAAAAAGGCGTCACGGACGAATTCGTCGTCCCCGCCGTCATCACCACGCAAGCGGCGCCGGGAAAACCCGCCGTTCCGCGCGGATTGATTCGCGACGACGATGCCGTGATCTTCTTACAATTTCCGCGCCGACCGCGCCCGCCAAATCACGCGCGCGCTTGTCGATCCCGGCTTCAAGGAATTCGCCGACCCCGCGCGCCCGAAAAATCTCGTGCTCGTCGGCCATGACGCAATACGAAAAAACCTGGCCGTGGCTGCGCTACATCCTCGCGCCTGAAAAACTCGAACACATCCTCGCCAACGTCTTCGCCGAACTCGAATTCAAGAACTTGCGCGTCGCGGAAACGGAGAAGTACGCGCACGTCACATATTTTTTCAACGGCGGCGTCGAAAAACCGTTTCCGGGCGAGGAGCGCGTGCTCGTGCCCTCGCCCAAAGTCCCCACCTACGATCTGAAACCGGAAATGTCTGCCGCGGGCATTGCAGATGCCGTGATTCACGCCATCGAAAAGGGCGACTTCGACGCCATCATCATGAATTTCGCGAATGCGGACATGGTCGGCCATTCTGGGAAACTCGAGCCCGCGATCAAGGCCGTGCGAAACGGTGGACGAACAGCCTTGGGAGAATTTTTCAGGCGCTCCGCCCGCGCGGTGGAGCGTGGATTATCACCGCCGATCACGGCAACGCCGAGACCATGATCGATCCCGTCACCGGCGGCCCGCACACCTATCACACGACCAATCCCGTGCCCTTTATTCTCGTCACCGCCGATGGCCGCATGCAGTTGCAGCCCGGCGGCTCGCTTCGCGACGTCGCGCCCACCATGCTCGGCGTCATCGGCGTCCCCGAGCCGCGCGAGATGACCGGCCACGATCTGCGAAGGAGCGGCTCGTGACGCACCCGATTTCGGTAAAATGTTCGGGGGGAGTGCTATGCCTGTCGCTACGCAAGAGGAACTCAACGTCTACAAGTCCGCGGATGCGCGCTTCGAGAGCGCCGCAAAAAAATTGGGTCTCGAGCAGGGCGTTTACCGATTTCTGAAATGCCCTGAGCGGGAAATCACGGTTTACATTCCGGTTGCGCTCGATACCGGTCGACTCGAGGTTTTCACCGGCTATCGCGTGCTGCACTCGACCGTGCGCGGGCCGGGCAAGGGCGGCATCCGCTTCGCGCCGGATGTTACGCTCGACGAAGTGCGCGCTCTCGCCGCGTGGATGACCTGGAAATGCGCCGTCGTAAATATTCCCTTCGGCGGCGCGAAGGGCGGCGTCATCTGCGACCCCTCGAAGCTCTCGAAGGCTGAGCTCGAGCGCGTGACGCGACGCTATACCGCGGCGCTCTCCGACTGGCTCGGCCCCGAGCGCGATATTCCCGCTCCCGACATCGGCACCAACGACCAGACGATGGCCTGGGTGATGGATACCTACTCGATGCACGTGCGCCAGGCGACCACCGCCGTCGTCACCGGCAAGCCGCTCGAACTCGGCGGCTCGCAGGGGCGCAAGGAAGCGACCGGCCGCGGATTGATGATCTGCTGCGACAAAGCCATCGCGAAGCTTGGCATGAAGCGCGAGGGCTGCGGCGTGATCATCCAGGGCTTCGGCAACGTCGGCTCGCAGGCCGCGCTCCTGATGCACGCCGCCGGATACAAAATCATCGGCGCCGCTGACGTTCATGGCGGCCTCTACGATGAAAAAGGAATCGAAGTCCCGAAGCTCTACAACTGGGTTTATGTTGAGCGGAAACCTCTGCCGGAATTTCCCGGCGGCGAGAAGATGACGGCGCAGGAAATTCTCTTCCGCCCGTGCGACATCCTCGTGCCTGCCGCCACCGAAAACCAGATCACCTCGGAAAACGCCCATCGCGTGGACTGCCGCATTCTGTGCGAAGGCGCCAACGGCCCCACGACGGCCCACGCCGATCCGATCATCGAGAAAAAGGGAATCTTTATCATCCCGGATATTCTCGGAAATGCCGGCGGCGTCACCGTCAGCTACTTCGAGTGGGTGCAGGACCGCCAGGGATTTTTCTGGCGCGAGCGCGAAGTGAACGAACGCCTCCAGGATGTGATGGAGCAGAGCTTCGACCAGGTCGTGCGGTACGCCGAAACCCACGGCGTGAACAACCGAATCGCCGCCTACATCGTGGCCATCGATCGAGTTGCACGGGCCTTGAAATTACGTGGCTTCTACGCGTAAACTACGCCGCGCTTAAGGCGCGACGGAGGTGCCCGGTGTATCCTGACTCAATTTCCCACGGGGCTGTAAAGACGGAAGCAGAGCACCGCGGCGACATTTGCGCGGTCGGCGCTTGGACTCACGCGCGCGGTTTCGTAGCTTCGACGGACGGTAATGTTTCCGTCCGGCTCGGCCCCGACCGAATCCTGATCACTCCCACTGCGATCAGCAAAGGCATGATGACTCCGGACGATCTGGTCATCATCGATCTGGAAGGCCGCCGTGTGAGCGGATTGCGGAAGCCGTCGTCCGAGCTGGCGATGCATCTTCTGATCTACCGGCTCCGCCCGGACGTGAACGCGGTTTGCCACGCGCACCCGCCGACCGCGACCGGTTTCGCAGCGGCCGGCATCGCGCTGGACAAACCGATTTTGTGCGAACTCGTGATTGGATTGGGATCGATCCCGGTGGCGCGCTACGGCACGCCGGGCACAGCGGAATTGACCGCAGCGATGGAACCGCTCGTCCAGAGCCACGACTCAATTCTGATGGCGAATCACGGCGTCGTGACCTGCGGCCCGGACCTGCTGACGGCTTTTCAGAGAATGGAATCGACGGAGCATTTCGCGCGCGTCGCGCTCGTCACGCAGCTTCTCGGCAAGGAAGTTCTGCTTTCTTCGCGAGACGTGGAAAAATTGGTGGCAGTGCGCGCGCGCTACGCGGCCGGCGCTCAACCAGCGGCTCCCGCGCCCGTTGGTGACGCCGCCATCTCCGAGAACGGCCCAACCGAGCGCGTCACGCTTACGCGCCGCGAACTCGAAGCGCTCATCGACGAGGCCATCCGCAGGGACCGTTCGCTTCGCTGAATTCACGCGAGGAAAGAAAATCGAAACGGTGAAGAGACCTCCCGCGGAATCGCCCCGCGGCGCCCGGAAAGGTCTCTCACAGGCAGTGCTACGGCGCGCTACTCCGCGATCTGGATGTAGCGCATCTTCCCGCTGAAATGAATTTCCTTCACCTGATCGCCGACGGTCACGATATTGGAGTACCGCGCCTTGGCAGTTTCGTCCTTCCACTGCACGGGCGCTTGGGCGACGACCTTGCCGCCATCCGCGATCGTCACCTTGGAATCATCCGCCGTGACGGTGTACGTTCCGGGCTTGATCTGCTTGCCGGCCAGTGACACCTGGCTCAGCACGTCCACGGTGGCGCGGGTCGATTTGGAATCGTTTGCTGCGGCGTTGTGGGTGGCAAGCGACATTGCGAGCACAAGCGCGACTACAACAGGAAACACGAGATTTTTCGCACAGCGGGACATCGTTTGTTCCTCCTTGGATCTGAATCACCCCTTGCACGTGCTTAGACGTTGCACGGTTCGCGAAGAAAGCAAAATCGCGCGGGGTTGCGAGAACTTTTGTTGCGAACTTTATTGCGGCGTGCTTCGTATTACTGTTGAATGAGCGATGACACAATTCGCTCATTCGGAATCAGAGACCCACACGCACATATCCGAAATTTGGTATGCGGCCGTTTGTTTTTGAGCGCCTGCACGGATCAGGCACCGCGGCGAAGTGCGTGCGTTGACACTCCTCGTTTCCCTAACCGATAATCGCTCGACATGATTGGCTCGCTCCGCGGGAAGCTGATTGAGAAGCGTCCGAACCAAGTGCTGCTCGACGTGGGCGGCGTGGGCTATCAGGTGCAGATACCGCTTTCGACGTTCGCCGTGCTGGGCGCGCTCCACGAAGAAACCACGCTTCTGATCCACACACACGTTCGCGAGGACCAGTTTTCGCTTTATGGGTTTCTCGCCGCGCGCGAAAAGCACTGCTTCGAGCTGCTAATTTCCGCTTCCGGCGTGGGGCCTTCGCTCGCGCTGAAGATTCTCTCGGGCATGGGGATCGAGGATTTGGTGCCCGCCATCCGCAAGGGCGACATCGCACAGCTCGTGCGTATTCCGGGAGTGGGCAAGAAGACAGCGGAGCGCATCGTGGTGGAGTTGCGCGACCGGCTCGCCGCGGTGGACGTCCCCGAGACTGGAAAGCCTGCCACGCGTTCGCAGCTTGAATCGGATGTCGGGTCGGCGCTGGTCAACCTTGGATACGACGCGCGTTCGGTCGAGCACGCCATCGAAAAGGCGCGCGCCACGGGCGGCGCGGATTTTGAAGGGCTACTGCGTGCGTCGCTCCAGATTCTCGGCAGCTCGGCGATGCAGAAGAGCGCCCGCGCGGGCGTGGATTGAGCGCAGCTGGGCAGTCAACAGAATCGGCCATACGAAGGGAGGCTCACATGGTGCGGATTGTTTGGGAATATGTCGCGCGCGCGGACAAAGTGAAGGAGTTCGAAAGCGCATACGCCAACTCCGGGCCCTGGGCTAAGCTCTTTCGCAAGAATGGCGGCTACCATGGCACGCTGCTTTTGCGCGATACGGAAAGCACGCGTCATTACATGACGATCGACCGCTGGCAGAGCGTGTCCTTGCATCGCGAAATGCGCGAGAAGTTTGCCAAGGAGTACGACGAATTGGATCGTGCCTGCGAAGCATTCACCGAGAGCGAGCGGCAGATCGGCGTCTTCGAGGAAGATCCCTTGCAGGGGAGATAAATGCCAGAAGCGAGACGAATGCCGGTCGGACAGAACCGGATTGTTTCCGGGAAGGCGTCCGATGAGGACGCGCGCATCGAAGCAAGCGTCCGCCCGGGAGCCTTCGATGATTACATCGGTCAGGACCGCGTAAAGGAAAACCTGCAAATCGCGGTTGAAGCTGCGCGCGCGCGCGGCGAGGCGCTCGATCACGTCCTGTTGCACGGCCCACCGGGGCTTGGCAAGACGACGCTGGCGCAAATCCTCGCGCACGAGATGGGATCGTCGATCAAAATTAGCTCCGGGCCGCTGCTCGAAAAGAAGGGTGATTTGACGGCGGTGCTCACGTCACTCGACCCGCGCGATTTTTTCTTTCTCGACGAGATTCACCGGATGCAGCCTGCGCTGGAGGAAATTCTCTATCCCGCGATGGAGGATTTCCGGGTGGACCTGATCATCGGGCAGGGCCCGGGCGCGCGCGTGCATCCGTATCAACTGAACCAGTTCACGCTGATCGGCGCGACAACGCGCGCAGGCCTGCTGATGGCGCCGCTGCGGTCACGCTTCGGCATCGTGCACCGCCTCGACTTTTATACGCCGGAAGACTTGCAGAGAATCATCACGCGATCGGCGGGAATTCTCGGCATCACGATCGACAAGGACGGTGCGGCGGAAATCGCGCGCCGCAGCCGCGGGACGCCGCGCGTGGCCAATCGCCTGCTGCGCCGGGCCCGCGACTACGCGGAAGTCCGGGCCAAGGGCCATATCACGGTCGGCGTTGCGCGGGATGCGCTCGCGATGCTCGGCGTGGACGAAACGGGCCTCGATGAGACCGACCGCAACCTGCTGCTCACCATCATTCAGAAATACTCCGGCGGCCCGGTTGGACTCAACACCATTGCTGCATCGCTGAGCGAGGAAGTGGACGCCATCGAGGAAATCTACGAGCCGTACTTGATGCAGCTCGGCCTGCTCGACCGCACGCAGCGGGGGCGCGTCGCCACGGGACTCGCGTACAAACATTTCGGGATGACGGAGCCGAAACGCCAGCCCGGCCTATTCAGTTGAGCCGATCTGTGTAGCAGCCGCCTTCACGCGAGCGGCTCACTCCGTGGACATTTCGCAGAGTTTCTTCACCGTGTTCCAGTTGCGCGTGGTGGTTCTTTGCGCGAGTACTTTGTCCAATACATATAGCTTGGAGTTGGCGAAACCGTCGGGGCAGTGCAGATAAATCTCCGTGCCGGCGCAATGATATCGCTCGGAGCCGATTTTGAGCGCTGCGAGGGCCGCGAGCGCGGCCTTTGCTGGAGATTGCTGCAGGAAGGTGACGGCGAGACGGGCGGTGTCGATTCCCTTCTCTCTTAGAAACGGATTGCCCGCGAGGACCGAGTTCATTTCCAAGGCGGTCCTCACCATCACGGAGACAGGCAGGCGCGATGCGCCCGCAAGTTTTCGTTCGAGAGCCTCAACCCAACGCAACGAAGTTCCCTGCGCCTCGAAAACGATGTTGCCGCTCTGGACGTACGTCCGCGCGTTCTTCATGCCGAGATCAGTGCACAGAGCGCGAAGGCGGTCCATCTTAAGTATGTTTCCACCGACGTTCACGCCGCGAAGCAACGCAATGTAGATCGCCATAAATTTCCTTCACCAAGAATCTGCCAAAGCTCAACAAGGATTCTCTCACGCGGGGCGAAGGGGAAGGAGGCGAGGGGTCGGACCGATTCGTAGGCGCGGGCGAGCCTGAGGAGAGGCCCCTCGGTTAACCGATTGACAGGCGAAAGGGGCGGCGCAAAGATTGGTGTGGAACTGAGAATACCGAACAAGAGAGGCCGGGGCGCGGGCCGGGCTGTGCGAGATGGGCGCAATGAAAATTTTCGATTACGAGACGCTTCGAGCGACGCCGCTGAGCCGGGACCCGTACGAGCACGTGGTAATTCCGGGCTTCGTGAACGCGGAGGCGCTCGAAAAGATCAATTCGGCGTATCCACGCATCGATGAAACGGGCAGCTTTCCGCTCGATTCGCTGAAGTTCGGCGCAGCGTTTCAGGAGATGATCGACGCGCTGGAGTCGGAGGAGTTTCGCAAGGCGTTCGAAGAGAAATTCCAGATCGACCTCAGCGGCCGTCCGTCGACGATCACGGTGCGCGGGCGGAGCGGCACGAGCGACGGCAACATCCACAACGACTCGACCAGCAAGATCATCACGATTCTGCTGTATTTGAATCCCGCGTGGGACAACTCCGGCGGGCGGCTGCGGCTGCTGCGGTCGAAAAACAACATAGAAGACGTGGCCGTCGAGGTGCCGCCGTCCGGCGGCGCGCTCGTGGCTTTTCTGCGCTCGGATCGATCGTGGCACGGGCATCTGCCGTTTATCGGGGAGCGGCGGGTGATTCAGTTCAACTGGGTCACCGGCAGCGAGAGCCAGCGGCTGGCGATTCTGCGGCATCGGCTATCCGCATCCGTGAAGCACGCGCTGAGGCTGGTGAAACCCTCCAAGGCAAATGAGCCGGGGCAGCCCGTGGGAATGTAACTCGGGGTGTTTCGATGGCTGAGTGGTAACCTCAATCGAAAGCGCAACGCTGGAACTTCAGCGGCTAAAGCCGATCCGATGTTGAAGCGCTTATGTCGTGGCTGAAGCCACGACCCACAAAAAACTCTCCGACTGTCACACGGACTCTTACGGATGCCGCGATTCGCTTGGCTCTCGAACGCTAACTGTCAACTGGCGGGCTGACGCGCGCAAGACTAAAATGTGCGCTCCTCGATGAAGACAGTTTATCTATCGCTGGGATCGAACCTGGGGGACCGCGCGCAGAATATCGCGCGGGCCATCGAAGCGCTTGGCGCGCACGGGGTCCGCGTGACGCGGCAATCATCGCTCTACGAGACGGAGCCGGTGGACGTCCGCGGCGGGGGCTGGTTTCTGAATTGCGCGGTCGAGGCGGAAACGGATTTGATGCCGCGGCAACTCATGAATGCGCTGCTCGCGATCGAGCGGACGCTCGGGCGGCGACGAGGACGGGTGGCGGAAGGCCCGAAAGAGCCGCGGAAGATCGATATGGACATTTTGTTATTCGGCTCGACGGTGGTGAACATGCCGGAGCTCGAAATTCCGCATCCGCGGATGGCGGAGCGGCGGTTCGTGCTCGTGCCGCTGGCGGAGATTGCTGGCGGCGTCGAGCATCCGGTGCTCAAGCGGACGATCGCGGAGCTGCTCGCGGAAACGGCGGATCGCAGCCAAGTCCGCAGATTCGAATCGTAGCGCCGGCATCCGGTCAGCCATTTCCCGAACTCGCTCCAGACAGCCAATGGGTCGGCGGCACTCCGCGAATCTATGGACCTCTGCGCCGTGGTTCCGGAGAACGCGAGTACTTGCTGCGAGACGGACCGCGCACCGGAAGGCGCTTCGCGCCGCCGTTTACAGCGGGGATGAATCCCCGCCCTTCCCGCCGCTAGCGGACGAGTATGGCGCGCTCGCCGCTTCGCAGAACGCGAAGATAGTGCAGCGTGAGCGGCTTTGGCGCGAGAGCCTCAAGCTGAATTTCCGCCAGGCGGCCGACGGATTGCTTGCGCCAGTTGTAAACTCCGGGCTCGGATTCCTGTTCGATGTGCCCGGTTACAGGGCGAAGAAAATCGCGAGCATCGTCGAGCGAAGCCGTTTCGCGAACTGCCGGTCGCGTCATCGCCTCGACCACGTAGCTGCGGAGCAGCTTCGGCCAGTAGGCGTCGAAAAGCTCAGACGAAGCGAAGATGTCGCTCCACGCGACCTCGTCGCCGAATGCCACGACCACGCCGACAACCCGCTCGCCCTTCAGGCCGGAAGTCGCGCCTTCGAAGCGCCGGCTGATTTCCTCCGCCAAAGTCTCAACGGAAATGCCGATCGGCGAAGACTTGTAGATCATTTGATATGACTGCGTGCCAGCCGAAGCGATTGCGCCCGCGAGAGCTTGGCGCGTGAGAGCCGGAGGAGCAGCCGGGACCGCGGTGGGGCTTCCGCCGCCAACTGCGTCGGCTTCTCCGCGCACGGCGGCCCAGACTTGTTGCTGATTCTGCTCGACGGCGGCCTCTTCGCGCACGCTCGGGTGAACCATCGTCTTCGCCGCAGAAAATTCGTTCGATGCGCCGGTCCACCGCCCATGCTCGACGCAGAAAACGTCGAGCGGCAACGGCTGGGCTCCGATGGGCACGATGCGATCCTTGCCGATAATGCGGTCCTGCTTCCCGCCGGACACTACTTCGCCAGCCAGCAAAATGAGAGGCCGTTTGCCACGATTGATGAGGACGAGCTGGTTCACCTGCGGGCCGCTCGAGAAACCAAGAGGGATGTTTCCGTCGCGCGTGCGGCGGAGATACTCTCCCTGCTCGGCGACAACCGCATCGCCCGACGCGAGCGCCTCATCGAGCGTCACGAAATCGCTGGTATCTGCGTCCTGCCCCGAAACTACTGGGAAGATCGTGAGATTTTGGTAGGTGACTCGCTGGGCGAGCTGCCAACCGGTCGGCGCCGGACCTGGACGCGCGCCCGAAGCGCCGGCGTTGGTCCCGAGATTCGTCGCCGGCACGATCATCGCCAGCAGGATCAGAGTGGCTGCTGTGAGAATCGCGAAGACTGTTCCCCATTTGCGCTGCATGGACCCTCCTCGTAGCCCGCGCGCATTCGAGAGGCGATTCCGCGGGCTTCATTCCTGAGAACGAGTGGGCGGCGATTTCTTGCAGGGGTTTTGGGGCAGGAGTACTGCAGACTCAGGCGGACGATCGAGAGGCTAGAGATGCTCGCGGTCTTTTAATTCCTTTTGGCGCTTCTTGCGATCTTCCTCTTCCTGGCGCTCGAACTCGGCCATTTCCTCTTCGCTCATCTGGTAGTCCTCGCGGGAGGCAAACATCGTGGTGCGGCGGGTGTCGCGAGCGATGCCGAGGGTACGTCGGCGCCGCTTTCCCGCAGCAAATCCGCCGATGCTGCGGATGGGCTCGGCGATGGCGCCCGCCTCGACCAGCAACTCGCTGACCTTCTCCAGGAAGTCGTGAAGGTGGTAAGGCTTCAGGGAATACGGCAGAGCGTCGCGCTCGAGGGCCGGCTGGACTTCCTTCGCCTTCGGTACCGGTACCAAGAACAGAACGCGGATCCGTTTCCGGACAAACGCTTCGCCGTCTTGCGGCGTGACAAAATCGGCTTCGGTAAGCTCCTTGAGCGTAGCAAAAAGTGGCCCGCTCACGCCGGTGAGCGCGACATTGACGATCGCGAGGTTCCAGCCGCCGGTGGCTAACTCGGCCATGGCATCGACCGGACGCGTGACGATACGGACGCGCCAACCCTCGGAATCGAGGATGTTTTTCAGCGCGCTCTGGCTGGCGACGTCGTCATCGAGGATCAGAATCCCTACTTCGGCCACGGCTGGGTCTCCCAAAGTCGCCCATCCAGTATATCGGCGCGAGGCGGACGTAGTTTTATGGGTCTCAGGGGGATTTCCAGAGGCGATCTTGTACGCGGGGACAGGCGAAACAAAAGCGAATAATAGTTCTTGACAAGGCGAATAAAAGGCGAATATATTCTGCGCGTGCGGCGAGGCAATCAATGGCCACTTCTCCCATCCTTCGAGCGAATCCGACGACGCTTCGGCGCCGGACGGGCCGCCCGGAGCAAACCAGTCTCACGCTATTCCCCACAGCCGCTCGCCACGGCAATTGTGAGCTACCCCGCGGTGCTTCCGCGCCCCCTCCGGAACCTGACCGGAGTAGGAAGCCCGCGACGGAACTGGTCGGCATTGCTCGCCTCGCCGCCTCCTCCCCCTGCGCAGACGCCAAGCGCGGGACGGAATATTTCCTGCTGCCCGTCAAATCGATCCTGAACGAGTGCCATTCCGAACGCGTGCCGTTCCGCTGGACCATCAATCCCTACCGCGGCTGCGAATTCGGCTGTCACTACTGCTACGCGCGGTACACGCACGAATACATGGAAGTCGATGGCTCGGATTTCGAGTCGAAGATCTATGTGAAAGAAAACGCCGGGCCGCTGGCGGCGCGCGACCTATCGCACGAGGCGATCTGGGGCGAGCACATCGCCATCGGGACGGCGACCGATCCTTACCAGCCTGCCGAGCGCGAGTTCGGGGCCACGCGGGCAATTCTCGAAAGAATGGTGGAGCGCGAGGGGCTGAGCCTTTCGATCACGACGAAGTCGAATCAAGTGGTGCGCGATATCGATTTGCTGCGGCGGATTGCGGAGCGCTCGTCGCTCACGATCCATATGACCGTCACGACGCTGCGAACGCGCCTGGCGAGGTTGCTCGAACCACGTGCGCCGCGGCCGGACCTGCGCCTCGAAGCAGTGAGCAAGCTGCGCGCGGCGGGCATCAACGTGGGAGTGAACGCGATGCCGATTTTGCCCGGGCTCACCGATCGCGAAGCCGATCTCGATGCGCTCGTACGCGCCTCGCGTGATGCGGGCGCGCAGTGGCTGGGCGCGAGTGTGGTTTTCTTGATGCCGGCATCGTGGAAGTCGTTCATCGCTTTCCTCGATCGAAAGTTTCCGAAACTGGCCCAGCAATATCGAGAGTGGTTCAAAGGCTATGGAGACGCGCCGGAAAGCTATCGCAAGGAAATTGCCGAGCGCGTGGAGCATCTGAGGCGCAAGTACGGGCTCGGATCGCGTCCCAAGAAGCCGGAAGCGCAGTCGTGGCATTCGCCGCAGCTCAAATTCGATCTTGGAAACGGAGGAGAACCATGCCAAGCACCAAACCGCGCCGCCGGAATGGAACTAAAAGCCGGCTTGCTCGGGTACAAAATACCGTGAGCGTTCCCGCACCGATTGAGGAGAAACCGCCACGCGGCGTGAAACTGAAGACTGTATCGAGGGCAACGATGCTATTCGCGCTAGTATGTTTTGGCGCGCTTATGGCCGGGCGGCCGCCTGTCTCCGCAGAGAGATCGGTTGCCACGACCGGCTCCAATGAGGCCGCTCATGTTTCTCGGGCTAAGAACCGCAGCATACCAGGCGCGAGATCTCGACAAAGCCAAAGCTTGGTACAGCACGGTCCTGGACAAGCAGCCGTACTTTGATCAGCCATTCTATGTTGGGTTCAACGTCGGCGGATACGAATTGGGAATCGTGCCGACGCCGGATGCGGGGGCGAAGAGAACTCCCGCAGGAATTGCATACTGGGGCGTTGAGGACGCGCACGCTGCTTACCAGCGCCTGCTCGATCTCGGCGCGACGCAGCAGGAGCCGATCCAAGATGTTGGCGAAGGAATCCTGATTGGCGCGGTGTATGACCCGTTCGGAAATGTTCTGGGCGTGATCCAGAATCCAAACTTTAAGGCAGCGAACTAACCCGTCACTTCTACGGAATTATGATGCGAGGAGCGTCTTTCGCCGCTTCCGCAGGAAGAGGAAACCGCGCACGCAGGAAATCGAGAAATGCTCGCGAGCGCGGTCGGCCGTTGGTCTCCTGCTTGGCAACGCGCAGCAGAAAGACGAGCAGATGAAACACGTCGGCGTCCTTTAGCGTGGGAAACCCTGCACGGCCGGCTTCTTCCTTTCGGAACTCCTGCAGGAACCGCGCCAGTTGTCCGTAGAGGGCGCGTGCAACGGGCGAATCGGGCGGGCGCTCGTAGTAGATGCCCGTCCCGAGGGTACGGCAGGTCTCTGCAAGCGCTTCGATCGCCGCACTAGCAGCGGCGTCATTCAGTTCCCTGTTCTGGATTTGAAACCCCAGGATGTTCGTCGCGAGACCGGTGATGACCGGCCAGCGCTCGTAAACAAAATCCGCAGGAACCTGGATATCGCGATACGGAAGTTCCGCGGCGGAAATCGGTTTGCGATGCTCGGCTTCGTAGCGATGGGCTGCGACGAGGTGCGAACAATCCGACGGACAATCGATCGTAACCTCTCGCTCGCGGCCGCAGCAGATTGGACAAATCTTCTCGCCCTTCGCGGGACAAAACCGCTTCGGCGGACGCTTTTCGCAAATCGGACAGCTCATCCTCGGCCTTTGGGACGCATCGGAATGACTAGAATCAGGACACCCAGACTACGGGAGAAAGCATTCGACAGCAAGCGGATGCAAAGCGGCCAGCAGCTGCGCTAGATTTTGGCGGCGACGGCTGCCGAGGCAGGGCGCCTTTCGAGCGCGGCGATTTGCTGGAGGATCGTTTCGACGACGAATTCATCGCCGAAACTGGAATTGATCATCACGTTGTAAAGCGAGCGAAGGGGCCATTCCTTGTTGAAGTAGTGGCGGATAAAGGAGGCGCGCTCGCGGTCGATTTCCTCGATCAGGCGAAGCGCTTCCTTTTCGGACTGGCCAATCGATTTGAGCCGGCGGAGTTTCTCCTCTACCGGAGCGTACACGAAAACATGGTATGCGTCCGGACGGTTCCGCAAAATGTAAGGCGCGCCGCGGCCCACAATCACGCAGTTTCCGCCCTCGGCGAATTCCTCGACCACCTTCTCAAGCAACGCGAACATGCGGTCCGTATCAAAATGGTGCGATTCACCCACCGGAAGGGCGCGTTCATAACTGCCGCGCGCGTACACCTTGAACAGGCGATAGAGCAGCGAGTCCACGCGCTCGTCGCAACGAGCCGCGGTGTGTTGATCCACGTTGGCACGGCGAGCGATCTCGGTGCTGATTTCGTGGTCCCACAGCTTCCAGCCGAGGTGCTCCGCGAGTTGCTTGGCGATGATGGCACCGCCGCTGCCGTACTCGCGCTCGACGCTGACAACCCGAACCCGCATGGACTTCCTCCGCGCGTCAGTGTACCGATATCGGGCCGCCGGGCTTCACTCTTTTCATGAGGAACACAAACGGAATCATCGCCGCGACGATCACTCCGATCAGCCAGAAGTTGTCAATATATGCCAGCATTGTGGCCTGCTGGTCAATCTGATTCGCAACAAGGGCGTAAGCCTGGCGGGCAGCCTCGTGGGCGCTCGAACCGTGGAGCATGAAATGATGAGTCGCTGCGTTGAGCGTGGCCTGGAATGGGCCGTTGCCGGAGTTCGTCTGGCTCGAAAGAACCGACTGGTGGAATTGAGCGCGCCGCGCCAGCCCCGTGGTCACAAGCGAGATTCCCACGCTGCCGCCGATATTGCGCGACAGATTGATCAGACCCGAGGCTGCGTTGTTCTTGCCGGGAGGCAGAAATGCATAGGCGGCCGTGTTGATGGGAATGAACAGGAACGCGAGTCCGAGCGTCTGGATCACGCGCGAGCTGGCGGCCGTGCGGAAATCGATCGAGGTGTCGAAGTGCGTCATGTGAAACAGGGAAAACGACAACATGGAAAGACCGAAAAGCAGAAGCCATCTCGCGTCGTATTTCGACAGCAGAAAACCGACAAACGGCATGGCCACGAGGATCGCAAACCCGCCGGGCATGAGCGAGAGCCCCGCCTTTTCCGCCGTATAGCCCATCAGCATCTGGAGAAATTGTGGCAGGAGCACCGTGCTCGATAGCAGCGCGAAGCCCACCATGAAGATGAGCAGGTTGCCGATGGCAAACGAGCGATCCTTGAAGAGGTGAAGATCGATAATCGGATCCTTGTTGAACCACTCCCAAAACACAACGGCTACGAGCGCAGCGACGCAAACGATCGTCATGCCCAGGATGAAATGCGAGCCGAACCAATCGTCGCGCTGTCCCTTGTCCAGCACAATCTGCAAAGCGCCAAGCCCGACGGCCAGCAGCCCCAAGCCAATGTAATCGACGCGGAAGACCTTGCCTGCCTGGCGCTGCAGATACTCGGGATCGGAAATCAAGCGATTCGTCAGGAACAGGGACAGAAATCCGACCGGAATATTGATGAAGAAGATCCAGCGCCAATTGAAATTGTCGGTGATCCATCCGCCGAGCGTGGGGCCAATGGCCGGCGCAAGAACCACCGCCATGCCATACACGGCGAATGCCATGCCGCGCTGCCTCGCCGGAAACGTGTCCGCGAGGATCGCCTGCTCGCTCGGCTGCAAGCCTCCGCCGCCGGCGCCCTGAAGCACTCGGAAGAAAATCAGCGCGCTCAAGCTTGGCGCCAGTCCGCACAAAAGAGAACTTACGGTGAAGAGCGCGACGCACGACATGTAAAAGCGCTTGCGCCCAAGGACCGAAGAAAACCATCCGCTCATCGGCAAGACTATCGCGTTCGACACAAGGTACGAAGTCAGCACCCACGTGCTTTCGTCCTGGCCGGCGGACAGGTTGCCAGCGATGTGCGGCAGGGCGACGTTGGCCACGCTGGTATCGAGCACCTCCATGAACGTGGCGAGCGTTACGGTGAGCGCGATGACCCAGGGATTGATCGCGGGAATCGCGGCGCGAGGGATCGCGGGCCTCGCAAAGAAACCGGCGCCGTCAGAAGACGAAACTAGCGACGAAGATGGCAGTGCTCCGGAGCCTGAAGAGCTCATCCGCGTTCACTTGAGGAAGACCTTGGGTTCGACGGACATTCCGAGGCGAAGAGAATGGTCGCTGTTCTGATTCGGGTCGAGAACGATTTTCACGGGAACGCGCTGCACAACCTTCACGTAGTTTCCCGTCGCATTCTCCGGCGGCAGCAAACTCAATCGTGCGCCGCTCGATCCGGCGATGCTATCGACATATCCGGTATAGGTGCGTCCATTCGCGTCGGCTTTGACTTCGGCGCGCTCGCCCGGGCGCATGTTTTTCAATTGCGTTTCCTTGAAATTCGCGGTGATCCAAATGTCATCAAGCGGGACGATGCTGAGCAACTGCTGGCCCGGTGTAACGTTCATTCCAACTTCCACGCTTTTCGTCACCACGCCGTTCACCGGCGCGACGATCTTGGTGTACTGGAGATTCAGCTCCGCCATCTCGAGCGCCGCCTGCTTCTCGCGGGCTGCAGCCTCGGCTGAAAGTGCGCGGGCGCGCATGGACTCAACCTGTTGGGGACCGGTCTGCGATGAACGCAAGTTTGCCTGCGCCTGCGCGAGGCGGGCGCGCGCCTGCGCTACCTGATGAGCGGCGGCCGCAACGGAGGCTCTCGCGGCGGCCACGGCCGCATCGTCCGCGGCGGCGGCGGCCACGGCCTGATCGTAGATTTGCTGCGAGATTTCCTGCTTATCGACAAGCTGCTTGTAACGAACAAGGTCGTTTTGGGCTTTCACGTCATTGGCCTGCGCCTGGACAAGCTCTGCCTGCGCAGCGTCGGATTGTTGTTGAGCAACCTCGATACCAGCTTCGGCGTTTGCGACATCGGCCTCCGTCGCGGAAGTTTGGCTCGAGGTGCTCACGGACGTGACCGGAACATTGATATTCATAGACCGAGCATTCGCCGCGGCGTCGGCGGCTTCGGCGCGTGCCTGGTCTGCGGCAACCTGATAGTCGCGCGGGTCAATCTCAACGAGCACCGTTCCGGCTTGCACGTATTGGTTGTCGTTCACGTTGACCTTCAGGACGTAGCCGGAAATGCGGGCACTGAGGGGCATCAGATGGCCATCCACTTCCGCGTCATCCGTCGATTCATAGCTGGAAAAATAGCGCCAAGCAAAGAATGCGGCGACGAGTACGACGAGCGCCACGACCACCAGGAACAAGCGCGCGCGAGGGCGGTCGCGAAAGACATTCGATGCGTACGACGAAGGAGGCGGCTCGGCCGAATGGGTTTCCGGAGGAGCCGCGTGTTCAGCAGGAGGATTCGGCGAGAGTTCGGTTTCGGTTCTCTGTGCCATGTGTCATTTTCCTTTGAAGTATTCTTTCACGCCCTCTTCGGCCAGGCCCAGGGCACGGGCCAGAGAAATTTTCGCGTAATTGTCCTGGTACAAATCCGAGATATAGGTTTCGTGGGCGCTCGCGACGGCTTCCTGCGCTTGGACGACTTCGACGGTGTCGGTGACGCCCGCGCGGAAACGATCGCGCGACTGAGTCAACGTCTGCTCCGCCAGATCGACGTTGCTCGACGCGACATCGACTTCTTCCTCCGCGGACTGGAGGTTGAGCAGCGCGGTGCGAACATCGGCGTCGATTTGCGCGCGCAGATTCTCGGCGCGCTCGCGACTCTGCTCCAGGCGAGCGTCTGCTTCGACGACATCGCCGTGTACTCGCCCACCTTGAAAGATCGGGATCGAGAGCGTACCGCGAACGTCAAACACGCCATGTGTTGAAATGCTGGGGTACGTGCCTGCGAGGCCATAGTCCGCGCTAAAGGAGAGAGACGGTAGATATCCAGCCTGTGCCGCCTTGCGCGAATATTCCGCGGCGCGCACGTCCGCGAGCGCCGCCTGGTAATCCGAGCGGGAGTCATAGGCTCGCTTGAGCGCCTGGTCCACAGTGAGGCCCGCGAACGGCTCGTAAGGCGACTGGCCGGATAACTCAAATTCCTGTCCGGGGGCTAGGCCGATCACGCGCGCGAGTGCCAGCTTCTGAATCGCGAAATCGTTTCTCGCCTGGATCAACCGCTGCTGCCGCGATTTCAGCTCCACCTGTGCGCGAAGCGCGTCAATTGCCGGCGACGTGCCGGCATGGACCTGATCCGATGCCTGGTCGTACAGGGCTTGGGCGGTTTTCACCTGCGCGTCGGCGGTTTCGATGCGAGCTTGATCCGCGATGGCCTGCAAATAGGTGTAGCCGACAGCCAGGATGACGAGATCGCGCGCGTCCTTGTACGTGGATTGCGCGGATTTTTCAGTTTGACCCGCCGAGCGCGTGTTATTGATCGCTTTCCAATCGAAGACGGACTGCGTCAAATTCGCGCGCGAATCGAAATAGGCGAACGGTCCGACGACCGCGGGGATCGTGACGCCGGGAAACTTGAACGTGAATCCAAACTCGGCAAGGTCCACCTTCGAATCATCGAAGTACGTCGAGGTGGTTACGTTCGGCAGAAGCGCGCTCAACTGTTGCCAGCGCGCGCCGCGGGCCGTGCGGACGTCCTCGCCCGATAGCAGGAGGCCGAGGTTTTGCTTGAGGCCGCGGGCGATCGCGTCCTGCAGCGAAAGCTGCAACACGCCTGGAACGAGTTTGTCCGGCACGCTGCCCGAGAAGGCGCCCTGCGGAGGCGGCGCGGATTCCACGGTGCCCGACGTAGGGACGGATGTTTGCGCGTTCGTCGAAACAGCGGCCATCGGCAATAAGACCGCGGCGAAGATGAGGTAAGGGATTGCCGGTCGGCGCATCGGAAAACACCCTCCTCTAACGGGTTGCGGATTGGATGATTGTGACGCCAATAAAGACGCAGCACCTGCAGCGGAAGCCGTTGTAGAAGACTGCCGAGAAATCATGACCGTGCGCTCCGGTGGCTCTTGACCGCCTTACGTTTCTCATCGACACGAAAGCTGGAAGAGAATAGGTCCCATACCTCCTCGGCGGAGCCCCGCAGCGAAGAATCCGGATTCATGGCCCAGGCGAGGGTCACGCCGAACACAACAAGCTGCGTAAGCCGGGCCAATTCCGCCGCGGAACGGTCGCGCCGAATCTCGCCTCGCTCCTGCGCGAGGGCGAAAATTTGCGCGAGCAACCGGCGGCCGGTGTGCAAGCGCTTCTCAAGCTCTGCGCGGACGGGCTCGCAGGATGCGTGAGCGGCGTATATCGCGCGGAGTAGAGCGGCGCTCTGCTGCGACTGGCCCGCAAGATCGGTCGCCAGATCTCTTAGCACCGGCAGCACAGGTCCCTTCCTCGCCTGATCCAGAGCGCGCTCGATCGCAGCAATACGCTCCGAGCCGAGGGTGGCCAGCACGTGCTCCTTTGTCGGGAAATAATTGAAGAAGGTGCCCTTGCCTACGTCAGCTGCCTCCGTGATGTCTTCAACGGTGGTTTCGAGGAAACCGCGTTCGGCAAAAATCTCGAGCGCGGCCCGAAAGATGCGCTCGCGGATTTCAGCGCGGTGGCGTTCGCGGCGATTCCCGCGAGGCGGAGTGACCTGCCGGGCGGCTGGGGTGGGCGATGCCAAGAACGTGACTCCGAATATGACCTACAACCATTTATGACTGTAGGTCACATGTGAGTTGAAGTCAATATCGATCGCAATGGGACGACGGAGTGGAATGATCGAGAGTAGATGCCCCGCGCCGGGGCACGATTGCTCCAGCGCGGGTCGCTGCGTAGGGCGTTACTTCGAAAGGTTCTTAGGACTGTGCTGATTGAGCGTTGCGGTGAGCAGCCGTGCAGCTGCTGGAACCGGGACCGCGCCGTGCAGTGCAATTTCCTTTGAGGTGAGCTTCCTGCCGTACACGCGCTCGTTCGCATCGTCGTCCGGACGCAAGGTGGAACCCTCGAGCGAGATGCCGGCAAAAAGACCGCGGGCGCGCGAATAGGTCAAAACCTCAGCGCGCATGGTGACGTCCGTGGCGGCTTCGGCTTCGCGTCCCACGGGCCCGGCCGCAGCGGAAGCGTCAGCGCCCAGCTTGACTTTGCTGCTGAGGATGGAGCTTGCACCCTGCTGATTCATAATTAGGAGAACGAAGTCCGTCGCTTGGCCGCCGAGCTGAAACCCGACGCTGCCGCCCTCAAGCGCCATCATGGTGGGAGCGCCCCAGGGACCCTGGAAATCCTCGCCGCTCCGGCAAGTCATGGCGCCACGTCCGTAACTGCCGCCCACGATGAATGCGGCCTTGAGCACGGACGGCAGCACTACCACGCAATCCGCCTTGTCGAGGAGACTCTGCGGGATGTTGTCCGGGATGTTAAGAATTTCCTTGATCACCTGGCCGGAATTTCGAAGCCGATCATCGTCCTTTTCCTTGTTGTCCGCGCGAGTGAGCGGAGCGTTGGAAAGCAACGGCAGGCCGATCAGAACTACCGCAAGTATTAGAGAAAAAGTGCTTTTCATGAAGTGCCTCCTATCAAGATGAAGATTATGGCCGGGAGTCCATCATATGAGCTTTCGATAGCGCGGCGCAACTGAATCGGCGAGGCGGCTGGCTGCGCTCGAAGCCGCAGATTGCAATATAATGAGACATCTTGAAAAAGCTGTATTCCATAATTCGCGCACCCGGGAATATTGCCGAAGACCGCTCGGCGCCTTGGCTGAATCCGCTGCCGCACGCGCCAAGATGGCGCGTTCGATGGCTGGTGGCATTTCTTCTTTTAGCGCAGGCGGCAGCCGCACAGCAGGCCGCCCATCCGAAGCAGCGGCCGGACATCGCACGATTTCGGGCACGCGTCGAGGCGGTATTGCGGCAATCGCACGCCGAAAAGGCCTATTGGGGCATTCTAGTCACCGATCGCAATACCGGAGCGACGCTGTACGAACTGAATGCGGATCAGTTTTTCGCTCCCGCGTCGAATGCGAAACTCCTCACGACGGCACTCGCATTTTCCGCGCTCGGGTCCGACTACCGGTTCCATACCACGCTCGAATCCGAAGGCGCGATCGGCGCTGATGGACGCCTTTCCCGCGATCTCGTGCTTGTCGGACGTGGAGATCCGGATCTCTCGAATCGCAAATTTCCGTACGCGGGCAGGGCCGAACACGAGGGACCGGCCGAAAAGGTGCTCGCCGAATTGGCGGACCAAGCCGTCGAGAAAGGGCTGCGGGAAGTCGATGGAGACATCGTCGCGGATGACAGCTATTTCCCCTACGATCCGTACCCGGCGGATTGGAGCGTGGGCGATCTTTTCTTCAGGTTTGGCGCGCCGGTGAGCGCCATCGCGTTGGATGACAACACGATTTCAATCGAAGTGCAGCCCGGAGCACGCATCGGCGATCCGGCCACGATCTTTGCCGAGCCCGCAGCGGCGCTCGACACATTCAGCCGCGAAATCACTACAGGACCGCCCAACGGAGAACCTGACCTGGCGGTGGTCCGGCAGCCCGGCATGAATTTCGTGCTGTTGCGCGGAACGATCCCGCTCGGGCACATTCCGTTCAGGCTTGACCTCGCCATGACGGCGCCGGCGGAAACCACGGCGATCGCGCTCAAGCAACTGCTCGAAGCGCGCGGCGTTCGCGTGACGGGCGGAACTCGAGTGCAGCACTCGCCCCCGCCGGAAAACACGGCGAGCGGCGAGCCGGTCATCCCGCAATCGATTCCCGCTAAACCCGATCCGAATCCGCTGGTTCTCGCGGAGCACATTTCACCGCCACTGATCGAGAGCATCCGCGTGACGAACAAGGTCAGCCACAACCTGCATGCGGAACTGTTTTTGCGCGCGGTCGGGCGCGAGAAGCTTGGCGTGGGATCGACCGATGCAGGGCTGAAGGTCGAGCGAGGATTTCTGCACGAAGCAGGGATCGCCGATGGCGACGTGGTGCTCACGGATGGCTCGGGCTTGTCGCGCTCCGATCTGGTGACGCCGCGCGCAATCGTCGCGCTGCTGCGGTACGCCGAGAAGCAGCCGTGGGGCAAGGATTTCATCTCGACGCTGCCCGTCGCGGGCGTGGACGGCACGCTCGAGAACCGCATGCGAGACAGCGCGGCATCGGGCCTGATCGAGGCTAAAACGGGCGAAGTGGAGCACGACCGCGCGCTCTCCGGCTATGCCGCGACGTTGCGCCGCGAAGATCTGATCTTCGCAATTTTCTACAACAATAATCCGCAAGGCGGCCCAGAAACAGCTGCGGCGATCGACGCCATTGCGACCGCGATGGTGGAGACGCTGGGCACAAAGCCACCCCCGAAGAAAAAATGAAGAGGGAAGAGAAAATCGTCACGGTGTTCGGCAGCTCGCGCCCGCGCGAAGGGGATGCGCACTATGCGGATGCGCAAGCGTTGGGAGCCGCGTTGGCGGCGAGCGGCCTGACCGTGTGCAGCGGCGGATACGGCGGCGTGATGGAGGCCGTATCGCGCGGCGCAAAGGAAGCGGGCGGACGGACGCTTGCCGTAACCGCGCGATTCTTCCGGGCGCGCGCGAACCGATGGATCGACGAAGAGATCCGCGTGGAGACATGGCAGGATCGATTGTTCGAATTGGTGAAACGCGGCAACGGCTACGTCACCTGCCCAGGCGGCACTGGAACGCTGGTCGAGCTGGCGGTCGTGTGGGAGATGCTGAACAAAGGCGCCATGAACAGAAGGCCGATCGTGGTGCTTGGAGATTTCTGGCAGCCGATCATCGAGCGCGTGCGCGAAGTCGAGACCGGCCATCCCTCCCGCTGGGGCGAAAAGGATGAGCCACTGATCCACACCGCGGGTTCTCCCAGCGACGCCGCGGCCTATTTGTCACGCTCCTTGGCTGCACGCTCAGGGGCACACTGATTTCCCACAGCCAGCCGAGCTACAATTGACGGTGCGACAAGCATCGTCATCCTGACAAGCGCGGGGACGAAGGATCGCTCCAGCAGCTTGCGGCCGCAGGGCTCCTGATCACAACGCGCCCAGGCGATTTCATTTCGAGGAATCTGTGTCACGTCACGCCGAAAAGCTACTCGAATTCGACCGGCTGAAGGAGATCGTCAGCCGGTTCACGACGTGTGTGCCGGGTCGCGGGGCAATCCAGGCGCTCGCGCCGCATCAAGATGTGCCGGCGCTCGAAGCCGAGTTTGCACTGGTGCGCGAGGCGATTGCCTATTTGCGAGCTGATTCCGAACTAGGCTTTGGCTCGCTGGCCGATCCGGAAGCGTGGCTTGCGCGATTGGTGGTACCGGGCTCGGTTCTTTCGCGGGCGGAGCTTCTCGAGGCTGCTTCGCTGATGGATACGGCGGGAAGCGTCCGGCAGACATTCAAGGGCGAAGGCGCGAAGTATCCGCGTCTAGCTGAACGCGCAGCGTCGTTGGCCGAATTCCGATCACTTCTGACCTCGATTCGGCGCGCCGTGATGCCAAATGGCGAAATCAGCGACGACGCGTCGCCGGAATTGAAGCGCATCCGCGCCAGTGCAGTCCAGGCGCGCGAGAAAATTCAGCGCTCGCTCGAAGGTATTCTGCGCGCGCGCGGTGAACCGGCCGGGGAGGATTACATTACGCTGCGGAACGACCGCTTCGTGATTCCCGTGCGCGCGGCCGAGCGCCGCGGCGTGCCGGGCGTCGTTCACGCAGCGAGCGCGACAGGGCAGACCGTGTTCATTGAACCGCTCGAGGCGATCGATCTGAATAATCGCCTCGTGCAACTCGGCGAGGATGAGGCCGCGGAGATTGCGCGCATTCTGGAGGAGCTGACGCAGCGGGTGCGCGCCGAACGCGGTCCGCTCGAAGCGGCGGCAGCGGGAATCGCCCATCTCGATTCGATTTTCGCGCGCGCGCGGTTTGCCCGGGAATTCGATTGCGCCGCGCCAGAGTTCGCCGAGGGGAATGCGCTTCGGCTCGATTCCGCGCGCAACCCGGTGCTCGAAGCCACACTGCGACCGCGGGGACGCAAGGCTGTGCCGCTGTCGCTCGCGCTCGGCGGCGGAGAAACCGTGATGGTTGTGAGCGGGCCGAACACCGGGGGCAAGACCGTTGCGCTGAAAACGGTTGGGCTGGCCGCGCTGTCGGCTCAGTCGGGAATTCCGGTTGCAGCCGAGCGCGCCGAGATGCCCATTTTCGATCGCGTGCTTGCGGACATTGGCGATGAGCAATCCATCGCGGCGGATCTTTCGACGTTTTCGGCGCATATGCTGAATCTGAAATCTATGCTGGAGGTCGCAACGGAACGCTCGCTGATTCTGGTGGACGAAATGGGCACCGGCACAGCGCCGGAAGAGGGCGCCGCGCTGGCTGTGGCGCTGCTGGATGAATTTCGCACGCGCCGCGCGCTGACGCTCGCGACGACGCACCACGATCGCCTGAAAGCGTATGCTTCCACGACACCCGGGATCGTGAACGCGGCAATGGAGTTCGACGAAGAGAACCTGCGGCCGACGTACCGCCTTCTCGTCGGCGTGCCCGGCACATCGAGCGGGATTGAAATCGCGCGGCGGCTGGGACTTCCTGCTCGGGTCGTGGACCACGCGCGGGCAACGTTGTCGCCCGAATCGCGCGAGGCGCGCGACCTGATCGCGTATCTCCATCGCAGCCGCGACGAAATGGAGGACGTGAAACGCCAGGCCCGCGAGGAACTCGCGCAACTCGAAGCGGAACGCCGCGCGCTTCAAATCGACTGGGTCGAACGGCAGAAAAAGCGCATCGCTGCGCTTGAGAAGAGCTTCCTTGAGACGCAGAAGCGGCTCGAAGGCGAAGTCGCGCGGCTGGCCGATGACATTAAGGATCGCGCGTTGCGCGCGCAGATCGATAAGCAGGCGGGGCGCCGCATGTCGAAGTTGGCATCGGACGCTCGCGCGGATACGGATGCCGCTGTCGTTGAGACTCTCGCTGCATCGCAGTCGGACCTGGGTGTCGCGGTCGAATCTCCCGCGAAGCCGGTTGCCCCCGATCAACTTTCCGCGGGGCTGCGCGTGCAAGTGAAAGGCTTCAAGCAGCCGATGCTCTTTCGCCGCCACGATGGCCGGAGCGCCGAAGTCGAAGCGGGGCCGCTGCGAATGAAGGTGCCGCTCGGCGACATCCTCGGCATTGAGAGCGACTCAAAGACGCCAAAGCCCGATGCTGCCGCGGGGCGACTGCGCGGGATCACGGTCCACGCGCATCCGAGTGATGAAGCAGCTTCCGAGGAAATTAACGTGATTGGGTGTACGGTTGAGGAAGCGACGCGCCGAGTGGACAAGTTCATCGACGAAGCGGCGCTCGCATAACTTGGTGCGCGTACGGATCATTCACGGGCACGGCACCGGCGCGCTCCGCAGAGGATTGGCGGAATTTCTGTCTTCGCACCCGCTAGTCGAGAGCGCCCATGCGGAAGCCGAGGATCGCGGCGGAACGGCGATTACCGTGGCGGAGTTGAAATCCTGACAGCGCAGTGCTAATGAGGAAGGTGGCGTGGCGGAAGCTGGATCATTCGCGGAGAACGTGAAACAGCAAGCGGACATCGTCCGCGTGATCGGCGAATACGTCCGCCTGAAAAAGACGGGCCAGAATTTCACCGGCCTTTGCCCGTTTCATCAGGAAAAGACGCCGTCGTTCGCGTGCACCCGGTGAAGCAGATGTATTACTGCTTCGGCTGCCATGCGGGCGGCGACGTTTTCAAATTCGTGATGGAGATGGAAAAGTGCGAGTTCCCCGAGGCGGTGCGCACCGTCGCCGAAAAGTGCGGCATCCCGATCCCGAGGCCGCGGGAGCGCTCGCCCGAGGAGCGGCGCGAAAATCAGCAGCGGGCCGCAATTGTCGAAATGCACCGCGAGGCGGCGGCGTTTTTTGCGCGGCAGCTCCACGAAGGGGCCGAGGGCAAAGTTGCGTCGGCGTATCTGGAAGATCGCGGCCTCGATCGCGCGGCGATGACGCGATTCGGTTTGGGATTTGCGCCATCGTCGGGCGATGCTCTGCTGCGCCTTTTGAAACCGAAATATTCCGAAGCGCTGCTCGAAGCCTCCGGTCTTTTCTCTCGCGATCAGGGCGGGCGCTTTTACGACCGCTTCCGCCGCCGGATCATGTTCCCGATCGCGAACGACGCTGGGAAAATCATCGCGTTCGGCGGGCGCGCGATGGGCGACGACATGCCGAAATATCTGAACTCGCCCGAGACGCCGATCTACACGAAAAGCAACGTGCTGTATCACCTCGATCGCGCGAAGGAATCGCTGCGGCAAAGCGATTTCGGAATCCTCGTGGAAGGCTACATGGACGCGATCGCCGTGGCGCGCGCGGGAATCGCCAACGTGGTCGCAAGCTGCGGAACGAGCCTGGCCGAAGCGCAGATCAAGCTGCTGGGCCGATTCACGCAGCGCGTTGTCGTCAACTACGACCCCGACACCGCCGGGCAGGTGGCGACGGAACGCTCGCTCACGCTGCTACTCGAAAAGGAATTCGACGTGCGCGTGCTGGCGCTGCCGGGAGGCGCCGATCCGGATAAATTCCTGAAGGAGCAGGGCGCGGAGGCGTACCGCAAACTACTCGCGCAAGCGCCGCCTTACCTCGACTATCTCATCGGCCGCGCGCGCCAGATGGACCGAACGACAGCTGCCGGGAAAGTCGCCGCACTCAACTTCCTGATGCCCTACGTGCAGCGGCTGCCGAACCGCTTGCTGCGCTCGGAATGGGCTACGCGGATCGCGTCGGAGTTGCGCGTGGACGAACCCGTCTTGCGCGAAGCGCTGCGCCGCGCGGCCGCCGAGCGCCGCAGCGAAGTGAAGCCCAACGCGGAGTTGCTCGGGCCGGCTGTGCGGCCGGCCGAAAAACAGCTGATTAGGATGCTGGTCGAAGCCGAGGGATTCCGGGAAAAGCTCGCGCAACAGATCGTTTCGGATGCGTTGCATCGCGGGCTCGAGACCGAAAGAATCTTCGAGGTTCTCGTGAACAAAGTTGGAGAGCGGCCCGACGCAGCCACTCTTGCGGCGGCGCTTGAAGACAGAGACCGCCGCACGCTCTTCGAAATTCTTTTCGAGCCGTCTATGGAAGCCACGTGGGAAGAGGCCGAAAGCTGCCTCGGCGTGTTGCGCAGCCGCCCCGTCGAACAGGAGCTTGCCGATTTGCAGAAAAAGATCGAATCAAAAGCACTGCCCACTGAGTTGAACCGCTTACTCGCGCGCCGGCTCGAGTTGCAGAAAATGCTGGCGCGCCGCTAATGGCCTCAAAGCTTCCTTCCATCGTCATCGTAGGACGGCCCAACGTCGGGAAGTCCACGCTCTTTAACCGCCTGACGGGCACGCGACGGTCGATCGTCACGAACGAGCCCGGCATCACGCGCGACCGCATCTACGGCACAGCCGACTGGGAGGGCCGCGCGTTCGAAGTAGTCGATACGGGCGGGATCGTGCCGGAAGACAAAGCGGGAATTCCGGGCGAGATTCTGCGCCAGGCGAACACGGCGATTGCAAACGCCACGCGGGTCGTGCAAGTGGTTGACGGCCGCGAAGGGCCGGTGCCGCTCGACGCGGAACTCGCGCAGCTCTTGCGCCGCGCCGGGAAGCCGCCCGTGCTGGCCGTCAACAAAGTGGATTCGTTCCAGCAGGCGCAGATGGCCGCGCAGTTCTACGAGCTGGGTGACGAAGTTTTCCCGATTTCGGCCGAGCACGGTTTCGGCATCGACACGCTGCTAGACGCAGTGACGCGGGATTTTGAACGCGGTGAGGCACCCGCGGCAAAGCCCGACATCAACATCGCGATCATCGGCCGGCCGAACGTCGGGAAATCGACGCTTCTAAACCAACTGGTCGGGGCCGAGCGCTCGATTGTTTCGGCTGAGCCGGGAACCACGCGGGACGCCGTCGATTCCGTTGTGGAGCGCCACGGTAAGACGTACCGCTTTCTCGACACGGCCGGAATCCGCCGCAAAGGAAAGACCAATCTCATCGCCGAAAAATTGAGCGTCATCATGGCGCGGCGCCATCTGGAACGCGCGGACATCGCCGTGATTGTCGTCGACGCGTCGGTGGGAGTGACGTCGCACGACGCCACCATCGCGGGCTATGCGGAGCAATCGGGCCGGTCGGTGATCATCGCGATGAACAAGTGGGACCTGGCGCTCGAGGCCGCGGGGGAAAGAGCCGAGCGCGAGAAAACACACGGCGGCAAAGGCGCCGGCGCGAATCCGAGCAAGCTGCTCGCCGATTACGAGCCGATGGTCCGGCAGAAGCTGAAGTTTCTCTCGTACGCGCCGATCGTGTTTCTGTCTGCGCTCACGGGCGAGCGCATCGAGAAACTCTACACGCTGATCGATCGCGTGGCCGTGGCGCGTCATCGGAGGATTTCGACGGGCGAGCTAAACCGCTGGCTGGCGAGCGTGGATCTCGATCAGGGCACCTCTCCGGCGAGCCGTAAGGTGAAAATTTACTACGTCACACAGGCGACGACCGCGCCGCCCACGTTCGTGCTGTTCACGAATCAGACCAAGCCGCTACACTTCAGCTACCAGCGATTCCTGGAGAATCGGCTGCGCGCCAGCTTCGATTTCATCGGGACGCCGATCCGCTTCACGCAGCGCCTGAAGAAGCGCGAGCGGCCGGAAGGCGAAAAACGCGAAATGCGCCCCGGCGAAAAGCGCAGGCCGCGCCACAGCGAAAAACGCGGAAGCGAGAAGCATCGCGGCCAGCAGAAGCGCCCTGGCGGGAAGCCCAATCCGCGCCACGGGCACAAAGGCGACTCGAGCAGATAGCGTCGGACCCCGCTTTCGAGGGGCGGGGGTTGACACCGGGGGAAATCGGCTTAGGATACAGACAAGCTATGGCTAGTGCGGCCCAAGCTGCGCGCGAACTTCCGGAAAAGAGCCTTTTCCGCATCGGAGAAGTGAGCCGCCTGACGGCGACGAAGGCTTTCGTTCTGCGCTATTGGGAGTCCGAATTCCCCACTTTGCAGCCCGTGAAAAGCCCGAGCGGCCACCGGCTGTATCGCCGCGAGGACATCGAGACGGTCTTTGAAATTAAGCGGTTACTCTACGAAGAGGGCTTTACCATCGCGGGTGCGCGAAAGCACCTCGCGGACCAAACCAGCGGCCACGCAGAAGGCTCACTTGGCGAAGCGCCCCGTGAACTGATCCGTATCCCGGAGGCGCCGGCAAAGCACGGCCCCGCCGCCCGCGCGCACCGGAAATTCCTCCTCGATCTGCACGAAGAGCTGCTCGCTGTCTTGACCCTTCTCGAACGCGAGTGATACGCTGAAATGCGGTTGAATGCGGTCGGGACGTGGCGCAGCCTGGTAGCGCGCACGCTTGGGGTGCGTGAGGTCGCTGGTTCAAATCCAGTCGTCCCGACCATCTTTCCTTCCGCGTGAAGCGAACGTGAGTCTTCCCAACGACGCTTGGCCCGCAGCAGGATTTCCATGCCGAATATTCTGATCACGAATGATGACGGGATTCACGCGCCAGGCCTGCGCGCGCTGGTTGAGGCGCTCAAGGAAATGGCCACGATCACCGTCGTTGCGCCTTCGCGCGAACGAAGTGCTGGAGCTCAATCGCTCACGCTGCGTCAGCCAATCTATTGCGACGAAATCGGCGAGCGCGAATACTCCATCGAGGGCACGCCCGCGGATGCAATGATTCTGGCGTTCCATACGCTGCTCAAACAGAAGCCCGATCTCGTCGTCTCCGGAATCAACCGCGGCGGCAACGCCGGCGAAAACATCTATTACTCCGGGACGGTCGGCGCAGCGATGGAAGCCGCGATCAATCGCGTGCCTGCGATCGCCGTGTCCGTCGCATATCGAGGGCGGGAGTTCGACTTTGCACCCGCCGCGCACTTCACGCGCACCATCGTGCCGCTGATTCTCCGAGAAGGATTGCCGCCCGGCGTACTGCTGAACATCAACGTGCCGCAGGACTGGACCGGAGAGGTGCGGTTCACGCGGCAATCTTCGAAAATCACGCGCAACCTGCTGCAGCCCGGCAGCGATCCGCGCGGACGGCGCTATTACTGGCTGAGCGAGCAGCAATTCACCGAAGGCATCGATCCGGATACCGACCACGCCGCCATCCGGGACGGGGCCATTTCCATCACGCCGCTCGAAGTCGATCACACGCACTCGCCGTCGCTCAAGCACCTCTCGCACTGGGCGAAAAGTCTCGAAGAAGCCTCGAAGCGCTGACGCGAGGCGTTTCTTCGAACGCGTGTGCTATTTTAGGTCCCTGTGTATCCGGGCTTTTCGATCCCGGCAACATCCATGCCAAAAAACGCCGCCACGAAGAAAGCCGAGGAAGTCACCGTAGAAGACATTTTCGGTCCCGGCGGCCTGCTATCCAAGCGCCATCCAGGATACGAATTCCGGCCTGCCCAGCTCGCCATGGCGAAGATCGCCGACGAGGCTTTCGAGAAACATCAGCACGTGGTCGTGGAAGCGGGCACGGGCACTGGAAAAACGCTTGCCTATCTGATCCCCGCGATTCGCAGCGGCCGACGCGTGGTCATTTCGACCGCTACCAAATCGCTTCAAGAGCAACTCTTCCAAAAGGACGTGCCTTTTCTGCAAAAGCATTTCGCGCCGAATCTGAAGGCCGCCTTGATGAAGGGCCGCGCAAATTTCCTTTGCCGGCACAAGGTCCACCAGATGGAGGGCCAGCCGGTTCTGAAAGGAATCGACGAGATCGACTGGTTCGCGCAGATACGCGACTGGGAGAGGCTGACCGAAACGGGTGACCGCAACGAACTGACATTTCTCCCCGACGATGCGGAGCTTTGGAACCGCATCGACGCGCGCAGCGATCTCTGCACCGGTCAGAAGTGCGCGGACTTCCAGCGCTGCTTCATCACCGCGATGCACCAGCGGGCTCATGAAGCGGATCTGATCATCGTCAACCACCATCTCTTCTTCGCGGACCTCGCCATCCGCCAGGATGATTTCGGCTCGATCCTGCCCGAATATTCCGCAGTCGTGTTCGACGAAGCCCACGAGATCGAGGACGTGGCGAGCGATTACTTCGGCCGGCAGCTTTCGAGCTACCGCTTCGAGGAGCTCGCACGGGACACCGAGAATCTGCTCCGCGTGCTTCAGATCGAAGCGGGGCCGCTGCGACGGCATCTAGCAGGGCTGCGCGAGCGCGCCCGCAGCCTGTTCGAGCGCTTTCCGGAACGCGAAGGGCGCTATCCGTTTGGGCCCGCTGAACGGCACGCCTTCCTCGATCAAAATCGCGAGGCGTACGACGAGCTGGCCTCGTCCGTGAAGCGAATCGAGACCGAACTCGCGGCGCTCTCGCCGAAGCCCGAGGAAGTGGTCGCGATGGCGCGACGCGCGGCCGAAATGCGCCGGGAACTGGCATTCCTTATGGAGAGCGAAGAAAAGACGTACGTTTACTGGTACGAGCGGCGTGGGCGTGGAGTGTTTCTTGCGGCGACGCCCATCGACGTGAGCGAAATCCTGCGCGAAAAGCTCTTCGACCAATTTGACACGGTTGTGCTCACTTCGGCGACTCTTGCAGTCGGCGGTAAATTCGATTATTTGAAGCAGCGCCTCGGCGTCCAACCTGCGCACGAAAACGTGCTGGCACAGGAGTTCGACTACCGCACGCAGGCGCTGCTTTACATACCTCGATCGCTCCCGGACGTGCGTCATCCGTCTTTCGCCGCGAGCGCCGCGGATGAAATCACGCGCCTTCTCGAAATCTCGCAGGGCCGCGCCTTTTGCCTTTTCACCAGCTACGCGCAGATGAAAGATATTTACGAGCGGGTGTCGAACCGCGTGAGCTTTCCCCTCCTGCTTCAGGGAACCGCGCCGCGATCGATCCTGCTCGACCGCTTTCGTACGACGCCGAACGCCGTGCTGTTTGCTACTTCCAGCTTCTGGCAGGGCGTGGACGTCCCCGGCGCGCAGCTTTCGTGCGTCATCATCGATAAGCTACCTTTCGCCGTGCCGAGCGATCCGATCGTCGCCGCGCGCGTGCGCGCGCTCCAGGAGGACGGGCGCAACCCATTCGCGGAATATCAGGTCCCCGAAGCCGTTTTGGCGCTGAAGCAGGGCTTTGGCCGGCTGATACGGTCGAAGACGGACCGCGGCATTCTGTCCATCCTCGATAACCGCATCCAGCGCATGCAGTATGGTAAAATTTTTATCGAGTCCCTGCCTGAGTACAAAACCACGCAGGACCTTTCGGAAGTCGCGCGCTTCATGGAAAACCACGTGGAGTAGCTGGAAAAGCGCTTTCGGCCGGACTCGAAAGAAGGCCCATGTACGAAGTCAGCGTTGACGAAACATTTGCCGCCGCGCACAACTTGCGCGAATACCACGGAAAGTGCGAAGACCTGCACGGGCACAATTACAAGGTGCGCGTGATTCTCGAGGGCAAGGAGCTCGATTCCACGGGCCTGGTGTACGATTTCGTCCATCTCAAGCAGGTGATCCGCAACGTGATTGGGTCGCTCGACCACAAGTACTTGAACGAGCTGGCGCCCTTCGACAAGCTGAACCCGTCTGCGGAAAACATTGCACGGCACATTTACGATCAGACGGCGAAACAGCTGCGCCGCTCGCCAAACGGCGCGAGTGTGGCGAGCATTACAGTGTGGGAGACTGAGACGAGCGCGGCAACATATCGGCCCTAGAAGCCGCGCTGGATGGCGCCGCTGCGACCCTTCGAGCATTTCGCCATGGTCATCACGGAGATCTTCAAATCCATTCAGGGAGAAGGCACTCGCGCCGGATTGCCGTGCATTTTTGTGCGTCTCACGGGCTGCAATCTCCGCTGCACGTGGTGCGACACCGCCTACGCTTTCCACGGCGGGACGAAATACAGCCTGGATGAAGTGCTGAGTAAGGTGCGAGCACTCGCGGGCAACGGCGCAGGGCGGACTTCACTCGTGGAAATCACGGGCGGCGAGCCGCTGCTCCAGCCGGAGACGCCAGCGCTTGCTGAAAAGCTGCTCGCCGAGGGCTACACGGTGATGATCGAGACGAGCGGCGAGCGTTTCGTCGGCACCTTGCCCCGCGAAGTCATCAAGATCGTGGACGTGAAGTGTCCGGACTCAGGCGAGCCCGGCACCTTCGATCTGGCGAACCTCGGCGCGATCGACGAAAAAGACGAAATCAAGTTTGTGATTGCAAGCCGCGCGGATTATGATTTTGCGCGCGATTTCACGGCGCGCCACGGCCTCGCTCAGCGCGTCAACCAGGTGCTGTTTTCTCCAGTGTTCGCGGACCCAGCGGGAGCCTGGCCCGGCTTGAATGCGCGGCAGCTGGCTGAGTGGATTCTGGCGGACGGGCTGCCGGTCCGGCTTGGCTTGCAGTTGCACAAGTTCATCTGGGACCCAGCAATGAAGGGAGTTTGAACGCACGCGATGGCGGAGAAGCCCAAGGCGGTCGTGCTGTTGAGCGGGGGCATGGACTCCTGCGTCACCGCCGCGATCGCGAATCAAACGCACCGCCTCGCTCTGCTGCACGCGAGCTACGGCCAGCGCACGGAACAGCGCGAGCGGCGGGCGTTCGACGCGATCGCGGATTATTATGGCGTTCGCGAGCGGCTGGTGGTGCGGTTTGACGCATTCGCGCAAATCGGCGGTTCGGCGCTGACGGACGAGCGTATTTCCGTGCCGGAATCGGGCGCAGCGCTGGCGCCGCACGCCGGAATTCCAATCACCTACGTGCCCTTTCGCAACGCACATTTTCTTTCGGCGGCGGTTAGCTGGGCGGAAGTGATCGGCGCGACGGCGATTTTTATCGGGGCTGTGGCGGAAGATAGTTCGGGTTATCCCGATTGCCGTCCGGAGTATTATCGGGCGTTCCAGGCGCTAATCCGCGAGGGAACGCGTCCCGAAACTCAAATTGAAATCGTTACGCCGGTGATCGCGATGCGAAAGAGCGAAATCGTTCGCCGGGGCAAGGAACTCGGCGCGCCGCTCGACCTCACATGGTCGTGCTACCAATTCGAAGACGAAGCGTGTGGTACGTGCGATAGTTGCCGGCTGCGCCTGCGGGCCTTCGCCGAGGCGGGACTGAGCGATCCTATCGCCTATCGAGCGCGAGTTGCGCCATAATGGTGTCGATTGTAACGGGGGAGTGCGACATTTCGCTGTCGGAGGATATAACAAGATGAGACGACTGATTCCGGTATGGATGGCACTGGCGGTAGCCCTGCTTCTTCCGACGATCGCCAGGGCCCAAAATGGGCACGTCGTTGGTCAAGTGATGGACCGCGACGGAAAGCCGTGGGCCGGGCTCACCGTGGTTATCAAGAGCGACTCGGGCCGGAACTACACGCTGAAGACCGACAAGGATGGGAAGTTCAGCCAGATCGGGCTGACGGCCGGTGTCTACACGTTTGTTCTGACGAGCCAGGCCGACCAGCTGAATTATTCGGAACAGCACCAAGTTACTGCCGATGGTGACACCAACGTCACCATCAATTTCAAAGTCATCCTCGAGCAGCAGGCTGCGGCGCATCCGGAGCAAAAGCAGCAGCAGTCAGAAGCGGCCAATCAATTCAAAGGCATGAAGGCGCACGTTGACGCGGGCGTCGCTGCATTGAATGACTCCGACGACCTGCGTAAGCAGCTCAAAGCCGCCACAGCCGATCAGAAACCCGCGATTCAGGACAAGCTGAACGCCGATTATCAGACTGCAATCACCGAGCTTCAGCAGGCGGAGCAGGCCGTCGGCGCAAAGGATGTCAAGAATCACGCGGTGATCTGGTCCAATTTGGGCGTTGCCTACAATCTCTCCTCGCGCTACGACGACAGCGTCAACGCGTATCAGAAGGCAGTCGACCTGAATCCGATGCCTAGCTACTACAACGGCTTGAGCTCAGCCGAAGCCAACGCTGCGGCCGCGCTGACGGATCCGGCGGCGATGACCGCAAAAATTGCCGATGCAGGCGCCAATTGCGACAAAGCTGCGGCCCTCGATCCCATGCCTGCGAACGTCGCTCGGTGCTGGAAAAACATCGGAATCGTCCTCAACAATAAGGGCGACTTTAAGGACGCGGTTCCTCCCCTGCTGAAGGCCACGCAAGCTGACGCGAAAGATGCGCAAACGTGGTTCCTTCTCGGGAGCGCTTACACGGGATTGATCGTCCCCAAACAACAGGGCGACACGATTACCTTCGATATTCCGCCGGAAACCGCCGATGCCTATCAGAAGTGCATCGACATCGACCCGAACGGCCCGTATGCGGCACAAGCCAAGCAGAACCTCGACGCGCTGGCTGCGATGGGCGGCGGCCAAAGCACCACGGTAGGTTCAAGGCCGCCGGCGAAGAAAAAGAAATAGGAGCACCGCGTTCGCCTGGGGAGCAAGAGCATCTGCTTCCCGAAACGTAATGTTGGATCCGTTTTCGATTTTGGTTTTTCAGTGAGGCTATCTCCCCACTCGACCAGCCTGTGAGAGAGTGCTATTCTCTCGCAGGTGGTTTCGAGGAATCCGGTGCCAGAAGTGGACCCAGCCCAGCCCAGCACTCAGCGGCGTCGCAGTGAGCGAATTTCGACGTCCGTGCCAGTGATCGTTCGCGGAATCGACTTGCTCGGGCAGCCTTTCGAGGAACGCACCTCCACGCTGGCCCTGAACCTTCACGGCTGCCGTTATGCTTCGAAGCATCACCTGCCGAAAAACAGTTGGGTGACGCTCGAGCTCCCTCAGGGCGGCCGGCGTCGCCACGTTCGCGCGCGCGTTGCATGGATTCAACGCCCGCATTCGGTGCGCGAGTTTTTCCAGATTGCGGTGGAGCTCGAAAGTCCCTCGGACATCTGGGGCATCGAGTCCGCTCCCGCAAACTGGGGAGCCGCGACGCCACCGGTCGAAGCCATCTCGGAGACATTGCCTGAGCCAAGCCCGCAATTTGTGCAGGATTCCACAGCCGGCGCCGAGCCGGTACCGCAGGAAACATTTATGGAAAAGGCCTCCCCTCAAATGACAGACATTTCGCCGGAGCCGGATTCGACGGTTCGATCTCCCTTGGAAGTAGGGTCCTTGCCCATGGCGGAAAGCCCCCTTTTCCGCGAGTGGAGCGCCGAGCTTCAGCGCCAGTCCAGCCAAGCCGCGGATGCTGCTGCCGGACGGGCCGCAGAGGAAATCCGCCAGTTGGTCGAACAATCGGAACGCGTAGCGAACGACGCGCGCGAACGTTTTTCGGCTCAAATATCAGCCACTCAGGAAGAATTTCTCACGCGCCTCAAGACGGAATTTGAACAGGGCTTCCGCCAGACGCGCGAGCTTCTCCAGGAACTGGATCGCGAGGCGCAGGCGCTGCGTGCCGAAAAGGAATTGGCGCTCGAGTCGGTGAGCCGCATGGCGCAGGCCCGCCTTCAAATGGAAGCCGCGGAAGCAGCGCGGTCCCAACAGCAACCGGCGGCGTCGAAGGAAGCGGCGGAACTTTCTGAATCTTTCGCCGCGACCTGGCGAGAGCGTCTGGCGTCTGAGATGGCACTTGCGCAGACCCAGTGGAACGAACTTTTGCAATCTTCACTCGACGGAGGAGTCGAGCGCCTCGTGGCGCAGTTGTCCGGGCGCTCTCAGGAAGTCTTGCGCGGGGCCGAGCAGAAGATGTCCGAACGATTGGCGGAGATCCGCCAGCCGCTGGGACAGATGTATTCGGAGGCTCGCGACACGGTTTCAAGCGTGAGATCCACGCTCGAGCAAGAATTGGCGCGGGCGCGCTCTTCGCTCTCCGAGATCGAGCATTCGGCGAGCCGGATGAAGGAGTATTCAGCGCAACTCGAGGCCGCAAGCCACGATTCGCTCAACGAGCTCCATCGGCGCCTCGAAAACATCCTGCAGGCCCAGACCGACGAAATGAACCGGCGCGTCGAGAGTCTTGCGGCGGGAATGCCGCAGCGCCTCGCGCCGTCTCTTGACGCCCTGGGCCGCCAATTGGTCGAGCGCACCGTGGGAGATATCGAGGCAGAGCTGGCGCCCCGCACCGAGCGTGTATCCCGGCTGCTTGATGAACTTGCCGCTCGCGAGGTTGAAGCCGATGAGGGCCTCCGTCTGCACCGCGAGCGCCTGCGTCAGATCGCGGAGAATAACCAGCGCGAAGTGGGCGCCAACTTGGCGGCAACGCTCGCGAACCTTCGCAACGATTTCGAAGTGGCGCGGACGGAAGCCCTGACAAAGTGGAACGAAGAATTGGATGCGGCGGGGGTCCGTGCTTCCCACGCCGCCGCCGAATCCATCGGCCGCTCCTCGGAATGGTTCCAGCAGGAGGCGCGGGCGCGCCTGCAGGTGCTGATTGAGCAGACGCTTGCCTCCGCCGGAAGCAGCTTCGAAGAAAAGACAGCTGAAGCCGCGCGTCAATTTGAGGGCCAGCTCCGCGAACAATCCGCCGGACACCTCGCTCAAATTCACCAGCAAATCGAGGGTGTTGCCGCCGAGATCGCGGGACGCACGCGCGGGCAGCTCGATGAGGCAGCGGAGGCAGCGGCGGCGTCGTTTGGGCAAGTGCTCGGCCGCATTTCTGAGCAGGAGGCCCAGCAATTCGCAAACGCCAGCCACAACACGATGGAGGAACGCCGGCGGGATTTCGAGCAGTTGTCCCGGCAGCTTTTGGGCAATCTCGAGACGAGCGCGGCAGCTTCGATCGATCGCTTCAACCAGCAAATGGCTACCCAGGTCGGGACGAGCGTCGCGGAGGGCCGCAGTGCCCTCGCTGCCGAGTTCGCCTCTGCACTGGATGGATATCGCGCCGAGCGCGATTCTCACCACCGGGAGTGGATCGAAAACCTGAATCGCGCGAGCGACGAATTCGTGGAAAGATACCAGGACCGCTTGCAGACCGCCGGCGACTCCTGGGTGGTGTCGTCGGTGCGCCGGCTGAACGAGCATGGCCAAAACGCTATCGAGTCGCTCATGCGCTCGGCTGATCAGTCGCTGCGCGATTCGTGCGCGAAGCTCTTCGAGGGGATTTCGGAGACGCTGCGGGACCGCAACACGCATGCCGTGACTGGAACCGTAGGCTTCACTCCTGCGCCGAGCCGCGACGTAGACGAAACGCCCGCCCCTCACAACGAATCGGCTAATAGCGCGAATGCGTGATCTCGCGTCGCGGGATTTGCCGATCGATTCCTACTTCTCTCCCGCTGCTTCCCGTACGGAATTCGCTACGTAGGCAATCTGCTCGGCCGTCAGTCTCGGGTGCACCGGAAGGCTGAGCACGCGCTCGCAGGCGCGCTCGGCTTGGGGGAATGTACCAGGCGGGAGCCCGAGCGACGAATACGCCGGCTGTAGATGCACCGGTTTGGGATAGTGCACCACCGTCTCGATGTCACGCGCTGTGAGGTGTGCGATCACGGAGTTCCGGTTACTCGCGTAAATCACAAATTGGTGATACACGCATTCGTCCCGCGAATCGTCCACCGGCATTTCAACACGCGAGGCGGCGAGCAACCGGCGGTACTCCCTTGCGATTTCCTGGCGCCGGGCCGTCCACGCGTAAAGGCGGCGCAGCTTGATCCGCAGGACGGCGCCCTGAAAGCCGTGCATGCGGTAGTTGTAACCCACAAACTCGTGTTCGTAGCGCGCCGTCTGGCCGTGGGAACGGGCCGCGCGCGCAAACTTTGCAATCTGATCGTCGTCCGTGGTGAGCGCCCCGCCTTCGCCGTACGCTCCGAGATTCTTCGTGGGATAAAAACTGAATGCCGCCGCATGTCCAAGCCCCCCGGCTCGCCGGCCGCGATAACGGGCGCCGTGAGCCTGCGCGGCATCTTCGAGAATGCGGAGGTTGCGCCGCGCCGCGATTTCGCGGATCGGATCCATGTTGGCCGGACGGCCGTAGAGGTGAATCGGCAGGATGGCCCGGGTGCGCGGCGTGATGGCCCGCTCGATGAGTTTCGGATCGAGATTTCCTGTGGCCGCGTCGATATCAACGAAGACCGGCACGGCTCCGCAGTACGTGATCGCTTCGGCCGAAGCGAGGAAAGTGTTGGGGCTTGTGATGACCTCGTGGTCCGCCTGGACTCCGAGTGCCAGCAGGCCCACGTGGAGCGCAGCCGTGCCACTGGCGAGCGCCACGCAATGCTTCGTGCCGCAGAAATCGGCGAATTCCCTCTCGAAAGCCTCGACCTCCTCTCCGAGAACGAACGCCGAGCTCTGGCAAACGCGATCGAGCGCGGCGAGAATCTCGTCCCGGAGTTCGGCGTATTCCGACTTTAGATCGAGAACAGGAACCTTCATCTAGTTTCGCCCAATGGGGTGGACAAAAACTCTACTGTAGCCGGCAGTTCTCCGCAAGTCGAAGTCTGATCGGCGCCCGGTCCGCGTGATCTCGTCGCAGCCATAATCGCCAGCGGCGCAACGCATTCTCGTCGACTGAACCCGCACAGCGGAAATTGCGACACGATGGATGATTTAGCGGGGCGACGACGTTATAGTTAGTACTGTTACTATCGAGAGGTTTGCTTCCCGGATATGTCGAAGTCTAATCGCCGGTTCCAACGAATCCCGACGCCGAAGGGTATCTGGGTCGCGTGGCAAGCTGGCAACCAGCAGAATGTCTCCCGCGTTCGGGATCTGAACGTCGGTGGCTTGTTTATCGCGACGCCCACCCCCGCAGCCCTCGGGGCCGTCGTTACTGTCCTGCTTTCCGTTCCGGAGGGCGAAATCCGGAGCAAGGCCGTCGTGCGCAACGTCACGCCGGGCGAAGGGATGGGGGTCGAATTCACCGGCATCGCCCAGCAGGATGCGCTTCGTCTCGAAAGACTCATCTCCCGCCTGCTACCGGAAGACTCGGGCACTCCAGCCTGAGGCCTCGCAATCGCTCGTCATCTCCCGGTCGTCTAGGTGGAATGGTATTGCTCGAAGCGAGCGCTCCCGATACAATCCCCCCCAGTTTGGGCGGTATGCCATGCGCCAATTTCATTGTGGCCCGTCCGTCAAGATTCATGACGCCCCTGCCAATTCGCCGCACCTCCTTGAGAGGCGGCGTTAGCAACCTGAAGTGAACCGCGTTCTTCCCGGAGAGTTGAGGCCCGGATCGAAATCGTGGCGCTGCGGGAAGCAGCCAAAAGGAGTAACGCAATGAGCGACGATTTTGTCATCGGTCAGCGGTTGGGCGACTACGAAGTCCTCGGAATCCTCGGCGCCGGGGGAATGGGCAAGGTCTACAAGGTGCGGAACGTGATCTCGGACCGCGTCGAGGCCATGAAGGTTCTTCTCGCCAACCTTGCCGCCCAAAAGGAATTGGCCGACCGTTTTCTGCGCGAAATTAAGTTGCTCGCGAGCCTGAATCATCCGAACATCGCCGGACTCCGCACGGCGCTCACCCTGGACAATCAATTGGTGATGATGATGGAATTCGTCGAGGGCGAAACGCTGGCCGCGCGCCTTCAGCGAGGGCCGATCCCCCCGGCCGAAGCCGTGAACTACACGGAGCAGCTCGTGTCGGCCCTCGGCTACGCGCACAAACTGAACATAATCCACCGCGACGTCAAGCCCGGCAACATGATGCTGACTCCCCAAGGCATCGTGAAGTTGATGGACTTCGGCATCGCCCGCCCCGGCAACGAGGTCGGGCTCACGATCACCGGCACAACCCTGGGCTCGCTGAACTACATGTCCCCGGAACAGGTACGGGGCGAAGCGGTGGACGCGCGCTCCGATTTGTACTCTCTCGGCGTGTCGCTGTATGAAATGGTCACCGGGCAGTTGCCCTTCAGAGGCCACAGTAACTACTCCGTGATGTCGGCGCACCTGCAGGAAGCGCCCCAGCCGCCCATCACGGTCCGGCCCGATCTTCCGGCAGGACTGAACGACATCATACTCATGGCTCTGGCGAAGGATCCTGCCGCTCGATTCCAGTCCGCCGACGCTCTCGGAAATGCGCTTAGAAGTGTGTTCCCCGGCACCGGAACTGCAACGAGGCCTACTGGCTCGCCGGCGACGGTTCGTCTCCCAAGCCCGGCGACCGTGCAAACGCCCGCGCCTGGAACGTGGGCGGGCGCGCCGCCTCCGGCCCAGACAGTGCCGCCGCTTGCGGCGACCGCTGCCAGCGCTCAGCCGGTGCCGCCCGTGTCGCACACAGGGCGTCGCGGCGTGTACATGGCGCTCGGTGGACTGCTCGTTGTAGCGATTCTGTTCGCTGCTGGACTCTATTTGCCGCGCGTGCTCAAGGCCCACGCGAGCACCGGCGCGACCAACTCCGCAGCGGCGCCCGCGCCAACGCCGGCCGCGCAGACGCCACCCGCACAGGACCAGTCCCAACCCGCGGATTCGCAGGCGGCTCCGCCCAGCCAGGCCGCCCCGCCACCCGCCCCCGATAATTCTGCGGAAGCCGCGGCCGAGAAAAAGGCGCAAGAGGAAGCGAAAGAGAAGGCAGAGGCGGAAGCGAAGCGCAAGGCCGCAGCGCTTGCCGATGCGGAGCAGCAAGTGGATCAACTGAACAGCCGCGCCGCTGCAATCGCGTCGGGTTTGGATAATCTGCGGCGCGCGCAAGCAGCGCAAGGATACGGCCTGCGGGGAGATATCGTGGCCGCCGAGGATCTGATGCACACCAATCTCACAAGGGGGCAAGCGGCGGTCGATCAGAAGGATCCTGATAAGGCAAAGCCGTACCTGGATGCAGCCGAAGCTCAGGCCGAAAAGATCGAGAGATTCCTCGGAAGGTAGCTGGACGTACGAATTGATCCGAATTGGTCGCTGAAGCGCCGGTATCGCGTGAGATTTCGGCTAAATGTGAGTGAGAGTCCCGGTGACCTTCGTGCGGCGAAGCGCCCACGCGAAGACGGCGAACGACACCGGAATCAGCACCGCCGCAAACACGAGCAGCGCCACAAATGACGGCCAAAGCTCCCGCCAGCCCGCGCCCGAGAGAAGCGCGGCTCGCATCCCTTCGAGCGAATACGTCACCGGAATAAGCCGCGCCAGAATTCTCAGTGGGGCGGGCAGAACCGCGACCGGATACATCATCCCTCCGACAAGACCCGACACACCCAGCACGATCCATTTCGCGGGATTACCTCGCTTGAAAAGAATCTGGTAGCTCGCCGACAGAATGCCGAGCCCCGCGAATGCCAGAATCGAAACCGCCAAGATCAGCACAGCGCCCGCCCAGTTCGCGCCTCGCGGTGAAAATCCGAAAAACAGCGCACCCCATCCAAGATACACGCACGTCCGAAGCGCCAGCGCCGCAAATGGATACGTGGCCGATCCTGCAAGGATTACCGGTACGGGCGTCTGCGTGACCAGCAGCGCCTCGAGCGTGCGATTTTGCCGCGCTTCTTCGATGCTCGAATCAAACGCGCCCATCGCGATGCTCAAATAGTCGAAAAAGGCGAAGCCGACCAGCGCGAATGCGAAGTAATTGTTCCCCGCCGGCAGCGCCCGCTCGAGCTCCGGGCTTTCGACGAAACGCGAAAGATAATAAAACGTGGCCACGCCGAATAGCGCCTCGAGCGTCTCCAGCGCGAGCGCACCGCGATAGCCGCGGGCGATCGAAAGGTCGCGCCAGAAGAATGCGGCAATCTTGCGGAGCGCACCTCCGGCCCTCACGAAACTGCCTCCGCAGAATGCACGCGCCGCGTGAGCCCTTCGATCGCTTTTTCCAGCGTTGCGGCGCCAGTCGATGCTCGCAGCCGCTGCGGCGAATCGCACGCGACTAACCTTCCGCGGTCGAGCAGAACCACGCGGTCGGCGATTTCATCCACTTCGCTCAGCGTGTGCGAGGAAAAGAGCAGCGTAGTGCCACGCCGTCGCACAAGTTCGTCCTTCAGCAATCGCCGGAAATCCGCCGCCGCGAGCGGGTCCAGGCTCCGCGTGGGCTCATCGAGCAGCAGCACGGCGGGTCCGTGCAGCATCGCGCGGGCCAGGCCCAGACGGTGCGTGATTCCCGTCGAAAGCGTGCGCACCTGGCGGTCGAGATCATCGGAGATCCCCATCCATTTCGTGATGGCCGCGATCTTTTGTTGCGCCTCGGCGCCGGTCAGATTGTTCATCGCCGCAAAAAACGCGAGATTCTCCCGGCCGCTCAGGCGCGCGTAAAAGCCCTCATCGCCACCGGTGTGGTACCCGAGTTGACGCCGCGCGTTGGCGCCATCGCGTTCCACATCGAAGCCGCCGAGCGCCGCGTGGCCGCGCGTCGGAAAAATCAGCGTCGCAAGAATGCGCAAGAGGGTCGATTTTCCTGCTCCGTTATGCCCCACAATTGCCACGGCCTCTCCCGGCTCGATTGCGAACGACACGCCCGCGAGCGCGCATTGCGTGGGCCGTGCGAATGGGTGAAGCAGAGCACGCCAGCCGGATTGCGCAGGAGGAAAATATTTTTCGAGGTTTTCGACGACGATCGCCGGAGCGGGCATTCTAGGAGGTTATAACCGAATTCACCGCCGCGAATCCACCTCAACGCGAACGTCAAAATGGCGGCGACGAAAAGGGTTTCACTGCCGGCTTCTGTGCACTGGGGGATGCAGGCGGCGAAGACGGTTCGAGAACAAAGATCGCATAGCGGTAAACCGCAAGCTGTGTGGCGCTGCTCGTCTCATGAAGTCCGAGAATCTTGCCGAACGCCTCATGCAGTTCGTGCAGTTTGTCCTCCGGCAGCGCGCCGAGCAATTCGCCGAACCGGTTCTTGGCTCGCGTCATCTCATCCACGTCGTTTGATGCCGCTGCCGATGAAGCATGTGCTGACGGCTGCGTTAGCGCCGCATTCGAAGGCGGTGCGGCGGAAACCGGTTTTGCGCTGTGCGCGGGGGCCGCGGGCTTCGCAACCCTCTCTTCATAGGACTCATAGAAAGCATAACGAAATTGCTTTTCATAGAGTGCAGCGTAGGCTGTTTTCACAGGCGCAACCGACGGAAGGGGGGCCATGAGCGCTTCCGCCTCCAGCGCCTTCGCAGTGAAATCCTTCAGAGCGGCGTCGAAATCACGAAAGTCCGCCCGGGCGCCCATCAGCGGGCCTTTGCCGGTTCGCGCAAGCGAGGCGGCAAGCCGGTCTGTTCGCTGGTCGTAGCATGCGCCGTACACGCGTATCCCTCGCAACTGGCCGTCCACGAACGAATCATCGATCGCCGTGACTTTTGCGATCCAGTCCGACGAACTCATCTGCAGGATCTGGGCGCATGTCATCCCAAATTGGTCAGGGTCCTGCTTTTGCTGAGATTTGGATTGGGACTGGGATTGGGTTTGCGCGCTGATGGGCTGGGAAATCACCGTCAGCAACAGCACCAACGTCGTCGCGAAGCGCATCGGAGAAATCCTACTTGAGCCTCCCGGTGCGCTGCAACCTCGCTCTGGATCGCGAGCTTTGGGCTCCGGTGAGCGAATCGTTCTACTGGCCGGGATTCTGTTTAGGTGGATCGACCATCATGGCTGTTGCGGGCGGGACGATGTTCGTCGCTTGGGAGGCAACAATGAACCAGCGCCCGTCCCGCTTCACTTCCACGCGCGTGAAGATGCCCCGGCGCGGCGGCATCGGCGTCCCGTCCGGATTCCGGTCGCCGTGGGAGCTGAAGTAAACGTGCACGATCGCAATTTCTGGCGTGCGGAATCGGATGTGCGTCTCCTCCGTCTTCCAGACGCTTTCCTTTACCTTGCCCGAATGCAACTCCTCGAGGCTTTTTGCGAATGCGTCGCGCCCCTGAAACCATTCGCCGGCCAGATTGATCACGTCGGCGTCGGGCGCGAACAGCCGAGCCATCGCCGCGACGTCATGATGATTCCACGCCGTCTCCCATTGCGTCTCGATGTCGCGAATCGCCTTTTCATCGGCGGCATTGCCGTTCTGCGCGCCCACCATCGAGGGAAACAAGATAACGGTAAGTGCGAGGACTGGAAGTTTCGTTCGCATGAGATGTCTCCGTGAACTGATCTGACTCAATTCTTCTCGCTGACCGGCGAAAACCTGAGCACGAACGTCGCGCGCTCTTTCAGTGGCGGCGCGTCCCCGGGCAACAAAAGCAGCCCACGCCCGAAGCAGCTCTTCAGCCGCACGACCGTCACGTCTGTCCAATTCCCATCACCGGTCTGCATCTCAACGTTTTCGCTAGCAAGGCTCTCTAATAGCGATCCCATCTGCGCTTGATCCTGCTTGTCTCGCTGGTGAAAGACAACAGCAATCACGGCGGGATGCGCGCTGGTATGAGCTTCGAGCACTCGGCAAGTGATGGTCACAGTGCCCGCGGCTTCGGCCTGATGTGATGCTGCAAGCTGCGGCGCGCTGAGCGCAATCGCAGCGCACAAGATTGAGAGCCGGATTCCTGTTCGCATGAGTCCCTCCCGGCGGGGCAATATCGGCGCGATTGTCCGCGCATGTCACTACGCAAGTCAACAGACGCAACTCAGGATTTCTCGGGGCGCAGAAGCGCGCGCTCCAGCAAGTGGTCGATGGCGCGCTCTAGATGTCGCTTCCGCGTTTCGGGCTGCTTCGCGTGATCGAACCACATCAGGAACTGCCGACGATGTCCTGGCGGCATCTGCTCGAATGATTTGCGGGCCTTCGGATGCTTTGCGAGCGCAGCACGCAAGTCCGCCGGAACCGAAACCTCGCGCGACGCCAAATCGATTCGTAGCTCGACGCTCACGGTATCGCCCGCGTCGGCTCCGGCTGCTTTGCGCTGCGCCGTATTGATCTGCATTCGGTAACGCCCGCCGCCGGCCGGCACGAGCGTCGTCCGCGTGCTCTTGCCGCCCACGGTCGCGACAACGGGAATGTATTTTGCCTTCGCGGCCTTGCGCCCCGCACCCTTGTCACGGCTCCTTCTCATCTGCTTTGCGAGCGCCCGCGCAATCTCGTCCGGCACGTCCACGTGCCGCATCATCCAGATCTTGTACACCGTCGCCATGAATCGAGATGATTTCACGGCCATAAATTCGTTGCGGCAGAATCACGAATGATCCGAGGCTGCATATCGGGCCTCGTTCAGATCGATCTCGCGCTCGAGTTTTCTCATCACTTCGTCGTTGATCTTGTTTTGATTCCGCAGGAGCAGAACCGTCGCGCGCTGAATCTTCCCAACCTGTTGCGAAAGCTCTCTCCACTGCTCGTAGTCTCGCGGCCGAGCTCCGGGCTCCGCCTCATGGTTGCTCTCAAGCGCGTTCAGCCGTCTTCGGTACGTGTGAACCAGTTCGTCGTACACCGGCACAAATTCGTCCTCGGCGCCCTCGCGGCTTTGTTCGAGGTACGCGAGCGCCGCCTCGACCATTTCCCTCCGGGCGTGTTCTTCCTCGGCATTGTGCCCGCCCGCGCCTGCCAATCCCAAATGCCGGATCAACGGAGGCAGGGTGAGTCCCTGCAAAACGAGTGTCACGAAGATCACGCAGAACGTGAGAAAGATCATCAGATTCCGCTCGGGAACACGTTCGCCGCTCTCCATCAGTCTCGGCAGCGACATCGCGGCCGCCAGCGCAACCACTCCGCGCATACCCGTCCAGCCGATGACAAAGAGCGACTTGGGGTTCGGCAGACTTTCTCGATGGTGAAGCAGATGCCGCCGGATATAGAACGACAGCGCCGCACCGGGGTAAATCCAGATCAGTCTCAGCAGAATCACCACGCCGCTGAACAAAAGACCCAAAAGCAGCAGCCCTCCCAGGTGGTGCGTGCGAATTCCCGACAGTATGTAAGGCAGTTGAATGCCAATCAGCAGGAAGACGAATCCGTTGAGGACAAACGTAAGCGTCTCCCAGACCGCCTGTCCCGTCAGGCGGGCGCCTCTCGAAAGGTAGAGCGAGCTTTTGTGCCCCAGATAAAGCCCGCACGCGACTGTGGCCATGACGCCGGAAGCGCGCGCCTCTTCTGCCGCGAGATACGCGAAATAGGGCGCGATCAGGCTGATCGTGATTTCGATCGGCGCGTCGACGATCTTCAGCTCGAGAATGTGAATCAGCTTGCCAACGATCAGTCCGATCGCGATGCTGCCAAACACCAGATAGAGCAGCTTCCAGACGCTCTCGAAGACCGACGGAGTATGCCCGGTCACAAGGAGCACGGTTGTAATTTGCAGAGCGAGCAGGCCCGTCGCGTCGTTGACCAGGCTTTCTCCCTCAAGAATGTCCGTGATTCGCTTCGGAAGGCCCAGCCTGTGAGCAAT